>NZ_FOMD01000002.1 GCF_900112525.1 Klenkia taihuensis
ACTCCGACCTGGCCATCGGCACCCGGCTGGCCGGCTCCTCCCGCGTGGTGCGCGGGGCCAAGCGCGAGTTCATCTCCCGCAGCTACAACCTGCTGCTGCGCGGCACCCTGGCCACCCACGTCTCCGACGCCCAGTGCGGCTTCAAGGCCATCAGCGCCGACGTCGCCGCCCGCCTGCTCCCCCTGGTCGAGGACACCGGCTGGTTCTTCGACACCGAACTGCTCGTCCTCGCCGAACGCGCCGGGCTGCGCATCGCCGAGGTACCCGTGGACTGGGTCGACGACCCCGACAGCCGGGTGCACATCGTCTCCACCGCCCGCGCCGACCTCGCCGGCATCGTGCGCATGTGGCGGGCCTTCACCACCGGCCGGCTGCCCCTGGCCGACCTGCGCGCCCAGATCGGCCGCGGCCCCCTCGTCGAACCCACCCTCGACGGCGTCCCCCACGGCCTGGTCGGCCAGCTGGTCCGCTTCGCCGCCATCGGCGCGGTCTCCACCCTGGCCTACCTCGCCCTCTTCGCGCTGCTCCGGACGGGCCTGGACGCGCAGGCCGCGAACCTGGTGACGCTGCTGGTCACGGCGGTGGCCAACACCGCCGCGAACCGGCGCTTCACCTTCGGCCGGCGCGGGCGGGACGGCGCCGTCCTCGCCCAGGGCCAGGGCCTGCTGGTCTTCGCCCTCGGCCTCGCGCTGACCAGCGGCACGCTGGCCGCGCTGGACGTGTGGGACCCGCACGCCCACCGGCTGGTCGAGCTGACCTTCCTGGTCGCGGCGAACCTCGCCGCCACCCTGCTGCGCTTCGTCCTGTTCCGCGCCTGGGTCTTCCGCACCCGCACCCCGCGTGCCGACCGGGTCACCGCCGCCGTCGTCCCCGACCTGGAGGCCAGCGCACGATGAGCACCCTCCTGGACCGCCCCGTCGCCGCCCCGCCCCCGGCCGGGGAGCCCGCACCCGCCGGGCCGCGGGGCGAGCGCGGCCGGGCCGCCACCCTGCTGCTCGGGCCGGCCGGGGACCCCCGCTGGGTGCGGCCGTCCCTGGTGACCCTGCTCGCCGCGACCGGCGTCCTGTACGTCTGGGACCTGGCCGCCTCGGGCTGGGCCAACGCCTTCTACGCCGCCGCCGCGCAGGCCGGGTCGCAGAGCTGGGAGGCCTTCTTCTACGGCTCCTCGGACGCGGCGAACTCCATCACCGTGGACAAGCCGCCGGCGTCGCTGTGGGTGATGGACCTGTCGGTGCGGGTGTTCGGGCTGAACTCCTGGTCGCTGCTGGTGCCGCAGGCGCTGATGGGCACGGCCACCGTCGGCGTGGTGTACCTGGCCGTCCGCCGGGTCGCCGGCGCCGGCGCCGGGTTGCTGGCCGGCGCGGTCACCACGACGACGCCGGTCGCCGTCCTGATGTCCCGGTTCGACAACCCCGACGCCCTGCTGGTCCTGCTGCTCACCCTGGCCGCCTACCTGATGGTCCGGGCGCTGCAGTCGGGCCGCCGCGCCACGCTGGTCGGCGTCGGCGTCCTCGTCGGGTTCGCGTTCCTCACCAAGACCCTGCAGGCCCTGCTCGTGGTGCCCGGCTTCGCGCTGGTCTGGCTGGTCTGCGCGCCGAGCACGTTCCGCCGGCGGCTGGTCGACCTGCTGCTGGCCGGCGCTGCGGTGGTCGCCGCCGGGGGCTGGTGGGTGGCGGTGGTCGAGCTGGTGCCCGCGGGTTCCCGGCCGTTCATCGGCGGCTCGCAGACCAACTCGGTGTGGGAGCTGATCTGGGGCTACAACGGCCTGGGCCGCCTCACCGGCGACGAGACCGGGTCGGTCGGCGGCGGGGGCGGCTGGGGCGAGACGGGCCTGGGCCGGCTGTTCGGCTACGACGTCGGCGGGCAGGTCGCCTGGCTGCTGCCCGCCGCGCTGGTGCTCGGCGCCGCCGGGCTCGTCGTGCTCGGCCGGGCCGCCCGCACCGACGTCCGGCGCTCGGGGCTGCTCGTGTGGGCGAGCTGGCTGGTGGTCACCGGGCTGGTCTTCAGCCTGATGGCCGGCATCTTCCACGCCTACTACACCGTCGCGCTGGCCCCGGCCATCGGCGCGGTGGTGGGCACCGGCGGCGCGCTGCTGTGGTCCCGTCGGCGGCACCCGGCGGCCCGCCTGGTCCTCGCCGCGACCGCGGCGGGCACCGGCTGGTGGGCGTCCGACCTGCTCGGCCGGACGCCGTGGTTCCTGCCGTGGCTGGCCCCGACCGTGCTCGCCGCCGGGCTGGTCGCGGGCGCCGGACTGCTCGCGGTGCACGTGCTGCCCCGGCTGCTCGCCGGGCTCGTGGCCACCGCCGCGGTGCTGGCCGCGCTCGGCGGGCCGGTGGCGTTCGCGCTGCAGACCGCCGCCACCCCGCACACCGGGTCCATCGTCACCGCCGGCCCCGACGCCGCCACCCGCTTCGGACCCGCCCGCACCGCACCCACCGGCGGCGGCTTCTCCCTCGGCACCCCGCCGCCGACGGCCACCGCGGGCACCGCCACCACCAGCGCGCCGACCGCCCGCGGCGGGTCCGGGCAGCTGAGCACCCGCGGCAACCTGCTGGGCGCCAGCGACCCCACCGAGCGGGTGGTGGCGGCTCTCCGGTCCAACGCCTCGGCCTACACCTGGGTCGCCGCGGCCGTCGGGTCGCAGAGCGCGGCCGGCTTCCAGCTGGCCACCGGCGACCCGGTGATGGCCGTCGGCGGCTTCAACGGCAGCGACCCCTCCCCCACGCTGGCCCAGTTCCAGCAGTACGTGGCCGAGGGCCAGATCCACTGGTTCGTGGGCGGCACCGTCGGCCGCAGCTCGGGCGGGTCGGACGCCTCCATCCAGATCGCCCAGTGGGTCGCCGCGCACTACTCCGCCACCACGGTCGACGGCATCCAGCTCTACGACCTGACGCCGCCCACCGGCTAGGGCGTCGTCCAGGGGGCGAAGAGGGTGCGGGCGGTGGCGTCGGGGGTGCGGTAGGTCAGCGTCGAGCCGTCCTGCAGCAGCACCGACACCACCAGCGGGTCGGTCGGGCCGGGGTGCTCGGGGCCACCCAGCACGACGGCGCCCACCTGCTCGGCACCCACCCGCCGCACGCCGTCCAGCCAGCTGACGTACTCCGCCGACGACGTCGCCCGGCGGAACAGGGGCGCCCCCGGGCGGCGGCGGACCCGCCGGCCGGCGGCGCGGGCGGCCTGCGCCTGCGCCCGGTCACCGGCGGCCTGCTGCCGGTCGCGGGCCCGGAACCGGGCGATCTGGACGGCGGAGAACAGCAGCAGGCCCAGCGCACCGACCGACAGCACCAGCGACAGCGGGCCGACGCCGTCCAGCCGCCCGGCCAGCTGGGACAGCAGCACCAGCACGCCGAACGCGCCGACCAGGACCAGCAGCTGCTTGAGCTGTGCCCGGGTGTCGGACAGCCCGCGGGCGAACCCGGGCAGCTCGACCCAGCCGTCGTCGTAGACGGCCAGCCGCCACCAGTCCCCCGCGGCGTCCTCCGCCGCGACCCAGCCGCGCCTGCTCATGCCTTGAGCTTGTACTCCTTGAGCAGCCCGCGGCTGATGATCGTCTTCTGGATCTCGCTGGTGCCCTCGCCGATGAGCAGGAACGGGGCCTCGCGCATGAGCCGCTCGACCTCGTACTCCTTGGAGTAGCCGTAGCCGCCGTGGATGCGGAAGGCCTGCGTGGTCACCTCGGCGCAGTACTCGCTGGCCAGCAGCTTGGCCATGCCGGCCTCGACGTCGTTGCGCTTCCCCGAGTCCTTGAGCTTGGCCGCGTTGACCATCATCAGGTGGGCGGCCTCGACCTTGGTGGCCATCTCGGCCAGCTGGAAGGCGATCGCCTGGTGCTGGGCGATCTTCTTGCCGAAGGTCTCCCGCTGCTGGGCGTAGGCCACGGCCAGCTCGAAGGCCCGGATGGAGATGCCGCAGGCCCGCGCCGCGACGTTGACCCGGCCGACCTCGACGCCGTCCATCATGTGCGCGAAGCCCTTGCCGGGGACGCCGCCGAGGATGTCCGACGCCTTGGCCTGGTAGCCGTCGAACACCAGGCTGGTGGTGTCGACGCCCTTGTAGCCCATCTTCTCGATCTTGCCGGGGACGGTGAGCCCGGGGACGACCTCGCCGAACCCGGTCGGCTTCTCGACCAGGAACGTGGTGAGGTTCTGGTACGGCTTCTCCGCGCCCTCGTCGGTGCGCACCAGCGCGGCGACCAGCGTGGAGGACCCGCCGTTGGTCAGCCACATCTTCTCGCCGTCGATGACGTAGTCGCCGTTCGCGTCCTGCTTGGCCCGGGTGCGGATGGCCGCGACGTCGGAACCCAGCCCGGGCTCGCTCATCGAGAACGCGCCGCGCACCTCACCGGTGGCCATCCGGGGCAGGTAGCGGTCCTTCTGCTCCTGCGTGCCGTGCTGGATGAGCATGTAGGCCACGATGAAGTGGGTGTTGATGACGCCCGAGACGCTCATCCAGCCGCGGGCGATCTCCTCCACGACCAGCACGTAGGTCAGCAGGCTCTCGCCCAGGCCGCCGTACTCCTCCGGGATCATGAGGCCGAACAGCCCCATCTCCTTCATCCCGTCGACGATCTCCTGCGGGTAGGTGTCGGCGTGCTCCAGCCCCTGCGCCCGCGGGATGATCTCCCGGTCGACGAACCGGCGGACCGTGGAGAGGATCTCGGTCTGGACCTCGGTGAGGTCGGCGGTCTGGGCCAGGCGGGTCATGGCTGCTCCTCGGGGGACGGCGGTGTCCTCGGTCAACGGGAGTATGGCCGGGTTCACCGCCGCGTCGGACGTGCCGTGCACCACACGGGTGCGACCCTGGGGGCCGTCGACGAGGAGGACCCATGAGCGAGCCGGACGACGGCTTCTACCGCGGTGACCCGCCGCTGCGGTCGACCCAGCCGCCGACCTGGGGCCCGCCACCCGGGTACGGCCCGCCCCCCGGGTACGGCCCGCCGCCCGGCTACGGCCCGCCGCCCGGCTACGGCCAGCCGGTGTACGTGGTGCGCCGGCCGACCAACTCCACCGCCGTCCTGGCCCTGGTGTTCGGCTTCGTGTTCCCGCCGGTCGGCCTGGGCCTGGGCATCTCGGCGCGGCGGCAGATCCGGCGCACCCGCGAGGAGGGCGACGGCCTGGCGCTGGCCGGGATCGTCGTCGGCTCGATCGGGACGACGGTCTACGCCCTGCTGTTCGTGGTCTGGCTGTGGGCGCTGCTCACCGTGGTCAGCTTCGCGCCCTGACCACGGTGAGCGCCGGGGTCACTCCTCGGGCGGGGTGAACGACGAGGTCCGCGCCATCCCGGCGGCCCGGCCCTTGCCGGCGATGACCAGCGCCATCTTGCGGCTGGCCTCGTCGATCATCTCGTCGCCGAGCATCGCCGAGCCCTTCTTGCCGCCGGCCTCGCTGGTGGCCCACTCGTAGGCGTCCAGGATCAGCTCGGCGTGGTCGTAGTCCTCCTGGGACGGCGCGTAGATCTCGTTCGCGGCGTCGATCTGGCCCGGGTGCAGCACCCACTTGCCGTCGAAGCCCAGCATCGCCGAGCGCTTGGCGACCTCCTCGAAGGCCGGCACGTCGCGCACCTGCAGGAACGGCCCGTCGATGGCCTGCACGCCGCGGGCGCGGGCGGCCATCAGGATCTGCATGAGGATGTAGTGGAACGGGTCGCCCGGGTAGTCCGGGTGCAGCGCGCCCACCACCAGCGACTTCATGTTGATCGAGGCCATGAAGTCGGCCGGGCCGTAGATGATGGTCTCGATCCGCGGGCTGGCGAACGCGATCTGGTTGACGTTGATCAGCCCCTGCGCGGTCTCGATCTGCGCCTCGATGCCGATCTTCCCGACCTCCAGGCCGTGGGCCTTCTCGACCTGGGTGAGCAGCATGTCCAGCGCCTGCACCTGACCGGCGTCCTGCACCTTGGGCAGCATGATGCAGTCGAGGTTCGCCCCGGCGCCGCCGACGACCTCGATGACGTCCTGGAAGGTCCACTCGGTGGTCCAGTCGTTGACCCGGACGGTGCGGATCTTCTCCCCCCACCCGCCCTCGTTCAGCGCCGCCACGATGTTCTTGCGGGCGCCGGGCTTGGCCAGCGGCGCGCAGGCGTCCTCCAGGTCCAGGAACACCTGGTCCGCCGGGAGGCCCTTGGCCTTCTCCAGGAACCGGGGGTTGCTGCCCGGGACGGCGAGGTTGGAACGACGGGATCGGAGCTCGGCCACGGTGCCTCCACGATCGACTTCTGGGGTTACCGGAGAGTAACGAGCGCCCCGGTACCCGGCTGCGTGATCGCCCCCACAGCCCTCAGGTGACCGGTTCGACCGGCGGGCGGGAGGCCCGGGTGACCAGGGCGACGCCGACGACGACCAGCGCCATGCCCGGCAGCGCCAGCAGCGGGGGCAGCTGGCCCAGCAGCACCAGCGCCACCAGCAGCGACCCGGGCACCTCGAGCAGGATCGCCAGCCCCACCACGGTCGGCCCCACGTTCGAGACCACCATGTTGAACAGCGTGTGCCCGAGCAGTTGCGCAACGACGGTGATGCCGGCGATCAGCCACCAGTCGCGGGCGCTGAACCCCACCAGCGGGTCGCCCACCACCAGCGCGGCGACGGCGAGCACGACCGCGCAGGTGGAGTAGCAGACCACCGCGTAGGCCGACGTCGACAGCCGCTGCCGCGCCCGGGCGCCGGCGAGCACGTACCCGGCGGCGGCGATCGCGCCCAGCAGCGCCAGCCCGTCGCCGGCCAGCGCGCGCAGCGAGACGGTGACGTCGACCCCGGCGATCAGCGCGGCCCCGGCGATGGCCAGCACGAGGCCCCACCAGACCTGGGCGGGCAGCCGGACGCCGGACAGCCGGGCCGCCACCGCCGTCCAGATCGGGGTGGTGGTGACCAGCGCGATGGACGCCGCGACCGACGTCATCGACAGGCTCGGCAGCCAGGCGGCGAAGTGCGCGGCGAGGAACAGCCCGGCCACCACCGAGCTGCCCAGGTGGGACCACCGCAGCGCGGGCCGCTCGCGCAGCAGCACCGGCAGCAGCGCCGCCGCGCCGGCCGCGTTGCGCCAGAACGCGATGGCCAGCGCCGGCGCGGCGACCAGCGCGGTCAGCGGCCCCGACAGCGAGATGCCCACGACGGCCACGGCCATGACGGCCACGTCGCGGCCGGCCGGCCGGTGCAGTGCCCAGGCGTCGGTGGTGCTCACGCCGGGACGGCGATCGTGCCGCGCGAGACCGGGTGCACGTCGCCGGCCACGGTGGCCGAGACGGCGCGGCCGCCGTCCACGGTGACGGTGCAGTCCAGCACCGACGGGCGCTGCAGGGCGGCGCCCTGGTGCAGCCGGTAGGACGACGTCCCCTCCCCGGCCAGGCCCTCGGCGGCCAGCCACACGCCGGTGGCCAGCGCGGCCGAGCCGGTGGCCGGGTCCTCCTCCCAGGACAGCCCGCCGGCGAAGACCCGCACGGTGTGCTCGTCGCCCGGTCCGCGGCCGATCACCGAGACGCCGCCGCCGACCTCGGCGGGCAGCAGCGCGGCCAGCGCGCGGCGGTCGGGGACGGCGCGGGCCACCGCGCCGGGGTGCACGTCGAGCTGGGTGAACTCCAGGCCGCAGCCGACCAGGTGCGCCGGCCGGCCGGTGACGTCGTCCGGCCCGAGGCCGAGCGCCGCCCCCAGCGCCACCGGGTCGGGGCCGGGGCGCAGCGAGACCGGGCCGCCGGTGAGCCGGGCGCCCGCCGCGGTGACCTCGACCGGGACGGTGCCCACGCCGCACTCCTGCGCGACGGTGCCCGGGGCGAGCAGGCCGAGCCGGACCAGGGTGTGCGCGGTGCCGACGCTGGGGTGCCCGGCGAAGGGCAGCTCGGTCTCGGTGGTGAAGATCCGCACCGCGTAGCCGCCCTCGCGCACCGCCGTCACGAACGTCGTCTCCGACAGGTGGAACTCCCGCGCCAGCGCCTGGCACTGGTCGGTGGACAGGTCGCCGGCGCCCAGCACGACCGCCAGCGGGTTGCCGGCGAACGGGCGGGGGGCGAACACGTCCACGACCTCGAAGGACAGCACGGGGGCGACGGTAACCTCCGCAGTCGTGACCACCGTGACCCGCGCCTACGTCTCGCGGGTGGCCGGCCTGACCGTGTTCGACCCCGACGGCGACCGGGTGGGCAAGGTCCGCGACGCGGTCGTGGCGCTGCGGGTGGGCACCGCTCCCCCGCGGGTGCTCGGCCTGGTGCTCGAGGTGGTCGCCCGCCGCCGGATCTTCCTGCCGATGGGCCGGGTCACCCGCATCGACGCCGGCGCCGTCGTGCTGTCCACCGGGACGCTGAGCCTGCGGCACTTCGAGCAGCGGGCCGGGGAGACCCTGGTGCTCGGCGAGCTGCTCGACCGCCGGGTGACCCTGCTCGAGGACGACCGCCCCGGCGTGGTCGTGGACGCCTCGATGGAGCAGACCCGCACCGGCGACTGGGCCCTCACCCGGCTGGCGGTGGCCGAGCCCGGCCGCTTCGGCCGGCGCGGCCAGCTGCGCCAGGTGGCCTGGGACGAGGTCGGCGGGCTGGCGCTGCAGGAGGCCGGGCAGAGCGCCGAGGCCCTGCTGGCCGCCTACCGCGAGCTCAAGCCGGCCGACCTGGCGCACGCGCTGCAGGAGCTGCCCGACAAACGCCGGTTCGAGGTCGCCGCGGACCTGGACGACGAGCGGCTGGCCGACGTGCTGGGCGAGCTGCCCGAGGCCGAGCAGATCACCATCCTGGGCACCCTGGACGACGACCGCGCGGCCGACGTCCTGGAGGAGATGGACCCCGACGACGCCGCCGACCTGCTCAACGAGCTGCCGAACGTGGACCGGCACCGGCTGCTGAGCCTGATGGAGCCCGACGAGGCCAAGTCGGTGCGCCAGCTGCTGGAGTACTCCGAGGACACCGCCGGCGGCATGATGACCAGCGAGCCGGTGATCCTGGCCCCCGACGCCACCATCGCCGAGGCGCTGGCCCGGGTCCGCGCCGAGGAGCTCACCCCCAGCCTGGCCAGTCAGGTCTACGTCTGCCGGCCGCCCTCGGCCACGCCGACCGGCCGCTACCTGGGCCTGGCGCACATCCAGCGGCTGCTGCGCGAGCCCCCGTTCACCCTGGTCTCCGGCGTGCTCGACGACCTGGAGCCGCTGCGCCCGGAGGCCCCGCTGGCCGAGGTCACCCGCTACTTCGCCACCTACAACCTGGTCGCCGCCCCCGTCGTGGACGGCGCGGGCCGGCTGCTGGGCGCGGTCACCGTGGACGACGTCATGGACGCACTGCTGCCCGACGACTGGCGGGACCGGGCGCGCCGTGGCTGACCGCCCGGATGCCGCGCGCCGCGCGGACCTGCAGCTGGACCAGCCCTCGGGCACCCGCAGCTTCGCCCAGTTCCTTCGGTTCAACCCCGACGCGATCGGCCACTACGCCGAGCTCATCGCCCGCTTCCTCGGCACCGGCCGCTACCTGGCGATCCAGACCATCATCGTCATCGTCTGGATCATCATCAACGTCGCGTGGGTGGCGCTGCGGTTCGACCCGTACCCGTTCATCCTGCTCAACCTGGCCTTCTCCACCCAGGCCGCCTACGCCGCGCCGCTGATCCTGCTGGCGCAGAACCGGCAGGCCGACCGGGACAAGGTGCAGGCCGAGGAGGACCGGGCGCGGGCCGCGCAGACCCGCGCGGACACCGAGTACCTGGCCCGCGAGCTCGCCTCGCTGCGGGTGGCCATCGGCGAGCTGGCCACCCGCGACTTCATCCGCGGCGAGCTGGACCGGCTGGTCCCGCCCGACGACGAGGCCGCCGCGCGCCGGAAGAAGGAGCGCAAGCGCCGCCGGGAGCAGCAGGCCCGCGAGGCCGCGGCCGACTAGGTCCTCAGCGGACGACGCGCAGGGTGGTCAGCGTGGGGTCGGCGGCGTAGGCCACCCGCACCCCGGCGTCCCGGGCGGCCAGCAGCGCGCCCGCGGCGGCCCCGGTGACCCGCTCGCCGGGCGCCAGCACGGGGATGCCCGGCGGGTAGGGCGCGACCAGCTCGGCGCAGACCCGCCCGACGGCCGCGGCGAAGGGCACCGCCTCGGCGTCGGCGAAGAACGCCTCGCGCGGGGGCAGCACCTGCTCGGGGTCGACGGCGTAGACCGCGGCCCCCACCACCGGCCGGGCCGGCCCGCGGTGCCGCTGCAGGGCGGCGAGCACGGCGTCGGTGAACCGCTGCAGGGTGGCGTCGTCGTCGGCCAGGGAGACAACGGCGACCACCAGGTCGCGCTCGGCGGCCTCCACCGGCACGCCGGCGGCGAGCAGGTCCTGCTCCACGGCGATGCCGTCGGCGCCGGTGTCGGGCAGCACGAGGACCAGCTTGAGCGGGTCGGTGCCCGGCCCGTCGAGCAGCACCAGCCCCGGGACGGCGGCCAGCCGCTCGCGGGCCCGGCGGGTGGCGGCCAGCGCGGCGCCCAGCAGCTCCTCGCCGACGCGGGCCAGCAGGGCCCGGGCGGCGTCGGTGCTGGCCAGCACGGCACCGGCCGGGCTGGTGGTGGCGGTGGCCTCCACCCCGGCGTCCAGCCGGGCGGGGTCGACCCGGTCGGTGCGGGCCAGCACGAGCGCGGCCTGGCTCCACGCGGGCAGCGTCTTGTGCGCGCTGGTCACCAGCACGTCCGCGCCCAGCTGCAGCGCGTGCCGCGGCAGGTCGGGGTGGAAGCCGGCGTGCGCGGCCCAGGCGCCGTCGACCACCAGCGGGACGCCGTGCCCGTGCGCGACCTCGGCCAGCCCGGCGACGTCGCCGACCGTGCCGACGTAGGAGGGGTCGCCGACCAGCACCGCGACGGCGTCGGGGGCGGCGGCCAGCGCCCGGGCCACCGCGGCCGGCGGGACGCCGAGCGGCAGGCCGGTGGCCGGGTCGACGTCCGGGCGGACCCAGACCGGGATCAGCCCGGCCAGCACCAGGCCCAGCAGCAGCGACCGGTGCAGGGTGCGGCTGACCACCACCCGGTCGCCCGGCCGGCCCAGCGCCAGCGCGACCGCCTGGTTGGCGTGCGTGGCGCCACCGGTGGAGAACCGGCAGACGTCGGCGCCCCACAGCGCGGCGGCGCGGGCCTCGGCGTCGGCGAGCAGGCCGCCGGCGAGCTTGACGGTGTCCAGGCCGCCGTAGAGCGGGACGTCGCCGGCCACCACGTCGCCGACCAGGTCGGTGCGCTGCTTGTGGCCGGGGATGGTGAACGGGGTGGGCGCCTGCTCGCGGAAGCGCAGCCAGGCGTCCAGCAGCGGGGCGTCGCCGCGCAGCCCGCGGGGGTCAGCGGCCACCGGCGAGCCCCGCCAGGACGTGCAGCTGCCGGCGCATCATCACCAGGTCACCCCAGCACAGCGCCCGGTCCACCGCCCAGGGCAGCCGGCCCACCCGCAGGACGCCGACCAGCCGGCTGCCGGCCGGGCCGGGCGTCACCGCGTAGCCGAGGACGACGTCGCCCAGCGCGCGGGACACCGGCCCACCGGGCGCGACGAGCGTGACCTGCTCACCCGGCCGGACCGACCGGATGCGGAACGGCCCGGCCATCCGCTGCCCGGTCTCGAGGTGCTCCAGCCCGGGGGTCAGCGTGCGCGGGCTGCGCCGGCCGAGGTTGTCGACCCAGTCGTAGCTGTAGGGCGCCGCGCGCAGCTGGCAGACCCACCGCCACGTCGTGGCCGGGTCCGCGGCGACGTCCACCCCGCGCAGCCAGCGCCCGGGCGCACCGGGCGCCAGCTCGTCGGCGTCCCAGCGGCGGACCACCTCCTCGGCGGTCACCCCCCACCGGTCGGGCAGCCTCATGCGAAGTAGAGGTGGTGGTGCAGCCGGCAGCCGGGGTTGAACGGGGCGGCGCAGTGCGGGCACCCGTCGGCGACGACGTAGTCCTCGACCGACAGGGTGTGCCGGCAGACCCCGCACACCACGGCGTGGGCCTGCCGGTCGTCGGCGGGCCACACGACGGCGGGGTGGTCGGCGCACTCGGCGTGGCAGAGGTGGCAGCCCCAGTACGGCGGGCAGCAGGCGAACCGGAGGGCGACGACGTCCAGCGGGCCGGCGTAGTGCGCGCAGCGGCTCTGGTCGTCGACCAGCCGCCCGCCCAGCTCCACCTGCGCCACACGGGGAGCGTAGGAGGGTCAGCCGTACCCGTCGCGGTGGACGGCGGCCGCGGCCGGGTGCAGCCGCAGCGGGGCGGTGTCGGCCAGCGTGGCCGGCACGAAGTACTGGATGCCGCCGGCCGGCTGCGGCACCAGGGCGCTGGCCGGGCCGATGACCGTGGCGGTCACCTCGCGGACCACCCGGTCGGCGAGGTCGGGCCGGCAGAGCAGGAAGCAGCTGGTGCCCAGGGTGGCGACGTCGGCCTGGCCGTAGAAGGACCCCGGCAGGCGGGCCGGCTGGTAGACGTCCATCGCCACGGCGTTGGCCGCCGGCAGGTAGCCGCCGAGGTCCAGCGCCCGGAACCCGGCGACGGTGGACAGCGACTCGATCTCCGGCGCGGGCTCGCCGCCCCACCAGAACATCGCGTCGACGGTGCCGCCGGCCAGGCTGATCGCGCCGTCGCCGGGGTCCTGCTCGAGCCACCGGGTGACGCCGTCGGTGGGCACGGCGCCGACCAGCTGCAGCAGCCGGGCCGCGGTGGCCGCGGTGCCCGACCGCGGCGGCCCCACCGACACGGTCGCGCCGACCAGGTCGGAGAGGGTGCGCACCGGGGAGTCCGCGGCGACCAGGCAGTGCAGCAGGGTCTGGTAGACCTTCGCGATCGCGACCAGGCCGGTGCGGCCGGCGGCGGCGTCGGCCAGCGCCGGGGCGACGTCCACCCGGCCGGCGGCCAGCAGGTCGAGGTTCTCCACCGTGCCGTCGGTGAACACGACGGTGGTCTCGTCGAAGCGCTCCTGCTCCTCCAGGGCCCGCCCGAGCAGCCGGGCCAGCTTGATGAAGGTGCCGCCCGGCTCGCCGCCGGCGAGGGTCAGCGCGCCGCGCGCACCCGGTGACCCGGTCGCGCAGCCGGCCCACCCGCCGGCCGCGGCCACGGCCAGCGCCGCGCCGGCGGTGAGGAAGCCGCGGCGGTCCATCAGGCACCGTCCCGGGGCAGGTCCAGCCGCACCGCCAGGCCGCCGGCCGCGGCCCGGGCGACGGTCATCGAGCCGCCGGCGGCCCGGGCCAGGGCGTCGACGATGGCCAGGCCGAGCCCGGTACCGGGGTGCTCCACGTGCCGGGAGGACCGCCAGAACCGCTCGCGGGCGTGCGCGAGCTCCTCGTCGGTGAGCCCGTCGCCGTCGTCGGCGACCTCGAGCACCGCCCGGCCCGGCGCCCCCGCGCGCAGCCCGACCTCGACGTGCGCGCCGGGACCGGCGTACTTGACCGCGTTCTCCACCAGCGCGTCGACGACCTCGACCACCTCGGCGGCCGGCAGCGCGAGCACCACGTCGTCGTCGGCGGTCACCCGCACCGCGGGGCCGCCCGGCCCGCCCCAGCGGGCCGCCACGTGGGCCCGCACCCGGTCGGCGGTGGCGCCGGGCTCGGCGGGCGCGTCGCCGAGCCGCGCGGCCCGGGCCTCCATGACCCGGTGCTCGGCCTCGGCCAGCCCCAGCAGCCGGTCAACGGTGTGGTCGAGCCGGTCCAGGTCGGCCTGCACCGCGGCCAGCCGCTGCCGGTCGGCGTCGGTGGGCGCGGGCAGCAGGTCGACGTTGAGCCGGACGGCGGCCAGCGGGTTGCGCAGCTGGTGGGAGGTGTTGCTGACCAGGTCGCGCTGCTGGGCGAGGGTCGCCGACAGCGTGCCGGCCATGGTGGTGAAGGAGCTGGCCAGCCTCCGCAGCTCGGGTGGGCCGCCGACGGCGACCGCGGCGGGCGCCTCCTGCTGGGTCAGCGCGTGGGTGGCGGCCTCCAGTGCGTGCACCGGCCGCAGGATCCAGCGGGCCGCACGCAGCGTGACCCAGAACAGGGCGAGCAGGCCCAGCAGCGCGGGCACCACGATGCCCAGCCAGCCCCGGCGGACGTCGTCCCGGGCGTCGGTCAGGTCGGCCTCCAGCAGCACGACGCCGCTGGCGACGTCCCGGCTGACCTCGACCGGCACCGACAGGACGGCGGTCGCGGAGCTCCACGGCAGCACCGGCTCCACCTCGCGGAAGGGCACGTTGTAGCCCGAGTCGCGGGTGCGGCGCTCCACCCGCGGGTCGTCGGGGTCCAGCCCCCCGACGCCGGCCAGCACCTGCTCGGTGGTGTCGATGACCAGCAGCGACTCCCCGTGCAGGTCGTGGTGGCGCACCAGGTACCGCTCCAGGGGCACCGCGTCGCCGGTCTCGACCGCCAGCCGGGTGAGCGAGGCGACCCGGTCGAGCACCTCGCGGCGCTGCAGCTCCAGCTCGTTGGTGCGCTCCCGGGAGACCGTCTGCAGCGACGGCAGCACCAGCAGGACGGCGACGGCCACCACCAGGGTCATCAGCGGCGCGACGATGCGGCTGCGCACTCAGACCTCCAGCCGGTACCCGAAGCCGCGGATCGTGCTGATCAGGCCGGGGCGGGCGAGCTTGGCACGCAGCGAGGTCAGGTGGACGTCGCAGGAGCGCGAGGACCCGACGAAGGCGTCGCCCCACACCTCGTCGAGCACCAGCTCCTTGCGCACCGCCTCCCCCGGCCGCTTGGCCAGCGACGCCAGCACGTCGAACTCCTTCTCGGTGAGCGCGACCGCGGCGCCGCCCACCCGGACGGTGCGGGCCACCAGGTCCACCTCGACGTCGCCGGCGCGGACCGTGGAGGGCGGGCCGGCCGGCTGGCGGCGCCGGGTGACGGTGCCGATCCGGGCCATCAGCTCGGCCATCCGCACCGGCTTGACCAGGAAGTCGTCGGCACCCAGGTGCAGCCCGCGCACGATCGACCGCTCGTCCCCGCGGGCGGACACGATGAGCACCGGGACGGCGCTGACCTGCCGCAGCTGGCGCAGCACGTCGAACCCGTCGCCGTCGGCCAGGCCCAGGTCCAGCAGCACGACGTCGGCGGTGTGGTGGCGCAGCAGCGCGTCGTCGCACCTGCGGGCGCGGCCCGAGGTGTGCCCGTGGTGGGCGAGGACGTCGGCCAGCGCCTTGGCCAGCGGGTCGTCGTCCTCGACGATCAGGAAGTGCACGACAAGATCGTAGGGACCGTGACGCGGGTCACGAAGACGTCTTTCCCTAAGGGACCGTCAAGAAGCGGCCGTGGCCCTTCTCACGTGATCGCGGCCACTCCTAGCGTCCGTGCTCGTCCGGGCGGCACCGTCGCAGCCCGCCCTCACCTGGGAGAACACATGACCACCCCCCGGCTCGCCCGTCCCGCGGCCCTGTCGCTGTCCCTCGCCGCCGTCCTCGTCACCACCGCCTGCGGCGGCTCCGACGGCGGGAGCGGCGGTGGCGACGCCAGCGGCTACCCGGACCAGAACGTCGAGATCGTCGTCCCCTTCGCCGCCGGTGGCCCGACGGACACCGTGACCCGGCTGATCGCCGACCCGATGGCCGACGAGCTGGGCGTGCAGACCATCGTGCAGAACGTCGAGGGCGCCGGCGGCACCATCGGCGCCGCGGACGTCGCCAACGCCGAGCCCGACGGCTACACCCTGCTGGTCCACCACATCGGCATGTCCACGGCGCCGACCCTCTACGACGACCTGGCCTACGAGCCGCAGGAGGACTTCGCGCCGGTCGGCCTCATCACCGAGGTGCCGATGACGATCATCGCCCGGCCGGACTTCGAGCCCGACACCTTCGAGGAGCTCGTCGACTACATCACCGAGAACGGCGACACGGTCACCTACGCCAACGCCGGCGTCGGGTCGGCGTCCCAGCTGTGCGGAGCGCTGCTGGAGCAGGAGACCGGCGCCGACGTGCAGGAGATCCCCTACGACGGCGCCGGCCCGGCCATCGCCGACGTCGTCGGCGGCCAGGTCGACTTCATGTGCGACCAGACCACGAACACCACCGGCCAGATCCAGGCCGGCGCGGTGAAGGCCTACGCGATCACCACGCCCGAGCGGCTGGACACCCTGCCCGACGTGCCCACCACCGCCGAGGAGGGCTACGCCGACCTCGACATCTCGGTCTGGCACGCGCTCTACGCCCCGGCCGGCACGCCCGACGAGGTGGTCGAGACCCTGCGCGGCTCGCTGGAGACCGCGCTGGCCGACCAGGCGGTCATCGACCAGATGGCCGACCTGGGCACCGCGCCGGTCCCGGCCGACCAGATCAACCCCGACGCCGTGCGCACCAAGCTGTCGGAGCAGACCGAGCTCTGGGCCTCGACCCTCGGGCTGACCGAGCAGTCCCCGGGGCGGGCCGGCCGACCGGCCCGCCCCGGGTGTTCCCCCTCCCCCGCAGCGTCGCGCCCCCTGGAGCCCCCGCATGTCCGCACCCGTGCCCGCACCACCCCCGGTCGGCGGTCCGCCCGACGACCCCGAGACCTCCACCCGCGGCGACCTCGTCGCCGGCAGCCTGCTCGCGGTGCTCGGCGCCGCCTTCGCCGTCGGCGCCCACGGCTACGGCCTGGGCGACTTCCGCACCATGGGCGCGGGCATGTTCCCGTTCCTGGTCGGCCTCGTGCTCGTCGCGCTCGGGGTCTCCATCGCCCTCAAGGGCGCCAGGGGCACGGGCGAGCTGACCGTCGGGCTCACCCGCATCCCGTGGCGCGGCGTGGTGTGCATCGCCGGTGCGGTGCTGCTGTTCGGCACCGCCCTGGAGCACCTGGGCTTCGTCCTCACGGTGGCGCTGACCGCGTTGGTCGCCTGCCTGGCCTCGCCGACGATCTCGATCATCCGGGCGGCGCTGTGCTCGCTGGGCATCACGGTCGCCTGCTACGCCGTCTTCGTCCTCGGCCTGCAGCTGCGGCTGCCGCTCTGGCCCTAGGAGCCCGCCGTGGACCTCGTCAACAACCTGTCGCTGGGCCTGGAGACGGCCCTGCAGTGGCAGAACGTGCTGTTCTGCCTCGTCGGCGTCGCGCTGGGCACCGCGGTCGGGGTGCTCCCCGGCATCGGCCCGACCGCCACCATCGCGCTGCTGCTGCCGGTGACGTTCAACTTCGACTCCCCCACCAGTGCGCTGATCATGCTGGCCGGCATCTACTACGGCGCGCAGTACGGCGGGTCGACCACCGCCATCCTGATCAACCTGCCCGGCGAGTCCTCGTCGGCGGTCACCGCGATCGACGGCAACCAGATGGCCAAGAAGGGCCAGGCCGGGCTGGCCCTGGCCACCGCGGCCATCGGCTCGTTCGTCGCCGGCACGGTCGCCACCCTGGTGCTCGCCGTCGCGGCCCCTCCGCTGGCGAAGGTGGCGCTGACCTTCGGCGCGGCCGAGTACTTCTCCCTCGTCGTGCTGGGCCTGATGATCTCGGTGACCCTGGCCCGCGGCTCGGTGCCCAAGGCGCTGGCGATGGTCAGCCTGGGCATCCTGCTCGGCACGGTCGGCCAGGACCTCAACACCGGCACCCCGCGCTTCACCTTCGACGTCCGGGAGCTGTTCGAGGGCGTCAACTTCGTGGCGCTGGCCGTCGGCATCTTCGGCATCACCGAGATCCTCAGGAACCTGCGCGACCCGCAGACCCGGGACGCCAAGCTGCACGAGGTGCACTCGCTGTGGCCGAGGGGGAAGGAGCTCAGGGCGATGTCCGGGCCGATCGCCCGCGGCACCGGCCTGGGCTCGCTGATGGGCATCCTGCCCGGCGGCGGGCACATCCTGGCCCCGTTCGCCTCCTACGCGGCGGAGAAGAAGCTCTCCAGGCACCCCGAGCAGTTCGGCCACGGCGCACTCGCCGGCGTGGCCGGCCCGGAGTCGGCCAACAACGCTGCCGCGCAGACCTCCTTCATCCCGCTGCTGACCCTGGCCATCCCGGCCAACCCGGTCATGGCGCTGATGATCGGCGCGTTCATCATCCAGGGCATCACGCCCGGGCCGAACGTGATCAACGAGCAGCCCGCGCTGGTCTGGGGCCTGATCGCCTCGATGTGGATCGGCAACGTGCTGCTGGTCGCGCTGAACCTGCCGCTGATCGGGCTGTGGGTCCGGATGCTGAAGGTGCCCTACTGGGTCATGTTCCCGACCATCGTGGTGCTGGCCTCCATCGGCACCTACTCGGTCAGCAACAACCCGTGGCACGTCTTCATGATCGCGGCGTTCGGGCTGCTGGGCTTCGTGCTCGTGCAGTGCGGCTGCGAGCCGGCCCCGCTGCTGCTGGGCTTCGTGCTCGGTCCGCTGCTGGAGGAGAACCTGCGCCGGGCGATGCTCATCTCCCAGGGCGACCCCTCCACCTTCGTCACCCGCCCGATCAGCGCAGGCCTGCTCGCCGTCGGTGCGCTCGCCCTCCTCGTCGCCGTGCTCCCCGCCATGCGGAAGAAGCGCGAGAAGGTCTTCGTCGAGGAGGACTGATGACCACCCCACCCATCCCCCGCACCCGCTGGAGCCCGTCGTGACCGTCGTCCTCGCCCACGTCCCGAACGAGTCGGCCGACGCCGCGTTCGACGCAGCCCTCGAGCAGGCCCGCTTCCGCGGGACCGGCGTCGTGGTGGTCAACGTCGCCCCCGGCGACGCCCCCGTCGACGACCGGATCGTCCCCGAGGACGGCGTCGCCGCCCTCACCCGCCGCGGCGCCGACGCCGGCGTCGAGGTCACCGTCGAGCAGCCCGTGGACGGCGACGTCGCCGGTGCGGTCCTCGACTCGGCGAAGCGGCACGACGCCGCGCTGGTGGTCGTCGGCGTCCGGCGCCGGTCCGCGGTCGGCAAGCTGCTCATGGGCAGCGTGGCGCAGCGGATCATCCTCGACGCCGACTGCCAGGTCCTCGGCGTCAAGGGCTGAGCGACGGGGCGGGTGTCACTGCAGCAGGTGCACACCCGCCCCGGTCGCCCCGGCCAGCACCAGGACGACGACGAAAGGCGCCCGCAGCGCCAGGGCCAGCGCGGCGACCGCGAGCCCGGCCAGCCGGCCGTCGACCACCAGCTCCGACCCCGACGTGGCCGCCTGCACCGCCACCAGCGCGGCCAGCAGCGCCGCGGGCACGAAGTCCACGACCCGGCGCACCACCGGGTGCTCGACCCACGCGGCCGGCACGCTGAGCCCGGCCAGCTTGAGCAGGTAGCAGCCCAGGCAGCCGGCGAGCACCGCGACCCAGGTGGCGCTCACCGCCGCCACCCCCCGGCCAGCGCCACCGCGACCACCGCGGCGACGACCTGCACCCCGGCCGGCACGACCGGCGTCAGCACCAGTGCGACGACCGCGCCGCCGAGGGCCACCCGCCGCTGCGCCGCGGGCTCGGACCACGCCCTCTGCAGCCGCGGCCACAGCAGCGCCAGGAACGCGGCCGGGACGACGGCGTCCAGCGCCGCCAGCCACGGGCCGGTGAGCGCGTCGGCACCCAGCGCACCGAGCAGCGTGGTCAGGTTCCAGCCCAGGAAGATCGACCCGCCGCCCACGGTGAACGCCAGCCGCGCGTTGCCGGGGTCGGGCGCGGCCAGCGCCAGCGCGGTCGACTCGTCGATGACCAGGTGCGCCGTGCCGAGCCGGCGCAGCCCGCCCCGCGGGTGGAGCAGCGGCACCAGCCGGACGCCGTAGACGGTGTTGCGGGTGCCGAGCAGCACCGCGCTGCCGACCGCGGCCAGCACCCCGCCCCCGGCGCCGAGCACGCCGACCAGGGCGAACTGCGAGGCGCCGGTGAACATGAGCAGCGACAGCGCGCAGGCCTGCCAGGCGTCCAGGCCGGCGGCCACCGCGGCCGCCCCGAACGCCGCGCCGTACAGCCCGACCGCGACGCCGAGACCCAGGGCGTCGCGGATGGTCGCCCGGCGGGCGGTCGCTGCGTCGTCGGTCACGTGGCCGGACCCTAGCCCCGACGGCCGCCGTAGAGTGGTGAGCGGCCTGCCGAGCGGGTCCCGCCCCCCCCGGGGCGCGGGCGACCGCGACGACGCGGGCCCCCACCGATGCGAGGAGACACACCACCGCATGTCCGAGACGCTGACCGGCACCCCTGCCGCCGACGCGGTCAACGCCGCCCTGGCCACCGTGCAGGACCCGGAGATCAACCGGCCGCTGCCGGAGCTCGGGATGATCAAGGACGTCCGCATCGGCGACGACGGCCTGGTCGAGGTCGACGTGTACCTCACCGTCGCCGGCTGCCCGATGCGCGAGACGATCACCAGCCGGGTCACCCAGGCCGTCGGCGCCGTCGCCGGCGTCACCGCCGTCAAGGTCGGCCTCGACGTGATGGACGACGCCCAGCGGGCCGAGCTGCGCAAGACCGTGCGCGGCACCGACGCCCCCGACGCCGTCATCCCCTTCGCCCAGCCCGGCTCGCTCACCCGCGTCTACGCGGTGGCCTCCGGCAAGGGCGGGGTCGGCAAGTCCAGCGTCACGGTGAACCTGGCCGCAGCGCTGGCCAAGCGCGGGCTCTCGGTGGGCGTGGTCGACGCCGACATCTACGGCCACTCGGTGCCACGGATGCTGGGCGTGGACGACAAGCCCACCCAGGTCGACAACATGATCATGCCGCCGCAGAGCTACGGCGTGAAGGTCATCTCGATCGGCATGTTCACCCCGGGCAACACCCCGGTCGTGTGGCGCGGGCCGATGCTGCACCGCGCGCTGCAGCAGTTCCTCGCCGACGTCTGGTGGGGCGACCTCGACGTCCTGCTCATGGACCTGCCCCCGGGCACCGGCGACGTCGCGATCTCGGTGGCCCAGCTGGTGCCCAACGCCGAGATCCTCGTCGTGACCACCCCGCAGCAGGCCGCCGCCGAGGTGGCCGAGCGCGCCGGGGCGATCGCCACGCAGACCCACCAGCAGGTGGTCGGCGTCGTGGAGAACATGTCCTGGCTCGAGCTGCCCGACGGCTCGCGGATGGAGCTGTTCGGCTCCGGCGGCGGCCAGGCGGTGTCCGACGCGCTGACCAAGACCCTGGGTGCGCGGGTGCCGCTGCTGGGCCAGATCCCGCTGGACACCCGGCTGCGGGAGGCCGGCGACGCCGGTGCCCCGATCGTGCTGGCCCAGCCCGACGCCCCGGCGGCGCAGTCGCTGGAGAAGATCGCCGAGGGCCTGGCCGTCCGCTCGCGCGGGCTGTCCGGGATGTCGCTGAACCTCACGCCCGTCCGCCGCTGACCCTCCCGGCGCCGGCGCCGCCTAGGTGGCGTCGGCGTCGAAGGGGGCGGGCCGGGACCGGTCGCGCGGCACGCTGACCGCCGGCCGGGCGGGGCGCGCGGCCGCGGGTGCCGGCTCGTCGTCCCCCATGAGCTGGTCGCGGATGAACGTCTTCGGGTGGTACTTGCGCAGGTCCAGGTCGCGCAGCTGGTCGAAGTCGTCGCCCAGGCTGTCGTGCAGCTGACCACGCACGCCGGTGATGGCCTCGCGGGCCTTCTTCAGCCCCTGCGCCGCGTCGCGGGCCAGGGTGGGCAGCCGCTCGGGCCCGAAGATGAACAGGGCCGCCAGGCCGAGGACGACGATCTCGCCCCAGCCGATCGAGTCGAACACGTCCGCCTCCCTCCTCCGCAGCCGTCCCCCACTGTAGGCAGGGCGGCTGGTCGTCCGCCTAGGCCTGGGTGAGCGTGGCCTGGACCTCCTGGGAGGACCCGCCGCCCCGCACCAGCTCGACGGTGACGGTGTCGCCCGGGGACTTGCTGTCGACCGCGACCTGCAGCTCCTCGGAGCTGCCGACGGGCTCGCCGTCGACGGCGATGATGACGTCCTGCTCCTCGATGCCGGCCGCCTCCGCGGGGCTGCCCGGCTCGACGTTGACCACCAGGGCGCCGTCGCGGGTGCCGTCGGTGACCGAGCGGGCCTGCACGCCCAGTGAGGCGTGCACGGCCGTCCCGGTGCTGATCAGCTGCTCGGCGATGGTGCGCACCTTGTCGACCGGGATCGCGAAGCCCAGCCCGATCGACCCGCCGGTGGTGCCGTTGCCGCCGAGCGAGGCGATGGCGGTGTTGATGCCGATGACCGCGCCGGTGACGTCGACCAGCGCGCCGCCGGAGTTGCCCGGGTTGATCGGGGCGTCGGTCTGGATGGCGCTGATCACGGCGTTGGTGTCGCTGCCCTCGCCGGACAGCCGCACCGGGCGGTCCAGCGCGCTGACGATGCCGCTGGTGACCGTGCCGGCCAGGCCGAGCGGGGAGCCGATGGCCACCACCGGGTCGCCGACCACCACGTCGCCGCCCTCGGCCAGCGCCGCGGCCACCAGGCCGGGCTTGTCGACCTTGATGACGGCGATGTCGCTGGCCGGGTCGCGCCCGACGATCTGCGCGGGCGAGCCGCTGCCGTCGGAGAACACGGCGCGGATCTCGGCGCCCTCGACGCCGTCGGCACCGGACACCACGTGGTTGTTGGTGACCACGTAGCCGTTGTCGGCGTCGACGACCACGCCCGAGCCGGTGGCCCCGGACTCGCCGACCCGCACCTCGATGGAGACGACGGCGGGGGTGACCTGCTCGGCGATGTCGGCCACGGAGCCGGGCTGGCGGGTGATGCCGGGCGAGACGGCGGACAGCTGGGTGCCCGGGGTGAGCAGCGGCTCCTGGTCGGCGGTGCGGCCCAGGTACCAGCTCAGGGTGCCGCCGAGCGCGGCGACGAACAGCAGCGACAGGACGGCGAGCGCGGCGACCGGCACCGAGACGTCGGCCAGCCGGAGCCGGCGGCGGCCCTTGCGGTCGACCACGACCGGCCCGGTCTGCTCCTCGGCCTCCTCGACGTACTCCGCGGGCCGGCCCAGCCCGGACGGCGCCAGCGGGTCGCGCCAGGGGTCGGTGGCGGCGTCGCGCTTCCAGAACGGGCCGCCCGAGGTGCGCCGCGGTGCCGGGCGGCCGCCCGGGGGCAGGCCGAGGCCGGCCTCGCCGTCCCGCGGGGCGAAGGCGCGCAGCACGGCCTCCGGCGGCGGGGCCAGCGGGGGGCGGGGCCGGGCGACCGGCCGGTCGGCGGAGGAGAAGGAGCCCTCGACCTCGGCCGGGCGGCCGAACGCGGCGGCCTGCTCCGGCGGCGGGGGCGGCGTACCGCGCCGCACGGGCGGGACGGCGGCGGTGCGCTCGAAGGGCCCGTCGGTGCCGGCGGGCCTGGCGAAGCCGTCGTCCTCGGCGGATCGCTCGGTCAGGGCGTGCCGCCGTCGAGGTCGGCGCCGACGGAGACCGTGCGGACGACCGGCGGGACGATCTCGGTGCGCTCGCCGACGGTGCTGACGGCCGGGCCCGGGTCGGTGCGGGCGACCTGGCCGCCGGGGTCACCGGTGGGCAGGTTGACCGCGAGGGCCACCACGCCGATGCCGATGCCGGCCAGGCCGGCGGCGACCCCGCGGCGCAGCCAGCGCGCCTGGCCGGGGCGGTCGGCAGTGGCCTGCGGGGTGAGCGGGCCGAGCTGCTCGACGAAGACCGTGCCCGACCCGCCGAAACCGCCCGAGGAGGAGACGTCGGCGGTGAACGGGATGGCCTGCAGCCGGCTGAGCAGGTCGCCGGGGACGGCGACGTCGCGGCTGGTGTGCAGGGCCTCCTTGGCCTCGCGCTGGGCCTCGACGGCCAGCCGGCACTGCGCGCAGCCGGAGAGGTGCCGCGCCGCGCGGCCGGCGGCGGTGCCGGACAGCTCGCCGTCGACGAGGGCCGCGATGGCCTCCTGGGCCAGGTGGCTCACCGGGATGTTCACCGCATGCCCTCCTCGAGGACGGGGCGGCGGCCGGGCGCCATGTGGGCCAGCGCCTCGCGCAGCTGGACGCGGCCGCGGTGGATGCGGCTGCGCACCGTGCCCAGCTTGATGCCGAGGGTGGCCGCGATCTCCTCGTAGGTCAGGCCCTCGATGTCGCAGAGCACGACGGCCACGCGGAACTCCGGGGACAGCGCGTCCAGCGCCGCCTGCACCTGCGGGTCGAGGTGGGTGTCGGTGTAGACCTGCTCGGGGCTGGGGGCCGTGCCCGGCAGCCGCTCGGTGTCCTCGGGCAGGGCGTCGAACCGGATCCGCTGGCGGCGCCGGACCATGTCCAGGAAGAGGTTCGTGGTGATGCGGTGCAGCCAGCCCTCGAAGGTGCCCGGCGAGAAGTCCGCGAGCGACCGGAACACCCGGACGAAGGTCTCCTGGGTGAGGTCCTCGGCGTCGTGGGCGTTGCCCGAGAGCCGGTAGGCCAGCCGGTACACGCGCGCCGAGTGGTCACGGACGACCTGCTCCCAGGTCGGCGCGACCCAGGTGTCGGTGGCGGGCACGGGCTCGGTCACGGGTCCAGGATCGCAGACCGCGACGGCCCGGGCCTCCTCGCGGGGGGAGGTCACGGCGGTGGTCGACTCCGACGGGGGACGCTTCAGGCGCACACCCGGACCAACGGACGGGCCGGCCCCTCGTGTTCCCGCGTCCGGGCAGCCCACAGGTGCTGCACAGCCCGGCTCGCTGCGCCCCCACCAGCCCGGGCGCACTACCCTCGCCCGGTGACCACCGCCGCCGGACCGCCGCCCACGGGCGGCCCGACCCCCGACGCGGCGGCCTACGCCGACACCTTCGCCGCGGAGACCCCCGCCCTGGTCGCCGCCCGGCACCGGGCCACCGCCGCGGTCGGCGCGCTGGGCACGGTCGCCCCGGTCGAACCCGCCGTCGGCGCGACGCTGGCCGTGCTGGCCGCCGGGGTGGGTGCTCGGTCGGTGGTCACCATCGGCGGCGGGGGCGGGGTCGCCGGGCTGTGGCTGCTGCAGGGCATGCGGCCCGACGGCGTGCTCACCGCGCTGGACGCCGACCCCACCGAGCTGCGCGCGGCCCGCCGCACCTTCACCGACGCCGGGCTGCCCAGCGGCCGCACCCGGCTGATCTTCGGCACGCTGGCCGAGGTGCTGCCGCGGCTGTCCACCGGCGCCTACGACCTGGTCTGCTGCGCCGGCCCGCCGGCCGAGTACAGCAAGCAGCTGCCCGCGCTGCTGGGGCTGATCCGCACCGGCGGCTCGCTCGTGCTGCACGGCATCAGCGCCTCCGCGGTCGCCGACCGGTCCCAGCGCGACCCGCAGACCGTCGCCTGGCGCGAGCTGGCCCGCACGGTCAAGGACGACGAGGACCTGGTCCGCGCGGTGATCCCGGTCGGCGCCGGCCTGCTCGTCGCCACCAAGCGCGGCTGACCTAGCCGAACGGGTAGCGGTCCAGCGGCGCCCAGGGGCCGCCCTCGTAGCGCCACAGCCCCAGGCCCGAGGCAGGCACCGGGTAGGGCTCGAAGCCGTCGGCGAGGTCGTCGTGCAGCGCCCGGGCCGCGGCCGGGGTGACCTTGTTCTGCACGGTGACGTGCGGGTGCCGCCACTGCGCGTCCTGCCGGGTCAGCCACGGCGCCCACCGGCGGGCCAGCGCCGTCCGCAGGCCGGTGACGTCGTCCGAGCGCAGGTCGAAGGCGACCCCGCGGCCCAGCATCCGGACCCCGGCCACCTCGACGTCGAAGCCCGGCCGGTCCGCCGCGGCGGCGAGGTCGGCGCGGACGGCGTCCTCGTGCTCCCCGGGCACCGCGTGGAACAGCGTCACGTGCGCACCGACGACCAGCCGGTCGGCCGGGAAGTGCCGCGACCGCAGCTCGTCGAAGCGCTGCTGCGCCTCCTGCGCGAGCAGCAGGGTGACGACGAGCGGGGCGGTCAATCGACGATGGCGCGGGCGCCCTTGCCCAGCACGGTCACCCCGCCGGCGCTGACGTGGTACCGCTCGCGGTCGGCGTCGTGGTCGACCCCGATCCGGGCGAAGGGCGGGACGACGACGTTCTTGTCCAGGATGGCCCGCCGGACGACGGCGCCCTCGCCGATGTGCACGCCGTCCATGAGCACGCTGTCCTCGACGTAGCTGGCGCCGTCGACCCGCACGCCCGGGCTGACCACCGACCCGCGGACGGTGCCACCGGCGACGATGACCCCGGCGCTGACCATCGAGTCCTCGGCGCGGCCGCCCAGCACGAACTTCGCCGGCGGCAGCTGCGGGGGCAGCGTGTAGATCGGCCAGCGGTCGTTGTAGAGGTTGAAGATCGGCGACACCGAGCGCAGGTCCATGTGCGCGTCGAAGTAGCTGTCCATCGTCCCCACGTCGCGCCAGTAGCCGTGGTCGCGCTCGGTGGCGCCGGGCACCTTGTTGGTGCCGAAGTCGTACACCCAGGCCTCGCCCTTGTCGGCGAGCATCGGCATGATCGACCCGCCCATGTCGTGCACCGACGAGTCGTCCTCGGCGTCGGCGCGCAGGGCGTCCAGCAGCGCCTCGGTGGTGAAGACGTAGTTGCCCATGGAGGCGAAGCTCTCCTCGGGCGAGTCCGGGAGCCCGGGCGGGTCCGAGGGCTTCTCCAGGAAGCTCTTCACCTTGCCCTCGGCCGTGGCGTCGATGACGCCGAACTGGTCGGCGTCGCGGCGCGGCACCCGCAGGCCGGCCACGGTGACCCCGGCACCGGTCTGCAGGTGCTGGTCGATCATCTGCGCCGGGTCCATCCGGTAGACGTGGTCGGCGCCGAAGACGACGACGATCTCCGGGCGGGCGTCGTGGATGAGGTTCAGCGACTGGAAGATGGCGTCGGCGCTGCCGGTGAACCAGCGCGGGCCCAGCCGCTGCTGGGCGGGCACCGGGGTGATGTAGTTGCCCAGCAGGCTGCTCATCCGCCAGGTGGTGGTGATGTGCCGGTCCAGCGAGTGGCTCTTGTACTGGGTGAGCACCGCGATCTGCCGGATCTCGGCGTTGACCAGGTTGCTCAGCACGAAGTCGACCAGCCGGTAGTTGCCGCCGAAGGGCACCGCCGGCTTCGCCCGGTCCTGGGTCAGGGGCGACAGGCGCTTGCCCTCACCACCTGCAAGGACGATGCCGAGGATCCGCGGGCTGCCACGCATGTGGTGAACCTAACGGCTGCGCCCCTGCCGCGCGTGGCCGGTCCGCGCGGGAACCCCGGCCCGTCCGGGGCATCGGTCAGAATGGCCGGGTGAAGCTCACCCGCGCCGTCCCCCGCAGCGTGGCGATCGAGACCGCCCGCCGGGCGGCCGACGCCGCGCTCGAGCGCTGCCTGGCCGACCTGCGCACCGCCGTCGGCCGCGAGGTCGGCGTGCGCGACAGCCTCGTCGTCTTCCGGCTGCAGCGGTCCATGGACGCCCTCGGCCTGGCCGGGGTCGACGTCGTCGTCGACGGCCGGACGACGTCGCTGGCCCCGGTGGGCGCCGACCTGGCGGACTGGACCGAGCTGTACGGCGACCTCCTCGAGAGCATCGGCCGCTGGACGCTCAGCCCCTGCCCCGAGGGCCTGGTCATCGGCCTGCACCGCGGCCGCGCGGACATCGTCGGCTACCCCGGCGAGCACTGCGACCACTGGGACGGCGGCCCCGACCTCGCCGTCGAGCACCCCGCCCCCGACCCGCTCAGCACGCTGGACGAGGCGCCCTTCCCCGACTGCTGCGCCGGCCACCGGGTGCACGCCGCACTGGAGGCGCTGGGCGCGCCGGCGCCCAGCGTCCGCGGCGACTTCGACTGCGACGACCCGCAGGACTGACCGGCCCACCGGGTCCGGCGCGCACTAGGTTCTCCCCATGCGCGTGGGAGTCGTCACCCGGGAGTGGCCGCCGGACGTCTACGGGGGTGCCGGCGTGCACGTCGAGCACCTGGTCGCCGCGATGCGGGGGCTGGCCGGGGGCCCCGAGATCGACGTGCACTGCTTCGGCGGTCCGCGCACCGACGCCACCGCGCACGCCGTCCCCGCCGGGCTGGCCGACGCCAACGGCGCGCTGCAGGCGGTCGGCGTGGACGTCGAGATCGCCGCGGCGCTGGGCTCGGCCGACGTCGTGCACTCCCACACCTGGTACGCCAACCACGCCGGGCAGCTGGCCTCGCTGGTGCACGGGATCCCGCACGTGGTGACCGCGCACTCCCTGGAGCCGCGACGGCCGTGGAAGGCCGACCAGCTGGGCGGGGGCTACCGGCTGTCCAGCTGGGTCGAGCGCACCGCCTACCTGGCCGCCGACGCGGTGGTCGCGGTCAGCAACGGCATGCGCACCGACGTCCTCGACGCCTACCCCGAGCTCGACCCGCAGAAGGTCCTGGTGGTCGGCAACGGGGTGGACGCCGAGGCCTACCGCCCGGTGCACGACGACGACGTCGTCCGGTCACTCGGCGTGGACCCCGGCCGGGCCTACGCGCTGTTCGTCGGCCGGATCACCCGGCAGAAGGGCCTGGTGCACCTGCTGGCCGCCGCCGAGCAGCTGCCCCCCGAGGCCGGCCTGGTGCTCTGCGCCGGCGCCGCCGACACCCCCGCGGAGCGTCAGCAGGTCGCCGACGCCGTGGTGGAGCTGCAGCGCCGCCGCACCGGGGTGGTGTGGATCGAGGAGATGCTGCCGCGGGAGAAGCTGGTCCCGCTGATCACCGGCGCGACGGTCTTCGTCGTCCCCTCGGTGTACGAGCCGCTGGGCATCGTCAACCTGGAGGCCGCCGCGTGCGGCACCGCCGTCGTCGCCTCGGCCGTGGGCGGCATCCCCGAGGTCGTCGCCGACGGCCGCACCGGGCTGCTGGTGCCCTACGACGAGCACGACCCCGCCGCCTTCGCCGCGGGTCTGGCCGCGCGGATGTCGGAGCTGCTGGCCGACCCCGACCGCGCCGCCGGCATGGGTGCGGCCGGGCGGGACCGGGTGCTCGCCGAGTTCGGCTGGCCGGCCATCGCCGAGCAGACCGTGGCCGTGTACGACCGGGTCCTCGCCGCGCGCGGGTAACGTTCGCCTGCCGGCCGCTGCGTCGGTGACGGAGCGGGAGCGAAGCCGGTGCGAGTCCGGCGCTGTCCCGCAACTGTGAGGGCCTGCGGGCCCGAGCCAGGTCGCCTGCCGCCTCGTCCTGCCACCGACCCCCGCGGAGCGGGTCGCGCAGTCGGGCCCCCCCGTCGGCGACCGCTCCGCCCGCCGCAGGAGCTCCCGTGCCCCGTCGCCCGATCCTCGCCGTCCTCCTCGGGACCGTCCTCGCCCTCGCCGGCTGCTCCGGCGGCGGTGACCCCGCACCGTCGGCTGGCCCGTCCTCGTCCGCCGCGGACGGCGCCTTCCCGGTCACCGTCACCGGCGACACCGGTGAGCTGACCCTGGAGGCCGAGCCGGAGCGGATCGTGTCGATGTCGGCCTCGGCCACCGAGACGCTGTTCGCCATCGACGCCGGTGACCAGGTGGTGGCCGTGGACAGCACCTCGACCTACCCGGCGGAGGCGCCGGTCACCGACCTGTCGGCGTTCACGCCCAACGCCGAGGCCATCGCCGGGTACGAGCCCGACCTGGTCGTCATCAGCGACGACGTCGACGGCCTGGCCGCGAACCTGGACACCCTCGGCATCCCGGTGCTGCAGCTGGGCGCGGCCGAGCAGCTCGACGACGCCTACGCGCAGATGACGACGCTGGGCGACGCCACCGGGCACCGCGCCGAGGCCGATGACCTGGTGCAGACGACGCAGGACCGGATCGACGCCGCGGTCGCCGCGGCCGGCGGCGCCGGCGAGGGCCTGTCGGTCTACCACGAGCTCGACCCCACCGGGTACACCGCGACCAGCAGCACGTTCGTCGGCGGCCTCTACACCCTCTTCGGGCTGACCAACGTCGCCGACGCCGCCGGCCAGGACACCGGCTACCCGCAGCTGTCCGCGGAGTACGTGGTCGACGCCGCACCCGACGTCGTCGTGCTCGCCGACACCGTCTGCTGCGCGCAGGACGCTGCCACCCTGGCCGCCCGGCCCGCCTTCGACACCCTGCCCGCGGTGCAGACCGGCCGGGTGCTGGCGGCCGACGACGACATCGCCTCCCGCTGGGGTCCGCGCATCGCCGACCTCGCCGAGCAGGTGTCGCAGACCCTGCAGGGCTGAGGTGCGCGCCCGCCCGGCGGCCTGCCTCGCCGCTGCCGGTGCCGTGCTGGTCGGGACCGTCCTGCTCGGGGTCGGGGTGGGCGCGTTGCCGCTCGCCCCGGGTCCGGTGCTGGCCACGCTCGCCGACCGCGCGGTGCGCCCCCTCGGCGGGTCGGTGGACGGCGGGCTGAGCCCGGTGCAGGCGGCCGCGCTGCTGCAGCTGCGGCTGCCCCGGGTCGTGCTCGCGGTGCTGGTGGGCGGCGCACTGGCCATCGCCGGCGCCGCCTACCAGGGCGTGTTCCGCAACCCGCTGGCCGACCCGTACCTGCTCGGCGCGGCCGCCGGGGCCGGCCTGGGCGCCACGCTGGTCATCGCCTACGCCCCCGGCTCGGGTGCGGTCCCGGTCGCGGCCTTCGTCGGTGCGCTGGTCGGGGTGGGCGCCTCCTTCGCCCTGGGGACGGCGGCCGGCGGCTCGTCGTCGGCCACCCTGCTGCTGGCCGGGGTCGCGGTGGCCTCCTTCCTCGCCGCGGGCCAGACCCTGGTGCAGCAGCGCAACGCGGAGGACCTGCAGCAGGTGTACGGCTGGCTGCTGGGCCAGCTGGGCCGGGCGTCGTGGTCGGACGTGCTGCTCGTGCTGCCCTACCTGGGCGCCGCGGTCGCCGTCCTGCTGGTCTGCGGGCGGGCGCTGGACGTGCTGGCCGTCGGCGACGACGAGGCCCGGTCCCTGGGCGTGCACCCCGGTCGGCTGCGGCTGCTGGTCGTGGTCGCGGCGTCGCTGGCCACCGCGTCGGCGGTCGCGGTCAGCGGGCTGATCGGCTTCGTCGGGCTGGTGGTGCCGCACGTGGCCCGCAAGCTGGTCGGCGGGGCGCACGCGGTGCTGCTGCCGATGTCGCTGCTGGCCGGCGGGGCGTTCCTGGTGCTCGCCGACCTGCTCGCCCGCACCGTGCTGGCCCCGGCCGAGCTGCCTCTGGGCGTGGTCACCGCGTTCGTCGGCGCCCCGTTCTTCGCCGCGCTGCTGTGGAGCCGGCGCCGGTGAGCGCGGGGCTGGAGGTCACCGGGCTGGGCGTGCAGCTGGGCCGGGCGCAGGTGCTCGCCGACGTCCGGCTCGCCGCGGCGCCGGGCTCGTGGACGGCGGTCATCGGCCCGAACGGGGCGGGCAAGTCGACGCTGCTGCGGGCGGTGCTCGGCGTGGTGGCGCACTCGGGCTCGGTGCACTGGGACGGCGTGGGCCTGGACACCCTCCCCCGCCGGGACCGCGCCCGCAGGATCGCCTACGCCCCGCAGCTGCCGGTGCTGCCCGAGGGCGTCACCACCCGCGACTACGTGGCGCTGGGCCGCACCCCGCACCGGCCGCTGCTGGCCGCGCCGCGGACCGCCGACCGCGCGGTGGTGGAGGAGACGATGGCCCGCCTGGAGCTCGGGGCGCTGGCCGACCGGGTGCTGACGACGCTGTCCGGCGGCGAGCAGCAGCGCGCCGTGCTGGCCCGGGCGCTGGCCCAGCAACCGCAGGTGCTGCTGCTCGACGAGCCCACCGCCGCGCTCGACCTCGGCCACGCCCAGCAGGTGCTCGACCTGGTCGACCGGCTGCGCCGCACCGACGGGCTGACGGTGCTCAGCACGCTGCACGACCTGTCCCTGGCCGGCCAGTACGCCGACCGGCTGGTGCTGCTGGCCGCCGGCCGGGTGGTCGCCGAGGGCACCCCCGCCCAGGTGCTCACCCCGGACGCGCTGCGCACCCACTACGGTGCCCGCGCCTCGGTCGTCGCCGGCCCCGACGGCCCCGCCGTCCTGCCCGTCCGGGACTGACCCCGGTCCCGCCCGCGTTGTGCCGGGCGTGGACATCGGGCTGTCGCTGCTGGACCGGACGCGCACCCGGGTCGGGGAGACCGACGCGGACGCCGTCGCGCACACCGTCGAGCGGGCGCGCCGGGCCGAGGCGGCCGGCTACGACCGGTTCTGGGTGGCCGAGCACCACGGCGTGCCCGGGGTGGCCGGCTCGGCGCCCGCGGTGCTGCTCGCCGTCCTCACCGGGCAGACCTCCCGCATCCGGCTGGGCTCCGCGGGCGTGATGCTGCCGCACCACCAGCCGCTGGTGGTCGCCGAGCAGTTCGCCACCCTGGCCGCCGTCGCGCCCGGCCGGGTCGACCTCGGCGTCGGCCGCTCCCCCGGCTTCACCGCCCCGGTCCGCCGCGCGCTGCGCCAGGGCGCGACCGACTTCGCCGCCGACCTCGCCGAGCTCCGCGCCCACCTCGAGGGCACCGCCGAGATCACCGCCCACCCGCGGCCGGCCGCCGCCGTCCCGCTGTTCGTGCTGGCCACCGGGCACGGGCTCGACGTCGCCGCCGCGCTCGGGCTGCCGGTCGTGGTCGGCGGGCCGCTGCTGCGCGACCCGGAGGAGCCGCTGGACCGCTACCGCCAGGCCTTCCGCCCCTCCGGGCAGTGCCCGGAGCCGTGGGTGGGCATCAGCCTGGACGTGCTGGTCGCCGACACCGACGCCGCCGCCCGCGACCTGCTGCTGCCCGAGGCGTGGGCGATGGCGCAGGCCCGCACCACCGGCACGTTCCCGGCGCTGCAGCCGCCCCGGCCGATGACCGCCGTCCAGCAGCGCTACGCGGAGCAGACGGTGGCCGGCGCGCTGGCCGGTAAGCCCGCGCACGTGGCCGAGCAGTTGGCGGACCTGGTCGGGCGGACCGGTGCGGCCGAGCTGGTCGCGTCCTCCTCCACCCTGGACCGGGGTGCGCTGGCTGAGTCCGACGCGGCGCTGGCCGAGCTGGTCAGCCGCGCAGCCGTGCCCGCCCGCGGCTGAGCCCGGTGCCGTCGGCGGCCCGCACCACGGGGACGTCGCCGACCCGCTCGACCACCGGCTCGGCGGCGGTGGGGTCGCGCAGCAGGATCTCCGCGACCCGGTCGGGGTGGGCGCGGGCGAACTCCTCGTAGAGCGCGGGGTCGTGCTCGCCGGTGTCGCCGACCAGCGTCCAGTCGACCCCGGGCAGGTCCTCGGCCAGCCGCAGCAGCGAGCTGCGCTTGTGCGCCTGCCCGTCGCGGAACCACCGGTCGCGCTGCAGACCCCAGTCGGTGAGCAGCAGCGGGCCCGGCGGGAAGCCGTTGCGCTCGAGGAACCGGGCCAGCGGGCCGATCAGGTTCCACGGCCCGTTGGACAGGTAGAGCACCGGCACGTGCTCGGCGCCCGCGGTCACCTCGCGGAGCAGGTCGGCCATGCCCGGCACCGCCCGCCGGTTGCGGCTGCGCTGCACGAAGGTGCGGTAGGCCGCGCGCAGCGGGTGCGCGATCTCGGTGACCAGCACCGTGTCGTCGATGTCGCAGACCACGCCGCGGTGCGCGTCGGTGGAGGACAGGTGGGCCGGGGCGGTCGCCGACCGGTCCCCGGTGCTCATCCGCACGTCGACCTCGGGCCGGCCGTCCAGCGGACGGTCCACCTCCACCACGGCGTCCAGCAGCCCGTCCGCGTCGCTGGTCAGCCGGCGGCGGGTGCCGGCCACGTCGACGTCCACCGCGGTGCCCGGTGCCTCCAGGGTGAGGAAGCGCTGCCAGCCGGGTATCCGCAGCCGCGACTCCGGGTGCGTGCCGGCCGGGGCGAGCAGCACCCGCCCCAGCACCCGCACCCGCCCGCCGCTGCCGTAGCCGGGGTACGGGATGGCGACCGGGGTCCAGCCGAAGGCCCGGGCCACCCGCGACAGGAGGTCGCGCAGCCCGGTCTCGGCGCGGTGCAGCACGCCCACGAGGCTCACCGGCAGAACCCCCTCACCGCGTCGGCGAACGCCGCGGGCGCGGAGAACACCAGCCCGTGCGGGCCGGGCACCACCTGCAGCCGGCCCTGCGGCAGCAGACCGGCCAGGTCCTCGCACCACCGCTGCCGGGCCACCGGGTCACGGTCGCCGCGCAGCACCAGCGCCGGGACGTCGACCTCGCTCATCGCCTGCTCCTCCGGTCGGCGCAGCGCGTGCCGCAGCACGGCCAGCATGGTCAGCGGGCCGGCGCGCAGGTAGTCGCGGACGGCGACCAGCAGCAGGCCCGGATCCTCCAGCGGCGCGTCCTGCAGCAGCCGCCAGGCCTGGCCCACCCAGCTCGGCGCACTGGGGTCGCGGGTCGGGCCGACCAGCACCAGGTGCGCGACCCCGCCCCGGCGCCGGGCCGCCGCGGCCGCGACCTGCGCGCCGAGGGAGTGCCCGACCAGGTCGACCTCGTCCAGGCCGACCGCGTCCATCCAGCGGCACAGCGCGTCGGCGAGCCCGGGGACGCCGAGCGCCCGGCCCCCGCCGCGGGTGCGGCCGTAGCCGGGGAGGTCGGGGACCAGCGTCCGCCCGCCGGCGCCGAGCAGCCCCAGCGCGGGGACCATCGACCGGCCGGACATGCCCAGCCCGTGCACCAGCACCAGCGGCCGCCCGCCGGACCCGGACTCGCGGTGGTGCACCCGGACGGTCCGCCCGGTGCGCAGCCGCACGGGGGTCCACACGTCGTCCGGCACCTGCGCACCGTACGTCCACCTACGGTGGGCGGCATGGCTCGCGTCGTGGTGGTCGGTGCCGGGCTCGGCGGGTTGGCGGCCGCGGCCCGGCTGGCCGCGGGCGGGCACCGGGTGACCGTGCTGGAGCAGGGCCCCGAGGTGGGCGGCAAGCTCGGCTGGGTGTCCCGCGACGGGCACGCCTTCGACACCGGCCCCTCGCTGGTCACCCTCCCCCAGGTGTTCCGCGACCTGTTCGACGCCACCGGCGACCCGCTGGACGACGTCCTGCAGCTGGAGCGGCTGGACCCGGCGGTCGCCTACCGCTTCGCCGACGGCACCCGGCTCGCCGTCCCGGGCACCCTCGACGGCGTCCGGGAGGTCCTCGGGCCCGAGTGGTCGGCGTTCCTGGACCGGGCCGCGGAGATCTGGCGGGTCACCGAGCAGCCGTTCCTGCGGTCGCCGCTGCGGGGTGCCCGGACGCTGGCCCGGCTGGCCCGCTCGTCGGCCGACGTCCGCACCGTCGCGCCGTGGGCGTCGCTGCGGAAGCTCGGCGCGCAGTACCTCACCGACCCGCACCTGCGGATGCTGCTGGACCGCTACGCCACCTACTCCGGCTCCGACCCCCGGCTGGCCCCGGCCGCGCTGGCCACGGTGCCGTGGGTGGAGCAGGCCTACGGCTCCTGGTACGTCCGCGGCGGGCTGCACCGGCTGCCGCTGGCCGTCGCCGACCGGGCGCGCGAGCGCGGCGCCGACGTCCGGACGTCGTCCCCGGTCGCGGAGGTGCTCGTCGAGGGCGGCCGGGTCTGCGGGGTCGGGCTGGCCGACGGCGGGCGCCTGGCCGCCGACGTCGTGGTCTGCAACGCCGACGCCGCCGCGCTCTACGGCTCCCTGCTGCCGCCCGGCGCGCCGGTGCGCCGGGCACGCGCGTCGCTGGCGGCGGCCACGCCGTCCTCGTCGGGGTTCGTGCTGCTGCTGGCGCTGTCGGGCCGGACGCCGGACCTCGCCCACCACACGGTGCTCTTCCCCGCGGACTACGACGCCGAGTTCGACGGCCTGTTCACCGACCCGCGCCCCCTGCCCGACCCCACCGTCTACGTCAGCGCCCCCGACGACCCGGCCACCCGGCCCGACGCCGACAGCGAGTCCTGGTTCGTGCTGGTCAACGCGCCCCGGCACGGGCCGGTCGACTGGGACGCCCCGGGCCTGGCCGACTCCTACGCGGACGACGTGCTGGCCGTGCTGGCCCGCCGCGGGCTCGACGTGCGGGACCGGGTGCGCTGGCGGGAGGTGCGCACGCCCGCCGACCTGGAGCGGGCGACCGGCAGCGTGGGCGGGTCGATCTACGGGACGTCGTCCAACGGCGCGAGCGCCGCCTTCCTCCGCCCCGCCAACGCCTCGCCGCTGCGCGGCCTGTACCTGGTCGGCGGGTCCTCGCACCCCGGAGGCGGGCTGCCGCTGGTCACCCTGTCCGCCGAGATCGTCGCGGGTCTGGTCGGCCCGGCCTGACAGGATCGGCGACCGTGACCGTCGTCGTCCGCAGCCACCGTCGGCTCGTGCTGGCCCTCGCGGTGCTGGCCGTGGCGATGGGGCTGGGTGCGCTGGCCGCGACCGGCGGGCTGGTGGTCGCCCTCGTCCGGTCCGCCGCCGACGGCGGGCTCGGCTCCGGCCCGGTGCTGCTGGCCGGCTTCCTCGCCGGGGTGCTGGCGATGGGCGCGATGGTGCTGGTGCTGTCCGGCGCGGTGGTCCGGCGCTCGGACCACCAGCGGCTCACCGAGGCCGTGCAGGCCGCGGGGCTGGGCACCGCCGACGTCGGTCGGCTGTGGTCCGGCCGGCCCGCGCCCACGGACTCCGGCGTCCTGCTGACCCCCACCCGTCGCCGCGGCCGCCTCGAGCTGCACGCGGACTGATCAGCCGCGGGCGGCGCCCACGCCCAGGACGGCGGCCAGCCCGAGCGCGCTGCGCGGGGCGTACGCCGTGCGCCACAGCCCGCCGTGCGCCGCGGCGTACGCCTCGTCCTGCCACGGCTCCTCGTGCGCGGGCCCGCCACCGGTGTGCAGGTCGTGCACCAGCAGCGCGGCCATCAGCACGTTCGACGTCGCCGGCTCGAAGACCTCGACGCCGAACCGGTGCGCCCCCGCGTAGGCGGCGGCCAGCGCGCGGTTCTTCACCACCGAGCGGGTGCGGGTGGGCGGGGCGACGTTCATCGACACCGTCGTCCCGGCCGCCCGCGCGGTGGTCGCGCGCCACCGCTGCAGCCGCTTGGCCAGCGCGTAGTTCGGGCCCTGCTGCGGCACCAGGCTGTCGGCGATGCCCGGACCCTGCGCGTCCCGCGGGTGGGCCCGCTGCAGCAGCCGGCCCGCCGACACGGTGCGCAGCGGCCGGCCGAGCAGCTTCGCCGTCCGGCCGCGGGCGGCGTAGGCGGCCTGCGACGCCGCGACCGCCTCCCCGGGCACGACGAACACATCGGTGGGGGTGGCGAGGAAGCCCAGCGCCAGGTCCGGGCGCTGGCCGGCCAGCCGCAGCGTCAGTGCGTCGACCGCGGCGGACACCCGGACGTTGGTGGCGCCGTCGGCGTAGACGTAGTTGCCCAGCACCGGGGCGCCGTCCAGCCCGCCCAGCCAGTCGGCGACCGCGGGGACCTCGCCGACCAGGTCCGCGCCGCGCGCACCGTCGCGGGTGGGCAGCAGCAGCGTGCCGGCGCCGCGGCGGGCGGTGTCGAGGACCCGGTCCCACAGCGGCGGGCGGGGCAGGTCGACGGCGGCGACGCGGGCGCCCCAACGCAGCAGCGCGGTCAGCGGGCCCATCTCGGCCCCGGCGCCGAGGACGGCGACGGTGCGACCGGGCAGGGCCAGCCACTCGGGGTGCGCGGCGACGGCGCGGACGGCGGTCGCGCAGCTGGGCTCGACGACGCCCCGGGCGACCCAGGCGTCGAGCTGGTCGCCGAGCTCCGCGCCGCGCAGCCGCCGGCCGCGCAGGGGCAGCGTCAGCTCCCGCTCGGGCTCGGCCGACCCGGTGACGGTCTCGGTGCCCAGCGCGGCGGGGGCGGGCGCGCTGCGCAGCGCGCCCAGCTCGACCTCCTCGCCGTCGACCACGACGCGCAGCTGCCGGTGCACCGACTCCAGCCCCGCGGCGGCGATCGACAGGGCGGCGTCGCGGCAGCCCAGGCCGGCCTCGGTGGTGCGCCGGACGTGCGGCAGGTAGCCCGCGCGCCAGTTCGTCTCGCGCTCGGCCGCGGCGGCGCCGGTGGGGTCCACCGGGCGGAGCGCGTCGGCGACCACGCGACGGCCGGTGCCCGACGTGCTGCGCCGTCCGTCCGGTCCGCTCGGGAACACGACGCCGTGCTGCTGCTCGCTCACCGGGCGAGCATGCCGTACCCCGCGGGCCGGGGGCAGTCGGCCCGCGGGGCGCGGAGGTCAGCGCTCGTCGCCGCCGGAGCCGATCCGGTCGTCCAACGCGTCGCGGCCCTGGTCGACCTTGTCGGCGTGCCCGCCGGCGCGGCCCTCGGCGAGGTCCGCGCCCTTGTCCAGCGCGCCGTCGCTGGCCTGCTCGCCCTTGTCGCTGTTCAGGAAGTCCTTGGCCTTGTCGCCCAGTCCTGCCATGGTGTCGTCTCCTCGCCGGCCGCCGGGGCGGCCGATCCGGTCACGCCTGGTGGCGCGGCTCCGCACTCCTCCGTGCCCGGCCGGTCGGGTTCCGACACCCCGGACTCCAGCCAGCGCAGCAGGGTGCGGACGGCGAACCCGGTGCCGCCCCTGACCAGCTCGGCGGCGTCGCCGGCCGCCCGCGCGGGGCCGGCGACGTCCAGGTGCGCCCAGCGCAGGCCGCCGGTGAACGGCTGCAGGAACAGCGCCGCGGTGGTGGCCCCCGGTGCGCCGGGGCTGTTGTTCGCGTCGGCGACCGGGCTGGCGAGCTGGGCCCGCAGGTGGCCGACGTGCTCCTCGGTGAGCGGCATCCGCCACCACGGCTCCCCCGCCGCGGCGCCCCCGGCGAGCAGGTCGCCGGCCAGCGCGTCGTCGGTGGCGAACAGCGCACCGGTGCGGGCGCCGAGCGCGGTGCGGGCCGCGCCGGTGAGGGTGGCGACGTCGACCAGCACGTCGGCGGCCAGCTCGAGCCGGGCGTGCGCGAGGGCGTCGGCGAGCACGAGCCGACCCTCGGCGTCGGTGCTGCGCACCTCGGTGGTGCGCCCGCCGACGTGGGTGAGCACGTCCCCGGGCCGGTAGGCCGCGCCGGAGAGGGCGTTCTCGGCGAGCGGCACCAGGGCGGTGACCCGCACCGGCAGCCCGAGCCGGGCGACCGCGTCGAGGACGGCGAGGACCGCGGCCCCGCCGGCCATGTCGGTGTGCATGTGCCGCATCCCGGCGGACTTCTTGATCGAGATGCCGCCGGTGTCGAAGGTGATGCCCTTGCCGACCAGCACCACGTGCGGGCGCAGGCCGGTGGCCGGCACGTAGGTGGCCAGCACCAGCCGCGGCGGGCGGTCGGAGCCGCCGCCGACGGCGAGCAGCCCGCCGAACCCGGCCGCCCGCAGCTGCCGGGGGCCGAGCACCGTGGTGCCCACCCGGTCGTGGACGGCGAAGCGGGCCTGCGCCTGCTCGGCGACCCAGACCGGGTCGGCGGTGTCGGGCGGGGTGTTGACCAGGTCGCGGGCCCACACGACGGCGGCGGCGGTGACCAGGCCGCGGTGCAGCGCGTCGACGGCGGCGGGTCCCGCACCGGGGACGACCAGCACCAGGCGGGCCAGCCGCGGCGGGTGCGGGGTCGAGGTCAGCCGGAACCGGTAGCCGGCCAGCAGCACGGTCTCGGCGGCCACCCGGACGGCCTCGGGGTCGGCGCCCTCGGGCAGCGGCAGCACCAGCCGGGTGGCACCGTGCTCGGCGAGGGTCTGCGCGCGCCGCACCGCGACCGCGACGTAGGAGCGCAGGTGCGCCGGGGTGGCGTCCCCGACGCCCACCGCGACCAGCGAGCGGGGCTGCCGGCCGGGGACCGGCAGGTTGGTGATGCCGCCGGGCCGGCCACCGTTGCCGGTGTCGGCGAGCGCGCCGGCCACCCAGTCGGGGTCGAGGTCGGCGGCGGCCAGCCACCCGGGCAGTGCGCCGCGGGCGCCGACGGGCACCGCAAGGACGTCGTCCCCGGTCAGGCGGGGCAGCGAGGTGGCGAGCTTGACCCCGGGATGAGCAGCGGCCCCGGTCGCCGGCTGTGCGCCGGCGGCCGGGGCCGTCCGTCCTGCTGCGGGGTCGGCCGGGGGCCGAGCCGCGGAGCTGGTCAGCTGATCGCGCCCTGGAGCGCCTCGGAGAGCGCAGCCGCCTCGTCGGCGGACAGCTCGACGACGAGCCGGCCACCGCCTTCCAACGGCACGCGCATGACCAGGCCGCGCCCCTCCTTGGTGACCTCGAGGGGACCTTCACCCGTGCGCGGCTTCATGGCCGCCATGCGTGCCTCCTTCACCGGCCACCCGCGCGCCCGTGGTGGGAGCGCGGTGTGGCTGTCCGTCATTGCTGAACCAGAGCTTCACCCATTCTCCCGCATGCCCGGGTCAGGACCAACACGAGCCCCTCACCCGGAGGTGGTGGCGCCCGCCCGGAAGCAGGTGGCCACGTGGTCGTCGACCATGCCGGTGGCCTGCATCAACGCGTAGGCGGTGGTCGGGCCGACGAAGGCGAACCCGCGCCGCTTCAGCTCGCGGGCCAGCGCCGTGGACTCCGGGGTGACCGCCGGGACGTCGGCCGCGGTGGGCGGGTTGGGCCGCGGCGGCGGGGCGAAGGACCACAGCAGCTGCGACAGGCCACCCTCGACCTGCTGCGCCGCCCGGGCGTTGCGCCGGGCGGCCTCGATCTTGGCCCTGTTCCGGACGATCCCGGGGTCACCCATCAGCCGCTCGACGTCGGCGTCGGTGAACGCGGCGACCGCGTCGATCGCGAACCCGGCGAACGCGGCGCGGAAGGCCGGCCGCTTGCGCAGGATGGTGATCCAGGACAGCCCGCTCTGGAACGCCTCCAGGCACACCCGCTCGAACAGCGCGTCGTCCCCGTGCAGGGGCACGCCCCACTCCTCGTCGTGGTAGGCGACGTAGTCGGGGGTGCTGGTCGCCCAGCCGCAGCGCTCCGGTTCCACGACCGGGAAGCTAGCGCTCCCCTCCGACAGGTCACTCCGGTCGGCTGAACAGCCAGGCCGAGACCGCCAGCAGGAGCCCGCCCACCCCGGCGACCACCACGACGTCCATCCAGACCGGGACCGTCCAGCTGCCCCACCGCAGCGCGACCTCGGCGGCCGCGGCCGGGCCGCCGTCCACCGCGTGCAGCACGACCCGCCGGACGGCGTCCACCCCGTAGGTGACCGGGTTGACCAGGGCGAGGCCGTGCAGCCAGACCGGCAGCCCACCGGTCACCGGGAAGAAGGCACCGGACAGGAACATCAGCGGCGCCAGCAGCAGCTGCACCCGCGGCATGACGGTCTGGATCTGCTGCGCCCGGACGGCGACGAGCAGGCCCAGCGAGGTGATGGCGAACGCCACCACGAAGATCAGGACGACGACGGCCACGATCATCAGCGGGTCGTAGGGGACCCCGACGGCCCCGGCGAGGGCGAGCAGCACCAGCGCCTGCAGGGTCGCCACCGTCGCCCCGCCGAGGGCCTTGCCGAGCACGATCGACGTCCGGCTGACCGGGGCGACCAGCATCTCGCGGAGGAACCCCAGCTCGCGGTCCCAGACGATCGAGATGGCGGAGAACACCGCGGTGAACATGACGGAGGTGGCCAGCACACCGGGGAACAGGAACGTCGAGTAGTCGATGCCGCCGAAGGTGCCCGCGCCGATGCTGGCGCCCAGGCCCTTGCCGAGCACGAAGAGGAACAGCAGCGGCTGGGCGAAGGAGGAGATGATCCGGCCGCGGTCGGTGCGGAAGCGGATCAGCTCCCGCAGCCACACCACCTCCACCGCGCGCAGCTCGTGCCGGGGTCCGCGGGCGGCGACCCGGACCGGGGCGAGGGTGGTCGTCATCGCCGGCCTCCCCGCGGGCCCGCGGCGGCCTGGCGATCGGCCAGCCGGGCGCCGGTGTAGGCGAGGAAGACGTCGTCCAGGCTGGGGCGGGTGACGCTCACCGAGCGCACGGTCAACCCGAGCTCGAACAGCCGGGGCACGAACTGCTCGCCGTCGGGGGTGAGCACCACCAGCGCACCGCGCTCCCGGGTGGTCTCCACGCCGAGCCGGTCGCGGACCAGGGCCTCGGCGGCGTCGTCGTCGGCGGTGACCACCCGCACGCGGTCGTGGCCGACGCCGGCCTTGAGCGCGGCCGGGGAGCCCAGCGCGCCGATGCGGCCCCCGTCGACGATCGCGATGCGGTCGCAGCGCTCGGCCTCGTCCATGTAGTGGGTGGTCAGGAAGACGGTGATGTCCTCCTCGGCGCGCAGCCGGTCGACGTAGTCCCACAGGCCGGCGCGGGACTCGGGGTCCAGGCCGATGGTGGGCTCGTCGAGGAAGAGCACGCGCGGGGAGTGCATGAGGCCCCGGGCGATCTCCAGCCGGCGCTTCATGCCGCCGGAGAACGTGTTCACCACCGCGGAGCGCCGGTCGGCCAGGCCGACCATGTCCAGCACGGCGTCGGTGCGCGGGGCGACGTCGGTGTGCGCCATGCCGTAGATCTCGGCGTGGAAGCGGAGGTTCTGCTCGGCGGTGAGGTGGCCGTCCAGCGTCGTCTCCTGGAACACCAGGCCGATGTGCCGCCGCACGTCGTCCTTCTGGCGGACGACGTCGAAGCCGGCCACCTGCGCCGAGCCGGCGGTCGGCCGGACGAGCGTGCACAGGATCTTGATGGTGGTGGACTTGCCGGCCCCGTTGGGGCCGAGGAACCCGAACAGCTCACCGGCCGGCACGTCGAGGTCGATGCCGCGCACCGCCTCGACGTCCGTGCGCTTCTTCCCCCCGGGGAAGGTCTTCACCAGGTCGCGGACCTGCACCGCGGGCGCGCGGTCGACGGCGACCTCACCCGGGAGGGTCCCTAACGTCGTTAGAGGCATACCGCAACCATCCTCGAACACCGTTAGGGTGTCAAGCGTGCCGCTGACCCGTGACGACGTCGTCCGCGCGGCGGTGGAGGTGATCGACGCCGACGGCCTGGCCGGTCTGACCCTGCGCGGGCTGGCCAAGCGGCTGGGCGTCAGCGCGCCCACGCTCTACTGGCACGTCACCGACAAGCGGCACCTGCTCGACCTGGTCGCCGAGCACGTCCTCGCCGAGCTGCCCGCCCGCCGCGCCCCGACGGAGGGCGAGGCGGTGCTGGACTGGCTGGCCGACGGGATCCGGGTCCGCCGCGCCGCCCTGCTCGCCCACCGGGACAGCGCGCTCGTCGTCGCGGGCAACCGGCCCACCGAGGACGCACTCCCCGAGATCGAGCAGACCCTCGCCACCCTGGTCGGGGCCGGGCTCGCACCCGGCGAAGCAGTGCAGGTGCTGACCGCGCTGGGCTCCTTCCTGCTCGGCGACGTCCTCGAGACCCAGGCCGCGCAGGACCGACCGGCCACCGCTCCCGGGCCGGCCCCCACCGGCTTCCCGACCGTGCTCGCCGCGGCGGAGGGCTTCGGCGACGACGAGGACCGCTTCGAGACCGGGCTCGCGCTCCTGCTCGACGGCCTCCGCGCCCGGCTGACCGCCCGCACTGCGACCGGGGTGCCGCCCGTCTAGCGTTCGCCGTCGTGCGCATCCTCGTCACCGGCGGAGCCGGGTTCATCGGCTCCCACGTCGTCGCCGCCCACCTCGAGGCCGGGCACGAGGTGCGGGTGCTCGACGCGCTGCTGCCCGCCGTCCACCCCGTGTACCCCGACGGCCCGCCCGGGCTGGACGGCGCCGAGCTGGTGGTCGGCGACGTCCGCAACGCCGCGACCGTGGACCGGGTGCTCGAGGGCGTCGACGCGGTGAACCACCAGGCGGCGATGGTCGGCCTGGGCATCGACGTGCAGGACATGCCCGCCTACGCCGGGATCAACGACCTGGGGACGGCGGTGCTGCTGGCCGGCATGGCCCGTGCGGGCATCGGCCGGCTGGTGTTCGCCAGCTCGATGGTGGTCTACGGCGAGGGCCGGTACGAGTGCGCCGAGCACGGCGTCGTCCCGGCCGCGCCCCGCCGGCGCAGCGACCTCGACGAGGGCCGCTTCGACCCGCCCTGCCCCGTCTGCGGGCGGGAGCTGGCCTGGGGCCGGGTCGGCGAGGAGACCCCGCCCGACCCGCGCAACACCTACGCCGCCACCAAGCTCGCCCAGGAGCACCTGTCCTCGGCGTGGGCGCGCTCGACCGGCGGCACCGCGGTGGGGCTGCGGTACCACAACGTCTACGGCCCGCGGATGCCGCGCGACACCTTCTACGCCGGCGTCGCCTCGATCTTCCGGTCCTCGCTGGAGGGCGGGAAGGCGCCGCAGGTCTACGAGGACGGCGGGCAGATGCGCGACTTCGTGCACGTCACCGATGTCGCCCAGGCGAACCTGAAGGCGTTCGAGAACCCGCCCGAGGAGTCGACGCTGCGCACCTACAACGTCGCCAGCGGCACACCGCACACCGTCGGCGACATGGCCCGTGCGCTGGCCGAGGCGTTCGGCGGCCCCGCGCCGGAGGTCACCGGGCAGTACCGCATCGGCGACGTCCGGCACGTGGTCGCCAGCCCGTCGCGCGCCCAGGAGGAGCTCGGCTACGCAGCCGAGGTGTCCTTCGAGGACGGCATGCGGGAGTTCGCCACCGCCGAGCTGCGCGCCGCCCCGCAGGAGCCCTAGGCCGTCTCCGGCGTTTCCGCGGAAACGCCGGACCCCCTTTCTGTCGGACCCCCGTGCCACTGTTCGCACACACGTTCGAACAGCCCGAGGTGGTCCCCGTGCCGGTCCCGTCCGCGCCCCCGCTCGACCCGTCCGCCGTCCCGTCCGCCGTCCCGGACCCTGTACCGGTCGACCAGCTGGCTGCGCGGTTGCGGGCCGGCGCGGTGTCCCTCTCGGCCGCGACCGCCGCCTGGCTCCTGCTGGTCGAGGAGTTCGACCGCCGCCGTGGCTGGGCGCTGCCGGGGATCACGTCCTGTGCGCACTGGCTGTCCTGGCAGTGCGGCATCGGCCCCGGCACGGCCCGCGACCACGTCCGCCTGGCCCGCGCCCTCCCCCGCCTGCCGCAGGTCAGCGAGCAGCTCCGCTCCGGGGCCATCTCCTTCGCCAAGGCCCGGGCCGTCGTCCGCGTCGCCGACGCCGACACCGAACCGGTGCTGCTGCGGCTGGCCGAGCACTGCACCGCCGCGCAGCTGGAGAAGGTGGTGGCCGGCTGGCGCCGCTCGGACGCGGTGCAGACGCAGGACGCGCGCACCCGGAGCGAGGTCGCCGAGCAGGTCGCGCGGGAGGACGCCCTGGCCGCAGGCGCCTCCGACGACGCAGCCGCCCGCGCCGGGGCCGAGGCCGCTGCCGCGGTCTGGCTGGAGGCCTGGCCCGACGGGGCCGACCCGCGGCAGCCGGCGCCCGGGTGGGAGCAGCGCTTCGACTGGCGGGACGAGGGCGACGGCAGCGTCACGCTCCGGCTCCGGCTGTCCGCGGAGGACGCCGCCGAGCTCGTCGCCGCGGTCGAGCACCGCGCCGAGGTGCTGACCAGGCGTGAGCGGGTGGCCGGCCGCCGTCGGGAGGAGACGGACCCGGAGCAGGACCCGGAGCAGGACCCGGCTGTCGACTGGCAGGGCTGGGTGGCCGGGGACGACCTGTCCGACGACCGCACAGCCGTCCGAGGCCTCGAGGTCGCCGCCGCGCGCCGCGCACGGGTGACCGTCGCCCGCACCACGGCCCTGCTCGACGTCGTCCGGGCCGGCGTGGGCGCGGTCGACACCCGGCCCGGTGACCCCGCCCGGCGGGAGGTGCTCATCCGGGTCGACGCGCAGGTGCTGGCCGACGACGCCGCGGCCGGTCAGGCCTCGGTCGGCTCGGTCGCGGCGCTCAGCCCGGCCGCTGCCCGCCGGCTGGCCTGCGACGCCGCGGTCACGACCGTGCTGGTCGACGGCGCACAGGCGCTCGCCGTCGGCCGGGCCCGGCGGTTCGCGACGAGGACGCAACGTCGCGCGCTGCTCCTGCGCGACGGCGGCTGCACCCGCCCGGGGTGCGCCGAGACCAGGCCCGAGCGCCTGCACGCGCACCACCTGGTGCCCTGGCTGGCCGGCGGCCGCACCGACGTCGGCAACCTGGCCCTGCTCTGCGACCGGTGCCACGGCCTCGTGCACGACCTCGACCTGGTCCTCGCGCGCTCGGCCGACGGCCGGCTCACCGCCCGGAGGGCCGACGGGGAGCCCGTGTGGGCCGTGCCCGAGCCCGACGGCACCGCGCTCGCTCCCCCACCCCGCGACGGGCTGCCGGCTTCCTGGCGGGCCAACGGCGAACGCCTGGCGATCGGGTACGCGCTGGGTGTGCTGCTCGACAACCGGGCGGCGCTGCGCCGTCGACTGCGCAGCGCCGAGGCCGTGCCCGACGCGGCCTGACCGCCGGCCGGGCGTCTCCGCGGGGACGCCCTGAGCTCAGGCGGGGGCGACCGGCACGGGGTCGGGGGTGCGGGTCCGCCGGGTCGCCAGCACGCAGCCGACCAGGATCACCGGCAGCCCGACCGCGATCCCGACGGTGAACGGCTCGTCGAGCAGCAGCACCCCCAGCAGCACGGCGACCGCCGGGTTCACGAACGTGATCACCAGCGCCCGCTGCGGCCCGACCTCGCGGATCAGCCGGAAGAACAGCACCAGGGCCAGCGCGGTGCACACCAGACCGAGCACGACGACGGCGGCCACCGCGTCCAGCGGGGCGCCGGAGAACTGGTCCAGCCGCGGGACGGCGAACGGCGCGTAGACCAGCGCCGTCACCGTGAGCGCCACCGCGCTCGCGGCCACCCCCGGCACGTCGGAGAGCTTCCGGCTGATGATCAGCGGCGCCGTCCCGTACCCGAGGACGGTGAGGACGACGGCGCCGATGGCGACCAGTTCCGCGCCGCGGACGTCCAGGCCCAGCAGCGCGACGATGCCGACGACGCCGAGCACCATCCCTCCGACGCGGACCCGCGACAGGGGCTCCTCCCCGCCCACCAGCCGCCCGGCGAGCGCGGCGACGAAGGGCACGGTGGCCACCAGCAGGCCGGTGAGCGAGGACGACAACGTCTGCTCGGCGATGCTCAGCAGCAACCACGGGCCGGTCATCTCCAGCACGGTGAACCCCAGCAGCGGCTTCCAGTGCCGGGCCAAGCCGCGCAGCTGGCCCCGGGCGACCACCAGCGGCACCAGCAGCACCGCGCCGAGCACGCAGCGGGCGAACACCACCAGCACGGGGTCGAAGGTGCCGACGGCGACCTTGATGAGCAGGTAGGGCACGCCCCAGATGACCGACATGGCGACGAACAGCGCCCAGCCCCGACGACTCACCGGCACATCCTGCGCTGCCCCGCGCACGGGGTCAGCAGGCATCCCTGCCAGCGACCGCCGGGTTCCTGCCGATCACCACTCGGTGCGGACGGTCACCTCGACCACGATCGCCAGCACGGCGCCGAGGGCGAGCCAGACCCGGCGCTGGCGCCGGGGCAGGAAGGCCGTCGCGCAGAGCACCCAGACGTAGAACGGCAGCCAGATCCGCTCGGTCTCCCCGCGCACCAGGCCGGTGGCGTCGCTGGCCAGGATGCCGACCAGCGCGGCCAGCGGCAGCAGCGCGAGCCGGTGCCGGCGCAGCGAGGCCAGCCCGGCGATCGCCGCCGGGCCGACCGCTACGGCGCCCGCGGCCAGGTTGGAGAAGAGGAAGTAGGCCAGCGGCCGGTTCGCGTAGGACGGCCCCGAGCGCACCCGGTCACCCGCCGCGTGGAACCCGTCGAGCCACCAGTAGCCGCCGAGCAGGAACAGCCCGACCACCACGAGGACGCCGACCGCGCCGACGGCCAGCACCCGGACCACCCCGCCCCAGCCCAGCGCCTTCCGGTGCACGAGCACGACCACGATCGCGACCAGGCCCAGCGCGGTCAGCCCGAAGGACAGGAACAGCGCCAGCCCGAGCAGCAGGCCACCCGCCAGCGCCTTGGCGTCCCGCCGCCACCCGGTCGAGACCGCCGCCGTGGCCAGCCCGGCCACGCCCCAGGAGGCGACGCCGGCGAACAGCGCGTCGGCGCTGGTCGCGATCCACAGCGCGATCGGCGCCAGCACCAGGAACGGCGCCACGACCCGCGCCCGTGCCTCGTCGGCGACCGCCCGCACGGTGAGGAGCACGGCCGGGACGGCGAGGACCCCGCCCGCGATGCACAGCGCGGCGTCCCAGCCCAGGCCCGACAGGCCCAGCCGGTCCAGCAGCACGAACGCCAGCAGCGCGCCCGGCGGGTGCCCGGCGACGTGGGTGGTCCACGGGTCGGCGGAGTCGGCGGGGACGAACTGCGTGAACGTCGACAGGAACGTGCCGATCGAGCCCACCCGCGGCACGTCGTGCGGGTACTCGTAGACCACCGACAGCGGCTCGGGCAGCCGGTGCCAGCCGCTGCTCAGCGCCAGCGCCACCGCCCACACGGCGGCGGCCACCGCCGAGCCCACGGCGAGCACCCCGAACCGGACCCGAGCGGCAAGCCCGGGGCCGACCAGCACGAGGACGAGCCCGACCACCACCGGCATCAGCACCCGCGGGGTGAGCACCACCTCGAAGCCGCCCCGCAGCACGTAGCCGCCGAGCAGGTGCAGCACCGTCCCGCCCTGCGCCAGGTGCCGGCCGACCAGCGCCACGACCGTCACGAACACCGCCGTGGCCACCACCGCGACCACCGGCAGCGCCCGGCGCACCCGGGACGTCGTGGGCTCTGCGCTGGTCACGAGGTCGGACTGTAGGTGTCGACGAGCAGGAGCGCCGGACCGCGGTTAGCGTCCCCTGGTGCCCGACGTCGTCCTGCCCTGCCTCGACGAGGCCGGGGCACTGCCCTGGGTCCTGTCCCGCCTGCCCGAGGGCTACCGCGCCATCGTCGCCGACAACGGCTCGACCGACGGCTCCGCGCAGATCGCCGCCGACCACGGCGCGACCGTCGTGCACGTGCCCCAGCGCGGGTTCGGCGCCGCCGCGCACGCCGGCCTGGAGGCCGCGACGGCCGACGTCGTGTGCTTCTGCGACGCCGACGCCTCCATGGACCCCCGGCAGCTCCCCCGTGTCGCCGGCCCGGTCGAGGCCGGCGAGGCCGACCTCGTGCTCGGCCGCCGGCGCCCGAGCAGCCGGGGCGCCTGGCCGCCGCACGCCCGGGTCGCCAACACCGCGCTGAGCATCCTCATGCGCCGGCGCACCGGCCTGCGGCTGCACGACCTCGGCCCGATGCGCGCCGCCCGCCGCGCCGACCTGCTGGCCCTGGGCATCACCGACCGCCGCTTCGGCTACCCGCTGGAGATGGTCACCAAGGCCTCGGACGCCGGCTGGCGAATCCGGGAGCTGGACGTCGACTACCACCCCCGCGCCGACGGCACGAAGTCCAAGGTGACCGGCACCGTGCTGGGCACCGCCAAGACCGTCCGCGACATGTCCCGGGTGCTGTCCCGGTGACCCAGCTGCTGGTCATCACCAAGGCCCCGGTGCCCGGGCGGAGCAAGACCCGGCTCACCCCGCCGTGCACGCCGGAGCAAGCCGCCGCCGTGGCGTCCGCAGCGGTGGCCGACACCCTGGACGTCGTCCGGGCCACGCCCGTGCAGCGGAGGGTCGTGGCGCTGGACGGCGCCCCCGGCGACCTGGACCTCGCCGGCATGGTCGTCGTCCCCCAGGTCGAGGGCGACCTCGGCACCCGCCTGGCCGCGGCGTTCGCCGACGCGATGGCCGGCGACGGAGACCTGCCCACCCTGCTGGTCGGCATGGACACCCCGCAGATCAGCCCCGAGCTGCTCACCGACTCCCTCGCCCGGTTGGTCACCGCCGGCCCGGGCAGCGTCGTGCTCGGCACCGCCCCCGACGGCGGCTGGTGGGCCCTGGGCGTGCACTCCCCCGAGGCCGCCGCCGTCCTGCCCGACGTCCCGATGTCCCGCGACGACACCGCGGTCAACACCCGCGCGGCGCTGGAGGCGGCCGGGCTGACCGTCCTGGACCTGCCGCAGCTCACCGACGTCGACCACTGGGCCGAGGCGGTGGAGGTCGCCGCGCTGTGCCCCGAGGGCAGCCGGATGCGGCGCACCGTCGAGGAGATCGCCGGCCTGCTCTGACCCGTCCGGATCGGCGGTCCGCGACGAACCCACGGGGAAGGAGGACCTGTGACCCGAGCACTGGACCGCGTGCTGGGCGCGCGGCTGCCCGACCCGCCCGACGCGCTGCGCCGGGGCCCCTTCCGCGAGGGTGCCTTCCCCAGTCCGCTGCACACCGAGCGCCGCGCCTCCCGCGTCGGCGTCTGGCTGGGCGCGGGCTTCGTCGTCTGCTTCGTCACCGGGCTGATCAGCCACTGGGTGCAGCAGCCGCCGTCCTGGTTCGTCTGGCCGGCGAGCCCGGTCTGGCTCTACCGGGTCACCCAGGGCACCCACGTCATGGTCGGGCTGGCGCTCATCCCGCTGCTGCTGGTCAAGCTGTGGACCGTCTACCCCGGGCTGTTCCGCTGGCCCCCGGCCCGCACCCCGGCCGCGCTGGTGGGCCGGCTGTCCATCCTGGTGCTGGTCGCCAGCGCGGTGTTCATGCTGGCCACGGGGCTGATCAACATCAGTCAGTGGTACCCGTTCGGCTTCGGGTTCAAGACCGCGCACTACTGGACCGGCTGGGTCGCCGTCGGCGCCGTGCTCACCCACGTCGGCGCGATGGCCCCGCAGATCCGGCGCGGCCTGGCCCGCCGCGGCAGCCCGGCGGCGACCGCCGGACTGGAGCCGGCGGAGGCCGAGCAGGTGCGGGCCGAGGACGAGGCCGCCGAGGACGGCGCGGTCAGCCGCCGGGCCTTCGTGGCGACGGCGGCCGTCGCCACCGGCGCGGTCGCGCTGACCCAGTGGGGCCAGACCATCTCGCCGCTGGCCCAGGTGTCGGTCCTGTCCCCGCGCATCCCCGGCGTCGGCCCGCAGGGCCTGCCCGTCAACCAGACCGGCATCACGGCCGGGGTCACCGAGTCCGCCGTCGACCCCGCCTGGCGGCTGGTCGTCGAGGGGCCCACGCCGCTGGAGCTGACCCTGGACGACCTGCGCGCGATGCCGCAGCACACCGAGCGGCTGCCGATCGCCTGCGTCGAGGGGTGGAGCGCGAACGCCGAGTGGACCGGCCCGCGGCTGCGCGACGTGCTCGAGGCCGCCGGCCACCCGCGCGGCACCGTCGTGCACGTCGAGTCCATCCAGACCGGCGGGTCCTACCGGGTCTCGACGGTGTCCAAGCCGCACTCGGCCAGCGAGAAGACCCTGCTGGCGCTGGAGCTCAACGGCCAGGACCTGGACATCGACCACGGCTACCCCGTGCGGCTCATCGCGCCCAACCGGCCCGGCGCCATGCAGACCAAGTGGCTGGGGCGCATCGCCCCCGGGGCAGCCGGGGTGGGCTCGTGAGGTGGCGGTGGCTGTTCGTCGTCCCCGGCCTGGCGGCCGTGGCCTACGGCGCCCACGGCCTGTGGACGTCGCTGAGCGGCGAGGCGCTGACCAGCTGGGCGATCTGGATGCTCGGCGGCGCGCTGCTGCACGACCTGGTGGTCGCGCCCGTCTGGATCGGGCTGGGCTGGCTGGCCGCCCGCACCCTGCCCCGCCCGGCCCGCGCCCCCGTGGTGGTCGGGGCGGCCACCAGCGCAGCGGTCGCCCTGGTCGCGCTGCCCTTCGTGCTCGGCTTCGGCGGCGACGAGGGCGACACCTCGTTCCTGCCGCGCGACTACGGCACCACCCTGCTGGTCGTGGTCGGCGTCGTGCTGGCCGTCTCCGTCGCCTGGGCCGCCGTCCGGGTTCAGCGGGCGCGCGACTCCGCGTAGCGGGAGAACCGCTTCAGCGACAGCCGCACCCCGGCCACGAACCCGGGCTTCACCAACGGCCAGCCCAGCCGGCCGAGGGCGCCCAGCGGCAGGTCCAGGGTCTCCACCCACACGAAGGTCGAGCCCCCACCCGGTCGCTCGCGCACCTGGAAGCTGCCGGTGCCGCGGACCACCCGGCCGGTGTGCCGCACGTCCACCACGTTCGGCGGGTCCCAGCCGGTGATGGTCATCCGGTCCAGCACACCGAGCCGGCGCCCGCCGGGCAGCGGCAGGCCGGTGACCGCCTCGATCCGGCCACCCACCTCCTGCGCGGGCCCGTCGACGGTGCGGACGTCGGTGAGCAGCATCCACTCGCCCTGGGTCGTCCAGTCGACCAGCGCGGCGAACACCTGCTCCCGCGGGGCGTCGACGTCCACGGTCTCGACCAGCTCAGGCACCCGGGTCCTCCTCGTCGGTCACAGCACGGTCCACCACGGCAGGGTCCTCCCGCGGCTGCGCGGCGCGCAGCTGCGCGATCTCGACGTCGCGCTCGTCGATGGTCTGCGCCAACTGGTCCAGCAGCCAGTCGACCTCGGTCATCCGGTAGCCCCGGACGGTCACCGAGACCTGCAGCGCGCGGACGTCGTCGCCGGTGACCGGCCGGTCGTCGGGCAGCTCGACCGGTGAGCGGTCCAGCTCCGCGGGCGGCTGGGTCTCCCCGCGGCCGAGCAGCAGCGAGGCGCCGAGGAACAGCAGCCCGCCCACCAGCACCAGGCCGACGACGAAGACGACGAACGTCAGCACCGGGTCAGCCCTCGACCGGGGCGGGGTCCCCCGACTCCTGCCCCGCGGCCTCCCGGGCGGCGTCGGCCTCGCGGATGACCCGGACGGCCTCGGCGACGTCGTCGGTGACCGTGATCAGGTCGAGGTCCCGGGGCGAGATCATCGCGTGGTCGGCCAGCGTGCCGCGGATCCAGTCCAGCAGCCCGGCCCAGTAGGCCGAGCCGAACAGGATGACCGGGAACCGGGTGACCTTGGTGGTCTGCACCAGCGTCAGCGCCTCGAACAGCTCGTCGAGGGTGCCGAAGCCGCCGGGCAGGATCACGAAGGCCTGCGCGTACTTCACGAACATCGTCTTGCGCACGAAGAAGTAGCGGAAGGAGATGCCGACGTCGACCCACTCGTTGAGCTCCTGCTCGAACGGCAGCTCGATGCCCAGCCCGACCGACATCCCGCCGGCCTCGCAGGCGCCCTTGTTCGCCGCCTCCATCGCACCCGGCCCGCCGCCGGTGATGACGGCGTAGCCGGCCTGCGCGAGCGCGGCGCCGAGCTCGACCCCGGCGGCGTAGAACGGGTCGTCGGGCTTGGTGCGGGCGCTGCCGAACACGCTGACCGCGCGCGGCAGCTCGGCGAGCAGGCCGAAGCCCTCGACGAACTCCGCCTGGATGCGCAGCACCCGCCACGGGTCGGCGTGCACCCAGTCCGAGGGGCCGCGGGAGTCCAGCAGCCGCTGGTCGGTCGTCGTCCCCTCCTGGCGGGGGTCCGGCTCGCCGCCGCGCAGCTGCACCGGGCCGCGGGTGCGGCGGTGGGCCCGCCGGGTGCCGTTGTCGCTCATGCCGTGTCCCCCGTGGTCGTGGTCGTGCCGGTCAGGTAGGCGACGAGGGCGTCCTCGGCGGGCTGCAGCCGGTCGACCCGCACGTGCTCGCCGCGCTGGTGCGCCTGGTTCGGGTCACCGGGACCGTAGTTGACCGCCGGGATCCCGAAGGCGGCGAACCGCGCGACGTCGGTCCAGCCGAGCTTGGCCCGGGCCGGCGTCCCGACGGCGGCGACGAACGCGGCGGCCGCGGGCTCGGACAGCCCGGGCAGCGCGCCGCCGGACATGTCGGTGACCTCGAGGGTCACGCCGGCCGCCAGCGCGTCGGCGAACACCTCGCGCACGTGCGCCTCGGCGGCGTCCTCGTCGCGGTCGGGCGCGAACCGGAAGTTCACGGTCACCCGGCACTCGTCGGGGACGACGTTGCCGGCCACCCCGCCCTCGATCCGCACCGCGTTCAGGCCCTCGCGGAAGTGCAGGCCGTCGATCTCGACCTCGCGCGCCCGGTAGGCCTCCAGCACCCCGAGGATCGACGCGGCGCCGTGGACCGCGTTGCGGCCCAGCCACGACCGCGCGCTGTGCGCCCGCTCGCCCGGGACGGTGAGGACGACCCGCATGGTGCCCTGGCAGCCGCCCTCGACACCGCCGTCGGTGGGCTCGAGCAGGATCGCGAGGTCGCCGTACAGCCAGCCGCGCAGCTCGCGGGCGACCCGGCCGAGGCCGTTCCTGACCGCCTCGACCTCCTCGTTGTCGTAGAACACGAAGGTCAGGTCGTGCGCCGGCTGCGCGCCGGGGACGCCGAACATCCCGGCCACCCGCAGCATCAGCGCGTCACCGGCCTTCATGTCGCTGGTGCCGCAGCCGTACAGCCGCTCCTCGCCGTCCACGACCTCCAGCCGGCTGGGCACGTTGTCGGCGACCGGCACGGTGTCCAGGTGCCCGGCGAGCACCACCCGGGTGTCCCGGCCGAGGTCGGTGCGGGCCAGCACGCAGTTGCCGATCCGCACGACCTCCAGCCCACCCAGGCCGCGCAGCGCGGCCTCGACCGCGTCGGCCAGCGGCTCCTCGGTGCCGGAGACGGACGGGACGTCGACCAGGGCCCGGGTGAGGGTGAGGACGTCGGCGGTCAGGTCGAGGGCCGGAACGGTCACGGCCCGCAGCCTACGGTCGCCTACCCTCGGCTCCCGTGACTGCTGCACCCACCGCTGCCGGCGCCACCGCCGTCGGACTGGCCACCGTGACCACCGCCGGCACCGTCCTGGACACCTGGTTCCCCTCCCCCGCCCTCGGCGAGGTGGGCACCACGGGCACCGAGCGGCTCGGGACGCTGGAGCTCGAGGGCGAGCTCGGCCCGGACTTCGGCTCCCTGGTGCGCACCGACGACGCCCGCGGCGTCGAGGTGGTCGGGGTGCGGACGACGATCGCCGACCTGTCCGCCGCGCCGGTGGACGCCCACGACGTCTACCTGCGGCTGCACCTGCTCTCGCACCGCCTGGTCCGCCCCCACGGGCTCAACCTGGACGGCCAGTTCGGCCTGCTGACCAACGTCGCCTGGACGACGGCCGGCCCGGTGGAGGCCGCGGACTGGACGCCGGTGCGGGCGGCCAAGGTGCGCGCCGCGCACGGCCACGTGACCGTCACCCACGTCGACAAGTTCCCGCGGATGGTCGACTACGTCCTCCCGTCGGGCGTGCGCATCGGCGACGCCGACCGGGTGCGGCTGGGCGCGCACCTGGCCGAGGGCACCACGGTCATGCACGAGGGCTTCGTCAACTTCAACGCCGGCACCCTGGGCCCCTCGATGGTCGAGGGCCGCATCTCCGCCGGCGTCGTGGTGGGTGCGGACTCCGACATCGGCGGCGGCGCCTCGATCATGGGCACGCTGTCCGGCGGCGGGAAGCAGGTCGTGTCGATCGGCTCGGGCTGCCTGCTCGGCGCCAACGCCGGCATCGGCATCTCCCTCGGCGACCGGTCCGTCGTCGAGGCCGGCTGCTACGTCACCGCCGGCGCCCGGATCACCCTGCCCGACGGCTCGGTGGTCAAGGCGCTGGAGCTGTCCGGCCGGCCCGGCCTGCTGTTCCGGCGCAACTCGGTGTCCGGTGCGCTGGAGGCGGTGCCCCGCGACGGCGACTGGGGTGCGCTGAACGCCGCGCTGCACGCCAACTAGCGGCTCAGGTCAGCCCGGCGGGCTCCGCGGGCGGGGTGGTCAGGTGCTCCAGGAGGGCGACGACGAACTCCTGCGGCCGCTCCACGTGGGGTGAGTGGCCGACCCCGGGCAGCACGACCTCGCGGTAGGAGCCGCCGCTGGCGGCGTAGCGGTCGAGCACGGTGCGGGTCTGGGTGACCATCGGCTGCGGCGGGAACGCGTCGCCACCCGGCCACCCGGGCACCGCGCCGATCGAGCCCAGGAACGCCAGGTCGAAGGCCGACGTGTCGCTGACGACCTGGTCGGCGTCGCCGCGGACCCACAGCACCGGCGGCTTCACCGGCAGCTCGGTGATGCCCGAGAGGTCCATGACCGTCGGGGCCATCGTGTTGAGCACGCCCCGCCTGCCCGGCGCCGCCCCGGGCCAGGCGTCCACCGCGACGACGTCCCCGGGGTAGTGGTCCTCGCCGGTGCGGGTGGTGAGCATCGAGGCCACGAAGACGTCCTCGAGCTGCTGGTCCACCGGCAGGCTGCCCGGCGCCACGTAGAAGGCCCGGAAGATCGACCGCGGGCTGGTGGGTGCCTCGGCGCTCGTGTCGCCGGCGGCGAGCGCGGCCACGAAGTCCGGGTTGGCCCCGCCCGCCCCGGCGCCGGTGCCGTCGGGGTGCACCGGGTGGCCGTCGGCCCCCGCCGTCCCGCCGAACCCGAACGGCGACACCGGCGCCACGAGCGTCACCGAGGCGACCCGCTCCGCGTGGTCGAGCAGGTGCTGCAGCGCCACGCCGCCGCCCATGCTCCAGCCGACCAGGTGCACCCGGTCGGCGCCGAGCGCGGTGACCAGGGCGTCGAGGTCGTCGGACCAGTCGCGCACGCCGCGGGTGGCGTCGACCGGGGCGGGGTCGGTGCCGCCGAAGCCGCGCAGGTCGACCGCGAGCACCCGCCACGGCCCCTCCAGCGCCAGCAGCGGCTGCTGCCAGAACAGCGCGGAGCTGACGTTGCCGTGCACCAGCAGCACCACCTCGCCGCCCCCGCGGGGGTCGACGTCCTCGCGGTGCAGCACCTGCTGGGTCAGCCGGCCGGTCTCGACCCTGGTGGCGCGGACTCCGGGCAGCAGGTGGTCGGTCACGGCGCAGAGGCTAGCCAGCACCGTCGTGTCCGGACAGGTCATCGCGCGCGGGCCGCCTACCCTGGGTTCGGTGACCAGCGCACGGCCGGCGGCCCGCCCGCGCCCGCGCCCCCGCCCGCCCGTGCGGCGGCGGAAGAAGCGCGCCGGGCGGATGGCCGGGCTGTGGGCGCCGCTCCTGGTCGTCGTGGTCGCCGTCGTCGGGCTGTCCTGGGACACCGACAGCCAGGGGGTGCCGCCGGTGGCCGGTCGCTGCACGGTCGCGGGCTCCGCGCTGACCGTCACGAACGAGCAGGCGGCCAACGCGGCCACCATCGCCGCCGTCGCCCGCAGCCGCGGGCTGCCCGAGCGGGCCACCGTGGTCGCGCTGGCCACCGCGCAGCAGGAGTCGCGACTGCGCAACCTGGCCTACGGCGACCGCGACTCCCTGGGCCTGTTCCAGCAGCGGCCCTCGCAGGGCTGGGGCTCCCCGGAGCAGGTGCAGGACCCGGTCTACGCGACCGGGAAGTTCCTCGACGGCCTGGTCCAGGTCCCCGGCTGGGAGACCGGCCGGCTGACCGAGGTGGCGCAGGAGGTCCAGCGCAGCGGCTTCCCCGAGGCCTACCAGCAGTGGGAGGAGATGGGCACCGTCCTGGCCGGCGCCCTGCTCGGGACGGGCCCGGCGGCGCTGTCGTGCACCTACTCGCCCCCGCAGGCGGCCGGGCCGGTCGACGACCGCGCGGCCGCGGTCGCCGAGGTGGTGCGCCGGGAGGCCGGGTCGCCGACCGTGCAGCCCGGCGGGGTGGTGGCGGTGGGCGTCACCGGCTGGCCCGAGGTCACCTGGGCGGTCGCGCACGCGCAGAACCTGCAGCTGTCCGAGGTCCGCTACACGAACTGGCGCTGGACGCCGACCGACGGCTGGGCGCAGGACGCCGAGGACGTCGGCGCGGTGCTGCGGCTGCAGCTGGCGGTCTAGGAGCCCAGCCGCGCGACGGCGGCGTCGACGCGCTCGTCGGTGGCGGTGAGCGCCATGCGCACGTGCCGCTCCCCCGCCGGGCCGTAGAACGACCCCGGGGCGACGACGACGCCGAGGTCGGCCAGCCGGTCGACGGTGGTCCAGCAGTCCTCGTCGCGGGTGACCCACAGGTAGAGCCCGGCCTCGGAGTGCTCGACGCGCCCGCCCCAGGCCTCGACCGCGGCGCGCAGCCGCTGCCGGCGGGCGCCGTAGCGGGAGCGGGCGAGCTCGACGTGCTCGTCGTCGTCCAGGGCCGCGGCCATGGCGGCCTGCACCGGGCCGGGCACCAGCAGGCCCAGGTGCCGGCGGGCCTCCCAGACCCGGGCGACCAGCGCCGGGTCGCCGGACAGCAGCCCGGCCCGGTAGCCCGCGGCGGTGGACTGCTTGGACAGCGAGTGCACCGCGAGCAGCCCGTCGTGGGTGCCGCCGGCGATCGACGGGTGCAGCACGGAGGTGGGGGTGACGTCCCAGCCCAGCTCGACGTAGCACTCGTCGGCGACCACGGGCACGCCGCGCTCGCGGCCCCACGCCACCCAGGCGCGCAGCTGCTCGGGCGACAGCACCCGGCCGTGCGGGTTGCCCGGGGAGTTCAGCCAGACCAGCACCGGGTCGGCGACGTCGGCGGGCGGCGTGTCGCTGCGCAGCACCGCCAGCCCGGCGACGACGGCGCCCACCTCGTAGGTGGGGTAGGCGACCTCGGGGATCACGACGGTGCCCGGGTGGGATCCGGGGTCGGGGCCGGAAGCACCGTGCAGGCCCAGCAGCGTCGGCAGCAGCGCGACGAGCTCCTTGGACCCGACGGTCGGGACCACCGACGGGACGGCGCCCAGCGGGTCGGCCAGGGTCACGCCCAGCCGGCGGGACAGCCAGCCGGCCGCGGCGGTGCGCAGGTCAGCGGTGCCCAGCGCGGTCGGGTAGCCGGGGGCGTCGGCGGCGTCGGCCAGCGCCGTCCGCAGCACGTCGGGCGTGGGGTCGACCGGTGTGCCGATCGACAGGTCGACCGTGCCCCCCGGGTGCTCCGCGGCCCGCGCGCGGGCCGGCCGGAGCGAGTCCCAGGGGAAGTCCGGCAGCGAGCGGGAGGTCACTCCCCCTGCGGCGGCAGGGCCGCGACCAGCGGGTGGTCCTTGCCGACCTTGCCGGTGCGGGCCGCGCCACCGGGGCTGCCGAGCTCGGAGAAGAACTCCACGTTGGCGTTGTAGAAGTCCTTCCACTTGTCCGGGACGTCGTCCTCGTAGTAGATGGCCTCGACCGGGCAGACCGGCTCGCAGGCGCCGCAGTCCACGCACTCGTCGGGGTGGATGTAGAGCATCCGGTCGCCCTCGTAGATGCAGTCCACCGGGCACTCGTCGATGCACGCCTTGTCGAGGACGTCGACGCATGCCTGGGTGATGACGTAGGTCACGAGGGTCCCTCCGGGGTACGAACCACAGCAGTCCGGTGCGGGCACCAGTATGGAACCGGGAGCCGGGAGCAGCGAGGCCAGGGTCGCCTCACCCACCCCGGCGGGTCAGCAGGAGGAAGCGTGGGTCAGCGCCGCAGCCCGCTCGACGTCGTCGAGCTCGAACTGCTGGCCGCCCGCGGCTGGCGCGGCACCGAGACCGAGCCGCTGGGGCAGTGGCTGCTGCGGGCCGGCGGGTCGGGGTTCACCAGCCGCGCGCACTCCGCGCTCGCCGTCGGCGACCCCGGCCGCCCGCTGCCCGCGGCGGTCGCCGAGGTCGAGGAGTGGTACCGCGCCCGCGGTCTGCGGCCCTGCGTCCAGCTGCCCGGCCGGCAGGCCCGCCCGGCCGACGGCGCGTTCGCCGCGGCCGGCTGGGCGCGCGACGAGGACACCCTGGTGCTCACCGTCGAGCTGGACGACGAGGAACCGGGCCCCCGCGCGACCGTGCAGCTGGACCCCGCGCCCGACGAGGAGTGGCTGGCCGCCGCCCGCTCGCACGGCACCCCGCTGCCGGCCGGCGCGCTGCCGGTGCTCACCGGCGCCGACCGGCTGGCCTTCGCCGCGGTCCGGGGGGACGACGGCGCGGTGCTCGCCGTCGCGCGGGGCGTGCTGACCGACGACTGGCTGGGCATCACCGCCGTGACCGTGGCCGAGCACGCCCGCCGCGGCGGGCTGGCCACCTCGCTCACCCGGGCGCTGCAGTCGTGGGCGGTCGACGCCGGGGCGCGCTGGTGCTACCTGCAGGTGGTGGGCAGCAACGCACCGGCGCGGGCGCTGTACCGCCGGATGGGCTTCATCGAGCACCACCGGTACCACTACCGGCGTCCACCGGCACCGGCTCCGGACGGCGGACGGGCCGGCTGAGCGCCCGGCCCACCGCGAAGGAGCCGGCGAGCACGCCGAGGAGCAGGAACGCCAGCCCGACCACCTGGGCCGCCGTCGTCTCGCCGGTGATCACCAGGTCGCCCTCCGGACGGCGCACCGACGCGCCGACCGCGACCACCAGCCAGACCGCCACGGGGACGACGGCGACCAGCCGCGACCCCGACAGCCGCTGCGCCCAGGCGACCAGCAGCAGGTTGCCCGCCACGGCGCCGACCACCGACAGCGGGACCGGCACCGGGCCGATGCGCAGCGGCAGCCAGAACACCTCGACGGCGGCCAGCCAGAAGGCGACCGCGGCGGCCAGCACCGCCCAGCCGAGCGTGCGCACGGCGCTCACAGGCCCGCGAAGAGGTCGGTCTCCCAGCCGTGCGGCCCGTCGCCGGGCCCGCGCTCGCCGCGCACCAGCCGGTAGTACTCGGTGGTGAGCACCTCCTGGCCGAGGTTGTTCGACAGCGCGAAGAACTCGCCGTCCAGGGTCAACTGGGTGGCGTGCGCGGCCATCGCGGCGGCCTTGCGGTCGCGGTGGGCCGCGCCGTCGAGCTCGCAGCTGACGTCGGCGTCCTCGGCGGCGAAGGGGATCTCGCGGGCGTCGGTGACGCCGTCGTAGCCGGTGTCGGCGGCGGCGAGGGCGTCCAGGCCCTGCTGCAGCACCGAGACCGGCACGCAGGTCCAGTAGAGCTTGGCCACCTGGTGCGCAGCGCCCAGGTCGGGCCGGTAGCCGGGGTCGGCCGCGGCGTCGGCGGCGGCCATGGTCACCCGGTGCGCCTGGACGTGGTCGGGGTGGCCGTAGCCGCCGTGCTCGTCGTAGCCGACGACGACCTGCGGGCGGACCTCGCGCAGCACGGCCACCGCGGCCGCGACGGCCTCGTCGAGGTCGGCGTTCCAGAACGCACGCGGGTGGGCGTTGGCCGGGGTGCCGGCCATCCCCGAGTCCCGCCACCGGCCGGTGCCGCCGAGGAAGCGGTGGTCGGTGACGCCCAGGGCCTGCATCGCCCGCTCCAGCTCGACGACCCGGTACCCGCCGAGCTGGTCGGCCTGGTCGGCGGCCAGCCCGGCGAGCTCGGGGACGAGGATCTCGCCCTCCTCGCCCAGCGTGCAGGTCAGCAGGGTGACGTGGGCGCCCTCGGCGACGTAGCGCGCCATCGTCGCCCCGTTGTTGATCGACTCGTCGTCGGGGTGGGCGTGCACGAGCAGCAGTCGACGGTCAGCGGCCGGGGTCACCGGGCCATGATCCCCGAGCGGGGGCCCGGCGGTCGCCGGGCCCCCGTCCCTCACAGGACCTTCGTCGCCGCGGCGTAGTGGCAGGCGCTCTGGTGCGCGGGGCCGCGGGACTCCAGCGGCGGCTCCACGGTGATGCACTTCTCGCGCTGGGTGTCGCTGAGCTCGCCCGCGAACTTCTGGCAGCGGGTGCGGAAGCGGCAGCCCGAGGGCGGGTTGGCCGGGCTGGGCACGTCACCGGTGATGATGATCCGCTGCCGGCTGCGCTCCATGCGCGGGTCGGGCAGCGGGATCGCCGAGAGCAGCGCCTGCGTGTACGGGTGGGTCGGCCGGTCGAACAGCTCGTCCCGCGGCGCCACCTCGATGATCTTGCCGAGGTACATGACGGCGACCCGGTCGGAGATGTGCCGCACCACCGAGAGGTCGTGCGCGATGAACAGGTAGGACAGGCCCAGCCGCTCCTTGAGGTCCTCCAGCAGGTTGATCACACCCGCCTGGATGGACACGTCCAGCGCCGACACCGGCTCGTCGAGCACCAGCACCTTGGGCTCCAGCGCCAGCGCCCGGGCGATGCCGATGCGCTGCCGCTGCCCGCCGGAGAACTCCGCCGGGTACCGGTTGGTGTGCTCGGGGTTCAGGCCCACCGTCTCGACCAGGGTGCGGACCCGCTCGCGCAGCTCCGCCTCGTCCTTGGTCAGCCCGTGGATGATCAGCGGCTCGGCGACGATGTCGAAGACCGGCAGCCGCGGGTTGAGCGAGGCGTAGGGGTCCTGGAAGACGATCTGGATGTCGCGGCGCAGCGGTCGCATCGCCCTGCGGTCCAGCCCGACCAGCTCGCGGCCCTCGAACTTCACCGAGCCGCCGGTGGCCGGCTGCAGGTTCAGGATCGCCCGGCCGGTGGTCGACTTGCCGCAGCCGGACTCCCCGACCAGCCCGAGCACCTCACCGGGGTAGAGGTCCAGGTCCAGGCCGTCGACGGCGCGGACGGCACCGACGACGCGCTTGATCAGCCCACCGCCCTTGATCGGGAAGTGCTTCTCCAGGCCGCGCACGGTCAGGATGGGTTCACGGGTGGCGGTCATCGCCGGTCTCCGTCCGTGGTGGTGCTCGGGGTCGTGGTCGCGTCCAGCAGGGAGCCGGTGCCCGCCTGCGGGGTGGGGTCGGTGCGCTCGCCGACCGGGTCGCCGGGGGCGCCGGCGTCCGCGGTGCCGGCGGCCGCGGCCAGGTCGGCCGGCTGCTCGGAGCCCAGGAGGCGGTCGTCGGCGGCCTCGTCGAAGACCGCCGCGGCCTCGCCGCCGGCCTTGCGCACCTCGTCGATGCGGATGCAGGCCGCGGTGTGCCCACCACCGACCTCGACCAGGTCGGGCTCGGCGACGTCGCACTCGGCGACGTGCAGCGGGCAGCGCGGGGCGAAGGGGCACCCCGGCGGCATGTTCACCACCGAGGGCGGCGAGCCCTTGATCGGGGTCAGCCGCTGCTTGGTGGAGGAGTCCAGCCGGGGCAGCGAGCCGAGCAGGCCCAGCGTGTAGGGCATCCGCGGCTGGTAGTAGATGTCCTCGACGCCGCCGATCTCCACCGGCCGGCCGGCGTACATGACCAGGACCCGGTCGGCGATGCCGGCCACGACACCCAGGTCGTGGGTGATCAGCACCATCGCCGCACCCGTCTCCGACAGCGCGGTCTGCAGCACCTCGAGGATCTGCGCCTGCACCGTGACGTCCAGGGCCGTGGTCGGCTCGTCGGCGATGATCACGTCGGGCTGGTTGGCCATCGCGATGGCGATGACGACGCGCTGGCGCATGCCGCCGGAGAACTCGTGCGGGTAGGACCGCACCCGCTCCGCGGCGTTCGGGATGCCGACCATGCCCAGCAGGTCGGCCGCGCGGGCCTGCGCCGCCTTCGAGGACAGCTTCGAGTCGTGGACCCGCAGCGTCTCCTCGATCTGGTACCCGACGCGGTACACCGGGTCCAGCGACGTCATCGGGTCCTGGAAGATCATGGACACGCCCTTGCCGCGCACCCGGGACATCGCCCGGTCGCCCTGCCCGAGCAGCTCCTGGCCGCGGTACTTCACCGACCCGCTGACCCGCGCGGAGGCGGGCAGCAGGCCCATGACGGCCAGCGAGGTCACCGACTTGCCCGAACCGGACTCGCCGACGATGCCGAGCACCTCACCCGACCGCAGGGTGTAGTCCACCCCGCGGACGGCGTGCACCAGCCCGTCCTCGGTCGGGAACCGGACGTTGAGGTCCTCGACGGACAGCAGCGGCGCGCTCGGGTCGGTGTTCTTGGTGATGGTCACGGACTAGCCCCTCAGGCCCGCACGCGGCGGTTGCTCGGGTCGAAGGCATCGCGGATCCCGTCGCCGATCAGGTTGATCGACAGGACGATGACCAACAGCGTGATGCCGGGGAAGTAGAAGAGCCACGGCCGGGTCGTGGTGGCCTGCACGCCGTCGGAGACCAGGCGGCCCAGCGACGTCTGGTTGGCCCCGTTCACACCGAACCCGAGGTAGGTCAGCGACGCCTCGAGGATGATCGCGGTGGCCGCGGCCAGCGTCGTCCAGACGATCAGCGACCCCAGCGCGTTCGGGATCAGGTGCTTGAAGATGATCCGGCTGTTGGAGGCACCGAGGGCGTGCGCGGCCTCGACGTACTCCTTCTCGCGCAACGACAGGAACTGGCTGCGCACGATGCGGGCCAGGTCCAGCCAGCCGAACAGCCCCAGGATGATGCCGACGCCCAGCGGCGTGCGGCTGGAGGGGAAGTTGCTGGCGACGACGATGAGCACGACCAGCAGCGGCACGGTCAGGATCAGGTCGACGAAGCGCATGAGCACGCTGTCGACCCACCGGCCGAAGTAACCGGCCAGCGCGCCGACCAGCAGGCCCAGCGGCAGCGCGATGACGACGAACAGCAGCACGATGAGCATCGAGCGCTGCACGCCCTGCATCAGGCCGGCGAGCAGGTCGCGGCCGATGGCGTCGCTGCCCAGCGGGTAGCCCTGGGAGCCGGGCGGGACCGACTGCGCGCCGGAGTTCTGCGTGGCGTAGTCGGTCGTGTAGAGCAGCGGGCCCAGGAAGCCGAAGGCCAGCAGCAGGACGAAGACGACCAGTCCGGTCATCCCGACCTTGTTGCGCACGAACCGGCGGACGATCTGCTGGCGCTGGCTGCGGGCCTTGACGGTGAACTCGCGCTCGACGCCGCCGCCGATCGGGGCGCCGGGCTCGCTCGGGAGGGCCGCCTCGGCGGCGGCCTGGGTGGTGGCCATGGGGAGGTCTCCTCAGCCGGTCAGGACAGTCGGATGCGCGGGTCGAGCACCGCGTAGAGGACGTCGGCGACGAGGTTGAACACGACGACGAAGACGGCGCTGACCAGCAGCCAGCCGAGGACGACGTTGATGTCGTTCTGCCCGATGCCGTTCTGGATCAGGTACTCGCCCATGCCGTGCCAGACGAAGACCTGCTCGGTGATGACCGCACCGCCGAACAGCGTGCCGATGCCCAGCGCCACCACGGTGGTCAGCGGGATGAGCGCGTTGCGCAGCCCGTGCTTCATGACCACCCGGCGGTAGGGCAGACCCTTGGCGCGGGCCAGCCGCATGTAGTCCGACCCGAGGACGTCGAGCATCGCCGAGCGCTGGAACCGGCTCCAGGCCGCGAAGGACAGCAGCGCGAGGCTGACGGTGGGCAGCACCAGGTGGCCCAGCCGGTCGCTCCACAGCTCCCAGCCCGAGGCGTAGAGCGAGAGCCCGGGTGTCTCCTCGCCGATGGTGAACAGCACCTGCTTGCCGAAGACGTCGTTCACCCCGCCGGCGACGAACTCCTTGAGGATTGCGGCGAACCAGAAGGTCGGCAGCGCGATCAGCAGGTAGGCCAGGAAGGTGAAGGCGTAGTCGGAGGGCTTGTACTGCCGGACGGCGCCGACGACGCCCACGACCACCGCGAGGACGACCGCGATGATGATCGCCAGCAGGATCATCCGGCCGGTCACCAGCAGGCGGCCGCCGAGCTGCTCGGAGACCGGGGTGCCGTTGATGGTCTCGCCGAAGTTGCCGGTGAGGGCGCCGGAGAGCCAGTTCCAGTACCGGACGAAGAAGTTGTCGTTGAGCCCGAGCTGCTCGCGGAGGTTCTCGAAGAACGACTCCGGGGGCCGGGGGTTCTGCGTGTAGTACTTCGACAGCGGGTCGAAGCTGGCGGCGCACAGCGCGAACACCAGGAACGAGCTGGCGAGCAACACGAAGACGGATGCGATGACCCGTCGGATCGTGAAGAAGAACATGCGGGGACCTTACGCCGTGAGCGGAAGCCGTCCGGTCGGAACGGCCAGTTCAGCTGGGACGTACTGACTCAGCGCGGACACAGCACGGCCCCCGGGGGGTGCCCCCGGGGGCCGCGACTGCGATCTGCGATCAGGTGGTGCGGTGGTGCTGGGTGACCCTCAGGTCACTGCACCGTCCACGTCTCGGAGTTCCAGAGCGGACCGGCCTGGGTCGAGTTGTCCTCGACGTTGCTGATCGAGCTCTGGTAGGCGATGAACGTGGGCTTCTGGTACAGCGGCACCGTGGCGACCTGGCCCCAGAGCAGGGCGTCGATCTGGTTGCCCAGCTCGGCCTGCGCGTCGGGGTCGGGCTCGACCTGGAACTGCGCGAACAGGTCGTCGATCTCCTGGGTGCCCTGGCGGGAGTAGTTCTGCCCGATGGCGTCACCCTGCGGCTGCTCGTAGATCGACTGCGTGGCACCGCGGAACGGCGACCCCACCCAGGCGAAGACGGCGGCCTGGAAGCCACCGGCCTCCAGCGAGGTCGGCTTGTCCGCGCCGGCGAAGATGTCCGGGTTGGCGTTGAACGTCGCCTCGATGCCGGCCTCGGCCAGCTGCGGGATCATGACCTCGATGGTGGTCTGGCGCAGCGGGTTGTTGGCGGTGGTGTCGATCTGGACGGTCAGCCGCTGGCCGTTCTTGGCGTAGACGCCGTCCGCCCCCAGGGTCCAGCCGGCACCCTCGAGGGTCTGCTTGGCCAGCTCGGTGTTCTGGGTCTTGTACTCGTCGGGCGCGGTGTCCTGGTACTGCGGCTGGTTGTTGAAGTAGATCCGGTTCTGCAGCACCTCGGCGTCGGAGGAGAACTGGCCGACGGTCTGGTCGACGATCTCCTGCCGGTCCAGGGCCATGGTGAAGGCCTGGCGCACGGCGAGCTCGGAGAGCGGGCCGTAGGTGGTGTTGAAGTCCAGGTGCTCGAAGGACAGACCGAAGGTGACGTCGCTGGAGACGTTGGGCTCCAGGCCCTCGATCTGGCCGACGAGGTCCAGCTGCGGCTGCGGGTAGATCACGCCGAGCTCACCGGACTGGATGCCCTGCACGGCGGTGGTCGGGTCGTTGCCGATGTTCTGGACGACCAGCTGGGCCAGCCCGGTCGGCTCGCCCCACCACTCGGGGTTCGGCGTCAGGACGACGATCTGGCCGCCGACGTCGATGTTCTCCTTCTTGATCTGCCACGGCCCGGCGGAGATGTCCCCGACGATGCCGTCGGCGATCGGCCAGCCGTTGGTGATCGTGTCGCAGAGGGCGACCGGGTCCTCGTTGTCCATGAGGTGCGCCGGCAGCAGGTTGCCGAACAGCGACTGCCAGTCCGAGAACGGGGTCTCGTAGGTGACGGTGACGGTCTTGTCGTCCTCACCGGCCTCGACGGAGGCGATCTGCTCGTAGCCGGTGGTGCCCAGCAGCGAGGCGCAGCCGCCGTCGGCCGGGTCGCTGGAGCGGTTGGCCCGCCAGGTGAACTCGAAGTCCTCGGCGGTGATCGGGGTGCCGTCGCTCCACACCGCGTCGGGGTTGATGACGTAGGTGTTGACCTGGCCGCCGTTGGCGGTGTCCAGCTCGGGCTCGGAGGCCAGCAGGTCCTCGTCCCACTTCACGCTGAAGTCGGGCTCGACCACGTACGGGCCGGGCAGGACCCGGATGAGCAGGTTGGCCACGGAGGTGGCGTTGCCGGCCGCGATGTAGGGGAAGAGGTTCTCCGGGAAGTCCGTGGACTCACCGAAGACGACCCGACCCTCACCCGAGGACCCGGACTCACCGCCCCCGCTGTCGCTGCTGCCGCCGCCACAGGCCGACAGCACCATCGCGCCGGCGATGCCGGTCGCGAGGAGCGCTGCGCCGCGCTTTCTGGACTTCACGTTCGATTGCCTCCTCGACCCGCCGGAGCGGGGGGAACTGACCTGGTCTGCCCGTCCGGGCACGATCGGCACCCGGGCCGGACTGTGGACGAGCCGCGTCGGACCTGTCCGACAGCTGTCGGTCCGGGTACGACCAGAGGGACACTAGGCAGACCGTGGGGGGGCGTCCACGACCGTCACCGATTTGTGACCTGGGCTCACGACCTGCAGGAATCTCCCAGCACGGACCCGGAACGACGACGTCACACGGGCGTGACAACTGGATTTCCTGCGGTCCGGCAGGCCTCCGAGCGCATTCCTTGCAGCACGGGCGGTACCGGCAACACGGCGATCCCCATCGGCGGCGTGCTATGGGATCGGTCCCAGGCCCCGGCGCGGGTGTGCCGGCGAACCGGCAGGCCGGGAGAGGTGTGACCGGTGGGGTCACGGGTAGTGCCGATCTCGACCGCGTACGACGACCTCGAGGGAGACGACCATGAGCGCCGTGGACAAGATCAAGAACAAGGCCGAGGAGCTGCTGGGTCAGGGCAAGGAGGCCGCGGGCAACGCGACCGACGACGACCGCCTCCGCGCCGAGGGCCAGGGCGACCAGGCCAGCGCGAACACCAAGCAGGCCGGCGAGAAGGTCAAGGACGTCTTCAAGTAGTCCAGCTCGTCGAGGGGCCGTCCCGCAGTGCGGGGCGGCCCTTCGTGCTGCCCGGGGCTTGTCAACCGGCAGCCACCGGGCACACGATGGCCGACGATGATGAGCAAGGCTCACGATGTCCCCGTCCCCTCGGCCGCCTACGACGCGGCCGCCGCCGCGGTCGAGGCGGCCCTGGCCGCCGGCGCCCGCTACGCCGACGCCCGGCTGGTCGACCGCCGCACCGAGTCGATGACCGCGCGCGACGGCGACGTGCGCACGCTGGACCAGAGCACCACCGCCGGGCTCGGCGTCCGCGCCCTGGTGGGCTCCTCCTGGGGCTTCGCCGCGCTCGGCGACCCCGACGGGGACGCTGCCTGCCGCAGCACCGGGGCCCGGGCGACCGCCATCGCGCAGGCCTCGGCGGCGGTGGCCGGGCCCGACGTCGACCTGCTCCCGGCGCAGGCGCACGTGGACACCTGGGCCAGCGACTGCGCGGAGGACCCGTTCGCGGTCTCGCTCGCCGAGAAGGGCGACCTGCTCACCGGGGTCACCGCGACCATGCGCGCCGCCGGGGTCGCCGTCGCCGAGGCGCTCTACCAGGCGTGGGACACCCGGACCGCCTTCGTCTCCAGCGAGGGCGCCCGGATCGGCCAGCACGTCCGGGAGTGCGGTGCGGGCATGCACTGCCTGACCGTCGGGGAGGACGAGACCCAGCGCCGCTCCTACCCGGCCTTCCGCGGCCAGTACGGCACCCGGGGGTGGGAGCTGGTCCGCGAGTTGGACCTGCCCGCGCACGCCGAGCGGATCGCCGCCGAGGCCACCGCCCTGCTCACCGCACCGCCGTGCCCGTCCGGGCGCACCACGCTGGTGCTCGGCGGGGAGCAGCTCTCGCTGCAGATCCACGAGTCGGTGGGGCACGCGGTCGAGCTCGACCGCATCCTCGGCTGGGAGGCCGCCTACGCCGGCACCTCCTGGCTCGACCTGGACCGGCTCGGCTCCCTGCGCTACGGCTCGGAGCTGATGACCATCACCATCGACCCCACCCTCCCCGGGGCGCTGGGCTCCTTCGGCTACGACGACGAGGGCACGCCCGCGCAGCGCCGGTACGCCGTCCGCGACGGCGTCTGGGTCGGTGTGCTGGGCGGGCGGGACTCCGCCGCGGTCGCCGGGCTCACCGACACCGGCTCGGTGCGGGCCGACGGGTACGCCCGGATGCCGATGGTCCGGATGACCAACGTCGGGTTCGAGCCCGGGCCGCACTCCCTGGAGGAGATCGTGGCGGCCACCGACGACGGGGTGCTGATGGAGCACAACCGCTCCTGGTCCATCGACGACCGGCGGCTGAACTTCCAGTTCGGGTGCGAGATCGGCTACGAGATCAAGGACGGCCGGCGCGGCCGGATGCTGCGCAACCCCACCTACACCGGCATCGGCCCGCAGTTCTGGGCGTCGCTGGACATGCTGGCCGGCGGCGACGAGTGGCGGGCCTGGGGCACGCCGAACTGCGGCAAGGGCCAGCCCGGGCAGGTCGGGCACACCGGCCACGGCGCCGCGCCCGCCCGGTTCACCGACGTCCGGGTGGGGGTGCGCGGGTGAGCGCCGAGGACCTCGCCGCCGAGCTGCTGGAGCAGGTCCGCCGGCAGGCCGGGCCGGGTGCCGAGGCCGTCGTCCGGGTGGAGGACGCCGACCTCGCCCTCACCCGGTTCGCGGGCTCGGCCATCCACCAGAACACCGCCGAGAGCCGCCGCACCCTGCACCTGCAGCTGACCGTGGACGGCGGGCGCACCGCCGCGGCGTCCACCACCCGCGCCCGCGACGCGGCCGGCCTGGTCGAGGCCACGCTCGCCGCGGCGCGGCTGCGCCCCCGGGACCCCGCGTGGCCCGGGCCGGCCGGTCCCGCTCCCCTGGTCCTGCCGTCGGTGGCCGACCGGGCGACCGCCGAGGCCGACCCCGCGCTGCGCGCCCGCCTGGTCGGTGACTTCGTCGCCGCGGCCGGCGGCCTGTCCACCGCCGGCTACGTGCAGACGTCCGCGGTGCGCACCGTGCTCGCCACCTCCGCCGGCCAGCACGTCGGCGGCTCCGCCACCGCGGCCGCCTGCGACGGCATCGCCCGGCTCCCCGGCTCCGACGGCACGGCCCGCCAGGTGGCCGCCGCCGCCGGCGAGCTGGACTGCGCGGCGCTGGGGGCGCGGGCGGCGGCCAAGGCGCGGGCCGGCACCGACCCCTCCCCCGTCGACCCCGGCCGCTGGCCGGTGGTGCTCGAGCCCCCCGCGGTGGCCGACGTCGTCGCCGGGCTGCTCACCGGCCAGTTCCAGGCCCGGGCGGCCCTGGACGGCACCGGCGGCCTGCGGCCCGGCGAGCAGCAGTTCGACCCCGCCGTGTCGCTGACCGACCCGGCCGGACTGGGCCTGCCCTTCGACACCGAGGGCACGCCCAAGCGACCGGTCGAGCTGGTCCGCGCCGGCGTCCCGGTCGGGCTGACCTCCGACCGGCGGACGGCGGAGGCCACCGGCGGCACCTCGACCGGCCACGGCGGCCCGGCGTCGGCGACGTGGGGCCCGGTGGCGACCGACGCCGCGCTCGCCCCCGGCACCGGGGGGTCCGTCGACGACCTGGTCGCCGGCCTGGAGCGGGGCCTGCTGGTGACCGACGTCTGGTACACCCGCGTGCTGGACCAGAAGCGCTCGGTGTGGACCGGCCTGACCCGCAACGGGGTCTGGCTGGTCGAGGACGGCCGGGTCGTGCGGCCGGTGTCCACGCTGCGGTTCACCCAGTCCTACCTGGAGGCGCTGGCCCCCGGCGCGGTCACCGTGGGCTCGGACGTGCAGGCGCTGCCCCGCACGCTCACCTCCACCGCCTGGGGCACCCACCGGGTCGCCGTCCCCGCGCTGGCCCTGGCGTCCTGGAACATCACCGGCAACGCCGCCGGCTGAGGGCGCTCAGAGCCGGGCGAGCAGCGCCCGGACCGCGGGCAGCAGCGGCCGGTCGGCCGGGATCCAGTCCAGGTCCTCCAGCTCGCCGGCGGTCACCCAGCGCACCTCGGAGTGCTCGTGGGCGACCAGCACGCCGCCGGTGATCCGTCCCCACCACACCCGCAGGGTGGAGGCCCCGGGCTCGCCGCCGGCGACGACGCCGGGCAGCGGCACCTCGCCGAGGAAGGCCTGCGGGGTGATGTCGACCGCCAGCTCCTCCTGGCACTCGCGGACCAGCGCGGCCAGCTCGGACTCCCCGCGCTCGACCTTGCCGCCGGGGAACTCCCACTTCCCGGCCAGCCCGCCGGAGCCGCGGCGGGCGACCAGCACCCGGTCGCCGTCGACCAGGGCGGCCCCGACGACCTGGACGACGTCCTCGGCCCGGCGCTGCGCGGCGGCGGCGAAGAGGTCCAGGTGGGCCTGCATGGCGGTGAGCACGTGCCGCCGGACGACGGTCTGGTCCAGCAGCCGGCCCAGGAACCCCGGCACCCGGTTGTCCCACTCCACCTGCTCGTCGACCAGCGTGCCCGCGCCGGTGGGGTGGAACCGGCGGGTGTGCCGCACCTGCGCCATGAACCCGCCCGAGCCGTGGAACTCGTCGGCGAAGGGACGGTCGGCGGAGACCTCGGTCAGCGCCCACGGCCAGGGCCGGCCAAGCACCCGGGCCACGTCGTGGGCCACCGTCAGCGGCGCCTCCACCAGCGTGGTGAATCGCAGCTGGAACACCACCCGAGCTTCCCAGACCGGGCAGGATGGCCGTCGTGCGCATCTCCGCCCGGGTCGACTACGCCGTACGGGCCACCCTCGAACTGGCCAAGGCGAGCCCGGACTCCCTCACCTGCGACCGCATCGCCCAGGCCCAGGGCATCCCGTCCCGGTTCCTGCAGGCCATCCTCGGCGACCTGCAGCACGCCCGGCTGGTGACCAGCCAGCGCGGCCGGGACGGCGGCTACCGGCTCGCGCTGCCGCCGTCGGAGGTGTCCATCGCCCGGGTCATGCGGGTCGAGCAGGGGTTCCTCGCCGAGGTGCACGGCCAGCGGCCCGAGGACGCCAGCTACCCCGGTGCGGCCGAGGCCCTGACCAGCGTGTGGGTCGCCGCCCGCGACTCCTACCGACGGGTGCTGGAGCAGGTCACCCTCGCCGACGTGGTCTCGGGGAAGCTGCCCGACGCGGTGGCCGAGCTGGCCGAGGTGGAGAGCGCCTGGCGCTCCTTCGGGGCCGTCCCCGTCGACTGATTGACTGCTCCTCCATGAGCGGAGTCGCCGTCCTGCTGACCGGGCTGTCGGGAGCCGGGAAGTCCACCATCACCGACGCCCTGGTCGCCGAGCTGGAGGCCGGGGGCACCCCGGTGACCGTGCTGGACGGCGACGTGGTGCGCACCCACCTGTCCAGCGAGCTCGGGTTCAGCCGGGCCGACCGCGACCTCAACATCCGGCGCATCGGGTGGGTGGCCGGCGAGGTGGTCAAGCACGGCGGGACGGCGGTCATCGCCGCGATCGCCCCGTTCGAGGAGGCCCGCGAGCAGGCCCGGGCCCTGGTCGAGGCGCACGGCCGGTTCGTGCTGGTGCACCTGTCCACCCCGCTCGAGGTGTGCGAGGCCCGCGACGTCAAGGGGCTGTACGCCAAGGCCCGGGCCGGGGAGATCCCGACCTTCACCGGCGTCAGCGACCCCTACGAGGAGCCGGTGCGCGCCGAGCTGCGCATCGACACCTCCGTCGTGCCGCTGCCCGAGGCGGTCGCGCAGGTCCGGGCCGCGATGGCCGGTGTGGGAGACTCGACGCCGTGACTGGCCGCGGCACCCCCCTGGTCGCGCGCCTGCACGTCGACCTGGGCCGCGTCGTGAGCGCCGCCTGTCGCCGCTCGCTCTGAGCCGCGCCACCCCAGTCCCCGCAACGCCGCGCGCCCGACCCGCGCGAAGATGGAGCCCCCTCGTGTCCTCCCCCACCCGCAGCAGCCGCACCGCCCAGAAGGGCCAGGGCCAGTGGGCGCTCGGCTACCGCGAGCCGCTGAACCCCAACGAGCGGATGAAGAAGGACTCCGACGGCCTCGACGTCCGCCAGCGGATCCTCGACATCTACGCCCACACCGGCTTCGACGGCATCGACCCCGGTGACCTGCGCGGCCGGATGCGGTGGATGGGCCTCTACACCCAGCGCGCCCAGGGCATCCCCGGCGGGAAGACCGCCGTGCTGGAGCCCGAGGAGCTCGAGGACTCCTTCTTCATGCTGCGCGTGCGCATCGACGGCGGGCAGCTGTCGGCCGACCAGCTGCGCGTGGTCGCCGGCATCTCCACCGAGTTCGGCCGCGGGGTCGCCGACGTGACCGACCGGCAGAACGTGCAGCTGCACTGGATCCGCATCGAGGACGTCCCGGAGATCTGGCGTCGGCTCGAGGCCGTGGGCCTGTCCACCACCGAGGCGTGCGGCGACACCCCGCGCGTGATCCTGGGCTGCCCGCTGGCCGGGGTGCTCGACGACGAGGTCCTCGACGCCACCCCCGCCGTCGCCGAGGTGGTGGAGAAGTACCTGGGCGACCGCGAGTACTCGAACCTGCCGCGCAAGTTCAAGTCCTCCATCTCCGGGTGCGCCCACCACTGCACCAACCACGAGATCAACGACGTCGCCTTCGTCGGCGTGCGCAACGCCGAGGGCGAGGCCGGCTACGACCTCTGGGTCGGCGGCGGGCTGTCCACCAACCCGCGCTTCGCCGAGCGGATCGGCGTCTTCGTCCGGCCCGACCAGGTCGCCGACGTCTGGGCCGGCGTGTGCGGGGTCTTCCGGGACTACGGCTACCGGCGCTCGCGCACCCACGCCCGGATCAAGTTCCTCATGGCCGACTGGGGGCCGGAGAGGTTCCGGCAGGTGCTGCAGGACGAGTACCTGCACGCGGCGCTGCCCGACGGCCCGGCTCCCGACCGCCCGGCCACCGACCAGCGCGACCACGTCGGCGTGATGAAGCAGGTCGACGGCACCAACGCGCTGGGCTTCGCGCTGCACACCGGCCGCATCGGCGGCGAGCTCCTCGCGACCGTCGCCGACATCGCCGAGCAGTACGGCCAGGGGCGCATCCGGACGACGGCCGACCAGAAGCTCGTCGTCCTCGACGTCCCGGACGCCTCGGTGGAGGACGCCGTCGCCGCGCTGGCCGAGCACGACCTGCTCGTCCGCCCCAGCGTCTTCCGCAGGCAGACCATGGCCTGCACCGGCATCGAGTTCTGCAAGCTGGCCATCGTCGAGACCAAGGGCCGGGCCAAGGAGCTCACCGCCGAGCTGGAGCAGCGGCTGCCCGACTTCGACACCCCGCTGACCATCAACGTCAACGGCTGCCCGAACTCCTGCGCCCGGTTCCAGACCGCCGACATCGGCTTCAAGGGCATGGTCGTCGGCGGCGAGGAGGGCTTCCAGGTGCACCTGGGCGGCCACCTCGGGTTCGAGTCCTCCATCGGCCGCAAGCTGCGGGGGCACAAGATCGCCGCCACCGAGACCGCCGACTACGTCGAGCGGGTGCTGCGCGGCTACCTGGAGCACCGCACCGAGGGCGAGTCCTTCGCCGCCTACGCCGGCCGCGCCGACGAGGAGTGGCTGCGCTGAGCAGCGAGGGAAGGGTCCGGCAGCTCCCGCCGTTCTACTGCCCGTACTGCGGCGAGGAGACCCTGCGGCCGCGCAGCACCGAGGGAGAATGGCACTGCGGGTCCTGCCTGCGGACCTTCACCCTGCGGACGACGGGAACGGGAGTGCAGCAGCCGTGACGACATCCCTGGTCGAGCCCACACCCGAGCTGGCCGCCGAGGCCGACGCCCGCTTCGAGGGCATCACCGACCCGGAGGGGCAGGCGCTGGCCGTGCTGCGCTGGGCCGGGGAGACCTTCGGCGACTCCTTCGCGCTGACCTCCTCCATGGCCGACGGCCTGCTGGCGCACCTGGCCGGCCGCGCCCACCCCGGCGTCCAGGTGGTCTTCCTGGACACCGGCTACCACTTCGCCGAGACCATCGGCACCCGCGACTGGATCGCCTCGGTCACCGACATCCGGGTGCTGTCGGTGCAGCCCGAGCAGACCGTCGCCGAGCAGGACGCCGAGTTCGGCCCCCAGCTGCACGACCGCGACCCCGACCTGTGCTGCGCGATGCGCAAGGTGCAACCGCTGGCCCGCGCCCTGGCCGGCTTCTCCGCCTGGGGCTCGGGCGTGCGCCGCGACGAGGCCGAGACCAGGCGCGGCACCAGGGTCGTCGACTGGGACGCCAAGCGCGGCATGGTGAAGGTCAACCCGCTCGCCGCCTGGACCCAGGACGACGTCGACCGCTACACCGCCGAGCACCAGGTGCCGGTGAACCCGCTGGTCGACGTCGGCTACGCCTCCATCGGCTGCGCGCCGTGCACCCGCCCGGTCGCCCCCGGCGAGGACCCGCGCGCCGGCCGCTGGGCGGGCCGGAACAAGGTGGAGTGCGGGCTCCACACCTGACCAGCAGACTGCCCCCATGAGCAGACCGCAGGCACTGCCCGCCGAGGAGGTCGCCGCGGCGGTCGCCGAGCTGACCCACTGGGACGGCGACGCGCAGGGCATCTACCGGCGCATCGAGGCCGGGTCCTTCCGCGCCGCGATCGACCTCGTCGACCGGATCGCCGACGTGGCCGAGGAGATGGACCACCACCCCGACATCGACATCCGCTACTCGTGCCTGCGGATCGCGGTGGTCACCCACGACGCCGGCGGGGTGACCGAGCTCGACGTCGAGCTGGCCCGTCGGGTCGACGCCCTCTCCGACGGCGCCGCCCCCGCCTGACCCGACGGTCCGCTGCCCGCTGTTCACCCGGGCGTCGTCCGCCCGCCCCCTCCCCCTCGCCCAGCTCCACCACTGTCGGGTGGTCGAGCACGCATGCGATCCGGGAGGACCGAACGGGATGGGCCACGACCACGGGCACCCGCACGACCACGAGCACGACCACCCGCTCCACCACGGGTCGGCCGAGGGCACCTGGCGGGACGAGCGCACCGACGACCCGCTCTCGGTGTCGCGCCGGCAGTTCCTCACCCGCGCCGCCCTCGTCGCCGGCGCGACCGCCGGCGCCGGGGTGCTGGGCACCGGGCTCGCCGCGGCGGCACCCGGCGGGGCACCGGGCCGGCCGGGTCCGCGACCGCAGCCGGTCAACCCGTGGAGCGGCGGCGCCCGCTTCTACGCCGGCGACCACCACATCCACACCCAGTACTCCCCCGACGCCCAGTACACGGTGGAGACCCAGGTGGCCAAGGGCCGGGAGTACGGCCTGTCCTGGGTGGTCATCACCGACCACGGCAGCGTGGCGCACCAGAAGTTCTCGATCGACCAGGTGACCCCGAACATCGAGGCCTCCCGGAACGCCTACCGGGACATGCTGGTGTTCCAGGGCCTGGAGTGGAACATCCCGGGCGCCGAGCACGCCACGCTGTTCCTTCCCCCGGGCCGCAACACCGTGGACATCCTGCGCGCCTTCGAGCTGGCCTACGACGGTTCGGTCCTGGCCGCGAACGGGGTCATCCCGGGCGCCAACGCGGTGCAGGGCGAGCCCTACGCCCTCCAGGCGCTGCAGTACCTGGACCAGCAGGTGCGCAGCGGCCGCACCGACATCGCGCTGATGTTCGCCAACCACCCCTCCCGCCAGGGCATCGACAGCCCGCACGAGCTGCGCAACTGGCGCGACACCGCACCCGCCGTCGCAGTCGGCATGGAGGGCGCCCCCGGCCACCAGGCCGCCGGCATCCCCACCGCCGCCGGCGGGCCCGGGTCGGCCCGCGGCTACTACGACCGCAGCCCGAACCCGAACAGCTTCCCGGGCTACGCCCCCACCGCCACCGAGAACCCGTACCGCACCTACGGCGGATTCGACTGGATGACCGCCAAGGTCGGCGGCGTCTGGGACTCCCTGCTCGCCGAGGGCAAGCCGTGGTGGGTCACCGCCACCTCGGACTCCCACCAGGTCTGGCGGGACACCCGCACCCCCGGCACCCAGGACTACGCGTCCACCGGCAGCCGCGGCGCACCGGTGGACACCGGCTCCCCCATCACCACCTACGGCGACTTCTGGCCCGGCCAGTACTCCTCCACCCTGGTCGCGGCGCGGTCCAGGAACTACGTCGACGTCATGCGCGGCCTGCAGTCCGGCCAGGTGGTCGCGGTGCACGGGCGGCTCGTCGACGGGCTCGACGTCCGGGTGCGGGCCACCCGCGGGGACGGCGACGCCCGCGGCGTCACCCTCGGCGGACGGACCTTCGTGGCCCGCGGCGGGGACATCCGGGTGGACATCACCATCGACCGCGCCGCCGGCCCCAACTCCAGCGGGCAGGTGCCCCAGCTGGCGAAGGTGGACCTGATCAGCGGGCCGGTCACCGGTGCCGCCGCCGACCGGGACACCCTCGCCGCCCCGCAGACGCGGGTGGTGCAGACCTTCGACACCACGCGGCCGCCCGGCCGGCAGGTGCGGCTGGAGTACACCTTCCGCAACGTCCAGCAGTCGTTCTACCTGCGGCTGCGCGGCAGCGACGGCAAGCAGCTGGACCCGGCCGGCAACCCGCGCATGGACACCATCGCCAACGAGGACCCCTTCGCGGACCTGTGGTTCTACGCGAACCCGGTCTTCGTCGACGTGGTGTGACCGGCCCGGACCACTGGTGGGTGGGCGTCCCGGCGCAGGCCGCGGACGCCCACCTGCTGGCCGACCTGGACGCGGCCCTGGCCGGCTCGGGCCGCCGGACGGTGTGGGTGCAGACCCACGTCGACCGCACCGGCCCGGCGCCGGTGGTGACCGCCAGCTGGCAGCTGGACGACGGCCCGGAGGTCCCGGCCGAGCTGTTCGACGCGGTGTCGGGCGGCACCGCGCGGCCGGTCGGCGGCGCCCCGGACGGGGGGCGGGCGGTCCGCTTCCCGGGCAGCGACGCCGTCCCCGTCCGGCTGACGGTCGCGGAGCTGCTGGCGACCACGGCGGTCGACCGGGTGGTGGGCATCGGCGCGCAGGCCCACCCGGAGGACGTCGTGGACACCGTGGACGGCTTCCTGCGCCCGGTCCGCCACCCCGACGGCGTGGAGCTGCTGGTCGACCCGGCCGGCCCGGGCACCTGGCGGCCGGTGGAGATCAGCACACCGCACGAGTGCTGCGGCGGGCACGGCTGACCCGCTCGCTACAGCGGCAGCACCAGCAGCGCCAGCAGGCGGTCGGCCTCGGCGTCGGGGTCGGCGGTCAGCCCGGTGTGCACCGGGCCGGGCTGGACGACGGTCGAGCGGGGCGCGGTGAGCCAGCGGAAGCGCGACCCCAGCACCTCCCGGCCGGCCGCACCCGCGCCCGGGTCGGCGGTGCAGACGTCGGCGGCGGCCTGCAGCGCCCACGCGATCGCCACCGGGTCGGCGGCCGGGTCCAGCGCGCGCAGGCGGTCGAGGTCCAGGTGCACCCGGGAGCCCAGGTAGTCCCGCTGGCGGCAGTAGACCAGCACGCCGGCGTTCATCTGCTCGCCGCGGTCGACCCGCGGGACCACCCGCAGCACCGCGTACTCGTAGGTGTTCACCGCTGCGAGACCCCGGGCGGGGGCGGCGGGCCCAGCCAGCCCGGACGGTTCTGCCCGCGCGGGGCCGGGGACCGCCCGCGGGAGCCGTCGGCGGCGGCCCGCACCAGGGCGGGGAGCCAGGCCGGGCGGGCGTCCAGGCGCGCCAGCAGCTGGACGACGTAGCGCTCCCGGGTGGTGGCCGCCGGCTCCTCCTCCGGCCCGCGCAGCCACGCGTCGGGCACCAGCTCGAGCACCCGCTCCAGCAGGGGCCGGGTGACCAGCGGGCCCAGCGCCGCGTCGGCCGCGGCGACGTCGGGGTGGGACTCCACCAGCGCGTGCTGCGCGGCGTCGTACGGCCGGGCGACCGCCGCGGCCGCGCCGGGCCAGTGGTGGTGGAAGGTCAGCGCGGCGCCGTGGTCGATCAGCTGCAGCCGGCCGTGCCAGAACAGCATGTTCGGGTTGCGCCAGGACCGGTCCACGTTGCCGACCAGCGCGTCGAACCACAGCACCCGGCCGGCCAGCTCGGGGTCGACGTCGGCGGAGTGCGCCGAGAAGTCCAGCGCCCCGGGCAGGTAGTCCATGCCCAGGTTGGTGCCGGCGGAGTGCCGCAGCAGCTCCTGCACCTCCTGGTCGGGCTCCCCCACCGCGAGGTCGGGTGCGACGTCCACGGTGACCAGCGCGGGCACCGGCAGCGCGAGGGCCCGGGCCAGCTCGCCGCAGACCACCTCGGCGGCCAACACCGGCACGCCCTGCCCGGCCGCCCGCCACTTGACCACGTAGGTGCCCAGGTCGTCGGCCTCGACCAGACCGGGCAGCGAGCCGCCCTCGCGCAGCGGGAGGACGTAACGGGTGGCGGTGACGGCGGCGAGCACAGTGCCGCGAGGCTACCGCCGCACCCCTACGGTGCAGCCATGGTCCGTCGCCCCGCGCTCGTCGCCGGCACCCTGCTGCTGGTCACCGGGTGCGCGGGGCAGGTCGCCGTCCAGGAGTTCCCGGTGGTGGGTGCCACCGGCATCGGCGACGACTACTACCCCGGAGACGGCAACGGCGGCTACGACGTCGAGCGCTACGACCTCGACGTCGGCTACGACCCGGTCACCGACGAGCTGACCGGCACCGCGCTGGTCACCGCCGACACCACCGGCGCGCCCCTGCGCGGGTTCTCCCTGGACCTGGTCGGCCTGGAGGTCTCCTCCGTGCAGGTCGACGGCAGCGAGGTGACCACCACCCGGGACGGCGACGAGCTGGTGGTCGACCCCGGCCAGGTGGTCGTCGACGGCCGGTTCACCGTGCAGGTCGAGTACGCCGGCGTCCCCGAGCCGGTGCGCGACGGGCCGGGGACGTCGGGGGTGGTGCCCACCTCCGACGGCGTGCTGGTGGTCGGCCAGCCCGACGTGGCGGCGACCTGGTTCCCGGTGAACGACCACCCGCGGGACGCCGCCGCCGTCCAGCTGTCGGTGACCGTGCCCGAGGACCTGGTCGCGGTCTCCAACGGCACGCTGGTCGACCGCGGCGACCCGGTGGACGGCGAGCGCACGTGGGTGTGGCGCAGCGACGAGCCGATGGCGCCCTACCTGCTCACCCTGGCGGTCGGGGACTACGACCTGACCGAGCGGGAGGTCGACGGCATCACCTACCGGGACGCCGTCGCCACCGGGCTGTCCGACCGGCGCGCGGGGAACGCCCGCGCCGCGCTGGAGCGCCAGCCCGAGGTCGTGGACTTCCTGGCCGGGGTGTTCGGCTCGCCCTACCCGTTCACCGAGTGCGGCGCGATCGTCACCGACTCCTCGCTGGGCTTCGCCCTGGAGACCCAGACCCGGCCGATCTACGCGAGCGACTTCTTCGGCAGCGCGACCGGCGCCGAGCTGGTCGTGGTGCACGAGCTCGCCCACCAGTGGACCGGCGACGACCTGCGGCTGGACCGCTGGTCCGACATCTGGCTCAACGAGGGCTTCGCCACCTACGCCGAGTGGGCCTGGACCGAGGCGCAGGGCGGGGAGACGGTGGCCGACCAGCTGGCCGCCGTCCTCGAGCAGCCGGCCGACGACCCGTTCTGGGACCAGGCCATCGGCGACCCCGGGCCGGCCACCGACGACCTGTTCAGCGGCGCGGTCTACGTCCGCGGCGCCGCCACCCTGGCCGCGCTGCGCGCGGAGGTCGGGGACGAGGCGTTCGACGAGCTGCTGTCCCGGTGGACCACCGACCGGGCCGGGCAGGCCGTCACCACCCCGGAGTTCGCCGACCTGGCCGCGGAGGTCACCGGCACCGACCTGACCGGGTTCTTCGACGAGTGGCTCGGCGCGGGCAAGCCGGCCTGAGCGGACACTGGGCCCGGTGGACCCCGCCCTCGCCGCGCTGACCGACGCCCCCTTCACCTACCCCGAGGTCGGGGCCACCCGCACCGGCGACCTGCCGGCCGGGGTGCACGTCGCCCGTCGGCGCGCGGTGGTGGGCCGCGGGGACGCAGCCTTCGACCGGGCGGTGGCCGCGGTCCTCGACTGGGCGCCGCAGCGGCACGCCGGGCTGCGGGTGCGGGCCAGCGGGCCGGCCGGCACCGAGGGCGCCGTCGTGCTGATGACCGCCGGGCTGCCGCCGCTGGGCCTGCGGATCCCCTGCCGGGTCGTGTGGACGTGCACCGAGGGCGACCGGCAGGGCTACGCCTACGGCACGCTGCCCGGCCACCCGGAGAGCGGCGAGGAGTCCTTCGTCGTCTCCCGGGACGGCGAGGACGTGGTGTTCGAGATGGTCGCGTTCTCCCGGCTGGCCACCCGCGCCGCCCGGCTCGGCGGGCCGGTCAGCCGGGTGCTGCAGTCGATCGCGCTGACCCGCTACACCGCAGCGGTGCGGAAGGCCGCCCGGGGCTGAGCCTCAGCTGCCGCTGGGCCCGAACTGCTCCACCCGCACCGACGACGGCGCGAACCCCAGCCCGACGAGCAGGTCGCCCGCCGTCCGGGCGAACCCGGCCGACCCGCAGACGAACGCGGTCTGCCCCTGCTCCCACAGCGGGAGCAGGTCGACGGCGGTCAGCCGCCCGGCCGGCCGGATGCCGTGCGCCTCGCGGGTGGTGACGACGACGGCGCCGGCGGCCTGCAGCTCGTCGGCGTAGGGCAGCTCGGCCAGCGTGCGGGCCGAGACCGCCACCCGCAGCAGCTCCTCCCGGCCGGTCGCGCGGGCGTGGCGGACCATCGCCACCAGCGGCACCACGCCGGTGCCGCCGCCGACCAGCAGCGCCGGCGTCTCGCCGTCCCAGGCGAACCAGCCGCCGACCGGGCCGCGCACCTCGAAGGTGTCCCCCGGCTCGACGACGTCGGCCAGGTAGGTGGACACCTCGCCGTCGTCCAGCCGCTCGACGAACAGCTCCAGCAGCGGGTCCGACGGCGCGGAGGCCACCGAGTACGACCGCTGGGCGGTGTACCCGTCCTCGGCGGTCAGCCGGACGACGTAGTGCTGGCCGGGCAGGTGGTCGACGCGGCCGTCGACGTCCAGGCGCAGCTGCACCGTGCGCGGCAGCGGCCGGCGCACCCCCGACACCGTGGCCGTGGTCCACGGGCCGGGGGCGACGATGCGTGCGGGCATCAGTCGCCCTGGTAGCGCTGCTGGCGCCACGGGTCGCCGCGGTCGTGGTAGCCGTTGCGCTCCCAGAAGCCCTGCTGGTCCCGCTTCAGGACGTCGAGCTTGGTGACCCACTTGGCCGACTTCCAGAAGTACAGGTGCGGCACGAGCAGCCGGACCGGCCCGCCGTGCTCGACGGTCAGCGGCCGGCCGTCGAACTCCCACACCAGCCAGGCCTTGCCGCCGGTGAGGTCCTCCAGCGGCAGGTTGGTCGTGTAGCCCGACTTGGAGGTGGCCATCACGAACCGGCCCTCCGGGGTCGGGCGGGCCACGTCCCACAGCGCGTCGAGGGAGACCCCGGCGAACTGCGTGTCGAACTTCGACCAGGTGGTGACGCAGTGGATGTCGCCGCGGTACTCGCTGCGCGGCAGGGCGTGCACGCCGTCCCAGTCCCAGGTGGTGGGGGCCTCGACGTTGCCGGCGACGGTGATGCTCCACGTCTCGGGGCTGATCCGCGGGGTCGGCTCGGCGGTCAGCACGGGCCAGTCGGCGCCCACGTCGTACTGGCCCGGGGGCAGCCTCGGGTCACGGGCGGGTCGGGTGCGGCCGAGGAATCCTCGGGTGGGTCCGGGCATGGTTGCCTCCCAATCGGCGTCGTCCGGGGGAACCCGGGCGCGGGGTCGTTCGTTCCCCGCGGTAAGGCTGCCCTTCCATGAGACGTGTCACGCGGCGTTCACATGGGTCTCACCTGTGCATCGTCGTACCGTGTGCTCGTGGCGACAGTGACGACGCAGCAGGCAGGGCAGTCGGCGGGGGCGAACCCCGGCCCGAAGCGTGACCCCAAGACCGGCCGGTTCGGCTCCTCGGTCTTCAAGAAGGCCGTCATGGCGGTCACCGGCATCATCTTCGTGCTGTACCTCATCGCGCACATGGTGGGGAACCTGAAGGCCTTCGCCGGCGCCGAGACCTTCAACGCGTACTCGGAGTTCCTCCGCGACCTCGGCGAGCCGATCGTGCCGCGCCTGACGGTGCTGACGATCATCCGCGTCGTCCTGCTCGTGGCCGTCGCCGCGCACATCTGGGCCGCCTTCTCGCTGTGGAAGCAGGCCAAGCGCGCCCGTCCGGTCGCCTACGTGACCAAGAAGCGCGTCCAGCAGAGCTACGCCTCGCGGACCATGCGCTGGGGCGGGGTCATCCTGATCCTGTTCATCATCTGGCACATCCTCGACCTCACCCTGGGCGCGGTGAACCCCGCCGGCCGCGACTCGCTGCCCTACGGCCGGCTCGTCGAGGGCTTCCAGAACCCGGTCGTCACGATCTGGTACGCCATCGCGCTCATCGCCCTGGGCTTCCACATCCGGCACGGCGTCTGGTCGGCCACCCAGACCCTGGGCCACAGCAACAAGCGCCGCGAGCGCGCGCTCAACCTGTTCGCGACGGTCTTCGCGGTCGTGCTGGTCGGCGGTTACCTGCTGATCCCCTTCTCCGTCCTCTTCGGCATCATCGACTGACAGGAGCACCTGACATGGCTCTCGAGCTGTTCCTCGAAGGCGACCCGATCGCCGACACCAAGGCCCCCACCGACGTCCCCATCGGGGAGCGGTGGAGCGAGCGCAAGTTCCGCGGCAAGCTGGTCAACCCGGCCAACCGCCGCAAGATGACGATCATCGTGGTGGGCACCGGCCTGGCCGGCGGCGCCGCCGCCGCCACGCTGGCCGAGGCCGGCTACAAGGTGAAGTCCTTCTGGTTCCAGGACAGCCCCCGCCGTGCGCACTCGATCGCCGCGCAGGGCGGCATCAACGCCGCCAAGAACTACCGCAACGACGGCGACTCGGTGCACCGCCTGTTCTACGACACGGTCAAGGGCGGCGACTTCCGGTCGCGGGAGGACAACGTCCACCGCCTGGCCGAGATCAGCACCCAGATCATCGACCAGTGCGTGGCCCAGGGCGTGCCCTTCGCCCGCGAGTACGGCGGCCTGCTGGACAACCGCTCCTTCGGTGGCGCCCAGGTGTCGCGCACCTTCTACGCCCGCGGCCAGACGGGTCAGCAGCTGCTGATCGGCGCCTACCAGGCCTTCGAGCGCCAGGTCGCCGCCGGCAACATCGAGACGCACTCGCGCACCGAGATGCTCGACCTGGTCGTCGTCGACGGCAAGGCCCGCGGCATCGTCGTCCGCGACCTGGTGACCGGCGAGGTGACCACCCACGTCGCCGACGTCGTGGTGCTGGGCACCGGCGGGTACTCCAACGTCTACTACCTGTCCACCAACGCCAAGGGCTCCAACACCACGGCGATCTGGCGGGCGCACAAGCGGGGCGCGTACTTCGCCAACCCCTGCTACACCCAGATCCACCCCACCTGCATCCCGGTCTCGGGCGACTACCAGTCGAAGCTGACCCTGATGTCGGAGTCGCTGCGCAACGACGGCCGGGTGTGGGTGCCCAAGGAGCGCGGCGACAGCCGCCCGCCGCAGGACATCCCCGAGGACGAGCGCGACTACTACCTGGAGCGCAAGTACCCCGCCTTCGGGAACCTGGTCCCCCGCGACATCGCCTCGCGCCAGGCGAAGAACGTCTGCGACGAGGGCCGCGGCGTGGGCCCCGGCGGGCTGGGCGTCTACCTGGACTTCGCCGAGGCCATCCAGCGGCTGGGCCGCAAGGCGGTCGAGGCCAAGTACGGCAACCTCTTCGACATGTACGCCCGGATCACCGGCGAGGACCCGTACTCCGCGCCGATGCGCATCTACCCGGCCGTGCACTACACGATGGGCGGTCTGTGGGTCGACTACGACCTGCAGTCGACCATCCCCGGCCTGTTCGTGATCGGCGAGGCCAACTTCTCCGACCACGGCGCCAACCGGCTGGGGGCCAGCGCCCTCATGCAGGGCCTGTCCGACGGCTACTTCGTGCTGCCGAACACGATCACCGACTACCTGTCGGCCGGTCCGTTCGAGAAGGTGCCCGCCGACCACCCGGCGATCGTCGAGGCCGAGGCCGGGGTGAAGGCCCAGGTCGAGAAGTTCCTCTCGATCAACGGCACGCGCACGGTGGCCTCCTTCCACCGCGAGCTGGGCCGCCTGGTCTGGGACTACTGCGGCATGGAGCGCACCGCCGAGGGCCTGCGCAAGGCCCTGGACCGGATCCCCGAGCTCCGCAAGGAGTTCTGGACCAACGTGAAGGTGGCCGGCGACGCGCACACCTTCAACCAGAACCTCGAGCACGCGGCCCGGGTCGCCGACTTCATCGAGCTCGCCGAGCTGATGTGCATCGACGCCCTGCACCGCGAGGAGAGCTGCGGTGGGCACTTCCGCGCCGAGAGCCAGACGCCCGAGGGCGAGGCACTGCGCAACGACGAGGAGTTCGCCTACGTCGCCGCCTGGGGCTGGACGCCCGAGGGCGAGCCGCCGGTCCTGCACCGCGAAGCGCTCGAGTACGAGTACGTCCACCTCGCCCAGCGCAGCTACAAGTAACGATCAACGGAGCTGAGACACGATGCAGCTGACCCTCCGGGTCTGGCGCCAGCCCTCCCCCCAGGTCAAGGGGAAGATGGCCAACTACCACCTGACCGACGTGTCCGAGGACATGTCGTTCCTCGAGATGCTCGACGTCCTCAACGAGCAGCTCATCCTCGACGGCGAGGACCCCATCGCCTTCGACCACGACTGCCGTGAGGGCATCTGCGGCAGCTGCGGGCTGATGATCAACGGGATCGCGCACGGTCCCGAGCAGACCACCACCTGCCAGCTGCACATGCGGTCCTTCTCCGACGGCGACACCATCGACATCGAGCCGTGGCGCTCCGGGGGCTTCCCGGTCGTCAAGGACCTCGTCGTCGACCGGTCCGCCTTCGACCGGATCATCTCCGCCGGCGGGTTCATCTCCGCGCCCACCGGCACCGCCCCCGACGCGCACGCCACCCCGGTGCCCAAGGTCGACGCCGACGCCGCCTTCGACGCGGCGACCTGCATCGGCTGCGGCGCCTGCGTGGCGGCCTGCCCGAACGGCTCGGCGATGCTGTTCACCGCGGCCAAGGTGACCCACCTGGGTCTGCTGCCGCAGGGCCAGCCCGAGCGCGACTCGCGCGTGGTCAAGATGGTCGCCCAGCAGGACGCCGAGGACTTCGGCGGCTGCACCAACATCGGCGAGTGCTCCGCGGTGTGCCCGAAGGGCATCTCCATGGAGACCATCTCCCGGCTCAACCACGACCTGCTCGGCGCCCTGCGCGCCAACGCGGTGCCCGCGAGCTGAGCTGACCCACCCCACGGAAAGGGGCGGTCGACCTCCGGGTCGACCGCCCCTTTCCGTCGTCAGGACACTTCTCCGCGACGGATTCCCCGTTCGCGGTCGATCGGTGACACCATGACGGGGACCGACCGCCTGTGAGGAGACACCCATGACCGACGTGCTGGACCAGACCGGCCTGCAGCAGCGCCGTCACCTGGTCACCGAGATCCCCGGCCCCCGGTCGGTCGAGCTCATGGCCCGCCGCGCCGCGACGGTGTCGGCCGGGGTGGGCACCACGCTGCCGGTCTTCATCACCCGCGCCGGCGGTGGCGTGCTCGAGGACGTCGACGGCAACACCCTCATCGACCTGGGCTCCGGCATCGCCGTGACCAGCGTCGGCAACGCCGCGCCCCGGGTGGTCGAGGCCGTGCAGGCCCAGGTCGCGGACTTCACCCACACCTGCTTCATGGTCACCCCCTACGAGGGCTACGTCGCCGTCTGCGAGGCCCTCGCCGAGCTCACCCCCGGCGACCACGCGAAGAAGAGCGCGCTGTTCAACTCCGGCTCCGAGGCCGTCGAGAACGCCGTCAAGATCGCCCGCCACGCCACCGGCCGGCAGGCCGTCGTCGTCTTCGACCACGCCTACCACGGCCGCACCAACCTCACGATGGCCCTGACCGCCAAGAACATGCCGTACAAGCACCGCTTCGGGCCCTTCGCCGGCGAGGTCTACCGGGTGCCGATGAGCTACCCCTACCGCGACGGCCTGACCGGCCCCGACGCCGCGGCCCGCGCGATCTCCCAGATCGAGGTGCAGGTCGGCGCCGGCAACACCGCCGCGGTGCTCATCGAGCCGCTGCAGGGCGAGGGCGGGTTCATCGAGCCGGCCCCGGGGTTCCTCACCGCGCTGCGCGAGTGGTGCACCGCCCACGGCGTGGTGTTCATCGCCGACGAGATCCAGTCCGGCTTCTGCCGCACCGGCGCCTGGTTCGGCGTCGACGCCGAGGGCGTCGTCCCCGACCTGGTCACCACCGCCAAGGGCATGGCCGGCGGCCTCCCGCTGGCCGCCGTCACCGGCCGCGCGGAGATCATGGACGCCGTCCACCCCGGCGGGCTGGGCGGTACCTACGGCGGCAACCCGGTCGCCTGCGCCGCGGCGCTGGGCGCGATCGAGACCATGCGGGCCGAGGACCTGGTCGGCGCCGCGCGCGCCGTCGGCGAGGTGATGCTGCCCCGGCTGCGCACCCTGGCCCAGCGGTTCCCCGCCATCGGCGACGTGCGCGGCCGCGGCGCGATGATCGCCGTCGAGCTGGTCGTGCCCGGCACCACCGAGCCCGACGCCGCGCTCGCCGGCGCGGTGGCCAAGGCCTGCCACGCCCGCGGCGTCGTCGTCCTCACCGCCGGCTCCTACGGCAACGTGCTGCGGTTCCTGCCCCCGCTGGTCATCGGCCACGACCTGCTCGTCGAGGCCCTCGACGTGGTCGAGGAGGCCTTCGCCGAGGTGGCCGGCTCCTGATCCGCCGGCTCGACGCCGCCGACTGGGCGCTGCTGCGCGACGTCCGGCTCCGCGCCCTGCGCGCGGACCCGGACGCCTTCGGCCCCACCCTGGAGGGCGAGCGCGACCTCACCCCCGACCGGTGGCGCGAGCGCGTCACCGACGCGGCCTGGTTCCTGTCCCACCCGCCGGGTCTGGTCAGCGGCACCCGGGAGGACGGCGACGCCGTGCTGTCGGGCATGTGGGTCTCCCCCACCGCGCGGGGCCAGGGCGTCGGCCGGCTCCTGGTCGACGCCGTGCACCGCTGGGCGGCCGAGCAGGGGGCGGGACGGCTGGTGGCCCGCGTGTTCGACGACAACGCGCCGGCGGTCGGGCTCTACGCCGCGCTGGGGTTCGCCGTGGACGGGCCGGTGGTGGTCAGCCGACGCGATCCCTCGCGCACCTGGCACAGCTGGGTGCGACCCGTTGTGGGAGCGCCCCCGGGGTCCTAGCGTCGGACCATGAAGAAGCTGATCAACGACCCCGCCGACGTCGTCGCCGACGCCCTGCGCGGGATGGCGCTGGCCCACCCCGAGCTGCGGGTGGACCACGAGAACCGGGTGGTGTTCCGCGGCGACGGGCCCCGGCAGGGCAAGGTCGGCCTGGTCTCCGGCGGCGGGTCGGGCCACGAGCCCATGCACGGCGGGTTCGTCGGCCGCGGCATGCTCGACGCCGCCTGCGCCGGCGAGGTCTTCACCTCCCCCGTGCCCGACCAGGTGGTCGCGGCCACCCAGGGCGTGGACGGCGGCGCCGGCGTCCTGCACATCGTGAAGAACTACACCGGCGACGTGATGAACTTCGAGATGGCCGCCGAGCTGGTCGCCGCCGAGAGCGGCACCGAGGTCGTCACCGTGGTGGTCGACGACGACGTCGCGGTCACCGACAGCCTCTACACGGCCGGTCGCCGCGGGGTGGGCACCACCGTGCTGCTGGAGAAGATCGTCGGTGCCGCCGCCGAGGAGGGCCGTCCGCTGGCCGAGGTCGCCGACCTCGCCCGCCGGGTCGACGACGCCGGCCGCAGCATGGGCACGGCGCTGACCTCGTGCACGGTGCCGGCCGCGGGCAAGCCGACGTTCGACCTGCCCGAGGACCAGATGGAGATCGGCATCGGCATCCACGGCGAACCCGGCCGCCGCCGGGTGCCGCTGGCCCCCGCGCGCGAGGTGGCGGAGATGCTGGTCGAGCCGATCCTGTCGGACCTGTCGTTCACCGGCGGCGAGGGCGTCATCTGCTTCGTCAACGGCCTGGGCGCCACCCCGCTGCTGGAGCTCTACGTGGTCTACGCCGAGGTCGCCGCCCTGCTGGACAAGGCCGGCGTCGCCATCGCCCGCTCCCTGGTCGGGCCCTACATGACCAGCCTGGACATGGCCGGCGCCACCGTCACGCTCCTCAGGGCCGACGACGACCTGCTGCGGCTGTGGGACGCCCCGGTCGTCACCCCCGGGCTCCGGTGGGGCGCGTGAACCCCGAGGAGCTGACCGCCTGGCTGCGCCGGTTCGCCGAGCTGGTCCACGAGCACAGGGACGAGCTGACCGCGCTGGACTCCGCGATCGGCGACGCCGACCACGGCGCCAACCTCGACCGCGGCATGACCGCCGTCCTCGCCGCGCTGCAGGAGGCTCCCCCGGCCGACGCCGCCGCGCTGCTCAAGAAGACCGGCGCCACCCTGGTCTCCAAGGTCGGCGGGGCGAGCGGGCCCCTGTACGGCACGCTGTTCCTGCGGATGGCCGGCGCGGTCGACGGCGGGTTCGCCCCGGCCCTGCGCGCGGGGTTCGACGGTGTGCTGGCCCGCGGCAAGGCCGAGCCCGGCGACAAGACGATGGTCGACGCACTGGGCCCCGCCTGCGACGTCCTCGACGCGGGCGGGTCGGTCGCCGAGGCCGCGCAGGCCGCCGCCGACGGCCGCGACGCCACCGTGCCGCTGGTCGCCCGCAAGGGCCGGGCCAGCTACCTGGGCGAGCGCAGCGCCGGCCACGCCGACCCCGGCGCGACCTCCACCGCGCTGCTGCTGCGGGCCGCCGCGGAGACCCTCCGGTGAGCGTCGGCATCGTCGTCGTCTCGCACAGCCGGGCGCTGGCCGACGCCGCCGTCGAGCTGGCCCGGCAGATGCTGCCCGGCCGCGAGCTGGCGGTCGAGGTGGCGGCGGGGACCGAGGACGGCGGGCTGGGCACCGACGCCATGGCGGTGTCGGCAGCGATCGAGGCGGCCGACGGCGGCGAGGGCACCGTCGTCCTCATGGACCTGGGCAGCGCGGTGCTGTCGGCGGAGACGGCGCTGGAGTTCCTGCCCGACGACGTCCGGGAGCGGACGACGCTGTCGGCGGCGCCGCTGGTGGAGGGCCTGGTGGGGGCCGTGGTCGTGGCCGCGGGCGGCGCCTCCCGCGAGCAGGTGGCCGCAGAGGCGGCCCGCGGGCTCGCGCCCAAGGAGGCCCAGCTGCGGTGAGATGCCCTAGCCTCGCGCTGTGACCCTGCTGAGCGTCCCCGGGAGCCGATGATGGCCAGCGGCCTGTTCGCCCTGTTCGACGACGTCGCCGCCCTGGTGCGGCTGTCGGCCGCGTCGCTGGACGACATCGGCGCCGCCGCCGGGCGCGCCGGGGTCAAGGCCGCCGGTGTCGTCGTCGACGACGCCGCGGTCACCCCGCGCTACGTGCAGGGGCTCGAGCCGAAACGGGAGCTGTCGATCATCTGGCGGATCGCCAAGGGGTCGATCCGCAACAAGCTGCTGATCATCCTGCCGGCGATCCTGCTGCTGTCGCAGTTCCTGCCCTTCCTGCTGACCCCGATCCTCATGGTCGGCGGCGCCTACCTCTGCTACGAGGGCGCGGAGAAGCTGTGGGAGAAGGTCTCGGGCCACCACCCGGAGGAGACCGCGGCCGCCGAGGACACCACCACGGACCCCGCCGAGCACGAGAAGACGGTGGTGTCGGGGGCTGTGCGCACCGACTTCATCCTGTCCGCCGAGATCATGGTGATCGCGCTCAACGAGGTCGACACCGAGCCGTTCCTGTCCCGGGCGATCATCCTGGTCGTCGTCGCGGTCCTGATCACCGCGCTGGTCTACGGCGTCGTCGGGCTGATCGTGAAGATGGACGACGCCGGCGTCGCACTGGCCGCGAAGCCGTCGAAGGGTGTCGCCGCGCTCGGCCGCGGGCTGGTCAAGGCCATGCCGGTGGTGCTGTCGACGCTGGCCACGGTCGGCGTGGCCGCGATGCTGTGGGTGGGCGGGCACATCCTGCTGGTGGGCGCGGAGGAGCTGGGCTGGACCTGGCCCTACGACCTGGTGCACCACGTCGAGGTGGCCGTGCACGACGCCACCGGCGGGCTGGGCGGGGTGCTGGGCTGGCTGACCAACACGGCGCTGTCGGCGGTCGTCGGCGTCGTGGTGGGGGCGGTCGTCGTGGCCGTGCTGCACCTGGTCCCGAAGCGCGGCGGCAAGGCCGCCGCGCACTGACCTCAGCCGCCGCGGGCGAACAGCTCGGCGGCCTGGGCGTCGTCCACGAACGGGTACTTCACCTTGAACTGGGCGAGCGCGTCGGCGACCGACAGCACGTGGGTCTCGCGCCGGCCGGCCGCGTCGACGGTCTGCACGGTGACCATGTCGCCGTTGATGGGCACCCAGTGGGTCTGCGCGTAGTCGGTGAACACGTTCGGCACGACCACGACCCTACGACCGGTCAGATCGGTGCCAGGACCGCCAGGTCGCGGGCCTCGAGGGCCTCGGTGACCGCGGTGCTCAGCCAGCCGGCCGCGGAGAACAGGTCGTCGCCCCCGGGGTCGGCCGACAGCGTCGCCGCCACCGTGCCCGCCCGTTGCACGGCATCGCACACCGTCGTCGTCATGGCTTCTCCATCGGCAGTCCGACACCCTGACCTGAGCCCCGGCACGACCACGACCGCGACGTAGCCTCGCCGCCGTGGACCGACGACGCTTCCTCGCCTCCGCGCTCGCCGGCGGCGCCGCGGTGCTCGCCGGCTGCGGCACCGGGTCCGCGCCGGCCCCGCAGGCCGCACCGCCCACCACGCCGCGGCCGACCACCACCGCGCCCACCACGACGCCCTCCCCCACCTTCCCGGCGCCGCAGCTGGCCCGGGTACCGATCCCGCCGGGCAGGCTGACCGGGCTGCCCGGCGAGGGCTCGTCGCTGGCCTGGACGGTCGACGACGGCGACGACGTCTCCGTGGTGCGCGCCTACACGGAGTTCGGCCGCGACACCGGCACCCGGCTGACGTTCTTCCTCAACGGGTCCAAGCCCGCGTGGACCGAGAACGCCGACCTGCTGCGGCCGCTGGTCGCCGACGGCCGCATCCAGCTGGGCAACCACACCTGGAGCCACGCCGACCTGACCTCGCTGTCGGCCGCCGGGGTCCAGGACGAGCTGCAGCGCAACCACGACTTCGTGCAGGCCACCTACGGGGTGGACATGCGGCCCTACTACCGGCCGCCGTACGGCTACCGCGACGCCGCCACCGACGCCGCGGCCGCCGAGATCGGCTACACCTGCCCGGTGCTCTGGTACGGGTCGCTGTCGGACTCCGCGCTGATCACGCCCGAGGCGCTGCTCGGCTTCGCCGACCAGTGGTTCCTGCCCCAGCACATCGTGATCGGGCACCTGAACTTCACCCCGGTGACCACGGTGTTCCCGCAGCTGCACCAGCTCGTGGTCTCGCGCGGTCTGACCACGGTGACGCTGGACGACGTGTTCCTGCGCCCCTGACCCGCGGTGGGGACCTCGACCGGTCGGGGTCAACGGGCGGGACGGTCAGCGGCGAGGGCGGCGCGCAGGTCACCCGCACCGGCGAAGCCCCACCGCAGGGCCACGGACCGCAGGGACACCGACCGCATGGCCGCTCCCCCGTCCTCCGCGGCGTCGAGGTCGCGGCGGGCCGCGGAACACCGCGCCCTCCGCAGGTAGGCGCCGACCGAGGTGCCGAGGTGCCGGCGGAAGGCGACCCGCAGTGCGTGGGGTGACGTGCCGGCCGCCGCGGCGGCGTCGCCGGTGGTGATCGGCAGGGACAGGTGCGCGTCGATGTAGGCGACCGCCCGGCGCACGGCAGCCGGGCGCACGTCCCCCGGTGCCGGGAGGTACCCCCGCGTCAGGGCCGTGCTCGGGAAGACCTCCAACGCGGTCGCGGCCGCGAGCACCACCAACGCCCGGTGGAGGAGGGGGCTGATCGGCTCGGCCGGTGACCGGCGGAGCTGCTGGCTGACCTGCTTCGCCGTCCGTACCCACATGCGGCCGTGCTCGGGGGACCTGGGCCGCGGGGACAGGAACCGGAAGGCGTCCTCCGGCAGGCCGGTCTGGACGGCAGCGAGCCGCGCGACCTCCTGCTGCGGCAACCGCACCGGCAGGACCTCCAGGTCGTCCCAGCGAGGATCCGCCTGCACGATGGTCGTCACGACTGCCGCAACGAAAGCCGCTCCGTGACCGGAGCATCGCACTTGAAGGGGCGGCGGAACTAGTCCCACGAAGAGATCCTCGACGGCCGGCTCCACCGTGTGGCTGCCGAGCTCGGCGAACAGATCCTCTTCGACACCGGCGAGCTCGGTCTCGAGCAGCGACCTCTCAGCCGTGCTGAGTGTCTCGAGCCGGCCCCGCCCCTCACCGATAGCCACTCGCCAGTCAGGCAGGGCCACCGTGTGAGCAACCCCGTCGACCGAGATCCACAACTCGGTTCCCCGCTTCGGTCATGGCTCACAGATTGCGCTGCCGCCGAGCTCCGACTCGTCCGATCGCCGGCCATCGTCTTGAACCACTACGACGCGTCCCAACTTCGGGTACGAAACCAGTACACCCGGCTACAGCCCTCCAGGACGTTCTGGTCGCTCGTTCCTGCAGACGTCCGCAGGCGACGGTCTACCGGGACCGTCGTCGTCAAGCGCCTTGGATCGGTCGCCGATGCGTTGCAGGTTGTCCTCAAGCTCGGCAAACCACCGGCGCTGATAAGGGGGCAGGTCCGCTGCAAGGGCGCGAGCCACTCCGTCCCTGGCGAATGCGTGTGTCCAGTGACCGCGGTGGATCAGTTCTGGCACGACGAAGTCGACCATCTTCGCCCCCGGTGGCCGGAACGCATCTCGTTGGGCCAGGGACGCACCCTTGACGCCTTCGGTGTCGAAGAACCTCCGGTCGGTGTTCCGCGGCGCCGTCCGCGACCGGGTCATCGCCACCGACCCCAGCGAGGGGGTGACACTCCCCCGCTGCCGGCGCGTCGAGCACACCATGACCATCCCCACGCCCGCAGAGGTCGGCAGGCTCATCGCAGCGGCCGACCCGCGCTTCGCCGCCTTCATAGCCGTGTGCGCCTTCGCTGGCCTCCGGCTCGGTGAGGCCGCCGGGCTCCAGATCGGGGATGTCGACTTCCTCCGCCGACGCATCCGGGTCAGCCGGCAGGTGCAACGCGGCCTCGACCGCACCGCCGACATCCGCCCGCCGAAGCACGGATCGGAGCGGACCGTCGTCGTCCCCGACCGGCTGCTCACCATGCTCGGCACGCACGTCGAGGCATTCCTCGCCGACGGGGACCGCGACCGGTGGTTCTTCCCCACTCCCGCTGGTACACCTCCGCACCAGAACACCGTCGGTCATCTCTGGCGTCGGGCGCAGGCGGGCGCCGGTCTGACCGGCATCCGGCTGCACGACCTCCGGCACTTCTTCCCCTCCGGCCTGATCGCCTCGGGCTGCGATGTGGTGACCGTGCAGCGGGCACTCGGGCACGCCTCGGCGACCACGACGCTGAACAGCTACAGCCACCTGTGGCCCGACGCGGACGACCGCACACGGGCCGCGACGGACAGCCTGATGGCCGCCTCGCTCGATCTTCCGGCGGACTATCTGCGGACTAGATGACTCAGGTAAGCCTCTGAGCTGGAGGTTTTTCGCCAGTCAGACGTTGAAGCGGAACTCCACGACGTCGCCGTCGGCCATGACGTAGTCCTTGCCCTCGATGCGCACCTGGCCGCGGGACTTGGCCTCGGCCATCGAGCCGGCCGCGACCAGGTCGTCGAAGGACACGACCTCGGCCTTGATGAAGCCGCGCTGGAAATCGGTGTGGATCACCCCGGCGGCCTGCGGCGCGGTGGCCCCGACCGGGATCGTCCAGGCGCGGGACTCCTTGGGGCCGGCGGTCAGGTAGGTCTGCAGGCCCAGGGTGGCGAAGCCGACCCGGGCGAGCTGGTGCAGGCCCGGCTCCTCCTGGCCGACGGCGGCCAGGAGCTCGGCGGCCTCCTCGTCGGGCAGCTCGGCCAGCTCGGCCTCGGTCTGCGCGTCGAGCACGATCGCCTCGGCGGGGGCCACCAGCGCGCGCAGCTCGTCGAGCAGCTCGGTGTTGCCCAGCTCGTCGGAGTCCACGTTGAACACGTAGAGGAACGGCTTGGTGGTCATCAGGCCCAGCTCGCGAAGCGGCTCGGTGTCCACCCCCGCGGCGAACAGCGTCCGGCCGCCGTCCAGCACCTGCTGCGCAGCGACCGCGGCGTCGTGCAGCGCCTTGCGGTCCTTGTCCTTGCGCATCTCCTTCTCCAGCCGCGGGACCGCCTTCTCCAGCGTCTGGAGGTCGGCGAGCAGGAGCTCGGTGTTGATCGTCTCGATGTCGTCCTTCGGCGAGACCTTGCCGTCGACGTGCACGACGTCGGGGTCGGCGAACACCCGGATGACCTGGCAGATCGCGTCGGACTCGCGGATGTTGGCCAGGAACTTGTTGCCCAGCCCCTGCCCCTCGCTGGCCCCGCGCACGATGCCGGCGATGTCGACGAAGGACACCGTCGCCGGGATCGTCTTCGCGCTGCCGAACAGCTCCGCCAGCAGACCCAGCCGGGAGTCGGGGACGCCGACGACGCCCACGTTCGGCTCGATGGTCGCGAACGGGTAGTTCGCCGCCAGGACGTCGTTCTTGGTCAACGCGTTGAACAGGGTCGACTTGCCGACGTTGGGCAGGCCGACGATCCCGATGGTGAGACTCACGAGGAGCCAGGGTACGGGGCCGTGGAGCTCAGCCGACCGTCACCGCGGCCTTCCCCAGCGCTGCGGCGCGGTGGGCGACGGCCTGCTCCCACGCACCCACCCACTGGGGCACCCGGTGCTCGACGAGGTGCCGCTCCAGCACGACCTCGCGCGCGGCGCGCGCCTGCTCCACACGCCACTCCGGCTCCTGCACGGCCCGGGTGATGGCCTTGGCCCAGTCCCGTGCGGCCCGCGCCCGGTAGCCGAGGCCCAGTCGGTCGTACTCCACGATCGGCGACCGGACGGCGAAGACCCCGCGGGCGGCGTACTCCAGCACCTTCAGCCAGCTCTTCGAGGTGTTGAAGCGGTCCACGCGCAACGGTGCGAGCCCGATGTCCAGCGTCTCGCCGACCAGCGCCAGGTAGTCGTCGACGTCCCGCTGCCAGGGCACCTCACGCGGCTCGGCCCTGAGCCCGAGGCGCGCGGCCAGGTCCCACTTCTGGCCGACCACGACGAACTCGCTGTTCCCCGCGGTGGCGTCCAGCGCCTGCTGCAGACCTGACCCCATCTCCTGCAGGTCGTAGGGGTGCCCCAGCACGTTGCCGGTCCAGCCGACCACCGCCGGGTCCGACCCGCGCTCGTACGCGGGCGGCAGCTCGGCGACACGGCGCGGGATGGCGTTCGGGACGACGGCACCCCGGCCGTGGCGGGCGTACTCCTTGAGCAGGGCCGGGGTCGTGACGGTGACCAGGTCGGCCTCGCGGGCGCACTCCAGGACACGCTGGGCCGTCCCGTTCTGCGACATGTGGTGCCCGATGTGGCCGACGGAGGCCCCGTGGAGCAGGTCGTCGACCTCGACCACGACCGCCACCCCCCGGGCCTGCAGGATCCGCAGGCACTGCAGCATCTCGACGGTCTTCGGCAGCTGCATGACCACCACGTCGGCACCCTGGTCGTCGACGTCGAGCACCACCGGGTCGGGTCCGGTGCTCATGGTGGTGGCCAGCCCGCGACCGATGAGCACCTCGACCCCGATGCCGGCCTCGTTGACCGCGCGGGTCGGCTCCTCCACCCGGTGGTAGCTCAGGCCGTTGAAGACGGTCTTGCAGACGACGACGCGCATGGGTCCTGCTTCCGGGACGGGGCTGGTCCTGCCCGGTATCGGCAGCCCCGCCCGGCACGCGCACCGCCGTGTCCGATTCCCGCCAGAGCGCTCCCTCCCCCGCTGGCATGCTCGGTGGCGTGACCGAACTGCTGGAGGGCCGCCGCGGGGGCCAGGGCCTGGACGCCGAGCGCTGCTACCGCGCCGTGGCCAGCCGCGATGCCCGCTTCGACGGGTGGTTCTTCACCGCCGTGCACACCACCGGCATCTACTGCCGGCCCTCCTGCCCGGCCCGCACGCCGCTGCCGGGCAACGTCGAGTTCCACCCGACGGCGGCCGGTGCGCAGGCCGCCGGCTTCCGCGCCTGCCGCCGCTGCCGGCCCGATGCCGTCCCGGGGTCCCCCGAGTGGGACGTCCGGGCCGATGTCGTCGCCCGCGCCGTCCGGCTGGTCGCCGACGGCGAGGTCGAGCGCAGCGGGGTCGCCGGACTCGCGGCCGCGCTCGGGTACAGCGAGCGCCAGCTGCACCGGCTCGTCGTCGGCGAGCTCGGGGTCGGCCCGCTGGCCCTGGCGCGCGCCCAGCGCGCGCAGACCGCCCGGGTGCTGCTGGAGACCACCGACCTCCCCGTCGCCGACATCGCCTTCGCCGCCGGGTTCGCCAGCGTCCGGCAGTTCAACGACACCGTCCGGGAGGTCTTCGCCACCACCCCCACCGGCCTGCGCGGCTCCCGCTCGCGCACCGGTCGCGGCTCCTCGGGCTGGCTCACCCTGCGGCTGGCCGCCCGCGCCCCGTTCAGCGCCGAGGAGGTGCTGCTGTTCCTGGGCGGCCACGCCGTCGCCGGCCTCGAGGAGTGGGACGGCACCACCTTCTCCCGGGTGCTCGACCTGCCGCACGGGCCCGCCGTCGTCCGGCTGTCCCCCGGTGCCGACGGCGCCTCGGTCACCGCCCGGCTGCACCTGACCGAGCTGCGCGACCTGGGGACGGCGGTCGCCCGCTGCCGGCACCTGCTCGACCTGGACGCCGACCCGACCGCGGTGGACGACGTGCTCGCCGCCGACCCCGCGCTGACCCGGCTGGTCCGGGCAGCCCCGGGACGGCGGGTGCCCACCCACCCCGACGCCGTGGAGGCGGCCGTGCGGGCAGTGCTCGGCCAGCACGTCTCCCTCGCCGGCGCCCGCACCTTCACCGCCCGGGTGCTCACCGCGGCCGGCACGCCCCTGCCGGAGCCGGTCGGCACGCTGACCCACGCCTTCCCCCGGCCCGGGGCCCTCGTCGACGCCGACCTGGGCGCGGTCGGGCTGACCGGCAAGCGCCGCAGCACGGTGCACGCCCTCGCCGCCGCGCTGATCGGCGGCGACGTCGACCTCGGCCCCGGCGCCGACCGCGCCGAGGCCGGCCGCGCCCTGCTCGCCCTGCCCGGCATCGGCCCCTGGACCGTCGCGCTCGTCGCGCTGCGCGGGCTCGGCGACCCCGACGTGTGGCTGCCCGGCGACCTCGCCCTGCGCCGCGCCCTCACCGCCCTCGGCAGCTCGGACGCCGACGCCGCCACCCGCTGGCGGCCCTGGCGCTCCTACGCCGTGCTGCACCTGTGGGCGATGTCCGCCCCCGCCCTGTTCACCCGCCACCCGGAGGACTCGCCATGACCGCGCTGCACGCCACCACCGGCACCCCGATCGGTCCGTTCACCGTGCTGGTGCAGGACGACGCCGTGCTCGCCAGCGGCTGGACCGCCGACATCGGCGACCTGCTGCCCGTCGTGCACCGGTCGCTGCGCCCGGCCGAGGTGACCGCGGTCGACCGGCTGCCCGTGCTCGACCTCGTCGACGCCTTCCACGCCGGGGACGTCGCCGCGGTCGAGGGCGTGGTCGTCCGCCAGCGTTCCGGCCCGTTCCTGCAGGAGGCGTGGGACGTGCTGCGCACCGTGCCGGCCGGGCGGCCCGACAGCTACGCGGAGTTCGCCGCCCGCTGCGGCCGACCCGCCGCCGTCCGCGCCGCCGCGGGTGCCTGCGCCCGCAACGCCGCCGCGCTGTTCGTGCCCTGCCACCGGGTGCTGGCCACCGGCGGCGGGCTGGGCGGGTTCCGCTGGGGGACGCCGGTCAAGCGGTGGCTGCTCGACCACGAGGCCGCGCACACCCCGGTGCCCGCCTGACCGGTTCTGTCGTACCCCTCGGGCACGCTCCGGGCCATGGACGCCGCCTCCCTGCTGCTGGGCCTGCTCGTCGGTGCGCTGCTGGCCACCGCGGTCACCCTCGGCCTCGTCGCCGTGCTCCGGCGCCGGGCCCCGCAGCCCGACGGCCTGGAGCCGGTGCACGAGTCGCTGGACCACCTGCACCGGCTGCTGGCCGGCATCGAGCGCGACCGGGCCACCGCGCACGGCGAGCTGCGCGAGCAGGTGGGCACCGTCGGGCAGACCTCCGCGCTGCTGCGCCAGGAGACCGCCGCCCTGGTCACCGCACTGCGCACCCCGCACGTGCGCGGCCGGTGGGGCGAGGTGCAGCTGCGCCGGCTGGTCGAGGTCGCGGGCCTGCTGGAGCACGCCGACTTCGTGCAGCAGCCGTCCGCGGTGAACGACCTCGGTGCGGGGGTGCGCCCCGACCTGGTGGTCACCCTGGCCGACGGCAAGCACGTGGTGGTCGACGCCAAGGTGCCCTTCGCCGGGTGGATCGAGGCCGTCCAGGCCACCGACGAGGCGGTCCGGGTCGCCCGGGTGGCCGAGCACGCCCGCCAGCTGCGGGCCCACGTCGAGGCGCTGGCCGCGCGCCGCTACCCGACCGCGTTCGACCCGGCCGCCCCGTTCACCGTGCTGTTCGTGCCCTCCGACGGTTTCCTCACCACCGCGCTGGAGGCCGAGCCGGGGCTGCTGGAGCACGCGTTCGGCCGCGACGTGGTGATCGCCACCCCGAGCACCCTGCTGGCGCTGCTGCGCACCGTCGCCTACTCCTGGCGCACCGAGCGGCTGGCCCGCGACGCCGGCGCGGTCCTGGAGGTGGGCCGCCTGCTGCACACCCGGCTGGGCACGCTGTCGGGCCACCTCACCAAGCTGGGCTCGGCGCTGGGGTCGGCGGTGGGCCGGTTCAACGACACGGTCGGCAGTTACGAGCGGTCCGTGCTCACCACCGCCCGTCGCTTCGACGACCTCGGGGTGGCCGCCACCCCGGTGCCCACCCCGGCCCCGGTGAGCGCCCAGGTGCGCGAGCTGCACCCCGCACCCGACCCGGAGCTGCGCACCGGCTGACCGGTCGGTCGTGCGCGACGCGCCCACCTGCGCCGAGCCCGCCTCCAGCTCCTGGACAGGTTCGGCCGTTACCGTGCGGTGATCGATCGGCGGCCGCTCAGGGGTGCTGCCGGGAGCGAGGAGGTGCACCATCGCACCGGTCAGTGCTGTCGAGTCCAGGCGGGAGGGCGCCGTGCGTGCCGAGCGCAGCCAGCGCAGCGACCTGGGTGGCGGGGCCCCCCGGCCCCGCTCCGCCGCACCGCGTCCCCGGGGCGCGGAGCCCGACGATTGGTCCTACGACGGGCCGGCTCCTCGGGCGCCGTACTCCTCCCGCCCGGCACCCGGGCGGGACGCCCGCCCCGCGCCCCGGCGCACCGCCCGTCGCAGCGCACCGCCGCAGCGGGGCGTCGCCGGCGCCCTCGGCGTGCTCGGTGTCTTCCTGGTCACGCTGGCGGCCGGCGCCGCCGACTCCTACCTCGGCACCGGCCTGGGCCTGATCACGACGATCGCGCTCGTCGGCTCCACGGTCGCGGCCGGGTTCCTGGTCCGCCGGCGCGACCTGGCCACCGTCGTCGTGGCCCCGCCGCTGGTCTTCGTCGGCGTCGCCCTGGTCAACATCGTCCTCGCGCCGTCGGCCACCCTCTCGCTGCCGACGATCGCGACGCTGCTCATCCGGGGCTTCCCCGCCATGGCCATCGCCGTCGGCGCCGCCCTGGTCGTCGCCCTGGTCCGGGCGGTCTCCCGCCGCTGAGCCCGGCTGGTCCCGCGCCGACCGGCGCGGGACCGCCCGGTCAGTCGGTCGCCGAGGTGTCGACCGCGAGGGCCTGCCGCCGCTGCTTGAGCTCCTGCGGCAGCGCGAACACCAGCCGCTCCTCGGCCGCCTTGACCGTCTCCACGTCCGGGTAGCCGCGCTGCGCCAGCCAGTCCAGCAGCTCGCTGACCAGGATCTCCGGCACCGAGGCGCCGCTGGTGACCCCGACGGTCGAGACGCCCTCCAGCCAGGCCTCGTCGACCTCGGAGGCGTAGTCGACGAGGTAGGACGCCCGGGCGCCGGCCTCCAGCGCCACCTCGACCAGGCGCACCGAGTTCGACGAGTTGGTCGACCCCACGACCAGCACCAGGTCGCACTCGCCGGCCATCTGCTTGACGGCCTGCTGGCGGTTCTGCGTGGCGTAGCAGATGTCGTCGCTCGGGGGCGCCTGCAGACCCGGGAACCGGCCCTTGAGCTGGTCCACCGTGGCCAGGGTCTCGTCGACCGACAGCGTGGTCTGCGACAGCCAGACGACCTTCTCGGGGTCGCGGACCTGCACGTTGGCGACGTCCTCGGCACCGTCGACGAGCTGGGTGCGCTCCGGCGCCTCGCCCATCGTGCCCTCGACCTCCTCGTGCCCGCGGTGGCCGATCAGCAGGATGTCGTAGTCGTCGGCGGCGAACCGCTTGGCCTCCTTGTGCACCTTGGTGACCAGGGGGCAGGTCGCGTCGATGGTGCGCAGCTGACGCGCGGCGGCCTGCTCGTGCACCGCCGGGGACACCCCGTGCGCGCTGAAGACCACGACCGCGCCCTCGGGCACCTCGTCGGTCTCCTCGACGAACACCGCACCGCGGCGCTCGAGGGTGGCCACGACGTGCTTGTTGTGCACGATCTGCTTCCGGACGTAGACCGGGGCGCCGTGGATCTCCAGGGCCTTCTCCACCGCGATCACCGCGCGGTCGACACCGGCGCAGTAGCCACGGGGGTCGGCGAGCAGGACACGACCGGGCTGATCAGCAGGCATGGCACCCACGGTACGTGGGCCTGGGGGCGCGCCGCAGCGCTCGCTGGGGCACGCTTCCCCCATGGCACGTGAGATCCCCGAACCCGTCCGCGCCGCCGCCGGGCTGGCCGCCACGCTGCTGGACGAGGCCCGCAGGCTGCCCGAGACCCTCCCCGGCCTCCCCGTCCGCGCGATCGGGCTGGCCATGCAGACGGCGCTGAAGGTGCAGCAGGAGTACTCCGGGCTGGTCGCCCGCGGGGACGAGCTGCTCACCGGCCTGCGCGGCGAGGACGAGCCGGGCCTGGCCACCTTCGACGACGACGAGGACGACCTGCCGCCCTCCCGGCCCGCCGCGACGGGCGGGCTGGGCTCGCGCAGCTCCTCCTTCGACCGCGTCCCGGTCGACCCCGAGGACGCCTTCGCCCCCGACGGCTACCTGGTCGACGACGAGCCCCTCGCCGACGACGCCGACGACGCCGACGACGAGCCGGTCGAGGAGCCCGTGCTGGTCGTCGACGAGGCCGCCGCGGTCGGTGACGACGACCTGACCGACGAGACGTTGGCCACCGAGGAGCTGCTCGCCACCGGCCTGACCGCCGACCTCGGGGGTGCCGCGCTCACCGACGCCGACGTCGCGGCGCTGCCGGACGACCCGGCCGCCGACGAGATCACCGCGGCCGTCGACGAGCTCGCCGTCGGCATGAGCGACTCCGCCGCCGAGGACGACGCCGTCGTCGCCGCCTCGGAGAAGGCGATCGACGCCGCCCACGAGGTCGCCGCCGAGGCGCCGGTCACCGGGTACGAGGGCTTCACCATCGCCCAGCTGCGGGGCCGGCTGCGCGGCTACCAGCCGGTGACGGTGGACGAGCTCCTCGCCTGGGAGGAGGCGCACCAGGCGCGGCCGCCGTTCCTCACGCTGCTGCGCAACCGCAAGGAGAAGCTGGCCCGCGAGCAGGGCTGACCCGCCCGCTCAGCACACCAGCCCCAGGTCGCCCTCGGTGAAGGGGCAGTCCCCGCCCTCGGGGACCCCCAGCACCTGGCGGTCGGCGGCCGGGAAGTCCGCGGTCGGTCCGGCGGCGAGCACCGGTGCCATCGCGTCGTGCCAGATCTGCGCGCTCTTCCCGCCGCCGAACCCGCCGACGTCCGCGTCCTCGTCCGGGTCGAAGACGAGCACGCTGGCGGTGTACTCGGGCGTGGAGCCGACGAAGGCCACCGACACGTTGCCCTGCGTCGTCCCCGTCTTGCCGGCGACGTCGTGGCCGGCCACCCGCGCCCGGCTCGCGGTCCCGATGTCGGACTCCACGTCGCCGCGCATGACCTGGGCCAGCGTGTGCGCCACCGGGGCGGGCAGCGCGCCCGGTGTGCAGTGCTCGCCGGTGTCCACCGCGCCGCCGCCGGCCCCGGTGAGCGGCGAGCCGTCCGCGGCCAGGACGGCGGTGACCGGGGTGGGGTCGCACTGCGTGCCGCCGGAGAACACGGTGGCGTAGGCGTCGGCGAGGTCCAGCGGGCTGGTGCCCAGCGGGCCGAGGGTGAACGACCCCTGCTCCCCGTCGATGACCTGCTGCGCGTCGTCGTCGGTCAGCGAGGCCAGCCCCAGCCGCTGCGCCTCGCGGACCGGGCCCTCGACGCTGCCCAGGTGGTCCTCCAGCCCCACGAAGAAGGTGTTCGAGGACTCCACCAGCGCATCGGCCAGGTCCAGCGTCTCCGGGTAGTGCCCGGCGTTGCGCACCACGTAGGGCGCCCCGCGGGTGCCGCCGTCCTCCTTGTAGACCGTCGAGGTGTAGGGGTCCGACGTGGTCTGGGTGAACGACGCGGTGTACCCGTGCTGCAGTGCGTAGGCCGCGGTGAACAGCTTGTAGGTCGACCCCGACCCACGGGCCGCCGCGGTGGGCAGGTCCACCGAGGTGCAGCCCTCGCCGGTGCAGCCGTAGGTGCGGTTGACGCTCATCGCCAGCACGTGCCCGGTGCCGGGCTGGACGACGTCGTAGACCGCGGCCAGCGGGCTGTCCTGCGCCACCGTGCGCACCACCGCGGCGTCGCCCGCGCGCTGCACGCCGGTCTCCAGCGTGGTCCGGACGGTGAGCCCGCCGTCGTCGAGCTGCTGGTCGGTCAGGCCGAGGGTGCCGGTCAGGTACTCCCGCAGGTAGCTGCAGAAGAACCCGCCCACGAGCGCCTGTGCGCAGCCCTGCGGGGGCGCCGCGCCCGGCGTGGTGGCGACCGGGGTGGCCAGGTCGGTGGCGAGGTCGGCGTCGGACAGGTCGCCGAGGTCGTGCATCCGGTGGAGCACGACGTCGCGTCGGGCCTGCGCGACGTCGGGGTGGGCGATCGGGTCGTCGGCCGACGGGTTCTGCACCAGCCCGGCCAGCGTGGCCGCCTGCAGCGGGGTCAGCGCCGAGGCGTCGACGGAGAAGTAGGTCCGGGCCGCTGCCTGCACCCCGTAGGCGCCGTGCCCGAAGTACACCGTGTTCAGGTAGCGGGTGAGGATGTCGGACTTGCTCATCCGCGCGTCCACGGCGAGCGCGAGCCGGGCCTCGGTGACCTTGCGGGCGAGCGTGTCGGCGGTGGCCTCCTGCTGCCCCTGCGTGGTCGTGGCCCGCTGCAGCAGCGTCTGCTTGACCAGCTGCTGGGTGATCGTCGAGCCGCCCTGGGCGGCGCCGCCGCTGGACACGTCGGTCACCAGCGCGCGCAGCGTGCCGATCGGGTCGACCCCGCCGTGGCCGTAGAAGCGGGAGTCCTCGACGTCGACCAGCGCGGTCCCCATGACCGGGGCGATCCGGTCGGCGGTGACCGGCACCCGGTACCGGTCGTAGAAGTCGGTGATCGTCGACCCGTCCGCGGCGAGCACGGCGGTCACGCCGGGCAGCGGGGCGGTCGTCACCTCGTCCACGGCGCTGGTCGAGACCGCGCCCTGGCTGTCCCCCACCGCCCGGCCGGCCAGGTCGAGACCCACCAGCCACGGCCCGGCGACGGCGGCGACGAGTACCCCGGCCACCACGACCGCGCCCACCAGCTTCCCCACGACCGCGTACCGCACGCACAGCACCCTGCCCCCGCCCCCTGGGTGGTGGCTGGGAGCTCCCCGCACGTGCACCTGGCAGGCTCGCGGGCGTGACCGCACCGTCGTCCCCGGACCAGCCGTGGCCGGTCCGCACCGTCGCCCGCAAGGTCGCCGACTGGATCGGCCGGCTCGGCGAGGTGTGGGTGGAGGGCCAGGTCGCCCAGCTGTCCCGGCGCGGGTCGGCCACGGTGTTCCTCACCCTGCGCGACACCGCCGCCGACCTGTCGGTGCCGGTCACCTGCCCCCGCGACGTCGCCGACCGGCCGGGCGCGGCCCTGACCGAGGGCGCCCGGGTGCTGGTCCGGGCCCGGCCCGACTACTACGTCGCCCGCGGCTCCTTCTCCCTGCGCGCCACCGAGATCCGCGCCGTCGGCCTCGGTGAGCTGCTGGCCCGCATCGAGCGGATCCGCACCCTGCTGGCCGCCGAGGGCCTCTTCGACGCCCACCGCAAGCGCCCGCTGCCCTTCGCCCCCGCCGTGGTCGGGCTGGTCACCGGCAAGGACAGCGCCGCCGAGCGCGACGTCCTGGTCACCGCGCGGCGCCGCTGGCCGGCGGTCCGCTTCGCCGTCCGGCACTGCGTCGTGCAGGGCCCGGCGGCGGCGGAGGAGGTGGTCGAGGCGCTGCAGCGGCTGGACCGCGACCCCGAGGTGGAGGTCATCGTGCTGGCCCGCGGCGGCGGCTCGGTGGAGGACCTCCTGCCCTTCTCCGACGAGGGCCTGGTGCGCGCGGTCGCCGCCTGCCGCACCCCGGTGGTCACCGGGGTCGGCCACGAGACCGACACCACCCTGGTCGACCACGTCGCCGACGTCCGGGCGGCCACGCCCACCGACGCGGCGCACCGGGTGGTGCCCGAGATCGGGGAGCAGCGGCGCCTGGTCGACGGGCTGCGCGCACGCGCCCGCGCGCTGGTCACCGCCCGCGTCGAGCAGCAGGAGCGCTGGCTGGAGTCGGTGCGCAGCCGTCCGTCGCTGGCCGAGCCCGAGCGGTTGCTGGCCGGGCGCGGCGAGGAGGTCCTCGCACTGCGCACCCGGGCCACCCGCACGCTCACCCACCGCGTGGACCTCGCCGTCCGCGACCTCGAGCACGCCCGGGCCCGGGTCGCCGCGCTCTCGCCCCAGGCCACCCTGGACCGCGGCTACGCGCTCGTGCAGACCGCCGACGGCGCGCTGGTGCGCAGCCCCGACGAGGTCGCCGACGGGCAGGCGCTGCAGGTCCGGGTGGCCGGCGGTCGCGTCCCGGTGCGGGTGGACCGGCAGGATGGTCAGCCGTGAGCACCCCGGAGCCGGCCCCGACGCAGAGCTACGAGCAGGCCCGCGAGGAGCTGGCCGACGTCGTCGGCAGGCTCGAGGGCGGCGGGCTGACGCTGGAGGAGTCACTGGCGCTGTGGGAGCGCGGCGAGGAGCTCGCCGGGGTGTGCCAGCACTGGCTCGACGAGGCCCGCGAGCGGCTGCAGAAGGCGGCTCCCGCCGAGGACCGGTGAGCCGCTACCCCGCCTGGTAGGGCTGCACCGACGCCGCGAGCGTGCGCAGCTCGTCGTCGGTCGCCGAGCCGGTGACCGCGACCGTCGCGCCCTCGGCGTCGAGCAGGTAGGCGGTCTCCCCGCGGGCGGTGGTGGTCTGGGTCCACTCCTCGCCGCCGATCTCGACCGGGGTGTCGCCGGACCGGCCGTCGAGCACCCGGGCCAGGTCCTCGGCGCGGGGCTCGTCGCCGATGACGAAGCCGGCGTACTCCTCGTCCGGGGTGACGTACCCGATGGACAGGGTCACCGGGTCCCCGGCCTCGGTGGCGTCGCCGGCGTCGGTGGTGATGCTGGTGGCCCGCCAGTCGTCGGGCAGGCCCTGCGGCACCAGCAGCGGGAAGCTCGCCCGGGCCGCGGCCAGCTGGGTGCCCGAGGTGGTCTCCACCTCGCGCACCGGGTCCACGTCGTTCTGCCGCAACGAGGTCAGGCCGACCAGGGCGAGCACGATGACGGTCAGCGGCAGCAGCGAGCGCACCATGTTCGCCGCGGTGAACTTCGCGGCCCGCTCCTGCGAGGAGCTGGCGACCATCTGCTCCTCGACGTCCTTCGAGCGCTGCTGACCCTGAGGTGCGGTGTCGGCCATGGACCTAGGATCGCAGCAGCGCTCCCCCATCCCGTCGACCGGCGGTGCACCGGCGGTCCGGCGGCCCCTCGAGGAGGTCCTCCGTTGTCCCTGCCCGTCCCCGACGGCCCGGTCCCGACCTACCACTCCGCCTTCCACGAGCAGACGCCGCCGACGGGCATCCGGCCCGACCGGAACCTGGCCATGGAGCTGGTCCGCGTCACCGAGGCCGGGGCGATGGCGGCCGGGCGCTGGGTGGGCCGGGGTGACAAGAACGGCGGCGACGGCGCGGCGGTCGACGCCATGCGCCAGCTGATCCAGACGGTGAGCATGCGCGGCACGGTGGTCATCGGCGAGGGCGAGAAGGACGAGGCGCCCATGCTGTTCAACGGCGAGGAGGTCGGCGACGGCACCGGCGCCGAGTGCGACGTCGCGGTCGACCCCGTCGACGGCACCACGCTGATGGCCAAGGGCATGCCCAACGCGGTCTCGGTGCTCGCGGTGGCCGACCGGGGGGCGATGTACGACCCGTCCGCGGTGTTCTACATGGACAAGATCGCCACCGGGCCGATCGCGGCCGACGTGGTCGACATCCGGCTGCCGGTCAAGGAGAACATCCGCCGGGTCGCCAAGGCCAAGAAGGCGTGGGCGGCCGACGTGACCGTCGTCATCCTCGACCGCCCGCGCCACCAGGCGCTGGCCCAGGAGGTCCGGGACGCCGGGGCGCGGATCAAGTTCATCTCCGACGGCGACGTCGCCGGCGCGATCGCCGCGGCCCGCGAGGGCACCGGCGTGGACCTGCTGCTGGGCATCGGCGGCACCCCGGAGGGGATCATCACCGCCTGCGCGCTCAAGTGCATGGGCGGTGCGCTGCAGGGCCGGCTGTGGCCCAAGGACGACGACGAGAAGCAGAGGGCCATCGACGCCGGCCACGACCTGGACCGGGTGCTCGACATCGACGACCTGGTCCGCGGCGACGTGTTCTTCGTGGCCACCGGCATCACCGACGGCGAGCTGCTGCGCGGGGTGCAGTACCGCGCCGGCGGGTGCACGACGCAGTCGCTGGTCATGCGGTCGCGCTCGGGCACCATCCGGGCCATCGAGAGCCTGCACTCGCTGGAGAAGCTGAACCAGTACTCCGCGGCCGGTTCCGACTACTGACCCCGCAACGACGACGGCCGGGTCCCCGCGGGGACCCGGCCGTCGTCGTCGGTGTCAGAAGTCGTAGCAGTCGAAGACCGAGGACTCCTCGGTCCACGGCACCCGACCACCGCAGCTCTCGGCGTACCGCTCGTACTCCGAGTCGATCGGGGACGCGCCGTAGAGGCTCAGGCAGCCCGAGACGTCGCCGTCGAAGCACTGCTGCGCGTACTCGTCGAGCTGCGGGTCGTCGCCCAGGCCCTCGGGCGAGGTCGGCGTGCCCTCCACGATGTCGCCGGTGCTGCCGCTGCCCGACGGCGACGACGGCACCGGGATCGACGGGATCGAGGGCACCGGGGGGAGGCTGAGCGTGACCGTCGGCGGGGCGGCCACCCGGGCGTCGTCGTCCCCACCACCGACGAAGACCACCAGCGCCACGACCACGGCCGCGATCACCACCACCGCGCCGATGGACAGCGCGATGACGGTGTTCTTGTTGTTCCCCGGCGGGTGGCCGTGGGGCGGCTGCCCGTACGGACCCGGCTGGCCGTACTGCCCGTACTGGCCCGGCTGGCCGTACTGCGGCTGCCCGTACTGCGGCTGCTGACCGTACGGGGGCTGCTGGCCCCAGCCGCCCTGCTGCGGCTGCTGACCGTGGGGGTCACCGCCCCAGGGCTGCTGGCCGCCGGGCGGCTGGTACGGGGGCTGGGACATGCGGGTGCTCCTCGTGGCGGCTGTGCGCGGTGCGGCCGGGGTCAGTCGAAGGCGACGGAGCAGGCGTTGCCCGTGCCCGTGGGCTGACGGCCGGCGCAGGAGTCGCCGTAGTCGTTGTAGGCCTCCAGGCCCTGGCCCAGCGACTGGAAGAACAGCGAGTCGCAGTCGCTCATGGTGCCGTCGTAGCAGCTCTGCGCGAGCTGGTTCAGGTTCGCGTCGGTGCCCAGACCGTCGGGCGTCGCGGTCGGCGGCGGCACGTTGCCGCTGTCCGAGCCACCGGAGCCGCCGCCCGAACCACCCCCGGAACCGCCGGAGCCGCTGCCGTACAGGTCGTCGCAGCCGCCGTAGGTCTCGTCGGTGCGCTGCCCGCAGGTCGAGCCGTACTCCTCGTAGTCCGAGCCGATGTCCGACTGCAGCCACAGGTCGTCGCAGGCCACCCAGTCCTCGCCGTAGCAGGAGTCGGCGAGCTGGTCGAGCTCGGCGTCGTCACCCAGGTTCGACGGGGACTCACCCGCCGGCACCGACCCACCGCCGCCCCCGGACGAGCTGGACGAGGCACCCGAGGAGGTGGTCCGGGACGCCGACGTCGAGGACTGCGTGGCGGTGCTGGTCGGGCTGGTCGTGGTGTCGTCGTCACCGCGGTTCAGGAACAGCACGAGGCCGACGACGATCGCCGCGATCACCACGACACCGCCGATGGACAGCGCGATGGCGGTGTTCTTGTTGTTCTTGGGCGGCTGGCCGTAGGGCGGCTGGCCGTACTGCCCCGGCTGCCCGTACTGACCCTGCTGGCCGTACTGATCGGTGCCGTACTGCCCCTGCTGGCCGTACTGGCCCTGCCCGTACTGACCCTGCTGCCCGTACTGGTCCGACCCGTAGGACGGCTGGCTGCCCCACTGCCCCTGCTGGCCCTGCTGGCCGTACTGCCCGGGCTGTCCCTGCTGACCGCCCCAGGGCTGGCCGGACTGGCCCGACTGGTCGTTGCCGCCGCCGCCCCAGGGCTGCTGGCCGTCGTGGGGCGGGTAGGGGGGTTGGGACATCTGGTGGACTCCTCGGTTCCGGACCCTGGCGTGCGGATCGTAGGGATCGGCCCCCCGGTCGGCCACTCGTCGTGATCATCCGGTGACCTGGCCGGGCCGCGGCGCCGCTCCCCCGGTGTCTAGGGTCTCCGGTGTCGTCCCAGCCGACACCGCCGACACACCGGGAGAGCAGCGTGGCCACCGAGCAGGACTTCCGCATCGAGCACGACTCCATGGGCGAGGTCCGGGTGCCCGCGCACGCCAAGTGGCGGGCGCAGACCCAGCGGGCCGTGGAGAACTTCCCGATCAGCGGCACCCCGATCGAGCGGGAGCTCATCGGCGCGCTCGCCGCCATCAAGGGTGCCGCGGCCACGGTCAACGCCGAGCTCGGCGTGCTGGACGGCGACGTCGCGCGGGCGATCCACGCCGCCGCGCAGGAGGTCGCCCGCGGCGACTGGGACGAGCACTTCCCGATCGACGTCTTCCAGACCGGCTCGGGGACGTCGTCGAACATGAACACCAACGAGGTCATCGCCACCCTGGCGTCGGACGCCTCCGGCCTGTCGGTGCACCCCAACGACCACGTGAACGCCTCGCAGTCCTCCAACGACGTGTTCCCCTCGGCCATCCACATCGCCACCACGCGCGCCGTCGTCGCCGTCCTGGTGCCGGCCCTGGAGCACCTGGCGGGCAGCCTGGAGCGCAAGGCGACCGAGTTCGCCACCGTGGTCAAGAGCGGCCGCACGCACCTGATGGACGCCACCCCGGTCACCCTCGGGCAGGAGTTCGGCGGGTACGCCGCGGCGATCCGCTACGGGGTGGAGCGGCTGCAGGCCTCGCTCCCCCGCATCGGCGAGCTGCCGCTGGGCGGCACCGCCGTCGGCACCGGCATCAACACCCCGCCCGGGTTCGCCGCCAAGATCATCGCGACCCTCGCCGCGGACATGCAGCTGCCGCTGACCGAGGCGCGCGACCACTTCGAGGCGCAGAGCTCCCGCGACGGCCTGGTCGAGGCCTCCGGCCAGCTCAAGACCATCGCGGTCGGCCTGGTGAAGATCTGCAACGACCTGCGCTGGATGGGCTCGGGCCCGCGCACCGGCCTCGGCGAGATCTACCTGCCCGACCTGCAGCCCGGCTCCTCGATCATGCCGGGCAAGGTGAACCCGGTGCTGCCCGAGGCCGCGATCCAGGTCGCCGCCCAGGTCATCGGCAACGACGCCGCGGTCACCTTCGCCGGCACCACCGGCTCCTTCGAGCTCAACGTGACCCTGCCGCTGATGGCCCGCAACGTGCTGGAGTCCATCCGGCTGCTGGCCAACGTGTCGCGGCTGCTGGCCGACCGCTGCATCGACGGCATCACCGCGAACGAGGAGCAGTGCCGCACCTACGCGGAGAGCTCGCCCTCGATCGTCACGCCGCTGAACAAGTACATCGGCTACGAGGAGGCGGCGGTGGTTGCCAAGACCTCGCTCAAGGAGCAGAAGACCATCCGCCAGGTCGTCGTGGAGCGCGGGTACGTCGCCCAGGGCAAGCTCACCGAGGAGCAGCTGGACGCCGCGCTCGACGTGCTGTCCATGACCCACCCCTGACGCCCGCCGGGCGGCCCGGGGCGCCGGTCACCCGAGCCGCTCGGCCACGGCCAGGCCCTGCACCACCTGGTCGGCCAGGGAAGCCAGGCCCGTCCCGAGCAGCGCCCCGGTGGGGACGACCCCCAGCCCGCGCAGCTCCTCCCGGCCGGCCCGGTCCGCCTCGACGGAGGCCGCCGTCGGGACCCCGAGGGCGCCGGGGGCACGGAGCAGGCGGAGCACCTGGACGTCGGGGTGGCCGTCCCCGCCCGCCCCGAGGGCGGCCGGGGCGAGGCCGAGCACCCGGACCAGGTCGGCGACCAGCCGCCGCCCCAGGTCGTCGCCCGCGTCGGCCACGACCCGGCCGGCCGCCCCCGTCTCGACGGTGACCCGGTGCCAGGCCGGGTCCCGGCCGGCCTGCGCGTCCTGGTCGGTCACCCGGTGCGCGACCGACCGCCCGTCGGCCAGCAGCACGCACCCCGCGGGGTCGGTGACGGCCCCGGCGCGGACGCGGCAGCTGAGCACGCCGATGTCCACCGCGGGGCCCCGGGGCGCCGGCCGGAGGCCGAGCAGCTCCCGGGCGCGGGGCACCGGGAGCCCGAGCACCGGTGCGGGGTGGAGCCAGACCCCGCCCGCGGTGCTCACCTCCCACCCCGCCGCCGTGCGGCGCAGGGGGCGCAGCGGCTGGTCCTCGACCACCACGCCACGGGCGACCAGCTCGTCGCGCAGGCCGGTGACGACCTCGCCGACCAGCCCCCCGGCCGTCGTCCAGAAGCGGTGCTCGACGACGCCCGTAGGTCGGCCACCGGCGGCCGCCGCCACCGTCGCGGGCCAGTACAGCGGCAGCCAGGCCGTCCGGTGGTACCGGGCGAGAAGCTGGTCGGACGCCGGCCCGAGGACGGCGGCGAGGAACGGTTCCACCAGCCGGCCGTGGACGTCGGGGCCGTGGTTGGCCAGCGACGCGCTGCGGTAGTCCAGCCCGTCGTAGGCCGGCGCGGTGGTCTTGCCCCGGGCGTGCCGGGGGTCGTCGACGGCCAGCAGCGGATCGGGCACCGCGGCACCGGCGAGGACGTCGAGCCGGTCGCTCATCAGGTGGTCCGCCGTCCGCCGTCCGTCGACGAGGACCTGCGGGGTCGGGGTGCGGCGCAGCTCCACCCGACCGGCCTGCCACCGGTCGACCAGGCCGGCGAACCGGGTCCAGTCGTAGCGGCGGTCCGGGTCGTACCCGGCCAGCGGCGGGGTGACCGGTCCCGCCTCCCCGGCACCGGGCCGCTCGAGGGTGACCATCCCGGTGTCGAAGGCCGTCCCGTCCACCCGCAGACCGCCGAAGTGGCCCCCCACCGGCCGACCGTCGGTGAGCAGCACGACCTCCCGGCCGGCCGCGGCGAGCTCGCGGGCGGCCACCAGGGCGGCGAGGTTGGCCCCGACGAGGACCGCGTCAGGCATCGACCGGCTCGGCGTCCACCCAGATCTCGGAGCCGAGACCCGGCAGCTGCGCGGTCAGCCGGTCCAGGCCGTCGAGCAGCTCGGTGGTCAGGAAGCCGGTGTCGACCAGGTGCTGCATCTGCGCGTGGGTGAACGGCTTGACCAGCAGGCTGCCGCGCTCCCGCACGCGCAGGCCGCAGCGGCGCAGCTCGTCGTCGAGCCGCTCCTCGTCGTAGACGGTGCGCTGCTGCAGGAGCCGCTGGGTGGCCGACTCCTCGTCGGGGCTGGCGGCCAACCCCATGGCCACGGCCAGCAGCCGGTGCAGCGAGCGGGCGTTCGGCACGCTGACGTGCACCACGCCGCCGGGCGCGCACAGCTCGCGCGCGGCGCCCAGCAGGCGCACGGGGTCGGGGACCTCGTGCAGCAGGCCGCTGACCACGACCAGGTCGAACCGGCCCCCCACCTGCCCCGGGCCGACGTCCTCCAGCAACGCCGGCACGACGAGGACGTCCGGCCGTCCCGCCGCCTGCTCCCTCGCGCGCGCCGCGAAGGCCTCCGTCGGCTCGACGACCACGTGCTCCCGGCCGGGCAGGTCGAGGAAGAGCGGCAGCTCCGCGCAGCCGACCTCCAGCAGCCGGGCCGGGTCGTGCGCCCGCACCCGCGAGAGCACCAGGCGTCGGCGGTACGCCGCCTGCAACGGCTCGAAGGGCAGCTTGCGGTACTGCTCGCCGTAGTCGGCCAGGTCCCGGTCCCGCGGGTCGGGGGCGCGCGCGTCCATCAGAACCTCACCTCGAAGACCTTCCGGGTGCCGGGCACGGCACCCACGCTGCGCTTGAAGGCGAGCAGTCCGGTGTTGGGGGTGCCGTCCTTCTCGCTGGAGGGGCCCAGGTCCAGCAACCGCACACCCGCGGTGACCGACCGGGTGACCAGCAGGTGGGCGAGCAGGTCCATCGGCGACCGGGGCAGGTCGTGCTCGGCGTCGCCCCACGCCACCAGGAGGTCCACGTCGTCCAGCACCCGGTAGACCACGGCCGCGGCGACCGGCTGCGAGTCGACGTGCAGCAGCAGCAGGCGCACCCGGTCGGGGAACTGCGCCGCGACCCGGCCGAGGTAGTCGCGGCCCAGCCCGGGGGGCCGTCCGTGGGCGGCGCGGTTGGCGTCCAGGAGCCGGTGCAGCACGGTCAGGTCCGCGCCACCGGTGACCTCGCGCAGCTCCCAGTCGCCCTGCAGGGCCGCGCGCACGACCGGGCGCTTGCGGGCGAGCAGCGAGAAGGCGTCCCGCTCGCCCCGCAGCAACGGGACCAGGTCCACGTGCTGGTTGACGTCGCAGTGCACCACCGCGAACCCGCGGTTGAGCAGGACGTACTCCAGCAGCGGTTCCGCGGCCGAGTAGACCGGCGGCCTGGCCTGGATGCGCACCCCGCGCAGGCCGTCCGCGCGGGCCGCCGCGAGCGCGCCGTCGACCAGGTCGAGCACGTCCTCGACGGGCGGGTCGTCGCGGACCAGGTCCGGCCCGCCGAACGGTGCGCTCCACCCCGACCGCACCACCCCGTCGACGACGACCCCCGGCAGCACGCCGGTCACCCGGTCACCCCGCCGGTGCACGTAGCCCCACCGGTCGGGGGCGGGGACACCGTTGAGGTCGTGGAAGGCGTCCGAGCCGAAGAGCAGGCCGCCGCCCAGGTACGTCCCGGCCACCCGGTCACCTCCGCTCGCGCCCGCCCGCCGTCCGGTGCTGGGTCCACCCCATCCTCGCGGCTGCCGATGACTACCCGCGTGACCATCCTCGACCGGCGCGCCCTGGGCCCCGGCCGCCGGGCCGTGGACTGGAACCCGACCCCGGTCGGGAACGGCGCCGGCTGCCGGCTGGTCCCGCTGCCGAAGATCGCCGACCCGCGGGGCAACCTGACCTTCCTCGAGGGGCGGTCGCAGGTGCCCTTCGACGTGGCCCGCGTCTACTGGCTCTACGACGTCCCCGGCGGGGAGTCCCGCGGCGGCCACGCGCATCGCGAGCTCGAGCAGGTCATCATCGCCGTCGCCGGGAGCTTCGACGTGGTCGTCGACGACGGCGCCGAGACCGCCCGCTTCCACCTCAACCGGTCCTACACCGGGCTCTACCTGCCCCGGCTGACCTGGCGCGAGCTCGGCAACTTCTCCTCCGGCAGCGTCTGCCTGGTCATGGCGTCCCTCCCCTACTCCGAGGACGACTACTACCGGGACTACGACGGGTTCCTGGCTGCCCGCGCCGCCGAGGCCGCCGGGTGACCTCCCTGCTCAGGACCGGGCCCACCGTGCCCTTCCTGGACCTGCGGGCCCAGCACACCGAGCTGCGGGCCGACCTCGACGCGGCCGCCCTGCGGGTGCTGCACTCCGACCGGTTGGTCCTCGGCCCCGAGGTCGAGGGCTTCGAGCACGCCTGGGCCGCCACCGCCGGGGCGCGGCACGCGGTCGGCGTGGCCAGCGGCCTGGACGCACTGACCCTGGCCCTGCGCGCCGTCGGGGTCGGCCCCGGGGACGAGGTGGTCGTGCCGGCGCACACGTTCGTCGCCACCTGGCTGTCGGTCGTGCACGTCGGTGCCGTCCCCGTCCCCGTCGACGCGGACCCCGTCAGCGGGGCGTGGGACCCGGCCGCCGTCGAGGCGGCGGTGACCCCCCGGACGACCGCGCTGGTCCCGGTGCACCTGTACGGCCACCCGCTGGACCTCGACCCGCTGCTGGCCGTGGCCGGCCGGCACGGCCTGGCGGTCGTCGACGACGCAGCGCAGGCGCACGGCGCGCGCGTCGGCCGGCGGCCGGTCGGGTCGGGTGCGCGGGCGACGGCCTGGAGCTTCTACCCCGGCAAGAACCTCGGCGCGGTCGGCGACGGTGGTGCGGTCACCACCGACGACCCGCAGGTGGCCGGGCGCGTGCGGTCGCTGCGCAACTACGGGTCCACCACGAAGTACCGGCACGACGAGGTCGGCTGGAACAGCCGCCTCGACGAGCTGCAGGCCGCCCTCCTGACGGTCAAGCTGCGCCACCTCGAGGAGTGGAACGCCCGCCGGCGGTCCGTGGCCGCCCGCTACGACGCGGCCCTGGGCGGCCTGCCCGACCTGCTCCTGCCGGCCACCGCACCGGGCACCGAGCCGTCGTGGCACCTCTACGTGGTCCGCACCCCGCACCGGGACGCGCTGCAGGCCCACCTCACCGCCTGCGGGGTGGGGACCGTCGTGCACTACCCGGTCCCCCCGCACCGCCAGCCCGCCTTCGCCGGCACGGCGGCCGCGGCCGCCGACCTCCCCGGCGCGGACCGGTGGTCCGCGCAGGTCCTCAGCCTCCCGATGGGACCGCACCTGACCGCCGACCACCAGGACCACGTCCTCCGATCCGTGCAGGAGTTCCGCCCGTGACCACCCCGTCGGTCAGCGTCCTGGTGCCCACCTACAACGGCGAACGGTTCATCAAGGCGGCGGTCCGCTCGGCCCTCGCGCAGTCGCACCGCGACCTGGAGGTCGTGGTGGGCGACGACGCCTCCACCGACCGCACCCCCGAGGTGCTGGCCGAGCTGGCCGCCGCCGACGACCGCGTCCGGGTGGTCCGCCACCCGCGCAACGTCGGCGCCTTCGAGAACCCCCGGCTCCTGCTCTCGGTCGCGCGCGGGGAGTACGTCAAGTACCTGCTGCACGACGACGTGCTGGCCACCGACTGCGTCCGCGACATGGTCCGCGCCTTCGAGGCCGACCCGCGGATCAGCCTGGCCTTCTCGCACCGGACGGTGATCGGGGAGGACGGCCGCCCCCTGGCCACCGGTCAGCCGGTCGCCCTGGCCGACCGGGTCACCACCTTCCCCGGCGCGGAGCTCGCCGACCGGGTGCTCACCACCGGTGCCAACCTCCTCGGCGAGCTGACCACGATCATGTTCCGACGGCAGGACGTCGAGCCCGCGGGTCTCTGGGCCGTCGACGGCCGCCGGATGACCATCCTGGGCGACGTCGCCCTCTGCCTGGACCTCCTGCGGCGCGGCGACGCGTGGTACTCCCCGCGTCCGCTGTCCCGCTTCCGGGTGCACCAGCAGCAACGCACCTGGGACACCCGGCTGTGGGCCGTCGGCGTCGCCGACTGGCCGCACCTGGTCGACTGGGCCGGCCGCGCCGGGCTGCTCACCGGTGACGGCGACCTGCGCCGCGCCTTCACCGTCGCCCTGCTCAACGTCGCCGCCCGCCTGCGCGACTCCCTCGACGGCGGCCTGCACCCGGTGATGCTGGACGCCGTCGAGCTGGCCACCCGCCGGCTGCGCGAGCTGGCGCTCGACCGCGACGCCCTCGACCTCCCGGACCCCGGTCCGCTGCACCAGCAGGCGGTGCCGGACGAATCCGTCGTCGCCGTGGCGGCCGGCACTCGGTAGCGTCACCCCCGATGAGCGCGACAGCAGACACCGAGGTAACCGGTCCGGCCACCCTGCGCTACCCGGGGGGTGAACTGGAGCTGCCGCTGCGTGCGGCGACCGAGGGGTCGCACGGGTACGACACGTCCAAGCTGCTGGCCACCACCGGCCAGGTCGCGCTGGACATCGGGTTCGTCAACACCGCGGCGTGCACGTCGGAGATCACCTACATCGACGGCGACGCCGGCATCCTGCGCTACCGCGGGTACCCGATCGACCAGCTGGCCGGCAAGGCCAGCTTCGTCGAGGTGTCCTACCTGCTCATCCACGGCGAGCTGCCCACCGCGGCCCAGCTCGAGGAGTTCGACAACAAGATCCGCCGGCACACGCTGCTGCACGAGGACCTCAAGCAGTTCTTCAAGGGGTTCCCCCGCGACGCGCACCCGATGCCGGTGCTCTCGTCGGCGGTCAGCGCGCTGTCGACCTTCTACCAGGACTCCCTCGACCCCTTCGACCACGCCCAGGTCGAGATGAGCACCTACCGGCTGCTGGCCAAGCTGCCGACGATCGCGGCCTACGCGTACAAGAAGTCCGTCGGCCAGCCGTTCCTCTACCCGGACAACTCGCTGGGCCTGGTGGAGAACTTCCTGCGGATGACCTTCGGCTTCCCGGCCGAGCCCTACGAGGCCGACCCCGAGCTGGTCAAGGCCCTCGACATGCTCTTCGTGCTGCACGCCGACCACGAGCAGAACTGCTCCACCTCGACGGTGCGCCTGGTCGGCTCCTCGCACGCCAACCTCTTCGCCTCGGTCTCGGCCGGCATCAACGCCCTGTTCGGCCCGCTGCACGGCGGTGCCAATCAGTCGGTGCTGGAGATGCTGGAGGGCATCCAGCGCGACGGCGGCGACATCGCCGCGTTCGTCAAGCGGGTCAAGGACAAGGAGCCCGGCGTCAAGCTGATGGGCTTCGGCCACCGGGTCTACAAGAACTACGACCCCCGCGCGGCGATCGTGAAGTCCACCGCCGACTCCGTGCTGGACAAGCTGGGCGGCAACAGCCAGCTGCTCGACCTGGCCCGCCAGCTCGAGGAGGTCGCGCTCACCGACGACTACTTCGTGCAGCGCAGGCTCTACCCGAACGTCGACTTCTACACCGGCCTGATCTACCGGGCGATGGGCTTCCCCACCCGCATGTTCACCGTGCTGTTCGCGCTGGGCCGGCTGCCCGGCTGGATCGCCCAGTGGCGGGAGATGATCCAGGACCCGACCACCAAGATCGGCCGCCCGCGTCAGGTCTACACCGGCCCCACCGCGCGCGACTTCGTGCCCCTCGACCAGCGCTGAGCCGTGCCCGACGGCGACCCCTTCCGGCTGCCGCCGGTCCCCCTCGCCTCGGGGGACCGGCTGGCGGACCCGGACGGGCGCACCGTCGTCGGCGTCGAGCTGGTGGTGACCACCGAGGACGGCGGCCGCACCCGGATCCCGCTGCGCGCCGAGCACGGCGCCTGGTGGGCACCGCGTCACCCGGAGGGGTGAGCGCACCACCCCGTCCGGGTCGGGCACCTCAACCGGTGGGGACGGCGTCCCGATGCCCTCGGTGGACACCGGTCGACCTCCGGCCCGCCACCGGCGCGGGCGCGACCCGGTGCCGGGGGGAGCACCGTGCCGCCGCGCTCCGCAGCGACCCTCCCCCGGGCCACCGCCCCGGCCGCCCGGCCGGCCCCGCGGACCCCGCAGGAGCTCGCCCGCGCGCGGGCGGTCGCCCGCCGTCGCGCCCTGGTCGCGCGCGCGGAGGCAGCCGCGGCGCGCAAGGCCGCCGCCCGGGCCCGCCGCCGGGCCGCCCTCACCCGCTGGACCCACCGCGCCGGGGCCGTCACCGGCGCCCTGCTCGTGGTCCTCGTGGGTGCCGTCGTGGTCTCCGGCGTGCAGCCGGCCACCCCCGCCGCGGCCTCGGCACCGCTGGACCTCGCCGCGCAGGCCACCCAGCTGCGTGAGCAGCTGACCGCCACCACCACCGACCTGCAGGCCGCCCGCGCCGGTGTCACGGCCGCCGCCACCGACCTGGCCACCGCGCAGGCCGACCTCGCCGCGGCGCAGGCCGCGCTGAGCACCGCGCGCGCCGCCGTCGGCACCGGCGCCGGCGCGCTCTACCGCGGCACGCCCGCCGACCGCGCCGTCGCCGCCGGCTTCCCCGCCGGCACCGACCTCGCGGTCGCCGGCTCGGTGGCCGTGGTCGCCGAGCGCGCCGCCCAGCAGCTGGCCGGGCTGACCCGCACCGCCCAGGACGCCGAGGCCGCCGTCGCGCACGCGCAGCGCCGGGTGGGCGCGGCGCAGGCCGTCCTCGACGACGCGCACGGCCGGATCACCGCCGTCACCGACGCCGCCCGCGCCCGGGCCGAGCAGCAGCCCGCCGTGGTCACCGCCGCGCTCGCCGGCCTGCCCGCCGCACCCACGTCGTCCGAGCAGCAGGCGACCGACGACGCCGCCCGCACCGCCTGGCAGGCGCGGCTGAACGCCCTGTCCGCCGCGGGCATCACCCTGCCCACCGCCGCCCAGCTGCGTGCCGGCGACCTGCCCGGCGGTCTCAGCCCGGCCCGCGACGCCGCCGGCGCGCCGATCGCCGGTGCCGCCGTCGGCGTGGTGGACGGCGCCGTGGTGCCCGTCCCGTCGGCGGAGGCCGCCGCCGCCGTCAGCTTCGCCTTCGCCCAGCTGGGCACGCCCTACTCCCCCGGCGGCAGCACCCCCGCCGGCATGGACTGCGGCGGGCTGACCGCCGCCGTGTGGACCTCCGCCGGGACCGCCCTGGGCACCGGCCTGGTCGACCAGTGGTCCGCCGGCACGGTCGTCCCGGCCGGGCAGCTGGAAGCCGGGGACCTCGTCTTCGGCATCGACCCGCTGCTGGGGCTGGACGACGTCGGCGTCTACGTCGGCGACGGCCAGGTGGTCACCGCCTCGGCCCGGCAGGCGCAGGTGGTCGTCGCCGGGCTGCCCGAGGGCGCCACCGCCGTCCGCACGTCGCTGCCCGTCGACGTGCCCAACGCCGCACCTCCCGGGACCGGGTCCCTCGTGGCCACCTGCGGCGCACTGCCCGCGGCGGCCACCGTCGCCGGCGCCCCGGTCGACCCCGCCTGGGGCGGGTGGTCCAACGGCCGCATCCCGGCCTCGACGCTGTGCCCGATCGGTGGCGGGCAGCTGCTGCGCTGCGACGCGGCCGCGGCCTACACCGCGCTGGACCGGGCCTTCCAGCAGGCCTTCGGCACCCCGCTGTGCATCACCGACTCCTACCGGTCCTACGCCGCGCAGCTGGACGCGCACGTCCGCAAGCCGCGGATCACCGCGGTGCCCGGCACGTCCCACCACGGGTGGGGCCTGGCCGTGGACCTGTGCGGCGGGGTGAACGTGTTCGGCACCCCTCAGCACGACTGGATGGTCGCCTACGCCGGCCACCTGGGCTGGGTGCACCCGGACTGGGCGCAGGCCGGCGGCAGCAACCCGGAGCCGTGGCACTGGGAGTTCGGCCACCTGGCCGACTGACCAGTGCGACGGGGCCGAGCCCGGGGATCAGGCCCAGGGGAGGTCGGCGAGCTCCCGCCAGGGCAGCACGACGCAGGGCTCGACGCCCTCGCCGGCCAGCCGCGCGGCGACACCGCGGGGTGCCCAGGCGACGGGCCGGCCGGGGGTGACGACGACGCTGCCGTCGGCCAGCAACAGGCCGAGCTCGGCGGACCGGGCGACGACCTGCTCGGGTGCCGCGAGGGCGGCGGTGGCCAGCAGGGGCGCGTCGGCGTCCAGCAGCAGCACCGGTCCCTCGACCGAGCAGCGGACGACGACGTCGGCCGCGCGGGCGCGGGCGGCGTCGCGGACGGCGAGCACGTCGAGGGCGCTGGTGAACGGGTGCGGCGTCCAGCCGACGAGCCGGTCCCCGCGGGCCACGGCGACCTGCCAGGCGAGGTCGTCGCCGGCGGGGCCGGCCCACGCGAGGACGGCGACACCGCGGCGGGCGGCCTCGGCGTCGGTCACCGGCCGCCGGTCCAGGTGCTCGAGCAGGGCCCGGTCCAGGCCGGCGGGTCCGAGGTCGGCGCCGGTAGATGACAGCTCCTCCGCCAGGTCGGCGAGGTCGACGCGCCAGACGCGCTCGTCCTCCTCGACCAGCAGGGCCGGGTGGCGGACGTCGTCCTCGACCTGCAGGCGCAGGCCGCGTGCGCCGGTGGCGCACAGCCGGGTGGTCGCGGCGACCAGGTCGTCGAGGTCGCAGGTGCGGCGGTCCAGGCGGGTCAGCAGGCGCAGCGGTGCGCCGAGGGCGGGCACGCCCGGGAGGTCAGAGGGAGCGGCCACCGGTGAGCGCGGCGCGCACCGGGGGCGTGAGCTCGGGCAGGCTGAGGGCGCAGGCCAGCTCCATGGCCGAGAGCCGGACCGGGAGCGTGTCGGGGTCCCAGCCGGTGACCAGGCGGACCCGGGCGGCCGAGGAGGGCCAGACCACGTCGCGGGCGCGGGCCACGTGCAGCTCGGTGAGCACGTCCACCAGGCGGTCGGCGGTGGTGGCGGGCAGGTCCGCGCGGGTCAGCGCGGCCTCGATGCTGGCGGCGAGCGCGTCCCGATCTGCGGCCGACAACCAGTGCGGCACGAGGACCACCCGGGTCGACTGCTCGTAGACCATCGACATCGTCGACACGCTCCCCTTGCGCTCCAGGACGGTCCCGTACGGCTCTCCCGTCCCACTGACCTCATCTATCGGCAGGAGAGCGCACTCATCCATCCGAGTCAGCCGGCCAGTTCGAGCAGGCGGTCCTTGAGCACGCGCTCGGCGCGGTCCGCGTGCACGTTCATGTTGCGCACGGAGGTGCCGAGGTCGGCCGAGAGCTGCGTCTTGGTCTGCCCACCCCAGGTGGTGAGGTACCAGGTCACCCAGCCGAGCACGTTCGGCTGGCCGGCGCGCTGGTCGGGGCGGGCGGTCACGTCGGGCGCGCAGGCCGCGGTGAGGGCGTGCGAGAGCAGCGTCTGCTCGGCCTCGCCGAGGATCTCGTCGGGGGCCTGCGCGGTGTCGGGCAGCAGGTGGTCGGCGCCGTCGGGGACGCCGTCCAGCGACTGGAGGTTGCGCAGCCCGTTGAGGGTCGCGACCGACTGGGCGTTCTTGCGCAGCACGGCCACGCTCTGCCCCAGCAGGTCGGCCAGCTCGCGCTCGGTCGGGCGCCGCTGGTGCTCGGCGATGAAGGCGGCGACGGCCTTCTGCTGCTTGTTCTCCGTGTCGGTGGCGGTGCGCCCGAAGGCGGCCCGGCCCAGGTCGTGCACCCACTTGGACAGCTGGGTGGCCAGGAAGGCGCCGAAGGGCACCCCCTTGGTCTCGTCGTACTGCGCGACGGCCTTGAGCACCCACTCGCTGACCTGCTGCACGACGTCGTCGTTGTCCGGGATGTGCAGCCGGATCGTGCTCATGTTCCGCTGCAGCCGCTTGAGGCTGACCGGCCCGTAGTGCCGGCACAGGTCGGCGAGGAACTGCGGCGGCAGGTCGCGGGGCGCCCTCCGCCGCACCCCGGTCTCGGCGCGCAGGCCGATCGTGCGGTAGCCCTGGACGGCGCACCAGTTCTTCACCAGCGCCGACAACGCCGCCGCCTGGCCGGCGTCGCCGTCGACCCGGTACAGGCCCTCGCCCTCGTCGAGGGTGACGGTGACGCCCGCGGGCAGCGCCGCGCGGAACTCGCCCATCGGCAGCTCGCGCTCGGTGCGGAAGTGCACCCGGTCGCGCAGCGTGATGGGCGTGCTGGCCCAGGCCTCGTCCTCGGTGATGCCCCCGAAGACGAGGGGGGCGGTGGACCTGCGTGGCGGCTCGGACACCGGGTGACTCCTGTCGTCGGGTCGGATCTCGGGGGAAGACGGCCCGCCGACGAGGAGCCGGCGGGCCGCGGGATCGCGTCTCGGTCGAGGACGAGCTGCGAGGTGGTGCTGGGACGTGCGGGGTTCGCGCTCAGGCGCTGACGGCGCCGAGCACCTCGGACTGCCAGACCGGCTCCGCGGTCAGCGGCCGGTCACCGGCGCGCAGGAACGGCGCGACGACCGCGCTCTCCTCGGCGGTGGGCTCGGTCGCGTAGACCGGCATGTGGTCGTAGAGGACCGTGAAGAGGTCCGAGACGAAGCCGTAGGCGGCCTGCGCGGCCGGGCTGAAGCGGGCGACCTCCAGCCGCGGGCCGAGGTCGACGGCGACGGTGATGCGCAGGACGCGGTCGTCCTTGCTCAGGCCGGCGAGGCTGACCGGGACGCCGGCGTGCTCGGTGGCGAGCTGCGCCAGCGCGGTCAGGCACTTGCGCGCGGCCGCCCGGCGGGGGCGCAGCTGCACGTGCACGACGAGGTGGTCGGTCTCGTCGCGGTCGGCGTCGGCCGGTGCCGCGAGCAGGACGGGACCCGTCGAGGTCGAGCCGGTCATCCGGTCGAGGTCGACGCCGTCGGTGGTGTCGGTCGCGCTGTGTCGCATCCTGGTTGCCCCCTGTCACGTGCTTGGGGAGAAGGATTGCGCACCGGGGGGTCGGAGTTGAGCCGAAACGAGGTTCGTGTCGCCCAACTACGGACGGATTCGTGGGCAGATCATGCCGAGGAACGGGCCGCCGTGTCGCTCGTCGCGGCGACCGCCTGTGTGCCAGCTGCGGACGCCCTGGTCCCACCCAGCGCGGCGGTCAGCGCACCGACCGCGTCGGCTGCCACGCGCGCGGCCAGCCGGCGGGCTGCGGCGATCTGCTCGTAGACCTCCTCGCGGTGGATGGACACCTCGCGGGGGGCCTTGAAGCCGAGCCGGACGGTGTTGCCGCGGACCTCGACGACGTGCACCTCGATGTCGTCGCCGATGCGGATGGTCTCGCCGATCGTGCGGGTGAGCGTGAGCACCAGTACCCCTCCGTGGGTGTCGGTGGATGCGGCGGCGTCCTGCCGTCGCGGGTCGTGGACCCGCCATCATGATCGGCAGTCGCGCAACCCGACACGCACCGGCCGTGGTGCGGGTGGGGTGCGCGTGCCCGGTGGGTCAGCGGATGAAGTCCACCAGCGAGGTCTGCACGGACTGCGAGCTGACCGCCAGTGCCGCCTCGTAGGAGTTCTGCCTGATCTTGAGCTCGAGGTAGGCCTTGCCGGTGTCGATGCTCTCGACGTCCCCGAGCTGGGAGCTGAGCGAGAGCGCGACGTCGGCGTTGACCGCCTTGACCGTGTCGACCCGGTTCACCCGGACGCCGACCTCGGTGCGCGCCGCGGTCAGCCGACCCAGGGCTGCGTCGATGTCCCCGATCGAGGCGGTGAGGTCACCCGTCGGCGTCGCCGTCATCTCGCCCGCGATGCGCTGCACGAGGGCGAACACGTCGTCCCCGGCCGGACCGAAGGCGGTCGGCCCGTCGACGTCGGTGCGCACCGTCTCGGTCGGGGACACCCGCACGTCGAGGGCCACCCCGGTGCGGCCGGTGAAGGCACCGGTCGTCGGGTCGTAGGCCTGCGAGCCCGAGGTCGCCCCGCCGAAGACGGGGCGACCGTCGACGGTGCGGTTGGCCATCGACAGCAGGCCGTCGCGCAGGCCGGACACCTCGATCGACAGCGCCTTGAGCGCGTCGGGGCTCTGCGCGCCGGTGTTGGCGGCCTGCGTGGTCAGGTCGCGGACCCGCCGCAGCAGGTCGCCCATGGTGGCCAGTGCACCGTCCGCGGCGGCCAGCGTGGTGCCCGCCTGCGAGATGTTGGCCGTGTACTGGTCGTTGGCGGCGAGGTCGGTGCGCGTGCGCATCGCCGTGGACGTGCCGCTGGGGTTGTCCGAGGGCTTGGTGATCGCCCGACCGGACGAGATCTGGTCGTTGAGCAGGGAGATCGCCGACAGGTTGGCGCCCATGTTGCGGATGTTGTTGTCCGCCAGGGTGCGCTGGGTGATGCGCATCAGGTCACCTTCCGACCAGTCCGGTCTTGTTGATCAGGACGTCGAGCATCTCGTCGAGGGCGGTCACCACACGGGCGGCCGCGGCGTAGGACTGCTTGAAGACCAGGAGGTTGGTCATCTCCTCGTCGAGGGAGACCCCGCTGACCGACAACCGCGCCTGGTCGACCTGGCCCAGCACCGTGCTGGCGGTGGTCGCCGCGCCGGCCGCGCCGCGCGAGGCGATGCCCAGCGCGGTGATCATCTGCCGGTAGGTGGCGTCAGGGCCGGCCGCGGCCTTGCCGAGCTGGGCGACCTGGTCCGCCAGCGCCCCGTCGGCCGAGGCGTCGGTCCCGGCCGGCGGGTTCGCCGCAGCGGCCAGCTCGGCCGGGTCCGTGATGACCACGGTGATGTCGCGGGCCGAGCTGCCGCCGTAGAGCGCCGTGCCCGGCGCGCCGGCCTTGTCGTACCCCGTGGCCAGGACGGCGTTGACGCCGGTCACGGCCAGGGCGACCTGGTCCAGCTGCGCCTGGTAGGAGGGCAGGACGGTGTTCATCGCGTCGAGCTGGCCGCCCACGGTGCCGCCGGGCTGCAGGACGGAGCCGCCGGGCGCGACGGCCAGCCGCACCGGGGCGGTCGCCATGGTCAGGGGGTCGGTCCCGCCGGTCAGGGCGAGCTTCGACGCGCCGGTGCCGCTGACCAGCACGTTGCCGTCCACGACGACGTCCACCATGCCGTTGTCGCCCTCGACCCCGGTCGCACCCAGGGTCTTCGACAGCAGGGCCACCAGACCGTCCCGCTGGTCCTGGAGCTCGTTGGCCGGGTTCCCGTTGCCCTGGGAGTCCTGGATGGTCCGGTTCAGCTGCGCGATCTGGGCGAGCGTGGCGTTGGCCTCGTCGACCAGGTCCGTGGCCTCGAGCCGGGTGTTCGACCACTGGGCGTCGACGGCCGCGCTGGCCGTGCGCAGGCCCTTGGCCAGCGCGTCGGCCGACGAGAGCACGGCGATCCGCGACGAGGTGTCGGTGGGCCGGGTGGACAGCTGGCTCCAGGCGGCCGAGGTCTTGGTCAGCAGGCTCTGGATGCCGGTGTCCCCGGGCTCGCCGAAGGAGGTCTCCAGCTGGCTGTAGGTGGCCGCCGTGGCCGCGGCCTGGCTGGCCAGCCCGGCCTGCTGCTGGGCGCGGCGCTCGAGGAACGCGTCGCGCACGCGGATGACCTTCTCGGCGCTGACGCCGTTGCCGGGGCTGTCCTCGCGGGACTGCAGGCCGTAGGCCGAGTGGCTGGCCAGCGACTGCATCTCCACCCGCTGGCGGGTGTAGCCGACGGTGTTGGCGTTGGCGACGTTCTGGCCGGTGACGTCGATGGCGCGCTGCTGGGCGGCCAGCGCCCGGGAGGCGACGTTGAGGGAGGAGAAGCCGCTCACAGCGCGCCGTCCAGGCTGACCGAGCGCGAGGCGCCGGCCTGGGTGCGACCGGTGGCCGAGTAGGTGCGCGGCTGGTCCGGGCGCACGCTCAGCAGCGCCTCGTCGATGGCGGCCAGGCCGCTGGCGATCAGCTCGCGGTTGGCGTCGGAGAGCCCGCGCAGCTCGCTGACCAGCACCAGCAGCGTCTCGTGGTGCTTGACGAGCAGCTCGTCCCAGGGGGCGCCGGCCGCCTCGGCGAGGGTGCGCAGCGAGGGGTTGGCCGGCAGGCCGAGCTGGGAGGCGATGGTCTCGGCGACGGCGGCCCGCTCGACCTCCAGGGTGCGCAGCTGGTCGAGGACGACCTCGATCTCGTGCGCGATGCGCGGCAGCCAGCGGTTCTTGCCCGAGACGATGAGGTACTGCTTCTCCTCCGCCTTGAACAGCAGCAGGTCCAGGAGCTCCTGCTCGCGCCAGAGCAGGGTCGACAGGTGCTGGAAGTCCACCGTGGCTCCTCTCGTCGTCGGTCCGGTGCAGTCGTCCCGGCGACGTCGCCGCCCACCGGTCTCGGGGGCTGTCTTCGGCACATCCCGACGACGGTCAAGCCGAGTGCTCAAGTTCGGTGCTGGAGTTGCCGAGGGGGGTCAGATGTGACTCGTGGGACGCCGAGATAGGGGTCGTGAACCCGTCTCGCCCGTCGCCTCCCCAGGCGGGCCCGCCCCGGGCGTCCCGGACGCCGTCGACCTCGCCGGTCGACGCGCTCGTGACCCAGCACCTCGCGCTCGCCCAGTACGCGGTGAACGCGGTGGCCGCCCGGATCTCGCTGCCCGCGCACGTCAGCCGGGAGGACCTCCTCTCCTGCGCCCAGGTCGCCCTCGTGGAGGTGGCCCGCCGGTTCGACGCCGGCGCCGGCGCCACCTTCGCCACCTACGCCCTCCCCCGGTTGCAGGGGGCCGTGCTCGACGAGCTGCGCTCGGGCGACTGGGCCAGCCGGTCGGTGCGTGCCGCCGCCCGCCGGTCCGACGCCGCCGCCGACGCGCTCGCCGCCCGGCTGGGCCGCCCGCCCACGCGGGCCGAGCTGGCCGCCGAGCTCGAGGTCTCCCCCACCGAGCTGTCGGCCCTGCAGGTCGACGTGCACCGCGCGGTCATGGTGAGCATCGACGCCACGACCAACGACGACGGCGGCACGTTCGACGTCCCGGCACCCGGCGACACCCCCGAGCGGGCCGTGGTCAAGCGCGAGCGGGCCCGTCACCTGCACGAGGCGATGGCCGCGCTGCCCGACCGGCTCGGCGAGGTGGTCGAGCGGAGTTTCTTCGGTGATGAATCCCTGACCGACATCGCGGTCGACCTCGGGGTGACCCTCTCGCGGGTCTCGCAGATGCGTGCGCGGGCCCTGGTGCTGCTGCACGCCGCGATGAGCGAGGCCTGGGAGGAGCGACCGGTGGTGGCGGCCGGGGGCGTGCGGGCCCGGACCCAGCAGGCCGGCTACGTCGCCCAGGTGCTCGAGCGGACGGCCGACCGCCGGCCGGTGGCCTCGCGGGCGCTGTACCCCCCGCCCCCGCGCACCCCCGCGGCGGTCCGCCGGGCCTTCGGCCAGCCGGCCTGACCCGACCGGGTGCACCGGCGGAATTCCTCGCCGGTTCGGCTCAAGTCCGCCCCCCCAGCAGCCGTAGACACACCCGTACGACCCGCAGCACGGATGCAGCGGGACAACCCAGCACCGCCCCACATCCAGGAGGATCACCATGGGCATGCGCATCAACACCAACACCGCGGCGATGAACGCCTACCGCAACCTGTCGGTCAACGACAGCCAGATGAGCAAGTCGCTGGAGAAGCTCTCCTCCGGCTTCCGCATCAACCGGGCTGCCGACGACGCCGCCGGGCTGGCCATCTCCGAGGGCCTGCGCTCGCAGATCGGTGGCCTCAAGGTCGCCGTCCGCAACGCGCAGGACGGCGTCAGCGTCGTGCAGACCGCTGAGGGCGCGCTGGCCGAGACCACCAGCATCCTGCAGCGCATGCGCGACCTGTCGGTGCAGGCCTCCAACGACGGTGGTCTGTCCACCGCCGCCAAGGGCAACCTGCAGGCCGAGATCAACCAGCTGAACTCCGAGCTGAACCGGATCGCCTCGTCGACCTCGTTCAACGGCAAGAAGCTGCTCGACGGCTCCTACACCGGCAACTTCCAGGTCGGCGCCAACAGCGGCGAGGTCATCTCGATCGCCATCGGCTCCAACGGCGCCGGCATGGACGCCACCGGCCTGGGCGTGGCGGGCATCGACCTCACCGGGGTCGGCGCCTTCAGCTCCGCCGCCGCCAGCGGCACGGCCAGCACGGTGTTCACCACGAACGCCACCTCGGCCGCCGCCGCCACCGTGGCGTTCACGTCGTCCTCGGCCGCCAACTCGGCCTTCGCCTCGGGCGCCTCGGCGACCGACGCGGCTGCCATCAGCGAGTTCGCTGCCCTCGACGGCACCATCTCCGTCGGTGGCAAGTCGTTCAACCTGGCCACGGTCGACTACGCCGGTGTCACCACCGCCGCCGACGCGCTCACCAAGCTGAACTCCGCCGTCGACGCGGCGCTCGGCAACGTCGGCTCCTTCACCGCCGCGGGCAACCAGCTCACCTTCACGATGACCGACGACGCCGCGAGCAGCAGCGCCGCCGACATCGCGAAGGCGACCCCGGTGTTCACGGCCGGCTCGGGTGCGGACGCGGCGATCGCGAAGCTCGACGACGCGATCTCGAAGGTCAGCACCCAGCGCGCGAACCTCGGTGCCATCCAGAACCGGTTCGAGCACACCATCGCGAACCTGAACACCGCGGTGGAGAACCTGTCGGAGTCGGAGTCCCGCATCCGCGACACGGACATGGCCTCGGAGATGACCAACTTCTCCAAGAACCAGATCCTGGTCCAGGCCGGCACCGCGATGCTGGCCCAGGCCAACTCGTCGTCGCAGTCGGTCCTGAAGCTCCTGCAGTAAGCACCACCCCCTGCCTCCGGGCGGGGCGCACCACCTCGGGCGAGGGGGGAGGCCAGCAGGCCTCCCCCCTCGTCGCGTTCCCTGCCACCCCGTCCGGGTGAGCCGGTGGTTTCGGGTTGAGGTGGGGCCGGGGGCGGCCGATGTAGGGGGAGCAGGACCTCCACCGCTCGCACGCTCACCAGGAAGGACGACGATCATGGCCTCCGCCATCGACGGACTGGTCTCCGGGCTCGACACCACCTCGATCATCAACAACCTGATGAGCGTCGAGGCCCGGCCGCAGACCCTGCTGAAGTCCCGGCTCTCCGACACCCAGGCCAAGGCGACCGCCTACCGCGCGGTCAACACCCGCTTCGACGCGATCCGCACCGCCGCCGAGGCCCTGACCGCCACCTCCCTGGAGGCGGCCCGCACCGCGCGGACCACCACGTCGGACGTCACGGCCACCGCGTCCGCCACGGCCGCCCGGGGTTCGGTCAGCTTCACCGTGGAGAACCTCGCCGCCGCGCAGACCACCTTCACCAGCCGGACCTGGTCCTCCACCACCGCCTCCGTCACCGGGGAGCCCGAGCCGACCTGGCCCATCCAGGTCATCGACGCCAACGGCGCCGTGACCGACACGATCACCATCCCCGAGGGCGCGTCCCTCGTGGACGTGGTCAGCAAGATCAACGCGGCCGGCTACGGCTTCCAGGCGCAGATCGTGCAGACCGGCGACAGCGGCTACCGGATCAAGATCGACGGGACCAGGACGGGTGCCGACAACGGCTTCCGCCTCGGCCTGACCCGCACCGACCCGGACGACCCCGGCGCGACCGTGGTGGACGAGACCGCGTTCACCACCGTCCAGGCGGCCCGGGACGCCGAGATCGACCTCGGCGGCGGGGTCCGCGCCACGTCGTCCACCAACACCTTCGCCGACCTGCTGCCCGGGACCGCGGTGACGGTCAGCAAGCGCACCGACGGGCCGGTGACGGTCACCGTCGGCACCGACAGCTCGGCCATCGCCGGGAAGGTGCAGGCACTCGTCGACGCCGTCAACGGCGCCCTGGGCGTCATCAAGGGGTTCACGGTCTCCACCGCCGGGTCGGCCACCGCGACCCTGCAGGGCGACTCGGCGCTGGTCAGCCTGTCCGGTCAGTTGCTGTCGACGGTGTCCACCGCCATCGGCGGGGCGTCGGCGTCGCAGGTCGGCCTGCAGCTGACCCGCGACGGCAAGCTCACCTTCGACGCGGCGACCTTCACCGCCAAGCTGGCCGCCGACCCGGCCCTGGCGACCCGGCTGATCAGCGGCACCGCCGACAGCACGGTCGGTGGGGTGACCACCCCCGGTGTCCGGGGCATCGCCGGCCGGCTCCAGGCCCTGGCCAGGACCGCGAGCGACTCCTCGACCGGCACCCTGGTCGCGCTGGCCAAGGGCCGCGACACCCTGGCGAAGGACATCCAGGACAAGATCGACGCCTTCGACATCCGCCTCGCCCAGCGGAAGGCGACGCTCACCGCCCAGTTCACGGCGCTCGAGACCTCGCTCAACACGATCAAGAACCAGTCGTCCTGGCTGAGCTCGCAGATCGGCCAGCTGTACAACCCGAACAAGTCGTCCTGACCGCCCGCTCCCCCGTCGCCCAGGAGAACCCCGAATGACCGCCGCGCTGCGCTCCCGCTACCAGTCCTCCGCCGTCGAGACCGCCTCTCCCCAGCGACTGCTCGTCATGCTCTACGACCGGCTCGCCCTCGACCTGGTGCGCGCCGAGGCTGCCCTGGGCGAGGGCGACCGGGTCGAGGCCAGCTCGCAGCTCATGCACGCCCAGGACATCGTGCTCGAGCTGCACAGCACCCTGAACCCCGAGGTGTGGGAGGGCGCGGGCGCGCTCAGCTCGCTCTACACCTGGCTCTACGGCGAGATGGTGCTGGCCAACGTCAAGGGCGACGCCCGCCGGGTGGCCGACTGCCGCACGGTCGTCGAGCCGCTGCGGGACGCCTGGGCCGAGGCCGCGGCGATCCTCAGCGGCCAGAACGCGGGATGAGCCTGCCCGGCCTGCGGGCCATCCGTGCGAGCGACCCCTGGCCCGCGACCCCGGCCGGCCGCGCCGACGACCAGCCCGACGAGCGTCGGCGCCGGTCGGACGCCCCGCCCCGCACGTGGGCCGAGGCCCTCGACGACCTCGAGGACGACGCCCGCACCGCCGAGCGCACCCTGGCCGGCGCCTCGCCCGACGAGATCGCCGCCTGGGGACGCCGCTCCACCGACTGGGTGCCCCCGAGCGGGCTGGGCCCCCTGCCCGACGACCTGCGCGAGCGGGCCGCGCGGCTGCTGCAGCACCAGCTCGCGGTCGCCGAGGCCCTCGTCGAGGGCATCACGCAGTCCCGCCGCCAGCGCGACCTGGCGGCCCGCATGTCGCAGTCCCCGACCCGGCCGGTGTCCTCCTTCATCGACCGCCCGGTCTGAGCAGCGCACGGCAGATCACCACAGGACCCCCCGGCCCGGCACCCGCCGGACTGGGGGGTCCTGTGCGTGACGGGCCGCTGAGCTGGCACGACTCAACATCTCCCCGCGGGTGTCGATACTCGCTGCACCACCCCTCCTCCCCCCTCCGCACGCGCAGCCCCGTTCGTCCCACACGTCGCCACGGCCACGATGGTCACGACGGGCCCTCGCACTGCCGATGACCGTTGCACGCGACGGACCTGCCTTCCCGAGGGTCCGCGCGAGCACCGCGGAGGTAGTGACATGGAGCGGACGGTCGTCCGGTGATCGGCATCTCCGACACCACGATGACGGCGTTGCACGCGGCCCTCACCGGCCTCTCGCAGCGCCAGCGGGTGAGCAACGACAACATCGCGAACGTCAACACCCCCGGCTTCCTCGCCGGCCGGACCGACTTCGAGTCCTCGCTGCGCTCCCAGCTCTCCGACGGCCGCGGCGTCGCCGTCGGCGGTGGCTCCGTGCACCGCTCGCTGGCCGCCACCCGCACCGACGGCAACAACGTCGACCTGGACTCCGAGACCGTCATCGCCACCGAGACCGGGCTGCGCTACCAGCTGGCCCTGCAGGCCCTCAACGGCAAGTACGACCTCCTGAGCGCCGCGATGAGGACCCAGTGACCATGTTCGACGCCCTGAGGATCTCGGGCTCCGGGATGACCCTGCACCGCAAGTACCTCGACGCGGTCTCGGACAACATCGCCAACATCAACACCGCGGCGGCTCCGGACCAGGAGGCGTTCAAGGAGCGGTTCATCGTCGCCCAGGCCGTCGACTACGGGTCGGGCACCGGCGGCGTCCGGGTGGCCGGCGCGGCGTTCGGCAGCGGCGAGGGCAAGCTCGTCTACTCCCCCGACAACCCGCTCGCCGACGACGAGGGCTACGTCCGGCTGCCCGACATCGACCTGGGCACCCAGATGACCAACCTGCTCATCGCCCAGCGCGGCTACCAGGCCAACATCAGCGCGATCTCGCGCGCCACCGACGCCTACCAGGCGGCCCTCTCGCTCGGGAAGAACCTGTGACCGTCAACCCGCTCGCGCTCACCACCGGCACCGGGGTCGGCGTCAGCTCCGGCTACTACAACAACGGCGTCAGCAACAGCGTGGCGTCCGGGGACATCGCCGGGATGCTTGCCAACGGCGTCTTCACCGCCGGCAGCGCCGCCGTGGCCGGCTCCACGGCCACCACGCAGGTCCCGCGCACCGCCGACGGCAGCTCCTTCGCCGACCTGCTGTCCTCCTCCATCGGGCAGCTGCAGGGTCTGCAGAGCACTGCCGATACCTACGCGCAGCAGGCCGCCACCGGCGACCTGCAGGACGTCCACGACTACATGATCGCGGCGAACGAGGCCAAGCTCGCCACGACCGCCGTCGTCACCATCAAGAACAAGGCCGTCGAGGCCTTCAACGAGATCATGAGGATGCCGGTCTGATGCCCGCCGTTCTTGCCGGCCCGCTGGACCGGGTGCGCACGACGCTGGCCACGATGACCTTCCAGCAGAAGGCCATCGCCGCCGTCCTGGTGCTGGGCCTCGCGCTGGGCTCGTTCTTCTTCGTGCGCTGGGTGACCACGCCGACCTACGAGCCGCTGTTCTCCAACCTCTCGGCCAGCGACGCCTCCGCCATCCGCGACGAGCTCGACACCGAGGGCGTGCCCTACCAGCTGCAGGGCACCGACACGATCCTGGTCCCCAAGGACCAGGTCTACAGCCTGCGCCTGTCGATGGCCGGCAAGGGCCTGACCCCGCAGGCCGGCAGCGACTCCGGCTACGCGCTGCTGGACCAGGGCGGCATCACCACCAGCGAGTTCCAGCAGCAGACCACCTACCAGCGGGCCCTCGAGGGCGAGCTCAACAACACCCTCGAGTCGATGAACGGCGTGCAGACCGCCGCGGTGCACATCGCCATGCCCAAGGAGGAGGTCTTCGTCACCGACACCAGCAACCCGACCGCCTCGGTGCTGCTGGACCTCACCCCGGGCACCGAGCTCTCCGGCGAGCAGGTGCAGTCGATCGTCAACCTGGTCGCCGGCTCCGTCTCGGGGATGAAGCCCGCCGACGTCACCGTCACCGACACCGACGGCCAGCTGCTGTCGGCGGCCGGCAGCGTGGGCGGCACCAGCAGCCAGTCCGACGCCACGGCCACCTTCCAGAACACCCTGCAGGCCAACGCGCAGAACCTGCTCGACCGCGTCCTGGGCCCGGGCAACTCCATCGTGACGGTCGCCGCCACGATGAACTTCGACCAGAGCCAGAGCACCGCGACCACCTACAGCTACCCGGCCCAGCTCCCGGCGACGTCGGAGGCGACGACGTCGGAGACCTACACCGGCACCGGCTCGGGCGTCAGCGGCGTGCTCGGCACCGACGGCACCACCGGGGCCACCACCGGCGGCGACGGCAACTACGACAAGAACTCCACGACGGTCAACAACCCGATCAACACGACCGTCACCAACACCGTCTCCACCCCGGGCCAGGTCGAGCGGCTGACCGTCGCGGTCGCCCTCAACACCGCCGGCGGCAGCACGGTGCCCAACGGCACCATCCAGGACCTGGTCAGCCAGGCCGTCTCCCTGGACCCCGCCCGCGGCGACGCCATCACCGTCTCCTCGATGGCGTTCAGCACCGCCGCGGCCGACGCGGCCCAGGCCGGCATCGCCGCGGCCAACGAGGCCGCCGCCAGCGAGCAGATGTGGTCGATGGTCAAGACCGGCGCCATCGTCGGGGGCCTGCTCCTGGTCCTGCTGCTGGTCTGGCTGAAGAACCGGAAGAAGAAGGGCGACCTCGACGAGGACTACGAGGAGCTGGACGGCGACTACGACGACCTCGACGCGCTGCAGGTGGCCAGCACCCGCGACGCCGGCCTGCAGTCGCGCACCGCGGCCGCCGTCGAGGCCATGGAGCGCCAGCGCCTGCGCGGTGAGATCACCACCATGATCGAGTCGCAGCCCGACGCCGTGGCGTCGACCCTGCGCGGCTGGTTGGCCGAGAGCCGGACATGACCCTGGCGTCCGTCGAGCAGATGGTGGGCCTGGAGCCCGGGGGCGACCCCGACCGGGCTCCCGTCCGCCTGCCCCGACGCGACCTCTCCGGACTCCGCAAGGCTGCTCTCTTCCTTGCCCAGATGACCCGGGAGGAAGCGGGGGCCGTCATGGCCCAGCTGACCCCCGAGGAGATCGACGCCCTCACCGGTGAGCTGATGCGGCTCAAGAGCGTCGACCCGGGCGACATCGACGACGTCCTGTTCGAGTTCCACGACCGGATGCTGCACGCGCCGGCCGTCGGGGCGGGCGGGCTGGAGTTCGCCCGGCAGGCGCTCACCGCCGGGCTCGGCGACGCCGAGGCCGCCGCCGTCCTCGGCCGGCTGCAGAGCGTCTACGAGGAGCCGCCGTTCACCTCGCTGCGCAACGCCGACACCCGGCAGCTGCTGTCCTTCGTGCGCGAGGAGCACCCGCAGATCATCGCGCTGGTGCTGGCCCACCTGCCCGCCCCGCAGTCGGCGGAGCTGATGAGCCGCCTCGAGCCCGACCGCCAGGCCGACGTCGCGCTGCGGATCGCGATGATGGACCGCACCACCCCCGAGGTGGTCCGGCTCGTCGAGGACGAGATCGGGCGCCGGATGGGCTCGCTGCTGTCCTCGCCGGACCTGCCCGCCGCCGGTGGTGTCGAGACCCTCGTCGAGATCATCAACCGGGCGTCGCGGCCGACCGAGAAGTCGATCCTGGAGGCCCTGGCCACCAACGACCCGGAGCTGGCCGAGAAGGTCCGTTCGCAGATGTTCGTCTTCGAGGACATCGTCATCGTCGACGACCGGTCCATGCAGCTGGTGCTCCGCGAGGTGTCCCCCGCCGACCTGGCCGCCGCGCTCAAGGGCGTGCGGGACGACGTCCGCGACAAGGTCATGCGGAACCTCTCCGAGCGCGCCGCGCTCGACCTCACCGACGAGATCGAGCTGCTCGGCCCGGTCCGCGCGGCCACGGTCGGCGAGGCCCAGGCCCGGGTGGTCGCGGTCCTGCGGACCATGGAGGAGTCCGGCCAGATCACCATCGACCGGGGAGGCGACGATGACCTCATCGCCTGAGGGAGCCGTCCTGCGGGGCGACTCCGCGGCCCGCGCCGTCGCCTGGGACCGCTCGGCCGGTGCCGGCCGGGTGCTCCGCGAGGCCCCGACCCGGGTGCAGCGCCCCGTGCTCGCCCGGGTCGGCGCGGAGCCCGACGTCCCGACGTCGGTGCTCCGCGCCGACGCCGCGGCCGCCGCCGTCCCGTACGTCGCCGACCGCCGGTCCCCCGACCGGGCCGGACGGCGGGTGGGCGACGTCCCCGCGCCCCGGCTGGAGGACGTCTACGCCGCGGAGCTGCACCGGCTGCGCGAGCAGGCCCGGACCGAGGGCTGGGCCGCGGGGCACGCCGAGGGCATGGCCCAGGCCGAGGCCGCCGTGGCGCGGGTCGAGGCCGAGGCCGAGGCCCGGCTGCTGGCCGTCCAGCAGCGCTGGGAGTCGCGGATCGCCTCCACCGTCGCCGCGCTCACCGCCGCCTGCGCCCAGGTCGACGCCACCCCGCCGGTGGGCGGTGAGACCTTCGACCAGCTCGTGCTGGGGTCGGTGCTGACGCTGGTCGAGGAGGTCTTCGACCGGGAGCTCGCGGTGGCCGCGCAGCCCGGCGTCGACGCGCTGCGCCGCGCACTGGCGCTCTCGCCCGAGGACGGCCCGACCGTCGTCCGGCTCAACCCCGACGACCTCGAGCGGATCGACCCGACCGTGCTGGCCGGCCTGCCCGCCTCGGTCCGGCTGGTCGCCGACCCGCTGGTCGAGCGCGCCGGCGCCGTCGCCGAGACCGGCGTGCAGCGGGTCGACGCCCAGCTGGGCCCGGCGCTGCAGCGGGTCCGGGACGTGCTCGGCGCATGAGCGTCGCCGACGTCGTCGCGCGCGCACGCACCGCCGCCCGCCCGCTGTGCACCGGCACCGTCACCGGTGCGATGGGCCTGACCATCTCCGTGGAGGGCGTCACCGCCGCGGTCGGGGACGTCGTGGAGATCGCCGGGTCCAGCGGGCCCGGCGGGGTGGGCGGGTCAGGAGCACTGCGCGCGGAGGTCGTCGCGCTGCACCGGGACCGGCTCACCTGCATGCCCCTGGGCGAGGTCCACGGGGTGCACGTCGGGTCGCGGGTCCGCGCCACCGGCCGCCCGCTGCAGGTCCCGGTCGGGACGGCGCTGCTCGGCCGGGTGCTCGACGGCCTGGGCCGCCCGGTGGACGGCGGGCCCCCACTGGCCGGCCGCGCCCGCTTCGTCGACCTGGCCACGCAGACCCCGCACGCGCTCTCCCGTGCCCGGGTTGCCCAGCCGCTGTCCTTCGGCGTCCGCGCGCTGGACACCCTGGTGCCGGCCGGGCGCGGGCAGCGGCTGGGCATCTTCGCCGGTTCCGGCGTCGGCAAGTCCACCCTGCTCGCGCAGATCACCCGCGGCACCGACGCCGACGTCCGGGTCATCGGGCTGATCGGCGAGCGTGGCCGTGAGGTCCGGGAGTTCCTCGAGGAGAACCTCGGGGCCGAGGGCATGGCCAACACCGTCGTGGTGGTCGCGACCTCCGACGAGCCGCCGCTGGTCCGGCTGCGGGCGGCGTTCGTGGCCACCCGGATCGCCGAGGACTTCCGCGACCAGGGCCGCGACGTGCTGCTGCTCATGGACTCCATCACCCGCACCGCGATGGCCCAGCGCGAGGTCGGCCTGTCCGCGGGCGAGCCCCCGGCCACACGCGGCTACCCGCCGAGCGTGTTCGCGATGATGCCGCGGCTGCTGGAGAAGGCCGGCACCGGCGCGGTCGGGTCGATCACCGGGCTGTACACCGTGCTGGTCGAGGGCGACGACCACAACGAGCCGATCGCCGACACCGCGCGGTCGATCCTCGACGGCCACGTCGTGCTCACCCGGCAGATGGCCACCGCCGGCCACTTCCCCGCCATCGACGTGCTGGAGTCGATCTCCCGCGTCGCCTCCGCGGTCACCGCACCGCACCGGATGGCCGACGCGCGCGAGGCCCGCCGGCTGCTCGGTGCGCTGCGCGACGCCCGCGAGCTCATCGAGATCGGCGCCTACACCGAGGGCAGCGACCCGCTGGTCGACCGGGCCCGGCTGCTCGAGCCGCAGCTCACCGGGTTCCTGCGCCAGTCGGTGGAGGACACCACCTCGCCCGACGCGGCCTGGGACGAGCTGCACCGCATCGTGACGGGTTCGTGAAGCGCACCGCCTTCCGGCTGCAGCCGGTGCTCGAGCTGCGCCGCGCCCAGGAGCGGGCCGCCGGTGCCGCCGCCGCGGCGGCGGCGCGCGCCGCGGCCCGCAGCGAGGCGCAGGCCGCCGACGTCACCCGCTCGCTGGCGTCGGCCCGGCTGCCGGAGCGGATGGACGGCGCGACCTTCGTGGCGACCATGGTCGGGTTGCGCGCCCTGGCCGCCGATGAGGTGGATGCCCGGGCCACCGCCCGGGCCACCGCCGAGCAGGCCGAGGCGGTGCGCGCCAGTTGGACCGCCGCCGCGCAGGCCACCAAGGCCCTGGAGCGGCTGGCCGAGCGGCACCGGCTCGCCGCCGTGCGGGCCGAGCTCGCCGCCGAGGAGCGCGCGGCTGACGACGTCGTCACCGGGCGGCACGGCCGGACCAGGACCGGGGAGGAGGACACGTGGAAGGCCTGACCGCCGTCCAGAGCAGGATCGCCGAGATCCAGAGCCGCATGGCGACCTTCGCCGGCGGTGGCCCGAACGCCGCGTGGCTGTCCGCCGCGTCCGCCGCCGGGCTGATGGGCACCACCTCCACCGCGGCCGCCACCGGCAGCACCGCGGCCGCCGCCGGGACCTCCGCGGAGACCGCCGTCGTGCAGGCCGCGACCGAGTACCTGGGCGTGCCCTACCTGTGGGGCGGCACCGACCCGGCGAAGGGCCTGGACTGCTCCGGCTTCACCCAGCGCGTCTTCGCCGACGTCGGCATCACCATCCCCCGCACCTCCAGCCAGCAGGCCACCGCGGGCACCGCCGTCGCGAACCTCGCCGACGCCCGCCCCGGCGACCTCGTCTTCTTCGACAACAGCTCGGCCCGCGCCGGCATCGACCACGTCGGGATCTACCTCGGGAACGGGAAGATGATCGCCTCACCGCAGGAGGGCGACGTCGTCAAGGTGCAGGACGTCGGCAACCCCACCGTCATCCGCCGCGTGCTGCCCACGGCCGCTCCGGCCGCGGCGCCCCCGGGCGGCTCGCTGGCCGGCGTGCCCTACGCCGACCTGTTCACCGCCGCGGCCTCGCGGCACGGCGTGAGCGCCGCCGTGCTCGCCGGCATGGCCGAGGTCGAGTCCGGCTTCGACCCGGGCGCGGTGAGCCCGGCCGGCGCCCAGGGCCTCATGCAGTTCATGCCCGCGACCGCCGCCGGCCTCGGCGTGCGGCCCATGGACCCGGCCTCCGCCGTCGACGGCGCCGCGAGGTACCTGGCGCAGCTGACCGCCCGCTTCGGCTCCACCGACCTCGCGCTGGCCGCCTACAACGCCGGCCCGACCGCGGTCGCGAACGCCGGCGGCATCCCGGCCTACGCCGAGACCCAGGCCTACGTCCGCAAGGTCAACGCGGCCGCCGCGGGGTACGCGTCGTGACCGCCGCCCTCGGCGCGCAGGTCGCCGTCGCCGCGCCCGCCGCCCCCGCCACCGGTCCCACGGCCGGCGACCCGGACGGCGCGGCCGCCTTCGCCGGCGTCCTGCAGTCCGCCGTGCAGGCACAGCGGGACCCGGCCGGGACGCCGGACGACCGCCCCGCGACCCCGGACGACGAGGACGCCGCCACTGCGCTGGTGGCCGCGTCCCCGGTGGGTGCGCCGCCCTGGTTCCTGCTTGCCGTGCAGCCCGCCGCGGCCGTGGCCGCCGTGGTGACGCCGGTCGAGGGCAGCTCCGCCACCGCCGTCGGCGCCGTCCCGCCCGGCGGACCGGTGACCGCTCCCCCGGCCGCAGCCGTGGTCGCAACGTCCCTGCCCGCTGCCGCAGCGGCGCCCGCGGCCGAGGGGGGCGCCGCCGTCCCGGCGCCCACCGCACCGGGCTCCGCCCCCGCCGCCACCGTCACCTCCCCCGCCGCGGCTGCCCCCACCGTCGCCTCCGACGACCAGGTACGCACCCCCGCTGCCGTCAGCGCGCCCACCGGGGCCACCGGGCTCGACGGCCGCCCCGGGCCGGCCACCGTGCCGAGCACGGCCGGCGTGCCCGCGTCGCCGACCGGCCCCGCCCCCGCCGTGCCCGGCCCGCCGGCGGACCCGGCCGGCACGCCGGCCACCGGTCCGGCCCCCGCGGCCGCGCAGCCCCCCGGCGTCCCGGCGGCCGGCCAGGTCGCCGCCCCGACGGCCGTCCCGGTCGACACCGTGGCCGGTCCGGACCTGCCCGGAGCGCCCGTCGCCGTGCCGCCGTCGGCCGCCGCGGGTGCCCGGCCGGCCGGCCTGCCCGCGGCCACCGCCGCCACCCCCGGCGCGGTCGCCGTCCCGGGCAGCACCGGGTCCGCCCCGGCCGTGACCGCACCCACCAGCGCGGCCGTCGAGCCTCCCGTGACGGACGCCGCGGCGGCTGCCCCGACCGACGACCCGGTGGCCCCGCCCGTCGTCGCCGCGGCGCGGGCGGCGACCACGACCGCGCCGGCCCCTGCTGCCGAGCCGGTCGCCGTCGCCGGCGCACCGGCCGCCCCGGCGCCGTCCGGCCCGTCCGCACCGGCCTCCGTCCCGACCTCCGCCCCGACCGGGCCCGAGGCGGTCGACGTCCCCCGCACCGACGCCCTGCTCCCGGGCGCCGCCCCCGCGCCGGCGGCGGCCCCGGCCCCGGCCGCGGCCGTCCCGACCGGACCGGCCCCGGCCGCTCCGGCCGACCCCCCGGTGGCCGCCCAGCTGGCCCCGCAGCTGACCGCACTGGCGACCCGCGACGGCAGCCACTCGGTGACCGTCGTGCTCGCCCCGGAGTCCCTGGGCCGGGTCGAGGTCCAGCTGACGGTCACCGGTGACCAGGTGTCGCTGGCGATGAGCGCCGGGCAGGACGGCAGCCGTGCCGTGCTGGCCGACGCGGTCCCCGAGCTGCGCCGTGAACTCGCCGCCGCGGGCCTGCAGCTGACCGACGCCCAGGTCTCCACCGGTGGCGGCCAGCAGTCCGGCTCGGGCTGGACCGCTGGCCAGGACCCCCGCTCACCGGGTCCCCGCTGGGATGCGGTACCGACCGGCCGCGCGACTGCCGATGAGGACACCAGCACCAGCAGCACCACCCGCCACACCCGTGGCGGACCGGCGCCCTCCGGCGTCGACGTCCGCGTCTGAGGAGGACCCATGACCGTCACCGCCACCTCCGGCAGCACGTCGCTGTCCGCGATGGCCGGCTCCGCCACCACCTCGGTGGGGACCAGCGGGATGGACAAGGACACCTTCCTCAAGCTGCTCGTGGCGCAGATGAAGTACCAGGACCCGGAGAAGCCCGCCGACTCCGGCGCCCTGGTCACCCAGACGGCCACCTACTCGCAGGTCGAGACGATGCAGAAGCTCACCGAGCAGAACGCCGCGATGCTCGCCCTGCAGCGGGCCTCCAGCGCCGGCGCCCTGGTCGGGAAGACGGCCACCTACGTCGGCGAGGACGGCGTCGCCGCCACCGGGCGCGTCAGCTCGGTGATCCTCGGCTCCGACAGCACCGAGTCCACCGCGGTCATCGACGGGCAGACCGTCGCCGTCGGCCGCATCACCGCCTTCTCCGCCTGACCGGCGCTCCCCCGCCCACCCCCACCCCAGGAGTCCCCGTGCTGCGTTCCATGTTCTCGGCCATCTCCGGCCTGCGCGCCCACCAGACCAAGATGGACACCGTCGCGAACAACATCGCGAACGTGAACACCGTCGGCTTCAAGACCCAGAACACGGTCTTCGAGACCACGCTCACCCAGGTGCTGCGCAGCGGCAAGGGCCCCGACGACACCGAGGGCGGCACCAACCCCGCCCAGGTCGGCCTCGGCGTCAAGCTCGCCGCCATCACCACCGACTTCGGCCAGGGCAAGACCCAGAACACCGGCCGTGCGCTGGACTTCATGATCCAGGGCGACGGCTTCTTCGTGACCAAGACCGGCGGTCAGCAGCTGTTCACCCGCGCCGGCTCCTTCACCTTCGACGGCGCCGGCAAGCTCATCACCGCCGACGGCAACCGGGTGCAGGGCTGGATGTCCGACGCCGACGGCACGATCGACACCGGCGGCACCCTCGAGGACCTGCAGGTCCAGTACGGCGCCGCGCTGCCCCCCAAGGCCACCACCGCGGTGACCATGAGCCGCAACGTGCTCATCGACCCCGCCGCCGCAGCCGGCGCGAACGTCAAGGTCGCCAAGGCCACCGTCTACAACCAGGCCGGCGTCGAGCAGCGGCTCAACCTGACCTGGACCCAGCAGTCGGTGGACAACACCAACGGCAACAGCCAGTGGACGCTGTCCATCGCCAACGAGGACGGCACCACGCCCCCGGCCCCGGTGACCGCCGACGTCCTGTTCACCGCCGGCGGCACGCCGACCTTCAGCAACCTCAGCGCCGGCGCCGCGACCACCGGCAACACGCTGACCGTCCCGGGCTGGGGCTCCCCCACCGGCGCCGTCTTCGACTTCGCCCAGGTGACCGCCCAGGCCGCCGGCACCGCGATCGCCGCGGTGGACCAGAACGGCTACACCGCCGGCTCGCTGTCCAGCTTCTCGCTGTCCGAGGACGGCACGATGACCGGCGTCTACACCAACAACGAGCGCCGCGCGATCGGCAAGCTGGCCATGGCCACCTTCGACAACCCGTCCGGCCTGATCAACATGGGCAACACCAGCTACGCGGTGGGCGACAACTCCGGCGTCGCGCTGATCGGCGCGGCCGGTACCGGCTCGCTGGGCACGCTGTCCTCCGGCGCGCTGGAGATGAGCAACGTGGACCTCTCCGAGGAGTTCACCGGCCTGATCATCGCCCAGCGCGGCTTCCAGGCGAACAGCCGCGTCATCAGCGCCTCCGACGAGCTGCTGCAGGACCTGGTCAACCTCAAGCGCTGATCCCGGGTCCTCCGGTGGGCGGCCCGGTCACCCCGACGGGGTGACCGGGCCGTGCCGCTTCAGAGATCCACCCGGCGCGCCGATGACAGCAGTGCGCCACCCCCCACGACGACGACCTGGAGCCTCCGGTGATCTGCCTGACCCGCCTGAACGGGGAGCCCTTCGCGCTCAACCCCGATCTGATCGAGCGGGTCGAGGCGCACCCCGACACGGTCATCTCGCTCAACGACAACGTCCGCTTCCTGGTCCGCGAGAGCCTGCAGGAGGTGCTGGTCGCCATCCGCGACTACCGCTCCGACGTCCTGGCCACCGCCTACGCCATGGACCGCGGCACCCACCCGCGCCCGCTGATGTCCGTCCTCGCCGACGACGGGCACGACTGCGACCCCACCGGGGACGGCGACCACGCCGTCCTGCCCTTCCCCCACCGCGAGGAGCGCTGACATGGATCCGGCAACCCTGATCGGCGTCGGCGTCGCCCTCGTGGCGATCCTGGTCTCGATGATCCTCGAGGGCTCCTCGCCCATGGCGATCATGCTGATCCCGCCGATCCTGCTGGTCTTCGTCGGCACGTTCGGTGCGGCGATGGCCGGCTCGACGATGGCCGACGTGAAGAAGATGGGCGGCTGGATGAAGCAGGGCTTCATGCCCACCGCCGTCCCGCCGGCCGCGGACAAGATCCAGGACCTGGTCATCCTGGCCGAGAAGGCCCGCAAGGAGGGCCTGCTGGCCCTCGAGGGCCCGATCAAGGACATCCAGGACCCGTTCCTGCAGCGCGGTCTGCAGATGGCCGTCGACGGCACCGACCCCGAGGACCTCCGCACCGTGCTCGAGGCCGAGATCTCGGCGAAGAAGGCCGAGGACAAGGTCGCCGCCAAGTTCTTCACCGCCATGGGCGGCTACGCGCCCACCATCGGCATCATCGGCACGGTCATCGGGCTCATCCACGTGCTGGAGAACCTCAACCAGCCCGACAAGCTCGGCCACCTCATCGCCGCCGCGTTCGTCGCCACCCTCTGGGGTGTGCTCTCGGCGAACGTGCTGTGGCTGCCCGCCGGCGCCAAGATCATGCGCACCAGCGACCTGCAGGCCGCCCAGATGAAGCTGCTCGTCGAGGGCATCGCGGAGATCCAGGCCGGCACCAGCCCGCGCACCGTCCGGCAGAAGCTGACCTCCCTGGTGCCGCCCAGCGAGGCGGCCGCCATGGCCAAGGCCGCGGCGTGAGCGGTCACGACTCCGGGAAGAAGGGGCGCCGCCGGCACGAGGAGCACGAGGAGGAGGAGCACGAGAACCACGAACGGTGGCTGGTGTCCTTCGCCGACATGATGACGCTGCTGACCGCGGTGTTCATCGTGCTCTACTCGATCAGCCAGGTCGACCAGCTGAAGTTCGCCGCGTTCGCCGAGGGCCTGTCCGAGAGCTTCGGCGCCCCCACCGCGATCATCGACACCGGTTCGCCCACCGCCGACGCCGGCGTGCTCGACCAGCTCAACTCGCCGATGCAGGTCGACAACCAGGTCGACCCCACGCAGCGCCCCGACGAGGCCACCCAGGCCGCCGCCCGCGCGCAGGCCCTGGCCGAGCAGTCGGCGCAGAACCAGGCCGAGGCGCAGGCCCAGTACGACCAGCTCGCCGCCGCCCAGGCGGCCATCACCGCCGCGCTCACCGCGGCGGGCGACGCCGACGCGGCCACCTTCCAGATCACCGACGAGGGCCTCGTCGTGCACATCGTGGCCGACCAGGTGCTCTTCGGTCCCGAGCAGGCCGACCTGCGCGGCGAGGGCAAGACCGTGCTGGACGCGATCGCGCCCACCCTGGCCTCGCTGCCCAACGCGCTCAAGGTGGAGGGGCACACCAACTCGCTGCCGGTCACCCCCGGTGGCCCCTACCCCTCCAACTGGGACCTCTCGGCCGCCCGCGCGGTGAACGTGCTGCGCTACCTGGTCGAGACCGACGGGTTGCCGGCGGACCGGATGCAGGCCGCCGGTTTCGCCGACACCCGACCGCTCCTCCCCGACTCCGACCCCGCGTCGGTGTCGGTCAACCGCCGGGTGGACGTCGTCGTCCTCTCGACCGCCTCGGCCGAGGCCAGCGCCCTGCTGCCCGGCCTCGCCTCGCAAGCAGCCCAGCAGGCGGCCCCCCAGGCCGTCACCGCCCAGGACCAGGAGAGCACCCCGTGACCGCACCCACCAAGGAGCGGCCGGTCGCGGCCGCCGACAGCAAGGGCAAGAAGGGCAAGGACGCCGCCGAGGACGGCGAGGAGAAGAAGGGCGGCAAGCTCAAGCTGATCGTCATCGCCGTCGTCGCGCTCCTCGGCATCGGCGCCGGCCTGTACTTCTTCGTCTTCTCCGGCTCCGGCGAGGAGGCCGAGCCCGCCCCGGTGGCCGGCATCGTGCTGCCGCTGGACTCCGTGACGGTCAACCTGGCCGGCGGCGGCTACCTCAAGATCGGGGTGAGCCTGCAGCTGACCGAGGAGGCCGGCGAGACCGCCCCCGACGGGTCGAAGGCCACCGACATCGTCATCGACATGTTCTCCGAGGCCCAGCCCACCGACGTCACCGGCAACCGGGACGCCATGAAGGCCGAGCTCGAGCAGCGCATCGAGGAGGCCTACAACACCGAGGAGGCCGGCGACCTCGTGATGGGGATCTACTACACGGAGTACGTCACCCAGTGACGGGACGGTCCGGGTGGTCACTCTGACCACCCGGACCGCCGATGAGGGATCCGTGACCCTCGCCGACGCTGCACCCGCGCCCCGCGCAGCGGCGTTGATGGCCTCCCGGCGCCGTCGCGGGGAGGCCCGCAGCTACGACTTCCGGCGCCCCACCAAGCTCTCCCGCGACCACGTGCGGGTGCTGCAGAACCTGCTCGAGTCCTTCGCCCGGCAGACCGCCACCAACCTCACCCAGGTGCTGCGGACCGAGGTCAAGGTCGAGCTCGGCGGCATCGACCAGTTCGCCTACGACGACTACATCGCGCACCTGGACAACCCGGTGTTCATGTCGGTCATCTCCTTCGAGCCGCTGCGCGGCCGGGGCCTGCTGACCTGGTCGATGGACGTCGCGATGGCGATGATCGACCTGCTGCTCGGCGGCTCGGGCACCGCGGCCCAGCCCCAGCGGCCGATGACCGGCATGGAGACCCGGCTCGCCAAGTACCCCGTCGAGCGGGTGCTCTACGAGCTCGGCGTCGCGCTGCGCCCCGTCGTCCGGCTCGACTTCGGCCTCGAGTCCTTCGAGTACCAGCCGCAGCTGGCCCAGCTGGCGGTCAGCAGCGAGACCGTCGTGGTCAGCTCCTTCTCCCTCACCCTCGGCGACCGCGAGACCGAGGCGACGCTGATGCTGCCGTTCGCGCCGTTCGCCCCGGCCCTGCACGGCGCCACCTCCCCGCAGCTGTCGGCGCAGGCGCTGCGCGAGCGGCAGCAGGCCTCCGACGCGCTGTCCGAGCGCCTCGGCGCGGTCCCGGTCGAGGTCAACGCCCGCTTCCGGCCGATCACCGTGCCCAGCGCCGACCTGCTCGGCCTGGCCGTCGGCGACGTGCTGCTGCTGCGCCACCCCCGGGACAGCCCCCTCGAGGTGACCACCAACGACGTGGTCTTCGCGCACGCGGTGGCCAGCAACCACCGCCGTCGGCTCGCCGCCGAGATCGTCGCCACCCCGCCCAGTTCCACCAGCACCGCGAGGGACCACCAGTGAGCACCGGAACCGCCGCCCGCACCGACGACGCCGCCACGATCTCCGCCGCCGTGGTCTCGGCCGCCCAGGCCGCCGGCGCCCTGCTGCCCGCCACCTCCGCGCTCAGCTGCGGCTCCCCGGTGGACGACCCCGACATCGCCCCGCTGCCCGGCGACTCCCCCGCGGCGATCACCGCCCGGCTGTCCGGCGAGGTCAGCGGTGACGTCGTCCTGGTCGTCGCCGGCTCCGTGGTCGAGGCCCTGGCCAACTCCCCGGTCGGCAAGCTCGACGTCGCCGCGGCCATGCGCCCGGCGCTGGAGGCGGCCGCCGGCGTGCTGGGCCGGGTCACGGTGACGAGCGAGCGGATGGAGGAGCCCGAGGCGGCGCTGGACGGCTTGCGCGACAAGGGCGTCTTCCTCGCCGTCCCGCTGCTGGCCGCCGGCGAGCACCAGGCCACCCTCGCCCTGCAGGTCACCCTGCCCCGCCCGCAGGGCCAGACCCAGCGCGGCAGCCTGGAGCTGCTGCGCAACGTGGCCATGGAGGTCACCGTCGAGATCGGCCGCACCCGGATGACGGTGCAGGAGCTGCTCTCCCTCTACCCCGGCGAGATCGTCGAGCTCGACCGGGCCGCCAGTGCCCCGGCGGACCTGCTGGTCAACGGCACCCTCATCGCCCGCGGCGAGGTGGTCGTGGTCGACGAGGAGTTCGGCCTGCGCATCACCGAGGTGGTCACCGACGCCGCGGCCGCCGAGCTCGGGCAGGCCTCGGCATGACCTGGATGGTCATCCGGCTGGTCCTCTCGCTGGTCTTCGTCGCGGGTGTGCTGTGGTTCGCCGCCCGGGTGGCCAAGAAGCGCGGCCTGGGCATGGGCAACGGCCTCATCGAGGTCGTCGCGCGCCAGCGGATGGGCCGCAGCAGCACCGTCAGCGTGCTGCGGGTGGCCGACCGGGTGCTCGTCGTCGGCAGCACCGAGGAGAACGTGACGCTGCTGGCCGAGATGGACGCCGAGGTCGTCGAGGAGGTGCTCGCCGAGGCCGAGGAGGAGCGGACCGCCGCGCAGGAGGCCCGCCGGGCCGCCGTCGCCGCCCGCCGTCCGGCCCGCGCGCTCGAGGCCGCCGACGACCCGTTCGACCACGACGCGCCCACCAGCCAGATCCCGCTGCCCGCGCTGCCCGGTGTCCCCGGCACCCGTCGTCCCCGCCGTCCGGTCCCGGTCGGCCGGCAGGCCGGCGGGAGCGGGCTGGTCGCCGGCTCGGTGTTCGACCGGGCGGCCTGGACGCAGGTCGTGGAGGGCCTGCGGGAGCGGACGGTGCGCCGCTGATGACCGCGCTCCTGCGGGAGCGCGCCGGCCGCTGGGCCACCCGGGTGGGGGTGGTCACCGCCGCGGGCGCGACCCTCCTGACCGTCACCGCCACCGCCGCCCTCGCGGTCGACGACCCCACCGCACCGGTGGCCCCGACCGCGCCGACCGGCGGCCTGGACATCAGCATCGGCGGGGACAGCCCGTCGAGCGCCATCACCCTGATCCTGGCGATCACGGTGCTCTCGATCGCCCCGGCGCTGCTGCTGCTGGTCACCTCGTTCACCAAGATCGTCGTGGTGCTCTCGCTGACCCGCAACGCGCTGGGCCTGCAGAACTCCCCGCCCAACCAGGTGCTCACCGGCCTGGCGTTCTTCCTGACCCTGTTCGTGATGGGCCCGGTGATCGCCGACATCAACCACCTGGCGATCCAGCCCTACCTGGACGGCTCGATGTCGGTCGGGCAGGCCTACGACGCCGGGGTCGAGCCGCTCAAGCACTTCCTGCTGGCCAACACCCGCGGCGACGAGCTCAAGCTGATGGTCGGGCTGTCGGGCGAGCAGATGCCGGCCGACCAGGACGCGGTGAGCATGCTGACGCTGGTCCCGGCGTTCGTGCTCAGCGAGCTCAAGAGCGCCTTCATCATCGGGCTGGTCGTCTTCATCCCGTTCCTGGTGCTGGACATGCTGGTCAGCGCCGCGCTGATGGCGATGGGCATGATGATGGTCCCGCCGGTGATCGTGTCGCTGCCGTTCAAGCTGCTGCTGTTCGTCGTCGTCGACGGCTGGGCGCTCATCACCACCGCGCTGGTCGGCTCCTACGCGGGCAGCGGCTGATGTCCGACGCCCAGATCACCGACCTGGCGGTGCAGACGATGATCGTGGCCGCCAAGGTGGCCGCGCCGATCCTGCTCACCGCCCTGCTCGTCGGGTTCGCGATCTCGCTGTTCCAGGCGGCGACGCAGATCCAGGAGCAGACGCTGTCGTTCGTGCCCAAGCTGATCGCCGTGGCCATCGCCATGGTGGTCACCGGCAACTGGGTGCTCTCGGAACTGGTCTCCTTCACCCACCAGCTCTTCGACGCACTGCCGGCGCTGCTCGGCCGGAGCTGACCGCGTGGACCTCGACGTCTCCGAGGCCACGCTCGCGGCGCTGCTGCTGGCCACCGCGCGCACCGCCGGGTTCGTGCTGCTCGCCCCGCCCTTCAACTCCAAGGCCATCCCGGCCACGGTGAAGGGCGCGCTGTCGGTGTGCCTGGCCCTGGTCGTGTTCCACCAGGTCGAGGCCCAGCTGGGCCAGCTGTCGACCGGCTACCTGGTGCTCACGGCCCTGACCGAGGTGGTGATCGGCGCTGCCCTGGGCTTCGTCGTCCAGCTGTTCTTCGCCGCGATCCAGCTGGCCGGCGACATCCTCGACGTCACCGGCGGGTTCTCCCTGCAGCCGGCCTACGACCCGCTGTCGATGAGCACCGCCTCGACCATCGGCCGGCTGCAGAACCTGCTGGCCATCGGGCTGCTGTTCACCAGCGGCGGGCACCTGCTGCTGGTCCGCGGGCTGTGGACCTCCTACCAGGGGCTGCCGCTGGGGGCGGTGCTGCCGGCCGAGCAGATCGGGCCGACGGTGGTGCACGCGATGAGCACCATGTTCCTGGCCGCGCTGCAGATCGCCGGGCCGCTGGTGGCGGTGCTGCTGCTGTCCGACGTCGCCCTCGGGCTGCTCTCGCGTGCCTCGCCGCAGATGAACATCTTCTCCCTCGGCTTCCCGGTCAAGATCATGCTCACCCTGGTGATGCTCGGGCTGACCTTCCCGCTGCTGCCCACCGCGCTGGACAGCCTCGTGGAGACCGCCACCCGCGCCTTCCTCGCGCTGAGGGCGGGGTAGCGCCGTGGCCCAGGACGGTCCGGGTGGTGAGAAGACAGAGAAACCGACACCCCAGCGCCTGAAGAAGGCGCGCAAGGAAGGGCAGATCCCGCGCACCCAGGAACTGGGGACGTGGCTGGGGGCGGTGGCGGCGAGCTTCCTGCTGCCGGTGATGGTCGGCAAGTCCTTCGACGGGGCGCGGGCGCTGTTCCTGCAGATCGGCCAGGTGGCCGAGCGGCCCGACCTCGAGGCGGTCAACCGGCTGCTCGGGCAGGCGCTGACCACCTTCCTCATGGCGGTGCTGCCGCTGGCGGCCGGGATCATGGTGGTCGGGGTGCTGTCCTCGGCCGCGCAGGGCGGGGTCGTCTTCGCCAGCAAGCCGATCAAGCCCACCTTCTCCAAGATCAACCCGTTCCCCGGGCTGAAGCGGATGTTCGGCGGGCACGGCCTGTGGGAGACGGCGAAGGCGCTGATCAAGACGGTGGCCATCGGCGTGGCCATCCTGCTGACCGTCGACGACGTGCAGAGCCTGGTGGCGTCGTCGGGGTCGATGCCGCTGGGCACCGTCGCCTCGGTGTTCACCGACTCGGCGCTGATGATGATCCGGGTGGCCGCGTTGACCGGCCTGGTGCTCGCGGTCGCGGACTACATGGTGGTGCGGATGCAGACCATGAAGAAGCTCAAGATGAGCCTCTACGAGATCAAGCAGGAGCACAAGCAGCAGGAAGGTGACCCGCACGTGAAGGGCCACCGCCGCGCGGTCATGCTGGCCCAGGCCCGCAACCGGATGATGACCGACGTGACCACGGCCGACGTGCTGCTCACCAACCCCACCCACGTGGCCGTCGCGCTGAAGTACTCCCCCGCCTTCGGTGCACCGCGGGTGGTGGCCAAGGGCTCGGGCGAGGTGGCCCGCCGGCTGCGCGAGCTGGCCGCCGAGCACGGCGTCCCCCAGGTGCGCGACATCCCGCTCGCCCGCGCCCTGCACGGCAGCTGCGACCTGGGCCAGGAGGTCCCCCCGCAGCTGTTCACCGCCGTCGCGCGGGTGCTGGCCTTCGTCATGCAGCTGGGCACCCGCGGCATCCGGGGCGGGGTGCACCAGCCCGGCTTCAGCCCGCCGGACACGACCGGGCTGCCGGTCGCCGGCCGCCGCCGCGTCACCCCCGTCGCCGGTGGCGGCACCGGTGCGGTGGACGGCGTCTCCGCGGCCTGACCCCGGGCGTGACGGGGCGGTCACGGCCCCCTGCGCGGCTGCCGATGTAGACCTGCGTGAAGTGGACGACGGCAGCCGTGCCCATCGGCGTGGTGGCGATCGTCCTCATGCTCGTGGTGCCGATGCCCGCGATGCTGCTGGACCTGCTCATCGGGCTGAACATCGCCGCGTCGCTGCTGATCCTGCTGGTCGCGATGTCGATCAAGCGGCCGCTGGACTTCGCCGTCTTCCCCTCGGCCATCCTCATCGCCACCCTGCTGCGGCTGGCGCTCAACGTCTCCTCGACGCGCCTGGTGCTGTCCGACGGCTACGCCGGGGCGGTCATCGAGGCCTTCGGCCACTTCGTCATCGGCGGCTCGCTGGTGGTCGGCCTGGTGGTCTTCCTGATCCTGGTCGTCATCCAGTTCGTGGTGATCACCAAGGGTGCCGAGCGCGTCGCCGAGGTCGGCGCGCGCTTCACCCTGGACGCGATGCCCGGCAAGCAGATGGCCATCGACGCCGACCTGAACGCCGGCCTGATCACCGAGGCGCAGGCCCGCAAGCGCCGCGCCGAGGTCACCGCCGAGGCCGACTTCTACGGCTCGATGGACGGTGCCAGCAAGTTCGTCAAGGGCGACGCCATCGCCGCCATCATCATCGTGCTGGTCAACCTCATCGGTGGGCTGACCATCGGCATGGTGCAGAACGGCATGGACGCCGGCACCGCGGTGAGCACCTACTCGCTGCTGGCGGTCGGCGACGGCCTGGTCTCGATGGTCCCGGCGCTGCTGCTCTCGACCGCGACCGGCATCGTGGTCACCCGCTCGGCCGCCGACGGCGAGCTCGGCGAGGACCTGCTCGGCCAGCTCGGCCGCACCAAGCAGCCGCTGCGCATCGCCGGTGCCGGCCTCCTCGCCCTGGGCCTCATCCCGGGCCTGCCCAAGCTGCCCTTCCTGCTCACCGGCGCGGTCATGTTGTTCCTGGCCACCCGGGTCAAGGACACCGTCCCCGAGGACGAGGACGCCGCCGCCCCGGCCGCCGACGAGCCCTCCCCGGACTCCCCCGAGGCCATCGCCGAGAAGATGCGCGTCGACCCGCTGGAGCTCGAGGTCGCCTTCGACCTCGTCGAGCTGGTCGACACCGCGCGCGGCGGGGACCTGCTGGACCGGGTCAAGGCGCTGCGCCGCAAGGTCGCCATGGACACCGGCCTGGTCATCCCGCTGGTGCGCACCCGCGACAACCTGGACCTGCCCGCCTCCCAGTACGTGGTGTGGCTCAACGGCGTCCCGGTCGCCAAGGGGACGTCGCCGGCGGGCACCGTGCTGGCCATCGGCGACTCGCTGGAGGGCCTGCCCGGCAAGCCCACCCGCGAGCCGGTGTTCGGCCTGGCCGCCAAGTGGGTGCCCGCCGAGCTGCAGCGCCAGGCCGAGATGGCCGGCGCGACCGTCGTCGACCGGTCCTCGGTCATCACGACCCACCTGGCCGAGGTCGTGCGGCAGAACGCCGCGCAGCTGCTGGGCCGCGAGGACGTGAAGCTGCTGCTGGAGATGGTTCGCCGCTCGCACCCCGTCGTCGTCGAGGAGCTGACCGGCGGCGGGCTGTCGCTGGGCCAGGTGCAGCAGGTGCTGCAGGCGCTGCTCGAGGAGGGCGTCTCGATCCGCGACCTGGTCCGGATCTTCGAGGCGCTGTCCCTGCGCGCCAAGACCGCCACCGACATCGACAGCCTGGTCGAGGCGGCGCGCGCGGCGCTGGGGCCGGCGATCAGCCACCCCTACGTGACCGCGGACGAGAAGCTGTACGTGATGACCCTCGACCCCGGCCTGGAGCAGCGGCTGCTGTCCGCGGTCCGGCAGGGCGAGCAGGGTGCCGTGCTGGCCCTGGACGCCGGCATGGTCGACGCCCTGGCCCGCGGGGCCAGCGACCTGCTGGACGACGCCGAGAAGCTCGGGATCACCGCGCTGCTGGTCTGCTCCCCGCAGGTCCGCCCGGCGCTGTCCCGGCTGATGCGTCAGGTGGTGGCCCGCTGCACGGTCATCTCCTACGCCGAGGTCTCCCGTACGGCCCAGATCGAGACGATCGGAGTGGTGAACGGTGCCGTCGCACTTGCCTGAGCCGCCGTCCGGGGCGACCCGGGACGAGGCCATCGCCGCCGCGCGCGAGGAGTACGGCTCCGACGTGCGGATCCGCGGCGTGCGCCGCATCCGCACCGGGGGCGTCGCCGGCTTCTTCAGCCAGGAGCGCTACGTCGCCGACGTCGTGCTCCCCGCGGGGACCGCGGCCACGCCCGCGGCGTCGGCCCCCCAGGCCGCCGCGAAGCCGACGGCGAAGGCCGCCCCGGCCGCGAAGGCCGCGAAGGCCGCGAAGGCCGCGAAGGCCGCGAAGGCGGCCAAGCCCGCGAAGCCCGCCAAGGCGTCCGGGCCGCAGGTCGCCCCGGCCCGCGCCGCGACGCCGGTCGTGGTCGCCGAGGTGCCCGCCGCCGGGCTCTCCCAGGCCGACGTGATGGCCCGCTGGCCCTCCGCCGGGCTGTCGGTGGACGACCTGCTCGAGGTCGCCCTGCAGGTCCGCGACGCCCAGCGCAGCGCCGACGACACCCCGACCGGCGCCATCCCCGCCGTCGACCCCGTCGACGAGCTGACCGACCTGCTGGGCTCGCCCGCCGACGCCGACGTCGACGTGTACAGCCCGGCCTCGCTGGCGCGGTCCGCCGCGCCCGCCCCGCGCCGGGCCGCCGCGCCGCGCCCGGCCGACACCGGGTCCACCGCGGAGCCCGCGCGGACCGGGTGTCGCCCGATCGCGACCCGCCGGGAGGAGGAGCCGGCCGCGCCGGCCGCGCCGGCGTGGGAGCGCACCTCGCGCACCGCGCCCGCGGCCGAGGAGCCGGCGGCCGAGGTGGCCGACGAGCAGGCGCCCCCCTCCCCCTTCGCCGCCGCGCTGATGCGCGTGGTGACCCAGGACGACGAGGTGGAGGCCGCCGTGGCCGACGCCGAGCAGCAGGAACAGGAGCAGCGGGTGGCCGCCGAGCAGGACCAGGCGCCGGTCGCGGCCGCCACCGACCGGCCCGCCGCCGACCCCGTCGTCGACCGCGCCGCCGCCGTGCGCGCGGCGGCGCTCCGGGCCGAGGCGCAGGCCGTGGCCGCCGCCCGCGCCGACGCCGCCCGGCGCGAGGTGCTCGCCGCCGAGCTCGCCGACGCCCCCGCCCTGACCGCCGGCCCGGCCGCGGCCGGGGAGGTCGTCGCCGTCGTGGACACACCCGCCCCTGCCACCGCCACTGCGTCCCGCACGCCCGAGGAGCGCCGGGCCGCCGCCCGGGCCCGCGCCGAGGCCCGCCGTGCCGCGCGGGAGGCCCGCGCGGCCGGGGCCGCCCCCGCGGCCGAGCCGGCGCCCGCCGCCGCCCCGGCCCCCGCGGAGCCGGTCTGGGACGCCACCACCATCATCGAGCTGGCCCCCCGGCCCGGTCGCCCCGCGGCCGCGCAGCGGCCCCCGGCCCCCGCGGCCGCACCGGTGGCCACCCCGCCCGCCGCCGAGGCACCCGCTGCGGCCCCCGCGCCGGCGCCCACCAAGGTGACCTCGGCCCGGGCCGGCGCCGCCCAGCTGCGGGAGGCCGCCATCCGCGCCGCCGGCGAGCTGGCCGAGCGCGCGGCCGCCCCGGCCGGGCCGGCACCGGACCTGCTGGACGAGTTCGTCGACCCGGAGCTCGCGGCCCCGGCCGCCCCGGCCCCCGTCGCCGCAGCGGCCCCGGCCGCTGCCTCCGCCGAGCCCTCGCTGCAGGAGCGCGCTGCGCGCCTGCGGTCCGTGCTGGCCGCCGCGACCCCGGGTGCGGCACCGGTCGCCCCGGCCGAGGTCGCCGGGGAGCAGGCCCCCGCCCGCCGCAGCCTCCCGGCGGTCCCGCCGGCCGCGTCCTCGGCGGCCCGCCGCGCCGCCGAGGCCGAGGCCGAGGCCGCGCGGCTCGAGGCGGAGCGGGCCGAGGCGGAGCGGGCCGAGGCGGAGCGGGCCGCCGCCGAGGCAGCCCGGGTCGCCGCCGAGCAGGCCGAGGCCGCCCGCATCGAGGCCGGGCGGATCGAGGCCGAGGCCGCCCGCGTCCGGGCCGAGCAGGCCGCCGCCGAGGCGGCCCGGGTCGAGGCGGCCCGTGTCGAGGCGGCCCGGGTCGAGGCGGCCCGTGTCGAGGCGGCCCGTGTCGAGGCGGCCCGTGCCGAGGCCGAGCGCCTCGCCGCCGAGCGGGCCGAGGCCGCCCGGCTCGAGGCCGAGCGGGCCGCCGCCGAGGAGGCCCGGGTCGCTGCCGAGCTGGCCGAGCGCGTCCGGGCCGAGCAGGCCGCGGCCGAGGCCGCCCGCGTCGAGGCCGAGCGCGCCGCCGCCGAGCTGGCCGAGGCCGCCCGCGTGGAGGCCGAGCGCATCGCGGCGGTCCGGGCCGCGGAGGAGCGGGACGAGGCCGCCCGGGTGGCCGCTGAGCAGCGGGCCGCCGAGGAGGCCGCGCGCGCGGCCGAGCAGGCCGAGGCGGAGCGGGCCAAGGCGCGCCAGGCGCTGGCCGCCCGCACCGCCCAGGAGGTCGAGGACGCCGCCGGTCGCCGGCGCACCCGCGCCGAGCGCCGCGCCGCGGCCGAGCTCGCCCGCGCCGGGGTGGTCGTCCCGGCCCCCGGGCGCACGCCCGCCCCTGCCGCCGCCGAGGTGGCCGAGGTGCCCGAGGTCGACCCGCTGTGGGGCACGCCCGTGCGTCGTCCGGCAGAGGTCGCCGAGGTCACCGCGGTGGTGGAGGCCGACGGCGGCCGGCACCGCGGGGTGCCCGCGGCCGAGGTCCCGCCCCCGCTCGCGGTGGCCGAGCCGGTCGAGGGCGAGCTCGTCGACGTCCCGCCGCCGGGCTTCCCGGCCGGCTCGCGGTACGACGAGGTCCTCTTCGGCGGCACGCGGTCCACGCCCCGCGCTGCGCAGGCCGACCCGCTGGAGGCACTGCGCGCCGCCGCGCTGGCCGGCGGGTCGGTCTCCCCGCGCCGCCGCCGCGCCGACAGCGCCGGCCGGCACCGCACGGCCCCCACCCAGGTCGACATGCCCGCGGTGGGTGCGGCGCGGCTGACCGCGCTGGAGGACCCGTCGGAGGCGACGTCGGGCTTCCTCGACGTGCTGCAGGCCGTGGCCGACAGCGACTTCGCGGCCCCCGTGCCCGCCGAGGCACCCGAGGTCCCCGAGCTGCTGGTGCAGGAGATGGCGCACGAGATGGCCGCCGGCATGGCCGAGGAGCTCGCCCGCACGGCGACCGACCTGCCGATGACCGCCGACGCCACCACCGTGCTCCCGGGCCTGGCCGCGGTCGTGCCGGCGTCGGTGCCCCGGGTGCGCGGCCACCGGCCGCCCGTCCCGGCACCCTCGGGCCGGTCGCGCTCCCTGCCGCCGCACCCCTCCACGCGGATGCGCGGCACCCGCGGCGACGACGGCGACCGCTGGGCCACCATCACCCACCTGGTCCCCGTCACCGACGACGCCTCCCCCGCCGACAGCGGCGTGGCCGGGCTGGCCGCCCTCGGCGTCCCCGCCGCGGTGCTCGGCGCCGACTTCGCCGCCGACGCCTCGCGCCGCGGGACCTTCGCCGCGCTGGCCTCGGCCCTGGGCCGGGCGCTGCCCGCCGCCCCGGCGATGCCGTCGGAGCCCGGTGACGTGCTCGTGGTCGTCGGCCCCGGCGCCGAGGCCCTGACCGCCGCGCGGGCGCTGGCCGTCGCGCTGCGGCTGGACCCGGCCCGGGTGCAGTGGTGCACCCGCGGCGCGCTGGCCGGCCTGGTGCCCGCCGACGTGCAGGTGGCCGGTGCCACCGCGGCCGCCGACCGCCGCGCGCAGGCCGCCGCCGCCGACGTCCCGACCGTCGTCGCCGTCGACGTCCCGCTGGGCGACGCCGGTGGCGCGTGGGCGGCGCAGATGCTGCAGGCGTGGTCGGCGACCGCGGTCTGGGGCGTGCTGGACGCCACCCGCAAGCCCGGTGCGCTGCGCACCTGGCTCGCCGGGCTGCCGCGCGTGGACGCCGTCGTCGTCACCGACACCGACACCGCGCCCGACCCGGCCACCCTGCTCGACGGCCTGCCGGTGCCGGTGGCCGTCGTCGACGGCGCCCGGGCCACCCCGCACCGGTGGGCCGCCCTGCTCTGCGAGCGGCTGGCCGGTCGGCAATGAGCCCGCTGCGCTGGGACGTCCTCGGCGCAGCGGCGCTCTTCGCCGTCCCGGTCCTGCTGCTGGGCGCGCTGGGCACGCTGGACACCGACGTCGTGGTGGCGCGGCTGCCCTGGTGCCTGCTGGCCGGCTGGGTCGTCAGCTCCCTGCTGCGTGCGGTGTTCCCGGCCCCCAAGCCGGAGCCGAAGGGACGCCGGCGCCCGCACCCGGCGGTCGAGGCCGCCGAACCCGCCGACGCCTGACGCGGCGGCGGGTCCGGGCGGACCTCAGAGCGGGATGTCCTCCAGCATCTCGGTGACCAGCGCGGCGATCGGCGAGCGCTCCGAGCGGGTCAGCGTGACGTGCGCGAACAGCGGGTGGCCCTTGAGCGCCTCGATGACCGCGGTGACGCCGTCGTGCCGGCCGACCCGCAGGTTGTCCCGCTGCGCGACGTCGTGGGTGAGCACCACCCGCGAGTTGGTGCCCAGCCGCGACAGCACCGTCAGCAGGACGCCGCGCTCCAGCGACTGCGCCTCGTCGACGATCACGAACGAGTCGTGCAGCGACCGGCCGCGGATGTGGGTGAGCGGCAGCACCTCGACCAGGTCGCGCGCGAGCACCTCGGTCAGGACGTCACCGCTGACCAGCGCGCCGAGGGTGTCGAAGACCGCCTGCGCCCAGGGCGCCATCTTCTCGCCCTCGGACCCGGGCAGGTAGCCCAGCTCCTGGCCACCCACGGCGTACAGCGGCCGGAAGATGACCACCTTCTTGTGCGCCCGCCGCTCCATCACCGACTCCAGGCCCGCGCACAGCGCCAGCGCCGACTTGCCGGTCCCGGCCCGCCCGCCCATCGACACGATGCCGACCTCGGGGTCCAGCAGCAGGTCCAGCGCGATCCGCTGCTCGGCGGAGCGGCCGTGCAGGCCGAACGCCTCGCGGTCGCCGCGCACCAGCTTGACGTGCTTGTCGGCGGTCACCCGGCCCAGCGCCGAACCCCGGGAGGACAGCAGCACCAGCCCGGTGTGCGTGGGCAGCTCGGCCGCGGCGGGCAGGAACGCCGTCCCGGCCTCGTAGAGCCCGGCGATCTCCTCCTCGGACAGCGACAGCTCGGCCATCCCGGTCCAGCCCTGGTCGACCGCACCCAGCGCGCGGTACTCGTCGGTCTCCAGGCCCACCGCCGCGGCCTTGACCCGCAGCGGCACGTCCTTGGTGACCAGGCAGACGTCGCGGCCCTCGGCCCGCAGGTTCAGCGCGACGACCATGATGCGGCTGTCGTTGCTGTCGTTGCGGAAGCCGGCCGGCAGCACCGAGGCGTCGGAGTGGTTCAGCTCCACGTGCAGCGTGCCGCCCGCGTCGCCGACCGGCACCGGGGCGTCGAGCCGGCCGTGCTGCACGCGCAGGTCGTCGAGCATGCGCAGGGTCTGGCGGGCGAACCACCCGAGCTCGGGGTGGTGCCGCTTCTCCTCCAGCTCCCCGATGACGACCAGGGGCAGGACGACGTCGTGCGCGCCGAAGCGGGCCAGGGCACCCGGGTCGGACAGCAGGACGGAGGTGTCGAGGACGTAGGTGCGGCGGCTGCTCACGGATCGACTCCCAGGAGGCGCAGGACGCGCCACGCATCGAAGGTGACCGGGTCCCGGCTCAGGGGCCGGGAACCGGCCCCCTGGTTCGACTGCGAGCAGCGGACCAACCGGGCCTCCCGTGTCCGGGGAGGCGGGCTCCCCTGACACCGGGAACGCTACGGCCCGGAAGTGTCCGGCGCGTGACGGGACACACCACGTCACCCGGGGGAGTTGTTCAGCCGCTCTCCTTGCGGAACTGGGAGGTCCCGTACCAGGCGCCCAGGGCCGCGAGGACGACGGTGAACAGCAGACCCCACCCCACGTCCGGCGCTCCGAAGTCACCGGCGAACAGCGCCCGGGCGCCGTCGACGATGTGCTTGAACGGGACGACGTCGGACACCGCCTGCAGCCACCCCGGCGCCAGCGTCATCGGCAGCAGGATCCCCGACAGCAGCAGGACCGGGAACAGCACGACGTTGAGCAGCGGGGCGAAGGCGTCCTCGCTCTTGAGCGTGAGCGCCAGCGCGTAGCTGACCGCGGCCAGCGACCCGCCGAGGACGGCGACCAGCGCGATGGTCAGCGCGACCCCGCCGACGGAGGCGTCCAGGCCGAAGGGGACGGCGACCAGCACCAGCACCACGCCCTGGACGGCGAGCACCAGCACGTCGCGCAGCACCCGGCCCAGCAGCAGCGCGGCCCGCGGTGCCGGGCTGACCCGCTGGCTCTCGATCACCCCGGCGCGGTACTCCGCGATCAGGCTGAACCCGACGAACGCGGTGCCGAACAGCCCCAGCTGCACGAGGATCCCGGGCACGAACACCTGGTAGGCGTTGGCCCCGCCCAGCTGGCCGGCGATCGGCTCCAGCAGCGGGCCGAACAGCACGATGTAGAGCACCGGCTGCATGAGGCTGATGACCAGCCAGGCCGGGTTGCGCAGCGAGGTGCGCATCGCCCGGCGGAAAATCGTCCCGGTGTCGCGGACCAGCGTGCTCACGCCTGCGCCCCCTCGGTCTCGGCGGCCGGCTGCTGCTCGCCGTCGCGCAGCGAGCGGCCGGTGACGGTCAGGAAGACGTCGTCGAGGCTGGGCCGGCGGCTCTCCACGCCGTCGACCTCGATGCCGGCGGCGTCCAGGTCGCGCAGCAGGGTGACCAACGCGGCGCCGCCGGCCGGGACCCGGCAGCTGACCCGGTCGCCGTCCACGGTGGGTGCCTCGGCGCCGGGCAGGCCGGCCACCCGGCCGGCGATCTCGGCCGCCCGCGGCGAGGTCAGGGTGAGCAGGTCGCCGCCGACGGAGCTCTTCAGCTCGTCCGGCGTCCCGGAGGCGACGATCGTGCCCTTGTCGATGACCAGCACCCGGTCGCAGAGGGCGTCGGCCTCGTCGAGGTAGTGCGTGGTCAGGAAGACGGTCGTGCCGCGCTCGCTGCGCAGGCCCTCGATGTGCTGCCACAGGTTGGCCCGGGCCTGCGGGTCCAGGCCCGTGGTGGGCTCGTCGAGGAACACCAGGCCGGGGACGTGCACCAGGCCCATCGCGATGTCCAGGCGGCGCCGCTGGCCGCCGGACATAGCCTTCGGCTGGCGCTCCCACAGGCCGTCGAGGTCGAGCTCGGCGAACAGCTGCTTGCCGCGCTCGGTGGCCTCGGCGGTGCTCACGCCGTAGAGGCGGGCGTGGCTGACCAGCTCCTCCCCCGCCCGGTTCTCCGGCGCGGTCGACCCGGCCTGGGAGACGTAGCCGATGCGGCGGCGCACGCCGACCGGGTCGGTGAGCAGGTCGCAGCCGGCCACGGTCGCCGTCCCGGCGGTGGGGGCCAGCAGCGTGGTGAGCATGCGCATGGTGGTGGTCTTGCCGGCCCCGTTCGGGCCCAGGAAACCGACGATCTCGCCGGCCTCGACGTCCAGGTCGACCCCGGCGACGGCGACCACCTCGGTGGTCTGCTTGCCGCGCTTCTTGCGGAACGTGCGGGACAGCCCGCGGGCGTGGATCACGCCGGGGAGCCTAGGACCATCCGCGCCGAGGTCGTAACGAAATCAACGCCCACAGCACGGGCAGCAGCAGCACCGGCCACTGCAGCGCCAGGTCGCCGACCCACAGCAGCAGGACGACGAGGAAGACCAGCAGGCAGACCGAGGTCCACAGGCCCAGCGTGCGCTTCTCGGCCGGGGTGCGCCTCAACCCTGCGTCTCCGCGGCGATCCGGGCCGGGGTCAGCGGCTCGTCGAGCAGCCGGAGGAAGCGGTCGGCCACCGGCTGGTCGGCCGGGCGGGCCCGCAGCCAGCCGGCCAGCAGGTCGTAGCCCTCGACGTAGGTGGTGATGTACGCCCGCCACAGCGGGTGGGTGAGGAAGCGCAGCTGCTGCACCGCGCGGTCGTGGCTGACCAGCGACCACCGCTGCAGGTGCGCGACCACGTCGTCGGACGAGGCACCCTGGTCGTGCAGCATGATCGCCGCGTCCTGCCGCACCCGGTTCAGCGGTGCGGCCGCTGCGGCCACCCGCTCGGCCAGCTCGCCGTCCAGCCGCAGGCCCAGGTCGGCCAGCACCTCGGCCGCCCACGGCCCCCACCCGTCGCCGACCGCGGCCTCCAGGCCCAGGTCGGCCAGGCCCTCGGCCATCAGGCACTCCGGGGTGTTGACCAGGAACACGGTGTGCTCCAGGTGCTGGTCGCGCTCGACCAGACCCATCTCCTTGCGGCAGTGCTCGGTGTGGTGGCCGGGGTAGGACTCGTGCGCGACCAGGTGCGGGAGCTGGCTGGTGCGGTGCGGCAGGTCGGCGTTGATCGCCACCCGCGAGCGGTAGTCGCCCGCGTAGTAGTTGAAGCCCGACCACGGCTTGTCGGTGACCACCTCGTAGGCGACGGTCTCGACGTCGGGCAGGCCGTAGGAGCTGCGCACCCGGTCGCGCAGCGCGCTGGACAGCGCGTGCACCGCCTCCTCCAGCTTGGCCGGCGGGCACTCCTCGCGCCGCCGGTGCTGGGCGTACCGCTCGGCCAGCGTCCCCGAGCCGGGGAGCAGCTCCTCGAGCTCGGCGTGCGCGGCGGCGTAGGACGCCTCGTCGCCGAGGGCGACGTCGACCTGGAAGTAGGCCCGGACCTCCTCGCGGAAGCCGACCGGCTCGTCGCCCATCTTCCGGGCGGTGCACTCCAGGGCGGTCAGCTGGCCGCGCAGGTGGGCGACCCGGTCGGCCGGCAGGTCGCTGGAGCCCAGCTCGCGCAGCAGCCCGCGGGCCTGGTCGCGCAGCTTCTCCGGCGTGGGTGCGGGTTCGTCGGCCACCGCGGCCCGGATCCGCCGGTCGCCGGTGTAGGCGTCGACGAACCCCTCCTCGAGCCGGTCGAACCGCAGCCCCAGCCGCACGTACTCCAGGGGGACGTCGACCGCGCCGTTGACCATGGCGGTCAGTCTCCCAGCCGCGCCGTCAGCCGCCGAAGCGGCGCTGCCGGGCGGCGTAGTCGCGCAGGGCCCGCAGGAAGTCCACCCGGCGGAACTCCGGCCAGTAGACGTCGGTGAAGTAGAACTCCGAGTGCGCGGTCTGCCAGAGCAGGAAGCCCGACATCCGCTGCTCGCCGCTGGTGCGGATGACCAGGTCGGGGTCGGGCTGGCCGCGGGTGTAGAGGTGCTCGGCGATGTGCTCGACGTCGAGGACCTCGACCAGCTCGGGCAGCGTCGTCCCGCGCTCGGCGTGGGAGGCCAGCAGCGAGCGGACGGCGTCGGCGATCTCGCGCCGCCCGCCGTAGCCGACCGCGAGGTTGACCGTGGCGCCCGCGCGCCCGCGGGTGTCCTCCTCGGCCTGCTTGAGCACCGCGGCGGTCTCGGCCGGCAGCAGCCCGAGCGCACCGACCGCGTTGAGCTGCCAGCGGCGGTCCGGGCCGGAGAGGTCGGCGGCCACGCCCTCGATGATGCGCAGCAGCGGGGTCAGCTCGGGCTCGGGCCTGGCCAGGTTGTCGGTGGACAGCAGGAACAGCGTGACGACCTCGACGCCGGCGTCGTCGCACCAGCCCAGGAAGTCCGCGATCTTGTCCGCGCCGCGGCGGTGGCCGTCGTTGACGTCGTCCAGCCCGGTGGCGCGGGCCCAGCGGCGGTTGCCGTCGACGATCACCCCGACGTGCCGGGGCACGGCGGCGCGGTCGAGCCGGGAACCCAGGCGCCGCTCGTAGAGCGTCGTCAGCACATCGCGCAGCTGCTCGCGTGCCCCCACGGCGGGTAAGCCTAGGTGTCCGGTGTGCGTCCGCGGCAGACCGGACGGCGACCGACCTCACACGGGCCCCGGCCGCTCGACTGCTGCACGGCGTGCCGCACCCCGCCGGACCGCCGTAGCCTCGGTGCATGAGCCTTCCGCACCGGCCGTCGGAGACCGTCGAGGTGTCCTCGGACGGTGCTCTGCTGCAGGCCCCGCCCGGCGAGGCGCAGGCCGCCGTCCGCGAGGAGGGCGAGCAGGTCGGCGCCGTCCGCACCGGGGACTGGGCCGTCGCCGACTACCGCGACCCCGACTACGACCACCCCGACACCCGCCCCCGGCTGCGCGGCTGGCTGCACCTGTTCGCCAGCTTCGGCGCCGTGGTCGCCGGCGCCGTGCTCATCCCGCTGGCCTGGGTCGAGGGCGGGGTGCGCGCCGGCCTGCCGGTGTCGGTCTACTGCCTGACCATCCTCGGCCTGTTCGGCATCTCCGCCGCCTACCACCGGCGCCGGTGGTCACCGCGCGGCTGGAAGCTGATGAAGCGGCTCGACCACTCGATGATCTTCCTGTTCATCGCGGGCACGTACACGCCCTTCGCCGCGCTGTCGGTGCCCCACCCGACCAACTGGTGGATCGCCGGCGTGGTGTGGGGCGGTGCGCTGGCCGGCGTCGCGCTGAAGATGGCCTGGCCGACCGCGCCCCGGTGGCTCGGCGTGCCGATCTACCTCGCACTGGGCTGGGTCGCGGTGTTCGTGCTGGTGGACATCCTGCAGCTGGCCGGGGTGGCCGCGATGGTGCTGCTGGCCGCGGGCGGGCTGCTCTACTCCGTCGGCGCGGTCGCCTACGCGACCAAGAAGCCCAACCCGTGGCCCGGCGTCTTCGGCTACCACGAGGTCTTCCACGCGATGACCATCGTCGCCGCCGCCTGCCACTACATCGCCGTCTACTTCGCGATCTACAACTCGCCCTACGTCTAGGGGGTCGGCGCCGCGGGGGCCGGCTCGGCGGTGGGCTCCGCGGGGGCCGGGAACACCTCGTCGACCTCGTTGCCGTACTCGTCGTAGCCGGTGACGACCTGCGCCTGCGGGTAGGCGTTGGCCGGCTGCGCGGGCACCGAGACCTGCGGCTCCACGGTCGTGCCGTCGCCGGTCCAGTCGGACAGGTTGTCGATCGGGCGGCCGTCCTGGTCGTAGAGCAGCACACCGGTGAGCGGGGTGCCGTCGGGGCCGTACGGGACGATGTTGGTGATCGGGGTGCCGTCCTCGTGGGTCAGCGTGGCGGGCCCGGAGTCGTAGGACACCTCGGCCGGGTAGTACTCGGTGGTGCTGCGCTGGCTCGCCAGCCCGACGACCGCCACCAGCGCGCACAGCGCCAGACCGACGTTGAGGAACCCGCTCGCGTGGGTCAGCGGCGCCCCGGCCGCGCGGGCCCGCAGGCCCGTCCGGACCGACCAGGCGACCGCGGCGCCGGTGACGACCCAGCCGACCGGACCGAGGCCGAGGGTGGGCAGCGGGAGACCGACCTGCCCCAGGAACACGGCCTCGACCGCGGCGACGGCGGCCCAGCCGCGGACCACCCACCAGGCCGGCCGCAGCTCGGGCAGGAAGTCGCGGACGGCGACGACCGCAGCGTGGTCGCCCCACCTCTCCTGCAGCTGCTGCCGGACACCGCGCCGGCCCCGCTCGGTGACCACCGTCGGCTCGGGCAGGTCCGCCGCGCGCCGCAGCTCGGCGGCGTACGCGGCCGGCGACCCCAACCGCTCGTCCAGCGGCCCGGGGGTCTCCGAGGCCACCTCGACGAGGTGCTCCTCCAGGTCCTCCAGCAGCTCCTCCAGCCGGGCCGCCGGCACGTCGGCGAGGGCCTCGCGGACCTGCCGGGCGTAGGCCGCGACCTCCGGGTCGGTCGACGTGGGTGCGCTCATGCCGCCACCTGCTCCCCGGCGAGCAGCGCCGCCATCGTGTCCGCGAACCCCGTCCAGGTCTTGGTCGAGGTGGTGAGCTCGGCCCGCCCGGAGGGGTTGAGGCCGTAGTACTTGCGGTGCGGGCCCTCCACGGACGGCACCACGTAGGAGGTCAGGTGCCCGGCGGCGTAGAGCCGGCGCAGGGTGCCGTAGACCGAGGCGTCGCCGACGTCCTCCAGGCCCGCGGCCCGCAGCCGCCGGACGACGTCGTAGCCGTAGCCGTCCTCGCCGTCCAGCACCGCGAGCACCGCGAGGTCGAGCACCCCCTTGAGCAGCTGGGTGGTGTCCATGCGCCCTCCTCCTGTGTGTGCGCTGCACGGTACTGCACATCGCGCAGTAGCCCGCACCGAGAGCTACCGGCGTGTCGAGACGGTCCCGTCCCGTCGCGGGACCCCGGCACAACCCCGACGATCGACCCGGACCGCGGGACCCCGCGGCGCTCGAGGAGAGGGCACCCGAATGACGCAGTACAAGGACTACGACGACGTCCTCGCGGGGAAGTGCCCGTTCGGCGGCGACACCCTGGGCGGGGCGCAGGGCTCCTCCCCCACCCTGTCGGACTGGTACCCGCACCGGCTGCGGGTGGAGGTGCTGCACCGCGACGGCGCCGCGGCGAACCCGCTGTCGGACGAGGACTACGCGCAGGCGTTCGCCACGATCGACCTGCCGGCGCTCAAGGACGAGATCAAGCAGTTCCTCACCACGTCGGTGCCGTGGTGGCCGTCGGACTACGGCAACTACGGCCCGCAGATGATCCGGATGGCCTGGCACTCGGCCGGCACCTACCGCATCGCCGACGGCCGCGGCGGCGCCGGGCAGGCGATGCAGCGCTTCGCCCCGATCAGCAGCTGGTGGGACAACGGCAACACCGACAAGTCGCGCCGGCTGCTCTGGCCGATCAAGCAGAAGTACGGGGTCGCCATCTCGTGGGCGGACCTGATGGTGCTCACCGGCAACTGCGCGCTGGAGATCATGGGCTTCCCGACCTACGGGTTCGCCGGTGGCCGCCGCGACGCCTGGGAGGCCGACGACGCCACCTGGTGGGGGCCCGAGCACATCGACATGACCGCGCCGAGCTCCTACGACGACATGGTCAGCCGGGACGAGCGCTGGGTCGGTTCGCCCGGGGACGCCGACTACGGACTGCAGCAGCCGCTGGCCGCCTCGCACCAGTCGCTGATCTACGTCAACCCCGAGGGCCCCGAGGCCAACGGCGACCCGGCCGCCTCCGCCGTCGACATCCGCATCACCTTCGGCCGGATGGCGATGGACGACGAGGAGACCGTCGCCCTCATCGCCGGCGGCCACGCCTTCGGCAAGAGCCACGGCGCGGTGGCCGCCGACCGGATCGGCCCGCCGCCGGAGAACGCCCCGATGGAGGCCATGGGCCTGGGCTGGCACAACCCCGAGGGCGCGGGCAACGGGGCGGACACCATGACCAACGGCATCGAGGGCTCCTGGACGCCGAACCCGACGACGTGGGACAACGCCTACCTGGAGAACCTCTTCCGGTTCGAGTGGGAGCAGACCCGCTCCCCCGCCGGTGCCCTGCAGTGGACGCCGACCGACCCCGACGCCCCGAGGACCCCCGACGCGCACCGCGAGGGCGTCGAGCACCCGCTGATGATGATGACCAGCGACATCGCGCTGAAGGTCGACCCGGTCTACCGGGAGGTCTGCGAGCGGTTCCTGGCCGACTTCGACGCGTTCACACTGGCCTTCTCCAAGGCCTGGTACAAGCTCACCCACCGCGACATGGGCCCCAAGGCCCGCTACCTCGGGTCCGAGGTGCCGGCCGAGGACCTGCCCTGGCAGGACCCGCTGCCCGCGCCGGTGCACGCCCCGCTGGACGCCGCCGGCACCGCCGCGCTCAAGGAGGCCATCCGCGGCACCGGCCTGTCGACCTCCGACCTGGCCTACACCGCCTTCTCCTCCGCGGTCACCTACCGCGACAGCGACAAGCGCGGCGGGGCGAACGGGGCCCGGCTGGCCTTGGCCCCGCAGAAGGACTGGGTGGTCAACCGCCGCACGGTGCCGGTGGTCGAGGCGCTGCGCGGGGTGGCCGAGCAGGGCGGGGCGAGCCTGGCCGACACGATCGTGCTCGCCGGGTGCGTCGCCGTCGAGGACGCCGCCCGCGCGGCCGGCCACGAGGTCGCGGTGCCCTTCACCGGCGGCCGGGTCGACGCCACGCAGGAGCAGACCGACGTCCCCACCTTCGAGTGGCTGGCGCCGCTGTCCGACGGGTTCCGCAACTACGCGCAGGCCGACCTGACCGAGGTCACCCCGGTGTCGCCGGAGCAGCTGTTCCTGGACAAGGCCAGCCTGCTGGGGCTCAGCGCACCGGAGTGGGTGGCGCTGACCGGCGGGCTGCGTGCGCTGGGCTGCAACCACGACGGCACGGGCACCTTCACCGATCGGGTCGGGACGCTGTCGACCGACTTCTTCACCACGGTCCTCGACCCCGACCTGCAGTGGCGCGCACTTGACGACTCCGGGCTGCGCTTCGTCCTCGAGGACCGGGAGTCCGGCGAGCAGCGCCACGAGGCCACCCGCGACGACCTGGTGTTCGGCGCCAACGCGCAGCTGCGCGCGGTCGCCGAGGTCTACGGCTCGGCCGGCGGCGAGGCCCGCTTCGTGCGGGACTTCGTCGCGGTCTGGGACAAGGTGATGATGGCCGACCGCTACGACGTCAGGGCCGGCTGAGCACCGACCTGCGCGCCGGGGTCACCCGGCGCGCAGGTCCGCCGCGGCGAACGGCGGCCGGCCGTCCAGGCGCACGGACAGCCGGCCGGCCGCCCGCCACACCCGGGCGACGGCGTCCCGGTCCTCGTCGGTGACCAGGTTGCCCATGACCCGCAGCGCGACGGTCATGAGCGCGCGGGACCGCATGCCGACCGGACCGGCCGCGGGCAGCAGCCGGGGCACGGTGAGCAGGCCGGCCAGCCGGCGGGCGATGGAGAACGCCTCGCCGTAGTGCCGGCGCAGGGTCGCCGGCCACGCCAGGGTCCAGTCGGCCTCGTCGAGCAGTCCGGCCAGGGTGCGGCCGGTCTCCATGCCGTAGTCGATGCCCTCGCCGTTGAGCGGGTTGACGCAGCCCGCGGCGTCGCCGACCAGCGCCCAGTTCCGCCCGGCGACGCCGGAGACCGCCCCGCCCATCGGCAGCAGCGCCGAGGCCGGTGCGCGCACCTCGCCGTCGAGCTGCCACTCCTCGCGGCGGCTGTCGGCGTAGTACTGCAGCAGCGGCTTGAGCTGCACCCCGGCCGGGCGCTTGGCGGTGGCCAGGGTGCCGACGCCGATGTTCACCTCGCCGTCGGACAGCGGGAAGACCCAGCCGTAGCCGGACAGCAGCTCGCCCTCGGTGCCGCGCAGCTCCAGGTGGCTGGAGATCCACGGGTCGTCGCTGCGGCCGCTGGCCACGTAGCCGCGGGCGGCCACGCCGTAGGCGGTCTCGCGGTGCCACTCCCGGCCGAGCACCCGGCCCAGCGGGGAGCGCACGCCGTCGGCGACCACGAGCCGGCGGCAGGACACGGTGCGGCCGTCGGCGAACCGGACGGCGCTGACCCGGTCGCCGTCGCGCTCGACGTCGACGGCGCGGGCGTCCTCCATGCCGACCGCGCCGTCGTCGAGGGCGACCTGGCGGATCCGGGCGTCGAGCTCGGTGCGCGGGACGGCGCTGCCCCGGTCGGGCAGCGAGCCGCCGGGCCAGGGCAGGAGCAGCTCCTGGCCGAACCCGGCGGCGCGCAGGCCGCGGTTGGTGCCGTGCGAGCGCACCCACTCCCCCAGGCCGAGCTGGTCGAGCTCGGCGACCGCGCGCGGGGTGAGCCCGTCGCCGCAGGTCTTGTCGCGGGGGAAGGTGGCGGCGTCGGCGAGGACGACGTCGTGGCCGGCCCGGGCGGCCCAGGCGGCCGCCGCGGAGCCGGCCGGACCCGCGCCCACGACCAGGACGTCGGTGCTGTCGGTGCTGCTCACGCACCCAGTGTCCCTGGTGCGCGGCGGCCCGCTCAGTGCAGCTGCGGGCCCTGGGCGCGGACCTCCTCGACCGAGGCCATGGCCGCCCGGAGCTGGGTCAGCCACTCGTCGGCGTGCTGGCCGACCAGGCGCACCGACCAGGCCAGCGCGTCGCTGCGGGAGCGGGCCACGCCGGCGTCGACGAGGGTGTCGAGCACCAGCCGCTCGCTCTGCCGCAGCCGGGTCATCACCGGTGCCGAGACGGTGGTGAACAGCTCGGTGGTCTCGCCGCAGGTGGCACCCCAGGAGACGGTCCGGCCGAAGCGCTCCTGGGCGGCCGCGGCGATCGCGACCCGCTGGGCCCGGGTGTCCTCGCGGAAGCGGGCGATCCGGCCGGCGGCCGCCGCGGCGGCGTCCTCGGCGCCGTCCGGTGCGGGGACGGTGACCACGACGGTGATCTCGTCCCGGTCGACGGTCAGGTCGGGGGCGACCGCCGTCCAGGCGTCGGGCAGCCGGCCGGCGAACCAGCCGGCGACCTCGGCGCGGTCCACCGGCGGCGGGGCGTCGGCGCCGCGGCCGCGACCCGCGCCGCCGGGACCGCGACGGCCGCCGCCGCGACCGGGGAAGCCGCGGCCGCCGCCGGCGAAGGCGTCGGCGAAGGGGCCGCCGCGGTGGTGCGGATGGGGGGTGAAGGGGGGACGCATGGCGCTCTCCTGTCCTACGGAGGGCCCGCAGATCGGGTCCTGCTGTGCATCACTGTAATGACGTAATCAAGTGAGCGCCATGATCGTCAGCCGGTGCGCTCCGGGTCGGCCGGGGCGTTCTCGCCCTCGTCGGGTTCGCGCTCCTTGCGGCGCAGCAGCAGGGAGGTGATGCCGAGCAGCAGCACGAGCACCCCGAGCACGCCGATCTCGACGATCCGGTCGGCGAACCCGCCGGTCCCCACGGCGCCGGCGGCCTCGACGCTGAGCACCACGATCTCCTTGATCGAGGCGATGATCCCGACCAGCAGGAACGGCTCGGCGATGAGCTCGCGCTTCTCCACCGTGGTGCGGACGGCGAACAGCAGCTCGACGACGATGAACACCAGGAGCAGGACGTCGAGCAGCTCCAGCACCGGGGTCTCGCTGAAGTCCGAGACCAGCGCCCAGGTGCTCTTCCCGGCCAGCACCAGCAGGACCAGCGCCGTCACCACGAGGAACAGCGCGATGCCGGCGTAGACGACGTTCTCCGCCAGCTCCAGCACCCGGGTGCCCACCCGGCCGAAGCCGGGCGGGTGCTGCTCGTCCTTGCGTCGGTCGGTGCGTCGGTCGGCCACGGCGTGATCATGCGGTCTGGCCGTGACCTGCGCCTCAGGACGCGGCGGTGGGCCCCTCGTCCGGGTCGGTGCGGCGGGGTGGCTCGATGGCCAGCGGCTGCCGCCGCAGGGTCTCCAGCAGCTCCTCGCCCGCCCGCGGCTCGAACAGCTCCGAGGCGTCGTCGGGGACGACGACGGCGGGCTGCTCGGGGTCGAAGCTGCGCGGCACCCGCTTGAGGTGCTTGCCCATCGACCGGCCCAGCAGCAGCACCGCGACCAGCAGGACGACGGTGAGCAGCAGGCCGAGCGGGCCGGACTTGCCGACGTCCTCGGGCAGCTGCTGCTCGACCGCCAGGACCACCAGGCCGGCGTTCATCGGACCCCCACCTCGCTGCGGATGCCCGCGAACAGGTCGTCCTCGGGCGTCGTGCTGTCGACCGTCGAGCGGGCCAGCTCGAAGTCCTCGGTCGGCCAGACCCGCTGCTGCATGTCCATCGGGGTGGAGAACCAGCGGCCGGTGGGGTCGATCTGGGTGGCGTGCGCGATCAGCGCCCGGTCGCGGATGCCGAAGTACTCACCGCACGGCACCCGGGTGGTCACCCGGTGGGAGATGTCCTTGGCCGGGTCCCAGTTCTGCAGCATCTCGGCGTAGGGCGAGTCCAGGCCCGCGGCCAGCATCGCCTCGTGGATCGCCTTGGTGCGGGGCAGCGTGAAGCTCATGTTGTAGTACAGCTTGCTGACCTGCCACGGCTCGCCCAGGTCGGGGTAGCGGTCGGGGTCGGCGGCGGCCTCGAAGGCGTGCACCGAGATCTCGTGGGTCTTGATGTGGTCGGGGTGCGGGTAGCCGCCGCGCTCGTCGTAGGTGGTCATCACCTGCGGGCGGAACCGGCGGATGAGCGCGACCAGCGGGGCCGCGGCCTCCTCGAGGGGCACCAGCGCGAAGCAGTCCTCGGGCAGCGGCGGCAGCGGGTCGCCCTCGGGCAGGCCGGAGTCGACGAAGCCCAGCCACTCCTGGCCGACGCCGAGGATCTCCCGGGCCGCGGCCATCTCCTGGGCGCGGATCTCCGGCAGCCGCTCGAGGACGTCGGGGCGGTCCATCGCCGGGTTGAGCACGGAGCCGCGTTCGCCCCCGGTGCAGGTGGCGACGAGGACGTCGACGCCCTCGTGCACGTACTTGGCCATGGTGGCCGCACCCTTGCTGGACTCGTCGTCGGGGTGGGCGTGCACCGCGAGCAGGCGCAGCTGGTCGGCGTGGGTCACGCCTTCCATGGTCCCACCCGGGCGAGGGGGACGGCGCCGCACCCGGGTCCCGCTGCAGGTGCGCTGGGCCACAGCGGGGTGTTAGCTTGTCCGTTCGACCGCAGCCGCTCCCCGCACCGGGGGGCGGCTCTTGAGTTGTAGGAGCCGTGATCGTGTCCACGACCGACGAGCAGGACCAGGGCGTCTGGCTGACCCAGGAGGCCCACGACCGGCTGAAGGCCGAGCTCGACGAGCTGGTCGCCGGGCGGCCCGCGATGGCCGCGGAGATCAACGCCCGCCGCGAGGAGGGCGACCTCAAGGAGAACGGCGGCTACCACGCGGCCAAGGACGAGCAGGGCAAGCAGGAGGGCCGGATCCGCCAGCTCACCGACCTGCTGCGCAAGGCCCGGGTCGGCGAGCCGCCGAAGACCGCCACCGACGCCGCCCTCGGCACGGTCATCACCATCGCCTTCGACGGCGACGAGGACGACACCGAGAAGTTCCTGCTGGGCTCGCGCGAGATCGCCGGCACCACCGAGCTGTCGGTGTACTCCCCCGAGTCCGCGCTGGGATCGGCGATCCTGGGCGCCAAGCCCGGCAGCTCGGTGACCTACACCGCGCCCAACGGCAAGGACATCACCGTCAAGGTGCTGGCCGTCGAGCCCTTCGTGCCCTGAGGCAGACGCTGAGCGAGCACGACGTCGACGACGACCCCGGGGGCCCGCGCCCCCGGGGTCGTTCGCGTCGGCGGGAGAACACGACCTTCGCGTGCGTGCACTGCGCGCGCACGGTGCCGGCCAACACCGACGGGCACTACCGCAACCACTGCCCGTTCTGCCTGTGGTCGCTGCACGTGGACGTCGTGCCCGGCGACCGGGCCTCGACCTGCCGGCAGGCCATGGAGCCGATCGGCCTGGTGGAGAAGTCGGGCAAGGGCTGGCAGGTGGTGCACCGCTGCACCGCCTGCGGCCACCGCCAGCCCAACCGCCTGGTCCGCGACGGCGACGCCCCCGACGACCTGGACCTGGTGCTGGCGCTCCCCTGGTTGTGAGGACCTGGGCGTGGACCCCGCCGGGCCGGCTCAGCCCAGGCCGCGGCGGGCCAGCAGCGGGGCCGGGTCGGGGTCGTGCCCGACGACGTCGCGGAAGGCGCCGATCGGGTCGACCGAGCCGCCGCGGGAGAGCAGCTTGTCCCGGAAGGCGTCGCCGTTGGCCCGCGTCAGGCCGCCGTTGGCCTTGAACCACTCCACGGTGTCGGCGTCGAGCACCTCGGACCAGATGTAGGAGTAGTAGCCCGCCGCGTAGCCCCCGGAGAAGACGTGCTGGAAGTACGTCGTCCGGTACCGCGGCGGGACCAGGTCGTACGCCACACCCGCGGCCTCCAGGGCGGCCGCCTCGAAGGCCTGCGGGTCCTCGACCACGGTGTCGGGGCCGATCCGGTGCCAGGCCTGGTCGAGCAGGGTCGCCGCCAGGTACTCCAGGGTGGCGTGGCCCTCGCCCCACAGCGCCGCGGCCTCGATGGCCGCCACGACCTCGCGCCCGAGCGGCTCACCGGTCCCGGTGTGCCGGGCGTAGTGGTCGAGCACCTCGGGCCACAGCGCCCACATCTCGTTGACCTGGCTGGGGAACTCCACGAAGTCCCGCGGCACGCTGGTGCCGGAGAACCGCGGGTAGGTAACCGACGAGGACAGCCCGTGCAGGGTGTGGCCGAACTCGTGGAAGAGGGTGGTGACCTCGTCCAGGGTCAGCAGCGTGGGCTGCCCGGCCGCCGCCCGGGTCACGTTCATGACGTTGAAGACCACCGGCACGGTGCCCAGCAGCCGCGACTGGGAGACGAAGGAGCTCATCCACGCCCCACCGCGCTTGCCGTCGCGGGCGAAGAAGTCGCCCAGGTAGAGCCCGACCGGCTCACCGGCGGCGTCGGACACCTCCCACACCCGGACGTCGGGGTGGTAGCCGGGCAGGTCCGGCCGCGGGGTGAACGTGTAGCCGTAGAGCAGCCGGGCGGCGTGGAAGACGCCGTCGACCAGCACCCGGTCGAGCTCGAAGAAGGGCCGCAGCGCGGTGGTGTCGACGGCGTAGCGGTCGCGGCGGACCTGCTCGCTGTAGTAGGCCCAGTCCCAGGCGGCGAGCTCGACGCCGTCGGCCTCGGCCAGCTCGGCGAGCACCTCGCCCTCGGCGCGCGCGTTGCGCACCGCGGGGGTGACCAGGGTGGCCAGCAGCTCGTCGACCGCCGCCGAGGTCCCCGCGGTCTGGTCGGCGGCGACCAGGTCGGCGTGGGTGTCGAACCCGAGCAGCCGGGCGCGGACCGCGCGCAGGTGCGCGATCTCCGCGGCGACCGGCCCGTTGTCGTGCTCGCCGGCCGACGCCCGGGTCACCGACGCCTCGTGCAGCCGCCGGCGCAGCTCGCGGTCGTGCAGCTTGGCCATCGCCGGCTGGCCCGAGGGCAGCACCAGGGTGAGCAGGTAGCCCTCGCGGCCGCGCTCGGTGGCCGCGACCCCGGCGGCCTCGACCTCGGCGTCGGAGAGGCCGGCCAGCTGGGCGCGGTCGGTGACGAGCACCGCGGCGGCCTCGGTGGCCACCACCAGGTTCTGGCCGAACGTGGTCGACAGCCGGGAGAGCTGCTGGTTCAGCTCGCGCAGCCGGTCGCGGCCGGCCTCGTCGAGCCGGGCACCGGAGAGCACGAAGTCCAGGTGGTACCGCTCGACCAGCCGGACGGCCTCGGGGTCCAGGCCGTGGTCGCCGGCCTGCACCTGGTCGTGCACGGCGTCGATGCGGGCGAACAGCTGCGGGTCCAGCCGCAGCGCGTCGGCGTGCGCGGCGGACAGCGGGGCCACCTCGCGCTCGATCTCGCGCAGCCGGTCGGAGGAGTTCGACGACGACAGCGCGTAGAACACCGCCTGCGCCCGGCGCAGCAGCGCACCCGACCGCTCCAGCGCCACGACGGTGTTGTCGAAGGTGGCCGGCGCCTCGCTGCCCGCGATGGCCGCCACCTCCGCCCGCTGCTGGGCCATCCCGGCCAGCAGCGCCTCGCGGCAGTGCTCGAGGGTGAGGTCGGTGAACGGCGGCAGCCGGTGCGGCAGCGTCGAGACCTCGGCCAGCGGGTTGTCGGCGGACAGGGCGGTGGGGGCGGGCTCGGCCGCGGGCGTGCTCATCGCCGCCCAGTCTCCGCCTGCTCCCCCGCGGGCCGCCGGGTGGGCGACCCGCGGGGGGCGGTCAGCGGGGGGAGGTCAGCGGGTGGCGGTGCGCAGGTAGGCCCGCACGGCCAGCGGCACGAAGACCGCGAGGATCACCGCCGCCCAGATCAGCGTGTACAGCGCCGGGTGCTGCAGCGACCAGGCGTCGGGCACCGGGGCGCTCGCGGGCTGGTTGCCGAACAGCTCCCGGGCGGCCTGCACGACCGACGAGACCGGGTTCCACTCGGCGAAGGTGCGCAGCACCGACGGGAAGGTCTCCAGCGGCACGAAGGTGTTGGCCACGAAGGTCAGCGGGAAGATCACGATGAAGCTGGCGTTGTTGACCACCTCGGGCGTGCGCACCAGCAGCCCGACCAGCGCCATCATCCAGCTGACCGCGAAGGCGAAGACCAGCAGCACGAGGAACCCGGCCGCGGCCTCGAGCGGCGAGCTGGTGATCCGCCAGCCGACGAGCAGGCCGGTCAGCGCCATGACCAGGATGGAGATGGCGTTGAGCCCCAGGTCGGCCACGGTGCGGCCGATGAGCACCGCCGAGCGCGACATGGGCAGTGACCGGAACCGGTCGACCAGACCCTTCTGCAGGTCCTCCGCGATGCTCGCCCCGGTGGTGGTCGACCCGAACACGACCGTCTGCGCGAAGATCCCCGGCAGCAGGAACTCCGCGTAGCTGATGCCGTCGGGCAGACCGCCGATGGCGCCGCCGAAGACGTAGCGGAACAGCAGCACGAACATGATCGGCGACAGCGTCGCGAACACGATCAGGTCGGGCACCCGCTTGACCTTGATGAGGTTGCGCCGGGTGATGACGACGCTGTCGGAGAAGGTGTGGGCCAGCGCGCTCATCGGGTGGTCTCCGTGGTCTCGGGTGCGGAGCCCTCGGCGGCGTCGGCCGAGTGCCCGGTCAGGGTCAGGAAGACGTCGTCGAGGTCGGGCCGGCGCAGCCCGACGTCCAGCAGCTCGACACCGCTGCCCTCCAGCAGCCGCAGCGCCTCGGCGAGGGTGGCCGCGCCGCCCTTCACCGGCAGGGTCAGCCGGCGGGTCTGCTCGTCGCGCTGGGCGTCGTCGACGGCCAGCGGGCGCAGCAGCTCGGCCGCGCGCCCCAGGCCCTCGACCGAGCCGACGGTGAGCTCCAGCCGCTCGCCGCCGACCTGCGCCTTCAACTCGTCCGCGGTGCCGCGCGCGATGACGCTGCCGCGGTCGATGACCACCATGCGGTCGGCCAGCCGGTCGGCCTCCTCGAGGTACTGGGTGGTGAGCAGGATCGTGGTGCCGTCGCTGACCAGGTCGGCGATGAACTCCCACATGCCCAGCCGGCTGCGCGGGTCGAGGCCGGTGGTGGGCTCGTCGAGGAAGAGCACCTGCGGGCGGGCGATGAGCGAGGCGGCGATGTCCAGCCGGCGGCGCATGCCGCCGGAGTACGTCTTGGCCGGCCGCCGCGCGGCGTCGGTGAGGTCGAACCGCTCCAGCAGCTCCCCGGCCCGCCGCCGGGACTCCTTCTTGCCCAGCCGGTAGAGCCGGCCGACCATCTCCAGGTTCTCCTCGCCGGTGAGGTACTCGTCGACCGCGGCGTACTGCCCGGTCAGCCCGATGACCGAGCGCACCTGGTCGGCCTGGGTGGCGACGTCCAGGCCGGTGATCTCGGCCCGGCCGCCGTCGGCGCGCAGCAGCGTGGACAGGATGCGCACCACCGTCGTCTTGCCCGCGCCGTTGGGCCCCAGCAGCCCCAGCACCGTGCCGCGGGCGACGGTGAGGTCGACCCCGCGCAGCGCGGTGAAGTCACCGAACTTCTTGACCAGCCCCTCGACCACCACGGCGTCGCTCATGGTCGGCACCGTAGGGGCAACCACCGACAGAACTCGTGCACGTCCGCTCCCACCTGTCCGGTTCCCCGCTCGCCGGGGTCGGAGGAGGGACCGCCGGCGGCCGCAGAACTCATCGGCTCAGCCGGAGGTGACCGCGTACCCCACCCGCTCGAGCGCGGCGACGACCTCGCGCGCGTGGTCGGGCCCCCGGGTCTCCAGCACGACCGCGATCTCCACCTCGCCGAGGTCCAGCTGCGCCGTCGTCCGCTCGTGCTCGACCGACAGCACGTTGGCCGACACCGCGGCCAGCTCGCGCAGCAGCCCGGCCAGCGACCCGGGCCGGTCGGGCACGCGGACCCGCAGCGACAGGTAGCGACCGGCGGCGGACATGCCGTGCTGGACCACCTTGAGCATCAGCACCGGGTCGATGTTGCCGCCGGACACCACGGCCACCACCGGGGCGGCGAAGGCCCCGGGGTCGGCGAGCACGGCGGCCACCGCCGCGACCCCGGCCGGCTCGACGACCAGCTTGGCCCGTTCCAGGCAGAACAGCAGCGCCCGGGACAGCTCGTCCTCGCTGACCGTGCGGACCTCGTCGACCAGCCCGGCCACGTGCGCCAGCGTCAGGTCACCGGGTGCGGCGACGGCGATCCCGTCGGCCATGGTCGACATCATGGCCAGCGGCACGGGGACGCCGGCGGCCAGCGAGGCCGGGAACGCCGCGGCCATCTCCGCCTGCACGGCGACCACGCGGACGTCGGGCCGGCGGGACTTGACGGCGGCGGCGATCCCGGCGACCAGTCCCCCGCCGCCGGTGCAGACCACCACGGTGCGCAGGTCCGGGCACTGGTCGAGCACCTCGAGGCCGACGGTGCCCTGCCCGGCGATGACGTCGGGGTGGTCGAAGGGGTGGATGAACACCGACCCGGTGCGGTCGGCGAACTCCCGGGCGGCGACCAGCGGCTCGGTGAGGGAGTCGCCCAGCTGGTGCACCACGGCGCCGTAGCCGCGGGTGGCGGCGAGCTTGGGCAGCGGTGCGGTCTCGGGCATGAAGACGGTGGCCGCGGCGCCCAGCTCGCGGGCGGCCAGCGCGACGCCCTGCGCGTGGTTGCCGGCGCTGGCGGCCACGACGCCGGCGGCCCGCTCCTCGTCGGTCAGCCGGGCGATGCGGGTGTAGGCGCCGCGGATCTTGAACGACCCGGTGCGCTGCAGGTTCTCGCACTTGAGCCACACCGGCCCGCCCACCCGCTGGGCCAGGGCGCGGGAGTGCTCCAGCGGGGTCCGCCGCACGACCCCGGACAGCAGGGTGGCGGCGGCCTCGACCGCAGGCCCGGTGACGAGGGGGACGGCGGGTTCGCTCACCCCCCGATCCTGGCAGCACCCGCGGCGGCCCCCGGATGTCGCACCGCCGTCGTACCGTGAGTGGGGTGACGGAGACCCCCGCACCCACGACCCTCGGCGAGCTGCGCGACAGCGGTGCCACCCACGTCGGCGTCAAGGCCGAACTACGGAAGAACCTGCTGGCCCGCCTGGCGGCCGGCGAGACCACCCTGCCCGGCATCGTCGGCTTCGACGACACCGTGCTCCCCGAGGTCGAGCGGGCCCTCATCGCCGGCCACGACCTGGTGCTGCTCGGCGAGCGCGGCCAGGGCAAGACCCGCCTCATCCGCACCCTGGTCGGCCTGCTCGACGAGTGGACGCCGGTGCTGGTCGGCAGCGAGCTCAACGAGCACCCGCTGGCCCCGGTCAGCGTCTGGGCCCACCGGCAGATCGCCGAGCACGGCGACGCCACCCCGGTCGGCTGGCTGCACCGCAGCGACCGGTTCGGCGAGAAGCTGGCCACCCCCGACACCAGCGTCGGCGACCTGATCGGCGACGTCGACCCGATCAAGGTCGCCGAGGGCCGCACCCTGGGCGACCCCGAGACCGTGCACTACGGCCTGGTCCCCCGCACCAACCGCGGCATCTTCAGCATCAACGAGCTGCCCGACCTGGCCGAGCGCATCCAGGTCGCGCTGCTCAACGTGCTCGAGGAGCGCGACATCCAGATCCGCGGCTACCGGGTGCGGCTGCCGCTGGACCTGCTGCTGGTCGCCAGCGCCAACCCCGAGGACTACACCAACCGCGGGCGGATCATCACCCCGCTCAAGGACCGCTTCGGCACCGAGGTCCGCACCCACTACCCGATCGAGCTGGCCGACGAGATCCGGCTGCTGCACCAGGAGGCGCAGACCAGCTGGCTGGGCGGGGACGCCCTCGACACCCCGCTGGTGCCCGCGCACCTGGTGGAGATCATGGCCCGGTTCACCCGGCTGGTCCGCGAGTCCAGCCAGGTCGACCAGCGGTCGGGGGTCAGCGCCCGGTTCGCGATCGCGGGCCTGGAGACCATCGCCGCCTCCGCCGTCCGCCGGGCCGCCGTCGCCGGGGAGGCCCGGCCCGTCGCCCGCGTGGTCGACCTCCCGGCCGTCGTCCCGGCCAGCCGCGGCAAGGTGGAGTTCGCCGACGCCGGGTCCGACCCCGAGGACGAGCGCGAGCTCGAGGTGCTCGAGCACCTGCTGCGGCAGGCCACGGCGCAGACCTTCCGGGCCCGCTGCGGCGGGCTGGACCTCACCGGCCTGCAGGAGCACTTCGCCGGCGGCGAGGTCGTCGAGTCCGGCGACCTGGTCAGCGCACCCGAGCTGATGGGCCAGGTCGGCACCGTGCCCAACCTGGCGCAGCTGCTGGGCCGGCTCGGCGTCCCCGAGGGCGAGGAGTCCGCCGAGCAGGCCGCGGCCGCCGTCGAGTTCGCGCTCGAGGGCCTGTGGCTGACCAGGCGCCTGGCCAAGGACACCGACGGCAACCGCACGGTCTACGGGAGCTGACCGTGCCCCGGGGACGACGCGGGTACCGCTACGGGCGCTGGCGGGGCGGGGCCGACCCCCTGGCCCCGCCCTACGACCTGGGCGACGCCGTCGACGCGATCGGCGACCAGGTGCTGGCCGGCAGCAGCGTCCGCGAGGCGCTGCGCGACCTGCTGCGCCGCGGCCTGGACGGCCGGCGCGGGCTGGACGACCTGCGCCGGTCGGTGCGCGACCGGCTGCGCGAGGCCCGCCGGGCCGGCGCGCTGGACGGCACCCTGCAGGAGGTGCGGGAGCTGCTGGACAAGGCCCTGGAGGCCGAGCGGCGCGAGCTGTTCCCCGACCCCGACGACGCAGCCCGCCTGGCCGAGGCCGAGCTGGACGCGCTCCCGCAGGACACCGCGGGCGCGGTGCGGGCGCTGAAGGAGAAGCAGTGGCGCTCGCCCGAGGCGGCCGAGGCCTACCGGCAGATCCAGGACCTGCTGCTGAAGGAGGTGCTGGACAGCCAGTTCCAGCACATGAAGCAGGCGCTGCAGCAGATGAACGCCGCCGGAAAGGACGGCAACCAGGCGGTCAAGGACATGGTCGCGGACCTGTCCGCGCTGCTGGACGCGCACAACCGCGGCGAGGACACCGACCAGCAGTTCGCCGACTTCATGGACCAGCACGGGCAGTTCTTCCCGGACGACCCGCAGACCGTCGACGAGCTGGTCGACTCCCTGGCCCGCCGGGCCGCCGCGCAGGAACGCATGATGGCCGGGCTCTCGCCCGAGCAGCGGGCCGAGCTGGGCCAGCTGATGGGCCAGGCCATGCAGGACATGGGCCTGGCCAGCGAGATGGCGCACCTGAACGACGCGCTCCGCCAGGCCCGGCCCGACCTGCCCTGGGGCCGGCCCGGGCCGGTGCCCGACGGCGCCGAGGGCCTCGGGCTGGGCGACGCGACGACCGCGGTGGCCGAGCTGGCCGACCTCGAGGCGCTGTCCAACCAGCTCTCCCAGGGCTACGCCGGCGCCAGCCTGGCCGACGTCGACGAGGAGCTGGTCGAGCGCGCACTGGGCCGGTCCGGGGTCGACGACCTGGCCGCGCTGCGGCAGATGGAGCGCGAGCTCGAGCGGCAGGGCCACCTGACCCGCACCGAGGGCAAGCTCGAGCTCTCCCCCAAGGCGGTGCGCCGGCTGGGCGCCACCGCACTGCGCCGGGTGTTCGCCCAGCTCGACGCCACCGGCCGCGGCGAGCACGACGTCGCCGACGCCGGCGCGACGGGTGAGCTCACCGGGGCCAGCCGCGAGTGGCGGTTCGGCGACGAGCAACCGCTGGACGTCGTCCGCACCGTGCGCAACGCGGTGCTGCGCACCGCCGGCGACCCGACCCCGGACGGCGACCGACGGGTGCGGATCGCGGTCGAGGACTTCGAGGTGGTGGAGACCGAGCGCCGCACGGGCGCCGCGGTCGCGCTGCTGGTCGACCTGTCCTACTCGATGGCGCTGCGCGGCACGTGGGGCGCGGCGAAGTCGACGGCGATGGCGCTGCACTCGCTGGTGACCACCCGCTTCCCGCAGGACGCCATCGAGATCATCGGGTTCGCCTCGACCGCGCAGGTGCTGCGCCCGGAGACCCTCGCCGAGCTCAGCGTGGACACCCTGCAGGGCACCAACCTGCAGCACGGCCTGATGCTGGCCCGGCGGTTCCTGGCCCGGCACCACGACGCCGAGCCGGTCGTCCTGGTGGTCACCGACGGCGAGCCGACCGCGCACCTGGAGGACGACGGCACGCCCTACTTCTGCTGGCCGCCGATGCCGCAGACCATCGCCAAGACCGTCGCCGAGGTCGAGCGGGTGGCCCGGTCGGGGGCGACGATGAACGTCTTCGCCCTGGACCCCGAGCCCGCCCTGGTGCGGTTCGTGCACGACATCACCGCCCGCGCGGGCGGCCGGGTGTTCCTGCCCGACGGCGACCGCCTCGGCGAGTACGTGGTGGCCGACTACCTCAGGGCACGGAAGGGCCGCCGGGCGCGCTGAGGGAGACTGCCCGGGTGGGCACGGTCAGGATCGAGCGCGTGGAGCCGGCGGCGACCTACGAGCTGCGGTCCCGGGTGCTCCGCCAGGGCCGCGCCGTGCAGATCACCGGTGACGACGCGCCCTCGACCGTGCACCTGGCCGCGGTCACCGACGAGGGCCGGGTGGTCGGCGTCGTCCGGTTCCACCCGCAGGTCTGCCCGTGGCGGGACACCGAGTACGCCTGGCAGCTGCGCGGCATGGCGACCGACCCCGAGGTCCGTGGCCTCGGGGCCGGGCGCGCCCTGGTCGCCGAGGGCCTGGTGCAGATCTCCCGCGCGGGCGCCGACCTGGTGTGGTGCGACGCCCGCGAGGCGGCGGTGGGGTTCTACGAGCGGATCGGGTTCACCGTGGTGAGCCCGCCCTACGACATGCCGCCGGTGGGCATCCACCTCGGCATGGTGCTGGACCTGCCGATCAGGTGACCTGGTGCTCCCCCGAGGAGCTGATGCCCGGGATCTCCCCGGCCCGGAACGCGTCGACGAACAGCCGGTGGTCGGTGCGCACCCGCGCGGCGTAGGCGTGCGCGAAGGCGATCATGTCGGTCACGAGCTCCTCGCGGCGGTCGCCCACCATCGCGGTGACCGCCTCCTCGACCTGGACGTCGACGGCCTCGTGCTCGGCGTCGGCGTCCCCGATGCAGTGGATCTTCGCCGTCGCGCGGCCGAGCTGACCGACCACCTCGGTGATCTCCTCGGGCTCGGTCAGCTCCTCCCAGTCCAGGTCGTTCTCGTAGGGCGAGAGCTCCGAGACCAGGAAGCCCACGCCCCGGATGACGGTGTGGCCGAGGAACGGGGAGGCGTGCGCCTGCATGGCCCGCTGCGCGGACACCGTGCGCTCGCCCTCGTGCTGGAACAGCGCCCGCACCTCGGGGTCGGTGACGATGCGCGAGGGCGCCGCCGTCCCGGCCTGCTTGAGGGAGAGGACGACGTCGTTCTCCAGCGCCTGGTCGTACCCCTCCAGCAGCACGGTGTAGGCCGGGAGACCGGCGCTGCCGATGCCGAACCCGCCGGTGCCGACGACGTCCTTCACGTCGTAGGCGACCTCGCGGCGGCGGACGCCCCGCGGCACGGTCTCCCGGTAGGCCTCGACCGCGGCCAGCACCTCGGTGCGCTCGTCGTCGTCCAGCCGGCGGTGGCGGGGCATGTCGGCGAAGCGGCGCTCGTGGTCCTCGACGACGGTCAGCCGCTCGAGCAGGGAGATGCGGGTCTGCTCGGCGGTCTCCATCACCAGCTCGCGGACCGCCCCGGACGTCGAGCCCCGGTCCAGCGCGAAGTTCCGGTCGGCGTCGGTGCGGGTGAACTCCGCGACCTGGTCGAGGTAGGCCTCCAGGTACACCCGCAGCACCGACGCGATGACGTCGTCGGACAGCGCCTTGCGCCAGGCCAGCAGCGCGAAGCTGGCGCAGAACCGCCGCAGGTCCCAGGACAGGTGGCCGAGGTAGGACTCGTCGAAGTCGTTGACGTCGAACACGATGCGGCCGGTGGCGTCCATGTAGGTGCCGAAGTTGGCGGCGTGCAGGTCACCGTGGATCCACGTGCGCGACGTCCGCTCGTCGGCCCACCGGTCCTCGGCGTCCACCAGGTCGGCGTAGAACAGGCAGGCCGACCCGCGGTAGAAGGCGAACGGGTCGGCGGCCATCTTGCGGAACTTGACCCGGAAGGCGTCGGCGTCGGCGGTCATCAGGTCGGAGAAGGCGTCGACCAGCACCTCGACGATGCGGGCCCGGCGCGCGCCCTCGTCCTCCGGCTGGGACGGGGTGGGGTGGTCGGTCACGGGGTCACCGTAGGGGGGCTAGCCTCGCTGAGCAGGGCGGACGAGGACAGCAGGACGACGACACGACGACGGGGCGGTGGCCGGTGACGCGGGCGAGCAGGGCACGACGTCTCGCCACGGCAGCCGCCTACGGCGGGGGCGGTCTCGGCGTCGTCGGCGCCGGCCTGGCGACGCTGCTGCGCGAGGAGGCCCGCCGGGCCCGGCGCCGGGTGTCCTCCCGCACCGCCAAGGCCGACCCGCCCACCGGTGAGGGCCGCTACGGGCGCTACCGCGGCACGCCCGTCGTGCTGGCCGTGCTGGGCGACTCCAGCGCGGTCGGTCTGGGCGTCGACCGCGCGGAGCAGACCCCCGGCGTCCTCGTCGCCTCGGCCCTGGCCGAGCTCGCCGAGCGACCCGTGCAGCTGGTCAAGGTGGCCGTGTCCGGCGCGCGCTCGGAGCACCTGGCCGCGCAGGTCGAGCGAGTGCTCCCCGCGGCGCCCGACGTCGCGATGATCATGATCGGTGCGAACGACGTCACCGCCCGGGCCAAGCCCGCGCTCGCCGTCCGCGACCTGGCCGCCGCCGTCCGCCGGCTCCGCGAGACCGGCTGCGAGGTCGTCGTCGGCACCTGCCCGGACCTGGGCACCATCCGCCCGGTGGCCCAGCCCCTGCGCACGCTGGGCCGCCGGTGGAGCCGGCAGCTGGCCGCCGCGCAGACCATGGCGGTCGTCGCGGAGGGCGGCCGCACCGTCTCCCTGGGCTCGCTGCTCGGACCGCAGTTCGCCAGCGACCGCAGCATGTTCTCCCCCGACGAGTTCCACCCCTCCGCCGCCGGCTACGCCGCGGCGGCGGCCTGCCTGGTGCCCGCGGTGGCCGACGCCCTCGGTGTCTGGCCCGCGTCGGCCGACCGCGGGATCCGCAGCCTCCGCCGGGACAGCGTGCGCCCGATCGCCCGGGCGGCGGCCAGTGCCGCCGGCCGGCCGGGCACCGAGGTGCGGCCCGCCTCGGTCGACGGCGCCGACGCCGGCCCGCGGGGACCCTGGGCGCTGCTGCGCCGGCGGCGGCCCCAGGACCTGCCCGAGGTGACCGCCGGCCCTACCGGTCGGTAACCCCCGGGGTACGTTCGGAGGCGGTCCCGACGCCACCACGCGGGTGGCGCCCTCACCGTGGAGGTCCCCCGTGCCCGAAGCCGTCATCGTCGCCGCCGCCCGCTCCCCCATCGGCCGCGCGTTCAAGGGGTCGCTGAAGGACCTGCGGCCCGACGACCTGACCGCGACCATCGTCCGCGCCGCCCTGGACCAGGTGCCCTCGCTGGACCCCCGCGACATCTCCGACCTGATGCTGGGCTGCGGCCTGCCCGGCGGCGAGCAGGGCTTCAACATGGGCCGGGTCGTGTCGGTGCTGCTCGGCATGGACCACCTGCCCGGCACCACCATCACCCGGTACTGCTCGTCGTCGCTGCAGACCACCCGGATGGCCCTGCACGCCATCAAGGCCGGCGAGGGCGACGTGTTCATCTCCGCCGGTGTCGAGATGGTGTCCCGCTTCGCCAAGGGCAACTCCGACGGGCTGCCCGACACCGAGAACCCGGTGTTCGCCGACCGCAAGGCCGAGGTCGCCAAGGTCGCCGAGTCCGGCGCCGACTCCTGGACCGACCCGCGCGAGGACGGCGGCATCCCCGACGTCTACATCGCGATGGGCCAGACCGCCGAGAACCTGGCGCTGCTGAAGGACGTGAGCCGCCAGGAGATGGACGAGTTCGCCGTCCGGTCGCAGAACCTGGCCGAGAAGGCCATCGCCGACGGGTTCTGGGACCGCGAGATCACCCCGGTGACCACCCCCGACGGCACCGTCGTCAGCAAGGACGACGGGCCGCGCGCCGGCACCACCCTGGAGGGCATCTCCGGGCTCAAGCCGGTCTTCCGCCCCGACGGCCGGGTGACCGCGGGCAACGCCTGCCCGCTCAACGACGGCGCCGCGGCCCTGGTGGTCATGAGCGACACCAAGGCCGCCGAGCTGGGCATCACGCCGCTGGCCCGGATCGTCTCCACCGGCGTGACCGGCCTGTCGCCGGAGATCATGGGCTACGGCCCGGTGGAGGCCTCGAAGCAGGCGCTGGCCCGCGCCGGCATGACCATCGACGACATGGACCTCGTGGAGATCAACGAGGCCTTCGCCGCGCAGGTCATCCCGAGCTACCGCGACCTGGGCATCGACATCGACAAGCTCAACGTGCACGGCGGCGCGATCGCCGTCGGCCACCCGTTCGGCATGACCGGCGCCCGGATCACCGGCACGCTGCTCAACGGGCTGCGCTCCACCGACGGCACCTTCGGCCTGGAGACCATGTGCGTCGGCGGCGGCATGGGCATGGCGATGGTGCTCGAGCGCCTGAGCTGACCGCCCCCCGGAACGGACCGAGGCCCGGCCCCCTGACGGGGACCGGGCCTCGGTGCGTTGGTGCGGGGTGCTGCGGTTACTCGCGGAAGTAGCTGAGCAGGCGCAGGATCTCCAGGTACAGCCAGATGACCGTGACCAGCAGGCCGAAGGCGATGTACCAGGCGACCTTGGGGGCCACACCGCGACGGATGGCCTCGTCGGCCATGTCGAAGTCCAGCAGCAGCGAGAACGCCGCGACACCGATGACGACCAGGCTGAAGATGATCGCGATCGGGCCGCCGGAGCGCAGGCCCAGGCCGTCGCCGCCGCCGATGAGGGCCGCGACGAGGTTCACCAGCATCAGGGCGAGCACACCGAACATCGCGCCGACGATCCAGCGGGTCAGCTTCGGGGTGACCCGGATGGCGCCGGTCTTGTAGACCACCAGCATGCCGAAGAAGACACCGAAGGTGCCGATCACGGCCTGCATGACGATGCCGGGGTAGACGGAGTTGAACGCCTCGCTGATCGCGCCGACGCCGACGCCCATGAGGGCGGCGTAGGCCAGCGTGGCGGCCGGGTTGGCGATCTGCTTGAACGAGATCACCAGGCCGACGACGAACGCGATCAGGACGGCCGGCAGGGCCAGCCCCATCGCGGCCTGGCCGGGGACGGCCCAGACGGCGGCGGCGGCCAGCACGGTGACCAGGAACGAGATCCCGGTCTTGCTGACGACGTCGTCCATCGTCATGTACTGCTGGCCGGTGGCCGCGTACGGGTTCTGCTGGTACGGCGACTGCTGCGGGGCCTGCTGGCCCCACTGCTGGGGGGCGCCGTACTGCTGCGGGCCCGGCTGGGCGTAGCCCTGGTTGCCGTACTGGCCACCCTGGCCGTTGGGGGCGCCGGGGAAGCCCCGGCTGAAGGCCGGGTTGCTGCTGGGCATCGTCATCTCCTCGAGGTGACTCGGTCGGGTGCGTGGACGGGCACGGAGCCAGCCCACTCATCGATCACAACGCCGGTGGTGGCGGATCAGTTCCTGGGAGCTCCCTGGGCGTGACCCGACCGTGACCGGACGCGCCACGGGGCCCCGCGGACCGTGGTCCGCGGGGCCCCGCGACGGGTGCCGCTGCAGGTCAGGCCGAGGTCGCCCCCGGTCCGTGCCCGTGCCCGTGCCCGTGCCCGGGGCCGCCGTGGCCCGGGCCGCCCGGGCCGCCGTGGCCGGGACCGCCGTGGCCGGGGCCGCCGGGCCCACCCGGGCCCTGGCCGGGACCGCCGTCGGCCTGCGCGGTCACCAGCACCGCGTAGGCGACCGCGTCGGAGTTCTGGTCCAGGGCGGTGGTGCTGACGTTGCTCAGGTCGTCGCAGGCCTGGTGGTAGCAGGCGTCGTAGGGCTGGCCGGCCGCGCCGCCGTAGCGCGCCGCCTGGTCGGCGGTCTTGGTGCCCTCGGCGCCGGAGAACAGCCCGCCGGAGGGGATGCCCGCGTCGGCGAAGGCCTGGTAGTCGCTGCGGCCGTCGAACTCGGTGTCCTCGTAGGCGATCCCGCGGGAGTCGTAGAACTCGCGGAAGGTGGCCTCGATCGCGGCCGACTCCGGGGTCACGTAGCCCTCGGGCGCGGGGAAGGTCGAGCCGTCGCTGTCGTAGACGAAGTTCGCGAAGTTCGGCGAGCCCAGCATGTCGAAGTTCAGGTAGGCACCGATGCGGTCGACCTCGGCCTCGGGCAGCGAGTCGACGTAGGCCTGCGAGCCGAGCAGGCCCAGCTCCTCCGCGCCCCAGAACGCGAACCGGACCGGGTGCGCCAACCGGGTGCTGGCCAGGTTCTGCGCCACCTCCAGGATCGTCGCCGAACCCGAGCCGTTGTCGTTGATGCCCGGGCCCTCCGGCACGGAGTCCAGGTGCCCGCCGACGACCACGACGCCGTCGTCGGAGCGGCCGGGGAGCTCGGCGGTGACGTTCTGCGAGGTCCGGGTCTCGGTGATGACCTCGACGGCGAGGGTCGCGGTGGCGCCGTCGACGGCGAGGGCGGCACCCACCTCCGGCGTGGCGAACACGACCGGCACGGTGCTCGGCCCACCCAGCGTCGGGTTGATCAGGCCGGGCGCGTTGTTCGCGATGACCACACCCGAGGCGCCGGCGGCCACCGCGTTGGCGGCCTTGGCGCTGAAGTTGCACGAGCCGCGCTGCACGAGGGCGATGGTGCCCGCCGGGAAGCCGGCGAAGTCCGCGGCCTCGCAACCGCTGGTCGTCGACGCGTAGTCGACGGCGGTGACCGGCGCCGACGTCGCCGCCGAGGCCGTGCCGTCCACCGCCACGTAGTCGGTGTCCAGGGTGAACGTGGCCGGTGTCGGCGTCAGCTGCTGGAAGGACCCGGCGTAGCTGACCTCGTCGTAGGTGAAGTCGGTGACCTCGACCTGGTAGCCGGAGGCCTCGAGGGTGTCGCGCACGTAGTCGACCGAGGCCGCGTAGCCCGGTGTCGTCGAGGCACGGTTGCCGTCGTGGGCGTCGGCGATGCCCTGGAACGCCTCGAGGTGCTCCATGACCCCGTCGACGGTGACGCAGCGCAGCAGCTTCTCCACGTCGGCGTTCACCCGCCGCTCGCACCCCGCCGGCGCTCCGCCGGGTCCTCCGGGCCGTCCGGGGGCCGCCGCCGCCGGGCCCGCGACCAGCAGGCCCGCCCCGCCCAGCAGGACCGCCGTCCCGGCCGCCGTCCACCGTCCACGGCGCATCCGCCGGGTGTGCTCGAGTGGTTCCACGTGCTCGCCCTCCGCTCCGACCCACGACCCTGTGGATCCCCTGTGCTCGACCGTGGTCGAGCGCAGCCCGGAGAACAAGCCTTGTGTTCTCGACGCGCAACGGTTAGTGAGCGGAAAGAACGTGGTGCCCTCGGTGGGGTTCGAACCCACACTGGGACCCTTTTAAGGGGCCTGCCTCTGCCGGTTGGGCTACGAGGGCCGGGCTCATCCTGCCGCGAGCTCGACCGCCCGCTGCAGCACGGCGTCGAGCATGGGTTCGGTGAGCCGGCCGGTGAAGGTGTTCTGCTGGCTGACGTGGTAGCTGCCCAGCAGGGTCAGCGGGCCCCGCGGGCCCTCGAGGGTGACCTCGGCGCCGTGCCCGAACCGGGGCCGCGGGCGCGGCAGCGGGTACCCGGCCGCGGCGAGCACCGGCAGCAGGGCCGACCAGCCGAACCCGCCGAGCACGACGGCGACCCGCAACTGCGGCAGCAGGTCCAGCTCCCGGGCCAGCCAGGGCGAGCAGGTGTCCCGCTCGGCCGGGGTGGGCGCGTTGTCCGGCGGGGCGCAGCGCACCGCGGACACCACCCGGCACCCGGTGAGCTCCAGCCCGTCGTCCGCGGCCACCGACGTGGGCTGGTTCGCCAGCCCCGCCCGCCACAGGGCGGCGAAGATCCAGTCGCCGGACCGGTCGCCGGTGAAGATGCGGCCGGTGCGGTTCCCGCCGTGCGCGGCCGGCGCCAGCCCGACGACGGCGATCCGGGCGTCCGCCGGGCCCAGCCCGGGGATCGGCCGACCCCAGTAGACCTGGTCGCGGAAGGCCGCCCGCTTGGTGACGGCGACCTCCTCGCGCCAGCGCACCAGGCGCGGGCAGGCCCGGCAACCGCAGACCCGCTCGTCGACCGCCGCGAGGTCCGGCGCCGACCGCGCCGAGCGGAGGACCCCGGCCGGGGTGCGGGTGACGGGGTAGCCGTCGGCATCACGCGCCATCCACCCAGCAGAGCACAGCCGCGCGGGCGATGATCCCCGGGTGGCGAAGAAGCAGAAGGTGAAGACCCCGGCGCTGTACAAGTTGCTGGGCCCGGCGATGGCCATCCCCACCGGCATCGTGGTCAAGAAGGTGGCCGACCAGGCGTGGATCGCCGTGAAGGGCAGCCCGCCTCCCAAGAACCCCGACGTCCCCGGGGTCACCTGGGGCGACGCGATCGCCTGGGCCGCGGTGTCCGGCGTGCTCGTCGCCGTCGGCCGGCTGCTCGCCGCCCGGGGCGCGGCCAAGACCTACACCGCCCTGACCGGCAAGTTCCCCACGAACGCCAACGCCGACAGCGCCGCCTGACCTCAGCGCAGCGAGAGCGCGATCCCGTCCAGGATGTCGTGCTCGCTGACCACCACCTCGTCGATCGCGAGGGCGTCCATCACCACCCGGAGCACCAGCGACCCGCCGCCGATCACGTCCACCCGCCCGGGGTGCATGACCGGCAGCGCGGCGCGCCGGGCCCGGGTGGAGGTCAGCAGGCCGGCGGTGACCGAGCGGACGGCGCCCACCGGGATGCGGGAGCCGTGGATGGTCGCGGCGTCGTAGGCGGGCAGGTCCATCGCCAGCGCCGCGACCGTGGTCACCGAGCCGGCCAGGCCGACGAGGGTCGCCGCCTCGTGCACCGGCACCTCGGCGACGACCTCGACCAGGGCGGCCCGGATGTCGGACTCGGCGCGCTGGATCTCGTCGGCGGTCGGGGGGTCGCCGTGCAGGTGCCGCTCGGTCAGCCGGACGCAGCCGATGTCGACCGACCGGGCCGCGCGGACGCCGTCGTCGTCCCCCAGCACGAACTCGGTCGACCCGCCGCCGATGTCGACGACGAGGTAGGGCGCGGCCGGGACGGCGGCGCCGTGCGCCGCGGCGGCCGCGGCGAGCGAGCCGGTGGCGCCGGCGAAGGACAGCGCGGCCTCCTCCAGGCCGGGCACCACGTCGGGCAGCTGGCCCAGCACCGACTGCACCATGCCCTCGAAGTCGGCGCGGTTGGCGGCGTCCCGGCTGGCGCTGGTGGCCACCATCCGGGTGCGCTCGACCCCCAGCTCGCGGGCCTGCTCGGCGTACTCGGTGAGCACCACCCGGGCCCGCTCGATCGCCTCGGGTGCCAGCCGGCCGGTGGCGTCCACGCCCTGGCCGAGCCGCACCACCTCCATCCGGCGCAGCACCTCGACCGGGCCGCCGGTCGGGCCGACGTCGGCCACGAGCAGGCGCAGGGAGTTGGTGCCGCAGTCGACGGCCGCCACCCGGGTCACGGGGTCCCCTCCGGGTCGGTCGGGAGGGCGCAGGGGCCGCGGTCCCACCACTCCCCCATGCCGTCCAGCGCGCGGTCACCGATCGGGTTGACGCCGCGGCCGGCCGCCAGGGAGTGCGCGGCCAGCGCGTGCAGGCACTTGACCCGGTCGGGCATGCCGCCGGCGGTGGCGCGGGTGGGCAGCACGTCGACGGCGTCCCGGGTGGCCAGGAACGCCTCGTGCGCGCGGGTGTACGCGGCGGCGAGCTCGGGGTCGGTGGCCAGGTCGGCCTGCCACTCCTTCATCGCGCCGGCGGACTCCAGCCGGCTCGCCGCGGCCGAGGCGCGCGGGCAGGTCAGGTAGTACAGCGTCGGGAAGGGCGTGCCGTCCTCGAGCCGGGGCGCGGTCTGCACCACGTCGGGCTGGCCGCACGGGCAGCGGTGCGCGACGGCCACGAGGGCCCGCGGGGGTCGGCCGAGCTGGCGGGCCACGACGTCGCGGTCGTGCTCGCTGACGGGTTCGCTCACCCGCCGGATTCTGTCAGCCGCCCGAGCCGGCTGTGCCGTCGGCGGTGGTGATGGACTCCAGCAGACCCTCGTACCAGGGCGGCTGCTCGGTGTCCTGGGCGGCGTCGGGCGTCTGCGCCGGCTCCTCGCCCTCGACGACGGTGCCGTCGGCGACGACGACCACCCGGTCACCGGGCAGCACGAAGTTCAGCCGTTCCCGGGCCTGCTGCACCACGTAGGCCGGGTCGGACTGCCGGTCGAGCTGGGCCTGCAGCTGCTGCTGGCGCAGCGACAGCGCCTGGTTGTCCGCGGCCAGCTCGGCCAGGGCCTGCCGGCCCGCGACGAAGCTGCGCACCGGCCCGGCCAGGGTGAGCAGCAGGACCAGCACCAGGACGCCGAGCAGCACCGCACGGCCGGTGACCAGCGGCGTGCGGCCGGCCGCGGTGGCGGTGCGGGCCGGCCGGCGGGTGCGCCGCCGGCCCTGCCGGGCGTCGGCGGCACCGCGGCCGCCCGAGGCGGACGGGCGGGGCGCCGCACGACGACGTCCGGGCGCGCGCCCGCCCCCGCCGGGCGTGGAGCCCCGGCGGGGGCGGGCGTCGGCCACGGGTCGCGCCCCGCTCAGGAGGCGGGGGTCAGCCGCGGGAAGGCGGCGGCGCCGGCGTAGCGGGCGGCGTCGTCGAGCTCCTCCTCGATGCGCAGCAGCTGGTTGTACTTCGCCACGCGCTCGGAGCGGGCCGGGGCACCGGTCTTGATCTGCCCGCAGTCGGTGGCGACGGCGAGGTCGGCGATCGTGGTGTCCTCGGTCTCGCCCGAGCGGTGGCTCATCATGCAGCGGTAGCCCGACCGGTGGGCCAGGTTGACCGCGTCGAGGGTCTCGGTGAGCGTGCCGATCTGGTTGACCTTCACCAGCAGCGCGTTGGCCGCGCCCTGGGCGATGCCGTCGGCCAGGCGGGCGGGGTTGGTGACGAACAGGTCGTCGCCGACGATCTGCACCTTGTCGCCGATGGCCGCGGTCAGGTCGACCCAGCCCTCCCAGTCCTCCTCGGACAGCGGGTCCTCGATCGAGACGATCGGGTAGGCGTCCAGCAGGCCGGCGTAGTACTCGGTCAGGTCGCCGGCGGTCAGGCTCCTGCCCTCGAAGGCGTAGCCGTCGGCCGAGTGGAACTCGGTCGCCGCGACGTCGAGGGCGAAGGCGATGTCGGTGCCGACGGAGTAGCCGGCCTTCTCCACGGCCTCGGCGATCAGGTCGAGGGCGTCGCGGTTGCTCGGCAGGTCGGGGGCGAAGCCGCCCTCGTCGCCCAGCCCGGTCGACAGCCCGCGCTTCTTCAGCACCGACTTCAGCGCGTGGTAGACCTCCGCGCCGGTGGCCAGGGCCTCGGCGAAGGTGGCCGCCCCGACGGGGGCGATCATGAACTCCTGGACGTCGACGTTGGAGTCGGCGTGGGCACCGCCGTTGACGATGTTCATCATCGGGACGGGGAGCACGTGCGCCGACGGGCCGCCCACGTAGCGGAACAGCGGCAGACCGGTGGACTCGGCCGCGGCCTTGGCGACGGCGAGGCTGACGCCGAGGATCGCGTTGGCGCCCAGGCGGGACTTGTCGGGGGTGCCGTCGAGGTCGATGAGCGCCTGGTCGACCAGCCGCTGCTCGGTGGCCTCGAAGCCCACGAGCTCGGGGCCGATGACGTCCAGGACGCCGTCGACGGCCTTGGTCACGCCCTTGCCGAGGTAGCGGTCGCCGCCGTCGCGGAGCTCCACCGCCTCGAAGGCACCGGTGGAGGCGCCGCTGGGCACCGCCGCGCGGGCGATCGTGCCGTCGTCGAGGGCGACCTCGACCTCCACCGTCGGGTTTCCGCGCGAGTCGAGGATCTCCCGCGCGCCTACTGCATCGATGCTGGCCACGGGGCGCAGCCTATCGGGGCCGCGCCGGTGCGGGACCATGGCCGCGATGACCGACCGACCGCCCACCCGCACCCACCGCCGCGCCCGCACCCAGCTGCTGGCCGGGCTGGCCCCCGTCCTCCTGGTCGGCGTCGTCCTGCTCGTGGTGCTCGCCGTCCGGCTGGGCGCCGCGCAGGAGCCGCTGGCCCGGGCCACCGCCACCGCGACGGCGACCGTGCAGTCGGTGCAGGACCGCTCGGTGACGGTCACCTGGACCGACGCCGACGGGGGGCAGCAGCGCGGGGTGCTGCAGCTGCGCGAGGCCGTCGCCGTCCCCGACGGCACCGAGGTGCCGGTGCAGTACGACCCGGCCGACCCGGCGGCGGTCTACGCCGACGGCGACGCCGCGCACACCGCGGTGCGCGACGTCCTGTTCGGCCTGGTCGTGGTCGTCGTGGCGGTCCTCGCCGTCGCCGTGGCCACCCTGCGGCGGCTGGTGGGGCGCCCCCGCCTGGCCCGGTTGCCGGTCACCGCCGCGACCGGCACCCACGTCGTCGTCCGGCAGGGGCTGCTGGTGCGCAGCTGGCTGGAGCTGACCACCGGCCGCGGGGTCCGCTGGGTGCCGGTGCACTGGGCGCCCGAGCTGGACCGGATGCGGGCCGACGCACCGGTGCAGGTGCACGGCGACCCGGCGAGCGCGACCCGGGTGCTGCCGGTGGTCGACGGGCGGCAGGTGTGGCCCTCGGGCCGGGTCCGCCGGACGGCTCCGCGCGGCGACGTCCGGCAGGCCCCGGTCGACCCGGACGCGACCGACCAGCCACTGGGCCGGCAGCTGCGCGGTGACGCCGTGGCCGTCGTGCTCGCCCCGGTGCTCGGCCTGCTGTGGGCCTACGTCGACGGCAGCGGGCCGGCCGGGTTCGTCGTGGCGTCGGTGCTGGGCGCCGCGCTGCTGTTCTGGCTGCCGCAGCAGCTGGGCTCCTCCCCCGCGCCGGCCGGCACCCGCGGTCAGGACTGAGCCGCGGCGTCCAGCTCGGCGGCGTAGCGGCGGACGGCGCTGCGCAGCGCGTCCTCGACGTCCCACCCGCGGTCGGCGGCGGCGGACACCACGCCGAGCAGGTGCTCGCCCAGGGCCGCCTGGTCGGGGGCGTCCAGCCCGGCGGGCGGCGGTGTGGGCAGCCCGGCCCGGCGGGCGCGGGAGACCAGGGCCGCTCCCCACGCGGCGGCCGACTGGGTCGTGGAGACGCCCTCGGTCGGCGAGCGGCGCTGCTTCTCCTTCCTCTTGATCTCCTCCCAGCCCGCCTCGACGCCGGCGACGTCCTTCGGGCCGGCGTCGCCGAACACGTGCGGGTGCCGGCGGACCAGCTTGTCGACCAGCTCCCCCGCGACGTCGTCGACGTCGAACCCGGTCGGGGACTCGGCGGCCACCCGCGCGTGGAAGACCACCTGCAGCAGCACGTCGCCGAGCTCCTCGCGCATGGCGACCGGGTCCTCGTCGGTGATCGCGTCGTAGGCCTCGTGCGCCTCCTCCAGCAGGTAGCGGCGCAGGGAGGCGTGGGTCTGCTCGGCGTCCCAGGGGCAGCCGCCGGGCGAGCGCAGCCGGTCCATCACGGCGACGACGTCCAGCAGCCGGGCCCCGGCCGGCTCGGGGGCGGCCACCACGACCGGGGCGTCCCCGGCCTCCTCGGCGGTGAGCAGCACGACGTCGTCCGGCCCGGCCGCCGTGGCGTCGGTGGCGTCGAGGACCGCCACCCCGGCCTCGCGCAGCACGGCGGCGGTGGCCGCGGCCCCGGGGAGCGCGTGCACCGCGGGCGCGGCGGCCAGGGCCTGCCAGGCGGCGGGCCCGAGCAGGCCGGGGAGGCGGGGACCGACGACGAGGAGGGTGGGCACCCGCTCAGTCTCCCGCGGAGCCCCCGCCGAGGATCTGCACGACCCCGCCGTCGCCCTCGACGACCTGGCCGTCGTCGAGCGCGCCGTAGCGGGGGTTGACCACGACGTCGAGGTCGGCGCGCAGGCCGTCGACCAGCGGCTGGGCGGCGTCGGAGGCGGCCTGCCGGGCCTGGTCGGTGAGGCTGCTCTCCAGGTCCTCGAACGGCGGGAAGGTCACCTGGCCGACGACGACCCCCCCGGTCTCGGCGACCGGGAGGGTGAAGACGCCCTCGGGCAGGGTCTGCTGCACCGGCGTGGCGAGCACCGGGGGCAGCTGGTCCAGCGTGCGCTGCTGCGGCGCGGCGAGGGTGTAGGTGCCCGCGTACTGCGCGGCGAGCGCGGCGTAGCCGGCCGGGTCGGCGCGCAGCTGGGCCGCGACGGCGTCCGCGGTGGCCTGGTCGGGCACGGTGATGTAGCCGAGCTCGAACTGCTGGCCGGCCTGCGCCGCGTCCTCGTAGGCGGCCTGCAGCCCGGCGTCGGAGAGGTCGGCCAGCCCCTCCGCCTGCGCGACCTCCTCCCGGAGCAGCAGCTCGCGGATGATCTCCCGGGCGTCGTCGCGGGTCAGGCCCTGCTGCTGGGCGAGCTGGGTGAACAGCGTGTCCTCGTCCTCGCCGGCCAGCAGGTCGGTGATGCGGGTGCTGACCTGCCCCTCGGTGACGTCGACGCCGTAGCGCTGCTCGACCGCGTCGTAGACCCGCTCGCCGATCATCAGGGTGAGCACCTGGCGGGTGAAGGCGCCGCCGTCCTGCCCGGCGGCGTAGGAGGCGATGTCGGGGTCGGCCAGCCGCTCGTCGACGGCGGCCTGCAGCTGGCCCGTGGTGATCTGCGCGTCGCCGACGTAGGCCGCGACGTCGGGCGACGTGCGGCACCCGGCGAGGCCCAGCACGGCGAGCCCGAGCACCAGCAGGGACACGATCGGACGTCGGCGCACGGGGTGACCTTCTCACGCCCGACGTGATCTGCGACTCAGCCCGCCGCGGGTACCCGTCCCCCGCGCAGCAACGCCACGGCGGCGGCCAGCGCCACGGCGCAGCCCACGACGGCGGCGACCGCCCACCCCCGCCGCACCTGCTCGTCGAGCAGCCAGTGCCCGATCGCGGCCGGGACGACGGTGCTGACCACGTACATGACCGCCAGCACCGGGACGGCGGGCGCACCGGCCAGGCCGCGGGTCAGGTGCAGCTGACCGAGCAGCAGGCCGCCGACGGTGGCCAGGCCGGCCAGCCAGACCGCGCCGGGGAACGCCCAGAACGCCCACCACCGCTCGGGCAGCTCCGACACGAGCACCCGCGCACCCACCGCGCCCACCGAGAAGCCGACCCCGGCCAGGGCGCCCGACCCCCAGGTGCTCGCCGGGACCAGGACCCCGGCCGCGGCGACCGCGAGGCCGGCGACCAGCCAGCCGAGCACGGGGCCCTCGACGACGGCCGGCCCGGGCAGGGTGGCCGCCGACAGCAGGGCCAGGCCGGCCACCGTGCCCAGGACGGCGACCGCCTCGCCGCGACCGAGCCGCCGCACGCCCGTGACCTGCTGCAGCACCGCGGTCACCGCCAGCGCCGCCACGATCGCCGACTGCACCACCAGCAGCGGCAGGTCGTGCCGGGCGACCAGCGCCAGCAGGAAGGCACCCGCCTGCAGCGCCGTGCCGGTCCACCAGGTGCGGGAGCGCAGCGGCGACCCGGCGGCCTGCGCGCCCGTGCTGAGCCGGTCACCGGCGACGCCGTAGCAGAGCACGGCGCCGGCCAGCGCCGCGACGGCCAGCGTCATGCGGCGACCGGCTGCTCCAGCACGGACGTCAGCAGTGCGTGCAGCTTCTCCAGCAGGGCGACGTCGCGCAGCGGGGTGCGGCGGTCGGGGCCGACCGGGACCTTGAGCGAGACGGTCTCGACCTGTGACTTGTAGGTGGCGCCGTCGGCCAGGCGGGCCAGCTTCATCTGCTGGGACTCCCGCAGCACGACCGGCGAGATGCGCACGTTGCGCCCGGCCATCGACACCTCGGTGACCCCCAGCTTGCGCACCGCCGCGCGGAACCGGGCCACGGCCAGCAGGTTGAGCACCGGTGCGGGTACTGGACCGTAGCGGTCGGTGAGCTCGTCGAGCACGGCCTGCGCCTGGCCGTCGTCCTGCACCGAGGCGACCTTGCGGTAGGCCTCCATCCGCAGCCGCTCGCCGGGCACGTAGTCGTGCGGCAGGTGCGCGTCCACCGGCAGGTCGACCCGGACGTCGACCGGCTCGGCCGGTGCCTCCTCGCCGCTGACCTGGGCGCGGTAGTCGGTGACCGCCTCGCCGACCAGCCGGACGTAGAGGTCGAAGCCCACGCCGGCGATGTGGCCGGACTGCTCGCCGCCGAGCAGGTTGCCCGAGCCGCGGATCTCGAGGTCCTTCATCGCCACCGCCATGCCGGCCCCGAGGTCGGTGTTGTGCGCGATCGTGGTCAGCCGGTCGACCGAGGTCTCGGTGAGCGGGCGGGTCGGGTCGTAGGTGAAGTAGGCGTAGGCCCGCTCCCGGCCACGACCCACGCGGCCCCGGATCTGGTGCAGCTGGGACAGGCCGAAGGTGTCGGCCCGGTCGACGATCAGGGTGTTGGCGTTGGGGATGTCCAGCCCGGACTCGACGATGGTCGTGGCGACCAGGACGTCGTACTCCTTCTCCCAGAAGCCGACCATGATCCGCTCGAGCTCGTGCTCCTTCATCTGGCCGTGGCCCACCGCCACCCGCGCCTCGGGCACCAGTCGGCGGATGGTCGCGGCGGCCTTGTCGATCGACTGCACCCGGTTGTGGATGACGAAGACCTGGCCGTCGCGCAGCAGCTCGCGCCGGATGGCCGCGGCCATCTGCTTGTCCTCCCACGCGCCGACGTAGGTCAGCACCGGGTGCCGCTCCTCGGGCGGGGTGAGGATCGTCGACATCTCCCGGATGCCGGTGAGGCTCATCTCCAGGGTGCGCGGGATCGGCGTCGCGGACATCGACAGCACGTCGACCGCCGTCCGCATGGTCTTCAGGTACTCCTTGTGCTCGACGCCGAAGCGCTGCTCCTCGTCCACGATCACCAGGCCGAGGTCCTTGAACCGGGTGGTCGGCTGCAGCAGGCGGTGGGTGCCGACGAGCACGTCGACCTCGCCGTCGGCGAGCTTGCGCAGCGTCTCGTCGCTCTCGGCCTTCGACTGGAACCGCGACAGCGCGGCGACGGTGACCGGGAACTGGGCGAACCGCTCGGAGAAGGTCTTGAAGTGCTGGTTGGCCAGCAGCGTCGTCGGCACCAGGACGGCGACCTGCTTGCCGTCCTGCACCGCCTTGAAGGCCGCCCGGACGGCGATCTCGGTCTTCCCGTAGCCGACGTCGCCGCAGATGATCCGGTCCATCGGCACCGACTGGGACATGTCGGCCTTGACCTCGTCGATGGCCGCCAGCTGGTCGGGTGTCTCCTGGAACGGGAAGGCGTCCTCGAGCTCGCGCTGCCAGACGGTGTCGGGGCCGAAGGCGTGGCCCTTGGTGGCCATCCGGGCGGAGTAGAGCCGGATGAGCTCGGCGGCGATCTGCTTGACCGCCTTGCGGGCCTGGCCCTTGGTCTTGGCCCAGTCCGCGCCGCCCAGCTTGGACAGCGCCGGTGCCTCGCCGCCGACGTAGCGGGTCAGCTGGTCCAGGGCGTCGGTGGGCACGAAGAGGCGGTCCGGCGGCTGGTTCCGCTTGCCGGGCGCGTACTCCACGATCAGGTAGTCGCGCTGGCCGCCGTGCACGGTGCGGCTGACCATCTCGACGTAGCGGCCGATGCCGTGCTGCTCGTGCACGACCAGGTCGCCGGGCTGCAGCTGGACCAGGTCGACGGCGTTGCGCCGGCGGGCCGGCATCTTCTGCGCGTCGCGCATGCTCGTGCCGCGCTGGCCGGTCAGGTCGTGCTCGGTGACCAGGGCGAGCTTCACGCCCGGCAGCGCGAACCCGGACTCCAGGTTGCCCTGGGTGACGTAGGTCAGGCCCTCGTCCTGGGGGGTGGCGATGTCGGGCACCAGCCGGACGCCGAGGTCGGCCTCGGTCAGCTGGTCGGCGGCGCGCTGCGCGGGGCCCGGCCCGGCGAAGGTGAGCACGACCCGCCAGCCCTCGCGCGACCACTCCCGCAGCCGGGCGGTGGCGGCGTCGGCGTCGCCGTGGAACCGGTCGACGCCGGTCGCCTGCAGGGTGACGTGCTCGTCGTCGTCCTCGACGGCGAGGGTGAAGGCACCGGTGGTCCACCAGGGCAGGCCGCGGCCCCGGGCGTCGTCGGCGACGTCCTCGAGGTCGCGGAAGCTCGAGGCGCCCAGGTCGACCGGCGCCTGGCCGGCCTCGGCGGCGGTCTGCCAGGACGCGGCGAGGAACTCCTCGGCGGTGCGCACCAGGTCCGCGGCTCGGCTGCGCACCCGCTCGGGGTCGCAGACCAGCACGTGCGTGCCGCGCGGCACCAGGTCGGTGAGCAGCTCCATGCGCGCGGACCCGATCAGCGCCGGGATGAGCGCCTCCATGCCCTCGACGGCGATGCCCTCGGCGAGGGAGTCGGCGACCTCGGCCAGCTCGGGGTGCTCGACCGCCAGCGCCCGGGCCCGCTCGCGGACCTCGGGGGTGAGCAGCAGTTCGCGGCACGGCGGTGCCCACAGCCGCTCGGGCCGCTCGTCCAGCGACCGCTGGTCGGCCGCGGAGAAGTACCGGAGCTCGTCGACCTCGTCGCCCCAGAACTCGACCCTGACCGGGTGCGGCTCGGTGGGCGGGAAGACGTCGAGCAGGCCACCGCGGACGGCGAACTCGCCGCGCTTCTCGACCAGCTCCACGCGGGTGTAGGCGGCATCGACCAGCCGCTGGGCGACGGCGTCGAGCTCGGCCTCGTCGCCGGGCCGCAGCTCGACCGGGGTGAGGTCGCCGAGGCCCGGGGTGAGCGGCTGCAGCAGGCTGCGCACCGGGGCGACGAGGACGTCGATCGCCCCGGTCGCGGCCTCCGGGTGGGTGAGGTCGCGCAGCACGGCGAGCCGGCGGCCGACGGTGTCCGCTCGGGGGCTGAGCCGCTCGTGCGGGAGCGTCTCCCACGCCGGGAACACCTCGACCCGGCGGTCGGGGACGAAGCAGCGCAGCAGGTCGGCGGTCGCGTCGGCGTCCCGCTCCCCCGCCGTCACCACCAGGACGGGGACCGACGCCCCGGGCGACGGCGCGGCCAGCGCCGCGGCGACGAGCGGTTGCACGGTGGGCGGGGCGGTGACGGCCAGGTCGGCCGCGCCGGCCCGGCCCACCACCCGGGCCATGCCGGGGTCGGTCAGGACGACGTCGAGCACGCCGCGCAGGCTCACGAGGGGGTACTCCATCGGGTCCGGGCCGCACCGCTCACGCAGCCCGTGCAGGTCGCACGGGCGCGCGGGGGGCCGTCGTCCAGGTTAGTCCGCGCCGGGCGGGGTGCGCCCGTGGTCAGCCGGCCGCACCCCGGAACACCAGGAACGGTTCCCCCGGTGCGGGCTGCACCCGTACGGTGACGTCCCCGCGGGCGCCGTCGTCGACGCTGAAGACGTACACGCCGGTCGCCGTCCCGCCCGGGGGCAGCTGGCCCTGCAGCGGCGCCGTGGACGGGTCGTCCACCGGCGAGGCGGGGGTCAGGTCGGGGCCGGTGAGGAGCTCGACGTAGCTGCCGTCCAGCGACAGCGTCCGCCCATCGCCGGTCAGCTCGACGGTGACCCGCAGGGCCGGGCCCGAGACGTTGCCCACCCCGCTCCCGGTGGCCTGCACCGCCTCGACCACCACCAGCCGGCCCGACACCACGCCCGGCACCGTGGCCCCGGCGTCCAGCGGCACCGCGGGCAGCTCGGCGGGCCGCTGCTCCGCCGCCCCGCCACCGGGCGCGGCCGCCGTGGTCGGGGCGGTCGCCGTGCCCGGCGCCGCGGACGACGTGCCCGACGCCGTCGTCGGCAGCGCGGGGCCCTGCACCGGCGCGGAGGACGACGTGGGTGCCGCCGTGGTCGCCGACGGGGAGGCTGCGTGGTCGGTCCGCGGCTGGTCGTCCCCGCCGGTCAGCACCAGGGCGAGCACGACCGCCACGAGCAGCCCGGCGCCGGCGAGCGCCAGGACCGGCCTGCGTCTCACCCCGCGGCCGGTCCGGTGCCCGGGGCCCCGGCCCACACGTCGTCGACGAGCACCTGGGTGCCCGTCGACGCACTGCCGGACAGGTAGGCGGCGACCCCCACCGCGCCGGCCCGCTGCAGCTCGGCCTGGCTGTCGGTCGCGGTCAGCTGCGGGGTCGCCGGGGCGGTCCCGCCCCGCGCCCACGCGCTGACCCGGAGCGTCGTCGTGCCGGTGCCCCGCGCCTCCAGACGGACGACCGCACCCGCGCCGAGGCCCGGCAGCACCGTGCTGCCCAGGACGGTGTCCGCCCCGGCGACCCGGCGGGCGAGGACCAGCTGCACGCTGCCGTCGGCCTGGAACCGGGCGGTGAGCCGGTAGGCCGTCGACCCGGACCGGCGCGCGTCCAGGTAGACGTAGGTGCCGCCCCCGGTCGGGGTGGCCGACACCGACAGGGCCGCCTGCAGGGCGACGTCGGTGCCCTGCGCGGACTCCAGGGTCGCCGCCGCCGACCGGCCCGGGGCCGGCAGGGACAGCACCCCGCGCTGCCCGTCGACGGAGGTGGTCGCCGTGGAGCTCACCGTCCAGGTGCCCCCCACGTCGGCGGTGCCCCACCCGGCGGTCGAGGTGCGGGTGAAGGAGTCCTGCGCCAGTGCCGTGGTGGTGGGCGGCGGCGGGGTCGTGGTCCCGCCGGTGGTGGTGATGGTGACCGGGGCGGAGGTGACCACGTTGCCGAACGGGTCGGTGGCGCTGACCCGGTAGGAGTGCTGGCCGTTGGCCAGCCCGGTGTCGGTGAAGGTCGTGGTCGGTCGGTTCCACCAGGTCGAGGACACCGGCACCTGGTGGACCGGGGTGCTGCCGCCGTCGCGGAACACCCGGTACACCAGGGTGCCGTTGTCCTGGTCGGTGGTCGCCGGCCAGCTCACCCGGGCCGCACCGCCGCTGGGCTGGCTGACCGACGGGGTGAGCTGGGCGGCCACCGGGCCCACCCGGTTCGGCGCCGACGCCGGCACCGCGAACCGGACGAGGCCCTGCTGGGCGGTGCCGTTGACCCGGGGGAACTCCCCGCCGTAGACCACGTACTGCGCGTTGCCGGTGACGTTCCACCCGGCCTGGTACTGGCCGGTGACGGTGCCGCTGGAGAAGGTCGGGAACCAGGTCTGCAGCGCCGGGGCCGGCTGCCCGGTGAAGTTGCGGTTGCGCAGCGTCGCGGTGCCGACGGTGCCGACCGGCGCCTGCGAGAACGCCAGCCCGAACAGGTTCACCCGGGGGTTCTGCTCGGGGTAGCCGCCGATGTTCCCGCAGTCGTGGGCGTGGGTGGCCACGTAGACCGCCCCGCCCTGCGCGAAGGTGGAGTAGGTGTCGCCGTGGCAGTCGTCGATCCACACCACACCGCCGCCGTCGGCCCGCGCGGCGAAGGCGCCCTCGAGGTTCCCTGGGCCGTAGTAGTCGTAGCCGCTGCCCCACACCGTCGTCCCGTCGGTCGACAGGCTCCAGACCGCGGAGTTGACGCCCTGGTTGGTGATCAGCCGGTTCACCGCGAACGACCGGGTGGCCCCGCTGACCGGGTCGAGCGCGCCGACGCCGGTCGACTTCGTGCCGTTGAGGCTGTCGAACCGGCCCGCGGCCACGACCTGGCTGCCCCCGCCGGTGACCACGAGGGCCAGGACGGCGTTGCTGGTGACCGTGCTGCCGTCGCGGTTGCCGGAGGTGGACCCGACGCCGGGCTGCGGCGCCCAGGGCAGCAGCGCGCCGGTGGAGGCGGTGAACGCGGCGAGCCGGTTGCGGCCCACGCTGCCCACGCTGGAGACCGAACCCCCGGCGTAGACCGTCGTGGCCGTCGCGGCCAGTGCCCGCACCTGGCCGTAGACGGCGGGGGCGAAACCGCTCACCAGCGCCCCGGTGGCCGTGTCGTACGCCGCGACCCGCAGCCGGCTCTGGCCGTTGGCCACCGTGAAGTCGCCGCCGACGTAGAGCCGCGAACCGTCCGGGGAGGCGGTGACGACCAGTGCCTGGGCGTTGAGGTCCGGTGCGAACGAGGTGATCAGCTGGCCGGTGCGGATGTCGTAGGCGAGCAGGTTGTTCCGGACCGTCTCCTGGGTGCCGGGCGCCGCCCCCGCGGGCCGGGCCCGGGTGAACTTGCCCGCGACGTAGACGGTGGTGCCGACGACCACCTGCGACCACGCCACACCGTTGATCTGCACGGTCGGCAGCGGGTCCGCCGAGACCGTCACGGGGGCGGCCGCGGTGGCGCCGCCGGCCGGGGCGGTGTCGGCCCGCGCCGGCGCGGTGGCCAGCCCCAGCAGCAGCAGGGCCAGCACCAGGGGTGCCACGGACCGGCGGACGGTCGACGTCGTCATCGGGCTGCTCCTCGCGTGGAGGGCGTCCCCTCGAGCCCTCGCGGCGCAGGCTAGGGCCGCGCGGCCACCGTGAGGAGGCCGCGGGTGCCCTCGTCCGCCTCCCCGGCCGCGGACAGCCGTGTCGTGACCGTGCGCCCTGCCACGGCCACGTGCGGTCAGTAGGCCCCGGACCCCGCCACCACGGCGCGCGCCGTGCGGAACAGGATCGACAGGTCGCGTCCGACCGACCAGTTGTCCACGTAGCGGACGTCGAGCTCGACGGTCTCGGCCCAGCTGAGGTCGGACCGGCCGCTGACCTGCCACAGGCCGGTCACCCCGGGGCGCACCAGCAGCCGCCGCTGCATGTCCGGCCCGTAGGTGGCCACCTCGACGGGCAGCGCCGGTCGCGGGCCGACCAGCGACATCTCCCCCCGCAGCACGTTCACCAGCTGCGGGAGCTCGTCGAGGGACCACCGGCGCAGCAGCTGCCCGATCCGGGTCACCCGCGGGTCGGAGCGCATCTTGAACAGCACCCCGTTGCCCTCGTCCGCCGTGGCCAGTTCCTCGACCCGGGCGTCGGCCCCGACGGTCATGCTGCGGAACTTCAGCACGTCGAAGACCCGGCCGTGCCGGCCCACCCGGGCCTGCCGGTAGAGCACCGGCCCGCCGTCCTCGCACTTGACCGCGACCGCCAGCGCCACCAGCAACGGGGACAGCAGGGCCAGGCCGACGAGCGCCGCGCCGCGGTCGAGGGCGGACTTGGCCAGCCGGCGCAGCCCCCGGTAGGAGGGCTCCATGATCTGCACGACCGGGAAGCTGATGGTGGGGCGCACCTCGAGCCGGTCGACGGCGACCTCCACCAGGCCCGGCGCGAGCAGGACCTCGATGTTGGTGCCCTCGAGCCGCCAGGCGAGCTGCCGGAGGTAGGAGGCGCCGCCCTCGCTGGCCGCGGCGACCATCACCGCGTCGGCGCGGGCCTGGTCGAGCACGGCCGGCACGTGGTCCAGACCGCCGAGGACGGGGACGCCGATCCGGGCGAGCCCGCCGGCGGCCCCGGGGTCGGGCACGCAGGCCCCGACGACCGTCCAGCCCGACGTCGCGTCCCGGCGGAGCCGCTCGGCGATGTCGACGAGCGCGACCTCGCGGCCGACCAGGACGACGCGCTTGCCCATCAGGCCCTGCCGGCGGCGGGCGTGCATCCGGGTCCGCGCCACCCGGCGGCCCAGCACGGTCAGCCCGGCCCCGACGGCCAGGGCGAGGACGACGTCGGTCGTGCCCCAGGCCCAGGGTCCGGCGACCGACTCGGCGACCGCGAGCGCGGCCACCAGCCCGGTGGCGGCGACCAGCACCCGGCGGTACTCCTGGGTGCCGGCCCCGAAGTAGGCCTCCCGGTAGGCACCGGCCAGCTGGAGGGCGACCGCCCACACCCCGGCGGCGGCGAGCAGCTGGACCGGGCCCGGCTGCAGGTCCGCGGCCAGCAGGACCGCGACGACCAGGGCGAGGCCGTCCAGCAGGAGCAGACCACCCAGGTAGGCCGACAGCCACTCCGGGGTGCGACGGCGCCGGGCGGAGAGCGGGTCGTACATCGGCAGGTCGGACAGCGTCCCGCGGGCGACGTCCCCGGCGCGGCGGCGGGGCAGCTCGCGGGGGCCGGCCGGCGCCGTGCGCGGCACCGCGGGCCGGCCGGCGACCGGCCGGACGGAGTCGGCGCCGAACGCACCGTCGGCGCGCAGGCCCTGCGCAGCCGCCTCGGCCGCCTCGGCCGCGGCCTCGGCCAGCTCCGCGGCGTGGGCCTCGCGGGCACGCCGGACCACGTCGTCGACGGACCGCTCGGGCCGCTGCTCGGGCTGCTCGGGCCCGCGGACCTCAGGCGCGGACACCGTGCGCCCCGGGACGTCGTCGGCAGCGGTTCACCCGTCGACCGTCGGCCGCGGCGGTCCCGGGGTCAACGCGGGACAGCCGGGCCTCACCCGGGAGGGGGACGCTCAGGAGCGCGGGTGAACGACGTTCTGCGCCGCCTCCAGGCCCTTCTCCAGCAGCAGCTCGGTGGCGTCGGCGGCCTCGCCGACCAGCAGCTCGAGGGTCTTGCGCTCGGTGGCGGAGAAGTCCTTGAGCACGAAGTCCGCCGGGTCCTGCCGGCCGGGCGGGCGCCCGATGCCCACCCGCACGCGCAGGTAGTCCCGGGTGCCGGTGGACCGGGAGATCGAGCGCAGGCCGTTGTGCCCGCCCTCGCCGCCACCGCGCTTGAGCCGGACGACGTCGAAGTCCAGGTCGAGCTCGTCGTGCACCACCACCAGGCAGGTGGGGTCGATGGAGTGGTAGTCCAGCAGGCCCTTCACCGGGCCGCCCGACTCGTTCATGTAGGTGCTCGGCTGGGCGAGCACCACCCGCCGTCCGGCCAGCCGCCCGTCACCCGACGCCGACCGGGCACGCGGGCCCTTGCCCGGGGACAGCTTCACCCCGGCGCGGGCGGCCAGCTCGGCCAGCACCATCGCGCCGACGTTGTGCCGGTTGCCGGCGTAGCCGGGACCGGGGTTGCCGAGCCCCACCACCAGGAAGGGGCCGGCGGGGGGCTCCGGGGACGCCGCAGGGGCGCCGGCGGTGCCGGCGCCCCTGCGGGTCGTGCTCTCGGTCAACGGACCGCTCAGGCGTCCGCGGAGTTCTCGGCGGCGTCCATCGACTCGCCGCTGCCCTGGTCGGAGGGCTCGGGCACGACGTCGCCGTCGGCGTCGGACTCGTCGCGCTCGATGCCGGCCTCGGCCTCGGCCTCGGCGAGCTCGGCCTCCAGCGCCTCGGCGGTCGGGGCGGCCAGGAAGCCGATGACCTGGGCCTCGGGGTCGGTCAGCAGGGTGGCGCCCTCGGGCAGCTCGACGTCGGCCGCGGTGATGCCCTGGCCGGCCGCGCGGCCCTCGACGTCGATCTCGATGTTCTCGGGGATGCTCGTGGCCGGGACCTCGATCGAGATCGTGTTGAGCTCGAAGTTGGTGATGGTCTCCGGGGCCACGTCACCGGTGACGGTGACGGGGACGTCGACGGTGACCTTCTCGCCGCGGCGGACGACCAGCAGGTCGACGTGCTCGTGGACGCGGGTCAGCGGGTCGCGCTGCACGGCCTTGGTCAGCGCGAGCTGCTCCTTGCCGTCGAGGACGACGGTCAGCAGGACGTTGGTGCCGCCGTTGCGCAGCGCCGCGGCGAACTCGCGGGCCGGCAGGGACAGGTGGACGACGTCCTGGCCGTGCCCGTAGAGGACGGCGGGGACGCGGCCGGCGCGCCGGGTGCGGCGGGCGCTGCCCTTGCCGAACTCGGTGCGGGTCTCGGCCTCGAGACGGAAATCAGCCACGGTGGTGTGCTCCTAGCTAGAGGTGTGGGTCCCGGCGCCTGGACGCACGGACACACCTGGAGGCGCACACGCACGTCGATCACGGAGCGGCAGCTCCCTCGCCGGGCAACAGCCGCACACCCTACCCCAGGCTCAGCTCGCGCCGTCGAAGAGGCTGGTGACCGAGCCGTCCTCGAAGACCTCCTTGATCGCCCGCGCCAGCAGCGGGGCGATGGAGAGCACGGTGAGCTTGTCGAACTGCCGCTCCGGCGGCACGGGCAGCGTGTTGGTGATGAGCACCTCGGCGGCCCGGCTGTTCTTCAGGCGGTCGACCGCGGGGCCGGAGAGCACGCCGTGGGTGGCGGCGATGACCACGTCGGCCGCGCCCTCGGCGAACAGCGTCTCGGCGGCCTTGGTGATCGTGCCGCCGGTGTCGATCATGTCGTCGACCAGGATGCAGACCCGGCCCTTGACCTCGCCGACGACGCGGTTGGCCACGACCTCGTTGGGCCGGGTGATGTCGCGGGTCTTGTGGATGAAGGCCAGCGGGGTGCCGCCGAGCTTGTCCGACCAGCGCTCGGACACCCGGACCCGGCCGGAGTCGGGCGACACGACGGTGAGGTCGCGGTCGCCCCACTTGCGCTTGACCTCGTCGATGAGCAGGTCCATGGCGAACAGGTGGTCGACCGGGCCGTCGAAGAAGCCCTGCACCTGGGCGGTGTGCAGGTCCACCGACATGAGCCGGTCGGCACCCGCGGTCTTGAACAGGTCGGCGACCAGGCGGGCGGAGATGGGCTCGCGGCCGCGGTGCTTCTTGTCCTGCCGGGCGTAGGGGAAGAACGGCGCGACGACGGTGATGCGCTTGGCCGAGGCGCGCTTGGCGGCGTCGACCATGAGCAGCGACTCCATCAGCCAGGTGTTCACCGGCGAGGTGTGGCTCTGCACGATGAAGGCGTCCGAGCCGCGCACGGACTCCTCGAACCGCACGTAGAGCTCGCCGTTGGCGAACTCGTAGCTCGACGTCGGCGTCGGCGCGACGCCGAGGTGCCCGCCGATCTCGTCGGCGAGCTCGGGGAAGGCCCGGCCGCTGAACAGCATCAGGCTCTTGGTCGGCGTCTGCGTGATCGCGCTCATGACGGGGTCCCCTGGGCGTCGTCGGAGGTCCTGGCGGTGGCCGCCTCGGCCGCCTCGGCGGCCGCCGTCCCCGGACGGCGTCGGCCCACCCACCCTGCCACATTCCGCTGGGTGGCCCGGGCCACACCCATCGCCCCCGGCGGGACGTCCGTGGTGATCACGGACCCGGCGGCGGTGTAGGCGCCGTCCCCCACCGTGACCGGCGCCACGAACATGTTGTCCGCGCCGGTGCGGGCGTGCGAGCCGATCGTGGTGTGGTGCTTGGCCACGCCGTCGTAGTTGACGAAGACGGTGGCCGCCCCGATGTTGGTGCCCTCGCCGATGGTGGCGTCGCCGACGTAGGACAGGTGCGGGATCTTCGACCCCTCGCCGACGACGGCGTTCTTGGTCTCCACGAACGTGCCCACCTTGGCGCCCCGCGCCAGCCGGGTGCCCGGACGCAGGTAGGCGAAGGGGCCGACCGACACCTCGGGCCCGACGACGGCGAGCTCGGCGTGGGTGCGCACCACCCGGGCGCCCTCCCCCACCTCGGTGTCGGTGAGCGTGCTGTCCGGCCCGACCTCCGCGCCCGCGGCGACGACGGTGGCGCCGAGCAGCTGCACCCCGGGGTGCAGGACGGCGTCCTGGCCCACCTCCACGGTGACGTCGACCCAGGTGGTGGCCGGGTCGACCACGGTCACCCCGGACCGCATCAGGTCGTCGACCACCCGGTCGTTGAGCGTGCGCCGGCGGGCGGCGAGCTCGCGCCGGTCGTTGCACCCCAGGGTGTCCTCGGCGTCCGCCGCCCGGTGGCCCCCGACCTGCGCGCCGTCGCCGACCAGCAGCCCGAGGACGTCGGTCAGGTACTGCTCACCCTGGTCGTTCGCGGCGCCGACCCGGGTCAGCGCGGCCCGCACCGCGGGGCCGTCGCCGAGGTAGACCCCGGCGTTGACCTCGGTGATGGCGCGCTGCTCGGGCGTGGCGTCGCGCTCCTCGACGATCGCGGTCACCCGGCCCTCGGCGTCCCGGACGATCCGACCCAGCCCGGTGGGGTCGGGCACCGTCGCGGTGAGCACGGTCAGCACGTCACCGGCACCGAGGTGCGCGTCGACGAGCGCCTGGACGGTGCTGGCCCGCAGCAGGGGGGCGTCGCCGTTGACGATGAGCACCGGGCCGCTCAGCTCGGCGAGGGTGTCCAGGGCCAGCGCCGCGGCGTGCCCGGAGCCGTTCTGCTGCTCCTGCACCACGGTGCGCGCGTGCGGGGCGATGCCCGCCAGGTGCGCCTCGACCTGGTCGCGGCCGGAGCCGACGACGACGACGGTGGCCGCGGCGGCCAGCGGCTCGGCGGCCGCCAGCACATGGCCGAGCATGCTGCGCCCGCCGAGCGGGTGCAGCACCTTCGGCGTGCGGGAACGCATCCGCGTTCCCTGTCCGGCGGCCAGCACCACGACGGCGCCGACGGTCTGAGCGGGCTGTGCCAACGGATCTCCCCAGGGACGTCGCGACGGTGCAGCTGGGGGACTCGGACTCGAACCGAGACTGCACGGCTCCAAAGGCCGGCGGGCTGCCGATTACCCCATCCCCCACGACCCCGGGCACACCCGGGGACTGCCCGAGCCTAGGGCGCGGCGGGGGGCGGGGCGACCACGGCCCGGCCGGTCAGCCGGCCAGCCGGGCGCCCGGGACCGGGCCGTGCACCGCCCGCACGGCCCGGAACGCGCCGCTGGCGGCGAGGGCGGCGGCGGTCTCCTCCGCGGCGTCGGCGTCGGGCAGCAGCCCGGCGACCGTCGGGCCCGAGCCGCTGACCAGCGCGCCGAGGCACCCGGCCCCGGTCATCACCCCCAGCGCACGGCGCAGCTCCGGCCGCAGGTGGACGGCGGGGGCCTGCAGGTCGTTGGCCAGCCGGGCGGCCAGCTCGCCGGCGTCCCCGCCCCGGAGCGCGGTGAGGACGTCGTCGGCCGGGCCGGCGACCGAGTCGGGGGGCAGGTCGCCGGCGTCGCGGAGCCGGTCGAGCTCGCGGTAGACCGTGGGGGTGGACAGGCCGTCGCCGGCGATGCCCAGCACCCAGTCGGTGCGGTGCCGCGACAGCACCGGGGACAGCTGCTCCCCCCGGCCGGTGCCGAGGGCCGTGCCGCCCACCAGGCTGAAGGGGACGTCGCTGCCCAGCCGGGCGGCCAGCCCGGCCAGGTCACCGCGGGTGCAGTGCGTGCCCCACAAGGCGTCCAGCGCGACCAGCGCCGCCGCGGCGTCGGCGGACCCCCCGGCGAGGCCGGCGGCCGCGGGGATCGACTTGTCGACGTGCAGCGCGGCGTCCGGCCGGACGCCCGCGTGCCGGGCGAGCAGCTCGGCGGCCTGCCACACCAGGTTGCGCGAGTCGGTGGGCACCGACCCGTCGGCACCCTCGCCGGTGACGGTGACCGACAGGCCCTCGTCCGGCCAGACGGTGACCGAGTCCAGCAGCGACACCGCCAGGTAGACCGTGGTCAGCTCGTGGAACCCGTCGGCCCGCAGCGGGCCGACGCCGAGGTGGACGTTGACCTTGGCGGGGGCGTGCGCGGTGACCGACCCGTCCCCGTGGATCCTGCCCGGTCCCCCGGCGGTCGCGTGCGGCATGGGGTCAGCCTGCCGCGACCGGGTCGGTGGCGGCGAGCCGGGCGAAGTCGGCGACGCCGAGCCGCTCGCCGCGCCAGGTCGGGTCGATGCCGGCGGCCCGCAGCCGCGTCTCGGCGGCGGCCGGGCTGCCCGCCCAGCCGGCGAGGGCCGCGCGCAGCCCCTTGCGCCGGGTGGCGAAGGCCGCGTCGACGGCGGCGAAGGTGGCCGCGCGGTCGCCGGGCGGCGGTTCGCGCCGGGTGAGGCGGACCAGCCCGGAGTCGACGTTGGGCACCGGCCAGAAGACCGGTCGGCCCACCGCCCCGGCCCGCCGCACGTCGGCGTACCAGGCGGCCTTCACGCTGGGGACGCCGTAGGCGTCGCTGCCCGGTGCGGCGGCCAGCCGGTCGGCCACCTCCAGCTGCACGAGCACCAGCGCCGTCCGGATCGTCGGGAAGGTCTGCAGGAAGTGCAGCAGCACCGGGACCGAGATGTTGTAGGGCAGGTTCGCGACCAGCGCGGTGGGCGGCGGCCCGGGCAGCTCGGTCACCCGCATGGCGTCCGCGGTGACCACGGTCAGCCGGTCGGCCAGCTGCGGCACCCGGTCGGCCACGGTCACCGGCAGCTGCTCGGCCAGCCGCGGGTCGACCTCGACGGCGACGGTGCGTGCGGCCGCGGGCAGCAGCCCCAGGGTCAGCGACCCCAGGCCCGGCCCGATCTCGCAGACCACGTCGTCCGGGCGGAGCTCGGCGGTCCGCACGATGCGCCGGATGGTGTTGGCGTCGTGCAGGAAGTTCTGCCCGAGCTGCTTGGTGGGGCGCAGGTCGAGCTGCTGGGCCAGCCGGCGGATCTCCGCGGGGCCCAGCAGCCCGTCGCCTGCGTCGGCGGCGGTGCTCAGCGGGTCAGCTGTGCAGGCGCGAGCCGCAGGACGGCCACGGCGAGGCACCGCGGGCGGCGTAGGTCCGCTCGCCGACGGCGATCTGCTGCTCACGGGTGGCCAGGTCGGGACGGGAGGCGAACTCGCCGCCGCCGTAGGCGTTCCACGTCGAGATGTTGTACTGCAGCCCGCCGTAGTAGCCGTTCCCGGTGTTGATCGACCAGTTGCCACCGGCCTCGCAACGGGCCAGCGCGTCCCAGTTCAGGCCGCTGGTCGACGCCGGGGCCGAGGCGCCGGTGTTGCCGCCGGAGGGGGCGGCCGCCGGGGCGGGACGGGGCGCGGTGCCGACGCTGACCTGCTCGTCGACGGGCGCCTGGTCCACGGTGACGCCGGTCTGCACCCGGGAGGTCTCGACGCCGTCGGTGGTGGTGACGGTGAAGGTGACCGTCTGCGAGCCCTCGACGCCCTCGGTGGTCACCTCGCGGGTGCCCTCGGTGGCGCCGGGGTCCTCGGTCTCGACGGTCTGGTAGTCGATCGACTGCTGCTCGGTCACCTCGGTGACCTGCACGCGCCAGACCTGCAGCACCATGCGGTCCATCAGCGGGGTGGTCGGGTAGAGGCTCATCCGGTCGGTCGGCGACAGGGCCAGCCCCTGCTCGGCCAGCAGGTCGCCCGCGGTGCCGGCGGTGGTGGTGACGTCGCGGGTCGCGCCGTCGGCGACCAGGGTGACGGTCTTGGGCGTGGTCACCTGCAGGGCCATGCCGTCCAGCGGCACGCGCTCGCTGCGGGAGGCCGACAGCACCAGGCCGTCGCCGCGGTAGCCGAGCTGGTCCAGAGCCTCGTCCACCGACAGCGCGGTGGTGGTGACGGTCGTGGTGACGCCGTCGACGGTCAGCTCCAGCGGACGCGCCCGGTTCAGGACCACGGTGTCGCCGTCGTCGACCTGGCTGTCGGCCGAGGGCAGCAGCACGTCGTCGGCCGAGACCGCGACGTCCTCGTCGGCCAGCACCTCGCCGGCGGTGTCGGCGTAGGTGGAGACCTCGCGCGACTGGCCGTCGATGGTGAGGGTCACCGACTTCTGGGCGATCACGAAGGCGAGGGAACCGCCGACGAGGCCCACGAGGACGAGGGCGAAGAGGGAGAGCTTGAGCGTTCGGTGCACGGCACATCCACGGGTCACGGGGGCCCGGGCGGGGGGATCAGGCCCCCGCCCCGACGGGTCGGTCACGACACGATAACGAACGAGGTGCTCGCAGCTGGGCTGCTGACGTGATCGAAACAGGTCGACGAGTCGACACGCAGTAGCCACGCCGACACCACACGTCACGAATTCCCCGGTGACCTGCAGAGTTCGTCGCTCTCCGCAGTGTGACCAGCGTCACGGTGTGGGCTGGCTCAGCCTGCCAGAGCGGGCGCGGAGCGGCGCACCGGACGCAGCCACGTCACCAGGAACCACGCCACCGCCAGCCCCGCCGTCACCGCCGAGAAGCCGCCGGCCACCAAGGCCACCGGCAGCAGGTCCACCCCGTCGCTCACCCGGTCACCCAGGTCCACCCCGGCGACCAGCAGCAGCGCACCCAGCGGCAGCAGCGCGACCGTGCTGGCCGCGGCCACGACCAGGTGCGCGCTCCAGGTCCGCAGCGCCTCGTCGACCGGGACGTCGGACCCGTCGGCCGCCAGCGGGCGCACCACCAGCCGCAGCAGCGCCACCTCGGCCAGCAGCCAGGCCACGGCCGGCGCCACGAGCGCGGCCACAGCCACCCCGTCGCGCAGCGACCCCGCGTCCCACAGCACCGACGTGGCCACCAGCTCCCCCGCCACCGCGCCGCGCATCGTCCACAGCAGCCACGGGGAGATCTGCTCGGCCCGCCGCGGCCTGCGCGACCCCGTCGCCCACCGCGGCCGGGGCCGGGTCGCCTCCGCCAGCAGCACCCCGGCCAGCAGACCCACCACCAGCGCCGGCAACCACAGGAACACCGACGCCTCCGCGAAGAACGCCACGCTCACGCCCACCAGCACCAGCCCGAGCACGAACCCCAGCTGCCGCACCCGCCGGCCGTGCCGCGCCTGCCGGGCCAGCACCGCCGCCCCCGCCTCGGACGGCGGCACCAGCTCCACCGACCCGCTCGCCACCAGGCGGCGGTCGGCCGCCCTGGCCCACGCCCGGGCCAGCAGGCCCGAGGGCACCATCACGGCGATGAACAGCACGACGGCGATGAGGCGACCCACCTTGCCCATTGTGGTCCTTCGGACCACAGCGTGCCCACGTGCCGCACCCCGGGTGGGCTGAGCCCGGCGGGCACTCCGCGGGGACCCTGCGGGCCCCGCGCCGGTGCTCAGTACTGCCAGGGGCCGAAGACCCGTTCGGCCGTGGCCGTCAGGGTGGTGCACAGCTGCTCGAGGTCGGTGCCGGTGACCTCCGCCAGGGCGCGGACGGTGTGGGGCACCAGGCGGCTGGCGTTCGGCCTCCCCCGGTGGGGCACCGGGGTGAGGAAGGGGCTGTCGGTCTCGACCAGCAGCTGGTCGACCGGGGCGATGGCCGCCGCCTCGCGCAGGTAGCCGGCGTTGCCGAAGGTCAGCGTCCCCGCGAAGGACAGGACCGCGCCGCGGTCCAGGCACTGCCGGGCGAACGCGGCGTCGCCGGAGAAGCAGTGGAACACCGTGTGCTCGGGCAGCCCCTCGTCGTCCAGCACCCGCAGGACCTCCGCGTGCGCGTCCCGGTCGTGGATGACCAGGGCGATGCCGTGCCGCTTGGCGATGCCGATGTGCGCGCGGAAGGACTCCTCCTGCGCCGCCCACCCCTCGGACCCGGTGCGGAACCGGTCCAGGCCGGTCTCCCCCACCGCGCGCACCCGGGGCTGCGCCGCGAGCCGGTCGATCTCGGCCAGCGCCTCGGGCGTCGCCGCACCGGCCCCCGCCTCGTTCGGGTGCAGCGCGACCGCGGCCAGCACCGACGGGTGCCGCGCCGCCAGGGCGGCCGACCACCGCGAGCTGGCGACGTCCACCCCGACCTGCACCAACCGCGGGATGCCCACCGCGGCCGCCGCCGCGACCTCGGCGTCCACCTCGGCGTCGGTGGGCAGCCGGTCCTCCCCGCCGACGGCGATGTCCAGGTGGGTGTGGCTGTCCAGCGCGGGGGCCGGCAACGGCTCCGGGGACGGCGGCAGCTCGCCCCGCTTGTTCGCCCGCGAGGACGCCGAGCGGCTCAGGACCCCTCCTCGAACCGGCGCAGCTCCTCGTCCACGATCGACTCGTCGAGCTTGGTGAAGACCGGCTTGGGTGCCTCCAGCGGCGTCCCCGGGGTGATCGGCACCGACGCCCAGACCGCCTGGCCGGTCCCGTAGTCGCCGGTGATCACCGGGTAGGGCCGGCCGTCGTCGAGGTCGGTGACCTCCTCGATGCGCGGCGCCACCGACCAGGTGCCCTCGCCACCGAGCAGCTCGTGCACCTGCTGCGCGGCGTGCGGCAGGAACGGCGACAGCAGGCCGTTGCAGTCCTTGATCGCCTGCAGTGCGGTGAACAGCACGGAGTCCCGGCGGGCCGGGTCCTCCTTGAGCTTCCACGGGGCCTGGTCCGACAGGTACTTGTTGGCCTCGCCGACCACCCGCATGGCCTCGTTGATCGCGGCCTTCTGCCGGTTGCGGCCCAGCAGCTCCCCGACCGTGCCGAAGGCACCGGACGTCGTCGCCAGCAGGTCGCGGTCGGCGTCGGTCAGGTCGCCGGGCTGCGGGACGGCGCCCACGTTCTTCGCCGCCATCGAGACCGACCGGTTGACCAGGTTGCCCCAGCCGGCGACCAGCTCGTCGTTGTTGCGGCGGCGGAACTCCGACCAGGTGAAGTCGGTGTCCTGGTTCTCCGGGCCGGCGACGGCGATGAAGTAGCGCAGCGCGTCGGCGTCGTAGCGCTCCAGGAAGTCGCGCACGTAGATGACCACCCGGCGCGAGGAGGAGAACTTCTTCCCCTCCATCGTCAGGAACTCGCTGGAGACCACCTCGGTCGGCAGGTTCAGCGTGCCGTAGGAGCCCGGGCTGCCACCCCTGTCGCCCGCGCCGTTGTAGCCCAGCAGCTGCGCGGGCCAGATCTCGGCGTGGAAGACGATGTTGTCCTTGCCCATGAAGTAGTAGGCGTCGGCGTCCGGGCTCTGCCACCACTGCCGCCACGCCTCCGGGTCACCCGACCGGCGGGCCCACTCGATGGACGCCGACAGGTAGCCCACCACGGCGTCGAACCACACGTAGATGCGCTTGTCGTCGCGGTCCTGCCAGTCGGGCAGCGGGATGCGGATTCCCCAGTCGATGTCGCGGGTGTAGCTGCGCGGCTTGAGGTCCTCGAGCAGGTTGACGCTGAAGTTCAGGACGTTGGGTCGCCAGCTCTTCCGGGTGCCCAGCCAGTCGCCCAGCGCCTTGGCGAAGGCGGGCAGGTCGAGGAACCAGTGCTCGCTCTCCACGAACTTCGGCGTCTCGCCGTTGATCTTGGAGACCGGGTTGACCAGGTCGACCGGGTCGAGCTGGTTGCCGCAGTTGTCGCACTGGTCGCCGCGCGCGCCGTCGTAGCCGCAGATCGGGCAGGTGCCCTCGATGTAGCGGTCCGGGAGCGTGCGCCCGGTCGACGGGCTGATCGCGCCGAGGGTGGTCTGCGGGAAGACGTAGCCGTTCTTGAGCAGGCCCAGGAAGATCTCCTGGCTCACCGCCGCGTGGTTGGCGGTCGTCGTCCGGGTGAACAGGTCGTAGCTCAGCCCGAGGCCGGTCAGGTCGCCGACGATGATCCGGTTGTTCCGGTCGGCGATCTCCTGCGGCGAGACGCCCTCGGCGTCGGCGGCCACCGTGATCGGGGTGCCGTGCTCGTCGGTGCCGCTGACCATCAGCACCTTGTTGCCGGCCATCCGCTGGTACCGGCTGAAGACGTCGGAGGGCACCCCGAAGCCCGAGACGTGGCCGATGTGCCGGGGGCCGTTGGCGTAGGGCCAGGCGACCGCGGTCAGGATGTGCCGATCACTCACGGCACGAGACTAGTGAGCGCTGTCGACCGAGCTCGTGGGCGCGGTGCCGGCCGGTGCGGGCTGGCCGGTCAGCGCGACGGTGGTCAGCACCGCGGCGACGGCGACGAGGGTGAGCGCCCGGGCCCGGCGGTGGGCCAGCGGCGGGCGCGGGGCGCGGACCGGGCGGCGGGTCGTCGCCGTCCAGGTGCCGGCCGCCGGCGTGGTGCCCAGCAGCAGCTTGACCAGCGGGACGACGGCGGCCGTGACCGCGACGGCGGACAGCGCGACCACGTGCCCGGCCAGCTCGACCCGGTGCACACCGCCGCTGGCCCCGCCGACGGCGAGCACGGCCAGGACGGCGAGCTCCCCCACCGCCGTGCCCACGAGCAGCCGGTGGCCGGCGCCGTCGACCAGGCAGGCGCCGCCGGCGGCCACGAGCACGACCCACGCGGCGAGCCCGACGAGGGTCCCGGCCACCAGGACGCCGGGCGGGCGCAGCCCGGTGCCCCAGAGCGCGTCGAGCGAGGTGAGGCCCAGGGCGAGCAGCGCGACCGCCTCGACCACGCACAGCGCGCCGGCGGCCAGCACGGCGGCCGGCGGACGGCGGCGCCCGGCGGCCGGGGTGCGCGGCAGGCGGGGCAGCGCGACGGCGGTGGTGGACAACGGGGCTCCCTGGACGGTGACGGGTGGTCACCGTGGAGGTCGTCCCGCCGCGCGCGGGGCCGGAGACGACGACGGGGCCGTCTCACCCCTGGGGGTGAGACGGCCCCGTCGGCCGTGGTGCGTCAGCCGCGCGGGCGCTGCCCCGCGGTGCCGTCGCCGGTCGCGACGCTGTGGTCGTGGTCGCCGCCCTTGGCCAGCCGGCTGTGCTTGCGGCCGTAGAGGTAGTAGACGGCCACGCCGATCGCCATCCAGATGGCGAACCGGATCCAGGTGTCGGTCGGCAGGTTGAGCATCAGGTAGAAGCTCGCCAGCGCGGCCACGATCGGCAGCACCGGCATGAGCGGCACCCTGAACGCCCGCGGCAGCTCGGGGCGGGTGCGCCGCAGGACGACGACCCCGACGCTGACCAGCACGAAGGCGAACAGCGTGCCGATGTTCACCAGCTCGGCCAGGGTGCCCAGCGGGATCAGCCCGGCCATCACCGCGACCACCGCACCGGTGATGAGGGTGATCCGGTAGGGCGTGCCGTAGGTGGGGTGCACCTTCGCCAGCCCCGGGGGCAGCAGGTGGTCGCGGCTCATGGCGAACAGCACCCGGGACTGGCCCAGCAGCAGGATCATCACCACGCTGGTCAGGCCGGCCAGCGCGCCCACCGAGATGATCCCGGAGAAGAAGGGCAGGCCGACGCTGGAGAACGCCCCGGCCAGCGGCGCCGACGCGTTGAGCTCCGTGTAGTTCTGCATGCCGACCACCACGAGGCTGACCAGCACGTAGAGGACCGTGCAGACCGCCAGCGAGCCGAAGATGCCGCGGGGCAGGTCCTTGGCCGGGTCCTTGGTCTCCTCGGCGGCGGTGGCCACGATGTCGAAGCCGATGAAGGCGAAGAACACGATGGCCGCGCCGGCGATGACGCCCTCGACGCCGAAGCTGGCCGGGGAGAACCCGGTGAGCAGCTGGATGAACGGCTGCGTCAGGCCCGAGCCGCCGCCCTCGGCCGGCTGGCTCGGCGGGACGAAGGGGCTGAAGTTCGCGGCCTTGACGTAGAAGACGCCGACCACGATGACCAGCAGGACGATGACGACCTTGATCGCCACGATGATCGAGGTGATCCGCGAGGACAGCTTGATGCCCAGGATCAGCACGCCGGTCATCACCAGGGCGATGAACATCGCCGGGATGTTGAAGCGGGCGGTCTCGCCGGCGATCGCCTCGGGCAGCCCGATGCCGATGTCGCTGAGCAGCTGGTTGAGGTAGCCCGACCAGCCCACGCTGACCGTCGCGGCGCCCAGGGCCAGCTCCAGCACGAGGTCCCAGCCGATGATCCAGGCGATCAGCTCGCCGAAGGTGGCGTAGGAGAACGTGTAGGCCGACCCGGCGACCGGGACGGTGGAGGCGAACTCGGCGTAGCAGAGGGCGGCCAGCCCGCAGACGATCCCGGCGATGACGAACGAGATGGCCACCGCGGGCCCGGCGGTGGTCTGCGCGACCTCGCCGGTCAGCACGAAGATGCCGGTGCCGATGATCACGCCGACGCCGAAGACCGTGAGGTCCAGGCCCGACAGGTTCTTCTTGAGCTGGTGCTCCGGCTCCTCGGTGTCGGCGATGGAGTCCTCGACGCTCTTGACGCGCCGGCCGTTCGCGACGGTCATCTGCGTTCCCCCTGCCCGAAGGTTGTTGATCACACCTGGTGTGCGGAGCGTGCCACCATCGGCGGCTGTCCGCATGCTTGCGGTCGCGTCCGACCGCCGCGGAGGAGACACATGACCAGCACCGGACCCGGGACCCCTGCGCGCACGGGCACGCCGGCACCGCAGCCGCGGCCCCGGCACGCCCCGAAGCCGGCCGGCACGCCGCTGCACCCCGCGCCGCAGCGGCCCGAGGGAGCACCGGTCGTCGGGTGCGGGGTCTACGTCGGCGGCCACCGCGTGCCCGACGTCGGGCCGGAGGACGCGCTGCGCACCGCCCGCGAGCGCGACGGGTTCGTGTGGCTGGGGCTGCACGAGCCCACCGAGGCCGAGCTCGAGACGATCGCCGCGGAGTACGGGCTGCACCCCCTCGCCGTCGAGGACGCCGTCTACGCCCACCAGCGGCCCAAGCTCGACCGCTACGAGGACGGGGTGTTCGTCGTCCTCAAGACCGCGGCCTACGTCGAGCACGCCGAGCTGACCGCGACCAGCGACGTCGTCGACACCGGCGAGGTGATGGTGTTCCTGGGCGACCACTTCGTCATCACGGTGCGGCACGGCTCGCACGGCGGGCTGGCCGAGCTGCGGCACCGCCTGGAGCAGCAGCCCGACCTGCTCTGCCTGGGCCCCTCGGCGGTGCTCTACGCCGTCGCCGACCTCGTGGTCGACCACTACGTGGAGGTCGCGCAGGCCATGGAGGAGGACGTCGACGAGCTCGAGGCGTCGGTCTTCTCCCCCGAGCGCACCGACGACTCCCAGCGGCTCTACCAGCTCAAGCGCGAGCTGATGCAGCTGCGCCGCGCGGTCACCCCGCTGGACCTGCCGATGCAGGCGCTCACCGACCGGCAGGCCGAGATCGTGCCGAAGGAGATGCGCTCCTACTTCCGGGACGTGCAGGACCACGTCTTCCGGGTGCGCGACCAGATCGCGGCCCTCGACGAGCTGCTCGGCTCGATCCTGCAGGCGTCGCTGGCCCGCACGTCGCTGTCGGACAACGAGGACATGCGCAAGATCTCCGCCTGGGCGGGCATCATCGCCGTCCCCACCGCGATCGCCGGGATCTACGGGATGAACTTCCAGTACATGCCCGAGCTGAGCTGGCACTACGGCTACCCGCTGGTGCTGCTGGTGATGGCGCTGGCCTGCGGCCTGCTCTGGCGCGCCTTCAAGCGCAGCGGCTGGCTGTAGCCCGCTCCCCCTCCCCCCACCGGGCATGGGAGCCCACGCCGGCCCGGGTACCGGAAGCACTACCCCCGTCGACAGCCACGCGCGCTCGGGTAGGGCTTCCGCTACCTGCCCTCGTGGACAGCGGCAGTGCGTCCACAGATCTGCCCGGACACCCCCGCGGCGGCCGGGGGGACACGACCCTGCGCTCATGACCGACGAGGACTGGCCCACCCGCATCGACCGGTTGTTGCGCAGCCAGCAGGGGCTCGCGACCCGACAGGACCTGCTCCGTGTCGCGCCCGTCGGCGTCGTCGACGGCTACGTCGCGAGCGGGCGTCTGCGCAGGGTGTTCCCGCACGTGCACACCGCCCGGGGCAACCCGGCGACCGGCGACCGCCGGCTCCGCGCAGCCGTCCTGTGCGCCGGTGGTCCCGCACTGCTGAGCCACACGACCGCGCTGGCCATCCACGGCGTCCGGGAGCACGGAGGGCCGGTGCACGTGACGATCGACGAGTCCCGGCGCCGGTCCGGGAGCCGTGACCTCGTCGTCCACCGTCGGGTCGAGCTCGCCGCTGCTGACCGGGCGTCGGTGCGCGGCCTGCCGGTCACCACGCTCGCGGACAGCCTGGTCGATGCCTGGCCGCTCATCCCACGAGCGGGACGGCGCCCGACCCTCGTCGACGCGGCGCGCCGCCCCGACCTCGGCGCGGAGGAGCTCCACCGGGCGGCAGCGCGCCGGCCGAACATCGGCGGGCACCGCGAGCTCGTCGTCGCCGTCGACCTGGTTGCCGACGGGGTCCGCAGCGAGCTCGAGGCGCTGGGCGTGCTCCGCGTCTTCCGGCACCCGTCCCTGCCCAGGAGCCGGGGTCAGCTGGCCGTGCGCTGCCCCGATGGCATCACCCGGCACCACGACCGGGCGTGGGAGGAGGCGATGCTCGCCGTCGAGCTCGACGGAGCGGCCTTCCACTCCTCCCCCGAGCAGCGCGCGGAGGACCTGGCCCGCGACGCGCTGTTCGCGTCGATGGGCTGGCTCGTCCTCCGGTTCACCTACGCCGAGGTGCTGCGCGACCCCGACGGCGTGCGGGCGAAGGTGCTGGCCGTGTACCGGATGCGCGTGGCCCAGCTCCGGTCCGCCTGAGGTATCGGAAGCTCGACCTGGGCGATCGACCCGCCGCGATGGGGTAGAGCTTCCGATACCCGGTGCTCGGAGGCTGGACGGCGGAACGGGTCAGGGGGTCTTCGCGGCCACGACCGCGTCGAAGACGACCCGCTTGGGCAGGCCGGTGCGGGCGACCACCGCGCGGATCGCGTCCTTGCGGGTCTCCCCCGCCGCCTCCTCGCGGGCCACCTCGGCGGCGATCTCCGCCGGGGTCAGGTCGGCCGGGCCGGCGGGGGCACCGGCGACGACCAGGGTGATCTCGCCGCGCACGCCGTCGGCGGCCCAGGTGGCCAGCGAGCCCAGGGTGCCGCGGACGACCTCTTCGTGGGTCTTGGTCAGCTCCCGGCACACCACGGCCTCGCGGTCCTCGCCCAGCACGGCGGCGGCGTCGGCGAGGGCGTCGGCCAGCCGGTGCGGGGACTCGAAGAACACCATCGTGCGCGGCTCGGCGACCAGCGCGCCGAAGGCGGTGCGGCGGCCCTTGCGGGGCACGAAGCCCTCGAAGCAGAACCGGTCGCAGGGCAGGCCCGACACGGCCAGCGCCGTGGTGACCGCCGAGGGGCCGGGCACCGACGTCACCTCCACCCCGGCGTCGACGGCGGCCCGCACGAGCGTGTAGCCCGGGTCGGACACCGAGGGCATGCCGGCGTCGGTGAGCAGCAGGACGGTCTGCCCGGCCTGCATCGCCGCGACCAGCCCCGGCAGTCGGGACGCCTCGACGGTCTCGTGGAAGGTGACCACCCGGCCGGTGAAGGTGACCTCGAGGTCCTGGGCGAGCCGGTGCAGCCGGCGGGTGTCCTCGCAGGCGAGCACGTCCGCCGACGCCATCGCCGCGCGCAGCCGGGGTCCGACGTCGCCGGGCTGACCGAGGGGCGCGCCACCGAGCACCAGCCGTCCCGTCACGGCACGAGACTGCCAGACCTTCCGCCTACGCTCCCCTACGTGGCGGTGCTGGCTCCGGAGCGGACGGACGACGAGGTCCCGCCCGCGGCGCGGCCCCGCCGCCGCCCCCGGCGCCCCACGCGGCAGGTCACCCCGCCCCTGCCCACCGACCGGGTGCTGTCCTGGGTGCTCACCGCGGTGCTCGGCGCAGCCACCTTCGTCAGCCGCCTGTGGGACCTCAGCTACCCCGGCGACCTGCTCTTCGACGAGGCGTACTACCCGCCCGAGGCGAACGAGGTCCTCGAGTGGGGCTACGAGTACAACCGCGGCTACACGTTCATCGTCCACCCGCCGCTGGGCAAGCTGCTCATCGCCTGCGGCATCAAGCTCTTCGGCTACGACAGCTTCGGCTGGCGCTTCCCCAGCCTGGTCGCCGGCACCGTCGCCGTCGTCGTGCTCACCCGGCTGGCCCGCCGGCTCACCGGTTCCACGCTGCTCGGGCTGGTCGCCGGCCTGCTCATGGCACTGGACGGGTTCGCCTTCACCGTCGGGCGCATCGGGCTGCTGGACGTCTTCCTGCAGGTCTTCGTGGTCAGCGCGGTCGCCTGCCTGGTGGTCGACCGCGACCGGGTCCGCGCCCGCATCAGCGCTGCCGGCCCGCTGGCGACCGGCTTCGCGCTGGGCCCGCGGGGGTGGCGGATCGCGGCGGGCATCCTGTTCGGCTGCGCGGCCGGGGTGAAGTGGTCGGGGGTCTACTTCCTCGCCTTCTTCGCCGTCCTGTCGCTGTTCTGGGACCGCGCCGCCTGGCGCGGGGCCGGCGTGGCCAGCCCCACCCGCGCGGTCCTGCGCCGCGGGCTGCCCGGGGCGCTGTGGGCGCTGGCCGTGCTGCCGGTGCTGACCTACCTGGCCACGTTCACCGGCTGGTTCCTCGGCGAGAACTCCCAGGGCCGGCACTGGGCCGACCAGAACCCCGACACCGCGTTCCCCTGGGTCCCCGGGGCGCTCCGGTCGCTGTGGCACATGCACGGCGAGTGGCTGGCCTTCCACAACGGGCTGTCCACCCCGCACCCGTGGGAGTCCGGCCCCTGGTCGTGGCTGGTCGACGGCCGGCCGATCCTGCTGTGGAACCCGCAGGGCCTCACCGACGCCGACGGCGGCCAGGTCATCCGCTACATCCTGATGGTCGGCACGCCCACGCTCTGGCTGGTGTTCGCCCCCGCGATGCTGTGGCTGCTGTGGCGCATCGCCGCCCGGCGCGACCCGGCCGCGACCACGGTGGCGGTGGCGATCGCGGCCGGCTGGCTGACCTGGTTCGTCAACCTCGACCGGACGATGTTCATCTTCTACATGGCGCCGGTGCTGCCGTTCTTCGTGCTGGCGGTGACCCTCGCCCTGCAGGACGTGCTGGGGCGCCCCACCGCCGACGGCCCGGTCACCCCGTTCCGCCGGCAGCTGGGGCTGGGCGCGATGAGCCTGTACCTCGCGGTGGTCGCGCTGACGTTCGCCTTCTTCTACCCGGTGCTGACCGGGCAGCCGCTGTCCTACGACGAGTGGGTGCAGCGGATGTGGTTCCCCTCCTGGTTCTGAGGCGGGGCCCACGTTGTGGGATACATAGTTGAGTAGTACAACGGACTGGTGGACGAGCACCGGACCGAGCTGGCCGCGCGCCTGGACGACGTCGTCGTCGGGCTGCGCCAGCTGACCAGCACCCGCACGGAGCTGAGCCTGACCGCCGCGGCCACGCTGGCGACGCTGCAGCGCTCCGGCCCCGCGCGGCTCACCGAGCTGGCCACCACCGAGGGCGTCAGCCAGCCGTCGATGACCGCGCTGATCGCCCGGCTGGCCGGCCAGGGCCTGGTGGCCCGCGCGGCCGACCCCCGCGACGGCCGCGCCGTCGTCCTCACCCTGACCGACGCGGGCGCGGACCTGCTGGCCCGCCGGCGGTCCGGACGCGCCGCGCGCCTGGCCGTACCGCTGGCCGGCCTGGACGACGACGACGTCGACCGGATCGAGGCCGCCCTCCCGGCGCTGTCCCGGCTGGCCGGCGTCCTGCAGCACTGAACCACCCACGAACCCGAGCACGACCCCGACACGGAGGTGACCTGGTGAGCGCACACGGCGCGACCAGCGAGAAGACCAGCACGTTCGCCCAGCCGAAGGCCGTCTACGCGGTCGCCTTCGCCTGCGTCGTCAGCTTCATGGGCATCGGCCTGGTGGACCCGATCCTGCCCGCGCTGTCCAGCCAGCTCGACGCCTCGCCCAGCCAGGTGACGCTGCTGTTCACCAGCTACCTGGTGGTCACCGCGGTCGCCATGCTCGGCACCAACTGGGTGTCCAGCCGGCTCGGCGCCAAGAAGACCCTGATCACCGGGCTGGCGATCATCGTGGTGTTCGCCGCCCTCGCCGGGCTGTCGGACTCCGTCGGCGGCATCGTCGGCTTCCGCGCCGGCTGGGGCCTGGGCAACGCGCTGTTCATCGCCACCTCGCTGGCGGTCATCGTGGCCAGCGCCTCCGGCGGGTTCGCCGGCGCGATCGTGCTCTACGAGGCCGCCCTCGGCCTGGGCATCGCGGCCGGCCCGCTGGTCGGCGGCCTGCTCGGCTCGGTCAGCTGGCGGGGCCCCTTCTTCGGGGTCTCCGCGCTCATGGCGGTGGCGCTGATCGCGACCGTCGTCCTGCTGGACCCGACCCCCAGGCCGGCCCACCCCACCCCGCTGTCGGCCCCGCTGCGGGCGCTGCGGCACCGCGGCCTGCTGACCATGGCGATCACCGCCCTGCTCTACAACTGGGGCTTCTTCACCATGCTGGGCTACGCGCCCTTCCCGATGGAGCTCTCGGCCATCCAGCTCGGCTTCGTGTTCTTCGGCTGGGGCCTGCTGGTGGCGCTGTTCTCCGTCGTCGGCGCCCCGCGCCTGCAGGCCCGCTTCGGCACCGCGCGCAGCCTCTACGGCGCGCTGACCTTCTTCGCCGTCCTGCTGCTGCTCATCGCGCTGTTCACCGACACCCGCTGGGTGCTCGTCGCCTGCGTGGTGGCCGCCGGCATCCCGATCGGCATCAACAACACGCTGACCACCCAGGCGGTCATGCTGGTCAGCCCGGTCGAGCGGCCGGTCGCCTCCGCCGCCTACGGCTTCGTCCGCTTCCTCGGCGGCGGGCTCGCCCCGTTCGTGGCCGGCAAGCTGGTGGACGCCTTCGACATCCACGTGCCGTTCTTCGTCGGCGCCGCCACGGTGCTCGCCGCGGTCGCCGTGCTGTCCACCGGCCACCGGATGCTGGCCCGGGCCGACGCCGGCCTGGACGAGGACGGCCACCCGGTGGGCGCGGCCGACGAGGTCGCCGGCGAGGTGGCCGACGAGTTCGGCGGCGCCCCCGCCGCCATCGACGGCGAGGTCGAGGCGGAGCTGACGCACCGCCGCTGACCGTCGCCGACGACGCCCCGGGTCCCGGCACGGACCCGGGGCGTCGTCGTGCCCGGGGTCCTACCGTGCGGGCATGGACGCAGCGCAGCGACGCATCAGCACCGACATGGACGGCGACGTCTGGCGGGTGGCCCTGGACCGCCCGGACGCCGGCAACGCCATCGACCTGCCCCTCGCCGACGCCCTGGTCGACGCCCTCGAGCAGCGGCCGGCGCGGGCCCGCACCGTGCTGCTGCTGGGCAACGGGCCCCGCTTCTGCGTGGGCGGCGACGTGGCGGGCATGGCCGCCGCACAGGACCGGGCGGCCTTCATCGGCGCCCTGGCGAACCGGTGGCACGACGCCGTCCGGGCCGTCATCACCTGCCCCGTGCCGGTGGTCGCGGGCGTGCAGGGCGCCGTGGCCGGCGCCGGCATCGGCCTGGTCGGCGCGTGCGACCTGGTGGTCTGCGCCCGGTCCACGAAGATCCGGCCCGCCTACGGCGCCATCGGCCTGTCCCCCGACGGCGGCACCTCCTGGGCGCTGGCCCGCACCCTCGGCGCCCCGCGGGCGCTGGACCTGATGCTGACCAACGGCACGCTCAGCGCCGCCGACGCGCACGCCGCGGGCCTGGTCGCCCGGCTGGCCGACGACGACCGGCTCACCGACGAGGCCGTGGACCTCGCGCACCGGGTGGCGGCCGGGCCGGTGCGGGCCATGGTGCGCACCCGCGGCCTGGTGCGGCGGGCGGCCACCACGACGCTGGACGCGCAGCTGGACGAGGAGGCCCGGCTGATCGTGGCGTCGGCGGCCGACGCGGAGGCCGCCGAGGGCATCGCGGCCTTCGCGGGGAGGCGGGCCGCCGAGTTCGGCGGGACCCGGTAGGAACACGTCAGGCCGGGCCCGAGGGCCCGGCCTGACGGAGCGGGTGGAGCTGAGGGGATTCGAACCCCTGGCCTTCTCATTGCGAACGAGACGCGCTACCAACTGCGCCACAGCCCCTTGCGCACGACAGCCTACCGCGTGGGTGGGCGGCTGCCGCGCAGGGTCAGCCGGTGGCCGCCCGCGGCGCGTAGACGTCGACGTCGGCGAAACCGATGTCGTCGTCGTCCAGGCCGACGACCGCGCTGTGCTGCCAGCCGGTGGCCGCGGGGGCGCCGTGCGAGGCGGCGACGACACGACCCGGGCGGAGCGGGTGCACGGGGGCCAGCGGCAGGCTCGGCACCGGCGCGGACACCGCGGCCGCGGCCCGGCGGGGGGCCGGGACGGCGGGACGCTGCGCCGCGGGGCGCCGGGCGGGACGGGGGGCCGTGCGGGCGGCGCGGGCCTGCCGCCGGGCGGCCGCGCGACGCTCCCGCTGGGCGGCGGCGCGGGTGACCATGAGGTAGCCGACGACGGCGAGGTCGAGCAGCACCTGCGGGGCCCAGAGCCAGGAGCGGTAGGTCAGCGCGCCGACCAGGGCCAGCACCGACAGCGCGACCAGGCCGGCCAGGGTGCGGCGGCGGACGGCGTGGACGTCGACGACCAGCTCACCGGTGCGGTAGAGCTGCTCCCGGTCCACGGCCACGCGCTCGGTGTCGGCGTGCACGACCGGGTCGACGACCCGTCGCCGGCGCAGCGTGCGCCCCGTGTCGACCGCACCCGCCCGGGCCGGTGCCGCGTCGCCGCGGGTGACCACCATGGGCACCAGCACGACGAACCACAGCACGACCAGAGCGGCCAGCAGAACACCCGATCCCATCGCGAACCACCCCGCATCCGTCCTTGGCACCCGCGTGTGCGACGCCGATCCCTGGCGTCACACGAGTCACACGGGTCACTCGAGTCAGCACGTTAGGGCGCGCCGTCCCCACTTCGAGGGAGGCGCACCGGGACACGACCGTGTCGTGTCGCGCCGCAGCGGCGTGTCGCGCGCCCGGCGTGTCGGGACCGGGTCAGGCCCGACGGGTCCTGAGCAGGTGCGCGACGACCCCGCCGGGGTGGTCACCGGCGAGCAGCGCGTAGCCCCTGTGGTCGCGCCAGTCGCCGTCGATGTCGAGGTACGAGCGGAACAACCCCTCCTCCCGGAAACCCAGTCGCTCCACCAATCGGCAGCTGCGACCGTTCTCGGGACGTACATCGGCCTGGATCCTGTGCAGACCTGCCGGGCCGAAGGCGTGGTCGCACGCCAGGGCCACCGCGAGGGAGGCGATGCCATGCCCCGAGGCGGCGCGGTCGATCCAGTAGCCGACGTGGGCCGAGCGCAGCGCGCCGCGCACCACGTTGTCCAGCGTCACCTGGCCCACGAGCCGGTCGCGGTGCCGGACGGCGAAGGGCAGCGACAGCCCCGCCTGCGCCCGCCGGAGCGCGGCCCGGCGCATGCCCCGGTACACCGCCGGGGTGTGCCGGGCGGCCCACGGCGCCGGTGCGGTGGGCTCCCACGGCGCGAGCCACGCCTCGTTCTCCAGCCGCAGCCGCGACCAGGCCGCCGCGTCGGAGCGGCGCAGCGGGTGCAGCGACACCTCGCCGTGCGCCAGCTGCGCCGGCCAGCCCGGGTGCAGCGCCGGGTCGGTCCAGAAGGAGCTCAGGTCAGCCGCCGAGCAGCATGGGCATCACGGTGACCAGCCCGCCGGGCGAGACCTCCGTGACGTCCTCGTCCACCACGACCAGGCAGTTCGACCGCGCGGTGCGGGCCAGGGCGGCGTCCTGCCCGCCGTCGACGGGCTCCACCACGTAGCCGCCGTCGGGGTGCCGCATGACCTGGCCGTGCAGGTACTGCCGGTAGCCCAGCGGGGACAGCAGCTGCTGGGCCGACACCGCCTGCACGGTGCGCCGGAACAGCTGCCGCTTGCCCAGCATCAGCCGGATGGCCGGGCGCACGAACACCTCGAAGGCCACCAGCGCGGCGGCGGGCTCGCCGGGGACGCAGATGACCGGGACGCCGTCGCGGCCCAGCCGGCCGAAGGCCTGCACCGGGCCGGGGTGCATGGCCACCTGGGCGAAGGTGACCTCGCCGAGCTGGGCGAGCGCCTCCTGCACCAGGTCGAAGCCGCCGCCGGCGAACGTGCCGGAGATGAGCACGACGTCGCTGCGCAGCAGCTGGCTCTCCAGCAGCTCGACCAGCCGGCGCCGGTCGCGGGGCAGGATCCCGCCGCGGTAGGCCTCCGCACCGGCGTCGCGGGCCGCGGCGGCCAGCGCGTAGCTGTTGACGTCGACGACCTGGCCCGGGCCGGGCTGCGTGCCGACGTCGACCAGTTCGTTGCCGGCGCACAGCACGGTCACCCGGGGGCGGGGGTGCACCAGCACGCGGTCGCGGCCGACGGCGGCCAGCAGGCTGATCTGGGCGGGGCCGATCGGGGTGTTCGGGGAGACCGCGGTGTCGCCGACCGCGACGTCCTCGCCGGTGCGCCGGACGTAGGTGCCCGGGGCGAGCTCGGCGTGCACGCCGACGTGCGCGGCACCGCCGTCGGTCCAGACGGTGGGGACGACGACGTCGGCGCCGGTGGGCAGCATCGCGCCGGCGGCGACCTTGTGCGCCAGGCCCGGGCCGATGGCCGAGGGCTCGGCCGGTCCGGCCTGGCTCTCCCCCACCACAGCGAGGCCGACCGGCTCCTCGGGGCCGGCGCCGACGGTGTCCACCGACCGCGCCGCGTAGCCGTCGAGGGCGGCCTGCTCGAAGGCGGGCAGGTCGCGGCTGCTGACCACGTGCTCGGCGCAGAGCAGGCCCTGCGCGTCGAGGACGGCGAGCTCGATCGGGTCGGGGGTGGGCGCGGCGGCCAGGATGAGGTCGAGGTGCTGCTCGACGGTGCGCACCACGGGCTCGGCGGCGGCCCAGCTGTCGGTGCGCGGCTCGGCGGCGTCGAGGCCGGGCAGCTGGTCGCGGTCGACCTGCACGGTGGCGTGGGTGCCCCCGATGGCCTGGGTCGGCTGCGGGCCGGCGGCGGCCTGCGTCCCGGTCGCCGTGCCGGTGGAGAGGTCGAGCTGGGTGGTCTCCCGGGCACCCCGGAACCAGCCCCGCGTCCTGTCCTCGGTCAGCCCCGCCACCGTCACCACCGCCGTCCCGGTCCTCGGACGCCCTGGATCGGGCGCCCGACCAGGAATGGTGCCCGCTCGGGGGCGCCGGTCAGGCCTGCGACGCGCCCTCCGGCGGAAGGTCACCGACGAAACTGCGCAGCCACGGCCGCAGCGCGGGGCCCAGGTCCTCGCGCTCGACGGCCAGCCGGACGACGGCCTTGAGGTAGTCGAGCTTGTCACCGGTGTCGTAGCGGCGGCCGGAGAAGACCACGCCGTGCACCGGGACGCCCTGCTCCAGCAGCGCCAGGATGGCGTCGGTCAGCTGGATCTCCCCGCCGCGGCCGGGCGGGGTGGCGCGGATGGCGTCGAAGATCTCGGGGGCCAGCACGTACCGGCCGATGATGGCCAGGCTGGACGGCGCCTCCTCCTTCTTCGGCTTCTCGACCATGCCGGTGATCCGCACGACGGTGTCGGCAGCGCTGTCTGTGTCGCCGGCACCGGTCTGCGGGGCGTCGTCGACCGCCACGCAGCCGTACTTGTCGATGTTCTCGGCCCCCACGTCCAGCAGGGCGACGACGCAGCCGCCGTGCTCGGCCTGCACGGCGAGCATCTGCTCGAGCAGCAGGTCGCGGGCGTCGATGAGGTCGTCGCCGAGCAGGACGGCGAAGGGCTCGTCGCCGACGAAGGAGGCGGCCTGGAGCACGGCGTGGCCCAGGCCCTTGGCCTCGCCCTGCCGGACGAAGTGCACCTGGGCGACGTCGGTGGACTCGGCGACGGCGTCGATGCGCGCCTGGTCGCCCTTCTTCTCCAGCGCCGCCTCGAGCTCGGGGGTGCGGTCGAAGAAGTCCTCGATGGCGGCCTTGCCGCGACCGGTGACCATGAGCACCTCGGCGAGGCCGGCGCGGGCTGACTCCTCGACGATGTACTGCAGCGCCGGCCGGTCGACGACCGGCAGCAGTTCCTTGGGCACCGCCTTCGTGGCGGGCAGGAACCGGGTGCCCATCCCGGCCACCGGGATGACGGCCTTGCGGGCGGGACGACTGTTCGTCGGGCTCGACATGGCCTGGACCCTAGCTAGCCTCTGCCCATGGGTGCCTCCCCCGGCCTGGTGAGCGCCAAGGTGGCCCTGCGCACACGGCTGTCGACGTCCCGGGCGGCCCGGTCCCCCGCCGACCGCGCGACCGCCGCCCGTGCGCTGTGCGCCCACCTCCGACCCCGCCTGGCCGGCCCGGTCGCCGGCTACGTGCCCACGGCCGAGGAACCCGGCGCCGGGGAGCTGGTCGGGGTGCTGGGCCCCGGTGCGCTGCTGCCGGTGGTCCCGGCATCCGGGCGGGTGCTGTCGTGGGCCCGGGCCGACGGCGACCTGGTCCCGGGGCGCTACGGGCTGCTCGAGCCCACCGGCCCCCGGCTGCCCCCCGGCGCGCTGGGCGGAGCGGGGGTGGTGGTCGTCCCCGCGCTGGCGGTGGGGCTCGACGGCACCCGGCTCGGCCGCGGCGCCGGGTACTACGACCGGGCGCTGCTGCACGCCGCGCCGGACGCCGTCCTGGTGGGCCTGGTCTTCGACGAGGAACTGCTGCCGACCGTCCCCGCCGGCGCGCACGACGTCCACCTGCACGCGGTCGTGACGCCGTCCGGCGGCTGGCGCGACCTCGGCTGACCCTCAGCCGCCGCCGAGGAGGGGGACGTCGGAGACCAGGTGGATGTGCGCGGCCATCGCGGCGGCCGCGGCGTCGGGGTCGCCGGACCGGATCGCCTCGGCGATGGCCCGGTGGCCCTCCAGCGAGCGGTGCGGCCGGCCCTCCTGGGCCAGCGACTCGATCCGGGAGTCGCGGATGCGGTCGGCGATCTCGGCCATGAAGCGCGCCAGCAGCGGCGAGTGCCCGGCGGCGGTGACCGCGGCGTGGAACTCCTCGTCGCCGGCCACCCCGCGCCCGCCCGCCTCGACGTCGGCGGCCATGCCGGCCAGCGCGGTGTCGATCGCGGCCAGGTCCTCGTCGGTGCGCCGGCGGGCGGCCAGCGCGGCCAGCCGCACCTCCAGCGCCTCCCGCGCCTCGATGACCGCGCCGAGGTCCTCCCGGCGGGCGTCGAGGGCGGCCAGCACGGAGTCCGGCCGTGGCGCGGTGAGCAGCACGGTCCCGTCCCCGTGCCGGACGGCGACCACGCCGGTCACCTCCAGCGCGACCAGCGCCTGGGCCAGCGTGGCCCGGCTGACCCCGAGGGAGGCCGCCAGCTCGCGCTCGGCCGGCAGCCGGTCGCCCGCGCCCAGCCCGGAGGACGCCGCCCAGGTCAGCAGCTGGTGCACCACCTGCTCGTAGAGCCGGTTGCGGCGCAGCGGTCCGGGACCCACCGGGACCTCCTTGACAGCGGCGTCGTGACGGGTGCCACACTAGCGCCGGCTCAGTGGCCAGTCCACTGAGCCAGCGGCACCGAGGTGCCGCTGCCGAACGGTGCGAGCACGATCCGAGCACAGCCGGCCCACAGCCGGCCCCCGACGACGTGGGAGAGACCGTGTCACCCGAGATCATCTCGATCCTGGCGCTGGTGGCGATCTTCGCGATCGCCACCTTCCTGCCCATCAACATGGGCGCGCTGGCGTTCGTGGCCGCCTTCCTGGTCGGCACCCTGGCCGTCGGGATGACCACCGACGACATCATCGCCGGCTTCCCCGGCGAGCTGGTGCTGACGCTGATCGGCGTCACCTACCTCTTCGCCATCGCGCAGAACAACGGCACCGTCGACCTGCTGGTGCGCGGCGCCGTGAAGCTGGTGGCCGGCCGGGTGGCGCTGATCCCCTGGATCATGTTCGCCGTCACCGGCGTGCTCACCGCCATCGGCGCGCTCGGCCCGGCAGCGGTCGCGATCATCGCGCCCGTCGCGCTGGGCTTCGCCGCGCGGTACCGGATCAGCCCGCTGCTGATGGGCATGATGGTCATCCACGGCGCCCAGGCCGGCGGGTTCTCCCCCATCAGCGTCTACGGCGTCACGGTGAACAGCATCGTGGCCGCCAACGACCTGCCGGGCAGCCCGCTCGCGGTCTTCCTGGGCAGCCTGTTCTTCAACCTGGCCATCGGCGTGGTGCTGTTCCTGGTCCTCGGCGGCCGCGGGCTGGCCGGCCGCCGGGTCGGTGACGAGCCCGGGCCCGCCTCGGCGGACGGCGACACCGACGCCGAGATCAGCGGGCACGGCACCGGCGCCGGGTCCTCGGTCGACGTCAAGGCGAGGACCGGGGTCACCGCCGAGCAGGTGCTGACGCTGGTGGGCCTGGCCGTCCTCGTCGTCCTGGCGCTGGTCTTCGACCTCGACATCGGGTTCGTCTCGATCACCATCGCGACCGTGCTGGCGCTGTTCTCCGCCGCGCGGCACAAGGGCGCGGTCATGCAGATCAGCTGGTCGACCGTGCTGCTCATCGCCGGTGTCCTCAGCTACGTCTTCGTGCTGCAGGAGGCCGGCACCATCGACTACGTCGGCGAGGGCGTGACCGCCATCGGCATCCCGCTGGTGGTCGCGCTGCTGCTGGCCTACATCGGCGGCATCGTCTCGGCGTTCGCCAGCTCCACCGCGATCATCGGCGTCGCCATCTCGCTGGCCGTGCCGTTCCTGCTCGCCGGCGAGATCGGGGCGGTGGGCGTCGTCGTGGCGCTCTCGGTCGCCTCGACCATCGTCGACGTCAGCCCGTTCTCCACCAACGGCGCCCTGGTGCTCGCCAACGCCCAGGACGTCGACCGCGACCGCTTCTACAAGCAGATCCTCGGCTACTCCGGCATCGTCGTGCTGGTCGGTCCGCTCCTGGCCTGGCTGGTCTTCGTCGTCCCCGGGTGGCTCTAGATGACCGGAGGAACCGTGACCGCAGGACCCCTCGACGGCGTGCTCGTCGTCGACCTCACCCGGGCACTCGCCGGCCCGCACGCCGGGATGATGCTCGGCGACCTCGGTGCCCGGGTGATCAAGGTGGAGAACCCCGGCAGCGGGGACGACACCCGTGGCTGGGGTCCGCCCTTCGTCGACCCGCCCGAGGGGGCCCGGGAGTCCACGTACTTCCTGTCGACGAACAAGAACAAGGAGTCGATCACCCTCGACCTCAAGTCCCCCGAGGACAAGGCGACGCTCACCGAGCTGCTGCGCCGCGCCGACGTGCTGCTGGAGAACTTCCGCCCCGGCACCCTGGCCCGCCTGGGGTTCGGCACCGACGTCCTCGCCGAGCTCAACCCGCGGCTGGTCACCCTGGCCATCAGCGGCTTCGGCCACGACGGCCCCGAGGGCGGCCGGGCCGGATACGACCAGATCGCCCAGGGCGAGGCCGGCCTGATGTCGCTGACCGGCTCCGGGCCGGACGACCCGCAGCGGGTCGGCGTCCCCATCGGTGACCTGCTGGCCGGCATGTACGGCGCCTACGGGGTGCTGGCCGCGCTGCTCGAGCGTGAGCGGACCGGGAAGGGCCAGGTCGTGCGGACGTCGCTGCTGGCCGCCGTCGTCGGCGTGCACGCCTTCCAGGGGACGGCGTGGACCGTGGGCGGGAAGGTCGGCCACGCGCAGGGCAACCACCACCCCTCCATCGCCCCGTACGGCCTGTTCCGCTGCGCCGACGGCGGCTCGGTGCAGCTGTCCTGCGGGTCGGAGTCGCTGTGGCGGCGGCTGTGCGCCGAGTTCGGCCTGGACGCCGAGGCCGAGGGGTTCGCGACCAACGCCGAGCGGGTGGCCCGCCGTCCCGAGGTGATCGACCTGCTCGAGACGGCGTTCGCGGCCATCGACGCGGAGACGCTGCTGGCCCGGCTGTCCGCGGCAGGCGTGCCCGCGGGCAAGGTGCGCACGATCGACGAGGTCTACGCCTGGGACCAGACGCTGTCGCAGGGCCTGCTCGTCGACGTCGAGCACCAGACCCTGGGCACGGTCGCGCTGCCCGGGCCCCCGCTGCGGTTCTTCGCGCCGTCCGCCGACGGCGAGACCGAGACGACCCGCCGCGAGCACACCGCTCCCCCGGTGCTCGGCGCCGACGGCGACGCGATCCGCGCCTGGCTGCGCTCGTGAGCACGCGGATGGACGCCCGCACCCTGCGGGCCCTGGTCCTCGACGCCGACTCGTGGGTCTCCTGGGACAGCCCGGTCGGCACGCGGGACGTCTCGGCCGAGTACGCCGCGGAGCTCGCCGCCGCGCAGGAGAGGTCGCGCCAGGACGAGGCGATCGTGACCGGCGAGGGCCGGCTGCGCGGGCGGCGGGTCGCCGTGGTGGCCGGGGAGTTCGGCTTCCTCGCCGGCTCGATCGGGGTGGCCACCGCCGAGCGGTTGATCCAGGCCATCGAGCGGGCCACCGACGAGGGCCTGCCGCTGCTGGCCGCGCCGGTCTCCGGCGGCACCCGGATGCAGGAGGGCACCGTCGCCTTCCTGCAGATGGTCGGCATCACCCAGGCCATCGCCCGGCACAAGGACGCCGGCCTGCCCTACCTGGTCTACCTGCGGCACCCCACCTTCGGCGGCGTGCTCGCCTCGTGGGGGTCGCTGGGCCACGTCACGATCGCCGAGCCCGGCGCCTCCATCGGGTTCCTCGGCCCACGGGTCTACGAGTCCCTCTACGGGGAGAAGTTCCCCGAGGGCGTGCAGACCGCCGAGCACCTGCACGAGCGCGGGGTCATCGACGCCGTCGTGCCGCACGAGCAGGTCGCCGACGTCGCCGACCGCGCGCTGCGCGTGCTGGCGGCGCGCTCCACCTGGCACCGGGACGCGCAGGTCGCCGGGCCGGTCGAGGGCGACGGCACCGACGCCGACGACCCCGAGGACGGCCGCACGGCCTGGGACGTCGTCACCGCCTCCCGGCGCGCCGACCGGCCCGGCGTGCGGCGGCTGCTCCGGGCGGCCGCCACCGACGTCGTCGCGCTCAACGGCACCGGCGCCGGGGAGGCCGACCCCGGCCTGCTGCTGGCGCTGGCCCGCTTCGGCGGGGCGCCGTGCGTGGTGCTCGGCCAGGACCGGCGCGGGCAGTCGCTGACCGCCCCGCTCGGACCGGCTGCGCTGCGGGAGGCCCGCCGCGGCATGCGGCTGGCCGCGGAGCTGCGGCTGCCGCTGGTGACGCTCATCGACACCCCCGGCGCGGCGCTGTCCAAGGAGGCCGAGGAGGGCGGGCTGGCCGGCGAGATCGCCCGCTGCCTGGCCGACCTGGTCACGCTCAGGGCGCCGACCATCGCCGTCCTGCTCGGCCAGGGGACCGGCGGCGGCGCGCTCGCCCTGGTGCCGGCCGACCGGGTGCTCGCCGCGGCCAACGGCTGGCTGGGTCCGCTGCCGCCGGAGGGCGCCTCGGCGATCGTGCACCGGGACGTCGACCACGCCGACGTGATGGCTGCGCAGCAGGGCGTGCGGGCCACCGACCTGTGGCGGGCGGGCATCGTCGACCGCGTGGTGCCCGAGCGCCCGGACGCCGCCGACGAGCCGCAGGAGTTCTGCGAGCGGCTGGGCCGGGTGCTGGCCGAGGAGCTGGCCGGGCTGCTCGGGCGGGACGACGTGGAGCGGATGCGCAGCCGCAACGCCCGCTGGCGTCACCTGGGCCGCCGCGCCCGCTGACGCCCGGCCGGAGGCAGGATGCGGGCCATGACCGATCGACCGGGGGTGCGGCGCATCCGCGCGGACCCCGGGGCCGACCCGCCCCCGGCCGACGTCTGGCCGATGACCGTGCCCGCGGTGGCGCAGCTGTGGGCCGAGGGCCTGGAGCTGGCCCCGGGGGCGACCGTGCTGGTGGGCGAGAACGCCTCGGGCAAGTCCACCCTGGTCGAGCTGCTGGCTCAGGCGCTCGGCCTGAACCCGGAGGGCGGGTCGGCCGGCGCCCGGCTGCAGACCGCCCGCTCCGAACCCGACCCCCTGCCGCTGGTGGTCGAGCGCTCCCCCGGTGCGCCGCGCTGGGCCTACCTGCTGCGCGACGAGACGCTGCACGGCCTCTACACCTACCTCGGCGACGGCTACCACCAGCTCAGCCACGGCGAGGGCTTCCTCTCGATCTTCGCCGACAAGCTCCGCGGGCCGGGGGTCTACCTGCTCGACGAGCCCGATGCCGCGCTCTCCTTCGGCGGCCAGCTGCGGCTGGTCGCCGGGCTGCTGCACCTGGCCGAGCAGGGCGCGCAGCTCGTGGTCGCCACGCACTCACCGCTGGTCGCCGCGCTCCCCGGGGCCCGCATCCTCGAGGTCGGCCCGTGGGGCCTGCGCCCGGCCACGTGGGGGGAGCTGGAGCTCACCGCGTCGTGGCGGCAGTTCCTGGACCGCCCGGAGAGCTTCCTGCGCCACCTCCGCTAGGCGGGTCAGCGCCCCCGGCGCTGGCTCTGGTCGGGGTCCAGGCCGTCGAGGACGGCGGCCAGCGCGTCGTGCAGCACGGCCGCCTGCTCGTCGGTGAGCACGTCGAACAGCGCCTCCCGGACGGCGGCCACGTGCCCGGGCGCGACGGTGCGGACGACGTCCCACCCGTCGTCGAGCAGCACGCAGACGTTGCCGCGGCCGTCCTCGGCGGCCCGTTCCCGGCGCACCCAGCCGCGCTCCTCCAGCCGGGCGACGGTGTGCGAGAGCCGGCTCTGCGACTGGTTGGCCATCCGGGCCAGCTCGCTCATCCGCAGCCGCCGGTCGGGGGCCTCGGACAGCATGGCCAGCACGACGTAGGCGGCGTGGGTGAGGCCGGCGTCGCGCTGGAGCTGGGCGTCCAGGGTGCGCGGCAGCAGCTCCGCGACCGACAGCCAGAGCCGCCAGGTGCGCTGCTGCTGGTCGGTGAGCCACGGCGATGCCACGACCGGACGGTAAGGGGTGTCTCGTGGACGGCGCACCGGCGGTGGCGCATGATTGGCAGTCGCCGGGTCCGAGTGCCAGCCCGGCTCGCACCGACGGAGGAGTCCAGCACCGTGCCCACGTACCAGTACGCCTGCACCAACCCCGAGACCAAGCACCAGTTCGAGGTGGTCCAGTCGTTCACCGACCCGGCGGTGGAGACCTGCCCGGAGTGCGGGGCGCCCGTGCGCAAGGTCTACGGCTCGGTCGGGGTGGTCTTCAAGGGCTCGGGCTTCTACCGGACCGACAGCCGCGACTCCGGCAAGAAGTCCTCCTCCACGTCGGCGTCGTCGTCGTCGAAGGAGTCGACCTCCTCCTCCTCGTCGAGCAGCGACAGCTCGTCGAGCTCCTCCTCGTCGTCGAGCAGCCCGTCGACCTCGAGCTCGTCGTCCTCGTCGAGCAGCACCCCGTCCAGCTGACGTAGCAGGCGCGGGCCGGGCGCGCCGGTCGCCGTCCACACCCGGGGGGCCGGTCCACAGATCCGCCGGCCGCACCCCGCGCACGGACCCCCCGTCCGACGATCGGCCGGTGCCCCTCCCCCGGCTGCGCCGCCCCCGCCACCCCGCGCACGCGCTGCGCCGGCTGGCCGCGGCCCTGCTCGCCTGCGCCGCCCTGGCCCTCGCCCTGCGCCCCACCCCGGCGGCGCCGGCCCCGGCGGCGGTGGTGACGGTGGTGGTCGCCGCGTCGGACCTCCCGGCCGGCCGCGCGCTGTCCGGTGCCGACCTGGCCACCGCCGAGTGGCCGCCCGAGCTGGTGCCCGACGGCGTGGCCCGTGCCCCGGCCGACCTCGCCGGCGCGGTGCTGGCGGCGCCGGTGCGGCGGGGTGAACCGGTCACCGACGCCCGGCTGGTCGGGCCCGGCCTGTGGGCGCAGGTCGCTCCCGGTCAGGTCGCGGCCCCCGTCCGGTTGGCCGACCTCGCGGTCGCCGCCCTGCTGCGCGCCGGTGACCGGGTGGACGTGCTCGCCACCACCGAGGACGGCGGCACCCGGGTGGTGGCGGCAGGCGCGCTGGTGCTCGCCGTCCCACCCGACGGGGCGGACGGCGGCCTGCTGGTGCTGGCCGTGACGGAGACGACGGCGGCCGAGTTGGCGACGGCAACCACCCAGGCGACCCTCAGCGCTACCCTCGGCCCGCCCTGACCCTGGGTGACCGTCGAGCAACCGGAGGACAGACATGATCAAGGGCTTCAAGGACTTCCTGCTCCGCGGGAACGTCGTCGACCTGGCGGTCGCGGTGGTCATCGGCGCCGCGTTCACCGCCGTGGTCACCTCGTTCACCGAGTCGTTCCTCGAGCCGCTCATCGGCCTCATCGGGGGCGGCGGCGAGCTGGGCGGCACCTTCGAGGTCAACGGGCAGACCTTCACCTGGGCAGCGTTCGTCAACCAGGTGATCACCTTCGTGCTCACCGCCGCGGTCGTCTACTTCGTCGTGGTGCTGCCGATGAAGAAGATCGTCGAACGGCGCAAGCGCGGCGAGGAGGCCGGCCCGGTCGCCCCCACCCAGGTGGAGCTGCTGGTCGAGATCCGCGACCTGCTCCGTGCGCAGCAGGGCCAGGGTCCCGGCCACGACCCGGCCGGCCCCGGCACCACCAGCCTGCCCGGCCAGCTCTAGTCGCTGCCCCAATGCGGCGGCCGGTCGGCGAGGTAGCGCTCGTCCTCGTCGGCCGGCTGCCGGTCGCCCCACCCGGCGTCGGCGCCCGGCAGCGTCTCCGCGGTCGGCTCAGGACCCGCCGGTGCGCCCGTGCCCGGTGACGTCGCCCGACGGCGGGGCCGCATCGACGGCGGCGCGGTCGGCTTGCGGTAGGACGTGCCGTCGCCCGGCCCGCGGGCCGGCGCGGGGTCGAGGTCGGGGTCCCTGCTCATCCTCCCGACGGTAGCCCCGACGCTCACCCGACCGGCTGGCCCAACCCCTCGAGCACCTCCGCGCCGGGCAGCGCGGCCAGCACCGAGCCGGGGACGGCGAGCTTGCTGCCGCGGGTGCCCGACCCCACCACCAGCAGCTCCCCGGCGGCGACGGCGGCGTCGACGAGCACCGGCCAGGACGGCGGCAACCCCACCGGGGTGATCCCGCCGTAGGCCATGCCGCTCTCGGCGACCGCGACGTCCTGCGGCGCGAAGGACGCCTTGCGCGCGCCCAGGTGCCGGCGCACCAGCCCGTTGACGTCGGCCCGGGTGGTCGCCAGCACCAGGCAGGCGGCCAGCGTGGTCTCCCCGCCCCGGCGGGCGGCGACCACCACGCAGTTGGCCGAGGCCGCGGCCGGCACCTGGTAGGCCTCGCCGAACGCGGCGGTGTCGGCCAGGTCGTCGTCGATCCCGGCCACCCACGCCGGGCCGGTGAGGCCCGGCAGCGCGGCGGCGACCGGGTCGGCGAGCAGGTCGGGGCGGTCGGCGGCGGGGACCCAGGCGAGCGTGCCGAGCTGCGGTGCGGTCATCCCCCGATCGTGCCCCAGCCGATCCGGTCCGACCCGGGCAGGATGGCGGTGTGATCGGTCAGCTGCACTCCTACGTCATCGACGCCCCGGACGCGCACGCCCTGGCCTGCTTCTACGGCGAGCTGCTGGGGATGCAGGTGCAGGGCGACCCCGGCGACGACTGGGTCGTCGTCACCGGGCAGGGCTACCGGCTGGCCTTCCAGCAGGCCCCGGACCTCCAGCCGCCGGACTGGCCCGACCCGGCCCGGCCCCAGCAGACCCACCTCGACGTCCGGGTCGCCGACATCGACGTCGCCGAGCCCGCCGCGCTGGCCCTCGGCGCCCGGCGGCTGCCCGGCGGCGGGGGCGACTTCCGGGTCTACGCCGACCCGGTGGGCCACCCGTTCTGCCTCGTCTGGGACGCACCGCTGTGAGCGCCCCCGACCTCGGCGCCCCCGCGAGCGCCTTCCTCGCCGCGAGCGGCTTCACCCCCGACGAGATGACCGGCACCCGGGTCACCGGCACCCTCGAGCTGGGCCCGGACCAGCACACCCCGTGGGGCGTGGTGCACGGCGGCGTCTACTGCACCGCGATCGAGTCCGCGGCCAGCATCGGCGCCAGCGTCGCGGTGGCCGACCGCGGCCAGTTCGCCGTCGGGGTCAACAACTCCACCGACTTCCTGCGCCCGGTGACGTCGGGCCGGCTGGACGTCCTGGCCGAGCCGGTGCAGCAGGGCCGCACCCTGCAGCTGTGGCTGGTCACGCTGACCCGCGCCGACGACGGCAAGGTCGTCGCCCGCGGCCAGGTCCGGCTGCAGAACGTGCCGCTGCCCGGCTGACCTCGCACTGTCGGACCCCGGTGCCACGATCACCGCACCCGACAGCACCGGAGGCAGCCGTGACCCTCGACCGTGAACGCGACGACCTGCTCGGCACCCTGGCCGAGCACCGCTTCTTCCTGCGGCGCACCGCCGACGGGCTGACCGACGACCAGGCCCGGCTGCGCACCGGCGCCAGCGAGCTCACCGTCGGCGGCACCATCAAGCACTGCGTCGCCCAGGAGCGCATCTGGACCGACTTCCTGGTGCGCGGGGCCGCCGCGCACGACCTGCCCGACAGCGCGTTCGAGGCCCAGTTCGTGCTCGGCCCCGACGAGACGCTGGCCGGCGTGCTGGCCGAGCTCGACGAGGTCGCCGCCGCCACCGAGGAGCTGGTGCGCTCCTTCGACGACCTCGACACCGACGTCGCGCTGCCCACCGCGCCCTGGTTCCCGCCCGGCGCCCGCTGGTCGCGCCGCAAGGTGCTGGTGCACCTGCTGGCCGAGATCGCCCAGCACTCGGGCCATGCCGACGTCGTCCGCGAGGGGATCGACGGGGCCAAGACGATGGGGTGAGTCAGGCGGCGGGGTCGAGCACCACCCGGAACAGCGCGCGCGGGTCCTGCATGGTGGCCGGCGGGCGCACGGCCGAGCGCGGCACGACCCGCTCGAACCGGGCCGGACGGCGGTGCGGCAGCAGCTCCCGGCCGGCGTAGGCGTAGTCGCCGGTCACCTCGCCGAGCAGGAGCCCCGATCCGCCCCCCACCGGCACCGCGACCGCGTCACCGGGCCGCACCTCGTCGAGGAAGGTGGCCAGCTGGCGCAGGTCCTTGGCCGGCCGCTTGCCGGTGAGCTCGTGCGCCAGTGCGCGCAGCGCCGGCAGCTCCAGCCCGGTGGCGTCGACGTCCACCCCGGACTGCGTGCCCAGTCCCACGACGCCGGTGGCCAGCGCGGCACCCAGCTCCGGGTGCGCCCGCGGCCGGACCACCCACACCGGCCGGCCCGCAGGCGCCGGCGTGGGCGGCACGTCGTCGGCGGGCGGCCAGACGTAGTCCAGGTCGTCGGGGTCGCCGGCGAACAGGCTGCGGTAGGTGGCCGGCTCCTTGGCCAGCAGCTTGGACCGGTGCGAGAGGTGCACCGCCTCGTCGCCCAGCCAGCTCGGCAGCAGCCCGGCGGCGCCGAGCTCGGCCTGGCTGCCCACCCCGGGCGCGAACTCCTCGATCTGCGCGGCGGTCGAGTCGGCGAACCCGCGGGCCACCCACTCGGCGGCCATGTCCAGGCCGTAGCGGACCAGCGCCGGGGTGCGGCCGCGCCACATCACGACGGCCGGGTGCGTCGTCCAGCCGTAGTCGGGCAGCTCCAGCGCGCGCAGGACCTGCAGCGTCTCGACCCGCTGCTTGCCCAGGCGCGGGGCGTCCAGGAGGCGGGCGCTGCCGGCGAAGTCGGCGACGGGGAGGAAGGTCTGCACCGGGTCCAGTCTGGGTCAGCCGCGCTCGTCCAGCGCGGCGAGCGCGGACTCCCAGCGGTCCCGGCGCTCGTCGTCGCTCTGCTCCCACCACGCGGTGCCGCGCTCGCCCAGACCGGTCTTGGCCAGCTGCACCCGGGCGCGGGCCGCGGCCACCGCGGCGTCGTCGCCCTTGGCCGCGCGCACCCCGCTGCGGCCGACGCCGAGGTGGTGCAGCAGCCGCTCCCGCACGTCGTCGGGCAGCTGCGGGTCCTGCGCCCGCCAGCGGCGGCCGTCGACCACGATCCACCGCCCGTCGTCGGTCCGCTCGACCTCCCGGCGGGTCACCGCGCCAGCCGGTCCACCAGTGCCGGCAGCACCGCACCCAGCGGGGCGTCGACGCGGACGTCGGCCTTCTCGTCCCCCCGGGTGGGCCCGCAGTTGACGATGGCCACCGGGATGCCCTCCTTCTCCGCGCGCAGCACGAACCGGTAGCCGCTCATCACGGTCAACGAGGAGCCCAGCACGACCAGCGAGCGGGCCGAGCAGACGGTGGCGTACGCCGCGGCCACCCGCTCGGGCGGCACGGTCTCGCCGAAGAAGACCACGTCGGGCTTGAGCGGGCCGCCGCCGCAGGCCAGGCAGTCGACCATGACGAACCCGTCGAGGGCCTCCTCCGGCAGCTCGACGTCGCCGTCGGGGTTGACCTCGTCGTCGACCGGCTCGGGCCGGAAGCCGGGGTTGACCTCGCGCAGCCGCAGGTCGAGCTCGGCGCGGGGGGCGACGTCCCCGCACTGCAGGCAGACGGTGCGGTCCAGCCCGCCGTGCAGCTCCAGCACGTCGGTGGCGCCACCGGCCTGGTGCAGCCCGTCGACGTTCTGCGTGATGATGCCGCCGACCAGGCCGGCGTCCTGGAGGGCGGCGACGGCGCGGTGGCCGGGGTTGGGCCGGGCGCCGGCGATCTGCCGCCAGCCGACGAAGCTGCGCGCCCAGTACCGGTGCCGGCCACGGGGGTCGCGGGTGAAGGTCTGCCAGGTCATCGGGGTGTGCCGGCGCAGCGAGCCGGTGGCCCCGCGGTAGTCGGGGATGCCGGAGTCGGTGGACAGGCCGGCCCCCGAGAGGACGACGGCGTTGCCGTTGCCGACCAGCCGGGCGAGGTCCTCCAGCTCGGGGACGACGGTGAGCGGTGCGGTCACCCCACCCATGGTCCCCGTTTCAGCGCAGCTCTGCGTCCAGCCGCTCGAGCATGCCCGTGTAGGTGCGCGCCAGGCCCTTGGGCGCGAAGGTGCGCTCGAAGAACCCGCCGATGCCCGAGGCGCCGTCCCAGGTGGTGCGCACCCGCACGGTGGCGGCGCCGGCGTCGGCCGGGTGCACGGTCCAGGTCGTGACCATGGAGGAGTTCTGGTCGCGCTCGACCAGGCCGTCGGGCCCGTCGGTGACGGCGACGAGCTGGTCGCGGACACGCTTCTGGGTGGCGGCGAACCGCCAGTGCACCCGGGTGCCCCCGCCCTGGCCGCCCGCCTCGACGCGGTAGTCGCTGAACTGCGGCCCGGCGATCCGCTGCCGGGTGCCGGCGTAGTCGGCGAGGGCGGCCCGCACCTGCTCGGCGGGGGCTGCGACGACGTGCTCTGCGGTGGCGACGACCTGACCCATGCCGCCCAGTCTGCCCGGGCGGTGCACGCGCCGTCGCGCGCCCGGGTCATCCCGCGGTGACCGCCAGGGCGTGCCGGGCGATCTGCAGCTCCTCGTCGGTGGGGACGACGAGCACCGGCACGGCTGCGTCGTCCGGGCTGACCAGCCGTGCGCCGCGCCCGCGTGCCTCGTTGCGGGCCGGGTCCAGGGTCGGGCCCAGGTGGCCCAGGCCCTCGACCACCCGGGCCCGCACCTCGGGGCTGTTCTCGCCCACCCCGGCGGTGAACACCAGCGCGTCCAGCCCGCCCAGGTGCGCCAGGTAGGCGCCGACGTAGCCCCGGATGCGGTGCGCGTAGACGTCGAGGGCCAGCTCGGCGCGCTCGTCCCCGCCCTCGGCGGCGGCCAGCACGTCGCGCAGGTCGCCGGTGCCGGTGAGCCCGGCCAGGCCGCTGCGCCGGTTGAGCAGCGTGTCCACCTCATCGACGGACATGCCGGTGCGCAGCAGGTGCAGCAGCGCGCCGGGGTCCAGGTCGCCGCCGCGGGTGCCCATGACCAGGCCCTCGAGCGGGGTCAGGCCCATCGAGGTGGCCACCGACCGGCCGCCGGAGACCGCGCAGGCCGAGGCGCCGTTGCCCAGGTGCAGCACCACGAACCGGCCGGCGTGGCCGAGGAACCGGGCCGCCTCCTGCGAGACGTACTCGTGCGAGGTGCCGTGGAAGCCGTACCGCCGGATGCCCCGCTCGGCGGCGAGGCCGGCGTCGATGGCGTAGGTGCTGGCCTCCGGCGGGATGGTCGCGTGGAAGGCGGTGTCGAAGACCGCGACCTGCGGCACGCCGGGGAACGTCGCCCGGGCGGCGCGGATGCCGAGCAGCCCGGGCGGGTTGTGCAGCGGGGCCAGCGTCGCGAGCTCCTCGACCGCGGCCTCGACCTCGTCGTCGACCACCACCGGCGCGCTGAACCGGGCCCCGCCGTGCACCACCCGGTGGCCGACGACGTCGGGTGCGAGCTGCGGGCCGTGCTCGGTGCAGGTGCGCATCATCAGCGCCAGCGCCGCCCGGTGGTCGGGGACGTCGGCGTCGACGGTCACCTCGCCGCCCGGGCCGCGGTGCCGGATGGAGCCCGCACCGCCGATCCGCTCGACCAGGCCCGAGGCCAGCACCTGCTCGGCGTCGTCCAGCAGCTGGTACTTCAGCGAGGAGGACCCGCTGTTGACCACCAGGACGGTGGTCACCGGCCCGCCGCCTGCACCGCGGTGATGGCGATGGTGTTGACGATGTCGCGCACGGTGGCCCCCCGGGACAGGTCGTTGACCGGCTTGTTCAGCCCCTGCAGCACCGGCCCGATGGCCACCGCGCCGGCCGAGCGCTGCACCGCCTTGTAGGTGTTGTTGCCGGTGTTCAGGTCGGGGAAGACGAACACCGTGGCCCGCCCGGCCACCGCGGACCCGGGCATCTTCGCGGCACCCACCTCGGGGTCGGCGGCGGCGTCGTACTGCATCGGGCCGTCGACGACCAGCTCCGGGGCGCGCTCGCGGACCAGCCGGGTCGCCTCGCGCACCTTGTCCACGTCGGCGCCCGAGCCCGACGTCCCGGTGGAGTAGGACAGCATCGCCACCCGCGGCTCGATGCCGAACTCGGCCGCGGTGGCCGCCGAGGAGATCGCGATGTCGGCCAGCTGCGCGGCGTCGGGCAGCGGGTTGACCGCGCAGTCGCCGTAGACCAGCACGCGGTCGGCCAGCGCCATGAGGAAGACGCTGGAGACCACCGAGACGCCGGGCCGGGTGCGGATGACCTCGAACGCCGGCCGGATGGTGTGCGCGGTGGTGTGCGCGGCGCCGGAGACCATGCCGCCGACCAGGCCCAGGTGCACCATCAGCGTGCCGAAGTACGACACGTCGGGGACGACGTCGTAGGCCGCCTCGACGGTCACCCCGCGGTGGGCGCGCAGCGCGGCGTACTCCTGCGCGAAGCGGGTGCGCAGCTGCTCGTCGAAGGGGTCCACGACGTCGGCGGCGGCGATGTCCAGACCCAGCTCGGAGGCCCGGCCGCGCACCTTCGCCTCGTCGCCGAGGATGGTCAGCCGGGCGATCCGCCGGGCCAGCACGGTCGACGCCGCGCGCAGCACCCGGTCGTCGTCCCCCTCGGGCAGCACGACGTGCTGGTCGGCCGCCCGCGCCCGCTCGGTGAGCAGGTGCTCGAACATCAGCGGGGTCACCACGGTCGAGGGGCCGACGTCCAGGCCGTCGAGCAGCTGACGGGTGTCGACCGCCTCGTCGAACAGGGCGATGGACCGCTCGGCCTTGCGCGGGGAGTCCGAGGCGATGAGGCCGCGGGTGTGGATGACCCGGGCGGTGGTGTCGAAGGTCCCCAGCGGCGTGCGCACGATCGGCAGCGAGCTGCCCAGCCCCGCGATCAGCTGCAGCACCGGCTCGGGCAGGTCGATGCCGCCGTTGAGCAGGATGCCGGTCGGCGAGGGGTAGGTGCCGGCTGCGTGCGCGGTCATCACCGCCAGGACGACGTCCGGCCGGTCGCCGGGGACGACGACGACCGAGCCCTCCAGCAGTCGCGGCAGCACGTTGACCATCGACATCGCCGCCACCACGACGCCCATGGCCTCACGGTCCATCAGGGACGGGTCGCCGGCCACCAGCTCCCCGTCGACGGCGGCCGCGACCGTGGCGAAGGTCGGCGCGATGAGCACCGGCTCCTCGGGGATGGCCCACACCGGCCGGTCGGTGACCGCCTGCACCGCGGCGACGCCCTCGGTGAGCCGGTCCGGGTCGGCGCGGTTGAGCACCACCGCGACCACGGCGGCGTGCTCGGCGGCCAGCTCCCGCAGCGCCGGCTCGGCGACCGCGGCGAGGGTCCCCGGGCTGCGGGCCGGGGCCTGGCCGAGCTGCTCGGCGCCCGCCGGGTCGCGGCCGCCCAGCACGAGGACGACCGGGGTGCCCAGGTTGGCCGCGATCCGGGCGTTGAAGGACAGCTCGGTGGGCGAGGAGACGTCGGTGAAGTCCGAGCCGACCACGACGACGGCGTCGCAGCGGGCCTCGACCGCCTTGTAGCGCTCCACGATGCGGGCCAGCGCGGCGTCGCCGTCGGCGTGGACGTCGTCGTAGGTGACGCCCACGGCCTCGGCGAACCCGACCTCGGCGGTGGCCCGGGCGAGCAGGGTGTCCAGCACCGGGTCGGTGGCGCCGCGGGCGATCGGCCGGAAGACGCCCACCCGGCCGACCTCGCGGGTCAGGGTGTGCAGCAGGCCGAGGGCCACGATCGACTTGCCGGAGTGGCCCTCGACGGAGGCGACGTACACGCTGCGGGCCACGGTGCTCCTCGTCCGGGTGGGCTCGTGGCAGGCGGCGCCGGCGAGCTGCGGGTCGCTGTCGTGGCCGAACGTAACCGGTGCACCCGGCCCCGGCAGCCCGACCACCGCCGCCGCACGACCACGCTGGGTGAGGGCGCACGAGGACGGCGGGCCGCTCGCGCACCGGGACCGCCCACGGGCGACCGGCGCGGGTCAGGGTGGCGCCGGTCCCGTCCGGGATCGCGGACGGACGGGGATGCCCACGGTGGTCGACGACGCACGACGCCCCGCCGTGGTGGGTTTCGAGCAGCTGGTCGGGGAGTTCCCCGTCCTCGCACCGCCGCCGGTGCCCGACCCGCGCCCTCCCCGGCCGCCGGTCCGCCGCAAGCGCGCGCGGGGCTCCCGTGCAGCGGGGGCAGCGGGCATCACCGGCGTCGTCCTGCTGCTGGCGGGCGCCACCGGCGCCGGCCCGGCCGCCACGCCGGGCGCCGCGGCCGGGGCCGCCGTCCCGGGCCCCGCCGAGGTGCGCGGCGAGCATGCCGCGCCCGCCGACGCCCCGCAGCTGTCCCCGACCGCGGAGGTCGTCCCCGCGGCGGACGTGGTCCCCGCGGCGGCCGAGGTGGTCCCCGCGGCGGCGGAGGTGGTCCCGGCGCCCGCCGCGCAGCGCGGCGTCGTCCCGCGGGCGGTCACGAGCACACCCGTGGCGGACCCCGCGGTCCCGGCCACCGGGACGGGGGCGGCGACGTCCGCCCCGACCTCCAGCGGTGCCGGCGGTCCCGTCGGCGGTGCACCGGTCCCCGCCGGGCCGGGCGCGGGCAGCGCACCCGGGGACGGCGGCCCGGGTGGGGGGCACGCAGCCGGCCCGGGGAGCACCCCGCCGGGTGGCGGCGGACCTGGTGGTGGCGGACCTAGTGGTGGCGGGCCCGGTGGCCAGGCACCCGGCGGGCCGGCACCCGGCGGGCCGGCACCCGGCGGGTCGGGCCCGGCCGGGGCCGACCACGGCGCCCCGGGCGGACCCGGCGGCGGACCCGGTCCGGGCGGGCCGGGCCGTGGCCCGGGCGGACCGCACCGCTGATCGCGGCCGGTCAGCCGCCCTCGGGGCGGACGAGGCCGGTCTCGTAGGCCAGCACCGCGGCCTGGGTGCGGTCGCGCAGGCCGGTCTTGCCCAGGATCCGGCCGACGTGGGTCTTCACGGTGAGCTCGGAGAGCACCAGTTCGGCGGCCACCTCGGCGTTGGACCAGCCGCGGGCCACCAGGGCGAGCACCTCCCGCTCCCGGTCGGTGAGGGGGTCCAGCCGGGCGTCCCGCGCGGCGGGGTCGGGCAGCCGGCCGGCGAAGGTCTCCAGCAGCCGCCGGGTGACCCGCGGGGAGACCACCGCGTCGCCGGCGGCGACCGTGCGGATGGCGGCGAGCAGGTCGGCCGGCTGGGTGTTCTTGAGCAGGAAGCCGCTGGCCCCGGCGCGCAGCGCGGCGAAGGCGTGCTCGTCCAGGTCGAACGTGGTCAGCACCAGCACCCGGCTGGGCAGGCCCGCGGCGACGATCTGCGCGGTGGCCCCGACGCCGTCCAGCACGGGCATCCGCACGTCCATCACCACCACGTCGGGCCGCAGCTCCCGCGCCAGCGCGACCGCCTCGGCGCCGTCCCCGGCCTGGCCGACCACCTGCAGGTCGGGCTGGCTGTCCAGCACCATCCCGAAGCCGACCCGCACCAGCGGCTCGTCGTCCACGAGCAGCACCGTGGTCATGCGTGCACCCCGCTCCCGGGCACCGGAGCCAGCGGCAGCACCCCGCGCACGCGCCAGCCGCCGTCCGCCGGACCGGTCTCCACCGTGCCGCCCCACGCGCCGAACCGCTCCCGCATGCCGACCAGGCCGTGCCCGGGCGGGCGGTCGGGGTCGCGGGGCCGGGTGCCGCGGCCGTCGTCGGTGACCTCGACCTGCAGCCGGTCGGCGGTCCACTCCAGCGCGACCCGGGCGCAGCGGGCGCCGTCGGCGTGGGTGAGCGTGTTGGTGAGCGCCTCCTGCACCAGGCGGTGCACGGCCAGCTGCGCGGTGGCCGGGAGCGGGGACGGCGTGCCCCCGACGGTGAGCACGACGGGCAGGCCCGCCGCGCGGACCTGCTCCACCAGGGCGTCGAGCTGGGCCAGCCCCGGCGCGGGGGCCGGCGCTCCGTGCTCGTCGTCGCCGCGCAGCACACCGAGCAGCCGGTGCATCTCGGTGATCGCCTCCCGCCCGGTGGCCGCGACCTGGCCCATGGCGGCGCGGGCCCTCTCCGGCGCGGTGTCGATGGCGTAGCCGGCGCCGTCGGCCAGCGCGGTCATCACCGAGATGTTGTGCGCCACGACGTCGTGCACCTCCCGGGCGATCCGGGTCCGCTCCTCGGCGACGGCGGCGCGGGCCCCGGCGTCCCGCTCCCGCTCGGCACGCAGCGCGCGGTCCTCCAGCGCCCGGACCAGCGAGCGGCGGGTGCGCCGGTTGCGCCCGACGACCACGGCCACCACGGTCGCCGCGCTGATCGGGACGACGGCCTCGCCGCCGGGCCGGCCGAGCAGGCCCAGCACCGCCAGGGTCACCGGCACCAGCGCGACGACGGCGGTCGCGGCGACCACCTCCCGGGCCGGACGGCGGTCGGCCACCCAGGCCAGCAGCCACAGCGTGACCGCCCCGGCCGGCAGCAGCCGCTGGGGCTCCAGGCCGTGACCGGCCCACCACGCGCCCAGGACGACGACGGCGACGACCAACGCCGGGAACGGGGCGCGGTGGCGGGCCAGCGCGGTCGACCACAGCAGCAGCGAGACCAGCACCGCGCCGGCCGAGAGCCCGCCGAGCCTGACCACCGGGCCCAGCGAGAGCACCGCCAGCACGGCCACCGGCGCGACGAGGCGCAGGCGGGCCGACGTGGTCATGCCGGTCATCGTCCACGCTCAGGCGTCGCGGGTGCGCAGCCGCCACACCGCGGCGGCCAGCCCGACCGCGACGTAGCCCAGCAGCACGGCGAACCCCGTCCAGGGTGCGAACTGGTCGGCGGTGGTGGTCAGCCGCAGCAGGCTGCCGCCGGCCGAGCTGGGCAGCCAGCGCACCACGTCCGGGCCCCAGTCGCCGGGCAGCAGCCCGCCGAGGACCGGCAGCAGGAAGACGAGCCCGAACAGCGTCGCGACGGCGCCGGCCGTGGAGCGCAGCAGCCAGCCCAGCGCGGAGCCGAGCAGGGTGATCGCGGTGAGGTAGAGCGCCGTCCCCAGCACCACCCGCAGGACGCCGTCCTCGGCCAGGCCCGGCATGCCGTCGACGACGGCCGAGCCGACGGCGTAGGCGGCGAGCGCACCGGCCGCGGCGACGACCAGCACCAGGGCGCCGAGGACGGCGGCCTTGGCCGCCACGACCGGCCAGCGGCGCGGGGCGGCGGCGAAGGTGCTGCGGATGGTGCCGGACGTGTACTCGCCGGTGACCAGCAGGACGCCGAGCACGCCCATCGCCAGCTGCGCCAGGTTGTAGCCGGCCAGCGCGAGGGTCAGGGGCTGGGCGAAGTCGACGCCGGGCGGGCCCCCGCCGCTCCCGCTGGGCCCGCCGGTGTCGGCGGTGCTGGTGAACAGCAGGCCGAGCAGCACCATCCCGACCAGCGAGCCGCCCAGCACGTACCAGGTGGAGCGCAGCGAGCGGGCCTTCACCCACTCCCCCCGCAGGAGACCGGTCGTGGTCGCGGTGTGCTCCAGGGTGGTGGTCATGCCGGCTGCTCCTCGGTGCGGTACTCGCGCTCGTCGGCGGTGAGCGCCATGAACGCCTCCTCGAGGGAGGCCTGGACGGGGGTGAGCTCGTGCAGTGCGATGCCGGCCTCCGCGGCCCGGTCGCCGACGACCTCCGCCGGCACGCCGCGGACCAGCAGCACGCCGCGCTCGGCGGACTCGACGACGACGTCGGGTCCGGTGAGCAGCCCGGCGAGCTCGCCGGCCCGCGGGCTGCGCACGCGGACGCCGTCGCCCCCGGCCCGGCGGATGAACTCGCCGGTGGGCACGTCGGCGACCAGCCGGCCCCGGCCCATCACGACCAGGTGGTCGGCGGTCACCGCCATCTCGGCCATCAGGTGGGAGGAGAAGAAGACGGTGCGGCCCTCGGCGGCCAGCCGGCGGGCGAGGGTGCGGATCCACAGCACGCCGTCGGGGTCCAGGCCGTTGACCGGCTCGTCGAGCACGACGGTGGCCGGGTCCCCGAGCAGCGCGGTGGCCACGCCGAGCCGCTGGCCCATGCCGAGGGAGAACCCGCCGACCCGCTTGCCGGCCACCGCCGTGAGCCCGGCGAGCTCCAGCACGGTGTCGACCCGGGCCCGGGGCAGGCCGGCCGTGGCGGCCAGTGCCTGCAGGTGGGCGCGGGCGGTGCGGCCGGGGTGCAGCGCCCGGGCCTCCAGCAGCGCGCCGACCTCGCGGAGCGGGTCCCGGTGCTCGGCGTAGGGCCGGCCGTTCACCAGCGCGGTGCCGGCGGTGGGCCGGTCCAGGCCCAGCACCATCCGCATGGTCGTGGACTTCCCGGCGCCGTTGGGGCCCAGGAACCCGGTGACGACGCCCGGCCGGACCGTCACCGTGACGTCGTCGACGGCGAGTCGCTCGCCGTAGCGCTTGGTCAACCCCTGCAGCTCGATCATGGCGTCCAGCCTGCTGCGCGCCGGGCCCGCCGTCGTCGCCCCCGCGGCGTCACCTCGGCCCGCGCGGCGTACTCCTGCAGACGTAGGTCCACCTCCGGGTGGAGGCACGGATGGGACCCCGGGCCGATGTGCGGGGACGCCGCCGTCGCCAGGATCGACGGCATGGACAACGGGACGGACGGGGCGGAGATCGCCCGGGTGCTGCGCCAGCTGCGGCTGGCGGTGTTCCGCGGCGACGTGGTCGTCGACGCCGCGCGGGTGGCCTCCTGGCCGCCGGGGGCGCGGCTCGCGCTGGACCAGTGCGCCCGCCGGGCCGCGGCGCGCGGGCACCGGTTCGAGGTGCAGCGGGCCGCCTGAGGTGCCCCCGGCAGGATTCGAACCTGCGGCCTGCGGTTTAGGAAACCGTCGCTCTATCCCCTGAGCTACGGGGGCCCGGGTGCGGGTCGAGGTTAGCGGGCGCGTCGCCGCCGTCCGGGAACCCCCGGAGGAGCAGGATCGTGGTCCTGGGTGGAAGCGGAAACGAGACGAAGCGGTTACCTTGTCTGTCCGGAGTCGAGCGCGGGCTCCAGGTCCCGGCAGCGGAGCCGGGCAGGAGGTGGGATCAGCACGATGAGCAGCACGCAGCAGGTGCACGTGGAGGACGCCCCGTCCCGCGGGCGTTTCGAGATCAGCGTCGACGGCCAGGTCGTCGGCATGGCGAGCTACCACGTCGACGACGACGTGATGACGCTCCCGCACACCGAGGTGTCCCCCGCCGTCGCCGGCCGGGGGCTGGGCACGGTCCTCGTGGCCGCGGTCCTCGCCAGCGCCCGCGAGCGCGGCCTGTCGGTGCTGCCCTACTGCTCCTTCGTCCGGCACTACCTGCAGCAGCACCCGGCCGACCACGACCTGGTGCGCCCCGACGACCGGCCGCACTTCGGCCTGCCGCTCACCGCGCGCTGACCTCGCAGAATCCGTAGGTTCGGGCGGTGCCGACCGCCATCCACTGGTTCCGCCGTGACCTGCGCCTGGGCGACAACCCTGCGCTGCTCGCCGCCCGCGAGGCCGGCGACGTGCTCCCCCTCTTCGTGCTCGACCCGGCGATCTGGGAGAAGTCCGGCGACCCCCGCAGGCACTTCCTGGCCGGCTGCCTGGCCGAGCTGCACGAGGCCACCGACGGCCGGCTGGTCGTCCGGCACGGCACGCCCCAGGACGTCGTCCCCGCCCTCGCCCGCGAGGTCGGCGCCGACACGGTGCACATCGCCGGGGACACCGGGCCCTACGGCCGGCAGCGCGACGCCGCGGTGGAGAAGGCGCTCGGCGACGACGCCGCGCTGGTGCGCACCGGCTCCCCGTACGCCGTCGCCCCGGGCACGATCACCAAGGACGACGGCACCCCCTTCAAGGTGTTCACCCCCTTCTCCCGCCGGTGGCGCGACCACGGCTGGCACGACCCGGCGGCCCGCCCCCGGAAGGTGAGCTGGGCCCGCGCCGACGGCGAGGACCTGCCCGAGGCACCCGACCTCGGCGACACCGAGGTGCTCGAGCCGGGTGAGGCCGCGGCGCACCGGCGCTGGAAGGCCTTCCTCGACGACCGGATCGAGGGCTACGACGAGGAGCGCAACCGGCCCGACCTGGACACCACCAGCAGGATGTCGGCGCACCTGCACTTCGGCACCGTGCACCCGCGCACCCTGCTCAAGGACATCGCCGACTCCGGGAAGGTCGGCAAGGGCGTGGAGACCTACACGACCGAGCTGTGCTGGCGGGACTTCTACGCCGACGTGCTCTGGCACCGGCCCGAGACCGCCCGCGAGTACTACAACCCCGAGCTGCAGGGGATGACCTACTCCACCGGCGAGCAGGCCGACGAGGACTTCGAGGCCTGGGCCGCCGGCCGCACCGGCTTCCCGGTCGTCGACGCCGCGATGCGCCAGCTGCTGGCCGAGGGCTGGATGCACAACCGGATGCGGATGATCACCGCCAGCTTCCTGGTCAAGGACCTGCACCAGGAGTGGACCCGCGGCGCCCGGTACTTCATGCAGCACCTGGTCGACGGCGACCTGGCCAGCAACAACCACGGCTGGCAGTGGGTCGCCGGCACCGGCACCGACGCCGCGCCCTACTTCCGCGTCTTCAACCCGGTCAGCCAGGGCCAGAAGTTCGACCCGGACGGCGACTACGTGCGCCGCTACGTCCCCGAGCTGCGCGGCATCGAGGGCAAGAAGGTGCACGAGCCGTGGGACGTCGCCGACGGCCTGCCCGAGGGCTACCCGGAGCGGATCGTGGACCACAAGCACGAGCGCGAGGTCGCCCTCGACCGCTACGCCAAGGCGCGGGGCCGCTAGGCCGGCAGCAGGTCCCGGTCGGCGGCGCGGGCGGCGACGTCGGCGTCGGTGCAGAAGCCGCGGCCGCTGCGCTTGAAGCACAGCAGGCCGAGCAGCCGGCCCGTGTCGTCGACCACCGCGGTGCGCCGCCGGCCCTCGGCCCGCAACCGCGCCGCCACGACCTGCACCGGCTCGGACGGCGGCACGGTGCGGCCCTCGAGGCGGCCGAGCTCCTCCACCGGCTGCTGGTCCGGGCCGGCCAGGTCGTCGCGCTCGACGACGGCGACCAGCCGGACGCCGTCGACCACCAGCAGCGCGTGCACGTGGTCGTCGGCGAAGAACGCCCGCGCCTGCCCGGTGGTGGTGCCGACGCCGCAGGTCTTGGGGGCGCGCACCATCGCCTCACCGGCGGTGCGGGCCGCGGAGCCCCCCGCGCACGGATCGGTCGTCACCACCCCAGCGTGCCCCAGTGCGCGCCGGGGCGCTCAGCCGCGGCTGCGGATCCAGTCCGGCAGGGTGCCCGAGTCCAGCATGCGCTGCCGCAGCGGCGTCACCAGCTCGACCAGCCGCTCCACCTTCTGCGGGCCCAGGTGCGCCCAGCCCTCGGTCGCGAGCAGGTCGGTGACGGTCTCGACGTCGTCGCGCAGGTCGCGGCCGGCCTGCGTCAGCCCGTCGTCGTCCACCAGGCCGCGCAGCCGGAGCCGCTGCACCCCGGCGTCCCACTCGGCGTCGGTCCAGCCGCGGGTGGAGCGCACGAAGTCCACCGACCCCGACGCGAGCCCGCCGGTGACCAGCGCCTCGACCGGGTCCAGCCCGGAGGTCTGCAGCGCGGCGACGTGCCCGTCGCCGCGGTGCTCGCGCAGCAGCAGGCCGGCGTGCCACAGCTGCAGCAGCGGGTCCTCGGGCCACGGGACCGCCGACCACGCGGCGTGGACCGGCCGGCCCGCCGGCGTCAGCCCGGCGCAGGCCTCGCGGGCCAGGTCCACCGCCTCGGCGACGTCCGGCTCGCCCAGCACGTCGTGCAGCCGGGTCGCTACCGCCTCGCGGCGGGCGGCCGCCCACTCCTCGGGCGCTGCGGCGTCCCACACCGCGGGGACGGCGGCGTGCACCAGCCGCGGGGCGAAGACGTAGAACGTGGCGACGACGAGCTCGGGCCGGCACGGGCCGAACGCCGAGGCCCGGGCGGCGAAGTAGCCGGCGCGGGTGGCCGGCACGCCGAACCGCTCGTAGGCCGCGGCCACCTCGGGGGCGAAGAACCCGGTGACGTGCAGGGTCTCCAGGGTCCCCCAGGCGCGGCGGGCCAGGGCAGGGGTCACGGTCATGCGGCGATCCTGCACCCGGGGCAGGATCAGCGGGTGATCGCCGGTGCCTGAGGGCCACACCCTGTTCCGCCTGGCCCGTGAGCAGCACGGGAGGTTCGCCGGCCGCGAGGTGCACGTGACCAGCCCGCAGGGCCGGTTCGCCGCCGAGGCCGAGCTGGTCGACGGCCGCGTGCTCGACGAGGTGACCTCCTACGGCAAGCACCTGTTCGCCGTCTTCGGCCCCGACGTGGTGCACGTGCACCTGGGGCTCTACGGGAAGTACACGACCGGCACCGGCCTGCCGCCCGAGCCGCGCGGCGCGCTGCGGATGCGCTGGGAGGGGCCCGGGGAGGACGGCGAGGGTGTCTGGACCGACCTGCGCGGCCCCACCGCCTGCGAGCTCATCACCGACGGCGAGGTGCAGCTGATCCTCGACCGGCTCGGCCCCGACCCGCTGCGGAGGTCGGACCCGGGCCGGGCATGGGCGCGGATCAGCCGGTCCCGGCAGGCGGTCGGCGCGCTGCTGATGGACCAGTCCGTGCTCGCCGGGGTCGGCAACGTCTACCGCGCCGAGGTGCTCTTCCGGCACGGCATCTCGCCCTTCCGGCCCGGCAAGGCCCTCACCGAGGCGGAGTGGGACGCGGTGTGGGCCGACCTGGTCGTGCTGCTGCGCGCCGGCGTGCGGGCCGGGCGGATCGTCACCACCCGGCCCGAGGACCGCACCCGCAAGCGCGGTGCGGCCAGCCGGGTCGACGCGCACTACGTCTACCGGCGGGCCGGGCAGCCGTGCCGGTTGTGCGGCACCCCCGTGCGCACCGAGGAGATGGTGGGCAGGAACCTGTTCTGGTGCCCGACCTGCCAGGCCGTCTGACCAGCCGTCTGACCATCCGCCCCGACGACCTCGCGTCCCGGTCCTGGGCATCACCGGGACCGGCGGGTCGGGCAAGTCCTCCGACCCCCGCGTCCGTGACCTGGTCGCGCTGCACGTCGGGTCGATGCTGGCCGACTCGCCGCCCGGGACGTCCTACGCCCTCGACCTCACCGGCCTGACCGGCCCGGGCATGACGGTCTGGACGGCGTGGGACGGCGATGCGCTCGCCGGGATGGTCGCCCTCTCGGCGGCCGGCGAGCTGAAGTCGATGCGCACCCACCCGGACCACCTGCGCCGCGGGGTCGCCGCCGCGCTGCTGGAGCACGCCCTGGCCGCCGCGCGGGGGCGGGGGCTGGACCGGGTGGTGCTGGAGACCGGCACCGCCCCGCCCTTCGCCCCCGCCGTCGCGCTCTACCGGCGGGCCGGGTTCACCGACCGGGGCCCGTTCGGGGACTACGTGGCCGGGCCGGACAACCGGTTCCTGGAGCTGCGGCTCAGCTGATCGTGCCCTTGGCGTCGTCCCCGGCCGGGACGGCCTGCAGCACGTGCACCTTGAGCGGCTCGGCCAGGTCGTCCTTGACGCCCTCGCTGAGCTGGTTGAACGTCGTCCCGGCGCCGTGCGCCTCCAGGGCCGCGCCGTCGGACCAGCGCTCGACCATGACCAGCACCCCACCGCCCTCGTGCAGCGCGTACAGCTCGCAGCCGGCCTCCTCGTGGACGGCCGGGATGGCCTGCACGAACGCCTCGCGGACGGCGTCGAAGCGGTCGGGCTTGGGCGTGATGGTGGCGACGACGGTGACGGTCATGCCCGTGGTCTGCCCCGCGCCGAGGGGGCTCACCCCTGCACCTCGACGTGCGCGGTGACCACGTCCCCCAGGTCGATGCCCTCCGCCCGTCGGAGGGCCAGCTTCAGCGGGACGACGTAGCCGCCGTCCCTGGGCCACAGCGCGGTGGTCGACGTGGTCGCGCCGACGCGGACGCGCACCGGGACCATGCCCCAGCCGTAGGTCACCCGGCGGGCGACGTCGTGCACCAGGTCGGCCGGCTCCCCGGTCACCTCGAGGAAGTGGTGGGGCGCGGGTCCGCGCCACTCGACGACCGGTCCGGTCACGTCGAACTCGACGACGACGACGTCGCTGCCCACGGCGCCCAGCGTGCCCTGGTGCCCGGCGTGCCGGTAGGGCATCGTGCGCGCATGGACCGACCGTTGCGGGTGGCCGTCGTCGGGGCCGGTCCGGCCGGCATCTACGCGGCGGAGGCGCTGGCCGGCCAGGACGAGGTCCCGGTGGCCGTCGATCTGCTGGACCGGCTGCCCACCCCCTTCGGCCTCGTCCGGCACGGCATCGCGCCCGACCACCTCAAGATGCGCGCGCTGGCGGACACGCTGCGGCACACGCTGGACCACCCGTCGGTGCGGTTCGTCGGCGACGTCGAGGTGGGCCGCGACCTGTCGGTGGCCGATCTGCGGGCGCACGCCGACGCGGTGGTCTTCACCCACGGCGCCTCGGGGGCTCGCCGGCTCGGGATCGAGGGCGAGGACCTGCCCGGGAGCCTGGCCGCCACCGACGTCGTCGCCTGGTACACCGGCCACCCGGACGCCGACCGGGCCCGGGTGGAGCAGGCGGTGGCCCGGGCCCGCGACGTCGTGGTGGTCGGGGTCGGCAACGTGGCCCTGGACGTGGCGCGGGTGCTGGCCCGCGGCCCGGCGGAGCTGGAGACCACCGACATGCCCCAGCACGTCCTGGACGCGCTGGCCACCGCGCCGGTCGAGCGGATCACGCTGCTGGGCCGGCGGGGTCCCGCGCAGGCGTCCTTCACCACGCAGGAGCTGCGGGAGCTGGGCCACCTGTCCGCCGCGGTCGCGCTGACCGACCCCGAGGGGCTGGACGAGGAGTCCGAGGTCCGGGCGGTCGCCCGGAACCTGGCGACGCTGCGGGAGTTCGCCGAGCACGTCCCGGAGCCGGGCAAGGCCACCGTGCGGCTGCGCTTCTTCGCCCGGCCGGTGCGGCTGACCGGCCGGGACCGGGTCACCGGCGTGGTCGTGGAGCGGGTGGCGGTCGACCCGGCCGACCGGCTGACGAGCACCCGGGAGACCGAGGAGCTCGCCGCCGACCTGGTCGTCGCCGCCGTCGGGTACGCCGGGCAGGACCTGCCCGGCCTGCCGGTGTCGGGCGGGGTGGTGCCCAACGAGGGCGGCCGGGTGCTGCGGGACGGCGCGCCGAGCCCCGGCGAGTACGTGGCCGGGTGGATCAAGCGCGGGCCCAGCGGCGTCGTCGGCACCAACAAGCACGACGCCCGCGAGACGGTGGCCGCGCTGCTGGCCGACGCGCCGACGCTGCCGCGGGTCGAGGGGCCCGACCTGGTGGAGACGCTGCGGGCACGCGGCTGCCGGCCGGTGCTGCTGGAGAACTGGCGGTCCATCGACGAGGCCGAGCACGCCCTGGGCGCGGAGCGGGGCCGCGCGCGGACGACGATCCACGAGCGGGAGGCCCTCCGCACCGCCGCCCGCGTGCAGCGTTGATCAGGGAGGTTGATCCGACTCCGTCCTCCCTCACCAGCTCTGGTGCAGGGAGACGGACTCCCGTGCAGGAGGACGAACCCCCCGCGATGCCGGTGACGGCGGTGGCGCTGATCGCGGCAGCCGTGCTGCACGCCCTCACCTGTCTGCTGCTGACCACCTCGCTGCCGCAGTACGTGCCCGTCGTCTTCGACGCGTCGCTCGAACCGGCCGTGGCCGGCACGCGGGTGCTCGCCACCGCCCTGGCCCTGGGCGACGGGGTGGTCGTGGCAGGAACCGCGGCCGTCGCCGGGGGGTACCTGGCCTACCTGGTCACCTGGGCCGTCGCCGTCCGCCGCACCCGGCCCGGCGCCCGCAGCTGACCACTCCCTGCACCGGGGTCCGTCCTCCTGCACCAGATCTGGCGCAGGAGGACGGAGTTGGATCAACCTCCCTGATCAACGCTGAGCCCGGGGGCGCCTCAGCCGGAGTTGCGCAGGGCCGTCGCCACGCCGTTGATGGTCAGCTGGATGCAGCGGCGGACCAGCTCGTCGTCGTCCCCCTCGCGGCGGCGGCGCAGCATCTCGACCTGCAGGTGGTGCAGCGGCTCCAGGTAGGGGAACCGGTTGCGGATCGAGCGGGCCAGCGACGGGTTGTCGGCCAGCAGGTGGTCCGCGCCCGTGATCGCCAGCAGGACGGCGACGGTGCGCTCGTGCTCGGCGGTGATGACGTCGAAGACCCGGTGGCGCAGGTCCTCGTCGGGCACCAGCTCGGCGTACCGGGCGGCCAGCTCCAGGTCGGTCTTGGCCAGCACCATGCCCATGTTCGACAGCACCGTGCGGAAGAACGGCCAGCGCGCGTGCAGGTCCTGCAGGCGGGCCAGCTTCGCCGGGTCGTCGTCGATCCAGGACTGCAGCGCCGTCCCGGTGCCGAACCAGCCCGGCAGCATGATCCGGGTCTGCGACCAGCTGAACACCCACGGGATGGCCCGCAGGTCGGTGATCCTGTCGCCGGGCTTGCGCGAGGGCGGCCGCGAGCCGATGTTCAGCTCAGCCAGCTCGCGGATCGGGGTGGCCGCCCGGAACCACTCGACGAACCCCGGGGTGTCGTGCACCAGCGCGCGGTAGGCGGCCTCGGCCCGGCCGGCCAGGTCGTCGAAGAGCGCGTAGACCTCGTCGGCCTCGTCGCCCAGGCCCTCCAGGGACAGCAGCGAGCTCTCCAGCACGGCCGCGACCAGCGCCTCCAGGTTCCGCCGCGCCAGGTCCGGCTCGGCGTACTTGGCGGCGATGACCTCGCCCTGCTCGGTGATGCGCAGCTGCCCGGCGACCGACCCCGGCGGCTGCGCCCGGATCGCCTCGTAGGAGGGACCGCCGCCGCGGCCGACGGTGCCGCCGCGGCCGTGGAACAGCCGCAGCTCGACGCCGGCCTCGCGGGCGACGTCGACCAGCGCGAGCTCGGCCCGGTACAGCGCCCAGTTGGCGGCCAGGTAGCCGCCGTCCTTGTTGCTGTCGGAGTAGCCGAGCATGACCTCCTGCGTGCCGCCGCGGCCGTCGACCATCGACCGGTACACCGGCTCGGCGAGCATCGCGGCGAGGGTCTCCCCGCCGCCCTGCAGGTCGCCGATCGTCTCGAACAGCGGCGCGATCATGATCGGCGAGGCGGGCAGGCCGTCCTCGCCGAGGGTGACCAGGCCGACCTCCTTGAGCAGGACGGCGACCTCCAGCACGTCCGACACCGACTCGCACATGCTGATCACGTAGTTGGGGATCGCGCGCGGGCCCAGCCGGCGCACCTGCTCGGCCGCGGCGGCCAGCAGGTCGAGCTCGCCGCGGGCCAGCTCGGACAGCTGCGCGTCGGCGCCCACGAGGGGACGGCGCAGCCGCAGCTCCGCGGTCAGCAGCTCGCGCCGGGCGGTCTCGTCGAGCGCGGCGTAGTCCTCGCAGACCCCCGCCCAGGCGAGGAGCTCGGCGAGCACCTCCTCGTGCACCGAGGAGTTCTGCCGCATGTCCAGCCCGGACAGGTGGAAGCCGAACACCTCGACGGCGTCGCGCAGGCGGCGCAGCCGGTCGTCGGCCAGCGCCCCGGCGCCGTGGGTGCGCAGCGAGGCCGCGACCACGTCGAGGTCGGCGATCAGCTCGGCCGGCTCGGCGTAGGGCTCGAGCTCGACGTCGGGCAGGGGCCCGGGCACGTGCCCGACCACCGACAGCGCGGTGGCGGCCAGCCGCCGGTAGATGCCGCGCAGCGCCCGGCGGTAGGGCTCGTCGGCGCGGAACGGGGAGTCGTCGCGGGAGGCCTCGGCCAGCGCCTCGAGCTCGGCGGTCGGCGCCACCAGCCGCTCGGACATCGACAGCTCGTCGGCCAGCGCGACCAGTTCGCCGAGGTGGTGGCCCAGCGCGGTCTCCGCGGCGCGGGTGGTGGCCAGCCGGACGGCGGCCGCGGTGACGAACGGGTTGCCGTCGCGGTCACCGCCGATCCAGGACCCCGTGCGCAGCATCGGGGTGGGCAGCAGGTCGGCGTCGGGCCAGCGCTGGTGCAGCGCGGCGCGCAGGTCGGCGTTGATCTGCGGGACGACGGCGAACAGCGACAGGTCGTAGTAGCGCAGCGCCTCGTCGATCTCGTCCTCGAGCCGCAGCCGCGACAGCCGCAGCAGCGCGGTCTGCCAGAGCGTGAGCACCTCGCGCCACAGGTGCGCCGACCACTGCGCCTCGTCGGGGGCGGTCTCCCGGGTGCGGATCAGCTGGGCCACCTCGCGCTGCACCCGCGACACCGTGCGCCGGCGGACCTCGGTGGGGTGCGCGGTGACCACCGGGACGACGAGGGCGCCGTCGAGCTCGCGGGCCACGTCGGCCGGGTCGAGGCCGGCTGAGTCGAGCAGCTCGAAGCTGGCGGCCAGCGTGCCCTTCTGCGGCGGGGACCCCTCGCGGCGGTGGTGCCGGCGCCGGCGCTCGTGGTGCACGTCCTCGGCCAGGTTGGCCAGCAGCGAGAAGTGACTGAACGCGCGGATGACGTGGTTGGCGCTGCGCACGTCCAGGCCGGCCAGCGTCTGGGCGAGGCCGCTGCGGTCGACCTCGGAGCGGCGGATGCGGAAGGCCTCGACCCGGGCGGCCTCCACGAGGTCGAACACCTCCTCGCCGGCCTGCTCGCGCACCACCTCGCCGAGGACCCGGCCCAGGAGCCGGATGTCCTCGCGGAGAGGTGCCTCGTCGGCACGGTCCTCGGGGGCGTCGGGGCGGAGGTCGGCGACGTCGACGGTTGCTTCGGACACGGGCGCATTCTCCAGGCCACGTGTGACGGTCCGGTGTCGCGGGGAGGAGACCGCCATGCTGACGCTCACCGCCACGCCCGCCAGCACCGTCGAACCGGCCGTCCACGGCGAGGGACCGGTCTGGGACGCCGCCCGCCAGGAGCTGCTCTGGGTCGACATCGACCGCGGTCTCGTGCTCCGCGGCGAGGTCACCGGGGACGACGTCCGCCAGGTCGCCGCGCACCGCGGCGGCGGCACCGTCGGCTTCGCCGTCCCCGCCGCGGACGGCGGGTGGCTGCTCGGCGCCGACGGCGGCTTCACCCACCTCTCGCCCGAGGGCACCGCCACCGCGCTGGTCGACGTCCCCGGGGAGGGCCCGGCGGCGGGCACCCGGATGAACGACGGCGCCGCGGACCCGGTCGGCCGGTGCTTCGGCGGCACCATGGCGTTCGACTCGACCCCGGGCGCGGGCTCGCTGCACCGGGTGGACCTCGACGGGTCGGTGCACGTGGTGCTGCGCGACCTGACCATCAGCAACGGCATCGAGTGGACCGGCGACGGCTCGACGGTCTACCTCGCCGACTCCGGCGCCTCCACGGTGCGGGCCTACGACTACGACGTGGCCACCGGGGTCTTCGGGGACAGCCGCGTCGTGGTCGACCTGACCGGTGAGAACGGCGCCCCGGACGGGCTGACCGTGGACGCCGAGGGCTGCCTCTGGGTCGCGGTGTGGGGCGCCGGCCAGGTGCGCCGCTACGGGTCCACCGGCGAGCTGCTGGCCGTGGTCGAGGTGCCCACGCCGAACACGTCGAGCTGCGCGTTCGCGGGCGCGGACCTCGACCTGCTGGTGATCAGCACCTCGACGCAGGGTCTGACCGACCCCGACCCGCACGCCGGCCGGCTGTTCACCGTGCGCCCGGGCGTCACCGGCCGCCCTGCTGCGGTCTACCGCGGCCCGGTCACCGGCCTGCGCCCCGCGTGACGTACGGAGTGGTTCCGGATACGGCGGAGGCGGGTAGCGGCTGCGGGTGACCGCCCTCCACGACCGAGCCGTCCAGCACCCCGCCCCCGCCGTCCCCGCGCCCGCCTCCCGGGCGGGGGTGGGCGAGACGCTGCGCCTGGCCGGCACCGCGTTGGCCCCCATGCTGGCCCGCGGCATCATCCTGCGGCGGCCGCCGCTGGTCCGGCTGGCCGACCGGCTGCAGCTCGACGACCGGGCGGTGCGGGCCCTGCAGGCGAGCCGCCGCCGGCACGGCGACGGACCGCTGCTGCTGCGCGTCCCCGGTCGCTCCCTCGCGCTGGTGCTCTCCGCCCGCGACGCCGGGCGGCTGCTCGCCGAGGGGCCGACCCCCTTCTCCCCCGCCACCCGGGAGAAGCGGGCCGCCCTGCAGCACTTCCAGCCGCGCGGGGTGCTGATCAGCCCGCCCGAGGAGCGCCCGGCCCGCCGCGCCTGGAACGAGACGGCGCTGCAGGTCGACGTCCCCCTGCACGCGCAGGCCGCCTCGGTCGCGCAGATCGCGGCGCAGGAGCTGTCCGGCCTGCGCACCGCCGGCCGGTGGGACTGGGACACCTTCGCCCCGGCGTGGTGGCGGGCCGTCCGCCGGCTCACCCTCGGCGACGCCGCGCGGGACGACGAGGCGCTCACCGACCTGCTGGGCAGGCTGCGGTCGCGGGCCAACTGGGCGTTCCTGCGGCGCACCGACGGCCCCGCCCGGGCCGAGCTGCTGCGCCGCATCGAGGCCTACGTGCAGGCCGCCGAGCCCGGCAGCCTGGCCGCCACCGTCGCCGCGCTGCCCGCCGACCCCGACGTGCACGTGGCCGACCAGGTCGCGCACTGGCTGTTCGCCTGGGACGCCGCCGGCATCGCCACCCACCGGTCGCTGGCCCTGCTGGCCGGCCACCCCGCCCACGCCGCCGCGGTCGCCGAGGAGGTCGACCGGGCGGACGCCGTGGCGCCGGACCTGCCCCTGCTGCGGGCGACCGTGCTGGAGTCCGTCCGGCTCTGGCCGACCACGCTGGCGGTGCTGCGCGAGTCGACGCAGGACACCGACTGGGCGGGCAGCACGGTCCCGGCCGGCACCACGTTCGTCATCGCGTCGTCCCTGGCGCACCGGGACGACGAGCTGCTGGACGACGCCGACCGGTTCGCCCCGCAGCTGTGGGCCGACGACGCGGCCCCCGGCGGCACCAGCGCCTCGCTGTGGTCGATGGTGCCCTTCAGCGCGGGCCCGGCCCGCTGCCCCGGCCGCGACCTGGTGCTCTACACGACCGGGGTGGCGCTGTCGGTGCTCACCGCCGGCCACCGGGTCGAGCAGGTGGCCGGCCGGCGGGTGGTCGAGGGGACGGCGCTGCCGCGCTCCCTCGACCACACCGCCCTGGCCTACCGGGTCAGTTGATCGGCGACCCGCCGGTGACCCCGATGACCTCGCCGGCGGTGAAGCTGGCGTCCTCGCTCGCCAGGTACACGTAGGCCCCGGCCAGCTCCGCCGGCTGGGCGGCCCGGCCGAGCAGCGCCTGCTCCCCGAAGCCCTCGACCTGGTCGGCGGGCATGGTCGCCGGGATCAGCGGCGTCCAGACCGGCCCCGGGGCGACGCAGTTGACCCGCACCCCGACCTGGGCGAACTCGTCGGCCATCGACTTCGTCAGGTTGACCAGCGCCGCCTTGGTGGCGGCGTAGGCAGCCAGGTTCGGCGAGGGCGTGAACGCCTGCACCGAGCTGGTCACGATGATCGACGACCCGGGGGCCAGCTCGGGCTTCGCGGCCTGCAGCAGCCACAGGAACGCGTAGACGTTGGTGCGGAACGTGCGGTCGACCAGCTCGGTGGAGAAGCCGAGGACGTCGTCGACCACGTTCTGGAACGCGGCGTTGTGCACCAGCAGGTCCAGTCCGCCCAGCCCGTCGACGGTCTGCGCCACCAGGCCCTTGGCGACGGACTCCTCGGCGATGTCACCGGGGAGCAGCAGCGCGGTGCGGCCGGCCTCCCGCACCAGCCGCGCGGTCTCCTCGGCGTCGGCGTCCTCGGAGAGGTAGGAGATCGCGACGTCGGCGCCCTCCCGGGCGTAGGCGATCGCCACGGCCCGGCCGATGCCCGAGTCGGCGCCGGTGATCAGCGCCCGGCGCCCCTCCAGCCGGCCGGAGCCGCGGTAGGACTCCTCGCCGTGGTCGGGACGCGGGGTGAGCTCGCCGGCGCCGCCGGGGTGCTCGACCTGCAACCCGGGGATGGCCGAGGAGGCGGGGTGCTTCGTGCGCGGGTCGATCACGCGAAGGCCTCCCGCCAGGCCGGCATGAGCTCCTGCTGCGTCCACTCCAGGTAGGGCTGCTGCTGGTCGCCGCCGATCTGCACGAGCGCGAGGTGGGTGTAGCCGGCGTCGGCGTACTCCTGCGCCGCCTCGATCACCGCGCCGACGTCGTCCCCGCACGGCAGGGAGCCCTCGACGTCCTCCTCGCGGACGAACTGGCTGGCCGCCTCGAACCCCGCCGTCCCGGGCAGGTCGGCGTTGACCTTCCAGCCCAGGCCGAACCAGCGGAACAGGTCGTGCGCGCGGGTGACGGCGGCGGACTTGTCGCGGTCGAAGCTGATCGGCATCTGGCCCACGCGGTTCTTGCCGGCCCCGCCCGCGGCGTCGAACATCTCGCCGAGCTCGGGCTTGGGCTCGGTGCCGATCATGACGTCGGCGTACTCGCCGGCGAGCTCGCAGGACTGCTTGCCCGAGACGGCGATGCCGATGGGCACCCCGCCCTCGGGCAGGTCCCAGATCTTGGCGCCGTCGGCGTCGAAGTAGTCGCCGTGGAAGGTGGTGTAGCCGTCGCCGGCGAGCAGCTCCTTGATCAGCTGCACCGCCTCGGCGAACATCTCGTGCCGCACCGCGACCGGCGGCCAGCCCTCCCCGATGACGTGCTCGTTGAGGTTCTCCCCCGCGCCCAGGCCGAGGGTGAACCGGCCGTCGGCGAGGATCTGCAGGGTGGCGGCCTGCTGGGCGACCACGGCGGGGCGGTACCGCATGATCGGGCAGGTCACGTAGGTCATCAGGTCGATGCGGCTGGTGGCCTGCGCGGCCGCGCCGAGGGTGACCCAGGCGTTGGGCGCGTGGCCCATCGAGTCCAGCCACGGGAAGTAGTGGTCGCTGCTGACCGCGAAGTCGAAGCCGACCTCCTCGGCCCCGACCACGTGCGAGACCAGCTCCTTCGGGCCGGCCTGCTCGGTCATCATCGTGTAGCCCAGCTGCATGCTCATGCCGCGCGCGCTACCCCCGCCGGGGGGATCCCCAACCGCCCCCAGGTCAAGCGCCGCCTCCCAGCCGGCCGGGGCAAGGGAGCCCCTGCACCACGGATGGGCCCCACCCGTGATGGAAGGGATCCCTTGCCTCGGCGGGATGGTTCAGACGGCGCACCGGCCGACGCGGGCGCGGTACACCGCCAACACCTGGGCCCGGACAGCAGCCGGGTCACGGACCACGTCGGCGTAGGTGAACCGGAGCACGAGCCACCCCGCGGCGGACAGCAGGCGGTCCCGTTCCAGATCCCTGCGGCGGTCCTCCGGCGAGGTGTGGTGGGCAGCCCCGTCCAGCTCGACGACCAGTCCCGCCTCGGGCCAGCACCGGTCGAGGTAGCAGCGCCGTCCCGGGAGGTCGACACGACGCTGGCCCTGGCTGGGTGGCAGCTCCGGGTGGGCGAAGACCCCGAGCACCCCCAGCGCCTCGAGCTCGCTGCGGACGCCGTCCAGGACGAGGGCGATGGTCCGGCGCAGCTCGACGTGACCGGCCACGTTCGCCCGCTGCCGGAGCGCGGCATCCAACTCCTGACCGGACACCGTGCCGCGCCGGACCAGATCGATCACCGCGGGGCGACGATCACGCAACGGGAGGAGGGGCCAGGAGTCCACTGCGGTCCTCGCCGGCTCGGTCAGCAGCAGCCCGCGCACGGTGCGGCACATGGGTGGGGCCGCGACGAACCCGGTGCGGCGGTGGACCACCAACCGCGGACCGCCGGCCAGCCGGCGACCGTGGTCGACGGTGAGGTGGACGGTGCCGCCCAGCGGTTCGCCGCGGTGGAGGGCGAGGGCCGTGAGGTGGCTGAGCGCGGCATCCCGCATCGCGTACCGCAGAGCCGCCCGTGCCCGCAGCTCGTCGGTCACCGTGGTCGCCGTCGCGACGTAGGTGTGCGGGTGCAGCCGGGTCACCCAGCGGAGTCTGGTTCCCGCGTCGACGGTGCGGGCCGGGACCGCCTGCAGCAGCTCCTGCCTGGTCGCGATGCCGCCGTGGGCCGCGAGGGCAGCGAGCAGTTCCTTCTTCCCGGACACGGGGCGCACCCTGCACCCGCTGGCGAACGGTCGGGGGCGACGCCTGTGGACAGCTGGGCGCCGTCCACCGATCCGCCGTGCCCCTTGCGCAGGCGCCGCCCGGCTGCTGCACCCTCTCCCCCGCCGAGGCAAGGGAGCCCCTGCACCACGGATGGGCCCCACCCGTGATGGAAGGGATCCCTTGCCTCGGCGGGGAGGAGGCGGATGTCAGGCGCGCTCGGCCGTGAGGGCCTCGCGGAGCTTGGTCTTGCCCCCGGTGCGCAGCAGGGCGCCGGCGTAGACCCGGCCGCCGACCCGGACGACCAGCGCGATGGCGACGGCCATGATCGCCACGGCCAGCAGCACCTGCCAGAGCGGGACGTCGCCGGCGGCCATCCGCACCGGCATCACCAGCGGGGTCAGCCCGGGGACGAACGACGTGACGGTGGCCAGGCCCGAACCCGGGTCCTGGCCGGCCTGGATGGAGATGAAGAAGCCGACCACCAGCAGCAGGGTGGTCGGGGTGAGCACGCTGCCGAGGTCCTCCTGCCGGCTGACCAGCGACGCCGCGGCGGCGAACACCGAGGCGTAGAAGGCGTAGCCGACCAGGAACCAGCCGATGACCACGAGCACGGTGCCGATGAGCTGGCCGGGGACGCTGACCACGCCGAGGGCCAGCGCACCGGTCACGCCGACCACGGCGATGAGCACCATCTGCGCCAGGCCCAGCACGCCGAGGCCGAGGATCTTGCCGGCCAGCAGCTGCCAGGGCTTCATCGTCGACAGCAGCAGCTCCACGACCCGGGAGGACTTCTCCTCCACCACGCCCTGCGCGACGAACTGGCCGAACAGGATGAGCAGGCCGTAGAGCACCACGACGCCCACCAGCGCCACCACGACCGCGGGGCCGTCGTCCTCGTCGGAGGGGTCGAGCTCGGTGACCGACACGTTCGGCGCAGGCTGCAGGTCCACGCCCTGCGCGGCCAGCTGCGCGCCCACCGACAGCGCGCCGACCGCGGAGCGCACGATGTCGTCCACGCTGCCCGAGGACTCCACCAGCAGCTGCGGGGAGTCCCCGACCGGGTCGAGGACGGCGCCGTCCACGTCGCCGTCGCTGACCGCCTGCCGGGCGGCGGCCTCGTCGGGCAGCTCGGTGACGGTGACCGCGGTGCCCGAGGCCTCGCCGGCCTGCTGCAGCGCGGTCTCCACCGAGGGGTTGCCGCCGACGACGCCGATGGTGGTCGTCGAGGTCCGCCCGCCGGCCACGAGCTGGAAGATCATGACGCCGACGACGAGCAGCACGATGACCAGCGAGCTGATGATGAAGCCCTTGTCCCGCACCCGGGTGGTGATCTCCCGACGGGCGACCAGCCGGACCTGACCCGCCGCGCTCACGCCGCCACCGCCTCGCGGAAGAGCTCCACCAGGCTGGGTTCGCGCCGGGCGAAGTGGGTCACCCGGCCGGTGCGCAGGGCCGCGGCGAGGACGGCCTGGTCGTCGGTGGCCGGGTCGAGCTCGAGCACGGTGTCCCCGCGCTGCTCGCTGACCACCCGGACGCCGGGGACGCCGTCCGCCCAGCCGGGGCCGGCGTCGGGGACGACGACCCGCAGCTGCCGGCCGCCCTCCCGCCGGCGCAGCTCCGGCACGGTGCCGCTGGCCACGATCCGGCCGCGGGCGAGGATGCCGACCGCGTCGCACAGCCGCTCGACCAGATCGAGCTGGTGGCTGGAGAACACCACGGGGACGCCGGCCCGGCACCGCTCCAGCAGGGCGTCGGCGAGGGAGTCGACGCCGACCGGGTCGAGGCCGGAGAACGGCTCGTCGAGGATGAGCACCTCGGGCCCGCTGACCAGTGCGGCCGCCAGCTGGACCCGCTGCTGGTTGCCCAGCGACAGCTTCTCCACCCGCTCGCCGCGCTTGTCCGCCAGGCCCAGCCGCTCGGTCCACTCCTGCACAGCGCGGTCGGCGTCGGCGGAGCCGGCGCCGTGCAGCCGGGCGAAGTAGGTGAGCTGGTCGGCGACCTTCATCTTCGGGTAGAGGCCGCGCTCCTCGGGCATGTAGCCGATCCGCTGCCGGCTGGCGTCGTCGAGCGCCGTGCCGCGCCAGCGGACCTCGCCGGCGTCGGCCCGGGCCAGGCCCATCGCGATGCGCATGGTCGTGGTCTTGCCGGCGCCGTTGGAGCCGCAGAACCCGAACATCTGCCCGGGCGCCACGGTGAAGCCGACCCCCTGCAGCACCCGGTTGTCACCGTAGGTCTTGACCAGTCCGTCGAACTCGAGCACGCGCCCTCCAGGCGGTCGTGAGCGTCGTTCAGGACCGTATCCGTCTCACTCCGGCTCGGGGTGCCGGGCCCCGGCGGCCACCACGGCACCGGCCTCCAGCGCCGCGCGCCGGCCCACCAGGGCGACGTCGCCGTCCCCGCCGACCGTGGCGTCCCGGCCGACGTCCACCCCGTCGTCGAGCACCGCCCGGTGCACCCGCGCACCGGCCCGCACCCGCACCCCGGGCAGCAGCACCGAGTCGGTCACCGTCGCGCCCGCCTCCACGACCACGCCGGGCGAGAGCACCGACCGGTGCACGGTGCCGCCCACCCGGGTGCCGCCGGAGACCAGCGAGCCCTCGACGGAGGCGCCGGGCAGCAGCCGGGCCGCGGAGTGCCGGCCGCCGCGGGTGTGCACCGGCCACGCCGGGTCGTCCAGGTCGATCGGCGGGTCGGGAGCCAGCACGTCCATGTGCGCCTGCCAGTAGGCCGGCACGGTGCCGACGTCGCGCCAGTAGCCCTCGAACCGGTGCGCCCGGGCCAGCCCGTCGGCGGTCTGCGCCGGCAGCAGGCCGTCGCCGAGGTCGGCCAGGCCCTCCTCCCCGGCGTCGGCGGCCAGCGCCTCCAGCCGGTCCAGCGTGGGCCGGGGCGTGAACACGAAGACCTCGTTGGTGGCCGTCGTCGTCGCCGGCTCGTCGGGCTTGTAGGCGTAGTCGGTCACCCGCTCCCCGTCGGTCTGCACGATCCCGTAGCGGGAGGCGTCGTCCGCGGCGACCTCGGTGGTGACCATGGTGACCTCGGCGCCGGACCCCAGGTGCTCCTCGGCGACGGCCCGGTAGTCCAGCTGGTAGACCGCGTCGGCGCTGACCACGACCAGGGCGTCGGGGTCGAACCCGCGCACCAGGTCGGCCTGGCGCCACAGCACGTCGGCGGTGCCGGTCGCCCAGCCCCCGCGGTCGGTGCCGCGGAACGGCGGCAGGGTCATCAGCCCACCGGTGGTGCGGTCCAGGTCCCAGGGCCGGCCGTTGGCCAGGTGCTCCGAGAGCGACGTCGGGTGGAACTGCACGGCGACCCACACGTCGGCGATGCCGGAGTGCTGGCAGTTGGACAGCGGGAAGTCCACCAGCCGGTAGACCCCGCCGAAGGGCACGGCCGGTTTGGCCCGGTGCTCGGTGAGCAGCTCCAGCCGGCCACCGGCACCACCGGCGAGCACGAGGACGAGGATCCGGGAGAGGGCCATGCCCCCCACTGCCCGGTCCGGGGGCACCGCACGCCCGAACCGGCCCTAGATCGTCCGCGCCGCCCGTGAGGCCCGGAACAGCCAGAAGGACGGGACGGCGACGGCGACCACCGCCATGGCGACGACGATCACCACGCCACCGGTCCACATCGCCACCGAGACGCCGAACGCACTGGCCAGCGCACCCGCGCGCAGGTCGCCCAACCGCGGACCGCCGGCCACCACGACGATGAACACGCCCTGCATCCGCCCGCGCATGTCGTCGGGGGCGGCCAGCTGCAGCATCGAGCTGCGCAGCACCGCGCTGACCATGTCGCCGGCGCCGGCCACGGCCAGGCAGAGCACGGCGAACCACAGCGACCCGGCCAGGCCGAACCCGATGATCGCCACGCCCCACACCGCGATCGCGCCGAGCACCACGGCGCCCTGCCGGTCGACCCGGCTCACCCAGCCCGACGTCAGGCCCATGACCAGCGAGCCGATCGAGATGCCGGCGTAGAGCCAGCCCAGGCTGTTGGCGTCGCCGCTGAACTCCGTGGCGGCCAGCTGGGGGAACACCGCCTGCGGCCAGGCGAACAGCATCGCGATGATGTCCACGACGAAGGTCATGAGCAGCACCGGCTGGGTGCGCAGGAAGACGAAGCCGTCCAGCACGCCGCGCACCGCGGACCCGATCCGGACCCGGCCCGCCGCCCCGGCCACAGGCAGCGGCGGCAGGCCGCGCACCAGCCAGACGGCGGCGGCGAACCCGACGGCGTCGACCACGTAGGTCAGGAAGAGCTCGCCCTGGCCGATGAGCACACCGGCCAGCAGCGGCCCGGCGATGACGCCTATCTGCCGGACCGTCATCGCCAGTGCGTTGGCCGCCGGGACCAGCTCGGTGCCCACCACGGCCGGGATGGCGGCGCTGCGGGTGGGCTGGTTGACCGCGGAGAACGCCGACACGAACGCGGTCAGCACCCACAGCACGGCCAGGTTGTCCATCCCCAGCCCGGCCTGGACGGCGAGCAGCGCGCTGGTGACCGCGGCCCCGACCGAGGTGATCAGCATCAGCCGCCGGCGGTCCATGGCGTCGGCGATGGCACCGCCGAGCAGGCCGAACACCACCAGCGGGACCAGCGCCACCACCGAGGTGACGCCGACCAGGAACGAGGAGCCGGTGATCGCGTACACCTGGAACGGGACGGCGACCAGCGTCATCTGCTGGCCGAGCATCGTCACCGTCACCCCGGCGAACAGCCGGCGGTAGGCCGGGATCGCCAGCGGCCGGGTGTCCAGTGCCCAGCCACGGCGGCGGCGCGGCGGTGCTTCCCCGGGTGCGGGTCCGTCGACGGGTGAGCTCACGGGGCGAGGCGGCGGACGACCCAGCCGCCGCCCTCCGCGTCGTCGCGCTCGAACCGCAGCCGGTCGTGCAACCGGTCGTGGCCGCCCTGCCAGAACTCCACCCGCTGCGGCTCCACCCGGTAGGCGCCCCACGAGGCCGGGCGGGGCAGCTTGCCCTCCGGGGTCTGCTCGTCCAGGTCGCGGAAGGCCCGCACCAGGTCCTCGCGGCCGTCGACGACCGAGGACTGCACCGTGGCCGCGGCGGCCAGCTGCGCGCCCCGCGGGCGGGGGTCCCACAGCGCGTCGGAGTCGGCGTCGGGCAGCCGGGCCGCCGTCCCCACGACCCGGACCTGGCGCTGCAGCGCGTGCCACGGGAAGACCAGCGCCACCCGGTCGTCCAGCGCCAGCTGCGCGCCCTTGGCCGAGGCGCCGTTCGTGACGAACACGAACCCCTCCTCCGACAGCCCCTTGAGCAGCACGACGCGGGCGTCGGGGGCGCCGTCGGGGTCGGCGGTGGCCAGCACCATCGCGTTGGGCTCGGGCAGGTCGGCGGCCACCGCGTCGTCGAACCAGCGCCGGAACTGCGCCAGCCAGGTGTCGGCGAGCGTGCTCTCGGAGAAGCTGCCCTCGTCGTAGTCGCGGCGCATCGTCGTCAGGTCGGGCACCGGGCCATGCTCCCACCCTGCAACCACCCCGCGACCAGGTGTGACACCGGTCGCACCTCCCGCTGGCCGGGACGGTCCGATTGGGTCGACGCCACCGGGGTGACCTATGTTCTGGCACAGCCGTGCGCCGACACCTCGGGCACGGGTCCCGCGCGCAGAGGAGCATGCGAGATGTCGGACGACTTCGTTCCCGGCCTCGAGGGCGTCGTCGCCTTCGAGACGACCATCGCCGAGCCGGACAAGGACGGCGGCTCGCTGCGCTACCGCGGTGTCGACATCGAGGACCTGGTCGGCAAGGTCACCTTCGGTCACGTCTGGGCGCTGCTGGTCGACGGCAAGTTCGGTCCCAGCGGCCTGCCCCCGGCCGAGCCGTTCCCGATCCCGGTGCACACCGGCGACGTCCGGGTCGACGTGCAGGCCGCGCTGGCGATGCTGACCCCCATCTGGGGCTACCGCCCGCTCCTGGACATCACCGCCGAGGAGGCCCGCGAGGAGCTCGCCCGGGCCGCCGTCATGGCGCTGTCCTACGTGGCGCAGTCCGCCCGCGGCATCGGCGTCCCCGCCGTCCCGCAGAAGCGCATCGACGAGGCCAAGACCATCGTCGAGCGGTTCATGGTCCGCTGGCGGGGCGAGCCCGACCCCAAGCACGTGGCCGCCGTCGACGCCTACTGGGTGTCCGCCGCCGAGCACGGCATGAACGCCTCCACCTTCACCGCCCGCGTCATCGCCTCCACCGGCGCCGACGTCGCGGCCTCCCTGTCCGGCGCCATCGGCGCGATGAGCGGCCCGCTGCACGGCGGCGCGCCCTCGCGTGTGCTGCACATGCTGGACGGGGTCGAGAAGAGCGGCGACGCACGGAAGTACGTCAAGGACCTACTGGACCGCAAGGAGCGCCTGATGGGCTTCGGGCACCGGGTCTACCGGGCCGAGGACCCCCGCGCCCGCGTGCTGCGCCGCACCGCCGAGGAGCTGGGCGCGCCCCGCTTCCAGGCCGCCAAGGCCCTCGAGGACGCCGCCCTCGCCGAGCTGCGCGAGCGCCGTCCCGACCGCCCGATCGAGACCAACGTCGAGTTCTGGGCCGCGATCGTGCTCGACTTCGCCGAGGTGCCCAGCCACATGTTCACCTCGATGTTCACCTGCGCCCGCACCGCGGGCTGGTGCGCGCACATCCTGGAGCAGAAGGAGACCGGCCGGCTGGTCCGCCCGTCGGCCCGCTACGTCGGCCCCGACACCCGCAAGCCCTCCGACGTCGAGGGCTGGGACAGCATCAAGGACAAGTCGATCCTGGCGCCCGCGTGACCGGCATCCGGATCCCCGCCGAGCTCCTCCCCGCCGACGGCCGCTTCGGGTGCGGGCCCTCCAAGGTCCGCCCCGAGGCCATGGCCGCCCTCGCCCGCGACGGCGCCGCGCTCATGGGCACCTCGCACCGCCAGGCGCCGGTCAAGAACCTGGTCGGCCGGGTCCGCGAGGGCCTGACCAGCCTGTTCGACCTGCCCGAGGGCTACCAGGTGGTGCTCGGCAACGGCGGCACCACCGCGTTCTGGGACGCCGCGACCATCGGCCTGGTCCGCGACCGGGCCGCGTTCGGCACCTATGGCGAGTTCTCCGCGAAGTTCGCCTCCGGGGTCGCCGAGGCGCCGTTCCTCTCCGACCCGGTCATCAGCAAGGCCGACCCGGGTTCGCTGGCGCTGCCCGAGGCCGTGGCCGGGGTGGACACCTACGGCTGGGCGCACAACGAGACCTCGACCGGCGTCATGGCGCCCGTCGTCCGTCCCGAGGGCGCCGACGAGGACGCGCTGGTCCTGGTGGACGCCACCTCCGGAGCCGGCGGCCTGCCGGTCGACGTGCTGGAGACCGACGTCTACTACTTCGCGCCGCAGAAGTGCTTCGCCGCCGACGGCGGCATCTGGCTGGCCCTGATGAGCCCGAAGGCGCTCGAGCGGGTCGCCGAGATCAAGGCCTCCGGCCGCTGGGTCCCCGGGTTCCTGGACCTGTCGACCGCGGTGGACAACTCGGGCAAGGACCAGACGTACAACACCCCGGCGGTGGCGACGCTGTTCCTGCTGGCCGACCAGCTCGACTGGCTCAACGGCCTCGGTGGGCTGTCCGGCGCAGTGGCCCGCACCCAGGAGTCCTCGTCGCGGCTGTACGGGTGGGCCGAGGCCTCCGAGCACGCCACCCCGTTCGTCACCGACCCGGCGCACCGCTCCTTCGTCGTGGGCACGGTCGACTTCGACGAGTCCGTGGACGCCTCGGCCGTCGCGAAGGCGCTGCGGGCCAACGGCGTCGTGGATACAGAGCCCTACCGCAAGCTGGGCCGCAACCAGCTGCGGGTGGGCATGTTCCCCGCCGTCGACCCCGACGACGTCTCGGCGCTGACCGCCTGCATCGACCACGTCGTCGAACGGCTCTGACCCCGGCCTGACCGGCCTCAGCGCGGCGGCAGGATCCAGGTGTCCTTGGACCCGCCGCCGCGGCTGGAGTTGACCAGCAGCGAGCCCTCCTCCAGGGCCACCCGGGTCAGCGGTGCACGCACCGCGCGGGTGGTCGACCCGGCGACGGCGAAGACCCGCAGGTCGACCCGCCTCGGCGCGACGACGCCGTCGACCAGGGTGGGCAGGGTGGAGAAGTCCACCGGCTCCTGGGCGACGAACCGGTGCGGGGCCGCCTCGACCTGGGCGGTCAGCTCGGCCAGCTCCGCGGCCGAGCAGGACGGCCCGAACACCACGCCCTGGCCGCCGTAGCCGTCGACCGGCTTGACCACCAGCTCGCCCAGCCGGCCGCGGACGGCGGCGAGGTCGCCCTCGTCGGCCAGCACCCAGGTCGGCACGCTGGGCAGCAGCGGCTCCTCCCCCAGGTAGAACCGGATCATCGCCGGCACGTGGCAGTAGGTGGCCTTGTCGTCGGCCACCCCGTTGCCGGGCACGTTGGCCAGCGCCAGCCGGCCGGCCCGCACCGCACCGCCGAGCAGCACGTCCAGCGGGGTGCCCACCGGGTTCAGGTGCGCGGCGAGGTCGTCGTCGTCGAAGCGGCGGTAGAGGACGTCGACCGACACCCGCTCGCCGTCCACCTCGACCGCGACGCCGCCCTCGGGGGTGGCCCACAGGCGGTCCGGGGTGGCGACCGGGATGCCCATCGCCTCGGCCAGCAGCCGGTGCTCGAACCAGGCGGTGTTCACCCGGCCGTCGGTGAGCAGCGCCAGCTGCGGCGGGCCGTCGCAGGCCGGGGGCGCGGCGTCGGCGAGCGCGGCCCGCAGCACGGCGACGGCCTCGGACGGCTCGGCCAGGCCGGCGCGGTCGGCGTAGAGGGCGGGCAGCGCGGCCCGGGTGCTGTCCCGGTTGACGATCGCGTAGCCCAGGCCCGACGGGACCCGCAGGTTGTCCTCCAGCACGACCCAGCCCTCGGCGGTGCGCAGCAGGTCGAGCCCGGCGACGGCGGCGCGCTGCTGCCCGGGCCAGGCCAGCGAGACCGCGGCCGGGCGGTACCCGGGGCTGCGGGTGACCAGCCACCCGGGCAGCACGCCGGCGCGGACCGCCTCGGGTGCGGCGTCCCGGCCGTCGCCCCGCCGGCGGCCGGTGGGCCGGTAGGCGTCGGCGAGGAAGGCGTTCAGCGCCCGGGTGCGCTGCTCGACGCCGCGGGCCACGGTGTCCCACTCGTCGGCGGCCAGCAGCCGGGGCAGGGGGTCGACCGGGAAGGGGTGCTCGACCAGCGCGCCGTCGACGAAGGAGCCGAACACCACCCCCCGCGCGCGGCGCTCCCGGCCCATCTCGCCGACGGCGGTGGCCAGGCCGACGCCGCCGAGCTCCTGCAGGGCCGGCACCACCGAGCGGTAGCCCTCGCGGACCACGCCGTCGGGCCCGACGACCTCGTCGGCGGGGTGCGGCCGGTAGTGCGCGAACAGGTCGGTCGTGCCGGTCATGGCCACCTCACAGCCAGCGGTCGAACCACTCCGCGATCGCGTCGGTCAGCACCACCAGGTTCTCCCGGCCCACGACGGTGTGGCCCTCCCCCGCGAGCAGGAGCAGCTCGGCGGGCTTGTCCAGGGCCGTCAGCGCCCGGTGGGCCTGGACCGACTCCTCGACGGGGACGTTGGTGTCCCGGTCACCGTGCGCCAGCAGGACCGGCGAGCGCAACCGCTGCAGCGCGGTCATCGGACTGATCGTGGCCAACATCTCGCGGTCGGTGACCGGGTCGCCGTACTCGGTGACCGACGCGGCGGCCATCCACGGCTCGGTGCGCTCGAAGAAGGTGCGCAGGTCGCTCATCCCGGCCAGCGAGGCGCCGGCGGCGAACAGGTCGGGCCAGCGGGTCAGCGCCACCAGGGTGAGGTAGCCGCCGTAGGACCAGCCGTGCGCCCCGACCCGGCCGGGCAGCGCGATGCCCGCCCCGACCAGGTGCTCGACGGTGGCGGGCACGTCGGCGAAGGAGGCCTCGCGGTCGGCGACGTCGTCCAGGCCCATGAACGCCGCACCCCGGCCGCCCGAGCCCCGCACGTTGGGGGCGAAGACGGTCAGGCCGGTGGCGGCCAGCGCCTGCGCGACCGGCGACCAGGCCGGCCGCTCCTGCCCCTCGGGGCCGCCGTGGAAGCTGACCACCGTCCGGTTCGGGCCGTGCACGCCGCGCGGCACGTAGAGCCAGCCGTCCAGCTCCAGGCCGTCGGCGGCGCGGTAGTGGTGCCGCACCGGCCGGACCAGCAGCTCCGGGTCGGGCCGCCGCGGCGAGCTGGGCAGCCGGGTGACGCCGCCGCCGTCCAGGTCGACGAGGTGCAGCGCGCGGGGGTCGGCCGGGCCGGTCAGCTCGGCGACCAGGGAGCGGCCGTCGGCGGCCAGCGACCAGCCGGGCATCACCGGCAGCGGCAGGTCCACCCGGTGCACCAGGGTGCCGTCGTCCGCCCGGCGGACGTCGAGCTCGGTGACGCCGTCCACGGTCCACACGCACAGCACGGTGCCGTCGGTGCGCACCGCGTAGCCGTCCAGGTCCCCGTCCCGCCGGCGGACGACGACGCGGGGCTCCCCCGGCGCGCCGTGCTCGTCGAGGGGGACGACGACGAGCGCGGTGCGGTCCTCGCCCAGCGGGCCGGGCTGCGCGGCGCGCAGGTAGACCGACCGGCCGTCGGGGGCGAACCGGCCGTCCTCGCTCTGCCGCCCACCGGGGGCACCGGCCGGGATGACCCGCCGCTGCTCGCCGGAGGCGACGTCCACGAGCACCACGTGCCGCCAGCCGCGCGGGCCCCGGCGCACCAGCAACCGGCCCTCGTCGGCCGACATGGCGGTCAGCGCCAGGAACCCGCCGGTGGCCACGGTGGCCCGGTCCCCGGTGACGACGTCGACCAGGACGACGTCGGCGCCCGGGCCCTCGGCGACCGTGCAGGCGTAGTGGCCGGGCCGGGCGGTCCAGCCGCCGGCGAACACGGTGGCGCCGGGGTGGCCGAGCACCAGCCGGCGGTCGGTGCCGTCGGGGCGCACCGCCCACAGCTGCGCGCGGATCGACCCGCCCGGGCTGACCAGGTAGGCCAGCCACTCCCCGTCCGGGGACCAGGCCACCGACACGACCTCCTGGCCGGGGCCGGACAGCACCGCCGGCGTCGTCCGCTGGCCCAGGGTCGCGACCTCGAGCTGCGGCAGGCCGGTGCGGTCGCTGACGTAGGCCACGCGTTCGCCGTCCGCGGCCAGCGCCGGGCACCAGGCGCCCGCGGCCGAGGCGATCGCGGCGAGGGCCTCGCGGGTACCGGTGGGCAGACCGTGGGTCTGCTGGCGGGGGTCGAGCCGGGTCATGCCACCTCCTGGGGTCGTCGTCTCCCGGGTGCAGCGGGGACCGCCCGCCCGGTGTTCCCGGGCGTCATCGGCAGTGCGCGGTCAGCGGATGCCCTGCCGCTGCAGCCACAGCTCCAGCAGCCCCACCTGCCACAGCTGGTTGCTGCCCAGCGTGGTGCGGTGGGTGTTGGGGTCGGCCAGCAGCCGGTCGGTGTAGTCGCCGCGGAACAGCCCGCGCTCGCGGGCCTCGGGGGCGTGCAGCGCCTCGCGCACGCTGGCCAGGTACTCGCCCTCCAGGTGGATGATCGCCGGCACCGGGAAGTAGCCCTTGGGCCGGTCGATGACGTGCGCGGGGATGACCGCGCGGGCGGCCTCCTTGAGCACGCCCTTGCCGCCCTGCGCGAGCTTGAGCTCCGGCGGGACGGCCGCCGCGAGCTCGACGAACTCGTGGTCCAGGAACGGCACGCGGGCCTCCAGGCCCCACGCCATGGTCATGTTGTCCACCCGCTTCACCGGGTCGTCGACCAGCATGATCGTGGAGTCCAGCCGCAACGCCCGGTCCAGGGTGGTGTCGGCGCCCGGGCGGGCGAAGTGGTCGGCGACGAAGGCCCGGCTGGCGTCCTCGGTGAGCAGCCACCGGTCGGCCAGGATCCCGGCCAGCTCGGCGTGCGGGCGGTCCACGAAGACCGAGGAGTAGGCGTCGACCGCCCGCCCGGCGGGGACGCCCGCCAGCGGCGGGTACCAGTCGTAGCCGGCCAGCACCTCGTCGGCGCCCTGCCCGCTCTGCACCACCTTCACGTGCCGGCTGACCTGCTGGGCGAGCAGGTAGAACGCCACGCAGTCGTGGCTGACCATCGGCTCGGCCATCGCGCCGATCGCGCCGTCCAGGCCGGCGTGCACGTCGGCGGTGGGCACCAGCAGCCGGTGGTGGTCGGTGCCGAAGTGCTCGGCGACGACGTCGGAGTACGCGAACTCGTCGCCCTCCCGGCCGCCGACGGCCTCGAACCCGATCGAGAAGGTGGCCAGGTCGCGCTGCCCCTCCTCGGCCAGCAGGCCCACGATGAGCGAGGAGTCCAGGCCCCCGGACAGCAGCACGCCGACCGGGACGTCGGACACCATCCGCCGGCGCACCGCCGTCCGCAGGCTCGCCAGGACGGCGTCCTGCCAGTCCGCCGGCGAGAGGCCCGCGAGGTCGGGACGGCGCTCGTGCACCGGCGACCAGTACACGTGGTCGGACTCGCGGCCGTCGGGCTCGTAGGTGCGCACCGTCGCCGGCGGCAGCTTGCCGACCCCGGCCAGGATCGTGCGCGGCGCCGGGACCACGGAGTGGAAGGACATGTAGTGGTGCAGCGCCACCGGGTCGATCGAGGTGTCCACCCCCCCGGCCCGCACCAGCGCCGGCAGGCTCGAGGCGATGCGCACCCGGCCCGGCCCGCGGCTGAGGTACACCGGCTTGATGCCCAGCCGGTCGCGGGCCACCACCACGCGGCCGGAGTCCCGCTCGACCACGACGAAGGCGAACATCCCGTAGAAGCGCTCGACGCAGGCGGCACCCCAGCGGTGGTAGGCCTTGAGCACCACCTCGGTGTCGCTGGTGGAGCCGAACCGGTAACCCGCGGCGCGCAGCTCCTCGCGCAGCTCGCGGTAGTTGTAGACGATCCCGTTGAACACGCAGGTCAGGCCGAGCTCGAGGTCGACCATGGGCTGCGCGCCGGCGTCGGTGAGGTCGATGATCCTCAGCCGGCGGTGGCCGAGGGCGACCGGCCCGGACTGCCAGGCGCCCGAGCCGTCGGGGCCGCGCGGGGCGAGCTGGTCGCACATGGCGGCCACCGCGCCGACGTCGGCGACCCCGCCGTCGAACCTGACCTCGGCCGCGATCCCGCACACGAGCGCCTCCCCTGCCCGGCCGGCGCCGGGTCGGGTCCACCTTGCCCGGTCGGTGTTCCATCCGCGTGTCCGAGCCCTGGGCACCGCCGCCGCCGGGTTAGCCTCGGCGCTGGTCCCGTGTCCCTGCCCACCCCCGGAGGTCGACCCCCATGCGCACACTGCGCCTCGTGGCCCTCTCGGACGACGGCAAGAGCCTGGTGCTGGCCGCGGACGTGCCGGACTCCATCGACAACGGCGAGCGCTTCCACCTGCCCATCGACGACCGGCTGAGGGCCGCCGCCCGCGGCGACGCGCAGCGGATGGGCCAGATCGAGCTGGACGCGGCGAACGCCCTGCCGCCGCGGGTGATCCAGGCGCGCATCCGCGCCGGGGAGACCCCCGAGCAGGTCGCGCACGCCTCCGGGACGTCGGTGGAGCGGATCATGCGCTTCGCCCACCCGGTGCTGCAGGAGCGCGCCCGGGTGGCCGAGCAGGCCCAGGGCGCACGGGTGCGGCTGTCCGAGGGCACGCCCGGCGTCGCGCTGCAGCAGTTCATGTCCGACCGGCTGCGGTTGCTGGGCGCCGACCTCGACGGCGTGCGCTGGGACGCCCACCGCGCCGAGGACGGCACCTGGGCCGTGCGCGCGGCGTGGAAGGCCGGGCACAAGTCGGGCACCACGAAGTGGAGCTTCGACACCACCACCCGCACGGTCACCCCGCTGGACGCCACCACCATGGACTTCGCCGAGGGCACCCGCCTGGTGCGCGTGGTCCCCGACGTCCCGGCCGGCCTGCCCGCTGCTCCCCCGCGGCGCACCGTGGCCGCCGTCCCCGCCGAGGACGAGTGGCTGCCCGGGCCCTCGCCCGCCGAGGACGACGACGAGGTGCGCAACGTGGTGCCCGTCGACGGCAACCCGGTCGACGTGCTGCTCTCCGGCGACGACGGCCCCGAGCACGACACCGTGGTGCTGGACCGGGTGCTCGACCCCGAGGCCGAGGACCCGCGGGCGGCCATCCCGGCGTGGGAGGACATCGTCTTCGGGGTCCGCCGCCACCGCTGAGCCCCCTGTGACCGGGCACGCCGTGTCCGGCCTGCGCGTTCTGGGTAGCGGAGGGTCCGGCAACACGGCCGGACCAGCGAGGAGAACGCCAGCATGTCCGCATCGGTGTCCATGCCCACCGGGGGCGTCCAGGTGGGGACCTACCCCGACTACGCGCAGGCCCAGCGCGCCGTCGACTACCTGTCCGACGAGCACTTCCCCGTCGAGAACGTGCAGATCGTCGGCACCGACCTGCGCTCGGTCGAGCAGGTCGTCGGCCGGCTGACCTACGGCCGGGCCGCCGGCGCCGGGGCCGCCTCGGGCGCCTGGTTCGGCCTCTTCGTGGGCCTGCTGCTGGGCATCTTCGCCCCCGACGGCTCCAGCTGGATCAGCTCGGTGATCACCGGCCTGCTCATCGGTGTCGCCTTCGGCGCGCTGTTCGGCCTGGCCGGCTACGCCGCGACCCGCGGCCGCCGCGACTTCGCCTCGACCGGGCAGAAGATCGTCGCCGGCCGGTACGACGTGCTGTGCAACCCGCAGTTCGCCGAGGACGCCCGGGCCCACCTGGCCCGCCTCAGCCTCCGCGGCTAACGCAGCTGGGCGAAGGCGACCGCCGCCGCGGCCGCCACGCCCAGCGAGTCGACGCCCGGGCGCATCGGGATCCGCGCCCGGACGTCGACCGCCGCCATGGCCGCGTCGGTGAGCCCGGGGCCCTCCGCGCCCAGCAGCAGCGCCGTCCGGGGGTGCTGCACCGGGTCGACGTCCCGCAGGTCGACCTCCGCGCCCGGGGTCAGCGCGACGGTGGTGAACCCGGCCGCGCGCACCCGGGCGAGGTCGCCGGGCCAGTCGGTGAGCACCCGCAGCGGCGTGGTCAGCAGGTGGCCCATCGACACCCGCACCGAGCGCCGGTAGTACGGATCGGCGCAGGTGGGGTCCAGCAGCAGCGCGTCGATGCCCAGCGCCCAGGCCGAGCGGCCGATCGAGCCGATGTTCTCGTGGTCGTTGAGGCCTTCCAGCACCGCGATGCGCCGGGCGCCGGCGAGCAGGTCCGCCAGCGCCGGCGGCTCCGGTCGTTCGCAGGAGGCGAGCACGCCGCGGGTCAGCCGGAAACCGATGGTCTCCGACAGCACCCACTTGTCCGCCTCGTACACCGGCACCCCCGCCGGGACGTCGAGTGCGCCGACCCGGCCCGGGACGCCGTACACGCAGCGCACCCGCAGACCCGAGCCGAGCAGCCGCTCGACCGCGGTGACGCCCTCGACCACCACCGGCCCCGTGCCCCGCTCGGTGCCCGGCCGGCGGTCGCCGGCGTGCAGGTCGTGGAAGTCGGCGACGCGGGGGTCGCGCGGGTCGGTGATGGTCTCCGGCACCGGTCCATCCTGACGAGCGGGACGGCCGCGCACCCCGCAGGGTGGGAGGAGTGACCACCACCGTGATCGGCGCCGGCATCGCCGGCGTCGCCGCCGCCCGCGCCCTGCACGACGCCGGTGCGCCGGTCCGGGTCCTGGACCGCGGTCGCCGCCCCGGCGGACGGATGTCGGGCCGCGAGCTGCACGGCCGCGTGGTCGACCTCGGCGCCTCCTACCTGACCGCCACCCCCGACGGCCCCTTCGCCGGCGTCGTCGCCGACTGGGTCGAGCGCGGGCTGGCCCGGCCGTGGACCGACACCTTCGCCGTCGCCGGCCCCGACGGCGTCACCGACCGGAAGACTGGCCCGCTGCGCTACGGCGCGGCCGGTGGCCTGCGGTCCCTGGTCGCCGACCTGGCCCAGGGGCTGGACCTGGTGACCGGGCACATCGTCGGCGAGGTCGGCCCCGGCCCCACCGTCGACGGCGCACCGGCCGACGCCGTCGTCGTCGCGCTGCCCGACCCGCAGGCCCGCCGGGTGCTCGCCCCCGGCTCCCCCGCCGAGCAGGCGCTGGACCCGCGCGGCTGGCAGGCCACCCTCGCCGTCGCCATGGGCTGGCCCGACCGGGGCTGGGACGCCGACCTGCACGGCGTCTTCGTCAACGACCACCCGGTGCTCGAGTGGTTGGCCGACGACGGCACCCGGCGCGGGGACGACGCCCCCGTCCTGGTCGCGCACACCACCGGCCCCTTCGCCGCGGGCCACCTGGGCGACCCGCAGGCCGCCGGGCCCGACGTGGTGGCCGCCGTCCGGCGCCTGCTCGACCTGCCCGAGCCCGCGTGGGTGCACGTGCACCGGTGGACCTTCGCCAAGCCCGCCGACCCCCGCAGCGAGCCCTTCCACCTCGCCGACGGGGTGGGGCTGTGCGGCGACGGCTGGTCGGCGCCGTCGAAGGTCGAGTCGGCCTGGACGTCGGGCACGCTGCTCGCGCAGGCGCTGCTGGCCGGTCGCTAGAGGTCCACGACCAGGTCGGCGCGGTCCTGCGCGGCGACCACCCGGCGGGCGTTGGGCTCGTCGACGGCGGCCACCCAGGCCTGCGCGGCCGCCGGGTCCTTGCCGAACTGCACGTGCCGGGCGACCAGCCGGGCCGTCCGCACCTGCTCGTCCAGCCGCAGCGACCACACCTCGTCCAGCGCGGCCCGCACCTGCGGCCACGGGTGGTCGGGCAGCAGCAGGTAGTTGCCCTCGGTGACCACCACCCGGGTGCCCGGCGGGACGGCGACCGCCCCGGCCAGCGGCTGCTCGAGCACCCGCTCGAAGGCCGGCGCCCAGACCGTGCGGTCGGTCTCGGTGCGCAGCCGCTGCAGCAGGGCGCGGTAGCCGTCGGCGTCGAAGGTGTCCGGGGCGCCCTTGCGGTCGCGGCGGCCCAGCGACTCCAGGGCCACGTCGGCGAGGTGGTAGCCGTCCATCGGCACCCCGGCGGCGGGCAGCCCCGCCGCGGTCAGCGCGGGGACCAGCGCGGCGGCCAGGGTCGACTTGCCGACCCCGGGCGGGCCGGCGAGCCCGACGAGCACGCGCGGCCGGTCGGCGGCCAGTGCCCGCACCCGCTCGACGAGGGAACCGGGGACGGGCGGGACGGTCATCCCGGGAATTGTCGTACCCCGCACCGATGATCCCGCGCACCGGCAGCCGTCCTCTCCCCGACGGCCGCCACCCCGAGGAGAACCCCATGACCGCCAGCCCCGCCCTGGACCTGCGCTCGGGCACCCAGCGGGTCTTCGCCCACCTGCTGGCCAGCAACCTGCTCGTCGGCGTCACCAACTACACCGTCTGGTTCGCGCTGACGTTCTGGATGTTCCTGCAGACCGGGTCGGTGTTCGGCACCGGGCTGGTGGCCGGCATCTTCCTGGTCGCCACGGCCGCCACCGGCATCTGGTTCGGCAGCCTGGTCGACCACCACCGCAAGCACACCGTCATGCAGGCCTCGGCGATCGCCTCCGCCGTGCTCTACGCGCTGGCGTCCGCCGTCCTGCTGCTCGCCCCGGCGTCCTCGTTCACCACGGTCGCCAGCGTGCCCCTCTGGGTGTTCACCGTGCTGCTCATGCTGGGCGTGATCGCCGGCAACCCGCGGTCGATCGCCCTGCCCACCTGCGTGACGCTGCTCGTGCCCGCCGACCGCCGCGACCGGGCCAACGGCCTGGTGGGCACGGTGACCGGGGTGTCCATGCTGGTCACCTCGGTGATCAGCGGCCTGCTGGTCGCGTACGGCGGCATGACGGCGGTGCTGGTGGTCGCGCTGGCCGTGCTCGCCCTCGCGGTGGTGCACCTGTCCCGGGTGCACGTCCCCGAGCCCCAGGTGGTCACCAGCGGCGACGACGACGCCGCCGCCCGGGGGGTCGACCTGCGCGGCACCGTCACGCTGGTCCGGGGCGTGCCGGGCCTGCTGCCGCTGATCCTGTTCTCCTGCTTCAACAACTTCCTCGGCGGCGGGTTCATGGCCCTGATGGACCCCTACGGCCTGTCGCTGATGAGCGTGCAGGCCTGGGGCCTGCTGTGGGGCGGGCTCTCGGCGCTGCTGGTCGTGGGCGGGCTGCTCGTCGCCCGGGTCGGGCTGGGCAGCCGGCCGATCCGGTTGCTGCTGCTGGCCAACGTGGTGATGTGGGCCGGCACGATGCTGTTCCCCCTGGTCTCCTCGATCCTCACGATGACCGTGGCGATGGCGGCGTTCATGCTGGTCATGCCGTTCGCCGAGGCGGCCGAGCAGACGGTGCTGCAGCGGGTGGTGCCCTACGAGCGGCAGGGCCGGGTGTTCGGCTTCGCGCAGAGCGTCGAGCAGGCGGCCTCGCCGCTCACCGCCTTCCTGATCGCGCCGCTCACGCAGTTCCTGGTCATCCCGTGGATGACCGACGGGGCCGGCGCGGCCGCCGTCGGCAGCTGGTTCGGCACCGGCACCGCCCGGGGCATCGCGCTGGTCTTCGTGGTCACCGGCGCGATCGGGCTGGTCACCGTGCTGCTGGCCTTCCTCAGCCCCGCCTACCGGCGGCTGTCGGCGGCGTACGCGACGTCGGACGCACCCGCCCCGGTCACCGGCGACCCGGCCCCCGTCCCGCCCCCGGCACCCGGGGTGGCCGCGGCGCCGACCGGGGTCGAGGAGGTCGTCGGCGGAACCGGGCAGGGTCGCTAGGGTCGCGGGCGATGACCGACGTCCCGGGGCCCGCCGCCGCCTGCCGGGACGTGGTCAAGACCTACCGCACCGCGACCGAGTCGGTTCCCGCGCTCACCGACGTCACCGTCGACATCCCGCGGGCACGCGTCACCTGCGTGGTCGGCCCGTCGGGGTCGGGCAAGAGCTCGCTGCTGCGCCTGCTGGCCTGCGTGGACTCCCCCGACGCCGGCACGGTGCACGTCGGCGGCCACCGGGTCGACGACCTCGGCGCGCGCGGCCGGCGCCGGCTGCGCCGCCGGCACGTCTCCTACCTGTTCCAGCGCCCGGGCCACAACCTGCTGCCCTACCTGACCGCCACCGAGCAGGTGCGGTTGGCCGCCGACCTGCGCGGGGCGCACGTGGGCGACGCCGAGGTGGCGGCCCTGCTCGAGCGGCTGGGCCTGGGCGACCGCGGCGGCCACCGGCCCGCCCAGCTCTCCGGTGGCGAGCAGCAGCGGCTGGCGGTGGCCTGCGGCGTGGTCGGCGGGCCCGCGCTGGTGGTGGCCGACGAGCCCACCGCCGAGCTCGACACGGCCGCCGCCGTCCGGGTGCTGGAGGCCATGGAGGCCCTGGCGGCCGACGGCGTCGCCTTCGTGGTGTCCAGCCACGACCCGCGGGTGATGGCCGTCGCCGACGGCTTCGTCCGCCTCGAGCAGGGTCGGCTGGCGTGACCGGGTTCGCCGCGCACGGGGTGGTCAAGCGGTTCACCCGGGGCACCGAGACCGTCACGGCGCTCGCCGGGGTCGACCTGGCCGTCGCCGGCGGGGAGTTCGTCGCGCTGGTCGGGCCCTCGGGGTCGGGCAAGTCCACGCTGCTGGCGGTGCTGTGCGGCTGGGAGACCCCCGACGAGGGCACCCTGGAACCCGCGGCGGCGGTCGACCGCGGCTGGTCGGACCTCGCCCTGGTGCCGCAGGCCCTCGGCCTGGTCGCCGACCTCTCCCTGCTGGACAACGTACTGCTGCCCGCGCGCCTGCGTCGGCACCGGACCACCCGCACCGACGCACCCGGCGACCCGGTGCCGCTGGCGCACCGGCTGATGGCCGACTTCGGCCTGGAGCACCTGGCCGACCGCTACCCGCACCAGGCCTCCCTCGGCGAGCAGCAACGGGCCGCCGTCGCCCGGGCCCTCGTGCTGCGCCCCGCCCTGCTGCTGGCCGACGAGCCCACCGCGCACCAGGACCGCGACCACGCCGACGCGCTGCTGGACGCCCTGCGCGACGCCGCGCTCGACGGCAGCGCCGTGCTGCTGGCCACCCACGACGAGGTCGCCTGGTCCCGCGCCGACCGCGTGGTGTCGATGCGCGACGGCCGGCTGGCCGCCGGGGCGCCGTCGTGAGGCTGCTGCCGCCGTGGTCGCGGGCGCCGCTGCTCGGGCTGCGCCAGCCCGCCGCCGTCCTCGCCGTGCTGGTGACGACGGCGATCCTGGCGTGCGCGGTGGCCAGCGCCCCGCTGTTCCTGTCCTCCGCCCGCTCGGCCGCTCTGCAGCAGCAGCTGGCCCCGCAGTGCGCCGAGGCGTCCTGGCCGGAGGTGGGCGTCGGGGTCGCCGCACCGGTCGGCGACCGGGCCGCCGGTCTGGCCGCCGCCCCGCAGGAGGCCTGGGCGGCCGAGGGCAGGGCCTCCGTCCCCGCCCTGCTCGTCGGGTCGGCCCTGGGCGCCGGGGGGAACCGCCAGCAGGGCGTCCCGGTGGCCGGGGCCGACGGTGCGGCGCTGAGCCAGCCGGCGACGCTGTTCTGGCGGCCGGGGGCGTTGGAGCACGTCGACGTGCTCGACGACGGGGGCGGCGACGGCGTCTGGGTGCCGGCCAGCTACGCGCAGGCGGCCGGGGTCGTCGCCGGCGGCACCCTCGCCGTCGGAGGCGTCCCGACCCCGGTCGCCGGCATCTACACCGACCTGTTCGACACCGTCCCCGACGAGTACTGGTGCGACTACGAGGACCTGTTCACCAACGCCACCAGCGCCGACACCCCGCCGCCGGCGCTCCTGCTGGCCGGCGACGAGCAGACCCTGGTCGACCTGGCCGTCGCGGCGCGCGGCTCGCTGCAGTCGTCGGCGCAGGTCGAGGTGGACGGCGGCACGCTGACCAGCAGCCGGGCCGCTGCCCTCGGCGCCGCGACCGACCGGGCGCTCGCCCGGCTGCCCGACGTCCCGCCCGACGACGGCGGGAAGGGTGCCGACCCCCGGCTGGCCGACGCCGCCGGCCGGGCCGAGGTCCTGGAGAGCGGGCTGCGCGGGCCCGTCGTCCCGGTGGCCGTCGCGGGTGGGCTGCTGGCGCTGGTGCTGGTCGCCGCCGCCGGCAGCTTCTGGGCCGACCGGCGGGCCACCGAGGTGCGGCTGCTGGCCGCCCGCGGGGTGGGCCCGGTGCCGCTGGCCGCCAAGGCCGCCCTCGAGCTCGGCCTGCCCGCGCTGGCCGGCGCCGCGATCGGCTGGGCGGCGTCCCGGCTGCTGGTCGGCGGCCTGGGCCCCGCACCCGAGCTCGACCCCGCCGCCACCACCGCCGCGCTGTGGGCCGGGGTCGCCGCGTTCGTCGTCGGGCTCGGCGCGGCCGCCGCGGTGGCCGGGCTGCGGGCACGCGGCACCGCGGAGCGCCCGCTGGGCGCCGCGCCGCGCTGGCCCTCCCGGGTGCCCTGGGAGCTCGCGCTGCTGGTCGCCGCGGGCTGGTGCTGGGTGCTGCTGGAGGGCCGCGACGCCGTCGTCTCGCAGGCCGGCGTCGCGCAGGTCAACGGGCTGCTGGTGGCCTTCCCCCTGCTGGCCGTGGCCGGCGCGGCGGTGCTGCTGGCCCGGGTGCTCACCGCCGCGCTCCCGCGGCTGCGCCGCTGGGCCGGCCGGCGCCGCCCGCCGGTGTTCCTCGCGGTCAACCGGCTGGTGGCCGCGCGGGCGGCGACCGCCACACTGCTGGTCGCGATCGCGCTGCCGGTGGCCGTGCTGGGGTACACCGCCACGCTCACCGCCAGCTCGCGGGCGACCCTGGACGCCAAGGTCGGCGTGCAGCTGGGCGCCGGGGCCTACGCCTCCACCGCCACCCGGGTCGACCCCGCCGCCGTCACCGGGTCCGACGGCACCACCGTGCTGCGGTTCGGCAACTCCTCGCTGACCTCGGCCGGCGGTGCGGGCACCGACGTGCAGACCCTCGCCGTCGACCCGGCCACCTTCGCCGGCAGCGCGTTCTGGGTCGGCTCCTTCGCCGACCGGCCGCTGCAGGACCTGGTCACCGACCTGACGCGGGAGACCGCGACCGTGCCCGTGGTGGCCGCCGGGCTGCCCACCGGGCCCTACGAGCTGCGGCTGGGGAACGTGCCCGTCGACGTCGATGTGGTGGCCACCGCCGACGTGCTGCCCGGCCGCCGCACCGCCGACCCCGTCGTCCTGGTCGACCGCTCCCGGCTGCCCCAGGTGCCGCCGTCGGCCGGCTCGGACCAGGCCGTCGAGCGCTGGACGGACGGCGACGTCGCGACCGCCGCCACCGCGCTGCGGGACGCCGGCGCGGTGCGGGTGCTGGACACCGTGCCCGCCGACGTCCAGCGGACGGCGAACTTCCTCGGCATCACCTGGACCTTCGGCTACCTCTCCGCCCTCGCCGTGTTCGCCGGCGTCATCGGCGCCGCGGGGCTGCTGCTCTACCTGGAGGCCCGGTCCAGGTCACGGGTCAGCGGCTACGTGATGGCCCGCCGGCTGGGGCTGAGCCGGGCGGCGCACCTGCGGTCGCTGCTGGTGGAGCTGGTCGGGGTGGCGGCCGCCGGGGTGCTCGTCGGCGGGGTGCTCGCGGTCGGCGCCGTGGCCGCGGTGTACCGGCGGCTGGACGTCGACCTGCTCCGCCCGCCCACCCCGCTGCTGGACGTGCCCGTGCCCGCCGTGGCGCTCACCGTCGTCGCGGCCCTGGCCGTGGCCGCCGGGGCGGCCCTGTACGCCCAGCGCTCGGCCGACCGGGCGGACCCGTCGTCAGTGCTGCGCGAGGACGCCTGACCCGGGCTCAGCGCGGGGTGCGGGCGAGCTGACGGGACTGCGCCACCAAGCGGCCGGTCGAGTCCCACACCCGGTAGTCCTCGTCCACCCAGCCGTCGGAGACCTCGTTGCCGCGGGCCTCGACCAGGCACCAGCCCGGCGCCGGCAGCGCCCGCACCAGGGTCTGCAGCTGCACGGTCGGGGCCCAGCCCGTGCGGCCGGTGGCCCATGAGCTCGGCGGCAGCACGTCGGTGAAGGCGACCAGACCCAGCGGGTCGGGCTCCCGGCCGTCGGTGAAGCGCACCCAGGCCCGCACCACCGGTTCGGTGGAGGGCTGGCCGAGCACCCACCCGGCGGTCAGCGGGTCCAGCCGGGTCTCCATCTGCCGCGAGATGCCGGGCACGGTCAGCCCGGGCGGGGCCAGGTGGGCGTTCTCGGCGACGGAGAAGCAGTCCTCGACCGGGGTGGCGGCCGGCGGCGGCACGGCGTGCTCGGCGGGGACGTCGTGCAGGGTCCCCGTCGTCCACTGCACCGGGACGGCGGGGCCGCCGGCGTCCCCGAGCACCGCCGATCCGTGCTGCAGCGTCCGGCCGGCCGGGCCGGCGGTGACCGAGACGGTGGCCGGGCCGGGCGACGGCGCGCGCAGGTAGGACGCCGACAGGGCCACCGGGTGGGCGTGCGGGGACACCTCGACCGCGGCCCGGGCGACCACCGCGAGCAGGTAGCCGCCGTTGACCACTCCCCCGCCGACGTCCCAGCCGGCGTCGAGCTCGGCGGTGAACCCGCCCTCGGCGGGGGTCAGCGCGGTGGCGGCGTCGAAGCTCTGCGGCACGGGGTCAGCGTGCCACCGGGCCGGACCCGCCCAGCGGCCACCCGGCCAACCGCTCGTACCGGGTGCCGGGGCGGCTGCGCCACAGCACCAGGGCGGCCGGCCGCCACGGCGGGCCGTGCGGGCCGGGCAGCCGGTCGGGCAGCGGAGTGGCCGCCGTCCCCGACCCGGGCCAGCGCCCGAGGGTGAGGTGCGGGAGGAACGGCCGGTCCTCGACCGGGACACCGGCGTGCCGCGCGGCGGCGGCGACCCGGCCGGCCAGCGCGCCGAGCACGTCGACGTCGCCGCCGACGCCGGCCCACAGCACCCGCGGGCGCCGGCCGAAGGTGCCCGCGCCGGTCAGCTGCAGGGTGGCCGGCGGGGCGCCGGCGGCCACCGGGCCCAGCGCGCCGAGCAGGCCGGCCACCCGTGCACCGGGCACCTCCCCGAGGAAGGCGAGCGTGATGTGCAGGTCGGCGGGGTCCGACCAGCGCGGTGCCCCCGGGTCGTCGCGGACGCCGTCCACGGCCGCGGTGAGCGCCCGCACGACCGCCGGGGGCGGCGCGACGCCGGTGAACAGCCGCCCTGCGCTCAGCCGCGGTCCCGGGGGTCGCTGACCACCAGGCCGGCGTCGGCGAGCGCGGCCGCCAGCCGCAGCCGCTCGACCTCGCGGTCCTCGCCGGGCGCGGCGTCGCGCAGCCGGTGCGGCACCTCGAGCGCCCCCGCGGCCTCGACCAGCACGTCGTCGTAGGCGGCGAGCACACCGGCCCGGTGGGCGGCCGAGCCGGTGGCCACCAGCGACAGCTCGCGGCGCAGCCGGCGCAGGTCGGCCGCGACGGCCTGCACCGCCCGGCGGTCGGGGGCCACCGGGGGCGCCCCGAGCGGGGCCCGGTCGGTGTCGGGCCGCCGGGCCGGACGGCGCACCCGCCGGCGGTCGGTGCGGCGGCGCCGCGGCAACCGGGCCTGGCCGGTGAACAGCCGCAGCGAGAGGTCCATCAGCCAGACCATCGCGAGCACCATGGCCAGCACGAGCGCCAGCTGCACCGGCCAGGGGACGGCGGGCTCCGGCGACATGCCCGCACGGTAGGTCACCGGTGACCGCGCCCACAATCGCGGGCTCAGCGGCGCGGCCCGGCCGCCGTCCCCGGGGCCTCGCCGGCGGCCTCCTCGACGACCGCGGCGGCCTGCGGCGCGGCGGGGACGGCGACCGGCGGGTCGACGTGCAGACGCACGCTCGGCGGGACCACGTGCGCCTCCAGCCGGACGTGGCGGCCGCGGGAGAGCACCGCGCCGACCACGACGGCGGCGACCAGCACCACCAGGCCGCTGGACACCAGGCCCCACCGCGCGCCCAGGTGCGACGACACCCAGCCGACCACCGGCGCCCCGACCGGGGTGCCGCCCATGAAGCACATGAAGTACAGCGCCAGGATCCGGCCGCGCATCTGCGGCTCGACGCCCAGCTGCACGAAGCTGTTGCAGGCCACGCTGAACACCAGGCCGGCCGCACCGCAGGGCACCAGCAGCAGCCCGTAGGCCCACACGGTCGGCATCAGCCCGCTGACCACGGTGATCGCGCCGAAGACGCCCGCGGCCACGACGAGGAAGCGCTGCAGCGGGCGGGAGTCGCGGCGGGTGGAGACCAGCGCGCCGGTCAGCGAGCCCACGGCGAAGGCGGTGGAGAGCAGGCCGAAGGACCCGGCCCCCAGCCCGAAGACCTCGGTGGCCATGAGCGCGACGGTGATCTGGGAGTTGAACCCGAAGGTGCCGACGACGAAGGCCAGCAGCATCGCCAGCTGCAGGTCCGGGTGGTCGCGGGTGTAGGTCAGCGCGGCCCGCAGCTGACCCCGGGCGCGGGCGACGGGGGCGCTGCGCTGCAGCTCCCCGTCGCGCATCAGGGCCAGCGCGGCGATGGTGGCGGCGAAGCTGGCGGCGTTGACGAAGAACGCCGGGGCCGTGTTGCCGCCGGAGACCGCGATCAGCCCGCCGGCGACGGCCGGGCCGACGAGCCGGGCACCGTTGAACACGGTGGAGTTCAGGCTCACCGCGTTGCCGAGGTAGGCCGGGCCGACCATCTCCGACACGAAGGACTGCCGGGCGGGGGTGTCCAGGGAGCTGACCGCGCCCAGGAGCAGGGCGAGGGCGAACACGTGCCACAGGGCGATCACCCCGGTGGCGACGAGCACGGCGAGGGCGAGGGCGAGCAGGCCGAGGACGGTCTGGGTGACCATCAGCATCCGGCGCTTGTCGTAGCGGTCGGCCAGCAGACCGCCGTAGAAGCTGAGCAGCAGGGTGGGGGCGAACTGCAGGGCGGTGACCACACCGAGCGCGGTGCCGGAGCCGCCGGAGAGCTGCAGCACCAGCCAGTCCTGGCCGATGCGCTGCATCCACGTGCCGGTCAGCGAGACCAGGTTGGCGCTGACGTAGATCCGGAAGTTGTGCACCGACAGGGCGCGGAACATCCCCGCGCGCCGTGGTGCGCTGGTCTCGCCGGTGCTCGTGCGGTCAGGCGTGTGCGGTCGCCTCCTGGCTCACCCTCCGGCGAGCTCGTCCATGATGCGGGCGGCCTCCCGCAGGGTCGCCCGGTCCTCGGGCGGGAGGGCGTGCAGCTTCCCCGACAGCCACGCCTCGCGGGCGCGCGCCTCCTCGGTGAGGAGGGCCTCGGCGGCCGGGGTGAGGTCGATGATCACCTGGCGCCGGTCGGTGGGGTGCGGGGTCCGGGTGACCAGGCCCTTGCCCTCCAGCGCCACCACGACCCGGGTCATGGACGGCGGCTGCACGCGCTCGTGGCCGGCCAGCTCACCCGGGCTCATCGCGCCGTGCCGCTTGAGCGTGGACAGCGCGGCCAGGTGGGTGAGCGTCACCGACGTGTCGACGCGCTGGTTGCGCAGCCGCCGGGAGAACCGCATGACCGCCAGCCGCAGGTCGTGCGCGAGGGCGGCGGTGTCCAGCGTCGTCCGCGCCACGTGTCACCTCATCGAGAAATAGTTAGCCGGGCTCAACGTACCAGCCCGGCCGGGCAGCTCAGAGCAGCTGCTGCACGGGCTCGATCGCGAAGTAGACCACGAACAGCACGCCGACGACCCACATCAGCGCGTGCACCCGCCGCGCCCGCCCGGTGGCGGCCATGAGCACCACGTAGCTGATGACGCCGGCGCCGATGCCGTTGGTGATCGAGTAGGTGAAGGGCATCAGCGCGATGGTGAGGAAGGCCGGGATGGCCAGCGCCAGGTCGTCCCAGTGCAGGTTCTTGACCTGGGCGATGAGGATCGCGCCGACGATGACCAGGATCGGCGAGGCCGCCTCGGAGGGGACGACGTCCACCAGCGGGGAGAACAGCGTGGCCACCAGGAACAGCGCACCGGTCACGACGCTGGCCAGGCCCGTGCGGGCGCCGTCGGCGACCCCGGCGGTGGACTCCACGTAGGTGGTGTTGGAGGAGACGCTGGCCGCACCGCCGGCCGCGGCGGCCAGCGAGTCGACCAGCAGCACCGGCTGGGAGCGCGGCAGGTTCTTGTCCTCGTCGAGCAGGTCGGCCTCGGCGCCGACCGCGGTGACCGAGCCGACGGTGTCGAAGAAGTCGGCGAGCATGAGCGCGAAGACGATGAGCAGCGCGGCGACGACGCCGATCCGGGAGAACCCGCCGAACAGCGAGAACTGGCCGATCTGGGAGAAGTCGGGCAGCCCGACGACCTGGTCGGGCAGCGTGGGCACCTGCAGCGCCCAGCCCTTGGGGTTGACCGAGCCGTCGGCGAGGAAGGTGGGGCCGACCTGGGCGATCGCCTCGACCACGACGGCGACGACGGTGGTCACGACCAGGCCGATGAGCAGCGCACCGCGCACCTTGCGGACGACGAGGACGGCGGTGAGCAGCAGGCCGATGACGAAGACCAGCTGCGGCCAGCTGGCCAGGCTGCCGTCGATGCCGAAGGTGATGGGCACGGTGCCGGTCTGCGCGCGGCGGACGAAGCCGGAGTCGACCAGGCCGATGAGGGCGATGAAGAAGCCGATGCCGACGGCGATGGCGGTCTTGAGCTGGTCGGGGATGGCCTCGAAGACGGCCTTGCGGAAGCCGGTCATCACCAGCACGGTGATCAACAGTCCCTCGAGGACGACCAGGCCCATGATCTCGGGCCAGGACATCTGGGTGGCCGCGTAGGCGGCGACCACGGCGTTGATGCCCAGCCCGGCGGCCAGGGCGAAGGGGTACCGGCCGACGATGCCCATGACGATGGTCAGCACCCCGGCGACCAGCGCGGTGACCGCGGCGACGGAGCCGAAGTCGAGGGTGTTCCCGTCGACGTCGGCGCCGGACAGGATGATCGGGTTGAGCACCACGATGTAGGCCATCGTGAAGAACGTGACCACCCCGCCGCGCACCTCCCGGCCCACGGTGGAGCGCCGGGCGGTGATGGAGAAGTAGCGGTCCAGCCCGTTGCGGGGCTTCATCTGCGGCCCGGCGCTGCGGCGCTTGGCGCTGCTGGGGGCGGCGTCGGTGGTCTCGGTGTCGTCCGGCACGGCGACAGGGTGCCACGCACAACCGGTTCTGAGGTCGCGCTCTGGTTACAGTCGCGGCGTGCCCGCCCCGACCCGCCCCTCCCCTCCCCCGCTGCGGGTGGAGACGCGCCGCGTGGTGCTGGTCGGCATGGTGCTGTGGGCCGTCGCCCTGGTGGTCGTGCTGCTCCTCGGCGACCGGGTCGACCGCGTCTGGACCTGGACCTGCGTCTGCGGCCTCGTCCTCGCCGCCGGCGGCCTCGGCATCATGCGCTGGCAGAAGCAGGGCTAGCCGCGGTCCCCGCACCATGTGACTCGGCGTGGGGTCCGACCCTGACGACCCAGCAACGAGTCACATCGGGCGCCCTCCACCTCGGCCCACCGCCGAGAACGCGGTTCCCGTTGCCACGCGGCACCCGAGAACCCCACGAACCCCGATCCCGGTGGCCAGGCGGACGCCCCTACGGCTGACCACCCCGAGCGCAACGAGCGGGCGCCGACGACGGGTGGCCCGCAGGGTCACCCGTAGGAGTCGCAGGGAGGGCTCAGCGCACCGCGCCCAGCCGGGGCGGCCGCGGTGGGAGCGCGCAGCGCGACGGTCCTACAGGTCGTCGTAGGTGTCGGTGTTGTACAGCGGCGTCAGCTGGATCTCCGACGTGTCGACGGTGACCAGGTTGGCCTCGCTGTGCGCGCCGCAGCCGTGGTCGGTGGTGACGACGTGGCCGTCGGCGGGGGCGTACTCGTTGGCGCAGACGCCGAGCTCGAGGCGGACGGAGCCGGCCAGCGGCATGAGGAAGGCGCAGTCGCCGCAGGTGCCGGGGGCGTGCCGGGCCATGGCGGAGCCGGGGCCGAACTCGCCGCCGCGGAAGCGGGCGAGGGCGCCGCGGCGGCCCTCGACGGAGAGCACGCGCTCGCGGCCGATGCCGATCTCCTGGGCGACGACCATGCCGGCGGGGTCGGCGGCCGCGTCGTCGTCGGCGAGGTAGGCGGGGACCAGGCGGGGGTCGTCCTCGGTGACGGGGAGGACGTCGCCGACGGAGAGATCGCCGGGGCGGATGCGCTCGTGCCAGGGCACCCAGGCGGGGGCGAGCAGGGCGGTGTCGCCGGGCAGCAGCACGACCTCGTCGACGGTGACGTGCTCGTCGCCGGGGACGTGGGCGAGGGTGACGGCCCAGTGCCAGCCGGCGTAGCCGGGCAGGGCGGCGGCGAAGGTGTGGGTGAGGACCTCGCCGAGCACGCCCTGGTCGGGGACGGCCTCGCGGGCGGTGCCCAGGTGCTCGCCGACCTCCTCGGCGGCACCGGCGACCTCGACCGCTGCGGCCCGGGCGGTCTCCACGGCGGCGGTCAGCACGTCGGAGGGGGGCGGCACGGGGCTGGGCGCGGTGGGCAGGTGCTCGGACACGCCCTCCATGGTGCCCCACGACGGTGCGGGCCGGTGGGGCCGCGACCCCGGCCGGGTGAGGTCCGCGGTGGCGGGCACCGGGTGCGGCACCATGGGGCGCGTGAGCGGACGCGTGGGCTGGGCCGTCCGCGGGGGGCAGCGGTGATCCGGCCGCGCCGCCGCTGGGGCCGGCCCTCGCGGGTCGACCGGCCGGGTGCCGGGGCGCGGCGCACCCCGACGCGACCGATGCAGCTGCCCGGCGACGACTCCCCGACGGTGGTGGACCCGGTCGCGCCGACCGGTCCGCAGACCTGGCGCCCGCCGGCACCCGAGCCGGCGGCGGCACCGCCGTCCCCGGGCCTGGGCGCGCGCCCGCCGAAGGTGACCGTGACCCGGGTGGCGGCGCGCCGGTCGCGGGAGCTGACGGTGGCGGCGGTGCGGCGGGTGAACGCGGCCAGCCGGGCCGACGGCGCCGGGGACAGCGGCCTGGCGCACGTGCTGTGGGTCAACGCGCTGCACACCGCCGGCGACGCGATGATCGCGGTCTCGCTGGCGGGCACGCTGTTCTTCGCCGCGTCCACCGACGCCCAGCGCGGCAACGTGGCGCTGTACCTGCTGGTCACGATGGCGCCGTTCGCGGTGGTCGCGCCGCTGCTGGGTCCGCTGCTGGACCGGCTGCAGCGCGGCCGCCGCTGGGCGATGGCCGCGAGCCTGGTCGGCCGGGCGGTGCTGGCGCTGGTGATGGCGGCGAACTTCGACGGCCTCTGGCTGTACCCGGCGGCGCTGGGGGCGCTGGTGCTGTCCAAGGCGCACAACGTGCTGCGGGCCGCGGTCATCCCCCGGGTGGTCCCGCCGGCGATGTCGCTGACCAGCGCGAATGCCCGCACGTCGGTGTTCGGGCTGGTCACCGCGGGCGTGTTCGGCGGCGTCGGCGCCGGCATCGCGGCGTCGGCCGGGTTCCCGCCGCTGCTGTGGGCGACCGCCGCGGTGTTCACCGCGGCCGGGGTGCTGGCGCTGCGGCTGCCGCAGCACGTCGACGTCCCCGCGGGCGAGGAGGCCAGCGACCTGCTGACCACCACGATGGAGATCCCGGTGCCCGGTCGCCGGGGCCGGCCGCGGGTCGCCGCGTCGGTGGTGGACGCGCTGCGCAGCGCCTCGCTGCTGCGGGTGCTGGGCGGCTTCCTGACCATCTACGCGGCGTTCCTGGTGCAGGCCGAGGTGCCCGGCGGCTGGGAGCGGACGCTGGCGCTGGGCGCGATCGCGGGTGCGGCCGGGGTGGGCAGCTTCCTGGGGACGGCGATCGGCTCCCGCCTGCACCGGGCCACGCCCGACACCCTGGTGCTGTGGTCCACGGTGGCGGCGGTGCTGAGCGCGGTGGCCGCCGCGGTCTTCTTCTCCGTGACCCTGGTCGCCGTGACCGCGGGGGTGGCCGCGCTGGCCGCGGGCCTGGGCAAGGTGTCGCTGGACGCGATCATCCAGCGCGACGTCCCCGGCGCCCAGCACGCCTCGGCCTTCGCCCGCTCGGAGACGCTGCTGCAGCTGGCCTGGGTGCTCGGCGGCGGGCTGGGGATCGCGCTGCCGGCGACGCTGCCGACCCTGGCGTTCGGCGTCACCTCCGGGTTGCTGGTGGTGGCCACAGGTCTGGTTGCCTGGCTGGGGCACCACCGCCGTCCCGCCCGGGGCCGCGGTCGGACGACGGGGTGGGAGCGGGCATGACCAGGGTGGCGACGACGGCGGCCGGCGGGGCCGCCGTCCTGGCGCTGGTGGCCGGGTGCGGCGCCGGCGGGAGCAGCGGCGCCGCCGAGCAGGGCGGGCCGCCGCCCACGGTGCGGGTGCAGAGCGGCGGCCAGGACGTCACGGTGCAGCCCTCGCAGTACTGCCTGGACGGCACCGGCGAGCGCTACGCCGGCACGCCGCCGGTCATCGAGGTGCAGCCGGACTCCACCATCTCGCTGACCGTCCCGGACGCGGTGGCCCGGCAGGGCTGGAGCGTGCAGGTCTACGACGACCAGCTGCAGGACCTGCTGGGCGAGGTCGACGTCCCCGAGGACACCCCGACCTTCACCGGCATCAACAGCTCCGACGCCGTCCCGGCCGCCTACTACCTGGTGGTCGTCGAGGACTCCGACGACAGCGCGTGCAGCGGGCTGTCGGGGGCGTGGCCGGTCGGCTTCATCCGCTCCGGCGAGGAACCCGCAGCCCCCAGCAGCTAGCCCTCCAGGTCGGTGGCCACCGCCCGCAGCACGGCGGCGACCTTCGCCGCGGCCTGCCGGTCGGGGTGCCGGCCGTGCCGCAGGCCGTTGCCGACGCCGTCGAGCAGACGGATGAGGTCCTCGATGATCGGGACCAGGTCGTCGGGCTTCTTGCGGGTGCCGGCGACCGCCGAGGGCAGCGGATCGAGGACGGTCACCTGCAGCGCCTGGTCACCGCGGCGGCCGGCGACGATGCCGTACTCCACGCGCTGGCCGGGCTTGAGCTCGGTGGTGCCGGCGGGCAACGCGTCCTTGTGCACGAACACGTCGGGTCCACCCTCCTGGGAGAGGAAGCCGAAGCCCTTCTCCGGGTTGAACCACTTCACCTTGCCGCTGGGCACGTCGATCCCTCGCTCCACCTCGGAGGCGGCCCGGCCGGGTCGCCGCGACCCAGGCTAGCCGCTGCGGGGCCGGTGGGCGCCCGTGTTACCGGCGGGTAGGCCGGGCCCGGCGCGGGATGCGACGATGCCCGCCATGGCTGCCCGCAACGCTGCGTCCCGCGTCGTCACCTCGATCGCCGCCGCCGTGCGGCTGGTCTCCTCGGTCGTCGGCGGGCTCATCGTGCTGTACGCGGTGTTCGTGCTCTTCGAGGCCAACCCGGCCAACCCGATCGTCGAGTTCACCGCCGGGGTGCGCGACGACCTGGGCGCCTTCACCCGCGACCTGTTCACCCCCGAGGACCCGAAGATCGCCGAGACGGTGAACGCGCTGATCGCCGCCATCGTGTGGGTGGTGGTGGGCAACCTGCTGTCCAAGGTCATCACCCGGCTGGCCCCCCGCACGAAGGCGGGCTGACCGTCAGGCGGTGGCGACCTCGGCCGGGCCGAGCTCCTCGGTGGACACCTGCCGCATCTCGACCTTGCGCACCTTGCCGGTGACCGTCATCGGGAAGCCGTCGACGACCTTGACGTAGCGGGGCACCTTGTAGTGCGCCAGCTTGCCGGTGCAGAACTCCCGGAGCGCCTCGGCGGTGAGCTCGGGGGCGCCGGCGCGCAGCTGCACCCAGGCCATCAGCTCCTCGCCGTACTTGGTGTCGGGCACCCCGATGACCTGCACGTCGGCGATGTCGGGGTGCCCGTACAGGAACTCCTCGACCTCGCGCGGGTACACGTTCTCCCCGCCGCGGATGACCATGTCCTTGATCCGGCCGACGATGTTGAGGTAGCCCTCGGCGTCCATCACGGCGAGGTCGCCGGTGTGCATCCACCGGGCGGCGTCGATGACCTCGGCGGTCTTCTCCGGGGCGTCCCAGTAGCCGAGCATCACCGAGTAGCCGCGGGTGCACAGCTCGCCCGGCGTCCCGCGGGGCACGGTCAGCCCGGTCTCGGGGTCGACGACCTTGCTCTCCAGGTGCGGGTGGGTGCGCCCGACGGTCGAGGTGCGGCGGTCCAGGTCGTCGTCGGCGCCGGTCTGGGTGGAGACCGGGGAGGTCTCGGTCATGCCGTAGCAGATGGTCACCTCGGCCATGCCCATCTCGTCGACCACGCGCTTCATGACCTCCACCGGGCACGGCGAGCCGGCCATGATGCCGGTGCGCAGGCTGGACAGGTCGTAGGAGGCGAAGTCGGGCAGCGCCAGCTCGGCGATGAACATCGTCGGGACGCCGTACAGCGAGGTGCACTTCTCGTCCTGCACCGCCTGCAGGGTCAGCGCCGGGTCGAACCCGGGCGCCGGGATGACCATCGTCGAGCCGTGCGAGGTGGCCCCGATGTTGCCCATGCCCATGCCGAAGCAGTGGTAGTAGGGCACCGGGATGCACACCCGGTCGGCCTCGGTGTAGCCGCAGCCCTCGCCGACGAAGAACCCGTTGTTGAGCAGGTTGTGGTGGGTGAGCGTGGCGCCCTTCGGGAAGCCCGTCGTCCCGGAGGTGTACTGGATGTTGATCGGGTCGTCGGCGCTCAGCTCGGCCTCGCGCTCGGCCAGGAACCCGCGGTCGGCGGCCCGGCCGGTGTCCATCAGCTGCTGCCACTCCGGGTCGCCGAGGAAGAGCACCTCGCGCAGCGCCGGGCACTCGTCCCGGACCTCGGCCACCATCGCGCGGTAGTCGCTGGTCTTGAACGCAGGTGCCGCGACCAGCACCGAGATGCCGGCCTGCTGCAGCACGTAGGACAGCTCGTGGGTGCGGTAGGCCGGGTTGATGTTGACCAGGACGACGCCGAGCTTGGCGGTGCCGTACTGCACGAACACCCACTCGGCGCAGTTGGGCGCCCAGATGCCGACCCGCTCGCCCTTGGCCACGCCGAGGGCGTGCAGGCCGAGGGCGAAGGCGTCGACGTCGGCCACCAGCTGCGGGTAGGTCCAGCGGCGGCCGGTGGCGCACTCGACGAGCGCCTCGTGCTCGCCGACCCGCGCTGCCGTCCGGTCCAGGTTGGCCCCGATGGTGTCGCCCAGCAGGGGGACCGTCGAGGTCCCGCTGGTGTAGGACGGCAGCGCGGGGGCGGTCATGCCCGCTCTTCGGGACGCAGCTGGACGCCGGCCCGGTTCGGCTTGTCGGTGGGGTGGGCGTAGCGCAGCCGCTCGACCGGCAGGGGGAAGGAGTGGTCCTCGCCGAAGGGCGACAGCGAGCCGGTCATCTCGCTGATCAGCTCGGTCAGCGGCGGGCCGCCGTCGGTCGACTGGCCCCAGGTGGGCTCGACCAGGTGGGCCGTCTTCGGGTTCTTCTTGGCCATGGCGCACTCCTGCCGTCGTGGCCGGCCTCCCGCCGGCGCTCGGGCCCATCGTCCCGCATCCAACCGCGCCCCCCGGCACCCACGCCAGCCCGGCCGCAACCTGCGTGCGACGTGGCCCGCACCCGCCTAGGGTCACCTCCCCGTGGGCCGCATCGTGGAGACCGTGGTGCCGGCCCGGCTGGGCACCGGCTTCCGCTGGCTGCTGGCCTCCTCCTGGACGTCGAACCTGGGCGACGGCATCGCGCTGGCCGCCGGCCCCCTGCTGGTCGCCTCGCTGACCCGTGACCCGTTCCTGGTGTCGCTGGCCGCCGGCGTGCAGTGGCTGCCGCCGCTGCTGTTCGGCCTGGTCGCCGGCGCCGTCACCGACCGGGTGGACCGGCGGCTGCTGGTGGTGCTGGTCGACCTGCTGCGGGCCGGGGTGCTCGCCGTCCTCACCCTGGCGGTGGCCACCGACCTGGTCACCATCGGTGCGCTGCTGGGCGCGCTGTTCGTGCTGGGCACCGCGGAGGTGTTCGCCGACAACGCCTCGCAGACCCTGCTGCCCACCCTGGTGCACCGCGACGACCTGGCGGTCGGCAACGCCCGGATGACCACCGGGTTCGTCACGGTCAACCAGCTCGCCGGGCCGCCGCTCGGCGCGGCGCTGTTCACCGTCGGCGCGGCGTGGGCGTTCGGCGCGGTCGCCGTGCTGGTGGCCCTGGGCGCGGTGCTGGTGTCGCGGATCGTGCTGCCGCCGGCCGAGCCCGTGCAGCGCCGCCCGGTGCACCACGAGATCGCCGAGGGCTTCCGGTGGGTGGTGCACCACGCCGCCGTCCGCACGCTGGTGCTCACGATCTTCGTGTTCAACGTGACCTTCGGGGCCGCCTGGTCGGTGCTGGTCCTCTACGCCACCCAGCGGCTCGGGCTCGGCGAGGTCGGCTTCGGGCTGGTGACCACCGCGCAGGCGGTGGGCGGCATCGCCGGCATCGCGGCCTACGGCTGGATCACCCGGCGGGTCAGCCTGGGCAACCTGATGCGGGTCGGGCTGGTCGTGGAGACCCTGACCCACCTGGCGCTGGCCCTGACCACCAGCCCGTGGGTGGCCATGCCGGTGTTCGTGGTCTTCGGCGCGCACGCCTTCGTCTGGGGGACGACGTCGGTCACCGTGCGGCAGCGCGCCGTGCCCCGGCACCTGCAGGGCCGGGTGGGCAGCGTGAACCTGGTCGGCACGTTCGGCGGGCTGGTCATCGGCTCGGGCGTGGGCGGGGTGGTCGCCCAGCAGACGTCGGTGACCGGGCCGTTCTGGTTCGCCTTCGCCGGGTCGGCGGTGTTCGTGGTGCTCATCTGGGGCCAGCTGCGGCACGTGGCCCACGCCGACGCCGACTAGGGCCGGCGGGCCCCGTAGAGGGTGCCGGCGCCGTCGGCGGTGAGCACCCAGCGGTCGCGGCCGACCTCGGCCACCTGCACCTCGCGCTCGTCCAGGCGCTGCACGGCGCGGGTGCGCCAGATCGTGGTCGACTGCAGCCGCAGGTCGACGTCCCCCTCGGGGGTGGCGACCCGCAGCGTGGCCGGGCCGGCGATGCGCAGCGCGCCGGCCCGCCAGGGCGAGGTGGCCAGCGCACGGGTCCAGCGGGTCACCCGCAGCAGCGACCCGGCCCCGGCGACCAGCGCGGCGACGCCGCCCAGCACCAGCGCGACGACCGCGAGGCCGGCGAAGGGCAGCCGGGTGCCGCCGTCGGACGCCGCCTGCACCGTGGCGACGCCGAGCAGCACCGCCAGCACCAGCGCCACCGCTCCCCCGGCCAGCCAGCGCACCGCGCCCGCCCGGGTGGCGGCCAGCGCGGCGCGGGTCTGCGGGTCGTCGAGGGCGCCGGGCACGCACGCGATGCTGTCATCCCGCCCGCGTCGTAGCGTGGAGCGGATGTCCACGACCGAGGGTGCCGCGGCCCCCGCCACGCTCGCCGCCTGGCTGCGCACCCGCACCGACGAGCAGCTGGGCACCCTGCTGGCGCTGCGGCCCGACGTCGCCCGCCCCGCCCCGTCCGACGTCGTCGGCCTGGCCACCCGGCTGGCGGTGCCGGTGTCGGTGGACCGCGCCCTCGACGAGCTCGACGCCGGCACGCTGCAGGTGCTCGACGTCGTCCTGCTCGCACCCGGCGACGGGCTGACCCGCGGTGAGCTGACCGCGGCACTGCCCGGCGCCCCGGTGGACGAGGCGGTCACGCTGCTCACCGACCGCGCCCTGCTGTGGGGCGACGACGTGCTGCACGCCCCCGAACCGGTCCGCCGCGCCGTCCGCTACCCGGCCGGGCTGGGGCGCCCGCGCACGCCCCCGCCGTCGGACGTCGAGGGCGACCTGGCCGAGGTGGACGACGACGAGCGCGCCGTGCTGGAGGCCCTCGCCGGGGAGAACCCGCTGGGCCGGTTGCCCGTGGACAACGCGGGCAGCGCCCCCGACAGCCCGGCCCGCCGCCTGCTGCGCCGCGGGCTGCTGACCCGGGTGGACGCCGCCAACGTCGAGCTGCCCCGCCAGTACGGCCTGGCGCTGCGCGGCGACCAGCCCTACGGGCCGGTGCGCCGCCGTCCCGAGCCGCCGACCGAGCACCGGGACCCGGCCGTGGTCGACCGCCGGGCCGCCGGCGCGGCGCTGGAGACCGTCGGGCGGGTCGGCGAGCTGCTGGCCGCGCTCGAGGAGGACCCGGCGGGCCTGCTGCGCAGCGGCGGCATGGCCATCCGCGACCAGAAGCGGCTGGCGAGGACCCTGGGCGTGGACGAGGGCGCGGCGGGCTTCTTCGTCGAGGTCGCGCACGCCGCGGGGCTGCTCGACCTGGGCGGGCCGCACCGCGACGAGTGGCTGCCCAGCCGGGAGTCCGACGCCTGGCGCGAGCAGCCGCTCCCCGAGCGGTGGGCGGTGCTGGCGGCGGGCTGGCTGGACTCGATGCGGGTGATCTCGCTGGTCGGCCAGCGCGACCTGGCCGGCAAGGCGGTCAACGTGCTCTCCCCCGACGTCGTCCGGCACACCGTGCCGGCGGTCCGGCGCACCCTGCTGGCGACCCTCGGCGACCTCGGGCCCGGTCTCGGCCTGGCCACCGACGACCTGCTGGCGCTGCTGCGGTGGCAGAGCCCGCGGCGGGCCGACCGGTTCGTGCTGGTGCCCGCCCTGGTCGGGGAGGCCGAGCAGCTGGGGGTCGTGGTCGGCGGCCGGCTGTCCGCCGGCGGCCGCGGGCTGCTGACCGGGGGCGAGGAGGGCGCCGCGACGGGCATGCGCGGCCTGCTGCCCGACCCGGTCGACCACGTGCTCGCCCAGCCCGACCTCTCCCTGGTCGCGCCCGGCCCGCTGGTCGCCGAGCTCGCCCGCACCCTGGCCGTGGTGGCCGACGTCGAGTCCTCGGGCGGGGCCACGGTGTTCCGGGTGACCGACGGCAGCGTGCGGCGCGCCCTGGACTCCGGCTGGTCGGCCGCCGAGTTGCACGACTTCTTCGCCCGCGCCTCGCGCACCCCGGTGCCGCAGGCGCTGGACTACCTGGTCGACGACGTCGCCCGCCAGCACGGCCGGTTGCGGGTCGGGGCGATCGAGGCCTACGTGCGCAGCGACGACCACGGGCTGCTGTCGCAGGTGCTCTCGGACAGGCGCACCGCGGGGGCGGAGCTGCGCCGGCTGGCACCGGGCGTGCTGGTGAGCGGGCTGCCGGCCGACGAGGTGCTCGAGGTGCTGCGCGCCGCGGGCTACGCGCCCGCCGGGGAGTCGGCCGGCGGCGCCGTCCTCACCCGGCCGGCCGGGCGGCCCCGGGCCACCGCGCGGCCGGGCAGCCGACCCCCGGCCGGGCCGCGCCCGCTCGGGCCCGACGAGGTCGAGGCCACGGTGCGGGAGATCCGCGCCGGGGACGCCGCGCTGGCCGCCCGCCGCACCGACCCGGCCCGCCAGGTCCCGGGCGTGACGACGGCGAGCACGCTGGAGCTGCTGTCTCGGGCGGTGCGCGAGCAGCTGCCGGTCTGGCTGGGCTACGTCGACGCGCAGGGCTCCGGCAGCCGGCGCACGGTGCAGCCGATGACCCTGGGCGGGGGCTTCCTGTCCGGGTTCGACGAGGGCAAGGGCGAGCAGCGCACCTTCGCCGTCCACCGGATCACCTCGGTCGACCTGGTCGACGAGGCCTGACCCCTCGCGGCCGGGGGTCGCCCGGCATCCCGGACCCACCGCCCACCGCCCACCGCGCACCGCGCGGCCACCGTCGGGGATGTGCGGGCGGCCGGGCCGGCCGGCGGCTCAGGCGGCGCCGCCGCCGCTGCCCGCGACCGGGTGCGCCACCGCGACGACCACGACGCAGGCCAGACCCAGCGCCGCCACCGCGGCGTCCCGGCGCCTGCCCGCGCGGAGCAGCCGGACCAGCGTGACGACCCCGAGCAGCGCGGCCCAGCCCAGCACCACCCAGCCGACCAGCCACAGGGGTACCGAGATCCGCTCCTCGGTCGTCGAGGTGGTACCCACGACGTCGGCCACGGAGAGGGCCAGGGCCGCCAGCACCGCCAGGACGACGGTGGCGAGGGCGGCGCGGGACCGGGCGCGGAGCACGGCCGGACGGTAGCCAGCACCGACCCGCCGGGTCCACCCTGGAACAAGCGGGGCAGCGACCGGCTTGAGCACGTAGTTGGTCGAGGCAACGAATGTGGCGGTGAGTCATGGCGCAGGGACGGACGGTCGCGGACCGGTTGGCGACGGTGCTGGGGACGGTGCTCGGCAGCGAGCGGTTGCCGGTGCGGCTGCGCGGGTGGGACGGGTCGCTGGCCGGGCCGCCCGGGGCGCCGGCGGTCGCCGTCCGGGGCCGCCGGGCACTGCGCCGGCTGCTCTGGTCCCCCGGCCAGCTCGGCCTGGGCCGGGCCTACGTCTCCGGTGACATCGACATCGAGGACGACGTCTTCGACACCTTCGCCGCGCTCAGCTCCACCGGCCGGCTGTCCGAGACCGGCCCGATGCGGCCGCTGTCGGTGGCCGAGCGGCTGGCCCTGCTGCGCACCGTCGCCGGCCTGGGCGGGCTGGGCCGCGACCCCGAGCCACCGGCCGAGGAAGCCGACCTCGGCGGGCACGGGCTGCGGCACAGCCGACGGAGGGACGCCGCCGCCATCGCCCACCACTACGACGTGGGCAACGACTTCTACGAGCTCGTCCTGGGTCCCTCGATGGTCTACAGCTGCGCGGTGTGGGAGTCCCCCGACACCGGGCTGGACGCCGCGCAGGAGGCCAAGCTCGACCTGGTGTGCCGCAAGCTCGGGCTCACCGACGGCTCACGCCTGCTGGACGTCGGCTGCGGCTGGGGATCCATGGCCATCCACGCCGCCGGCCGGTACGGCGCGACCGTCGTCGGCATCACCATCTCCGAGGAGCAGGCCACGCTGGCCCGCAAGCGGGTCGCGGAGGCCGGGCTCACCGACCGGGTCGAGATCCGGGTGCAGGACTACCGCGAGGTCGACGACGGCCCCTTCGACGCGATCAGCTCGATCGGCATGGCCGAGCACGTGGGCCGGGCACGGCTGGGCGACTACGTGGACCGGCTGGTCGGGCTGCTGCGCCCGGGCGGCCGGCTGCTCAACCACGCGATCGCCTGGAACGCCGGGGAGACCAGCTGGGACGAGGACACCTTCATCGCCCGCTACGTCTTCCCCGACGGGGAGCTGCTGCCGCTGGGGTCGATGGTCGCCGCGATCGAGGCCGGTGGCCTGGAGGTCGTGGACGTCGAGGCGCTGCGCCGGCACTACGCGCTCACCCTGCGCGCCTGGGTGCGCAACCTCGAGGCCTCCTGGGACGACGCGGTGGCGGCCAGCACCGAGGGCCGGGCCCGGGTCTGGCGGCTCTACATGGCCGCCTGCGCGCTGGCCTTCGAGTCCGGGGCGATGGGCGTGGACCAGGTGCTGGCGGTCAAGCCGGGCGGCGAGCAGCCCCCGCTGCGCCGCACCGCCTGGGTCTGACCTGCGCGGGAAGCTCCTGTCGCTGCCCGCGGTTACCGTCGTGATGGCCCTACGCGGAGGAGACACGTGAGCGACGGACCCCTGATCGTGCAGTCGGACAAGACCCTGCTGCTCGAGGTCGACCACCCGCAGAGCAAGGAGTGCCGGGCCGCGATCGCCCCCTTCGCCGAGCTCGAGCGCAGCCCCGAGCACGTGCACACCTACCGGGTCACCCCGCTGGCGCTGTGGAACGCCCGCGCCGCCGGGCACGACGCCGAGCAGGTCGTCGACGCGCTGGTGCGCTACAGCCGCTACCCGGTGCCGCACGCGCTGCTGGTCGACGTCGCCGACACGATGGACCGCTTCGGCCGCCTCACGCTGTCCAACAACCCGGTGCACGGGCTGGTGCTCACCACCACCGACCGGGCCGTGCTCACCGAGGTCTCGCGCAGCAAGAAGGTCGCCCCGATGCTGGGCGCCCGCATCGACGACGACACGATCGCCGTGCACCCCTCCGAGCGGGGCCGGCTCAAGCAGGCGCTGCTCAAGGTGGGCTGGCCCGCCGAGGACCTCGCCGGCTACGTCGACGGGCAGGCGCACCCGATCGCCCTCGACCAGGCCGACTGGCACCTGCGCGACTACCAGCAGGCCGCCGTCGACGGGTTCTGGGCCGGCGGGTCCGGCGTCGTCGTGCTGCCCTGCGGGGCCGGCAAGACCCTGGTCGGGGCCGCGGCGATGGCCGAGGCCAAGGCCACCACGCTCATCCTGGTCACCAACACCGTCGCCGGCCGGCAGTGGAAGCGCGAGCTGATCGCCCGCACCACGCTGACCGAGGACGAGATCGGCGAGTACTCGGGCGAGCGCAAGGAGATCCGCCCGGTCACCATCGCCACCTACCAGGTGATCACCACCCGCCGGAAGGGCGAGTACCGGCACCTGGACCTCTTCGACGCCCAGGACTGGGGCCTGATCGTCTACGACGAGGTGCACCTGCTGCCCGCGCCGATCTTCCGGCTCACCGCCGACCTGCAGTCCCGCCGCCGGCTGGGGCTCACCGCCACGCTGGTGCGCGAGGACGGCCGGGAGGACGACGTGTTCTCCCTCATCGGCCCCAAGCGGTACGACGCCCCGTGGCGCGACATCGAGGCGCAGGGCTACATCGCCCCCGCGGAGTGCATCGAGGTGCGGGTGTCCCTCGACGACGAGGAGCGGATGACCTACGCGGTCGCCGAGCCCGAGGAGCGCTACCGCATCGCGGCCACCGCGCACTCCAAGCTGCCGGTCATCCGCAGGGTGCTCGACCGGCACCCCGACGAGCAGAAGCTGGTCATCGGCGCCTACCTCGACCAGCTCGAGGAGCTCGGTGCGGCGCTCGACGCCCCGGTCATCCAGGGCTCCACCACCAACCGGGAGCGCGAGAAGCTGTTCGACGCGTTCCGCTCCGGGGAGATCCGCACGCTGGTGGTCTCCAAGGTCGCGAACTTCTCCATCGACCTGCCCGAGGCCGCCGTCGCCGTCCAGGTGTCGGGCACGTTCGGGTCGCGGCAGGAGGAGGCGCAGCGGCTGGGCCGGGTGCTCCGCCCCAAGGCCGACGGCCGGCAGGCGCACTTCTACACGGTGGTCAGCCGGGACACCCTCGACAGCGAGTACGCCGCCCACCGGCAGCGCTTCCTCGCCGAGCAGGGCTACGCGTACACGATCGTCGACGCCGCCGACCTGGCCGGCCGGGGCGAGGTCAACGGCCCCGACTGGGTGGACGACGCCACCGACTGAGCCCGCTCCCGGCGGCGAGTGCACGACTGCGGTGGTCAGCCGAGCCGGGTGACCACCGCAGTCGTGCGCTCGGTGACGGCACGCGGGGCGGGTGGGACGGAACGGTCCGACGCGGGCGAGACGTGGACCACACCCGCGCGGAGATCATCCGCGAATGCCCAGCTCAACGGCCCGTCGACAGGGCCTCTACACGACTGCGGGCGGCACGCGAAGGGGAACCCGGCCTGGGCGTGTCGCCTCCGCGTGGGTCACGATGGACGACGCCATGGCCTCCCCCGCACCGATGTACGCAGCCGGCGCACGCCCCCTCCGCGCGTGGCAGCAGGAGGCCCTCGAGCGCTACGAGGAGACCTCCCCCAAGGACTTCCTGGTCACCGCGACCCCGGGTGCGGGCAAGACCACCTTCGCCCTCACCCTGGCCGCCCGGCTGCTGCAGCGCCGCGAGGTCGCGCGCGTCGTCGTCGTCGCCCCGACCGACCACCTGCGGCTGCAGTGGGCCGACGCCGCCGACCGCGCCGGCATCGTGCTGGACCCCGGCCTGACCAACGCCGTCGGCCCGGTCCGCGCCGGCACCCAGGGCTACGTGACCACCTACGCCCAGGTCGCGGGCAAGCCGATGCTGCACGCGGCCCGGGCCACCGCGGTCAAGACCCTGGTCGTCCTCGACGAGATCCACCACGCCGGCGACGGCCTGTCCTGGGGCGAGGCCGTGGCCGACGCCTTCGGCATGGTCGCCCGCCGGCTGTGCCTGACCGGGACCCCGTTCCGCACCAAGGTCGACGAGCGCATCCCCTTCGTCCGGTACGAGGAGGACACCTTCGAGGCCGACGACGGCGAGCGCGGCGTCGGCCTGGCCTCCCGCGCCGACTACACCTACGGGTACAAGGAGGCGCTGGCCGACAGCGTCGTCCGTCCCGTGGTGTTCGCCGCCTACACCGGTACCGCACGCTGGCGGAACTCCGCCGGCGAGGTGGTCGCCGCCTCCCTCACCGAGGCCGGCACCAAGAGCGTCGAGATGGCCGCCTGGCGCACCGTGCTGGACCCCAAGGGCCAGTGGGTGCCGCACGTCATCGCCGCCATGGACGAGCGGATCACCCACCTGCGCGAGCACGGCATGCCCGACGCCGCCGGCCTCGTGCTCGCCTCCGACCAGGACGACGCACGCGCCTACGCCCGCATCGTCCGCCGGATCACCGGCAAGGCCCCAGAGCTCATCCTCTCCGACGACCCCAAGGCGTCGAAGAAGATCGAGCGGTTCGCCACCGGCTCGGCCCGCATCGCCGTCTGCGTGCGCATGGTGTCCGAGGGCGTCGACATCCCCCGCGCCGCCGTCCTGGCCTGGATGACCTCCTACCGCACCCCGCTGTTCTTCGCGCAGGCCGTCGGCCGCGTCGTGCGCGCCCGCGACCCGCAGGAGTCCGCGACGGTCTTCCTGCCCGCCGTCCGGCCGCTGCTGGCGTTGGCGGCGTCGATGGAGGAGCAGCGCAACCACGTCATGCCGCCGCCGCGGAAGACCGAGGAGGACCTCGAGGAGCTCGACCTGCCGCCGCGCGAGCCGCGCGAGGGGGCGCTCTCCCAGCACGAGATGCTCGAGGCCGACGCCCGGTTCGCCCACGTCCTGCACGGCGGCACCGCGCACACCGGCGCCGGCAACCGGCCGACCGCGCTGGCCGCCGAGGACGAGGAGTTCGTCGGCATCCCCGGCCTGCTGACCCCCGAGCAGACCGCCGAGCTGCTGGCCAAGCGGGACGACGAGCTCCGGCTGCGGATCGCGGCCAGCCACAAGCACGACGACGGCGACTTCATGCTGGTCGAGGACCACCCCGACGAGCACGAGACCAACGGCTGGCGCGACGCCGCCGAGCTGCGCCGGGAGATCAACCGGCTGGTCTCCCGGGTGTCGGCGAAGACCTCGACCCCGCACGCGGTGGTGCACACCCAGCTGCGCCAGTCCGTGCCGGGGCCGCCGTCGGCCAGCGCGTCGGTCGACGTCCTGCGCATGCGCCGGGAGCGCCTCCGCACGATGCTCTAGCCCGGGATGCGGACCTCGGACCAGTCCAGACCGTCGAGGTTGACGACCACCGCCTCCTGGGTGGTGCGGGCGATCACGACGACCGCCTCCACCTCGGGGTCGGGGTTCTCCTCGCGGTGCGGCACCCACGGCGGCACGAAGACGTAGTCGCCGGGTGCGGTCTGCACCACCCGCTCCACCGGCTCGTCGCCCTCGACGTCGAGGAACACGAAGCGCGGGGTGCCCGACACGACGTAGATCGCGGTCTCGGAGTCGCCGTGGTGGTGGTTGCCCGAGCTGGTCGCCCCCGGCACGTGCGTCTGGCCCATCCAGAGGTGGCGCGCCCCGACCGTCGCGCCGCTGATCGCCTCCCGGCGGCGCATCCCCGACGTCTGGGCGGTGTCGCCCACCAGCCCGGACGGCGCCACGTGGTGCAGCCCGCGGTGGAACGGGTCGACGGAGGCGGGGACGAGCACCCCGCTCGGGCTGCGGACGACGTCGTCGGTCATGCGCTCACCCTGCGGGCCGCCGGCCCCGTGCGCCAGGGGCGGGCACCGCCTCCGGGGGCACCACCACCGCGCCGGCCGGGACGTCGGAGCGCACCACCGCGCCGGCGCCCACCACCGCGCCGTCGCCGACCCGCACCGGGCCGACCACCACGGCCCCGGCACCCAGCCGCACGCGGTCGCCGATCACCGGCTGGCCGCGGCCGGTGTGCCCCACGGTGACGCCCTGGTTGACCCAGCAGTCCTCCCCCACCGACGACGCGGTGAGCACCGTCGACCAGCCGTGCTCCACGAACAGGCCCGGGCCCACGTGGGGCGCGCCGATGTGCAGCGAGGCCAGTGGCGGGTACGCCCGGCGCAGCAGCCAGCGCAGGGCCCGCGGCAGCGGGGTGAGCCGGTAGTGCACCACCGAGCGGAACTCGGGGTGGTGCACCACCAGCCGGCCGAACCGGGCCCGCGGCGACAGCGCCGCCCAGGCCGGCCGCGGCAGGCACTCGGCGAACCGCTCCGCGTCGCGGCGCAGGTAGGGGCCGGCCTCCGCCCGCTCGACCAGCCACCACAGCGGCGCGGTCAGCACCCGGCTCACGGCAGCAGCCCGCGCTCGGCGGCCACCGCGACCGCCTCGGTGCGCCCGGAGACGCCGAGCTTGGCCAGCACCCGCGACAGGTGCACCGACACCGTCTTCTCGCTGATGAACAGCTCGGCACCGATCTGCCGGTTGGTCAGGCCCGCGGCGACCCGGCCGAGCACCTCGGCCTCCCGCGGGGTGAACACCGCCGCCGGGTCGGCCGGCCGGGCGCCGCCCGCGCCGAGGTCGAGCCGGCCGCGCCGGGCCAGTGCCTCGACCCGGGTGCGCAGCGGGACCGCACCCAGCGCGACGGCGGCCTCGTGCGCGGCCCGCAGCCGCTGCGCCGCCGGCTCCCGCTCGCCCGCGGCCAGCAGCGCGGCCCCCTCCCGCCACCGGCAACGGGCCTGCTCCCACACCTGGCGCGGCCCGAACGCCGCGCCCGCCCCCGCCCACGCGGCGGCGTCGTCCCGCCCGTGCAGCCGGGCCACCTCGGCGGCCAGCCGCAGCGCCCAGGCCCGGCCCTCGCCCTCCACCTCGCCGACGTGCTCGGCGAACAGCTCCTGCGCCTGCCGGGCCTGGTCCACCAGCCGCTCCCCGGCCGCCACCCAGCGCAGCGCCGTCTCCTCGTCGCCGGGCACCCGGGCTGCGGCCGCGGCGTCCGCCACCGGCCCGAGGGCGACCGCGGCCAGCCGGACGGCGACCAGGAAGTCCACCGGCCAGATCTCGCGCAGCCGCCGGACGGTGCGCTCGGCGACCGCCACGGCGGCGGTCGCGTCCTGGCGCCACGCGGCCAGCTCGATGCCGGCGCTGCCCGACGACAGCACCAGCGCGGCGTGGCCCAGCCGGTCCCCGACGGCCCACGCCTGCTCCACCTGCTCGGCCACGTCGGCACCCCGCCCGATCGCCACGTGCAGCCCGGCCACCCGCACGTGCGCGGCGGTGTCGGGCACCCGGACGAGCTCGTCGGCGGTGGCCCGCGCGTCGTCCCACCGGCCCGCGTGGAACTGGGCGAGCACCCGCAGGTAGCGCAGCTCGGCGGCGTAGAAGCTCCAGCCCGCGCCCCGCGCGGCCGCCCGGTCCAGGGCCGGGCCGGCGTGGGCCACCGCCGCCGCCAGGTCACCGGACTCGTAGGCGAGCGTGGCCAGGTTGAACGCCGCCCGCAGCTCCACGTCGAGGTCGCCGGCCCGCCGGGCGCGCTCCAGCGCCTCGGTGAGGTCCGCGGTGCGGGCGGCCGGGTCGCCCTCCTCGGTCATCCGGGCCAGCGAGATCATCGTGTCCGACCAGGCGCTCTCCAACCCCAGTCGCTCGGCGCCGGCCAGCGCCTCCCGGGCCGCGTCGCGCGCGACGGCGTCGCCGCCGCCGACGCTCCAGGCGGTGCGGGCCCGCGTCGTGGTGGCCCACACCCGGTCGGCGGTCAGCGGGTGCGCCGGGATCAGGTCCAGCGCCGCGGTGCTGGCCTCGACGGCACCGGGCAGGTCGTCGACCCGGATCAGGGCCTGGGCCAGCGTGTACTGCACCCGGCCGGCGAGGTGCGGGTCGGCGGGGGCCAGGTCGCGGGCCGAGCGCAGCAGCGCGATGCCCCGGTGCAGCTCCCCCGCGGCCCGGGCGGCCGCCGCGGCGCGCAGCAGCAGGCCCACCTCGCCGTCGGGCACCCCGGCGTGCCGGTCGGGCACCGCCGGCCACAGCGTGAGCGCCGCCTCCAGCTGCTGCAGCGCCTCGGCCGGGGCACCGACCGCGCCGGCCTCGTCGGCGGCGGTCAGCGCGGCGTCGAAGGCGCCGGGCAGGTCGTTGCTCTCCCGCGCGTGGTGCGCGAGCTCCGCTGCGGTGCCGGTGCCGTCGGCGCGCAGCCGGGCGGCCACCGCGGCGTGCACCCGGGTGCGCTCGCCGGGCAGCAGGTCGGCCAGCACCGCCTCCCGGAGCAGGGCGTGCCGGAACCGCAGCCGGCCGCCGGGGTCGACCACCAGCACGTGCCGGTGCACCGCCTCGGCGAGGGCGGCGTCGAGCTCGGCGTCGGGGAGGCCGGCCACCGCGGCGAGCAGGTCGTGCCGCACCCGGCGGCCGACGACCGCGGCCACGCGGAGCACCTGCTGCGCGGCCGGGCCCAGCTCCTCGACCCGGCCCAGCAGCACCTCCGACAGCGCCCAGGGCAGCTCGCCGCCCCGGCTGCCGGCGGCCAGCAGCTCCTCGGCGTAGAAGGCGTTGCCCTCGGCGCGGGCCACGACGTCGTCGACCAGCCGCTCGGGGACGCCGCCCGCGCCGGCGGCGACCGCGCGCACCAGCGCGGCCAGGTCGGGGTCGGGCAGCGGCGGCAGGTCGAGCCGCTCGACACCGGGCAGCCGGACCAGCTCGGCCAGCAGCGGGCGCAGCGGGTGGCGGCGGTGCAGGTCGTCGCTGCGGTAGCTGGCCACCACCAGCACGGGCTCGGCCACCAGCCGGGTGAGCAGGTAGCGCAGCAGGTCGCGGCTGGACCGGTCGGCCCAGTGCAGGTCCTCCAGCACCACCAGCAGCGGCTGCCGTGCCGCCAGCTCACCCAGCAGCGCGGCCACGGCCTCGAACAGCGGCAGCCGCCCGGCCTCGGCCGGGGCGGCACCCGGTGCACCCAGCAGCGGGACCAGGGCCGGGTGCCCGGCCGGCAGCTCCTCGCGCAGCGGGCGGAGCAGGTCGACGAAGGGCAGGTAGGGCAGACCGACGTCGCCGAGGTCCAGGCAGTGGCCGGTGAGCACCCGCACCCCGCGCTCGCGGGCCACCTCGCCGGCGGCGGTGAGCAACCGGCTCTTGCCGACCCCGGCGTCCCCGGCGACCAGCACCGCCGACGGCCGGCCCGCACGGGCGCGCTCGACGTGCTCGGTCAGCCGGGCGAGCTCCGCGTCCCGGCCGACGAGCGGGACCTCCACCCACTGCGGCACGTCCGGGATCGTGGCACGCCCCTCCGACACGGCTCAGCGGCGCCTGAAGGGCCACCGGCCCCGCTCCGGGCGCCGCCGGCGGGCGGCGCGCGCCAGCTGCTCGCGTCGGTAGGCCAGCTCGGCCTCGGCTCCCGGTCCCCAGACGGCGTCCACGGTGTCCTCCTCGTCATCGGTGTGCGATGACGACCACGCTCGGCCTGAGGGGGCCGGCCCGGCATCGGGAGGTCACGTCGTCCCGGGCGCCGGCCGGGCCTGAGGGCACCTCAGCGCAGCTCGGTGCCCTTCGTCTCGCGCAGGGTGAGGATGACGCCGAACGCGATGGCGGCGGCCACGGCGACGTAGACGAAGAAGAACACCGGGTGCCCCGCGTCGGACAGCGCGGTGATGACCAGCGGTGCGGTCCCGCCGAACAGCGCGACCGTGAGGTTGTACCAGGAGCCGATGCCGGTGGCCCGCAGCTCGGTCGGGAACAGCTCGCTCATCACCGCCGGCGCCAGCGACGCCATCATCGCGTAGAGGCCGAGGCCCACGCAGAACACGACGACCAGCGAGAACAGGTTGTCCTGCACGAGGAAGGACAGCGGCACGGTCAGGACCGCCATCGCCCCCGACCAGACCAGCATCTGCGGCTTGCGGCCGATGCGGTCGGACAGGGCGCCGAAGGGGTAGCAGAGCGCGACGAACAGGGCCGTGCCGATGGACAGCGCGATGAACACGTCGTTGCCGTCGGCGCCGCGGAAGTTGATCGCGAACGGGGTCAGCGCGCTGAAGAACGTGTAGTAGGACAGCGTCGACAGCAGCGTGAACGCGCACAGCTGCAGCACCGCCCGCGGGTGGTGCCGGATGGTCTGCATGAGCGGGTTCTTCGTCGCCCGCGCCTTGACCGCGTTCTCCTCGAACTGGTCGGTCTCCACCAGCGAGCGGCGCAGCCACATGCCGACGAAGCCGAGCAGCCCGCCCACGGCGAAGGCGATCCGCCAGCCGTAGGACTGCAGCTGGTCCTCGTCGAGCACGCTGGTCAGCAGCACGCCCATCAGCGAGGCGGCCAGCAGCGCGGTGCCGGTCGAGATGTAGAAGAAGGCGGAGTACCGGCCCCGGCGGGACGGCGGGGCGATCTCGGCCAGGTAGGCCGAGGCGTTGGAGACCTCGCCGCCGAGCGACATGCCCTGGGCGATGCGGGCCAGCAGCAGCAGGATGGGCGCGAGCCAGCCGACGGCGTCGTAGGTGGGCAGCACGGCGATGACCAGCGAGCCGCCGGCCATCAGCAGGATGGTCACCAGCATGCCGGCCTTGCGGCCCTTGAGGTCGGCGAACCGGCCCAGCACGTAGCCGCCCAGCGGCCGGAAGAAGAAGGCCAGCGCGTACGTCGAGGTGGCCCCGATCAACGACAGCGCCGCGTTCTCGCTGGGGAAGAACTGGCCGGCGAAGTACACGACGAAGGTCGCGTAGACGGTCCAGTCGAACCACTCGACGGCGTTGCCGATGCTGGCCGAGACCAGGGTCTTGACCGGCAGCTTGTGCTCGGCCTCGCGTGCGACGGTGTGGGTCACGGGGTCTCCCGTCGGAGCGGCGCTGGGACCCGCGTCACGTTAGCGATCACGATCCCAGCGCGCTCACCGGGCCCGCACAGCTCAGCCGAGCCGGTAGTCCGCGTCGTCGTCGACCACGTCGTCCCCGTCGTCCTCGTCGTCGTCGCCGTCCTGGGGCTCGGCGACGGTGACGTCACCGCTGGAGAAGCTGCCGTCGCCGTCGGTGTCGGCGTACAGCGTCGCGGTGATCTCGGTGCCGTCGTCGTCACCGGTGGCGGCCGGCACCGGGGTGCCCAGGTCGACCCGGACGTCGGTGGTGGTGCCGGCGGGGACCTCGGCCGAGCCGAGCACCTGGCCGGCGCCGGACCGGTCGTCGTCGTCCGGCGAGACGACGACGAAGCCGTCCTCCAGCGCGGTGACCGACGCGACCTGCACCGACGAGCCGTCCCCGGACTGGTCCTCGAGCTGGACCGCGGCCGCCGCGGAGCTGCCGCCACCGGCGGCGTCCGGCGAGGACGACGGGGACGACGAGGACGACGAGGACGACGAGGCCCCGCCGGTGGTCGTCCCGGCCGTCGAGGCGGCGCCCCTCACGTCGTCGTCGGACCCGCAGGCGGGCAGGACGACGAGGGCGGTGGCGGCGGGCAGGGCGAGGAGCAGGCGGCGTGCGGTCATGGCAGCACCGTGCCCGGCGCAGGTGGGAACCGCAGGAGGAGGGGATGAGAGCCGTCTCATCCGGATTCACAGGCATGTGTCCAGGTCGACGGGGCATGCACGTGGGAGACCCGCGCGACGAGAGGACCACCGTGCCCGACAACGGGACCACCGACACCGACCTGCCCCCCACGATCTTCGTGCTCTACGGGGCCACCGGCGACCTCGCCCGGCGGATGGTGCTGCCGGCCTTCTACCAGCTCGCCCAGTACGGACTGCTGCCCCAGGAGTGGCGGCTGGTCGGCAACGGCCGCGGCGACGTGTCGCACGAGGACTTCCAGGGCCGGGTGCACGACGCGCTCACCGAGTTCGGCCCCAAGCCCGAGGACGGGCCGTGGGACGAGTTCGTGGGGAACCTCCGCTTCGCCGGCGGCGGGTTCGACGAGACCGACCCGGGCAGCCTCCTGGACGTCCTGGAGGAGACCAAGCAGGAGATGGGCGGGGACCCCCAGCACGTGCACTACCTCGCCGTCCCGCCCACGGCCTTCGAGAAGCTGACCAAGGGCCTGCAGGAGCACGGCCTGACCGAGGGCTCCCGGGTGGTCTACGAGAAGCCCTACGGCACCAGCCCGGACTCCTTCCGCGAGCTCGACGAGCTGGTGCTGTCGGTGCTGGACGAGGAGCAGGTCTTCCGGATCGACCACTTCCTGGGCAAGGAGGGCACCCAGGACCTGCACGTGCTGCGCTTCGCCAACGGCCTGTTCGAGCACGTCTGGGACCGCGAGCACGTGCAGCAGGTGCAGATCGACGTCCCCGAGACCCTGGACGTCGCCCAGCGCGCCGAGTTCTACGACGCCACCGGCGCCACCCTGGACATGCTGGTCACCCACCTGTTCCAGGTCGCCGCCGAGGTCGCCATGGAGCCGCCGGTCGACCTGTCCCCGGCGTCGCTGCAGGAGGCCCGCGAGTCCGTGCTCGCCGCCTTCCGGCCGCTGGCCGCGGAGGACGTCGTCCTCGGCCAGTTCGAGGGCTACACCGACATCGAGGGCGTCCCCGACGACTCGACCACCGACACCTTCGTCGCCGCGCGGCTGTGGGTGGACACCGACCGGTGGCACGGCGTCCCGTTCCTGCTGCGCACGGGCAAGAAGCTGGCCGCCTCCGAGCAGAAGGTGTCCCTGGTGCTGCGCAAGCCCGACGGGCCGGTCACCCACGTGCCCGAGCACGGCAACGTGATCACCCTGTCGCTGTCCGGGGCCGGCGCCCTCGACCTGGACTTCGTGGCCAAGAAGCCCGGGCCGCAGCTCGAGCTCACCCAGACCCGCACCACGCTCGACCTGGCCGACATCGAGGGCGGCACCCCGCTGCCGCCCTACGTGTCGCTCATCCACGACGTGGTCACCGGCGATCGCTCGCTGTTCACCACCAGCGACGGCCTGGCCAAGGCGTGGGCGACGGTGGAGCCGCTGCTCGACGACCGGCCCGGGGTGCAGCCCTACGCCGCCGGCTCGTGGGGGCCGGCCGCGGCCAACGAGCTGGCCGCCCCCTGCGGGTGGCTGCTGGGCCAGACCGGGGAGACCGACGAGCAGTAGCCCGGCACGACGAAGGCCCCCTCCCGGACGGGAGGGGGCCTTCGTCGTGCGGTGCAGCAGTACGGGTCCGAGCCGGACGCTGGTCGCCTCGCGGCGAGTTGCGCATCCGGGGCTCCAGCCTCGAAAGAGCGGTATTCCCCGGCGGCAGTTATCCAGTGGAGCCCGGGGACACAGGTCGCCCGGCCCGGACGTCGTCCACCGTACGCCTCACCCGAAGCCGCGGTCGTCCTGCTTCAGCGCCGTGTCGACGGTCAGCGCGCTGGCCAGCACCAACGACGCGAGCGGGTCCTCCAGCCGGCGGTGCACCTGCACGGCGTAGTTGTCCGCGGTGGTGAACATCGTCCGGGCCAGGCCCTCCCAGGTCTTGGTGATCCGGGCGACCTCGGTGCCGGTGTGGTCGGTGATCGCGAAGTCCCACGCCCGCCAGTTCTCCGCCTGGATCGCCCCCGCCAGCTGACCGCCGACCACCAGGTCGAAGCGGATCCTGCCGAACGCGTTGGCCTGCACGATCTCCCCCACCGGCTCGCCGGAGGCCCGGGACACCTGCACCCGGGACTTCACGAGCTTGGCGGGCCGGACGAGCACCAGCACCACGCCGGTGGCGTCGCGGACCTCGAGCCGGTGGGTGAGGAACTGGTCGATGGAGGAGACGAACCGCAGCGCCTTCTTCGCCGTCGACTGGCCCACCTGGACCACGGCGCCGATCTGCTGGCCGTTGCCGTCGCTGACCGTGTACTCGTTGCTCAGCTCGATCAGCTTCGTCCGCTGGGAGACCACCAGCACGGGCTGCTCGAGCAGGATCGACCGGCCCTGCTGGTGCTGCGGCTGCTGGTACCGCGGCCGCTGGGGCGGGGCCGGCTGCTGCAGGTGCCCGGTCCAGGCCTGGCCGTCCCACCAGCGGGTGGCCGGGCTGCCGGCGGGGTCGGGGTACCAGCCCGGGGGCGGCGGCGGAGCGGTCATGGCCGGTGAACCTAGTGCGCTTGACTGTGCCGGTGGCCGACCTGACCGACACCGAGGCCCGCGTCCTGGACGCCGTCGACGAGGCCTGGGCGCTCGACCGGCTGCGCGAGCTGGTCGCCGTCCCCTCGGTCGGCGGCACCGTGGCGGAGTCCGAGGCCCAGCACCTCGTCGCCGGCTGGCTGGCCGACCTCGGCGCCGACACCGACGTGTGGGCGATCGACCTGGTCGCCGCGGCCACCGCGCCCGACGCCCCCGGCCAGGAGGTCGTGCGGGAGGAGGCGTGGGGCGTCGTCGGCACCCTGGGCGGGGACGGCGAGCCCGGCCTGGTGCTCTGCGGGCACACCGACGTCGTCCCGCCCGGCGACCCCGAGCTGTGGGGCGGCGACCCGTTCACCCCCCGGCTCGCCGACGGCGTGCTGCACGGCCGCGGCACCTGCGACATGAAGGGCGGCCTGGTCGCCGCGCTGGCCGCCGCCCGCGCGGTCGCCGCGTCGGGGGTGGCCCTGGCCCGGCCGCTGGCGGTGCACAGCGTCGTCGGCGAGGAGGACGGCGGGCTGGGGGCCTGGGCCACGCTGCAGCGGGGGCACCGCGGCGCCGCGTGCGTCGTCCCCGAACCCACCGCCGGGTCGGTGATGACCGCCAACGCCGGCGCCCTGACCTTCCGGCTCACCGTCACCGGCCTCGCCGCCCACGGCGCGATGCGCGACCAGGGGGTCAGCGCGGTCGAGCTGTTCGGCGAGCTGCACACCGCGCTGCGCGCCTTCGAGGCGACCCGGCAGTCCGACGTCGACCGGTTCGCCGGCACCGCGCTGCCCTACGGCCTGTCCATCGGCACGGTGCACGCCGGCGACTGGTCCTCCTCCGTGCCCGACCGGCTGGTCGCCGAGGGCCGCTACGGCGTGCGGGTCGACGAGCCGGTGGAGACCGCCCGCGAGCTGCTCGAGGCCGCCGTCGCCGGGTTCTGCGCCGGCCACCCGTGGCTGGCCGAGCACCCGGTGCGGGTCGAGTGGGTGGGCGGCAGCTTCGCCAGCGGCCGGCTGCCGCAGGGCTCGCCGCTGCTGCCCGCCGTCCAGCGGGCCGTCGTCGACGCCGGGCGGCCCCGCCCCGCCGAGCGGTACGTCCCGGCCGGCACCGACCTGCGGCTCTACGCCGCCGCCGGGGTGCCCACGCTGCACTACGGCCCCGGCGACCTGGCGCTGGCGCACGGCCCGCGCGAGCAGGTGCCGCTGGCCGACGTCGTGCACGTGGCCCGGGTGCTCGCGCTCACCGCGCTGCGGCAGTGCACGGTGGAGGCATGACCGTCCAGTTCGAGGACTTCGCTGCCCTGACCGAGGACTCCCCCACCGCCCGCACCGAGTGGGCCGCGGTCGTCGACGCCTGGGGCGAGGACCACCGCCGCTACCACGACCTGGCGCACCTGGCCGCCGTCCTCGGGGTGGCCGGGCAGCTGGCCGGGCACGCCACCGACCCCGCGGCAGTCGCCCTGGCCGCCTGGTACCACGACGTCGTCTACGACCCCACCGCCGCGGACAACGAGGAGCTCAGCGCGCAGCGGGCGCAGGCCGGGCTGCGCGGGCTGGTCCCCGAGGACCGGCTGGCGGAGGTGGTCCGGCTGGTGCGGCTGACCGCCGGCCACGACCCGGCCGACGACGACGCCGACGGCGCGGTGCTCTGCGACGCCGACCTCGCGGTGCTCGCCTCCCCCGCGCAGGCCTACGCCGGCTACGCCTCCGCCGTCCGGGAGGAGTACGGGCACCTGGACGACGCCACGTTCACCGCCGGCCGGATCGGCGTCCTGGAGTCGTTGCTGGCGCTGCCCCGGCTCTACCGGACGCCGACGGCGCAGCCCTGGGAGGCCCCGGCGCGGGCCAACCTCAGTGCGGAGCTGCAGCTGCTCCGCGCCCGTGCGGCTTCCTGAGCCCCGCCCCCCGCAGCCGGGCCAGCAGCTCCCGGCAGCCCACCGGCTCCGCGCCCGCGGCGACCGCGACGGCGTGCAGCTCCTCGGGGACGTCGTAGTGGTCGCCCTGGAACGCCCGCCGCGGGATGCCGAGCTCGGCGGCGACGAAGGCGTGCAGCTCGTCGTAGGAGACGTCGCTGACCAGGTGCGACCACAGCCGGCCGCGCCAGGGCCAGACGGGGGTGTCGATCAGCACGGCCACGGTCGACAGTGTCCCCCGCTACGGTCGCGGGCGTGACCACAACGACCCGCTGGGGCATCGTCGGACCGGGCCGCATCGCCGAGAACGTGGTGCGCGACTTCGTGCACGTACCCGGCGCGGAGGTCACCGCCGTCGGCTCGCGCGCGCTGGACCGGGCGCAGGGCTTCGCGCAGCGGCACGGCATCGGCACCGCGCACGGCTCCTACGCCGACCTCGTCGCCGACCCCGACGTCGACGTGCTCTACCTGGCCACCCCGCACCCGCAGCACCACGCCGTGGCGCTGGAGGCGATCGCCGCGGGCAAGCACCTGTTGGTTGAGAAGTCCTTCACCGCCACCGTCGCCGGCGCGCAGGAGGTCGTGGACGCCGCCCGCGCCGCCGGGGTGTTCGTCATGGAGGCGATGTGGACCCGCTTCCAGCCCGCCGTCGTCCGGCTGCGGGAGCTGGTGGCCGACGGCGCGGTCGGCGAGGTGCGCAGCGTGCAGGCCGACCTCGGCGTGGCCCGGGAGTTCGACCCCGAGGACCGGCTGTTCGCCCACGAGCTCGGCGGCGGCGCGCTGCTGGACCTCGGGGTCTACGTCGTGTCCTTCGCCCAGATGCTGCTCGGGGACCCCGACACCGTCACCGCGACCGGGTCGACCTTCCCGACCGGGGTGGACGCCGAGGCCAGCCTGCTGCTCGGGTACGCCGCCGGCCGCTCGGCCGCCCTCATGACCTCGCTGCGCAACGCGCTGCCCGGCCAGGCCCGGGTGTACGGCACCGAGGGCTGGGTCGACGTCCTGCCGCGGTTCCACCACCCGGCCACGATCGTGCTGCACCGCGCCGGCGCCGAGCCGGAGACGATCACCCTGCCGCCGGACGGCACCGGGTACAGCCACGAGGTCGCCGAGGTGCACGCGGGCGTGCTGGCCGGCCGCACGGAGTCCGCGGTCATGCCGCTGGCCGACACCCTCGCGGTCATGCGGGTGCTGGAGGAGGCCGCCGGCCAGCTCGGCGTGCAGTTCGCGGAGGCCCCGCCCACCCCCTAGGCAGGGGGTCAGGACTGCGGCTGCTCCACCGCGGTGGCCGGGTCACCGTCGGCCGCGGCGGCCAGCGGGTCGACGAGCTGGTCGAGCAGGTAGGGCAGCGACAGCGGGCTGCCGAAGCCCAGCGCGGCGGACACGGCGCTGGAGTACTGGCCCAGCAGCACGGTGCGGTCCTCGGTGACCACGGCGAGCTGCGAGACCACGGTGTCGGCGTCCAGGGCGGCCTGGTCGTAGCCGTTCTCCACCAGCACGTCGGCGTCGAGCAGGTCCAGCCGCTCGGCCGACAGCTCGGCGGAGGTCTCCGGCACGGCGAAGCCCAGGTCGGAGAAGAACTGGGTGCGCAGGTCGTCCTGGCCCAGCAGGTAGTGGCCCGAGCCGCCGAGACCGGTCAGGTCGACGGCCACCGACGCCCCCTCGAAGGCCGGGTTGGCCTCGACGGCGTCGGCGAAGCGGCCTTCGACGTCGTCGACGAGCTGCTGCGCCTCGTCCTCGACGCCCAGCGCGCGGCCGGTGAGCAGGGTCTGCTCCTGCCACGGGGTGGCGCCGTCGGCGTACTCGTCGGTCTGGGCCAGGGTCGGCGCGATCGCCGACAGCTGGTCGTAGGTGGCCTGGTCGATGAAGGAGTAGACGCCGACGATGAGGTCGGGCTGCAGCGCCGCGATCTCCTCGAGGTTGAGCTCCTCGCTGCCCACGGTCGGGATGTCCTCGTCGGGCAGCTGGCCGGCCGCCCAGGGGCGCTGGGTGGCGTCGTAGTCGCCGAGCAGCTCGCGCTCGCCGACCAGGGTGCCGCCCAGGGCGAGCACGAAGTCGGCGTCGTTGAAGCCGATCGTCACGACCCGCTCGGGCCGCTCCGGGATCTCGGTGGTGCCGAAGGCGTTCTCGATGCTGACCGGGAAGGCGTCCGACGAGCCGGACGACGACGCGGCGGAGGAGCCGGCGGCGTCCTCGTCGGACCCGCCGCAGGCGGCCAGGGTCAGGGCGAGGGCGGTGGTGGCGAGGGCGGCCAGGGGGCGGCGCATGCGGGGGCTCCTGTGGATCGGACGAGGTCGTCCGCTGAGGTTAGCCTTACCTGTGCGCCTACCGATCACCCGGGTACGCGGACGGGGCCGCCCTCCTGAGGAGGACGGCCCCGCCGTGGTGCGTGGTGGTGCTGGGTGGTGCAGGACTCAGAAGTCCATGCCGCCCATGCCGCCGTCGCCACCGGGCATGGCCGGGGCGGCCTTCTCCGGCTTGTCGGCGATGACGGCCTCGGTGGTGAGGAACAGCGCCGCGATCGAGGCGGCGTTCTGCAGCGCCGAGCGGGTGACCTTGGCCGGGTCGATGATGCCCGCGCCGACCAGGTCGACGTACTCGCCGGAGGCGGCGTTGAGGCCCCAGCCGGTCTCGGAGTTGCGCACCTTCTCCGCCACGACGCCGCCCTCGAGGCCGGCGTTGACCGCGATCTGCTTGAGCGGGGCCTCGAGGGCCACGCGCACGATGTTCGCGCCGGTGGCCTCGTCGCCGGTGAGCTCGAGCTTCTCGAAGACCGAGGTGGCCTGGGCCAGGGCGACGCCACCGCCGGCGACGATGCCCTCCTCGACGGCAGCCTTCGCGTTGCGGACGGCGTCCTCGATGCGGTGCTTGCGCTCCTTGAGCTCGACCTCGGTGGCGGCACCGGCCTTGATGACGGCCACGCCGCCGGCCAGCTTGGCCAGGCGCTCCTGCAGCTTCTCGCGGTCGTAGTCGGAGTCGGACTTCTCGATCTCGGCGCGGATCTGGTTGACCCGGCCGGCGATCTGGTCCTGGTCCCCGGCGCCCTCGACGATGGTGGTCTCGTCCTTGGTCACGACGACCTTGCGGGCGCGGCCGAGCAGGTCCAGGCCCGCGTTCTCGAGCTTGAGGCCGACCTCCTCGGAGATGACCTGGCCACCGGTGAGGATGGCGATGTCGCCCAGCATGGCCTTGCGGCGGTCGCCGAAGCCCGGGGCCTTGACGGCGACGGACTTGAAGGTGCCGCGGATCTTGTTGACCACCAGGGTCGCGAGGGCCTCGCCCTCGACGTCCTCGGAGATGATCAGCAGCGGCTTGCCGCTCTGCATGACCTTCTCCAGCAGGGGCAGCAGGTCCTTGACCGAGCTGATCTTGGAGTTGACGACGAGCACGTACGGGTCGTCGAGGACGGCCTCCATGCGCTCGGTGTCGGTGACGAAGTAGGGCGAGGTGTAGCCCTTGTCGAAGCGCATGCCCTCGGTGAGCTCGAGCTCCAGGCCGAAGGTGTTGCTCTCCTCGACGGTGATCACGCCCTCCTTGCCGACCTTGTCCATCGCCTCGGCGATGAGCTCGCCGATGGCGGGGTCGGCGGCGGAGATCGACGCGGTGGCGGAGATCTGCTCCTTGGTCTCGACGTCCTTGGCGGTCGAGAGGAGGTACTCCGAGACCGAGGCGACGGCCTTCTCGATGCCCTTCTTCAGGGCCATCGGGTTGGCGCCGGCGGCGACGTTGCGCAGCCCCTCGCGGACGAGGGCCTGGGCGAGCACGGTGGCGGTGGTGGTGCCGTCACCGGCGACGTCGTCGGTCTTCTTGGCGACCTCCTTGACGAGCTCGGCCCCGATCTTCTCCCACGGGTCCTCGAGCTCGATCTCCTTGGCGATGCTCACACCGTCGTTGGTGATGGTGGGGGCGCCCCACTTCTTCTCCAGCACGACGTTGCGGCCCTTGGGGCCCAGGGTGACCTTGACGGCGTCGGCGAGGGTGTTCATGCCCCGCTCGAGGCCGCGGCGGGCCTCCTCGTCGAAGGCGATCATCTTGGCCATGTGGTGGTGTCCTCCATGCGTGGATCGCTGCTGGCCGGGCGGTGCCCGCGACGGACGACACCCGCGCCGTGGACGCTCCTGCGGCCCACGGGCCGGTGCCTCACCGGTCCGACCTGGTTGGCACTCAGGTGCTCCGAGTGCCAACCAGGAGTCTGGCACTCCCCCTGGGCGAGTGCAAGGACGGGGGGTCACCCCCGACGGGTGAGCAGGGCGCCGGCGGCCAGGTCGAGGGTGGCCACGAGGACGGCGACCGCGAGCACGCCGAGCGTGATCGGCCAGGCGTAGAGCGGCAGCACCAGCAGCAGCGGTGCCGTGGCGGCGTCGAACGGGGCGAGCCACGCCGTCCCCCACAGCCAGGCACCCACCGTCACCAGGCCGGCGACGGCCGACCAGCGGCCGGCCCGGCTCTGGGCCCGCGGCCCGACCCGGCGGGCCACCAGGGCGACGACGAGGACGCCGACGGCCAGCACGGCCAGCCGGCGGCCCAGCTCGTACCCCCGGTCGGCCGGCCCGGCGCCGGTCCCCAGCAGGACCAGCGAGACGACCACGACCAGGACGAGCAGGACGGCGTGCCCGGCCAGCAGCGCCGGGGCGAGCGAGCGCGGTCGCGGCACCGTCCCGACGCTAGCCGACGGCGAGCGCCCCGGTCAGCACGCCGGCGCCGTCGTGGCCGGCCGCGGCGAGGGTGAGCGCGGCGACCCGCTCGGCCGCCCGGCCGTCGCCGAAGGGGCTCGGACGCCGGGAGAGCTCCTCCGGCCAGCCCGGCCGCAGCAGCCGGCGGGCCGCGGGCAGGACGCCCTCGGGCCCGGTCAGCTCGGCGAACCCGGCGTCGACCGCCTCGGGCCGCTCGGTGCTGTTCCGGACCACCACCAGCGGCTTGCCCAGCACGGTGACCTCCTCCTGGACACCGCCGGAGTCCGACACGAGCAGCCGGGCGCCGGCGGCCAGCGCGAGGAAGGTCGCGTGGTCCACCGGCCCGGTGCCGCGCACCGCGGGCGGGAGCACGGCCCCGGCGGCGGTCAGGGCGGCGCGGGTGCGCGGGTGCAGCGGGAGCAGCACCGGCAGGCCGAGCAGGTCCAGCGCCTGCAGCAGCGCGCGCAGCCGCTCCGGGTCGTCGGTGTTCTCCGGGCGGTGCACGGTCGCGAGCACGTACTGCCCGGCGACCACCCCGTGCGCGGCCTGCACCGCGGCCCGGACGGCGGGGGCCGGCAGCGCGCGGCGGGTGGCCTCGACGATGGTGTTGCCGGTGACGTGCACGGCCGAGGCCGGCGTCCCGGCGCGGAGCAGGTGCTCGGCGTTGCCCCGGGTCGCCGCGCAGTGCACGTCGGCCACCGCCCCGATCACCAGCCGGTTGACCTCTTCGGGCATGGCCCGGTCGAAGGAGCGCAGCCCGGCCTCCACGTGCACCACCGGGATGCCGAGGTGGTGGGCGGCCTGCGCGCCGGCGTTGGCCGAGTTGGTGTCGCCCTGCACCACGACGGCGTCGGGCCGGTCGGTGCGGAACCAGTCGGTCAGGCCGGTCAGCATGGCCGCGACCTGGCCGGCCCGGTCGCGGCCGCCGACGCCGCGCAGCGGCTGCACCGGCCGGGGCATGCCGACCCCCGCGAAGAACACGTCGGTCAGGTCGGCGTCCCAGTGCTGGCCGGTGGCCAGCGGGGAGGCGGCCGGGCCGAGGGCGGCGACCACCGGGGCGAGCTTGATGATCTCGGGCCGGGTGCCCATGACCACCGCGACCCGCGGCGTCATGCGACCAGCACCGAGCCGGCCCGACGGCGGACGAAGCGGACGGCGAGCACGCCCCAGCCGGCGACGACGGCGCCGGCGCCGGCGGTCCAGCCCGACAGCGGGACGGCCGGCACGGGCACCGTCGCCACGTTCAGGCCGCAGCTGGAGGCGGCGACGTCCACCGCGGCGGTGCTGCCGAGCAACGACACGGCGAGCGCACTGACCCGGACGCTGCCCGCGCCCTGCGGCTGGGTCTGCCCGTTGAGCAGGATCGTCGCGACGCCGGGGACCGAGACGCTGACCCCGGTGCCCGGGTTGACCGGCAGCGCGATGGCCACGGCGGTGGTCACCCGGGCGTTGGTCAGGGTGACGCCGGTGGTGACGGCACCCGCGGAGGTCGCGGTGCAGCGGGAGGTGATGGCGTCGGCCTTGATGTCGACCGGGGTCACCCCGCCGACGAGCCGGATGGTGACCCCGCCGCTGCCGGGCGTGACGGTGCAGGTGCCGTCGCTGCCGATGGCGATGCCGCCGCCGGTGCCGACCAGGCCGGCGCAGGCGGCCGAGGTGCCGTCGTTGCGGGCGACCGCCTGCTGCACCAGGACGCCGGAGGTGATGAGCGTCTGCGACCCCAGCACGCCCAGCGCGGGCTGGGCGTTGCCGCTGGTGCTGGCGGTCTGGCCGTCGCTGGTCGCGGAGAACGTCCCCGACGACACGGCCCCGCTCCCGGCCGCGGTGACCGTGGCGGCGACGGCGGAGGCCTTCGAGGTGTCGGCCGACGCCGGGCCGGCCCACAGCGCCACCAGGGCCGCGGTGGCCGCGGCGACCAGGCCGGCACGGCGGCCGAGGCGGGATGCGGTCACGGGTGCGGCCTCCGGTCGGGGTCGGTCGGTGCGGGTGGGGCGGGACGGCGGCGACGCTCGGGCTGGCCGCCCATGAGGACGGGCGGGATGCGCTCGGTGCCCGGTCCGTCCGGGGGCGCCGGCGGGGTCGCCGACGCGCGGGGACGGCTCGGCCGGACGGCGGGGCGGGAGGCGCCGCCGCCCACGCGGGGCTGCGCCGCGGTGGGCGGCTCCTCGGCGACGACGGCCACCGGGACCTCCACCGCGCGCGCCTCCGGCACCCGGGGGGCGCGGGTCCGCGCTGCACGGACCTCGGCGGCCAGCGCCTCGGCGAGGGAGTCGTCGCTGAGCCAGTCGGGGTCACCGGGCGGCGCGGCGAAGCGGGCGGGCTCGACCGGCTCGGGCGCACGGCCCGATCCGCGGTGGCCGGGCCCGTCGTGGGCGGTCTTCTTCCAGTCGCGGCGACCGCGCAGCAGCCGGAGGAAGGCCCACCAGACGGCGGCCTGCAGGAGGTAGGCGTAGAGCACGTTCGCCAGCCCGAGCACGAAGGCCCGGCGCCGGGTGACCGTCCCCCCGCTGCGGGACCGGTAGACCGGGCCCCAGACCACGTGCGGCAGGACGCCGAACAGCGCGGCCAGCGGGACCAGGCCCCAGGCGCCCTGGGTCCACCAGTCGACGACGCCGTCGCCGGTGTGCGTCATGAAGTACACCTGCACGCCGACGGCGGCCGGGAAGACCACCGAGCCCAGCAGTTGCGACCACGGCACCCACAGGTAGTAGGCGATCTCCAGGGCGCCAGGCAGGCTGACCTGCGGGGAGCAGATGATCGCCCAGAGGTAGCGCAGGCACTGCATGCCGCCCTGCGCCCACCGGCTGCGCTGGCGCAGCAGCGGCTTGATCCGCGGCAACCCGGTCTGGGCCACGAAGGTCTCGTCGCAGTACTCGGTGCGCCCGCCGGTGAGCAGCACGTGCAGGCCGAGCTCGAAGTCCTCCAGCAGGGCGCCGTGCCACGGGGTGCCGAACTCGTCGGCGATCCGGTCCAGCGCGGCCATCCGGGTGAACTGGCCGTTGCCGCCCATGCCGACGCTGCCGGTGCGCCGGCGCAGGCTCTGCATGGCCGCTATCGGGCCGGTGAACTCCAGGTCCTGCAGCTGCACGAGCAGGGAGTCCCGGCGGGCGGGGAGCCGGTCGTCGGGGTCGACCAGGGAGTCCAGGTCGGCGGCGGCCAGGCCGTCGATGTCGTCGGTGACGCGCACCTGCACCTGCACCGCGGCCACCCGGGGGTCGACCAGGTAGCCGCAGATGACGTCGGGCGCCAGCCGCTCGAGCCGGGCGTCGGCGTCCAGGACGCCGACCACGACGCGGTGCCGGTCGGCGTCGGCGGGCAGCGACGCGGCGATGGCGCGCCAGGCGGCGTTGAGCGCGGCGCCCTTGCCGCGGCGGGCGTCGGGCAGCGAGCGGGTGACCACCCGCAGCTGAGGGAACTGCAGCTGCAGGTCGGCGAGGACGTCGGGGGTCAGGTCGGTCGAGCCGTCGTCGACCACCCAGACGGTGGCCTCGGGGAAGGTGCCCAGCAGGTGCCGCACCGTCCCGCCGACGACCAGCTCCTCGTCCAGGCAGGGCACCACGAAGTGGAAGTCGTGGCCCTCGCGGCTGCCGGGCACGCCGTCGGTCCGGCGGAGGAACGGTCGCATTATGAACACGACGTAGAGCAGGAACCCCACGCAGAGCAGGAACGCGGTGGTGTTCAGCGCGGCCAGGGCGAGGTTGTCGGCGTTCACCGGTGGGCCTCCTCGAGGTCCCGGGGGTCGACCGCGGGCGACTGGTAGGTGCCGCGCAGCAGCACCAGCAGGTAGGCGGTACCGGCCAGCACGACGCCGAGCGTGCTCACGGCGGTGCCCACGAGCACGTGGGTGCGGGCGTACCCGACCTCGGGGCCCCAGTGGGCCATGCCGGCGGTGATGGCCAGCATCCGGGCCTGGTTGACCGCCAGGATCACCAGCACGGCGGTGGCCAGCGAGGTGAAGGCCCGCACGGCCGGGATGCGGCGGACGGCGAGCAGCACGGTGGTGGCGGCGACGAAGGGCAGCAGCAGGAAGGCCGCGGTGCAGCCGACGGTGATGTCGATGCCGGTGGCCTGGCCGTCGACGGTGAACAGCACCGACCGGCCGACCTGGTAGGCGTCCTCGAGCCCGATGAGCCGGGCGGTCCACGCCGTGACGGCGGCCTCGAGGGCCTGCAGCAGGTCGGCGTACCAGAGCATCACCAGCACGGTGGCGACACCGCCGGCGACCATGCCGGGCCGGACCAGGCCGACGTCGGCGGTGTGGTCGGTGTCGCCCCGCATGGCCCAGGGCTCCACCGCCCCGGCCGTCACCGCGACCGGCCCAGCGCCTGCTCGCGGCGGGCCTGCACCAGTGCGTGCTCGGCGCGGGCCCAGGTGGTGGCCAGCGGCTCGACCCCGGCCCGCATGGTGTGCGCGGTGGCGGTGCGGTAGCCGGCACCCTCCAGCCGCGCCTGCACGAGGTTGGCCATGCGCGAGACCTGCGAGGTCTGGTGGCCGCCGCCCAGCAGGCCCAGCTGGCGTGGGCCGACCCGGGCGAGCTGCACGTCGCCGGCGGACTCGCGGACGACGGAGACCGCGCGGCGCAGCGAGCGGACGGTGCGGATGACGCCCAGGTCGACCAGCACCATGCCCACCGGGTCGCCCACGGGGGTGGCCAGCCGCTCCTCGGTGGCCAGCAGCGCCGCCCAGCCGCGCCGGTTGGGCAGCCGGGTGACGTCGTCGTGGCTCTCCAGGCTGCGCTCGAAGGCCTCCTGCCGCTGGCCGTGCAGGGCGGCGATGTCGGCGCTGAGCGAGGTCTGCAGCGCGCCGGCCTGGACGGCGAGCAGCTCGGTCCAGTTGCGGTCGACCTCCAGCGGCCGGGCGCTCAACCCGGCGAGCGAGCCGAGCTGGCTGCCGTCGGGGGCCAGCAGCGCGATGCCCAGGTAGCCGTGCAGGCCCCAGCCCTCGGAGATCCGGCGCAGGTCGGGCGCGGCACTGCGGGCCAGGTCGGTCACCACGGTCGGCTGGGGGCCGGTCAGCAGGTGGTGGCACAGCGACCGGTCGCGGGAGACCGGCGTGCCCGCCTCGTACCGGGCGGCCCGGCTCTGCGGCCAGGCCGAACCCGGGGCGGCGGCCTGCGCGGTGATCTGCACGGCCAGCCCGGTCCAGGTGTCCTCGGTGATCCGGGTGACCGTCCAGGCGTCGACACCGCCCAGGCTGCCGAGCAGGGAGAGCGCGGCCTGCGCGCCCGGGAGGGTGCCCCGCGACCACACCGATGCCGCCGCCGGGGCGGCCGGGGCCGCCGTCCGGGTGTCCAGCACCTGCACCGACGGAGCAACGGCCAGCTCGTCGTCCCAGGTCCCCGCCGCCGGGGAGAGCGACTGCGCCTGCCTCACCACGTGTGCTCCTCGCATAATTGATCTAGCGACGTTCCGGATCTACATGTCCGCTATCGGCAGCGCCCGGCCCCGTCGGAACCATCGGGGTCAACCCTGTAGTGCGACCCTGACCTGCACGAGCGCGTCCTCGGCCCGCCACCAGGTGCCGGCCAGACCCTCCTGCGGCTCGCGCACGGCCCAGCCGGCGGTGGCGCCGTAGCCGGCCCCGGCCAGCTCCGCCCGGACGGAGCGGGCGAGCGCCACCGGGTCGTCCACGTCACCGGCGAGCAGGCCGAACCGGCGTCCGGACACCCGCGCGACCGCCGCGGGGCCGGCCGCCTCCTGCAGCACGTCGGCGGCCCGGCGCAGCCCCCGGGCGGTGCGCACCGTGCCGACGTCGACCAGCACCACCGACACCGCACCGGCCAGCTGGCGCGCCCGCTCCTCCTCGTCCTGGAGCAGCTGAGCCCACCCGCGCCGGTCGGGCACGCCGGTGACCGGGTCGGCGGTGCGCAGCGCGCGCTCGCGGTCGGCCTCGCGGTCGTCGGCGACGGCGTCCAGCGCAGCGGTCAAGCGGGCGGCGAGGTGGTCGGCGGCGGTCTCCAGCCGGCGCAGCACCGCGCCCGGGTCCGGGGTGACCGCGGCGCGGTCGGACCAGCCGCAGAGGCTGCCCAGCAGCTGCCCGTCCGGGCGGCGCAGCGGGGCGGACACGTACTCCCCCAGGGCGTGGCGCCGGCCGAGGGCGCGCACGGCCGGGTGGTCGTGCGTGCGCGCGTCCGCGGCGCGGGCGGCACGGTCGTCGACGAGCAGGTGGTGGCAGACCGAGAGCGCGACCGGCACCGGGCGTTCCAGCACGGCGGCGCGGTGGGCCTGGTCGGCGGCCACCCCGGTCCACCAGCGGTCGGTCATCCGGGCCACGGCGAAGGCGTCGAGCTCCTCGGTGGCGGCGAAGGCGTCGACGACGGAGGCGGCCGACGCGGAGAACACCGACGCCAGGTGCCGGCGGGCCACCACGGGCCCGGCCGGGTCGGGCACCGGCCGCGCAGACCTCGCGAACATGGCCGCCTCCCGCAACACTTACCGACCGGACCAGTTCCGGACGGATGTGTTCTCTATCGGCGGGCGCAGCCCGGTCTGTACCTGCCCCACCCGACCGGGTGGGGCAGGTACCGGTCAGGCGATGAGGCCGGCCTGCCGCAGCGAGCGCAGCGAGGGCTCGACCCGGTGGGTCGGGCCGACGACCGGGGCCAGCGGGTCCAGGGTCTTCAGGCCCTCGCCGGTGTTGAGGACGACGGTCTCCTGCGCGGGGTCGAGCAGGCCCTTCTCCACCAGCTGGCGCAGCACGGCGGTGGTCACGCCGCCCGCGGTCTCGGCGAAGACGCCGGTCGTGCGGGCCAGGTCGCGGATGCCGGCGACGATCTCCTCGTCGCCCACCCGGCCCACCGAGCCGCCGGTGCGGCGGATGGCGTCCAGGGCGTAGGGGCCGTCGGCGGGGTTGCCGATGTTCAGCGACTTCGCGATGCCGGTGGGCTTGACCGGCTTGACGACGTCCCAGCCGTTGTCGAAGGCGGTGGCGATCGGGTCGCAGCCGGCCGACTGCGCGCCGAAGACCTTCCACGGGGTGTCCGCGACGATGCCGGCGGCCACCAGCTCCTTCCAGGCCTTGTCGACCTTGGTGAGCAACGAGCCCGACGCCATCGGGATGACCACCTGCGCCGGGATCCGCCAGCCCAGCTGCTCGGCGATCTCGTAGCCGACGGTCTTGGACCCCTCGGCGTAGTAGGGCCGCACGTTCTGGTTGACGAAGGCGGCGTCCTCGAACTCGTCGGTCTCGGCGAGCTCGCTGGTCAGCCGGTTGACCTCGTCGTAGGACCCGTCGACGGCGATCAGCGCCTGGCCGTAGACCGCCGACTGCACGATCTTGCCCGGCTCCAGGTCGCTGGGCACGAACACGTAGGAGGGCAGGCCGTTGCGGGCGGCGTGCGCGGCCACGGAGTTGGCCAGGTTGCCGGTCGAGGCGCAGGCGATCTTGGTGTAGCCGAAGCCCTTGGCCGCGGTGGCGGCGAGGCTGACCACCCGGTCCTTGAAGGAGTGCGTGGGGTTGGCCGAGTCGTCCTTGACCCACAGCGGGGCGGTGAAGCCGAGCTCGTCGCCCAGGCGCTGCGCGCGGACCAGCGGCGTCATGCCCGGGTCCAGGCTCACCCGCTGGGCGGGGTCCTGGCCGGTGGGCAGCAGCGGGGCGTAGCGCCAGATGTTCTGCGGGCCGGCCTCGATCTGCTCGCGGGTGACCGCACGCATGAGGTCGGGGTCGTAGTCGACCTCCAGCGGGCCGAAGCACTCGGCGCAGGCGTGCTCGGCGATGAGGCCGAAGGTGGCACCGCAGTTGCGGCAGACCAGGCCGCGCGCGGGGTTCACCGCGACGGCCGTGGGAGCGGGAGCGGTCAGGGTCATACGACGACTACCTCCTCATCTTCCCTGCGACGGGTCGTCGACCGCGCAGGACGGACGGGGCACCTGCTGCTCGCGCAGTGGTTGCCGGGGCTTCGTCGGGCCGTGTCCCTCTGCCCCTCTGGATGAGTGGAACGGGCCGAGACTACTGCAGGATGGCGGCCGTGCCCGCGTCCATCGTCTACACCGACCTCGACGGCACGATGGTGGGGCCGCGTGGTTCCTTCGTGCACACCGCCGACGGCCAGCTGACCGCCGAGCCCTGGACGGCGCTGCTGGAGCTGCACCGCGCCGGCGTGCCGCTGGTGCTGGTCTCCGGCCGCACGCACGCCCAGCTGCAGGAGGCCGGCCGGGTCTTCGCCGCCGACGGCTGGGTCGCCGAGCTGGGGTCGACGGTCAGCTGGTCCGGCGGCCGGGAGGTCCACCTGCTCACCGGCGAGCTGCCCGGCGAGTTCGCCGGCCGCGCCCCGGTGGAGGTCATGGCCGAGCTCGGCGTGGTCGACGCCCTCGTCGCCGCCTGGCCCGGCCGGGTGGAGTGGCACGCCCCCTGGTCGGCCTCGCACACCGGCGACGCCATGCTGCGCGGCCGGCTCGACACCGCCGAGGTCGACGCCTGGCTGGCCGAGCGCGGCTGGGGCTGGCTGACGCTCAAGGACAACGGCCGGGTGCCGCGCACCTCACGCGTCACCCTCGCCGTCGAGGGCGACCCGCACGTCTACCACCTGATGCCGCGCGGGATCGGCAAGGGCCTGGCGATCACCTGGGACCTCGAGCGCCGCGGCCTCGACCCCGCCGACGCGGTGGCGGTCGGGGACTCGGTCAGCGACCTGGAGATGGCCTCGGCCGTCGGCCGGCTGTTCCTCACCGCCAACGGCGCCGCCGTCCCCGGGATGGCCGCGGCCGTCGACGCCCTGCCCAACGCCACCGCGACCGCCGGGGCGATGGGCCTCGGCTGGGCCGAGGCCGTGCACGCCGCCCTCAGGACGTGACGTCGCGCCGCGCGAAGTGCCGGAACGCCAGCGCGGTGAACACCGCCGCGTAGACCAGGGACTGGATGACCCCGCGGTACAGGTCGCCGCTGTCGACCGGGGTCTGCAGCAGGTCGGTCCAGGCGAACTCCTCCGCCGTGGGGAACCAGTCCCGGATGCTGCCGAGCTGCTCGACCTGGTCGAGGATCGCGAACACGAACATCGTGAACACCGCCCCGCCGACCGCGGCCAGCGGCGCGTCGGTGACGGTGGACAGCCAGAACGCCAGCGTGCCGACGACGAGCAGGTGGACGGCGAGGTAGCCGACCATCCCGGCCAGCCGCAGCAGCCCCTCGCCCTGCCCGATGCTGATGCCGATCGGGGTGGTGATGTCGGCGAACCCGAAGGCGATGCCCCCGGCCACGACGGCGACCACCGTGACGGTCAGCAGCGCCGACACCGAGAGCACCAGCGCGGCCAGCCACTTCTGGCGCAGCAGCCGCATCCGGGGCACCGGGGTGGCCAGCGCGTACCGCAGGGACCCCCACTGCGCCTCGCTGGCCACCGTGTCGCCGAAGAACAGCGCGTAGACCACGACCAGGAAGAACGACGTGGTCGCGAACAGCACGAACAGGGTGAAGTTCAGCCCCGACGCGGTGGCCACGTCGACCAGGTTGAGCCTGCTGTTGCTCTGCGCGTCCTCCGAGGCGCCCAGCTGCAGCGCCGCGATGAGCACCAGCGGCAGGGCGACCATCAGCGCGAAGACGCCGATGGTGCGCCGCCGCTTGAACTGCCGGCGCAGCTCGACCGACAGCCGCAGGGTGCGCTCGGGCCGGTACCCGGCCACCGCACCGGTCGCCTGCACGGAACTGCTCATGACTCCCCCACCAGCGACAGGAACGCGTCCTCCAGGCGGCGACGCGGGGTGACCTGGTCGACGCCGACGCCGGCCTCGACCAGCGCGGACACCGCCTGCGCCCGGGTCAGGTCGCCGAGCTCGACGACCAGGCCCTCGTCGGAGCGCTCGACGGAGGCGCCCAGGCCGGTGAGCACCTGCTCGGCGCGGGCCGGGTCGCCCTGCACGACCAGCAGCACCGCTCCCCCGGTGCCGATGATCTCCTCGACCGTGCCCTCGGCGACCTTCTGGCCCTTGGCCATCACGACGACGTGCGAGCAGGTCTGCTCGATCTCGGCCAGCAGGTGGCTGGAGACGATGACCGTGCGGCCGGTGGCCGCGTAGTCCTGCAGCACCTGCCGCATCGCGTGGATCTGCGGCGGGTCCAGCCCGTTGGTCGGCTCGTCGAGGACCAGCAGGTCGGGCAGGCCCAGCATCGCCTGCGCGATCGCCACCCGCTGCCGCATGCCCTGCGAGTAGGACCGCACCCGCTTGTCCAGCGCCGTCCCCAGGCCGGCGATCTGGATCGCCTCGTCCAGGTGCGCGTCGGCGAGCGGGCGGCCGGTGGCGGCCCAGTACAGCTCCAGGTTGTCCCGGCCGGACAGGTGCGGCTGCAGGCCGGTGCCCTCGACGAAGGAGCCCAGCCGCGACAGCACCGGGGCACCGGGGGTGGCCGGGTGGCCGAAGACGGAGATGGTGCCCTCGGTCGGCCGGATCAGGCCCATGAGCATCCGCAGCGACGTCGTCTTGCCCGCCCCGTTGGGGCCGAGCAGGCCGAGCACCTGGCCGCGGCGGACCTCGAAGGACAGGTCGCGGACGGCGGTGAACCCGTCCTTGTAGCTCTTGGTGACGCCGCTGAACCGCAGCGGCACGTCCTCGCCGTCGGGCTCGGAGACCGACAGCTGCTTCCTCCGGCGGGCGCCCCAGAGCTTCGCGACGACGACACCGGCCACGCCGAGGGCGACCAGCACCGCCAGCAGCACCCACCAGCGGGTCGCCCCGGACTCCCCCTGCACCGTGCCGCTCACCGACGGCGCGGCCAGCGCCGCACCGTCGGCCAGCCCGACCGCGTACACCCCGGCCTCGGCGGGGGCGGCGAAGGCCTGGTCGGTGGAGGACACCAGCACCCGCATCGTGTGGCCGGCCTCGAACCGGTGCACGATCCCCGGCAGGGTCACCTCGACCTCGGTCGGCGCGGTCGGGTCGGTGGACAGCCCGGTCAGCGACAGCGGGGCGACCAGGCCCGAGGGCAGGGTCTGCGCGCCGTCGGCGGAGACGTCGTAGAGCTTGGCGAACAGGGTCGCCGTGCCCGTGGGCGAGGACACGGTGAGCGTGACGGTCGAGGCGCCGACGACGTCGACCGCGGCGTCCAGCGGCGCGGAGTCGAAGGCGGCGAACTGGCCGGGGATCTCCACCGTCGTGCCGCCGAGGGCCGCGGTGACCGCGCCCAGGCCGGGGACGGTGGTGATGGCGGCCGGGTTGCCGCCGGGCGGGGTGACCACCGGGAAGGTGGTGCCCGACAGCGGGACGTCGGTGCGCTGCACCGCGTCGCCGGTCAGGCCGGGGTAGGCCGACGCGGTCTCGCTCTGGTTGCCGCCCTGCACGCTGCCGACCGCGGCGCCGACGCCGGTGGGCACCGGGAAGGTGAACCCGGTGCCGGGGTCGGTGCCCTGGCCGCGGAGGTGGAAGTCGAACCAGCCGGCGACCAGCCCGCGCAGGTCCTCGGTGTCCCGCTCGGAGGCGCTGGCGTCGTGCCCGCCGTCATACCAGACCACCTTCACCGGGGTGCCGTTCGCGGCGATGCCGCGGGCGTTGGCGTCGGCCTGGCCCAGGCCGAACAGCGAGTCCTGGGTGCCCTGCAGCAGCAGGGTGGGCGCGGTGATGCGGTCGAGCACCCCGGCCGGGGAGGAGCGCTCGAGCACCTCGGCGATCTCCGGCGTCAGCGTCCCGGTGCTGGCCGCCTGCTGGTAGGCCGCGCACACGTCGGCGCGGAACCGGCCGCAGGTCAGCGCCTGCTCCACCTCGGCGGAGTCCAGCGACCCGGGGTCGACCTGCGGCAGGCCGTCGCCGGCCGCCGCCGACCCGCCGGTCAGCGAGGCGAGCAGGCCGTCGCCGGTGGGCACCGAGCCCGCCCCGAAGAACAGGCCCGACCACAGCCGCTTGAACACCCCGCTGTCGCCGGTGTCGGGGGTGGCGGCGGGGGTGGCCTCGTCGACCGCGCCGGCCTGGGAGGGGAACAGCGCGGTGGTCAGGGAGTTCCAGGTGATCTGCGGGGCGATGGCGTCGACCCGGTCGTCGTAGGCCGCGCCCAGCAGCGACAGCGCGCCGCCGTAGCTGGCGCCGGCCACCCCGACCCGGGGGTCGCCGGGGGCGTCGAGCTGCACGTCGTCCCGCTCGGCCAGCACGTCGAGCAGGGTGGACAGGTCGGCGACCTCGTAGCGCGGGTCGTCCAGGCCGATCTGGCCGGTGCTGGCCCCGAAGCCGCGCGCGGAGTAGGTGAGCACCACGTAGCCGCGGCCGGCGAGGTCCTGGGCGTCGTCGGCGACCGACTGCTTGCTGCCGCCGAACCCGTGCGCCAGCACGACGGCCGGCGCGGGGTCGTCGGCGGTGGCCGACGCCGGGACGTAGGTGGTGGTGTCCAGCTCGACGGCGTCGGCGCCGCTGCCCGAGGGCACGGTGGCGTCCTCGGTGGCGACGTCCTCGGCGGCCTGCGCCCGGGAGGTGGGGCTGCCCAGGACCGGCACGGCCAGCAGGACGGCGGCGGTCAGGGTGGCGGTGAGGGCGGCGGCACCACGGCGTGCGACGGAGCGCGGGCGGTGGCGCACGAGCCCGGCGGGGGGACGCACGTCGGCAGAACGGACGGCGGCGTGCCGGTGTTCCGGCCGTGACCTCCCGGTGACCTGCGGCCCGGCCGGGCCGCCCCGGGTCAGGGCTGCCAGCTGCCGGTGGCGACGACGACGAGGCCGGGGTCGGGCTCGCCGTCGACGTCGAAGAACCGCTCGGAGGGCCCGCCCACGATGTCGGGGAACTGCTCCTGCAGGGTGGCCGCCGCGGCCTGCTGGGTGGCGTCGCCGGCGGTGTAGAAGACCGTGGTGACCGCGACGTCCTGCTCCGGGTAGGTGGACTCGCCGCGCACCTCCCAGCCACCGGCGCTCAGCACGCCGCCGATGTCGCCGGCCAGGCCGTCGACGTCGGTGGCGTTGAGCACGGTGACCGGGGCGTACACCGGGCCGGCCGGTGCGGCGGTCGTCGGCGCGGCCGTGGTGGGCTGCGCGGAGGTGCTGGTCGCCGGGGCACTGCTGGCGCTCGTCGGCGTGCTGGCGGCCGACTCGTCGGCACCGGGCCGCTGGTAGGCCCAGAACCCGAGCAGCACCAGCGCGACCACGACGACGGCCACGAGCGCGGCGACCAGGCCGCGGGACCCGCGGCGGCCCTCCTCGGGCAGCGGCGGGATGGTGCTGATGCCCTGGCGGCGCTCCTCGCGCCGCAGCGCCGCGTCGACGGCCTGCCGCTCGGCGCGGCTGGCGGCCCGGCCGCCGATCACCCCGGTCTCGCCGCTCCCGGGTTCGGTGCGGCGAGCCTGCGGACCGGTGCCCGGGCCGGCGGCAGCTGCCGGGGCCGCGGGGCGGGCGGAGCCGGCCAGCGGGGGACGCTCGGGGATGGAGTGGGTGCGGGCGCCGCGGCGGTCGCCCTCGGCGGGGATGGCCTCCGGCCGGTCGGCCACGCGCCGCTCGGGCCCGTCGTAGACCGGCAGCGGAGGGGCGGCGCGGCGGTCGCCCTCGGCGGGGACCGCACCGTTCCGCCCGGCGACCCGCCGCTCGGGCCCGTCGTAGGTCGGCAGCGGCGGCGGGGGCGTGCCGCGGCCGGACCGCGGCGCCGCGGGGCCCGGGCCGGAGGTGGGCCCCGGGTTCGGGGTGGGCGGGCCGGGGGTGGCCGCCCAGGACGGCAGCCCGGTGGTCCCGGGTGCGCGGTCGGGCGCCGGGGTGGGTGGTTCCCCCGCGCGCCCGGCCGGCGGCCGGTTGCCCGGGAGGGGGTCGACGGTGGTGCTGGGGCCACCGGTGCGCGGCCCGCCGTCGGTCCCCGGGCCGACCGGGGGCGGCGGGGTGGGCAGGCCCCGGGTGGCCGGGGGCGCCTGCTCGCGGGCCGGCGGGGGCGGGGTCGGCAGGCCCTGGGGGGACGGCGCACGGTCGTCGCCCCGGTCGGCCGGCGGGGTGGCCGGGGCGGCACCGGGCTGCTGCACGGTCGGCGGGCCGGCCGGGCGGAGCGGGGGCGGCGGGGCCGTGGGCCCGCGGCCGACGGGCGGCGCGGTGTCCCGGGGCCCGACGGCCGGGATCCCGGTCACGTAGGTGCGGGGGCCGGCCTGCGCGGGGGGCCGGGCGCCGGGGTCGGGCTGCCCGCCCGTCGGGGTGCCGGGACCGCGTCCGGCCGTGGGGTCCTCGCTGCGGGGCAGCAGACCGTCGCGGCGGCGCTCGGCGCGGGTGCGCCGGCCCAGCGTGGTCAGCTCGTCGTCGTCGGGCCAGGCGGGCGGGTCGGCCTGCTCGGCGTCGGGTGCGCGGCGGCGGCCGGCGGGTGGGAGGTCGGGCGTCGGGTCCGGCTCACCGTCCGGTACTCCATGCCTCCCCACGGTGATCGAGACTAGTAGGCCTCATCCCCCGGTGCCCAGGGTCCGGGCCGCCCGCTGCCGCTGGCGCGTCGCGCGCATCCGGCGCAGCCGCCGGACCAGCAGCGGGTCGACCGCGAGCGCCTCGGGACGGTCGATGACCCCGTTGAGCACCTGGTAGTAGCGGGTGGCCGACAGGCCGAAGCGCTCCTTGATGGCCGCCTCCTTGGCGCCGGCGTGCCGCCACCACTGCCGCTCGAAGGCCAGCACGTCGCGCTCGCGGCGGGGCAGCGCGGAACCTGCACCGGCCTCGGGTGCGTCGGCAGGCTGCTGGTCGGGGCGGGGGGCGGGGACGGCGCTCACGGGGACCTCTCGGGAGGGGCGGGACGGGGACGGCGGGCGCTGGGCTGTCACAGCCCCGCCGGGGCGGGCTGGCCGACCGCGCGGCGGGCGGCGCGGCCGGCCCGGAGGCTGTCGACGGTGAACAGCACCAGGGCTACCCAGACGACGGCGAACCCGACCACCCGGGCCGGCGGCATCGGCTCGCCGTTGACGAACACGCCGATGGCCAGGTGCATCAGCGGGGTGACGTACTGCAGCAGCCCGACCGTGCTCAGCGGGATGCGCCGGGTGGAGGCGGCGAACAGCAGCAGCGGGACCGCGGTGGCGATGCCCGAGGTGGCCAGCAGCACCACGTGCCCGGCCCCGGCCTCGCCCAGCGAGCCGGCCCCGCGCAGCTGCAGCACGGCCAGCACCACCAGCGCGGGCACCACCAGCAGCAGCGTCTCGACGAACAGGCCCGGGGCGGCCTCGACCCGCACCAGCTTCTTCAGCAGGCCGTAGGCGCCGAACGTGCCGGCCAGCAGCAGGGCGATCCAGGGCGGCCGGCCGGAGTCGACGGTGAGCACCAGCACCGCCACGGCGGCGGTGGCCACCGCCGCCCACTGCAGGGCGCGCAGCCGCTCCCCCAGGACCGCCACGCCCAGCAGCACGCTGACCAGCGGGTTGATGAAGTAGCCCAGCGAGGTGTCGACGACGTGGTCGGAGTTGACCGCAATGACGAAGGTCAGCCAGTTGCCGGTGATGAGCACCGCGGCACCGGCCAGCACGACCAGCGTGCGCCGGTCGGCCAGGGCCCGGCGCACCTGCGGCCACCCGCGCAGCACGCTGAGCAGCAGCGCGATGAACAGCAGCGACCAGACGATGCGGTGGGCGACGATCTCGACCCCGCCGGCCGGCTCGAGCAGCGGGAAGTACAGCGGGAACAGCCCCCACAGCACGTACGCGGCCAGGCCCGTGAGGACCCCGGTCCGCCGCTCGCTCATGAGGGGCACAGTAGGTGCGGGGTACGACAGTGCCCGGCTCGGGCATGGTTGCCGGGTACACCCACCGCTCGAGGGGACCGCCCGTGGACGTCGCACCGCTGCTCGCCCTGGCCGCCGGGGCGGTGGCGGTGGCCGCGGCGGCCCGGCGGCTGGGCTGGCAGGCGCCGCTGCTGCTGGTGCTCGTCGGGTTCGCGGTCAGCTTCGTGCCCGGCGTGCCCGAGTTCGCGATCGACGGCGACCTGCTGCTGGCCGTGGTGCTGCCGCCGCTGCTGTACTCCGCCGCGCTGGAGGTCTCCTACGCCGACCTCCGGGCGCTGCTGCGACCGATCGTGCAGCTCGGCGTGGGCCTCGTCGTCGTCACCGCGGTGGTCGTCGCGCTCGTGGCGCACGCCGTCGTCCCCGGGCTGAGCCTGCCGGCGGCGCTGGTCCTCGGCGCGGTGGTCGCCCCGCCGGACGCGGTCTCGGCCGCGGCGATCGGGCGGCAGCTGGGGCTTCCCCGCCCGGTGATGACGGTGCTGTCCGGGGAGAGCCTGATCAACGACGCCGCCTCGCTGACCTTCTACAAGGTCGCGCTGGCGGCGGTCTTCGGCGCCGGCGGGACCCTGCTCGGCCTGGACGCCACCGACGCGGCGAGCACCTTCGGCCTGGCGGTGGCGGTGGGCACCGCCCTCGGGCTGGCCATCGGGTACGTGGTGCACCTGGTCCGGGTCCGGCTGGACGACCCGGTGGTCACCTCGGTCATCGGCGTCGTCGTCCCGTTCGCCGCCTACCTGCTGGCCGAGGAGCTGTCCGGCTCCGGCGTGCTGGCGGTGGTGGCCGCCGGGCTCTACCTGGGCCACCGCTCCCCCGAGGCCGGCTACGCCAGCCGGCTGCAGGAGCGCCCGCTGTGGAGCTCGCTGGACCTGCTGCTGCAGGCGGTCGTGTTCGCCCTCATCGGGCTGCAGCTGCGCTACGTCGCCGAGGCGGCCGAGGCCTCCGCGCGGTCCAACTGGTCGCTGGCGTGGGCCGCCCTGCTGGTGCTGGGCACCGCGATCGCCGTCCGGCCGCTGTTCGTCTACGCCGTCGAGGGCCTGCGCGGGGTCCCGCGCCCGTGGCGCCGGCGGCGGAGGTCCCGCTCGCACCGGCCGAGCTGGCGGCAGCAGACGGTGATCTCCTGGACCGGCATGCGCGGGGTGGTCACCCTGGCCGCGGCGGCCGCGGTGCCCGCGGACTTCCCCGACCGCGACCTGCTGCAGCTGCTGGCCTACGCGGTCACCATCGGCACGCTCCTGCTGCAGGGGCTGTCCCTGCCGTGGCTGATCCGCACCCTGGGCGTGACCGACCCCGGCCAGGCCCGCCGGGACGCCGAGGCCGAGGTGCACCTGGCCGAGCGGGCCACGGCCGCCGCGCTGGAGCGGGTCGCCGAGGTCGAGCAGGAGCTGGTCGAGCGGGTCGGGGCCGAGCGGGCGCACGCGGTCGCCGACCGGATCCGCGGCCCGCTGCTGGCCCGGGCCCGCTCGATGTCGGCCGCGGTGCGGGCCGAGGAGAGCGAGGACGCCGACCGCAGCCGCCGCCGGGCCCGCACCTTCCACCGCGTGCGGCAGGAGATCATCCAGGTGCAGCGGCGGGTGCTCATGGAGGAGCGGGACAAGGGCCACCTCGACGAGGAGGTCATGCGGGCGGTGCTGCAGGAGCTGGACTACGAGGAGGCCGCCACCGAGAACTCCTGGGTCGGCCGCCTGTAGGTCACCGCAGCCCGAGCACCACCCCGGCCACCAGGCCCGCCACCAGCAGGCCGACCACGACCAGCGCCTTGCCGGTGGCACCGGCCCCGCCGTTGGCCGGGGCGTCGGGCCGGGGAGGCATCCCCCACACGCCGGCCGCACCCCGGGACACGGTGTACCGGCCCTGCTCCTGGCCGGCCCACACCGCCCGGCCGACGACGTCGAGCACCGCGGGGCCGGCCTTGGCCAGCGCCTTGGCATCCACGGTGACCGCGCCGCCGGGGTCGGCCAGGCGCAGCTGCACGGTGCGCGCGTTGGCCGAGGAGGTGACCGCCACCAGCCGGGTCAGGTCGACGCCCTGCCGGCCGAGCAGCCCGGTGCCCTCCAGCACCCAGCCGTCGGTGCGCGGGGAGAACACCGTGTCCTGCCACACCAGGGCCATCGCGACGAGCACCGCGATGGCCGGCAGGGACCACAGGATCGTCTGCAGCCGGCCGGCGTCGTGCAGGGCGACCTCGTACCCGCCGAAGAACGACAGCCCGACCAGGGCGACCCCGAGCACGACCAGCGCCGTGGTGCGCTGCGCGGCGGGCACCCGGGCCGGCGGGCCCAGCGGCGGCACCAGCCCGGGCGGCGGGCCCGGGGGCGGCCCCGGCTGCGGGAAGCGCTGCTGCGGGAACTGCTGCTGCGGGAGCTGCTGCTGGTGCTGGCCCTGGGGGTAGGGGTTCTGGGGGTGGGGCTGCGGGTGCACTCAGTCCTCCGGTACCGCGGTGAGCAGGTCCAGCACGTCCTGGACCGACGTCGCCCCGCGCAGCCGGGCCGCGCGGTCGGGGTAGACGAGCACGTCGGCCAGCGCCGCGAGCACCGGCAGGTGCCCGTCGCCGAGCGCGGCGATGCCGATGACCACGTGCGCGGTGCCGTTGCCCCAGTCGACGCCGTCGGGGTAGCGGACGACGGTCAGCGCGTCGGCGAGCACCTCGTCGCGGCCGGCGTTCGTGCCGTGCGGGATGGCCACCCCCTCGCCCAGGTAGGTCGAGACCGACTCCTCGCGCTCCAGCATGGTCGCCACGTACGCCGGCCGGACGGCGCCGGCGGCGACCAGCAGCTCGCCGGCCTGGCGCACCGCGGCGGTGCGGTCGGCGGCACGGCCGTCGAGCCGGATCCGGGACGGGTCGAGCAACCCGCCCAGCTCAGCCATCGATCGTGGTGCCCTCGTGGATGGCGGTGACCACGCCGTCGACGGCGGGGTCGCCGACGAAGGCGGTGAAGGCGACGACCGGCCGGCCCCCGGCGTGCGGGCGGACGCGGTCGGCGAGCTTGCTGTGGGTGAGCACCAGGTCGGCGTCGGCGGGGATGGCGTCCAGCGGGCTGTGCTCGATCACCACGCCGTTGTCCTTGAGCCGCTTCTTGAGCTGGTTGGCCATGAGCACGCTGCTGCCCATGCCCGCGTCGCACGCGATGACCAGCTTGCGGACCTGGGTGCCTTCGATGCTCGGCATGGGGGCTCCTGCGGCTAGGGGACGACGGCGTCCAGCTTCCCACCCCGGTCGGCGGGCCGGCAGGTCAGACCCGCTGCACCCGCGGGCCGGCGTCGGCCAGCTCGGCCGCGGTGCGCTCGTCCAGGCCGGTGTCGGTGATCAGCAGGTCGACCGCGTCGAGCTCGGCGAAGCGGGCGAAGTGGTCGCGGCCGACCTTGGTGTGGTCGGCCAGCAGCACCACCCGGCGGGCGGCGGCGACCATCGCGGTCTTCACCGCCGCCTCGGCCGGGTCGGGGGTGGTGAGGCCGCGCTCGACCGAGACGCCGTTGGTGGCCAGGAACGCCAGGTCGACGTAGATGCCCGACAGCGCCGACAGCGCCCACGGGTCGACCGAGGCCAGCGTGCGGCCGCGCACCCGCCCGCCGAGCAGCAGCACGGTCAGGTTCGGGAAGGCGGCCAGCCGGCCGGCCAGCGACAGCGCGTTGGTGACGACGGTGAGCTCGCGGTCGGTGGGCATCAGGTCGCCCAGCCGCGCGGTGGTGGTGCCGGCGTCGATGAGCACCGCGCCCTCGTCGGGCAGCTCGGCGACCGCGGCCTTGGCGATCCGCTCCTTCTCGGCGGTGAGGACGACGTCGCGGGCGGCGACCGGCGGCTCGAAACCCAGCCGCTCCACCGGGATGGCCCCGCCGTGCACCCGGCGCAGCACCCCGACCCGCTCGAGGGCGGTGAGGTCCTTGCGGATGGTCTCCGGTGCGACGTCCAGCTCGACGGCCAGCTCGCTGACGTCGACCCGCCCGATCGCCCGGGCTGCCCGCAGGATGTGCTCCTGGCGTTCCTCCGCGTACACGTGCCCTCCCGGTCGAGCCGTCGGTGCAGTGCTTACGGGCCCGGACGGGCGCCGTCAAGCCTGAACGGGCCCTCCCAGCCAGCGGACAGGGCGCGGACAGCCGCCTATCGTCGGAGGACGTGGCTCCTCGGCGCACCCCCACCCCGGTGCAGTGGGTCTGGTACGCGCTGGGCGGCGGCCTGCCCCCGGCCTGCCGGGACTGGGTCCTGGCCGACACCACCGGCCCCGGCTGGGCGCGCCGGCACCTCACGCGGGCGCTGGTGCAGCTGACCCCGGTGCTGCTGGTGTGCCTGCTCGCCGTGCCGGTGCCCCTGGTCTACCGGCTCTCGGCGTGCGCGGGCGGGGTGCTGCTCGGCCTGCTGTTCTCCGCGGCCTACATGACCGAGACCAGCGAGCACCGGGCCGTGAAGGCGGGCTGGCCGCCGGGCACCACCCGCCGGGTCCGCGAGCAGCGGGCCGAGCGGGAGGCCCTGGAGCGCGGCGCCCGCTACCGGCAGGACGGCGCCGGCTCCTTCGACTAGGGGTCAGTCGACGCGGAAGCCGATCTTCATCGTCACCTGGAAGTGCTGGACCGCGCCGTCCTCGACGTGCCCGCGGATCTCCTGGGTCTGGAACCACTCGATGTTGCGGATGGTCTGCGCGGCCTTGGCCACCGCGGTGCGGATGGCGTCGTCGACGCTGGTCTCGCTGCTGCCGACGACCTCGGTCAGGCGGTACACGTGGTCGGTCACTGGGTCTCCCGGGTCCGGTGCCCGGGCTGGGTGCCGGGCCGCGACCGGACCCTCGCACGACCGGTGGCCACCCGCAGGGTGACCGGTGGAGCCCCGTGTCCGGATCGAACGGACGACCTTCCGCTTACAAGGCGGGTGCTCTACCACTGAGCTAACGAGGCCTGGTGACGACGAAGGCTACCCGGGGCCGGTGCGTCCAGAGACCTCACAGGCCACGTGCAGCGACGGGATAGCTCCCGAGCCGATGGTGGTCCCCGAGCGAGCGGAGAAGCCCTCGCGTCGTGGGGAGGAACCACCGTGACCGAGCAGCAGCGCCCCGGCGACCCGGCCGGGCAGGACGTGGACCGCTACCCGGGTGCGCCGGCGGGTCAGCCGTACCCCCCGGCCGGGCAGCACGTGCCCCCGCACCAGGGCTGGACCGGCCAGCAGCACCCGTACGCGGGCCAGCAGCACCCGTACGCGGGCCAGCAGCAGCCCTACGCCGGCCAGCAGCCCGCCGGCCAGCACTGGACCGGCACCCAGCAGGCCCCGCCGGTCCTCACCCCGGTCGGCGGCCCGGCGAAGCCGGCGCGCTCCCGCGGCTGGCGGATCGCCGTGGCCGGCCTCGCGGCCGGCGCACTGATCGGCGGCGGCGCCGGCGCCGGGGTGGCCACCCTGGTCGCCGACCACGGCGGCTCGACCACCACGGCGGCGGCGCAGAACGTCGTCATCACCGACCCGCAGGACGCCACGTCGGCCACCGCCGCGGCGGCCAAGGCCGCCCCCAGCGTGGTCACCGTCTACGTCACCAGCGGGCAGAGCGCGGGCTCCGGGTCGGGCGTGGTCCTGTCGGCCGACGGCTACGTGCTGACCAACAACCACGTGGTCAGCCTCGACAGCAGCACGAGCTCGGCGACCGTCCAGGTGACGACGTCGGACGGCACGCTCTACGACGCCACCGTGGTGGGCACGGACCCGACGTCGGACCTCGCGGTGATCAAGCTGGAGGACGCCTCCGGGCTGACCCCGGCCACCTTCGCCGACTCCGCCAAGGTCCAGGTCGGCGACCAGGCCGTCGCGATCGGCGCCCCGCTGGGGCTGTCCAACACCGTCACCACCGGCATCGTCAGCGCGCTGGACCGGGCCGTCTCCACCGGCTCGGACCAGAACACGACGGTCATCGACGCCATCCAGACCGACGCCGCGATCAACCCCGGCAACTCCGGCGGCGCGCTGGTGGACGCCGCCGGGGAGGTCATCGGGATCAACTCGGCGATCGCCTCGGTCGCCGACCGGAGCTCGCAGGAGCAGCAGAGCGGCAACATCGGGGTGGGCTTCGCCATCCCGTCGGACACCGCCCAGCGGGTCGCGCAGCAGATCATCCAGACCGGCAGCGCCACGCACGCCCTCCTCGGCGTCAGCGCGCAGACCGCCGCGCAGCAGGGCTCGGAGGTCGGCGAGGGCGCGAAGGTGGCCCAGGTCGCCGAGGGCGGCCCGGCCGCGCAGGCCGGCATCCAGGTCGGCGACGTGATCACCGCGGTGGGGAGCCGGGAGGTCACCACCTCGACCGACCTGACCGCCGCGGTGCGCAGCGCGACGCCCGGGGAGAAGGTCACGCTGACCGTGCGCCGGGGCAGCAGCACCGAGCAGGTCGACGTCACGCTGGGCACGGCCTCCAGCTGACCTGCACGCACCGGGGGCCGGGACCGCGACCGCGGTGCCGGCCCCCGCTGCATAGCCTGGGCCGGTGGCTCCCCCCGTCCCGCTGACCGGCGCGCTCGACGACCCGGCCCGCGCCCGCGACCTGCGCCGGATGAAGCTGCTGGCCACCGGGCTGTTCGTGGCGGCCGCGCTGGTCTACCTGGCCTGCGTCGTGTGGGGCGGTGACCGCACCTGGGTCGGCTACGTGGAGGCCACCGCCGAGGCGTCGATGGTCGGTGCGCTGGCCGACTGGTTCGCCGTCACCGCGCTGTTCCGGCACCCGCTACGGCTGCCCATCCCGCACACCGCGGTCATCCCGCGCAAGAAGGACCAGATCGGCACCAGCCTGGGCGCCTTCGTGCAGGAGAACTTCCTGACCGCCGCGGTCGTCGAGGAGCGGCTGGCGACCGTCGACGTCCCCGGCCGGATCGGGGGCTTCCTGGCCTCCCCGGGTCGCGCCCAGCGGCTGGCCGGGGACGCCGGGACCGCCGTCCGGGCGCTGTTCGACCTGCTGGACGACGACGTCGTGACCGACGCCGTGGGCGCCCTGGTCGACCGCAAGGCGCGGGAGACCCCGGCCGCGCCGGTGGTGGCCCGGGTGATCGAGGCCGTGGTCGACGGCGACAAGCACCAGGACGTGCTGTCGGCCGGGCTGACCGGGCTGGCCGCCTTCCTCCGGGACAACCGGGCGCTGTTCCGGGCGCAGCTGTCCGACGCCTCGCCGGTCTGGGTGCCCGACTGGGTGGACGACCGGGTCTTCGTGCGGGCCTTCGACGGCGTGCAGCGCTTCCTGGCCGAGGTCGGCGCCGACCCCCAGCACGAGCTCCGCCGCTCCTACGACGCCCGGCTGCGCGCCTACGTGCAGGCACTGCGCACCGACCCGGCGACGGCGGCCAAGGTCGAGGACTTCAAGGCCGACCTGCTCGACCACCCCGCGGTGCGCACCTGGTCGGCGGGCCTGTGGGGGACGGCGAAGTCGGCGCTGCTGGCCGCCGCCGACGACCCCGGCTCGGCGCTGCGGGCCCGCGTGCGCGACCTGCTGCTGCGGGCCGCCCGGGTGCTGCAGGAGGACGAGCAGGTGCGGGCCACCGTGCAGGCGCAGACCGTGCGCGCGGCCCGCTGGGCGGTGACCCGGTTCAGCGGGGACGCCGCCGAGCTGGTCAGCACCACCGTGGCGCGGTGGGACACCGAGGAGACCAGCCGGCGGATCGAGCTGCAGGTGGGCCGGGACCTGCAGTGGATCCGGGTCAACGGCACCGTCGTCGGCGGCCTGGCCGGCCTGGTGATCCACACCGTCGGCCAGCTGATCGGCTGATCAGCCCAGCGCGAACCCGGACCACTCGAAGCCGGGCGAGACCACGCAGCTGACCAGCACCTCGCCGGCGGTCGGCGCGGTGGCCTGCCGGACGCCGGCCGGGACCAGGGCCTGCGGGTGCGCGGCGTCGAGCTGCACCCGCTCCTCCCCCACGTGCAGCTCCAGCGCCCCCGGGCCGTGCCAGAGCCACAGCTCGTCGGCGTCCACGGTGTGCGGCGCCGAGCGCTCCCCCGGCGCGAGCAGGAACAGGATCGCGGTGGCCTGCGGGCGGCCGCCGTCCCCGGCCGGCCCGGTCCAGGTGCGCCGGAACCACCCGCCCTCCGGGTGCGGCGCGAGGTCCAGCCGCTGCGCCGTCGCCGGCCGGGTCATCAGCGGCGGGCGGAGGCCGCGGCGTAGAGGGCGATGGAGGCCGCGACGCTGACGTTGAGCGACTCGGTGTCCTTGGTCATCGGGATGCGGATGACGACGTCGCACCGCTCCCGCACCAGCCGGGACAGCCCCGCGCCCTCCGCGCCGACCACCAGCGCGACCGGGTCGGCGAACCCGTCGTAGGAGTGCAGGTCGACGTCGCCGTCGCCGGCCAGGCCGACGGTCTGCAGGCCGGCGTCCTGGTAGGAGGCCAGCGTGCGGGCCAGGTTGACCGCGCGCGCCACCCGCACCCGCGCGGCCGCGCCGGCGGAGGTGCGCCAGGCCGAGGCGGTCATGCCGACCGACCGGCGCTGCGGGACCACGACGCCGTGCGCGTCGAACGCGGCGGCCGACCGGACCACGGCACCCAGGTTGCGGGGGTCGGTGACGCCGTCGAGGGCCACCACCAGCGGGGGCCGCCCGGCATCGCGCGCCACGTCGAGCAGGTCGTCGGGGTGCGCGTAGTCGTAGGGCGGGACCATCAGGCCGATGCCCTGGTGCAGGGCGCCGTCGCTCATCCGGTCGAACTCGGCGCGGCCGACCTCCAGCAGCGGCAGGCCGCGGTCGCCGGCCAGCTGCACGGCCTCGGCGATCCGCTCGTCGGTGCCGCCGCGGCTGCCGTCGCCGGTGACCACGTAGAGGGCCTGCGCCGGGATGGCGGCGCGCAGCGCCTCCACGACCGGGTTGCGGCCCAGCAGCAGCTCGGGCTGCTCCTCGTTGCGCTTCTGCACCCGTGCCCGGTTGTCGCGGCGGGCGGCGGCGGCCTTGGCCTTCTTGAACGCCGGGTGGTAGGGCCGGTCCTCGGCCTTGGGGGTGTTGCCGCGCCCGGCCAGGCCGCGGCGCTTGTGCCCGCCGGTGCCGGTGGTGGCGCCCTTCTTGCCCGCCCCGGTGGTGCGGCCTCGTCGCTGGCTGTTGCCTGCCATCAGTTCTCTCTCCGTGCTGCTGTCCGGCTCACCGGGAGAGCTCCCAGCGGGGGCCGGACGGGGTGTCCTCGACGACGACGCCGAGGGTGGTCAGCTGGTCGCGGATCGCGTCCGCGGCGGCGTAGTCCTTGCGGGCCCGGGCGGCGGCGCGCTGCTCGAGCGCCAGCCGCACCAGCCCGTCGGTGGCGGTGGCGAGCCGGTCGTCGGCGGCACCGTCGGCCCACTGCGGGTCCAGCGGGTCCAGGCCGAGCACGCCGAGCATGGCCCGGACCGCGCCGAGCTCGGCGGCCACCGCCGCGTCGTCGCCGGCGGCCAGCGCGGTGTTGCCGGCGCGGGCGTGCTCGTGCGCGACGGCGACCGCGGCCGGCGTCCCCAGGTCGTCGTCGAGCGCGGCGACGAAGGCGTCGGGCAGCCGGCCGCCCTCGACCGCCCCGACCCGCTCGGCGGCGCGGCGGACGAAGGACTCCAGCCGACGGTAGGCCGCCCCGGCCTCCTCGAGCGCGGCGTCGGTGAACTCGACGGTCGACCGGTAGTGCGGGGCGACCAGGTAGTAGCGCAGCTCGACCGGGCGGACCCGGGTGACGACGTCGTCGACCAGGGCGGTGTTGCCCATCGACTTGCTCATCTTCTCCCCGCCCAGGGTGACCCAGCCGTTGTGCAGCCAGTAGCGGGTGAACGGGTCGCCGGCCGCGCGGGACTGCGCCTGCTCGTTCTCGTGGTGCGGGAAGCGCAGGTCCAGGCCGCCGCCGTGGATGTCGAACTCCTCGCCCAGGTACTTGTGCGCCATGGCCGAGCACTCCAGGTGCCAGCCCGGACGGCCCCGCCCCCACGGGGTGTCCCAGGACGCCGTCGCCGGGTCGGTGGGCTTGTGCGCCTTCCACAGCGCGAAGTCGCGGGGGTCGCGCTTGAGGTCGTCGGTGTCGGCGTCGCCGGCGGGCTGCAGGTCCTCGACCTTCTGCCCGGTCAGCTCGCCGTAGGCCGGCCAGGAGCGGACGTCGAAGTACACGTCGCCGCCGGCGGCGTAGGCGTGCCCGCGCTCGACCAGCCGGCCGATCATCTCCACCATCTCGGGCACGTGGCCGGTGGCGCGCGGCTCGTAGGTGGGCGGCAGCGTGCCCAGCACCTGGTAGGCGCGGGTGCAGGCCAGCTCGTTGCGGTAGGCCCAGTCCCACCACTCGACGCCGTTCGCGGCGGCCTTGGCGAGGATCTTGTCGTCGACGTCGGTGACGTTGCGGACGAAGGTGACGTCCAGGCCCTGCGCGGTCAGCCAGCGGCGCAGCACGTCGAAGGCCAGCGCGGCGCGGACGTGCCCGATGTGCGGGGGCCCCTGGACGGTCAGCCCGCAGACGTACATCGACACCCGGCCGGCCCGCAGGGGCACGAAGTCGCGCACGGCGTGCGCGGCGGAGTCGTACAGCCGGAGGTCCACCGACGGGAGTCTACGGATCCCCGGGCCGACGCCGGTCCCGGTGCGCGTGCGCAGGCTCAGTAACGTGAGGGGGATGCCCACGACCGGCGCCCCGGCGCCCTCCCGCGGCCCCGCCCGGGCCACCGGCCTGCTCGGCCTGGTCGTGGAGAACCCGGCGGCCGTCCCCGGGCTGCGGCTGCAGGACCGGCCGCTGCCGGCGCACGGGGTGGACACCCTGCGGGCGGTGGCCACCGTGCAGGTGCGGGTGCTCGGCCGCGGGCAGGGCGGTGCGCTCGGCCTGCACCCCGGGGAGCACTGGCGGTCGCTGGCCACCGACGGCCTGGTGCTGCACGACGCGCTGTGCCCGCTGCTGCCGGCGTCGGCGGTGCGGGAGGCGGTGCAGCTGCTCGCCGCGGCCGGGCCGAGGGGGGTGGTGGTCGGCGTCCGGCCGGTCACCGACACGGTCAAGGAGGTCGTCGACGGCGCCGTGGTGGGCACCGTCGACCGCGACGCGCTCAGCGCGCTGGCCTCGCCGGTCGTCGTCGGCCCCGCGCTGCTGGACGCCCTCGCCGCGGAGCTGCCGACGGCCGGTCAGCTGGCCGACCTGGTCGCGGTGCTCGACGCGCTCGAGGGGCTGGGCACGGTGGTGCCCCTCGAGGTGCCCTCGGCCGGGCGCCGGCTCACCGACGCCGACGACGTCGTCCTCATGGAGTGCCTGCACGGCCTGCGCGGCCGGCTGCGCGAGCGCTGAGGCTCAGCGGCCGCGGATCAGCGTGCCGAGCTCGGCGAGCAGCTTGCCGGGCTGGCGGAGCAGGGCGCCGGGCAGCTCGCGGGCGAAGCGCAGCGGGTCGCGGCGGGCCCGGCGCGCCATCCGGACCGGCTTGCTGGTCACCCGGTGCTCGAGGTCGTGCAGGTAGCCGGTCAGCATCGAGCGGGGCACGACCTCGACGACGTGCCCGCACGCGGTGCAGGTCGTGGTGGCCAGCAGCCGGCCCACGTGCCGCAGCTCGTGCTCGGCGGTGCGACCGCACGCGGTGCAGGTCAGGTCGGCGTACTCCGGCTCCTCCACGTCAGCTCCCCCCTGCCGCCCCGGGCCCGAGCCGGCGCACGTCGAACGACGACCGGGCGAGCAGCGCCTCGGCGAGGAACAGGTCCTCGGCGTAGGTGATCTTGATGTTGGTCGAGCTGCCCGGCACGTTGCAGATGCGCACCTGCGGGGCGAAGCGCTCGATGCTGGCCGCGGTGTCCGAGCCCTCGAACCCGGCGTCGGCGGCGGCCCGGTAGGCGGCCACCAACTCGCGGGCGGTGAAGCCCTGCGGGGTCTGCACGCCGACGGCCTCCCCCGCGCGGACGGCGAGCCCGTCGCGGTGCAGCAGGCCGGGCTGGCGGCGTCCGGGGACGGCGCCGCCGTGCTCGCGGGCGGCCGCGGCGACGTCCCGGAACAGGCCGGGACCGCTCAGCGGGCGCGCGGCGTCGTGGATCAGCACCACGTCCACCTCCCCCTGCTCGATCGACGGCAGCAGCTCCTGCACCGCGGCCCACTCCGAGGCGTGCCGGCTGGCTCCCCCGACGACGACGCGGACGTCGCGGCGCGGGGCCTCGCGGGCGAGCACGGTGCGCGCGGCCTCCACCTCGTCGGCCCGCACGACCAGCACCACCGGGCCGATGCCGGGGTCGTGCGCGGTGGCGTCCAGCGTCCAGACGAACACCCGCCGGCCGGCCAGCGGCAGGAACACCTTGTTGGTGCGGTGCCCCGTGCGGGACCCGGTCCCCGCCGCGAGCAGCACGAGGGCTGCCCGCGGCGGGGTCTGCTCACCGGTCACCCGGTCAGCGTAGGTGCGCGGTCTCAGGCCGGGACGCCGCCCAGCGCGGCGACCAGGTCGGCCTCGGACGGCGCGGTGCCGGCCGGGGTCGCGTCCTGCAGCTTGCGCAGCGCCACGATGACCGAGTCCGACGCCAGCTCCACGTCGTCGTAGGTCAGGTACTCCCCGGCCGGGACGTCGCGGACCAGGCGCGCGTGGGCGATGACGCCCAGCGGCACCCGGTTGCCGGCGGCGAAGTCGCCGGCGTCCTCGATCAGGCCGTGCACGTGCGCGCCGCCGACGCCCTCGAGCACGGTGCCCGCGGCCAGGTCGGACTTGGCGACCGCGCCGACCTCGGCGGTCCAGAACTCCGAGGTCAGGCTGGCCCGGCGGTCCACGACCATCTCGGCGACGGTGAGCGGCGCCTCGACGCTGGCCAGGTGGTAGGGGCGGTACAGGGCGAAGTACGGCCCCGTGCCCATCTGCAGGTAGGACAGCTCGTGGTTGACGTAGGGGTCGTCGGTGCGGACGACGACGAACACGCCGGGCGCGACCGGGCCGGTGCAGTAGTCCACGACGCCGGCCTTCTCCAGCACGCCGCCGTCCTCGACCAGGGCGAAGGTGTCCTGCAGGGTCGGGACGGTCGACGCCGGGCCGTGCATGCCGCGGGTGGAGACGCCCAGGCCCGTGGTGTTGGCCAGCGCGGCCATCTCGATCATGGCCTTGGAGCCGTCGACGAAGCTGCAGAGCATCTTCGGGTTCATGCCCTTGCGCTGCGCCTCCTCGGTCAGCGAGGCGGGCGTGGCCGAGGGGTCGAGCGGGTTGTTCTTGCCCTTGCCCGCCATGACGACCTCCATCGAGAGGTCGCGGGCGTAGTCGACGAGGATCTTGCACTCGACGGGCTCGTCGCCGCGGCAGATCGAGTAGATCGCGCCGGTGGACTGCGCCAGGTCGTGCAGCAGGCGGCCGATGGTCACGTCGGACTCGACGTTGAGGGTGGCGATGTCCTTGCCGGCGAGCAGGCAGCGGACGGCGACCTGGGCGCCGATCTCGGGCACGCCGGTGGCCTCGACGACGACGTCGACGGGCAGGTCGGTGAGCATCGAGAGGTCGTCGAGCGCGACCGCGCCGCCGCCCTCGATGACCCGGGTGACCTCGTCGAGGTCGTGGCTGACGACGGGCTGCTGGCCGGTCCCGACCAGGGCCTCCGACGCGCGCTCGGCGACGACGTCGACGACGGCGGCGACGTGCACGCCGGTCATGCGGTGGGCCTGGGCGGCGAAGCCGCGGCCCATCTGGCCGGCGCCGACCAGGGCGACGCGGACCGGGCGGCCGCGCTCGGCCTCCAGGGCGGCGAGCCGGGAGCTGTAGCTCATGAGGCGTCCTCGGGGGTGGCGACCGGACCGGCCGGTCGCAGGATGCGGAAGGTGTCGCCCGGCTGCGGGAGCACGAGCGAGCCGACGGGCAGGTTGCAGTCACCGGGCATGTCTGCCTCGCCTGAGCCGTTGGCCTTGAAGTCGATGTGGCCGAGGTTGACCAGGTTGGCCTCGACCACCGCGCCGACGGCGAGCACGGGGATGCGGGTGCCCCCCAGCTCGACGACGTCGCCGGGGCGGGGGCCGGCGCTGGCCACCGTCGGTTCGTGCAGGGCGGAGAAGTCATGCAGCTCGGCCGGGGAGTCGGCGCCGAAGAGGACCAGGATGCCGTGGTCCCCGACGAACATGCCGACCTGCTCCCCGACCTCGGTGACGGTGGAGGAGTAGAGGACCTGCTCCTCCACCGTCACCTCGGGGGCGGTCACTTCTCGACCACGTCCCCGACACCGACACCGGAGACGAAGATGTCCTCCTTGATGAAGGAGGCCAGCGGGCCCGACGGCGACGTGGCGTGCACGTCGACGGTCATGACCTTCTTCATCGGGTAGACGCCGACGCGGGCGGTGCCGCCGCAGTCGATGACGGCCACGGCGATCTTGTCGAACGGAGCGGAGCTCTTGAAGCCGTCGAAGGCCTCGCCCCCGGTCAGCTCGGCGATCTTGGCGGCCACGGGGTGGATGCCACCGCCGGTGACGCTGTAGATCAGCGGCTTGTCCGCGGTCGGGGTGATGGTGAGGGGACCACCCCAGCCGCCGCGCCCCGCGCTGATGGTGACGGACTTGTAGTCGGACATCTCGTGCTCCTCTTCGTTGCTGGTGGTGCGGTGGTGGGTCAGTTGGACGAGTACAGCCCGAAGCTGGCGAAGTAGGCCAGCACGACCGCGATGGGACCGGTGACCAGGCGGCTGAACAGCACCGCCGGGACCCCTGCCTCGACGGTCTCCGGCTCGGCCTCCCCGAGGGCCAGGCCCACGGGGATGAAGTCGCAGCCGACCTGGGGGTTGATGGCGAACAGGGCCGGGAGGGCGTACTGCGGCGGGATGTCGCCGGCACCGATGCGGGTGCCGAGCAGGACGCCGACGACCTGCGCGATGACCGCGCCGGGGCCGAGCACCGGCGACAGCACCGGGATGGCGCAGAAGATGCAGATGATCAGCAGGCCGACGAGGCTCGACGCCAGGGGGGCGATGAACCGGGCCAGGAAGTCGCCCAGGCCGGTGTAGGTGACGATCCCGACGATGACCGAGACGAAGGCCATGAACGGGATGATGTTGCGGATGACGGTGTCGATGGTGTCGCGGCCGGCCTGGTAGAGGACGCCGACGACGCCGCCGACGGCCTTGCCGACCTTGACCAGGGCGCCGCTGGCCTTGCTGGCCGCGCCGGACTTCGGCTTCTCGGTGGTCGCGGTGCTCACGCCAGGGCTCCTTCGTTGCGGGTGTTGCGGGCCAGCAGACGGGCGGTGATGAGCTCGGTGACGACGCCGCGGATGAGGATCACGACGAGGCCGACGAGCAGGAAGCGGACGGCGAGGTCGCCCAGGCCGAAGCCGAGCTGGGTGATGCCGACGGCGATGCCGGCGTAGACGAAGTACTCACCCGGGTTGGCGTGCGGGAACAGGCCGAGGATCGGGTGCACGAAGCTGACCGAGGAGTCGTAGAAGGCGGGCTTGTACTTCTCGGGCAGGAAGCGGCCCATCGTGTAGCACATGGGGTTGGTCAGGAAGAAGACCGAGAGCACCGGGAGCACCAGGTAGCGCACCGGGTACCACTGGATGCCCGGGCGGGCGGCCATCTCGCCGAACCGCTCGATGCGCTGGACGCCGATGGCGCGGACCAGGGCGTTGACCGCGGTCAGCAGGACGATGAGCAGCGGGATGATGCCGGTGAGCAGGCCGACGAAGTTCTCGGCGCCGGCCTGGAAGAGGCCGATGAACCACTCGGCGGCGTGGGCGAGGACACCGAAGAAGCCGGTGGGGTCCTCAGCCTGGGGTGCGTCTGCAGCCAGGACGTGCATGGCGTGCATCCCTCCTCGGGGTCTGACGGGGGTGGGTGGGGTGGATCAGGGCACGGCGGGGAGACCGGTCCCGTGGTGCGGTGGGTCGGCCGAGCGGTGGAGCGGGGGGTGGGCCCCCGGCGGGTCACGCCGGGGAGGCGGCCCCTGCGGTGCTGGGTGCGGCCGTCGTCCCGGGGGTGCTGGTGGCTCCGGGGCGGGTGGCCAGGGCGGTCCGGAGCAGGCCGGCCGCCTGACGAGCGGCATCGCGCTCGGGCTGGGTGAGGCCCTCGAGGGGCCGGTCGCCGGCGACCACCGCCAGCCGCACGCCGACGAGGGCGGGCAGCGGGGCGGGCCGGGCGAAGGTGGTGAAACCGCGGAGGGTGAAGGCGCCGGTGACGCGCCCGTCGGCGACGGCGACCGCGACGAAGGCCAGCCCGCCGCGGTAGCGACGGCCGCCGCGTCCGACGGCGGTGGCGCCGAGGGGGCGCAGCCGGCGCAGCTCCTGCGCCCAGGCGGTGGTCTGCTTGGCGGTCAGCCACAGCTGCAGGACGGTCCCCAGGACGACGGGGACCAGCAGGATCGCCCAGTTCATCGCGGTGCCTCGCTCTCGTCGGTGTCGGGTGTGCGGTCGGTGCCGGGTGTGCGGTCGGTGTCGCGGGCCAGGGCCAGGACGGCGCGGGCCAGGCTCTCGTCGCACACCAGGACGTCGACCAGGCGGCCGCGCAGGGCGCCCAGGACGCCGGCGGCCTTGACCCGGCCGCAGGCGACGCCGACGACGGTGGGGATGGCGGCGAGGTCGGAGAGGGTCACGGCGAGCACGCGCTCGTGGACGGCGCCGAGGACCGGGTTGCCCTCGGCGTCGAAGTAGCGGGCGGCGATGTCGCCGACGGGGGCGGCCTTGCGCAGCTGCGAGGCCTCCTCGGCGTCCAGCGCCAGCGCGGTGAGGATCGCCGCGGACGAGCCGTGGGCCGGCGTGCCGATGCCGACGAAGGCGATGTCGGCGCGGCGGGCCTCGGCCAGGGCCTGCTCGACGCTGGCCTCCTCGGCGAGGGCGTCGCGGGCGGCGGCGGTGGTCAGCGTGGCCGGGGCGTGCAGGTAGCGGTAGGTGGCGCCCAGCCGGGAGGCGAGCTCGCGGACCAGCTCGTGGCCGGAGACCTCGTTCTCCACGGCGGACAGGCCGCCGACGAGCTGGACCAGCTTGACCGCGTAGTCGTGCTCGGCGGTGGTGTGCCAGACCATCGACTGCAGGGCGCTCCCCCACGACAGCGCCACGGTCATGCCGTCGCGCAGCTCGTCGAGCAGCAGCCGGCCGGCCTGGACGCCGACCTGCTGGTCGGCGTCGCCGACGGCGGTGCGCTGGGCGACGCGGACGGCGCGCAGGCCGAAGCGGGTGCGCAGGGCGTCCTCGAGCTCGCGGTCGCGGCCGGCCGGGTCGTTGACCCGGATCTCGACGACACCCTGCTCGACGGCGGATGCGAGCATGCGGGAGACGTTGCTGCGGCTGGTGCCCAGCCGCTGGGCCACCTCGGCCTGCGACTGGTTCTCCAGGTAGTACAGCCGGGCCGCGGCCACCAGGAGCTCCAGGTCTCGGGGAGCAGGCATCGTCACCTCCGTCCATCGCGTCTGCACTGTTGTGCACGTTGTTGCGCGAGGCACAGTGGCATGTGACAGCGCTCACCCGCAAGTACTCGTCGCACTTTTTCTCAGATTCGTTGCACATCTGTGCACATGGACCCCACGGTCCGGGAACGACGGAGCCCCGGTCCGCAGCGGCGCTGCCGCGGACCGGGGCGGGCCCTCCCGGGACGTCGTCGGCCCGGGAGGGGGTTCGGGGGTCAGGCCAGGTCGTCGGCCATGAGGGCCAGCAACCGGGCACCGTCGGCGCCGTCGCCGACCCGGTGGTCGACGGTCAGGCCCGCGGTGACCACCAGCGCGGTGCCGATGCCGCCGGGGACGGCGACCGGGCGGCGGCTGATCGACCCCAGGGCGAGCACGCTGCCCTGCGGCGGGGTGATCAGGGCCTGGAACCGGTCGACGCCGAGGCCGCCCAGGTTGGACAGGCTGGCGTTGGCCACCCCCTGGTGCGCGGCGTCGACCTTGCCGGTGCGGGCCGCCTTGGCCACCGCGCGCAGGTCCTCGTCGAGCTTGCGCGGGTTCTGGCTCTCCGGCCCGGTGAAGGTCGGCACCATGAGCCCCTCCGGGGTGTCCACCGCCAGGGCCACGACCGGCCCACCCGTGGGCACGGCGGCCTCGCCGTCCCAGCGGTCGAGAAGCCGGGGCACCTGCAGCAGCGCGCGGGCGTAGGACTGCAGCAGGACCGTGGTCCAGGACAGCCCGTCGCGGTGCTGGTCGGCGGTGTCGAGCACCAGGTCGCGCCAGACCGTGAACTGCGGGATGGCCGCGCTCTCGGTCATCTTGCGGGCCACCGCGCGGCGCACGGCCGCGACCTTGGCGCTGACCTGCCCGGCGGCCGGAGCCGCCGTGGCCACGGGGGCCGGGGCGGGTGCCGGGGCGGGGACCGGCGCGGGAGCGGGCGCCGCGGCCGGCTGGGCCTGCGCGGCGGCACGCTTGCGCTGCGGCGGGGTCAGCGCCCTGGCCGGCGCCGGGGCGGAGGCCACGGGTTGCGCCGCGGCGTCGACCGCACCCTGCACGTCGGCGATCGAGACCACCCCGCCGGGGCCGGTCGGCGTGATCGACCGCAGGTCCACGCCGGCCGCCGACGCCATCGCCCGGGCCCTGGGCACCGCGGCGACCGGTCCGGAGCTCGCCGGCCCCGCGCCGGCGGGTGCGGCCACGGGGGCCGGCTCGGGCTCGGGGGTGGGCGCGTCGGCGCCGTCGGAGCCGAGCTCGTCGCCGGCGGCGGCGGGCTCGCTGGTGTCGCCGAAGTCCAGCAGGTCGGTGAAGGAGTCGCCGTCGGCCTCGATCCAGCCGATCGGCTCCCCGACCGGGACGATGCCCGACTCGTGGACGATCTCCACCAGCGTGCCGGTGGCCGGGCTCTCGACCTCCATGTCCACCTTGTCGGTGAGCACCTCGCAGATGACGTCGCCGGAGGCGATCTCGTCGCCGACGCCGATCGCCCAGTGGGACAGCTCGCCCTCGGTCATCGTCATCGACATCTTGGGCATGCGGACGGGCACACGCGCCACGGCTCAGGCCTCCTGGGTGGCGAGGGTGCGGGCGGCGGAGACGATGTCGTCCAGCTGCGGGACCATCGCCGACTCCAGCGCCGGGGCGTAGGGCATGGGGGCGTCCAGCCCGCACAGCCGCTTGATCGGCGCCTCGAGGCTGTAGATCGCCGACGAGCCGGCGATGCGGGCGGCGATCTCGCCCATGTAGCCGACGTGGCCGGGGGCCTCCTGCACCAGCAGCACGCGGCCGGTGCGGCGGACGGCGTCCAGGATCGGCGCCTCGTCCAGCGGGGTCAGGGTGACCGGGTCGACGACGGTGGCCTCGATGCCCTCGGCGGCCAGCCGCTCGGCGGCCTCCAGGCTGCGGCCCACCATCACGCCGGTGGCCACGATGGTCAGGTCGGCGCCCTCGCGGCGGGTGACGGTCCTCCCCAGCGGCACGCGGTCGGCGCCGGCGGGGACGACGCCCTTGGTCCGGTAGAGCAGCTTGTGCTCGAGGAAGACGACCGGGTTGGGGTCGTCGATGGCGGCCAGCAGCAGGCCCTTGACCTCGGACACGGTGCTGGGCATGACCACCTTGAGGCCGGGCACGTGGGCGAACCACGCCTCCAGGCTCTGCGAGTGCTGCGCCGCGGCGCCGGTGCCCGAGCCCAGCGGGGTGCGCAGCACCATCGGCACCGACACCGCCCCGCCGAGCATGAAGTGGATCTTGGCGGCCTGGTTGACGATCTGGTCCATCGCCTGGCAGGTGAAGTCGGAGAACTGGATCTCCACGATCGGCCGCATGCCGGCCAGCGCGGCGCCGACGGCGGCACCGACGATGCCGAGCTCGGAGATGGGGGTGTCGCGCACCCGCTCCTTGCCGAACCGGTGCACGAGGTCGCCGCTGACGCCGAAGGCACCGCCGTAGACACCGACGTCCTCGCCGAGCATGAACACACGGTCGTCGGCGGCCATGGCCTCGGCGAGGCCTTCGCGGATCGCCTCGGAGTAGGTCATCTCGCCGCGCTCGGTCTCGGCGGCGGCGTTCTCGGCGATGGCGGTCATCGGGTCACGTCCTGGGTGTCGGCGGGGGCGAAGACGGCGTCGAGCAGGTCGCCGGGGTCGGCGTCGACCCCGGAGTTGGCCTCGCGGACGGCGGCCTTGACGGCCTCGGTGGCCTCGTCGCGGGCGGCCGCGACGTCCTCGGCGGTCAGCAGACCGGACTCCGTCACCTTCGTCTCGAAGGCCAGGATTGGGTCGCGCTCCCGCCACTCCGCGATCTCCTCGCGGGTGCGGTAGAGGTTCTTGTCGCTCTTGCTGTGGCCCTTCCAGCGGTAGGTCTCGGCCTCGATGAGGGTCGGGCCGCCGCCGTTGCGGGCGCGGTCGACGGCCTCGGCGGCCGCGGCGTGCACCGCGTCGAGGTCGTTGCCGTCGACGGTGACGCCGGGCATGCCGTAGGCGGCCGCGCGCTCGGCCACGTGCGGCACGGCCATCGAGAACTCGGTGGAGAAGCTCATGCCGTACTTGTTGTTCTCGCAGACGAAGACCACCGGCAGGTCCCAGATCGCGGCCAGGTTCAGGCCCTCGTGGAAGGCGCCCTCGTTGGTCGCGCCGTCGCCGAAGAAGCTCGCGACCACGCGGTCCTCGCCGCGCATCTTGTAGGCCAGCGCCGCGCCGGCGGCGATCGGGATGCCGCCGCCGACGATGCCGTTGGCCCCGAGGTTGCCGGTGGCGACGTCGGCGATGTGCATCGAGCCGCCGCGGCCGCGGCAGTAGCCGCTCTCCTTGGCCAACAGCTCGGCCATCATCCGGGTCAGGTCGGCACCCTGGGCGATGCAGTGGCCGTGGCCGCGGTGGGTGCTGGTGATGGCGTCGCGCTCCCGGAGGGCCAGGCAGACACCGGTCGCGCTGGCCTCCTGGCCGATCGACAGGTGCATGGTGCCGTGCATCAGGCCGCGGGCGAACAGGTCGTCCACGGCCTCCTCGAAGCGGCGGATCTTCCACATGGTGGCCAGCGAGGTGCGGGCGGTCACGGGGTCGGCGGACGGCGCCACGGGACGTCCGTCCTGGACAGGCGGCTGGTGCGCGATGGCAGTGATGACGAGCTCCCTGGTCTGCACGTTTGTGACGACGGTCTTCACGTCTGCTCACGGCAATGTAGGGGCGCCCGAGGTGTGACGCAAGACCCTCTCCTGATCGCCAACGACGACAGATCCATTGCGCACAACATGTGCTTGACGCCACACCTGCGCTGGCTCAACCTCTGCCCGCACACACGTCCCGGTGTGTGCACAAATGTGCATGAGCCGCCTGGAGGGCCTGATCGTGAAGAAGAAGGTGCTGGTCATCTGCGGGACCGGCGTGGCCACGTCGACCGTCGTCGCCACCAAGATCCGCGAGTCCCTCGCCTCGCGCGGCCTGGACGTCGACGTGCAGCAGGGGAAGGTCATGGACCTGCTCTCCGGCAGCGCGCAGGCCGACCTGATCGTCGCGACGACCCAGATCCCCGACTCGGTGGCCATCCCCGTCGTCGCCGGGCTGCCCTTCCTGACCGGCATGGGCGTGGACGCCGTCCTCGACGACATCGCCGCCCGCCTGTCCGCCTGACCCCCGCACCCCCTCGAGAGAGCACTGGAGCCCGACATGCAAGACGCCCTGAAGGCCATCACGTCGTACTTCAACGACGTGGGCGCGGCCGTGGTCCTGCCCATCCTCATCACGGTCCTGGCCATCGTGCTGGGCCAGAAGGCCAGCCGCGCCGCCCGCTCCGGCGTGCTCATCGGCATCGGCTTCATCGGCGTGGGCCTGGTGATCGGCCTGCTGTTCGCGCAGGTCAGCCCGGCCGCCCAGGCGCTGGCGCAGCGGTTCGACGTCGACCTCGGCATCGTCGACGTCGGCTGGCCCTCCAGTGCCGCGATCGCCTTCGGCTCCACCGTCGGCGCGTTGATCATCCCGTTCTGCCTGGTGCTCAACGTCGTCCTGCTGCTGGTCGGCCTGACCCGCACCTTCGACATCGACCTGTGGAACTACTGGCACTTCGCGCTCTCGGGCGCCCTGGTCGCCGCGGTCAGCGACAACCTCTGGCTGGGCCTGGCCACGGCCGGCGTCTCGATGGTCATCACGCTGGCCCTGGCCGACTGGTCGGCCCCGCTGGTGCAGAAGTACTTCCAGTTCCCCGACATCTCGTTCCCGCACGCCACGGCGGCGCCCTACGCGGTCTTCGCCATCCCGCTGAACTGGCTCTTCGACCGCACCCCCGGCCTGCGCAACCTGCACGCCGACCCGCTGTCGATCCAGAAGCGCTTCGGCGTCTTCGGCGAGTCGATGTTCCTGGGCCTGGTCATCGGCCTGGTCCTGGGCCTGGCCGGCTACGGCTTCGACGACCCGCGCGCGGACTCCATCTCGATCCTGACCCTGGGCATCAACGTGGCGGCGATCATGCTGCTGCTGCCCCGCATGGTGGCGATCCTCATGGAGGGCCTGATCCCGGTCTCCGAGGCCGCCCGCGAGTTCCTCGCCCGCAAGTTCCCGGGCAAGAAGTTCTACATCGGCCTGGACGCCGCGCTCGCCGTCGGCCAGCCGGCCGTGCTGGCCACCGCGCTGCTGCTGGTGCCGATCACCATCGTGCTGGCGATCGCGCTGGCCCCGGTCGGCAACCAGGTGCTGCCCCTGGTCGACCTGGCGACCATCCCGTTCATCATCGCGATCATGGTGCCGATCTTCCGCGGCAACATCGTCCGCTCGGTGATCGGCGGCGCCCTGGTCATCGGCGGCGGCCTCTTCATCGCCACCGCCATCTCGGGCACCTTCACCCAGGTCGCCACCGACTCGGGCTTCACCAACGAGCAGGGTGCCTCGCGCATCTCCTCGCTGGTCGACGGCGCCAACCCGCTGACCGGCCTGCTGACCTGGCTGGGCAGCATGGGCGCGGTCGGCGTCTTGGTCGGCGCGGTGCTGAGCATCGTGCTGGCGGTGGCCATCTCCCGGGTGGTCAAGCGCCGCGACCGGGCCGAGGCCGCCGAGGTCGAGGCCGCTGCGGCCCCGCAGGCCAGCGCGTGATCGGCACGCTCACCGAGGACCTCGCGCTGGTCCACCCCGAGGTGACGGGCACGGAGGACCTGCTCCGCCTGATGGCGGAGCAGGCCCGCCGGGCCGGGCGGGTGCACGACACCTTCGCCGACGCGGTGGTGGCCCGGGAGCGGCGGTTCCCGACCGGGCTGCCCACGCCGGTGCCGGCCGCCATCCCGCACACCGACGCCGGCCACGTCGCCGAGGCAGGCGTCGTGGTGGCCCTGCTGGCCCGGCCGGTCGAGTTCACCGAGATGGGCTCGGCCGACCGCACGGTGCCGGCCGAGCTGGCCGTGATGCTGCTGGTCAAGGACCCCGAGGAGCAGGTGACCGCGCTCGGGGAGGTCATCGCGGTGCTGCAGGACCCCGCGTTGGCGGAGCGCCTGGCCGGGGTCCGGGACCCCGCCGACCTGGTCGCGGCCCTGCGGCCGGCCGCCTGAACCGGCGGAGCTGCCGCGGGTCCCCCTCCCGCGGCAGCTCCGCCCCACGCCCCCCGGCCCGGTGGGGCACCATTCCCGGGGGTGGACCGGCCCGAGCCGGATCGCCCGCCCGAGCGAGAGGACCGCCCGTGCCCGCGCCCCGCGACGCCGAGACCCTGGTGGCCGCCGCCCGGATGTACTACGTCGACAACCTCTCGCAGGCCGAGGTCGCCGCCCGCGTGGGCACCAGCCGCAGCAACGTGTCCCGGATGCTGGCCGCCGCCGTCGAGCAGGGCATCGTCGAGATCCGAATCAACGACCCCGCCGGCCGCGACCGCGACCTCGAGGAGACCCTCCGCCAGCACTTCAACCTGCGCGCGGTGCGGGTCACCCAGCGCACGACCCTGGGCAACCCGCAGGTCGAGGTGGGCACCCAGGCCGCCCGGTACCTGCTGGGCGAGGTGGCCGACGGGATGACCGTCGCCCTGTCCTGGGGCAGCGCCCTGCAGTCGATGGTCTGGCAGACCAACCCCGTCCGGGACCACGCCGTGCACCTGGTGCAGCTCGTCGGCGGCCAGTCGGCCGTGGAGAACGAGGTGTCCGGCCACGAACTGGTCCGCGAGCTGGCCTCCCGGCTGGGCGCCAGCTACGAGTACCTGCACGCCCCCGCCACGCTGACCAGCTCCCTCGCCCGGGACTCGCTGGCCCAGGAGGCCTCGGTGGCCCAGGCCCTGGCCCGCGCCCGCCGCGCCGACATGGCCTTCGTCGGCATCGGCTCCCCCGCGCACGGGTCGTCCCAGGCGGTGCTGGAGTCCTTCGACCTGGCGGGCCCCGACGCCGAGCACCTGCGCGCCGCCGCCCCCGTCGGCGACATCGCCTCCCGCTACTTCGACGCCGCCGGCGCGCCCGTGCTGGGCGCGGTGCACGACCGGGTGCTGGCCCTGACCCTCGAGGAGCTGGCCGCCATCCCCGTCGTCGTGGGCGTGGCCTGCGGGCGGGTCAAGACCGACGCGGTCCTCGGTGCGCTGCGCGGGGAGCTGGTCGACGTCCTGGTCTGCGACGAGACCCTGGCCCGCTCGGTGCTGGCCCGCGACCGCACCGGCCGCCGCGTCGCCTGACCTCAGCCCCGGGGGACGACCAGCGCGGTCGCGACCGCGGCCAGCCCGTCGCCGCGACCGGTGAGCCCGAGCCGGTCGGTCGTGGTGGCCGACAACCGGACGACGGCGCCCAGCGCGCCGGACAGTGCCTCGACGGCCTCCTCGCGGCGGGCGCTCATCCGCGGGGTGTTCCCGACCAGCTGGACGGCGACGTTCCCGACGTCGAACCCGGCGTCGCGCACCAGCCGGGCGGTCTCGGCGAGCAGGGTGAGCCCGGAGGCGCCGGCGTACTCCGGCCGCGAGGTGCCGAACACCCCGCCCAGGTCACCGACCCCCGAGGCGGAGAGCAGCGCGTCGCAGGCGGCGTGCGCCACGACGTCGCCGTCGGAGTGCCCGGCCAGCCCGGCCTCGGCGTCGGGCCAGTGCAGGCCGGCCACCCACAGCGGACGGCCCACCTCCAGGGCGTGCACGTCGACCCCGATCCCCACCAGCGGCAGCTGCATGCGGGCAGTCTCCCGGATGCACGAAGGGCCCCCGACCAGGTGGTCGGGGGCCCCTCGGGCGATGCGTGTGCGGGAAGTCAGCTGGCGAGGACCTCGTCGAGCAGCACCTCGGCCTTGTCCTCGTTGGTGCCCTCGGCGAGCGCGAGCTCGCTGACCAGGATCTGGCGGGCCTTGGACAGCATCCGCTTCTCCCCGGCCGACAGGCCGCGGTCCTTGTCGCGGCGCCACAGGTCGCGGACGACCTCGGCCACCTTGTTCACGTCACCGGAGGCCAGCTTCTCGAGGTTGGCCTTGTAGCGGCGCGACCAGTTGGTCGGCTCCTCGGTGTGCGGGGCACGCAGCACCTCGAAGACCTTGTTCAGGCCTTCCTGGCCCACGACGTCGCGGACACCCACGATCTCCGCGTTGTCGGCCGGCACGCGTACGGTCAGGTCGCCCTGGGCGACCTTGAGCACGAGGTAGGCCTTCTCCTCACCCTTGATGGTCCGCTTCTCGATCGCCTCGATGAGCGCTGCGCCGTGGTGCGGGTAGACGACGGTCTCGCCGACAGTGAAGCCCATGTGTGTGTGACCCCTTTCGCTGTCGCACAGAATACCACGGGACGGGTGCGGGAGAACTGGTTGGTCCTGCCAAATGCGCAGGTCAGGGGCTTGTCGCTGGTCAGGGAGGGGTTGACAGAGGGGTGGTTGGTGTGCGTGTGCCGGGTGGCCGGCCGCGGTCGGGGGCTGTGCGCACCGTCACCGCGATGGCCCTGGCGACCCATCTCGGGCCCACCGTGGCGGTCACCGCGGTGGCCACCCTGCTCGCCCTCGCGTCGGGGGTCGGGGCCGGCCGCACCGTGCTCGTCGGGCTGGCCGTGCTGGCCGGGCAGGCGTCCATCGGGTGGAGCAACGACTGGCTGGACGCCGGCCGCGACGCCACGGTCGCCCGGGCCGACAAGCCGACCGTGCAGGGCCTGGTCACCCCCGCCCGGCTACGCGCCGCGGCGCTGGCCGCCGTCGTGCTCGCCGTCGTCCTGTCGCTGGCGCTCGGGCCGGCTCCGGGGGTGCTGCTGCTGGGCGTGGTCGCCGGCGGCTGGGCCTACAACGCCGGGCTGAAGCGGACGGCGGCCTCGATGCTGCCCTACCTGGTCGCCTTCGGGCTGCTGCCGGCCGGCGTCGTGGCCGCGGCGCCGGGCACCCCGGTCGCCCCGTGGTGGCTGGTCGCCGCCGGCGCCCTGCTCGGCGGCGCCGCGCACCTGGCCAACGTCGCCCCCGACCTGGAGGACGACGCCGCCACCGGTGTGCGCGGCCTGCCGCACCGGCTCGGCGCCACCGTGTCCGCACTGGTCGCGGCCGGGCTGCTCGGCGCGGCGTCGCTGGTGCTGGTGCTGGGCCCCGCCGGGCCGCCGTCCGCGGTCGGCTGGGTCGCGCTGGTGGTCGCCGTCCCCGCGTTGGTGGTCGCCGCGCTGGCGGGCACCGCCCGGTTCCGGGCCGCGGCCTTCCCGGCGGTGATGCTGCTGACCGTGGTCGACGTCGTCCTGCTGCTGGTGGGCGGCGGGGCGGTTCAGTAGGGGTCGGTCCCCCGCTGCTGCTCCTGCTCCACGACCGCCTCGCGGTCCTTGAGCCGGCGGAGGCCGGCCAGCGGCTGCGCCATCCGCCGGTTGCCCGACAACGTGTCCTCGACCCGGTCCAGGAAGCCCCAGTAGCCGGCGGTGAAGGGGCAGGCGTCCTCGCCCAGGCGCTTCTTCGGGTCGTACCGGCAGCCGCCGCAGTAGTCGCTCATGCGGTCGATGTAGGCCCCGCCCGCGGCGTAGGGCTTGGTGGCCAGCACCCCGCCGTCGGCGTGCTGGCTCATGCCCACCACGTTGGGCACCATCACCCAGTCGTAGGCGTCGACGAAGGTGCGGTGCATCCAGTCGGTCATCGCCAGCGGCTCGATGCCGCGCTGCAGGGCGTAGTTGCCCAGCACCATCAGCCGCGGGATGTGGTGCACCCAGCCGCGGGAGCGCAGGTCGCCGACCACCCCGGACAGGCAGGCCGCGTCGAGGTCGGCGGTGTCGAGCTCGGCCATCCAGGCGGGCACCTCGGCGTGCGCGTCCAGGGCGTTGCCGTGCCGGTAGTCCCGGCCCAGGTGCCAGTAGAGGTGCCAGATGTAGTCGCGCCACCCCATCACCTGCCGGACGAAGCCCTCGACGGAGTTCAGCGGCAGGCCCTCGTCGCGGTAGGCCTGCTCGGCCCGCTGCACCACCTCGGCCGGGTCGACCAGGCCCAGGTTCATCGGCGCCGACAGCAGCGAGTGCGCCAGCCAGGGCTCGTCGGCCAGCATCGCGTCCTCGTGCGGGCCGAAGGCGGCCAGCCGGTGGGCCAGGAAGTCGCGCAGCCGGTGCAGGGTCTCCCGCCGGGTGACCGGGAACAGCCGGGGGCCGTCGTCGCCGACGAAGGAGACGTCGCCGTCGGCCTCCCAGCGGTCGAGGTCGGCGCGCACCTGCTCGTCGATCTCGTCCTCGGCCGGGATCCACGGCTCCGGCGCCGGCGACGCGCCGTCCTTCGGCGGGGGCTCCCGGTTGTCGTGGTCGAAGTTGTACTTCCCGCCGGTGGGCTCACCGCCCTCCATGAGGACGTCGTGGTGCTGGCGGGCGGCCCGGTAGAAGTCGTCCATCAGCAGCCGCTTGCCGCCATCGGTGCCGCGGCCGGTGGCCCAGCGCCGGAAGGTCTGCTCGTCGGTGACGAACCCGCGCGAGGCGAGCACCTGCACGCCGTCGCGGGCCAGCACGAAGTCCCGCGCGGGCCAGGTGGTGGGCGCGCAGACGCTCAGCGGCTCGTCGACGGCGTCCAGCGCCTCGGCGTAGGTGGTCGTCTGGAGGAAGCGGGCCTGGTCGCCGAGCTCGGCCGCCCGGTGCCGCAGCGCCGAGAGCAGCAGGTGGGCCTTCTGCCGGTGGAACCGGCGCCGCCGGAACACCGCCCGGGACTCGACCAGCAGCACCTCCTGGTGCGGTTCGTCGAGGAAGTGCGGGCCGAGCTGGTCGGCGAAGCACCACCGCCGGGTGCCCGGCGCGCGCGCCGGGAAGTCGGCCAGCGCCGGGTCGTCCGCAGCCACACCGCTCACCTCCACGCGCGCATGGTGGGCAGACCGATAGGCTCACCGCGACTCGAGTCGACGAAGCCCGGGTGTGCCCGGAGCCGTAGGAGGTCCCCCGCCGTGAACCGCGTTGTGCGCGCCGCCACGATCGGTGTGCTGGTGCTGTCCCCGGTGGCCCTGTCTGCCTGCAGCGCCGGCCAGATCGCCCAGACCGCCACCCAGGACCGCGACATCCGCGGCGGCCAGGCCGACCTGGGCAGCATCCACCTGCGCACCGCCACCACGGCCTACCCGCAGAGCGGCTCGTACGAGGAGGGCGGCGACGCCCGGCTCCTGGTCGCCATCGCCAACTCCGGCACCGCCGACGACGAGCTGACCGACATCTCCGGCCCCGGCTTCGAGGGCTACGAGGTCCTCGACCCCTCCGCCGAGGGCGAGGAGGCCCCCACCGGGTTCACCATCCCGGCCGGCGGCAACGTCTACGTCGGCGAGGGCGACGTCCAGGTCACCCTGACCGGGCTCACCGAGACGCTCACCCCCGCCCAGTCCCTCGAGGTCACCTTCACCTTCCGCGACGCCGGCGAGGTCACCCTCCCGGTGCTGGTCGGCACCCCGTCGCTGGACCTGCCGCGCGGCGAGGAGTTCGACTTCCACGAGGAGGAGGGCGGCGCCGCCGAGGGGTGACCTCCGCGGTTCTGTCGTACCCCCGGGCCACCATGGCCGTGTGCCACCCACGGTCGTGAAGTCCCGCCCCGCCCACCGCTGCACCGAGTGCGGCGCCACCTCGCCCCGCTGGGTCGGCCGCTGCCCCGAGTGCCAGGCCTGGGGCACCCTCACCGAGGTCGGCGGCGGCGCCTCCGGCGGGCTGCGCGCGGTCGCCCCCGGCCCGGTCACCGGCCGGGCGCGCCCCATCGCCCAGGTCGAGCTCGAGGGCTCCCGGGCGGTGCCCACCGGCATCGGCGAGTTCGACCGCGTGCTCGGCGGCGGGCTGGTCCCCGGCGCCGTGCTGCTCGTCGCCGGCGAGCCCGGGGTGGGCAAGTCCACGCTGCTGCTCGAGGTCGCCCACCGGGTCGCCGAGGCAGGCGGTCCCACGCTCGTGGTGTCCGGCGAGGAGTCCGCGGCGCAGGTGCGGCTGCGGGCCGAGCGCATCGGCGCGCTGCACCCGCACCTGTTCCTGGCCGCCGAGACCGAGCTGTCGGCGGTGCTGTCCCACGTCGAGGAGGTCAACCCCTCGCTGCTGGTCCTCGACAGCGTGCAGACCGTCCGCTCCCCCGCCGTCGACGGCACCGACGGCGGCGCCACCCAGGTCCGCGCGGTGGCCAGCGCGCTCACCGGCGTGGCCAAGGCCCGCGGCATGACCGTCATCCTGGTCGGCCACGTCACCAAGGACGGCGCGATCGCCGGCCCCCGGGCGCTGGAGCACCTGGTCGACGTGGTCATCAGCTTCGACGGCGAGCGGCACTCCACCCTGCGGCTGGTGCGGGCCACCAAGAACCGGTTCGGCCCGGCCGACGAGATCGGCTGCTTCGAGATCGGCGACGGCGGCGTGGTCGGCGTGCCCGACCCCTCGCACCTGTTCGTCTCCAAGCGGGCCGCACCGGTGGCCGGCAGCAGCGTCACGGTGACCATGGAGGGCAGCCGTCCGCTGCTGGCCGAGGTGCAGGCCCTGGTGGCCACCAACAACGGCGGCGGGTCGCCGCGGCGGGCGGTCAGCGGGCTGGACCCGCAGCGGCTGGCGATGATCAACGCCGTGGTCGAGCGGCGCGGCGGGGTGCCCCTGGGCGGCTCCGACGTGTTCGCCGCCTCGGTCGGCGGCGTGCGCATCCTCGAGCCCGCGGCCGACATGGCCGTCGCCCTGGCCATCGCCTCCTCGGCCAAGGACAAGGCGCTGCCGGTGGGCATGGTGGCCTTCGGCGAGGTCGGGCTGTCCGGGGAGGTCCGCCGGGTCGGCGGCATCGGGCGCCGTCTCGCCGAGGCCGCACGGCAGGGCTACACCCTCGCCGTCGTCCCGCCCGACCCCGGCCCGGTGCCGCGCGGGCTGCGGGTGGTCGAGGTGCCCGACCTCGGCGCCCTGCTCAACCGGCTGTTCTGAGCCGGGCCGCGCAGGTCACCGGCCGGTCACGGGACGACCGCACGCCCCGCCCCGCCCCGTGCGGTCACCTAGACTCGCTGAGCCGACCCCGCCCACGTCAGGAGCTCACCGTGCCCGCCCTGGACCCCGACGTCGCCCTGCGCGAACTGCTCGGGCGCATCGCCCCGGGCACCGCCCTGCGCGACGGCCTGGAGCGGATCCTGGCCGGTCGCACCGGTGCGCTGATCGTCCTGGGCTACGACGGCGTGGTCGAGTCCCTGTGCACCGGCGGGTTCGCCCTGGACGTGGCGCTGTCGGCCACCCGGCTGCGCGAGCTGGCCAAGATGGACGGCGCGGTCATCGTCTCCGCCGACGGCCTGCGCATCGTCCGCGCCGGCGTGCACCTGATGCCCGACCCGACCATCCCCACCGAGGAGTCGGGCACCCGGCACCGCACCGCCGAGCGCGTGGCCCTGCAGACCGGGTTCCCGGTCATCTCGGTCAGCCAGTCGATGCACATCATCTCGGTCTACGTGGCCGGCCGGCGCTACACGCTGGAGCACCCGACCACGATCCTGGCGCGGGCGAACCAGGCGCTGGCCGCCCTCGAGCGCTACAAGCTGCGCCTGGACGAGGTCGCCAGCACGCTGTCGGCGCTGGAGATCGAGGACCTGGTCACCGTGCGCGACGCGATGAGCGTGAGCCAGCGGCTGGAGATGGTCCGCCGGATCGCCGACGAGATCGAGGGCTTCGTCGTCGAGCTCGGCACCGACGGCCGGCTGCTGGCCCTGCAGCTGGACGAGATGCTCGCCGGGGTCGAGGAGGACCGCGGCCTGCTGGTCCGCGACTACCTGCCCTCCGACGGCCGCCGCACGCCTGCCGGCGAGGAGGTGCTCACCGACCTGCGGGCGCTGAGCGCCACCGAGCTGCTCGACCTGTCCGCGGTGGCCCGCTGCTACGGCCTGCCCACCTCCCCCGACGCCCTGGACTCCCCGGTCAGCCCGCGCGGCTACCGCCTGCTGGCCCGGGTGCCGCGGCTGCCGGCGGGCATCATCGACCGGCTGGTCACCCACTTCGGTGGCCTGCAGAAGCTGCTGGCCGCCACCATCGAGGAGCTGCTCAGCGTCGACGGCGTGGGCGAGGCCCGGGCCCGCGGCATCCGCGAGGGGCTGTCCCGGCTGGCCGAGACCTCGATCCTCGACCGGTACAGCTAGCCGACGGCGAAGGCCGCCGGGGTGCCCACCTTGGTGTCCAGCCGGCCCTGCAGGGTGTAGCTGCCCGGCGCCGGCGCGGTCCGCGGCGTGGTGCAGCCCGGGGTGCTGGTCAGGCCGCCCCACTGGATCGGGACGCTGACCGCCTCCCCGACGCCGAGGGTGCGCGGGTCGCTGCTGACCTCGGGGAAGCAGTCGTTGCTGCCCCACACCCGGGTGCCGGCGGCGTCGAGCAGCACGACCTCGCGCAGCCCGGCGTCCAGGCTGCGGGTGCACGGCACCGGTGAGGTGTTGGTGACGACGAGGGTGAAGGTGGGCTTGCTGGCGGCCGTGGCCTGGGGCGCCTCGGGCACCACGTCGACGGCGATCATGTCGTCGGTGCAGGCCTGGCCCGGGGTGTACACCGGGCCGGCGGGCGCGGTCTCGACGACCGGCTCCGCGGGGGGCTCAGGAGCGGCGGTGGGCGCGGGGTCGGGGGCCGGCGTGGTCGAGGGGACGGCGACGGCGGCCAGCGAGGGCACCACCTGCTCCAGCGACGGCACGCCCGAGGTGGTCCCCGTCGCGCTCGCCGTGGCCGTCGTGCCCTCGCCGGGGGCGGCGGTGGCCGACGTGGCCAGCCAGCTGCCGCCGCCGACCACGGACAGCACGGCGCCCAGCACGAGGGCCCGCCGACGCCAGTAGACGCCGGCAGGCAGGTCGCCGACCGGGTGCAGCACGTCGGTGACGGTATCGGCGACCGACCCCGGTGCCCGGGCGGCTCGCCGAGGGCGTGAGCTGCTGCGACAGCTGGGACACTGGTGCCCCGTGACCACCCCCGTGCCCGGCGACGCACCCGGTGAGCTCGTCGTCGACTGGTACGCCTCCGCCGCCCGCGACCTGCCGTGGCGGCAGCCGGGGGTCGACGCGTGGGCGGTGCTGGTCAGCGAGGTGATGCTGCAGCAGACCCCGGTGGCCCGGGTGGAGCCGGTCTGGCGGCAGTGGCTGGCCCGCTGGCCCCGCCCCTCCGCGCTGGCGGCCGAGCCCACCGGCGAGGTCATCCGGGCCTGGGGCAAGCTCGGCTACCCCCGGCGGGCGCTCCGCCTGCAGGCCGCTGCGGCGGCCATCGCCGCCGACCACGGCGACGTGGTGCCCGACGACGTCGCGGTGCTGGAGTCCTTGCCGGGCATCGGCAGCTACACCGCCCGGGCGGTGGCCTGCTTCGGGTACGGGCAGCGGCAGCCGGTGGTCGACACCAACGTCCGCCGGGTGGTCGCCCGGCTGGTGCACGGCCGGGCCGAGGCCGCCCCCGCCCGGACCTCCGACCTGGCCGACGTCGCCGCGCTCGCCCCGGCCGACCACGACCGGGCGGTGCGGTTCTCCGTGGCGGTCATGGAGCTGGGTGCACTGGTCTGCGTGGCCGGGACGCCTCGGTGCGGGGTGTGCCCGGTGCGCGAGGTCTGCGCCTGGCGGCTGGCCGGCTCCCCGGCCCACGACGGGCCGCCGAGGAGGGTGCAGAAGTTCGCCGGCACCGACCGGCAGGTGCGCGGCCGGCTGCTGGACGTGCTCCGCGCGGCCACCGGCCCGGTGGAGCAGCCCGAGCTCGACGCGGTGTGGGAGGACCCGGTGCAGCGCGGCCGCTGCCTGGACTCCCTGCTGGTCGACGGCCTGGTCGTGCAGACCGACGACGGCCGGTTCGCGCTGCCGTCCTGACCCCGGACGCGGCGGAGGCCGCCACCCCGGCTGGGGTGGCGGCCTCCGGTCGTGCTGGGGCCTAGCTGGCCGACTCGGCCTGGCCGTCCTCGTCGTCGGCGCCCGAGAGGGCCACCGGCGGGGTGTCGGGGACGTCGATCGGCTTGGTCTCACCGCGGAAGGTGAACGTCGCCTTGGTCGGGTCGGTGTCCTCGTCGACGTCGACCACGATGATCTGGCCGGGGGCCAGCTCGCCGTAGAGGATCTTCTCCGAGAGCGCGTCCTCGATCTCGCGCTGGATGGTGCGGCGCAGCGGCCGTGCACCGAGCACGGGGTCGAACCCGCGGGCACCGAGCAGCTTCTTGGCCGCCGGGGTGACCTCGAGCGCCATGTCCTTGTTCGCCAGCTGGCCCTCCACGCGGGAGAGCATGAGGTCGACGATGTGGACGATCTCGTCCTCGGTCAGCTGGTGGAACACGACGATGTCGTCGATGCGGTTGAGGAACTCCGGCCGGAAGTGCTGCTTGAGCTCCTCGTTGACCTTGAGCTTCATCCGGTCGTAGTTGCTCTGGTCGTCGTTGCCGACCTGGAAGCCCAGCCCCACGGCCTTGGAGATGTCCCGGGTGCCGAGGTTGGTGGTCAGGATCAGGATCGTGTTCTTGAAGTCCACGATCCGGCCCTGGCCGTCGGTCAGCCGGCCGTCCTCGAGCACCTGCAGCAGCGTGTTGAACACGTCCGCGTGCGCCTTCTCGATCTCGTCGAAGAGGACCACCGAGAACGGCTTGCGCCGCACCTTCTCGGTCAGCTGGCCACCCTCGTCGTAGCCGACGTAGCCGGGAGGGGCACCGACGAGGCGGGACACGGTGAACCGGTCGTGGTACTCACCCATGTCGATCTGGATGAGCGCGTCGTCGTCGCCGAACAGGAAGTTCGCCAGCGACTTGGCCAGCTCGGTCTTCCCGACGCCCGAGGGGCCGGCGAAGATGAACGACCCACCGGGACGGCGGGGGTCCTTGAGCCCGGCACGGGTGCGCCGGATGGCCTGGCTGACGCTCTTGATGGCCTCTTCCTGGCCGATGATCCGCTTGTGGAGCTCGTCCTCCATGCGGAGCAGACGCGAGGTCTCCTCCTCGGTGAGCTTGAAGACGGGGATGCCGGTCCAGTTGGCCAGGACCTCGGCGATCTGCTCCTCGTCGACCTCGGCCACGACGTCCATGTCGCCGGCCTTCCACTGCTTCTCGCGCTCGGACTTCTCGCCCAGCAGCTGCTTCTCCTTGTCGCGGAGGCTCGCCGCCTTCTCGAAGTCCTGGGCGTCGATCGCCGACTCCTTCTCCCGGCGGACGGCCGCGATGCGGTCGTCGAACTCGCGCAGGTCCGGCGGGGCGGTCATCCGCTTGATGCGCATCCGGGCGCCGGCCTCGTCGATCAGGTCGATCGCCTTGTCCGGCAGGAAGCGGTCGGAGATGTACCGGTCGGCCAGCGTGGCCGCCGCGACCAGGGCCGCGTCGGTGATGCTGATCCGGTGGTGCGCCTCGTAGCGGTCGCGCAGGCCCTTGAGGATCTCGACCGTGTGCGCCAGCGTCGGCTCGGACACCTGGATGGGCTGGAAGCGGCGCTCGAGGGCGGCGTCCTTCTCCAGGTGCTTGCGGTACTCGTCGAGCGTGGTGGCACCGATGGTCTGCAGCTCGCCACGGGCCAGCATCGGCTTGAGGATGCTGGCGGCGTCGATCGCGCCCTCGGCGGCACCGGCACCGACGAGGGTGTGGATCTCGTCGATGAACAGGATGATGTCGCCGCGGGTGCGGATCTCCTTGAGGACCTTCTTCAGCCGCTCCTCGAAGTCACCGCGGTAGCGGCTGCCCGCGACAAGGGCGCCCAGGTCCAGGGTGTAGAGCTGCTTGTCCTTGAGCGTCTCGGGCACCTCGCCCTTGACGATCGCCTGGGCCAGGCCCTCGACGGCGGCGGTCTTGCCGACGCCGGGCTCGCCGATCAGCACCGGGTTGTTCTTGGTGCGGCGGGACAGCACCTGCATGACCCGCTCGATCTCCTTGGCCCGCCCGATGACCGGGTCTAGCTTGGAGTCGCGCGCGGCCTGGGTGAGGTTGCGGCCGAACTGGTCGAGGACCAGCGAGGTCGACGGGGTGCCCTCGGCGGGCCCGCCGGCGGCGGCCGGCTCCTTGCCCTGGTAGCCGCTCAGCAGCTGGATGACCTGCTGGCGGACGCGGTTGAGGTCGGCACCCAGCTTCACCAGGACCTGGGCGGCGACGCCCTCGCCCTCGCGGATCAGGCCGAGCAGGATGTGCTCGGTGCCGATGTAGTTGTGGCCGAGCTGCAGCGCCTCGCGCAGCGACAGCTCCAGGACCTTCTTGGCGCGCGGGGTGAAGGGGATGTGGCCGGACGGGGCCTGCTGGCCCTGGCCGATGATCTCCTCGACCTGCTGGCGGACACCCTCGAGCGAGATGCCCAGGGACTCCAGCGCCTTGGCCGCGACACCCTCACCCTCGTGGATCAGGCCCAGGAGGATGTGCTCGGTGCCGATGTAGTTGTGGTTGAGCATCCTGGCTTCTTCCTGCGCCAGGACGACGACCCGTCGGGCTCGGTCGGTGAACCGTTCGAACATCTGCTGCTTCCCCTCTGACCGGCTCGGACGTGCGGTGCTGCTCCCCTCGCGGGGTCATGCTGACCGACGTCGTCGGTGTCTTCTCCGATGAACGGGGCACCGGTCGTTCCACTGTAGTCGCGGACGACGGGCGCCGGAGCGCCGTCCACACCCGGAGGTGCTGTCGTCCACCCTGCTCAACCCCCGTCCCCGGGGTGGTGTTCCGCACTCGTTACGCCCTCAGCGGACGACGCAGGCCCGGCACCTTCCGGTACCGGGCCTGGGCGACGTGCTGGAACGGCCCCCTCGCAGGGACCCGGGCCGCGCGCAGCGTGGTCCGGGGGGCGAGGGGGTCCTTCCTCAGTGGGCGGACTCGTAGGCCTCGACCACGCTGGCCGGGATGCGGCCGCGGTCGCTGACCTCGTGGCCGTTCTTGCGGGCCCAGTCGCGGATCGCGCCGGCCTGCTCGCGGTCCATCCGGCCCGCGCCCGAGCCGCCACCGGTGGCCTTGCTGCGGCCACCACCGGAGGCGCGCCCACGACCGGCGACCTTGCGGGCGGCGCCGACGTACTTGGCGAACACCTCGCGCATCTCGGTGGCGTTCTTGTCCGACAGGTCGATCTCGTACGTCGTGCCGTCGAGGGCGAAGGTCACCGTCTCGTCGGCGGGGACGTCGTCGTCGAAGTCGTCACTGAGGATGACCTGGACCTTGCGTGCCATTTCTGCTCCTGCGCTGTTCGGCCCCCGTGGTGGCCACGTGCATTCCGCCGCGGATTCTGCGGCGACGGAATTCATTCCACCACAACCCGGCGAGGAATGCGCAATTCCGGCACAGAACTGCTCGCAGGGGTGAGGGGAACCGAATTGTTCAGGAACTGAGCGGGCGCACCAACGGGAACAGGATCGTCTCGCGGATGCCGAGGCCGGTCAGGGTCATCATCAGCCGGTCCATACCCATCCCGACCCCACCGGTGGGGGGCATGCCGTACTCCAGCGCCTCGAGGAAGTCCTCGTCGAGCACCATCGCCTCGGGGTCGCCCGCGGCGGCCAGCAGCGCCTGCTGGGTGAACCGCTCGCGCTGCACCGTCGGGTCGACCAGCTCGGAGTAGCCGGTGCCGCGCTCGATCCCACCGATGTAGAGGTCCCACTTCTCGGCCACGCCCGGCGTGCTGCGGTGCGCCCGGGTCAGCGGCGAGGTGTCGGTCGGGTAGTCCACCACGAACGTGGGCGCCTGCAGCGAGTGCTGCACGAGGGCCTCGAAGAGCTCCTCGACGAGCTTGCCGTGGCCCCACGCCGGGTCGACGCCGAGCTCCACCCGCTCGGCGTGCGCGCGCAGCTGATCGACGGTCGTGTCGGGGGTGATCTCCTCGCCGAGGGCCTCGGAGGTGACGCCGTAGAGCGACACCTGCGGCCATTCCCCCGACAGGTCGACCTCGGTGCCGTCGTGGTGGCGCGCGGTGTGGTCCCCGAACAGCGCGGCGCACGATTCCTGCACCAGTTCCCGGGTGGTGCGCGCCATGTCCTGGTAGTCCGCGTGCGCCTCGTAGAACTCCAGCATCGCGAACTCCGGGGAATGCGAGGAGTCGGCACCCTCGTTCCGGAAATTCCGGTTGATCTCGAACACCCGGTCCAGCCCACCGACGATGCACCGCTTGAGGAACAGCTCCGGCGCGATGCGCAGGTAGAGGTCCAGGTCGAATGCATTCATGTGCGTGCGGAAAGGCCGCGCGGTGGCGCCGCCGTGCACGACCTGCAGCATCGGCGTCTCGACCTCGAGGTAGCCGCGGGAGGTGAGCCCGGCCCGGACGGCGGCGTTCACCGCGGCCCGCTGGTGCACGGTGCGGCGCGCCTCGTCGCGGACGATGAGGTCGACGTAGCGGCGGCGGACCCGCAGCTCCTCGCTCATCGGCTTGTGCGCCACGGGCAGCGGGCGCAGCGCCTTGGCGGCCAGCTGCCAGGAGTCGGCGAACACCGACAGCTCGCCCCGGCGGGACGTGCCCACCTCGCCGGTGACCAGCACGTGGTCGCCGAGGTCGACGTCGGCCTTCCACGCCGCGAGGGCCTCCTCGCCGACCCGGTCGCGGGAGAGCATCACCTGCAGCTCGGTGCCGCCCTCGCGCAGCGTGGCGAAGCACAGCTTGCCGGTGTTGCGGCTGAAGATGACCCGGCCGGTGACCCCGACGACCTCGCCGGTCATGGTGTCGGCGTCCAGCTCGGGGTGCGCCTCGCGGACCGCGGCCAGCGACGTCGTGCGCGGCACCGAGACCGGGTAGGGCTCGACGCCTGCCTCGCGCAGCCGGTCGAGCTTGCCGCGGCGGACCCGCAGCTGCTCGGGGAGCTCGTCGTCGGGGGTGTCGGGAGGGCCGTCGGTCACCCGGCAAGCCTACGGAGCGGTGGTCAGCGGGTCGCCCTCACCTGGACGACTGGTGCCGTTCGTGGGCCAGCCGCAGGCCCTGCACGGTCAGGTCGGGGTCGCGCTCCCCCACCGACCGGCAGCTGTCGACCACCAGCGGGTGCAGCCCGCCGGTGGCCACCACGACCGGCCCGACGCCGAAGGTGGTCATCAGCTCGGCGGCGACCCGGTCGACCAGGCCGTCGACCAGACCGGCGAAGCCGAGCACGACGCCGGACTGCAGGGCGGCGACGGTGTTCTTGCCGATCGCCCTCTCCGGGACCGTGAGTTCCACCGACCGGAGCTGGGCGGCCCGGGCGGCCAGCGCGTCCAGGGACACCTCGACGCCGGGCGCCAGCGCCCCGCCGAGGAACTGACCGGCCGGGCCGACGGCGTCCACCGTGGTGGAGGTGCCGAAGTCGACGACGACGACCGGCCGGCCGGTGCCGTCGGGGCGCTTGCCGTACAGCTCGTGCGCGGCCAGCGCGGTGACCACCCGGTCGGCGCCGACCTCCCGGGGGTTGTCCACGTGCAGCGGGACGCCGGTGCGCACGCCCGGGCCGACCAGCGTCACCGGGACGTCGAGCCGGTCCAGCAGCTGGCGCAGCACCGGGAGCAGCTGCGGCACCGTGGAGCAGGCCGCGACCCCGGTGACCTCGGCGTCGCGCAGCAGGCCCCGCCAGACCAGCTGGATCTCGTCGGCGGTCGCCCGGGGCTGGGTGCGCACCCGCCAGCAACCGGCCACCCGGGCGCCGTCGAGGGTGGCCAGCACCGTGTGGCTGTTGCCGACGTCCACGCAGAGCAGCACGTCAGGCCGTCCGCAGGTCCAGGGCGAGGTCGAGGATCGGCGAGCTGTGCGTGAGCGCGCCCACCGACAGGTAGTCCACGCCGGTCCCGGCGACCGCGCGGGCGCCGGCGAGGGTCAGCCCCCCGGTGGCCTCGGTCCGCGCCCGCCCGCCGACGGCGACGACGGCCTCGCGGAGGACGTCGGGCGGCATGTTGTCCAGCAGCAGGAAGTCCGCCCCCGCCTCGACCGCCTCGACGGCCTGCGCGACGGTGTCGGCCTCGACCTGCACCGGCACCTGCGGCGCCCGCTCGCGGACGGCGGCGACCGCGGCGGCCACGGACCCGGCGGCGGCCACGTGGTTGTCCTTGACCATGGCGACGTCGTAGAGGCCCATCCGCTTGTTCGACCCGCCGCCGCAGCGCACCGCGTACTTCTCCAGCGGCCGCAGCAGGGGGGTGGTCTTGCGGGTGTCCAGCACGACCGCGCCGGTGCCCTCGACGGCGTCCACCCAGGCACGGGTGGACGTGGCGATGCCCGAGGCGCGGCTGGCGATGTTCAGCGCCGACCGCTCGGCGGCCAGCAGCGCCCGCACGTAGCCGGTGACGGTGAGCAGCACGTCGCCGCGGCGGACCCGGTCGCCGTCGGCCGCGCCGGCCACCAGGGTGGCCGAGGGCGCCAGCCGTGCGAAGACCCGCGCGGCGACGGGCAGGCCCGCGACCACGCCGTCGGCCCGGGCGACCAGGTCGGCGGTGCCGCGCTGGGTGGCCGGCACGGTGGCCGCGCTGGTGACGTCGTGGGCCACCGCCTGGTCGGGGGCGTGCGGCAGCGGGGTGCCGCCGGTGAGGTCCTCGGCCAGGGTGCGCTCGACGAGGTCGGTCACCCAGGCCTCGTCCAGGCCGGTGCCGGTGAGGTCCCGCGGGTCCCGGCGGGGTGCGGGGTCCGGGCGCAGGGCACCGCTCACCACGACACCTCCGGGGGCGTGCCGACCGGGCGGGGGGTCAGCTGCAGCGTGCCGTCGGCGTGCAGCGCGACGTCGAGGTGCACCCGCCAGGCGTCGTCGTCGTCGGGGTGGTCCTCGCGCCAGTGGCAGCCGCGGGTCTCCTCCCGGGCGCCGGCGGCCGCGGTCAGCGCGGTCGCGACGGTGAGCAGGTCGGTGGCCTCCCAGCCGGCCACGCCGGGCTCGGCCGTGCCCAGCAGCCCGGCGATCGCGGCCAGCTCCCCGGCGGCCACGGTCAGCCCGCCCCCGCTGCGCAGCGCGCCGACGCGGGCGGACATGGTGGCGGTCAGCCGGCCGCGGGCGGCGGGGTCGAGCAGGCCGTCGAGGTGGGCGACCTGCGGCGGCGCGGGCTGCGGGTCGGGCAGGCCGGCGGCGAGCTCGGCGCCGATCCGGCCGGCGAAGACCAGGCCCTCCAGCAGCGAGTTCGAGGCCAGCCGGTTGGCCCCGTGCACGCCGGTGCAGGCCACCTCGCCGCAGGCGTAGAGGCCGGGGACGGTGGTGCGGCCGGCCAGGTCGGTGGCCAGCCCGCCGGAGGCGTAGTGCGCCGCGGGGGTGACCGGCACCAGCTCGGTGACCGGGTCGATGCCGGCCTCGCGACAGCGGGCCACGATGGTCGGGAACCGCCGCTCCAGCCCCTCGACGTGCCGGGCGTCCAGGAACACGTGGTCGGTGCCGTCGCGCAGCTGCACCCGGGTGATCGCCTTGGCGACCACGTCGCGGGGGGCGAGCTCGGCCAGCGGGTGCACCCCGACCATGAACCGCTCGCCGGCGGCGTCGCGCAGCAGGGCGCCCTCGCCGCGCAGCGCCTCGCTGACCAGCGGCTGCTGGCCGCGGGAGTCCGGGCCCAGGTAGAGCGCGGTGGGGTGGAACTGCACGAACTCCAGGTCGGTGGCCACCGCGCCGGCCCGCAGGCCCAGGGCCACGCCGTCGCCGGTGGAGACCGAGGGGTTGGTGGTCGAGGCGTACACCTGGCCCATGCCGCCGGTGGCCAGCACCACCGCCCGGGAGCGGACCGCGCCGACGCCGTCGGAGCTGCCCTCGCCCAGCACGTGCAGGGTGACCCCGGCCGCGCGGCCCGCGGCGTCGGTGACCAGGTCGAGCACCATCGCGTGCTCCACCAGGGTGATGCCCGGGTCGGTGAGCACCGCGGCGTGCAGCGCACGCTGCACCTCCGCGCCCGTGGCGTCGCCGCCGGCGTGCACGATCCGGTCGGCGTGGTGGCCGCCCTCGCGGGTGAGCAGCAGCTCGCCGTCCGGGCCGCGGTCGAACGTCGCGCCCCAGCTCATCAGCTCGCGCAGCCGGTCGGGGCCCTCGGTGACCAGGGCGTGCACCGCGTCGGGCTCGCACAGCCCGACGCCGGCGGTCTCGGTGTCGGCGGCGTGCGCGGCCGGGGAGTCGGTGGCGGCGAGCACCGCCGCGATGCCTCCCTGCGCCCACCGCGTGGACCCGTCGTCCACCTCGACCTTGGTGACGACGGCGACCGACAGGCCGGCGGCGCGGGCGTGCAGCGCCACGCAGAGGCCGGCGACGCCGGACCCCACCACGCAGACGTCGGCGGTCAGCTCCCAGCCCGGCGCGGGCGCGGCCAGCCGCGACGGCAGCCGGGTGGCCAGCGGGGGCCCCAAGACCGGGCCGGCGAGTGTCACCCGCGGACCGTATCCCCCCGGACCAGACCGTCGCCCGCGACGCCGGGCGGCGGGGTCGCGGGGTCGGCCCCCAGCTCGACCACGCGGTTGTCGGCGTCGACGTGCACGACCTTGGGCAGGAAGGACTTCGCCTCGGTCTCGTCCATCAGGCCGTAGCTGATCAGGATGACCAGGTCGCCGGGGTGCACCAGGTGGGCGGCGGCGCCGTTGATCCCGATGACGCCGCTGCCCCGCTCGCCCGGGATCGTGTAGGTCTCCAGCCGGGCGCCGTTGGTGACGTCGACGATGGCCACCTGCTCGCCGGGCAGCAGGTCGGCGGCGTCCAGCAGGTCCTCGTCGACCGTCACCGAGCCGACGTAGTGCAGGTCGGCCTGGGTGACCGTGGCCCGGTGGATCTTGGACTTGAGCATCGTGCGCATCATCGGGGCTCCCCCAGGGTCACGGCGGTGTTGTCGATCAGGCGGGTGCTGCCGGCGCGGGCGGCGACCAGCAGGCGGGCCGGGCCGGCGGACGGCGCCGGGCCCAGGTCGGGGTCGGTGAGGGCGAGGTAGTCCGGCACCAGCGACGGCTCGCCGTCCAGCACCCGCTGCGCGGCGGCCAGGACGGCGCCCGCGCCCTGCGGCCCGGCGGCGGCACCGGCGCGCAGCGCGGCGGAGATGGCCGCCGCGGCCCAGCGCTGTGCCGGGTCGAGGTAGCGGTTGCGCGAGGACAGCGCCATGCCGTCCTGCTCGCGGACGGTGGGGACGCCGACCACCTCGACGCCCAGCGCCAGCTCCCGGGCCATGGCCCGGATCAGGGTCAGCTGCTGGTAGTCCTTGTCGCCGAACACCGCGACGTCCGGGCGGACCAGGCCGAACAGCTTCGCGACGACGGTGAGCACCCCGGCGAAGTGCCCGGGCCGGACGGCGCCCTCGAGCACGTCACCGAGCGGGCCGGGGTGCACGGTGACCCCGGCCGCGCCGTCGGGGTAGACGTCGGCGACGCCCGGGTGGAAGACCAGGTCGGCCCCCTCCTCGGCGAGTGCTGCGAGGTCGGCGTCCCAGGTGCGGGGGTAGCGGTCGAAGTCCTCGCCGGGGCCGAACTGGGTGGGGTTGACGAAGACCGAGACCACGACGCCGCCGCCGAGGGCGCGGGCGTGCCGGACCAGCGTGCGGTGGCCCTCGTGCAGGGCCCCCATGGTCGGCACCAGCACGACCGGGCCCGGCAGGTCGGCGACGCGCTCCCGCAGCTCGGCGGCGGTCTCCGCGACGGCGGTCGAGGCGACCGCGGTCACCGCGGCACCTCCACGCCGTCGAGCAGGTCGGTGAGCGGCTGCGCCTCGTGCGGCTTGAGCCGCCCGGCGGCCGCGGCGCGCTCGGTGGTCCGCCGGGCCATCGCCACGTACCCGGCGACCGCGTCGGGGGCGCGGTCGGCCAGCGCGGCGACGTGGCCGGCGACGGTGCCGACGTCCCCGCGGCTGACCGGGCCGGTCAGCCCGGCGTCGCCGCGGCGCAGGCCGTTGTCCAGCGCGGCGCCCAGCAGCGGGCCCAGGACCCGGGCGGGCTGCTCGACCCCGGCGGTGCGCAGCAGGTCTGCGGCCTCGGCGACCAGGGTGACCAGGTGGTTGGCGCCGGTGACCAGCGCCGCGTGGTAGAGCACCCGGTCGGCCTCGGCGACCCAGAACGGCTCGCCGCCCATCTCCAGCACCACGGTCTCGGCGACGGCGCGGTGCTCGGGCCGGCTGGTGACCCCGAACGGGGTGCCGAGCAGGCGGGGCAGGTCCTCGGGGCCGCCGGAGAAGGTCATCGCCGGGTGCAGCGCCAGGCCCAGCACACCGGCCTCCTCGGCGGGGGCGAGCACGGCCAGCCCGTGCGCGCCGGAGGTGTGCAGGGCGAGCTGGCCGCGGCGCCAGCCGCCGGTGCCGGCCAGGCCCGCGACCAGGCCGGCCAGGGCGTCGTCGGGCACGGCGAGGACGACGAGGTCGCCGGCGGCCACCACCTCGTCGGTGGGCAGCAGCGGGACGCCGGGCAGCAGCCGGGCGGCGCGGGCGCGGGAGGCGTCGGACAGGCCCGCGGCGGCGACCACGTCGTGGCCGGCGGCGGCGAGCGCGGCGCCCAGGACGGCGCCGACGCGACCGGCTCCGACGATGCCGACGCGCAGGCGGACGGGGCTGTGCCGGTCGGCGGGCAGGGCTGCGCTGAACTGGTCCATCGTGTGCACCTCTCGTTCCGGGCCCTCGCGGGTCCCGGACATCTCGGCGACGACGGGCCCTCCTCGTCGAGGGCCCGGGTGGTGCTGGTGGTGCTGGTGCCCGGCCGGGCCGCTGCAACGGGTTGTCACGCGGAGGACGGGCGCCGACGAGTGTGCTACCCGCGTGCGCGCCGGGCCACGCCTGCGCGGTGTGGGCTCACTCACCCCGGGGAGGTGTCGCTACGGTGCGGCCTGTGACCGAAGCCGCTCGCACCGACCCCACCTCCTTCGCCGGCCGCACCGCCCTGGTGACCGGCGCCAGCCGAGGCATCGGCCTGGCCATCGCCCGCTCCCTGGTCGACCGCGGCGCCCGGGTGGTGCTCACCGCCCGCAAGCCCGACGCCCTCGCCGAGGCCGTGGAGGCCCTCGGCGGCCCCGAGCTCGCCGTGGCCGTGCCGGGCAACGCCGCCGACCCCGAGCACCGCGCCGAGGCCGTGCGCACCGCCGTCGAGACCTTCGGCAGCCTGGACCACCTGGTGGGCAACGTCGGCATCAACCCGGTCTACGGGCCGATGGTCGACGCCCCGCTGGACGCCTTCCGCAAGATCCTGGACACCAACGTCGTGGGCACCCTCGGGCTGGTGCAGGAGGCGCACCGGGCCTGGATGGGCGAGCACGGGGGCTCGGTCGTCATCGTGGCGTCGGTGGCCGGCATCAAGGCCAGCCAGAACATCGGTGCCTACGGCGTCAGCAAGGCCGCGCTGGTCAACCTGACCACGCAGCTGGCGGTGGAGCTGGGGCCCCAGCGGATCCGGGTCAACGCCGTCGCCCCGGCGGTGGTCAAGACCAGGTTCGCCGAGGCGCTGTTCGAGGGCCGCGAGGACACCGTGGCCAAGCAGTACCCGGTCGGCCGTCTCGGCGTCCCCGAGGACATCGGCGAGGCCGCCGCCTACCTGCTCTCCGACGCCGCCGGCTGGGTCACCGGCCAGACGATGGTGCTCGACGGCGGCGCGCTCTCCCAGGGCCCGATCTAGGCGCCGGCCGGCTACTCGCCCAGCACGCGGGCGAGGACGTCGTCCCCGTCGCCGTCGTCCTCGCGGTAGCGGCGGCGACGGCGGCCGCCCAGCGTGGTGCCGGACTCGGCCAGGATCTCGGTGAGACGCTGGTGGCCGGCGGTCTCGAAGACGTCCGGCTCGTGCTCGGGCTGCGCCGGGGCCGGCGGGGGCTCCTCGGGCGCGGCCCGGCGGTGCGGCCGCGCCGGCTCCGTGCCGGTCGGGGCGGAGTCGGTGGGGGTGTCCCACAACCCGCTCGGCGGGCCGGCGACCGGCACCGGACGCGGCGGCACCTCGGGCACGGCCTGCGCGCGGGGCACCGGGTCGGGCCGGGGCGCCGGCGGCGCGGGGGGACCGGCCGGGGGCAGCACCACCCGGACCTGCTCGGCCGTGCTGTGCCGGGCGGCGGTGGGGCCGGTGGCGACCCGGTCGTCGCGACCGGGGCTCGCGTGCCGGGACGGCCCCGCGGCCGGCGGCGCCTGGACGGGCGGCTCGACGGACGGCGGTTCGACAGACGGCGGTTCGACGGGCGGCGGCCCGACGGGCAGCGGCCCGGGAGGCCCGGGCTCGTCGGCCCGGACGGCGGGGGCGGGCACCGGCGGCGGCTGCACGCGGGAGACCCCCTCGGCCGCGGCCGGCCGGTCCTCCCACTCCCCCAGCGCGTCGATCGTGCGGCCGCCCAGCTCGGGCCGTTCCGCGGGCATCCGGATGGACTGGGTGCGCATGACGATCCGCTCGACCAGCATCTCGCCGTCCAGCTGCTCGGTCAGCTCCCGGCGCAGCCGGCCCATGTCCGAGCGCAGCTCGCCCAGCTCCAGCAGGCTCTCCCGCAGCCCGGCCAGCGAGGCGAGGTCGGCGCGCAGGCCGTCCAGCTCGGCCCGCATGGCCTCCTGGGCCTCCCGGCGCAGCTGGTTCTCCAGCTTCAGCTCGTACTCCCGGCGGGCGGCGACCTCGCGCTCGAGCTCGAGGGCGTAGGCCTGCCGCAGCTCGGCCTCCCGCCCGGCCGCCACCGCCTGGTCGGTCCTGCGGCGCCCGGCCGAGAACGCGGCGATCACGAAGGCCCAGGCGACGGCGATGACGGCCAGCCGCAGGTACAGGGCGTTCTCGGTGAGGAACACCGCCAGGGTCGCCGCGATCGCGAGCGCGAACCCCAGCACGAGCCCCGTGATGCGCACGGCCGGCGACACCCGCGAGGACGTCGTCCGGGCGCGGGGCGCCGCCCCGCCCTGCTCAGCAGCCCCGTCCGTCACGGGGAGAAGGGTAGTGGGCACCCGATCCCCGCCGGACCGGTCGTCGCGCCGGGCCCGGCCACCGCTGGCAGGCTGGCACCGGTGACCCTCTCCCTGCTGGACTGGCGCCGCCGCGTGCACGCCCTCTACGCCGACGCCCGCGCCGCCGAGGACCCGGAGGCCGGCTGGGCCGCCTGGCGCGCCGGGCGCGACGAGCTCTTCGCCGGCCACCCCGACTCCCCGCTGGGCGAGGCCGCCCGCGCCGCGTTCACCGGCCTGCCGGTCGCGCCCTACGACCCGCAGCTGCGCTTCCGCGCGCGGCTGGAGGACGCCCCGGCGCAGCGGCTGGAGCTGCCCACCGCCGACGACGGCGTGGTCGCGCTGGACCGCATCGGCCGGGTGACCCTGGGCGAGGTCGGCCGGCTGGACGTGTGGTGGCTCGGCGGCTACGGCGGCGGGGTCTTCCTGCCGCTGCGCGACGGCTCGGCCGGGCGGGGCACGTACGGCGGCGGCCGGTACCTGCTGGACACCGTCAAGGGCGCCGACCTGGGCTCGGCCGACGGCCGGCTGGTGGTCGACCTGAACTTCGCCTACCACCCGAGCTGCACCTACGACCCGCGCTGGTCGTGCCCGCTGCCCCAGGAGGGCAACCGGGTCGACGCCGTCGTGGCCGCGGGCGAGCAGCTTCCCGAGGGCGGCTGGTACTGAGACGACGACGGCCCTCCCCGGGCATCCCGGGGAGGGCCGTCGAGCGGGCGGGTCAGCCCTGGGCGAGCGACCCGTCCGAGCTGAACACCAGGCCCATCGACACGTCGCCGTTGAGGATCGCCTGCTTGGTCAGCGGGCCACCGGCGTCGTACTCGGAGAACCCGGCGAACTCCAGCCCGTAGGTGTCCTCGAGGCCCAGCTGGCAGGCCGGGCGGGTCGGGCACTCGGTCGGGCCGCCGAGGGTCAGCGAACCGTCGCCGCAGGCCTCGGCCAGCTCGGACAGCGTGGTGACGCCGAGCTGGTCGGCGAGGGCGGTGGTCACCGCGAACGCGTTCTGGTCCTGGGCCTCGGAGGGGTCGCCGTAGGTGACGCCGAACTGCGCGGCCAGCGGCTCCACCGCGGTGAGCGTCTCCTGGACGTCACCGGAGGCGACCAGGTTGCCCGAGCCGTCGATGTTCTCGCTGATGAAGTTGGCCGAGGTGGCCAGGTACTCCGGGAAGACCTGGATCTGGCCCTGGGCCAGCGCCGGCAGGTAGACCTCGCGGTTGCCGGTCTCCTGGACGGTGGCCTGGAAGCCGGCCGCGTTCAGCGCGTCGGCGTAGACGTTGGCCAGGATGGTGGACTCGCTGAAGTTGCCGGCGCCGACGACGACCGCGCCGCTGCCACCGGTGACGCCGCCGCCGAGCCCGTTGTCGTCGACGTAGGCCTGGGCGACCTCGGTGGCGTCCTGGCGCTGCACGTCGACCTGGTTGTTCAGCTCGATGAGGTCCTCGGTGGTGAGCACCGCGGAGACCGCGTTCAGCGCCTCGAGCGCGGCCGGGTTGGCGCCGGCGTAGGCGGCGTTGAGCACCGGCACCACGTTGTCGGCGTTCTGCAGGGCCTTGTCGTCCTCGAGGACGACGAGCTGGTCGCCGGCGACCGGCACGCAGGCGTCGCCGGAGGCCTCGCTGCCGCCGGAGGCCGAGCCGCCGGTGCCGGAGGAGCCGGACTCACCGCACGCGGCGGTGGCCAGCAGGGTGGCCAGGGCCACCGTGGTGAGCAGGGGTGTACGCAGGCGCATGACGACCCGCCTTCTGTGTCCCGGACGGTTGCTCCGTCCGCGTGTCGGGCGGGAGGAGTTCCCGCGACGCGCAACTCAACAGTGCTGCACGCGTTCCCGCCACCGGGCGTTGCCCAAGCGTTATGCGGCCGCGGGGCGGCGCCGCAGCCGCGGCAGGGTGCGCGGGCCGGGGGTGAGCAGCCAGGACAGCGCCACGAACACCAGCTCCGTGAGGACGGCGAGCGCGGCGACCACGATCGCCCCGGCCACCACCTGGCCGTAGTTCTGCTGGCCGAAGCCCAGGTTGATGATCCGGCCCAGCCCGCCGCCGGCCACCAGCGCCGCCAGGGTGGCGGTGGCGACGACCTGGACGGCCGCCGTCCGGACGCCGGTCATCAGCAGGGGCATCGCCAGCGGCAGCTCGGCGCGGAAGGTGACCTGGCGGCCGGTCATGCCCATGGCACGCGCGGCCTCGACCACGTCGCGGTCGACCTGCCGGAAACCGACGTAGGTGTTGGTGAGCACCGGGGGGATCGCGAAGAGGGCCAGCGCGAGGGTGGTCGCCTGCGGGCCGAAACCGATGGGGGTGACCGCGAAGATGGTCAGGATGGCCAGCGTGGGGACGGCGCGGCCGACGTTGGACAGCGCGACGGTGAACGCACCGCCCCGGCCGGTGTGGCCCAGCCAGGTGCCCAGCGGCAGCGCGACCAGCAGGGCGAGCGCGACCGCGGCGCCGGAGATCTGCAGGTGCTGGACCAGCAGGTCGAGGATCCCGCTGCCCGGCCGGGTCCAGTTGAAGGGGTCGTTGAGGAAGCGGACGGCGTCGCCGAACACGTTCACGCGCGCACCGTCCGGGTCCAGGGGGTGACCCACCGGCCGGCGAGGGCGATGAGCGCGTCGGCCAGCAGGGCCAGCAGCACGCAGCCGACCGCGCCGGTGACGATCGGCGCGCGGTAGAAGTTCGCGTTGAACCCGCCGGTGATCAGCTGGCCGAGCCCGCCCTGCCCGACGATGACGCCGACGGTGACCAGCGCGACGGTGGACACCGTGGCGATCCGGATGCCGGCGACGAACGAGGGCAGCGCCAGCGGCAGCTCGACCCGCCACAGCAGGCGGCCGGCGCCGTACCCCATCCCCCGCGCGGCCTCGACCACGTCGGCGGGGACCGACTGCAGGCCGGCGAGGAAGTTGCGGACCAGCACCACCAGCGAGTACAGCACCAGCCCGATCAGCACGGTGGTCTCGGACAGGCCGGTGAACGGGGCGACGAAGGCGAACATCGCCAGCGACGGGATCGTGTAGACCAGCGTGGACAGGCCCAGGACCGGGCCGGCCAGCCACCGGCTGCGCCGCGCGACCAGGGCCATCGGCAGCGCGATCACCGACCCGATGACCACCGCCAGGACCGTCAGCCTGACGTGCTGGGCGGTGTAGGCGAGGATGGTGTCCCAGTTGTCGACCACGTAGGACGGGTCGACCCAGGGGTTCGGCGCCGCATCGGCAGCCGACACCGACCACGAGGAGTCCACCCGGTGGAAGCTACTGCCGCGGAGCCGATCCGGCTGCAAGGGGTCAGCAAGGTCTACCCCGACGGCACGGTGGGGGTGGCCGAGCTCGACCTCACCTTCGCCGCCGGCGAGCTCACCGTGCTGGTCGGGCCGTCGGGCTGCGGCAAGACGACGACCATGAAGATGATCAACCGGATCATCGAGCCCAGCACCGGGCGCATCCTGATCGGCGACGACGACGTCACCCGGCTGCGCCCGCAGAAGCTGCGCCGCCGCATCGGGTACGTCATCCAGAACGTGGGCCTGTTCCCGCACCAGTCGATCCGCACCAACGTGGGCACCGTGCCGCGGCTGCTGGGCTGGGACAGGCAGCGCACCGCCGACCGGGTCGAGGAACTGCTGACGCTCGTCGGGCTCGACCCGGTCGCCTACGGCGACCGCTACCCGCACCAGCTCTCCGGCGGGCAGCGGCAGCGCGCCGGGGTGGCCCGGGCGCTGGCCGCCGACCCGCCCGTGCTGCTCATGGACGAGCCGTTCTCCGCCGTCGACCCCGTGGTCCGCGGCCGGCTGCAGGACGAGTTCCTCCGGCTGCAGGAGACCGTCCGCAAGACCATCGTCTTCGTCACCCACGACATCGAGGAGGCCGTGCGCCTCGGTGACCGGATCGCGGTCATGAGCGAGGGCGGGAAGGTCGAGCAGTTCGCCACGCCGGCGGACCTGCTCGGCGCCCCGGCGAACGACTTCGTGGCCGACTTCGTCGGGGCCGACCGCGGCCTCAAGCGGCTGGCGGTCACCGACGTCGCCGTCGAGGACCTCGAGCAGCCGCCGGTCGTGGCCCTCGACGACGGCCTGGGCACCGCCCGGGCGGTCATCGCCCGCTCCGGCGCGAGCTGGGCGGTCGTGGTGGACGCCGCGGGCGTGACCGGAGGCACCGGCACCGGCCGGCACCAGGGCACCGGGTTGCCGCTGGGCTGGGTGTCGGCCGAGCACGCCGCCGAGGCGGCCGCCGGGGGTGCGCGGGTGGTCGGCGACGTGTGGCGGCCGATGGACGCCTGGGTGCCGCTGGGCTCCTCGCTGCGGGCGGCCTACGCCCGGCTGCTGCAGGTCGACGCCGGCTGGGTGGGCGTGATGGACGGCGACAAGCTGGTCGGCGTCCTCACCCCGGCCTCGGTGCACGCGGCGCTCCGCCGCAGCGTGGCCGGCTCCAGTCCGGAGACCGCCGGCGCGCTCTGAGCCCTACTCGTCGGGCTCGACGCGGCAGGCCTGCTCGAGCCGCAGCGCGCCCGCGACCAGCGCCAGCGAGCACGCCACCCCGACCCCGGCGGCGACCGCGTCGCCGGTGGCGGCGGTGAGCCGGCCGAGCCGGGTGAGCGCGTGCACCAGGGTGCCGGTCCACAGGCCGGCGAAGGCCGCACCAGCCCAGGCGCTGGCCTGGGCGAGGACGGCGAGCCGGGCGACCAGCATGGGCTCCACCGGATCGGCCGACCGCTGCCCGGGCTGCAGCGCCGCCGCCTCCCCCGACCGGGCCGCGCGGCGGCGGTCGCGGTCGGTGGTCAGCCGGGCGCGCAGGGACCGGGCGCCCAGCGCCTCGGCGACGGCCAGCAGCGCCAGCGGGACGGGCTGCCACCAGTGGAAGGCCGGCAGGTCGCCGTAGAAGGCCCGCACGACCAGCCAGCCGGCCACCGCCAGCCCGACGGCGACCACCGCGAGGTCGCGGCGGGGCACCGGCCTCACGCGGCGCCCCTCACGCGGCGCCCCTCACGCCAGGTGCTCCCACCGCTGCACGGCGGCGACGTCCTCGGCGGGCAGCGCCGCGAGCAGGTCCCGGACCGGGCCGTGGCCGGGCAGCTGCGCCAGCGGGTCCACGTCGGCCCACGGCACCAGCACGAAGGCGCGTTCGTGCGCCCGTGGGTGCGGCAGGGTGAGCACCGGGTCGCCGGAGACCACCGGGGTGCCGTCGTCGGCGGTCACGGTGACCACGTCGACGTCCAGGCTGCGCGGGCCCCAGCGCACCTCGCGGGTGCGCCCGGCGGCCTGCTCGAGCTCGTGGGCCAGCGCCAGCCAGCCCGCGGCGTCCCGGTCGCCGCGCACCACGGCGACGGCGTTGAGGAAGGGCGGCTGCTCGACCGGGCCCCAGGGCGGGGTCTCGTAGAGCACCGACCGGGCGACCAGGCCCTCCCCGGACAGCGCGCGGAAGGCCGCGCGCAGGGTGCCGGCCCGGTCGCCCAGGTTGCCCCCCAGGGACAGGACGGCGCGGGTCACGGCCGGGTGCGGCGGATCGAGACGGTGACGTCGTCGAAGGGGACGCCGAGGTCGGCCTCGGGCTTGTGCACGACGATCTCCACCGCGTCGACCAGCGGGTTGGCCAGGCACACGTCGGCCAGCCGCTGCGCCAGGGTCTCCAGCAGGTCGACCGGCTCACCGGTGAGCACCGCGTGCAGCTGCTGCGCGAGCTCGGCGTAGTTGACGGTCCCCGCCAGGTCGTCCGAGGCGGCCGCGGGCGCGGTGTCGACGTCGAGGACGGCGTCGACGGAGAAGGTCTGGCCCTTCTCGCGCTCGAAGGCGTAGACGCCGTGGTGGGCGTGGGCGGTGAGCCCCCGGACGGCGATCTGGTCAGGCACGGGACCTCCTGGCTCGGGCGGCGCGCACGGCGGCCACGGTACGGACCGCGTCGACCGAGGACGCGGCGTCGTGCACCCGCACCCCCCAGGCGCCGGCCTCGGCCGCGAGCACGGTGGTGGCCAGGGTGGCGGCGTCGCGGCGGTCGGCCGGGCGGGGGGCGCCGTCGTCGTCGGCGAGCAGCCGGCCGAGGAAGGTCTTGCGGGACGCGCCGACCAGCAGCGGGAGGCCGAGGGCCACCAGCCGGTCCAGGCCGGCCAGCAGCGCCCAGTTGTGCTCGGCGTTCTTGGCGAACCCGAGGCCGGGGTCGAGCACCAGCTGCCCGGGGTCGACGCCGGCGGCGACGACGTCCTCCACGCGGGCGGTCAGCTCGGCGCACACCTCGGTGACCACGTCGCCGTACCGGGCGGCGGCCTGCATCTCGCGGCTGTGGCCGCGCCAGTGCATGAGCACCCAGGGCACCCCGCGCTCGGCGACCAGCGGCGCCATGCCGGCGTCGGCCAGCCCGCCGCTGACGTCGTTGACCAGCTGCGCCCCGGCGTCCAGCGCGGCGGCGGCCACCTCGGCGCGGGTGGTGTCGATGCTGACCCGCACACCGGCCGCGGCGAGCTCGGCGACCACCGGGCGCACCCGGGCGAGCTCCTGCTCGGCGTCGACCCGGTCGGCGCCCGGGCGGGTGGACTCCCCGCCCACGTCCACCCAGTCGGCCCCGGCGGCGTGCATCGCGAGGCCGTGGGCCACCGCCGAGGGGGTGTCGGCGAAGCAGCCGCCGTCGGAGAAGGAGTCCGGGGTGACGTTGAGGACGCCCATCACCAGGCAGCGTCCGTCGGTGGTCACGGGTGGGTCGGGGGGCAGGGCCGGGTCACCGCCCGAGGACCAGGCTCAACGCCTCGGCGCGGGTGGCCGCGGACTCCTTGAACACCCCGCGCACCGCCGAGGTCATGGTGCGGCTGCCGGGCTTGCGGACCCCGCGCATGGCCATGCACAGGTGCTCGGCCTCCACCACCACGATCACGCCGCGCGGGTGCAGCGAGGAGACCATCGCGTCGGCGATCTGCTTGGTCATCCGCTCCTGGACCTGCGGGCGCCGGGCGTAGACCTCGACCAGGCGGGCCAGCTTGGACAGGCCGGTGACCCGGCCGTCGGAGCCGGGGATGTAGCCGATGTGCGCCACGCCGTGGAAGGGCACCAGGTGGTGCTCGCAGGTGGAGTACATCGGGATGTCCTTGACCAGCACCAGCTCGTCGTGGTCCTCGTCGAAGGTGGTCGACAGGATCGTCGCCGGGTCCTGCCGCAGGCCGGCGAAGGTCTCGGCGTAGGCGCGGGCGACCCGGGCCGGGGTCTCGCGCAGGCCGGGCCGGTCGGGGTCCTCCCCGACCGCCAGCAGCAGTTCCCGGACGGCCGCCTCGGCACGCGCGTGGTCCACGCCGTCCTCCGAGTGCGGCACCGGCCGCGGGTCCACGCTGTGGTCGATCACCGAGGCGCGCCGGCGTCGCCGACGGGCAGCGGCTTCTCGGCGTCGTAGCCGTCGGCGGCACCGTTGCCGCGGGCGCGCTCGGCCGGGGTGAGCACCGGGGGCTGGTCGGAGGGGGTGCGCTTGCCGAAGCCGTTGTAGGGCGCCAGCGAGGGCCGCTTGGTGACCCCGGCGCAGATGCGCGCCATGTCCTCCTTGGACAGGGTCTCCTTCTCGATCAGCTCGAGCACCAGCCGGTCCAGGACGTCGCGGTGCTCGACCAGGATCTCCCAGGCCTCGTCGTGGGCGGCCTCGATGAGCGCGCGCACCTCGCCGTCGATGTCGGCGGCCACGGCCTCGGAGTAGTCCGGGCGGGAGCCCATGTCGCGGCCCATGAACGGCTCGGAGTCACCGCTGCCGTACTTCACCGCGCCCAGCTTGGCGCTCATGCCGTACTGGGTGACCATCGCCTTGGCCATGCCGGTGGCCTTCTCGATGTCGTTGCCGGCGCCGGTGGTGGGCTCGTGGAAGACCAGCTCCTCGGCCGCGCGCCCGCCGAGGGCGTAGGCCAGGGTGTCGATCATCTCCGAGCGGGTCTGGGTGTACTTGTCCTCGGTCGGCAGCACGAGGGTGTGCCCGAGCGAGCGGCCGCGCGGCAGGATCGTCACCTTGTGCACGGGGTCCAGGTTGGGCAGCGCGTGGGCCACCAGGGCGTGCCCGCCCTCGTGGTAGGCGGTGACCTTCTTCTCCTTGTCGCTCATCGCCCGCGTCTTGCGCTCGGGGCCGGCGAGCACGCGGTCGATCGCCTCCTCCAGCGCGGCGTCGGTGATGACCGTGCCGCCGTGCCGGGCGGTGAGCAGCGCGGCCTCGTTGAGCACGTTCGCCAGGTCCGCGCCGGTGAAGCCGGGGGTGCGCCGGGCCAGGGTCTCCAGGTCGACGTCGTCGGCCAGCGGCTTGCCGGTGGCGTGCACCTTCAGGACGGCGACGCGGCCGGCCAGGTCGGGGCGGTCGACGGCGATCTGCCGGTCGAAGCGGCCCGGGCGCAGCAGCGCGGGGTCGAGGATGTCGGGCCGGTTGGTGGCGGCGATCATGATGACGCCGCCCTTGACGTCGAAGCCGTCCATCTCGACCAGCATCTGGTTGAGGGTCTGCTCGCGCTCGTCGTGCCCGCCGCCCATGCCGGCGCCGCGGTGCCGGCCGACGGCGTCGATCTCGTCGATGAAGATGATCGCCGGGGCGTTGGTCTTGGCCTGCTCGAACAGGTCGCGCACGCGGCTGGCGCCGACGCCGACGAACATCTCGACGAAGTCCGAGCCGGAGATCGAGTAGAACGGCACGCCGGCCTCGCCGGCGACGGCGCGGGCGAGCAGGGTCTTGCCGGTCCCGGGCGGGCCGAACAGCAGCACACCCTTGGGGATCTTGGCGCCGATGGCCTGGTACTTGACCGGGTTCTGCAGGAAGTCCTTGATCTCGTGCAGTTCCTCGATGGCCTCGTCGGCGCCGGCGACGTCGGAGAACGTGGTCTTCGGGGTGTCCTTGCTGACCGCCTTGGCCTTGCTCTTGCCGAAGGCCATGACGCCGCGGCCGCCGCCCTGCATGGAGCTGAACAGCCAGAACAGCAGGCCCAGGATGATCAGGAAGGGCAGGAAGCTGATCAGGATCGACGTCAGGACGTTGTCCTGGGTGACGTTGGTGTCGAAGTCGACCGCCCGGTCCGAGCTCCCCGAGCCGTTCGCGTCGGCGCCGGTCACCAGGTCGTAGACCTGGGAGGCCGCGCCCGAGGGGTAGGAGGCGGTGATCTTGCGCTCGCCGTCGACCGCGTTCCGCAGGTCGACGTCGATGGTCTGCTCGCGGTCGTTGATCGTCACGCTCGCGACGTTGTCGTCGGCGAACTGCGCGAGCGCGGTGGAGGTGGAGACCTCCTTGTACTCGCTGCCGCCGCTGAAGGACTGCACGCCGATCGCGACGACCAGCACGACGAGGGCGACCCAGAACCAGACCGACCGGAAGATCTTCTTGCGTTCCATACCGATGCCGGGCGACCGGGTGACCCCGGGGTGCCCGTCGACCCTCCTGCTCGTCCGGGGACGCCGCGCGACGTGAGGGATCCTGCGTCGCGACGGGCGACGTCGTCGGATCGACGGTACACCGGGGACGCTGTGCGCCCCCTGCTCAGCGGCTGGGGGTCAACCCGCTAGGAGGAGTACACCTCGGGCTTGAGCGTGGCGATGTAGGGCAGGTCGCGGTAGCGCTCGGCGTAGTCCAGGCCGTAGCCGACGACGAACTCGTTGGGGATGTCGAACCCGACGTACTCGACGGGGACGTCGACCTTGACCGCGTCGGGCTTGCGCAGCAGTGCGCACACCTCGAGGCTGGCCGGCCCGCGCGAGCCCAGGTTCTTCAGCAGCCAGGACAGCGTCAGGCCGGAGTCGATGATGTCCTCGAGCACCAGCACGTGCTTGCCGGTGATGTCGCGGTCGAGGTCCTTGAGGATCCGCACGATGCCCGAGGAGCTGGTGGCCGACCCGTAGGAGGAGACGGCCATGAACTCCATCTGGGTGGGCAGCTGCAGCGCCCGGGCGAAGTCGCTCATGAACAGCACGGCGCCCTTGAGGACGCCGACCAGCAGGACCTCGCGGCCGGCGTAGTCGACGGCGATCCGGTCGGCCAGCTCGCGGATCTTCTCGTCGATCTGCTCGGTGGACAGCAGCACGTGGTCGATGTCGGGGCCGTAGCCGTGGTCCGGGCCGAGGGGGCCGCGGGGGGTCTCGCTCACGGGTGGGGCTCCTCGCTGGGGGGTTCGCTGCGCTGTGCTCGGGGGCCGTGCAGCGCAAGCCTGCCAGACGACCGGACGACGCCCGCACCGCCGGGGAGGTCCACCCGGCCCTGCCCGCGCCAGGCGACGACGAGGGCGTCGACGGCGTGCAGGTGCACCGCGGCGAGGTCGGGGGTGCCCGCCGCCAGCAGCCAGCGGCGCAGCACCCGTCGGCGCAGCGCGGCCGGCAGCGCGGCCAGCGTCGCGCAGTCGGTGGGGTCGGCGACGGCGGCGGCGAGCTCGTCGAGGGCCCCGGTGTCCTCCTGCAGCAGCGCGGCCGTGCGGGCCAGCGCCGCGGCCACCCCGCCGCCGAGCACCTCCTCCAGCAGCGGCAGCACCTCGGTGCGCAGCCGGACCCGGGTGAAGGCCGGGTCGGTGTTGTGCGGGTCCTCCCACACCGGGAGCCCCTGCGCGGCGCAGGCGGCGCGGGTGGTCGCGCGCGGCAGGTCCAGCAGCGGCCGCCACCACGGCGGGCGCAGCGGCGCCATCCCGGCCAGCGAGCGGGGTCCGCTCCCCCGGCCCAGGCCCAGCAGCACGGTCTCGGCCTGGTCGTCGCGGGTGTGGCCCAGCGCCACGCGCGCCCCGTGCTCGGCGGCCGCGGCCGACAGCGCGGCGTACCGCGCCTCCCGCGCCGCCGCCTCCGGGCCCCCCGCCGTCCCCACCCGGACCCGCCGGACGAGCACGGGGTCCAGGCCCAGGCCGCGCAGCAGCGCGGCGGTCGCCCCGGCGCGCTCGGCGGAGCCGGCCTGCAGCCCGTGGTCGACGGTCACCGCCCCGGCGGGGACCCCGGCGCGGGGTGCCTCGAAGGCCACCGCGGCGGCGAGGGCCAGGGAGTCCGCACCGCCGCTGCAGGCCACCAGCACCGGTCCGGTGAGGCCCGGGCGGACCGCCGAGCGGACCGCGGCGACGGCGGGGGCGGGTCCGGCCACCTCAGTAGGGGGTGATGACCCGGTCGACCCACCGCTGCGGGTCGGTGAGCTCCTCCTTGCGCGGGAGGGTGCCCGGCGATGTCCAGACGGTGTTGAACGCCTGCATGCCGACCCGGTCGACGACGCCGGCGACGAAGTGCCGGCCGTCGGCGTACTGCTGCATCTTCTGCTCCAGGCCCAGCAGCCGGCGCAGCACGCGGTCCACCGGGCCGACGCCCTTGCGGCGCTGGCCGAAGCGCTTGCGGAGGGTGCGCACGCTGGGGACGACGTCGGGCCCGACGCCGTCCATGACGAACTCCGCGTGCCCCTCGACCAGGCTCATCACCGCGGTGACCCGGTCGAGCACGGCCTGCTGCGCGGGGTCGCCGACGAGGGCCATCAGCCCGGCCGGGGCGTCGCCCTCGAGCGGCTTGCCGCGGACCGCGTCGGACAGGCTGGCGACCACGTCGCGCAGCCGCTCGCGCAGGGCGGCGGGGTCGAGGTCGCTGACCCGGACGAACTCCTGCACCTGGGACTCCAGGTAGGTGCGCAGCCAGGGGAAGGCGGTGAACTGCAGCTGGTGGGTGACCTCGTGCAGGCAGACCCACAGCCGGAAGTCGTGCGGGTCGACGCCCAGCTTCCGCTCGGCGTCGACGATGTTGGGGGCGACCAGCAGCAGCCGGCCGCCGGTGCCGAAGACCTCGTACTGGCCGAGGACCTTGGAGGACACGAAGGCCAGCACCCCGCCGGCCTGCAGCCCGGTGGCCCGACCGCCGACCGCGCGGGCGACCGCGCCGGGACGGCTGCCCGACTTCTCCTGCAGCGCCTCGGTGAGCGGGTCGAGCAGGGCGGCCATGCCCCCGGTGTTGGCGCGCACCCAGCCGGGCCGGTCGACGACCGCGGTGACCGGGGTCGGGGCGCCGGCGGCCGGGGTCAGGCCGGTGAGGCCCTCGACGTGGGCGACCGCGGTCCCGGCGCACTCGTGCAGCTCGTCGACGACCGCGGCGGCCTCGGCGCGGGTGGTCTGCGGGCCGGCGCCGGCCAGCCGCGAGGCCGTGCGTGCGGCGAGGTCCCAGTCCACCAGCGAGTCGGCCATGGCACCCACCGTAGGCGCAGCGATGATCAGGGCCCCTGGTCGAACTCCGTCCTCCCCCACGAGCTCTGGTGCAGGAGGACGGAGTTCCCTGCAGGAGGTCAGGAGCAGCCGCAGGCGGCCATCCGGGCGGCGACGGCGTCCAGCGCGGCCTCGGCCGCCGAGACGTTGCCCGGGGTGCCGTCGGCCAGCAGCGCGAAGGCCAGCAGCCGGCCGTCGGCGGTGGTGACGACGCCGGCGAGGGCCGAGGTGGTCGCCAGGGTGCCGGTCTTGGCGCGCACGGTGCCGGGGGCGGTGGCGGGGTCGGCGTCCCCGCGGTCGGCGAGCGTGCCGGTCCACCCGGCGACCGGCAGGCCGGACAGCAGGCTGCCCAGCTCGGGCCGCGAGCCGTCGGCGGCGGCCTCGAGCACGTCGACCAGCAGGCGGGCCGGGACGGCGTCGGTGCCCGAGAGCCCGCTGCCGTCGGACAGCGTCAGCCCGGTCGTGGTGAACCCGGCGGCGCCGACCGCGGCGGCCACCGCCTCGGCGGACCCGGCGAAGCTGGCCTCCCGGCCGGTGGCCAGCGCGACCTGGCGGGCGAGGTCCTCGGCGAGCAGGTTGTCCGAGGCGGTGAGCGCCTGCTCGACCAGCCGCTCGACCGGGGCGGACTCGACGGTGCCCAGCACCTGGGCCCCGGCCGGGGCGGTGCCGAGGGCGACCGGGGCGCCGAGGACGCCGAGCGCGGCGGCGAGGGCGGCACCGGCGTCGGTGCCGGGCTGGCCGCTGCGCTGGCTGCGGCCGGGGACCACGCGGGCGCCGTCGACGGCGGCGGCGGTGACCGGGGCGGCGTAGGTCGACGGTGCGTCCTCCGCGCCCCAGGCCGGTGCGGTGAGCGGGCCGGTGAACAGCGAGCCGTCGACGACGACGGAGGTGACGGGGGTGCCGGCGAGCGCGGTCTGCACCTGGGCGGCGAGGTCGGCGACGGTGGGCGCGCCGGGGTAGCTCTGCGAGGGCGCGGTGGTCGACAGGGTCGGGTCGCCGCCGCCGACCAGCACGACCTGCCCGGGCTCGGCGCCCGCGACCACCCGGGTCTCGATGGTGGCGCCGGGGCCGAGGGTGGTGAGCGCGGCCAGCCCGGTGAGCAGCTTGGCGGTGGAGGCCGGCGTGCCGGGGTCGTCGGCGTCGGTGTCCAGCAGCGTCGCGCCGGTGGCGACGTCCACCACCTCGGCCGACAGGCCGCTGCCCAGCGCGGGCGCGGCCAGCAGCGGCGCCAGCGCGGCCTGCAGGGTGGCCGGGTCGGGTGCGGGGGCGCCGGTGGACAGCGCGGCCAGCGCCGCGGCGGGCTCGGTGAGCTCCGGCAGCTGCGCGTCGGGGACGGCGACGGCGTCGGTGGGGACGGCGGCGACCGCGTCGGGGTCGGCGTCCTCGCGGGTGGTCAGCAGGACCGCCCCGGCGGCGAGCGCGGCGACCACGCAGAGGGCGACGAGGACCTGCCAGAGGCGTCTGCGCCAGTTCCGGCGGGCCCGCACGGTGACCGTGCCAGAGGTGGGCGGGGCGCTCGCGATGACCCCTCCCCCACAGGTTCCGGACCCTCGACGTCCCACGGTCGCCGGTCGTGGGCCACACTACGTCGGTGCAGTTCGACGTGACGGTAGAGATCCCCAAGGGCCAGCGGAACAAGTACGAGCTGGACCACGCCACTGGACGCATCCGGCTGGACCGGATGCTGTTCACCTCGACGCGGTACCCGGCCGACTACGGGTACATCGAGGCGACCCTCGGTCAGGACGGCGACCCGCTCGACGCGCTCGTGCTCCTGGAGGAGCCGACGTTCCCCGGGTGCCTCATCACCTGCCGGGCGATCGGCATGTTCCGGATGACCGACGAGGCCGGGGGTGACGACAAGGTGCTGACCGTGCCGGCCACCGACCCGCGGATGGCCCACCTCAAGGACATCACCGACGTGTCGGAGTTCGACCGGCTGGAGATCCAGCACTTCTTCGAGACCTACAAGGACCTCGAGCCCGGCAAGAGCGTCGAGGGCGCCAACTGGGTCGGTCTCGCCGAGGCCGAGGCGGAGATCAACGCCTCCTTCGAGCGCGCCAAGCAGGCCTCGAACCACCACTGACCGCACCTACCGCACCCGGACGACCGAGGGGCGCCGCACCGACCGGGTGCGGCGCCCCTCGTCGTGGGCGGGGTCGGGTCAGACGGCGGCCGGGGTGAGGACGGCGGCATCGAGTGCGGCCTTGGCCTCGGCGTACTCCCGGCCCAGCCGGGCGACCAGCTCGGCGGCGGGGACGACGGCGTCGACGGTGCCGATGCCCTGGCCCGAGCCCCAGACGTCGCGCCAGGCCTTGGCCCCGCCGTCGGACCCGAAGCTCATCGCGCTGGGGTCGGAGGTGGGCAGGTCGGCGGGGTCGAGGCCGGCGGCGCGGATGGAGCCGGCCAGGTAGTTGCCGTGCACGCCGGTGAACAGGTTGCTGTAGACGATGTCGGCGGCGGAGCTGTCGACCACCATCTGCTTGTAGCCCTCGGCCGCCCGCGCCTCGGTGGTGGCCAGGAACGCCGAGCCGACGTAGGCGAGGTCGGCGCCGGCGGCCTGCGCGGCCAGCACCGACGAGCCGTGCGCGATCGCGCCGGACAGCGCCAGCGGCCCGTCGAACCAGCGGCGGATCTCCCGCACCAGCGCGAACGGCGACGTCGTCCCCGCGTGGCCGCCGGCGCCGGCGGCGACCGCGATGAGGCCGTCGGCGCCCTTGTCGACCGCCTTGTGCGCGAAGCGGTCGTCGATGACGTCGTGCAGGACGATGCCGCCGTAGGAGTGCACCGCGTCGTAGACGTCCTCGCGGGCGCCCAGCGAGGTGATCACGATCGGCACCTCGTGCTCGACGCAGAGGGCGACGTCGGCCTCGAGCCGGTCGTTGGAGCGGTGCACGATCTGGTTCACCGCGTAGGGGGCCACGGCGGCGCCGGTGGCGGCCGCGGCGGCCAGCCGCTCGTCGATCTCGGTCAGCCAGTCACCGAGCTGGGCGGCCGGGCGGGCGTTGAGGGCCGGGAAGGAGCCGACCACGCCGGCCGAGCACTGGGCCACGACCAGGTCGGGGCCGGAGACGATGAACATCGGCGAGGCGACGACCGGCAGGCTCAGCCGGCCCCGCAGCACGTCGGGCAGGGTCATGCCCGGGACGGTACACAGTCAGCCCTGACCGTCACGACCAGCGCGGCGCCGGACGGGCGGGAGGACGGCGACGGGACCCGGGTCGCCATCCCCGGTGCAACTGTGGTTGCATCGGTACGTGACCAGCGCGACGGTCGGGCGGGAGTGGGTGGTGCTCAGCCACCGCCTGCCCCGGGAGCCCTCGGGGCCGCGGACGACGGTGTGGCGGCGGCTGCGGCGGATGGGGGTGGCCTCCTTCGGCGACGGCGTCGTGGGGTTGCCCGCCGACGCCCGCACCCGCGAGGAGCTCGAGTGGGTCGCCGCCGACGTGGTCGCCGCCGGTGGCCGCGCCGGGGTCTGGCTGGCCCGTCCGGTGACGGCCGAGCACGAGCAGCAGCTGCTGGCCGAGATGACCGCCGCCCGCGCCGAGGAGTACCTGGCCCTCGCCGAGGCCGCCGAGCAGGCGGCCGGGCTGGCCGGCGACGAACGGACCCGCGAGCTGCGCCGGCTGCGCCGGGAGCTGCGCGCGGTCACCCGCCGCGACTTCACCTCCCCGCCCCAGCGCGACGACGCCGAGCGGGCCGTCGCACGGCTCGGCCGACCGGCGGGCGGCGCGGGGGTCGAGCAGGCCCGCGCCACGACGGCGGGGCCGGCATGAGGTGGGCGACCCGGGCCGGTGTCCACATCGACCGTGCGGCCTGCGCGTGGCTGATCCGCCGGCACATCGACCCCGCGGCGGAGTTCGTCTTCCTCGACGACTGGTCCGACCCGGCCGCGCTCCCGGCCGACCTGGTGCTCTTCGACGTCCCCGGCGCCGGGTTCGGCCACCGCGGGGAGGACTGCACCTTCGAGACCCTGCTGCGGGTGCACGAGCTGCACGACCCGGTGCTGTGGCGGATCGCCGAGGTCGTGCACGTGGCCGACCTCGACGACGACGCCTTCGACGCCCCCGAGGCACCCGGCATGGACGCCGTGGTGCGCGGGCTGTCGATGATCGGCACCGACGAGCAGACCCTCGCGGTCACCGACGCCGTGTTCGACGGCCTGCACGCCTACCACCGCCAGCGGCTGCTGCGCGGGCACGAACCCGCCTGACCCCCACCCGCAGCACCGGGCCCCGCGCCCACGGCCCCGAGGACCAGCGATGACCCCCGACCCCGCCCCGCCGCGACCGGGCACCGGCACGGCCGACCCGACGGGGCGGACCACGGTCCCGTTCCGCGCCGCCGTGAAGGCCTGGTTCCTCATCTCGCTGCAGACCTTCGGCGGGCCGGCCGGCCAGATCGCGGTCATGCAGCGCTCCCTGGTCGAGGAGCGTCGCTGGATCGGCCAGCGCCGGTTCCTGCACGCGATGAACTACTGCATGCTGCTGCCCGGCCCCGAGGCCCAGCAGCTGGCCACCTACACCGGCTGGCTGCTGCACGGCACCCGCGGCGGACTGGTCGCCGGCGGCCTGTTCGTCCTGCCCGGTCTGCTCGCCCTGCTGGCGCTGTCCGCGGTCTACGTCGCCTTCGGCACCACGACCGCCGTCCTGGCGCTGTTCGCCGGTCTGGCGCCGGCGGTGCTCGCCGTCGTCGTGCAGGCCGTCACCCGGGTCGGGAAGAAGGCCCTCACCAGCCCGGCCCTCGTCGCCGTCGCGGTCGCCGCGTTCCTCGCGCTCACCCTGTTCGGGGTGCCCTTCCCCGTGGTCGTGGCCGTCGCCGGGCTCGCCGGCTGGGCGGTGGGCCGGTACCGGCCCGGGATGCTGCGGCAGAGGCCGGGGGCCGCCGACGTCGACGACGGCCCGCCGCCGGTCGTCCCGGACGACGTCCTGCACGCCGAGGCCCCCTCTGCCGGGCGCACCCTGCGCACCCTGGCCGTGGGGCTGGTCGCCTGGGGTGTGCCGATCGGCCTCGTCGCCGTGCTCACCGGTGCGCACTCCACCCTGACCGAGCAGGGGCTGTTCTTCTCCGGCGCCGCGGTGGTGACCTTCGGCGGCGCCTACGCGGTGCTCGCCTACGTCGCCCAGCAGGCCGTCGCCGTCTACGGGTGGCTGTCCCCCGGGGAGATGGTGCGCGGGCTGGCGCTGGCCGAGTCCACCCCGGGGCCGCTGATCATGGTCGTGCAGTTCGTCGCGTTCCTCGGCGCCCACCGCGCCCCGGGCGACCTGGACCCGTGGGTGGCCGCCGTCCTGGCCTCGCTGCTGGTCACCTGGGTGACCTTCGTGCCCAGCTTCCTGTTCGTCCTGCTCGGCGCCCCCTACATGGAGCGGCTGCGCGGCAACCGCAGCCTGTCGGCGGCGCTCACCGGCATCACGGCCGCCGTCGTCGGGGTGATCGCCAACCTGGGCGTCTACTTCGCCGTCCACACGCTGTTCGCCGAGAGCGGCCGGGCCGCGTGGGGGCCGGTCGCCCTGGAGCTGCCCGACGTCACCACCCTGCGGCCGGTCGCGGCCGTGCTGACCGTGGTCGCCGCGGTGCTGCTGTTCAAGGTCAAGCTGTCGGTGCTGACGACCCTGGGCGTCTGCGCCCTGCTCGGCCTCGCCGCGGGGCTCGCCGGGCTGCCCGTGGCGTGACCGCCGTCAGCCGACGACGTCGAGCTCGGCGAGCAGGCCGCGGACCCGGGCCTCGATCTCGTCGCGGATCGGCCGGACGGCCTCCACGCCCTGACCGGCGGGGTCGTCGAGGTCCCAGTCGAGGTAGCGCTTGCCGGGGAAGACCGGGCAGGCGTCGCCGCAGCCCATGGTGATGACCACGTCGGAGGCCTGCACGGCCTCGGTGGTCAGCACCTTCGGCGTGGCGGCGGAGATGTCGACGCCGACCTCGGCCATCGCCTGCACGGCGGCGGGGTTGACCTGGTCGCCCGGCAGGGACCCGGCGGACCGGACCTCGACGGCGTCCCCGGCCAGGTGGGTCAGCCAGCCGGCGGCCATCTGCGAGCGGCCCGCGTTGTGCACGCAGACGAACAGGACGCTGGGGGTGGTCACGGGGCCGTGCTCCTCGGGGTGGTGGGGACGGTGGGGTCGCCGGGGAACCAGCGGCGGGCGGCCCACAGGGACACGTAGACCAGGGCGACGAGGACCGGCACCTCGATCAGGGGGCCGACGACGCCGGCCAGGGCCTGCCCGGAGGTGACGCCGAAGGTGCCGATGGCCACGGCGATGGCGAGCTCGAAGTTGTTGCCGGCCGCGGTGAAGGCCAGCGTCGCGGTCTTCGCGTAGCCCAGCCGCAGCCGCACGCCGAGGGCGAACGAGCCGCCGAACATCAGCGCGAAGTAGGCCAGCAGCGGCACGGCGATGCGGACGACGTCCCAGGGCTGGGAGGTGATCGCGTCGCCCTGGAGCGCGAAGAGCACGACGATGGTGAACAGCAGGCCGTAGAGCGCCACGGGCCCGATGCGGGGCAGGAAGCGCGTCTCGTACCAGGTGCGGCCCTTCCGGCGCTCACCGATCGTCCGGGTGAGGAACCCGGCGAGCAGCGGGATGCCGAGGAACACGAGGACGGAGACGACGATGGCCCAGACGCTGAACTCCGCGGAGGTGGTCGACAGGCCCAGCCAGCCGGGCAGCACCTGCAGGTAGAACCAGCCCAGGGCGGCGAAGGCCAGGATCTGGAAGACCGAGTTGATCGCGACCAGCACGGCGGCCGCCTCGCGGTCGCCGCAGGACAGGTCGTTCCAGATGAGCACCATCGCGATGCAGCGGGCCAGGCCCACGACGACCAGCCCGGTGCGGTACTCGGGCAGGTCGGGCAGCAGCAGCCAGGCCAGGGCGAACATCAGCGCCGGGCCGACGAGCCAGTTCAGGGCGAGGGAGGCCAGCAGCAGCCGTCGGTCGCCGGTGACGCGGTCCAGCTCGGAGTAGCGGACCTTGGCCAGCACCGGGTACATCATCAGCAGCAGCCCGACGGCGATCGGCAGGCTCACGTCGCCGACCGTGACCGCCTCCAGCGCGGTGTCCAGGCCCGGGACGGTGCGGCCCAGCACGAGCCCGAGCGCCATGGCGGCGACGATCCACACCGGCAGGAACCGGTCCAGGGTGGACAGCTGCGCCAGCACCGGGGTGTCGGTGGTGGTGCCCGGGCGGCGGGCCTCGCGGACGGGGTCGCTCACGGGGCGGGCTCGGCGGGCTTGGTGGCGGCGACGACCGCGCCGTGCAGGCCGTCGGCGACCTCGTGGGTGAAGGTGACCGTGGCGTCGACGAAACCGGCGGCGGCGAGCCCGGTCAGGTACTCGTCCCTGGAGAGGGCCCCGGCGATGCAGCCGACGTAGGAGCCGCGCTCCGCGCGCTGCTCGGGGGTGACGTGGTCCTCGGCGACGACGTCGGAGATGCCGATCCGCCCGCCGGGGGTCAGCACCCGGAAGGCCTCGGCGAGCACGGCGGGCTTGTCGGTGGACAGGTTGACCACGCAGTTGGAGATCACCACGTCGACCGCGGCGTCGGGCAGCGGGAGCGCCTCGATGGTGCCGGCGAGGAACTCGACGTTGGTCACCCCGGCCCTCGCCGCGTTGGCGCGGGCCAGCTCGAGCATCTCCTCGGTCATGTCCACCCCGTAGGCGAACCCGGCCGGGCCGACCCGGCGGGCCGACAGCAGCACGTCGATGCCACCACCGGATCCCAGGTCCAGCACCCGCTCCCCCGGCCGCAGGTCGGCCACGACCAGCGGGTTGCCGCACCCCAGGGAGGCCAGGACCGCCTCGGTGGGCAGCTGCGCGCTGGACTCCGCGTCGTAGCGCGCGGCGCCGAACCGGTCGTCCACCTCCGGGGCCCGCGCTGCAGGCGCACAACAACCGTCGGCGTCGGCGCCGGCGACCGCCCGGGCAGCGGCGGCGTACCGCGCCCGGACCTCCTCGCGCAGGTCCTCGCTCGTGGCGGCCACGACCCCTCCATCCATCGACGTCTGTCGATGGGCACTGTGCCTGATGCATAGATGGTCGTCAATATCGACAGTCGTCGATGGCTGCGGCACACTCGGCCCATGACGACGGCCCTGCACGCCACGGTCGAGGCGCAGGCCTGCTGCGCCCCGCTGGTCGCCGCGCCGATCAGCCCACCGGACGCCGAGGCCCTCGCCCGCACGCTCAAGGCCCTCGCCGACCCCACCCGACTGCGGCTGCTCTCCCTCGTCGCCGCCCACGAGGGCGGGGAGGCCTGCGTCTGCGACCTGACCGACCCCGTCGGGCTGTCCCAGCCGACGGTGTCCCACCACCTCAAGGTGCTCGTGGACGCCGGCCTGCTCACCCGCGACAAGCGCGGCGTGTGGGCCTACTACGCCCTCGTCCCCGGCGCGCTGGACTCCGTCGCCGCGGTGCTGGCCACCCGCCTGCGCGGCTGACCGCGGCTCCGGGCCGGTGTCCGGGGGTCAGTGCCGCCAGACGCGCACGGCCGACAGCAGGAGCAGCAGCACGAGCAGCGGCACGAGGACGGCGCCGGGCACCACGCCGAGCAGGAGCCCACCGACCACGGTGCCCGCGACGGACCCCGCAGCCATGACGAGCACGAAGCGCCCGTTCTCCCGCAGGACGGCGAACGCGGCGTCGCGGCGGTACCGGGCGAAGGCGACCAGCATGGTGGGCAGCGAGACGACGAGGGACAGGCTGCCGGCGGTGGTGATCCCGACCCCGAACAGCAGCACGACGGTGGGGATCAGGAGCTCGCCCCCGGCGACGCCCAGGAGCGCGGCGACGACCCCGATGCCCACCCCGGCGAGCGCGCCGACCACGACCCGCCAGACCGCCGGCAGGTCCCACGACCCGACGACACCGGCGTGGTTGACCAGCAGCACGACGGCGACGAGAACCAGCAGACCGCCCAGCACCCGGTGCAGGGTGGCCGACCGCATGCGCACGGCCCAGCCCGCACCGAGCCAGGCGCCGGCCAGGCTGCCGCTCAGCAGGACCGCCACCACCGACCAGTGCGCGACCAGTTCGCCGAACGGGACGGCGACCAGCCGCGCGGGCAGCGCCGCGGTCACCACCACCAGGCTCATGGCCTTGTTGACGATCACCGCGGACAGGGCCGCGAAGCCGAAGACGCCGATGAGCAACGGCAGCCTGAACTCCGCCCCGCCGAGGCCGACCAGTCCGCCCAGCAGACCGACCGCTCCACCAGCGAGGAAGGCGGCGACCGCCGAGCGCCGCCGGACCGGCGCTGCGGGACCGGCGCTCCGGGGCACACCGGGACGGTAGCCGCCGGCGTCCGGACGAGGACGTGGAGCCGCCTGTCGGAATCGAACCGACGACCTTCTCATTACGAGACCGCATCTTCTGAAACCATGTAGGACCAGCTCAGACCGCTTATGACCGTCTTTCCAGGTCATCGGGGGGGTCGACGACCGCCTTCGACCACCCATGACCATGTGCCGCCGGCTACGGCGTTGCAACCGCGTTCCCAACGGGTGCCCTGCCAGCGGTCCGTCACGAGCACCCCTCCCCCGGCCACCTGCACCGACAGATGCCGGCCGGCCGTTGCCGACCAGCGGCCCGGGTGAAGGGAGTCGGCGATGACCGGGACGGTGTTCAAGAGGTGCCCCTGCCCGCCCGTCACGGATGCCAGCGGGCGTCGCAAGAACTGTCCCAGGCGGCACGGGTCCTGGTACTTCGCCCACGACGTGCGCGACCCGTCCGGGAAGCGACGACAGCTACGACGCGGCGGTTACGACTCCGCCGCGGACGCCCGAGAAGCACTCCAGGCCTCGATGACCGCAACCGGTCAAGGCGTGCGCGTCCAGGACCAGCGGAAGACCAGCGTCGCCGACTACCTGGAGGGGTGGCTGGAGCGCAAGAAGGACTCCGGCCGCTTCCGACCGTCGACGGCGCTGAACACCCACCAGCACCTGCGTGACTACTGGATCCCCCTCCTCGGGCACTACCGGCTCAGCGACCTCACCGTGGACGACGTCGACCGCGCCCTCGCCAGCATCCGCAAGGAGGGCACGCGACCCAAGCCGCTGTCCGCGGAGTCCGTCCGCCGTATCCACGCCACCCTGCGGGCAGCGCTGAACGACGCGGTCCGCCGCCGCGTCCTGCAGTACAACCCCGCAGCGCTCGCCGAGCTCGAGCCGACCCGACGTCCCAAAGTCCGTCCGTGGGAGCCGGACGAGTTGGGCGCCTTCCTCGACCACGCCGCCGCACACCGCCTGGGCGTGCTCTACGAGGTGCTCGCCATGACCGGGCTCCGTCGTGGCGAGGTGGTCGGTCTGCGGTGGGCTGACATCGACCTGGGCAAGCGCGTGCTCTGGGTGCGCCAGTCGGTGGTGCAGGTCGGCTACGACAGCGTCGTGGGCACGCCGAAGACGGCCAGCGGTGAGGACCGCCGGGTGGACCTCGACGAGGCCACCGTGGGGTCACTCATCGCTCACCGGCTCCGACAAGACGAAGCCCGGGCCGCTCTCGGGGAGGCCTACGAGGACAACGACCTCGTGTTCCCCCGCGAGGACGGCGCCTACCTCAAGCCAGAGGTCGTCTCGAAGACCTTCCACAAGCTGGTCGACGCCGCCGGACTACGCAAGGTGCGCCTGCACGACCTCCGGCACGGCCAGGCCTCCATCATGCTGGCGGCCGGCGTCGACATGACCGTGGTCTCCAAGCGCTTGGGGCACTCCGGGATCCGGATCACCTCGGACACGTACACCCACCTGCTCGAGGGGGTGGGCCGCCAGGCCGCCGAGGCTGCTGCGGCGCTCGTGCCGCGGGGATCAACGGCCAGACCTGGCGTCGATCAGCTGGGGTGACATAGCCAGCCGTCCGCGACCAGGGTCAGGGGACAACCGGGGTGGACGGAACCAAGCCGAGGAAGGTGCGAAGGCCGGCAGTGGGCACGACCCACTGGCGGCCCACCCGGTAGACGGGGAAGGGCAGCTCTCCGCGGCCTGCAAGTGCGTAGGCCGTCGTGGACCCGACCCCGAGTGCAAGGCGGCATGCGGTGACGAGATCGGTCCGGACGCCCAAGTTGTCGACACTCGGGGTTGCCGGCAACTGGGCAGCGCCGCCGTCTCCAGCCTCCGAGGAGACAGCTGTGATTCGTCGGCCGCAGTGAACGTCCACGCCCGGGATGGTCAGCTGCTCGTCCATCGAGCTCCCTCCTGCTACCCGTCGACAGCGACAGGCGGCTTTCAGGGCGGACACCTGCCAATCGACGCAATTGACCGCGATCCCTCCCTGGCGAGGTTCCCGCAGCGAGACACCGCCGCGGGCGTCCTGGCAGGTGATCCGCCGATTGTGAAGCAGCAACGCTTGCCGGCCACCGTGATCGCCTGCGGCAGCTCGGCAACCGGCCCCGGGGAACAAGAACGTCCCCCGGCCCGCAGAAGCGAACCGGGGGACGCGTGATCTTGTGAGATCGGGTGGCTTGTTGTTCCGCCATGCCCCTCTGCTCAGCTGGTGGACCTGAGGCCCATGCCGAGTGCGCAGCTGGTGAGCCTGAGGCTCATACCGCGCGAACCGAGCATAGTCACGAACTGGGAGATCATGCAGATGGCGCGGCACGAGAAACGCGTCTCGTGTCACTCGTTCGAGTTGGCTTCACGACCCGGAGCGCGGCCTTCTGCTCGCCACCGCGCGAGCGAAACGTGGCCAGGTTGATGCGATCACCGCGGCCATCGAGCATCCCCGGCGACCCGAAGGTCTGGCCCAGGCGTGCTGCCACCTTGGCCTTCGCGCTTCCGCCGTCTCCACCGAGGCCAGCGAGACGGTGGCGCTCGAACCTGAGGGCGCCGGCAACCAGATCAGCGATCTGCAGCAGATCATTGCTCTTCGAGTCGGCCGACAGGGCGGAGACGACAGATGTGGCGTTCAAGCGCCGGTTGACCTGCATGCGCACGGTGTCCTCGAGGGAGCAGTCCGGCGGTGTGGTCACCATGTCCACCATCAGACCGACCAGCTCTCGCCTGTTGATGCACCCCACCAGCAGCTGCGTCGCGACGTCGGCGTGGACGAGCCACTCAGGCCGGCCCCGACCGAACGGGTTGTGCACTGCAGTCTCGACGACACAGCCGACCAAGTGCGCGTCCGTCTCCTCCAGCCGACCGATCAGGTCGTAGTAGAGAGACTGACTACCCCGGTTTATCCCGGAGAACTTCAGCTCGCCCTCGTGACCCCAGTGGTCCCGAAGCGCACGCATCGTTCGGGTCAGCTGGCCGGGTCGACGGACCTTGATGCCACCAACGACGAAGAACTTCGCACCGGTCGCCCTGGCGCCACTTTCATCAAGGCAGATGGTCGATGTGGGGTAGTCACGAGGGACGTGGACGTGGGAGGCGCGCTTTGCGGTGACCACCGGCGCACCCCTATCGGTTGTATGAACTGCAGCGGTGTAACTCTACCTGTGGGCAACGACTTCAGGAACTGACCAATCTCCTGTGTCGAACATGCGTCCGGATATCGAGGTCAGACCCGGGGATCCGTGTGCGGGCTCCGCTGACTCGATGCGGATGCCCGCTGCATCTTGTCGCCGGTCCGTGCTGGGGCTGGCTGGGACGGTCCCACCTCGACGCCATACACATCACGACGAATTGGTGTCAGCCAGCTTGCAAGAGGTGTGTCGGTCCGGCTTGGCCTCGTCCAGGACGCGAAGGAGGCGGCTGGGCGGCGGCACGCAGGAGCGAGTTGCGCCGAACCGCGCTGCGTCTCGCTCTGGTCGTACCTAGGTCTCTGTCGAGCGATTCGGTCCGGCCACCTGCGGCAGCGCGAGTGCTTGGCCAGCGCGGTCAGCCTCGTGGACAGCGCACCCACCCTGTAGCGACGCGCCCAGCAGGATTGGCCATCCAGACCTCATACACCGCCGGTCACACGACCTGCCGAGAGGTGCGGCCCAGGCCGGGTGGCCACGGCCGGGACATCACCCCTCCGCCGCCTGCCAAAACTGGCGGAGCTTCAGGGGCCCCAACCGTCCCCCTGCACGGTTCCGGCGGCGAGGTGACGGCCAATCTGCGTGACCGCAAGATCGCGTCGTCTCGTACTGGTTCGCATGCTGCGGCGGCGGTCCGGAGTTGCGTTACTCGCTTGAGGTCGTCAGGCCGTCGTGTTGATTCCGGTCTACACAGCGGGGGCCCGTTCGTCATTCCCGCGCGGCCGCAGATCGAGGCGCCGTAGTAGTTGGGCGTTGAGCGCGACGACCACGGTGGAGGCGGACATGAGCAGGGCGCCCGCCGACATGGGCATGACGAAGCCGATCGGGGCGAGGACGCCGGCGGCGAGGGGGACGGAGATGAGGTTGTAGCCGGCTCCCCAGGCCAGGTTCTGCATGCTCTTGCGGTAGGTCGCGGTCGACAGGTCGATGACCGAGACGACCGAACGGGGGTCCTCGCTGGCCAGCACGATCCCAGCGGAGGCGATGGCGACGTCGGTGCCGGCCCCGATGGCGATGCCGACGTCGGCCTGGGCCAGAGCGGGGGCGTCGTTGACGCCGTCACCGACCATCGCCACCCGGCGGCCTTCGTCCTGCAGCGCGGATACGGTCGCGGACTTGTCCTCCGGGCGGACGCCGGCGAAGAAGCGGGCGATACCCAGCTGCCCGGCGACCGAGGCGGCCACCGCCTGCGCGTCGCCAGTGATCATGACGACGTCGACGCCGCGAGCGCGCAGCTGGTCGACCGCGGCCCGGGACTCAGCCCGCACCTCGTCGGCCAGTGCCAGGGCGCCGGCGACCTGACCGTCGACGAGGACGTGCAGGATGATCGCCCCGTCCTCGCGCCACTGGTCGGCGACGGGCAGCTCGTGGGCACCGGCCTGCTCGAGCAGGGCTGGCCCGCCGACGGCGACGGTGCGCTCCTCGACGGTGGCCTGCACGCCGACGGCCGGGGACGAGGTGAAGCCCGTCGCGGCAGGCACGGTCGCCCCCCGGTCGGCGGCGGCGCGGACGACGGCGCGGGCGAGCGGGTGCTCGGAGTCGGCTTCGGCGGCCGCGGCCCAGGCCAGCAGCTGGTCCTCGTCGGTCTGGTCGTCGGCGGGCCGGACCGCGGTGACGGTGGGGCGGCCGAGGGTGAGGGTGCCGGTCTTGTCGAACAGCACGGTGTCCACCGTGCGCATGGCCTCCATGGACAGCCGGTCCTTGACCAGGACGCCGGCTCGGGCCGCGCGCTCGGTGGCGATGGAGATGACCAGCGGGATGGCCAGCCCGAGGGCGTGCGGGCAGGCGATGACCAGCACGGTGATGGTGCGGATGACGGCCTCGTCGGGGGACCCGAGCAGCGACCACACGATCGCGGTGACCACCCCGGAGCCGAGGGCGAACCAGAACAGCCACCCGGCGGCGGTGTCGGCCAACCGCTGGGCGCGGGAGCCGGAGGCCTGCGCGTCCGCGACGAGCTTCCCGATGCCCGCCAGGGCGGTGTCCTCGCCGGTCGCGGTGACCTCGATCCGGATGCCCGAGTCGGTGGCGACCGTGCCGGCCACCACTGTGGAGCCGACGTCGCGGGTCACGGCGCGTGACTCGCCGGTGATCATCGACTCGTCCACCGCGGCCGACCCGTCGACCACGCGCCCGTCGGCCGGGATGCGCCCGCCTGGGCGGACGAGGACCACGTCACCGACCTCCAACTGGTCGGGGGTGACGGTCTCCACCTGTCCGTCGCGCAGCCGCTCGGCCTCGTCGGGCAGCAGCGCGGCCAGGGAGTCCAGCGCCGAGGCGGTCTGCGCCAGCGACCGCATCTCCAGCCAGTGGCCCAGCAGCATGATGACCACCAGCAGGGCCAGCTCCCACCAGAAGTCCAGCCCGTGGCGGACCAGACTCAACGTGGCCGCCCACGAGGCGACGAAGGCGACGGTGATGGCCAGCGCCACCAGCAGCATCATCCCCGGCTGCCGTGCCCGGATCTCCGACACCGCGCCGGTGAGGAAGGGGCGACCGCCCCACAGGTAGATGACCGTGCCCAGCAGGGGTGACACCCACTCGACCCATGTCACCCCGGGCAGCGGGTAGCCGACGATCGAGGCGAACATCGACGAAAGGGCCACTGTGGGGACCGCCAGCAGCAGGTTCCACCAGAACAGGCGGCGGAACATCGCCACGTGGTCTCCGTGCCCCCCGTGGTGGGAGTGCTCGTCGTGCGCCTCGTCGTGGCTGCCCTCGTGGGTGTCGCCGTGGGCGGCGGGGGCGTGCGCGTGATTGCTCGCCATGGTGGCCTTCCCTGATACCTAGGGGGGGTATGCCTTACTGGGCCCGGTATACCACCGGGGGGTATACCGGGCCAGTCTCCGGGGAGCCCGGCCGCAGGGTTGGCCAGCCGGTCCGCCGGTGGCGGAGCCGCGGTGGCCGGAGACGCGCGCGCCCCCGGCCACCGGAGGGGCCTATTGCGTGGACAGGTCCTGGAGCAGCTGCTCCATCTCGGTGATCTCCGCACTCTGGGAGTCCCTGATGTCCTGCGCCATCGCGACGGCGTCGGCGTCCTCGCCGTCAGTGATCTCGGTCTGGGCCATGCCCACCGCGCCGGTGTGGTGCTCGAGCATCATCTGCAGCCACATGCGGTCGAAGTCGATGCCGGAGGCGCCCTCCAGGGCGGACATGTCCTCCTCGCTCATCATCCCGCCGTGGTCCATGCCGGAGTGGTCCATTCCGGAGTGGCCGCCGTCCTCATCGTCGGAGGAGGCGCCCCAGTCCTGGAGCCACCCATTGAGCATGTCGATCTCGGGGCCCTGGGCAGCCTCGATCCGCTGGGCGAGGTCGATGACCCGCGGGTCGGTCGACCGGTCGGGCACGAGCTCGGCCATCTCCACGGCCTGCTCGTGGTGGGGGACCATGTCCTGCGCGAACGTGACGTCGGCGGCGTTGAAGGTGGCGTCGGCCGGCACCGAGCTGCTGGAGGCCGGCTGGTCGTCGCCGCCGGAGCAGGCCGCGAGGGCCAGGCCGCCGGCCAGCAGGACGCCGGCGAGCCGGATGGTGCGGCGATGGGAGGTACGGGAGGGCAGGGTGAAACGCACGATCGTCTCCTGGGGAACGGATGGCCGAGCGCAGGGCTCGGCCCGAGCGGATGGGGGTCGGGCACGGGCGCCGGCAGCCGTGACGGCCGGGCGCAGCGGTGCTCGGCCTAGATCCGCAGCACGCAGAGACGAGCGAGGTCCGGTGGGGCCGCGAGGGCGCGCAACCGGTCGGCCGCGCGGTGGACCGCGCGCAGCACGGCAGCCGGGGCGGCCCGGGCACGACGCCGGGCGAGCCAGACCGCCAGCGCCGCCAGCAGGACGCCGACGCCACCGGCGAGGACCGCCAGGCACACCATCAGGGCGTGCAGCGCCGCGGAGTGGCCGGCCGGGTCGTGGTGCTCGGCTCCGTGCGCCGGGGCGCCGGCGACCCCGGTGTCCATCGAGCCCAGGGAGGCGTGGTCGCCGACGACCGCGTGCTCCGCGGACGCGGTCGAGGTCGAGGTCGGTTCAGCGGCGGCGCACTGCAGGCCGTGCATCGAGAACACGGCAGCGAGCAGCAGCAGCGCCCAGCCGAGCCGGTACCTCAACGCACACCTCCCAGCGATCCGGGATACCCCACCAGGGTAGGCACAATGCCGTACAGCGAGCACGTCGCCGATCCCGGCGCCGCCAGCTCGGCGGCGTTTCACCCCCCGGCAACCGAGACCTCTAGTGGGTCCTGGGGCCGCGAGGCCTGGTGCTGGACCCGGGCGGGGGCGCCGTTCCCAATCCGTTCCCACCCGACGTCACACACACGTCGTGGACGTCCCGGCGACCAATGAATACGCTGGTCAGATGCGAGCCGCCTGTCGGAATCGAACCGACGACCTTCTCATTACGAGTGAGATGCTCTACCGACTGAGCTAAGGCGGCGTTGGTGCGTCGAGGAGCCTACGCGACGCCGGTGCCGCGCCCGGGCGCCACCCCGGAGGTCAGGCGGGCAGCCGCAGGGCCACGCACATCGCCTCGATCGCGATCTGCGGCTTGACCGCCTGCTCGAGCGCGGTGCGGGCCGCGAGCACCGCGTCGATGCGGCGCAGCGCGCCCTCCGCACCGATCTTCCGCGCCAGCTCGAGGGCGTCGGCGCTGCGGTCGGGGTGGTTCAGGTGCGGCACCCGGCCCATGTCCCCGCGCACGGTCGCGACCAGCAGCGCGTCCCGGTAGAACGCGGCGAGGTCGACCAGGGCGCGGTCCAGGGTGTCGCGGCCGATGCGGGTGGCGCGCGACTTCTGCTGCTTCTCCAGCTCCTTGAGCTGACCCGCCCCCCGCGACGCCGCGGCCACACCCGGGCCGCGCGCACCGACCCCGAGGCTGGCCTTGACCGCCTCGGTCTCGGCGGCGTCCAGCGCACCCGTCGCCGCCGCGGACTCCGCCGCAGCGGTGCCGACCAGGTCGTCGGCCGCCCGCAGGCACGCACCCAGGCTGGACAGCGCCAGCGGGACGTCGAGCACGGCCTTGCGCGCGGCGCGGGCGTCCTCGTCGCGGGCCAGCCGCCGGGCCCGCCCGATGTGCCCGCCCGACGCGGCGGCCGACCACTCCGCGAGCGCCTGGTCGACGCCGTCGCGGCGCACCAGCACCTCGGTGATCGCCGCGACCGGCGGGGTGCGCAGCGACACCACGCGGCAGCGCGAGCGGATGGTCACCGACACGTCGTCGGGGTGCAACGACGGGGCGCACAGCAGGAAGACCGTGCGCGGCGGGGGCTCCTCGAGCATCTTGAGCAGCGCGTTGGCGGCCTGCTCGGTCATCCGGTCGGCGTCCTCGACCACGACCACCTGGAACCGGCCCTGCGAGGGCGCCCGCCCGGCCATCCCGATGACGGTGCGCATCTCCTTGACGCCGATCGACAGGCCCTCGGGGACGACGAGCCGGACGTCGGCGTGCGTGCCGGCCAGCACGGTGCGGCAGGCGTGGCAGGTGCCGTCCCCGCCGTCGGGGCACTGCAGGGCGGCGGCGAAGGCGCGGGCGGCGACCGACCGGCCCGACCCCGGCGGGCCGGTGAACAGCCAGGCGTGGGTCATCGACGCCGGGGAGCCGACGGCGTGCTGCAGCTCGGCGACCGCGTCGGGCTGGCCGACCACGTCGCGCCAGACGCCCTCGGGCAGCGCGGTCACGCCGGCTCCCCCACCAGCTCGGCGACCCGCTGCCGCACGGTGCCGGCCAGCTCGTCGACCGGGCGGGTGCCGTCGAGCACCAGGTAGCGCTGCGGCTCGGCGTCGGCCAGCGCGAGGAACGTGGCCCGGACCCGGCGGTGGAACTGCACGGGCTCCCCCTCGAGCCGGTCGGCCGCGGCGCGACCGCGGGCCCGGGCCAGGCCGACCTCGGGCGGCAGGTCCAGCAGCACGGTGAGGTCCGGGCGCAGGCCGCCGGTGGCCCAGCGGGAGATGCCGGCGACCTCCTCGACGGCGATCTCCCGGCCAGCGCCCTGGTAGGCCAGCGAGCTGTCGACGTAGCGGTCGGTGATGACCACCTCGCCGGCGGCCAGGGCCGGGCGCACCACCTCGTGCACGTGCTGGGCGCGGTCGGCGGCGTAGATGAGCGCCTCGGCGCGCGGGGCCAGGCCGGTGGTGGCCGGGTCGAGGACCAGCGACCGCAGCGCCGGGCCCACCGCCGTCGGCGCCCCGGGCTCGCGGGTGGTGCGGACGGCGCGCCCGCGGCCGGTGAGCCACTCGCCGAGGCGGGACACCTGGGTCGACTTGCCAGCGCCCTCGCCGCCCTCGAAGGCGATGAACACCCCGGCTGAGACCACGGCGGCCACGGTACCGGCGGGGTCGGACAGGACCGGTCTCAGCGCGGGGTCAGCCGGACCGAGTGGGTGGCGTAGGGCAGCTCGAGCTCGGTGCGCCCGGCGGTGCCGGGGTGCTGGGCCAGCAGGGCGCGCAGGTCGTCGAGGAACGCCGTCCGCTCGTCGGCGCCCATGACCGCCACGTAGCTGCGGGTGGCGATGCCGGCGACCACCTGCTCGGGGGTCAGCCGCTGCACGTACCGCGACTCGTGCTCGACGACGTCGGCGGGCAGCTCGGCGGCGAACCGGTGCACCACGCCCTGGTCGGCCTCGTGGTCGCGGGCCTCGGCGGTCAGCCGCTCCCCCAGCGCGCCCACCCACGGCACGGTCTCGTCGCGCACGTTCCAGACGAAGCCGACCACGCCGCCGGGCCGCAGCACCCGCCGCAGCTCGGGGGCGGCGCGGGGCGGGTCGAACCAGTGCGCGGCCTGCCCGGCGACGACGGCGTCCACGCTGGCGTCCGGCAGCGGGACCTGCTCGGCGCCGCCGACGGCGGTCGCGACGCCGGGGTGCCGGTCGGCGAGCTGGGCCAGCATCTCCGCGGACGGGTCGACGGCGACGACCTCGTGCCCGGCGGCCAGCAGCTCGTCGGTCAGCTTGCCGGTGCCCGCGCCGAGGTCGAGCACCCGGCGGGGCCGGTCGCCGAGCAGGAAGGCGACGGCGTCGGCCGGGTAGCCCGGGCGCAGCTGCGCGTACTCCCGGGCCACCGAGCCGAAGGACAGCCGGCGGGCGTCGAAGGCCTCGACCACGGTCAGTTCCCGGCCGGGACCGCGCCCTCGCCGGTCGTCGTCCGCGCCGCTGCCTTGGTGGCGGTGGTCTTCGTGGCCGTCGCCTTCGTGGCGGTGGTCTTCGTGGCCGTCGTCTTCTTGGCCGCGGTGGTCTTCTTGGCCGCCGTCGCCTTCTTCGCAGTCGTCTTCTTCGCGGCCGCCTTCTTGGTCGCCTTCTTCTTGACCGGGGCCCGCTCGCGGCGGTCGGCCAGCAGCTCGGCGGCCCGCTCGAGGGTGATGGTCAGCGGGTCGTCGCCCTTGCGCAGGCTGGCGTTGGACTCCCCGTCGGTGACGTAGGGCCCGAAGCGGCCCTCGCGCACGGTGACCAGGCCGTTGGTGACCGGGTCGGGCCCGAGCTCGGCCAGCGGCGGCTTGGCCGCGGCGCGGCCGCGCTGCTTGGGCTGGGCGAAGATCGCCAGCGCCTCGTCGAGGGTGACGGTGAACAGCCGGTCCTCGCTGTCCAGCGAGCGGGAGTCGGTGCCCTTCTTCAGGTAGGGCCCGTAGCGGCCGTTGAGCGCCTGGATCTCCTCGCCGTCCTCGGCCCTGCCGACCGTCCGCGGCAGCGACAGCAGCTTGAGCGCGTCCTCGAGGGTCACCGACTCCGGCTGCATGGTCTTGAACAGGCTGCCCGTGCGCGGGGACTCCTTGCTGCCCTCGGGCACCACGGTGGTGACGTAGGGGCCGTACCGGCCGGCCTTGACCACCACGGGCAGCCCGGACTCCGGGTCGGTGCCCAGCTCGCGGTCGCCCGAGGGCGCCTCGAGCAGCTCGCGGACCTTGTCGGTGGTCAGCTCGTCGGGGGCGATGTCGTCGGCGATGGAGACGCGGGCGCCCTCGTCGCCGCCGGCCTGCAGGTAGGGGCCGTACCGCCCCACCCGGACGACGACCGGCTCGCCGGCCGGCCCGGTGGCGCGCAGCGGGATGGAGTTCACGCCGCGGGCGTCGATCTCCTCCAGCCGCTGGCCGACGACCTGCTTGAGCCCGCCGGAGGCCGCGATGCCGCCGGCGTGGCCGCCCCCGCCGCCGAAGTAGAACTCGGTCAGCCAGTCGACCCGGCGCAGCGTGCCGCCGGCGATCTCGTCGAGCTCGCCCTCCAGCGAGGCGGTGAAGTCGTAGTCCACCAGCGCGGTGAAGTGCTGCTCGAGCAGGTTGACCACGGCGAAGGCGATGAACGAGGGCACCAGGGCGGAGCCCTTCTTCCACACGTACCCGCGGTCCTGGATGGTCTGCATGATCGAGGCGTAGGTGGAGGGCCGGCCGATGCCGAGCTCCTCCAGCGCCTTGGTCAGGCTGGGCTCGGTGTAGCGGGCCGGCGGGCTGGTGGTGTGGCCCTTGGGCTCGAGCTCGGTGGTGTCGAGCACCTGGCCGCGCTCGACGCGGGGCAGCCGGCGCTCGGAGTCGTCGGCCTCGGCGTCGTCGCCGGTGGCGCCCTCGTCCTTGCCCTCGACGTAGGCGCGCAGGAAGCCGGGGAAGGTGATGGTGCGCCCGGAGGCGGAGAACTCGGCGACCTCGTCGGTCGAGGACCGGCTGACCAGCCGGACGGTGACCGTCTGGCCTACCGCGTCGGCCATCTGGGAGGCCACGGTGCGCTGCCAGATCAGCTCGTAGAGCCGGAACTCCTCGCGGGCGAGCTGGCTGGCCAGCTGGCCGGGGGTGCGGAAGGAGTCGCCAGCGGGGCGGATGGCCTCGTGCGCCTCCTGCGCGCCCTTGGCCTTCTTGGAGTAGTGCCGGGCCTCGGCCGGGACGTACTGGTCGCCGTAGAGCTCGCGGGCCTGGGCCCGGGCGGCCCGCAGCGCGGTCTCCGACAGGTTCGTGGAGTCGGTGCGCATGTAGGTGATGAAGCCGTTCTCGTACAGCCGCTGCGCGGTGCGCATCACCTGCTGCGAGGACCAGCCGAACTTGCGGCCGGCCTCCTGCTGCAGCGTGGAGGTGGTGAAGGGGGCGTAGGGACGGCGGCGGTAGGGCTTCTCGTCGACGCGGGAGACGGTGGCCTGGGCGCCCTCGAGGCGGGCGGCGAGCCCGCGGGCACCGGCCTCGTCCAGGTGCACCACGTCGCTGGTGACCGCGCCGGTGTCGGCGTCGAAGTCGCGGCCGGTGGCGATCCGGCTGTCGTCGAGGGTGACCAGGTTGGCGGTCAGCCGGGTGGGCTCGCCGCCGTCGGCGCCCGCGGCCTTCTCCACGGCGAACGTGCCGGTCAGCGACCAGTAGTCGGCGGCGGTGAACCGCATCCGGGCGCGCTCGCGCTCCACCACGATGCGGGTGGCCACCGACTGCACGCGCCCGGCCGAGAGCTTGGGCAGCACCTTCTTCCACAGCACCGGCGAGACCTCGTAGCCGTAGAGCCGGTCGAGGATGCGGCGGGTCTCCTGCGCGTCGACCAGCGCGGTGTCCAGCTCGCGGGGGCTGGCCACGGCCCGGGCGATGGCCTCGGGGGTGATCTCGTGGAACACCATCCGGCGGACCGGGACGTTGGGCTTGAGGGTGTCGACCAGGTGCCAGGCGATGGCCTCGCCCTCGCGGTCCTCATCGGTGGCGAGGTAGACCTCGGAGGCGTCCTTGACCAGCTGCTTGAGCCGGCTGACCTGCTGCTTGCGGTCGGGGCTGATGACGTAGAGCGGGGTGAACCCGTTGTCGACGTCGACGCCGAGGCGGGCCCAGGACTCGCCCTTGTGCGCGGCCGGGACGTCGGCGGCGTTGCGCGGCAGGTCGCGGATGTGCCCGACGCTGGCCTCCACGACGTAGTCGTTGCCCAGGTAGCCGGCGATGGTCTTGGCCTTGGACGGCGACTCCACGATGACCAGCGGCTTGCCGCCCCGGGCCCCGGCGGCGCGCTTGCGCGGCGGGGTCGCGGGCGCCCCGGCGTCGGTGGCGGCGGCGGGCTTCGCGGTCTTGGTGGGCAACGCGGGACTCCTGTCGGTGGTGCTGACTGCACGTGCCGGGCCGGTGACACGGCACCCCTCGGCGGACGCCACGGTAGGCCACCCGCCGTGGGCGGGCCGTGGCGACGGCGCCCGCCCGGCGCGGCGGCGGCCCGGCTCAGCCACCGCCCCGGGCCCCGACGACGACCTCGGCGACCGCCTGCAGCGTGGGGTGGTCGGGGTCGAGGTACTCGGTGTGCCCCTGTCCCGGGTCGGTGGGCAGCCGGGTGTCGCCGAACCCGGCGTCGAAGGGGCTGCCGCCGAAGTAGTCCGACCAGGAGAGGGGGTCGGCCGGGGTCCAGGCGCCGTACACCTCGGGGGCCTCGAGGCCGGCCGCGTCGTGGCTGCCGGTGCCCGGGCTGCCCAGCAGGACCACGGCGTCGGCGGCGAGCCGGCCGCCGGCCCGCGCCGCCGAGCCGGTCACGAGGGTGCCGTAGCTGTGCGCCACGACCGTGGTGCGCGGTGCCGGTGGACCGCCGGCGGCGGCACCCGCGGCCCGGGCGGCGGTCAGCCCGTCGAGGGTGCGGTCGAGCTCGGGGCCCGAGGACCGGGCGTTGAGGGAGGAGAAGAAGCTGCCGAACCCCGGCGTCCGGTAGCCCAGCCAGACCAGCACGGCGACCGCGGCGCCCGGGGCGGCGTCCTGCGCCAGGGACCCGATCGACGTCGCGGAGGCCACCAGGCCGGGCAGGTCGCCGGCCGGGGTGGTGTTCATCCCGGGCACCAGCACGCCGACCGCCCCGGCGGTGTCGAGGTCCCCGACGGAGACCGCGACCAGGTCCTCGGCCGGGTCGAACAGCAGCAGCTGCAGGCCGTACCGCCCGGCCAGCTGCGCGGCGGTGGTGACCGCCACGGCGTACCCCGCCCGCTCGGGGTGGGCCAGCGCGTCGGCGAGCAGCGCCCGGTTGGCCTCGTCGCGGGCGGCGGCCGGCAGGCCGTCGAGCCCGCCCACCCCGGCCGGGTCGGCGGCCAGCGCCGCGGACCGGGCGGCCGGCGTCAGCCCGTCCCACCACGCCGCGGCCGCCGTCGCGGACGCCGCCACCGGCACGACCGGGGACGCCGCGGTGGCCGACGTGGCTGCGGCCAGCGACGCGAACCCGGCCGGCCCGCCGACCCTGTCCAGCCCGGCCAGCGCGGCGTGCGCCCCGGCGGCGGCCACCACCGCGGAGTCGGCGGCGGCGAACGCGGCGCGGGCGTGCTGCTCGGCGCGGGTCGCGGCGTGCTCCCGCGCGGCGACCTCGGCCCGGTGCTCCTCGGCCATCACCGGCGCCGCGACCGGCGGGACCCGACCTGCGTCGTCGAGGGGCACCGGCCCGGCCGCCGCCCAGGCACGGGCCTGCGCCGCCTCGTCCTGCGCGGCCCCCGCGCGGGACACCACGACCGAGAGCTCCTCCGCGCCGGCGCCCAGCGCCAGCCCGACCTCGGTGCCCACCGCGGCCACCTCGACCAGCGCGGTCGCCGCCGCGTCGGCGGCGGGGCCCGACCACAGCTGCGCCTCCCGCAGCCGGCCGCGCACCGCGTCCAGGCGGGCCTGCCAGGCACGCAGCCGGGCCGGTGCGTCGGCCAGGGCCGCGGCCGAGGCCTGCAGGCCCGGCAGGTCCCAGCCCTCGACGGCGGCCAGGCTCCTCGTCGGGCCGGTCACCGGGCGGTGGGCGCGTACCGCCCGGCGCCGAGGCGCTCGGTGAGCAGCCCCTCCAGCGCCCGGTAGGAGGCCAGCGCCTGCTCCAGGGTCTGCGCGACGACGACGGCGCGGTCGGCGAGCACGCCGACCGCGGCGGCGGCGACCCGGCCGACGGCGTCGAGCTCGACCGCGGCGGGCCCGTCGAGTGCCCGGCCCAGGCGGGCGCCGTCCCCGGCCAGGAGCGCGCCGTCGGCGGACAGCTCGGCACCCAGGCCGGCGAGCTGCCCCACCAGCTCGCCGACGGCGTCGAGCTGCAGGGTCACGGTGTCGGGCACGGGGTCTCCTCGGCGGCGGGGACCACGGCTGCGGTCCCGGTGCGCGCACGATCACCGGAGGGGGAGACGGTCTGCGCGCCGTCGTCCACACCGCCGGGCGCCGTCCACAGATGCCGCGCGGACCTGGTGGGTTGCCAGCGGGTGTGACAGTGGTGGGGTGACGTCGGCCGCCGCCCCGCTGCCCCGGGAGCTCCCGGGCGACGAGCTGCTCGACGCGCTGCTGACCGGCACGCCCGAGGAGGACTCGCCGGTCACCCACGTGCACCGGCTCCCGGTGCGGCAGGCCGCGCACGGCAGCTGGCCGGCGTGGACGCCGCCGGAGCTGCGCGAGCGGCTGGTCGCCCGCGGGGTGCGCGAGCCGTGGGCGCACCAGGTCGCCGCCGCCGAGGCCGCGCACACCGGCCAGCACGTCGTCGTCGCGACCGGGACCGCCTCGGGCAAGTCGCTGGCCTACCAGCTGCCGGCGCTGGCCGCGCTGGCCGCCGACCCGCGGGCCTGCGTGCTGTACCTGGCCCCGACCAAGGCCCTGGCCCGCGACCAGCTGTCCGCGGTGGCCGAGCTCGCCCCGTCCGACGTCCGGCCGGCGGCCTACGACGGCGACACCCCGCAGGAGGACCGGGAGTGGGTCCGCCGGCACGCCCGGTGGATCGTGACCAACCCGGACATGGTCCACCGCGGGATCCTGCCGGCCCACCAGCGCTGGTCCTCCACGCTGCGCCGGGTGGCCTACGTCGTGGTCGACGAGTGCCACGCCTACCGCGGCGTCTTCGGCTCCCACGTCGGGCACGTGCTGCGCCGGCTGCGGCGGGTCTGCCGCCGCTACGGCGCCGACCCGGTGTTCCTGCTCGCCTCGGCGACCGTGGCCGAGCCCGCGCTGGCGGCGTCACGGCTGGTCGGGGCCCCGGTGACCGCGGTGACCGAGGACGGCTCGCCCCGCCCGGGGGCCACCTTCGCGCTGTGGGAGCCGCCGCTGACCGAGCGCACCGGTGAGCACGGCGCCCCGCTGCGCCGCTCGGCGGCCGCCGACGCCGCGGGTCTGCTGGCCGACCTGGTGCAGCAGGGCGCCCGGACCCTGGCCTTCGTCCGCTCCCGGCGGTCGGCGGAGTCGGTCGCCGACCAGGCCCGCCGCATCCTGGCCGACCGCGGCCGCGCGGACCTCTCCCGGCGGGTGGAGTCCTACCGCGGCGGCTACCTGCCCGAGGAGCGCCGCGAGCTCGAGCGCGCGCTGTCGGCCGGTGACCTGCTCGGGGTGGCCACCACCAACGCGCTGGAGCTGGGCATCGACATCGCCGGGCTGGACGCCGTCCTGCTGGCCGGCTACCCCGGCACGCTGGCGTCGCTGTGGCAGCAGGCCGGCCGCGCCGGGCGGGCGCAGCGGGAGTCGCTGGTGGTCTTCGTGGCCCGCGACGACCCGCTGGACCACTACCTGGCCCACCACCCGCAGGCGGTCTTCGGCCGCTCCGTGGAGGCCACGGTCACCGACCCCACCAACCCCTACGTGCTGGGCCCGCAGCTGTGCTGCGCGGCCGCCGAGCTGCCCCTCACCGAGGACGAGCTCGAGGTGTTCGGCGGCGAGCCGGCCCGCGAGGCGCTGGACCGGCTGGTCGCCGACGGGCAGCTGCGCCGCCGGCCCACCGGCTGGTACTGGGCCGGCCGCGGGCGGCCTGACGTCGACATCCGCGGCTCGGGCGCCGAGCCGGTGTCGATCGTGGAGGGCGCCACCGGCCGGCTGCTGGGCACGGTGGACGGCGACTCCGCGCACTCCGCGGTGCACACCGGCGCGCTGTACGTGCACCGCGGCGAGACCTACGTCGTCGACGAGCTCGACGTCGAGGACGCCTGCGCCGCGGTGCACCCCGAGAGCCCGGAGTGGACGACGGTGGCCCGCGACGTCACCGACCTGTCGATCGTCGACGTCGACACCACCCGGCGGCTGGGCACCGTCACCGCGCACACCGGCACCGTCGACGTGACCAACCAGGTGGTGGCCTACCAGCGCCGGCGGATCGGCACCGGCGAGGTGCTCGCGGAGTTCCCGCTGGACCTGCCGGCCCGCCAGCTGCGCACCCGCGCCGTCTGGCTGACCCTCGACGAGCGGGCACTGCAGCGCGCCGAGCTGTCGGACCGGGAGCTGCCGGGCTCCCTGCACGCCGCCGAGCACGCCGCGATCGGCATCCTGCCGCTGCTGGCCACCTGCGACCGGTGGGACCTCGGCGGGGTGTCCACGGCGCTGCACCCGGACACCGGCCAGGCCACGATCGTGGTCTACGACGGGCACCCGGGCGGGGCCGGCTTCGCCGAGCGCGGGCACGCCGTGCTGCGTCGCTGGCTGACCGCGACCCGGGCCACGGTGGCCACCTGCGAGTGCGAGTCGGGTTGCCCGTCGTGCGTGCAGTCGCCCAAGTGCGGCAACGGCAACGACCCGCTGGACAAGGCCGGCGCGGTGCGGGTCCTGGACGTGGTGCTCGACGAGCTGGCCGCCGCCGGTGACGTGGCGACCGACGACGAGGACACCGACGACGACGGACCTGCCGACCCGCTGGGCCCGGGGGGTCCCTTCGCGCAGGCCCGGGCGGGCACCTCGGCCGCGCACTCCCGCGCGCTGCGCCGCCGCGCCCAGCTCGGTGCCCCGCCCCCGGCCCGGGCGGTGCGCCGTCGCCGTCCGCAGCCCAGCGAGGCCGACCCGCCCCCGGCCGACGACGACCCGTTCGCCGACACCCCCGAGGACGACATCGTCTTCTGAGGCCGGTCACGGGTCGGCGTCCCACGGCACCGGCCCGGCCCGTGCCCGGCCGCCGGCGGCCAGCAGCCCCAGCGGGCCCAGCCGGACCGGCACCGACACCTCGACCCGCACCACCGCGTCCGGGCCGACCGCGCAGCTGACCAGCTCGGCCCCGTTCGCAGCGGCCAGCGCGGCACCGGTCGCGCACGCGCCGGGGTCGCCGCGGACCGCCTGCGCCGCCGCGGCCAGCGCGGCGAGGTCGGCGGCCGCCCCGGCCCGGTGCCTCGCCACCACCGCCGCACCTACCAGCACGACCGCGGCCCCCACCAGGGCGAGCACGGCGGCCAGCGCCGTCGTCCAGACCGTGGCCGAGCCGCGCTCGCCGCTCACCCGGTGCCCGGCTCGGTCAGGGCGGTCGAGGACGCCGACACCGTCAGCGCCAGCGGCACGGGCCCGAGCGGCCGGACCCGCGCCGACACGGTCACCGTCATCCGGTCGCCGGAGGACGCCGTGCGGACCGACGCGCCCGCGGGGCCGGCCCTCCCGGCGAGGTCGGCGACCACCGCGGCCGCCTCCCCGCGGGCCGCGGCCCGGGCGCCCTCCCGGGCCGCGTCCACGCACCGCAGCTGCGCGCCGACCAGCACGACCGCGGCCACCGCACCGGCCAGCACGAGCAGCAGCACCGGCAGCACGACGGCCGTCTCCGCGGTGACCATCCCCCGCTCCCCGCTGCGCCGACCCCGGCTGCGGTGCACCGTCAGGCCAGGGTGGCCAGCGCCCGGGACACCAGGGCGCCGAGCCCGGCGACCACGGAGTCGCCGGTGACCACCTGGTAGAGCACCGCGGCGAAGGCGCAGGCCGCCACCGTGCCGACCGCGTACTCCGCGGTGCTCATCCCGTCCTCCGGGTCCGCGGTCACCCGCTGCACCCACCGCCTGGTCCTCATCCCGCACCTCCTCCTCGGCCCGTCCGTCGGGCCCTGCGGGGAGCCTGCGGCGCCGGCGGGCCGGCCGGGGCCGGGCCGGCGGATCTGTGGACGGGCACCCCGGATGTGGACGACGGCGGGCACCGGCGGCGCGGATGTGCTTCACCCGAGGACGTCCGCGGCGACGCCGAGCACCAGCGGCACCACGCCCAGGCAGAGGAATGCGGGCAGGAAGCAGGCGCCGAGCGGGGCCAGCACGGCCACCCCGGCCCGCTGCACCGCCGCCGCGGTGGCCGCGCGCTCGCCCGCGCGCCGGTCGACCGCCAGCGCCTGCAGCGCCGGCACCACCGACGACCCGGTCTCCCCCGCGCGCACGACCACCCGGGCCAGCGGCGCGACGTCGTCGGGGACACCGGCCCACGCCTCCCGCGGTGCCGCACCCAGGCGCAGCCGGCCGGCGACCCCGCCCAGCACGGCACCGAGCGGACCGCCCAGGGCCTCGCCGACCGACCCGAGGGCGCCGCCGACCGGGGTGCCCGCGGCCAGGCAGACCGCGAGCAGGTCGCAGGCCACCGGCAGGTCCGCCCGCAGCCGCGCCCCGTCGTCCGGTGCGCCGTCCCCGCGGCGGGCCGACCGCTCGACCCCGACCGCCACGCCGGCGGCCAGCAGCAGGGTGCCCGCACCCGTCCCGCCGACCGCGACGACGGCGGCCCCCGCGACCCCGGCGAGCAGCCACCGGCGCACCGGCCCCGCGGCCTCCGGCACCGGCCGGGCGCTCGGCGGCGCGGGGAGGCGCAGCCGGTTGACCGCGCCCGGTGCCCGCGGCCAGGCCAGGAGCGCAACAGCCAGCAGCGCGGCGGCGGTCACCGGTCGGCCGCCCGCTCGGTGAGGCGGCGGGTCCAGGCCAGCCCGGCGGCCTCCAGCCCGCACCCGGCCACCAGCAGCGCCGTGCCGACCGGGGTCGTGGTCAGCACCGTCCACGGATCGGCGCCGATCCCGGCGCCCATGAGCAGGCCCAGCACCGGCAACCCGGCCAGCACGCGGGACGAGGCCCGCGGTCCGGCCAGCGCGACGTCGAGCTCCTCGCGGGTGCGGGCCCGGGCGCGCAGGTCGTCCTCGGCCGCGCCGACGGCGGCGGCCAGCGAGCAGCCGGTGCGGACGCTCACCGCCCGGGCGGTGGCGATGCGGTCCAGGGCCGACCGGGCGGGTGCGGTCACCCCGGGCGGTGCCGGGCCGCCGACCAGGGCCGGGCGCAGCGCCTCCGCGGCGCGGGGGTGCGGGCAGCCGGCGACCGCCGTCGCAGCCGCGTCGCCGAGGGGGCGGCCGGCCCGCAGCTCGGCGGCCAGCACGCCCAGCGCCTCCGCCAGCGCGGCGACCTGGGCCTGCGCGTCCCGCTCGCCGGCCTGGCGGCGCCGTGCGCGGAGCACGGCCCACGCCCCGGCCGCCGCGAGCCCGGCCACCACGGGGGTGGTGACCAGCGCGCAGCCCAGCGCGGTGGCCGCCGCGAGCACCGCCGGCGGTGGCCGCAGCACGGCGCGCGGGCGGTGCGGGCGCAGCCGCTGCACGACCCGGGGCCGGCCCGGCCACAGCAGCGCCCCGGCGGCCAGCAGCAGGAGGGCCACGGTCATGCGGCACCCAGCAGGTCGGCCAGCTCCCCGGCGGCGGGGACGGGCCCGCCGTCGGCCCGCCAGCCGGCGGCCACCTCGACCAGGTCCCCGGTGCGGCGCACGACGCCGAGCTCGACCACCCGGCGCCCGGCCGGCCCGCGGCGCAGGTGCACCACGACCGACAGGGCCGCGGCGGCCTGGCTGTGCACCGCGGCCCGGCCGAGCCCGGCGGCGGTGCCCAGGGCCTCGAGGCGGGCGGGCACGTCGGCGGCCCGGTTGACGTGCAGGGTGCCGCAGCCGCCGTCGTGGCCGGTGTTCAGCGCGGCCAGCAGGTCGACGACCTCGGCACCCCGCACCTCCCCGACGACCAGCCGGTCGGGCCGCATCCGCAGCGCCTGGCGCACCAGGTCGCGCAGGCCGACCGCGCCGACGCCCTCGACGTTGGGCGGGCGGGTGAGCAGCCGGACGACGTGCGGGTGGGCCGGGTCGAGCTCGGCGGCGTCCTCGCACAGCAGCAACCGCTCCCCCGGGTCGGCCAGGCCGAGCAGCGCCGAGAGCAGCGTCGTCTTGCCGGTGCCGGTGCCACCGGTGACCAGGAACGCCGCGCGCCGCCGCACCAAGGCGGTGAGCAGCTCGGCCGACCGGCCCGGCAGCGCCCCGGCGGCGGCCAGCTCGGCCAGGCCGAGCCGGGCCCGGCGCAGCACCCGCAGCGACAGACAGGTGCCCGACCCCGACACCGGGGGCAGGACGGCGTGCAGCCGGGTGCCGTCGGGCAGGCCGACGTCCACCCAGGGCGCGGCGTCGTCGAGGCGGCGCCCCGCGGACGCGGCCAGCCGGACGGCGAGCCTGCGGACGGCGTCGTCGTCGGGGAACTCCACGTCGGCCCGCTCCAGGCCGGCGCCGCGGTCGACCCAGACCGCAGCCGGCCCGACGACGAGCACGTCGGTGGTGCCCGGCCGGCGCAGCAGCGGCTCCAGCACCCCGGCGCCGGCGAACTCGTCGACGGCGGCCCGCACCGCGCTCAGCACGTCGCCGTCCCCGAGCAGGCCACCGGACTCCTGCCGGACGAGCGCGGCGACCTCGGCCTGGCTGGGCACCCCCGGGACGGCGCCGGCCAGGCGGTGCCGCACCCGCTCGACCAGCGGCTCAGCCACCGGCGACCGCCCGCTGCAGGCGCGGCAGCAGCCGGCGGACCACCTGGCCCAGCGGGGTGCGCGGGCCGGTCTGCGGCGGCTCGCCCCGTTCCCCGCGCGGCAGGGCCGACCGGTCGTGCACCAGCTCGGCCAGCACGGGCCGGCCCAGCACCTCGCCGACCTCGGCCGCACCCACCCCGCCCGGCGCGGTGCGGGCGACCAGCACCGCGCGGGCCCACGCCGGGTCGGCCAGCAGCGGCCCGGCCGCGGCCAGGGCGCGCACCCGGTCGGGCACGACCAGCACGACCAGGTCGGCCTCGGCCAGCACGGGCTCGACCAGCGCCGGGTCGGCCCGCACCGGCAGGTCGACCACGACCGGGTGGCCGCCGGCCCGGGCGGCGGCCACCACCGAGGCGAGCGCGGCGGCGGGCACCGGCGCCGGCGCACTGCGGGAGGGCGCCAGCACGTGCACGCCGTGCAGCCGGGGCAGCGCGGCCACGACGGGCCCGCCGTCCACCCGGCCGCGCAAGCCGGCGAGGTCGGGCCAGCGCAGGCCGTCGGCCCACTCCGCGCCGAGCACCAGGTCCAGCCCGCCGGCCAGCCCGTCGGCGTCGACCAGGACGGTGGCCCGCTCCCCGCGCACCGACAGGGCCAGCGCCGCGGCCAGCGTGCTCGCCCCGGCGCCGCCGCAGGCGCCGGCGACCACGGTGAGGGTGCCGGTCTCGACCGGCTCGGTGACCGCCCGGGCGGCCCGCTCGACCAGCCAGCCCTCGTCCTGGGGCAGCCGCACCACCCGTTCGGCGCCGAGGGCCAGCGCGGCGTCCACGTCGGCGCGGCCGAGCTCGTCCCGCGCGGCGACCACGACCCCCGGCCGCCGCGGCAGGGCGCGCACGGCGGGTGCGGCCAGGGCGTCGGCGCCGACCAGCACCAGCGGGGCCGCCCGGTGCGCGCGACGGAGGGCGGCCCCGCCGTGGGTGAGCTCGGCGGTGGTGCCGGCGGCGGCCAGCAGGTGCAGCAGATCGTCGACCAGGCCGTCGTCGGAGCTGATCACGAGGGGATGGGGGGTGGTGTCCACACCGCGCAGTGAGCACCCGGGACGGCGTCCGCGGGGGCCGTGCGGCACATCTGTGGACAACCCGTCCGGGTGTGGACGACGGCGAGCCGCCCGTCGGACCCCCGTGCTGCCCTTAGCCTCGTGCCCCATGACCCGCGTCGAGCCCCGCAGTGCGGTGTTCTTCGACCTGGACAAGACCGTCATCGCCAAGTCGAGCACCCTGGCCTTCGGCGGGCCGTTCTACCGGGGCGGGCTGATCAACCGCCGGGCGGTGCTCAAGGGCGCCTACGCCCAGTTCGTGTTCTCCCTGGCCGGCGCGGACGCCGTGCAGATGGAGCGGATGCGCGCGCAGATCACCGCGATGTGCACCGGCTGGAGCGTGGAGACGGTGCACGACATCGTCCGCGAGACCCTGCACACCATCGTCGACCCGCTGGTCTACGCCGAGGCGGTGGACCTCGTCGAGGCGCACCGGGCGGCCGGCCGCGAGGTGGTCATCGTGTCCAGCAGCGGCGCGGAGATGGTGGAGCCGATCGGCGAGATGCTGGGCGTCGACCGGGTGGTGGCCACCCGGATGGTGGTGGCCGAGGGCCGCTACACCGGTGAGATCGAGTTCTACGCCTACGGCGAGGGCAAGGCCGAGGCGATGCGCGCCGTCGCCGCCGAGCGGGGCTACGACCTCTCCGACTGCCACGCCTACTCCGACTCGATCACCGACCTGCCGATGCTCGAGGCGGTCGGCCACCCGACGGCGGTCAACCCCGACCGGGCGCTGCGCCGGGCCGCCACCGAGCGCGGCTGGCCGGTGCTGGTCTTCTCCCGGCCGGTCGCGCTGAGCGCCCGCACCGGCCAGCGCGGCCCGGTGGTCACCGGGGCCGCCGTCGGCGTGGGTGCGGCGGTGGTGGGGCTGGCCTGGTTCGCCCGCCGGCGGGCGCTGCGCACCGGATGACCGCGACCGGCGGCCCGGTGGTCCGGCACCGCGACCTGCTCGCCCCGCTGTGGCGCGTGGTCGTCGCGTTCCGGCTGGTCGCCTGGGTGCTCGCCGTCCTCGGGTGGTTCCGGGAGCGCGAGGACTACCCCGGGATGGCCGCGCCGCTGGCCGTGCTGGGCGCGATGGCGGTGTGGACCGGCGTGGTCACGGTGCTCTACAGCCGGGGGTCGGGCCGTCGGGTGCGCACCACCCTGCTCGACCTGGGCGTCACCGTGCTGCTGCTGGCCGCCACGGTGACCACCCAGCCGCCCGGCGCGTTCGGCGAGGGCGCGCCCATCGTCACCTCCATCTGGGTCGCCGGCCCGGCGCTGGCCATGGCGCTCGTCCGCGGCCGCGCCGGTGGTCTGGCCGGGGCGCTCGTGGTGTGGGCTGCGGTCACCCTGCTGCGCGGGTACGTCGGCGACCGCGAGGTCTTCAACCTGACCCTGCTGGTGCTCATCGCGGTGCTGCTGGGCCACGCCGCGACCATCACGCGGCAGGCCGAGCTGGCCCTGCGCGAGGCCGCCGCCGCGCAGGCCGCCGCCGCCGAGCGGGAGCGGCTGGGCCGGGCGGTGCACGACGGCGTGCTGCAGGTGCTCGTCGCCGTCCGCCGGCGGGCCCGGTCCACCGACGAGCTGGCCGACCTCGGCCGGCTGGCCGCCGAGCAGGAGGTCGCGCTGCGCGGGCTGCTGACCACCGGGGCACCGGTCGCCGTCGGCACCACCGACCTGGGCACGGCGCTGCGGTTGCTGGCCACCCCCGACGTCGAGGTCAGCGGTCCGGCCGAGCCGGTCGAGGTGCCCGCGCACACCGGCACCGAGCTCGTCGCCGCGGTGCGGGAGGCGCTGGCCAACACCGCCGAGCACGCACCCGGTGCCCGGGCGTGGGTGTCGCTGGAGCCGGCCGACGACGAGGTGGTCGTGGTGGTCCGCGACGACGGCCCCGGCATCCCGGAGGGCCGGTTGCCCGCCGCCGAGCAGGAGGGCCACCACGGCGTGCGGTCCTCCATCTGCGGCAGGCTGGCCGACCTGGGCGGCTCCGCCGTCCTGCACACCGGGCCCGGGCAGGGCACCGAGTGGGAGCTGACCGTGCCGAGGGAGGGCCCGCGATGACGACGGTGATGGTGGTCGACGACCACCCGATGTGGCGCGAGGCCGTGGAGCGCGACCTCGCCGCCCGCGGCTTCGAGGTGGTGGCCACCGCCGGCGACGCGGGCGCGGCGGTCCGGCGGGCGCAGGCGGTGCGGCCCGACGTGGTGGTGATGGACCTGCAGCTCGGCGCGGGTTCGGGGGTCGACGCCACCCGCGACGTGGTGGCTGCCCTGCCCACCACCCGCGTCCTGGTGCTGTCGGCCAGCGCGGAGCAGGCCGACGTGCTGGAGGCGGTCAAGGCCGGGGCGTCGGGCTACCTGGTGAAATCCGCGTCCGCCGACGAGCTGGCCGACGCGGTCACCCGCACCGCGGCCGGGGACGCCGTGTTCTCGGCGGGGCTGGCCGGGCTGCTGCTGGGTGAGTACCGGCGGCTGCAGGCCGGACCGGACGACGGCGCCCCGCGGCTGACCGAGCGGGAGACCGAGGTGCTCAAGCTGGTCAGCCGGGGGCTGTCGGCCAAGGCGATCGCCGAGCGGCTGGTGCTCAGCCACCGCACGGTGGAGAACCACGTGCAGAACACCCTGCGCAAGCTGCAGCTGCACAACCGGGTCGAGCTCACCCGCTACGCCATCGAGCACGGCCTGGCCGACCCCGGTGATGCATGACAATGCGGAGCAGTGCATAATCTCTTGTCGTGTCCAAGGTACTGACGTCCCTCCCCGTCGGCGAACGCGTCGGCATCGCCTTCTCCGGTGGTCTCGACACCTCCGTGGCGGTCGCCTGGATGCGCGACAAGGGCGCCGTCCCCTGCACCTACACCGCCGACATCGGCCAGTACGACGAGACCGACATCGGCTCCATCCCGGGCCGGGCGGCGCAGTACGGCGCCGAGATCTCCCGGCTGGTCGACTGCCGCGCCGCACTGGTCGAGGAGGGCCTGGCCGCGCTGACCTGCGGCGCCTTCCACATCCGCTCCGGCGGGCGCGCCTACTTCAACACCACGCCGCTGGGGCGCGCGGTCACCGGCACGCTGCTGGTCCGGGCGATGCTCGAGGACGGCGTGCAGATCTGGGGCGACGGCTCGACGTTCAAGGGCAACGACATCGAGCGCTTCTACCGCTACGGCCTGATGGCCAACCCGGCGCTGCGGATCTACAAGCCGTGGCTGGACGCCGACTTCGTCACCGAGCTCGGCGGCCGCAAGGAGATGAGCGAGTGGCTCGTCGAGCACGGCCTGCCCTACCGCGACTCCACCGAGAAGGCCTACTCCACCGACGCCAACATCTGGGGCGCCACCCACGAGGCCAAGTCGCTGGAGCACCTGGACACCGGCATCGAGATCGTGCAGCCGATCATGGGCGTCCGGTTCTGGGACCCCGAGGTCGAGGTCACCCCGGAGGACGTCACGATCGGCTTCGAGCAGGGCCGGCCGGTGAGCATCGACGGGCAGCGCTTCGACTCCGACGTCGACCTGGTCCTGGCGGCCAACGCGATCGGTGGCCGGCACGGGCTGGGCATGAGCGACCAGATCGAGAACCGGATCATCGAGGCCAAGAGCCGCGGCGTCTACGAGGCCCCGGGCATGGCGCTGCTGCACATCGCCTACGAGCGGCTGGTCAACGCCATCCACAACGAGGACACCCTCGAGACCTACCACCGCGAGGGCCGGCGGCTGGGCCGGCTCATGTACGAGGGCCGCTGGCTGGACCCGCAAGGCCTGATGCTGCGCGAGTCGCTGCAGCGCTGGGTCGGCGCGGCGGTCACCGGCCAGGTCACGCTCCGGCTCCGGCGGGGCGAGGACTGGACGATCATGGACACCCAGGGCCCGGCCTTCAGCTACCACCCGGACAAGCTGTCGATGGAGCGGACGACGGACTCCGCCTTCGGCCCGGTCGACCGGATCGGTCAGCTGACCATGCGCAACCTCGACATCGCCGACTCCCGCGCCAAGCTCGAGCAGTACGCCGCCATCGGCATGCTCGGCTCGCACGCGGACCTGGTCGGCTCCCTGGAGGCCGGCGGCGCCGACGCGATCGCCTCGCGCGGGGAGGCCAGCCCCGAGGACGAGCTGCTCGACCGGGCCGCCATGGAGGTCGGCACCGACTGATGGCCCGCGGATGAGCTGGTGGCAGGTGCTGCTCGGCGTCCTCGCCGGGCTGGCACTGGTCTACGCCGTCCTGCTGGGTCTGCTGTGGGCCTACGCCCGCCGGCACCCGGAGACGGTGCCGACCCGGGAGGCGTGGCGGCTGCTGCCCGACGTCGTCCGGCTGGTCAGGCGGCTGGCCGGGGACGGGTCGCTGCCCCGCGGCGTCCGGGTCCGGCTGGTCCTGCTGCTGGTCTACCTGGCCTCGCCGGTCGACCTGGTCCCCGACGTGCTGCCGGTGGTCGGGTACGCCGACGACGCCGTGGTGGTGGCGCTGGTGCTGCGCTCGGTGGTGCGGGCGGCCGGGCCCGGGGCGCTCACCCGGCACTGGCCGGGCAGCCCCGCGGGCCTGGCGCTGGTCCGCCGGCTGGCCGGGCTCAGCGGCGCAGGGCCTGCTTGACCTTGCCGAGCACGGGGGCGGCGCGCTGCAGCAGCGGCCCGGCCTCCTCCCGGGCCCGCTCGGCCAGGGTGCTCACCGCCGACTGCGGGTCGAAGGAGAGGGCCGCGGCGGTCAGCGCGGTGACCTCGTCGGCGGCCAGGTCGAGGTCGGCCGCGGCCGCGTTGAACTCCAGCTGCTCCACGCTGGACGCCCCGGGGATGGCCACCGTGCGCGGCTGGGCCAGCAACCAGGCCAGCGCGACCTGGGCGGGGGCGACGCCGTGGGCGTCGGCGACCTCGCGCAGCACCGCCAGCAGCGGCTCCACCCGGCGCAGGTTCTCGGTGCCGAACAGCTTGTTCATCGCCCGCACGCCACCGGGGCGGTTGTCCACGCCGTACTTCCCGCCCAGCAGGCCCTGCGCCAGCGGGCTGTAGGCGATGACCAGCCGGTCCTCGGCCTCGGCGAACGGCACCAGGTCGGCCAGCGGCCCGGCCGCGGCGAGGGAGAACTCGACCTGGTTGCTGACCACGGGCCGGCCGAGCGCGGCGTCGGCCTCCCGCCAGCGGTCGAGGGAGTAGTTGGAGACGCCGACGGCGCCGATGCGGCCCTCGTCGAGCAGCGCACCCATGCCCTTCATCGTCACGGTGTCGGGGACGACGGGGTTGGGCTGGTGCACCTGGTACAGCGGGATCCGGCGGACGCCGAGCCGCTGGGCGCTGCCCTGCCACGCCTTGCGCACCAGCTTCGGGAACGGCGCGACCGGCAGCACCTTGGAGGCGAGGACGACGTCGTCCCGCCGGTCGGCGAGCGCGGCGCCCAGGATGCGCTCGCTCTTGCCGGGGCCGTAGACCTCCGCGGTGTCGAAGAGCGTGATGCCCAGCTCGAGCGCGCGCCGGACGATCGCGGTGGCCCCGGCGTCGGCGTAGTCGTCGCCGTAGCCCCACTCGCGGGAGCCGAACTGCCAGGTGCCCAGCCCGATCCGGGAGACCTGACCGAGACCGTCGACGTCGAGGGAGCGCATTGCCCCAGTCTCAACCGCGCAGCAGGGACTCGCAGATCGCCAGGCCCTCGCGGGCGCCGAGCTCGGTGGCCCGCGCGCAGTGCACCAGCCAGCCCGCGACGCCCTCGGGGGTACCGCTGCGGTAGCCGGCCAGCGCGGCGGCGTGGGCCGGGGCGCCCAGCTCGGCGAACCCGACCTCGGGCACCGACACCGCCTTGGGGTCCAGGCCGCGGGCGATGCCGGTCAGCCGGCCCGCGGCCCGGGCCACGACCCCGCTGCCGACGGCGAACGGCTCGACCGCGGCCAGCTCGCCGTGCACCACCGCGGCCACCAGGACGGCGGGCGCCGACGTCGCGCCGGTGACCAGCGCGAAGACCCCGCCCAGCCGCGGGCCGGCCTGCGCCGACGGGCGGCCCAGGTCGTCGGCCGGGGCCAGATCGGCGGCGGCGAGCACGTGCATCCGGGCCAGCACCTGGCCCGGCGCCCGGTCCCAGGTCTCCACCATCGAGCCCAGCGCCACCGACACCCGCAGCGCGCCCTGCAGCGTCGGCTCCGAGACGTCGCCGGTGCGCACCTGGGCCAGCGGGACGTCCACGCCCTCCAGCGCCGCGGACGCCCGGGCCCCGCGCAGCGCGGACTCCGAGCTCACCCCGGCGGACTCCCGGCGCAGCACCTTGTGCCCGAGCAGCCGGTCGACGGCGGTGCGGGCGGCCTCGGCGGCGTCCCGCACCCCGGGCAGGTCCAGCAGCGGGGCGAGCGGGTCGGGGCCGGCCGGACGGCTCCGGGGGGCGCCGCGCCGGGCGCCGAGGGCGGCCGCGCCGGGGCCGTCGGTGGGTGGCCGCATCGGGATGGTCACTCCCCGACCCTAGGCTCCCCCTCGATGACCACCGTCCTGCTCGTCCGCCACGGACAGAGCACCTGGAACGCCGCGGGCCTGATGCAGGGCCAGACGGCGCACGTGCCGCTGTCCGAGCTCGGCCACGAGCAGGCCCGGGCCGCGGCCGCCGAGCTCCGGGAGCTGCGGCCCGGGGCGATGGTGGCCAGCGACCTGCACCGCGCCGTGCAGACGGCCGAGCACTGCATGGCCGCCACCGGGCGCCGGTTCACCACCACCCCGGCGCTGCGGGAGCAGGGCTACGGCGTGCTCGAGGGCCGGCCCTCCCGCGAGCTGTGGGACGTCGTCGACTGGACCGACGTGCACTGGGCGGCGCAGGGCGGGGAGTCCCTGGCCCAGCTGCACGCCCGGGTCGCCGGGTACCTGTCGGACCTGCAGGCCGCTCCCCCGGCCGACGTGGTCGCACTGGTCACCCACGGCGACACCATCCGGGCCGCGCAGGCCGTGGTCGCCGGGCACGGCCCCGAGGCGATGCCGCACACCACCCCGCACAACGGCTCGATCACCCGGCTCGAGCTGTGAGCCGCACGCTGGTGCTGGGCGGCTCCCGGTCGGGGAAGTCCGCGCACGCCGAGTCGCTGCTCGAGGGCCGTGACGACGTCGTCTACCTCGCGACGTCGGACCCCCGCCCCGGTGACGCCGACTGGGCGGCCCGCATCGCCGCGCACCAGGCCCGGCGTCCGGCGACCTGGACCACCAGGGAGACGACCAACCCCGGCGAGCTGGTCGTGCCGGGCACCTACCTGGTCGACTCGGTGACCACCTGGGTGACGGCGATGATGGACGCCAGCGGGGTGTGGGACGGCGGCCAGCGCGCCCGCGACCGGCTCTCCCGGCGGGTGGACGAGCTGCTCGAGGCGTGGGTGATGACCCCGGCGCACGTGGTGGCGGTGAGCGACGAGGTCGGCCTGGGCGTCATCCCCGAGACCTCGTCGGGCCGGCTGTTCCGCGACACCCTCGGCACGGTGAACCAGCGGCTGGCCGCGACCGCCGACGAGGTCTGGTTCGTCGTCGCCGGGCTGCCCCAGCGCCTGCGGTGAGGGCCGCCTTCGCCTGGCTGACGACCGCGCGGGTGCGGGGCAACCCGTCGCCGCGGGGCGTGCTCCCGTGGGCGCCGCTGGTCGGCCTGGTGCTCGGCGACCTGGCCTCCCTCACCGGCTGGCTCGGGGCGCGGTGGGCCTCCCCGCTGGTCGGCGCGGTGCTGGCGGTGGGCCTGCTGGCCTGGCTGACCCGCGGGCTGCACCTGGACGGGCTGGCCGACACCGCCGACGGCCTGGGTCCGCTGCGCGGCCGGGAGCGGGCCCTGGAGGTGATGCGGGCCGGCGACGTCGGGCCCTTCGGCGTCGCCACGCTGGTGCTCACCCTGCTGCTGCAGGTCGCCTGCCTGGCCTCGCTGCTGGCCCTCGACGGCGGCTGGCTGGCGCTATGGACGGCGGTGGTCGCCGCCCGGCTGGCCATGTCCCGCTGCGGGCTGCCCGGCGTCCCGGTGGCGGCGGGCTCGTCGCTGGCCGCGGCGGTCGCCGGCACGGTGTCGCGGGTGTGGCTGGCCGGCTGCGCCGCCGTCGCCGTCCTGTGCGTGCTGGGGACGGCGGCCTGGCTGGGCGACCTCGCGCTCGGCGCCCGGCTGGTGGGTGCCGGCGTGCTGGGGCTGGCCGCGGGCGAGCTGCTGCACCGGCGGGCCCGCGCCCGGCTGGGAGGGGTGAACGGCGACGTCATGGGCGCCACCGGCGAGGTCGCCGCCACCGCCACCCTGCTGGCCGCGGCGGTCCTGCTGCCCCCCGGCTGAGGGTGGGTCAGCCGACGGAGACCAGGTCCACCACGAAGACGAGGGTGGCGCCGCCGGGGATGGGGCCCTGGCCGGCCGGCCCGTAGCCCAGGTCGCTGGGGATGGTGATGACCCGCCGGCCGCCGACCGCCATGCCCTGCACGCCCTGGTCGAAGCCCTGGATGACCCGGCCGGCGCCCGCGGTGAAGGGCAGCGTGGAGTCCGCGCCGCGGTTCCAGGACGCGTCGAAGGTCTCGCCGGTGTCGTAGAACGCGCCCACGTACTTCACCTCGACGTCCGACCCGGACCCGGCCACCGGCCCGTCGCCGGCCACCACGTCGGAGACCACCAGCCCGCACGGCGGCGGGGCGTCGGTCCCGGTCACCTCCGGCTGCACCGACAGGTCCGCCGACACCGAGGCCGGCGCCTCCGCGGTCGCCGGCGCCCCGGTGCACGCCGCCGCACCGGTCGTCGGGCCCTGCACCGCCGGCGAGGACGCGGTCGCCGCACCGGACGAGGAGCCCCCACCGGAGGAGGTCGAGGACCCGCACGCCGCCAGGAGCAGCGCGGCGGGCAGGACGAGCAGGGCGGAACGGCGGTGGGTCACGAGGTCCTCTCGGCAGGGGTGCGGGGTCCGGCTTCGAGGTCGCCCTCGGTCTCCAGGTAGGCCTGCTGCAGCTGGGCCAGGACCTCCGGGTCCGGCTCGGCCCACAGCTCCCGGTCGACGGCCTCGAGCAGCCGCTCGGCGATGCCGTGCAGGGCCCAGGGGTTGGACTCCTCCAGGAACGCGCGGTTCTCCGGGTCGAGCACGTAGCTCTGGGTCAGCTTCTCGTACATCCAGTCGGCGACCACACCGGTGGTGGCGTCGTAGCCGAACAGGTAGTCCACGGTCGCGGCCATCTCGAAGGCGCCCTTGTAGCCGTGCCGGCGCATCGCGGCGATCCACTTCGGGTTGACCACCCGGGCGCGGAAGACCCGGGAGGTCTCCTCGACCAGCGACCGGGTGCGCACGTGCTCGGGCCGGGTGGAGTCGCCGATGTAGGCCTTCGGCGAGGCGCCGGTCAGCGCGCGGACCGTGGCGACCATCCCGCCGTGGTACTGGAAGTAGTCGTCGGAGTCGGCGATGTCGTGCTCGCGGGTGTCGATGTTCTTCGCCGCCACCGCGATCCGCCGGTACGCCGTCTCCATGTCGCCCCGCGCGGCGACGCCGTCCAGGTCGCGGCCGTAGGCGTAGCCGCCCCACACCGCGTAGACCTCGGCCAGGTCGGCGTCGGTGCGCCAGTCGCGGCTGTCGATCAGCGACAGCAGGCCCGCCCCGTAGGCGCCGGGCTTGGAGCCGAAGACCCGGGTGGTGGCCCGGCGGCGGTCACCGTGGTCGGCGACGTCGGCGTCCACGTGCTTGCGGACGTAGTTGTCCTCGGGCGACTCGTCCAGGCCGGCGACCAGGGTGACGGCGTCGTCGAGCATGGTCACCACGTGCGGGAAGGCGTCCCGGAAGAAGCCGGAGATGCGCACCGTGACGTCGATCCGCGGCCGCGCCAGCTCGGCCAGCGGGATCGGCTCGAGCTCCTTGACCCGGCGGGACGCCTCGTCCCAGACCGGCCGGACGCCGAGCAGGGCCAGCACCTGGGCGACGTCGTCACCGCTGGTCCGCATCGCCGAGGTGCCCCACACCGACAGGCCCACCGACGCGGGCCACGAGCCCTCCTCGGACCGGTAGCGCTCCAGCAGCCCGTCGGCCAGGCCCTGCCCGGTCTCCCAAGCCAGCCGCGACGGGACGGCGCGCGGGTCGACGGAGTAGAAGTTCCGGCCGGTCGGCAGCACGTTGACCAGCCCGCGCAGCGGCGAGCCCGAGGGCCCGGCCGGCACGTAGCCGCCGTCCAGGGCGTGCAGCGCCATGTCGATCTCGTCGGTGGTGCGGGCCAGCCGCGGCACCAGCTCGTCGACGGCGAAGTGCAGCACCCGCTCCACCTCGGCGTGCGGGCCGCCCAGCACCTCGGCCACCACCGGCCCGACCGCCGAGGACACCCAGCCGGCGGCCTCCAGGCCCTCGACCAGCGCCAGCGCCCGGGCCTCGACGGCGTCGGTCTCCGCCAGGCCCGCCGTGCCGTCCTCGACCAGGCCGAGCGCCTCGCGCAGGCCCGGCATCGCGACCGCGCCGCCCCAGATCTGCCGGGCGCGCAGGATCGCCAGCACCAGGCCCACCCGGGCGTCGCCCTCGGGCGGGGAGCCGAAGACGTGCAGGCCGTCGCGGATCTGGGAGTCCTTGATGGCGCACAGCCAGCCGTCGACGTGCAGGATCATCTCGTCGAACTCGGCGTCGTGCGGCCGGTCCTCCAGGCCCAGGTCGTGGTCCATCTTCGCGGCCTGGATGAGCGTCCAGATCTGCTGGCGGATGGCCGGCAGCTTCGGCGGGTCCATCGCGGCGATGTTGGCGTGCTCGTCGAGCAGCTGCTCCAGCCGGGCGATGTCGCCGTAGGAGTCGGCGCGGGCCATCGGCGGCACCATGTGGTCGACCAGCACCGCGTGCGCCCGGCGCTTGGCCTGGCTGCCCTCGCCCGGGTCGTTGACCAGGAACGGGTAGACCACCGGCAGGTCGCCCAGCGCGGCGTCGGGCGCGCAGGAGGCGGACAGGCCCACGGTCTTGCCGGGCATCCACTCCAGGTTGCCGTGCTTGCCCACGTGCACCAGGGCGTGCGCGCCGAACTCCGAGCGCAGCCAGTGGTAGGCGGCCAGGTAGTGGTGCGAGGGCGGCAGGTCGGGGTCGTGGTAGATCGCGATGGGGTTCTCGCCGAACCCGCGCGGCGGCTGCACCATCACCACGACGTTGCCGGCCCGCAGCGCCGCGAACACGATGCAGTCGTCGGTGGGGTCGACGAACAGCTGCCCCGGCGGCGGGCCCCAGTGCTCGACCATGCGGTCGGTCAGCTCGGTCGGCAGGGTGTCGAAGTACGCGCGGTACGCCGCGGCCGGGATGCGCACCGGGTTGCCGCTCAGCTGCTCGGCGGTCAGCCAGTCGGGGTCCTGGCCGCCGGCCTCGATCAGCGCGTGCACCAGCGCGTCGCCGTCCAGGTCCGCGACGCCGGGCAGCGAGCCCGGCCCGTCGAACGGACCGGTGTCGTAGCCCTGCCCGGCCATCGCGGCCAGCAGCCGGACGACGGAGGCGGGCGTGTCCAGGCCCACCGCGTTGCCGATCCGGGCGTGCTTGGTCGGGTACGCCGACAGCATCACCACGACCTTGCGCTCGGCCGGCGGGGTGTGCCGCAGCCGGGCGTGCGCGACGGCGATGCCGGCGACCCGGGCGGCCCGCTCGGGGTCGGGCACGTAGGAGGTCAGGCCGTCGGCGTCGACCTCCTTGAAGGAGAAGGGCACGGTGATGATCCGGCCGTCGAACTCGGGGATGGCGACCTGGTTGCCGACGTCCAGCGGGGACAGGCCGTCGTCGTTGCCGGCCCAGGTCTCGCGGTCGCTGCCGAGCACCAGGCCCTGGACGACCGGGATGTCGAGCCGGGCGAGCTCGCCGACGTCCCAGGCGCCGTCGTCCCCGCCGGCCTGGGCGGTGGCCGGCCGTGAACCGCCGGCCGCCAGCACCGTGACGACCATGGCGTCGACGGTGCGCAGCACGTCGAGCATGGCGGGGTCCACCGCGCGCAGCGAGGCGGTGTAGACCGGCACCGGCACCCCGCCGGCGGTCTCGACCGCCGCGCACAGGGTGTCGACGAAGGCGGTGTTCCCGGCCAGGTGGTGCGCCCGGTAGTACAGGACGGCGACGCGCGGCCCGGTCGCCGTGGTGGCCCGGTCGACCACTCCCCAGGCCGGTGCCTCGGCGGGGCGCTCGAAGCCCTCGCCGTCCAGCAGCACGGTGTCGGCGAGGAAGCGGTGCAGCTGCACGATGTTGTCCGGGCCGCCCTGCGCGAGGTAGGCGTGCGCCTCGGTGGCCACGCCCATCGGCACGGTCGAGAGCTCCATCAGCTCGGCGTCGGGCAGCTGCTCGCCGCCCAGCACCACGACCGGGACGCCGAGGCCCAGCAGCGGCGCGACCATGTCCTCGTACTTGCGCCTCGACCCGAGGATCCGGAAGACCACCAGGTCGGTGCCGCGGGCGAACTCGACGAGGTCGCCGACGCGGTAGGGGTTGCCCAGCCGCCAGTCGGAGTCACTCGTGCGGGCGGCCAGCAGGTCGGTGTCGGACGTCGAGAGCAGCGTGAAGGTGCGCACCGTGAGCCTTCCCCCGGGTCCGCGCCCGGAGTTCGTGGGGCACGGCAGCCGCAGTGTCTGGCTCCCCCGAGGGGTCACAGTGGCGGGACCGCACCGGGATCGCACCGGTTTCCTCCGCACTGCCGTGGTTGGGCGCGACGCTACCCGGCGGTGCTGGGCAGCTCGGGGACGGCGGACGGCCCGGCCTCCCGTGGGCGGGGCAGGTCCTCCGGGTGGGCGCGCAGCGCGATGAGCGCCACGTCGTCCTCCGGGTGCCGCGGCACGGTGGCCAGCACCCGGTCGCACAGCTCCTCCAGGCCCACCCCGGCCCGCACCAGCCGGCCCACGGTCTGCACCAGCGTGGCCGTGCCGGCGTCCAGGTCGCTGCCGCGCCGCTCGACCAGGCCGTCGGTGTGCAGCAGCACCGTGCTGCCCGGGACCAGCGGGACCTCGTGGTCGTGCCGGTCGGCGGTGTGGTCGACGCCGACCAGCAGGTCCCGGCCCTCCAGCAGCACGACCTCGCCGTCGCCGTCCACGAGCAGGGGCGAGGGGTGGCCGGCGTTGGACCAGCGCAGCACCCGGCCGGCGCCGGCCTGCTCCACCCGGGCCACGAGCACGGTGGCCAGGGTGCCGACGTCGAGGCCGGTGACCGCGCGGTCCAGGGTGGTCAGCACCTGCGCCGGCGTGCCGCCCGAGGCCCACACGATGCCGCGCAGCAGGTTGCGCAGCTGGCCCATCGCGGCCGCGGCCTCCCGGTCGTGGCCGGTGACGTCGCCGATGACCAGGTGGGTGGCGCCGTCGGGGCCGAGGAAGGCGTCGTACCAGTCGCCGCCGACCTGCGCCTCGGCCGCGGCCGGCAGGTACCGCGGGACGACGTGCAGGTGGTCGGGCTCCGGCGGCGCGGTCAGCAGCGAGCGCTGCAGCGTCTCGGCCAGCCGGGCCACCGCCGACGCCGCCTCGGCCGCCGCGTCGGCGGAGGCGATCCGGGTGATCGTCTGCGCGGTCAGCGCACCGAGGGCGCCGACGAACTCCCGGTCGGCCGGCCGCCAGTGCCGGTCGGTCCGCTGGCCCAGGGCGAGGGACCCGATCAGCCGCCGCGACGAGCGCAGCGGCACCGAGCAGCCCGAGCGCACGCCCGACCGGCGCCAGACGCCGACCCCGCCGGGGAACTGCGCGGCCGCGGCCTCGAGGTCGGGGACGAAGTGCGACCGGCCGTGGACCGCGGAGTCGACCATCGGGAGCGGGAAGTCGGCGGGCAGCCGCCGGACGGTGTCCACCGTGGCGGCGTCCAGCGGGGCGTCGACGTAGGTGGTCACCGCCGAGCCGTCCTCCTCGGTCAGGCAGAGGATGACCCCGGTGGTGCCGAGCGTGGCGGCCGCGTGCCGGGTGACCACGGCCAGGGCGCCGCCCACGGTCTCGACCCGGCCCAGCTCCTCGGCGACGGTGACCAGACCCGCCATCCGGGTCGCGTCGGCGAACTGCTGCTGCGCCGCCTCGCGGCCGTCGGTGACGTCGACGTTGGTGCCGACCATGCGCACCGGCGCGCCGGCGCCGTCCAGGAGCACCCGGCCCAGCGCGGCGACCCACCGCACCGCGCCGTCGGGGTGCACCACCCGGAACTCCACGTCGAGCAGGTCCCCGCCGACGATCGCCTCGTCGAGCGCGCCCTGCACGACCGGCCGGTCGTCGGGGTGGATGGCCAGGTCGATGTCGGCGACGGTGCCGGTGAGCTCCACGCCGGTCAGGCCGAAGATCGCCCGGCTGCGGTCGTCCCAGACCAGCTCGTCGGTGTGCAGGTCCCAGTCCCACAGGCCCAGGCCCGCGGCGTCGGTCGCCACGGCGAGCCGGGCCAGGAGCACGTCCCGGTCGCCGTCGCCCTCACCACGCGTCGTGGCCACGTCGGCAGTATGCGGTACCCCACCGGCGGATCTCCACGGAACCGGCCGGTGGAGTACCGGAAGTTCTCCTCGCGGAACCAGGAGGGCCGCACCCTGCACCGCGGCCCCGTCCCGTGGTCAACCCGGCCCGGGTCCTGCCGATGACCACGGCACGAGGCGTCTGCTGTCGACCCTGCTGGCCCTGCTCCTCGGCACCGCTGCGGTCGCCCTGGGCGCCGGCACCGCCCAGGCCGCGCCGTCGGAGGGCACCCGTGACACCGCCTTCGCCCCGATCGGCATCGGTGGCCTGGTGCTCGACGCCGTCCTCGACCCCCAGGGCCGCCTCGTCGTCGTCGGCGGTCTGACCAGCGCGGAGGGCGTCAGCCGCAACGGCATCGCCCGCTACCTGCCCGACGGCACGCTGGACACCACCTTCACGACCACCGGGAGCGGGTTCGACGGCGCCGTGTCCAGCGTGGCGGTGGACAGCACCGGCAGGGTCCTCGTCGGCGGCAACTTCACCCACTACGACGGCGTCCCCGCCCCCCGCATCGCCCGCCTCACCCCCACCGGCGCCCTCGACACCACCTTCACCACCGGGAGCGGGTTCGACGGCAGCGCGTTCTACCCGGCGATCGACAGCACCGGCAGGATCGTCGTCGCCGGCGACTTCACCACCTACGGCGGCGCCCCCGCCCGCCAGGTCGCCCGTCTCAGCAGCACCGGCGCCCTCGACACCACCTTCACCACGGGCAGCGGCGTCGACGACGACATCTACGACCTGGCGATCGACAGCACCGACGAGGTCCTCGTCGGTGGCAGGTTCACCACCTACGACGGCGTGCCCACCCCGCACCTCGCCCGCCTGACCACCACCGGCGCGCTCGACACCACCCTCCGCACCGGCACCGGTCCCGACGCCGGCGTGAACGTCGTGGTGAGCGGTACCGACGGCGACGTCTACGTCCTCGGTGACTTCACGACCTACGACGGAGCGACCGCGAACCGGGTCCTCCGGCTGGCTGCGGCTCCGGAGTCCCTGACCTACGACCCCAACGGCGGCACCGGCACCGTCCCGGCCACCCAGACCGCGCGCACCGGCGGCACGGTCACCGTCGCCGACGGCACCGGGCTCACCCGCGCCGGCTACAGGTTCAGCGGCTGGAACACCGCCGCCGACGGCAGCGGCACCGCCAGGGCCGCCGGCGCCACGACCACCCTCACCGCCAGCGTCACCCTCTACGCCCAGTGGGCCGCCGTCCCCACCACCGACCCCGTCCCGGGTGCGGGCGCCGCCTCGATCACCCTGGTCGGCGGCGCCGGCAGCGTGGCCGCCCGTGCGCCCTTCACGGTGGCGGCCACCGGCCTCGAGCCCGGCAGCACCTACACCGTCACCCTGCACTCCACCCCGGTCGTCCTGCTCACCGGGTCCGCGCCCGCGGACGGCACCGTGCAGGTCAGTGCCACCCTCCCCGCGCACGTCCCCGCCGGCGCCCACCGTCTCGTCCTCGAGGCCACCGCCGCCGACGGCACCCCCCTGCTCGTCGAGACCGCGTTCACCGTCGACGCCGACGGGCGGATCACCACCGGCGCCCTCGCCGCCACCGGCGACGACACCGCCCTCCCCCTCACCGCCCTGGGCACCGTCCTCCTGCTGGCCGGCACCGGCGCCGTCCTGGTCGGCCGCCGCCGCCAGCACTGACCCCCGCACGCGGGCCCCGGAACCACCGCGGTCCCGGGGCCCGCGTGCGTCAGTTCCGGGCGCGCAGCTCGCGCCGGAGGATCTTGCCGGTGGTGGTCTTGGGGAGTTCCTCGACCACCTCGACGTGGCGCGGGTACTTGTAGGCGGCCATCCGCTCCTTGGCCCAGGCGATGACCTCGTCGGGGTCCACGGTGGCCCCCGGCTTGGTCGAGACGTAGGCCTTCACCGTCTCGCCGCGCACCTCGTCGGGGATGCCGACCACGGCGACCTCGCGGACGGCGGGGTGCCCGTAGAGCACGTCCTCCACCTCGCGCGGCCACACCTTGTAGCCGGCCGCGTTGATCATGTCCTTCTTGCGGTCGACCAGGAAGAACCAGCCCTGGGCGTCCATGAACCCGACGTCGCCGGTGCGCAGCTCACCGCCGGGGATGGACTCCGCGGTGGCGTCGGGCCGCTCCCAGTAGCCGGGCACGACCTGGGGACCTGCGGTGGCGAACTCCCCCACCTCGCCGACCGGCACCTCCTCGCCGTCCTCGCCGAGCACCCGGACCACGGTGTCGTAGACCGGCACCCCGACGCTCAGCGCGCCGGAGTTCTCGTCGACCGGGGCCTTCACGCCCATCGGCACGCCGTGCGAGGGGCTGTTGGTCTCGGTGAGCCCGTAGATGTTGTGCACGTAGACGCCGAGCTTCTCCTCCAGCTGGTCGGTCACCGCCGGCGCGATCGGCGCGCCGCCGGAGTAGACCGCCCGCAGCGAGGAGAAGTCCTCCCGGGTGGCGCCCTCGGCGTTGCCCAGCGCGATGAACACCGCGATGGCGCCGACGGTGAAGGTCGGCCGGTGCTCCCGGATGGCCTCGAGCACCACGTCGGGGTGGAACCGGTGCGCGATGACCAGCGGGCAGCCGACCAGCACGGCGATGGCCACGTGCCCGATCAGCCCGGTGATGTGGAACAGCGGGGCCACGCCGAGCACCACGTCGTCCGGGCCCAGCCGCATCCACTCGCGGTAGGTGTAGGCGTTGAACGTCATGGTCGAGTGCGTGTTCATCGCACCCTTGGGCCGGCCGGTGGTGCCCGAGGTGTAGGTCAGCACCCCGATGTCGTCGCCGGACAGCTCCACCGGCGGCGGCTGCTGACCGGCGAACCGGGCGACCAGCTCGTCGAGGTCGGTGGTGCCCTCCGGGGTGGACTTCGTCGTCCCGTCGAACAGCCGGGGGTCGGCACGGGTCTGGTGGTCCAGCCCCGAGCAGGTGATGACCGTGCGGACCTGCGTCCCCGGCAGCACGCCGCGGGCCACGGTGTCGTACAGCTCGTCCAGGCACAGCAGCGCCGTGGCCCCGGAGTCGGTGAGCAGGTAGGTCAGCTCGGCGGCCTTGTTCATCGGGTTGATCGCGACCGCGGCCCCGCCGGCCTTCCACGCGCCGAGCAGCCCGATGACGAAGGCCGGGTCGTTCTGCACGTAGAGGCCCATCCGGTCGCCGTGGGCGAAACCGCCCTCCAGCAGCCCCAGGGCGAGGGCGTCGGAGGCGGCGTCGAGGTCGGCGTAGGTCAGCGAGCCGTCGAAGTACCTGATCGCGACCGCGTCGGGGGTCGCTCCCACCGTGGCCCGGAAGACGTCGAGCAGCGTGGCGTGCTCGGGCGTGATCGAGGCCGGCTGACCCTCCCCGTAGAGGGCCAGCCACGGCTTGTCGGTGTAGACGCTCACTTGATCGCCAGGGGGTTCACCGGCGACCCCGAGCCCAGGTGCACCTTGAGCGGGGCGGCGGCGTAGAGGAACGTGTACTGGCCGTCCTCGGCGCAGCTGTCGGCGAGGGTCTCCAGGTCGGCGATCTCGGTGAGGGTGACCCCGAGGTTGCGCATCAGCGCGCTGTGCAGCGGCAGCGCCGTCCCGTTGTTGGGGTCGAAGGTGACCTCGTTGGCGATCGTGTCGGTGACCAGGTTGGGGATCTCCATCTCCTGGAACCACTGCACCAGCTCGGGGCTGTACACCAGGCCCGGCTCGCAGAAGCCCTCGTAGAACGCCTCGCCCTGGTCGTGGAACAGCTGCAGGAAGTTGGTCCGGATCACCAGCACGTCGCGCTTCTGGATCTCCGCACCCTGCGCCCGCGCGCACTCCTCGAGGTCGGTGTGGGTGAAGGTCTCGGCCTTGTCCAGCGTCCGCTTGCCGCGGAAGCGGGCCATGTCCAGCAGGATGCCGCGACCGACCACGCCCTTCTGCGCGATCGGCTCGACGCTGGCCTTCTGCAGGCCGCCGACGGTGGTGCGGGCGTCGTAGCCGTTCCAGATCTTGCCGCCGTACCAGACGTGGCCCAGCGCGTCGTACTGCGTGGAGCCCTGCAGGAACGCGTTGATCTTGTCGTCGGCGTAGTGCAGGCCGCCGGGGTAGGACGGGGCGTCGGAGCCGTCCCAGCTGGACTCGTCGAGGATCTGCGTGCGCTCCGCCGGGGTGCGACCGGGCCACACCGGGTCGCCCTTCGGGTCACCGATCAGGCGCTGCAGCGTGTGCACCTCGCCCTTCTTCACGTGCGCGATGCCGCGCAGCACCTCGTCGGCGGTGAGGTAGTTCAGCGCGCCCACCTCGTCGTCGGGGCCCCACTTGCCCCAGTTGGTCGGCGAGTCGGCGAGCAGGTCGGTCAGGTCGGGGACCTCGGGCTTCTCGGTGCTGGTCATGTCGTCTCCTCGTCGAGCGGCAGGGACCCGCACGACCGGACGCTCGTCCGGTCCGCGCTGGCGTGCAGGATGATGCAGGTCACAGGCGAGGGGGGTCAAGGTCGTCGCCACGGTCGCGCAACGCTGCCCCGCCGAGCAGCCGCAGGGCGTAGTCGACGTACTGCTCGGCGACGTCCTCGGGCGTCAGCGGGCCGTCCGGCCGGAACCACTGCGGGATCGCGGTGCACAGCGTGACGACGGCGCGGGCGGCCGCCCGGGGGTCGCCGACCGACAGCTGACCCGCGGCGACCGCGGCGGCCACCTCCTCGTCGACGGCCTGCTGCTGGGCGCGGCGGACCGCGGCCACCCGCTGGTAGTCGGCGAGGGCGAGGCTGCGCATCTCGCTGGCCCCGAGGAACGCGGTGGCCCGCCGGTGGGAGTGGAACAGCGCCAGGCACTCGACCAGCAACGCGACCCGCTGCACCGGGTCGGCACCCTCCGCGCGGGCGGCGCGGACCCGGGTGTCGAGGTCGGCCATCGTGCGGTCGAGCAGCGCGACGAGCATGTCGTACTTGCTCTCGTAGTAGTGGTAGAGACCGGAGACCGACAACCCCGCGCGCGCGGCGATCGTGCGGATGGTGGAGCCGTGGTAGCCGACCTCGACGAACCCGACCAGGGCCGCGGTCAGCGCCGGGTCCAGCTGCAGCGGTCCGTAGTGCCGCCAGTCGCCGTCGGCGGGTGCCGGCGGGCCGGGGGCCGGCAGCCCGGTGAGGACGTCGGGGCCCGGACCGCGGCCGTCGGGGTCGAACACCCGGGCCACCGGGACGCCGAGCAGCTCGGCGATGGCCGCCACCCGGACGGCGCTGACCCCCGTGTGGCCGTTCTCCACCGCGCTCAGCGTCGCCGGGCTGACGCCGAGGCCGGCCGCCAGCGCGCGCAGGCTGATCCCGCGCGCGGTGCGCAGCCGCCGGATCGAGGCCCCGATGCCCGCCGCCACGTCGCCCTCCTCGCCCGGGACCGTCGGACCCCGCTGCTAGCGTGCCGCCACCGTGCAGCGGCGCACGTGTTCAGGAAGGCTGATCATGACCCACTCCCTCGCCACCCCGTCAAGCCGTGCGACCGAGCTGCACGCCCGGATGGTGGACTTCCTGCGCGACCAGGTGCTGCCCGCCGAGGCGGAGTACGAGCAGTCCCGCCGCGAGGCCGGCCCGCACGGGCACGACGTGCCCCCGGTGGTGGAGAGGCTCAAGACCGAGGCGAAGGCGCAGGGGCTGTGGAACCTGTTCCTGCCCAGCGAGTCCGGGCTGACCCAGCTGGAGTACGCGCCGCTGGCCGAGCTGACCGGCTGGAGCCTGGACCTCTTCCCCGAGGCCACCAACTGCGCGGCGCCCGACACCGGGAACATGGAGCTGCTGCACCTGCTCGGCACGCCCGAGCAGAAGCAGCAGTGGCTCGAACCCCTGCTGGCCGGGGAGATCCGCTCCGCGTTCGCCATGACCGAGCCCGCGGTGGCCAGCAGCGACGCCACCAACATCGAGACCCGCATCGAGCGCGACGGCGGCGACTACGTGGTCAACGGCCGCAAGTGGTGGACCTCGGGCGTGCTCGACCCGCGGTGCGCCGTCCTGGTGGTCATGGGCAAGACCGACCCGCAGGCCCCCACGCACCGGCAGCAGTCGATGCTGGTCGTGCCGCGCGACACCCCGGGCATCACCGTCGAGCGCGACCTGCCGGTCTTCGGCCAGCACGACCAGCACGGGCACGGCGTGGTGCGCTTCGACGACGTCCGGGTCCCGGTGTCGGCGGTGATCGGCGAGGAGGGCGGCGGGTTCGCCGCCGCGCAGGCCCGGCTCGGGCCCGGTCGCATCCACCACTGCATGCGCGCCCTGGGGGCGGCCGAGCGGGCCCTGGCGATGATGGTCGCCCGGGTGCGGGAGCGGGTCGCGTTCGGCAGGCCGCTGGCCGAGCAGGGCGTGGTGCAGCACCAGATCGCCGAGAGCCGCATCGAGCTCGACCAGGCCCGGCTGATCTGCCACCAGGCCTGCCAGGTCATCGACACGGAGGGCAACAAGGCGGCCAAGGACCTGGTCGCGATGGCCAAGGTCGCGGTGCCGCGGGCGGCGTCCTCGGTGATCGACCGGGCCATCCAGACCCACGGCGGCGCGGGGGTCACCGACGTCACCCCGCTGGCCGCGATGGCCGGCTGGCACCGGGCGATGCGGCTGTTCGACGGGCCCGACGAGGTGCACCTGCGGTCGCTGGCCAGGAGCGAGCTGGGCCGCGAGCCCCTGGTCCCGCTGGCCCGGGTCACCGTCTGAGGGTCGCGTCGACGGTTTGCCGGATCGGCACGGATCGTTGCGGTACCGGCGCGGTGGGCCGCATCGTCGTCGGCATGGATGCGGACGTGGTGGTCATCGGTGGGGGTCCGGCGGGGCTGAGCGGGGCTAAGGCGCTGGCCCGCTCGCTGCGGTCGGTGGTGGTCGTGGACGACGACCGGCCGCGCAACGCCCCGGCGGACGGGGCGCACAACGTGCTGGGCCACGAGGGCATCGCGCCCCGTGACCTGCTGGCGATCGGCCGGCGCGAGCTCGAGGGCTACGGCGGCCGGGTGGTGGACGGGCGGGTGGTCGACGCCCGGCGCACCGACGGCGGGTTCGTGGTGGAGCTGGCCGACGGCGGGGCGCTGACCGCGCGGCGGCTGCTGCTGGCCGGCGGCGGGGTGGACGAGCTGCCCGACGTCCCCGGCCTGGCCCAGCGGTGGGGCCGCGACGTCCTGCACTGCCCCTACTGCCACGGCTACGAGGTGCGCGGCCAGGCGATCGGGGTGCTGGCCACCAGCCCGGTGTCGGTGCACTCGACGCTGATGTTCTCCCAGCTCAGCCCGGACGTCGTCCTCTTCGCGCACGGGTACTCCCCGACCGCGGAGGAGCGGGCGACGCTGGACGCGCGCGGCGTGCAGGTGGTCGAGGGCGCGGTGGCCGGGGTCGAGGTGACCGACGACCGCCTCTCCGGGGTCCGGCTGGCCTCGGGCGAGGTGGTCGCCCGCGAGGCGCTGGTCGTCACCTCCTTCGTGCGGGCCCGCACCGACCACCTGGCCGGGCTGGACCTGCCGGTCGAGGAGCTGCGGATGGGCGACCTGGTGCTGGGCACCAAGATCGTCGCCGAGCCCACCGGGAGGACGCCGGTGACGGGGGTGTGGGCGGCGGGCAACGCGGTCGAGCCGATGGGCCAGGTGGTCGCCTCGATGGCCGCCGGGCTGATGGCCGGCGCCCAGCTGAACATGGACCTGATCACGAACCCCTGACCCGGGTGCCGACGACGACCGCGGCACCGCGGTCGTCGTCGGTGACCAGCCGGGCGGCCAGCCCGCCGGCGGTCACCGCGGCCAGCGTGCCGGGCGCCTGCCGCCGGCTGGTCTCCAGCAGCAGGGAGCCGCCCGGGGCCAGCCAGCCCCGGGCGCCGGCGGCCACCCGGCGGTGCAGGTCCAGCCCGTCCGCCCCGCCGTCCAGCGCCGTGGCCGGCTCGTGGTCGCGGGCCTCCGGCGGCATGTCGGCGATCGCGTCGGTGGGCACGTAGGGGGCGTTCACGCAGAGCAGGTCCACCCGCCCGCGCAGGTGCTCCGGCAGGGCGTCGAACAGGTCCCCGGCCCGGGCACCCACGCCGTTGCGCCGGGCGCAGGCGACCGCGGCGGGGTCGACGTCCGCGCCGACCAGCTCGGCGTCCGGGAGCCCCGCGGCCACCGCGAGGCCGACCGCACCGGAGCCGCAGCAGAGGTCCACGACCACCCGGCCGCCCAGCGCGACCGCCTCCTCGACCAGCAGCGCGGTGCGCTGGCGCGGCACGAAGACGCCGGGGTCCAGGAGCACCCGGAGGCCGCAGAAGGCGACCCAGCCGAGCACCTGCTCCAGCGGCTCCCCGGCCACCCGCCGGGCGACCAGGGCGTCGAGGTCGCGGCCGTCGGCGGCCAGCAACGCGGCCTCCTCCTCGGCGAACACGCACCCGGCGGCGCGCAGCCGCGCGACGACCTCGGCCGGGTTCACCCCTGGAGTGTGCGCTCCGTGGCGGCCGCCCCCTCCGGCCAGGCCCGCCGCCAGCGCCCGGCCAGCGCGTCCTCCACGTCGGTCCGCCAGCCCCGTACCTCCTCGGCGTCCAGGTCCGCCGTCCGCCCGGCCACCGCGCAGACCCGGTCGAGCCAGGTGCGCAGCACCGTGTCCAGCCGCCCGTCGGGCGCGCGCCAGGCCAGCTCGCGCAGCACCCCGGCCAGCCGGCGCAGCACCGCGGGCGAGCCCTCCGCGTACTGCACCGGTTCCTCCAGGCCCAGCCGGACCAGCGACTCCAGGGACCGCTGCGGCACCACCAGCCGGGTGCCGCCCTGCTCGTCGACGGTGACCGCCGGCCCCAGCGGGCGGTGGGCCAGGTCCCCGAGCAGGGCCGAGACGTGGCTGAGGGCGTGGACCGCCGTCGTCGGGTCGTTCACACCCGGGCTCAGCGCGCGGGCGGCGATGTCGACCACCTTGCGCAGGCTGTAGGCGACGTCCCGGTCGGCGGAGCGTTCGTGGTGCAGCCGCAGGCCGGCCTCGACCGCCACCCGGACCGGGGTGAGGTCGCTGCCGGGCGGGGCCCAGACGTGCGCGACCGGCACGCCGGCCAGCACGGGATCACCGATGCACGGCTCGAGCAGCACCACCGCGCCCGCCTGCTCCGCCGCCCGGGCCACCACCCGGTCGTCGACGTCGACGAGGAACCCGCTGGAGCCGACGACCACCGGCTCCGGCCGCCCCCCGGGCAGCACCGGGCCCGGGCCGTCGGGGTCGCTGCCGAGCTCCTCGTCGTAGGTCCGCATGGCCTCGTCGTGGACGTCGCGCAGCATGGTCTCGACCCGCAGCGACCGGGCGAGGTGGCCGAGGAACAGCAGCAGCGCGACCACCGCGCCGAGGGTCAGCACGTAGGCCACGGTGATCGACAGCCGCGGCACGAAGGCCTGCGCCGACGTCCCGGCGTCCTCGGTCCGCACCGTGCGCAGCACCGACAGGGCGTAGACGAAGGTGAGCACCAGCTGGCCGAGCGTCAGCTGCACCACCCGGTCGGTCACGAACGTCTGCAGCACCCGCGGGCTGTACTGGCTGCTGCTCAGCTGCAGGGCCACGACGGTCAGCGAGAAGACCAGCCCGGTGACGGAGATGAGCGACCCGGAGATGGCGGCCAGCACGTCCCGGGCCGCGGACGGCCCGCCGCCGAAGACGAAGGTGAGCGGGCTGCTCCCGTCGGCTCCCTCCAGCGCCTCGTCCAGGGCCGGGAGGGCGACGCCGAGCCCGATGGCGACCACCACCCCGACCACCGGGAGGGGCCACAGCGACCCGCGGGCGGCGCGCCACAGGCGGCGCGGCCAGGACGTCCGGCGCTTCACGTGGTGATCACCGCGGCACCGTGCCCCGCCGGGCACCGGACGAACCCGATCGGGGGTTCACTGTGCCGGTGACCGACGACTGGCGGGAGCTGCTGCCGACGGCGTTCCTGCTGGCCGGCAGCGACGCGGGTGCCCGCGACCTGCTGGCGCGCGCCCTGGCCCGCGGGGGCGGGGTCGACGCGCTCGTGCGCGCCCACCTGCGCCGCCGGGTGGGCCGCGAGGTGGTCCTCAGCGGCTCCCCGGGGACGCCGTGGTGGGTCTCCCCCGCCGACGCCGCGGCCGCGGCCGAGCTGTCCGCCGGGCTCGCCGGGCTGACCCGCGCCGAGCGCGCGGCGGTGGTGCTGCGCTGGTTCGAGGACCGCCCGGCCGACGAGGTCGCGCGGCGGGTGCCCGGCGTGGACCTGGCGGGCCTGCCGGGCCGGCTCGGGGTGCCGGCGGAGCAGCTGCCGGCCCGGCTGGAGGTGCTGGCCGGGACCGCGCAGCTGGCCGACCTGGACGACGCCGCCGTCGCCGACGGGGTGCGCGCCGTGCGCCGGGGCCGGTGGGCGATCGCGGGCGCCGCCGTCGCGGTGGTCGCCGTCCTCGCCGTCGGCGTCACCGCCCTGCCCGACCTGGTGCGCCCCGCGGAGCCCCCGGCGACCGGCGCGCCCCCGGTCCCGCTGGGCCCGGCGCGGGGGTCGCTGGCCGGGGACACGGAGTTCGTCGCCGACCTGCGCGACCAGATGGCGCCGGCACCGGACCGGGCCCGGCTGCTCTACGCCGGCGACGCGGTCGGCCACCGCTGGGCGCTGCTGGTGCAGGTCGAGGACGGCGGGACGACGGCCACCTGGTTCACCGGCCCGACCGGGTCCCCCGCGGCGGCGATGAGCTCCCAGGTCACGGCCCGCAGCAGCGCCTCCTCGACCGTCTTCTCGGCCACCGTCGAGGACGACCGCGGCGCGGCCCTGCTGCTGGTCGCCGCGCCCGGGGACGAGGTCGAGGTGTCCGCCGGGTTCGACGTGGCCGCCGACGGCACGGCGGCGCGCACCTCCCGGCCGGTGGGCACCGCCGACGGGGTGTCGGCCGTGCGGCTGGACCGCGCCGGCGGCGGCGGGGTGGTGGCCCGGGTCAGCCGGGACGGCACCCCGGTGACCACCGACCGGCCGGTGCTGCTGCAGACGTCGGCCAGCTGGGCGGGGACGCCGCTGGCCGCCCGTTCGGGAACCGACCCGGTCGACCCGTTCGCCTACCGCGTCGCGGTCGAGCAGGTCACCGGTCCGACCGGACGCCGGCCGCAGGACCTGGCGGTGACGGTGCTCGGGTCGGGCACCTTCCCGGCCCCCGGTGGGACGACCGCGCAGGCGGTGACCGTCGCGGTCGTGCTGCCCACCGGCGCGGTGGCCACCAGCACCGTCGCCGGGACGGGCTTCGCCGCCCAGCCCTGCGGCACGTCGACCCACCCGGCCGGCACCGACCCGGCCACCCTGGTGGTCGTGGCCCGCTGCGCCTCCTACGCCGGTGACTCCTCCACCTTCGGGGCCACGCTGGTGGTCGCCGCGCCACCGGGGACCCCGGTCGAGCTGAACACCGGCGCCGGCGGAGCGCTGACGGTCCCGGCGCTGGACGCCGGCTGGGGCTTCCAGGTCGACGGCGCCGACGACCTCTCCGTGTTCCGGGCCGGCGCCGCGTCGGGGGCCGTGGCCCGGGCCGGCGACGGGCCCCTCGAGGACTTCTGACAACACGCGGGATGAAGTTGCCAACAACCGGAACGCGCACGTATCAGGTCGCGCCGTGGTGACCAGCTGGTACATGGCCCTAGGTTCGGTTGCACCCAACCCAGGGCTCCCCGGAAGGCCTCCCATGACCGCAGCGCTCTCCCCCGCCGACGGCCACGACCACGACCGGCCCGCGCTGCGCCTGGTCCCCCCGAGGCTGACCCTGAGCCTGCTCGAGGCCGCCCGGCTGTGCCCGGTCTCGACCAAGGTCCTGTGGGTCGAGTACCTGACCCTGGGCGGGGAGCAGCGCTACGAGGAGTTCTGCGACCACCTGGCCGACCCGGCCGACGGCGACCCCACCGAGCACGGCCTGGTCGTGCAGACCGTCGCCGAGCTGCTCGCCGACGAGGGCGTGGACGTCGACATCGCCTGATCAGCCCGGACGGCGGTGCTCCGCGGCGAACCGCCCCGGCGGGGTGCCGACCACCGCGGCCCAGTCACGGGTGAAGTGCGCCTGGTCGGCGTAGCCCAGCAGAGTCGCGGTCTCCGCGAGCGATCCGTCCCCGGCCCGCAGCCGCTCGGCCGCCTCGTGCAGCCGGCGCCGCTGCACCAACCACTTCGGCGTGAGCCCCAGCCGGCGCGCGACCAACCGCTGCAGCGCCCGCTCGCCCAGCCCGGTCGCCGCGCACAGCTGGGCCACCCGCACCAGGTCCGGGCGCGACTCGACCAGCCCGACCACCCGGTCCACCAGCTCGCCCTCGGCGTCCACCGGCAGGGACGGGCGCAGCAGGTCGGCGAAGGCCTGCACCGCCACGGCGTGCGCCGCCGGGGCGCGCGGGTCGGGGCCCATCGCCGTCCGCACCCGGTCGGCCAGCTCCCTCCCGGGGTCGCCGAGCAGCTCGCCGATGTCGACATGGCGGTCGGTGAGGGTCGACATGTCGACACCGGACACCAGCGACCCGGCCGCCGGCGTCAGCATCACCCCGACCGCCCACCCGTCGCCGGCGAGCACGGTCTCCGACAGCCCGGTGACGACGCCGTAGAACCGGGCGTAGTCGGGGCTGACGACGACGAGCCCGACCGGGTACTGCAGCACCCGCTGCACCGACTCCTGCCCCGGCGGCACCGACCACACGGGGATCCAGAACCGCTGCACCAGCGGGACGAGGTCCGGCGGGGGCGCGTACCGGAACATGGTGTGCGAGCGGTCGTCCGGGGCCCGCAGGTGCGCCCGCTCCACCGCGTCGGTCGTGTCGGGTTCCATCAAGACCCACCCTGCCGCACCCCGCCAGGGTGGTGGGCATGCACCGGACCGCCGCCGCCCACCGGGCCGCCGCCGCAGCCCTGACCGCCGTCCTCGACGCCGTCCCCGCCGACCGGTGGGACCGGCCCTCCCCATGCGAGGGCTGGACGGCCCGCGACGTCGTCGCGCACGTCGTGGACACCCAGCGCGAGCTGCTCACCACGCACGGCGCGGACGTCGGCCCCCGCCCCGACCTCGCCGACCCGGCCACTGCCTTCCGCGCGCACACCGGCACCGTCCGGGACCTGCTCACCGACGGGCTGCTCGACACCGCCTACGACGGCTTCTTCGGCCCCACGACCGTCGGCGCCACGCTGGAGCAGTTCTACGTGTGGGACCTGGTCGTGCACCGCTGGGACGTCGCCCGGGCCACCGGCGGCGACGAGACCCTCGCCGACGCCGAGCTGGACCGCATCGAGGCCGGCGCCGACTCCTTCGGGGACGCGCTGCACATGGACGGCATCTGCGGGCCGGCACTGCCGGTCGGCGCGGACGCCGACCGGCAGACGGCCCTGCTGGCCCGGCTCGGTCGCCGGGCCTGACTCAGCTCGCCGCGCCCAGGGCGTCGGCCACCCGGTGGTGGGTGGCCGCCTCGGCGGGGCGGTGCTGCCGCTCCAGCGTGCGGGCCAGCGCGCGGCGGGCCCAGCCGTCGGCGGGGGCCAGCTCGACCAGCTGGCCGAACGCCTCCTCGGCGCGGGCGAGCTGCGCGGACTCGAAACAGGCCCGGCCGAGCAGCTCGAGCACCGCGATGTCCTGCGGGTAGGCCGCCACGACCGGGGCCAGGATCGCCACGGCCTCGGTCGGCTGCCCGCTGATCAGGAACAGCTCGGCGCGGAGGAACTCGGAGTGCAGGTCGATGGTGGTCATCGTGGCCTCCTCTCAGGCGGCCGGTGGAACGCACGGGCACCTCTCGTGCTTCCCGGCCGCCCAGGTGCAGGATCCGCCCCCGCGCGGCCCACGTCGAGGTGGGCCGCACGTAACCTCGGGCCGCCATGACTCCCCGCGACCGTGCCGACGCCTGCCCGGGTGCGGTGCAGACGCACCTGGCCGCCGACGGCCGGCTGGCCCGGGTCCGGGTGCCCGGCGGGCTGCTGACCGGTGCGCAGCTGCTGGTGCTCGCGCAGGCCGCGGTCGACCTGGCCGACGGCGCGCTGGAGCTGACCAGCCGCGGCAACGTGCAGCTGCGCGGCCTGGCCGACGACGCCCCGCCCGAGCTGGCCCGCCGGCTGCACGACGCCGGGCTGCTGCCCTCGGAGGCCCACGAGACCGCCCGCAACGTGGTGGCCAGCGTGCTGTCCGGGCGGTCCGGCGGGCTGGTCGACGTCCGGCCGGTGGTGCAGGCCCTGGACGCCGGGCTGGTCGCCGACCCGTCGCTGGCCGCGCTGCCCGGCCGCTTCCTGGTCACCGTGGACGACGGCCGCGGCGACGTGCACGGCCTCGCGGGGGACGCCGGCCTGGTCGCGGTGGCGCCCGACGCCCTCGCGCTGGTCCTCGCCGGGCACGGCTCCGGGCTCCGCGCGGCCCCGGCGCAGGCGCACGACCTTCTGCTGCGCGCGGCCCGCGCGTTCCTCGACGAGCGGGCCGCCCAGGGCTCGCAGGCCTGGCGGGTGCACGAGCTGGACGACGGCCCGGCGCGGGTGGCCGCCCGCCTCGGGAGCTCGGTGGTGCCGCTGGCGGTGCCCGCCGCGGACCCGCCGGTCGGCTCCCTCGAGCAGGGCGACGGCCGGGTGGCGCTGGTCGGGCTGGTGCCGCTGGGCCGGCTGACCACCGCCGCCCTCGACGTCCTCGTGCAGGTCACCGCGGCGCTGGGCAGCGAGGTGCAGCTGACGCCGTGGCGCAGCGTCGCCGTCCCCGACCTGCCCGACGAGTACGTCGACGACGTCGCCACCGCGCTGCACTCCGCGGGCCTGGTCTTCGACGCGGCGAGCCCCTGGGCGCAGGTCACCGCGTGCGCCGGGCTGCCCGGGTGCGCCAAGTCGCGGGCCGACGTCCGGGCCGACGCCGCGCGGGCGGTGGCCACCGGCACGCTGCCGGTCCCCGGCCCCCAGCACTGGGCCGGGTGCGAGCGGCGCTGCGGGCGCCCGGCAGGATCGGTCGACGTCCTGGCCACCGGTCAGGGCTACGAGATCGGAGCAGGGTGAGCTACGAGTACGAGCACGACGGCGCCGAGATCTACCGGCAGTCCTTCGCGACGATCCGCCGCGAGGCCGCGCTGGACCGGCTGCCGGCCGACGTCGCGCAGGTGACGGTGCGGATGATCCACGCCTGCGGCCAGGTCGACCTGGTGGACGACGTCGCCTGGTCCGAGGGCGTGGTCGGCAAGGCCCGCGCGGCGCTCGAGCGCGGCGCCCCGGTGCTCTGCGACGCCCAGATGGTGGCCGCCGGCGTCACCCGCAAGCGGCTGCCCGCCTACAACGAGGTGGTCTGCACGCTCAACGACCCGCGGACGCCGGACCTCGCCGCGGCCCTGGGCACCACCCGGACGGCGGCCGCCCTGCAGCTGTGGGGCGACAAGCTGGACGGCGCCGTCGTCGCCATCGGCAACGCCCCGACCGCGCTGTTCCACCTGCTGGAGATGGTCGCCGCCGGCGCCCCGCGCCCCGCCGCGGTGGTCGGCATCCCGGTGGGCTTCATCGGCGCGGTGGAGAGCAAGGACGCCCTCGCCGCCTCCGACCTGGACTTCCTGGTCGTCCGCGGCCGCCGGGGCGGCTCCGCGATCACCGCCGCCGCGGTCAACGCGCTGGCGAGCACCGCCGAATGACCGGGCGGCTGTACGGGGTCGGGCTGGGGCCCGGCGACCCGGAGCTGGTGACGGTCAAGGCGGCCCGGCTCATCGGCGCGGCCGACGTCGTCGCCTTCCACGCCGCGCGGCACGGGCGCTCGGTCGCCCGCGGGCTGGCCGAGCCCTACCTGCGGGCGGGCCAGGTCGAGGAGCTGCTGGTCTACCCGGTGACCACCGAGGCCACCGACCACCCCGGTGGCTACCAGGGCGCGATCGACGAGTTCTACGCCGCGGCCGCCGAGCGGCTGGCCGCGCACCTGGACGCCGGCCGCGACGTCGTCGTCCTCGCCGAGGGCGACCCGTTCTTCTACGGCTCCTACATGCACATGCACAAGCGGCTGGCGCACCGGTACCCGACCGAGGTCGTGCCCGGGGTGACCAGCGTGAGCGGGGCCGCCGCGGTGCTGGGCCGGCCGCTGGTCGAGCGCGACGAGGTGCTGACCGTGCTGCCCGGCACGCTGCCCACCGAGGAGCTCGCCGCCTGGCTGGAGACCGCCGACTCGGCCGCGGTGATGAAGCTGGGCCGCACCTTCCCCGCCGTCCGGGACGCCTTCTCCGTCGCGGGCGTGCTGGACCGCGCCTGGTACGTGGAGCGGGCGACCACCGACCGGCAGCGGGTGCTCCCGCTGGCCGATGTCGACCCGGAGACGGTGCCCTACTTCTCCCTCGCGTTGCTGCCCTCGGAGCTGACCGGGCCGGGCAACGACGCCGCCGACCTCCAGCTCCCGGTACCGGAGGCCGCGGTGACCGGGGTGGAGCCCCCGCCACCTGCCCCTCAGGGCGGCTCGGTGACCGTCGTCGGGCTCGGGCCCGGCGCCCGCTGGTGGACGACGCCCGAGGCGGCCACCGCGCTCGCCGAGGCCGACGACCTGGTGGGCTACGGCCCCTACCTGGACCGGGTGCCGGCCAACCCTCGGCAGGTCAAGCACCCCAGCGACAACCGGGTGGAGGCCGAGCGCGCGGCCGCGGCGCTGGCGATGGCCCGGTCCGGGCGCCGGGTGGCGGTGGTGTCCAGCGGCGACCCCGGCGTCTTCGCGATGGCCGCCGCGGTGCTCGAGGTGGCCGCGGCGGACTTCCCCGACGTCCCGGTGCGGGTGCTCCCCGGCATCACCGCCGCGCAGGCCGTGGCGTCGAAGGTGGGGGCGCCGCTGGGGCACGACTTCTGCATCCTGTCGCTGTCGGACGTGCTCAAGCCGTGGGACGTCGTCCTCGACCGGCTCCGCCACGCCGCCGCCGCCGACCTGGTGGTCGCGCTCTACAACCCCCGGTCCAAGGCGCGCCCGCACCAGCTGTTCGCCGCGCGCGAGGCGCTGCTCGAGGTGCGGGACCCGGGGACGGTGGTGGTGGTCGGCCGCGACGTCGGCGGGCCGGAGGAGTCGCTGACCGTGACCACGCTGGGCGACCTCAACCCCGGCACCGTGGACATGCGCTGCCTGGTGATCATCGGCAGCACCCGGACCCGGGTGACCCCGTCCGGCCAGGTCTACACCAGCCGCACCTACCCCTGACCGTGCAGCTGGCGCCCCTGGACGGCCGTTCTGGGGACGCTGGCTGCACACTCGATCAGCCGAGCGGCACGCCCAGCTCCGCGGACCGTGCCAGCAGTGCGGCACCGATGCGGTCGACGAGGCCGGTCATGTCGTGGTGGTCCGGCGCGGTGACGTAGAAGAGCTGCCAGCCGAGCCCCTGCACCTCGTTCAGCACCCGCCGGTCCTTCGGCAGCCGGAACCCGGCCTCCGGTCGGAGCGACGTCGCGACGTGCGGCGCACCGTCGTACTCGACGGCGAACCGCAGGTGCGGCCACGCGAAGTCCAGCTCCTTGACCCGCCGGCCGTCGGCGCGCACCAGGCGGTACTGCGCGACCGGCCGCGGCCACGGGCCGGCGTACAGACCCAGCCGCAACCTGGTCTCCGGTGGCGAGCCCGCAAGGCCGTCGGCATCGCGCAGCGCAGCCTGCATGCCCCGGCTGCCACGTCCGGTCCACCAGCGCGCGGCCGACCGCAGCGAGCTGAGGCTGGTGAGGCCAGCGGCGCAGAACTGGTCGAGCACGACGACCGACTCGACCAGGCCGCGGCGCGGGTCGGACGCCAGGTCCAGCGCGGCGTGGTCGGGCCACAGCGTCGGGACGTCACGCAGCCAGGGCGGGCAGCCGATCTGGTGGTCGGCGAACGACCGTCGGCGCACGACCAGGCCGGGTGTGCGCACGCTGCGGTTCGACGGGACGGAGACCTCGACCTCCTCGGCGGCGGCCGCGCCGTCCGGGCCGTCGACGTCGACCCGCCACAGCCAGGCCCCGCTCCGGCCGGTCACCACCCCTTCGGGGAGCAGGACGGCGGCAGCGCGGGCCCGCAGCTCGTGGTCCAGCGGCGCGGCCGCGGGTGCGTAGACGTCGCGGAGCACGCGCCGCCAGCGGGGGCCGCGCAGCTGCTTGGGCGTGAGCAGCCCGTGGGCCACGGCGTCGGACCCCCGGAAGGGGACGGCGAGGAGCTCGTCGGTGGCCAGCACGCCCGCAGGCTGCCCGACGGGACGGCATCGCGCTGACGCCGTCCACAGGCTGCGTCGACTGTGCACCCATGGCCCTCCGGAGCACCTCATCGGGGCCGTGGCTGCACAGTCGACCAGGCGGAGGGCCGCGACGGCGGGGCGGCCGCGGGAACAGGTGGGGTGCGCAACGACTTGTCGCCTGCTGTGCGCACACTCTCGCGGCCGGCGGCGTTCTGGTCGGTGGCGGTGCTGCTGGTCCTGGTGCTCGCCGCCTCCGGCGTCCCCTCCCCGCTCTACCGGGTCTACGCCGAGGAGTTCGGGTTCGGCACCGGCACGCTGACCCTGGTCTTCGCCGTCTACGCCTTCGCGCTGCTGCTGGCGCTGCTCACCGTCGGCGCGCTCAGCGACCACGTCGGACGCCGGCCGGTGCTGGCGGTGGCGCTGCTGGTCGAGGCCGCCGCGATGGGCCTGTTCGTCCTCGCCGACGGGGTGGCCTGGCTGATCGCCGCGCGCGTGGTGCAGGGCCTGGCCACCGGCGCGATGACCGGGGCGTTCGGGGCCGCGCTGCTGGACCTGCAGCGGCCGGCCAAGCCGCTCGGCCCGCTGATCAACTCCGCCTCGCCCGGCCTCGGCCTGTCGGCGGGTGCGCTCGGGGCGTCGGTCGCCGTCCAGGTCCTGGTGCAGCCGGGTGAGTGGGTGTTCGGCGTCCTGGGCGCGGTGTTCGTCGTGGCCGGCGTCGTCACCTGGGTGGCGCTGCCGGAGTCCTCGCCGCGGGTGCCGGGCGCGCTGGCGTCGCTGCGCCCCAGCGTGCACGTGCCGCGCGCCAGTCGGCGGGCGTTCCTCGTCGCCCTCCCCTGCCTGGCCGCGACCTGGGCCCTCGGCGGGCTGTACGCCTCGCTCGGCCCGTCACTGGTGGCCGGGGTGTTCGGGGTGGAGAACCACGTGGCCGGGGGGCTGCTCATCCTGGCGCTGAACGGCACCGGCCTGGTCGGCTCGCTGGTCACCCGCGGGCTGGCCCCCGCGACCGGGATGGTCGCCGGCGCACTGGTCTTCGTCGTCGGCGTGGGCGGCACGGTCGCCGCGCTGGCCGCCGGGTCGCTGGGCCTGTTCTACGTCGCCGCGGTGGTCAGCGGGTTCGGCTTCGGCTCGGCGTTCCTGGGCGCGATGGCCACCGTCACCACCGGGGTCGACCCGGCGCAGCGCGCCGGCCTGCTGTCGGCGGTGTTCACCGTCAGCTACCTGGCCTTCAGCCTGCCGGCGATCGCCGCCGGGCTCGCCGCCGGCCCGCTCGGGCTGACGACGACGGCCGAGGTCTACGGCGCGGTGGTCGTGCTGCTGGCGCTGACCGCGGTGGCCGGGCTGGTGCGCGACCGCCGGCCGGTGCCGGTCACAGCAGACTGAGCCGCCGCTGCTCGCGGAGCGCGGCGAACACCTGCGCGCGGATGAGGTCCTGCAGGCTCTCGGCGAGGTCGACGAAGGCGACGGTCACGTCCCAGCCGGTCTCGTCGCCGATGGCGGTCTGCAGCGTCCCCGGGAGCGGGAAGACCGCGCCGCGCAGCAGCAGGCCGACGTCGACCTCCGCGCCCTCGACGGGCGCGGTGGGGCCCGGCTCCAGCCGGCCGCGCAGGCCCGCCTCGCTCAGGTCGGTGGTGCGGCCCCGGAAGACCGACCGGGTGCCCCGCTGGGCGAGCTGCATCCGCAGCCGCAGCGGCGCCCGGACGGCGTCCCGGCGGTTGCCCCGCTCGGCGGCGCCGACGGGCACCAGCTGCCAGCGGACGCCGGTGCGGACCGGCCAGCGCATGGCCACCCGGGCCAGCACGGTGTGCACGCCCTCGGGCGCGGTCCAGTAGAGGCGCAGCGGCTCGGTGGCCGCGGGGGCGACCGGGAGCTCGACGACGACGCCGTCGGCGTGCCGCTGGGCGACCCGCCCGGTGACCACCTCGGCCCCCGCGACGACGTCGACCAGCGCCCCCGGCACCGGCAGCTCCACGGCCACGTCCACTCCTCGTCCGTCCGTGCGGCGCTGGTGCGCCGTCTGAGCAGGGTGATCGGCCGGGGTGGTCTCCCTGATGAGCCCTCGGGAGGGTGATCACCCGCCCGGGTCAGCTGCGCAGCCGCGCCAGCGCCGCCGGCACCTCGCCCGGGTGCCCGACCACGACGGCCGCCCCGGCCTGCTCCAGCTCGCCCGGCCGGGCCGGGCCCCACCCTGCGCCGACGCACGGCAGGTGGTGCACCCGTGCGCCGACGACGTCCTGCGCGCGGTCGCCGACCAGCACGGGCCGCTCCCCCGGGTGGGCGGCCAGCGCGAGGCCGACGACCTGCTGCTTGTGCCGGACCCGGCCGTCCAGCGTCGCGCCGTGCACGCCGGCGAAGGCGGCCAGCAGCCCGGCGTGCCCGAGGATCCGCTCGGCGAACGTCGCGGGCTTGGAGGTGGCGACGGCGAGCAGCTGGCCGTCCTCCTGCAGTGCCGTCAGCAGCTCCGGGACGCCGGCGTACACGGGCGCGTCGAGCATCGAGCCGGCCGTGTAGTGCGCGCGGTAGGCGGCCACCGCGCGGTCGACGTCGGCACCCTCGAGCCCGAAGAGGGAGGCGAAGCCGTCCTGCAGGGGCGGGCCGACCATGGCGGTGAGCTGGTCGGCGGTGGGCTCGGGCAGGCCCAGCTCGGCGGCGGCGACCCGGATCGAGGCGTGGATGCCGGGCGCGGAGTCGACGAGGGTGCCGTCCAGGTCGAAGAGGGTCAGGACAGCCACGCGACCGCCGCCGCCACGGTGCCGACGACGGGGACGCCGGCGGGCAGCGGGGGCCGGCGGACCAGCACCACCGGGATGCCGAGCTCCCGCGCGGCGACCAGCTTGGCCGCTGTCATGTGCCCTCCCGAATCCTTGCTGACGACGACGTCGACGGCGTGCTCCCGCATCAGGGCGAGCTCGTCGGCCACGGTGAACGGCCCCCGGGCGAGCACGAGGGTGGCGCCCGGGGGCAGTGGCTCGGTCGGCGGGTCGACGCAGCGCACCAGCACCCGGCCCGGCAGCGCGGCGAAGGCCCCGACCCCCTGCCGCCCGGTGGTGAGGAACGCGGTGCCCCGGACCACCGCGGCCGCCTCCGCCAGGTCGGCGACCCACCGCCAGTCGTCGCCGGGCCCGGGCGTCCAGCCGGGCCGCTGCAGCCGGAGGAGCGGGGTGGCCGCCCGGGCGCAGGCGGCCGCCGCGTTCGCGGTGATCCCGGCGGCGAAGGGGTGCGTGGCGTCGACGACCGCGGTCGGCCGGTGCCCGGCCAGCCAGGCGGTGAGCCCGGGGACGCCGCCGAACCCGCCCACGCGGACCTCGCCGTCCGGGAGCACGGGGTCGGCCAGCCGGCCGGCGAGGGAGGACACCACGTGCTCGCCCCGGGCGGTGAGGACGGCGGCCAGCTCGCGCGCCTCCCCGGTCCCGCCCAGGACCAGGATCATCGCGGTCGGGCGGTCGAGTACAGGTGGCTGTCGGGGAAGGCGGCGGCGGTGAGCACCGGGCCGACCACCACCACGGCGGTGCGGACGACGCCGGCCGCGGCGACCTGGTCGGCGATGTCGGCGAGGGTGCCGCGCAGCACCAGCTCGTCGTCCCGGGACGCGCGGGCGACCACCGCGACCGGGCCGTCGGCGCCGTAGTGCTCGGCCAGCTGCGGGGCCAGCTCGGCGATCCGCTGCACGGCCAGGTGCAGCACGATCGTCGCGCCGGTGGCGGCGTAGGCGGCGAGCTCCTCCCCGGGCGGCATGGGCGTGGAGCGGGCCGACGTCCGGGTGAGCACCACGGTCTGGCCGACGCCGGGGACGGTGAGCTCCCGCTTGAGCGAGGCGGCCGCGGCGGCGAAGGCCGGCACCCCGGGGACGACGTCGTAGGGCACCCCGGCGGCGTCCAGCCGACGCATCTGCTCGGCCACCGCGCTCCACACCGAGGGGTCGCCGGAGTGCAGCCGGGCGACGTCGTGGCCGGCCTCGTGCGCGGCGACGAGCTCGCCGGTGATGGCGTCCAGGTCGAGGTCGGCGGTGTCGACCAGCCGGGCGTCGGCGCGGGCGGTGTCCAGCAGCTCGCGCGGCACCAGCGCGCCGGCGTAGAGCACCACGGGGCACGCGGCCAGCAGCCGGGCCCCGCGCAGGGTCATCAGGTCGGCGGCGCCCGGGCCGGCGCCGATGAAGTGGACGGTCACCGGGTGCCGCTCCAGATGGTCACCGGCATGGCCGGCTTCCAGCCGAGGAACCCGCCGACCGGCTCGGCCCGCTGCACCGCCAGGCGCACCATCGAGCCGCCGAACCGGGACTGCCAGTCGGCCAGCTCGGCCTCGCTCTGCACGGTCACCGCGTTGACCACCATCCGCCCGCCGGGGGGCAGGGCGTCCCAGCAGGCGTCCAGCAGCAGCGGGGTGGTGGCGCCGCCGCCGACGAACACCGCGTCGGGCTGCGGCAGCCGGCCGAACACCTCGGGGGCGCTGCCGTGCACGACGCGCAGGTAGGGCACGCCCAGCCGCGAGGCGTTGCGGGCGATCCGCTCCGCCCGCTCGGCGACCGCCTCGACGGCGACCGCGCGGCAGCCCGGGTGGGCGCGCATCCACTCGATGCCGATGGAGCCCGAGCCCGCGCCGACGTCCCACAGCAGCTGGCCGGGCACCGGGGCGAGCCGGGCCAGGGTGACCGCGCGGACCTCGTTCTTGGTCAGCTGGCCGTCGTGCTCGTAGGCGTCGTCGGGCAGGCCGGGGGTGGTCGGCAGCGGCGCGGTGCCGCTGACCGCGCGGCACTCCACCGCGGTGACCACCAGTGGCTGCGGCTGCGCGCCCCAGTCGGCCGCCGTCCCGGAGGTGATGCTCTCCTCGGGTCCGCCGAGGGAGGCCAGCGCGGTGACCACCGACTCGCCGTAGCCCCGGGCGGTGAGCAGCCCGGCCACGGCGGCGGGGGTGCCGCCGTCCGACCCGAGGACCAGCAGCCGGCGGCCGGGGTGCACGTGCGGGTGCAGCAGCTCCAGCGGCCGGCCGACCAGGGAGACCACCTGGGTGTCCTCCACCGCCCAGCCCAGCCGGGCGCAGGCCAGCGACACCGAGGACGGCGCCGGCAGCACCCGGACGGCGTCGGTGCCCAGCTCGCGCACCAGCGTCGTCCCCACGCCCGAGAGCATCGGGTCGCCCGAGGCCAGGACGACGACGGAGCGGCCGGCGAGCTCGGCGAACAGGCCCGGGACGGCCGGGACCAGCGGGGAGGGCCACGGCCGGCGCTCGGCGTCCACCGGGACGAGCTCGAGCTGGCGGGGGCTGCCGACCAGCACGTCGGCGGCCTCGACCGCGGCGCGGGACAGCGGCGGGAGGCCGTCCCACCCGTCGGCGCCGATGCCGACCACGACGACGGTCACGCGGGGAGGTCCCCCTGCGGCCCGGCGGCCTCGGCCAGCAGCTGCTCGCGCTGCTCGGCGGGCAGCCGGTCGACGTAGACGGTGCCCTCGAGGTGGTCGCACTCGTGCTGCAGGCAGCGGGCGGCCATGCCGGTGGCCTCGATGGAGGTGGGGTCGCCGTGCACGTCGACGCCGTCCACCCGGGCGCGGAAGGCGCGGTCGAGCTCGGCGTAGGGGCCGGGGACGGACAGGCAGCCCTCCTCGGTGCGCTCGATCTCGGGCTCGCCCTCCAGCGGCTCGAGCACGGTGAGCTTGGGGTTGACCACGTAGCCGACCACGTCGTTGCCCTCGGCGTCCGGGCAGTCGATGACGAACACCTGGGCGTCGACGCCGATCTGGTTGGCGGCCAGGCCCACGCCGTCGGCGGCCTGCATCGAGGCGAACATGTCCAGCACCAGGTGCCGCAGCTCGCGGTCGAAGGTGGTCACGTCGGCGCAGCGCCGGTGCAGGACCGGGTTGCTGCCGTAGGTGACGATCGGCCGGGCGACGCCGTCGTAACGGCCGGGCAGGCGCATGGGGGCCGATCGTAGTTGGCACCATCAGGCCCCGTGGACGTCGCGGGAGCAGCCGGGATCGCGCTGGGCGCGGCCGCCGACCTGGTGTTCGCCGACCCGCGGCGCGGGCACCCGGTCGCCGGCTTCGGCCGGGCGGCCGCGGCGCTGGAGCAGAGGACCTACCGCGACAGCCGGACGGCGGGGGCCCTGCACTGGGCGGCCTGCGTGGTCCCGGTCGCCGCGCTGGGGGTGGTCCTCCCGCACCGGGTGCTGGTCACCGCGGTGGCGACCTGGGCGGTGCTCGGGGGCACCTCGCTGGGCCGTGCGGGGACGCGGATGGACGACCTGCTCGACGACCTGCCCGCGGCCCGCGCGCACCTGCCCACCCTGGCCGGCCGGGACCCGTCGTCGCTGGGCGGGGCCGAGCTGGTGCGGGCCACCGTGGAGTCGGTCGCGGAGAACACCTCCGACGCCGCGGTGGCGCCGCTGGTGTGGGGCGCGGTGGCCGGGGTCCCGGGTCTGCTGGCCTACCGCGCGGTGAACACCCTCGACGCGATGGTCGGCTACCGGTCCGAGCGCTACGCCCGCTTCGGCTGGGCGTCGGCGCGGGCGGACGACGTCGCCAACTGGGTGCCGGCCCGGCTCACCGCCGCGCTGACCGTGGCGGTCGCCCCGCTGGTGGGCGGGTCGGCGTCCGGCGCGCTGGCCGCGTGGCGGCGGGACGGCGGCGCCCACCCCAGCCCGAACTCCGGCCGCTGCGAGGCCGCGGCCGCGGGCGCGCTCGGCGTCCGGCTGGGCGGGCGCAACGTCTACGGCACCCGGGTGGAGGACCGGCCCACGATGGGCGACGGCGAGCCACCGGTCCGCGCCGACATCGGCCGGGCGGTCGCGCTGTCGCGGGCGGTGTGGACGGCGGCTGCCGCCCTCGCGGTCACCGCCCGCCTCCTCCGCCGCCGGTAGGGCCCAGCGTCGATCAGGTCCCCTGGTCGAACTCCGTCCTCCCTCACCAGATCTGGTGCAGGAGGCCGGACGTGGATCAGGGGGGTTGATCGACGTCCGGGCCGGCTGGGCTGGTCAGTGCCGGACCGGGCGGAGGCGGTGCAGGGTCACCGGCCGCCGCGGGGTGCGGGCGGGTGCGGCGCCGCGGCGGTGCAGGACGCCGCGGGGTGCGGGCCAGCCGGCGCCCGGGTGGCTGCGCGGCGGGTCGGCCGGGCCGCGCCCACCGCGCAGGGTGACCACCAGCGTCGCGACCAGCAGCGCGAGCAGGACCAGCAGGACGAGGACTCCACCGGGGTTCATGGCACCACCGTGGCAGCGGGTGGTCTGGTGCAGAACGGTCCAGTCGGGCATGGTGGACCGCATGCCAGTGTCCACCGACCAGTCCACCCGGGCGCACGAGCTCGCCGCGCTGCTGGGCGCGCCGGGCGGCACCGGCCCCCGCTACGCCGCGCTGGCCGCCCGGGTGCAGGAGCTGCTGGGCACCGGCGCGCTCCCGGTGGGCACCCGGCTGCCGGCCGAGCGCGAGCTCGCCGAGGCCCTGGGTGTCAGCCGGGTGACCGTCGCCAGCGCCTACCGGACGCTCCGCGAGGAGGGCTACGCCCGCACCCGGCACGGCTCGGGCACCGTCACCGAGCTGCCGCACGGCCCGGGCGTGGAGTGGCCGCTGCCCCGCGACGGCGACGGCGTGGTCAACCTGGCGCACGCCGCTCCCCCGGCGTCCCCGCACCTGCTGCCGGCCTACACCCGCGCGCTGGAGCTGCTGCCCGGCGCGCTGGGCGACTCCGGCTACCACCCCGACGGGCTGCCGGCGCTGCGCCAGGCGGTCGCCGACCGGTTCAGCGCCCGCGGCCTGCCCACCGAGCCCGACCAGGTCGTCGTCACCGCCGGGGTGATGGACGCCGTCGGGCTGATCACCACCGCGCTGCTGTCCCCCGGCGACCGGGTGCTCATGGAGCACCCCACCTACCCCGGCGCCGTCCAGCTGGTCACCGACCTGGGCGCGGTCCCCGTGCCGGTGCCGGTCGACCCGGCCGACCCCGACGCGCTGGTGCAGGCCGCGCACACCGCCGCCCGGCAGAGCGCGCCGCGGCTGGCGTACCTGATGCCCGACCACTCCAACCCCAGCGGCGCGACGCTGTCGGCCACCGGCCGCCGCAAGCTGGCCGCGACGCTGTGGCAGCAGGGCACGCTCACCCTGGTCGACGAGGTCACCACCGGCCTGCACCTGGACGAGGACGCCGCCGCCCCGCCGCCGTTCGCCGCCGGGGTGCCCGACGCCGCCACCGTCACCGTCGGCGGGCTGTCCAAGTCGGTCTGGGGTGGGCTGCGGGTGGGCTGGCTGCGCACGGACGCCGCCCTGGCCGCCCGGCTGGCCGACACCTACGGCCAGCGCCAGCTCACCGTCGGCGTGCTGGACCAGCTGACCGCCACCTTCCTCGTCGCCGACCTCGACCGGGTGCTCGCCGACCGCCGCACGGAGCTGCGCGCCGGCCACGACGTGCTGACCGCGGCGCTGGCCGAGCTGCTGCCGGACTGGTCGCCCTACCCGGCCACCGGCGGGCTGGCGACCTGGTGCCGGCTGCCGGCCGGGCTGAGCTCGGCGGCGCTGACCCGGGCCGCGCTGGTCGAGGGCGTCCGGGTCGCCGAGGGCCGGGCGTTCGGCACCGGCGCGGCCTTCGACGACCACCTGCGCCTGCCGTTCACCCGCCCGGCCGCGGAGGTCCGCGCCGCACTGGCCGTGCTGGCCCGGGTCGCCGACCGGCTGGCCGGCCGCGGCGGGTCGGCCCCGGTGCGGGCCGTCTGAGCCCCCCGTCCGGGCGGGGCGGTGCCGCCGGGGGATGATGCCCCGGTCGTCGGGTCCCGAGGGAGGAGCGCAGGGTGTTCTACTTCCTCGCCAGGTTCGTGCTGCGGCCGCTGTTCGTGCTGACCTGCCGGCCGACGGTGATCGGCAAGGACCGGGTGCCCCGCACCGGGCCGGTGCTGCTGGCCAGCAACCACCTGTCCTTCATCGACTCCATCGCGATCCCGCTGATGGCCCCGCGCAAGGTGGGCTACCTGGCGAAGTCCGAGTACTTCACCGGCACCGGGCCCAAGGGCTGGCTGACCAAGGTGCTGTTCACCGCGCTGGGCGCGCGGCCGGTCGAGCGGCAGGCCCAGCGCGCGGCGCAGGCCGGGCTGGACACCGTGCTGCACGCGCTCAACGACGGCGACGCCTTCGGCATCTACCCCGAGGGCACCCGCTCCCGCGACGGCAAGCTCGCCCGCGGCAAGACCGGTGTCGCGTGGCTCGCGCTGACCGCCGACTGCCCCGTCGTCCCGGTCGCCGTCCACGGCACCGACCGGGTGCAGCCGGTCGGCGCACCCTGGCCCCGCCCGGCCAAGGTCACCATCACCTTCGGCGAGCCGCTGACCTTCCCCGCGCACCGCGGCCTGGCCGGCAAGGGCAAGGCCCGCCGCGAGGTCACCGACGCGATCATGACGGCGATCCACGGGCTCAGCGGCCAGGAGAAGACCGGCTGGTGAGCGCGCTGCTGGTCGCCGGCACCACGTCCGACGCCGGCAAGTCCGTCGTCACCGCCGGCATCTGCCGCTGGCTGGCCCGCGAGGGCGTGTCGGTCGCGCCGTTCAAGGCGCAGAACATGAGCAACAACTCCTGGGTCACCGCCGACGGCGCGGAGATCGGCCGGGCGCAGGTGTTCCAGGCCGCGGCCGCGCGGGTGGAGCCCGAGGCGGCGATGAACCCGGTGCTGCTCAAGCCCGGCGGCGAGCGGTCCAGCCAGGTCGTCGTGCTCGGCAGGGCGGTCACCGACGTGACGGCGATGAGCTACCGCGGCCTGAAGGCGCAGCTGTTCGAGCAGGTGCTGGCCTCCCTCGCCGACCTGCGGAGCCGATTCGACGTGGTGGTCTGCGAGGGTGCCGGCTCCCCCACCGAGATCAACCTGCGCGACACCGACATCGCCAACATGGGCCTGGCCACCGCGGCGCAGCTGCCCGTCGTGGTGGTGGGCGACATCGACCGCGGCGGCGTCTTCCCCGCCCTCTACGGCACGGTCGCGCTGATGCCGCCGGCCGACCAGGCGCTGGTCGCCGGGTTCGTGGTCAACAAGTTCCGCGGCGACCCCCGGCTGCTGGCCCCCGGCCTGGACCAGCTGCGCGACCTCACCGGCCGGCCCACCCTCGGCGTCCTCCCGTGGGTGCCCGGGCTCTGGCTGGACGTCGAGGACTCCCTCGACCTGGACGGCGACCGCGGCCAGGCGCTGCCCCCGGTCGGCGAGGACGTGCTGCGGGTGTCGGTGGTCCGCCTCCCCCGGCTGTCGAACTTCACCGACCTGGACGCCCTCGCCGCCGAGCCCGGCGTCCTGGTCCGGTACGCGACGAGCCCGGCGGAGCTCGCCGACGCCGACCTGGTCGTGCTGCCCGGTACCCGGTCGACGGTGGCCGACCTGGCCTGGCTGCGGGAGCAGGGCCTGGCCACCGCGATCGCCCGCCGGGCCGCGGAGGGCCGGCCGGTGCTGGGCATCTGCGGCGGCCACCAGATGCTCGCCCGCACCATCACCGACGACGTCGAGTCCCGGGCCGGCGCGATCGAGGGGCTGGGCCTGCTGCCCACCGACGTCGTGTTCGGGGCCGTCAAGGTGCTGGCCCGGCCGACCGGGGCCTGGCGCGGGCACGCGGTGCACGCCTACGAGATCCACCACGGCGTGGTCACCCCCGATTCCGGCGAGCCGTTCCTGGACGGTGTCCGGGTGGGGTCGGTCAGCGGGACGACGTGGCACGGCGCGCTGGAGAACGACGGGTTCCGCCGGGCGTTCCTCGCCGACGTCGCGGCGACCACGGGACGGCGGTTCACCGTCGCGCCGGACACCGACTTCGCCGCGGTGCGGGAGCGCCGGCTCGACGCCCTGGGCGACCTGGTCGCCGAGCACGCCGACACCGCCGCGCTGTGGCGGCTGCTGGAGCAGGGCGCGCCGCCCGGGTTGCCGCTGCTGCCACCCGGGGCAGGCTGGGGGGCATGACGCTGGAGCGGTTCGTCCAGGCGCAGGACGAGGTGTGGGACGACGTCCTCGCGGAGCTGCGCGCCGGTCGCAAGCGCACGCACTGGATGTGGTTCGTCTTCCCGCAGGTCGCCGGGCTGGGGCGCTCGTCGACCGCGCAGCACTACGCCGTCGCCGACCTGGCCGAGGCCCGCGCCTACCTCGAGCACCCGGTGCTCGGTGCGCGGCTGCGGCAGGCCTGCGACCTGCTGCTCGAGCTGGAGGGGACGACGGCGCACGCGGTGCTCGGCTCCCCGGACGACGTGAAGCTGCGCTCGTCGATGACGCTGTTCGCCGCCGCGGACCCGGTCGAGCCGCGGTTCCCCGCCGTCCTCACCCAGTGGTACGACGGCCCCGACGACCGCACCGTCCGGTTGCTCACCTGACCCACCGGGACGGGGTGGCCCGGCATCCCTGACGGTGGCCGGCCGGCGCCACGGCCGGCCACCGTCGGGGATGGACGGCGACCCGGGTCAGGCGTGCCGGCGCCGCCCCACGATGAGCGCAGCACCGCCGGCGACCAGCAGGCCGGCGGCCAGCGCCGTCCAGCTGCCGACCTCGGCGCCGGTCTGCGCCAGCGCCGTCCGGGTCGGCTGCGTCCCGCCCGCGGAACCGCCGCCGGCGCCCGGACCGGCGACCGGCTGGGTGCCCGGGTGCGTCCCCTGCCCACCGGTGCCGGGGCCCGGCGCACCGGTGCCGGGGCCCGGCCCGGTGCCGGGCCCGGGGTCGGTGCCGTCCTCGGCGCAGGGGAAGGTCCCGGTGCGCAGGGAGAAGCCGTCGGTGTCGTTGTCGTCGGCGTAGAAGGTCGCCCGGTACCCGTCGACGCAGGTCGCCCCGGTGTCGATCGCGAACCCCTCGTTGGCGAAGGTCGGGTCGGCACCGGCGGGCGGCAGGAAGGTGTCCACCGCGGCGAAGGTCCCTGATGCGTCGAGGGCGAACAGCGCCGTCTGGCCCCCGCAGACCTCGTCGCAGACCACCCAGAGCGCGCCCAGGTCGGCGTCGAACTGGACGTCGGCGACCACCGGCTCGTCGTCGGTACCGAACGGGGTGAACAGGTCGACCGGGACGGTCGCGACGCGGGCGAACCCGCCGTCCTCGGCCAGCGCGTAGGCGTGGACGCTCGAGGTGCCCTCCACGCCGACGAGGAACAGGCCGTCGCCGTGGCCCGGGTAGCCGGCCGGGTCGTAGGCGCGCCCGGTCCGCTCGTCGACGAACCCGCCGTCGAGCAGGTAGCCGTCGGGCACCCAGGTGATGCCCTCGAGGCCGGAGTTCGCGCCCAGTCCCGGGAAGTCCGCCGCCAGGTCCCACTCCGTGGTGGCGGTCAGCGTGCCGCCGGTGCCGGTCGGGAGGTAGCGCAGCACCGAGGGGCGGCTGACGTCGTCGGCACGGTCGTCGCGTTCGCTGGAGACGTAGACCCCGCCCGCGGAGTCGTCACCGGCCACGGTGACGCCCTCGGCGTCCACGACGCCGCCGGGCCCGCCCGGGTAGTCCAGCGTCCACTCCCCCGCGACCGTGCGGCCACCGGCCCCGTCGTCGACCAGCCGGTACAGCAGGCCGTCGCCGTTCTGCACCGCCCACAGCGTCCCGGGCGCCGAGGTACCCGAGGGCTCGACGTCCAGCCCGCTCAGGTCACCGGTGAAGGTGGCCTCGTCGTCGACCGCGGTCTCGTCCGGGCCGCCGGGCCACGGAGCGGGGACCGGGTGGCCGGCGCACGCGTTCCACGAGCCCCTGGTCGGCTCGGACGTGGTGGTCAGGTCCCCCACGCCGTTCGGGCAGCGCCCGTACGTCGTGCTCGCGTGCTGGGTCCAGCTGTGGCTGTCGTAGGCCACGCCCCCGGGCGAGCTCAGGGTGACGGTGTCCGCGCCGCCGAGGCCGAAGCCGAACTGCGCCTCGTCGAGCACCAGGTAGCCGCGGCCGGGCACCTCGCTGCCGGCGGGCAGGGTCCAGCTGCCGCCGCCGGCGTCGGCCAGGACCGCACCGGTCAGGTCGACGGGGGTGGTGCCGACGTTGAACAGCTCCACCCAGTCACCCGGGGTGCCGCCCTGCGACTCCACCTCGTTCACCACCACCGGGGGCAGGCAGTTGTTCGCCGTCCCCTTGGTCGAGCGGGTGGTGTCGGTGAACTCCCCCGTCCCGTCGGGGCAGCGGCCCCAGGTGACGGTGGCGTGCTCCGCCCAGGCGTACTCGGCGACGAGTGCGCCCGAGGGGTCGGACAGCCGGACGGCGTCCGCGCCGCCCAGGCCGAAGGTGAAGCCGGGCTGGCCGCCCTGGGCCTGGTCGACGACGTAGAAGCCCCCGGCGGGGACGACGGCCCCGGCCGGCAGCGTGTACGCCGGGTTGGTCGGGTCGGAGTCGCGGAAGGTCCAGCCGCCGACCGGCACGTCCGCGGTGCCGGTGTTGTGGAGCTCGGCCCAGTCGGTGTCGTCGCCGTTGCTCTCGACCTCGTTGACCACGACCGTGGACGCGACCGGGACCGGGTCGGGGTCCGGGGTGGAGCAGTCGTTCGCGGTGCCCCGGGTCGGCGTCGTCGTGGTGGCGAAGGCGCCGGCCGCGTCCGGGCAGCGGCCGTAGGTGGTGGCGGCGTGGGAGGTCCACGCGTGCTCGTCGACGACGGTGCCGTCCGCGCGCAGCAGCCGGACGGCGTCGGACCCGCCCAGGCCGAACGTGAAGTCCGCACCCTTGTCCAGCACGAGGTACCCACCGGCCGGGATGGTGGTCCCGGCGGGCAGCTCGTAGCGGTCGGCCGGGTCGTCGTCGGTGAGCACGAGGCCCCCGACGTCGACGGCGGTGGTGCCGGCGTTGGCGAGCTCCACCCAGTCGTCGGGGTCGCCGCCCTGGGACTCGACCTCGTTGACCCGGATCGAGGACAGGTCGGCGTCGGCGGCCGAGGCGGAGGGGGCCAGCAGCAGCGTGCCGGCGGCGGCGCAGGCCGCGGCGAGCACGAGGGCGCCGAGGCGGGCGGTGGACGAGCGCATGGGGGCGGGGGATCCGTTCGCCGGGGTCAGGACCGGGCGACGGAAGCGCGGTCCGACGACCCGGAGGTGAACGGGAAGCGACCAGGACCCGCCGACCCCCGACACGCCGGAGCCTGGGCGCACCCGGGCGACCGAACGGTGACGCTGCGTCAGGAGACGGCGGCACGGACCTCGTCCGGCCACGGCACGGGCACGCCGTCCCGGGTGGCCACGTAGGTCGACCGCACGGTGCAGCACAGCCGGTCACCGACCCGGACCTCGAAGACCAGGGTCAGGCTGGTGCGGCCCAGCTCCGCCAGGTCGCAGACGACGTCGACGGTGTCGCCCCACACCGCGGACGACGACCACTCCAGGTTCGACGCCTTGACCAGCGGCTGCACCCCGCACACGCCGTCGGGGTCCCAGCGCAGCCCCACCGAGGGCCACCACGCGTTGGATGCCTCGTCGGCCCACACCAGGTAGTGGGCGTTGAAGACCACGCGCTGGTCGTCGCACTCGCTGTACCGGACCGCCGAGCTCCAGGTGACCGACACGGGCGCGATCGTAGGGGAGGCTGGGGGGCATGGACGGCACCCTGGACCACTACCGCGGACCCAACGCCCGGGCCGTCGACAAGGTGATCGACCACGTCGACCACCACTGCGCGGCCTTCATCGGGCTCTCCCCGTTCGCGGTGCTGTCCACCGCCGACGCCGCCGGGTCCCCCGACGTCTCGCCCCGCGGCGGCGTGCCCGGGTTCGTGCGGGTGCTCGACCCGCGCACGCTGGTGCTGCCCGACCGGGAGGGCAACTACCGGCTCGACAGCCTGCACAACCTGCAGGCCAACCCGCAGGCGGCGCTGATGTTCCTGGTGCCGGGCATCGACGAGGTGCTGCGGGTGTACGGCCGCGCCCGGCTGGCGCCCACCACCGACGTCGACCTGGACCTGGTGGAGTTCGGCAAGCCGCCGCTGTCGGTGCTGCTCGTCGACGTCGAGCGGGCCTACTTCCACTGCGCGAAGGCGGTCATGCGCTCGCGGCTGTGGGACCCCGACGGCCGGGTGGAGCGGTCGGTCTTCCCGCCCATGGGCCAGGTGTGGCGCGAGCACACCGCCGCGGACACCCCCGCCCAGCCCGACGACGAGATGCGCACCGAGCTGGCGGGCGAGCTCTAGCCGGTGCGGCGCTCGTAGACCCCGACGACCTCGCCGCGGAAGAAGTCGGTGATCCCCGGGAAGGCGGCGAGCACCTTGTCGTGGTCCCAGTCGTCGACCACGTGGATCTCGTGGTGGTTGTGCTCCAGCTCGCCCTGCGGGTAGTGCACGATCGGGATCGACATGTAGACCGCGCGCCCGGCGGCCTCGCCGGCCCGCCGCCACAGGTCCTGCGCCTCCTCGACCGTCATGTGCTCGGCCACGTCCCCCAGGACGACGACGTCGGCGGCGGGCAGCTCGGTCGTCCGGGCGTCGCCGAGCACGACCTCGTCGTAGAGGTCGCGCAGGCCGTAGGTCTCCACGTAGGGCTCGAACACCTCGAGCGCGGTCAGCCGCGCCGGCCGGTCGCCGGCCAGCAGCTTGGCGTAGGTGCCGGCCCCAGCCCCGACGTCCAGCAGCGACCCCGGCGCCAGGTCGACGATCTTCTTGCGGGTCCAGTCCTTGCCCTCGGGCGAGCTGATCGGCACCGTCGGGAACCTACTGGTGGTCCGCGGCTGCCGCAGAACTGTCGGGCCCCGGGCCTAGCGTGCCGCCATGGCGCACACCTTCCAGGTCACCGTCGACTGCACCGACCCGCACCCGCTCGCCGACTGGTGGGCCGAGGCCCTGGGCTGGCGGCGCGAGCCCAGTGACGAGGCGTTCATCCGCCGGATGGTCGCCGAGGGCCACGCGAGCGGGTCCGACACCACCACCCACCGCGGCGAGCTGGTCTGGGCCGAGGGCGCGGCGATCGTGCACCCCGACGGCACGATGCCGCGGATGCTCTTCCAGCGGGTGCCCGAGGCCAAGACGGTGAAGAACCGGGTGCACCTCGACCTCCGGGTGGCCCCGGCCGACGTCGAGGCCGAGGTCGCCCGGCTGGTCGCCGCCGGCGCGACGGAACTGCACCGGGCCAGCCAGGGGCCGCACCGGTGGGTGACGCTCGCCGACCCGGAGGGCAACGAGCTCTGCGTCAGCTGACCGGGTCGTCCCGGCCGAACTCCAGGGCCACCCGGCGCGCGGCCACGGCCTGCTCGTTGCGGGCGCGGGCGCGCTGCCGCTTGCGCACGTGCTCGGGCGTGCGGTCCCGGGCGTCCTCCACCAGCTGGTAGGAGGCCAGGGCGCTGGCGCGGACCCTCGAGGTCCCGAACAGGCCGTTGGTGGTCGCCGGTCGGACCGGCTCCGCACTGGTCATGTGGCACCTCCCCGTGCGGGCGCTCGCCGCGCCCGGACCCATTCCATGACCCGAACGGCCGAATTGCAACCGTGTCATCACCCATGGTCGTCCCACCGGGTGACAGCCGCAACGCAGGTCACGGGCGAGGCGGCGTGTCGGCACGGCGCGCCGGAGCTCTACGGTGGCCCCGTGGCGAGCGGCTGGAAGTCCCTGCTGTCCCAGGTGGTGTCGACCGTGGTGCGGGAGGCCACCCGGACGGCGTCCCGACCCGCGCGCCGACGCCCCGCGGCGGCCGAGACCACCCCCCGGCGGTCGCCGCTGCCGCCCTCGCCGGCACCCGCCCGCCGGTCCGCGGCCGGCGAGTTCACCGGCCGCGGCGAGATCTCCTACGCCCCCCGCGACGACGGCCGCCCCGACCCGGGCGAGGTCGTCTGGGCCTGGGTGCCCTTCGAGGAGGGCGACGGACGCGGCAAGGACCGGCCGGTGCTGGTGGTCGGCCGGCACGGCGACGACCTGCTCGGGCTGATGCTCACCAGCAAGGACCACGACCGGGACGCCGCCGACGAGGCGCGCCACGGCCGGGTCTGGGTGGACATCGGCAGCGGCGACTGGGACCGGCAGGGCCGGCCCAGCGAGGTCCGCGTCGACCGCGTGCTGCTCATGGGCACCGACGACATCCGCCGCGAGGGCGCCGTCCTCGACCGGCGCCGGTTCGACCGGGTCGCCACCGAGGCCCACCGCGTCCTGGGCTGGTGAGGCCTCAGGCCGCGGTGCGCCGCCGCACCGCCGCCTGACGCCGACCCTCCCGCCGGTACCAGCCGGCGAGCACGACGACCGCGAGCGCGGCGTCGACCAGGTGACCCCCGGTGGCCAGCAGCTCCGCGCCGGCCCGGGCGGACCCGCTGTCGGCCCGCGCCCAGGCGAGGCGGGCGACCAGGTCGTGCCCGGCGCCGGTGGCCACCACCACCGCCAGCCGCGCCGGCACGGACAGGTCGCGGCGCACCGGGTCGACCCCGGTGACGACCGCGGCCAGCAGGAACCCGGTGGCCACCATGTGCGCGTGCCACACCGCGTGCCAGGCGTGCGGCAGCGGCACCAGCCACGCCACCGCGGTCCCGACCACCGCCAGCACGGCGACCACCGGCGCCCGCACGAGCAGCCGGACCGGCACCGAGTGCAGTCCGCGCACCAGCCTGCGGCGCGGCGACCGGGGCAGTGCGCGCAGCGCCACGGTGAGCGGCGCACCCAGGGCGAGGAGCAGCGGCCCGGCCATCGTGGCCAGCAGGTGCCCGGTGACCGCGGCCGGGGTGGGCGCCCCGTGGCCGGCCCACGCCGGTGCCGACCCGGCGACCACCAGGGCCACCCCGAGCACCGTGGCCAGCACCCGCCCCGGGGTGGGCGGCACCCCGCGCCGGGCCAGTCGCAGGACGCCGGCGAGGTACCCGGCCGCCAGCAGCACCGCAGCGGCGGCGGTGATCACCGGCGCAGCAGGAGCAGGGCGCCGACCACCGCAAGCAGCGCGCCGAGCCCGTTCCAGACCAGGTCGTAGGCCAGCAGGTCGACGTCGTAGCGGATCTGGTGCAGGCCCAGCAGCTTGTGCTGCACCAGCCCGTCGTAGACCTGGAACACCCCGCCGCCCAGCAGCACCCCCGCCCAGGCCCGCCGCGGCACGCCGTCCCCCCGCCGGCGCAGGTCGGCGAGCAGGAAGACCCCGGCCACCAGCGCGACGGTCCCGAAGGCGTGGAAGACCCCGTCGGAGACCAGCCCCGCCGACGACGTCCCCCGGTCGTAGAAGTGGTGCCAGTGCAGCAGCTGGTGGAACACCACCTCGTCGACGGTGGCGGTCAGGCCGGTGCCGACCAGCAGACCGGCGCCGAGTGACCGGCCGGCGGCGGGTGCGGTGCGCGGTTCCGACGTCACGGGGCGACTCCCGGGGTCGGCCACGGACCTGGACCGGGGCTCGACCGGTCGGTGGCCGCCCGGGCCTACCCGGGCACGGCCCGGGCCCACACCCCGGGGCTCAGCCGGCGCGGCGCAGCCAGCGCGACAGCAGCGGCGCGGTGAGCAGCATGACGAACAGCCGCAGCACCTGGACGGCGAGGACCACCGTGGCGTCGGCACCGCTGCCGGTGGCGGTGGCGAGCACCGCGTAGAGCCCGCCCGGGGTGGTGGCCAGGTAGGCGGTGAGCGGGCTGACGTCGGCGGTGGCCGAGAGCACCAGGCCCAGGCCCGCCGAGGCGACGACCAGCGCGACGATGAGCAGCAGGGCCAGCGGCAGGGCCCGGCCGACCACCCGCAGGCTGTCCCGGGTGAAGGAGAGCCCCACCTGCAGGCCGATGACCAGGAACGCCGCGGCCTCCAGCAGGGCCGGCACCGAGGCCCCGCGCGACAGCCCGGTGAGGTCCAGGGTGGCCGCGACGAGCATGGGGCCGAGCAGCGCGGCCACCGGGAGCCGGGCCAGACGCGCCAACGGGTAGCCCACCGCGGCGCTGACCAGGGTGAACAGCAGCCCGGCCCACAGCCCCGGCCCGGTGTCGGCCGGGGCCGTCCCGCCGCCGGAGGCGCCGAACGCGACGGCGGCGACCACCGGCATCGTGACCACGATCAGCAGGACCCGCAGGTACTGCAGGACGGCGACCATCCGGGCATCGGCGCCCAGTTCGCGCGCCATCACCGTGATCCCGGAGGCGCCGCCGGCGATCATCGCGAAGGCCCCGGTCACCCGGCTGACCCCGGGCTGCAGGGCCATCAGCCGGCCGGCGAGGACGCTGAGCAGCAGCGTCCCGACCGTCACCGCGACCACCGGCAGCCAGTCGGCGGCGATGGTCTCCAGGGTCGACAGCGACACCAGCGCGCCGATCGACACCCCGACCACGGCCTGGGCGCCGGTCATCGCCTGCTTGGGCGCCCCGAGCGGGCGGGCCACCAGCAGCGCCCGGCCCAGCCCGGCGACGAGCCCGGCGAACAGCGTGGCCGAGGGAACCGACAGCAGCTCCAGCCCCACCGACAGGAGGACGGCGACGGCCAGCACCGCCAGCCAGTCGAGGAGCAGCCGCCGGTTCATCGGGGCCCACTCTGCTCCTGGGTCCCAGGTCACGTCGGTGCACGATGGCGACGTGGCCACCCCGTCCCTCCCGCCGGGCACGACCCGGCCCGCCGACGCCGACTGGTCCGCCGCGCTCCCGGGCTGGCGGGTGCACGCCGAGACCGTGCCGATCGGCCGGGGGCCGGACGCGTGGGTGCGGGCCGGGGCCGTGCTGGAGTGGGCGGTGAAGACCCGCAGCGGCTTCGCCGTCCGTCCGCCCGGCCGGGTCCGCGAGGGCGCGGACCTCGAGCTGGTCGCGGCGGTCGGCCCGCTGCGGATCACCGAACCGGTGCGCGTCGTGGCCGTCGTCGACACCGCCGACCGGCGGGGCTTCGCCTACGCGACCCGGCCGGGCCACCCCGTCAGCGGCGAGGAGGCCTTCGTCGTCCACCGGGACCCCGACGGCGCGGTGTGGCTGACGCTGAGGTCGCTGACCCGGCCCGGCAGCGGGGTGTGGCGCCCGTTGTTCCCGGGGCTGCTGGTGGCCCAGCGGCTCTACCGGCACCGCTACCGGCGGGCGCTGGTCACAGACCCGCGATCCGGCGGAGCTCGGCGACGTGGGCGGTGAACGCCGCGCGGCCGGCCCGGGTCAGCGACAGCGACGTGCGCTGCCGCGAGGCGACGGTGGCCTTGCTGACGCGTACGTAGCCGGCGTCCTCCAGCTGCTTGACGTGCTTGGACAGCACCGAGTCGCTGACCCCGACGGTGTCGCGGACGGCGGCGAAGTCCATCGTGTCGACCGCGGCGAGCAGGCCGCAGACCTGCAGCCGGGGCGGGGCGTGGACGACCTGGTCGAACCTGGGCTCGACGGTGGTCACACGCCCTCCCGCAGCTCCCGCTGCCAGGCCCTGGTCCACCGGTCGCACAGGACGGCGACCGCCACCCCGAGCACCGCGCCGGCCACCAGGAACGCCGCCGGCCGGTCGACCACGTAGGCCGGCACCAGCACGACCACCACGAACACCGCCCACCCGGCGAGCTGCCGGGGCGGCGTGGTCGCCCAGACCCCGGTGGAGCGGCGGTAGCCCCGCACGAGCAGGGCCAGGCCGACGGCGAACACCAGCAGCGCAACGCCGCTCACCCACGAGGAGTCCGCCGCGTTCGAAGCGATGAAGCAGAACAGCAGCAGCCCGAGCGCGGGGCCGAACCAGCGGGGCGGGGCGACCCGGTCGGCCAGCGCGGCCCGGTCGGCGGACAGCGCGGCGAGGTCGGCGGCGGCCCGCTCGCGGTCGGCGGTCACCGCCCGCTCCGCAGGTCGCGCTGGTAGGCCGTCGTCCACCGGGAGCTGAGCACCGCGGCCCCGGCGCCGAGCAGGGCGCCGGCCCCGACCATCGCGTACCGGACGTCGAGCACCAGCTCGGCGACCAGGCCCACGACCAGCACGACGGCGCAGGCCAGCGCCCAGGCGCGGACCAGCGGCTTGGTCGACGGGCTGCCGTGGAAGCCGCTCACCCAGAGCCCGGTGTGCCGGCGGTAGGCGGCCACCAGCAGGCCGACGCCGATCGCGAACACCGGCGCCGCGGCGAGGGTGGCCCAGGGGAAGGCGAAGGAGTAGCTGGCGAAGAAGCCGGCGACCAGCACGCCCAGCGCGGGGTCGTACCAGCCGGGCTGCCGGACGCGGTCGGCGAGCGCCGCACGGTCGGTGTCCAGCGCGGCCAGCGAGGCCGCGACGTCGTCTCGACTTTCCATGTCGGAAAGTCTGCGGGACGACTTTCCGATCCGTCAAGTCGCGGGCGTGGTGAGATGGTCCCGAACTGCGACGGCAGTGCAGGAAGCCGGTGCGACTCCGGCGCGGTCCCGCCACTGTCAGCCCCCCGGGGCGAGCCAGGAACTGCCGCCGTCGCCACCTGCCACCTCCGGGCGCGGACACCCGGGGAGAGGAACCAGCGTGGTCTACCCCTTCAGCGCCGTGGTCGGCATGGACGACATGCGCCTGGCCCTCCTGCTCAACGCCGTCTCCCCCGCCGTCGGCGGGGTGCTGGTGCGCGGGGAGAAGGGCACGGCCAAGTCCACCGCGGTGCGCGCGCTGGCCGCCGTCCTGCCCGCGGTGGACGTCGTCCCCGGCTGCCGGTTCGGCTGCGACCCCGCCGCCCCCGACCCCGCCTGCCCCGACGGCCCGCACCCGGCCGACGGCCCCGCGGCGCAGCGGCCGGCCCGCCTGGTCGAGCTGCCGGTCGGCGCCTCGGAGGACCGGCTGGTGGGCTCGCTGGACATCGAGCGGGCGCTCACCGAAGGCGTGAAGAGCTTCGAGCCCGGCCTGCTGGCCGCCGCCCACCGCGGCGTCCTCTACGTCGACGAGGTCAACCTGCTGCACGACCACCTCGTCGACCTGCTGCTGGACGCCGCCGCGCTGGGCCGGGCCTACGTCGAGCGCGAGGGCGTCTCGGTGCAGCACGCCGCCCGGTTCCTGCTGGTGGGCACGATGAACCCCGAGGAGGGCGAGCTCCGACCGCAGCTGCTGGACCGCTTCGGGCTCACCGTCGAGGTCGCCGCCCCCCGCGACGCCGCGCTGCGCGCGGAGGTGGTGCGCCGCCGGTTCGCCGCCGACGCCGACCCCGCCGGCTTCGGGGCCCGCTGGGCTGACGAGGAGCGCGAGCTCGCCGACCGGATCGCCGCCGCCCGCGCCCTGCTGCCCGGTGTCGTGCTCGGCGACGCAGCACTCGCCCAGGTCACCGCGGTGTGCGCCGCCTTCGGCGTCGACGGCCTGCGCGCCGACATCGTCACCGCCCGCGCCGCCATCGCGCACGCCGCGTGGTCCGGCCGCGCGGAGGTCACCGAGGACGACGTCCGGGTGGCCGCCCGCTTGGCGCTCCCCCACCGCCGCCGGCGCAACCCCTTCGACGCCCCCGGCCTGGACGAGGAGACCCTCGAGCAGGCGCTGGACGACGCCCGCCCCGACCCCGAGGACGACCCCACGCCCCCCGAGGGCGGCTCCCGCGGCCCGGCCGACGACGGCGGCGCGGACGACGGCGCCCCGGACGGCCCACCCCGCGACGGCGCGGGATCCCCTCCCCCGGGGTCCGGGCCGCCGAGCGGTGGAGGGGATCCCCGGCCCCCGTCGGACGAGGCGGACGGCGGGGAGCCCACCGGCGCCGCGCCCGAGCGGGCCGCCGTCGCCCCCGACCCGGCCTTCCGGGCCCGTCGGCTGGAGGTGCCCGGCATCGGCGCGGGCGTGGCCGGCCGGCGGTCCAAGGCGCGCAGCGAACGCGGCCGCGTGGTCGGCTCCCGCCGTCCCGAGGGCACGGTGACCCGGCTGCACCTGGTCGACACCGTCGTGGCGGCCGCGCCGCACCAGCGCGGGCGCGGGCGCACCGGCCCCGGGTTGCGGCTGGAGCGCGACGACCTGCGCCAGGCCGAGCTGGAGGGCCGCGAGGGCAACCTGGTGCTGTTCGTGCTCGACGCGTCGGGCTCCATGGGCTCGCGCAGCCGGGTGGCCGCGGTCAAGGGTGCGGTCCTCTCGCTGCTCACCGACGCCTACCAGCGGCGGGACAAGGTGGGCCTGGTGACCTTCCGCGGCGCCGGGGCCGAGGTGGCGCTGCCGCCGACCTGGTCGGTGGAGGCCGCCGCAGCCCGGCTGACCGACCTGCCCACCGGGGGCCGGTCGCCGGTCGCCGCCGGGCTGCTGCGGGCGCACGAGGTGCTCCGGGTGGAGCGGGTGCGCGACCCGCGTCGCCGTCCGCTGCTGGTCGTGGTGACCGACGGCCGGGCGACCGGTGAGCGCGGCACCGACCACCTCGGCCAGGCGCACCGCGCGGCCGCGCTGCTGCAGGCCGCCGGCACGGCGTCGGTGGTCGTGGACTGCGAGACCGGCTTCGTGAAGCTCGGCCTCGCGCAGGTCCTGGGCGCGCACCTGGGCGGGCAGGTGCTCCGCATGGAGGACCTCGGCGCCCTGGTGCAGGACGTGAAGGCGGCTGCCTGATGCCGCAGGGACAGGTCACCGCGGTCCCGGTCGACGGGCTGACCACCAAGCAGCGCCGCAACCGGCCGCTGCTGGCGGTGCACACCGGGACGATGAAGGGCAAGTCCACCGCCGCGTTCGGGATGGCGCTGCGCGCGTGGAACCAGGGCTGGTCGATCGCGGTCTACCAGTTCGTCAAGAGCGCGAAGTGGAAGGTCGGCGAGGAGAACGTGCTGACCACCCTGGGCCGGGTGCACACCGAGACCGGTGAGGGCGGGCCGGTGGTCTGGCACAAGATGGGCTCGGGCTGGTCCTGGTCGCGCAAGCAGGGCGACGAGACCGACCACGCCGCCGACGCCGCCGAGGGCTGGGCCCAGATCAAGCGGGACCTCGCCGCGGAGGCGCACCGCTTCTACGTGCTCGACGAGTTCACCTACCCGATGAAGTGGGGCTGGGTCGACGTCGAGGACGTGGTCGAGACGATGCGCACCCGGCCGGGCAACCAGCACGTGGTGATCACCGGGCGCGACGCCCACCCGGCGCTGGTCGAGGCGGCGGACCTGGTCGTGGAGATGACCAAGGTCAAGCACCCGATGGACGCCGGCCAGAAGGGCCAGCGGGGCATCGAGTGGTGAGCATCCCGCGCGTCGTGCTGGCCGCGCCGTCGTCGAGCGCGGGCAAGACGTCGATCGCCACCGGGCTGATCGCCGCGCTCACCGACCGCGGGCTGGCGGTCTCCCCGCACAAGGTGGGCCCGGACTACATCGACCCGGGCTACCACTCGCTGGCCGCCGGGCGCCCGGGCCGCAACCTCGACAACTGGCTGGTCGGCGAGGAACGGATCGCGCCGCTGTTCCTGCACGGCGCCCGCGGCGCCGACGTCGCCGTGGTCGAGGGCGTGATGGGCCTGTTCGACGGCGCCAGCCACCCCTCGGTCGAGCCCGGCTTCGGGTCCACCGCGCACGTGGCCACCCAGCTGCGGGCGCCGGTGGTCCTGGTGGTCGACGCCTCCGCGCAGGCCCGGAGCGTCGCCGCCGTCGTGCACGGGTTCGCCACCTTCGACCCCACCGTGCGGCTGGGCGGGGTGGTCCTCAACCGGGTCGGGTCCGACCGGCACGAGGCGATCCTGCGCGAGGCGCTGGGGTCGGCGGGGGTGCCGGTGCTGGGCGCGGTCCGCCGGATCGCCGACCTGGAGACGCCGTCCCGCCACCTCGGGCTGGTGCCCGCCGCCGAGCGGTCGGCCGAGGCGGTGCGCACCGTGCGCGCGCTGGGCGCCGTCGTCGGCTCGTCCGTCGACCTGGACGCCGTCCTGCGGCTGGCCCGCAGCGCCCCCGACCTGGACGCGCAGCCGTGGGACCCGGCCGCGGAGGTCGAGCGGGTCGAGGGCCGGCCGGTGGTCGCCGTCGCCGGGGGACCCGCGTTCACCTTCGGCTACGCCGAGACCGCCGAGCTGCTGGCCGCCGCGGGCGCCGACGTCGTCACCGTGGACCCGCTGCGCGACTCCGCGCTGCCCGCCGGCACCGCGGGCCTGGTGGTCGGCGGGGGCTTCCCCGAGGTGCACGCGTCGGCGCTGGCGGCCAACGTCGGGCTGCGGACGGCGATCGCCGAGCTCGCGGCCTCGGGGGCGCCGGTCGCGGCCGAGTGCGCCGGGCTGCTCTACCTGGCCGGCGCGCTGGACGGCGAGCCGATGTGCGGGGTCCTCGACGCGCAGGCGGCGATGCACCCGCGGCTGACGCTGGGCTACCGCGCCGCGGTGGCGATGACCGACAGCGTGCTGGCCCCCGCGGGCACCCGGGTGCGCGGGCACGAGTTCCACCGCACCCGCACCTCCCCCGGCGCCGGGCCGACGCCGGCGTGGCAGTGGAGCGCCGACGGGCCGGAGGGGTTCGTGCAGGGCGGGGTGCACGCCTCCTACCTGCACCTGAACTGGGCCGGGTCGCCGCAGATGGCTTCGCGCTTCGTCGCCGCCGCGGCCCGGGCGCGTGCCGGGGTGCCCTCGTGACCGCGCAGCCTGGATCAGGGGACCTGATCGACGTCCGTCCTCCTGCACCAGATCTGGTGCAGGAGGACGGAGTTCGACCAACCTCCCTGATCAACGCTGAGCAGGAGGTCGTGGTCGGGGTCGGGGCGCGGCCGGGGGTGAGCGCCGACCTCGTGCTGGCCGCCGTCGACGCCGTGCTGCCGGCCGGCGCCCGGGTGCGGGCGCTGGCCACCGTGGACCGGCGCGCGGCCGAGCCCGGGGTGCGCGACGCCGCCGCCGCGCGGGGCTGGCCGCTGGTCGCGTTCCCGGTCGAGGCGCTCGCCGCGGTCCCCGTGCCGTCGGTCTCGGCCCGGGTCGCCGCCGCGCTGGGCACGCCCTCGGTCGCCGAGGCCGCCGCGCTCGCCGACGGCGGCCGGCTGGTGGTGCCCAAGACCGTCCGCGGTCCGGTCACCGTGGCCGTCGCGGCGCCGTGACCACGGACCTGCACCACCACGGGGACGTCGAGGCCACCCCCGGCCTGGTCGACCTCGCGGTCAACGTGCGCGCCGACGCGCCCCCCGCGTGGCTGCGCGAGGTGCTGCACGCCGCGGTGGACGGCAGCGCGGCCTACCCCGACCCCACCCGCGCCCGGGCCGCCGTCGCCGCCGCGCACGGCCGGCCGGTCGAGGAGGTGCTGCTCACCGCCGGCGCCGCGGAGACGTTCACCCTGGTTGCCCGGGCCCTGCGGCCCGCGCACGCGGTCGTGGTCCACCCGTCCTTCACCGAGCCCGAGGCGGCGCTGCGCGCGCACGGCCACGCGGTGCACCGGCACCTGCTCGTGCCGCCGTCCTACCGGCTCACCCCGCCGCCCGAGGACGCCGACCTGGTGGTGCTGGGCAACCCGACCAACCCGACCTCGGTGCTGCACCCCGCCGCCGACGTCGCCGCGCTGTGCCGGCCCGGCCGCACCGTGGTGCTCGACGAGGCCTTCGCCGACACCGACCCCGGCGAGCCGCAGTCGCTGGCCGCCCGCCGCGACCTGCCGGGCCTGCTGGTGGTGCGCAGCCTGACCAAGACCTGGGGGCTGGCGGGCCTGCGGGTCGGCTACGCCCTGGGCCCCGCCGACCTGGTCGCCGCGCTGGCCGCCGCCCAGCCGCACTGGCCGGTCTCCACCCCGGCGCTGGCCGCGCTGGAGGCCTGCGCGGGCGCGGACACGACCGGCTGGGCCCACGAGCTCGCCGCCGACCGGGCCGCCCTGCTGGGCCTGCTCCCCCCCGGGGTCACCCCCGTGGGCACCCCGGCGTCGTCGTTCGTGCTGCTGCGGGTGCCCGGCGCCGAGGCGGTCCGGCTGCGGCTGCGCGAGGCCGGGTTCGCCGTCCGCCGCGGCGACACCTTCCCCGGGCTGGACCCGGACCACCTGCGGGTCGCCGTCCGCGACCCGGCGACCTCCGCCGCCTTCGCCGCGGCCCTGGCTGCGATCCTGGAGCGACCATGACCCTGCTGGACCAGACCGTCGCCGCGATCACCCCGCGCGACCACGCCGCCGAGCACGCCGCCCGCGAGCGGCTGGACCGGATGACCAAGCCGCCGGGCTCCCTCGGCGTCCTGGAGGACGTCGCCGCGCAGCTGGCCGGCACCGCCGGGGCCTGCCCGCCGCCGCTGCCGGTCCCCGCCGCCGTCGCGGTGTTCGCCGGCGACCACGGCGTGCACGCCCAGGGCGTCACCCCGTGGCCGCAGGAGGTCACCGCGCAGATGGTGGCCAACTTCGCCGCAGGCGGCGCCGTGGTCAACGCGTTCGCCGCGCAGCTGGGCGCCGACGTCGTCGTGGTCGACGTGGGGGTGGCGTCGCCGTCCGCGCCCGCCCCCGGGTTCCTCGACCGCAACGTCCGGCGCGGCACCGCCGACCTCGCCGAGGGGCCCGCCATGACCCTCGACGAGGCCCGCCGGGCCGTGGAGGTCGGCATCGGGGTGGCCGCGGAGCTCGCCGCCGACCACGGCTGCCTGGTCACCGGCGACATGGGCATCACCAACACCACCGCCTCGGCCGCGCTGGTCTGCGCGTTCACCGGTGCCGCCCCCGCCGAGGCCACCGGCCGCGGCACCGGCGTCGACGACCCCACGCTGGCCCGCAAGGTCGCCGTCGTCGAGCGCGCGCTGGCCCGGCTGGACGGCGGGCGCGACCCGCTCACCGTGCTGGCGGAGGTCGGCGGGCTGGAGCACGCCGCGCTGGCCGGCTTCGTGCTGGGCGCCGCGGCCGCGCGGGTGCCGGTGGTGCTCGACGGCGTCATCGCCGGGTCCGCCGCGCTGGTGGCGGCGGCGCTGTGCCCGGCCGCGGTGGAGCACGCGCTGGCCGGTCACGTGTCCGCCGAGCCCGGCCACGCCCTCGCGCTGCGGCACCTGGGCCTGCGCCCGCTCCTGGGGCTCGACCTGCGCCTGGGCGAAGGCACCGGCGCGCTGCTGGCCTCGCCGCTGGTCGCCGCGGCCGCCCGCGCGCTGGCCGACGTCGCCACCTTCGACTCCGCCGGCGTCACCGAGAAGTCCTGATGCCCGCCACCCCCGTCGACCCGGCGACCGGGTCGGTCTACCCGGTGGGCCTGCGGCTCACCGGCAAGCGCGTCGTGGTCGTCGGCGGCGGCCAGGTCGCCCACCGCCGGGTGGCCGGGCTGCTGGACGCCCGCGCCGTCGTCACCGTGGTCAGCCCGGAGCTCACCCCCGCCCTCGAGGCGCTGGTCGAGCCCGGCTCGGTCACCTGGGAGCGGCGCCGGTACGCCGACGGCGACCTCGCCGACGCCTGGTACGCCGTCGCCGCCACCGACGACCCCGACGTCAACGCCGCGGTCACCGCCGAGGCGGAGTCCCGCCGGATCTTCTGCGCCCGCGCCGACGACCGCTCCCGGTCCAGCGTCTGGACCCCGGCGGTCGGCCGGGTCGGCGACGTCGTGGTGAGCGTGCACGGGGGCGGCGACCCCCAGCGCGCCGTCGGCATCCGGGACGCCGTGCTGGCCGGGCTGACCGACGGGACGGTGGCCGACACGGTCTCCCGGCCGCGGGACGGGCAGGGCAGCGTCGTGCTGGTCGGCGGCGGCCCCGGTGACCCCGGCCTGATGACCGTGCGCGGCCGGCAGGCGCTGGCCACCGCCGACGTCGTGCTCGCCGACCACCTGGCACCGCAGTCGCTGCTGGCCTCGCTGCCGCCGCACGTCGAGGTCGTCGACGCCTCGAAGCTGCCCCGCGGCCGGTCGATGGCCCAGGAGCAGATCAACGCGCTGCTGGTGGAGCACGCCCGGGCCGGCAAGCGGGTGGTCCGGCTCAAGGGCGGCGACCCGTTCGTCTTCGGCCGCGGCTTCGAGGAGCTCGAGGCCTGCGCCGCCGCCGGGGTGCCCGTCGAGGTGGTGCCCGGGGTGACCAGCGCGATCGGCGTCCCCGGCCTGGCCGGCGTCCCGGTGACCCACCGCGGGATGACCCACGAGTTCGTCGTGGTCTCCGGGCACGTGCCGCCCGACCACCCCGCGTCGCTGGTCGACTGGGCCGCGCTGGGCCGGCTCCGGGGCACGCTGGTGGTGCTCATGGGCGTGGAGACCGCACCGGCCATCGCCGCCGCGCTGGTCGAGCACGGCCGCGCCGCCGACACCCCGGTCGCCGTGGTCGTCGACGGCGCGAGCCCGGCCCAGCGGCTGTACCGGACCACGCTGGCCGGCCTGGGCGCGACCATCGCCGAGGAAGGCGTCCGCCCGCCCGCCGTCTGGGTGGTCGGCGACGTCGTCGGCCTGGGTGCCTAGGCCACCGAGGCGAAGACCACCACGTTCTCCTCGCTCGCACCGGCCGAGGAGTCGTACTCCCCGCCGCAGGTGACCAGCGCGACGTCGGCGCCCTCGGGGTGGCCGTTCAGCGCGTCGGACAGGTCGGAGGTCGACTTGTCCAGGCCGGTCAGCGGCGCCTCGATCACCTGCAGCTGCAGCTCGGTGCCGTCGGCCGAGGTGAGGACGACGGGGTCGCCCACCTGCAGCTCGGCGAGCCGGTCGAACACGCCCGGGTCGTCACCGGGGACGTCGTGCCCGAGCACCACCGCCATCTGCCCCGAGCCCGGTTCGGGCCCGTCGGACCACCAGGACGTCACCGCCATGTCCTCGGGCACGCCGTAGCCGGCGACCTGCTGGCCGGTGAACGGGTTGGTGTACTCGACCGTGCCCCGCTGCTCGACCGGCGCCTGCACGCCGATGGAGGGCACGCTCAGCGCAGCCGGGACCAGCGGCACCTCGGCCGCCGACGTGGCGGGCACCGCCGGGGTGTCGTCGCGGCCGTAGCCGTACCACCAGCCGCCGGCCAGCAGGGTGACCAGGACCAGCAGGACGACCAGGCCGGACGACGACCCGGCGGCGCGGTCAGCCGGCGACGCCACGGCGGGCCCGCAGCCACAGCGCGCCGCCCCCGCTCGCGGCGACCAGCGCACCCAGGCCGATGAGCCCGGCCGGGGAGGAGTCGTCGGACGGGGCACCGCCGGTCGGCGCGTAGCCGGGGTAGGCCACGGCCTGGGTCGGCGCGGCGCTGGTCGTGACCGCCGGGGCGCTGGACACCGGAGCCGTCGAGGGCGGCGGCGTGGTGGTGGTCGGCGCCGCGGGGGCCGGGGTCGGGATCAGCGCGGCCAGGCAGTCGACGAAGTCCAGGACCACCTGCACGGTCTTCGTGACGCCGTCGACGACGACCTGGACGGCCATGGTCAGCGACTCCTGGCCGTTCTCGAACAGGTCGGCCAGCTGCTCGGGGCTCAGGTCGAGCAGGTCCAGCAGCTGGGCCTGGGTGACCGGGATCGTCGTGGTCGCCTCGCCGCCCTCGACAGGTGCCGTGCTGGTACCGCCGCCCAGCAGACCAATGAGGGCCTCGGTCAGCCCGGTCGCCAGGCCCGTCACCGACACCTGGATGCCGGTGACCAGCCCCTGCACGCAGGCCGCCCCGCCCGAGATGATCTCCGTCGGGTCCGGGGTCGACCCACCGCCGGGGGCGCCCGGGATGCTGGGCAGGCCACCGGGGAAGCCGGGGACGACCGAGGACGGCGCGCTCGACCCCGAACTGCCGGAACCGGGCACCAGGCTGCCGATCACCGGGACGTCGGAGAGCGGGTTGTCCTCCGCGGAGGCGACGGCCGGGGTGCCGAGGACGGCGACGGCGGCGATCGCGCCGGTGGCGAGCAGCCGCCGGCCGGTGCGGCGGGACAGGTGGAGCTGGGGCACGGCGGCGACCTCCGTTGGTCGTGCTGGCGGGAGCGGGTGACCGGACAACGACACCCGTGACGGGAGGTTACGGGTAGGCGTGACGGACCGTTCCCGGCTCGACCGGACGGCTATGGTCGGAGGGGCACGCCGTCGCCGGGTGTGCTCGAGGCGGAGGTGCCCCGTGGAGTTCGTGCTCACCCTGGTCGTGGTGCTGGCGGTCCTCGCCGGCCTGGTCACCACGGTGCTGGTGCTGGCCACCCGGCGCGCGGTGCGCGCCGTGCAGGGCAGCCGGGCGGTGCGGCACGGCCGCGAGCTGTCGCAGTTCGCCGGCACCGCGGTCGCCGTCGTCCGCAACCCCGCCCGGGCCGACCGCACCGCCGCCGCGCTGGCCGCCCGGCTCACCGCCGCGTCGATGACCCTGCAGCGCGAGGTCGACGCGGCCCGCCGGGCCGGGGTGCACCTGGGCGAGGTGCCCGACGTGCTGCCCCAGCTCGTCGGCGAGGGATCGGCGCTGTCGCGGGCGCTGCGCGCCGAGGTGCGCGCGCCGTCGGCCCAGGGCCCGCGGCTGGCCGACGCCGCCCGGGCCCACCTGGCGGCGGTCGGCGAGGTGACCGCCGCGGTGCGGGCCAGCGCCGCGCTGCCGGCCGCGCACGGGTCCGTCGCCGCCGAGGCGTCGCGGGTCGCGGCCGGTCTGCAGTGCTACAGCGACGCCTACCTGGAGATCGTCGAGCGCGATCCCTCACGACGCACCGGCTGATCCCATGGGGCAGGAGCTTCTTGCAGCCTCGACGATCACCGCGCGGCGCCTACTGGTCGAGCCCGTCGAGGTCGATGTGCGTGCCTACCCCTATGACTGCCACAGATGCGGAGCACCCCAGATCGTGCCCGCTGTATTGAACCGGACCGAACAGTTCGACCCGTTCAGCGTTTTCGACGCTGCGGAGGGGCACCTTGCCTCGGTGGTTGCTGAACTGCTTGCCATCGGTTTTCATCCCGCTGCGAGCTCCATCCGCGTACGCCGCAGCGCCGGATCGCAGTCCTCGTACCTGTCACACGGGTGCCAGACGTGCGATGCGCTGTTCGGGGCCTTCTACCTCCACGACCAGTTTTCGGATCATGCAGTCCAGCAGGACTTCCATCAGCTACCTCTCGTGATGAGGACCTCGATGACGGAACTCGACTGGGTGCTGACCGAGGTCGTGCACAACAACTCCGGCCTGCGCTGAGCCCAGGGCGCGCGCAGAAGGGGTTGCGCCCGCGCTGCGCCCGGGGAGACGGGGGTCACGGCGGTCACTAGGGTCGTGCGCGAGGCAGCGTCGCCGGTCCCCGCCGGCCGACGCCCGACCCGTCGACCGATGCGAGGAAGCGATGAGCGACGCCCAGAGCCTGACCGACGAGATCCCCGCCGGCGGCGTGTTCGAGCCGCCCGCCGAGCTCGCCCAGCACGCCAACGTCACGGCCGACACCTACCGGAGGGCCGAGGAGGACCGGCTGGGCTTCTGGGCCGAGGCGGCCCGGCGGCTGGAGTGGTCCAGGCCCTGGGACGAGGTCCTGGACTGGAGCAACCCGCCCTTCGCGAAGTGGTTCGTGGGCGGCGAGCTCAACGTCGCGGCCAACTGCGTGGACCGCCACGTCGCCGCCGGCAACGGCGAGAAGGTCGCCTACCACTGGGTGGGCGAGCCCGGTGACACCCGCACCATCACCTACGCCCAGCTCAAGGACGAGGTCAGCAAGGCCGCGAACGCGCTGCTCTCCCTCGGCGTGCAGGCCGGCGACCGGGTGGCGATCTACCTGCCGATGATCCCCGAGGCGGTCATCTCGATGCTGGCCTGCGCCCGCATCGGCGCCGTCCACATGGTCGTGTTCGGCGGCTTCTCCCCCGACGCGCTGGCCTCCCGCATCGAGGACGCCGGCGCGCGCGTGGTCGTCACGGCCGACGGCGGGTTCCGCCGGGGCGCTCCGAGCGCGCTCAAGCCCGCCGTCGACGAGGCGCTGACCAAGGTCGGCGGCGTCGAGCACGTCCTGGTGGTCAAGCGCACCGAGCAGGACGTCGACTGGACCGGGGGCCGCGACCAGTGGTGGCACGACCTGGTCGACGGGCAGTCCACCGAGCACGAGGCGCAGCCCTTCGACGCCGAGCACCCGCTCTACATCATGTACACCTCGGGCACGACGGCGAAGCCCAAGGGCATCCTGCACACCTCGGGCGGCTACCTGACCCAGGTGTCGTACACCCACTGGGGCACCTTCGACCTCAAGGCCGACACCGACGTCTTCTGGTGCGCCGCCGACGTGGCCTGGGTGACCGGCCACTCCTACATCGTCTACGGCCCGCTCTCCAACGGCGCCACCTCGGTGATGTACGAGGGCACCCCGGAGACCCCGCACCGCGGCCGCTGGTGGGAGATCGTCCAGCAGTACGGCGTGACGATCCTCTACGCCGCCCCGACCGTCGTCCGCACCTTCATGAAGTGGGGCGCCCAGGAGCTGGAGCCCTTCGACACCTCGACCCTGCGGGTGCTCGGCTCGGTCGGCGAGCCGATCAACCCCGAGGCGTGGCTCTGGTACCGCAAGAACGTCGGCGGCGGGACGGCGACGGTCGTGGACACCTGGTGGCAGACCGAGACCGGCGCGCACATGATCGCCCCGATGCCCGGCGTGGTGGCCACCAAGCCCGGCTCGGCGCAGCGCGCGGTGCCCGGCATCTCGGCGTCCGTGGTCGACGAGGAGGGCAAGCCGGTCGAGCCCGGCGCCACCGGCTACCTGGTGCTCACCGAGCCGTGGCCGTCGATGCTGCGCACGATCTGGGGCTCCGACGAGCGGTACGTGGACACCTACTGGTCCCGGTACGGCAAGGAGGTCTACTTCGCCGGCGACGGCGCCAAGCTCGACGAGGACGGCGACATCTGGCTGCTGGGCCGGGTGGACGACGTGATGAACGTGTCCGGGCACCGCATCTCCACCACCGAGGTGGAGTCCGCGCTGGTCAGCCACCCGACCGTCGCCGAGGCCGCGGTGGTCGGCGCCACCGACCCCACCACCGGGCAGGGCATCGTCGCCTTCGTCATCCTGCGCGGCGGGGCCGAGGACTCCGGCGACGACCTGGTCAAGGAGCTGCGCCAGCACGTGCGCAAGGAGATCGGCCCGATCGCCAGCCCGCGGCAGATCATGGTGGTGGCCGAGCTGCCCAAGACCCGCTCGGGCAAGATCATGCGCCGCCTGCTCCGGGACGTCGCCGAGAACCGCGAGCTGGGCGACGTCTCCACCCTCACCGACTCCTCGGTGATGGACCTCATCGGGCAGCGGATGCCCGCCTCCTCCGAGGACTGACGCGGGGGCGCAGGGGCAGCATTCCTGCCCCTGCGCACTCCACGTCGGGCCGGTGGGGGCCGGATGAGGCACGATCATGGTTCGAGAGCGCGGTCCCGCCGCGTCGCACCACCGAGGAGAACCCGTGGCCCACAGCGCCCCCACCACTCGCCTGTCCGGTCAGCCGGCCGGCCCCGTGGAGCCCTCCGTCGGCTCGCTGGTGCAGAGCGCCATGTCCGACGTCTCCACGCTGATCCGCAACGAGGTCGAGCTGGCCAAGGCCGAGATCGGCGGCTCGGTCAAGAAGGTCGGCATCGGCGGCGGGCTCATCGCCGTCGGCGGCGTCATGGCCCTGTACTGCTCGATCTTCCTGTTCATCGGCATCGCCGAGCTGCTCACCTGGCTGGGGCTGCCCCGCTTCGTGTCCTACTTCATCGTGTTCGGGGCGCTGCTCCTGCTGGCGGGCCTGCTGGTGCTGGTCGGCATCCGGTTCACCAAGAAGTTCCGCAAGCCCGAGCGCACCATCGAGACGCTCAAGGACCTGCCCGACGTCATGCGCCGCGAGGCCCCGGGCCAGCGCCAGCACGACCTGCCGGTGGTCCGCGACGGGCACATCGAGCGCGCCGCCCCGCACGCCCGGCTGGGGTGAGCGCACCGGACGCGACCAGCGCGCTGGTCCCGGGGCCGTGGCGGCACCGGGACATCTCCGCCAACGGCGTCCGGCTGCACGCCGCCGAGGCCGGTGAGGGCCCGCTGGTGCTGCTCGTGCACGGCTACCCGCAGTTCTGGTGGGCCTGGCGGCACCAGCTCACCGCCCTGGCCGAGGCCGGTTTCCGCGCGGTGGCCGTGGACCTGCGCGGCTACGGCGGCAGCGACAAGCCACCCCGCGGGTACGACCTGCCCACCCTGTCGGCCGACGTCGCCGCGGTGGTGCGCGCCCTGGGCGAGCCCGACGCCGTCGTCGTCGGCCACGACTGGGGCGGGCTGGTGGCCTGGACGATGGCCGCGCTGCACCCCCGCACCGTCCGCGGCCTGGTCGTGGTGTCCTCCGCGCACCCCCGGGAGCTGCGCGCGGGCATGACCGACGCCGCGCAGCGGCACGCCTCCCGCTACGCGCTGCGCTACCAGCTGCCCCGCCTCCCCGAGCGCCGCCTCACGCGCGACGACGACGACCCGGTGGCCGACCTGCTGCGCCGCTGGGCCGGGCCCTCGTGGGTGCACACCACCGACTTCGCCGACGCGGTGGCCCGCTACCGCGACGCCGCCCGCATCCCGCAGGCCGCCTACGGCGCGATGGAGTTCCACCGCTGGGCCTTCCGCTCGCAGTTCCGGCCCGACGGGCTGCGCTACGCCCGCCGGATGACCGCGCCGGTCACCGCACCCACCCTGCAGCTGCACGGCACCCTCGACCCGTGCGTGCTGCCCCGCACCGCAGCCGGGTCCGGCCGCTACGTGGCCGGGGCGTACGAGTGGCGCGAGCTGGCCGGCGTGGGCCACTTCCCGCACGAGGAGACCCCCGACGTCGTCAGCGAGGCCATCGCCGCCTGGGCCCGTTGATCACTCGCAGGGGCCGGTGTCGACCGGGGTGCTGGCGCCCGAGCCCTGGGTGACGGCGTCGGCCACCTCGGCGTCGGTCAGCGCGTAGCCGGTGTCGGGGTCGTCGACCGCGGAGGCGAAGACGACGCCCAGCACCGACCCGTCCGACGCCAGCAGCGGACCGCCGGAGTTGCCCGCCCGGACCTGGCCGTACAGGGCGTAGACGTCGCGGACCACCGTCTGCTGCGACCGGAAGTCCGGGCCGCTGATGGCCCCGCGGTCGCGCACCCGGGCCGCGCCGACGTACAGCCCACCGCCGCCGGGGTAGCCCATGATGATCGCGTCGGACCCCGAGCCCACCGGGTCGGCGGCGAAGTCCAGCGGCACCTGCGGGAGGCCGGGCACGTAGAGGACGGCGACGTCGGTCTCCTCGTCCACGTAGACCGGGACCGCGTCGTAGGTCTCGCCCTCGGCGGTGACCGTCGGGTCGGCGACCCCGGCCAGCACGTGCGCGTTGGTCATCACCCGCTCGGGGGCGAACACGAAGCCCGACCCGTCGATCTGCCGGGAGCACGACGGCGCCACCCCGCTGATCTTCACCACCGAGCCCTGCACCTGGCCGACCACCGCGCTCTGCGCCAGGGTCTGGTCGGGCACCGGCACGTCGCGCACCTGGGTGGGGGTGAGCGGGTCGAGGACGTCGGGCAGCCCGCGCCGGTCGATGGCCTCGCGCAGCGAGTCGTAGAGCGACCGGACGCCGGCCGGCACACCGCGGTCGACGGCCTGCACCAGCGTGGACTGCCGCACCTGGCTGGCCACCGCCGGGAACGCGGAGTTGGCCAGCGGGGTGGCCACCATCCAGGCGACCAGCAGGACCGCGACGGCGGAGATGAGCGCCCCGGCCACCGAGTCGACGATCTTCGCCGGCTCCCAGGTCACCTTCCGCCGGATCGCCCGGCCCAGGTAGCCGGCCAGCAGCTGCCCCAGCAGTGCGCCGGCGAGCACCACGACCAGCGCCACGAACACCCGCGAGAGGGTCGACCCGCCCAGCTCGTCGGCGACCGGGCCGGACAGCTGCGCGCCGGCGACGGCGCCGCCGAAGAACCCGATGAAGGACGCCGCGGAGACGATGAGGCCCTGCCGGAACCCGGACAGGGCGAACAGCAGGGCCAGCGCGATGAGCACCAGGTCGACGAGGGACACCGCTCAGCCGCTCGCGGTGGGGGTCGCGGCACCGCCGCTGACGGTCATCGTCCCGACCTGCCCGAGCGCGGTGTGGAAGGTGCACTCGAAGGGGTAGTCGCCGGGCTGGGTGACCTCGAACTCGATGGTCTCGCTCTGCCCCGGCGCCAGCAGCGGGATCTGCTCGGTGATCTCCGCGGGGCCGGCCCCGGTGGTGAACATGAAGTTGTGGGTCAGCTGCGTGGCGGTGTTGGTGACCGTCAGCCGGACCGTCCCGGGTGCCACGGTGAAGGCGTCGGGGGTGAACACGTAGTCGTCCCCGGTCTCGATGGTGACCTCCTGCACGCCCTCGGCGTCGGTGGTCACCTCGCCCACGCCGGCGTCGGGCGTGCGGGTCGCCTCGGGCGTGGCGGGCGTGCGGTTGCTGCACCCCACGAGGCCGAGGGCGAGCAGCACGGCGGCCACCAGCAGGCGTGTCCGGTTCGCAGTCATCGCCCGAGGACCGTACGCGGCGCAGCTGTGGAGGGCCCCTCGTCGGCCACCGTCGGCGCGGCGCGGTCGGCGGGCCCCTCGACCACGTCGCCCCGCCCGCGCACCCGCTCCTGCTCGGCGGCCAGGTCGCGGACGTCGGCGGTGTCCCAGGGCCGCGCCAGCCCGGCGGCGGTCAGGACGGCGTCCAGCACCCCGGCGGTGAAGCCCCACACCACCATGCCCGCGACCTCGAAGGCCGGGCCGGTGTAGCCCGACGGGTGCCGGACCCGGAACCGGCGGGCCGGGTCGACCAGCTGCGCCAGCGGCACCCGGGCCACCTGCGCCACCTCGAACGGGTCGCCGGTGACGGTCTCCCGCGGGTCGTCCCACCAGCCCACGACCGGGACGACGACGTTGTCGCTGGGCCCCAGGTACAGCTCGGCCAGCACCCCCAGCACGCGCACCGACGCCGGGTCCACCCCGGCCTCCTCGTGCGCCTCGCGCAGCGCGGTGCCCACCGGGTAGTCCTCCCCCGGCTCGGCGCCGCCGCCCGGGAAGGCGGGCTGGCCGGCGTGGGTGCGCAGCCGGTCGGACTTCTCGATCAGCAGGACGTCGTGGCCGTGCGCGGTCTCCCCGAACAGGATGAGCACCGCCGAGCGCCGGGCCGTCCCGGTCGCCCCGCCCATGCGGTGCCGCAGCGGCAGGTCGTCGGCGGAGGCGAGCAGCGCCCGCACGTGCTCGGGGACGCCGGTGAGGTCCGGGCTCACAGGGTGACGCCGAGGTGGTCGGCCACCAGCTGCCGGAACTCGTCGACCGACTGCACCGGTCGCAGCTGGGTGTAGGCCAGCGTGCCGTCGGCGGCGACGAAGAACGTGTAGGGCGCACCGCGCAGGCCCTCCTCGGCCAGCAGGTCGTTCTGCTGGTCGAAGGCGTTGGGGAACGTGACACCGGCGTCGGCGGCGAAGGAGTCGGCGGCGGTCAGCGTGTCGAGGGTGACCACCCCCAGCACCTGCACGCGGTCACCCGCCAGGTCGGCGAGCTCCTGCACGTGCGGCAGCTCCTCCCGGCACGGCCCGCACCAGGACCCCCACACGTTGACCACCGTGGGCACGCCGGGCGCCCGCGACAGGTCGAGGGTGCCGCCGCCGATGCAGTCGAAGCTCAGCGGCGGCAACGCGTCGGCCGCCTCGACGGTGTCGCCGGTCTGCTCCGGGCACGACTGCAGCGCGGTGTCGACGTCCTGCACCCCGGGGTCGGCCGAGGGCCGGGCGGCGTCGGGGGCGTCGACGCCGGTGCACCCGGCCAGCAGCAGCGCCCCGGCCAGGGCCAGCAGGGCGCGCCTCACAGCGTGTCCGAGGCGGCCGGGCCCTTGACCAGCTTCGCCGCGGCCTGCGGGTCGAGCGGGCCGAGGCCGAAGGACGGGCAGGAGCGGGCCAGCCCGCACGCCCCGCAGGCCGGCTTCTTGGCGTGGCAGACCCGGCGGCCGTGGAAGATCACCCGGTGGGAGAAGTCGGTCCACTCCTTCTTCGGGACCAGCCCGGCCACGACCGTCTCGACCTTGACCGGGTCCTCCTCGGCGGTCCAGCCGAACCGGCGCACCAGCCGGCCGAAGTGCGTGTCGACGGTCAGCCCGGGGACCCCGAACGCGTTGCCGAGCACCACGTTGGCGGTCTTGCGGCCCACGCCGGGGAGGGTGACCAGGTCCTCCAGCCGGGCCGGCACCTCGCCGTCGAACTGCTCGACCAGCGCCCGGCCGAGGCCCAGCACCGAGTTGGCCTTGGCGCGGAAGAAACCGGTGGGCTTGAGGATCGCCTCGAGCTCCAGCCGGTCGGCACCGGCGTAGTCGGCCGCGGTGCGGTACCGGGCGAACAGCGTCGGCGTCACGGTGTTGACGGTGCGGTCGGTGGTCTGCGCGGACAGCACCGTGGCCACCAGCAGCTCCAGCGGCGTGGTGAAGTCGAGCTCGCAGTGCGCGTCGGGGTGGATCAGCGCCAGCTCCCGCGCCATCCGCCGGGCCCGCCGGGTACGGCCCAGCGGGGTCTCGCCGTCGTCGTACGGGGACAGGCCCAGCCGGACGGCGCGGGCCGGCCGGGACGGCACGGGAGGAGCGGGTGCGGACACGCGGTCGAGGGTAGGCGGGGGCACCGACAGCGCGGTTCTGTCATCCTTGACCCACCGGGCCCTTCCGTCACACCGACTGGGTGGGCCCGCCGTCCCGATCCGAGGAGGTGCTGGGTGGTCGCCCTCATCGTCATCCTGTTCCCCCCGCTGGTGATCGCGTTCCTGCTGGTCATGGAGCGGGTCGAGGAGCCGCTGCGGCGGCCGACCTCGCAGCGCCAGGTCGAGGAGTTCCTCGCCACCGCCACCCCGGGGGACGTCGACGCGCTGGCCACGTCGGGCATCCGCCGGGCGATGGACCGCTGGCGCGGGCGCCGCTCCGGCCGGGTGGTCCGCAGCACCGAGGCGGTCACCGCGCAGCGCTCGTCGGACTGACCCCCGGCCCACCCGTCGTGGGCAGTCCGGTGACGCTCCGCATTGTGGGTCTGCCCACAGGCCCTAGACTCGCCCCGGACGTGGGTGATCACTGCACCCGCCATGACGTCGTACGAGAGGTGCACTGGTGGACGAGGTCCTTGCCCAGTCCGGTCTGTTCCAGGGGCTGTCGGCCGAAGCCGCGGAGCCCACGGCGAGCGGCCTGGAGACCGTGAGCCTGCCCCGCGGGCGGGTGGTCTTCAACGAGGGCGAGCCCGGTGACAGCCTGTACGTGGTGCTGTCCGGCAAGATCAAGCTCTCCCGCCGCTCCCCCGACGGCCGCGAGAACGTGCTGGCCGTGATGGGCCCCTCCGACCAGTTCGGCGAGCTCTCGGTGTTCGACCCCGGCCCGCGCACGGCGACCGCCACCGCGGTGACCGACGTCCGGCTGGCCAAGATGCCCCAGCAGATGCTGCGGCCCTGGATCGAGGCGCACCCCGAGGTCGGCGAGCGCCTGCTGCAGGTGCTGGCCCGCCGGCTGCGCCGCACCAACGACTCCGTCGCCGACCTGATCTTCACCGACGTCCCCGGCCGCGTGGCCAAGGCGCTGCTGCAGATGGCCGACCGCTTCGGGTCGCGGGAGAACGACGGCCTGCGCGTCAAGCACGACCTCACCCAGGAGGAGCTGGCCCAGCTGGTCGGCGCCTCCCGCGAGACGGTGAACAAGGCGCTGGCCGACTTCGTGCACCGCGGCTGGATCCAGCTGCAGGGCAAGTCCGTCGTCGTCCTCGACGAGGACCGGCTGCGCCGTCGCGCGCGCTGACCCCCGGTACGCAGGAGGCCCAGGACCCGTCGGGTCCTGGGCCTCCTGCGTTCACACCCCGGGCAGCGGGACGACGACGCGGATGCGCGTGCCGTCGGGCAGCAGCGCCCACTTCTGGCCGTCGGCGTCCTCGGCGAACGTCGGGCTGATCGGCTCCAGCGGGGCCGGCGGGCACCCGGCCAGCACCGCCGCGACGTCGGGGAACGCGGCGAGCTGGCCCAGCGTGTGGATCGTCGGCGGCAGCATCGGCCGCAGCCCGGCCTCGTGCTCGGCCAGCGCGGCGGCGGGGGTGGACCAGCCCGCCTCGTCGGCCTCGCCGGAGACGTCCTGGGCCTCCTGGCCCACCGGCAGCGCCGCGGCGAAGAACTTGGTGTCGTAGCGCCGGGGCTCCACCGGCGGGGTGATCCAGTGCGCGAAGGGCCGCAGCAGGTCCGACCGCAGCGCCAGCCCGCGGTCGGCCAGCAGCTCCGAGAGGGCCAGCTCGCGGGTCACCAGCGCCCGGCGCTGGGCCTCCCACGCCGGCCCCGACACGTCGGGGACCACGCCGCCGGACGCCGGCCCGGCCAGCAGCACACCGGCCTCCTCGAAGGTCTCCCGGACCGCGGCGCAGACCAGCTGCCGGGCGGTGGGCTCGTCGCAGCCCCAGGTGCGCGCCCAGTCGGCCGGCCCGGGCCCGACCCAGTCCAGGTCGGCCCCGCCGTCGCGCGGGTCGACGCCGCCGCCGATGTAGGCGGTCATCCCTCCGGCGAAGGGCATGCCGCGGGTGCGCCGCTGCAGGTGCACCTCGACGCCGTCGGCGCCGTCGCGCAGCAGCAGCACGGTGGCCGCCTGGCGCGGCTGCGCGGGGGTCTGCCCGGCCGGCGCCACCGGGGTCAGCGCAGCTCGACGGTGAGCTCGACCTCGACCGGCGCGCCCAGCGGCAGCTCGGCCACGCCGACCGCGGACCGCGCGTGCTCGCCGTCCTTGCCGAAGACCTTGCCGATCAGCTCCGAGGCGCCGTTGATCACCCGCGGCTGGCCGGTGAAGCCCTCCGCGGAGGCCACGTAGCCCACCACCCGGACCACCCGGGCGACGGAGTCCAGGCCGACCAGGTCGTCGACGGCGGCGAGCGCGTTGAGCGCGCAGACCTTGGCGTCGTGCGCGGCGTCCTCGGCCTCGACCGAGCCGCCGACCTTGCCGGTGCGGCGCAGGCCGCCGTCGACGAAGGGCAGCTGACCGCTGGTCATCACCAGGTTGCCGATGCGCACGGCGGGGACGTAGGAGGCGACCGGCGCGGCCACCGGCGGCAGCCGCAGGCCCAGCTCCGCCAGGCGGGCGTGCCAGCTCTGCGGCTCGCTCACGCCGAGGGCCGCTTCAGGTAGGCGACCAGCTGGTCGCCGCCCCCGGGGCCGGGCAGCACGGTGACCAGCTCCCAGCCGTCGACGCCCCAGGAGTCGAGGATGGCCTTGGTGTTGTGCGTCAGCAGCGGGATGGTCGCGTACTCCCACGTGGTCCGTTCGCTCATGGCCCGGGACGCTAGCCTCCCTGCCCGCGACGTGCCCGGACGGCCCCCGCGCTCGTAGGCTCGTCCCCGTGACGTCCGACCCGCCCGTGCGCTGCCACGTCGTCACCGGCAAGGGGGGCACGGGCAAGACCACGGTCGCCGCCGCCCTCGCCCTCGCCCTGGCCGCCGAGGGCAGGACCACCCTGCTGGTGGAGACCGAGGGACGGCAGGGCATCGCCCAGCTGTTCGACACCCCGCCGCTGCCCTACGAGGAGCGCCGGGTCGCCGTCGCCCGCGGCGGCGGCGAGGTCAAGGCGCTGGCCATCGACCTGGACGAGGCGCTGCTGGAGTACCTGGAGCTCTTCTACTCCATGAAGCGCGCCGGCCGGGCGCTGCGGAGGATGGGCGCCATCGACTTCGCCACCACCATCGCCCCGGGCCTGCGCGACGTGCTGCTCACCGGGAAGATCAAGGAGGCGGTCACCCGGAAGGTCGACGGCCGCCGGGTCTACGACGCCGTCGTCGTCGACGCCCCGCCCACCGGGCGCATCACCCGCTTCCTCAACGTCACCGACGAGGTGGCCGGGCTGGCCCGCTCCGGCCCGATCAAGGCGCAGAGCGACGGCGTGATGGCCGTGCTGCGCTCGCCGCAGACCGCCGTGCACCTGGTGACGCTCCTGGAGGAGATGCCCGTGCAGGAGACCGCCGACGCCATCGCCGAGCTGCAGGCCACCGGCCTGCCGGTCGGCTCGGTGCTGGTGAACATGGCCACCGAGCCGCTGCTGCCGGCGGCCAGCCTCTCCCGCGCGGCCGAGGGCCGGCTGACCGCCGCCGAGCTGGCCCCCGCACTGGCCGCCGGCGGGCTGCCCGACGACCCGGCCATCGCCGCGGGGCTGGCCGAGGAGGCCGTGGAGCACGCCCGGCGCTGGCGGTCCCAGGACGCGCTGCGCGGGGCCGTCGCCGAGCTCGGCCGCCCGGTCACCGAGCTGCCCCTGGTCACCGGCCCGGTCGACCTCGGCGCCCTGCAGGAGCTCGCCGCCCGGCTGGAGGTGCTCCGGTGAGCGCCGGTCTCGAGCTGGACGCGGTGGTCCGCGACCCGGCCACCCGGATCATCGTGTGCTGCGGCGCCGGCGGGGTCGGCAAGACCACCACCTCGGCCGCGCTGGGGCTGGCCGCGGCCGCCGCCGGGCGCTCGGTCGTGGTGCTCACCATCGACCCGGCACGGCGGCTGGCGCAGTCCCTCGGCCTGGCCGAGCTGGACAACGAGCCCCGCCGGATCGAGACCGGGGGCCCCGGCCAGCTGCACGCGATGATGCTGGACATGAAGCGGACCTTCGACGACGTCGTGGTCGCGCACTCCACCCCGGAGCGGGCCGAGCAGGTGCTGGCCAACCCCTTCTACCAGGCGCTGTCGTCCTCCTTCGGCGGGACGCAGGAGTACATGGCCATGGAGAAGCTGGGCCAGCTGAGGGCCCGCGACACCTGGGACCTCATCGTCGTGGACACCCCGCCGTCCCGGTCCGCGCTGGACTTCCTGGACGCCCCCGACCGGCTCTCCCGGTTCCTCGACGGCACCATGATCCGGGTCCTCACCGCCCCGGCCCGGGCCGGCGGGCGGGCCGGGCTGCGCGTGGTCAGCGCCGGGTTCGGCCTGTTCAGCCGGGTCATCTCCAAGATCCTCGGCGGCCAGCTGCTGGGCGACATCGCCACCTTCATCGCCGCGCTGGACTCCATGTTCGGCGGGTTCCGCGAGCGGGCGACGGCCACCTACGAGCTGCTCAAGCAGCCCGGGACGGCGTTCCTGGTCGTCGCCACCCCCGAGCCCGACGCGCTGCGCGAGGCCTCCTACTTCGTCGACCGGCTCTCCGCCGAGGGCATGCCGCTGGCCGGCCTGGTGCTCAACCGCACCCACCCCCCGGCGACCACGGCGCTGTCGGCCACCCGCGCCGAGGCCGCGGCCGAGGCGGTCGCGGAGACCGGCGGCAAGGGCGCCAAGCTGGCCGCCGCCGCGCTGCGGGTGCACGCCGACCGGATGGCCCAGGCCGCCCGGGAGCAGCGGCTGGCCGACCGGTTCGCCCGCGCGCACCCCGACGTCGCCGTCCGCACCGTGCCGGCCGCGGCCGGGGACGTGCACGACCTCGACGACCTGCAGGTGATGGCCGCCGCGCTCACCGCGGCCGACGGCGACACCGGCACCGGCACCCCGCGCTCCCGGATCCTGCCCGCCCGGCGCTGAGCCGCCCGGGACGGGTGTGACCGCACGGTCCGCGCGTCCCCGCCGACACGCCCGAACGGGTGATCCTGCCGGGTACCTTGGCTGGCGATGTCCGAGACCCGTGCACCCTCCCGAGCCGCCACCCTGGCCAAGCTCGCCGCCACCGTCGTGGTGGCCGGCGCGCTGGTGGCGGGCATGATGCTGCCCTTCGTCGGCGGGAGCGGGCTGGTGGCCCGCAACTCCGCCTCGCTGCTGGACGCCCTGCCGGTCGAGCTCACCGACCAGACGCCGGTCGGCATGACGACGGTGCTCGCCGCCGACGGCTCGGTCATCACGCACTTCTACGAGAACAACCGCACCCCGGTGACCGCCGACCAGATCTCGCCGATCATGAAGCAGGCGATCGTCGACATCGAGGACAGCCGGTTCTACGAGCACAACGGCCTCGACGTGCAGGGCACGCTGCGCGCGCTGGCCGCCAACATCGCCGCGGGCGGGGTCGCCGAGGGCGGGTCCACGCTGACCCAGCAGCTGGTCAAGCAGACGCTGCTGCAGACCGCGGACACCCCCGAGGAGCGCGAGGCCGCCGACGAGCAGACCGTCGGCCGCAAGCTGCGCGAGGCGCGCCTGGCGCTTGCCCTGGAGGAGACCTACTCCAAGGACGAGATCCTCACCCGCTACCTCAACATCGCCTACTTCGGCGCCGGCGCCTACGGCATCCAGGCCGCCGCCCAGCGCTACTTCTCGGTCAACGCAGTCGACCTGGACCTGGCCCAGGCGTCGGTGCTGGCCGGTCTGGTGCAGAGCCCGACCAACGACGACCCGCTGGCCAACCCGGAGAACGCCCAGGCCCGCCGGGACACCGTGCTCACCCGGATGCACCAGCTGGGCCACATCACCGACCAGGAGCTGGCCGACACCCTGGCCCAGCCGGTCGCCACCGCCGAGGGCCAGCCCCCGGCCCGCAACTGCACCGACGCCTCGCTCGGCGGCTTCTTCTGCGCCTACCTGCAGACCCACCTGCTGGGCCTGGGCATGACCCAGCAGCAGATCGACAACGGCGGCTACACGATCCAGACCACGCTGCGCCCGGACATGCAGGCCGCCGGCGACCAGGCCGTGCTGAACACCCTGCCCATGGGCGACTCGCTGGCCGGCATCTACACCGCCGTGGAGCCGGGCACCGGCCACGTGCTGGCGATGAGCGTCAACCGGCAGTACTGCTCGGACGCGGCCAACCCGGCCTGCGAGTCGGTGGTGCTCAACACCGCGTCCAGCCAGGGCTCCGGCTCGACCTACAAGGTCTTCACCGCCGCCGCGGCGCTGGAGCAGGGCTACTCGCAGTACTACACGCTGACCACCGGCAACTCCTACACGTCGCGGGTGTTCAAGAACGGCAGCGCGCCCTACCGGGTGAGCAACGCCGGCACCTACCCGGCGACGCTGGACATGGTCCGGGCGCTGTACATGTCCTCCAACACCTACTTCGTGGCCCTCGAGGACGCCCTGGGCTCCGTCGAGGCGCCGGTGCGGATGGCCCAGCGGATGGGCCTGAGCTCCATCGACGCCAACGCCGACCAGATCATCGCCGAGGAGCGGGGGTCGTTCACCCTCGGCGCCGAGGCGACCAGCCCGCTGGCACTGGCCAGCGCCTACTCCACGCTGGCGGCCAGCGGCACGCAGTGCGACCCCACACCGGTGGTGTCCATCGTCGACCGCAACGGCGCCCCGGCCACGCTGCCCGACGGCACGGTGATCAACACCGGTGACTCCTGCAACGCCGAGGCCATCCCCGCCGGCGTCGCGAACACGCTCAACCAGATCCTGCGCAAGGACGTCGAGCCGGGGAACTCCGGACAGACCGGCGCCCGGGCCTACGTCCCCGGCCACCAGATCGCCGGCAAGACCGGGACGTCGCAGAGCAACTTCTCCGCCGCCTTCGTCGGGTACACGCCCGAGTACACGGCCAGCGTGATGGTGCTCAACCCCAAGGAGAACCAGAACGTCGGCGGCTTCGGCGGCAACAAGCCGGCCACCATCTGGAACGACGCGATGGAGCCGATCCTCACCGCGCAGGAGACCGCACCCTTCCCGCCGGCCGACGACACCGTGGCCAACGGCAACACCCGCGCGGTGCCCGGCTGCAGCTCGGTGAGCGAGTGCCAGTCGGCCATCACCGGCGCCGGGCTCAGCTACGGCGGCCAGGTGTCGGTGGACTCCGACCAGCCGGCCGGCACCGTCCTGGGCACCAGCCCGGGGACGGGCACCCGGGTGCAGCAGGGCGGCTCGGTGCAGGTGCAGGTCAGCAACGGCTCGGCCGCGGCACCCCCGGCCCCGACGGAGGGCCAGCCGGCGCCACCGGCCGACCCGGACGCCCCGGACACCAACGGGGACGGCCAACCAGGCTGAGACGCGACGAGGGCCGGACGACCACCAGGTCGTCCGGCCCTCGTCGCGTACGGGGGTCAGGCGGAGAGCTGGCGGCGCACCTCGGCGGCGACCCGGCCGCCCTCGGCGCGCCCGGCCACCTCGCCGTTCGCCCGGCCCATGACCTTGCCCATGTCGCCCATGCCGCTCGCCCCGGTCGCGGCGACCACGCCGGCGACCAGCGCGGTCAGCTCCTCGTCGGACAGCTGCGCGGGCAGGTAGGCCGCGACCACGTCGCCCTCGGCCTGCTCGCGCGCGGCCTGCTCGGCCCGGCCGGCGCCGCCGAAGGCCTCGGCGGCCTCGCGCCGCTTCTTGGCCTCGCGGCGCAGCACCGCCTGCACCTCGTCGTCGGTGAGCTCGCGGGCCTCCTTGCCGGCCACCTCCTCGGCGCTGACCGCGGCCAGCACCATGCGCAGGGTGGCGGTGGTCAGCTCGTCCCGGGCCTTCATGGCCGTGGTGAGGTCGTCGCGGAGCTTGTTCTTGAGGTCGGACACGTCCTCCAGCGTCGCACGGCCGGCCAACCCGGTTCCCTCCCCGCTTAGGCTCCTCGGGTGCGCCCCGCCCTCGCCGTGCCCGCCGGACTCGTGACCGCGGGCCTGGCCACCCTCGGCTACGCCAGCCTCGTCGAGCGGGTGCACTGGACGCTGCGCCGGTTCACCGTCCCCGTGCTCCCCCCGGGCCAGCGGCCGCTGACCGTGCTGCACCTGTCCGACCTGCACATGACGGCGGCGCAGACCTCCAAGCGGGACTGGGTGGCCGCCCTCGACGCCCTGGACCCCGACCTGGTGGTCAACACCGGGGACAACCTCGCCGGCCACGACACCGTGCCGATCGTGCTCGCCGCGCAGGAGCCGCTGCTGGACCGGCCCGGGCTGTTCTGCCTGGCCAGCAACGACTACTTCGCGCCCCGGCCGAAGAACCCGCTCAAGTACTTCCGGACGAACCACAAGCGGGTGCACGGCGACGAGCTGCCCTGGCGGGACCTGCGCGACGGCATGACCGCCCGTGGCTGGGCCGACGTCACCAACGGCACCGCGACCGTCGAGGTCGACGGGCGCACCGTCGCCGTCCGCGGGGTGGACGACCCGCACCTGGGGCGGGACGACTACGACGCCGTCGCCGGGCCCACCGACCCCGACGCCGACCTCCGGCTGGGCCTGGTGCACTCCCCCGAGCCGCGGGTGCTCGACCGGTTCGCCGCCGACGGCCACGACCTGGTGCTGTCGGGCCACACCCACGGCGGGCAGCTGCGGGTGCCCTTCTACGGCGCGCTGGTCACCAACTGCGGGATCAGCCGGGACAAGGCCCGCTGGCTGCACCGGTGGAGCGGGGACACCTGGCTGCACGTGTCCGCCGGGCTCGGGACCAGCCCGTACGCGCCCTACCGGTTCTGCTGCCCGCCGGAGGCCACCCTTCTGACGCTGGTCGCCCGGGACACCCCTGTCGGCTCCCCGCAGACGGTGGGCTAGGCTTCACGACGGCTCTCGGGGTGTGGCGCAGCTTGGTAGCGCGCGTCGTTCGGGACGACGAGGCCGCAGGTTCAAATCCTGTCACCCCGACCACCACCAGAAGGCCCGCTCCCCCGTGGAGCGGGCCTTCTGCGTCCCGGGCGCGACCGATCCTGTTCCTGTGCCATGATCCGCGCCGTGAACCGCGCCACCGGCCTCCGCCGGGTCCCCGCCCTCACCGCGGCCATGGTGCTGGCCTTCACCGCCTCGGGGTGCTCCAGCGGCGAGGACGAGGTCGCCTACTGCGTCGACCAGTCCAACCAGGTCGTCGACGACGACTACTGCGACTCCGGCTACAGCGGCGGCGGGGGCTACTTCATCTGGCTGGGCTCCCCCGGCCGCTCCCTGTCCCGGGGCGCCGTGGTGCCCTCGGGCGGCACCACGATCAACCCGACCGACAGCACCGCCCGCGCCAACGCCGGCCTGCCCTCCTCCGGCAGCTACACCAGCGGCAGCGGGGGCAGCCGCTCCGGCGGGTTCGGCACCAGCATCGACGGCGGCGGCAGCAGCAGCCACGGCGGCTTCGGCTCCTCGGGGAGCTGAGGTGCGCCGCGTCCACGACGGCGTCGTCCGGCCCGGCTGGCAGGACACCGTCACCGCCCAGGGCCTGACCTACTGGGAGACCGTGCTGCCCGACGGCAGCAGCACCAGCTACTGGCGCGAGGGCGAGTTCTACGACTTCACCGCGGTGGAGATCGCCCAGCTCGAGCGGGACGCCGCCACCCTGTTCGAGATGTGCGTCGAGGCCGGTGACCACATGGTCGCCCACCCCGAGCTGATGCTGCGGATGGGCATCCCGGAGTACACCCACGACCTGGTCATCAGCACCTGGAACGAGGAGCCGTCCAAGCAGAGCGTCTTCGGCCGCTTCGACGTCCGCTACGGCGGGACGAGCCCCCAGTCCCGGATCGACCCCACCCTGCGCCGGCCGCAGCTGCTGGAGTTCAACGCCGACACCCCCACCTCGCTGCCGGAGACGGCGTACGTGCAGTGGGAGTGGTTCCGCGACACCGGCCAGGGCGCCGACCAGTGGAACTCGGTGTTCGAGCGGCTGACCCGGGCCTGGGAGCGCAACCTCGGGCTCGTCGAGCGCGACCTGCGCAAGGACCCGGTCGTCTACTTCGCCTGCGACGGCGCCGACCGCTCCGGCGAGGACCTGTTCAACACGTTCATGATGCGCGACGCCTGCACCCAGGTCCGCGACGGCGGCCGCCCGCGGTACGCCACCCGGTCGATCATGATGAACCAGATCACCCTGGACGAGGCCACCGGCGGCTTCTTCGAGGGCGACCCCGCCGACGGCCGGCACATCGACGTCCTCTTCAAGCTCTACCCCTGGGAGTGGATCGTCCACGAGGAGTTCGGCCGGGCCGCCTTCGCCGACATGGCCCGCCCCGGCGGCACCGTGTGGATCGAGGCGCCCTGGAAGATGCTCTGGAGCAACAAGGGCCTGCTCCCGGTGCTGTGGCAGCTGTTCGGCACCGACCCGGCCCGCAGCCCGCTGATCCTGCCGGCCTACTTCGCCGACGACGACGTCCCCGGGTGGATGGCCGAGTCGCACGTGCGCAAGCCGCTGCTGTCCCGCGAGGGCGCCAACATCACCATCTACGAGGACGGCCGCACCCTGGCCTCCACCGGCGGCGGCTACGGCGAGGAGGGCTACGTGCTGCAGTCCTTCGCCCCGCTGCCGGACTTCCCCGGCCCCGACGGCTCGCACCACCCCGTGCTCGGCATCTGGATGGTCGACGGCGAGCCCGCCGGTCTCGGCATCCGGGAGAGCAAGGGCCTCATCACCGACAACCAGAGCCACTTCGTGCCGCACGTCGTCGGCCACGGCAGCCCCACCCAGCAGGGAGCCTGATGTTCCTCGACACCGCCCGGGACTACCTCGCCAACTGGCCGATCGCCGCCCTGCAGGTGGTCGTCGTCGCCGCCTTCGTGGCCGCGTTCTGGTACCTGGTCAACGCGTTGACCTCCTTCGACGACAACGCCGAGATCATCACCCGCGGCAACACCGGCTACATGGTGCAGCGGCTCTCGCTGTCCGCGGCGCTGGTCGTCGGGATGCTGAACTCGCTGGAGTACCGGTTCGACGAGATCGGCTGGGGCGCGATCACGAACCTCCTCGTCGAGGGCGCCTGGGTGTTCGTGGCCCTGCTGGTCGCCCGGGTCGTGGTGGACAAGGTCGTGCTGCTGCGGGTGGACAACGTGCAGGCCATGCGCGAGGGCAACGTGGCGGTCGGGGTCGTCGAGGCCGGCTTCTACCTGGGCCTCGGGCTGATCCTCAACGGCTCGCTCATCGGCAGCTCGCCGTCCTGGCAGACCGGGCTGGCCAGCACCGTGGTCTTCGCCGTCCTCGGCCTGGCCGTGGTCGTCGGCGTGTACTTCCTGCACGACCTGGTCACCCGTGGGGTCATCCGGCGCGGCATCGCGGCCGGGTCGCTGCCCGCCGCGTTCGAGATCGCCGGCATCCTGGTCGCCGTCTCCCTGGTCGTGCGGGTCGGCGTGGCCGGCGACTTCACCGGCTGGGGCGCCGGCCTGGCCGCCTTCGCCGCCACCGTGCTCGTCGCCGTCCTCACCCTGTACCTGTTCCGCTTCCTCATCGACCTGGTCGTGCTGCGCGGGGTGACCGTGGCCTCCATCCAGCGCGACGGCCAGGTCGTGGCGTCCGGGTTGATGTCGGGCCTGTTCGTGGTGGTCGCCCTGCCGGTGGCCACCGTCGTGGCGGCCCAGCTGTGACCGTCGGGGCCGAGCGGCTGGACCTCGCCCGCGCCCGCACCGGCGGCACCGCCGCCGAGCGGCTGACCGCGGCCGCCGCCCGGGCCCACGGCACGGACGAGCTCGGCGCCTTCCTCGCCGTCGTCGACCCCGGCCGCATCGACCCCGACCTCTCCCCCGACGGCCCGCTGGCCGGCATCCCGATCGCGGTCAAGGACAACGTCGACGTCGCCGACCTGCCCACCAGCGGGGGCACGCCGGCCCTGCACGGCTCCCGCCCCGGCCGGGACCACTCCGCCGTCGCCCGGCTGCGCGCCGCCGGGGCCACCGTCGTCGGCAAGACCAACCTGCACGAGCTGGCCTTCGGGATAACCAGCAACAACGCCGCCTACGGCCCCGTGCGCAACCCGCACGACCCCACCCGCTCGGCCGGCGGCTCCTCCGGCGGGTCGGCGGTCGCGGTGGCCACCGGCGTCGTCCCCGTGGCGCTGGGCACCGACACCGGCGGCTCCATGCGGGTGCCGGCCGCGCACTGCGGCGTCGTCGGCCACCGGCCCACCACCGGCCGCTGGGGCGGCCTGGACGGCGTGGTGTCCATCTCCAGCACCCGCGACACGGTCGGCGCGTTCGCCAGCACCGTGGCCGACGTCGTGCTGCTGGACCAGGTGGTCGCCGGCGCCACCCCGGCCACCGTGCCGCACGCCCGCATGCTGCGCCTGGGCGTCCCGCTGCCCGGGTTCTTCGACGGCCTGGCCGCCGACGTCGCCGACGCCGTCGGCCGCGCCCTGGACCGCCTGGCCGACGCCGGGGTCGAGCTGGTCGAGGTCGAGGTCGTCGCCGCGCACGAGCTCGACGCCCGCTGCGGCTTCCCGATCGTCTTCCACGAGGTGCTGCGCACCCTGCCCGGCTACCTGGGGTCGCTGCCGTCCGGCCCGTCGTTCGACGAGCTGGTGGCCGGGGTGGCCAGCCCCGACGTCCGCGGCGCGCTGGAGCACGCGATCGGCGACCCGGTGCCCGGGTCGGTCTACGCCGAGTGCCTGCAGCTGCGCGAGGCGCTGCGCGCGGCCTACGCCGCCGCCCACGAGCTGGACGGCGGCGGCCGGCTGGACGCGCTGGTCTACCCCACCGTGCCGCTGACCGCCCCGCCGCTGGGCGACGACGACACCACCGACCTCGGCGGGGAGCAGGTGCCGGTCTTCGGCACCACCATCCAGAACACCGGCCCCGGCTCCACCGCCGGCATGCCCGCGGTGTCTCTGCCCTGCGGCACCAGCCCGGCCGGCCTCCCGGTCGGGCTGTCGCTGGAGACCCTGCCCGGCGAGGACGCCGCGCTGCTGGCCGTGGCCCGCCGGGTGGAGCAGCTGCTGTCCTGAACGGCACACCCGGTCGGCGCGCGGTTGCGTCGGCCAACCCGCACCCTGGCACCCGATGTCCGAATGGTTGCTCCTGCTCGTTGCGGTGCTGCTCACCGTGCTCACCGGGTTCTTCGTCGCCGCCGAGTTCTCCTTCACCACCGTCGACCGCGGCCAGGCGCAGGAGGCCGCCGCCGAGGGACGCCGCGGCGCCGGCGGGGTCGTCGAGGCGCTGAAGGGCCTGTCCACGCAGCTGTCGGCCGCGCAGCTGGGCATCACGCTGACCACGCTGCTGGTCGGCTACCTCGCCGAACCGGCCATCGGCGGGCTGCTCGACGGCCCGCTGGAGTCCCTCGGCCTGTCCCCCGCCGGCGCCACCACCGTCGCCGTCGTCGTGGGCATCGTGCTGGCCACCACGCTGCAGATGCTGATCGGGGAGCTCGGCCCCAAGAACCTGGCCATCGCCAGCCCGCTCGCCGTCGCCTCCGTCGTCGCCCCCGGCATGCGCGCCTTCACCGCCGTCTTCGGCGTGGTGGTGCGCGCCCTGCAGCGGCTGGCCAACGGCATCGTCCGCCGGCTGGGCTTCGAGCCCCGCGAGGAGCTCGACGACGCCCGCGGCGCCGGCGAGCTCGCCGCCGTCGCCCGGCGCAGCGCCGAGGAGGGCGACCTGTCCACCACCGCGGCCCGGCTGCTGGACCGCTCCCTGGGGCTGCGCGACAAGTACGCCACCGACGTGATGACCCCGCGCACCCGGCTGGCGACCCTGGCCGAGGGGGCCACCGCGCAGCAGGTCATCGACGCCGCCATCGCCACCGGCGCCAGCCGGTTCCCCGTCTGGCACTCCGACCTGGACGACGTCACCGGGCTGGTGCACGTCAAGCAGGCCGTCGCCGTCCCCGAGGCCGACCGGGGCACCGTCACCGCGGGCGACCTGGCCCGGCCGGTGCTCGCCGTCCCCAGCTCCCTGCACCTGGACCCGCTGCTGGACCTGCTCCGCGAGGAGGGCATGCAGCTGGCCCTGGTCGTCGACGAGTGGGGTGCCACGCACGGCGTCGTCACCCTGGAGGACATCGTCGAGGAGCTGGTCGGGGAGATCACCGACGAGACCGACCGCCCGCTGCGCCAGCTGCGCCGCCGCGACGACGGGTGGGACATCTCCGGCCTGCTGCGCCCCGACGAGGTCCGCGAGCGCACCGGCGTCCCGGTGCCCGAGGGCCGCTACGAGACCGTCGCCGGGTTCGTGGTCACCCGGCTGGGCCGGCTGCCCGCCGAGGGCGACACCGTGGACGTCGAGGGCCACCGGCTCACCGTCACCGCGCTGGACGGACGGCGGGTGGCCGGGTTGCGGGCCGACCCCCTCCCGGGCGGGTCCGAGGTCCCGGCCCGTCAGCACGAGGTGGCGCAGGCGTGAACGACGTCCTCGCCCTGGCCATCCTGGTCGCCCTGCTGCTGGGCAACGCCTTCTTCGTCGCCGCCGAGTTCGCGCTGGTCTCGGCCCGGGTCGACCAGATCGAGCCCCGCGCCGCCGCCGGCTCCGCCCGCGCGCAGCGGACGCTGGACGCGATGCGCAACGTGTCGCAGATGATGGCCGGCGCGCAGCTGGGCATCACGCTGTGCTCGCTGGGCCTGGGCGCGGTCGGCGAGCCCGCCGTCGCCCACCTCATCGAGGTGCCGCTGGAGTCCGCCGGCGTCCCGGAGGGACTGCTGCACCCGATCGCGCTGGTCATCGCGCTCAGCCTGGTCACCGTGCTGCACATGGTGCTCGGCGAGATGGTGCCCAAGAACATCACCATCGCCGGCCCCGACCGCGCCGCCGTCGTGCTCGGCCCGCCGATGGCGAAGGTCGTCACGGTGCTCAAGCCGCTGATCTGGTTCTTCAACAGCCTGGCCAACGCCTTCGTCCGGCTCTTCGGGGTCACCCCCACCGACGAGGTCGCGGCCAGCTTCGACAGCGACGAGATCCGCTCGATGATCACCCAGTCGCGCAGCCAGGGCCTGCTCGGCGACGAGGTGTCCTCCCTCGCCGAGGGCGCGCTGTCCTTCGAGGCCCACGACGCCCGCTCGGTGCTGCTGCCCGCCGACGACTTGGTCGCCGTCCCCCGGTCGGCCACCCCGCGCGACCTGGAGTCCGTCGTCGCCGAGCACGGGTTCAGCCGCTACCCCGTGGTGCACCCCGACGGCACCTGGGCCGGCTACGTGCACGTCAAGGACGTCCTCGGCCTGGCCGGCCGCGACGAGCCGGTGCCCGACGACGCCCTCGAGCAGTTCGTCGAGGTCGCCCCCGACGAGCCGCTGCCCGAGGTGCTGCAGGCCATGCGCAAGGCCGGGGTGCACCTGGGCACGGTCACCCAGGACGGCGCGCTGCTGGGCGTCGTCGCGCTGGAGGACGTGCTGGAGCAGCTGATCGGCGACGTCCGGGACGCCTCCGTGCAGAGCGCCACCGCCGGGCGGTGAAGGATGGGGGCGTGCTCCCCCCCGACGTCACCGCCCGCTGGCAGGCCCGCTTCCGCGCCCCGCGCGTCTCGCTCCCCGACTGGGCGGAGGACGCCCCGCAGCGCTGCCTGTTCGCCTCCGACGTCACCGGCGTGGTCGAGCAGTACACCTGGGACCGCGACACCGGCGAGCAGCGCCAGGTCACCGACCGCCCCAACGGCACGCTGGCCGCCACGCTCAGCCCCGACGGGCAGACCGTGTGGTGGTTCGCCGACACCGACGGCGACGAGTTCGGCGTCTGGCGGACCCAGCCCTTCGCCGGCGGCGAGGACGTCGTCGCCGTCCCCGAGGTGGAGCCGGCCTACCCCGCCGGCCTGGAGATCGGCCGCACCCTGGTCGCGGTCGGCCGGTCCACCGACGACGGCAGCGAGCTGTGGCTGGTGCCCCGCGACGGGGAGCCCCGGGTGTTCTACCGGACGCCGGACACCGCCTCGGTCGACGCGCTGTCCCGCGACGAGGACCGGCTGGTGCTCTCCCACTCCGAGCACGGCGACCCCCGCTACCCCGCCCTGCGGGTGCTCGACGTGGCGCGCATCCCCGACGGGCACTCCCAGGCCGAGCCCGACAGCCCGTGGGTGGTCGCGGAGAAGTGGGACGGCGAGGAGCTGGGGCTGCACGCCCTGGGCTTCTCCCCCGTCCCCGGCGACCTGCGGCTGCTGGTCGGCCACGAGCGCCGCGGCCGCGAGGAGCTGCTGGTGTGGGACCTGGCCACCGACACCGAGACCGAGCTGGTGCTCGACCTCCCCGGCGACGTCACCGCCGGCTGGTACCCCGACGGCTCCGCGCTGCTGGTGGGCCACGACCACGCCGCCCGCAGCGAGCTGTACCGCTACGCGCTGGCCACCGGCGAGCTGACGAAGCTGGACACCCCGCCGGGCGTCGTCCGCGGGGCCACCGCCCGCCCGGACGGCTCGGTGGAGCTGGCCTGGTCGTCGTCGCAGCGGCCGCCGGTGATCCGCCGGGCCGACGGCCCGGTCGTGCTGGCCGCCCCCGGGGACGAGCCGCCGGCCGGCTACCCGGTCGAGGACCGCTGGGTCCCCGGCCCCGGCGGGGACGTGCACGCCCTGCTCGTCCGCCCCGCGGGCGAGGGGCCCTTCGCGACCGCGTTCCTGGTGCACGGCGGCCCCGAGGCCGCCGACGACGACTCCTACCGCGCCCGCCGGGCGGCCTACGTCGACGCCGGCTACGCCGTGGTGCACGTGAACTACCGCGGCTCGTCGGGCTACGGCTCGGCGTGGCGCGACGCGCTCACCGGCCGGCCCGGGCTCACCGAGCTCGAGGACGTCGCCGCCGTGCAGGACGCGCTGGTCGCCGAGGGCGTCGTCGACCCGGCCCGGTGCATCCTCTCCGGCGGCTCGTGGGGCGGGTTCCTCACCCTGCTGGGCCTGGGCACCCAACCCGACCGGTGGGCCGCGGGCATCGCCGAGGTGCCGGTCGCGGACTACCTGGCCGCCTACGAGGACGAGATGGAGGGCCTGCGCGCCTACGACCGCGCGCTGTTCGGCGGGTCCCCCGAGGAGGTGCCGGAGGTGTACCGCCGGTCCTCCCCGCTGACCTACGTCGACGACGTCGCCGTCCCGGTCCTGGTGGTCGCCGGCGCCAACGACCCGCGCTGCCCGATCCGGCAGATCGACAACTACCTCGAGGCCCTGGCCGAGCGGGGCAAGCCGCACGAGGTCTACCGGTTCGACGCCGGGCACGGGTCGCTGGTGGTCGAGGAGACCATCCGGCAGGTCGAGACCGCGCTGGACTTCGCGCTGCGGCACGTCACCCCGTGAGCGGGCGCGGCCCGGGGATCAGCCCCGGGCCGCGATCAGCTCCGCGATCTGCACCGTGTTCAGCGCCGCGCCCTTGCGCAGGTTGTCGTTGGACACGAACAGCGCCAGCCCGGTCGGGCCGTCCTGCCGGATGCGGCCGACGTAGGAGGGGTCCTGGCCGGCGGCCTGCAGCGGGGTGGGGACGTCGACCAGCTCGACACCCGGCGCACCGGCCAGCAGCTCGCGGGCCCGCTCCACCGACAGCGGCCGGGCGAACTCGACGTTCAGCGACAGCGAGTGGCCGGTGAAGACCGGCACCCGCACGCAGGTGCCGGAGACCCGCAGGTCGGGGATGTGCAGGATCTTGCGGCTCTCGTTGCGGAGCTTCTGCTCCTCGTCGGTCTCGAACGAGCCGTCGTCGACCACCGAGCCGGCCATCGGCAGCACGTTGAACGCGATCGGCGCGACGTACTTCTCCGGTGCGGGGAACTGCAGCGCCCGGCCGTCGTAGGCCAGCGCGTCGGCCTTCTCGACCACGGCCTGCACCTGGCCGTGCAGCTCGCGGACGCCGGCCACGCCGGAGCCCGACACGGCCTGGTAGGTGCTGGCGACGATGCGGGTCAGGCCGGCCTCGGCGTGCAGCGGCTTGAGCACCGGCATCGCGGCCATCGTGGTGCAGTTCGGGTTGGCGATGATCCGGCCCGGGGCGTCCCCGGTGAGGGCGAGGTCGACGTCGTCGGGGTTGACCTCGCTGCAGACCAGCGGGATGTCGGGGTCCTTGCGGAACGCCGAGCTGTTGTCGATGACGACCACGCCGGCCGCGGCGAACCGGGGCGCCTGGGCGCGGGAGGTGGTGGCGCCGGCGGAGAACAGCGCGACGTCCAGGCCGGCGGGGTCGGCGGTGGCGGCGTCCTCGACGACGACCTCGCCGTCGCCCCACGGCAGCCGGGTGCCGGCCGAGCGGGCCGAGGCGAAGAACCGCACGCTGGCGGCCGGGAAGCCGCGCTCGGCGAGGATCTGCCGCATCGCGACACCGACCTGGCCGGTGGCGCCGACGACGCCGACGTGCAGCTCCCTCATCGCCCGGTCCCCCCGTAGACGACGGCCTCGACGTCGGAGCCGAGCTCGAACGCGTCGTGCACCGCGCGGACGGCGAGGTCGAGGTCGGTGTCGCGGCAGACCACCGAGATGCGGATCTCCGAGGTGCTGATCAGCTCCAGGTTGACCCCGGCGTCGGCCAGCGCACCGAAGAACTTGGCCGAGACGCCGGGGTGCGAGCGCATGCCGGCGCCGACCAGGGAGACCTTGCCGATGTGCTGGTCGAACTCGACGTGGTCGAACCCGACGGTGTGCTTGACCTTCTCCAGCGCGGCCAGCGCGGCGGGGCCGTCGGACTTGGGCAGGGTGAAGGAGATGTCGGCGAGCTTGGAGGCCGCGCCCGACACGTTCTGCACGATCATGTCGATGTTGATCTCGGCGTCGGCGATGACGCGGAACAGCGCCGCCGCCTCGCCCGGCCGGTCGGGCACGCCGTAGACGGTGATCTTGCCTTCGCTGCGGTCGTGCGCGACGCCGGAGATGATCGCCTGTTCCACCGTGAGGTCCTCCATCGAACCGGTCACCGTGGTGCCGGGGAGCTGGGAGTAGGAGCTGCGGACGTGCACCGGGATGCCGTAGCGGCGGGCGTACTCGACGCACCGCAGCATGAGGACCTTCGCCCCGCAGGCGGCGAGCTCCAGCATCTCCTCGTAGGTGACGGTGTCCAGCCGCCGGGCGTTGGGGACGATCCGCGGGTCGGCGGTGAACACGCCGTCCACGTCGGTGTAGATCTCGCAGACGTCGGCCTGCAGGGCGGCGGCGACGGCGACCGCGGTGGTGTCGGAGCCGCCGCGGCCCAGCGTGGTGATGTCCTTGGTGTCCTGGCTGACGCCCTGGAACCCGGCGACGATGACGATCGAGCCCTCGTCCAGCGCGGAGCGCAGCCGGCCCGGGGTGACGTCGATGATGCGGGCCTTGCCGTGGCTGGAGGTGGTGATCACCCCGGCCTGGGAGCCGGTGAACGACCGCGCCTGGTAGCCGTGGGTGGAGATGGCGATGGCCAGCAGCGCCATCGAGATGCGCTCGCCGGCGGTGAGCAGCATGTCCAGCTCGCGGCCCGGGGGGTCGGGGGTGATCTGGGATGCCTGGTCGAGCAGGTCGTCGGTGGTGTCGCCCATCGCGGAGACGACCACGACGACGTCGTGGCCGTTCTTCTTGGCCTGCACGACCCGCTCGGCGACGCGCTTGACGCGCTCGGCGTTGGCGACGGAGGAACCGCCGTACTTCTGCACGACCAGGGCCACGGGGCCCGAGACTACCGGCGCGAGCAGCGGGGACGCCGCACCGGTGGTGTGATCACGGGCGTGCCCGAGACCGAGGACGTCGTTGCCTGGCTGCTGACCGGGGCCGAACGGGACAACCCGTCGTCGGACCTGCCGGCCTGGACGGAGGGGAACCTGGCCGAGCCGCTGGTGCACGGGGCCGCCTACTTCGACCGGCTGGTCGACGCCGTGCGCGACCTCGGCCCCGGCGACCACCTGTTCTTCACCGACTGGCGCGGCGACCCCGACCAGAAGCTGCGGCCGGACGGGCCGACGGTGGACGAGCTGTTCTCCGACGCCGCGCGCCGCGGGGTGTGCGTGCGCGGGCTGGTCTGGCGCTCGCACTGGGACGGCCTGAGCTTCTCCAAGGAGCAGAACGCCTCGCTGGACCGGGAGCTGGAGGAGGACGGCGCGGTCGTCGTCCGCGACCAGCGGGTGCGCCGGCTGGGCAGCCACCACCAGAAGCTGGTCGTCTGCCGGCACCCGGAGGACCCGTCGCGGGACGTCGCGTTCGCCGGCGGCATCGACCTGGGCCACACCCGCCGGGACGACGCCGAGCACCGCGGGGACCCCCAGCCGCAGTCGATGTCCTCGGCCTACGGGGACACCCCGCCCTGGCACGACGTGCAGCTGCAGCTGCGCGGCCCGGTGGTCGGCGTCCTGGACGACGCGTTCCGGGAGCGCTGGGACGACCCCACCAGCCCCGCCTCGGAGAACCCGGTCGCCTGGGTGCACGACAAGACCGAGCAGTGGCTGGGCCGCAACCAGATGGACGCGACGCCGCTGCCCGCGCAGCCCCCGCCGCCCCCGCCGTGCGGGCCGCACGTGGTGCAGACGCTGCGCACCTACCCGAAGGTGTGGCCGGCGTTCGACTTCGCGCCCGAGGGCGAGCGGTCGATCGCCCGCGGCTACACCAAGGCCCTCGAGCGGGCCCGCCGGCTGGTGTACCTGGAGGACCAGTACCTGTGGAGCAAGGACGTGGCCGGCCACCTGGCCGCGTCGCTGCGGGAGCACCCGACGCTGCAGCTGGTGGTCGTGGTGCCGCGGGTGCCCGACCAGGAGGGCGCGTTCTCCGAGCGGCCCCAGCAGCTGGGGCAGTCCGAGGCGATGACGCTGCTGCAGGAGTCCGCGCCGGGCCGGGTGCACGTGTTCGACCTGGAGAACCACGAGGGGACGCCGGTCTACGTGCACGCGAAGGTGTGCGTGGTCGACGACGTGTGGGCCGAGGTCGGCAGCGACAACATGAACCGCCGCTCGTGGACCCACGACAGCGAGTTGTCCAACGCCGTCCTCGACCCCACCCGGGACGAGCGCGAACCGCGGGACCCCGCCGGCCTGGGCGACGGCGCCCGCACCTTCGCCCGCGACCTCCGGCTGGAGCTCGCCCGGGAGCACCTGGACGCCCCCGACGACGACGGGCTGGTCGACCCGGACGCGTTCGTGGCCGCCTGCGTCGCCTCCGCCGAGGCCCTGGACGCCTGGCACGCCGGCGGCCGGGTGGGCCCGCGCCCGCCGGGCCGGCTGCGGGTGCACCGCCGTCCGGAGCTGACCCGGCTGGAGCGGCTGTGGGCCACCCCGCTGTACCGCCTGGTGCACGACCCCGACGGCCGTCCCCTCCGCCTCCGCCTGCGCCGCTCCTACTGACGACCCCCGGGGCCGGGGGGGTCACCGGCCACGTCCTCCCACCCCGCCCGACCTCCACCCGCGACGTCGCGCGTCCCCGACCGCCCCTGCCGGTGCGACGTCCACCGACCCGGACGCTGCTACGGTGACCCCGTGCGCGGCAGCCTCCTCCTTATCCGCCGCGGCGAGGCCCTCTCCTAGGTCGGCCCCCTCGCCGCGGTGTCCGCGCGTGCCCGTCCCGCGCTGCCGGTCCGCACACCACGGCATCCAGGAGAGCCACCAGCCATGAGCACCCACCCGCACGCCCGCAACGCCCAGCAGCCCTCGGCGATGCCGATCGGCAAGTACGCGCCGTTCGCCGCGATCGGTCTGCCCGACCGCACCTGGCCGGAGAAGGTCACCACCGTCGCCCCCCGCTGGTGCGCGGTCGACCTGCGCGACGGCAACCAGGCGCTGATCGACCCGATGACCCCCGACCGCAAGCGGCGCATGTTCGAGCTGCTGGTGCAGATGGGCTACAAGGAGATCGAGGTCGGTTTCCCCGCCGCCAGCCAGACCGACTACGACTTCGTCCGGCAGCTGGTCGAGGAGGACCTGATCCCCGGCGACGTCACCATCCAGGTGCTCACCCAGGCCCGCGACGAGCTGATCGAGCGCACCTTCGAGTCCCTGGCGGGCGCGAAGCAGGCGATCGTGCACCTGTACAACTCCACCTCCACCCTGCAGCGCCGGGTCGTCTTCAACTCCGACAGGGCCGGCATCGTCGACATCGCCGTCCACGGCGCGCGGCTGGTCCGCAAGCTGGCCGAGGGCATGCCGGAGACCGAGATCCGCTACCAGTACTCCCCCGAGTCCTTCACCGGCACCGAGCTGGAGTTCGCGGTCGAGATCTGCAACGCGGTCACCGACGTCTGGGAGCCCACGCCGGAGAACCCGACGATCCTCAACCTGCCGGCCACCGTTGAGATGGCCGAGCCGACCGTCTACGCCGACCAGATCGAGTGGATGCACCGCAACCTGGGCCGGCGGGACTCCGTCGTCCTCTCGCTGCACCCGCACAACGACCGCGGGACGGCGGTCGCGGCCGCCGAGCTGGGCTACCGGGCCGGCGCCGACCGCATCGAGGGCTGCCTGTTCGGCAACGGCGAGCGCACCGGCAACGTCGACCTGGTCACCCTGGGCCTGAACCTGTTCAGCCAGGGCATCGACCCGCAGATCGACTTCTCCGACATCGACGAGGTCCGCCGCACCGTCGAGTACTGCAACCAGATCGGCGTGCACGAGCGGCACCCCTACGGCGGCGACCTGGTCTACACCGCGTTCTCCGGCTCCCACCAGGACGCCATCAACAAGGGCTTCGCGGTGATGAAGGCCGACGCCGCGGCCGCCGGGGTCGGCGTCGACGACATCCCGTGGGCGGTGCCCTACCTGCCGATCGACCCCAAGGACGTCGGCCGCAGCTACGAGGCCGTGATCCGGGTGAACAGCCAGTCCGGCAAGGGCGGCGTCGCCTACATCATGAAGACCGAGAACCAGCTGGACCTGCCGCGCCGGCTGCAGATCGAGTTCTCCGCCGTCGTCCAGCGGCACACCGAGGACGAGGGCGGCGAGGTGACCGCCGAGCAGATGTGGGCGGCGTTCTCCTCCGAGTACCTGCCCGACCCGCACGCCCCCTGGGGCCGGCTGGCGCTGACCGGGCACCAGCACACCGCCGACGGCTCCGGCACCGACCAGATGACCGTCGAGCTGGTGGACGACGGCGTACCGGTCACCCTGACCGGTCGCGGCAACGGCCCGATCGCGGCGTTCGTGGACGCGCTGCGGGCGCTGGACGTCGACGTCCGGGTGCTGGACTACGCCGAGCACGCGCTGTCCGCCGGTGGCGACGCCAAGGCCGCGGCCTACGTCGAGTGCGCCGTGGGCGAGCGGGTGCTGTGGGGCGTGGGCATCGACCCCAACATCGTCAGCGCCTCCCTGCGCGCCGTGGTCAGCGCCGTCAACCGCGCCCTGCGGTAGCCCGCGCGGGCGGTCCACCCGATCGGGTGGACCGCCACGCCGCACGGCCTGCCGGTTTGACACCGATCGAACACGTGTTCGATCCTTGCCCGGTGACCGTCCTACCGCCCGAGCTCGCCGAGCGGCTGGCGGCCGCCCGGTCGGCGGCGGCACGGGCCGACCGGCGCTTCGGCACCACCACCTCGCGGCGGGCGCTGGAGACGCTGCCGGCCCTGGCCGCGCTGCTGCCCGGCGGGGCACTGCACACCGGGTCGGTCTACTCCGTGCAGGGGTCGGTCGCGCTGGCCACCGCGCTGCTGGCCGGGCCGTCGGCGGCCGGCGAGTGGTGCGGCGTGGTCGGGCTGCCCGGCTTCGGCGCCGAGGCCGCGGCGGGCATGGGCGTCGACCTGTCGCGCACCGTGCTGGTCCCCGACCCCGGCGCCGAGCCGGTGGCCGTGGTCGACGCGCTGGTCGGCGCGCTGACCGTGGTGCTGGTCGGGCCGGTCGGCCGGGTGGCCGGTGCCGCGGTCGAGCGGCTCACCGCCCGGCTGCGCCAGCGCGGCACCGCGCTGGTGGCGTGCACCCCCCTCGGCGCCCCCGGCTGGCCGCAGAGCACCGCCGAGCTGGCCGTCACCGGCAGCGACTGGCAGGGCCTGGGCGACGGGCACGGCCACCTGACCGGGCGGGTCGCCGAGGTCGTGGTGCAGTCCCGCCGGTCGGCCCGGCCGCAGCGGACGCGGCTGTGGCTGCCCGACCACGAGGGCCGGGTCACCCCGGTGACCGGTCCGGTCGCGCAGGTCGTCCGGGCCGCCGGGTGAGCGCCCGCCGGACCCTCGTGCTGTGGTGCCCCGACTGGCCGGTCACCGCTGCGGTCCTCGGCGGCCAGGGCACCGGTCCCGGCGGGCCGTCCCGGCGCCCGGTGGCCGTCGTCGACCGCGGCCAGGTGCTGGCCGTCTCCCCCGCCGCCCGCGCGGCCGGGGTGAGCCGCGGGCTGCGGGTGCGCGAGGCGCAGTCCCGGTGCGCCGAGCTGGTCGTGCTGCGGCACGACCCGGGCGCCGAGGCGCGCGCCTTCGAGCCGGTGCTGCGCGCGGTCGAGGCGGTCGCCCCCGGGGTGCAGGTCCTCCGGCCGGGCACCTGCGCGGTCCCCGCCCGCGGGTCGGCGAGCTACCTCGGCGGGGAGACCGCGGCCGCGGCCGTGCTCCTCGACGTGCTCGAGCAGGCCGGCGTCCCCGACGCCCGGGTGGGCGTGGCCGACGGCCCGTTCAGCGCCGAGCAGGCCGCCCGCACCGCCGAGCGGCTGCCCGGCTACCAGGTGGTGCCCACCGGCGGCGACCGGCCGTTCCTGGCCGGGCTGCCGGTCGACGTGCTGGCGCCGGTGCTGGACCCCGACGCCCCCGACCTGCTGCGCCGGCTGGGCCTGCGCACCGTGGGCGCCTTCGCCGACCTGTCCCCCGGCGACGTGCTGGCCCGCTTCGGCAGCTCCGGCGGCCGGGCGCACCGGCTGGCCCGCGGCGACGACGTGGCCGCCGCCGGCGGGCGGGCCCCGCTGCCCGAGCTGGGCCGCACCGTCGAGCTCGACCCCGCGCTCGACCGCGCCGACCAGGTCGTGGCCACCCTGCGCCCGGCCGCCGAGCAGCTGGTCGCGGGCCTGGCCGGGCAGGTCCTGGTCTGCACCGGGCTGCGGGTCGAGGTGACCGACGACCTCGGCGGGGTGGTCTCCCGCCGCTGGCTGCACCCCCGCTTCTTCACCGCCGACGACGTGCTCGACCGGGTGCGCTGGCAGCTGGCCGGCGGCGGGCTCGGCGCCCCCGTCGCCCGGGTCGACCTGCTGCCCGAGGACGTCGAGCCGCAGGGCGCGCACACCGAGGGCCTGTGGGGCGGGGGCCCCGACGACCACGTGCACCAGGCGCTGACCCGGGTGCAGAGCCGGCTGGGCCACCGCGCGGTGGGCACCAGCGTGGTCGGCGGCGGGCGCGGGCCGGCCGACCGCACCACCTTCGTGCCCTGGGGCGACCGGCCGCTGCCCGCCCGTCCCGGCGAGCCGCCGTGGCCGGGCCGGCTGCCGCCCCCGCTGCCCTCCACCGTGCTCACCCGCCCCGCGCAGGCCACCGTCGTCGGCGCCGCCGGCTCCCCCGCCGTCCTCGACGACCGGGGCACGCTGTCGGTCGCCCCGGCCCGGTTCCGGGTCGACGAGGGCGGTCGCCCGGCCGCGGGCTGGCCGGTGGGCTGGCAGCCGGTGCAGGCGTGGGCGGGCCCGTGGCCGGCCGACGAGCGCTGGTGGACCGACGACGCCCGCGGCCACCCCACCGGCTTCCTCGCCCGGCTGCAGGTGGTCGGGGTCGACGGCAGCGCCTGGCTGCTGCTGGTGTCGGCCGGCCACTGGTGGGTCGAGGCCCGCTATGACTGAGACCCGCGAGGAGTCCTGATGGGCTGGCAGAACCCACCCATCCCGTGGTCGGAGCTGGAGCGCACGCTCTCCGACCGGCACCGGCCCGGCCGGCCCGAGCAGGGCGACGGCGGCGACAGCCCGGCCTGGTCGCGCAAGCGGCAGCCCTACGTCCCGCCGGCCGACCTGCTGCCCCGGCCCCCGGCGCAGCCGGTGGTGCCCTACGCCGAGCTGCACTGCCACACCAACTTCAGCTTCCTCGACGGCGCCAGCCACCCCGAGGACCTGGTCGCCGAGGCGGTGCGGCTGGGGCTGTCGGCACTGGCGGTCACCGACCACGACGGGTTCTACGGCGTGGTCCGCGCCGCCGAGGCCGCCCGCGCGCACGGCCTGCGCACCGTGGTGGGCGCCGAGCTGTCGCTGGGGCTGACCGGCCCGCAGAACGGCGTCGCCGACCCCGAGGGCACCCACCTGCTGGTGCTGGCCCGCGGCACCGCCGGCTACCACCGGCTGGCCGCGGCGATCACCCGCGCCCAGCTGCGCGGGGCGGAGAAGGGCCGGCCGGTCTACGACCTGGAGGAGCTGGCCGCCGACGCCGGCGGTGACTGGCTGGTGCTCACCGGCTGCCGCAAGGGCAGCGTGCGCAGCGCGCTGGCCACCGGCGGGCACGACGCCGCGGCCGCCGAGCTGGACCGGCTCACCGCCCTGTTCGGCCGGGACAACGTGGTCGCCGAGCTCGTCGACCACGGCCACCCCACCGACTCCCGCACCAACGACGCCGTCGCGGGGCTGGCCGCTGCGGCCGGGTTGCCGGTGGTGGCCACCGGCAACGTGCACGTGGCCACCCCCGACGGTCGGCGGCTGGCCGGGGCGCTGGCCGCCGTCCGGGCGCGGCGCGACCTGACCGGCATCGACGGGTGGCTGCCCGCCACGGGCGCGGCGCACCTGCGGTCGGGGGCCGAGATGGCGGCCCGGTTCGCCCGCTACCCGGGGGCGGTGGCCCGGTCGGTGGAGATCGCCGACGCGCTGGCCTTCCCGCTGGAGCTGGCCCGCCCGAAGCTGCCGCGGATGGACCTCCCGCCCGGGCACACCCCGATGAGCTGGCTGCGCGAGCTGGTCGCCCGGGGCGCGGCCGCGCGGTTCGGCCCGCCGGGGACCTGGTCGGCGGCCTTCGAGCGCGACTACGCGCAGCGGGTCGACCGCGAGCTCGACGTCATCGAGGCCAAGGACTTCCCCGGCTACTTCCTCATCGTCCACGACCTGGTCGCCTACGCCCGGCAGCGCGGCATCCTCTGCCAGGGCCGCGGGTCGGCGGCGAACTCGCTGGTCTGCTACCTGCTGGAGATCACCGCGGTCGACCCGGTCCGCTTCGGGCTGCCCTTCGAGCGGTTCCTGTCGACCACCCGCGACGAGGAGCCCGACATCGACGTCGACTTCGACTCCGACCGCCGCGAGGAGGTGATCCAGTACGTCTACGGCCGCTACGGCCGGCGCAACGCCGCGCAGGTGGCCAACGTGATCACCTACCGGCCCAAGCTGGCCGTGCGCGACGTGGCCAAGGCGCTGGGCTACAGCACCGGCCAGCAGGACGCCTGGTCCAAGCAGGTCGAGACGTGGGGGTCGGTGGCCACCACCGAGGAGCACGACATCCCGCCGGCGGTGGTGGAGATGGCCGAGCAGCTGCTGGGCTTCCCGCGGCACCTGGGCATCCACTCCGGCGGCATGGTGCTCACCGACCGGCCGGTGGGCGAGGTGTGCCCGATCGAGCACGCCCGCAAGGAGCAGCGCACCGTCCTGCAGTGGGACAAGGACGACTGCGCCGCGATGGGGCTGGTCAAGTTCGACCTGCTGGGGCTGGGCATGCTGGCCGCGCTGCAGTACTGCTTCGACCTCGTCGCCGACCACACCGGGGAGCGCTGGACGCTGGACTCGGTGCCCAAGGAGGAGCCCGGGGTCTACGACATGCTCTGCCGGGCCGACTCCGTCGGGGTCTTCCAGGTCGAGAGCCGGGCGCAGATGGGCACCCTGCCCCGGCTGCAGCCGCGCGAGTTCTACCACCTGGTCATCGACATCGCGCTGATCCGGCCCGGGCCCATCCAGGGCGGCGCGGTGCACCCGTTCATCCGGCGCAAGCTGGGCCAGGAGCCGGTCACCTACCCGCACCCGCTGCTGGAGCCGGTGCTGGCCCGCACGCTGGGCGTCCCGCTGTTCCAGGAGCAGCTCATGCAGATCGCCGTCGCCGTCGGCGGGTGCACCGGCGACGACGCCGACCTGCTGCGCCGGGCGATGGGGTCCAAGCGCGGCAAGGAGAAGATCGGGTCGCTGCGGGCCACGCTGTTCGCGGGGATGGCCTCGCACGGCATCACCGGGGAGCTGGCCGAGAGCATCTACGCCAAGATCGAGGCGTTCGCGAACTTCGGGTTCGCCGAGAGCCACTCGATCAGCTTCGCGCTGCTGGTCTACACCTCCAGCTGGTTCAAGCTGCACTACCCGGCGGCGTTCCTGGCCGCGCTGCTGCGCGCCCAGCCGATGGGCTTCTACTCCCCGCAGACCCTGGTCGCCGACGCCCGCCGGCACGGCGTGCAGGTGCTCACCCCCGACGTCCTGCGGTCCGGGGTGCACGCCGACCTCGAACGCACCGACGACGGCCCACGCCCCGTCGGGCCCGCTGCGTGCCGGGCCCCCGACCAGCCGCCGACCGGCGAGTTCGACCCGCACGCCCCCTTCGACACCGCCGACCACCGCCTCGACGAGGGGTTCGCCGTCCGGCTGGGGCTGGCCGGGGTGCGGTCGATCGGCGAGGCCGACGCCGAGCGGGTCGTGGCCGCCCGCGACGAGGGCGGGCCGTTCACCTCGCTGGCCGACCTGGTGCTGCGCACCGGGCTGACCGCCCCGCAGCTGGAGGCGCTGGCCACCGCCGGGGCCTTCGACGGGCTGGGCCTCACCCGCCGGCAGGCGCTGTGGGAGGCCGGCCGGGCGGCGCAGGAGCGGGCCGACCGGTTGCCCGGGTCCGGGGTGGTGGAGCCGCCGCCGATGCTGCCGGGGATGAGCCCCGCCGAGGAGACGATGGCCGACCTGTGGGCCACCGCGATCTCCCCCGCCAGCCACCCGGTGCAGCACGTGCGCGCCCAGCTCGACGCCGCCGGGGTGCTGCCGGCGTCCGGGCTGCTCACCGCGACGTCGGGCACCCGGGTGCGGGTGGGCGGGGTGGTCACCCACCGGCAGCGCCCGGCGACGGCGGGGGGCACCACGTTCCTCAACCTGGAGGACGAGACCGGGCTGGTGAACGTGATCGTGTCCACCGGGGTGTGGGCGCGGCACCGGCGGGTCGCGCGGGAGTCCTCGGCACTGGTGGTGCACGGCCGGCTGGAGCGGAACGCGGGCGTGGTGAACCTGGTCGCCGAGCGGCTGGAGAAGCTGGCGATCACCGCCCGGACGACGTCCCGCGACTTCCGGTGACGCCTCAGCCGCCGGCGCGCTCCGGACCCTCGGCGGGCTCGTCGGCCCGGGCCGCGGCGGTGGACCCCGACGGGGCGGGCACGCCGAGCTCGTCGACCAGCAGCAGGTCGCGGCGCACGTGCCGGCGCCGGTAGGCGACCCGGCTGACCAGGTGCGCGCTGACCGGGGCGGTGAGCAGCTGGAAGACCGCGACCAGCACCAGCATCCACACGATGGGCTGGCCGACGAGCCGGATGACCGCGCCGGTCATCACCAGCAGCACGCCGAGCACCTGCGGCTTGGTGGCCGCGTGCATCCGGTTGAGCACGTCGGGGAAGCGCACCAGGCCGAGCCCGGCGGTCAGGCACAGGAAGCTGCCCGCGACCAGGCAGACCGAGGCGACGACGTCGGCGACGGTCATGACCGCTCCTCCGGGGTCTCCTCGGCCTTGACCAGCATGCCGCCGATGTAGCGGGCCACCGACACCGAGCCGACGAAGGCCAGCAGCGCCACGACCAGCAGCACCGGTTCCAGCGAGATGTCGCGGTACACCGCGCAGTAGACGGCGATGCCGCAGGCGATGGTGACCAGCAGGGCGTCGGTGGACACCACCCGGTCCAGCAGCGACGGGCCCAGGGCCAGCCGGGCCAGGATCAGCACCGCCCCCGCGCCCAGCAGCGCGAAGCACACGATCGCGACGACGGTCATCGCCGGCCCACCCCCTCGGTCTCGGGCGTCTCGGTGCTCGGGTCGTCGAGGCGGGCGATGTCCTCGGCGGAGCCGAACGCCCGCACCACGCGGTCCTCCATCCCGAGCACGTTCGCCCGCTGCCGCTCCACGTGGGCGGCGTCGCGGACCTGCACCAGGTGGATGGCCATGACCTTCCGCTCGCGGTCCAGGTCGAGCACCAGCGACCCGGGCACCAGCGACAGCGCCTCGGCGATGACGGTGAGCAGCAGGTCGGAGTCGGTGCGCAGCTGCACGGTGATGATCGCCGAGCGGTGCCGGCCCGGCCGGAACGCCAGCCAGGAGACCTCCACGCTGGACACCAGCAGGTCCAGGAGGAACCGGCCGAGGAAGCGCAGCGCGGCCAGCGGCCGGAACCGCCCGCTGGTGGTGACCGGCGGCAGCGGCAGCAGCGTGGTCACCACGACCGCGAGCAGGGCCCCGCTGAGCAGGTTCGCCCAGGAGAAGGTGCCCCACAGCAGGTTCCAGACCAGCACCAGCCAGACCAGCAGCAGCCCCTGCTGGCGCAACCGGCCCACCCGCGCGCTCACCTGATCACCTCCAGCCCGAACACCGACTCCAGGTAGGGCGTCCGGTCGAGCAGGTCGACCGCGGCGCGGTCGGCGACGCCGTAGAGCACGCCGCCGAAGACGGTCAGCGCCAAGGTCACGACGACGAAGCCCGCGGTGGCCGCGACCATCAGCCGGGGCAGCCGGTTCTCCTGCAGCTGGGCGGTGGTGGCCGAGGTGCCCGCGGCCGGGCGGGTGGCCTCGAGGTCCTCGTCGGCGGTGTCGACCGCGCGCGGCCGCCAGAAGGCCCGGCCCCACACGCGGGCGACGGCGACCAGGGTGAGCAGGCTGGTCACCACCGCCCCGCCGACCAGCACGTAGGGCCCGGCGCCGCCGAGCGCGACGCCGGCCTCGATGAGGCCGAGCTTGCCGATGAACCCCGACAGCGGCGGGATGCCGGCCAGGTTCATCGCGGGGACGAAGAAGAGGATCGCCAGCAGCGGGGAGGCCTTGGCCAGCCCGCCGAGCTTCTCGGTGTTGGTGGTGCCGCCGCGGCGCTCGACCAGCCCGGTGGCCAGGAACAGCGTGGTCTGGATGGCGATGTGGTGCACCACGTAGAACACCGCGCCGGCCAGCCCCGCCGCCGTCCCCAGGGCGATGCCGAACACCATGTAGCCGATGTGGCTGACCAGGGTGAACGACAGCATCCGTTTGATGTCGGTCTGCGCGACGGCGCCGAGGATGCCGATGACCATCGTGGCCAGCGCCGCCCAGAGCAGGACGTCGTCCAGCGCCCCGTCGGGGAACAGCAGCGTGTTGGTGCGGATGATGGCGTAGACGCCGACCTTGGTGAGCAGCCCGGCGAACACCGCGGTGACCGGCGCCGGGGCGGTCGGGTAGCTGTCGGGCAGCCAGGCCGAGAGCGGGAAGACCGCGGCCTTGATGCCGAAGGCGACCAGCAGCATCGACTGCAGCAGCAGCTGGGTGCCGGCGGGCAGCTCGCCCAGCCGGACGGCGAGCTGGGCCATGTTGACCGTGCCGGTGGCGGCGTAGACCAGCGCGATCGCGGCCAGGAAGACCAGCGAGCTCATCAGGCTGACCACCACGTAGGTGATGCCCGCGCGGATCCGGCCCGCGGTGCCGCCCAGGGTGAGCAGCACGTAGCTGGCCGCCAGCAGCACCTCGAAGCCGACGTAGAGGTTGAACAGGTCGCCGGCCAGGAAGGCGTTGCTCACGCCGGCGACCAGGATCAGGTAGGTCGGGTGGAAGATCGACAGCGGGGTGTCGGTCTCCTCGCCGTCGGCCATGCCCTGCCCGACGGCGAACACCAGGACGCCGAGGGTCACGGTGTTGGCGACCACGAGCATGAGCGCGGAGAGCCGGTCGACGACCAGCACGATGCCCAGCGGCACCGGCCACCCGCCGACGGAGACCGAGGTGGCGCCCTGGTCGTCGGCGAGCACGAGCAGCGCGACCGAGACGGCCAGCACGCCCGAGAGCACCACGACCGACAGCACCCGCTGGGTGTGCGGGTGCCGGCCGACCAGCAGCGCGCCGGCCGCGCCGAGCAGCGGCAGCAGCACCGGCAGCGGGGTGAGCACCCGGATGAGGTCCTCCATCAGTGCTCCTCCTCCCGGTCGACGGGGCGGCCACCCGCGGGGGTGCGGTCGGGGTCGCCGGCGGCGCGGGCCTCGGCGGACTCGTTCTCCGCCGCCTCCGCGCGGGCCAGCTCCAGGTCGACGTCGTCGGAGGGCGGGGTGACCTCCCCGACCAGCGGTTCGCGCTCGACGGTGAAGCCGTCGCCGGGGCCACGGTCGGCCAGCGGCATGTCCTCGGGGTCGCGCTCGTCGGCGTCGACCTCCTCGCGGGTGGCCACCCGCAGGTCCTCGGCGTCGTCCTGCACGACCTCGTCGCGGACCAGCCGCCAGGAGCGGTAGATCATCGCCAGCACGAACGCGGAGATGCCGAAGGTGATCACGATGGCGGTGAGCACCAGCGCCTGCGGCAGCGGGTCGTTGATGTCGCCGACGTCGTCGACGGGGAGGATCGGGGCGAGCCCGGCCACCCCGCCGGCGGACAGGATCAGCACGTTGGTCGCGTTGCCCAGCAGCAGGAAGCCCAGCAGGACACGGGTCAGGCTGCGGTCCAGGAGCAGGTAGACACCGGCGGCGTAGAGGCCGCCGATGATGACCGGCAGGACGACGGTGGGGATCACCGGGCACCGCCCCCGGTGGTGGCGAGCGCCTCGTGCCCGCCGGGGCCCTCGGCCGGGTCGCCGTCGTCGTCGGCGTGCTCCTCGTCGGCGTCGATCTGCGCGCCGAGGCTGCGCAGCACGTCGAGCACCAGGCCGACGACGATGAGGTAGACGCCGAAGTCGAAGAACAGCGAGGTCACCAGCTTGACGTCGCCGAGCACGGGCAGCGTCTGCTGCAGGATCGTGGTCTGCAGGGCGTCGACGCCCAGGACCAGGCCGGCGATGCCGGTGGTGCCGGCCAGCAGCAGGCCGGCGCCGAGCAGCTTGCCGGGGTCGACCGGGGCGGCCTCGCCGAGCTCGTAGCGGCCGCCGGCCAGGTAGCGCAGCACGAGCGCGAGGCCCGCGACCAGGCCCCCGGCGAACCCGCCGCCGGGCACGTTGTGGCCGCTGAAGAGCAGGTAGACGCTGAGCACGACGATGGTGTGGAACAGCACCCGGGTGACCACCTCGAGGATCACCGACCGGCGCTGCGGGGAGAGCGTGGCGCTGGCGGCCAGCCAGCGGTCGCGCGGGGCGCGGCGGCCGCGGGCGGAGCGGGTGTCACCGCCGGTGGCCCGGGCGACGGCGCCGGTGCGCTGCCGGATGAACACCAGGCTGGCGACGCCGGTGGCCACCACGACCAGCAGCGAGATCTCCAGCAGGGTGTCCCAGGCGCGGATGTCGACCAGGGTGACGTTGACGATGTTCTCGCCGCCGCCGAAGGAGTAGGCCTGCTCGGGGAAGTCGACCGAGACCGGCGTCGCCGTCCGGGCGCCGAGGGCGACCACGCCGACCCCGGCCATGAGCGCGCCGACGGCGAGGGCGACGACCCCGCGGGCGGTGCGCTCCTTGGCCCGGTGCCGCTCGGAGATGTCCTTGGGCAGCTTGCGCAGCACCAGCACGAAGGTGACCAGGGTGAGCGTCTCGACCAGGAACTGGGTGAGCGCGAGGTCGGGGGCGCCCTGCAGGGCGAACAGCACGCCGACGCCGTAGCCGGTGACGCCGACGACCAGGACGGCGGACAGCCGCTGCCGGATCCGCACGGCCAGCGCGGCCGCGCCGAGGATGACCACGCCGACGACGGCCTGCACGGGGGTGTCCCACGGCCGGACGGCGTCCGGCCAGGGCGCGCGGAACACCAGCACCGACCCCGGCAGCACGACCAGCACGGTGAGGATGACGCCGAGGTAGGTGGGCAGCGAGCCGCGCTGGGTGCTGCGGGTGCTGGTCTGGGCGACGCGGTCCAGGCCGCGCATGGCGTGCCAGTAGCCCTCGTCGGCGGAGGCGTCGACGGCGATCCGGCGCTGCAGGCGGGCGACGGCGTCCCGGCCGGTGAACAGCGCGAGGCCGCCGAGCACGGTGACCAGCGAGAGCAGCAGGGCCGGCTGCAGGCCGTGCCAGATCTTGAGCTCCTCGGCCTCCTCCGCGACCAGCGGCAGGGTGTCGGCGTAGGGCGCGACCAGCGGCTCGAGGAGGGCGGAGAAGGGGCCGGCGAGCAGGCCCAGCGCGGCGAGCAGCACGGGCGCGGCGAGGAAGGCCGGGCCGGGCCGGTGCAGGTGCGCGGGCCGGGGCTCCCCGGCGGCGCAGCGGCGGACCGCTCCCCCGCTGCCGAAGGCGCCCCACAGGAAGCGCGCGGTGTAGGCGACGGTGAGCACCGAGCCGAGGACGAGGCCGAGCAGGGTCAGCAGGGCCCAGGTGCGCGACTCCAGCCCGCCGTCCAGGAAGGCGGTGAAGGCCGCCTCCTTGCCGACGAAGCCCAGCAGCGGCGGCAGGCCGGCCATCGAGGCCGCGGCCAGCCCGGCGGTGACGGCCAGGACGGGCAGCCGGCGGCCGAGGCCGGAGATCTCGCGCAGGTCTCGGGTGCCGCAGGCGTGGTCGACGACGCCGACGCAGAGGAACAGGGTGGACTTGAACAGGCCGTGCGCCAGCAGCATCGCCACGCCGGCGGCCGCGGCCTCCCGGCTGCCGGTGCCGAGCAGGACCACGAGGAAGCCCAGCTGGCTGACGGTGCCGAAGGCGAGCAGCAGCTTGAGGTCGTACTGGCGCAGTGCGCGGTAGCCGCCGAGCAGCATGGTGGCCAGGCCCAGGCCGATGAGCACCGGCTTCCAGCCCGGGGTGTCGGCGAAGCCGGGGGCCAGCCGGGCGACCAGGTAGATGCCGGCCTTCACCATCGCCGCGGCGTGCAGGTAGGCGCTGGTCGGGGTGGGCGCCTCCATGGCGGCGGGCAGCCAGAAGTGGAAGGGCACCATCGCCGACTTCGTGACCGCGCCGGCCAGCACGAGCATGATCCCGACGGTGACCTGCGGACCGCTGCCGGGGTCCGCGACCACCTCGCTGAGCAGGTAGCTGCCGCTGGCCTGGCCGACCATCACCAGACCGACGAGCATCGCCAGCCCGCCCGCGGTGGTGACGACGAGGGCCTGCTGCGCGGCGCGGCGGCCGGCGACCTTGGCGCCGCTGCCGCCGATCAGCAGGAAGGAGAAGACGGTGGTCAGCTCCCAGAACACGTAGAGCAGCAGCATGTCGTCGGCCACGACGAGGCCGAGCATCGAGCCCGCGAAGGCCATGAGGACGCCGGCGAACCGGCCCAGCCCCTCGTCCCCGGGCTCGAAGTAGCGGGCGCAGTAGACGAACACCAGCGCCCCGACCCCGGTGACCAGCGCCGCGACCGACAGCGCGAGGACGTCCAGCCGCAGCGTGACGTCGAGGTCGAGCGCGGGGATCCACGTCGTCCGCTCGTCGACGGTGCCGCCGTCGAGCACGGTGGACAGCTGGGCGAGCAGCCAGGCGAAGCCGGCCGCGGGGACGAGCGCGAGGGCGTAGTAGGCCGAGCGACCCCACCAGTGCACCAGGACGGGCGCCAGCACGGCAGCCACGAGGTGTGCGAGGAGCAGCAGGCCCACAGGTCTCCGTCGGGGTCGTCGATCGGCGCGCAGTTTCGTTTCGTTCGATTTACAGTCTGCCCGTGGAGTCCCGGATGCGCGAGTCGACGGTGCACCCGCCGGCCTCGCTGCCGGCCCTGCCGCCGGGCCCGTGGCGGCTGTGCGGCTCCGACGGGCGCGCGGTCGACCTGCCCGCCGAGGTCGCCGAGGTGCTGGTCACGGCGCTGGACGCCTTCGCGCACGGCGCGGCGGTGACGCTCACCCCGCACGAGCGCACGCTGACCACGCAGGAGGCGGCCGACCTGCTCGGGGTGAGCAGGCCCACCGTCGTCCGGCTGCTGGAGCACGGCGCGATCCCCTACGACCAGCCGGGCAGCCACCGCCGGATCAAGCTGGCCGACGTCCTGGAGCACCAGCGCCGCTGCCACCACGAGGAGCCCGCGCCGCCCGACTGACCGCGGCAGGGTGTGCGTCAGCCCTCGGCGAGCTCGGCGGCCTCCAGCCAGGCGGTCTCGACCTGGTCCTTCTCGGCCTGCACGGCGAGCAGCTGCGCGTTGAGGTCGGCCACCTTGGCGTGGTCGGTGGCGGCGGCCAGCAGCTGGTCGTGCAGCTTCCTCTCGTCGCCGTCCAGCTTCAGCATGCGGCGCTCGAGCTTCTGGACCTCCTTGCGGGCGGCCCGGGCGTCGGCGGCGCTGACCTGCGGTGCGGCCGGGGCTCCCCCCGACGGCGACCCGGCCGCGGTGGAGAGCTGCGCCTGGCCCGCGGCGCGGCGGCGCAGGTACTCCTCGACCCCGCCCGGGAGCTGGGCCAGCGAGCCGTCGCCGAGCAGGGCGACCACGGTGTCGCAGACCCGGTCGACGAAGTACCGGTCGTGGCTGACGACCAGCACGGTGCCGGGGAACCCGTCGAGCAGGTCCTCCAGCGCGGTGAGGGTGTCGATGTCCAGGTCGTTGGTCGGCTCGTCGAGGACCAGCACGTTGGGCTCGGCCATGAGCAGCCGCAGCAGCTGCAGCCGGCGCCGCTCGCCGCCGGAGAGGTCGCCGACCGGCGTCCACTGCCGGTTGGCGGCGAACCCGAACCGCTCGGCCAGCGTCGAGGCGGAGACCTCCTGGTTGCCCAGCCGGGCGATCCGGGAGACCTCCTGCACGGCCTCGAGCACGCGCGCCTTCGGCGGCAGCTCGGTGACGTGCTGGGACAGGTAGGCCACCGACACCGTCTGGCCCACCTTGACCGTGCCGGCGTCGGGCTCGTTCTCGCCCACCAGCAGCTTGAGCAGCGAGGTCTTGCCGGCGCCGTTGACGCCGACCACGCCGATCCGGTCACCGGGACCGACGTTCCAGTCCAGGTGGCTGAACAGGGTGCGCGGACCGTCGTCCGTGGGGACGGCGTAGGACACGTCCTCCAGCTCGTAGACGGTCTTGCCCAGCCGGCGCGCGGCGAAGTTGGCCAGCTGCATCGAGTCGCGGGCCGGCGGCTCGTCGGCGATGAGCGCCTGCGCGGCCTCGATGCGGAACTTCGGCTTGCTGGTGCGGGCCGGCGGGCCCCGGCGCAGCCAGGCCAGCTCCTTGCGGACCAGGTTGAGCCGCCGCTCCTCGGTGACGTTGGCGATCCGGGCGCGCTCGGCGCGGGCCAGCGTGTAGGCGGCGTACCCGCCCTCGTAGGCGTGCACCGAGCCGTCGGCGACCTCCCACGTGGTGGTGCAGACCTCGTCGAGGAACCAGCGGTCGTGGGTGACGACCAGCAGGCCACCGGCGCGGGCCTTGACGTACTCGGCCAGCCAGGCGACGCCCTCGACGTCGAGGTGGTTGGTGGGCTCGTCGAGGACCAGCAGGTCCAGCGGCCGGACCAGCTGCGCGGCCAGCGCGACCCGGCGCCGCTCGCCACCCGACATCGGGGCGACCGGGGCGTCCAGGCCGAGCCGGTCGAGCTCCAGGCCGGTGAGCACCGACCGGACGGCGGCGTCGGCGGCCCACTCGTGCTCGGCGCCGAAGCCGGACAGGACGACGTCGTGCACCGTCGCGCCCGGCGGGAGGGTGCCGCTCTGGTCCAGCACGCCCAGCGCGGTGCCGCCGCGCATGGTCACCCGGCCCTCGTCGGGCGGCTCCGCGCCGGTGATCACCGACAGCAGGGTGGACTTGCCGCCGCCGTTGCGGCCGACGACCCCGATCCGCTCCCCCGCGGCGATGCCCAGGGAGACGTCGTCGAGCAGGACCGTGGTGCCGTGGGCCTTGGAGACGCGTTCCAGGGAGACCAGGTTGAGCGGAGATGTCATGAGGCCCCCGAGTGTTCCAGGCCGGGTCGGCCGACCGTCGGCGGAGGGCTGTCCGTGCCGTGACCAGCAGATCGGTACCGACCCGGTGGTGCACTGCCGATAGCCGCGCCGTGACCTCGCGCCTGCTCGCCCGCCGCCCCCTCCAGCTGGGCGGCCTGGTCCTCGCCGCCACCACCCTCGGGGTCGCCGCCGCGCCCGCCGCACTGGCCGAGGAGACCCCGGCGCCGCAGACCGAGCCGTCGGCCACGACCTCGGCCCCGGCGCCGGAGCTGCTGACGCCGCCGGACCAGACGGACACCGGGGCGACGACCAACACCACCAGCACGGGGACGACGGCGGACGCGGGCTCGAGCACGAGCAGCAGCTCGGCCTCCACCTCGTCGGGGTCGCCGGCGACCTCCTCATCCGCCGAGCAGCCGACGGCGTCGACCACCACGCCGACGGGAGCGCACTTCGGGACCGGGAAGCTCGCCCTCGACCTGGTCACCGACGACCTGCCCGACGGGGAGGACCTCGACGCGACCGGTGCCCGTCTGCACCTGCAGTTCAGCCAGGTCGAGGGCGCCCCCTCGACCGCCGGGGGCACCTGCACGATCGACTACGACTCCTTCGCCGGCTGCACCTTCGACGCCGACAGCACCGTGCCCCTGAGGAACGGCTTCCCCCACCTGCCGGACAACTCCGTCTTCACCCTGACCCTGGTCAGCCCGCCCACCTCGGGCCAGCTGCTCGACGCGCCGACGACCCCCCTGCAGGGCTACAGCACCACGGGCCCCTCCGCCCAGATCTACCCGACGGTCTTCGTGGGCCTGCCCGTCGAGCACGGCTACCGCACCCTCGGGGTGGCACTGACCGGCGATGCACCCCTGGCCGGCGCCGGCTTCGAGCTGTGCCCCGCGGTGGACCGCGCCTGCGACCCCGACGCCGACCCCCTCACCGCGACCACGGACGCCTCGGGCCTGGCCACCTTCCCGGGTGCCCACCTGCCCGGTGACTACCTGGTGGTGCAGACCAGCGGGCCGGCCGGCTCGGCCTCCCCCTCGGTCGCGCCCCGCGCCTTCGCGGTCCCGGCGGCGACCTCGGTCGGTACCCGGGACACCGCGTTCCGGCTGACGGTGGCCGGGCCGACCACGACCCCGCCCACCACCGCCCCCCGCACCACCGGGGCGGCCACCGCCGCGGCCCCCACGGTGGCCGCCGGTCGTCAGCAGACGATCACCGCCGGCGGGTTCACGCCCGGTGAGACCGTGCGGGGCACGCTGTACTCGACCCCCGTCGACCTCGGCACCGCGGTGGCCGACGCCCAGGGCGTCGCCACGTTCACCTTCACCCTGCCGGCCGGGTTCGAGCCCGGCACCCACACCGTCACCGCGGTGGGTCTGACCAGCGGCGCGACCAGCAGCGTCACCTTCACCGTGACCGCCGCCGGTACGCCCGCACTGGCGCACACCGGCGTCGAGGTCGCCCCGCTGCTCGGCCTGGGCGCCCTGGCCCTGAGCGGCGGCGCGGTGCTCACCGTCGCCGGCACGCGGCGGCGGCGCACCGCGTGAGCTCCCCGGTCGGGACGGCGGTCTGGTACGCCCGGCACGCCGTCCCGGCGGGCGGGGTCGTGCTGGTGTCCGTCGCCGGCCCCGGCTTCCCCGACGGCACCGTCGTCGACCTGCCCGGCCCGCCGGCCCACCCGGCGGGCTGGCTGGCGCAGGCCCACGTGCGCGACGCCGGCCACGTGCCGGTGACGGTGCAGGTCTCGCCCGAGCTCGCCGCGGGCTCCCCGCACCTGTGGTTCGTGCTCGGTCCCGCCGGGGACGGGGAGGCCGTCGACCTGGTCGCGTTCTCCACCGCCGCGCTGGCCGACGGCCGGGTGGTGGGCGTGGACACCCTGGCCACCGCGGGCGTGACCTGGGCCGACCAGGTCGCCGCGGTGCGCTGGTCGCCGTCCACCGGCCTGGTGTCGCAGGTGTACGTCTCCCCGCGGGCCCGGCGACGGCGGATCGGCACCCGCGTCGTGGTGACGGCCGACGCCGTCCGGTCGGCGCTCGGGTGGGCACCCCTGGTCAGCGACGGCCGGGTGACCGACCTGGGTGACGCCTGGTTGTCCGCGCAGTCGCCGGCGTGGCGGGCCCGGGTGCCCGCGGGCGGCGAGCGGCAGCCGCCGATGACGCCCGCGGACGAGGCCGTCGGCGTCCCGGCCCGCCAGCTCGTCCCCGACCCGCCCCGTCCCGGCGGTCACGACCCGACCGGGGCCCGCCGATAGGCCGGGCGTGACCTCCCGCGCGCGCCTGTCCCGCCGTCCGCTCCAGGTCGGCGGGCTGCTGCTCGCCACCGTCGCGCTGGGCACGGTGACCGCACCGGCCGCCTCGGCGATGGTCGACCCGACGGCCCCGGCCGACCAGACCCCGGAGCAGGCCCCGGCCCTCGCTCCCGTGGTGCTGACCAACTCCCCCGCCTCCTACCTGGGCACGCCGGAGGAGCCGGTCGACTTCGGCATGGGCAAGCTGCAGATCTCGGTCGCCCCCGACCCTGACGTGGACGCCCCGGAGGAGGAGGACATGTCGGGCGCGGTCGTCGAGGTCGCCTTCCCGGACGACACCGACGAGACCGGCACCCCCTCCAGCGTCTCCTGCACCACCGACCAGGCCGGGGACTGCGCCTTCCCCGAGGGCAGCGACTACGTCGACCCCGACACCGGCCTGCTCCGCGTCTGGCCGGGCCAGACGTTCACGATCACCCAGGTGCAGGCGCCCTCCTCGGGCTTGTTCGACCTGCCGGCCGGGGACGACGCCGTCGTGCACGGGGTCGGCACCTGGCAGCCCGTCGAGTTCCCGGGCGAGCTGGTCCCCGTCGTCGACGCCCCGGGCACGACCATGGATTTCGCGCCGTCGGTGACGCCGGCCGGCGACGGCATGGACCGGGACGGCGTCACCGGCTCGATCGTGTTTTACGACCCGCTCGAGCAGCTGTCCGGCGGCCAGCCCGGTGACCCCTCGGTGGCGCCGGGTGCGCCCGCGCCCGACCCGGTCGCGGAGGCCGCGCCGGTCATCCCCGTGGTGCCGTCCGCGGCGACCCCCGCCGCCACCGCCGCGCCGACCCTGGCCACCACCGGGTTCGACGCCGTGCCGGCCGCGCTGGTCGGTGGCGGGCTGCTGGTCGCCGGCGCCGGCGCGGTCGTCGCCGGGCGCCGTCGGGCCGCCCGCTGACCTCCCTCTGGTACGCCCGGCACGCCGTCGGCGCCGGGCACGTCCTGGTCGGCACCGCGTCCGACGCCTTCCCCGACGGCGCCGTCGTCGACCTCCCCGGCCCGCCGGCGCGCCCGGCGGGGTGGCAGGTCGAGGCGCACGTGCCGCAGCCGGGGCGGGCGCCGTCCCGGGTGCTGGTCTCCCCCGACGTCGCCCCGCGGGCCCCGCACCTGTGGTGCGTGCTGCGCGCGGCCGGGCCGGACGCCCCGGGCGGGGACGTCGACCTGGTCGCCTTCTCCACCGCGCACCTGGACGACGGCGCCGTGGTGGGCGAGGACGTGCTGCCGCGGCTGGACGTCGGGTGGGCCAACCAGGTCGGCGCGGTCCGCTGGACGGCGGCCACCGGCGTCGTCGGTCAGGTGTTCGTGGCCCCGCAGCACCGCCGGCTGAGGGTGGCCGCGAAGCTGCTGATGGCGGCCGCGGGCGTGCGGGTGGCCTTCGGCTGGGCGTCGCTGCGCAGCGACGGCCGGCTCACCGACCTCGGCGACAGCTGGCTGACAGCGGCGCCGGACTGGTGGCGGCACCGGGTGCCGGAGCGGACGGCCCACCTTCCCCCGATGGACCGCCCGCCCGAGGTCACGCCAGGCGGGTGACCTCGACGACGACCGAGTGCCCCTCGCTGCGCGGGCCGGAGAAGATGCCCTTGAGCGGCGGCACGTCCTTGTAGTCGCGGCCGCGACCCAGCGTGACGTGCCGGGTGGCGACGTCGACGACGTTGGTCGGGTCGTAGCCGGTCCAGGAGCCGTCCCACCACTCCACCCACGCGTGGCTCTCGCCCTTGACCGGCTCGCCGATGGCCGCGCCGGGGCGCGGGTGCAGGTAGCCCGAGACGTAGCGCGCGGGGATGCCGAGGGCGCGCAGCAGCCCGACCGACACGTGCGCCATGTCCTGGCAGACCCCGCGCCCGGAGGTCCAGGCCTGCATCGCGGTGGTCTTCACGTGCGTGGACCCGGACAGGTACTGCATGTGGTCGTGCACGAACCGGCACACCCGCAGGCCCGCCTCGCGGGGGTCGGCGTCGCCGACCGCGTCGCGCACCGCCCGGACGACGGGGGCGTCCATGGCGGTGAGCCGGGTGGGGGCCAGCATCTCGCCGAACCGGTCGAGGACGTCGGGCGTGGCCAGCTCGGCCCAGTCGACGACGGGGGCCTGCTCGGGCTCCGGGCCGGCCTCGACCACCGAGGTGGCCACGAGGGAGAGCTCGCGGTGCGGGCCGTGCAGGTCGAAGGCGGTGACCGTCGAGCCCCAGTAGTCGCGGTAGGCCTGCATGGTCGCGGCCGGCTCGACCTCGACGCGGGAGCGCAGGGTGGTCTGCCGGGTCGAGTTCTCCGGCGTCATCCGGGCCTCGTTGTAGGAGCTGCGCACCGGCCCGGCGTAGGCGAACTTCGTGCGGTGCACGATCTGCAGCCGCCACCGCTCCACCCCGGGCGGGGCCGAGGGCGGGGGCGCGGTCTGCGGCACCGCCGCCCGCGGCAGCGGCCCGGTGACCGGCTCGGGCACCCGCTGGGACTGGGACTGGGTCATCCCGCTCACCCCACGGCTTCCGGCACCCACACCTGGGGTGCCTGCTCGGTGAAGAACCTGCTGGTCACGGCCTCGCTGGCGGCCGAGCAGGTGCGCTGCAGCTCGTCGAGCCGGGTGGGCAGCTGGGCCAGGATCTCCTCGGTGCCCATGAACTCCAGCATCGTGCGGGCCCGGCCGACGATCCGGTGCGCCTCGCCGGCCACGCCGATCCGGTGGCCGTCGCGGACGTTGGAGCGCTCGAGCTCGGCCAGGCAGCCCTCGGCCTGCTCGAGCGCGGCGAACACCGACCGCGGGAAGAGCCGGTCCAGCAGCAGGAACTCCGCGGCCCGGCTGGAGTTCACCGCGCCGCGGTAGGTGCGCAGGTAGGGCTCGTAGGCGCCGGTCGAGCGCAGCACCAGCGTCCAGGACGGCGCGGCGTCGCCGGCCAGCACCCGCGTGGACAGCATCCGGCTGGTCATGTCGACGCGCTCCAGCGAGCGGCCCAGGATGAGGAACAGCCAGCTCTCGTCCCGGCTCATCGTGGCGTCGGCCAGGCCGAACACCATCGCCGAGCGCTCGCGGACGAACCGGAACAGCGAGTGCGGGCCGTACCGGCGGGCCATCGTGCGCTGCTGCGGCAGGGCGTTGTGGGTGACGTTGAGCGACTCCCAGATCTCCGCCGACAGCACCTCGCGGGCCCCGCGGGCGTTCTCCCGGGCGGCGCTGAGCGCCCCGACGATGGAGCTGGGCGCGATCCGGTCGAAGGCGAGGGTGGCCAGCACCCGCTCGGTGTCGGCCTCGGCCGGCTCGCACGGGATGCCCATGAGGGACAGCAGGTTGTGGCAGGCCCGCCGCTCGTCGATCCAGGGGTCCTCGACCAGCCGCTGGGTGTGCACGTCGAGGATCCGGGCGGTGTCGTCGGCGCGCTCCACGTAGCGGCCGATCCAGAACAGCGACTCGGCGATCCGGCTCAGCACGGCTGCACCCCCTGCTGCTGTTGCTGCTGCTGGCCCTGGCCCACCGCGTTGTCGTTGGCCGGGCCCGGGTCCTGCGCGGGCGGCTCGGCCGGGAGGTCGGCGGTGGTGAACTCGATCTGCGTGCGGTCCGGCGGGGGTGCGTCGGCCGGGCGGGGACCGGAGATCACCCAGGTGTCCTTGGACCCGCCGCCCTGGCTGGAGTTGACCACCAGCTCGCCCTCCGGCAGCGCCACCCGGGTCAGCCCGCCGGGCAGCACCCACACGTCCTTGCCGTCGTTGACCGCGAAGGGCCGCAGGTCGACGTGCCGCGGGGCGATCCGGCCGTTGATCAGCGTGGGGGACGTCGACAACCCGATCGGCTTTTGCGCGATCCAGTCGCGGGGGCTCTCGCGCACCTTGAGCGCCAGCCCCTCGAGGGTCTGCTCGTCGGCGCGCGGGCCGATGACGATGCCCTTGCCGCCGGACCCGTCGACCGGCTTGAGCACCAGCGAGGAGAGGTTCTCCAGCACCCACTCGGTGGCGTCGCGGTCGTCGAGCCGGTAGGTGTCGGCGTTGGCCAGCACCGGCTCCTCGCCCAGGTAGTAGCGGATGAGGTCGGGCACCCAGGTGTAGATCAGCTTGTCGTCGGCGACGCCGTTGCCCACGGCGTTGGCGATCGTCACCCGGCCGGCCCGGGCGGCGTTGAGCACGCCCGCGCAGCCGATGACCGAGTCGGAGCGGAAGTGCACCGGGTCCAGGAACTCGTCGTCGATGCGGCGGTAGATGACGTCGACCCGCTGCTGGCCGTCCGTCGTCCGCATGCTGACCTGCCCGCCCGAGCAGACGAGGTCGCGGCCCTCGACCAGCTCGACGCCCATCTGGCGGGCGAGCAGGGCGTGCTCGAAGTAGGCGGAGTTGTAGACGCCGGGGGTGAGGACGACGACCACCGGGTCGCTGACCGACGCCGGGGCGGCGGCCTTGAGCGCCGCGAGCAGCTTGGACGGGTAGTCCGCGACCGGCTGGATGCGGTGGTCGCCGAACAGCTCCGGCAGCACCTGGCTCATCGCCGCCCGGTTGGTGATCACGTAGCTGACCCCGGACGGCGAGCGCAGGTTGTCCTCGAGCACCCGGAAGTCGCCGGCCTCGTCGCGGACCAGGTCGATGCCCGACACGTGGACCCGCACGCCGTTGGGCGGCACCAGGCCGTGCGCTGCGCGGTGGAAGTGCGCACTGGTGGTGATCACGCTGCGCGGCACGACGCGGTCGGCGAACACCTGGCCGGCGCCGTAGACGTCGGCGAGGAAGGCCTCCAGCGCGTGCACCCGCTGGGCCACGCCGCGCTCGACGTGGGCCCACTCGTCGGCACCGATGATGCGCGGGACGATGTCCAGCGGGAAGGGCTGCTCCTCGCCGGCGTGGGCGAAGGTCACCCCGGCGTCGCGGTAGGTCTGGCTCAGCACGTCGGCGCGCGCGGCCAGCTCCTCGCCCGACATCGGTTGCAGCGAGCCGAACAGCCCGGCGTACGGCGGCCGCGGCTGGGCCGGTGCGCCGAACATCTCGTCCCACTGCTCCCCGAGGGGGTAGCCGTCGAAGAGGTCCGCCATGGCGGTGAACCTAGTTCCGGGCGGTGAACGGCGCGTTTCGACGCGCGCGGGACCGGATCACGCCGATCCCCGGACCACCAGGCGGGTGGGGCAGGTGCGGGTCTCGGCCGGCGCGGCCACGCCCTCGATCTGCCGGCGCAGCAGCTCGACCAGCTCGCCGGTCATCAGGTCCAGCGGCTGCGCGACGGTGGTCAGCGGGGGGTCGCAGGTGCGGGCGACCTCGGCGTCGTCGAAGCCCACGACCGCGACGTCCTCGGGGACCCGGCGCCCGGCGGCCCGCAGCGCGCGCAGGGCGCCGACGGCCATCGGGTCGGAGGCGACGAAGACGGCGTCCAGGTCGGGGGCCTGGTCCAGCAACCGGGCCATCGCGGCCTCGCCGCCTGCCTCGGTGAAGTCGCCGTGCGCGACCAGTGCGGGGTCCACCGCCCGGCCGGCGTCCGCGGTGGCGCGCTGCCAGCCGGTGTACCGGTCGACCCCGGCGATCATGTCGGTCGGGCCGGTCACCGTGGCCACCCGGCGCCGGCCCAGGCCGACCAGGTGCTCGGTCGCGACCCGGGCGCCGCCGACGTTGTCGGCGTCGACGTAGGCCACCGACCGCCCGTCGTAGGGCCGCCCGCACAGCACCAGCGGGACGCCGGCGCCGCTGAGCACGTCGGGCAGCAGGTCCTCGCTGTGCAGCGACATGAGGACGACGCCGTCGACGTGGCCCTGCCGCGCGAAGCGGGCGATCTTCTGCTGCTCGCGGGCGTCCCGGGCGGTGAGCAGCACCAGGGTGAGCTCGGTGTCGACCAGGGCGGCGGACACCCCGTGCACGATGCTGGCGAAGAACGGGTCGCTGAAGACCTGGGTGTTGGGCTCGCTGAGCACCAGGGCCACCGTGTCGGTCCGCCGGGTGACCAGGCTGCGGGCCATCCGGTTGGGCACGTAGCGCAGCTGCGCGATGGCCGCCTGGACCGCCTCGCGGGCCTCCGGGCTGACCTTCGGCGACTCGTTGACCACCCGCGAGACCGTCGCCCGCGACACCCCGGCGAGCACGGCCACCTCGTCGAGGGTGGGCGTGCCCGGCCGGGCGCCGCTGGTCAGCTCGGTGGTCACGGGGGCCATCGTGCGGCATCCGGGCCCTCGACGGAAGGGGTCCGTGGAAGCGCTCCCACGAATTTCGCCCAGGTCCTTGACAGGCTCCTGTGACCCCCGCCACGCTTCCGTCCGAAACCCGTGAGAGCGTTCTCACGGGCCCCGTCGGCGGGCACCGGTGCACGACCCGACGGCTACCTGGGAGGTCCGATGACGGTACGACGACGGGCGCGCGCAGCTGCCGGAGCAACGCTCGCCCTGGCCCTGCTCACCACCGGCTGCGGAGGCTCGGACGGGGGCGACGACGGTGACCAGATCACCCTGACCCTCGGCCTGTACGGCACCTTCGGCTACGAGGAGGCCGGCCTCTACGAGGAGTACATGGACCTGCACCCCGAGATCCGGATCGAGCAGTCGGTCGTGGCGCAGTCCGGCCCCTACTACCAGGCCCTCCAGACCCGGCTGGCCGCCGGGTCGGGCATGGCCGACATCCAGGGCATCGAGATCGGCTTCGTCTCCGACGTCGCGGCCAACCACGCCGACGCCTTCGTCGACTTCGCCGCGGAGGACAACGCCGAGGAGCTGGAGAGCTCGTACTACGACTGGAAGTGGGACCAGGCCAGCACCGACGACGGCCGCGTCATCGGCCTCGGCACGGACGCCGGCCCGCAGGCCATGTGCTACCGGCAGGACCTCTTCGCGCAGGCCGGGCTGCCCACCGACCCGGCTGCGGTCAGCGCCCTGTGGCCGACCTGGGACGACTACCTGGCCACCGGCCAGCAGTACCTCGCCTCGCCCACCCGGCAGGAGGGCAGCGCCTTCGTCGACAGCCCGAACTCGGTCTTCGCCCCCGCCGTCCGGCAGGGCGACACCACCTACGCCGACGAGGACGGCAACCCCGTCGTCGAGGACAGCGACGGCGTCCAGTCCGCCTGGGGGCTGGCCAGCCAGGCCGCCGGCGACGGGCTGACCGCCCGCCTGGCCCAGTTCAGCGACGAGTGGAACGCCGCCTTCGCCAACGGCGCGTTCGCCACCATCGCCTGCCCGTCCTGGATGCTCAGCTACATCACCTCGCAGCTGGGCGACGAGGGCGCCGGGCTGTGGAACATCGCCACCCTGCCCGGGCAGTCGGAGTCGGGCAGCACCTGGGGCGGTTCGTGGCTCGGCGTGCCCAGCAGCGGGGAGCACGTCGAGGAGGCCACGGCGCTGGCCGAGTGGCTGACCGCCCCGGAGCAGCAGGTGCGCATGTTCACCGAGCAGGGCTTCTTCCCCTCCAGCTCGGTGGCCGCCGAGAGCCCCGAGGTCGCCGACGCGGTGAGCGAGTACTTCAGCGACGCCCCGATCGGCCAGGTGTTCGGCGAGGCGGCGGCCGCCGTCCGGCGCACCCCGATCAGCCCGTACGACACCCAGATCCAGGACGCCTTCTCCGCGGCCCTGACCACGGTGGCCGACGGCAGCCGGGACCCCGACCAGGCCTACGCCGACGCGCTGGCCGCGATCGAGCAGATCACCGGCTGACCGGCACGGCGCCCCGGGTCCCCCGCCCGGGGCGCCGTCCCCCGTCCACCCCCGCCCAGGAGAGCCCGTGACCCTCGCCGACGACAGCCCGCGGACCGTGACCGCGCCGGCCGTCCCCGTCCCGCCCGACCCGACCCCGCCCCCCGTCCCGCGCCGCCGCGGCCCGTCGCTGTCGCGCAACCGGTGGGGCTACGCCTACGTCGCGCCGTTCTTCGTCGTCTTCGGCGCCTTCAGCCTCTTCCCGTTCCTGTTCACCGCGTGGGTCTCGCTGCACGACGCGCGGCTCTCGGACATCGGCGGCGGCACCTTCGTGGGCCTGGACAACTACGCCGCGCTGCTGACCAACGACTTCTTCTGGAACGCGCTGCGGAACACCATCACCATCGGGGTCCTCTCCACGGTCCCCCAGCTGTGCCTGGCCCTGGGCCTGGCGCACCTGCTGCACTACAAGCTGCGCGGCCGCACCTTCTTCCGCACGCTCATGCTGGTCCCCTACGCCACGAGCATCGCCGCGGCGACCCTGGTGTTCGCCACCCTGTTCGGACGCGACTACGGGATCATCAACACCGCGCTGGAGGCCGTCGGCCTGGACCGCATCGACTGGGAGTCGGGCACCTTGTCCAGCCAGGTCGCCATCGCCGTCATCGTCACCTGGCGGTGGACCGGCTACAACGCGCTGATCTACCTGGCCGCGATGCAGTCCATCCCCGGCGAGCTGTACGAGGCCGCCGAGATGGACGGCGCGAGCAAGTGGCGGCAGTTCCTGCACGTCACGATCCCGTCGCTGCGGCCCACGATCCTGTTCACCGTCGTGGTCTCCACCATCGGCGCGGTGCAGCTGTTCGGCGAGCCGCTGCTGTTCGGCGGCAACGGGGCGACCACCGGCGGGGCCCGCAACCAGTACCAGACGCTGGGCCTGCTGATGTACCAGCAGGGCTGGACCAACTTCAACATCGGCCAGGCCGCCACCACGGCGTGGGCGATGTTCCTGATCATCCTGGCCGTCGTCGGCTCCGCCGCCCTGGTCGGCCGGTACCGCGCGCGCCGCGAGGGAGCCCGCCGATGACCGCCGTCCTCACCCCGCCGACCCCCGCGCGGACCAGCGGCCGACGGCCGGGCACGAAGGCCGGGCGGGCCGGGCCGGTCGCCTACACCCTGCTGGTGCTGGCCGGGTTGCTGTCGGTCTTCCCGCTGTACTGGAGCCTGGTCGCCGGGTCGCACACCAACGCCGAGATCGCGGCCACCCCGCCGCCGTTCCTGCCGAACGCGACGTTCTTCGAGAACGTGTCGGCGGCGATGGACCAGGCCCCGCTCGGGCTGGCCATCGTGAACTCGGTGGTCGTGGCCGGCTCGATCACCGTCGGCACCGTGCTGTTCTGCACGCTGGCCGGGTTCGCCTTCGCCAAGCTGCGCTTCCGGGGCAGCGGCGGTCTGCTGGCCCTGGTGGTCGGCACGATGATGGTGCCCACCCAGCTGGCGGTGATCCCGCTGTTCATGATGATCGCCGAGCTGAAGTGGGTGGACTCGCTGCAGGCGGTCGTCCTGCCCACGCTGGTCAGCGCCTTCGGCGTGTTCTTCATGCGCCAGTACCTGGTCACCGCGCTGCCCGACGAGCTGCTGGAGGCCGGCCGGGTCGACGGCGCCTCGACCCACCGGATCTTCTTCTCCATCGTGGTGCCGGTGGCCCGCCCGGCGATGGCGGTGCTGGCGATGCTGACCTTCCTCACCGCCTGGAACGAGTTCTTCTGGCCGATCATCGCGCTCACCGCGGCCAACCCGACCGTGCAGGTCGCCATCGCCAACCTCGGCTCGGGCTACGTGCCCCAGCGCGCGGTGATCATGGCCGGCACCCTGCTCGGCACCCTCCCCGTCCTGCTCGTCTTCGCCCTCCTGGGCAAGCAGATCGTCGGCGGCATCATGGCCGGCGCCGTGAAAGGTTGATCATGACCACCCTGCAGACCACCACCGCTCCCTCCCCCCGGGCCACCGGCCTCCGGTTCCCGCCCGGTTTCACCTTCGGCGCGGCCACCGCGGCCTACCAGATCGAGGGCGCCGTCACCGCCGACGGCCGCGGCCCCTCCATCTGGGACACCTTCAGCCACACCCCCGGCACGACCTACCAGGGCCACACCGGCGACGTGGCCGCCGAGCACCACGCCCGCTACCGCGAGGACGTCGCGCTGATGGCCGAGCTGGGGCTGTCGGCCTACCGGTTCTCCACGTCGTGGTCGCGGGTGCTGCCCGAGGGCGCCGGCCGGGTCGAGCAGCGCGGGGTGGACTTCTACTCCCGGCTGGTCGACGAGCTGCTCGGCGCCGGCGTCGAGCCCTGGCTGACGCTCTACCACTGGGACCTGCCGCAGGCGCTCCAGGACCGCGGCGGGTGGACCGACCGGGACACCGCCCACCGGTTCGCCGACTACGCGCAGGTGCTGCACGGCGCGCTCGGGGACCGGGTCACGCACTGGTCGACGCTCAACGAGCCGATGTGCAGCGCACTGCTGGGCCACATGTCCGGCCAGCACGCCCCGGGGGTCCGCGACGCCGTCGCCGCCTCGCGGGCCACCCACCACCTGCTGCTCGCGCACGGCCTGGGCACCCGGGCGCTGCGCGAGCAGGGGGCGACCTCGCTGGGGCTGACGCTGAACTTCACGCCGATGGCGCCGGCCACCGACTCCCCCGCCGACGTCGACGCCGCCCGGCGCTGCGACGGCCAGCAGAACCGGATGTTCGTGACCCCGGTGGTCACCGGCGCCTACCCGGAGGACGTGGTCGCCGACCTCGCCGCCGCCGGCGCCCCGCTGCCGGTGCAGGACGGCGACCTGGAGGTCATCGCCGCGCCGCTGGACTGGCTGGGCGTGAACTACTACTTCAGCTCCGTCGTCCGCGACACCGGCGCCCCGACGGGGAAGCACTCCTCCTTCATCGGCGCCGAGCAGGTCGACGAGCTCGAGCCCGAGGGCCCGACCACCACGATGGGCTGGGGCATCGACGCCCCCGCGTTCACCTCGCTGCTGGGCTGGCTGGGGTCGCTGGCGCCGGACCTGCCGCTGGTGGTGACCGAGAACGGGTCGGCCTGGCCCGACGAGGTCGGGTCCGACGGCCGGGTGCACGACCCGGAGCGGGTGGCCTACCTGCTGGACCACCTGGCCGCGGTCGCCGACGCGGTCGAGGCCGGGGTCGACGTCCGGGGGTACTTCGCCTGGTCGCTGCTGGACAACTACGAGTGGGCACGGGGGTACGCGCAGCGCTTCGGCATCGTGCACGTGGACTACCCGACCCAGGTGCGGACGCCGAAGGACAGTGCCCTGGTCTACGCCGACGTGCTGCGGGAACACCGGACGGCGTCGATGCCTTAGGGTGGCCGACAGGTAGTTGAGCACTCAACTCAGGAGGTCGGGATGCCCGCCGTCACCGTCGAGGACACCACCACGCTGGCCCGGGTCCCGGTGCCCGCACCGCGGACCGTGCGCCGCCGCGTCCGCTCGGTCACCACCGCGCCGCGCGGCTTCGAGGGCGAGGGCTTCCCGGTCCGCCGGGCCTTCGCCGGGGTCGACCTGCGCGACCTCGACCCGTTCATCCACATGGACCAGATGGGCGAGGTCGAGTACGCGCCGGGCGAGCCGAAGGGCACCTCGTGGCACCCGCACCGGGGCTTCGAGACCGTCACCTACATCATCGACGGCACCTTCGAGCACGCCGACAGCCACGGCGGCGGCGGGTCGATCACCAACGGCGACACGCAGTGGATGACCGCCGGCGGGGGCGTGCTGCACATCGAGCGGCCGCCGGAGTCGCTGGTGGTCAGCGGCGGGCTGTTCCACGGCCTGCAGCTGTGGGTCAACCTGCCGAAGGCGCAGAAGTGGGTCGAGCCCCGCTACCAGGACCTGCGCGCCGACCAGGCCGTGCTGCTGGCCAGCCCGGACGCCGGTGCGTTCCTGCGGGTGATCGCCGGCGACGTCGGCGGGCACGCCGGGCCGGGGACCACCTACACCCCGATGGCGATGGTGCACGCGACCATCGCGCCGGGGGCCACCCTCGACCTGCCGTGGGACCCGTCGTTCAACGCGCTGGTCTACGTGCTGAGCGGCAACGGCAAGGTCGGCATCGACGACCACCCGGTGACCGGCGGGCAGCTCGCCGTCTTCGGCCCCGGCGACACGGTCACCGTCAAGGGTGCCGAGCACCAGGACAGCCGGACCCCCTCGCTCGAGGTGGTCATCCTGGGCGGGCGGCCGATCCGCGAGCCGATCGCGATGTACGGGCCGTTCGTGATGAACACCCGGCAGGAGGTCATGGACGCCTTCACCGACTTCCAGGCCGGCCGGCTGGGCAGCATCCCGGCCGCGCACGTCCCGCACACGGGGGTGCGCGACACGGTCGACGTCGGCTCTGCCGCCGGGCAGGATTCCTGACGTGAGCGACCTCGAGCCCCGGCCCTCCCCGCACCTGCTGGGCGGGCTGGGGCCCGTGGCGCCGCGCCCGGTCCTGGACCTGCTGCCCGGCAAGACGGTCACCCTCGGCGAGCGGATGCAGGTCCGGCGGCTGCTGCCGACCCTGGGCCGCCGGATGGTGGGCCCGTGGGCCTTCGTCGACCACTACGGCCCCGACGACGTCGCCGGCACCGACGGCATGCAGGTGATCCCGCACCCGCACACCGGGCTGCAGACGGTGTCCTGGCTGATCGAGGGCCGGGTGCACCACAAGGACTCCCTCGGCAGCGACGTCTCCTTCGGGCCGGGCGAGCTGGCGCTGATGACGGCCGGGCACGGCATCAGCCACTCCGAGCAGTCCCCGGTCCCCCACCCCCGGCTGCTGCAGGGCGCGCAGCTGTGGGTGGCGCTGCCCGACGCCTCCCGCGACACCGCGCCGGCCTTCGAGCACCACGCCGCGCTGCCGGGCTTCTCCTCCGACGGCCTCACGGCGACCGTGCTCATGGGGTCCCTCGGCGGGGCCACCTCGCCCGGCACCGCCTGGTCGCCCATGGTCGGCGTCGACCTGGCGCTGGAGGCCGGCGCCGACGTCGAGGTGCCGCTGGAGCCCGGCTTCGAGCACGCCGTGCTCGCCTCGTCGGGGTCCTCGGTGGTCGAGGGCGCCCCCGTCGAGCACGGCTCGATGCTCTACCTCGGCACCGGACGGCGGACGCTGCGCGTCTCGGCCTCGGCGCCCTCGCGGTTGCTGCTGCTGGGCGGGGAGCCGTTCGAGGAGCAGATCGTCATGTGGTGGAACTTCGTCGGCCGGGAGGGCGACGAGGTGGCCGGGTTCCGCGAGCAGTGGGAGGCCGGCGAGCGGTTCGGCCACGTCGAGGGCTTCGAGGACGGCGAGCGCACCCCCGCACCGCCGATGCCCCCGGTGCCGCTCAAGCCCCGCGGGCGGGAGCGCTAGTCGCGTTCCCCCACCCCGCCGGGCGTCACGTGACGGCTGGGACCCGTTCGCCACCGGTTGTGGGTCCCGACCGTCAGGTGACGCCGGGGTCGGGGTGGCCTCCAGTCAGAAGCTGCCGCCACCGCCGAAGTCGCCGCCGCCGAAGTCCCCGCCCCCGCCGAAGTCGCCGTCGCCGCCGCCGTAGCCGCCGCCGTAGCCACCGCCCAGGCCGCCGAAAAGGATGTTGCCCAGCGCCGCGCCGGCGATGCCGCCGATCATGGCCTCGCCCACGCTGCCGCCGCGCCTGCCGTAACCGGCTCCCCGCCGGGTGCTCGGGCCCCAACCGCCGTACTGGTCGTAGCCCGACCCCTGCTGGAACTCGTGCACGTCCCGCTGCGCCTGCGACATGGCCTCCTGCGCCATCCGCTGGGCCTGCTGGGCCTCGCGCAGCGCGGAGACCGGGTCCTTGGCGGCGGCCAGCCGGTTGGCCTCGTCCAGGTGCCGGTCGGCCTCGGCCAGGCGGGTGCGGGCCTGCGCGCGCACCGCGCCGCGCCGGGTTGCGATGAAGTCGCTGGTGGCGTCGACGGTGCCGGCCGCCGCGCTCAGGGCCTGGCTGAGGTGGGCCAGTGCGCGCTCCTGCTGCTGCCGGGCGTCGCGGGCCGGCTCCAGCGCGGCTTCCAGCGCCTGGTCGGCGTCGTCGAGGGCACGGGTGGCCGCGACCGGGTCGGGCAGCTCGCCGTCCGGGGTGGGTCGCTGCGCCGCGGTGAGCGCGGCCTCGGCACGGGCCAGCTGCTCCCGCAGGCCGGGGGTGTCCACGCCGCGCTCCAGCAGGGCCCTGGCCTCGGCGATGTCCCGCTCGGTCTCCTCGCGCACCGCGGTGAACCGCTCGGGTGCGGCCTGCAGGTCGGCGACCAGCTTGTCGACGGCGGCGAGCAGGCGGCGGGCCTGGGCCAGCGCCTCCTCGGCCGCGCGGACGGCGGGCACCGCGCCCGCCTGCCGCCCGGCGGCGAGCTCCTCGCGGCCGTGCGCGACCGCGCGGCGGGCCAGCTCGACCCGCTCCCCGGCCTCGCGACCGTTCTCGGCGACCGCGGCCCAGGTCGAGCGGGCGTAGCGGCCGGAGAGGTCGGCGAGGGTCTGCTCGGCGGGCGCGATGCGGCCGGCCACCTGGTCGATCTCGGGCTCGATGCGCTGCAGCGCGGCGGGGGCGTCGTCCTCCAGGCGCCGCAGCTCGCGGTGCGCCGACGCCTGCTGCTGCAGCCGGGCCCGGGCCGACCCGGTGAGGGCCAGCAGCTCGGCGAGCATCCGGCGCTGGGTGGGCTCGTCCTCCGGGATCTCGTCGTCGAGCTCCTGCCGGATCTGGAAGGCCTGGGCCAGCTCGTCGCGGGACTCCTGCAGCGCCGCGGCCGACGCCGTCACCGAGTCCGGGCCGTACTGGGCGCGGGCGTAGTCGACGTCGATGGCGCTGGTCTTCACCGCCTCGTCCAGCGACAGCAGCTCGCCGCTGGCGCGGTAGTGCAGGTCCTGGGTGGACGTGCCGTGGAACGGGTCGCGGGCGGCCTCCTCGGCTGCGGCGATCTCGGCGGCCCGGGCGCGGGATGCCTCCAGCACCTTCTTCCTCCGCCGGTTGCGGACCAGCGCGTAGCCGCCGGCGCCGAGGACGGCGACCCCGACCAGCCCGCCGAAGGCGTACGTGCCGGCATCGCTGGGCTGCAGCTCCTGCGCCAGGGTGGTCGCAGCGCCGGCCCAGTCCTGGTCGGACAGGTACGGCTCAACGTCGCTGGACACGATCGCCTGCAGGTCGGCTTCCGTGGTGTTCCCCCCGGCGTTGCCGGCCAGGGAGTAGTTGCGATCGTCCACCGCGACGGCGAACAGGACGTCGTCACCGCCCATGCCTCGCAGCTGGTAGGCCTCTTCGGCCCAGTCCTCCGCCCGGGCCCCGTCGAAGGTGTCGACGAAGACCACGTAGAGCTGGGTGCCGTCCTCGCTGCGCAGCTGCTGGAGCGCGTCGGTGACCGTGCTCTCCTGGCTGCTGGTCAGCGCGTCGGCGTTGTCCACCAGCTGCGAGGTCGGGGCGAACGGCTCGTCGGCCAGCGCCGGGCCGGCGCCGGTGAGGGCGACGACGAGTCCGAGGGCGGAACCAGCCAGCAGGCGGAGCGGGGGGCGCATGCCCCCATCGTCCCCGTCCGCGGTCCCCGTCGCCGCAGCGCCTGTGGACGCCGGGGTCAGAAGCGGCCGCCGCGGCTGCGCCGTCCGCCCGACCGGCTGCCGCTGGACCGCCGGCCCGACGACGACCGGGACGAGGACCGCGACGACGAGGACCGGGACCTGCTGGAGGACCGGTAGGACCGGCCGCCGCCCCACGACCCGCCCGAGCTCCACCCGCCGCCGGACCCGCCCCACCCGGAGTCGCGGTCGCGGGCCTGCGCGGCTCGGCGGGCGGCGTCCAGGTCGGCCTGCAGCTGCTGCCGGGCCGCGTCCGCCGAGCTGCGCGCTCCGACGGCGGCGGCCAGTGCGGCCACCGGGTCGGCGCCGGCGGCGCCCTCGGCGGTGACCAGCTGCCGCTCGGCGTCGGCCAGCCGGGTGCGGGCCGAGCTGCCGACCCCGCCGCCGCCCAGCGAGAGCCGACCGCGGACGTCGCCCACCGCCGCGCGGGCCGAGGCCAGCGCGGCCGGCAGCTGCTCGGTCGCCTTCGCGGTGCGCTCGCGGGCCTGGTCCACCGCGAGCAGGGCGGCGTCGAGCACGGTGTCGGCCTCGGTCAACCGGGCCACCGCGGTCAACGGGTCGCGCGGCGTCGTGCGGAAGGCCTGCTCCGCGGCGGTGCGGGCGGCCCCGGCGGAGGCGAGCACCCCGGCGGCGTCGCCACCACCGGCGGCGGCCAGCTCGGCGGGCGGCACGGTCTGCAGCCGGGCCAGCTCGGCGTCGACCTCAGCCAGCAGCCGGGGCGCCTCGGTGTCGGCCGCGGCCAGCTGCTGCTCGTGCCGGCCGACGCCGTCGAGGAGGGTCTGCGCCGCGGTGATCGCGGCCTCGCAGGCGTGCACCGGACCGACCGCCCGGCCACCGGTGCCGGCCGCCACCGCCTGCTGCCCGGCGGCCAGGGCGGCCTCGGCGGAGGCGACGGCCTGCTCGGCCCGGGGCACCACGTCCGCCACCTCGGCCGTCGACGACGGTGCGTAGCGCTGCTGCAGGCCGGCCACCCGGGCGGCCTCGCCGGGGAGCCGCCCGCGCAGCGCGGTCACCCGGCCGGCGAGCCCGGCCAGCACCTGGGGAGCGGTGTTCTCCAGGTCGCGCAGGGCCGCGAACTCGGCGGCCGCGGCGTCCAGGCGGGTGTCGGCGGCGTGCAGCAGCTCGAGCTGCTCGGCCAGCTTCTCCCGCACCGCCCGGTCCTCCACCGGGGTGTCCGGCGTCTCGACCAGGTCGAGCTCCTGCTGGATGGCGAAGGCGCGGTCCAGCTCGCCCCGCGCCGTGGCCAGGGTGGTGGCGTGCTCGGCCACGGGCTGCTCGCCGAACTGCAACCGGCCGTAGTCGAGGTCGAGCTGGCTGGCCCGCACCGCCTCGTCGACCTCGAGCAGGCCGCTGCCGACCCGGTTGCGCAGCTGCTCGGTGCTCTCGTCGGGGAACGGGCCGTTGCGGCGGATGGTCTCGGCCTCCTCGGCGGCCCGGCGCCTGCGGCGGACCAGCGCGTACCCGCCACCGCCGACCGCGCCGGCGGCGACCACCCCGCCGGCGACCCACCAGCCGGTGCGGTCCGGGCGCAGCTCGTCGGTCAGCGCCTGCACGCCGCCGACCCAGTCCTGCTCGCGGATGCGGTCCTCGACGGCAGCGGAGAGGTCGGCGAACTGCGCGTCGTCGACCAGCTCGTAGGACGCCGACACCGAGTAGGAGCGGTCCTGGACGGCGACGGCCAGCAGCACGTCGTCGTCCCCGAGGTCCGACAGCCGCGCGGTCTCCTCGGTCCAGTCCTCCGAGGGGGTGCCGTCGAAGGAGTCGACGAAGGCCACGAAGACCTGGACGCCCTGGTCGTCGCGCAGCCCGTCGATGGCCTGCTGGACGGCCGACCGGTCGGCGTCCGAGAGGACCCCGGCGTCGTCGGTCACCTCGGTGGCCAGCCGCGACGGGGCCTGCGCCGCGGCCGGCCCGGCCAGCAGCACCGGCCCCACCACGAGCCCGAGGGCGACCACCAGGCGGGTCAGCAGGACCGGTAGCACGGCGCGGCGTCGTGGCATGGCCGCCATCCTGTCGCAGCCGGGGGTCAGGCCGCCTCGCCGGAGGTCTGCATCAGCGAGAAGGCCGCGCCCTGCGGGTCGGCGACCACGGCGTACCGGCCGTACGGGGAGTCCTGCGCCGCCAGCAGCACCGAACCGCCGCGCTCGGTCACCGCGGCGACGGTGGCGTCGGTGTCGGTGACCGCGAAGCAGACACCCCAGCCGGGCACCGGGGAGTCGTCGGCCCCGCCCAGGCCGCCCAGCCAGCGGTCGCCGAGCCGGAAGGTCTGGTAGGTGCCCATGCCCTCGACCGGGTCCCAGGACCAGCCGAACAGCGCCGTGTAGAACGTGCGGGCGGCGGCCGGGTCGGACACCGCCGCCTCGTTCCAGACCAGCGACCCGTGCTCGTTGTACCGCTCCACACCGGGGTGCTGCCCGGCCTGCCAGAGCCCGAAGACCGCTCCGGTCGGGTCGGCCAGCACGGCGAGCGAGCCCAGCGGACCGACCTGGTCGGGGCCCGTGTGCACCGTTCCGCCGGCCTCGCGGGCCGCGGCCACCGACGCCTCGACGTCGTCGGTCGCGAAGTAGCTCATCCAGGCCGAGGGCTGGCCCTCGCGCATCGTCGGGCCCACCCCGGCGACCCGGGAGCCGCCGACCTCGGCGCTGGCGTAGCCGCCGGCCGCCTCGGCGCCCTCGGGCAGGTGCCAGCCGAACACCTCGGCGTAGAAGGTGCGCGCGGCCGGCAGGTCGGTGCTGGCCAGGTCGATCCAGCACGGGGTGCCGGCGGGCCAGGGCGTGGTCCGGGTGGGCATCGGTCCTCCTCGCGGTCGGTGGTGCGGGCACCCTCCCACCGGGGTCCGACAGGAATCCGGGGGACAGCCACCGCCGTCCCCCGCACGCTGGTGCCGTGCACCCCGCCCTCGCCCGCGCGCTCGAGCCCGTCCTCCGCGACCTGCGCACCAGCGGCGGCCCGCTGCCCCGGGTGGTCGACCAGGACTGGACCGGCGACCCCGGTTCGCCCTCGCTCTACCTCTGGGACGACGCCGTCGGCACCGGGCTCGGCGGCGGCACCGGCGTGCGGATCGACCTGCACGACGACGCGGACGAGCAGGCCCTGGACCTCGCCGGTCAGGTGCAGGAATGGGCGTGGGAGGCGCTGGCCGGCACCCACCGGTCGAACTGGCCGGTCTGCCCGGCCCACCCCACGACCCACCCGATGGACCTCGCCGTCCGCGACGGGCAGGCCGGGTGGGCCTGCCCCCGGGGCGGACCCGTGCGGGCCCGCCTCGGCGAGCTCGTCGCGGAGTCCTAGCGGAGCCCGTCCGCGACGACCGCCGCGACCTCGGCGACGTCCACCTCACCCGCGGCGACCGCGACGACGAGCCGCTCGGCCCTGTCGACGTCGAGCACCAGGTCGAGCCCGTTGAGCAGGCAGAGCACCCGGCCTGCGGCCCAGGCCAGCCTCTTGTTGCCGTCGACGAGCGGGTGGTTGCGCGCCAGCGAGTGCATCAGCGCCGCCACCTTCTCGGGGGAGGTCGGGTAGGCGTCGGCACCGAACACGGTCGTCCGTGGCCGGGCGGCCGCCGACGCCAGCATGCCCAGGTCGCGGACCTGGACCCCGTCGACGACCCCGGCCGCGACCTCGAGCAGGTCCTCCACGGAGAGGTGGTCGACGACCTCCCCTCCCCGGCTCACTGCGCCAGGCGGCGGAGCAGTTCGGCGTCCTCGTCCCGCACCCGGCTGATGGCAGTGCGCAGCCGCGCCGGCCGGTCGCTGACGTACTCCCGGATGGCGGCGCGGGCGACGTCCTGCATGGATGTGCCGTCGCGCTCGGCCCGGGCCCGTAGGGCCTCGGCCTCGTCGTCGGTCAACCGGAGGTTCATCGCCACCCGGTCACGGTACCGCCGCGGTACCACACTGTCAGCCGGATCAGCGCAGGGCGGCCCACCGGGCCCGGCGCTGGGCCTGCTCCGCCGGGTCGGGCACCGGCAGGGACGCCAGCAGCCGCTGGGTGTAGGGGTCCTGCGGGGCGCCGAGCACCCGCTCGCCGGTGCCCTCCTCGACCAGCCGGCCGTGGTGCAGCACCGCGATCCGGTCGGCGAGCAGGTCGACCACGGCCAGGTCGTGGCTGATGAACAGCGCGGCGAACCCGAACTCCCGCTGCAGCTCGTCGAACAGCTCCAGCACCCGGGCCTGCACCGACACGTCCAGCGCCGAGGTCGGCTCGTCGGCGATGAGCAGCTCGGGCTGCAGGGCCAGCGCCCGGGCCAGCGACGCCCGCTGCCGCTGCCCGCCGGACAGCTCGTGCGGGAAGCGGTCGCCGAACGCCTTCGGCAGCTGCACGGCCTCGAGCAGCTCGTCCACCCGGCCGCGGGCGCCGTCGGTGTCCCCTGCCTGCCCGTGCACGACCAGCGGCTCGGCCACCGCGTCGGCGATGGTCAGCAGCGGGTTGAAGCTGGTGGCCGGGTCCTGGAAGACGAACCCGATCCGCCGGCGCACCGGGCGGAACGCCTTCTCCTTGATCCCGGCCACCTCGGTGCCCAGCACCGTCAGCGACCCGCCCGACACCGGCGTCAGGCCGGCGATGGCCCGCCCGATCGTGGACTTGCCGCTGCCGGACTCCCCCACCAGGCCGAGCACCTCGCCCGGGGCGATCGTGAAGTCCACGCCGTCCACGGCGGTGAAGTCGGGCTTGCGGAACCGGCCCGGGTAGACGATCCGCAGGTCGCGGGCGGTGACCACGGCCGGCTGCTCGGCCCAGCCCTCGGGACGGCGGGCGGCGCGGTCGCGGGCACGCGCAGCACCCTGGCCGAGCTTGGGCACGGAGCCCAGCAGCGTCCTGGTGTACTCCTGCTGCGGGTCGGCGAACAGCGTCGCGACGTCGGCGGTCTCCACCAGCTCGCCCTGGTACATGACGGCGACCCGGTCGGCGAGGTCGGCGACGACGCCCATGTTGTGCGTGATCAGCACGATCGACGCGCCGAACTCGTCGCGGCAGCGGCGCAGCAGGTCCAGGATCTCGGCCTGCACGGTGACGTCGAGGGCGGTGGTCGGCTCGTCGGCGATGATCACGCCGGCGTTGAGCGCGAGCGCCTGGGCGATGACGATGCGCTGCTTCTGCCCGCCGGAGAACTGGTGCGGGTAGTGGTCGACCCGCTCCTCGGGGTCGGGGATGCCGACCCGGCGCAGCACGTCGACGGCGACCTCGCGGGCCTCCTTCTTGGAGACGTCGCCGTGGGCGCGCAGGCCCTCGGCGATCTGCCAGCCGACCGGGTAGACCGGGTTGAGCACGCTGCCCGGCTCCTGGAAGACCATGGCGGCGTCCCGGCCGCGCACCGACCGCAGGTCACCGCCGCGCAGGGTGACCACGTCGGAGGTCGTGCCGCCGTCCTTGCTGCGCAGCACGACGGCGCCGCGGGTCAGCGCGGTCTCCGGGAGCAGGCCGAGCACGGTGCGGGCGGTGACGGTCTTGCCGCTGCCGGACTCCCCGACGATGGCCAGCACCTCGCCGGGCTGCAGCTGCAGCGAGACGCCCTTGACGGCGGCGACGTCCCCGCCGTCGGTGGCGAAGGTGACCCGCAGGTCCTTGATGTCGACGACGGGTCCGGTCACGGGGTCCCTCCCTCGGTGCCGGCGGCCAGCCCGCCGCCGGGGGTGACGGCGACGTCGGCCGGCGGCGGGACGTCGGCGGCCCGGCGGCGGCTGCGCAGCCGGGGGTCGGCCAGGTCGTTGAGGCTCTCGCCGACCAGGGTCAGCCCGAGCACGGTGAGCACGATCGCCGCGCCCGGGAAGATCGAGGTCCACCAGATGCCGCTGGTGACGTCGGAGATCGACCGGTTGAGGTCGAAGCCCCACTCGGCCGCGGCGGTGGGCTGGATGCCGAAGCCCAGGAAGCCCAGCCCGGCGAGGGTCAGGATCGCCTCGGAGGCGTTGAGCGTGACGATCAGCGGCAGCGAGCGGGTGGCGTTGCGCAGCACGTGCCGGGTCATGATCCGCCAGGTCCCGGTGCCCACGACCCGTGCGGACTCCACGAACGCCTCGCTCTTGATCCGCACCGTCTCCGCGCGCACCACCCGGAAGTACTGCGGGATGAACACCACGGTGATCGAGATGGCCGCGGCGAGCACACCGCCGACCAGGCTGGACTGCCCACCGCTGATCACGATGGCCGCGACGATGGCCAGCAGCAGCGACGGGAAGGCGTAGACGGCGTCGGCGATGACCACCAGCACGCGGTCCAGCCAGCCACCGAGGTAGCCCGAGACCAGGCCGAGCAGGACGCCGGCCACGATCGACAGCACGATCGCCACGACGATGACGAACACCGCCGTCCGGGAGCCGTAGATGACCCGGGACAGCACGTCGTAGCCGCCGACCGTCGTCCCGAGCAGGTGGTCGCCCGAGGGCGGCTGCTGGGCACCGAACGCGCCGTCGGCGTCGCGCAGCTGGCCGTAGCCGTAGGGCGCCAGCAGCGGGGCGAACACCGCGGCGAGCACGAGGACGCCGGTGAGCACGAGGCCGGTGACGAGCATGCCGCGCTGCAGGCCGACGCTCTGCCGCAGCTGGTGGACGACCGGGAGGGACCGCCAGGTTCGCCGAGATGTCCGCCGGCGGCTCACGAGTACCTCACCCGGGGGTCGATGAGCGCGGCGACGACGTCGACCACGAAGTTGGTGAGCGCGACGATGACCGCCAGCAGCGCCACGATGCCCTGCACGGCCACGAAGTCGCGGGCCTGCAGGTACTGGGAGAGCTGGAAGCCCAGCCCGCGCCACTCGAAGGTGGTCTCGGTGAGCACCGCGCCCGAGAGCACCAGCGCGACCTGCAGGCCGATGACGGTGATGATCGGGACCAGCGCCGGGCGGTAGGCGTGCTTGCGCACCAGCCGGGACTCGCTGACCCCGCGGGAGCGCGCGGCCTCGACGTAGCCCGAGCCGAGCGTGCCGATCATGTTGGTCCGGACCAGCCGCAGGAAGACCCCGGCGGTGAGCAGGCCCAGGGCCAGCGAGGGCAGGACGGCGTAGCGCAGCACCTCGACCACCAGGTCGCCGTTGCCGGAGCTGATCGCGTCGATCAGGTAGATCCCGGTGCCCGAGCCGCTGCGGTTGAGCTGGATCTGCCCGCGGGTGGAGATGCGCCCGGCGACCGGCAGCCAGCCCAGCCACACGGAGAAGACCAGCTTGAGCAGCAGCCCCGCGAAGAAGACCGGGGTGGCGTAGCAGAAGATCGCGAAGAAGCGCAGGACGGCGTCGGGGTACCGGTCGCGCAGCCGCGCGGCCACCATGCCCAGCGGGATGCCGACGACGAGCGCCACGGCCAGGGCGTAGACGGCCAGCTCCAGCGTCGCCGCGCCGTAGGTGGTCAGCACCTCGGTGACCGGGCGGCGGTCGCTCAGCGTCGTCCCGAAGTCGCCGCGCAGCAGGCCGCCGAGGTAGTCGAGGTACTGGACCAGCAGCGGTCGGTCGTAGCCGGCCTCCCGCACCCGCTCGGCCAGCTGGTCGGCCGGCAGCCGCCCGCCCAGCGCCGCGGTGATCGGGTCACCGGTGGTGCGCATCAGGAAGAACACCGTGGTCACCAGGATGAACACGGTCGGGATGATCAGCAGGGCGCGGACCAGCAGGTAGCTGCCCAGCCCGCTGCTGCGACGTCGGCGTCCGGCGGGTGCGTCCGCGGGCGCCGGCGGGGCCGGGTCCTGGGTCGCGGTGGTCATCGGGTCCTCACGGGGTGCTCGCTCCATCGGGGGTGTGCGGCGGGGTGACGCACGTCCGGCCCCGGGCCGCCCTGGAAGGGGCGACCCGGGGCCGGGTGTGCTGGGTGGGTCAGCCGACGGACAGCGCGCCGTACCGGAACTTGAAGGAGGCGTCCAGGGTGTCCGACGCACCCTCGACACCGGACCGGACGACGGCCACCTGGGCACCCTGCAGGTAGGGCACCGTGGACAGGTCCTCGGCGACCAGCTGCTGGATCTGCTCGATCAGCGCCGTCCGCTCGTCGGCGTCCGGGGTGCTGGCCTGCTGCAGGATCAGGTCGTTGACCTGCTGGTCCTCGTAGTGGTTGCCGAGGAAGTTCTCGGTCAGGAAGAACGGCGTCAGGTAGTTGTCGGCGTCGGAGTAGTCCGGGAACCAGCCGAGCTGGTAGGCCGGGTAGACGTCGGCGGTGCGGTCCTCGGAGTACTGCGTCCACTCCGTGGTCTGCAGGTCGACCTGGAACAGGCCGGTGGCCTCCAGCTGGTCCTTGATCAGCGCGTACTCGTCACCCGAGCTGGGCCCGTAGTGGTCGTTGGAGTACTGCAGGGACAGCTGGACCGGGGTCTGCACGCCGGCGGCCTGGAGGGTCTGCGCGGCCTTGTCCGCGTCCGGGCCGCCCTCGCCGTCGCCGTACAGGCTCTCCAGCGGGGTGGCCGCACCGGTCAGGCCGTCGGGCACGTAGGAGTACAGCGGGGTGTAGGTACCGCGGTAGACCTGGTCGGCGATCTCCTCGCGGTCGATCAGGTCCGCGACGGCCTGCCGGACGGCGAGGGCCTTGGCCGGGTCGGCCTCGGACGTCGTCGCGCCGTAGGGCTGGGTGTCGAAGTTGAAGACGATGTAGCGGATCTCGCCGCCGGGGCCGTCCACGACCTCGACGTCGTCGTTGCCGCGCAGGTCGTCGATGTCGGTGGCCGACAGGCTGCGGAAGGCCACGTCGATGTTGCCCTGCTCGATGTCCAGCTTCAGGTTCGAGGCGTCGGCGTAGTAGGTGACGTCGACGTTCTCGGTCTTCGGCGCGCCGAGCAGACCCTGGTAGTCGGGGTTGGCCTGGTAGGAGACCAGGCTGTTGATCTCGTAGTCGGTGATGACGTAGGGGCCGGCGAAGGCGTTGCCGGACACGATCTCGTCGTCCGGGGTCAGCGAGTCGGCGGAGAAGACGTCCTCGTCCACGATCGGGCCGGCCGGGCTCGACAGGATCTGCGGGAAGATCTGGTCGTCGGCGGTCTTGAGGGTGAACACGACGGTGGTGTCGTCGGTGGCCTCGACCGAGTCGAGGTTGTAGAGCAGCGAGGCCGGCCCGTTGGGGTCGTTGATGGCCACCATGCGCTCGAAGGTGAAGACGACGTCGGAGCTGGTCAGCTCGTTGCCGTTGGCGAAGGTCAGGCCCGGCTTGAGGGTGACGGTGTACTCGGTCGGCGAGGTGAACTCCGCCGACTCGGCGATGTCGGGCTCGACGTCGGGGCTGCCCAGCGGGGTGTTCATCAGGAACGGGTAGACCTGGTTCATCACCGCGAACGAGCCGTTGTCGTACGAGCCGGCCGGGTCGATCGTGGTGATCTTGTCGCTGGTGCCGATGAGCAGCGAGTCGCCGTCGCCGCCGGAGCTGCCGCCCCCGCCGGAGTCACCGCCGCCGCAGGCGGCCACGGACAGGGCGGTGAGGGTGGCGGCGGAGGCCGCGAGCACCCGGGTGGTTCGGCGCTGCATGCTGGAGGACCTGCTTCCTCGGCTGGTTCGGGCCGGACGAGCTGTGTGCTGGGCGGGCCGTGGCGGGACGAACTCCCGGCGACGGCTGGCCGAACACTAGGTCGTTGCGGAGCGGGACCTGTGCGGCGGGGCGGCGATCGTCACCGGATCGAGACCTCGACGGCCACCGGGCAGGATGGGTCCCCGTGAGCGCTGACCTGGGACTCGGCCTGGCCGCCGTCGGCCGCCCGGCCTACATCACCCTCGGCCGCGACGCCGACCTGCCCGGCGACCGCTCCCCCGCCGCGCTGCAGGCACGGGCGCACGAGCTGCTGGACACCGCGGTCGACCTCGGCATCGGCTGGTTCGACGCCGCCCGCTCCTACGGCCGCGCCGAGCAGTTCCTCTCGACCTGGTCCGGGCCGGGCACGGTCTCGAGCAAGTGGGGCTACACCTACACCGCCGAGGACCCCACGGTGGACGCCGACGAGGTCAAGACGCACGACCTGGCCACCTTCGACCGGCAGTGGGCGGAGACCCGGGCGCTGCTCGGGGACCGGGTGGCGCTGTACGCGGTGCACTCGCTGACCGTCGAGAGCCCGCTGTGGGAGGACGACGCGCTGCTGCACCGGCTCGGCGAGGTCCGCGACGCCGGCACCCCGCTGGGCTTCTCGACGTCGGGGCCGCGGCAGGCCGACGCCGTCCGCCGGGGTCTGGAGCTGCAGGTCGACGGCCGGCCGCTGTTCTCCGCCGTGCAGAGCACCTGGAACCTGCTGGAGCCCTCGGTCGGCCCGGCGCTGGCCGAGGCCGCCGCGGCGGGGTGGCGGGTGCTGGTGAAGGAGGGCGTGGCCAACGGACGGCTGACCGACCGCGGCCTGCCGGCCGGCTCCCCGGTGCGCGCGGCCGCCGAGGCCGCCGGGGTGGGCCCGGACGCCGTCGCGCTGGCCGCCGCACTGGCCCAGCCGTGGGCCTCGGTGGTGCTGTCGGGCGCGGTGACGCCCGACCAGCTGCGCGCCAACGCCGCCGCCCGCGACGTCGTCCTGCCCGATCTCCCCGACCTGGCCGAGGAGCCCGGGGCGTACTGGGCGACCCGCGCAGCCCTGCCCTGGGCCTAGATCCGGCGGCGGCCCTCGAACGCGCGGCCGAGGGTGACCTCGTCGGCGTACTCCAGGTCACCGCCCACGGGCAGCCCGCTGGCCAGCCGGGACACCGCCAGCCCCATCGGGGAGACCAGCCGCGCCAGGTAGGCCGCGGTGGCCTCGCCCTCGAGGTTGGGGTCGGTGGCGATGATCAGCTCGGTGACCGAGCCGTCCATCAGCCGGCTCATCAGCTCCTTGACCTTGAGGTCGTCGGGGCCGATGCCCTCGATCGGGCTGATCGCGCCGCCCAGCACGTGGTAGCGGCCCCTGAACTCCCGGGTGCGCTCGATGGCCACGACGTCCTTGGGTTCCTCGACGACGCAGATGGTGTCGAGCGAGCGGCGGGGGTCGCGGCAGATGCGGCACTGGTCGGCCTCGGCGACGTTGAAGCAGATGCTGCAGAAGCGGACCTCGGCCTGCACCCGCTGCAGCGAGGCCACCAGCCGGCCGACGTCGGCGGCGTCGGCGGCCAGCAGGTGGAAGGCGATGCGCTGCGCGCTCTTGGGACCGACGCCGGGCAGCCGGCCGAGCTCGTCGATCAGGTCCTGGACGGCACCCTCGTACATCAGAAGCCGGGCAGGCCCAACCCGCCCGCGGCACCGGCCAGCGGGCCCATCGTCTGCTGGGTCAGCTCACCGGCGGCGCGGTTGGCGTCGCGGACGGCGGCGACCACGAGGTCCTGCAGGGTCTCCACGTCGTCGGGGTCGACGGCCTGGGGCGAGATCTCGATGGCGGTGAGCTCGCCGCTGCCGGTCATCGTGGCGGTGACCATGCCGCCGCCGGCCGTGCCGGTGACCTCGGCTGCGGCCAGCTGCTCCTGGGCCGCGGCCAGCTGCTGCTGCATCTTCTGCGCCTGCTTCATCAGCTGGGCCATGTCGGGCTGTCCACCGGGTCGCATGCGGTCGAGGGTATGCCGTGGGTCCGACAGCCCGTGGCACGCTGCGGGGCGTGCGGGCAGCGGCGGTCCTCTGCGCGGCGGCGCTGGTGCTCGCCGGGTGCGGCGCCGGCCCCGCCCCGCAGGCCGCGCCGACGAGCGCCCCGGCGGCCACCACCGCCGACCGGACGACGCCCGCGCCGACCACCCCGACGGCGACCAGCGCGCCGCCCACGACGACCCCGGCCCCCACCACCCCGGCGCCGGTCGTCGTGCTGGACCCGGGCCACAACGGCGGCAACGCGGCCGACCCCGGGGCGATCGGCACCCCGGTGCCCGACGGCACGGGTGGCACCAAGCCCTGCAACACCACCGGCACCGCCACCGACGCCGGGTACCCGGAGCACGCCTTCACCTGGGACACCGCGCTGCGGGTGCGGGACCTGCTGACGGCGGCCGGCGTCCAGGTGGTGCTGACCCGGCAGGACGACACCGGTGTCGGGCCGTGCGTCGACGTCCGCGGGCAGCTGGGCGCGCAGGTCGGGGCGGCGGCATTCGTCGGCATCCACGGCGACGGCGCGGCGGCCGGGTCCCGCGGGTTCCACGTCATCACGTCCTCGCTGGACCCCGGCGGGCCACAGGTCGCGGCCGGCACGGCGGCGCTGGCCACCGACCTGCGGGACGCGCTCACCGCGGTGGAGCCGGTCAGCGACTACCTGGGCACCGACGGGCTGGACAGCCGCGGCGACCTGGCCGGGCTGAACCTCAACACCGTCCCCGCGGTGTACGTGGAGTGCGGCAACATGCGCAACGCCGCCGACGCCGCGCTGATGAGCTCGGAACCCGGCCGGCAGGCGCTGGCCGCCCAACTGGCCGCGGGGGTCCTCGCCTTCCTCGCCCGCTGACTGCCGGGACCAGGCGTCGACCAGGGACGTTGATCGAGGTCCGTCCCCCTCGCCGGACCTGGTGCAGGAGGACGGACTCCCGCGCAGGGGGACGGCGGTCAGCGCGGGCGGCGCACCGGCTCGACGACGCAGGCCAGGTCGTCCTCGCCGACCGCGACCTGCGGCAGCGGGGTCGGGGCGTCCCGGCGCAGGCACAGCCCGTCGAGCACCAGCGTCACGTACCGCTCCCGCAGCCGGGCGCGGTCGGGGCCACCGACCCGCCCGACCATCGCCACCGCGATGCCGATGTCCAGCCCGCTGACGTCCGGGCGCAGCACGCCGGCCCGCTGGGCGTGCCGGACCAGCGCGTCGACGGCCGGGGCCAGCCGGTCCCGTCCGCTGGCCACCCGCTCGTGCCCCCGACCGGCGGCGGCGAGCACCTGGGCGAGCCCGCGGTCGGCCGCCTGGGCCTCCGCGCCCCAGTGCAGGAACCCCACCAACCCACGCCACGGGTCGGGGTCGGCGGCTGCCTCCTCGGCCCGGGCGACGACGGCGTCGACCTCCTCCTGGAACAGCGCCTCCACCAGGTCCCGGCGCTCGGGGAAGCGCCGGTAGACCGTGCCCACCCCGACGCCGGCCACCCGGGCGACCTCGTCGAACCCCGCGTCGAGGCCCTGCGCGGCGAACACCTCGCGCGCCGCCGCCAGGATCCGCGCCCGGTTGCGCTCGGCGTCCTTGCGCAGCGGCCGGGCGGCCGGGTCGCCGTCGGCGGCCGGCGTGACGGAGGACATGCACCCGATGTTAACCGAAACGGAACCCGCTCTCCGTTTCCACTGCTAGCGTCGGGTGGAAACGGAAGACCTGCTCCACTTAGCTCGGAGGACCGCATGACCAGCACCACCCACGCCGACCGGGACGCCCGCACGGGCGCCTCCCCCGGAGCCGGGCGGCGACGCTGGCTCGTGCTGGCCGTGGTCGCCCTCGCCCAGCTGATGGTCGTGCTCGACGCCACCATCGTGAACATCGCCCTGCCCACCGCCCAGGCCGACCTCGGCTTCGGCAACGACAGCCGGCAGTGGATCGTCACCGCCTACGCCCTCGCCTTCGGCTCGCTGCTGCTGGTCGGTGGCCGGCTCGCCGACCTCCTCGGCCGCAAGCCGGTCTTCCTGGTCGGCCTGGTCGGGTTCGCCGTGGCGTCGGCGGTCGGCGGCGCGGCCAACGGCTTCGGCGTGCTGGTCGCGGCGCGCGGCGCGCAGGGCGTGTTCGGCGCCCTGCTGGCCCCCGCCGCGCTGTCGCTGCTGACCGTCACCTTCGCCGAGGGCAAGGAGCGCGGCCGGGCCTTCGCGGTGTTCGGCGCGCTGTCGGGCGCCGGCGGCGCCATCGGCCTGATCCTCGGCGGGGCCCTCACCGAGTACCTGTCGTGGCGCTGGTGCCTGTACGTCAACGTGCCCATCGCGGTGCTCGCCGTCGTCGGCGCCCTGGTCTTCCTGCCCCGGCGGAGCACGCGTGCGCCCGGCGCCCCGGGCCTGGACCTGCCCGGTGCCGCGCTGAGCGTGGCCGGGCTGGTGTCGCTCGTGTACGGCCTGGCCTGCGCCGAGACCGACGGCTGGTCGGCCGGGTCGACCCTGGGCTTCATCGCCGCGGGGATCGTGCTGCTCGCGGCCTTCGTGCTGGTGGAGACCCGCGTCGCGCACCCGCTGCTGCCGATGCGGGTGCTCACCGACCGGGCCCGGGGCGGCGCCTACGTGGCGGTCGGTCTCGTGGGGGCCGGCATGTTCGGCGTCTTCCTGTTCCTCACCTACTTCCTCACCCAGGTGCTCGGGTACCAGCCGCTGCCCACCGGGGTGGCCTTCCTGCCGATGATCGTGGCGCTGACCCTCACCGCGCAGACGTCACCGGCGATCGTCAACCGGGTCGGGGTCAAGGTGCCGGTGACCGCGGGCTTCGTGGTCGGCGCCCTGGGGATGCTGCTGCTGACCCTGCTCGACGTCGACAGCGACTACCTGACCGGCGTCCTGCCCGGCCTCGTCGTGGTCGGGCTGGGCATCGGGTTGGTCATCGCCCCCGCCTTCGCCGCCTCCACGCTCGGGGTGCAGCGGGAGGACGCCGGGGTGGCCTCCGCCGCGGTGAACACCTTCCAGCAGATCGGCGGCTCGATCGCCACCGCGGTGCTGTCCGCCCTGGCCGCGGCAGCGGCGACCGACGCGCTGGTCGGGGTGGACCCGGGTGACCCCGCCGCATTGCTGCAGGCCTCGGTGTCCAGCTACACGACGGTCTTCGCCTGGTCGGCCGGCATCTTCGCCGCCGGCGCGGTGGTCTGCGGCCTGCTGCTCCCGCACGGCGCGGTCGCCTCGGACCCCGACGCCGCCCCGGTCGTCGGCCACTGACCCCGGGCGCGCGCCCCGTCAGCTGTCGATGGGGTGCGCGCCGAGCTGGGTGCGCAGCAGCTGCAGGGCGGCCTGCTCGGGGTCGACCGGCGGCGGGGCGTCGCGGCCGTCGGCCGGGTCGGCGGACCGCTCGGCCATCAGCTCGTCGGCCTCGGCGCTCTGCGCGGCGTGCTGGGCCTGCTGCGTCTCCTGGGGGGACGGCGGCGGCCCGCTGCGCCCGGCCGGGCCGGACGGCGCCGCGGGCCCGCCGTCGACGACGGTGGCCACCCGCCAGCGCACGCCGAGCAGCTCGTTGAGCGCCTCGCGGATGACGTCCTTGTTCAGGTCGTCGCCCAGCCGGCGGGACAGCGCCGGCGACGTGGTGGACAGCGTGAGCACGCCACCGCTGAGGTCGTGGACCTGGGCGTTCTTCAGCAGCGCCTCGGTGGTGCGCTTGTGCCGCTTCACCACGCCCATCAGCTCGGGCCAGATCCGCCGGACGTCGGTGGTGGTCAGCTCGCCGTCGCCGGACTGCTGGTCGGGCGGGTTGGCCGACACCAGCGGCATCGGCTCCCCGCCGCGGGGTGCCGGGTCGGACTCGGCCGCGGCCCGGGGCTCCGCAGCCGGCCGGGACGACTGCTCCGCCGGACGGGGCTGCTCGGCTGGACGGGGCTGCTCGGCTGGACGGGGCTGCTCGGCCGGGCGCGACTGCGCCGCAGGACGCGCGTGGTCGACCGGGGCCGGGCGGGCCGCGGGCCGGGCGGGCTCGGGCCAGTCCTCGTCGTCGGTGGGCTCCGGCGGCAGCGGGATGTCCGGCTCGCCGGTGGCCACCCTGGGGCCGGACGGGGCCGCCGGCCGCTGCTCCGAAGGCGCGCTGGCGGGCGCCTCGGTGGCGGCCGCCCGGCTCGCGGGTGCGGGTGACGCCGGCCGGGCGGACCCGGGTGCGGCGATCTCCGGCCAGCCGTCGACCTCGGGAGCCGGGGCGGGCGCGGACGCCGGCGCCGCCGACCCGGGTGCGGTGATCTCGGGCCAGTCGTCGTCCGCCGCGGCGTCGGCGGCCGCCGGGGCGGTGGACGCGGGAGCCGTCCGGGCGGTCGCCGCCGGGGCCGACGCGGGAGGAGCCGGGCTCGCCGGCGCCGAGGGCGGGCCGGCAGGGGCAGACGCCGCGGGCTCGGCCGCCGGCGGGCGCGGGGCGGGCTCGGCCGCGGGGCGGGGCGGGGCGGACTCCGCCCGGGCCTGCGACGGCCGCACGTACTCCCGGCGCGCACCCTGGTCGCGCGGGGCCGGAGCGACCGCAGCCGCGGGCGCCTCGGCACGCGGCGGGGCAGCAGCCGGCGCGGGCTCGGCCGACCCGCCGGTGTGCTCGCCGGCGATGGACAGCCGCCGCTCCAGCCGCTCGAGGCGCTGCAGGGTGGCCGCGGCCGACCCGTCGACGCCGGGCAGCAGCATCCGCGCGCAGACCAGCTCCAGCAGCAGCCGGGGCGCGGTGGTGCCGCGCATCTCGGTCAGGCCCTCGTGCACGGTGTCGGCCAGCCGGGACAGCGTCGCCGCGCCCATCGCCTGCGCCTGCCGGCTCATCAGGTCCAGCCGGTCGGGCGGGCAGTCGAGCAGGCCGTTGCCGCCGGCCTCGGGCACGGCGTCCAGCACGATGAGGTCGCGCAGCCGGTCGAGCAGGTCGGTCGCGAACCGCCGCGGGTCGTGCCCGGCCTCCACCACCCGGTCGACGGCCTGGAACACCCCGGGCGCGTCGTGCGCGGCCAGGGCGTCGACGGTCTCGTCGAGCAGCGCGTCGTCGGTGACGCCGAGCAGGCCGACCGCGGTGCGGTAGGTGACGCCCTCGGGCCCGGCGCCGGCCAGCAGCTGGTCGAGGATGGACAGCGAGTCGCGCACCGACCCGCCGCCGGCCCGGACCACCAGCGGGAACACCGTCTGCTCGACGACGACGCCCTCGCGCTCGCAGGTGCTCTCCAGCAGCTGGCGCAGCGTCGCGGGCGGGACCAGCCGGAACGGGTAGTGGTGGGTGCGCGACCGGATGGTCGGCAGCACCTTCTCCGGCTCCGTGGTGGCGAAGACGAAGACCAGGAACTCCGGCGGCTCCTCGACCACCTTGAGCAGGGCGTTGAAGCCCTGCGTGGTGACCATGTGGGCCTCGTCGACGATGTAGACCTTGTAGCGGCTGTGCACCGGGGCGAAGAAGGCCCGTTCACGCAGGTCGCGGGCGTCGTCGACGCCGCCGTGGCTGGCCGCGTCGATCTCGATGACGTCGATCGAGCCCGGGCCGTCGGGGGCCAGCGCCACGCACGAGGTGCACACCCCGCACGGGGTGGAGGTCGGCCCCTGCTCGCAGTTCAGCGAGCGGGCCAGGATCCGCGCCGACGACGTCTTGCCGCAGCCGCGAGGGCCGCTGAACAGGTAGGCGTGGTTGATCCGGCCGGCGTCGACCGCGTTGACCAGCGGGGCGGTGACGTGCTCCTGCCCGACCACCTCGGCGAAGGTCGCCGGGCGGTACTTGCGGTAGAGCGCCAATGCCACGGGCCGAGGCTACTGGCCACCACCGACATCCCCGGGCGTCACCGGGTGAGCGAGAGGAAGAACTCCACCGACCCGCTGTCCTCGACCGAGACGAAGCCGAGGTCGGGCGGCGTGACGTCGTAGTCGGCGAAGGTGACGGGGACCGACCCGGAGGCCTGCACGCCGTCGGCGGTGCGCACGACCGACAGGTCGACGGTCACCTGCCGGGTCACCCCGTGCACGGTGAGCGACCCGGCCACCGGCACCGTCACCGGCGTCCCGGTCAGCTCGGGCAGGTCGACGGCCTGGTCGACGGCGAAGGTGGCGGTCGGGAACTGCCCGACCTCCACCACGTCCTCCCGGAAGTAGGCGTCGCGGCGGTCGCTGTCGGTGGCCACCGAGGCCATGTCGACGTCCACCTGCGCCGACTGCAGGTCGCCGCCGGACACCACGACCGAGCCGCTGACCTGGTCGGTCGTGCCGGCGACGGTGACGTCGGCGCCGTTGAGCACCTCGTCGACCCGGTACCCGGCCGAGGAGCCGGCCCCGACGGTCCAGGTGCCGTCGGTGACCTCGGTGAGCGGGGCGTCGGACTCCTGCACCTGGACGGTCTGCGCCGGCGCGGCGTCCTCCTGGAGGGCGGCGTAGACCAGCGGCCCGGCGACGGCGCCCACCACGACGACCCCGGCGACGCTCCCGGCGACGACCCACGTACGGCGACTCGGCATGGGGAAGTGCTCCTCTGCTTGAAGGTTCACGCAGGAAAGCAGCCGAACCCGTGAGCGAGCTGTGAAACGGAGGCCGGCGCGCCAGGGTTCCCGGGAATGCGAGGGACCCCCCGCACACCCGCCAGAGCCCGCTTATCCTTGCTGCCTTCCGGCCCTGGGGAGGTTCACAGGATGACGCCGCACGAGGGGTCTGCCGCAGAGTCTAGAGGACGCCCGCGGGGCGGCGGACCCGGGGACGAAGGGGCGGAGGATGGGAGATTCGAACTCCCGAGGGCTTGCACCCAACCCGCTTTCCAAGCGAGCGCCATAGGCCACTAGGCGAATCCTCCAACGTGCGCGGGTCAGACTACCGGGCCCGGTCCGGCCGTGTGGTCGCCACCCCGTGCAGGCGGCACGATCGGCCCGACGTCCACCTGCCGCCGGGAGCCCGCCATGACCGAGACCGACCGCGTCCGCCCCGAGGTGGTCGACGCCATCGTGGCCGCGCTGACCGCGACCGACCCCGCCGGGCTGCCCGAGGACGCCACCCGGGCCGAGAAGGACGCCGCCCGCGACCTGTTCCTCACCCGGACGGCGGCCGAGCGGGCGCAGCGGGACCGGCAGTCGCGGGCCTGGGAACTGCTGCTCACCCGCAGCTACGCCGACCCGCCCACCTGGGCGCAGCTGTTCGACGACCTGCCCCCGGGCAGCGCCACCGAGCTGGGCGAGCTGCACGACGCGCTGCCGGCCGGCGCGCAGGCCGAGTACGACCGCCGCTTCGGGGCGCCGGACCAGGCGTCAGGGGGCGGGCTACCGGGTCGCGCACGACGGGCCGACCTGCACGGACGCCGGTAGCGTCGACGGGATGACGACCCCTGCCCAGGTCGGCCCCGGTTACCGGGTCGCCGGCCGCTACCTGCTCGCCGAGCGCATCGGGGGCGGCGGGATGGGCGCGGTGTGGGTGGGCACCGACGAGCGGCTGGGCCGCCGCGTCGCGGTCAAGCAGCTGGTCCTGCCGGTCGGCATCACCGACGAGTCCGCCCGCGAGCAGCGCGAGCGCATGATGCGGGAGGGCCGCATCGCCGCCCGGATCAGCCACCCGCACGCCATCGCCGTCTACGACGTCGCCGAGGACGCCGGCGCGCCCTGGCTGGTCATGGAGCACCTGCCCTCGCGCAGCCTGGCCGCGGTGCTCTCCGACGACGGCGTGCTGCCGGTGCAGCAGGTCGCCCAGATCGGCGCCCAGCTCGCCGACGCGCTCGTCGCCGTCCACGCGGCGGGCATCGTGCACCGCGACGTGAAGCCGGGCAACGTGCTGGTCGGCGCCGGCGTGGAGCTCGAGGGCCTGGTGAAGATCACCGACTTCGGGATCTCGCACGCCCAGGGCGACGTCAAGCTCACCCAGACCGGCATGGTCACCGGCACCCCGGCCTTCCTCTCCCCCGAGGTCGCCCGCGGCGAGACCGCCGGCCCGGCCGGCGACGTCTGGTCCCTCGGCGCCACGCTCTTCACCGCCCTGGAGGGCCAGCCGCCCTTCGGCAGCAGCGGCAACTCGCTCGAGCTGCTGTACCGCGTCGCCGGCACCCAGCCGCAGCGCCCGGTGCGCTCGGGCGCGCTCACCCCGGTGCTGGAGCGGATGCTCACCACCGACCCGGCCGGGCGGCCGAGCATGGCCGAGGTCCGGGACGCCCTCGCCCGGGTGGCCGCGGGGGACGACGGCGACGTCACCGCCGTCCTGGGCGCGCGCACCCCGCTGCGGGTGGTCCCGCCCCCGCCGGTCGACCCCACCCGCACCGAGCTGCCCGCCCAGCAGGCCGCCGCCCCGCCGCGCACCTCGGTGACGCCGCGCGCCGCGGCGAAGAAGTCGTGGCTGCCGGCCGGTGCGGTCGGCGGGGTGGTCGTCGCCGCCCTGGCGGCCGGCGCGCTGTGGCTGAACCTGCGCGACGACTCCAGCAGCAGCGCCGCCGACCCCACCAGCACCGCCGCCGCGACCACCACGCAGGCCGCCCCGCCCCCGACGTCCGCCGCGGCCCCGCCGACGACGGAGGAGCAGACCACGACGGCGGAGACCACCACCGCGGAGACGACGTCGGAGGCGGCCCCGACCACCGAGGGCGACACCGTCACCGCCGCCGACGTCGAGCAGGCGGTCACCGACTACTACGCCCTCCTGCCCGGCAAGCCGCAGCAGGCCTGGCGGTCGACCGGACCGACCCTGCAGGGCGTGATCAGCCGCCAGGACTACGTCGCGTTCTGGGACCGGTTCTCCGAGGTCCGCCTCGGGGCGGTCACCGCCGAGGAGGGCTCGCTCACGGCCACCGCCCAGGTCACGTTCGTGGAGGACGGGCAGGAGCTGGTCGAGCAGCACCGGTTCACGCTGGTCGCGGGCCCGCGCGGCGAGCTGCTGATGGACAGCGACGTCGCGGTCTAGGGACGCAGCCAGGGCGGCACCCGCATCGGGTGCCGCCCTCGGTCGCACTGGCGGTGGCGGTGGGATTTGAACCCACGGAGGCTTTTACACCTCACCCGCTTTCGAGGCGGGACCCTTCGGCCGCTCGGACACGCCACCGTCGAGCAGACTACAGGCCGCGCCTGGCGCGGAAGAAGGCACGTAGCAGCGTGGCGCACTCCTCCTCGCGGACGCCGGCCTGCACCTGCGGCCGGTGGTTGAGCCGGCGGTCGCGGACGACGTCCCACAGCGACCCGGCCGCCCCCGCCTTGGGGTCGGCGGCGCCGTAGACCACCCGGCCCACCCGGGACAGGACGGCGGCCCCCGCGCACATCGTGCAGGGCTCCAGCGTCACCACCAGGGTGCAGCCGGTCAGCCGCCACCCGTCGCCGTGCACCCGGGCGGCCGCGCGCAGCGCCAGCACCTCGGCGTGCGCGGTGGGGTCGCCGTCCCTCTCGCGCTCGTTGGCCGCCTCGGCCAGCACCGCGCCGTCGGGCCCGAGGACGACGGCGCCGATCGGGGTGTCGCCCCAGCCGGCGGCGTCGGCGGCCAGCTCCAGGGCCCGCCCCATGGCCTCGTCGGGGGTCATGTCGACAGGTCGACACCGGTGGCGCGGGCCAGCTCGGCGAGCGCGTCGGCCGGGTCGACCACCTTGATGGTGTGCCAGCCCAGGTCGCGGGCGGGCTTGAGGTTGGGGCCGAGGTCGTCCAGGTAGACCACCTCGTCGTCGGCCACGCGGCGCCCGACGGCGGCGGACAGCCGCTGCAGGGTGAGCGGGTAGATGGCCGGCTCGGGCTTGCGGATGCCCTCGACCGAGCTCTCCACCACGACGTCGAAGAGCTCCATGAGGGCGCCGTGCTCGCTGGCCGGGTCCATCGGCGCGGCGTTGTTGCTCAGCAGCGCCCGCGGCACCCCGGCGTCCCGCAGGGCGCGGACCGCCGCCACCATCGCCGGGCGCACCGAGCCGTGCAGCGCGTCGAGCACCTTGGTCGCGTCGACCTCGTGGCCGGCGGCGCGGGCCTCGGCCTCGAACACCTCGACGAACCCGTCGCGGTCGAGCTCGCTGCGCTCGAACCGGGCCCAGGCGTTGGTGTGCGGGTTGGTGGTGTTCAGCCGCGCCACCAGGCCCTCGGGCAGCCCGGCGGACCGCTCGTAGTCGATGAACGCGGCCAGCGGGCTGGTGGTGAGCACGCCGCCGAGGTCGAGGACCACCGCGGTCACGCGGACACCGCCGCGGCCAGCTCGTCGGCGAAGCCCAGCCGGCCGGCGATCTCGGCGACCATCTCGTCGGCCCACAGGTCGGCGAGCAGGATCTGCTCGAGGTCGGCGCGCGGCAGGCCGGCGTCGGCGAACAGGTCCAGGTCGCCGGCCGGGTGCTCGGACTCGTCGTCGGCGTCGACCTCGGTCCCCTCGATGCCGTAGCGCTCCATCACCTCCGCGGCCAGCAGGAACTCCGGGAGCGCGCCGTCGCTGATCATGGCGCGGACCATGCCACCGGGGCCGTGCGTCAGCGCGACGAAGTACAGCCGGCTGTCCACCACGAAGACGAAGGGCCCGGGCCACTCCCCGGTCAGCTCGGCCTCGAGGGCAGGCAGCTCGGTGGCGGCGTCGTCGGCCAGCAGCCGCGCCTGCCAGCCGGTGCCCGACCGGGCGACGTGGACGGCGAAGGAGCTCAGCATCAGCGCACCCGCAGCAGGGTCAGCCCGTCGGCCACCGGCAGCAGCACGGTGTCGAAGCGGGGGTCGGTGGCCAGCGCCGCGTTGAGCTCGGCGATCGCCCGGTCGTCGGCGTCGGCGGGGTCGAGCACCCGCCCGGCGCGCAGGGTGTTGTCCAGCACCAGCAGCCCGCCGGGGTGCATGCGCGGGTGCAGCGCGTCGACGTAGCCGGCGTACCCGGTCTTGTCCGCGTCGACGAAGGCCAGGTCGAAGGTGGGCCGCAGCGGGAGCGCGGCGACCAGGTCGGCGGCCTCGCCGATCCGCAGCTCGATGCGCTCGGCCACCCCGGCGCGGGCCCAGTACCGGCGGGCGACGTCGGTCCAGTGCGCGTCGCGGTCCAGGCACAGCAGGCCGCCGTCCTCGGGCAGGCCGCGGGCGACGGCCAGCGCGGACAGGCCGGTGAACGTGCCCACCTCGACCGCCCAGCGGGCGCCGGAGATGCGGGTCAGCAGCGTCAGGAACGCCGCCTGCTCGGGCGCGACCTGGTAGGTGGGGCGGCCGTCGCCCGCCGCGGTCATCGCCGCGGTCTCGGCGACCAGGTCGGTGACGACGTCGTCCGGCGGGTCGGCGCAGCCGCGGACGTAGTCCGCCAGCTGGGCGCTCAGGAGGAACGACTGGGGCGTCATGGGTGCGATCATGGCCGACGTGCCCGAGCCCGACATCTCCCCGGAGCTGTTCGCCGCGCTCGCCGCGGACCCGCTCGCCGCCCAGCTGGGCATCGTGCTGGAGCAGGTCTCCCCCGGCTACGCCCGCGCCACGATGACCGTCGGCCCGGCCCACCTGAACGCCGCGGGCACCGCGCACGGCGGGGCGACGATGGCGCTGCTGGACGTGGTGCACGCCGCGGTGAGCAACAGCCACGGCACGCTGGCGGTCGCCCAGGACGTGCACACCGAGTTCCTCTCCCCCGGCCGGCCCGGCGACGTGCTGGTCGCCGAGGGCACCGAGCTGCACCGCAGCGCCCGGACGGCGGTCTACCGGATCGAGGCCCGCGCGTCGGACCACCGGCTGGTGGCCACCGCGCTGGCCCGGGTGTTCCGGCTGGGCACGCCGTGGGAGCTGCCCGGGGACGACGAGGTCGTGGCGATGACCGCTCCGCCGCCGGTCCCGCCGACGATGCAGCTCTCGCAGGTGGAGCAGCCGCTGCCCACGCCCGGTGAGGGCACCAACCCCTCGGGCGCGGTCCCGCCACCGGACGAGCTGCGGTGAGCCTCCCGGTCCCCACGATGGAGGCGCCGCCGGTCGGGGTGGTCGGGCTGGGCCAGCTGGGCGGGTCGCTGGCCGCCGCGCTGGTCGCCGCCGGGCGGACCGTCACCGGCTGGGACACCGACCCCGCCGCGCGCGAGGCCGCCGCGGCCCGCGGGGTGCGGGTCGGCCGCGAGCTGTCCGGGGTGGTCGTGCTGGCCACCCCGATCCCGGCGCTGGCCACCGCGCTGGACGACCTGGACGTCGACCCCGCCGCCACCGTCACCGACCTCGGCTCGGTCAAGGTGCCGGTGCTGGCGGCGCTGGGCGAGCGGTTCGGCGGCCGCTTCGTGGGCGGGCACCCGATGTGCGGCACCGAGCGCAGCGGGCACGCCGCCACCGACCCGCAGCTGTTCCGGGGCGCCCGGTGGGCGGTCTGCCTGGAGCCGGGCACCGAGCTGCCGCGCTGGCTGCGGGTGGCCGAGGTGGCCCTGGCCGCCGGCGCCTCGGTGGTGCCGGTGACCGCCGGCGAGCACGACGCCGCGGTGGCCGCGATCAGCCACGTGCCGCACCTGCTGGCCGCGGCGCTGGCCGCCGCGGCCGCCGACGCCGGGCCGCTGGCGCTCGCGCTGGCCGCGGGCAGCTTCGGCAGCGGCACCCGGGTGGTGGGCAGCGACCCGGCGTTCGTCACCGCGATGGTCGAGGGCAACGCCGGCCCGACCGCGGCCGCGCTGGCCGGCGTCCGGGCGCAGCTGGACCGGCCCTGGCCCGAGCTGGTCGCCGCCGGCCACGCGGTGGTCACCCGCCCGCAGGACCGCCGCACCGTCCGCGTGCCGCTGGACCGGACGGCGCTGCTCGCCCTCGGCCGCGCCGGCGGCGCGGTGGAGCGTCGCCTCGCCGCCTTCGTGGAGGGCTGGGTCCCCGCGTAGCCGCCCGCCCGCCCGGCGTCAGGTGACGGCAGGGACCCGGAACGGACGGATTCCGGCTCCGAGGCGTCAGAAGACGGCGAGCGGGGGACGGTGGGGGGACGACGACGACGAAGGAGGCAGTGGTGGACGAGAAGGACATCCTGGGCCGGATCCACGAGCTGGTGGAGGAGGAGCACCGGCTGCGCGACAGCGCCGCCGAGCACGGGGACGCCGAGCGCGCCCGGGTGGCCGAGCTGGAGCGGCACCTGGACCAGGCGTGGGACCTGCTCCGCCAGCGGCGGGCCAAGCGGCAGTACGGCGAGGACCCGGGCGAGGCCGGGGAGCGGCCCGAGTCGCAGGTGGAGGGGTACCTGCAGTAGGTCAGCGGGGCGGGCGGGCCGCCGCGCCCAGCCGGGTCAGCGCATCGGTGACCGGGCCGGCCGCGGCGCCCAGCGCGCCCAGCAGGTGGTCCAGGAGCCGGTCGTGGGTCTCGCCGGCCTGCGCCATCCGCTCGCGGCCGCGCTCGGTGAGCCGGGCGCAGGTGGTGCGCCGGTCGGTCGCGCCGCGCTCGCGGGTGACCCAGCCGTCGTCGGCGAGGCGGGCCAGCGCCTGGCCGACGCCGGCGGGCGAGGACCCGACCTCGTCGGCCAGCCGGCCCACCGACATCCGCTCGCCGTGCACCGCGTCGACCAGCCGCAGCAGCCGCAGGTCGGCCAGGGAGAGCCCGTGCTGGGCGCGCAGCGCGCCGTCCAGCCGGCGGGACACCCGCTCGTGCGCCTGCCCGATCCGCAGCCACGTCTCGGCCGCGCCGGGCGCGGCGCCGGCCATGCCGCGCAGGTCCCGCGGGGGGACGGCGGCGGTGCGGGCGCGCCCGGCGTGCGAGGGGCGGGGCCGGCCGTACCGGCCGTGGGGTCCCTGGTCGGCGGCCACGGCTCAGCCCTCGGCGCCGGCGGGCGGCTGCCAGTCGTCGCGCCGGGGACGCCGGGCAGCGATGGTCGCCAGGGTGGTCGCGAGGGCGAGCAGCAGCAGACCCGCGGCCATCAGCGGCCACGGGGTGCGCCCGGTGGCCCCGGGGGTGTCGCGGGCGGCGACCTCGAGGGCCACCTCGGTGGCCGAGGACGAGTCCACCCCGACCAGCCGGACGACGGCCGGCCCGAGGACGACGTCCTGCGGGATCTGCACCACGGCCTCCACCCGGCCCTGGTCGTCGGCGGTGACCGTGGCCAGCGGGGCGGTGCTCCCGGCCAGCGTGACGGTGACCGCCTCGCCGGGGGCGAACCCGGTGCCGCGGATGGTCAGCACGCTGCCCGGGGACACCTGGCCGGTGGAGGAGGAGCCGCCGACCGTGGGGGCGGCACCCGCCCCGGACGGGGAGGTCGAGCCGCCGGAGGAGGTCGGCGTGGCCGGGACCTCGCTCGTCGGCCGGGGCGAGGTGGACGGGGTGCCGGTCGGGGGGCGCGGGGTCGCGGTGGTCGTCGGGGTGGGGCGCGTGGTCGGGGCACCGGACGGGCCGGACGACGTCGTCGGCCCAGCGGTGGACGGCGGCGCGGTGGAGGTCGGTGCGGTGGTGGGCGACGTGGTCCCGGTCGGCCCGGCGACGGCGTCGCAGTCCTCCTCGGTCGGACGGGTCCAGTCACCCAGGTCCAGGGGCTCCTCGGGCCCGTCGACCCCGGTGACGGCGACGCCGACCTCGGCGCGGGTGCCCCAGTCCAGCTCGGCGCCCTCGAGGACGGTCCGCTCCCCGACGGCCAGGGTCGCCGGGGTGCCGGTGTCGACGCCGTCGTAGGTGAGCGCGACCGTGTGCTCGGCGGACCCGTTGGTGACCTCGACGCGCACGAACCCGTCGGAGCAGTTGGGCCCGTGCAGCAGCCGGGCGGTGGGCCGGGCCGGGTCCACGACCGCCGACGCCGTCGTGCTGGGCGTCGGGGTCCCCGTCGGCTCGGCCAGCGCCGGTGCGGCCAGCAGCACACCGGCCAGCGTCATCGCCAGGGCCAGCACCCCGCTCTGCAGCAGGGTCGGCAGGCGCACGGGCACCGGTCCCGTCGTCGCGCTGCGCACCCCGCACCTCCCCGTGGCTGGTCGTCCGGGGGCGCGGCCGCGGGCCCCGGGCACCCCATGATGACCCGGGCCCTCCCCCCGCCGTCCAGGGGTACCTGCAGGTCCCGGGCGTGTCACCGGCGTGTCGGGGCGGGTGGGGCCGGTGGGGCGCGACGGCTCCACCGGGGTCAGCCGACGGGGGTGACGTCCACGGCGGACTGCTCAGCCCGGCGCCGACCGGCGACCCGCTGACCGGCCACCAGCAGCCCCAGGCCCACCGCGTACACCACCAGGTTGACCGCGCCGTAGGCCCACACCTCACCCATGTCGGCGGCCGGGAACGCGCCGAATGCGCTCCGCCCGACCCCGCCGGCCCACCCCACCACGAGGACGAGCGACTGGAAGGTGAACACGAAGGCGTGCACGGCGGTGTACGCGACGAAGCCGGCGGTGCGGTGGCGCACCAGCAGACCGAGGGGCAGGGGCACGAGCAGCAGCACGATGATCTCCATGCCGGGAGCCTCCGGCGTCCCGCCGCCCCGGCGCATCGTGGCGCCCACCGGGGAACAGCTGCGTGCTGGCACGGGTACCGCGGGGCCCGCAGGTGGGCCAGCATGGCCGGGTGGCGCTGCCCCGCACCCGCGCGCTGACCGTCCTGCTGGTGGTCGGCTGGCTCGGGTGCGCCGGCGTGCAGCTGGCCCTGCGGGCCCTCGCCCCGGACCGGGTGGACGGCGTCGATGCGCTGCTGACGCTGGTCGCGCTCGCGCCGACCGTCCTGCTGGGCGCCCTGCTCGCCGTCCGCCGACCGGACAGCCCGGTGGGGCCCGCCCTGACCGCGCTGGCCGCGCTGCCGGCCCTGGCCTTCACCCTGCAGGCCGCCGGCGCGGTCGTCGGCGGCGACCTGGGTGCCGCGCTGTCCTCCGGTGGGTGGGTGCACCTCGTCACCGGGTTCGGCCTGCTGTGCCAGGTCTTCCCGGACGGGGTGCTGCCCGGGGCCCGGTGGCGCCTGCTGCCTGCGGCCTTCCTCGCCGTCGCCGTCTCCCTCCAGGTCGTGCTGGGGCTGGTCGGCGCCGGTGTCCTCCGGGTGCCCCCGGCGGTCCTGCTCCCCGGGTACCTCGCCCTGCTCCTCGCCCTGGCGGCCTCGGTCGCGCCGCTGGTGGTGCGCCACCGGCGGGGCCCGCCACGGGTGCGGCGGCAGGTGGGGTGGCTGGCGCTCGGGGCGAGCTCGGTGCCGGTGCTGCTGGCCGCCGGCTGGGGGGCGCAGCTGGCCGGGGTCCCGGCCGGGCCCGCCTACCTGCCGGTCCTGGCCGCGCTGCTGCTGGCGGTGCCCGCATCGGTGGCCGTGGCCGTGCTGCGCCACGACGTGCTCGACGTCGACCGGCTGCTCGGCCAGACGGCCGCGTGGCTGGCCACGGCCGTGACCGCGGCCGCGGTGTTCGCGGTCGGCGTGTGGGCCACCGTCCGGCTGGTCCCCGGCCAGGACACCGCGGCCGGCGCGGCCGCCGGTGCGTTCCTGGCCGCCGTCGGTCTGCTGCCGCTGCACCGCCGGGCGCTGGCCGTGGCCGGACGGGTGCTGGACCGGGAGCGGACGGTGCTGCACGCCCGGCTGCGGTCCTGGGTGCACGACGTGCGCGACGGCCGGGCGGACCCGGCCGGGGTCACCGCGGTGCTGCGCGCAGTGCTCGACGACCCGGACCTCGACCTGCTGCTGCGGCTGCCCGGCGGGGACGGGTTGGTGACCCCCGGCGGCGCCTCGGCCGGGGAGCCGCCGGGCGGCGACCCGGGTCTGGTCCCGTTGCGCTCCCACGGGGTCGACGTCGGCGTGCTGCGCCTGGGCAGGGTGGGGACCCGGCGGCTGCGGGTGGCCCGGGAGGCGGTCCTCGAACTGGGCCTGCCGATCGAGCTGGCGCGCCTGCAGGTGGGTCTGCGGGCCGCGCTGACCGCGGTGCGGGACAGCCGCGCCCGGCTGGTCGGGGCGGCCGCGGCCGAGCGGGTCCGGCTGGAGCGCGACCTGCACGACGGGGCGCAGACGGACCTGCTGGCCATCGGGATGGCGCTGCGCCGGCTCGCCCGGACCGGTGACCTGCCAGCGGACGAGTCGGTGGAGCTGGACGCCGCGGTGCACGGCATCGAGCAGGTGGTCGCCGAGCTGCGGCGGCTGGCGCACGGCGTCCGGCCCGCCCGGCTCGACGACGGGTTGGTGGCCGCCGTCCGCGAGCTGGCCGCCGCCGGCCCCCTGCCGGTGGAGGTGGTCGCGGCGGGCCTGGACGGGGCCGGCCCGGCCGGCGCCGTCGACGAGGTCCGGACCACCACGGCCTACTTCGTCGTGGCCGAGGCCCTCGCGAACACCTACAAGCACGCGCGGGCCGACCGGGCGGCGGTGTGCATCGAGCACGTCGGCGGCCGGCTGCGCGTGCAGGTGCACGACGACGGCGTCGGCGGCGCCGGGGACGGCGGGACGGGAGGCGGGGCCGTGCTGCGGACCGTCCGCGACCGGGTGCTCGCGGTCGGCGGACGGCTCGCGGTGGACAGCCCCGCCGGTGCGGGCACGACCGTGACCGCGGAGCTGTGAACCGTGCGCGTCCTCGTCGCCGAGGACTCCGCCCTGTTCCGGGCGGGGTTGGTCCGGCTGCTCGCCGACGCCGGCCACGAGGTCACCGCCGTCCCCGACGCCGATCGCCTGCGGGCCGCGCTGCCGCCCGGGCCGCGGCCGGTGGACCTGGTGGTGGCCGATGTCCGGATGCCTCCGTCGATGACCGACGACGGGATGCAGGCCGCCCGGGAGCTGCGCGCGCGGCACCCCGGGCTGCCGGTCCTGCTGCTGTCCCAGCACGTGGAGACCGGCCACGTCGCCGACCTCGTCGGTGAACCCGGGTTCGGCTACCTGCTCAAGGACCGGGTGCTGCACGAGGACGACTTCCTCGACGCGGTCGGCCGGGTGGCCCGGGGCGGGTCCGCCCTCGACCCGCTCGTCGTCGCCGCCCTGGTCCGGCCGCGCCGGGACGACGACCCGCTGCACCGGCTCAGCCCGCGGGAGCGGGACGTGCTGGAGCTGGTGGCCCAGGGCCGGTCGAACGCAGCGGTGGCCTCGGCGCTGGTCCTCGCCGAGCGGACCGTGGAGACCCACATGCGGTCGATCTTCGACAAGCTGGGCCTGGTGGAGTCCCCCGGATCGCACCGGCGGGTGCTCGCGGTCCTGGCCCACCTGACGCGGACCGGCGGCGGTGGTTAGCGTCGCGGGATGGACGCAGGGGCGGGTACCGGTCGGCGGCGGCAGGACGAGGTCTACCGGGCCGGCGTGTACGGCCGCCGTCCGCGGGTGCCCACGGTGCACACCGCGCTGGCCGAGGCGGCCCGGCGGAGGCTGACCGAGCGGGCGCTGGGCTACGTCGCCGGCGGCGCCGGCGGGGAGGCCACGGTGCGGGCCGACCGGGCCGCGTTCGACCGCTGGCAGGTGGTGCCGCGGGTGCTGCGCGACGTCAGCGCGCGGGACACCTCGGTCGAGCTGTTCGGCCGGCGGCTGCCCGCCCCGCTGCTGCTGGGCCCGGTGGGCGCGCTGGAGCTGGTGCACCGCGAGGCCGACCTGGCCGTCGCCCGGGCCGCGGCGGCCACCGGGATCCCGATGGTCTTCTCCAACCAGGCGTCGGTGCCGATGGAGACCACCGCCGCGGCGATGGGCGACTCCCCCCGGTGGGTGCAGCTGTACTGGTCGACCTCCGACGAGCTGGTCGAGAGCCTGCTGCACCGCGCCGAGGCCAGCGGCTGCGAGGCCGTCGTGGTCACCCTGGACACCACGATGCTGGGCTGGCGGCCCCGCGACCTGGACCTCGGCCACCTGCCCTTCGCCCTGGGCAAGGGCATCGCGCAGTACACCTCCGACCCGGTCTTCCGCCGGCTGGTCACCGAGCGCGCCGCGGCGGCCGGGCCGCGTCCGCCGCAGCCCCGGCCGACCCTGGCCGCCGTCCGGGCGCTGGTCGGCATGGCGAAGGCCTGGCCCGGGTCGCTGGCCGACAACCTGCGCTCCCCGCTCCCCCGCGCCGCCGTCGAGACGTTCCTGGCCATCTACTCCCGGCCCTCGATCACCTGGGCCGACCTGGCCTGGCTGCGCTCCCGGACGTCGCTGCCGCTGGTGCTCAAGGGCGTGCTGCACCCCGACGACGCCCGCCAGGCCCTGGACGCCGGCGTGGACGGGCTGGTGGTCAGCACGCACGGCGGCCGCCAGGTGGACCGCTCGGTCGGCGCCCTGGACGCGCTGCCCGACGTGGTCGAGGCGGTCGGCGACCGGGTGCCGGTGCTGCTGGACTCCGGCGTCCGCAGCGGCGCCGACGTGCTCGTGGCCACCGCGCTGGGCGCGCGGGCCTGCCTGCTGGGCCGCTCCTACGTCTACGGGCTGGGCCTGGCCGGGGAGGCCGGCGTCCGCCAGGTGGTCGAGGACGTCGTCGGCGAGTTCGACCTGACCCTCGGGCTGACCGGGCACACCGCGGTGGACCAGCTCTCCCCGGGCGTGCTGCGCCGGGCCTGACCTACCGTGCGACGGTGACGTCCCAGCTGCTCCGCCGCAAACCGGTCTCGGCCGAGCCCGAGTCGGGCCTGGCCCGCAGCATCGGCACCTTCGGCCTGATGGCGCTGGGCATCGGCGCCACCATCGGCACCGGCATCTTCTTCGTGCTCAGCACCGCGGTGCCCGAGGCGGGGCCCGCGGTCACGGTCGGGTTCGTGCTCGCCGCGGTCACCGCCGGGTTCACCGCGCTCTGCTACGCCGAGCTGGCCTCGGCGATCCCGGCGTCGGGCTCGTCGTACTCCTACGCCTACGCGACCCTGGGCGAGCTGGTCGCCTACGTCGTCGGCTGGTGCCTGGTGCTGGAGTACGCGGTCAGCTCGGCGGCGGTGAGCGTGGGCTGGTCGGAGTACCTGGACCAGCTGCTGCGCGACACCCTCGGCGTCACGATCCCCGACGCGCTGGCCGCCGCCCCCGGCGCCGGCGGCGTGGTCAACCTGCCCGCGCTGGTGCTGGTGGCGCTGTGCGCGCTGCTGCTGGTCCGGGGCGCCAGCGAGTCCACGACCGTGAACGCGGTGATGGTCGTGGTCAAGGTCGGCGTGCTGCTGCTGTTCGTCGTCCTCGCCCTGACCGGCTTCGACAGCGGCAACCTGACGCCGTTCGCCCCGCTGGGCGTGGCCGGGATCAGCGCTGCGGCGTCGTCGATCTTCTTCTCCTTCATCGGCCTGGACGCCGTGTCCACCGCCGGGGAGGAGGTCCGCGATCCGCGGCGCACGCTGCCCCGGGCGGTGCTGGGCGCCCTGGCCGTGGTCACCGTGGTCTACCTGCTGGTCGCCTTCGCGGCGGTCGGCGCGCAGCCGGCCGGTGACTTCGAGGGCCAGACGGCGGGCCTGGCGGTCATCCTCGAGCGGGTCACCGGCGCGACCTGGCCGGCCGTGGTGCTGGCCGCCGGCGCCGTCGTCTCCATCTTCTCGGTGACGCTGGTGACGATGTACGGCCAGACCCGGATCCTCTACGCGATGAGCCGCGACGGCATGGTGCCGCGGGTGTTCTCCCGGCTGCACCCGCGCACCCGGGTGCCGGTGCGCGGCACGCTGCTGGTGGCGCTGTTCGTGGGCGCGCTGGCCGGGTTCCTGCCGCTGGACTTCCTGGTCGACCTGACCTCGATGGGCACCCTCGTCGCCTTCGCCGTCGTGTCGGTCGGCGTGCTCGTGCTGCGCCGCACCGACCCCGACCTGCCGCGGGGGTTCCGGGTGCCGGGCTACCCGGTGGTTCCGGTGCTGTCGGTGCTGTTCTGCCTCTACCTGGTCGCCGGGCTGTCGGCCACGACCTTCCTGCTCTTCGCCGGCTGGCTCGCGCTGGCCGGGCTGGTCTACGTCGGCTACGCCCGCCGGCACTCGACCCTCCGGGACACGCCGAGCGGGGGTTGACGCCCGCGAGTGGCCTGGGTCACAGTGGTCGTGGGCGGGGCAGCCGGCGAAGAGATGGCTCCTCAGCACCACCGACGGAGACCGACCAACGCGGCCAGACCGCCAGGACCGGCGCCCCGCCCCACAGCCCACCACCCGGCCGCAGCCCGGCCTAGGGTGGCCCGCGTGACCTCCAGCGTGCGCCTGACCGGCATCGAGTCCCCCGTCCCCACCGGCCTGTTCATCGGTGGGCAGTGGCGGGCGGCGTCCTCGGGGGCGACCTTCGACGTGCTGGACCCGGCCGACGGCTCGCTGCTCGCCCAGGTCGCCGACGGCACGACCGACGACGTCACCGCCGCCGTGGACGCCGCCTCGGCCGCGCTGCCCGGGTTCGCCGCCACCCCGCCCCGGCAGCGCTCGGAGATGCTGCGCCGGGCGTTCCAGATCCTCACCGACCGGGCCGAGGAGTTCGCCCGGCTGATGAGCCTGGAGAACGGCAAGGCACTGCCCGACGCCAAGGCCGAGCTGACCTACGCCGCGGAGTTCTTCCGCTGGTTCGCCGAGGAGGCCGTGCGCATCGACGGCGACTACCGGGTCGCCCCGGCCGGCGGCACCCGCACCGTGGTCACCCACCAGCCGGTCGGGGTCTGCCTGCTGGTGACCCCGTGGAACTTCCCCGCCGCGATGCTCACCCGCAAGCTCGGCCCGGCCATCGCCGCCGGCTGCACCAGCGTGGTCAAGCCCGCCGAGGACACCCCGCTCACCGCCCTGCTGCTCGCCCAGGTCCTCGCCGAGGCCGGGGTGCCCGACGGCGTGGTCAACGTCGTCCCCACGATGGACGCCGAGGAGGTCGTGGCCACCGCGATGGCCGACCCGCGGCTGCGCAAGATCAGCTTCACCGGGTCCACCGAGGTCGGGAAGATCCTGCTCAAGCAGGCCGCCGACCAGGTGCTGGTCTCCTCGATGGAGCTCGGCGGCAACGCCCCGTTCGTGGTGTGCGACGACGCCGACCTCGACGCCGCGGTCGACGGCGCGATGCTGGCCAAGATGCGCAACGGCGGCGAGGCGTGCACCGCGGCCAACCGGTTCTACGTGCAGGCCCCGGTCGCCGAGGCCTTCGCCGGCAAGCTGGCGGAGCGGATGGCGGCGATGACCAGCGGCCGCGGCACCGACGAGGGCGTCACCCTCGGCCCGCTGGTCAACGAGGAGACCGTCGCCAAGGTCGACCGCATCGTCACCGGCACCGTCGACGCGGGCGCGCGCGTGCTCACCGGCGGCACCCGGCCGCAGGGCCCGGGCTTCTTCTACCCGCCCACCGTCCTCGTCGACGTCCCCGAGGGCGCCCCGGCGCTGACCGAGGAGACCTTCGGCCCGGTCGCCCCCATCACCACCTTCGACACCGACGAGCAGGCCCTCGCACTGGCCAACGCCACCCCGTTCGGCCTGGTCGCCTACGTCTACACCGGCGACCTGGCCCGCGGCCTGCGCCTGGCCGAGGCCCTGGAGTCGGGCATGGTCGGCCTCAACCGCGGCGTGGTCTCCGACCCGGCGGCCCCCTTCGGCGGGGTCAAGCAGTCGGGGCTGGGCCGCGAGGGCGGGCACGAGGGCATCGGGGAGTACCTGACGACGAAGTACGTCAGCTTCCCGCTGTGATTCCACGGCGGAAGGCCCACGTGTGACCGGGATCACACAACTGGCCGAGGCGGACAGCGCCGGCCAGGTGGCCCGGCACGTGCTGCGCTTCGGCCCGGTGCCGCGCGGCGCCGTCGCCCGCGCGCTGGGCCTGTCCGCCGGCAGCCTCACCCGGCTGGGCTCGGCGCTGCTGGACGCCGGGGTGCTGGTGGAGACCGACCCGGTCACCGACCCGGTCACCCGCCGTCCCACCCGGCCGCTGGACGTCGCCCTGGACGCGCACCGCGTCCTGGGCGTTGCACTGGCCGCCGGGTCGGCGTGGGGCGTGGTCACCGACCTGCGGGCCGGGGTGCGGGGCCGGGCCTGCGTGTCGCTGACCGGGGCGACGCCGGAGGCGGTGCTGGACGCCGTCGCCGCGCTGGCCGGCGAGCTGGGTGTGCCGCGGCCGGACGCGGTGGGCCTGGCGGTCGACGGCCAGGTGGACGCCGCGGGCCGGGTGCAGGCCGACGTGCTGGGCCGCCGTCCGCCGGTGGACCTGGCCGGGCCGCTGCGGGAGGCGACCGGGGCGGAGGTCGTCGTCCGGGACGAGCTGACCTGCGCCACCCGCACCGAGCACTGGACGGGCCTGGGCCGCGAATACACCGGCTTCGCGGTGCTGGCGCTGGGCGCCGGCGTCGGGCACGGCCTGGTGGTGGCCGACCGGGTGGTCGACAGCCCCGACGCCGGGCTGCAGCCGCTGGGTCACCTGCCGCTGGAGGCGACCGGCCCGCGGTGCCCGCGCGGGCACCGCGGCTGCGTCACCGCCCTGCTGGGCACCCCGGCGCTGCTGGCCGCCGCACAGGTGGCCACCGGGCTGCCCACCACCTGGTCCGAGCTGCTCGCCGACGCCGTGGACGGCGACCGGCGGGCGCGGCAGGTGCTCGACGACGCCGCCGCCCACCTGGGCCGGCTGGTCGCGCTGGTCGCCGGGGTGACCGGGGTGGACCAGGTGCTGCTGGTCGGCGAGGGCGCCGACCTCGCCGTGGTGGGCCACGACGCGCTGCGCGCGGCGCTGGACGACCACCGGGACCCGCGGGCGCGCCCGGTCGAGCTGACGGTGCGCGACCACGACCCGCACGACTGGGCGCGCGGGGCCGCGGGGGCGGCGGCGCAGGCGTTCGCCACCGGCCCCCGCTGGCTGGCGGGGGTCAGTCGCTGAGCCGCCCGCCGGTGGCGGTGTCGAAGACGTGCAGCTCCTCCGGGTCGATCCGCAGGTGCACGGTCTCGCCCTTCATCGGCACCTGGCGGGCCGGCACGCGGACGGTGACCAGCTTGTCCCGGCCCTCGGCCTGGGCGCCGGTGAAGCTGCCGTAGGCGAAGGCGTCGCTGCCCAGCTCCTCCACCACGGTGACCTCGAAGGGGATGCCGTCCTCGGCACCGGTCAGCGTGGTGGCCTCGGGGCGGAAGCCGATGGTGACCGTCGCACCCTGCGCCGCCGCGGCCGCCGCGCGGGGCAGCGGGATCGTCCTGCCCCCGACGGTGGCCTGGCCGCCGGAGACGGGGACCTCGACCAGGTTCATCGCCGGTGAGCCGATGAAGCCGGCCACGAAGAGGTTGTCGGGGCGGTCGTAGAGGTTGCGCGGGGTGTCCACCTGCTGCAGCAGCCCGTCCTTGAGGACGGCGACCCGGTCGCCCATGGTCATGGCCTCGACCTGGTCGTGGGTGACGTAGACGGTGGTGGTGCCCAGCCGGCGCTGCAGCGCGGCGATCTCCGTGCGGGTCTGCACGCGCAGCTTGGCGTCGAGGTTGGACAGCGGCTCGTCCATGAGGAAGGCCTGCGGGTTGCGCACGATCGCCCGGCCCATGGCCACGCGCTGGCGCTGGCCGCCCGACAGCGCCTTGGGCTTGCGGTCCAGGTACTCCGTCAGGTCGAGGACCTTGGCGGCCTCCTCGACCCGGGCCCGGATGTCGGACTTGCCCATGCCGGCGATCTTGAGCGCGAAGCCCATGTTGTCGGCCACCGTCATGTGCGGGTAGAGCGCGTAGTTCTGGAAGACCATGGCGATGTCGCGGTTCTTCGGCGGCACGTGGGTGACGTCCTTGTCCCCGATGCGGATGCTGCCCTCGGTCACGTCCTCCAGGCCGGCGAGCATGCGCAGCGAGGTCGACTTGCCGCAGCCCGAGGGCCCGACCAGCACCAGGAACTCGCCGTCGGCGATCTCCAGGTCCAGCCCGTCGACCGAGGGGCGCTCGGCACCCGGGTAGGTCAGGGTCGCGTGGTCGTAGGTGATGGAGGCCATCGTCGGCGGTCCTTCCTCGCAGCTCGGCGTGACCGTGGCGCCGGTCACGCCGAGCAAGGTAGCCGGGGTCCGGGGCCCCCGCCGGGGCCTGCCGATGGCCGCCTGGCCGCGGAGCTTCCGCCGCGGAAGTCCCACCGTGCCGGGGAAAGACACCGGCCCCGCACTCGCGAGGAGTGCGGGGCCGGTGGCTGTCTCAACCTGACGTGCACCCGAAGGGATTCGAACCCCTAACCTTCTGATCCGTAGTCAGATGCTCTATCCGTTGAGCTACGGGTGCGTGCTGTGTGCAGTTGTTGCGCGGAGGCTCCGGGATTTGAACCCGGGATGGGGGATTACCCCAAACCGCATTAGCAGTGCGGCGCCATAGACCGGACTAGGCGAAGCCTCCCGGGATCCGAGTTCCCCCGGAACCACCGAGGAGGAAGGCTACCAGCGCTCCTCCCCGGTGGCGCCAGGGGGGTCTCAGGCCGCGGCCGGGACCGCGGCGGGCACCCGCCGTCCGGGCACGAGCGTGACGACGACCGCCAGCGCGGTCATGCCCGCGGCCAGCAGCAGGGCGCCGTCCACGCCGTAGCCGGTCTCCACCACCGCGCCGCCGATGGCCGCACCGATGGCCGAGGCGCCGAAGGCGACGGTGGACAGCCAGGTGAAGGCCTCGGTGGTGGCGTCGGCCGGGGCGATGGAGCCCACCAGCGAGCTCTGCACGGTCAGCGTCGGGGCGATCGCGGTGCCGCCCAGGAACAGCAGCGCACCCAGCAGCAGCGGCGAGGAGACGGCGGCCAGCGGGAGCATGCCGATCGTCGTCCCCAGCAGACCCCAGCGGTAGAGCCGCGGCAGCGACGCCGAGACGACCCGCGCGCCGAACCACAGCCCCCCGGCGACCGAGCCCAGCGACCACACGGCCAGCAGGACGCCGGACAGGCCGGGCGAGCCGGCGGCGTCGGCGAACGCCGGGACGGCGACCTCGACGGCCCCGAAGCCGAGCATCAGCGCGGTGCCCGAGACCAGCACCCGGGGCATGCCGGGGACGGTGACGGTGGCGAACAGGCTCCTGTGCACCTGGGGTGCCGGCCGCCAGGCGCGCATGGCGCCGGAGAAGGACAGGCCCAGGGTGCCGACGACGGTGAGCACCCCGGCCAGCGCGATCGCCGCCACGGGGCTGGCCAGCAGGGTCACCGCGGCGACCGTGGTGGGGCCGGCGACGAAGACCAGCTCGGTGGTGGTGGCGTCGAGGGCGAAGGCGGTCGGGCGCACCCGCGGGTCGACCCGCGACCACAGCGCCCGGACCGTGCCGCTGACCAGCGGGGTCGACAGGCCGGCCGCGGCCGAGGCGGCGATGATCGCCGGCGCCCAGGAGGTGGAGAGCACGACGCCGGCCAGCAGCACCAGCAGCAGCGGGTAGCTGATCGCCTGGGTGAGCAGCACCAGCCGGGGCCCGCGGCGGTCGGCCACCCGGCCCAGCACCGGGGCCATCACGGCCATCGCGATGCCGTAGGTGGCCGACGCCAGGCCGGCGACGGCGTAGGACCCGGTCTGCTGCTGCACCAGGAGCAGCAGCGCCAGGGGGACCATGGCGGACGGCAACCGGCCGGCGAAGCCGGCGACGAGCAGCACCGGCGCGGAGGGCAGCCGCCACACGGTGAGGTAGGAACGCACGGGAGAGCTCGATTCAGGACGTACGAGGAGGGAATCGTAGGGACCGAACACCCGTTGGGTCACTACGTGTTCCCGACGCTACGAGACGCCGCGTAGGGAGTCAAAGCCATATGACCTCCTACACACCGACAGGGGTGTGAGATGGACTACGACGACTACGGGTCCGACGCCGTGGAGCTCGCGGTGGACCTGGCCAACGCCGACCGCGCCGACGACGGCTGGGCGTCGGCCTTCTGCGCCGCGCACCACGAGTGGTTCACCGAGGGCACCGGGCTGGAGCTGTCCCGCAAGCACGCGAAGGCGGCCGGCACCACCGCCGACCTGGTCCGCGAGGTGGCCCTGGCGTCGTCCCGGGTCGAGGTCGTCGAGCGGCTGAACGCGCTGCTGGCGCTGGCCAGCCCCCGGCCCTACGCCACCGACCACGACGGCACCCTGCACCTGCACTACGCCGCCCCCGAGGCCGGCGCGCTGGAGCAGCTGACCACCACGGTGGCCATGGGGCTCTCGCAGGTCGTCGTGCAGCACGGCTGGGAACGGCTGGGCGTGTGCGCCGCGGAGGGCTGCGGCAACGTCTACCTGGACACCTCGCGCAACGCCAGCCGCCGCTACTGCTCGAGCACCTGCTCCTCCCGCTCGACCGTCGCGGCCTACCGGGCCCGCAAGAAGAGCTAGACCAGGCCGGCGCGGACGGCGGCGACCCGGCGGCGGACGGTGGTGCGGCGGCGGCTGACCGCGGTCGAGCCGGCCACCCCGAACCCGAGGACGACGACCCCGCCCAGCGCGTAGGCAGCGGCGGCGTCGGGCAGCGCGGTGGCCGAGGACGCCGGGTCCAGCCGGTCCACCCGGCGGACGAGGGTCCCGACGGCGTCGTCGACCGGCGCGACGGCCTGCTCGACGACGGCGAGGGCGTCGGCGGCCCGGTCCACGGAGATGGCGGCCGCGGCGACGACCTGGGCGGCGTAGTCGGCCTGCGCGGCGACGCCGGCGGCGGTCTGCGGCAGCGCGAGCACCTGGGCGTGGGCGTTCTCGGCGGCGGCGCGGGCCTCCTGCGCGGCGGTCAGCGAGGCCTCGACGGCGGCGACCTGGTCGGCGACCAGCTGCTGCACGGTGCGGGCCTCGGCGAGCGCGGCGGCGACGTCGGCGGCGGGGGCGCCGAGCTCGATGGCGGCGGCCCGGTTGGCGCGGGCGGCGTACCCGGTGACCAGCAGCTCGCCGGCCTCGGCCTCGGCGGCCGACTGCGCACCCGCGCGGGCGGCGGTGGCGGCGCCGGCGGCGAGCGCGGTGGCGGTGCCGGCCTCCGCCGAGCCACCGGTGGTGGGCTGCTCGGGCAGGTCGGCGGCGGCGACCCGCGGACGGGTCGGAGCCGCGACCGGGGTGCGGGGGGCGCGGGTCGAGGGGGCGGCCGCGGTCGGCTGCGCGACGACCGGGCCCTGGGTCGGCTCGGCGACGACCGGCGGGGCCTCCACGGTGGTGGGGGCCGCGGTCGAGGGGGGCGCCGCGGTGACCGGCGGGGCCGGGTCGGAGGTGGGGGCGGCCGTCGTCGGGTCCGGGACAGAGGTGGGGTCCGCCGGGGTCGGGGTGGGGTCCGCGGTGACGGGGGCCGCGGTGACGGGGGCCGTGGTGGTCGAGGCGGGGTCCGGGGCGGCCGCGGCCGGGCCGGCGGTGACGACGGCGCCCACGGCGACGGCGGCGAGCAGGGGCAGCAGGCGGAGGCGGGTGCGCACGGGGTTTCCCTCGATCAGGTGGCGGTTCGGCTCCCCCTGCATCGACGCCGTCCGGCCCCCGGCCCACCCCCTCGGGGTGCGATCTCACCCCGAGGGGTGGGGTGCAGGTCCCGCGGCTAGCGTGCGCGGGTGCCCCGGTTCCCCCGCCTGTCCGCCCGCCGTCTGGACGCCCGCCTGCACGCGAGGGTGGGCCGGCTGCCCGCGACCCGGGCCGACGGCGCGCTGCGCCGCCTGTCCGAGGCCGCCGACCACGGCAAGCTCTGGCTGGGGGTGGGCCTGGCGCTCGGCGCGAAGAAGGGCGCCCCGCGGCGGGCGGCGGTGCGCGGCGTCGGGTCGCTGCTGGTGTCCAGCGCGCTGGTCAACGTCGTCCTCAAGCCGGTGTTCGGCCGGGTGCGTCCCGACCCCGGCGGGCTGACCCCCGGCCGGGGCCTGGACCGGTCGCTGGACACGCTGTCCTTCCCCAGCGGGCACTCGGCGTCGGCGGCGGCGTTCGCCACCGGGGTGGCGCTGGAGAGCCCGTGGGCCGGTGCGCTGGTCGCCCCGGTCGCGCTGGGCGTGGGCTACTCGCGGGTGCACGTGGGTGTGCACTACCCCGGTGACGTGCTGGCCGGCATGGCGGTGGGCGGTGCGGTCGCGGTGGCCAGCCGGCACTGGTGGCCGGTGCGGCCGAGCACCCCGGCGCAGGTGCGCGACACCGAGCGGGCGCCCGCGCTGCCCCGTGGCGAGGGCCTGGTGGTGGCGGTCAACCCGCGGTCGGGCCGGGCCGACTACGACCCCTCGGCCGACATCGCCGACCTGCTGCCCGGCGCGCAGGTGCTGGAGGTCGACGAGGGGCACTCCGTGACCGACCTGCTCACCGAGGCCGTGCGGGGCGGCGCGAAGGCGCTCGGCGTGGCCGGGGGCGACGGGTCGGTGGCCGCCGCCGCGGCGGTGGCGCTGGAGCACGGGCTGCCGCTGGCGGTGCTGCCGGCCGGCACGCTGAACCACTTCGCCCGCGACGTCGGCGTGGCCACCCCCGGCGAGGCGGCCGCGGCGGTGGAGGCCGGCGACGGCGTGCTGGTCGACGTCGCCGCGGTCAACGGCACGCCGTTCCTGAACACCGCGAGCATCGGCAGCTACCCGGAGATGGTGCGCCGGCGGGACCGTCTGTCGGGCCGGCTGGGCAAGTGGCTGGCGCTGGCGGTGGCCACCGGGCAGGTGCTGCGGGACGGCCGGCCGGTGGATCTGGACCTGGACGGCCGGCGGGTGAGCGCCTGGATCCTGTTCGTCGGCAACGGCGTCTACACCCCGCGCGGGCTGTCCCCGGCCTGGCGGCCCTCGCTGGAGGACGGCCTGCTCGACGTGCAGTACCTGCGCGCCGACCTGCGGTTCGGCCGCACCCGGGCGGTGCTGGCCACCCTGCTGGGCGCCAGCGAGCACTCCCGCTCCTACGCGCAGTTCCAGGTGCGGCGGCTGCGCGTGGTGTCGCGGTCCGGGCCGCAGCCGGTGGCCTACGACGGCGAGACCGGCGAGGCGGCGACGGAGTTCGTGTTCACCAAGCGGCAGCGGCTGGTGGTCTACCGCTCGGCGGGGTGAGGCAGCCGCCGGACGACGACGGCGAGCACGCCGAGGGCGGCCAGCGCCTCCCCCAGCTCCTCGACGAAGGTGGCGGCGGCGTCCGGCAGCGGTGAGGGGTCCAGCCCCGCCGCGAGGCCGGTGACCTGGTCCAGCCCGAGGGCGGCCACGGCGTAGACGGCCAGCGACAGCACCACGGCCCGGGCGCCCGGCACACCCCACGCGCGGCCCAGGCGTGCCAGGACCGGCAGCCCGACGACGGTGGCCACGGTGCCGACCAGCAGGGTCAGGCCCCGGCCGTCCAGGCCCTCCACGACCGAGTGCGCGCTGACCAGCTTGGCGAACACCAGGCCGACCCCGACCACCGCGATCGCCGCCCACCACAGCCGGCGCCGTCCGGCCGACCGCGCGGCCACCCGCACGGCGACCACGGTCGCGGCGAGGAACAGCGACGTGGTGAACAGCCGCGGCAGGCTGCCGACCGCGTCCAGGTCGAACAGCCACTCGTGCCGCCCGAGCGCGCAGGCACCGCGGGTGCACTGCCAGCGGACCACGAAACCCAGGCCGAAGAGGCCCAGCGCCAGGCCGGCGAGCGCCCACACCCAGGTGTCGTCGCGCACCCGGGTCGTCACCGGCCCCAGTGTGGTCGCCGGATGTTGCGATCAGCTGTCGGTTCTCCGGAGGCGGGCCGGGACGGTCGTCACTACGGTCCCGGGGAGGGTTGCCGACCGGTCGGACCGGGCAGGCACCGCACCGACGCCGTCGAAGGAAGAGGTCCCCATGCTGGTCCGCCGGATCGCCCGCCCGTTGCTCGCCTCCTCGTTCGTGTACGGAGGCATCGACACCCTGCGCAACCCCCAGACCAGGGTGCCGGGAGCCAAGCCGATCGTGGAGCAGATCGCCAAGACCGCCGACGAGCAGCTGCCCGTCGAGGTGCCCCGCGACGTCGAGCAGTGGGTGAAGATCGACGCCGGGGTCAAGGTCGGCGCCGGCATCCTGTTCGCGCTCGGCAAGTTCCCCCGCCTGTCCGCGCTGGCGCTGGCCGGCTCGATCGTGCCGACGACGCTGGCCGGTCACCGGTTCTGGGAGGACAGCGACGACGAGAAGAAGTTCAGCAACCAGGCGCACTTCCTGAAGAACGCCGGTCTGCTGGGTGGGCTGCTCATCGCCGCCGTGGACACCGAGGGCAAGCCGTCGGCCGGGTGGCGGGTGCGCCGCGCGTCGGACACCGCGATCGCCAAGGCCGAGGCCAAGTTCGAGAAGGCCCAGAAGAAGGCCGAGAAGGCGCAGAAGAAGGCCAGCCGGGGCCGCACCCAGCGCAAGCTCAAGAAGCAGGCCAAGAAGGTCGGCAAGGAGATCGGGCTCTCGTGACGCCGGCGGACGCGCTCCGGAGGATCGCCTTCCTCCTGGAGCGCGCCCGCGAGCCCACGTACCGGGTGTCGGCCTTCCGCACCGCGGCCGGCGTGGTCGACGGCCTGTCCGACGCCGAGCTGGACCGGCGGATCCGGACCCGGACGCTGACCGACCTCAAGGGGATCGGGACCAAGACCGCGGCGGTGGTGCTGCAGGCCCACGCCGGCGAGGAGCCCGAGTACCTGGCCGACCTCAAGGCGCAGCACCCGCCGGTGGAGCTGGAGGGCGCGGCCGGGGAGCTGCGCCGGGCGCTGCGCGGTGACCTGCACACGCACTCGGAGTGGTCCGACGGCGGCAGCCCGATCCGGGAGATGGCGCTGGCCGCGATGGGCATCGGGCACGAGTACCTGGCGCTGACCGACCACTCCCCCCGCCTGACGGTGGCCAACGGCCTGTCCGCGGAGCGGCTGGAGCGGCAGCTGGACGTCGTGGCGCAGCTGAACGAGGAGCTGGCCCCGTTCCGGATCCTCACCGGCATCGAGTGCGACATCAACGCCGACGGGTCGCTGGACCAGACCGACGAGCTGCTGGCCCGGGTCGACGTCGTGGTGGCCAGCGTGCACTCCGACCTGCGCGCCCCGGCGTCCCAGATGACGCCGCGGATGCTCGAGGCGGTGGCCAACCCGCACACCGACGTCCTCGGGCACTGCACCGGCCGGCTGCTGGTCGAGCGGACGCAGCGCGGCGGCAAGCAGCAGAAGCCACGGCCGGAGAGCACCTTCGACGCCGAGGCGGTGTTCGCCGCCTGCGTCGAGCACGGCACCGCGGTGGAGATCAACTCCCGGCCCGAGCGGCTGGACCCGCCGTCCCGGCTGTTGGCGCTGGCCGCGGAGCTGGGCTGCGAGTTCTCCATCGACACCGACGCGCATGCACCGGGTCAGCTGGACTGGCAGGGCGCCGGCTGCGAGCGGGCCGCCGCGGCCGGCATCACCGCCGACCGGGTCGTCAACACCCGCACGGCCGAGGAGCTGCTGGCGCGCTAGGTGCGGCGGGAGACCTCGCGGGCCTGCGCGGCGACGGCGGCGAGCAGGCCGACGGCGGACAGGCCCTCGGCGGTCTCCTCGACGTAGCTGGCCAGGTCACCGGCCAGCGTGCCGGTGCCCGCGAGCACGACCGACACCGCGGCGAGGCCGACGGAGGCGAGCGCGTAGAGCGCCAGCCAGGTGACCACGGCGACCCGGGTGCCGCGGCGGACCCAGCGGCCGCTGACCACGGCCACGGTCAGCCCGAGCAGGCTGACGCCGAGGAAGAGCAGCTGCGCGTCGGGCAGCCGGGCCTCCAGCACCGAGTGCAGCGAGGTCGCCTTGGCCGCGGCCAGCACGGCGGCCCCCAGCGCGAGGGTGGCCCACCAGATGCCGGCGCCGTGCCGGCCGGCCCGCAGCACCGCCCACCAGCAGCAGACCGCGGCGACGGCGAGCACCGAGGTGACGAGCAGGCGGGGCACCGAGCCCAGGGCGTCGAGGTCGAACCGGGCGGTCCACGGTGCGCAGGCGGCGGCCCGGCAGGCGAGCCGGGTGGCCAGGCCGACGGTCTCGGCGAGCACGACCAGGGCGGCGAGCACCACCGTGGTGGCCGTCCCGCGGCGCAGCGGCAGCGCGAGGGCGGCGCGGACCAGGTCCGGCAGCGGTGCCTCGCGGCCGGTCAGCTGCGGGCGGACGTCCTCGGTGGTGGCCACCTCCCGGTGGTCGGCACGCGGGCGACCCGGCGGGAGGGTCCGGGACGCCGGGTTGCCCCGGCCGGGTGAGCCGGGTGAGCCGGGTCAGCCGGCCCGGCGGCCCAGCGCGCGGTAGGACCAGCCGGCCGCCACCCAGGTGTCGCGGTCGAGTGCCTGCCGACCGTCGAGCACGGCCTTGCGGGCCACGACCTGCCCGAACGCGACCGGGTCGAGCTCGCGGAACTGCTTCCACTCGGTGAGCACCAGGACGGCGTCGGCGCGGGCGGCGGCCTCCTCGGCGGTGTCCACGACGTCCAGCTGCGGCCAGGACCGGCGGATGTTGTCGCCGGCCGCGGGGTCGGTGACCCGCACGGTGGCGCCCTGCAGCTGCAGCTGGGCGGCGACGTTGAGCGCCGGGGAGTCGCGGATGTCGTCGGAGTCGGGCTTGAACGCCGCCCCCAGCACCGCGATCCGCTTGCCCAGCAGCGACCCGTCGCAGACCTCGCGGGCCAGCTCCACCATCCGGATCCGGCGGCGCATGTTGATGTTGTCGACCTCGCGCAGGAACGTCAGCGCCTGGTCGGCGCCCAGCTCGCCGGCCCGGGCCATGAACGCGCGGATGTCCTTGGGCAGGCAGCCCCCGCCGAAGCCGAGGCCGGCGTTGAGGAACTTCCGGCCGATCCGGTCGTCGTAGCCGATCGCGTCGGCCAGCTGCTTGACGTCGGCGCCGGTGGCCTCGCACAGCTCGGCCATCGCGTTGATGAACGAGATCTTGGTGGCCAGGAACGAGTTCGCCGCGGTCTTCACCATCTCCGCGGTCGCGTAGTCGGTGACCACCTGCGGCGTGCCGTCGGCGACGATCGCGGCGTACACCTCGTCCAGCAGCGCCCGGGCGGTCTCGCCGTCGGCGCCCGCGGGCAGGCCGTAGACCAGCCGGTCCGGGTGCAGGGTGTCCTGCACGGCGAAGCCCTCGCGCAGGAACTCCGGGTTCCACGCCAGCAGCGCCCCGGGCACCTTGCCGGTCACCAGGTCGGCCAGCCGCGCCGCCGTCCCCACCGGGACGGTGGACTTGCCCACCACCAGCTCACCGGGGGCCAGCACCTCCAGCAGCGACTCGGTCGCGGACTCCACGTAGCGCAGGTCCGCGGCGTACTCCCCGCGCTTCTGCGGCGTCCCCACGCAGACGAAGTGCACCTGCGACCCGGCCGCGTCGGCCATCGCCGAGGAGAACCGCAGCCGGCCCGAGGCCAGCGAGGAGCTCAGCAGCTCGTCGAACCCCGGCTCGTGGAACGGCGCCTTCCCCGAGGCCAGCAGCTCGGCCTTGGGGACGTCGACCTCGATCCCCACGACGTCGTGGCCCAGCTGCGCCATGGAGGCCGCGTGCACCGCGCCCAGGTAGCCGCAGCCGATCACCGAGATCCTCATGGTGCTCGATCCTGTCAGGCCGCCGGGGGTCGTGGTGCAGGAGCGGGGCTCCCGACGTCGTCCGCGCGGCGCAGGTCACGCCCGGCCGGGAAGACCAGGCGCGGTGCGCAGCCGACCAGGACGGCGACCAGCACACCCAGCGCGGCGAGCGCCTCGGCGCTCTCCTCCACCAGGACGAAGGTGGCGGTCAGCGCGCTGCCGTGGCCCCAGACGGCCTCGGCCATCGCCGAGGGGATGGTCAGCCCGCCGGCGGCGAACCCGTAGGCGGCCAGCCAGCGCAGCACCCGGCGCCGGTCGCGCCGCTCCTCCCGGCTCAGCCAGAACAGGCCGGCCAGCACGACGCCGCCCACCACCGCCGAGCCGACCAGCGTGCGGACCGGGTGGGCGTAGCCGTCGACGGCCTCGAGCACCGCCTTGTGCACCGTGCTCCCGGCCTTGACCAGCGCGGCGAGGGTGCACAACAGCGCCACCGCGGTCCACCACGACCGGCGCCGGGGCAGCCGGACGGCGCCGGCGGCCGCGGCGACCGCGGCCAGCACGAACACCGCGGCGATGAGCAGCCGGGGCAGGGAGAAGGGCAGCTCCATCGACAGCGGGTGGCTGATGGTGCGCGGGGCGCCGAGCACGCGCAGCCCGTAGCCGAGCAGCTCGGCGCCGACCAGCAGCACCGCCGCCACCCGGGCCCACGGGGGCACCGGCACCCGCCAGCGCCCCGGGGACGCCGGGGGCCGCGAGGTGTGCAGCAGGCTCCCGGTCACCCGGTCTGCCTACCGGTCAGGGACCCGCTGTGCACGCAGGCTCACCGTGCGTGCACCCGTGTGGGTGACCGGTCCGTCCCACCCGCCTCAGGAGGTCAGCGCGCGGGCGACCCGGCCGATCGGCTCCGGGGCGTCGATGGCGTCCAGCGCCCGCCGCAGGATCGTGCTCGAGGTGTGCATCGTGTAGGGGAAGTAGTGCACCCGGACGCCGACCGCGGCGAAGTCGGCCTCGAGCCGGTCGCCCTTCTCGGTGCCGCGCCAGTCGTCGCCCTTGAAGATGACGTCGAAGCCGCCGACCTGCCGCCAGGTCTCGACCTTGTCCGGGACGACCTCGGCGTGCACCTGGTCCACGAAGCGCAGGGCCCCGACGATCTCCATGCGCTCGGCGAGCGGGATCACCGGCAGCCGGCCCTTGGTCTGCTCCAGCACCTCGTCGGCGACGACCCCGGCGATGAGGTGGTCGCAGTGCTCGGCCGCGTGGCGCAGCACGTTGAGGTGGCCGATGTGGAACAGGTCGTAGGCGCCGGGCGCGTACCCGATGACGGGCAAGGGATCCTCCAGGGCTTCAGGTGGAGCGTGGACAGCGTAGGCGACGACGACCACTCTGCGTAGTGCTCGGCGGTGGCGCTCGAGAGGTCACCCGGAAGAGTTGCCTGCTCAGAAGACGGGCGCCGTCACGAGACGACCACCGAGAGTGAGCCGGAGTCTGGCACCATCGACGCGGGCGCGGGGAGTCCTCTCCCCCGAACGGGTGGCCGACTCCTGCTCCAGGGGGTCCACGGACGGCTTCCCGCCGTAGTTTCCAGAACCGGACGTGGCCGATGGGTCACGGGGAGTCGATCGTCACGGAGGACCGAGGGTGGAGCTGCGCGAGTACGCCGCGGTGGTGGGACGGCGCTGGCGCTGGTTGGCGGCGTGCCTGCTGGCCTGCCTGCTGGTCGCCCTGGCCGCTGCGTTGCTGACCCCGAGGACGTGGACGGCGCAGACGCAGGTCTTCGTCTCCAGCACCACCGAGAGCACCAGCCCCCAGTTCCTGCAGCAGCGGGTGAAGAGCTACCCCGACATCGCCAGCAGCGCCGAGGTGCTCGACCCGGTCCGCGACACCCTGGGCCTGGACATGTCCCTGGCGCAGCTGCGCGCCGCCGTCGGCGCCGAGAACCCGGTCGACACCTCGCAGATCAACATCGCCGTCACCCTGCGGGACCCGCAGCAGGCCGCCGACGTCGCCGACGCCGTGGCCGAGGAGTTCAGCTCGGCCGTGGAGCGGCTGGAGACCACCGGCTCGGGCAGCAGCCCGGTCACCCTCACCGTCACGAACCCGGCGACGGTGCCGTCCGCGCCGACCAGCCCGCAGATCCCCCTGCTGCTGGCCCTGGGCCTGGTGTGCGGGCTCGGTCTCGGCGTCGCCGCGGCCGTCGTCCGCGACCGCTGGGACACCCGGGTGTGGACGCCGGACGACGTCCGCGCCGCCTGGGGGGCCACCGTGCCGGACGTGCTGTCCACCCGCGGCCGGCGCGAGCCGACCGACCGCGCCGCCCAGGTGCTGGCCCGCCGCATCGAGCGCCGCGCGCAGGACGGCCCCGTCCGGGTCCTCATCGCCGCCCCCACCGACCGCGGTGCCGCGGCCGTGGCCGAGCTGACCACCGACCTGACCGACGTGCTGACCCGCCGGGGCCTGGCCGTCGAGGGCGCCGACAAGCCGGCGCCCTCGACCGAGCCCACCGCGACGGCGGAACCCGTCGGGAAGGACACCGAGGCGACGGCCGACCCCACCCCGGCGGCGCGGCGACCCGACGTCGTGTTCACCACCGTCCCCTCGGACGCGGCCCTGAGCACCTGGCGCGCCGAGGTCGCCGGCAGCGACGGCGTCGTCGTCGTGTGCCCTCCCGGCTCGGCGGACCGGGTCGACGTGTTCGAGCTCGGCCAGTTGCTGGACGGCGTCGAGGCCGTCACCGTCGGCGTCGTCTTCGCCGCGCCGGCCCGCCGTGCCCGCCGCCGCGCCGTCGAGGCGCCCGCCGCCGCACCGGCCGCGACCCCGACGGCCCCGGCCCGGCCGGCGATCGCCCGGCGCCAGGGCACCGAGGGCGCGGGCTGGGCCCGGCTCACCTCACCCGCCCCGGCTCCCGCCGCCACGACCGGTGAGGACGAGCCGGTGGCCGAGGCCCGGCCTGCCCGTCCGTCGGGCCGGACCGAGCCCACGCCGATCCGCAGCAACCGGGTGGCCGGGTCCTCGCGCCGGGTGCCGGCGCTGTCGCGGAGGAGCAGCAACCGCGTCACCGTCCGCATCCCGCCCTCGCAGAACTGGTGACCGCGACCCCCGCGCTGCTCGCCCGGCCCCGGGCGGCTGCGCTGCTGCCCGTCCTCCTCGTGGTGGTCGGCAGCGTGGCGTGGCGCCGCGGGGACGTGTTCTCCGGCGGCGTGGACCCGGTGGTGGCGGCCAAGGCGCTGGTCAGCCTGGTCGCGCTCGCGCTGGCCTTCCGGCTGGACCACCGCTCCACCGCCGGTCGCCGGGTCGGCACCGGCAGCATGTGGGTCCTCGCCGTCGTCCTGGTCGCCTCCGTGCTCGGCGCCCTCGGCCACGGCACGCTCGTGCCCTCGGCCGTGGTCGCGGTCCGGGTCGCGATCCTGGCGGTGACCGTGCGGCTGCTGGTCCGCGCCCTCGGGCCGGCCACGATGCTGTCGGCGGTCATCTGGGCCTGCGGCATCGTGGGCGGGGTCGCCGCGGTGAGCGGTGCCCCGTCCGTGCTGGCCGGGGGACGGCTCTTCGGCGGCGTCCCGCCGCTGAACCCGAACGAGATCGCGCTGCTCGCCGGCGTCGTCGTCCTCGGCGCGGCCTGGCCCACCATGCTCGGCCGCGGCACCCCCCGGCAGGCGGTCGTCGCGCTGGGCGCGCTGGCCGTGCTGTGGCTGACCGGCTCGCGCACCTCGCTCGCGGTGCTGCTGCTCGCCCTCGCCGTCGCCGCCGTCCGGCTGAGGCGGCCCCAGGTCGGCCTGGTCGTCGGGCTGGGCGTCGCGGTCACCCTGGGTGCCCTGGTCATCGCCTCCACGAGCGCGGTCAGCTCCTTCGCCGACCGCACCGACGCCTCGGGCAACAGCACCCTGGACTCCCGGTTCGTCGCCTGGGGCGCGGCCCTGGGCTTCGCGTCGTCGGCCTGGCAGTGGGCCTTCGGCGCCGGCCTCTCGGTGAAGCTCATCCCGGTCGCCGGCCAGTGGTGGAACGAGCAGCTGCTCGACAGCAGCTGGGTCTCGGTGTTCGTGCAGGCGGGCGTCGTCGGCGGCCTGGTCGCGCTGGGCTGGGTCGTCGGCGCGGCCCGCGGGCTGCGCCGGATCCCTGCCGCCCTGTGGCCGGTCGCCGCCGGGCTGCTGTTCTTCGTCGTGCTGCGCAGCGTGCTCGAGAGCGGGTTGTTCGACGCCACCCCGGCGCTGCTCGTGCTGCTGACCGTCTCCCTCGCCGGGGAGCGCGGCACCGCCGACTCCCCTCCCCCGCAGCTGGGCCGCACCCTCGCGCCCGGCGCCCTCGACCGTGGACCGGTGCACCTCCGTGGCTGATCGACCTCGCCGGGTGCTCGTCGCCCACCCCTCCTCCGACGTGTACGGCTCGGACCTCCAGCTCGTGGAGAGCATCCACGGCCTGGTCGCCGCGGGCTGGCAGGTCACCGTGACGCTGCCCGCCGACGGCCCGCTCACCGCGCCGCTGCGCGGGGCCGGGGCCGAGGTCGCCTGGCTGCCGGTCCCCGTGCTGCGCAAGTCGCTGCTGCGGCCCCGCGGCGCGCTGACCCTGGTGCGCGACACCGCGCGCTGGCTGGGCCCCGCGCGGCGGCTGCTGCGCACCGTGCGGCCGGACGTCGTCTACGTCAACACCGTGACGGTGCCCAGCTGGCTGGCCCTGGCCGCGGCGCTGCGGGTCCCCGCCCTGGTGCACGTGCACGAGGCGGAGTCCGACCTGCCCCGGTGGCAGCGCTTCGTGCTCAACGCCCCGCTGCTGCTCGCCCGGCGGGTGGTGGTCAACAGCAACGCGGCCCGGGACACCCTGCTGGACGCCGTCCGCGGCCTCACCGCGCGCACCCGCGTGGTGCACAACGGCATCGCCGGCCCGCCCACCGACCCCGAGCCCGCCACCGGCTCCGACGGGCCCGCGACCCTGGTGCTGGTCGGCCGGCTGTCCCCGCGCAAGGGCAGCGACGTCGCCGTCGAGGCCGCCGCGCTCCTCCGGGAGCGCGGGGTGGACGTGCGGCTGGAGCTGCACGGCAGCGTGTTCCCCGGCTACGAGTGGTTCGAGGACGAGCTGCGCGAGCGGGCGTCCCGGCCCGACCTCGCCGGGCACGTGGAGCTGGCCGGCTACACGAACCCCACCTGGCCGGTGCTGGCCCGGGCCGACGTCGTGCTGGTGCCCTCGCGCGCCGAGCCGTTCGGCAACGTCGCGGTGGAGGGCCAGCTCGCCCAGCGCCCGGTCGTCGCCAGCGCCGTGCAGGGCCTGAAGGAGATCGTGCTGGACGGCGAGACCGGCCGGTCGGTGCCCCCCGGCGACCCGGTCGCCCTGGCCGACGCGGTGCAGCAGCTGCTCGACGACCGCACCGCCGCCGCGGCGCTGGCCGCGGCGGCCCGGGACCGGGCGGTGGAGCGCTTCGGCGTCGAGCGCTACCGGCGGGCCCTCGTCGAGCAGGTCGACGAGCTCGCCCGCTGAGCCCTCAGGCCCGGCTGCGCGGCACCAGCACCAGCCACCGGACGGCGGCCGCCGCGGCCACCGGGCCGGCGGCCAGCACCGCGGGCGCCCAGTCGGCCGCCCCTGGGCGGAGCACGACGAGCAGCAGGACGCCGACCAGCGCCGCCATCTCGACCGCCCGCCAGCCCAGCACCGCCCGCTGCGCACCGTGCACCGACGCCAGGCCGGCGTAGGGCAGCAGCAGTGCGCCGGTCACCGCGTAGGCGCCCCAGCCGGCGACCGCGGCGGCGGGCACGGCGTAGTCGCCGGCCGACAGCAGCGGGCCCAGCCACGGGAGCAGCGCGACGGTGGCCAGCACCACGACCGCGATGCCGGCCGCGGCGGCCAGTGCCGCCCGGTCGGCCCGGCGGAGCAGCTCGGCGGCCGGCCGGTGCCGGGCGCCGGCGAACCACGGCAGCAGGAACGAGCCCAGGCCGGCGACCAGCACCAGGGTGGGCGAGGTGAGCACCCGGGCGGCCTCGACCGGGCCGTAGGCGGCCGCGCCGGCGGCACCGATGACCACCAGGCGGAGCAGGGTCAGGGTGGCCGGGCGGACGGTCTGCCCGGCCGCGCGCCACGCCCCGAAGGACAGCACGGTGCCGACGGCGGCGCCGCGCCACGGGCCGGTGGGCCGCTCCCCGCGGGGCACCAGCACGAGGGCGACCGCGCAGGAGACGAGCTGGCCGACGGCGAGCGCGAGGAACAGGTCGGTGACCTCCAGCGGCCGGCCGGCCCGCAGCGCGACGAGCACCGCGAGCGCGGCCACCGCGCCGGACAGGTCGACGGCGGGCAGCCGCCAGTACCGGCCGGTGGCCTGCAGCAGCCGGCGCAGCAGGTCCTCCAGCACGAAGGACAGCGTCGCGACACCGACCCAGACGCCGTCCCACGCCGACCCCCAGCCGGTGAGGACGGCGAGCAGGCCGCCGGCCAGGGCGGTCCCGGCGGCGGTGCCGAGCGCCAGCCGGTGCAGTGCGGCCCGGACGCCGGGGTCGTGCCGGTCCAGCACGGTGAGCGAGTCGCCGACCAGGCCGCTGGTGACCGCGGTGGCCAGCACGATCGCCCCGTAGACGACGGAGAAGGCGGCCAGCCCCGCCGCGCCGAGCTCGCGCGCCGCGGCGACCTGGAGGACCAGCCCGGCCAGCGCCAGGGTGCCCTGGCCGACCAGCGCGCCGACCAGCCGGCCGCGCCCCCTGCGGGCCCGGGGCGCTGCGGTCGGGGGCGCGGACGTGCTCACGCCACCCACCCCAGCACGCCGGTGCCCGCGGGGGGCACCGGCGCGCCCGGGTGGTCGCAGGTCACGCGCCGGCGGTGACCGTGAGCGGGCCGAACCGGACGACGGTCCCGGCGGTGGAGGACCCGGTCAGGTAGGCCGCGAGACCCACCCCGCCCGGGGCCTGCAGGGCCGCGGTGTCGTCGGTGCGGCTCAGCGACGGGACGTCGGGCCGGGTGGTCCCCGCCGCCCAGACCGTCCCGGTCACCGTGGTGGTGCCCGACCCGGCGGAGGAGACGTCCAGGGCGAGGGCCTGGCCGGGCACGTAGCCGGTCGCCACGACGACCTCGCTGCCCACGAGGGCCTCGCTGGCCGTCCCCGACAGACGGGTCACCGCGGCGCGCACGGTTCCGTCGGTGAGGAAACGCAGGCGCACCCGGTACTCCAGGTTCGCCCCCACCCGGCGCGGGGTGACGTACACCGAGGTGCCACCGCCGGTGGGCGCGGAGGTCAGCGTGACCGTGGTGGAGAGGTCGGCCGAGGGCGCCGAGACCTCACCCAGGTAGGCCGCGGTCAGGTTGCCCGGCGCGGTGAGGCCGAAGACCGCGGAGCCGCCGTCCACCGACAGCCGGGAGGTGCCGTTGGCCGCCGTCCAGGCGCCGCCGGTGTCCGCCGTCCCCAGGCCACCGGTGGTGGTGCGGGCGAAGGCGTCGGCGGCGAGGACCCACACCGCTGGCCGGGTGACCGTGACGTCCCGCGACGTGGTGCCGACGGCGCCCCGGTCGTCGGTGACGGTCAGCGCGACCCGGTAGGTGCCGGGGGCGGCGTAGGCGTGGCTGACCTGCGCGCCGGTGACGGTGCTGCCGTCGCCGAGGTCCCAGCTCCACGAGACGACCCGGCCGTCGGCGTCGGCGGAGGCACCGGCGTCGAGGGCGGCGGAGAGGTCCGTGGTGGTCGCGGTGAACGCGGCGGTGGGCGCCTGGTTGGGCAGCGCGGCGCGGCGGTGCGCGGCGACCTGGTCACCGGTCAGCGCGGTCGGGTAGACCGCGACGGCGTCCACGGAGCCGACCAGGTCGGTCCGGCCCGCGCCGGGCCAGAAGGTGAGCGGCCCGCCGCCGACCTGCCAGTACCCGTTGTAGCTGCCGGCCGTGGTGATCGCGGCGTTGGCCGCGACCTGGGTGCCGTCGACCCACAGCACCATCCCGCCGGAGCCGAGGGTGGCCACCACGTGGTGCCAGGCGCCGTCGTTCAGGCCGGCCGCGCTGGACACGGTGCGGCGGGACCCCGACGTCACGCCGAAGTACAGCCGGCCCGAGCCGTCGAGGTAGACCTGCCGGTCGTAGGTCAGGTTCGACCCGCTCGAGGAGTTGCCGAAGCCGGCCAGCCGGCCACCGGTGGTGGAGGTGGTGGAGAACCACAGCTCGAGGGAGAACGTCGAGGGCGCGGCCTTGGCGCCGGCGGAGGCCCCGGCGACCATCCGCGAGGACGAGGTGCCGTCCAGCCGGAAGGAGCCGCTGGCGTCGTCGGCGACGGCACCGGTGGTCTGCGACCGGACCGCCGAGGGCACGGTCAGCGGCGCGCGGCCGGTCGCGTCGGGGCTGGTGCCGCCGGTGACGGTGCCCAGCGGCCAGGCCGAGGTGGCGCCGTCGGCGACCACGCGCTCGGTGTAGGGCGAGGGCAGCGGCTCGGCGCTGACCGTCCCCGAGGTGGCGGGGCTGGTCACCGCGTTGCCGGTCGCGTCGACGGCGCGCACCACGTAGGAGTGGGTGGAGGACGGCGCCTGCCGGCGGTCGACCAGGGTGACCGTCTGCGGCTTGAAGAACAGCGAGTCCACCGACTGGCTGGCGACCGGGGTGGCGCCGCCGTCGCGGTAGAGCTCGTAGGTGAGGAACCGGTCGTCGCGGTCGGACGTGGTGGTCAGCGCGACCGACATCGTGCCGGCTCCCGTGGCGGTGACGGTGGGCGCGGCCAGGCTGTCGGCGGCCGGGCCGACCTTGTTCGGGGCCAGCGACCGGACGGCGAACCGGACCAGACCCTGCTGGCCGGTGCCGTTCACCCGCGGGAACTCACCGCCGTAGACGACGTACTGCGAGGTGCCGGTGACGCTCCAGCCGGCCTGGCCCTGGCCGGTGACCGTGCCGGGGGTCAGCTGCGGGTACCAGTCCATGACCGCGGGCGCCGGGGCGCCGCGGAAGTTGCTGTTCCCCCAGGTGCCGGTGCCGACGGTGCCCGCGACCGCCTGCGACAGGGCGGTGCCGAAGCGGCTGACCCGCGGGGTGACCTCGGGGAAGCCACCGATGTTGCTGCACACGTGGGCGTGGCTGGCCAGGTAGACCGCGCCGCCCATCGGGAAGGTGGAGTACGTGTCGCCCCGGCAGTCGGCGTCCCAGACCAGCGCGCCGCCGTTGGCCTGCACGGCGATGACGCCCTCGGCGTTGCCGGGACCGGAGAAGTCGTAGGCCGAGAGCCACACGGTGGTGCCGTCGGTGGTCAGGCTGGTGACGCCGCTGTCGTCGCCCTGGTTGGTGATGCGCTGCCCGATCGCGAAGGGCCGGACGGCGCCGGTGGCGGCGTCGACCGCGCCCACGCCGCTGGTGGCGGTGCCGTTGATCGAGCCGAACCGGCCGCCGACCACGACCTGGCCGGCGGTCAGCGCCAGCGAGCTGACGGCGGCGCTGGCGGCGGTGCTGCCGTCGCGGTTGCGGCCCACGCCGGTCGACGGCGCCCAGGGCAGCAGCTGGCCGGCGGTGGAGAACGCGGCCAGCCGCAGGCGCTCGGCGCTGCCGACGGCGTTGAAGTCGCCGCCGACGTAGACGGTGTCCGCGGAGACCGCGATGGCCCGCACCGAGGCGGTCACGGCCGGGGCGAACCCGGGGACCAGCGCGCCGGTGGCCGGGTCGAGCGCGGCGATGCGGCGGCGGGTCTCGCCGTTGACGGAGGTGAAGTCGCCGCCGACGTAGATGCGGGAACCGTCGGGCGAGGCGGTGATGGTCAGCGCCTGGGCGTTGAGGGTCGGCGCCCAGCCGGGCAGCAGCACGCCGGTGCGGATGTCGTAGGCGAGCAGGTTGCCCCGGGGCACGAGGGCGGTGCCCGCGGCCGCGCCCGCCGGACGTGCGTTGGCGAAGCGGCCGGCCACGTAGACGGTGTCCCCGACGACCACCTGCGACCACACGACGCCGTCCACCTGCACGGTGGGCAGGGCGTCGGCGGAGACGGTGGTGGCCGGGGCGGTGGACCCGGTCGGGGTGGTGCCCTCGGCCTGCGCCGGGGTGCCGGCCACGGTGGCGGCGAGCAGGCCGGCCAGGGCGGCGACCAGGACCCGGGCCGTGCGGCCGGGGCGGGAGGCTGTGCGCATCGGGGTCCAACCGTTCACGAGGAGTGCCGGGCCGGGTGCGGCCCAGGACGAGCGTGCGCCGCGACGGTCACTCTCGGTACTGCCCATCGGGGTGAAGGGTCCCGACCGGGTGACACCGTCGCGGGTGGATCCGCCGACCGGTCACCCGCCGTGACGGGGCCGGACGGCCGGACGGGCCGCACCGCCGGTGGCGGTGCGGCCCCTCCGTCCTGCTGTCGTGCTCAGGTCACGGCACGTCGGTGACCGTCAGGGCACCGAAGCGGGCCACGGTGCCGCTGGTCGCCGACCCGGACAGGTAGGCCGTGAGGCCCACCGAGCCGGCCGCCTGCAGCGAGGCGGTGGTGTCGGTCCGGCTGATCATCGGGGAGGTCGGGGCGGCGTCGCCGTCGGCCCAGACCGAACCGCTGATCGTGGTCGTGCCCGTGCCGGTGACCCGGAGGGACACCTGGAGGACCTGGCCGGCGGTGTAGCGGCCGGGCAGGGTGACCTCGCTGCCCAGCACGGTCTCCGTGGCCGAGCCCGCCAGGCGGGTGACCGCCAGGCCGACGGCGCCGTTGGCCTGGTAGCGCAGCCGCAGGCGGTACTCCTGGTTCAGGCCCACCCGGCGGCCGGCGACGTAGACCGTCGTCCCGCCGCCGGTGACGGCGCCGGACAGGGAGACCGAGGTCCGCACGTCCACCGAGGTGGCCGAGACGCCCTGCAGGTAGGCACCGGTCTGGTTCGTCGGGCTGGTCATCGCCAGCTGCGCGGTGCCCGGCGTGACCGACAGGCGCGCAGCTCCGTAGGTGGCCACCCAGGTGCCGCCGAGGTCGGCGGTGCCCAGGCCCCCGTTGACCGTCCGGCCGAAGGCGTCCGACGCCCGCACGGTCGGCGAGGCCGGGGCCACGGTGACCTCGCGGGTGGTGGAACCGGTGGCCCCGCGGTCGTCGGTCACCGTCAGCGTCACGGTGTAGGTGCCCGGTGTCGCGTAGGTGTGCGACGCCTGGGCCCCGGTCGCCGTGCCGCCGTCGCCGAAGGTCCACGCCCAGGAGGCGACGGTGCCGTCGGGGTCGGAGGACGACCGGCCGTCGACGGCCACCGTCAGGGCGCTGCCCGAGACGGCGATGCCGGCCGACGGTGCCCGGTTCGGCGGGTCGGTGGCGACGACGTCGCGGGTGGCCGTCGCCGTCGCACCCTGGTCGTCGGTCACCGTCAGGGTCACCGTGTAGGTGCCCGCCGTGGCGTAGGCGTGCGTCGCCGTCGACCCGGTGGCGGTGGCCCCGTCGCCGAAGGCCCACGACCAGGTGACGACCCGGCCGTCGGGGTCGGTGGAGCTCGAGCCGTCCACGCTGACCGTGCGGTCGCTCGTCGTGGCCGCGAGGCCCGCGGTGGGCGCGACGTTGGCCGGCGGGGCCGGTGCCACGACGACCTCGGTGGTCGTGGTGCCGGTCGCGCCGTCGTCGTCGGTGACGGTCAGCCGCACCGTGTAGGTGCCGCCGGCGGCGTAGGTGTGCTGCGTCTGCGCACCCGTGCCGGTGGAGCCGTCACCGAAGTCCCAGGCGTAGCCGGCGACGGTGCCGTCGGCGTCCGTCGAGCCCCGGCCGTCGAGGGTGACGACCAGGTCGGCCGTCGCCTTCGTGATCACCGCGGTGGGCGCCTGGTTCGGCGCCGCCACGACCACCGTCTGCGTCGACGACGCCGTGGCGCCGTCGTCGTCGGTCACCGTCAGCCGGACGGCGTAGCTGCCGTCGGAGGCGTAGGTGTGCGTGGCGGTCCTGCCCGACTGCTGCGTGCCGTCGCCGAACTCCCACGTCCAGGACGCGATGGTGCCGTCGCCGTCGGTGGAGCCGGAGGCGTCCACCGCCACCCCGAGCCCGTCCGTGGTCGCCGTGAAGGCGGCCGTGGGGGCGCGGTTCGGCGGCGGGGCCACCGTGGTGACGGTCTGGGTCGACGTCGAGGTCTGGCCCTTCGAGTCGGACACGGTCAGCGTGACCTCGTGGTCGCCGGCGGTCTCGTACCGGTGCGTGACCGGCGTGCCCGTCGAGCTGCTGCCGTCGCCGAAGTCCCACGTGTAGCTGGCGATCGGGCCCTCGACGTCGGAGGAGGTGGCGGCGTCGAAGGTGACGTCCATCCCGTCCACGGTCGCGGTGTACCGGGCCACCGGGGTGGCGTCGGGGCCGAGGCCGGAGGCGGAGAAGTGCGCAGCCACCTCGGTGGCCGGGAGGACCCGGTCGTAGACCGCGACCTCGTCGATGGTCGCCTTGACGTAGGGGTCACCGGACCAGCTGTTGTCGCCACCCACCCGCCAGTAGCCGGCGTAGTCCTGCGCACCGGTGTTGGGGTTGGTGCCGACCAGGTTGCCGTCGACGTAGAGCTTCATGCCGTCGGCGCCCATGGTGGCGGTCACCTGGTGCCACTTGCCGTCGTTGTAGGCGGCGGGGCTGGTGACGGTGTTCGCCTGGCCGGTCCACGCGCCGAAGGTCAGCTGACCCGACGGCTCGAGGTAGACGTGGCGGTCGTAGCCGCCGCTGCCCCCGGACTGGTTGGTGCCGAAGCCGATGAGCTTCCCGCCCCGGGTCGTGGTCGTCTGGAACCACAGCTCGGTGGTGAAGGTGAGCGGGTTGTTCACCTGCGTGCGGGAGTACAGCCCGTCGTCCACGCCGTCGAAGGACACCGCGGTGTTGGCCGAGGTGCCGGTCAGCGGCGGGCCGGCGACCGCGAGGGTCTGGTTGCCGGTGTAGGTGCCCCGGCCCCCGGCCGGCGCACCGGCGGCGGCCGCGCTCGAGCCGGCGGCGTCGTCCATCCGCCAGAACAGCGTCGGGTTCGAGTCGAAGACGGCGGCGCCGTAGGCGTCGGCCGGCTTCGTCGGGATCGGCGAGGACTGGCCCGCGGCGGCCCAGTGGGCAGCGACCTGCTGCGGGGTCAGCACCTTGTCGAAGACGGAGAACTCGTCGACGAGGCCGTCGAGGGACGCGGTCCCGGCGCCGCCCCAGATGTTGTCGGCACCCACGCGCCAGTAGCCGTCGTAGGCGTCGACGTTGCTGCCCGGGCCGGAGCCGACGAGCTGGCCGTCGACGTAGAGCGCCATGCCGCTCGCGCCGAATGTGGCCACGACCTGGTGCCAGTCGCCGTCGTTGTAGGCGCGCGGGGTGTCGATGACCTGCTCACCGGGGCCCCAGACGCCGAAGCGCAGGCGGCCGTCGCTGAACATGTAGACGAACCGGTCGTAGTTGTTGCTCCACTGGTCCTGGGTGCTGCCGAACCCGACGATCCGGCCGCCCTGGGTGGAGGTGGTGCTGAACCACGACTCGACCGAGAAGGTGGACGGGTTCTCCGACCTGTTGGCGGCCACGACGTAGCCGAAGCGGTTGTCGAGGTCGGCGGCGGTGTTGCCGGTGACCCCGACCAGCGGGACGCCGGCCTGGCCGCGGACCACGTCGCCGCGGTAGGAGCCGTTGTTGCCGTTGCCGGAGAGGTCGGCGGCGCCGTCCTGCCCGCCGGACTCGCCGAGCCGCCAGAACAGGCTGGGCTCGTCGGCGACGACCGCCGCGCCGTAGGCGTCGGCCGGGGCCGGCGCCGTGGTCAGCGTGCGGCCGGTGGCCGTGTAGTGGTCACGCACCTGGGCGGTGGTCAGGGCCGTCGGGTAGACCGCTGCCTGCGCCAGCTGGCCCCGGTACTCCCAGACGTCGGCCCATCCACCGAGGTTGTTCCACCCCAGCTGCCACCAGCCCCGGTAGTCCTGACCGGTGGTCACCCGCCGGTCGGTGCCCACCTTGACGCCGTCCACGTAGAGGGTCTGGCCCTCGGGGGACAGCTCGGCGACGACGTGGTGCCACTGGCCGTCGTTGACGGCCTGGTTGGTGCGCAGCGTCTCGACCCGGCCCGGGTAGACGCCGAACACCAGGCGACCGCTGCCGTCGAGGAAGAGCTGGCGGTCGTAGTTGCTGTTCTGGCCGGTCGCCGAGTCACCGAACCCGGCCAGCCGGCCGGTCGGCGAGGTGGTGCTGAACCACAGCTCGAGGCTGAAGGTGTTCGGCGCCTGCTGGGCCGCGCCGGACCCGCCCACGGTGCCGCGTGCACCGGAGGTGCCGTCCGCGGTCAGCGAGGTGGTGGCGGTCGGCGAGCCGTCGGACTGGGTGAGGCCACCGGCGGTGACGACGTCGTTCAGGCCCACGTAGTCGTAGCTGGTGGTGCCGGTGACCGACTCCAGCGGCCAGTAGCCGGTGGCGCCGTCGGCGAGCACGCGCTGCGAGTAGGCCGGCAGGGTCGCCGACGAGGCCCGCACGGTGGCGCTGCCCCGGGTGACGCTGTTGCCGTCGGGGTCGACCACGGTGACGCGGTAGGTGTAGCTGGTGCCCGCGGTGACGTTGCGGTCGACGAAGCCCAGCGTGGGCCGGCTCCACCAGACCGAGGACGCCGTCGTCTCGAAGACGGGGGTGCTCGGCTTGTCCGACCGGAAGACGCGGTAGGTCAGGTTGGCGTTGTCGTTGTCGTAGGCCGAGGTCCAGGTGACGCGGACCGAGCCCGCGGCGACCGAGAGGGCGGTCGGGGTGATGCCGGCGTCGGAGACCGGGCCGACCTTCTTCGGGGCGACCGACGGCATGGCGTAGCGCACCAGGCCCTGCTGGCCGGTGCCGCTGGCCCGGGTGAACTCACCGCCGTAGAGCAGGTAGTCGCCGGCCGCGGTGACGTCCCAGCCGGCCTGGTAGGCGCCGGTGATCGAGCCGACGTTCACGTCGGGGAACCAGTGCAGCTCCTGGGGGGCCGGGCGGCCGCCCCACGAGTTGTAGCGGTTGGTGCCCTGCGGGGTCAGGGAGACGGCGGTCGCGTACTTGCTGACCCGCGGGTCCTGCTCCGGGAAGCCGCCGATGAAGTCGCAGTTGTGCGGGTGGCCGGCCATGTACAGCGCGCCGTTGAACGGGACGCTGGCGTAGGTGTCGCCGAGGCAGCCGTTGATCCACTGCAGGGTGCCGCCGGCCGCGGTGGCCGCGAAGGAGCCCTCGAGGTTGCCGGGTCCGTAGTAGTCGTAGCCGGTGCCGTAGACGGTGGTGCCGTCGGTGGACAGGCTGTAGATCGCGGAGTTGATGCCCTGGTTGGTGATCAGGGTGCCCATCTCGAACGGGTTGGTCGCACCGGTGGCCGCGTCGAGGGCGCCGACGCCGGAGGCCGCCTGGCCGTTGAGCGTGTAGAAGTGGCCCGACACGACGACCTGGCTGCCGCCGTTGGTGATGACCAGCGACTTCACCTCGTTGGAGGTCTGCGCGTTGCGGGTCGGGTTGTCGGGCAGCCGGTTGCCGTTGGTCGGGCCGACGCCGGGCACCGGGGCCCAGGGCAGCAGCGCGCCGGCCGGGGTGACCGCGGCCAGGCGGGAGCGGCTCACGCCGCCGACCGCGCTGACCGTGCCGCCGAAGTACACGGCCGAGCTGGTGGCACCGATGGCCTTCACGACGCCGGAGACGCTGGGCGCGAAGGAGGTCAGCGCACCGGTCGCGGTGTCGAAGGCCGCGATGCGGTTGCGGGTGGTCGAGCCGACGCGGGTGAACTCACCGCCGACGTACAGGGTCCTGCCGTCGGGGCTGGCCGCCAGGCTGTAGGCCTGTGCGTTCAGGTTCGGGTTGAAGGACGGGACCAGGACGCCGGTCTGCAGGTTGTAGGCCAGCAGGTTGTTCCGCGACACCTCGTTGGTGCCGGCGGCCGCCCCGGCCGGGCGCGCGGTGCTGAACCGGCCGGCGACGTAGACGGTGTTGCCGACCACCACCTGGTCCCACACGACACCGTTGACCTGGGTCGTGGGCAGGGCGTCGGCGGTGACGGTCTGCGGCGGGGTGTAGCCGGCGGCGTCGGCGACCGGTGCCGTGTCGGCGCGCGCCGGGGTCGGTGCCCCGGCCAGGACGCCGATCGACAGGGCCGCGGCCAGCAGGCCGGCAGCGGCGACGCGGAACGCGCCGGGGAGTGCAGTCGTGCGCATGGGTCTCTCGATCTCGCTGGCCGGCATGCCCCCAGGCGCCCGGCATCGGTTGTTCACTCTGCGTGGTGTTTGAATCCGGCACCAGAGGGAATCCGCGCCCGTTCGGGTGAATTCGCTCGTGTCGGAGCGGTTGCGCGCCCGCCCGGTCGCGCTGCGTGACCCCGGGTACCGGTGGTACCGGGTTCGTGCAGGTCGACCAGGCGTGTCTCAGACCCGGCGGGTCACGACACCGCGCCCCTCCACACGAGGTACGGCGCACCGGCCTGGTAGCCGACCTGGATCGTCACGTCGCCGCGGTCGGACTCGGGGACGTAGAAGACGTAACTCCCCGTGACCGAGTCACCCGGGTCGACGGTCCCGCGCAGCGGGTTGGCCTGCGGGTCGTCGAGCAGCGTCGCCGGCGTCAGGTCCGCGCCGGTGTAGGCCTCGGCCGCGACCGCGTCGAAGGAGACCGGTGCGTCGGTGCCGTTGGTCAGCTCGACGGTCACCAGCAGGGACGGGCCGTCGATGTTGCCGATGCCCTCCCCGCTGCCCTGCACGGCCTCGATCGAGACCAGCCGGCCGGTGACGCCGTCGCCGACGGCAGCCGGGTCGGTGAGGCCGACCGCGGAGAGGGTCGGCGGCAGGTCGGTCGCGTCGGCGGTGGGGCCGGAGGGTTCCGGGGTGGGCGGGTTGGTCGGCGCCGGCTCGGAGCTCACGGGGTCACCGGGGACGGTGGCCGTCGAGGTCGCGGCGGCGTCGTCCCGTCCGCCGTCCCGGGTGGTGAGGAACAGGGCCACGGCCGCCAGGACGACGACCACCCCCGCCCCGACCAGGGCCAGCAGCCGGCGGGAGGGCCGCCGGGAGGTGGTGGGCGAGCTCATGACGTCGTCCCGTCCTGGCGACCCAGGGCCGCCATCTCGTTCCGCCAGCGCGGGAGCGCGAGCAGGAGGTAACCGGTGGTGCCGACGGCGAGGAGGCCGTAGGCGGCGAGGAACACGGGCGTCGCGCCGAGCAGCACGAACACCAGGCACAGCACGCCGTAGTCGGTCGGCGCGACGAGCAGGGAGCGCAGCACGCTGGGCCGCTCCCCGGGGACGGCGCGGGCCGCCCGGGTGCGGGCGCCGTGCTGGGCGCGGAGGGCCTCGTTGAGCAGGGTCAGCGAGAAGTGGGTGACCGCGACGACGGCGAAGCCGAGCGGGACCAGCAGCCAGCCGGGCGCAAGCTCACCGGTGCGGTAGAGGCCGACCAGCACGCACAGGTGGACGGCCACGACCTTCGCGGAGTCGACGGCGTGGTCCAGCCACTCCCCCGCCGGCGACCCGCCGCCGCGCAGCCGGGCCAGCTGGCCGTCGGCGGAGTCGAGCGCGTACCCGAGCACCAGCAGCGCGGTGACCAGCACGCCGGTCAGCCAGGTGTGCGGGGCGAGGGCGACGACGCCCAGGCCGGTGAACGTGCACACCGCGCTGAGCCCGGTGACCGCGTCCGGGGTCAGCCCGCGGTGGAAGGCCAGCGCGGCCAGCACCCGGCCGATGGGCCGGTTGACGAAGCGCGAGTAGGCGGGGGCGCCCTTCGCGCCCTTCTGCGCACCGGCCAGCCGGCGCACGGTGGCGCCGACGGTCTCCCCGGGTTCGGGGCGGCGGGCAGGGGTCAGCACGGCGGTCACGCGACCGGCCGCAGACGCGTGCCGCTGCCGCCGCGGGCCGGCTCGGGGACCGGCGCGGTGGTCTCCGGGCGGGTGGCCCGGCGGCCGGCGGGACGGCGGCGCGGGAACTCCCGGGCGGCGAGCCGGCGGGCGAGGTCGGCGTAGCGGGCGGCGACGTCGTCCCAGTCGTACGCGGCGGCGCGCTCGCGGGCCTGCGCACCGCGCTTGCGGGCGTTCGCCGGGTCGTCCTCGGCGCGGGCCAGCAGCGCCGGGATGTCACCTGCGGTCGCGAAGAACCGTCCGGCGACGCCCAGCACCTCGCGGTTGAAGGACACGTCGAAGGCCAGCACGGTCGCGCCGGCGCCCAGCGCGCGCAGCAGCGAGGGGTTGGTGCCACCGACGGAGTGCCCGTGCAGGTAGGTGGTGGCGTGGGCGTAGAGGACGTCGAGCAGCTCCTGGTCCCAGACGCCGCCGAGGAAGCGGACGCGGCCGTCGGCCAGGCCGTGCACCCGGGCGGTGTACTCGTCGGAGTAGGGGGCCGAGCCGACGACGACGAGCGGCTGGGTGGCGCCGCTGGCGGTGTAGCCCTCGACGATCTCGGCGACGTGGTTCTCGGGCTCGAAGCGGGCGACGACCAGGTGGTAGCCGCGGGCGGTCAGGCCGACCTCGGCGAGGCGGTCGGCGGGCGGGTCGATGACCGGCGCGCCGTAGGTGATGAGGTCGGTCGGGGCGCCGAACTCCTCCGTGTAGTAGTCGGCGATGCCCTGGGCGTCGGCGATGAGGGCGTCGGACCAGCGGACGGCGAGGGACTCGGCCATCCGGTAGTACTTCTGGCCGGTGCCGCTCCACTTGGTGCGCTTCCACTCCAGGCCGTCGACGTGCGTGGCGACGGGGATGCGTGCGGCGCGGATGACCGGCAGCAGCGGGGCGTTGGCGGCGTTGAAGACGAACGCGGCGTCGGTGCGGTGGGTGACCAGGTGCCCGACGGACAGCGCGGTGTGCGACAGGGTCTCCAGCGCCCGCTTGCGGGCGGCGGGCAGGTGCACCAGGCGCATGCCGAGGTGCGTGGCCGGCTGCTCGGTGGCGCCGGGGGTGGTGCGGCAGTACACGACGACGTCGTGGCCGGAGTCGGCGAGCCGGCGGCCCACCTCCTCGACGGCCGTCTCGAATCCGCCGTACGCGGCCGGGACACCTCGGGTGCCCACCAGTGCGATGCGCACGGGCGCCTCCATCCGTTCTCGTTGCGGGAGTGCTGAGTCTCGGACCCATCGGCCCAGGTGCAGCCGGTCTGGAGGCGACCGTCACCCGCCCGGGTGGGTCCAGGAGCCGTCCGCGGGCGGCAGGTGACCCGGATCCGGCCCGGCGGTGTCACCCGCGCGGGGGGCGCCCCGCGTCGCCGAACCGGTCAGTAGGCGCCCGAGGAGGACAGCACGGCCCGCCCGGTGCGCCACAGGATGGAGGCGTCCATCGCCAGCGACCAGTTCTCCACGTAGCGCAGGTCCAGCCGGACCGACTCCTCCCACGACAGGTCGCTGCGCCCGGAGATCTGCCACAGCCCGGTGAGGCCGGGCTTGACCAGCAGCCGCCGGGTGGTCGAGCCGTCGTAGCGGGCCACCTCGACGGGCAGCGGTGGCCGGGGCCCGACCAGCGACATCGACCCACCGAGGACGTTGAACAGCTGGGGCAGCTCGTCCAGGGAGAGCCTGCGCAGCCAGCGCCCGACCCGGGTGATCCGCGGGTCGCGCCGCATCTTGAACAGCAGCCCGTCGGACTCGTTGACCGCCTGCAGCCGCGCCAGCTGGACCTCGGCGTCCACGACCATGCTGCGGAACTTGATCATCGAGAAGGTGCGGCCGTCCTTGCCGACCCGCTCCTGGCGGAAGAGCACCGGCCCCGGGCTGTCCAGCCGGACGGCGACGGCGAGGGCGAGGAGCAGCGGCGCGAGCAGCACGACCGCACCCAGCGCGAGACCGCGGTCGACCGAGGTCTTCACCACCCGGCGCCACCCCTCGAAGCGCGGCTGCTCGACGGCCAGCAGGGGCAGGCCGTCGTAGGGGCGGATGTGCAGTCGCGGGCCGGCGACCTCGATCAGCCCGGGGGCCACCAGCAGCTCCAACCCGGTGCCCTCGAGGCCCCACGACAGCCGGCGCAGGTACTGGGCCGCGGTCTCGCTGGCACTGGTGACCGCGACGGTGTCCGCGCCGACCTGCAGCGCGAGGTCCCGGACGTCCTCCAGGCCCGCCACCGGCAAGCCGGTGACACCCGCGACGTGCCGCCGGTCGGCCTCGGTGACGCACGCGCCGACCACGTCGAGCCCGGACGACGGGTCGGCGGCCAGCCGCTCGGCGAGCCCGAGCACCGCGGCCCCCCGGCCCACGAGCAGCACCCGCTTGGTGCAGCGCCCGGCGCGCCGCAGGGCGCGCAGCCGGGCGCGGGCGACGTAGCGGACGACCAGGGAGGCCACGACGAGGCCGGGCAGCACGACGGCGACGAGCAGACGGGACAGCGCGAGCTCGAAGGCGTAGGAGGTGAAGCCGGTGGCCGCCAGCACGACCACCCCGGCGCGCAGCACGCGGGAGAGCTCCTCGCGGCCCAGCGCCGCGACCCGGGCGGCGTACCCGCCGGCGAGGCCGACGAGCACCGGCCACAGCAGCGGCAGCGCCGCGCACACCCAGAAGAGCACGTCGCGCGGGTCGCTCCAGGTCTGGGTGACCACGACGACGCCGGCCAGCGCGCCGAGCGCGGCATCGGCGCCGATGAGCCCGGCGAGGTAGCCGCGGACCCAGGACCCGGGACGGGGCGACCGGTCGGCACGGCCGGGGTCACCGACCGGGCCGGGCCGGGCGAGCTCGTCACCCGGACGGGCCAGCAGTGCACGCTGGGTCACGAAGGAGGTGTGCCCGCCCTCGCCCGCCGCTGTCGGCCCCCCGCCGCGCAGCTCCACCCGCATGCGTCGTCCCCTCACTCGTCGTCACTGCTGCAGAAGCCCCCGGCCCCGTGACCACACGATCGACGGATGAACACCACCCGACGTCCGGGAACACAGTGACCGTCCGTGAGGTGTCGGGCAAGGGGTTCTCGCGCGGACCACACCAACGTGTGTCGACGCGGGGCATGACAGAAGGTGACGACCGCCGTTGCACTACTCGTGGTCATGGGGCGGTCGCTGTGCGGCATCACGGGGAGACCCCTTCGAGTGGTGCAGCGCACGCGGTCGGGGTCGGTGACGGTCCCCTGCGTCTAACCTCGGCGCGACCACGAGACAGGGGACGGAGACAGGGGACGACCGTGCGCGACGACCAGCAGCCCGCCGACGAACCGGACCACCACCCGGTCTTCGGCTCGGCCGAGGACGAGGACCGGCCCGCGCCGGCACTCGGCCGGTCCCGCCGGCGTCGCGCGCTGCGCACCGCTCTGCTGTCCATCGGCGTCCTGGCCCTGGCGCTCGCGCTGCTGGTCGGTGGCGGGGCCTGGTTCCTCGCCGACCGCTACGGCGGGAACGTCGCCCGCGTGCAGGACGTCTTCACCGGCCTGGACCCGTCGGCCCGCCCGGCCGCGGCGACCCCCGCCACGGCGACGGACGCCGACCCGGTCACCTTCCTGCTGGTGGGCTCGGACACCCGCGCCGAGGTGGTCGACGGCCAGCTGCCCGATGCCCGCTCCGACGCGATCATGATCGCCCGGCTGTCCGGTGACCGGCAGCACGTGCAGTTCATCTCGATCCCGCGGGACTCCTGGGTGGACATCCCCGGCCGGGGCAAGAACAAGATCAACGCGGCGTACGCGTTCGGTGGGCCGAGCCTGCTCATCCAGACCGTCGAGCAGCTCACCGGCGTGCGCATCGACCACTTCGCCGCGATCAGCTTCGACGAGCTCATCTCGATGACCGACCAGCTGGGCGGGGTCGACGTCGAGGTCGCCGAGACCACCACCAACGGGCCCTACACGTTCACCGCGGGGGTTAACCACCTGGACGGTGACATGGCCCGCTGGTACGTCGGGCAGCGCTACGACCTGGCCGGGGGCGACTTCGACCGGGTGCGGCGGCAGCAGAACTACCTGCGCTCGATGTTCGGCAAGCTCTTCGCCGCCGGCACCTTCGACAGCGTCGGCCAGGTGGACTCGGTGCTGCGGATCATCACCGGCTCGGTGGCGGTCGACGACTCCCTCGGCACCACCGACCTGCTCGAGCTCGCGCTGTCCGCTCGCAGCGTGACCCCCGAGGACGTCGACTTCTTCACCGCGCCCGTGCTCGGCACCGGCACGGAGGGAGCAGCGAGCGTGGTCTACCTCGACCCGGTCGACGGCGCCCGCATGTGGGGGTACCTGAACAGTGACTCCCTCGGCCAGAACGCGGCCGAGTTCGCCGACCAGGCGCTGCCCGACGTCCCGCGCTGACCCGGCGCTGCTGACCCACCGACGCGCCCGAGCGCTTGAGCGGTCGAGCGGTCGAGCGGCCCGGTGCCGGAACCCTGCCGGCGGAACGGGCACCGGGCCGGCCCTGGGCCCCGGATGCGCCCGTCCTGGGCTGAGCCGGGTCAGGCGGAGGTCAGCACCTCGGGCTCCACCGCGGCGTCGTCCTGCACCCACCCACGGCGAGCCTCCGCGACACGGATCGCGGCGCCGATGCCCAGGGCGAGCAGCAGACCGCCGACGACCCAGGCGGCGAGGAGCAGGACGAGCACCTCCCCAGCATCGACCTGTGCCCGACGGAGCTGTAGACCCCAGAAGGGGGTCGCGAGGGGGTGCGCGGTCACCCAGCGCGACGGTCCCCGTCAGGTGGGCACGGCAGGCCGAGGACCGCGCGGGCCGGGGAACCGTCGGAGGTGGCGCCGCGCCCGGCGAGCACGTCGGCGGCGCCGCGGGACCAGTTGCCGGCGACCGGCGTCGCCAGGACGGCGGTCAGCGCCCGGCGGGGCGGAGTGCGCCGCGCAGGAGGACCACTGCGGCGACGAGGCCGCCGGAGTTGCCGGCGAGCAGACCGGCCACGGCCGTCAGCACGAGGTCTCCGCCCGTGGACCCGAGGAGGAGCCCGACACCCAGGGCGACGGCCAGACCGGTGAGCAGCCCCAGGACCAGCAACCAGCGACCCTGCCGCAGCACCTCGTGCACGTCTGCACCCACTGTGGACTCCTCACCATCCTGGGCCGGCGGAGCATCGGCCGGCAGCACCGAAGCTAGCGTGATCAGACGGCTACAGCGGGTCATCGGCACAGGTGTCGCCCCGTGTCGTCCCCACCCGCCTCAGCCGTCCCGGGCGGTTGTCGACCCGAACGCGGGGCGTCCACCGAGGAGCCGATCGGCTGCGCCAGGAGGACCGGGCCCGCACCGTGCAGCGCGGTGTCGTCGGCGGGCGGCCTGCGGTGAGCCGCGTTGACCGGCTCGTGGCCCTCACGCATGCTCGCTTCCCACCGGCGGACGTCCGGCCTGGTCAGACGGGGGTACGGCACGATGTCACAGTTCTGCCCGGGGCACGCCCCGCAGCCGCGCACGCCCGGCGTCGCGGTTGCCGCTGCCGTCCTCGGGTTCGTCGACGCCGCCTCCGTGCTGAGCATCGTGGTGTTCGTCCTCGCCGGGACCGCGGCCAGCGGGACCGACGGGGCCGGTGCGGCCATCGCCCTCGGTTCCGCACTCGCCCTCGCGGTGGCCGCCGTCCTGCTGCTCGGCAGCCTCGCCCTGCTCCGCGGTACCGGACGGACCCTGCTCGTCGTCGGCGCCGTCCTGCAGATCGCGGTGACCGTGGCGCTCGCCGTCGCCGTCCTCGTCGCGGTGGGCGACGACCCGTTCGGGTTCACCGACCCGTTGCGCGGCGTCGTCATCGGGGCGGTGGTGGTGTCGCTGGCGACGCCCGTCGTGCGGCTGGTCCTGGTCCTGCAGCGGTCCGTGGCCACCTGGCTCACCTCCCGTCGCGCGGCTGCGCCGGTGTGGCAGCCCGAGACCGGGCAGTGGGTCACCCCGCGCCGCGCCCCCGGTCCGGCCCTCGCCGTCCTCGCGCCGGTCGGTGCGCTGGCCGTGGCCACCGTGCTGGTGCTCGCGACCGCGCCGGGGACGTCGCCGGCCGAGGAGGCCTCGTACGGCTGGTTCGCCGCCGGCCCGATCCCGGGGTTCGACCCGTACGCGACGGACCCGTACGCCACCGACCCGTACGGGCTGGGCTACGGGCCCGGCGAGCCGCTGCTCGAACCGGACACGACCCAGTACGCCGACCTGTACCAGGACGGCGCAGCCGTCCCCCCGCCCGCCACCGGTGACCCGGAGTACGACGAGCAGCTGGACCCCTTCGCGCAGAGCTGCTTCGACGGCGCGGTCGGGTCCTGCGACGACCTCTACTACTCGACCCCGGGCGGGACGTTCTACGAGTGGTACGGCTCGACGTGCGGCGGCCGGCTGGATGCGCTGGCGTCGGGGACCTGCATCTACGTCCCCTTCGACGAGGACTGACCCGAGCAGATCAGCTGACGCGGTGTCGCCGAGGGCCCACCGGGCCGGACCCCTCCCCCACCAGCGGGTGCGCGTCGGGGTGCCGGCACGGACCCGTCCCCGCAGGGAGGTGCCGGCGATCAGGCTCCGGCGGGGTCCAGCCGGTCGGCAGCCCAGGCCTCGGGCACGCGGAGCAGATCCTCGACCGCGACGCCGGGGGTCCGCCGGCGCAGCACCCGGCCCGTCGCGACGGCCACCAGGGGTGCGCTCGCGCACCAACCGACCAGACCGGCCACCGCCCACCACATCACCGCGACAGGATGCCCGTCCCGCACCCCGGGACGGGCGGATCTGTGACGGCGTGTCACCGAATGATCGCTCCCGGTGGGGTCAGTACGCCCCGGAACCCCTGACGACGGCACCGAAGGTCTTGGCCAGGATCATGAAGTCGAACGACAGCGACCAGTTCTCGACGTAGCGCACGTCGATGCGCACCGACTCGTCCCACGACAGGTCCGACCGGCCGCTGATCTGCCACAGACCGGTGATGCCCGGCTTGACCAGCAGCCTGCGCCGCATGTCGACGCCGTAGGCCTCGACCTCGCGGGTCACGTGCGGCCGGGGCCCGACGAGCGACATGCTGCCGCCCAGCACGTTGAACAGCTGGGGCAGCTCGTCGAGCGAGTAGCGCCGCAGCACCGCGCCGACCCCGGTGATGCGGGGATCGGCCTTCATCTTGAACTGGACGTCGTTGCCCTCGTTGGAGGTGGCGAACAGCTCGTCGACCTCGCGGTCGGAGCCCGGCCGCATGCTGCGGAACTTCAGCACCTCGAACGGCTCGCCGTCCATGCCGATGCGCTGGTGCCGGTAGAACACGGGCCCCGGGCTGGTCACCTTGACCGCGATCGCGATCGCCAGGAGCGCCGGCGCGGTCATCAGCACCAGGAGCCCGGCCACGGTACGGTCGAACGCCGACTTCGCCCAGCGGCGCGGGCCGCTGAACTCGGGGCTGTCCATGTGCAGCAGCGGCAGGCCGGACACCGGCCGGATGGCGACGCGGGTGCCGACGATCTCGGTCACCGCGGGTGCCAGCAGCAGCTCTGCCTTGGTCGCCTCGAGCTGCCAGCCCAGCCGACGCAGTTCAGGTCCGTCGAGCTCGGGCGAAGGCAGCACCGCGACCGTGTCGACCTCGTAGTGCCGGACGACCTCCGCGACCTGGGTCATGTCCCCCAGCACCGGCAGTCCGTCGAACGCCGCGTCCCCGTCCACGTCGCCCCCGGGGACGACGCACCCGATGACCCGGTAGCCGTGGTGGGCCTCGCGGTCGATCTGGGCACGCAGATGCGCCACGCCTGAGCGGTGCCCCACGATGATCGTGGTCTGCACGTGTCGACCCGCTACTCGGGACCGGTGCAGCGCTTTCCGGTGCGCCCAGCGGGCCGCCAGGGTCAACAACCCCGCCAGCGGGATCGCCGTCATGGTGAACCCACGAGCAAGGTCGGCCTTGAACGCCCAGGACACGAATGCGGCGCCGGCAAGCAGCACCAACGTCGCCCGGGCGACCCGGCGGAACTCCTCCGGGCCGATCCAGAGGAACCGCTCCTCGTACGTGCGGGCAGCGACCATCAACAGGAGCCAGACGGCCGGCATGGCAAGAGCCAGGACCCGTGCGGCCGACTGCGGGGCGCCCTCGAGCGGTGCATCCGCCCCGAAGTGGACCCAGTAGCTGAACCCGCTCGCCACCACGGCGGCCACCACGTCCCACAACGCGATGCGACGCCGGTAACTGGCGCGCCATGCACGGCGGGAGTCGGTGCCAGACCCGCGCAAGCGAGATGCGGCCGCCCAGCTCAACCGCCGTCGGGACTGCGCATGCGGCGAACCAACAGGCCCCGCCGGCGCCGTCCCGTCGACGGTCGCCGATGCAGGATCGTGATCCGTGGTCGTGCTCAAGACAGTGCTGACCCCCGTGACGGACCCGGCCGTCGTCGTCTGACTGCCGCCCTCCTTTGGACGCTGGCGTGGCCAGGGTAGGCGAGGGGGTCACTCTGCGCGATCGTGGAGCAATCTCTTCCGTGCGGATCTGCACCCTTACCAGCTAGTAGTGTCCACCTTCGAGTACATCCAGTGACACTGAGTAGCTGTGAGCGGGGTGTCGCGCCGCTGAGGCCGTTATAAGTTTCTTTGTGACTTGTCCTACATTCGTCCGGGGTTCCGTATAGGACATCCCTCGTTCATCCAGGCGCCCTGCCCCCGACATCTCCACCCCATCACGCATGCTGGCGGGTATGCCGAGCAGACCGCCCCACGTCCTTCACGTGAGCCAGCCCGTGCACGCCGGGGTCGCCCGGGTCGTCGCGGGGCTGGCGTCCGATCAGGTCGCGCGGGGCTGGCAGGTGACGGTGGCCTGTCCGGCACAGGGCTGGTTGCCGGAGGCGTTGACCGCGACCGGCGTGGACGTCGTCCGGTGGGAGGCGACCCGCTCGCCGGGTCTTTCGGTGGTGACGGAGACGCGGTCGCTGTCCGCCCTCATTCGGCAGGTGGACCCGGACGTCGTCCACCTCCACAGCGCCAAGGCCGGCCTCGCGGGACGGCTGGCGGTGCGCGGACGTCGGCCCACGGTGTTCCAGCCGCACGCCTGGTCGTTCGACGCCGTCAGCGGGCCGGTCCGCCGGTTGTCCCAGGAATGGGAGCGGCGGGCATCCCGCTGGACCCACCTCACGGTCTGTGTCAGCGAGGCCGAAGCGGCCGCGGGTCGGGCCGTCGGCGTCCACGGCCGTCTCGAGGTGACCCCGAACGGCATCGACACGGCTCGCTGGCCCACGGGTGACCGTGCAGCGAGCCGGGCCCGGCTGGGGGTCCCGGAGGCCCCGACGGTCGTGTGCGTCGGACGCTACGCACGGCAGAAGGGGCAAGATCTTCTGGTCGAGGCCTGGCGGACCGTGGTCGCGCAGGTACCGGGTGCTCGTCTCGTCTTCGTCGGCGACGGGGTCGACCACCCCGAGCTCCTGGCCGCGGCGCCGGCCGGTGTGCACGTCGCCCCCAACTCCGACCTCGCCGACTGGTACGCCGCCGCCACCGTCGTCGCCGTCCCCTCCCGGTGGGAGGCCGGGTTGCCGCTGGTCGCCATGGAGGCGATGAGCACCGCGCGCAGCGTGGTCGCCTTCGACGTTGCCGGGATCGGGTCCGGCCTGGGAGACTCTGGTGAGGCGGTCCCCGCCGAGGACACCGCAGCCCTCGCGCGCGCCCTGGTCGAGCGGCTCGTCGACGAGCCCGCAGCTGACGCAGAGGGTCGAACCGGACGGGGCCGGGTGTTCGAACTCTTCACCGCGACTCGTTCACACGCCGACATCGCCCGCCTGACCGAGGAGCTGCTGCAGCTCCACCGCTGACCGGGGGATCCCATGGACGACCACACCAGCGCCACCAGCACGTCCGACATCGGCCAGCGGCCATCCCCCCCGCGGCGGCCGGTGCTCGTGATGGCCGTGGTGGTCGCCTGCGCCACTCTGGTCGTCGGCCTCCTCGTCGTGGTCGGGCGCGGCACGACGGTGACACCCGAGGAGCACGGCGCGGTCGGCGACGGCCGCACCGACGACACCGCAGCGCTCCAGCGGACCCTCGCGGCGCTGGAGGAGGGCGACACGCTCGAGCTCCGGGACGGCGCCGTCTACCCCCATGCCGAGGTCCTCGAGCTGGCGACGTCCGGGGTGCACCTCGAGGGCAACGGCGCCGCGCTGCTGGCCACCAGGGAGCTCACCTCAGCGGTGCACATCAGTGGCGACGACGTCGAGATCGAGGACCTGACGCTCCAGCTGGAGACCTCGACGCAGCGGTTCCACGCGTGGGAGCAGATGAAGCTCCGCATCTCGGGCGACGGTGTCCAGGTCCGGCGGGTGACCGTGCTCGGTGCGGCCGCAGCCGGCGTCTACGTGGGCAACGGCGCCGGCGACTTCCTGCTGGAGGACGTCGTCGTGGAGGACTCCCGCGCCGACGGCATCCACATGACGGGCGGCGCGCACGACGGACGGGTCGTGTCACCGGTCACCCGTCGCACGGGCGACGACGGCGTGGCCGTGGTCTCCTACCTGGCCGACGAGGCGGTCACGGCGCGCATCGTCGTCGAGTCACCCGTCGTGGAGGGCACCACGTGGGGCCGCGGACTGTCGGTGGTCGGGGGCCAGGACGTGACCTACCGGGACATCGACGTCAGGGACACGGACGCGGCAGGCGTCTACATCGGCAGCGAGGGCGACCCGTACTTCACCTACGGCTCCCAGGACGTGCTCGTCGAGGGCGGCCGTGTCACGGGCGCGAACACCAACTCGGACAAGGACCACGGATCGGTGCTGGTGTACACGGGCAACGAGCGCACAGGCGCTGAGCGAATAACTGTCCGCGACCTCCAGCTGGTCGACTCCCGGGCCAGCGCGTCCTGGGACGTCGGCGTGCTGCGAGGCCCGGGCACCGAGATCGCCGATGTCACCCTGGCAGGGCTGACGATCGAGGGCGGGCCGGACCAGGCGTTCTGGACCAACGCGGAGGACGCTGTCCTGCTGACCGGCAGCACGGCCGACGGGCGCCGACTACCTGACCGCGGCGACCGCTAGTTCGGCTCAGCCCCCGAAGGCGTAGGCGCGAGCGATCCAGGCCGACATCTGGCCGGCACCCACCGCGTCCGCGAGGTGGGCCGGCAGCGGCGCCAAGGGCACCACGGGCCCCCACCGCAGCCACCGCTGCAGCTGACGGGGCGGGAGCAGGACGACATTCACCCCGCGCAGGGACCGTCGCGTCGCAAGCCAAGCCGGTCCGGCGGCTTCGTCCAGCACGACGACGACCGACCCCGCGCCGACGATGTCCGTCGCCCTGGGCACGCGCCCCCAGAACACGAGCACGTCGCACTCCGCGGCCTCGCCGAGGTCCGCAGTCCAGCCGGCCGCCGCTTGGTGGCGGGCAACCGCGCGCGCCGTCCCGGCGAGGCGGCCGTGGGCAACGTGCCGTACGCGCAAGGACTCTGCGTACACGGGCGTGGACAGCAGCTCGGGGTCGCGGACCTGGTCGGCGCTCACAGCCGACCTCGCTGCTGCCGGATGGCCGCGACGGTCTCGTCGGCGACCTGGTCCCAGTCCCGGCCGGACCCTGTGTCGACGTCGGCCCCGTCGTCGGGCGGTGCGGACAGGTGCGCCACCACGGCCTCGGTCCACGCCTGCGGACGGCGACCGGACACGACCTGCGCGCGGCCGGCGGCTGCTTCGGCGAGCGCGGGGTCCTCGGAGCTGATGACCCGGGCGCCCAGCTCGAGGGCCTCGCTGGCGGGGAGCCCGAACCCCTCGGCGATGCTGGGGCACAGGACCGTGGCGGCGTTCTCGTAGAGCCAGCGCAACTCTGGGTCGGGGACGTGGCCGAGCGGGAGGACGTGGCCGTCGGCGACGAGCCGGTCGAAGGCGACGCCGCGGTCGGTGGTTCCCCAGCCGGAGGGCCCTACGACGGCGAGCACCGCGTCGGGGTCCCGGGCCATGACACCAGGCCACGCGTCCACGACTGTGCGCAGGTTCTTGCGTGGCGAGGGGTCGCCCACCACCAGGGCGAAACGGCGGTCGGTGAGTGCGGGCACCTCTGCTGCTGGCTGGTCGCGCAGGGCCGAACGGGTTGCGTGCCCGACGACGGCTGTGCGTCCGGCGGTCTCGGGAAGGTAGTCGACAACCCGGCGGCGGGTAGCCCGGGAGACGCACACGAGCAGGTCCGCCGATCGAAGGGCGGCCAGGTAGGGCGTACGGACGAGCGCCCGCTTGGCCAGGCCGAAGTCGCGCGGCCGGTCGAGGACGAGCATGTCGTGCACGGTGAGCACCCGCGTGCCGACCACGCGCCAGGGGAGCAGGTGCTTGGTGCCGTGGACGACGTCGAACCCGCGCCAACCGGTCGTCATGCCGCTGAACCCTTCCAGGGCGGCACCCACCTGGCCGCCGCCGCGGGTGTGGTGCACCCCGCCGAGTTCCAGGCCGGTGAAGGCCTGGTCGCCGTCACCGTTGACCAGCACGTGCAGGTCGATGTCGTCGCGCGCGGCCAGCGCCCGGGCCATCTCCACTGCGTACCGCACCATGCCCCCGCCCCCACCCGACCTCGGCACGTGTGTGGCTATGAACAGGTAGCGCAGCCGGGGGCTCATGCCGGCGCCCCGGCGGAGTTGCGGCGCGACCGGTTGAGCAGAACCCCGATGACGAGGAAGGCGAGCAGCGCGGGCGTGGCCCGGCCCTGGGCGATGTAGACGTAGCGGGGCAGCTCGAGCAGGGTCAGCACCACCAAGGGGTAGAAGAGGAGACCGGTGGCCCGCCCGGCGCGGACCGACCGGTAGAGGACTCCGCACAGGAACCCGGCCAGCAGGAAGAACAGCAGCCCACCCACCCACCCGAGGTCTACGAACGGGCTGGCCACACCGCCCGTGTTGTTGAACTCGGGGTTGCCGAACGAGGCCAGCGCCTCGCCGTAGACCTGCAGCTCGTCCAGCCCTGTCAGCCGGCGATACAGGTCGAGGTCCGCAATCCCGGGAGCCGTCCAGAACGCTGCCCAGAGGTCGTAGGGCAGCCCCGAGTCGGGCTGGTGCAGCAGCCGGATCGCGCCGTTGTTGTAGGCGGTGAGGTAGTAGCCGGCGAACCGCTCGACCACGAAGACGGGGAACGACTGACCACCCTGCGCCTGGTAGAAGATCCAGCTGCGCGAGTACTCGAAGGCCGCGAACACCCCGACGACGACGGGCAGCATGACGAGCGGCAGGAGCCCTGCCCGCCGGGCCCCGGCACGAGTGCGCGACCACCCGAGGACGAGGACGACGACGAGCGGGACCACGAGCTCGAGCAGCGCCAGGCGCTCGGTCACGAAGTAGGCCCGCACGAGCGCCAGGAACAGGACGACCGCGACCCACACGGCGTGCCTCCGCCGCCACCCCTCGGCGGACACGAGCAGGCCCGTGACCACGACGAAGGCGACCCCGAACTGGGTCATCGTGGTCACACCGGGGATGGTCCCGATGCTGTCCCGGATGCCGACGCCGTAGAGCTCCTGGTCGACCAGTACCCGGACGAAGACGTCCAGGCCGATACCTGCCCGGGCCGTGGCGAAGGCGAAGCCGACGTAACCGAGCATCGTGAGGGCGAAGAGCGTGGCCTGAGCCCGCCCGAGCAGCCTCAGGTCCCGTGCGGTGAAGCCGGGCCAGGTCCGGGCGGGAGGGGCGGCGCCCCGCAGTGCGGGCAGGAGGGCACCGAGGATGAACAGCAGCAGGCCCAGAGAGAAGAGGCCGACGAGGGTGGCGTCGACGACCTTGGGTGTGCGCCACAGCGCGCGGTAGCGGTCATCTGCGACGAGCCCGCTCAGCACGGTGGTCGGCAGGGCGACCGCCCCGATGATGACGGCCGGGGAGAGCCACCAGACCGAGATGGTGCGGCGGGGGCCGACCGCGGCTTCTGCGGGGGGGCCCAGCACGGCGGTCATCGCGAGACCGTTCCCTCAGCCTTGGCTCCGACCGCCCCAGCCGCCGGGGCGGCGGCAGCGTCCTCGTCGGCGGTGAGGCCACCACGGATCACCCGGATGCTGTGCACGACGCGGAAGGTCGGCAGTGGCACCCTACCGACCGCCCGCCGGCAGGCGACCGTGTACGACGCGAACAGCGCGATGGTGGCGCTGGCGCTGGTCGCGGCGAGACCAGCAGGTCCGCCCCACCAGGTGGCAACGGCAACCACCGGGACCATGACGACGAGCACCGACACGACCGAGAGCGCGGCGGCGCGGCCGTTCCCGGAGGCCACCAGGAGAACAGCGCAACCGCCGAACGCGGCCATGCCCAGAGCGCCGACCGCAAGGATCGTCAGCAGGGCCGCGGCATCTTCGAGACCGTCGCCGTACAGCCGGAGCAGCCAGGGAGCGGCGAGCGCGACCACGCCGACGCCGAACACGGTCACGGTGGTGGTGAGCGTCGAGCTCGCCGACAGCAGAGCCACTACGCGGTCCCGCTTGCCAGCCGCCCAGAGGCGCGCGGCCACGGGTGTCAGAGCGATGTTGGCGAGACCTTCCACGAAAGCCACCTGCATCGCCAGCACACTGGCTGCCGAGTACAGCAGGGCGTCGCGGGCGCTGAAGCTGAAACCCGCGACCCACACGTCGGCCCGCCCGACCAGGAACGCCCCCAGCTCGAGAGCGAAGAACTGACTTCCCGCCAGGACGATCGCGAACAGACCGGTCAACCGCCCGATGCGCGCGCCGTGCCCGCGCACGGGCAGCCGCACGAGCGAGACGGCGAGCAGCACGACGGAGGCTCCGGTGTAGGTGAGCAGCACGGCGATGAGGTCGACGTCGTCGGCGGACACGACCACGACCAGGACGACCAAGAGCGAGCAGAGAGCGCGCACGTGGTGGGTTCCCAGCACGGCCCATCCCACCCGGCCGACTGCGGCGTAGACGTCGCTGACCGTCAGGCGCAGTGACTCGGCAACCACCAGGACGACGACGAGCAGCACCACTGCGCCACGACCCTCGCGCACGGCCGGGGTGGCCAGGAAGGCGACCAGAGGCGCGGTGAGCACACTGAGCAGGAGGACCGCCACGAGGTGGCTGGTCACCGCTTGGGCGATCTCGCGCTCGGACCGAGCGGCGGCGACGGTGCGGATGAGGTGCGGCCCCAGGCCCAGGCGGCCGAGCATGGGTCCGAGCATGAGGGCGGCGAGGATCGCCAGGAATGCTGCGGCGTCGGCGGTGTCCAGGACGCGGACAGCCACCACAGACGTACCGAGGGTGGCCAGGAGACCGAGGACAGCGAACACCAGACGCGCGGCGAAGCTCCGGCGGAACTCCCGGCCCCCGTCAGCTCCCCGGTCGGGACCGCTCACGCCTCTGCGGCCTCGACCCGGCGTGGGTCGACGTCTCGGTGGGACCCGGGACCGCCCAGCTCGACCGGCGCGCCCCAGGCCCGGCGGTCAGTGGTCACAACGGCTCCGACGAAGTCGGTGTCCCCCAGCGAACCGAGCCCGTTGGTGGTGGCGATGACGCTCTCCTTGCGCGCGACGCCCTCGCCGACGACGACGACGGCGCGCTCGGCGAGCGGCAGGAAGCTGTCGAGCACCGCCTCCGGCGCTCCCCACGTGGCCGCAAGCAGCACGTGTCGCCCGGCGGCGAGCTGGGCAGCCACCTCGTGCTGCAGCCACCCCCCGTCCGTCCCCGCGGCGACATCGACCACGGACAACGTGGGGAGCACGACTGTGGGGACCGTCGACGCGGCGTGGTCCTCTGCCGGTACGTAGAGCGTGACCGCGGACCCGGCAGCGGCGTTGACCCAAGCGACGGACCACGCCACCTCGGCGGCACCCGAGCTGCGGTCGCCGTCCACGAGGACGACGGACGCCGGCCCACTGCCCGGTGGCAGCAGCTGGCCGGAGATGGCCCGCGCCGCCTCGGCGACGGCAGGGACCGGACGGCGCAACGGAACACCTCGTCCACGCTGCCCCGGCCGGCCGGCCGGCACGCGTGGGGGCAGCAGGCTGATGCCGACCGTCGCGAGCTCGCGGGCGTCCAGGAGTCGCCGGGTGACCAGTCGTCGTCCCAGCACCAGCACCAGCGCCACCACCATGCCGCCGACCGCACCGATGATGGCGGCGAGCAGCGTGGAGGAGGCTGCGGCCGCCGGCTGGGTCGCGGGGCCGTAGAGCACCGGGACGACGAACTGAGCGCGCTGGAGCGCGGACTGCAGGTCCGCCTCCTGCGCGAGGAGTCGCTGCCGCTCCTGCAGCAGGGCACCGGACTCGTCGTCGGCGGCGGCCCCGAGGGCGGCCAACCGCTGCTGGACGACCGTGAGGTCACCCTGCACCGCGTTGGTCGCCCCCGTGACGCGGCGCTCGACGTAGGCGTCGAAGATGCGGTCGACAGCGGCCGTGGCCTGCGTCTCGGACGCGGACGTCCCGGCGATCTCCACGACTTGTGACGTGCCGACGCGGGTCACCGACAACGCCGTGTCGGGGTCGACGTCCTGCTGAGCGTCGCGCTCGAAGTCGAGGTAGGCGATCTCGCTCAGGATGAACGACGTGTCGTTGACGACCGAGTTGCTCGTCTCCAGGGGGCCCGTGAGCGTGGTGACGTCGGGGACGACCTCCATACCGACGACGACCGTGGTCCCATCATCACCTAGCGTAGTCAACGCTCCGAGGGTGCCGCCGATCAACGCACCCACCACGAGCAGCCCTGCGAGCAGTCGGGTCGGCAGGCCGGGGCCGGGCCAGGAGTCGGTCTCGTTCGTCCCTGGGACGGCGGTGCGGCTGCCTCGCAGGGACGCCTGCTGCCGGTGGCTCGTCGTCATCCAGGGCTCTTCCTTTTCGGATCCATCACGGCGGTGGCCGGCGACGGCGGTTACGCAGTCATGAATGGTACGTCGCGGTCCGGTCTCCATCGGAGCACGCAGACCCGTTCTGCGCGGTGATCCGTCCCTCGTCGGGGTGACCATCTGCCCGTGATGCTGACCTCACCCTGAACCACCGAGGTCACCGAGCGTCATCCTGGCGCGTAGCGTGGCACAAGATGACCGCCGCCGTACCGACCCGTCGACGGGTGGTCGCCATCGACGTCGCCCGGGCGCTGGCGATCGTGGGAGTGGTGATCAATCACAGCATCGACGGTCTCGTCGCGGCCGGGTTGGCGCCACCCGGCGGGTGGCTGCACGACGCCAACGCTGCGCTGCACGTGTTCCGGATGCCCACGCTGGTGTTCCTGGTGGGCGTGTTCGTCCCCCTCTCGGCGGTCAAGCGCGGGCGCCTGGCATCTGCCCTCGACCGGGTGCGCCTGTTCGGCTGGCTGTACCTGGTCTGGTTCATTCTGCAGGGGGCCATCGAGTTCGGCACCAATGACCTGCGCAACACCCCTCGCGGGATCGCGGAGTCGCTCCGCCCGTGGGAGTCCTTCGCCCACCTCTGGTTCCTGCCGTTCCTGGTGGTCACAGCCGTGGTGCTGGCGGTCTTGGCGCCATGGCGCTCCCGCTCCCGGGCGGCCGGGTCCCTGGTCCTGCTTTTCGCGACGGCTGTCACGACCTGGTCGTGGAACTCCGACGTGGTCGGACTGACCGGCCTCTCACTGCTGTTCTTCGCAGCCGCGGGCAGTGCGATCGGGATGAACCGTGTGAGCCAACTGCTGTCCGCAGATCCGCGGCTCGTTGCCGCAACTGCGGGCGTGGCGCTGACCCTCTTCCTCCTGCTCAGCCCGTGGGACCTCGCGCCAGCGACCCGACTGGGCCCCACCGCACCGGTGCCCGAGCGGCTGGCAGCGATGGTGGCGGCGGTGGCGGGCATGGCCGCACTGCTGGCGGTGGCATCGCTGTTGGCCCGGACCGGACCGTTGGCCCGCAGGCTCGCGTCGATCGGAAGGGAGACGCTCCCGATATTCCTGGCCCACGTGATGGTCGTCGCCGGCGTGCGGGTCTGCATGGTCGGAGCAGGGGTGACCTCCCCCCTCCTCATCCTCGGGGTGGCCGTCGTCCTCGGCGTGGCCATCCCGTTGGCAGCCCGGGCGATCGTCCGGCGCTCCGCTTTCACCGCCTGGGTCTTCGACCTGCCCCGATGGGCGACCCGCCCAGATGTCCGCCGGAGCGAACGCGCACCGAACTGACCCTGGAGCGGGTATCAGGCCCAGCGGTCGGCAACCTGCGAGCCGGCGGAGGTCCAGCCCGTGGCGGTGAAGGTCGTGGTGGCGCGGTTGCTGGTGAGGAGCCGCGCGGGCCCCCCGCTGCTCACCGCGATGCGCTGGAGGACAACGGCGCGGAGCCCTGGTCCGGCGGGGCTGTCCGAGATGAGGCCGACAACCCAACTCGCCGACGGGCGGGTCCCCACGATGGACAGCCCGCTGATCGACACGTCGCTGACCGCCTGCGTGGAGGTGCCGTTGTACACCATGACGGCACCGTGATCGACCGATGCCTGGTAGTTGGCGCCGGTGATCGTGCCCCCGAGGACGGCCACGCGGGCGGTGCCGCGGGTCGACCACACGTCTTCGGCGCCGATGTAGACCGCAGCTCCGTAGGTGTTCCGCACGGCGATGTCCCGGTACGTGATGTCCTCACCCCCGACGACGGAGATTCCGCGGCCGGCGGTGACGCCATCGACGTCGGGGGACTGGATGTCGATGCGGGCGCACAGGGCAGCGTCCCGGCGGTAGGAGACCACAGCCACGCCATCGTCCCCGGAGTTGCGCACCACCGGCGCAATGATGCGTCCGTCATGGGAGGACTCGGTGACGTGTACGCCGTCAGCCCGCGTGTTCCGCACCGTGACTCGGTCCACGACGAAGTTGGCGGCGGCGTTGCCGACGAAGACGCCTGCGGCGGCTGAACCGTCGACGGTCACTCGGCGGATCACGATGCCGGAGTGGCCGGCGATGCGGACGCGGTGCTGCTCGTAGGCATCCCACCGCCGAGTGGTGCCCGAGATGGTGAGAGTGATGCCGTCCAGGACGACGCCGTCGGCGGCGAGGGTCAGCGACGACGCCGACTCCCTCGTGGCCAGCAGCGTGCCGCCTCCGGTCACGGTCACGCCCGGGTTGCGGACGACGAGCACCTGACTCTGCACGAAGGTGAGGCCAGCAGGTAGGAAGACCTGGTCGCCAGGCATCGCAGCGTCGAAGGCCCGCTGCACGGCGACGGTGTCGTCGGTCACCCCGTCGCCGACCGCGCCGAAGTCCAGAACGGACAATGATCTGACTGCCCCTTCTGCAGGGATGCTGCCGGTCGGGACCGGCGCAGCGGGGGGCGCCGGGCTCTGAGCAGCCACGGGCCGCGGCAGGTCTGCAGCGGCCGGCGTCGGCGCAAGCCCCGGGACCGTGGACGTGGCCGCGTCGGCGGACGTCGTCGGCGCGAGGGCGGCTGATCCCGAGGTGGCGGTCGGACCGTCGGGGGTGACTTCGGCCGCCGCCGAACTGCGGCCTTCCGGTGTTGCGCCGAGGACGGGCAGGTCGGCGACCGTCGGTCGCGATGACGTGGTGCCGTCGTCACTGGCGGGAGGCGTCTCGAGGCCACCTGGGTCGGCGAGGACTACGGACGAGACGGCGTCACCGGGTGCCGCCCGACCCGCGCTTGCTGTCACGGTCGCAGCGAGGGCGACGACCACTGAGACGGTCCAGAGCAGGCGATGGCGTCCCGAGAGGGAGCGCTCGAGGGACACGGTGGGGCTCCAGACGTCGACGGCGCTTCACCGTGGACATCGGCTGAGACCCGAGGGGTCTTGAGCACCATCACCTGATCGGGTGGGCAAGCCACTCGGCACTCCGACCCCTGCCCAACCGTCGCCATCACCCTCGTCCTGGTCGACTGGGACGAGGGCGAAGGGCCCGCAGACCTTGCGAGCTCGTCCAGTGGGCTCAGGTCTGCGTGCCCGCTGCGCGGGCGGCCAGGCGCTCGCGCTGGGGGACGACGACGTACTTCGGGTCCTTCGACGACGCCATCCCCGCGTCGAACACGCCGAACCGGGTCAGCGCCGACCCCGCCGCCAGCAGCGCGCCGGAGGCCACCGCACCCCACCGCTTCCCGCCCAGCACCGCCGCACCCACCGCGCCCGCAGCCGTGCACGCCTTGGCGATGCGCAGCAGCTTCCCGGCCCGGCCGATGTGGAAGGGCTCGCTCACGATGCCGTGGTCGTTCTCCACCTTGTGCATCGCGGCCAGCTCCACCGCGGCACCCACGACGGCGGCCTTGCGTGCCGGGCCGGCCTGGTCGACCGGGGTGAACGCCATGCACAGCCCGCCGCCGGCGGCCAGACCCGACCCCGTGAACACGAACGGCAGCTGGTTGCCCGGCTCGTGCCACGACGGCGTCGCGGTGTTGGCCAGCAGCACCGCGGTGTAGGCCGCCATCGGCCCGCCGAACACCGCGCCGCCGACGCCGGCGGTCCTCCGCAGCCACGGCGCCTTCACCCAGCCCGGCACCCGGTCCACCCGCTCCGCCAGGGTCAGCGCAGCCGCCGCCCCGGTCAGCGCGCTGAAGGGCGACAGGATGTAGGAGCCCACGCTCAGCGGACTGGTCGGCTTGAACACCCGCAGCATGTGCAGGAACCGCTCCGGCCGGCCCAGGTCGTGGATGAGGAACCCGACGCTGGCGACCGCTCCCCCACCGGCGATCAGGTGCGCGGTGCGGGCCAGCGCCGGACGGTCGGAGAACTCCGCCGCCGCGCCCAGCACCGCCGACGAGCCCGCCGCGCCGCCCAGGAACAGGTAGAGGGGGACGTCCGGGGTCTTCCAGACCGCCGACTTCACGATCTGCCGGCCGTAGTAGCTCTGGAACTCGGCGTCCTCGACCGTCGGGTCGCCGTCGCGGGCGCCGCCCCGCCGTCCGCCGCCCTTGCGCTTGCGGCGCTGCTGGCCCCGGGTCGGGCCGTCCGCGCGGCGCCAGCCACCACCCGGCGTCGCCACCCCCGACGTCCCCGGCCGGTGGTCCAGCGGGGCGTCGAGCGCCTCGGCCGGGCGGCCACTGGTGCGCATCTCCGGGGTGTCGGCCTGGGCCACCTCGGGGTCGGGCCGCGTCATCGCCGCCGTCCCAGGAAGCCGCTCAGCGCGACGCCGACCAGCATCGCCGCCGCACCCGCCGCGTGCCGCCACATCGAGGGCAGGTCGCGGGTGGTCACCACCGGGTCCGGCGGCAGGCCGTAGACCTCGGGCTCGTCGAGCAGCAGGAAGAACGCCCCCGCGCCGCCCACGCCGTCGTCGGTGTCCCGGCCGTACAGCCGCGCCGTCGTCACGCCCTGCTCGGTCAACGTGGCCAGCCGGGCGTCCGCGCGGGCCTGCAGCTCGTCGAGGTCACCGAACTGGATGGACTGCGTCGGGCACGCCGTGGCGCACGCCGGCTGCAGACCGTCGGTGAGCCGGTCGTAGCACATCGTGCACTTGAAGACCCGGCCGTCGCCCTTGCGCTGGTCGATCACGCCGTACGGGCAGGCCGGCACGCAGTAGCCGCACCCGTTGCAGATGTCGTCCTGCACCACCACGGTGCCGAACTCGGTGCGGAACAGCGCCCCGGTCGGGCAGACGTCCAGGCACCCGGCGTGCGTGCAGTGCTTGCACACGTCGCTGGACATCAGCCAGCGGATCTCCCGGTCGCCCGACTGGGCGGTCTGCGGGTCGAACGACGACAGCGCCTGCGCGTTCAGCACGCTGTGCTGGTCGATCGTGGTGCCGTCGGCGTTCCCGTGCGCCGGGGACTCCGAGCCGCACGAGCCGCCGCACCCACCGGCGGAGCCCACGCCCTGGTCGGGTGCCGCCGGGACCCCCATCGAGGGCATCGGCAGGTCCACCGAGCGTGACTGCTCCACGAAGGCCACGTGCCGCCACGAGTTCGCACCGAGCATCCCGGTGTTGTCGTAGCTCATCCCGGACAGCCCGAGGGCGTCGCGGGTGCCGTCGGCGTCGTCCATCGGGAGCGTGTTCCACTCCTTGCAGGCCACCTCGCAGGCCTTGCAGCCGATGCACACGCTGGTGTCGGTGAAGAACCCGACCCTCGCCGGGTGGTCGGGCTCGTACCCGGCCTCCCCGGTGACGTCGGGCAGCGGCCCGTAGAGCCGGTTCTCCGGGTCGTGCCCGGTGAACGCCGGGCTGGCGGAGCTGAACTGGCTCACGGCTGTGCCTCCGCGACGTGGTCGGGGGCGCTCTGCGTGGTGTGCGTCTGCCCCTTCTCCTCGCCGGTCATGTTGGTCTCCTCGACGGGCGAGCGCCCACCGACGGGCACCAGCCCGCTCTTGACGCCGGCGCGCTGCCGGTAGGACTCCACCAGCTCGACCAGCGCGGGACCGCGGGGACGCCGTCCGGGCTGGATGTCGCAGGTAGCGACCTTGGACTCCTGGATGTGCACGTTCGGGTCCATCACCACGCCGAACAGGTCGTTGCCGCTGTCGCCGGTGGAGATGCCCTGCTCACCCCAGTGGTACGGGATGCCGATCTGGTGCACGACCTGGCCGCGCCCCATCTTCAGCGGCCGCATCCGCTCGGTGACCAGCACCCGCGCCTCGATCGCCGTCCGGGCGCTGACCAGCGTCGCCCAGCCCGCGTTCTCCAGGCCGCGCTCGTCGGCGAGCTCCGGGGAGACCTCGACGAAGAACTCCGGCTGCAGCTCGGCGAGGTAGGGCAGCGTGCGGCTCATCCCGCCGGCCGTGTGGTGCTCGGTCAGCCGGTAGGTGGTGAACACGTACGGGTAGACGTCGCTGGTCGGCGGGTTGCTGCGGTTCCAGGCCGCCTCGATGACCTCGCGGCCCGGGTTGGCCTGCTGCCGGTACAGCGCGTTGGGCACCGGCGACTCGTCGGGCTCGTAGTGCGTGGGCAGCGGCCCGTCGGCCAGACCGGACGGCGCGAACAGCCAGGCCTTGCCGTCGTTCTGCATGATGAACGCGTCGGCCCCGCTGATGCCGTCCGGGCCCTTCGCGCCGGGCTCGGGCCGGTAGGACGGCGGCTTGGTGGCCTCGAAGTCCGGGACGTCGTGCCCCGTCCACCTCTGCGTCTCCTCGTCCCACCAGACGTAGGCCTTGCGCTCGCTCCAGGGCTTGCCCTCGGGGTCGGCCGAGGCGCGGTTGTAGAGCGTGCGGCGGTTCGCCGGCCACGCCCAGCCCCACTCCGGGGCCACCCAGTTCTGCTCCCGCCCGGGCTTGCGGCGGTCGCTCTGGTTGACCTCGTCGGCGTAGACCCCGGTGTAGATCCAGCAGCCGGCCGTCGTCGTCCCGTCGTCCTTGAGCTCGGTGTAGGAGGACAGCGCCTTCCCGTCGGGGCCCACGCCGTTGATCTCGCGCAGCACCGCCTCTGCACTGGGCTCGACGAGCGGGCCGTGCGTCGGGTAGTCCCAGGTCAGCGCCTGCAGGCCGCGGTCGCGGGGGTCGGTGGAGTCCTTCAGCCGGTCGCGCAGGATGCGGCCCAGGTGGAAGTAGAACCAGAGGTCGCTGCGGGCGTCGTCCGGGGGCTCGATCGCCTGCCGGTGCCACTGCAGCAGCCGCTGGGTGTTGGTGAAGGTGCCTTCCTTCTCCGTGTGCGTGGCGGCCGGCATGAAGAAGACCTCGGTGCCGATCTGGTCGGTGACCAGCTCACCGGTCTCGATCTCCGGCGCGGTCTTCCAGAAGGTGGCCGACTCGATCATCTGCAGGTCGCGGACGACCAGCCAGTCCAGGTTGGCCAGGCCCAGGCGTTGCATCTTGCCGTTGGCGTGGCCCACCGCCGGGTTCTCCCCGACCAGGAAGTAGCCGGGGATCTTCCCCTGGATCATGTCGGCGACCTGACGGTAGGAGCCGTGGTCACCGTTGATCTTCGGCAGCAGGTCGAAGCAGTAGTCGTTCTCCGCCGTCGCGGCGTCGCCGAACCACGCCTTGAGCAGGCTGACCATGTAGGCCCGGGTGCCGCCCCAGAACCCGACCATCTCGTCGCCGACCTTGCAGTACTCGTCGAGGCTGGAGTGCTCGCCCGCGTGCGGCATGGCCAGGTAGCCCGGCAGCAGGTTGTACAGCGTCGGGATGTCGGTCGACCCCTGGATGGAGGCGTGCCCGCGCAGCGCCAGGATGCCGCCACCCGGCCGGCCCATGTTGCCCAGCAGCGCCTGCAGGATCCCGGCGGTGCGGATGTACTGCACGCCCACCGTGTGGTGCGTCCAGCCCACCGAGTAGACCCATGCCGTCGTCCGGTCGCGGCCCGAGTTCGCCGTCACCGCGCGGGCGACGTCGAGGAACACCTCCGGCTCGACGCCGCAGATGTCGCCCACCATCTCGGGGGTGTAGCGGGCGAAGTGCCGCTTGAGCACCTGGTAGACGCTGCGCGGGTGCTGCAGGGTCGGGTCGGTGGCCGGGCTCCCGACCTTCCCGGCGTCCGGGGCCACCGGGTCGATCTCGTCGGTGCCCGTCGCCGACGGCTCGTGCGCGCCCTCGAACTGCCACGACGTCTTGTCGTAGGACGAGGACTCGGGGTCCCAGCCGGAGAAGAGGCCGTCGAGGTCTTCTGTGTCCTGGAAGTCCTCACCGACCAGGGACGACGCGTTGGTGTAGGCCAGCACGTAGTCGCGGAAGTCGAGCTCGTTCTCCAGCACGTAGGAGATGAGGCCGCCGAGGAAGGCGATGTCGGTGCCCGCCCGCAGCGGCACGTGGGTGTCCGCCACGGCCGACGTCCGGGTGAACCGGGGGTCGACGTGGATCACCTTCGCGCCGCGCGCCTTGGCCTCCATCACCCATTGGAACCCGACCGGGTGGCACTCGGCCATGTTCGAGCCCTCGATGACGATGCAGTCCGCGTTGACCAGGTCCTGCTGGAAACCGGTGGCGCCGCCGCGCCCGTACGTGGCACCCAGACCGGGCACCGTGGCGGAGTGCTATATGCGCGCCTGGTTCTCGATCTGGATCGCACCCATGGCGCTGTACAGCTTCTTCATCAGGTAGTTCTCTTCGTTGTCCAGCGTCGCGCCACCAAGGCTGGCCAGCCCCATGGTGCGGTTGACCCGCTGGTCGCCGTCGAGCTCCTGCCAGCCCTTCTCCCGCGCGGCGAGCACGCGGTCGGCGATCATCTCCATCGCCTCATCGAGGGCCAGGTCCTCCCACTCGGTGCCGTACGGACGGCGGTACTTCACCGTCGTCACCCGGGTGGGACTGGTGACCAGCTGCTTGCTGGCGCTGCCCTTGGGGCAGAGCCGACCGCGGCTGACCGGGGAGTCGGGGTCGCCCTCGATCTGCACGATCTGCTCGTCCTTGACGAACACGCGCTGCCCGCAGCCGACGGCGCAGTAGGGGCAGATGCTCTTCACGACGCGGTCGGCGGTCGCCGTCCGGCTCGTGACGGCCTCGGTCCGCTTGCTGCGCGCGGCGTGGCCGCGACCCAGCGGATCGGGACCGGTGAGCTGGCGGAACACCGGCCAGGAGTCGAGCCACGTCTTCACCGTCGCCACTGTGCCACCGCGTGCGGTGGGCCGCCTCACGGGCCTGGATCAGTTCCGCCTGCTGCGCACCAGAGCGGTCAGCGCCAGCATCGCGGCCAGCCAGCCGAGCAGGAGGAGGACGTCGCCGGCGTGCAGGCCGTGCGTGGGGGTCACCCGCACGACGACGGGGCCTTCGAACCGGTACGTGCCGTTCAGCAGCAGGCCGACGAAGCCCGTCAGCACGGCCGCCACGACGAGGGCGGCCGCTGTTCTCACAGGTGGACGGTAGGCGCAGGGGGCGGTGGACGGTGGCGGACCGCACCGCCCCACGAGTCACACCGGGTCACTCCTGCCGCGTGTCGCGACGACACGCCCGGACAGACTGTTGTCAGACACCTCCGGAGTGTCACCATCTCCGCCGATCGGGTGACCTCGGACAGGCACCCGCAACGGGGAAGGACCACGGTGGACCAGAGCCCGACGCCCCGCCGCGCGCTGCCGCCGGTGCCGCCCCCGGCCCGCCCGTCGGCCACCACGACGCTGGCGCCGCCCGCCGACGAGACGACCTGGTTCGACGCCCTCGACCCGATGGTCGACTCGATGCGGCTGGGTCCGCTGGACGACGGCACCGCCGCCGGCGCCGCCCGCGACCTCATCCGCGACTCCGCCCGCCAGCCGGTGCTCGACCAGGCACTGCTCGAGGCGCTGGACGCCGCCGCCAAGGCCGCCGCCGCCCGCCGCGCCGTCACGATCGACCTCCCGGCGCCCCCCACCGGCTCGCTGCCGGCTGCCGCCGTCGCCTCGGCCGTCGCCGCCGCTCCCCCTGCCCCCGCACGCCCGCCCGTGCCCGCCCCGGTCGTTGCCGCGCCCCCGGTCGCGGCTGCGGCCCCGGTCCCTGCCGCCGCCCCGGCGACCGTCGCCGCCCCCGTCGCGGACCTCACCGAGGCGGACGACCTCGAGGGCGAGCTGGACGACGAGATCGACGAGGACCCGGACGACGACGCTCCCCCGCCGGCGCCCGGTCTGCGCACCGCGCACGCCGCGTCCCTGCGCATCGCCCCGCAGCCGGTGGCCGAGCCGGTGACCGAGGTCGACGTCGCCGCCGAGTTCGCCCGGCACGACGACTTCCTCGAGACCGGCCGGCACGCCCTCGACCAGGAGTGGCTGTCCGACACCGGTCGCCACCACGTCGTCACCGACACCGGCCGGCACTACGCGGTCGAGGTCACGCCCGACGACGACGACGACGCCGGGCCGCTCACCCACCGCACCGTGATCACCCGCTCCTCCAGCGCCCGCCGCTGGATCCCCGCCGGCATCGGCGCGGGAGTGCTGTCCATCGTCGCCGCGGTCCTGCTCACCAGCGGGTTCGCCAGCGGCGGCGCCCCCACCGGCACCGACGAGGCCGCCCGCACCGGCGAGGCCGGCACCGAGGCCCCGGCCACCACCACCCCCGCGCCGACCATGCCGGGGATGGACACGATCGACCTGTCGGGCACCGTCGCCCCGAGCACCGCGGACTCAGCCCAGCCCGACGTCGACGACGCCGCCCCCCAGGTCGCCACCCCGCCCACCACGGTGCGCGCCGGCTCGCAGGCCGTCGTCCCCGGCGCCGGCGCGGGCACCGGCTCAGGGTCCGGGACCGGCAGCGGGTCGGGGACCGGCACCACCGGTGGCGGATCCACCGGCAACGGGTCCACCAGCGGCGGCACGACGACCGGCGGGACGACGACTGGCGGCGACTCCAGCAGCACCCCGGCGACGCTCAGCAACACCTCGCCGCCCAGCACGCCCACCGAGGAGCCGACCGAGGAGGCCCCCTCCTCCAGCGCCGCGGGATCCGACACCAACTGACGGCGCGGCCGCCCTCGTGCGGGTCGGCCCGCGCCGGCGCCCCTTCGTCCGCTGCACGACGCGGACCCACGGACGCCGCGGCGGGTTGACCCGTGCGGCGGCCGGCGTTGGGGCAGGTGGGACGGGTGGTAGCAGCCCGGTCGTTGTGAGCGTGAACATCGCTCGGCGTGTCCTTGTCGACACGCCGACTGGGACTGGTCCGTCACTCAGAGCCCCGTTAGGTTGCCTCTCCGTCAGCAACGAATGACACGAGTGCAATTCACCGGGGGACGAACGTGGGAAGCAGGCATCGTGCTGCAGCAGGCCGGCACGCCGAGCCCGAGACCGAGGCCCGCGTGGCCCGCGTCCCGTCCGGGCCGACCCCCGTCCCGCCGCTGCCCCCGCTGACCGGTCTCCGCGTCGTCGCCGAGACCCCCGCCGACGCATCGCCCTTCCCCGCCTTCGGGCAGATCGCCACCGATGGCGGCGCCCGCCGCGCCGCCCCGGCCCCCGCCGGACCCGCCACCACGGGGCCCACCACGGGCGGCGGCGCCACCGGGTCGCGCCGGGCGACCGGCCCTGCCACCGGCACCCGCCGGGCCCCCGGCCGCGACGTGCGCTGGGTGCCCGTCGCGCTGGCCATCTGGATCGCCAGCTTCCTGGCCGTCCCCGCCGCCGTGCTGGTGCACCAGGCGGTCAGCGACGGCGACACCGTCGTGCAGAACACCGCCGACACCACCGACAGCGGCACCGAGGACGGCGCGCCCGCCGCCGACGGCAGCACCCGGGACGACGCCGCCGCGGCCGACCCCTCCGGCAGCGCCGCGCCGGGCCGGCCGGCGCAGGACGGCACCGCGCAGGACGCCGTGACCGGCCAGGACCCCGCCGTCGTCGGCCCGGCCGACCCCACCGCGGCCGTCGTGGTGGTGGACGGCGTCCCCGTGCCGGTCCCCGGCGGCGGCGGTGCCGTCGCCGTCCCGTCGGCGGGTGCCCCGGTCTCCGCCGCAGCGGCGGTGGTCAGTCGTGCCCCGCAGGTGTCCTCCGCGGCCCCCTCGACCGCTCCCGCCACCCAGAGCACCGAGGTCGCCCCGCCCACCGAGGCCGCGATCGTCACCCAGCCCCCGGTCGAGGCGCCCGCCGCCGAGCAGGCCGCCGCGGTCGAGGCCGTCAGCCCCTAGGTCAGAGACCGGCGAGCTCGCGCTCCAGGGCGCGGTCGACGTCCAGCCGGACGTCCTCGTTGCGCTCCGCGGTGCGCAGCACGCGGCCCAGCCACACCCCCAGCGCACAGGCGAGGGCCAACCACAGGACGGGGAGCCAGAGCCACATCATCGGGACCTCGCGGGCTACTGCAGGGCTGGTGCCGGGAACGTACAGGTGAACACGGGGTTCCACGAGCGCAACACCGCGAAACGCCGGTGACGGGCCAACCCCGAGGGGTGACGACGGGCGCGGGACGCTCAACGCAGCCGGTCGCGACGACGACGACCACCGGGTGAACCCAGGCCCTCCGGCGCTCCCCGGCGGTCCCCCGCTGGCCGCGACGCCCCGTCGGGTGGCCACCGGGGCCGTCGTGCTGTCCGCGGGCATCGTCGTGTCCGCCGCCCAGCCGGCCCCGCTGTCCGACCTCGGCGTCGCGCTGTTCTCCGTGCTCGCCCTCCTCGGCGGGGCCCTGCTGGCCCGCTCGGCCGCCCGGCGCAGCAGCCACCCCGGCGTGTGGGGCTGGTACGCCGGCGCCCTCGTGACCGCCGGCGTCGGGGCCGCCCTCGCGCTGCACGTACCCGGGTCGACCGTGCCGATGACCGTCGGCGCGCTCCCCGGGATGCTGCTCACCGTCCCGCCGCTGCTCCGGCTCATCCCGACCGGCACCTGGCGCCGGCTGCGCGCCCAGCTCGTCACCTCGCTGCTGTTGTTCCTCGACGCCTGCCTGCTCTGCGCGCTGGCCACCTTCGAGCTGGTCAGCGGCCGGTCGCTGGGCCTCGACACCGTCTTCGACATCACCCTGGTGGCCCTCGGCACCACGCTGGCGCTGCTCACCGCGATGGGCCTGCTCGTCGTCGCCAGCACCTCCGGTGCGCTGCGCCGGGTCGCCGTGCTCGCGCTCTCCGGACAGGTGACGATCACCGGCGCCCTGGTGCTGATGGCCTTCTCCGACGAGGACGACGCCGCCACCCCGCCCCTGGTGGCCACCGCGGTCGTCGCCACCGTCGGCCTGGCCCTGCTGGTCAGCGCGGCCCTGCAGGACCACACCCGCGGCGAGCCGCTGGCGCAGGACGAGCCGCTGTCCTTCGTCGCCGCCGTCCTGCCGCACCTCACCGCGCTCGCCGGCGGGTCGCTGCTGCTCACCGGCGTGCTCATCACCGGCACCCTGGACGTCGCCCAGACCGTGCTCGGCGGCGTCGGCCTCGTCCTGCTCGTGGCGCACCAGACCGTCTCCTGGCGCGACAGCCGCGACCTCACCCGATCCCTGCAGCGCAGCGACGCCTACTTCCGCGCGGTGGTCCGCTCCGCCGTCGACCCGGTGGTGATCCTGGCCGGCGACCTCGCCATCACGTGGTCCTCCCCCGGTTTCGGCGACATCATCGGCCGAAGCGCCGAGCGGTTGGTGGGCCGCGACGTCCGCACCGCCGTGCACCCCGACGACCGGCCCGCGCTCACCGCCGCGCTGCTGGCCCCCCAGGTCGGCGACACGCGCGAGGGCCGCACCGCCACCGCCCGGGTACGCCACGACGACGGCCGCTGGCTGCTGCTGCAGGCCCGGGTCCGCGACCTGCGCGACGACCCCGACGTCGGCGCCCTCGTGCTGCACTGCCGCGACCTCACCCGCGCCACCCCGCAGCACGCCGCCGTCGCCGACGCCCTCCCGCTGGGCGGCACCGACCTCGAGACCGGCCTGCCCGACCGCAGCGCCCTGGTGGCCCGGCTGGCCGAGCTCGCCCGCGGCGGCGCCGAGGTCGGCCTGGTCAAGATCGGCATCGGCGGGCTGCCCGACACCCCGCCGGCCGACGTCGTCCGCGAGGTCGCCGGGCGGCTGTCCCGCGTGCTGCGCGGCGGCGACCGGCTGCTGCGCTCGGGCCCGCACGAGTTCGCCGTCCTCGTCGACGGCACCATCAGCGACGCCGAGACCCTCGCCGAGCGGCTGGTGGGCGCGGTCCCCGCCGACGCCCCGGTGCACGGCCTGCGGCTGACCGCCTGCGCCGGCCTCACCTCGCTGGAGGGCACCGACCACGAGCCGGTCGAGGTGCTGCGCCGCGCCTCCCTCGCCCTGGGCAGCGCCCGCGGCGCCGGGCCCGGGCGGGTGCGCCGGCACTCCGTCGCCCTGCTCATCGCGCAGAACCGCCGCGAGGCGCTGCGCTCCGACCTGGCGCAGGCCCTCGACCGCGGCGAGCTGCGGCTGGTCTACCAACCCGTCGTCGACCTCGCCCTGCAGAAGGTCGTCTCCGTCGAGGCGCTGCTGCGCTGGCAGCACCCCACCTGGGGCGCGGTCTCACCCGCCGAGTTCGTGCCGCTGGCCGAGGAGTCGGCGCTGGTCACCGAGCTGGGCCGCTGGGTCATGCACACCGCCACCGCGGCCATCGCCGACCTCGGCCGGCCCGACCTCTGCGTCGCGGTCAACGTCGCCGCCCGGCACGTGCGCAGCGGCCAGCTGCTCACCGACGTCTCCGACGCGCTCGCCGCCAGCGGCCTGGCCCCGCAGCGGCTGGTCCTCGAGCTCACCGAGTCGGTGCTGCTCGACGAGGCCCACGTGACCGACGAGCTGGCCGCGCTGCGCCGGATGGGCGTCCGGATCGCCGTCGACGACTTCGGCACCGGCTGGTCGTCGCTGGCCTACCTGGTCGGCCTGCCCATCGACGTGCTCAAGATGGACCGTGCCTTCCTCGCCTCCGTCGAGACCGACCCCCGGCACCAGGCGCTGTGCCGCTCGGTGCTGCACCTGGGCACCAGCCTCGGCCTGGACGTCGTCGTCGAAGGCGTGGAGACCCCGCGCGAGCTGCAGCTGCTGCGCGACATGGGCCACCGCTTCGTGCAGGGCTTCCTGCTCGCCCGGCCCACCGAGGTGACCGCCCTGGCCGAGGTGGCCGCCGCCGTCCCCGCCGGGCTGGCCGCCGTCCAGGGGGCCGACCGGTGAGCGGGCAGCTGCGCCGCGGCGCGCTCCTGGTGCTGGCCGGGACCCTGGCCATCCTGGCCGCGCTGGCCGTCACCCCGGTGACCAGCGTCGGGTTCCAGGCCGACAACACCGTGCTCGGCCTGCTCACCGCGGTCACCGCCGTCCGCGCGCACCGGCTGGCCCGGGGCACCACCGGACGGCGGGGGACGTCGTGGCGGCTGCTCGCCTGGTCCGGGGCGCTGTTCTCCCTGGCCGCGCTGGTCACCGGCAGCGGGCTGGCCGGCTCCTTCGGCGTCGTCGGACTCGGCGACCTGCTGCTGCTGCCGGTCCTCGTCGTCCCGCCGCTGGTGTGCGTCCGGCTGGCCACCGAGGTGCGCATGGCCCGCAGCCTGGCCCTCCTGGTGGACGGCGCCTCGGTGGTGCTCGCGCTGGCCTTCGTGGTCGACGTCCTGGCGCTCTCGGCCCCCGACCAGCTGCGCACGCCTCCCCCGGTCGCCCTCGGCTACGCCGGGTACGCCGTCCTCGTCGTCGGCCTGGCCGGCGCGGTCCTGACCGTGACCACCCGCGAGCTGCAGCGCCCGGCCACCGCGATGGTGGTCATGAACCTGATGGTGGCCGTCGCCGCAGCCATGCTCGCCGTCGGCCTGGACCGGCCCGGCCTGCTCTGGCAGGGCATCGGGGACCTCGCCTGCCTGGTCGCCCTGGAGGCGGGCGTGGCCGCGATCGCCACCGCCCCCCGCCGTCCGGCCTCCCCCGACGACGTCGCCGCCCGCAGCCCACGGGTCAACGCCACCGGTCTGGCCATCACCCTGCTGGCCCTCGGCGGCGTGCCCGTCGCGCTGGTCGTGGCGCTGCTGCGCGACCAGGACCTCACCCCGTGGTCCACCGCCGCGCTGGCCGCCGTCGTCGCGCTGCTGATGGTCCGCAGCACCCTGCGCATCCGCAGCAGCGCCGGCCTGGTCGCCGACCTGGTGCGCAACGAGGAGGACCTGCGCGCCCTGGTCGAGGGCAGCACCGACGGCGTGGTCATCGTCGACGACGACCTGCGGCTGCGCTTCGCCTCCCCCGCGGCCCGCACCCTGCTCGGCGTGGGCGACGACGCCGCCGACCGGGACCTGCTGGACCTGGTGCTGCCCGCCGACCGCGAGGCCGCCCGCGCCGCGCTCGCGGCCGGCACCCCCACCCTGCACCTGCGGGTCCCCGGCGACGCCGGCCAGCCCGCCGAGCTCGAGGTCACCCAGCACGAGCGGGCCGGCTCCGGCCGCCGGGTGCTGCACCTGCGCGACGCCACCGTCCGGCTGCGCCGCGAGCGCGAGCTGGAGCGGATGGCCTACACCGACCACCTCACCCGGCTGCCCAACCGCGCCCTGCTGTTCGAGGAGCTGGCCGCCCCCGCCGGCGAGCGCTGCCTGCTGGTGCTGGACCTCGACGGGTTCAAGGCGGTCAACGACGTGGCCGGCCACGAGGCCGGCGACCAGCTGCTGGTCGAGGTCGCCCGCCGGCTGCGCACCGTCGTCCGCGACCAGGACGTCGTCTGCCGGCTCGGCGGCGACGAGTTCGCCGTGGTGGTCGACGGCACCCCGGCCGAGGCGGTGGAGGCCGCGCAGCGCGTCGTCGACGCCATGGCGCTGCCGCACCGCACCGCCGACCGCACCTTCGCCCTCGGCGCCAGCGTCGGGGTCGCCGAGCTGCACCCCGGCGGCGGCCAGCTGGCCTTCCGCGAGGCCGACGCGGCGCTGCGGGCCGCCAAGCGCGCCGGCAAGGGCTGCGTCCGGGTCTGGGACGGCGGCGCCGGCGGCGACGCGGCGGGTTCCGTGGCCGCGGCCATCGCCGCCGGGGAGGTCGAGCTGCGCTACAGCGTCACCGGCCGCACCGGCCACGAGCGCGCGCTGCACGGCGCGCCTGCCTGGGCGCACCCCTCGGGCGCGCTGCTGCCCGCGGCGGAGCTGTGGGCCGCCGCCGGCCGGCAGGGCTGCGACGCCGAGCTGCAGCACTGGGTGCTCGCCCAGGCCACCCGGCACGCCGCGACCCTGCCCGCGGTCACCCTGCTCGCCCTGGACCTGCCCGCCGGGCACGTGCAGGCCGCCCGGCTTGTGGACGACGTCCGCGGCGCGCTCGAGGTTTCCGGGCTGCCCGCCGAGCGGCTGTCCCTGGCCTTCACCGAGGAGGCCCTGCTCACCTCGACCGCGGACCTGGTGCCCGCCCTGCACGAGCTGCGGGCGCTGGGCGTCCGGCTGTGCCTGGACGACTTCGGCATGGGGCAGACGCTGTACGCCCACCTGTCGCGGGTGCCCCTGACCAGCGTGCGGATCGACGTGTCCGCGCTCGGCGCCCGGGACGACGAGGACCTGCTGCGCCGGGTGCAGGCCATCGTGCGCAGCGCGGACATGTTCGGCCTGCGCACCGTCGCCCACGGGATCGGCCCCGGGCCGCTGCTGGACGCGGTGCTGGCGTGCGGGGTGTCGATGGTGCGCACCCGCGCCGACCTGAAGCAGGTGCCCTGGTCCCGGGTGCAGCAGGAGCTGGCTGCGGGGACGACCGGCACCCGGATACTGGCCGGGTGAGCCTGACGTTCCTCGGACACTCCACCGTCCGGGTCGAACTGGCAGGTCGCACCGTGCTCACCGACCCGCTGCTCACCGGCCGGGTCGGCCCGCTGCGGCGGGTGGTGCCCCCGCCGGCCCCCGCGACGTGGGCCGGTGTCGACCTGGTGCTGCTCAGCCACCTGCACGGCGACCACACCCACCTGCCCTCCCTGCGGCTGCTGGGCACCGGCACCCGGGTCGTGGTGCCGCCCGGCGGTGGCGCGTGGCTGCGCGGGCACGGGTTCACCGCCGTCGAGGAGCTCGCGCCCGGGGAGACGCTCACGGACGGCGGGCTGACCGTCCGCGGCGTCGAGGCGGTGCACAGCGGGCACCGCTGGGGCCCGCGCTCCACCCGCGGCCCGGACGCCGTCGCCATGGGCCACCTGGTCTCCGGCGACGGGCGCACCGTCTACGCCGCCGGCGACACCGACGTCTTCCCCGCCATGACCGACCTCGCGCCGGTCGACGTCGCCCTGCTGCCGGTGTGGGGCTGGGGCCTCACCCTCGGCCCCGGCCACATGGACCCCGCCGGCGCGGCGCTGGCCTGCTCGCTGCTGCGGCCCGCGGTCGCCGTCCCCGTGCACTGGGGCACCCTCGCGCTGCCCGGCGTGGCCGGCACGGGGCGGATGCGCTCGCTGCTGGTCGACCCGCCGCGCCGGTTCGCCGCCGACGTCGCCGCGGCCGGCCTGCCCACCCGCGTGCTGGTCACCGAGCCCGGGTCGGAGGTCGAGCTGTGAGCGTGCAGGTGCTGGCGTCGGGATGGACCGACAGCAGCTCGCTGGGCTACCCGGTGCTGTTCGGCGGCGTCCTGCTGGGCTCGGTCGTGCCGGTGGTGCCCACCGGGCCGCTGCTGTCGGTCGCGGCCGCCGTGGCGATGACCACCGACCGGCTGGAGATCGCGCTGGTCCTGCTGCTGGCCACGCTCGCCGCGTTCCTCGGCGACGTCGTCACCTTCGCCATCGCCCGGTTCGGCGGGCCCGCCGCGGTGCGCTGGGTCGCCCGCGGCCAGCACGCCGACCGGCTGGAGGAGGTGCGCGGGCAGTTCACGGCGCACGGCTGGCAGATCGTCGTGGTCGGCCGGCTGCTGCCCGCCGGCCGCATCCCGGTCCTGGTCGCCGCCGGCGCGCTCGCCTACCCGTGGCGGCGGCTGCTGCCGGCCTCCTTCGCCGCCGCCGCGCTGTGGGCGATCGCCTACGCACTCCTCGGCGTGGTCAGCGGCGGCATCTTCGACAACCCGCTGATCGCCACGCTGGTCGCCACCGGCCTGGTGCTGGTGGTCGGGCTGGTGTCCAACCTGGTCGCCTCCCGCCGGCGCAAGGCCAAGGCGGCGCGGGAGCACTCGTCGTGATGCCCCCGCACACCCCGCCGGGCCGGGTCCTCACCGGCGGCCGCATCGTCGCCCGCGTGCTGCTGGTCTGGGGGCTCACCACCGGCGCCCTGCTGCTGCTGGACCGCTGGCTGACCGGCTTCCGCATGACCGACTGGTGGCAGCCCCCGGTGGCCGCGCTGCTGCTGGGCGTGCTGGCCGGCGTCGTCTGGCCCCTGCTGATGCGCATCGCGCTGCCCATCGCCTTCTTCACCCTCGGCCTGGGCGGGTTCCTCGTGCTCGGCGCCGGGGTGCTCGGCATCTTCCTCGCCATCCCCGGCGTCGAGGTCACCTCGTTCAAGACCTCGGTCGTCGTCGCGGTCTCCATGGCCGGGGTCGCCGCGCTGATCAGCAGCCTGCTGGCCATCGACGAGGACGAGCTGTTCTTCCGCCGCGCCCGCCGCAAGCGGACCGACGGCGAGGCCACCCCGGTGCCCGGCGTGCTGTTCCTGCAGGTCGACGGGCTGGGCCACGCCACCGCGCAGCGCGCCGTCCGCGACGGCACCATGCCCACGCTGGCCGCCTGGCTGCGCGAGGGCAGCCACCGGCTCACCTGGTGGCACACCGACTGGAGCTCGCAGACCGGCGCCAGCGTCTGCGGCATCCTGCAGGGCTCCAACTTCGACGTCGTCGGGTTCCGCTGGTACGAGAAGGACCGCGACCGGGTGCTGGCCGTCTCCCACCCCGAGGACGCCGCGCTGGTCGAGGCCCGGCACTCCGACGGCGGCGGGCTGCTGGCCCCCGACGGCGCCGGGCGGGGCAACCTGTTCACCGGCGACGCCCGCTACGTCTCGCTGACCATGAGCTCGCTGGCCGTCGTCGTCCCCCAGGGGTCCCGGCGGGCCCGCCGCGGCCGCGACCGGGTGGGCGCGGGCTACTACGCCTACTTCGCCAACCCGGTGAACGCGCTGCGCACCCTGACGGTGTCCCTGGTCGACGTCGTCCGGGAGCTGGTCGCCGCCGGCAAGCAGCGGCGGGCCGACGTCCGGCCGCGGATCGACCGCGGGGGGCTCTACCCGCTGGCCCGCCCGGGGACGACGGTCATCGCCCGCGACGTGGTGGTGGCCGCCCTCATCGAGGACATGCTGGCCGGCCGGCCGGTGGCCTACGCCGACTTCCTCGGCTACGACGAGGTCGCCCACCACTCCGGCATCGAGCGGTTCGACACCCTGCAGGTGCTGCGCTCCATCGACCAGCAGATCGGCCGGCTGTGGCGGGCCACCCAGCTCGCGCCGCGGCCCTACCACCTGGTCTGCCTGTCCGACCACGGCCAGACCCAGGGCCAGTCGTTCGCCCAGCGGTTCGGCGAGACGATCGAGGAGCTGGTCGGCCGGCTGTGCGGCGGGCCGACGGCGGCCGCGCACCGGGGGCACGGCCGGCAGCGGGCGACGGAGGGCTGGCAGGTGGGCGCCGCGCTCGCCGAGGCGGCCAGCGGGCCGGGCTTCGTGGCCCGCCGGCTGCGCGACCGGGTGGAGCGGGCCGGGTCGGCCGAGCACACGCCCCGCGACACCGCCGGCGCACCCGGCAAGGTCGCCCGCGTCGCCCCCGGTTTGGTCTGCGTGGTCAGCGGCCACACCGCGATGGTCTCGTTCACCGACCTGGCCGGCCGGGTGCCGATCGAGGAGATCGAGCGCCGCTGGCCGGCCCTGCTGCCCTCCCTGGTCGACCACCCGGGCGTGGGGTTCCTGCTGGTGCACTCCACCGAGTTCGGCCCGGTGGTGCTCGGCCGCGACGGCGTGCACCGGCTGGACTCCGGCGTCGTCATCGGGGAGGACCCGCTGGCGCCCTACGGCGAGCACGCCGCCCGGCTGGTGGCCCGCACCTCGACCTTCCCGCACTGCGCCGACGTGATGATCAACAGCCGGTTCGACCCGGCGACGGAGGAGGCCTCGGCCTTCGAGCCGCACGTGGGCTCGCACGGCGGCCTCGGCGGCCCGCAGCAGCGCGGTTTCCTGCTGCACCCGGCCGGGTTCACCGACCCGGGCGAGATCGTGGGCGCCGAGCACCTGCACCGGGTGCTGCGCGGCTGGCTCACCGACCTGGGCCACCCCGACCCCCGGGCCGCCGTCCCCACCCGCACCGAGGTGGGTTGACCCGCCTCGGCGCCCCTCCACCCGTGCTACGGCGCGGTTCGACGGCCGCCCGGACGGGTTGACCCGCGTCGCCGCACGGCCCTCAAGTGCGCAGGCCGGCGAGCCGATCACCACCGTGTGACCCTGCTGGAGCAGCCCGCGACCGCGCCCCTGCGCGCCGGTTCGCTGGCGGCTGCCCTGCACCTGGCCGGCCCGCTCGCCTCGCTGCTGGTGATCGCCGTCGACGAGGACCGCACGACCGCCGTCCGCGCCGCGCTGCGCCGGGAGACCCGGACCGAGGACTGGGTCGGCACCGACGGGGACGACGTCCTCGTGGTGCTCGCCGTGCTCCCCGCCGACCTGGACGCCGTCGCCGACCGCCTGCTGGAGGTCGCCGAGCGGGTGGCCGGCCGCCCGGCAGCCGCGGGGCTGACCGCGGTGTCCCGCGACCGCTCCCCCGGCGAGCTGCTCGACCGCGCCCGCACCGGGCTGCGCGTGGCCTGGGCCTGCGGCGGGGGCCGCGTCGTCCGCCACCCCTGAGCACCTCTGCTGTTCCGCTCCTGTGAAGATCAGGTGAACCCGGTCCCACCAGCGCGACACGGGGCGCACCGGTGGCCGACAGTGGTGCCCATGCGACCCGACGCCCGCGCCTGGTTCGAGCACCGCACCACGTCGGCCACCTCGTTGGCCGAGATCGACACCGCCGCCCTGCTGGCCGCCAAGCGCGCCGGCGGGCACCGGGTCAGCGTCGTGCTGCCCGCCCGCAACGAGGCCGCCACCGTCGGGGGCCTGGTCGTCGACCTGGTCGCCCGCTGGGTGGACGACGTCCCCCTGGTCGACGAGCTGGTCGTGATGGACTCCGACTCCACCGACGACACCGCCGCGGTCGCCCGGGCCGCCGGCGCGCAGGTGGTGGCCACCGCCGACGTGCTGCCCGCCCACGGCTCCCGCCCCGGCAAGGGCGAGGCGTTGTGGAAGTCGCTGGCCACCACGACCGGCGACCTGGTCGTGTTCATGGACTCCGACCTGCTCAACGACACCGCGCACTACGTCCCCGGGCTGCTGACCCCGCTGCTCACCCAGCCGCGGGTCTCCTACGTCAAGGGCTGCTACACCCGCCCGCTCACCGTCGACGGCCAGGTCCGTCCGGCCGGCGGCGGCCGGGTCACCGAGCTGACCGCCCGCCCGCTGCTCAACGCGCTGTGGCCCGAGCTGGCCGGGTTCGTGCAGCCCCTGGGCGGGGAGTACGCCGGACGCCGCTCGGCGCTGGAGCAGGTGCCCTTCGTCTCCGGCTACGGCGTGGAGGTGGGCCTGCTGGTCGACCTGCTGCAGGTGTGCGGCCTGCCCGGGCTGGCCCAGGTCGACCTCGGCACGCGGGTGCACTCGCACCAGACCGACGAGGCGCTGGGCGTGATGGCCGGCCAGATCGTGTCCACCGTGCTCGCCCGGGCCTCCCGCGGCAGCAGCGACCGGCACCGCAGCGCCCCCGGTGGCCTGCTGACCCAGTTCGCGCACGACGGCGACGGCTTCGTGCCGACCAGCGTGCCGGTGGCAGTGGACCAGCGCCCGCCGATGGTCGCCGTCCGCGAGTACGTCGAGCGCGCCGCCTGACGCCCCTCCTGCTCAGCGTTGATCAGGGGAGTTGATCGACGTCCGTCCTCCCTCACGAGATCTGGTGGACCAGGACGGAGTTGGATCAACCTCCCTGATCAACGCTGCTCACCGGCCCAGCGGGTGGAGTCGAGGGCGGCGGTGAGGTCGGCGGGGGTGTCGTACAGCTCCACCGCGCCCGCCGCCCGCAGCTCGTCGTCCCCGAACCCGCCGGACCGGACGACGTAGGCGGGCATCCCCGCCCGCTTCGCCGCCTCGACGTCGTACACCGAGTCCCCCACCACGACGGCCGGCGCGTCCTCGGGCTCGCCGAGCTTGGCCAGCGCCGTCCGCAGCAGGTCGGGCGCGGGCTTGGAGGCCTCGACGTCGTCGCTGGTCGTCCACGCCTCGGCCAGGTCCCGGGCGTCGAGCAGGTCCAGGTAGTGGTCGACCTGGTCGGCCTTGCCCGAGCTGGCCAGCACCAGGCGGTGCCCCCGCTCCCGGACGGCGACCAGCAGGTCCCGCGCCCCCGGCAGCGGTGCCAGCTCGCCGAGCAGCGGCTGCACCTCCTCCTCCCACCGCTCGCGGGCGGCGTCGCCGAGGCGCTCCTCCAGCTCGTCGCCGCCCACCGCGGCCACCAGCTGGTCCCCGCCCATGCCGATCAACCGGTGCAGCCGCCACACCGGCACCGTCTCGCCGAGCGACCGGAAGGCGCGGTACCAGGCCAGCGCGTGGTGGTAGTTGGAGTCGACGAGGGTGCCGTCCACGTCGAGGACGGCAATGCGGGGAGCCATCCGCACCCGGTGCCCGGACACCCCGGGGCCTGAACCCCCTGCCTCCGGCGGCGCGCCCGGGCGTGCGGCAGGATCGCCGGGGTGACGCCCGACAGCCCCGCCGCCGGGTCCCCCTCCCTCCCCCAGGCGCCCACCGTGGTGTCGCGGTGCCCCGGGTGCGGGGCCGTGCTGGCCGCCGTCCCCGGTCTGGAGGCCCGGCACGAGGGGGCCTCCCCCAGCTGCACCCGGCTGTTCGACGTCACCGTCCGCGGGCTGCGCGACGAGGCGCCCAGCGACCTGCGCGCGGCCGGGCTGGTCCAGCTCGCCACCGCCGCCTACGACGCCCAGCACGGCGGGGACGCCGACACCGTGCAGCGGCTGCGCACCCTGGTCGGCGAGGGCGCCCGCCGGCCGCTGCTGGAGCGACCACCTGCGCAGTGGCGCACGACGGTCGCCGACATCGCCGCCGACCTCGACGTGGTCGACCTGCCGGTGCTGCTGCGCTCGTGGGCGCAGGCCGTGTCGGCGGACTGGGCCGGCGATACGGACTGAGCTGCTCCCGCCACGGCCGTCGTCACTTTACGATGTCAAACCATGACGGCAGCGCCGGCCGACCGCCGGGCCCGGAAGAAGGCCAGGACGCACGACGAGCTGCGCGTCGTGGCGCAGCGGCTGTTCACCGAGCGGGGCTTCGACGCGGTGACCGTGGCCGACGTGGCGCAGGCCGCCGACGTCGCCGTGCAGACCGTCTTCAACCACTACCCGACCAAGGAGGACCTCTACTTCGCCGGGCGGGCGCCCTGGGTGGAGGGTCCGGCGCGGGCCGTGGTGCACCGCGCCCCGGGCACCGGTGCGGTGGCCACCGCCCACGCCTGGATCACCCGCCACGTGCTCGCCGTCCCCGGGTTGCTGCGCCGTCCGACCGGCGCCGCGTTCGCCGCCGGGACCCTGGCCAGCCCCTCCCTGCGGGTGCACCAGCGGGAGCTGCTGCGCGACGGCGAGGACCGCCTGGCCCGGGCGCTGCGGGCGACCTGGGTAGAGCAGGTCGGCGAGGAGGACGGCATCGGCCTGGTGGCGGCGCTGAGCAGCGCCCTGCTGCTCACGACCGGCCGGGTGGCCCTGGGCGAGCAGATGACGGTCATCCGCGCGGCGGACCCGGCCGCGCGGGCCAGCAGGGCGGTCGCCGAGGAGGCCCGGCGCCGCAGCCGGCCCGCCCTGGACGCGGTGGGCAACGGCTTCGCCCAGCTGGCCGACCGGGCCGACGCCCCGCCGGCGTTCCGGCGGGTGGCCGAGCTCGAGCGCGACCTGCCCCCGGACCCGCGGGTGGCCCGGCGGACCACCCCGTAGCGGTCAGGCGGTGGGGGCGGTGACCGCGGGCAGCAGGACGGAGTCGACCAGGTCGGCGACCTCGGCGTCGGACAGCGGCGTGGAGAACGCGGTGTAGCGCTCCCACCACAGCGCCTGCACCAGGGTGCGCAGCAGGGCCAGCCGCTCGGGGCTGATGCCCTCGCCGCGGTCGGCGGCGCGGGCGGCCAGCTCGTCGAGCACGGTGGCCAGCGGCTTCACGACGGCGGCGTCCAGCCCGGCCCGCAGCTCCTCGTCGTGGTGCGCCGCGCCGACCAGACCGGCCGCGGCGCGCTCCTCCCGCGAGAGCGCCCGCGTCCACGGCTGCAGCAGCGCCACCAGGTCACCGCGCAGGGAGCCGGTGTCCTCGGGGCAGGTGACCAGCTCGAAGCCGGTGACCGCGTGCCGCACCAGGGCGGACATGGTGGGCCAGCGCCGGTAGATGCCGGCCTTGCCGGCCCGGGCGCGGGCGGCGACCCGGTCGCTGTTGAGCCGACCCCAGCCCTCGTCGGCCAGGATGTCCACGGCCACGGCCACCAGCTGCTCGGACAGCTCAGGGCTCAGCGGGCGGCCCGGCGAGCGGTGCGCGGCGCGGGCGGGCAGGTCGGTGCTCGTCACGGGGTCCACTGTGCACGACTGAGTGGAGTCACCACAACGACCGAGACCATCCAGCGTCGGCGAGTCACACGTAACACGGTAAGCCACTACGGCCCGTGTGCGGCCGGAAGGTCAGACGTGCCACGGGAAACGGGAGAAGTCGGCCGGTCGCTTCTCCAGGAAGGAGTCCCGGCCCTCGACGGCCTCCTCGGCCATGTACGCGAGGCGGGTCGTCTCCCCGGCGAAGAGCTGCTGGCCGACCAGGCCGTCGTCGACCAGGTTGAACGAGTACTTCAGCATCCGCTGGGCGGTGGGGCTCTTGGCCACGATCGTGCGCGCCCACTCCAGCGCCCGGGTCTCCAGCTCGGCGTGCGGGACGACGGCGTTGACCATGCCCATCCGGTGCGCGTCGGCGGCGGAGTACTCGCTGCCCAGGAAGAAGATCTCGCGGGCGAACTTCTGGCCGACCTGCCGGGCCAGGTAGGCCGAGCCGTAGCCGCCGTCGAAGCTGCCGACGTCGGCGTCGGTCTGCTTGAACCGGGCGTGCTCCTCGCTGGCGAGGGTCAGGTCGCTGACCACGTGCAGGCTGTGCCCGCCGCCGGCCGCCCAGCCGGGGACGACGCACACCACGACCTTCGGCATGAACCGGATGAGCCGCTGCACCTCCAGGATGTGCAGCCGCCCGTTCACCCCGGCGCCGGCCTCGTAGCCGTACCGGCCGCGGACCCGCTGGTCCCCGCCGGAGCAGAACGCCCAGCCGCCGTCGCGGGGGCTGGGCCCGTTGCCGGTGAGCAGGACGCAGCCCACGGAGGTGTCCAGCCGGGCGTGCTCGAGCACCTGCAGCAGCTGGTCGACCGTCTGCGGCCGGAAAGCGTTGCGCACCTCGGGCCGGTCGAACGCGACCCGGACGACACCGCCCTCGACCGCCCGGTGGTAGGTCAGGTCGGTCAGGCCCTCGAAGCCCGGCACCTGCTCCCACGCCGCGGGGTCGAAGGTCTCCGAGACGCCGTCCAGTGCACTCACCCGGCGGACGCTACTCGCCGCCGAGCGCCTGCTTCGCCCGGTGCCACAGCCCCTTCGCCGGTGCCCCCACCGCCTCGCGCAGCCCGTCGGCGATGACCAGCGGGGCGGACGGGTCGCCCTCCAGCTGGGACTTCGCGGTGTTCACCACCTGCTCCAGGGTCAGGTGCGGCGGGATGAGCGGCACGTTCGCGTCGACCACGGCGTCCACGACGAACGGGCGGTCGGCCGCCAGCGCCTCCTCCCACAGCCCGGCCACCTCACCGGGTTCGCTGATCCGGCGCCCGCCCAGGCCCAGCAGGTGCGCCCAGTCGGCGTAGGGCACGTCGGGGAGGTCCTGGCTCTCGGCGAAGGGGACGTCGCCGACCATTGCCCGCATCTCCCAGGTCACGAACGACAGGTCGCGGTTGTTGAGCACCAGGACGACGAAGGTCGGGTCGGCCCAGGTGCGCCAGTACCGGCTGACCGTGATGAGCTCGTTGACGCCGTTCATCTGCATGGCGCCGTCGCCGACGAGGGCGAACACCGGCCGGTCGGGGTGGGCGACCTTGGCCGCGATGGCGTAGGGCAGCGCCCCGCCCATCGACAGCAGCGTGCCGCTGAGGCTGGCCAGCATGCCGGGGCGCAGGTCGACGTCCCGGGCGAAGTGGCTGGTCGCCGTCCCGCAGTCCACGGCCAGCATCGCGTCGTCGGGCAGCCGGTCCGACAGCTCCCGGACGACGAACTCCGGGTTCAGCTCGTGCGTCCTCGCGCCCACGCGGGCGGCGGACTGCTCCCGCCAGGCGTGCGTCCACTGCCCGACCTGCTCGCGCCAGCTGCCGTCGCGGTCGGTGCGCAGCAGGGGCAGCAGCGCGGCGAGGGTCTGCTGTGCGTCGCCGACCAGGTTGACCTCGGTGTCGTAGCGCAGCCCGCAGTTGGCGCCGTCGATGTCGATCTGCACCGCCCGGGCCTGGCCGGGGGCGGGGTAGAAGTCCGAGTACGGCATGGTCGAGCCGACGATCAGCAGGCCGTCGCACTCCCGCATCAGGTCCCAGCTGGCCCGGGTGCCCAGCAACCCGATCGCACCGGTGACCCAGGGCAGCCGGTCGTCGAGCACGGCCTTGCCCAGCAGCGCCTTGGCCACCCCGGCGTCCAGCCGGTCGGCGACGGCGGTCAGCTCGCTCGTCGCGCCCAGGCAGCCAGCCCCGGCCAGGACCGCCACCTTCTCGCAGCCGTCGAGCAGGGCGGCCGCCTCGCGCAGCGCCGCCGCGGGCGGCACGGTCGCGGTCGTGCTGGGGACGGCGCTGGTGTGCGCGTAGCCGTGCGCGTCCGGCGGCTCCACGACTGCGTCCTCGACCAGGACGTCGCTGGGCAGGACGACGGCGGTGACGGTGCGGTGGGCCAGCGCGGTCCGGGCCGCGCGGTCGACGACGTGCCGCACCTGGCTGGGCTCGCTCACCTGGGCGACGTAGGCCCCGGCGACGTCCTTGACCAGGTTGAGCAGGTCGACCTCCTGGTAGTAGCCGCTGCCCTGGGCGTTGCGGGCGGTGTGCCCGAGCAGCGCGACGACCGGGACGTGGTCGAGCTTGGCGTCGTACAGGCCGTTGAGCGCGTGCACCGCACCCGGGCCGCTGGTGACCACCGCGCAGCCGATCGGCGACCCGCCGTACTTCACGTCGGCGCAGGCGGCGAAGGCGGCGGTCTCCTCGTGCCGGACCTGCACGAACTCCGCGTCGCCGGCGTCCACCGCCTTGCGCAGCGCGCTCATCACGCCGCCGATCCCGTCGCCGGGGTAGCCGTAGAAGCGCCGCACGCCCCACTCCCCCAGCCGTGCCACCACGTGCTCGCCCACCGTCGTCATGCCCGGCCCCTACCCGGGCGGAGGCCCGGCAGACGCGACCGGCGTGCCGGACGTGCGCACAACCTGCACCCTGTGCCGGTGCGCGTCGGCTCCTTCAACCTGGCCTCGGGCCGGGACGCGTCCGGGCGCTCCGTCGACGCCGGGGCGCTGGCCGCCGCCGTCGCCGACCTGGACGTCGACGTGCTGGCGCTGCAGGAGGTCGACGTCGACCAGCCCCGCTCGCACCGGGTGCACCAGCCGGCCGTGGTCGCTGGCGCGCTCGGGGCGACCGACTGGCGGTTCGCCCCGACACTGGCCGGCACGCCCGACCCGTTCGCGTCCTGGTCGCGGCTGGACCCGGTGCTCGACCAGGGCTCCCTGACCGGGCCGCACTACGGGATCGCACTGGTGTCGCGGCTGCCGGTGCGCCGCTGGCACGTGCTGCACCTGGACCCCGGCCCGCTCAAGCTGCCGTTGGTCGCCCCCGACCCCCGCACCGGCGCGCGGAGGCTGTGGTGGTTCCCCGACGAGCCGCGGGCCGCCGTCGCGGCCGAGCTGGACGGGCTCATGGTCGTGGCCACCCACCTGTCCTTCGCGGCGCCCACCGCGGCCCGGCAGCTGCGCCGGGTGCACCGCTGGGTGGCCGGCCTGCCCGGCCCGGTCGTCGTCGCCGGCGACCTCAACCTGGGCGGGTCGCTGTCGGCGCTGGTCACCGGCGGGCGGCGGCTGGTCGCCGAGCGCACCTGGCCCGCGCCGGACCCCAAGGTGCAGTTCGACCACGTCCTCTCGCTGCACGGGGCCCGCGGCCGCGACCCCGAGGTGCGTCAGCTGGACGTCGGGGACCACCGGCTGGTGGCGGTCACCCTCGGCCCGTGACCGGCAGCCGCCGGTCCAGCAGGCGGCACAGCGACAGCAGGACCAGCGCGAGGACGGCGACGAACCCGGTGTTGCGCAGGGCCACCGCGTAGCCGAGCTCCCCGACGTCCAGGAACGGGTAGGGGTACCAGCCGCTGACCGCGCCGTGGGCCAGGGTGTAGGCGATCCAGGCCAGCGGCCAGACCATCGCCCAGCCCACCGTCGGCCAGGTGGCCCGCGGACGCGGGCCGAGCAGCAGCCAGCCGACGAGGGCCAGCGGCGGGGCGACGTAGTGCAACCCGGCGTTGGTGAGCGCGCCCAGCCCGGTCGGGTCCTGCAGCGGCGCCAGCACGACCGCGTAGACCAGCCCGGTGACCGTGATGCCCAGCAGCGCGGTCAGCCGCAGCGGCCGCCACCAGCGCCCGTCGTGCTGCGGGTCGCGCACCAGCGGCAGCACCGACAGCAGGGTCAGCACGTTGCTCTGGATCGTGAAGTAGCTCCAGAACCGGACCACCCGGGTGCCGGTGCCGCCCTCGAGGTCGCCGACCCCGGCCAGGGACCGGCCGAACTCGGTGAGCACCGACAGCACGACGACGGCGGCGAGGACACCCCAGCAGACCCGGGCGGCGCGGTTGCTCACGCGGTGATCATGCCGGAACGGAACGCCTGCGTGTCGCCGGCGAACTGCCAGGTCCGCCTTCTACCGTCAGCCCGCCTCCGGGGGGTCCGGCAGGTCGCGGAGGGGGTCGGGCGGCATGGCGGACGACGCACGGAGGACCTCCGCGTGGCCCGGGGACGCGGCCGTGGAGGCGGCGGCCCAGTGGGCCTCTGCCGTGCACCTCGCGCCCGGCCCGGTCGCGAAGGCCCGTACCGCGCTCGGCACCGCCGAGGCCCGCGCGGGCCTGGTCGCCACCCTCCGGGTGCTCCGGGGCCTGCCCGTCGTGGACCTCCCCCTGACGCGCGGACCGGCCGGCACCGAGCTGCGCCGCTGCTTCGGCGGGGACGCACGGGTCGCCGCCTGGGACCGGGGCCCGGTGGCGGTGCTCCGGCTGCCGGCCACGGCCGCGGAGCACCTGGCCGGGCGCCCGCGGCAGGCGCTGCGGACCAACATCACCCGGGCCAGGAACGCGGGGCTGACCTGCGCCCTCGTCACCGACGACGCCGAGCGGCGGACGACCGTGGACGTGGTCGCCCGGCTGCGGCACCAGGACCCGGCGGCGATGGTGGTCGAGCGGCCCGGCGACGTCCGGACCCGCGTGCTGGTGGCCCGCACGGCCGAGGGCGAGGCGGTCGGGCTGGCCGAGCTCGTCGTGGACGCCGAGGTCGGCGGGCTCGCGACACTGGTGACCGCCCCGGGCAACCCGGCGGGCGCGGCGCTGCGCTCCCTGCTGCACCTGGCCGTGGTCGAGCACCTGCTCGCCGAGGACGTGCGGCTGCTGGTCGTCTCCGGGTCGATGCTGCTCACCCCCGCGGGCACCCGCTACCACCAGCGGCGGACCGGGTTCGTGCCCGCGCGGGTGCGGCTGGTCGAGGCGGTTCAGCCGATGAGCGCGCGCAGCGCGGGCAGGCTCGCCGCCAGCCCCGGGTGGAGCTCGACGCCGGGGTCGGCCAGCGGCAACCACGCCACCTCGGTGCTCTCCCGGTTGAGCACCAGGCCCGACGGGTCGAGCTCGCCGGTGGGCACCGCCAGCACGGTGGTGTAGCTCCACCCGCCGTGGTCGTCGACGGACACCGCGCCCAGGGCGAGCTGCTCGGGCAGCAGCCCGAGCTCCTCCCGCGCCTCCCGCAGCGCCCCGTCGGCCGGGGTCTCGCCCAGGTCCAGTGCCCCGCCCGGGGTGCCCCAGGTGCCGCCGTGGTGGCTCCACCCGACGCGGTGCTGCAGCAGCGCCTCGGTGCCCGCCGGCCCGGACCGGTGCACCAGCAGCCCGGCCGCGCCCACCAGCCCCCAGTGCCGGTGGCCCAGCGCGCAGGTGGTCCACCCGTCGGTCGGTGAGGTGTGCGGCACGCCCCCATCCTCCCCGCCCGCGCCACCCGGCCCGCCCGGTGGCCACCCGGGCAAGCCGCACGCCGGTCCCGCGCCGGCCCACCCTGGTGGGAGGTGATCCCTGACGGTCGGAGGTGCGTGCAACGGCCTCCGACCGTGCAGGATCACCTCCTACCCCGGCCGCCCGACGTCGCGCGGGCGCCGTCCACAGGGCCCGGCGCCGTCCACAGATCGCGCTCGTCGCCCCCGCGCGGGCTCGCGGTGCGCCAGCGTCACCGGCATGTCGATCGTGCTGCCTCTCGAGACCCGGGAGACCGCCCGCGCACGGCTGGGCCTGCTGACCCGGCGCGGGCTCCTCGACCGCGGGATGACCGACCGCGAGATCGCGGCCGCGGTCCGCCGCGGCGACCTGCGCCGGGTGCGACCGGGCTCCTACGTCTCCGCCGCCGACTGGGCCGAGGTCGAACGCACCCGGCGCCTCCCCGGCCTGCACGCACTGGCGGTGTGCGACGCCGTGGGCGGCGGCACGATGCCGCTGTGCGCCGGCACTGCGGCCTGGGTCTGGGCGCTGCCCCGGCCCGCCCGCCGCCGCGGCCCGGCCGAGCCCGTGCACCTGGTCAACCCCGACGGCCCGGGTGCCCGCGGCCGGGATTGGGTGCTGCACCGGGCCGCGGTGCCCCCCGAGGAGATCACCCGCCGGGGTGCCTACCTCCTCACCACCGCGCCGAGGACCGTGGTCGACGTTGCCCGCGACTGGCCCGAGGTCGACGCCGTCGCCGCCGTGGACGCCGCCCTGCTGCGAGGCCTGACCACGAAGGAGGAGCTGCTGGAGACCTTGGCCCGGCACGCCACCGTCGCCGGGACCCCCGCCGTCCGCCGGGTGCTGGAGCTCGCCGACGGCCGGGCGGAGAGCTGGCTGGAGACGTGCGGTCGGCTGGCCTTCGCGGCCGGTGGGCTGCCGCCCTTCGTCCCGCAGGTCGAGCTGTGGCTCGACGGCGAACTGCTCAAGGTGGTCGACGGCTGGTACGGCGATGCCGCGCTGGCGATCGAGTTCGACGGGCGGTCGAAGTACGTCCTCAGCACGCCGGCCGACCTCTGCGAGGAGAAGCGCATCGAGGACCTGCTGCGGTCGGTCGGCATCCGGTTCGTGCGGATCACCTACGAGATGCTCACCCGCGGCTGGGCGCAGCTCCGGGCACGCGTCCTGCGCGAGCTGGCCGCCGGCGGGCCGGCCACCCGGGTCTTCGGCGAGCAGCCGCGGGCGATCGGCAAGGTGCGCGGGAAGACCACCCCGGACGACGGCTGGCTGTGGCGGGCGCTGGACCGCGTCGGCGGTGCCGGCGGGCTCACCGGGCTGGCCACGGCCGGGGGTGGGAGGTGATCGCCGACGGTCGGGGGTGGTCGCAACCGCCTCCCACCGTCAGGGATCACCTCCTACCCCGCTGCGGGGCCCCGGGCCGCCGCGGGGCCGCGGAGGGCGCCGCACAGAGCTACGTGCGGAGGGGGCGGCGGCGGGAGGTGATGACGCCGGTGTCGAAGCCGGCCAGGTGCAGGCCGCCGTGGAACCGGGCGTGCTCGATCTTCAGGCAGCGGTCCATCACCACGTCCAGGCCCGCCGCCTCGCCCCGCTCGGCCAGCGCGTCGTCGGACAGGCCCAGCTGCAGCCAGAACGTGCGCGCCCCGACCGCGATCGTCTCGTCCAGCACCCCGGGTAGGTCCGCGGGCCGCCGGAAGACGTCGACCAGGTCGGGCACCCCGGGGCACTCGGCCAGCGAGGGGTACACCGGCCGGCCGAGGATCTCGTCGACCCGCGGGTTGACGAACCAGACCTCGAAACCGGTGCTGGCCAGCAGGTAGGTGGCCACGAAGTAGGAGGCGCGGGAGGGGTTGTCCGAGGCACCCACCACCGCGACGGTCCGGGTGCGGTCCAGGATCTCCTGCCGCTGGCCCGCGGTGGGTCCGGGGCGGGTCACTTCGTCGCCGCCGTCAGCGCCTGGTCCAGGTCCCAGAGGATGTCCTCGACGTCCTCCAGGCCGACCGAGATGCGCACCAGGTCCGCCGACACCCCGCCGGTCTCCAGCTGCTCGGCCGACAGCTGGCCGTGCGTGGTCGAGCCGGGGTGGATGACCAGCGTGCGGGCGTCGCCGATGTTGGCCAGGTGGCTGCACAGCTGCACGGCCTCGATGAACCGGCGTCCGCCCTCGCGGCCGCCGACCACCCCGAAGCTGAACACCGCCCCCGGCCCCTCGGGCAGGTACCGCTGCGCCAGTGCGTGGGAGGGGTGGGAGGGCAGGCCGGAGTACCGCACCCAGGCCACCCGGTCGTCGGCCTCGAGCCACTCCGCGACCCGGCGCGCGTTGGCCACGTGCTCGCGCATCCGCTGGGGCAGCGTCTCCACGCCCTGCAGCAGCAGGAACGCGCTGTGCGGGGACAGCGACGCCCCGATGTCGCGCAGCTGCTCGCTGCGCAGCTTGGTCAGGAAGCCGTACTCGGCGAAGTTGCCCCACCAGGACAGCCCGCCGTAGGACGGCGTCGGCTCGGTCATCTGCGGGAACCGGCCGTTGGCCCACGGGAAGGTGCCGGCGTCGACCACCACGCCGCCGATCGTCGTCCCGTGGCCGCCGATGAACTTGGTGGCCGAGTGGATCACGATGTCCGCGCCGTGCTCGATCGGCCGGCACAGGTAGGGCGTGGCGGTGGTCGCGTCGACCACCAGCGGGACGCCGGCGGCGTGCGCGACGTCGGCCAGGCCGCGGATGTCGCTGACCTCGCTGCCCGGGTTGGCCACCACCTCGGCGAACACCAGCTTGGTGCGGTCGGTGATCGCCGCGGCGTAGTCGGCCGGGTCGGTGCCGCGCACGAACGTGGTGGACACCCCGAACCGGCGCAGCGTGACGTCGAGCTGGGTGACGGTGCCGCCGTAGAGGTTCGCCGACGCCACGATCTCGTCACCGGCCCCGGCCAGCGAGGCGAAGGTGAGGAACTCCGCCGACTGCCCGGACGACGTCGCCACCGCGCCCAGCCCGCCCTCCAGCGAGGCCATGCGCTCCTCGAACGCCGCCACGGTCGGGTTGCCGATGCGGCTGTAGACGTTGCCGTACTTCTGCAGCGCGAACAGCGCCGCGGCGTCGTCCGGGCTCTCGAAGACGTAGCTGGTGGTCTGGAAGATCGGCACCGCCCGGGCGCCGGTCACCGGGTCGGGTTGCCCCCCGGCGTGCAGGGCGCGGGTGCGGAAGCCCCAGCTGCGGTCGGCCATGGCCACCAGTGAACCCGACGGTTGGGCCCCCCACCCGCTGGGGCAGGGGCCCGGGACCCGACGAGAGGAGCAGGTCATGGCCAGCGGTGTGGCGAGCGTGTGGGTGCCGGTCGACGACATGGAGCGTGCCCGGGCGTTCTACCGGGACACCCTCGGGCTCAGCGAGGGCAAGGTCACCGACGAGTGGAGCGAGTTCGACGCGGGCGGCCTGATGATCGGCCTCAACGCCCGCGAGGGGACGGCGCGGCACGCCGACGGCGGCGCGGTCATCACCTTCCAGCCCGACGGCGGGATCGACGCCGAGGTGCAGCGGCTGCAGGGCGCCGGGGTGGAGTTCACCGGCGGGATCAGCGACCACCCGTGGGGCCGGATCGCGCCCTTCAAGGACTCCGAGGGCAACGACCTGCAGTTCTACGCACCGCCCGCCTGATCCGGCTGCCGGGGCCCGGCCGGGCCCCGGCAGACTCGGCGGCGTGACCACGACCGTGCAGCTGCGCCGCTACTCCGTCGAGCCCGGCCGGATGGCCGACTTCGTCGCCTGGTTCCCCTCGATCCTGCCGGTGCGCGAGCAGTACGGGTTCCGGGTGCTGGAGGCCTGGGTCGACGAGGCCAACGACGCCTTCGTCTGGTCGGTCGCCCTCGACGGCGACGAGGACCGCTTCCGCGAGGTCGAGGCGGTCTACAACGCCTCCCCCGAGCGGGCCGCCGCCTTCGAGGCCTTCCCGGGGGTCGTCACCGCCCAGCTGAACTCCTTCGTGCGTCCCGCCCGCTGAGCACCTCCCGGCGGGTCCGCCACACCAGCCCGAGGACGACGAGCTCGGTCACCGCGGCCCCCGACGCCACCCACTGGTCGGTGTAGAACAGCAGCACGTTGACCAGCGTCAGCGCCAGCAGCAGCGCGCCCTGCGCGAGCTCGACGCCGCGCCGGTCCCGGCCGCGCAGCAGGTGGGCCGCGGCGACCAGCAGCAGGACGCCGACCACGACGTCCAGGCCCACCCGGGCCAGCAGCAGCGCTGTCCCCAGACCGTCCTGGATGCCCACCCGGGCGTAGTCGTTGGCCGCGTCGGCCAGGCCGGTCGTGGTGCCGTCCAGCAGGTCCAGGCCGATGAACACCACGACGGCGAGGTCGGCGACGGCGACCACCCCCAGCAGCACCAGCGCCCCCGCGGTGACGCGGCGCAGGCGGGCGCCGGACAGGTGCCGGTTCGCCCACTCGTCGGCGCCGGTGACCAGCCGGCGCACCCGGCCGGGCTCGGTCACCCCGCCCTCCAGCGCGCCGCTGCGGGACAGCTCCAGCAGGTCGCCGGCCAGCCGGGCGATGCGCTCGTGCTCCGAGCGCGACGCCGCCTGCAGGCGGCGGTCCAGCTCCTCCCGGTCGGCCTCGGACAGGTCGCGGTCCACCACGTCGCCGAGCAGCTCCAGCGCGGCGTGCATCTCCGAGGCCGGGGAGGGGTCCCGGCGGCCGCGGACCCGCACGTAGAGCCACAGCGCCAGCACGAACACCGCGTAGGCCACCGGTGCGGCCGCCGGGAAGAAGTAGTCGTTGTCGACGGTGATGAACTTGCCGACCTCGTCGACGAACAGCCCCGCCCCGATGCCGGTGGCCCACGCCGCGGCCAGCAGCGCGGACCGGTTGGCCAGGGCGAGCGGCAGCAGCCCGCCGACGAACAGCAGCAACCCGCCCCACACCGCGTGCGCGATGTGCAGGGTGTCCCCGCCGACGGTCGGGTAGCCGGTCAGCTCCAGGTAGAGCCGGGTGAGCACGACCGAGCCGCCGAAGCCCAGCAGGACGACGAACAGGAAGCGGTCGGCGTCCAGCCTCCGCACGAGGTGGTCCAGCCGGCGGCGCAGTGCGGAGATCACACCGCCACCTGCCCTGCGGGGTTCCCGATGAACCCCGGACGGTGCAAGGTAACGACACCCACCCGTCCGGGTGGGTGCCGACGGGCCGGGCTCAACGTCCGGCGCCCCCGCGACGATGGGACGACGTGGACTCCGGGCCGGTGCGACCAGCGGACGGGTCGTCCCGTGCCGCCGTCGAGGCGGCCGTGGGCGGGCTCGAGGCCCTGTCGCGCTTCGACACCGACCTGGACGGCGTCGCCGCCTCCGCCGAGGGTGCCGCCACCGCCGCCCGCGAGCTGGGCCTGGTCGACCTGGCGCTGCGCGCGGACCTGGTCGGCGCCGACGTCCGCCGCCGCCGTGGCCACCTGGCCGACGCCGGCTCCACCGCGCAGGCGGTGCAGCGGTGGGCCGTCGAGCACCAGGCCCGCTTCCTGCAGGCCCGCGCGCACCACCTGATGGCCGCGGTGTTCCAGGAGCTGGGCGACCTCTCGCAGGCCCTCGAGCACGCCGTGCACTCCGTCGACCTGCTCGACGACGAGGTCCCGGTCACCGTGCGCATCGACCACCGCAAGCGGCTCGCCGACTGCCTGGGCCTGCAGGGCGACACCGGCGCGCAGGACCGCTACGCCGAGGTGCTGGTGCTCGCCGAGCGGCTCGGCGACGTCACCCGGCTCTCGCAGATCCTCAACAACAGCGCCTACACCGCCTCGCTGGCCGGGCTGCACGACACCGCGCAGGCCGCCGTCGTCCGGCTGCAGGAGCTCGCCGTGGAGCACGACCTGCCCACCGACCTGGCCACCACCGACACGATCGGCCGGGTCCTCATGGGCCTGGGCCGCCTCGACGAGGCGGAGGAGGCGTTGCGGCCCGGACTGGACCCCGACGTCCTGGCCCGCTCCCCCGACGGCGACGCCGGCGCGGACTTCCTGCTCACCCACGCCGAGGTGCAGCGCGCCCGCGGCCGGCTGGAGGAGGCCCGCAGCTCGCTGGAGGAGTGCATCCGGCGGTGCGAGGCGCACGGGCTGACCTCCATCCGGATCCGCGCGCGCCGCGAGGAGGCCGCGCTGCACGCCGACGCCGGCGACTTCCAGGCCGCGTACGCCGAGCACGTCCGCTACGCCGACGCGGCGCTGGCCCTGCAGTCCGAGCAGCGCGACGTCCGCGCCCGCACCCTGCAGGCCATGTACGAGGCCACCGAGGCCCGCCAGCAGAGCCGCCGCTACCGGGAGCTGTCGCTGCGCGACGCGCTGACCGGGCTGCACAACCGCCGGCACCTGGACGAGCAGCTCCCCCGCTTGCTGGCCAGTGCCTCGCCCGGCCGGCCGCTGTCGGTGGGCCTGGTCGACCTCGACCACTTCAAGCGGATCAACGACACCTGCTCGCACGAGGTCGGCGACGAGGTGCTGCGCCAGGTCGCCCGGGTGCTGGAGGCCGTCGCCTCCACCGTCGGCGAGGACGCCTTCGCCGCGCGGATGGGCGGCGAGGAGTTCCTGCTGGTCATGCCCGGCACCGGCATCGACCACGCGACCGCGGTGCTCGAGCAGCTGCGGCACGGGATCGCGCACAAGAGGTGGGACCACCTGGTCGGCGCGCTGCCGGTCACCGTCAGCATCGGCGCGGCGGTGAGCCCCAACCCGCTGCCGCTGGACACCCCCGAGCTGCTCGGCCGGGCCGACGCGCGGCTCTACGAGGCCAAGCGCACCGGCCGCGACCGGGTGGTCGGGCCGCAGACGGCGCTCAGTCCCCGAGCGACCGGCTGATCCCCCGCGCGGCGGCCATCACGCCGTTGACGTAGGGCCGGACGACGCCCGCTGCGTCACCGCGCACCACGATCGACAGGGCCGCCACCACCGCGCCCCGCTGCCGCACGGGCGCGGCCACCGAGACGGCGTCGTCGGTGACCTGCCGGTCGCTGATCGCGTGCCCGGCACGGCGCACCTCGGCCAGCAGCCGGCGCAGCCGGGCGGGGTCGGTGACGGTCTGCCGGGTGTACCGCTCCAGCGGGCCGGCCAGCACGGCGTCCTGCACCTCGGCGGGGGCGTGCGCGAGCAGCACCAGGCCCACCCCGGTCGGGGCGAGGGCGAACCGGCCGCCGACCTGGGTGAGCACCGTGACCGCCCCGCGCGCGGCGAACCGCTCGACGAAGAGCACCTCGTGGCCCTCGCGGACGGCCAGCTGCACGTTCTCGTGGGTGACCTCGTACAGGTCCTCCATGAACGGCAGCGCCGCCTCCCGCAGGCCCAGCCCGCGCGGGGCCAGCGCGCCCAGCTCCCAGATCCGGAGCCCGACGCGGTAGCCGCCGTCCTCGTCGCGCTCCAGCCCGCCCCACGACGACAGCTCCGCGACCAGCCGGTGCGCGGTCGAGAGCGGGACGCCGGCCGCGCGGGCGATCTCGGACAGCGTCAGCCGCGGGCGGTCCCGGGTGAAGGCGTCGAGGACGGCGAGCAGCTTGGTGTTCGCCGTCCGCATGCCTACAACTCCAGCACGAGCCTCGGGCAGGCCGCGCGGGAGACGCAGACGAACATGACGTCGTTGGCGGCCTGCTCGGCGGGGGTGAGCAGCGAGTCGCGGTGGTCGACCTCGCCCTCGAGCACCCCGGTCTCGCAGGTGCCGCAGGTGCCCTCCTCGCAGGAGCTGAGCACCTCGACGCCGTTGTCCCGGAGCACGGCCATGATGCTGCGGTCCGGCGGCACCGTGAGCGTCCTGCCCGACAGCGACAGCTCCACCTCGAAGGCGTCGCTGCGCACCGGGTCGCCGACGTCCTTGGGCGTGAACCGCTCCAGGTGCAGCACCTCGGGCGCGACCCGCTCCTCGACCGCCGCCAGCAGCGGCTCGGGGCCGCAGCAGTAGACCAGCGTGCCGTCGGGCAGGTCGCCGAGCACCGCGTCCAGGTCGATGAGGCCGACCTCGTCCTGCGGGTGCAGCACGTGGCCCTCCAGCTCCTCCAGGAACGCCATCGACCGGCGGCTGCGCCCGCCGTAGTGCAGCTCCGCCGGGACGCCGGCCGCCCGCGCGGCGGCCACCATCGGCAGGATCGGGGTGATCCCGATGCCGCCGGCGACGAAGACGTACCGCGGCGCCGGCACCAGCTCGAAGTGGTTGCGCGGGCCGCGCACGCAGACCTCGTCGCCCTCGCGCAGGTGGTCGTGCACGTGCGCGGACCCGCCGCGACCGGCGGGCTCGCGGAGCACGCCGATCCGGTACCGCGACCGGTCGGCCGGGTCCCCGCACAGCGAGTACTGCCTGGTCAGCTCCTGACCCGGCCCTGCCCCCCGATCCCCCCCGACGGTGAGCACCAGGTCGACGTGCGCGCCCGGGGTCCAGGCGGGCAGCGCGGCGCCGTCGGGGTCGGCCAGCTCGAGGACGACGACGCCCTCGGCACCGTCGCCGCGGGAGGCGACGACCAGGCGCAGCTCCTGCTCGCTCACCGCAGCGGGGTCCGCGGGCCGGCCGCCTGCTCGGGGCGGAGCACCCGGTGCGGCGGGGGCACGTGGTCGACCGGCGTGCCGGCGTCGGGCTCGGTGACCTGGGCCGGGTGGTCGGGGTGGGCCAGCAGCCACTCCCACATGCCGATCGGGTCGCCCCCCTCGGCGCGCGAGCCGCACGAGCACTCCCCCAGCAGCCGGTCGCTGCCGGGCAGCCACGCCACCCGGGTGACGCGGTCGCCGTCCAGCACCCGGGTGGGGGCCACGGTGTCCCTCACCGGGACGCCAGCGTCGCCGGGGAGTCGGGGACCTGCTCGGCGCCGGCGGCGGCCTGGGCGGCGATGATCCGGCGGGCGGCGAGACCGCCGGTGTCGATGTTGATCGACAGCTCCTGGTAGCCGTCGGGCTCGCCGGCCAGCACCCGCTCGAGCGCGTCGAGGGCGACGACGTCCTGCAGCACGACGGTGCGGTTGCTCTCGCGCAGGAAGTCGCTGACGCCCTCGTCCTCGAGCGCGAAGTCGCGGGCCACGGCCCAGAAGTCGTGCGTGGAGTGCTCGGTCTCGGGGGTGATGGCGTAGACGACCTCGACGTGGAAGCCGCCGGGGTCGCTGCCGTCCTCGTCCGGCAGCACGCCCACCGGGGCCACCCGGCTGTGCAGCAGGTACAGGCACGGCGGGTGGAACTCGATGTCCTGCCAGCGCACGATGCGGCCCTGGATGCCGGTGGACTTCGCGTAGAAGGGCGGGCAGTCGGCGTCGTCCATGTGCCGGGAGACGTAGACGACCTGGGCGTCCTCGTCGACCTCGGTGGTGATGGGGGTGTTCGCGACCTCGGGGGTCCCGATGTAGCCGCCGTGCAGGTAGGTCTCGTGGCTGAGGTCCATGAGGTTGTCGACCAGCAGGCTGGCGCGCGCGGCCAGCGGCTCCATGCCGCTCACCGTGGTGTAGCCCTCCTGGTCCAGCCACGGCGCGCGCGGGATCGGCACCGAGTCGCTGCGGTCGTCGTCACCGATGAACACCCACACGAAGCTGTCCTGCTCGACCACCGGGTAGCTCTTCAGCCGCGCGGTGCGGGGCACCCGGGTCTGGCCGGGGACGGCGACGCACTTCCCGTCCGCGTCGTAGGTGAACCCGTGGTAGCCGCAGACGACGGTGTCGCCGACCAGGTGGGAGGGCTTCTCGGAGAGCGGGAACCGGCGGTGCACGCAGCGGTCGCTCATCGCGGTGACGGTGCCGTCCTCGCGCCGCCAGAACAGGATCGACTCACCGCAGATCGTGCGGCCGAAGACCTCGCGGCCGATCTCGCGGCCGTACGCGGCGACGTACCACTGGTTGCGGACGATCGAGGTCATGCGGTCCCTCCCGGGGGCGTCGGCGGTGACGCGGACCATGGTGAGCCGGGTCACCCGGCCTGCAGAACCGGACTTCCACCATGCGGAAGGTCAGGGCCGACCGCGTCGGAGCAGGCCCGCGGCGGCCGCCAGCACCACCGCCCCGCCGGCCAGCGCGGCGGTCGCCCGCGGGCCGAGGACGTCGGAGCCCCACCCCATGAGCGGTGCGCCCAGCGGGACGCCGGCCACCAGCGCCACGGTGAACAACCCGGTCACCGCCCCGCGCACCTCGTCGGGCACCCGCACCTGCACCAGCGCGCTGCCCTGCGAGGCCATGAACACCGACGTCGCCCCGCACAGCACCAGCGCGCCGAGGTAGACCGGGAGCGTCGGCGCCGCCCCGGAGACCGCCGCGCTCAGCCCGCACGCCACCGCGCCGGCACCGACGGCCCGGGTGGTCGGGGTGCGCCGGGCCGCCGTCGTCCACAGCGCGCCGCCGACCGCGCCCACCGCCAGGGCCAGCGCTCCCCCGCTGACCGCGACCGCGTCGCCGCCGAACGCCTCGACCACGGTGAGCGTGGCCAGCGTCGTCAGGTTCGGCCCCACCAGCCCGCCCCAGCCGACGAACCACAGCACCAGCAGCAGCTGCGGGTCCCGGCGCAGGGCCGCCCGCGCCGAGGACCCGCCCGGCCGCACCACCCGGCCGGCGCGGCGCCCGGCCCGGGTGGCCAGCAGCGCCGCGAAGCCCGCGAACAGCGCCGCGCAGCCGGAGAACAGCGCGCCGGTGCCGCGCAGTGCGATCAGCCCGGCCCCGGCGGCCGGCCCGAGCACCCGGCCCAGCTGGGTGGTGAGGACGACGGCGCCCACACCCCGGGGCAGCCGGGCTGCGGGCACCAGGTCGGCGACGGCGGAGGTGCGCACCGGCTGGTCCAGGGCCGCGGCGCAGCCCAGCACCCCGGCGAGCACCAGCGAGTGCGCCAGCACGGGCGTGCCCGCCAGCACCCGCACCGCCTCGGTGACCGCGACGCCGGCCATCACCAGCTGCCCGGCCAGCAACACCGCCAGCCGCGGCACCCGGTCGGCCACCGCCCCCAGCAGCGGCGCCAGCAGCACGACCGGCACCGTCTGCAGCGCCGCGAGCACCCCGACGGTCCAGCCCGCGGCGCCGGGCACCTGCAGCAGCACCAGGGTCTGGCCCAGCCGCAGCATCCAGATGCCGGTGCCCGAGCCCAGGGTCCCCAGGACGTAGCCGCCGAACCAGCTCACCGTCCGGCGCGGGCGCCCACCAGGCCGTCGACGAACTCCTCCAGCCGCGCCCGGGCCACCGCCCCCGCGTCGTGCGCGGTGTTGTCGAGGCCCAGCCGCAGCACCGGCACGCCGGCGTCCTCCAGCGCCCGGACGACGAACGGGTCGGCGTCGGCGATGGCCACCGCGGCGTCCACCCCGTGCCGGCGCGCCTCCTCGACGTGCCACGGCCCGGCCCACCCGGGCATCCGCAGCTCGTCGCCCATCACCACGAACCGGCTGGCCAGCGCCCGCAGCGGGTCCTGGCCGGGTGCGCAGCGGCGCTCGTAGCCGTCGGCGGCCAGGCCCAGGTACATCGACCAGACGAAGACCGCGCCGTGGCTGGCCTCCAGGTGCTGGTAGAGGCCGGTGTCGCCCCACATGCCGCGGCCCACCCACATCAGCCGCAGCCGCTCGTCGTCCACCACGCCCTGCCCGGCGGCGACCCGGGCGGCCAGCTCGTCGCGCAGCGCGCGGGCGGCGTCGCGCGCCCAGACGGTGCCGCGGTGCCACTGCGGGACCATCGTCGCCGGCATCGTGTCCACCACCCCGGCCGGCGCCGCGCGCGCGGCGGCCAGCAGGTCGCGGGCCTCCCGGTTCGCCACCGCCTGCTCGTTGGCCAGCTGCAGCACCTCGGCCAGCCGGTCGTGGTCCAGCCGCCGGCCGGTGACCTGCTCCAGCCCCGCGACGACGCCATCCAGCTCGGCGCGCAGCAGGTCCAGCCGGGGTGCCTCGACCGCGTCGTCCCAGTGCTCGGGCAGGTCGGCCCACCAGGTGGGCGACAGCCGCGCCCGGGACTCCGCCGTCCGCTCCACCGGCAGGTAGCGGGCACCGGTCTCGTGCGCCCACGCGGTGTAGATCCGGTGGGTGACCGGGGTGCCCAGCGCCGCCCCCAGCACGGCCGGCCGCGGCAGCCCGCCCCACGGCGCCTCCTCGGCCAGGTGGCTGGCCAGGCCCTGCGCGCTGTAGGGCTCGACGTCGGGGGCGTACCCGCCGGCGGCGAGCGCGGCCAGGTTGCCCGCGGTCATCCGCTTGGACCCCACGATCGAGGCCCACCACTGGGTCACCACGTACGGGACGTCGAGGGCCCGCAGCAGCTCGTGCGGGTAGTCGGCCCCGACCACCGCGAACGGCTCGCCGTCCCGGGCCCGGCCGGTGACCTCGGCGAACCACTCCCGCTGGTAGGCGGTGTAGGACTCCGCGACCGTCAGCACCTTGCGCGACCGCGGCCCCGGCGGGGAGGCGGTCCGCGCACCCCCGGCGGGGCGCACCGCGGGCGCCGGGGCCGACAGCTGGGCCGCCCCGCCACGGACGACGACGACCTCGACGTCGGCGGGCGCGCGGGCGACCAGCCGGGCGGCGTCCCAGCGGGCCACCTCGTCCTCGTCGCGGGACACGTGCACGACCGCGGCGGCCGACCGCTCCCGGGCCTCGCGCAGCAGCAGGTCGACCAGCTCGTCACCGGGCCGGCCGGGGCCGGTGGCCGCCCAGCCGAGCTCGGCCCCGTCGGTGGCGTCCAGCACCACCAGGCCGCGCTCCTCCACGGCGGCGACCAGGGCGGCGTCGTCCTGCGCGCTGCCGGCCAGCACCACCCGGCGCGCGGCGGGGTCCGGGCGCGGCACCCCGGCGAAGCCGTCCTCGACCAGCGCCCGCAGCAGCTCCAGGTGCGCGGCCGGGCCGATCGCGGCGCCGGCCTGCCGGGCGACCGCCGCGGCCCAGCCGGTGGTGCGCGGGGACGCCGAGCGCCGGTCGCGGGCCAGCTCGCCGAGCACCGCGTCCCGGGTGGCGACCAGCTCCCGGGCCGCGGCGAGCGCCCGGTCGTCGACGGCCCGGCCGGCCAGCTCGCCCAGCCAGCGCAGCACCTCGGCCTCGCGGGCGGCGCGGTAGGCCGCCGAGGCGGGGCGGTCCAGGCCCGGCGCGTCCAGGTGGGCCAACGGCGGCAGCGGCGTCCCGGTGGTCCGGCCCAGCTCGCGCAGCACGGCGAACAGACCGGCGTCGGCCGGCGTCCGGCCCGTGGTCAGGACCCCGGCGACGGTGCCGGCGCGGGCGAGCACCTGCTCGACCACCGACCGGTCGCGGGCGGTCAGCGCGACGTCGCCGGCGAGGGCGTCGAGCATCGGCGTCGGGGCGCCGGGGTCGGGCACCAGCTCGACCGGGTGCAGGCCGGCGGCCACCACCAGCGCGGCGGCGGGCACCGGGCCGGCCAGCAGCACGGCCCCCTCCGGCCCCGGCGCCCGGCGGTCGGCGTGCGCGGCGAGCAGCCGGCCGAAGGCGGTCATCAGATGACCCCGCGGTCCGCCAGGTCGCGCAGCCGGTCGTCGTCGTAGCCCAGCAGGTCGCGGTAGACCTGCTCGTTGTGCTGGCCCAGGTGCAGCGGGAGGACGTCGTCGAACCCGGTGGTGGCCTCGGTGAAGGTGATCGGGATGCCCGCGGTGTGCAGGTCCGACGGCCCGTGCACCGGGTGCACGACCGGCACCGACTCCTGGCGGCGCAGCGTGTCGGGGTCGGTGAGCGCCTCCTCCGGCGTGCGCACCGGGGCCGCGGGCACGCCCTGGGCCTCCAGCGCGGCGAGGGCCTCGGCCAGGGTGCAGGTGCGCGACCAGTCCTCGATCCGGGCCTCGAGCTCGACGGCGTGCGCGACCCGGGCGTCGCGGGTGGCGAACCGGGGGTCCGCACCCAGCTCGGGGCTGCCCATCGCGGCGAACAGGCCGGTGGCCAGCTTGTCGTGCACCGCGACGACGGCGACCCAGCCGTCCTTGCACTCGAAGACGCCGAAGGGCGAGAGCCGGTGCACGGTGCGCCCGGTGCGGGCCTCCATGCCGGCCGCGGCCATCGCGCCCCAGTTCTCGATCGCGACGAAGGAGGTCAGCGCGCCCAGCATCGAGACGTCGACCCAGTCGCCGGTCCCGGTGCGGTGCCGGCGCTCCAGGGCGGCCAGCACGCCGATGACGCCGAAGACCGGGGCGAGCATGTCGGCCACCGGGATGCCCAGCCGCACCGGCGGCTCCCCGGGCTCGCCGCTGGTGTACATGACCCCGCTCAGCGCCTGGACCAGCACGTCCATCGCCTTGCTGCCGGCCTTGGCGTCCTGCCCGAAACCGCTCAGCGACAGGTAGACCACCCGCGGGTTGATCGCCGCGACCGTGGCGTGGTCGACGCCGAGGCGGGCCGCCGTCCCCGCGGTGAAGTTCTCCACCACGACGTCGCAGCCGCGCACCAGGTCGGCGAACACCTCGCCGGCGCCCTCGCGCTTGAGGTCCAGCGTGATGCCGGACTTCCCGCGGGAGCGGGTGAGGTGGGAGAAGGAGACGTCGTCGGGGTCGGCGCGGCCCACGGTCACGCCGTCCTTGCCCAGGTACGGGCTGTTCTCCCGGGCCAGGTCGCCGCCGTCGGGGTCCTCGAGCTTGATCACCTCGGCGCCGAGGCCGGCCAGCAGCAGCGTGGCGTAGGGCCCGGCCAGGGCGCGGGTCAGGTCGAGCACCCGGATGCCGGCCAGCGGTCGGTCGTCGGTCTGCGTCGTCGTCATGGGGGTTCCTCTCGCGGGCATGCCGAGGGCACGCCGGGCGTCCGGCGGGGTGGGCGGGATCAGGAGGCGGCGGCGGAGAACCGCTGCAGGAAGGTCTGCAGGCGCTCGGTGCGCGGGTTGCCGAAGACCTCGTCGGGGGTGCCCTGCTCGACCACCCGGCCGGCGTCCATGAACACGACCCGGGTGGCGACCTCGCGGGCGAACTGGAGCTCGTGGGTGACCACGACCATCGTGGTGCGCTCCTGGGCGAGGCTGGTCATCACGGCCAGCACCTCGCCCACCAGCTCGGGGTCCAGCGCGCTGGTCGGCTCGTCGAACAGCATGAGCCGCGGGCGCATGGCCAGGGCGCGGGCGATGGCCACCCGCTGCTGCTGGCCGCCGGACAGCTGCACGGGGTAGGCGTCGCCCTTGTGGCCCAGGCCCACCCGCTCCAGCAGCTGCTGCGCGCGGGCGCGGGCCTCGGCGAGGGGCTCGCCCAGCGAGCGGACCGGCGCCTCCCACACGTTGCGCTCGACGGTGAGGTGGGAGAACAGGTTGAAGGACTGGAAGACCATGCCCATCCGGCGGCGCTGCGGCGCCGTCGCGCGGGCCGGCATCCGGCGCAGGACGCCGCGCCGGTCGACCCGCAGGCCCAGCAGCTCGCCGTCCAGCTCGACCGAGCCGGCGTCGATCTCCTCGAGCAGGTCGATGCAGCGCACCAGGGTCGACTTGCCCGAGCCCGAGGGCCCGATCACGACGACGACCTCGCCCTCGGCCACGTCGAGGTCGACGTCGGCCAGTGCGGTGACGTCGCCGAACCGCTTGCCCAGGCCGCGGACCCGCAGGACGGGGGTGGTCATCGGGGTGGGCTCAGTAGCCACGGGAGAACCGCCGTTCCAACCAGGACTGCCCTGCGGTGAGGACGGCCACGAGGACGATGTACCAGACGATCGCGACGATCAGCAGCGGCACGACCTCGAAGGTCCGGGTGTAGACCTCCCGGGCCGCGCCGAGCAGGTCGGTCATCGCGATGACGCTGACCAGCGAGGTCCCCTTGAGCAGCGAGATCACCTGGCTGCCCATCGGCGGCAGGATGATCCGGGTCGCCTGGGGCAGCCGGATGCGGAAGAAGGTGTCCCGCGCGGGCAGGCCGAGCGAGCTGGCCGCCTCCAGCTGCCCCCGCGGGACGGCGGACAGCCCGGACCGGATGATCTCGGCGCTGTAGGGGCTGTTGTAGAGCGACAGGCCGATCACCGCGGCGGTCCAGGGCGTGATGACGTCGTTGGCGCTCCACTCCCCGACGCTGGGGCCGAACGGGATGCCGATCGACAGCACCGGCACCAGGTAGGCCAGGTTGAACCAGAACAGCAACTGCACCAGCGGGGGCACGCTGCGGAACACCGCGATCCACGCCGCGGCCAGGTAGCGCAGCGGGGCCAGCGAGCTCAGCCGGGCCAGGCAGACCAGCGCGCCCAGCACCGTCGCGATGGCGGTCAGCGAGATCGTGGTGACCAGCCCGTCGAGGACCGGCGCGGCGAACAGGTACTCCCCGACGACCGGCAGCTCGAGCCGGTCGCTGCGCAGCACGAACGCGATGACCTGGGCCGCGAGCAGGGCGAGCACGACCCACGCCACCCACAGCCAGGGCCGCCGCTCGGGCCGGCTGTCCCGGGCGTCGGGGGCCTGCGTGGTCGGAGCGGGGTCCACCACCGCTCCTGCAGCCGGCCGGCTCACGACGCCGGGTTGAGGACGGGCTCGTCGACCGCGTTGTCGCCGAGGTTCCAGCGGTCCATGAGGTCCTGGTAGACGCCCTGGTCGATGAGCGCCTGGAAGGCGGCGGTCATCGCCTCGCCGAGCCCGCTGCCCTTCAGCGACATGCCGGCGGTGAGGTCGGAGGTGCCGGTGTCCTCGACGACCACCTCGTAGCGGCCCTCGCGCTGGAGCTGGATGTAGCGGGCGTCGGACTCGTTGGCCGCGTAGGCGTCGGCCCGGCCCGAGTCGACGGCCAGCCGGGACCCGTCGGCGGTCAGCGGCAGCGGGGTCAGGGTGTCGTCGCCGCACTCCTCGGCCAGCGCCTCGACGAAGGACTGCATCGAGCTGCCCTCCTCGTAGGAGACGGTCAGCCCGCACAGGTCCTCGGGCGTGCTGATCTCGTCGGCCCGGTCGGCCGCGATGAGGTAGGAGGGCCCGACGGTCAGCCAGGCCACCAGGTCGAAGTCCTGCTGCCGCTCGGGCGTGGCCCGCACGCCGCCGACGAAGAAGTCGGCCCGGCCCGACTGCAGGGACAGCAGCACCGAGTTCAGGCCGTCGGTGGGCTGGAACTCGATCTCGACCCCGAGGACCTGCTCCATGGCGGTCTGCAGGTCCGGGCCCAGGCCGGTGAACCCGTCCTCGCCGTCGATGTAGAAGGGCGGCTTGGGCGCGCCGGTCCAGGTCATCGTGCCGCTGTCCTGGATGGACTGGGGCAGCAGGTCGGCGGCCTCCTGGGAGAACTCGGCCGTGACGGCGTCCCCGCCGCCGGTGGCGGCCGCCTCGTCGGTCGTGTCGTCGGAGGCGCCGCAGGCGGAGAGGGCCAGCAGAGCTGCGGCGGTCGCCGCGGTGACGAGTCTCTTCATGGGGAACTCCAGTCCTCGGGACGGTCACGTCGATGTGATCCAGCGCTCACTGGGTGCGAAAGCTAGTCCGATCGGTGACGGTCGTCAAGGAAGTGCCTCAGGTTCCTGTCGACACGTCGACCCTGGCCGGAAAGGTGCAGGTCAGGGCTGGCGGCGCAGCGCGGCGGCGGCGCGCTCGGCGTCCGCGTCGCCGAAGAACCCGCCCGAGAGCACGCCGGCGGCGTGGGTCAGGACGGGCAGCAGGACGTCGCGCTCGGCCGCGGGCAGGCCGGCCAGCAGCCGTTCCTCCACCGCCACGACGTCGGCCAGGCAGGCGGCCAGCACGTCGGCACCGGCCGGGGTGAGCCGCAGCAGCCGGATCCGCCGGTTGCCCGGGTGGTCGCCCCGCTCGACCAGGCCGCGCTCGACCAGCTCGGTCAGCACCAGGTGGGTGGCCTGCGCGGTCACGAAGGCCAGCCGGGCCAGCTCGGCGTTCGAGCGCGGCACCTGGTCGCTGAGCAGCAGCAGCACCCGGTAGCCGGGGACGGAGACCCCGTGCCGGGCGACGACGGCCTCGGTGGACCGGCCGAGGGCGCGGGCCAGCCGCTGGACGACGTACTCCACCCGAGCGGCGGCGGCGCGGGGCAGGCGCTGCGGGTCGAGCGGGTCGGTCACGGGTCGAGTCTCCTGCACCAGCGCTTTTATCAAGCTGCTTGACATCCGTCGCGGGACGACGACAGGCTCCCCCGCACCGGAGCAACACCTCACCGTGGAGGCCGCCGTGCCCGACCGACCCTCGTCCGCACCCCTGCGCCGGCTCGCCGTCGTCGCCGGCGCACTCGCCCTCGTGCTGGGCGGCGCCGCCGTCCCGGCGTCCGCGGCGCCCCCGGGCGGCGTCCCCTGCCTGCCGGACTCGCCGTCCGACCCCACCTGCCTGACCGGCACCCTGGACGACGGCACGCCGTTCGGGTTCGTGGTCCCCGCGGACTGGGACGGCACCGTCGTCGTCGCGCTGGACTTCGTCGGGTCCGGCCCCACCGATGCGCTCACCCAGCGGCTGCTGGCCGACGGCGTCGCCCGCGGCGGCACCACGCGCGGGGTCACCGGCTGGGACATCGGGTCGGCCGTGGACAACCAGGCCGAGGCCCTCGCCCGCTTCGAGGCCGCCTACGGCCCGGCCCGGCACGCCATCGCCTCGGGCACCTCGATGGGCGGGTTCGTCTCCGCCGGCGCCGCGCAGGAGCACCCCGACGCCTTCGACGGCGCCGTGCCGATGTGCGGCGGCCTCGGCGGGTCGGTGGCGCAGTGGAACCAGAAGCTGGACACCGTCTTCGTCCTCGAGCAGCTGGTCGCGCCGGGCCTGCCGGTGCTCGAGGTGACCGACGTGCCGGCCGCGCAGCGGGCCTGGATCCAGGCGCTCACCGCCGCGCAGCAGACCCCGGAGGGCCGGGCGCGCATCGCGCTGGCCGCCACGATCGGCCAGCTGCCGGCCTGGGGTGTCCGCCCCGACGGCACCCAGCCCCCGCCGCCGGCCCGCCAGGACCTGGCCGCGCAGCAGGAGGGCGCCTTCCTGGCCCTGGCCGGCGGGCCGCTGCCCTACATCGGGCAGGCGATGAGCAGCCGGCCGGCGCTGACCGCCGTCGTCGGCGGCAACCCGTCCTGGAACACCGGCGTCGACTACGCCCGGCAGCTGCAGGCCGCCGACCCCGAGGCCCGGCGCGTGGTCCGCGAGGCCTACGCCGCGGCCGGGCTGGACCTGGAGGCCGACCTGGGCGTGCTGGCCGGCGCGCCCCGCATCGCCGCCGACCCCGGCGCGGTGGAGCGCTTCGCCGAGGGCCTGGTGTTCACCGGCGAGCTCGACGTCCCGGTGCTGACCATGTCCCCGGTCGGCGACCAGATCTCCACCGTGGCCCAGCAGCAGTACTACGAGCAGCTGGTCCGCCGGGCCGGTGACGCCTCGCTGCTGCGGCAGACCTACACGCAGACCGTCGGGCACTGCACCTTCTCCGCCGCCGAGCAGGAGGCGGCGATCGCCACGATGGTGCAGCGGCTGGACACCGGGCACTGGCCGGCCACCTCGGCGCCGGCGATGAACGCCCGGGCCGCCGCCGCCGGGGCCGACCCGGCGCCCCGGTTCGTGGCCTTCACCCCGCCGCGCTTCAACCGGCCGCTGGCCTGACCGGTCGCGCCGGCGGTGCGTCGGCGACACTGGGCCGGATGGACGACGTCGAGCAGCAGGCGCGCCCGGGCCAGCGGGACGGCGGGGACCCCGTGGGCCCCTCCGACGAGGTCGCGCTGCGCCCGGAGAGCCTGCTGCTGACGTTCTGCGGCGCGCACGTGCTCGACCGCGGCCTGCTCGTGGCCACCCCCAGCCTGGTCGAGGTGATGGGCCGGCTGGGGGCCACCGAGCACGCCACCCGGTCGGCCATCACCCGGATGGTCCGCCGCGGCCGGCTGGTCGGGCACAAGCGCGGCCGGCAGGTCTACCTGGGGCTCACCGACTACTCGGTGAGCGCGCTGCGGGCGGGCTGGAGCCGGATCTGGCGGGCCGACGCCACCGCCGAGCGGCACTGGGACGGCAGCTGGACCCTGCTCTCGTTCCACCTGCCCGACACCTGGCAGCGGCAGCGCCACGAGCTGCGCACCTCGCTGCAGGCCGCCGGGTTCGGCCTGCTGCAGGGCGGGCTGTGGGCGGCGCCGGGCGCGGTGGACACCGCCGCCGCGGTCGGTGACCTGGAGGCCGCCGCGCACGTCAAGGTGTTCACCGCCCGCCCGGCCGCCGGCCTGGACCCCGCGGTCATGCTGGGCGAGCTGTGGGACGTCCCCGCCGTCGCCGAGGTGTTCGACGCCTTCACCCGACGCTGGGACGGCGGCGGCGCCGACCAGCGCTGGACCGACCCGCTGGCCCGGCAGGTCGCGCTGCAGGAGGAGTGGCGGCTGGCCCTGCGCGACACCCCCCGGCTGCCGCTGGAGCTGCTGCCCTCGCCGTGGCCGGGCCTGGCCGCGCAGGAGCTCTTCGTCCGGGAGCACGCCCGCGTGGAGCCCGCCGCCCGCGCCGCCGCCGCCGAGCTCCTGGACACCATCCCCGAGCCCTGACCCGCCGGTCGGCCCCGCTCGATGTGACATCCAGCGGCGTCCCATGGCCCGGACACCGCGACGAGTCACATCCAGCGGGGGCCTCAGCAGACCAGACGCACCGGCAGGGACTCCCAGGAGCGGAGGGTGTTGTTCAGGTGCCGCACCGGGTCGCCGGCGAGCTCCAGCGACGTCACCCGGGCCAGCAGGGCGGTGAGCAGGGACTCCGCCTCCAGCCGGGCGACGTGCTGCCCCACGCACTGGTGGATGCCCATGCCGAAGCCGACGTGGCCCGACGGGTCGCGGGTCAGGTCGAAGGCGTCCGGGTCGGCCCAGCGCCGGGGGTCGCGGTTGGCCGCGGCGAAGACGACCAGCACCTTCTCCCCCGCCGGGACGACCGCGTCGCCCACCGGCACGTCGCGGACCGTCGTCCGGAAGAAGGCCTGCACCGGGGACTCCCAGCGCACCGCCTCGTCGAAGGCGACCCGCACCAGCTCGGGCCGCTCGCGCAGCAGCTGCCAGGCGCCGGGGGTGACGGCGAGGGCGTGCAGCACCGCGCCGATGCCGTGCACGGTGGTGTCCACCCCGGCGGTGAGCAGCGAGCGCACCACCAGCGGGGCCTGGGCGTGGGTGAGCTCGCCGCGGTCGGCGGCGGCCCAGATGTCGGCGCCGAACCCGGCCGGCGCCAGGACCTCCCGCTCGCACTGCCGCGCCACCCACCCGGCGTGCTCGGGCATCGACGCGTTGCCGGCCAGCACCAGCGCGTTGTCGGTGGGCCCGAAGGCGTTGAACGCGTGGTCGCCGTAGGGCAGCAGGTGCTCCCGCCCCTCGCGCGCCAGGCCCACCGCGTCGGGGAACACCCGCAGCGGGAAGGCCGCGGCCAGCGCGGGGACGGCGTCCAGCTCGACCGTGCCGCCGGGGAGCACCTCGTCGACCAGCGCCTCGGCGTCGGCCAGCCAGTCGGCCCGGAGCTTCCGCAGCGCCCGCGGGCCCAGCACCTTCGCGAGCACGGCGCGGGGTGCGTCGTGGTGCGGCGGGTCGGCCTCCAGCAGCAGCGACGGCGGCCGCCACGGCGTCCCGGTGCGGAAGTTCGTCAGCCCCACCCCGGCCGAGGACTCGAAGGACTGCCAGTCGGTGAGCGCGGCGTGCACCTCGGCGTACCGGGCGATCGCCCAGGTGTCGTACCGCGGCAGCCGCACCAGCGGGCCGGCGTCGCGCAGCGCGGCCTGCGCGGGCAGCGGGTCGCGCAGCACCTCGGGGTCGAAGGGGTCGAGGTCCAGGGTCGGCAGCACGGCGGTCACGGTCGGTCCCCTCACAGGTCGAGCACCAGGCGGTCGCCGCGGGAGCGGGACACGCAGACGAGCAGGCAGTCCCCGGCGGCCCGTTCGGCCTCGTCGAGGACGGAGTCGCGGTGGTCGGGGTCGCCGGCCAGCACGGTGGTCTCGCAGGTGCCGCAGGTGCCCTGCCGGCACGAGGACAGGACGTCGGCCCCGGCGGCGCGCACGGCCTCCAGCACGCTGACCTCCGGCGTCACCACGACCTCGGCGCCGGTGCGGTCCAGCACCACCGTGAACGGCTCGTCCCGCACGGGGGCACCCTGCTCGCGGGCCACGAACCGCTCGGTGCGCAGCAGCCCCGGCGGGCAGACGGCCTCCACCGCGTCCAGCAACGGGGCGGGGCCGCAGCAGTACACCCGCGTGCCGTCGTCCAGGCCGGTGAGCAGGTCGCCCAGCGGGAGCAGCCCGAGCTCGTCCTGCGGCCAGACGGTCACCCGGGGGTCGTCCAGCTCGTCCAGGAAGGCCATCGACGCCCGGCTGCGGCCGCCGTGGACCAGCCGCCAGTCCGCGCCGAGCCGGCGGGCGGCGTCGACCATCGGCAGCAGCGGGGTGATGCCGATGCCGCCGGCGAGGAAGAGGTAGCGCGGCGCCGGGACCAGGCGGAACTGGTTGCGCGGCCCGCCCAGCCCCACCAGGTCGCCGACGGCGAGCTCGTCGTGCACCCACGCCGAGCCGCCGCGGCCGGCGGGCTCCCGCAGTACGGCGACCCGGTAGGCGAAGGCGTCCCACCGGTCGCCGCACAGCGAGTACTGGCGGGTGTCGCCGGTGGGCAGCACCAGGTCGACGTGGGAGCCCGGCGTCCAGTCGGGCAGCCGGGCGCCGTCCGGGTCGACCAGGGTCAGCGCGACGACGCCGTCGGCGACCCGCTCCTTGGCGGCGACGCGGACCGTGGAGCGGGCGGCGGTGGTCATGCCGGGGATCGTGACGGCCGCGGAGTGACGCGGGCCATGCCGTTCTCACCCAGCGAGAAAGGGGCCGGCGTCGATCATGCAGAACGGCAACGGCGGCGCGCCGCGCACCGGCGTGGCGGCGGTGCGGTTCTGCATGGTCAACGCAGCTGGCGGCCGATCCCGCGCGCCGCGGCCCGCAGCGCGGGCACCTGCGCACGCGCGTCGGCGTCGTTGGGCACGATCACCGCCAGCGCGGCCACCACGGCGCCGGCCGGGTCGCGCACCGGGACCGCGATCCCGCAGGCGTCGGGGTGGATGTGCCCCGGGCAGAACGCCACGCCCTCGCGGCGCACCTGGTCCAGCGCCGACCGCAGCCGGGCCGGCGTCCCGATCGTCGCCGCGGTGAAGGTGCGCAGCGGGCCGGCGATCGTGCGCTCCTGCAGGTCACGGGAGGCGTGCGCGAGCAGCACCAGGCCCGAGGACGACGCGTGCAGCGGGAGCCGGCCGGCGATCCGGGTGTAGTTGACGACCGCCCCGGGTGCCGACAGCCGCTCGAGGAACAGCACCTCGTCGCCGTCGAGCACGCCGAGCTGGGTGTGCTGGCCGACGACGGCGTGCAGGTCCTCCATCAGCGGCATCGCGACCTCGCGCAGCGACAGCGCCGGCGAGGCCCGGGCGCCCAGCTCCCACAGCCGCAGGCCCAGGCCCACCCGCCGGTCGGTCTCGCGGCGCAGCAGGCCCAGGTCCACCAGCTCGGCGACCAGCCGGGACGCCGTCGCCACGTGCAGTCCCGACCGCCGGGCGATCTCGGAGACCCCGAGCACGGTCTCCCCCGGCCGGAACGCCTCCACCACCGACACCGCCCGGGCGACGGTGGAGCGGGTCACCGCTGCGCGGCGGTGGTGCGCAGCAGGGCGCGCTGCACCTTCCCGGACGCCGTCATGGGCAGATCGTCCACCAGGTGCCAGCGCCGCGGGACCTTGAACGGCGAGAGCCGCTCCCGGCACCAGGCCTCCAGCTCGGCAGGGTCGACGTCGGCGCCGACCGGGACGACGAAGGCCACCACCAGCTCGCCCCAGCGGTCGTCGGGCCGGCCGACGACGGCGGCGCGGGCCACCGCGGGGTGCGCGACCAGGGTCTCCTCGACCTCCACCGGCGACACGTTCTCGCCGCCGGTCTTCAGCATGTCCTTCAGCCGGCCGACCACCTGGCAGCCCCCGGCCGCCGACATCGTGGCCAGGTCGCCGGTGTGCAGCCAGCCCTCGGCGTCGATCGCCTCGGCGGTGGCCACCGGGTCGTCGAGGTACCCGTCGCTGATCCGCTCGCCCCGCACCCACAGCTCGCCGGCCTCCCCGACCGGCACCGGGGCGCCGTCCGGTGCGGCGATGCGGACCTCGGTGCCGGCCACCGGGCCGCCCACCGTGCCGCGGCGGACCTCGTCCGGGTCGTCCGGGCCGGCCATCAGGGCGCACCCGCAGGTCTCGGTCATCCCGAAGGTGGTGGCCAGCCGCGCGCCGAACGCGGCCTCCACGCGGTCGACGAACGCCGGCGTCACGGTCATCCCGCCGGTGAACAGCACGGCGAGGTCGGGCAGGTCGGGCACGCCTTCGGCTACCAGCAGGTCCAGCAGGGTGGGCGCGGCCGAGAGCATGGTGACCCGGGAGGCGGCCAGCACCCCGAGCACCGGGCCGGGCGCGAAGGGCAGCACCACGTGGTCGGCCCGGGCCCACAGCGCCCCCACCACGCCGAGCACGTTGCCGGCGGTGTGGAACAGCGGCATCGGGTTGCACCACACCCGCCCCGCCGAGGGCCCCAGCCGGTCGGCGAACGCCGCCCCGGTGGCGACCATCCCGGCGTGGGTGATCCGCACGCCCTTGGCCCGGCCGGTGGTGCCGGAGGTGAACTGCACCTGGGCCAGCGAGCCGGGGTCGACGACCGGCAGCTCGACGGGGTCGGCCAGCAGCGAGCGCCAGTCCTCGACCACGGGCAGCCCGGCCATCGCCGTCCCGGGGTCCGCGACGGCCAGCGACGCCCCGGACAGCGCGACCGCGTGCTCGACCTCGGCCGGGCGGGACCGCGGGTTGACCGGCACCAGGGTCTGCCCGGCCAGCGCGACGCCGAGCTGCACCAGCACCGGCGCGGGCCCGTTGGCCAGGCAGGTGGCCACCCGCGCCCCCGGGCCGGCCGCGGCGAGCAGGCCCGCGGCCAGGGAGGTCGCGTCGGCGAGCAGCTGCGCCGCCGTCCAGCGCTCGCCGGTCGCCGGGGTGGACAGCAGGACGTCGTCCGGCCCCAGCTCGACGGCCCGGCGGAGGACGTCACCCAGGACGCCGTCCGCCGGGCCGGTCGCCGGCGCCCGCAGCTCGCTGGTCACGAGTGCGGGCACCGGTCAGCCCCCGTAGGAGAAGGACTCGGCGCTGGGCCCGCTGACCTGGTCCAGCAGCTCCAGGCCGGCCTCGGCGTCCGCGCTCACCTTGGAGACGAACACCGTGGTGGTCGGCGACTGGCCGACCTGCGAGTAGTCCAGGCCGTCGGGCAGCACGCCCTCGGTGTCGACCTCGCCGCCGTCGCGGAAGGCCGCGACGACGCCCTCCGGCGTCAGGTCACCGGACTCGCAGGCCCCCTCGAGCGCCTGGCGGAGCAGCTCGGCCTGCACGTAGGCCAGCGGCACCTCCCAGCCGGTCGCGCCGGCCGGGTCGGCCGAGGCGTAGAGCTCGTTGGCCTCCTGCACGCCGGGCGAGTCGGGGTTGTCGTAGGGCGAGACGCTGGTCATCGAGTAGGCGTTGGCCAGCAGCGCGTCCGCGGCCGGGGTGGTCAGCAGCGAGGGGTTGAAGGTCGGGTTCATGCCGATGATCGGCACGTCCGCGCCCTGGGAGGACAGCACGCCGGCCAGCGAGGCGAGCTGGGTCGGGGCCGCGGCCAGCACGACGCCGGCGACGTCGGCCTGGGCCAGCGCGGAGGCCTGCGCGGACAGGTCGGTGGTCGCCGGGGTGATCTCCTGGGCCAGGATCTCCAGGCCGCGCTCCTCGGCGGCGTGCTCGGCGCCGGCCAGCGCGTCGCCGCCGTAGTCGCCGGTGAAGTAGACGACGCCGACGGTCGAGCCCTCGGGGACGTCGAGCTCGTCGACCATGTAGTCGATGGCGTTGGCCGCCTGGATGGCGTTCGAGGCGCCGGGCAGCTGGTTGTTCTCGTAGGCCAGCGCCGACCCGGCCCAGCCCACGCCGCCGACGTAGACCGAGTCCTGCTCGGCCAGCGGCAGCACCGCGGCGCTGGTCGGGCCGCCGAGCACCTGCTGCAGCGCGATGACGTCGGGCGCCATCGAGCGGTAGAGGGTCACCGCGCGCTGCGGGTCGTAGCCGTGGTCCTGCACGTCGACGGTCACGTCGCGGTCGCAGATGCCGCCGTCGGCGTTGACCTGGTCCCAGTAGGCCTGGGTCTCGGTCACCTGCACCGCGGCGCCGGCGGCGAACGGGCCGGACAGGTCGGTGATCATCCCGATGGTGATGCCGTCGGCCGTCACCCCGTTGCCGGTCTCGACGTCGTCGCCGCCTCCTCCGCCGGAGGCGGTCGGGGCGGTGGTGCTGCAGGCCGCCAGCGCCAGGGCGGCGGCGGCGAGCGTGGCTGCGCGGACGCGGTGCTTCATCGGGTGGTCTCCTTCGACCGGGAGGGCTCCTCGGCGACCGGGCGGTCGACGGGGGGAACAGGGGTGGATCCGGTGAGCCGCTCGCGGAGCCGCCGGGCGCCGCCCGCGAGCCCGCCGCGGAGGAACACGAGGACGGCGATGATCGCCAGCCCGTAGACGATCCGGGACGCGGTGGAGGGGTCCAGGCCGCCCGAGCCGGGCGCGGCGAGGAAGGGCAGCGCCGAGCTGTACTGCGCCAGCACCAGCGGCAGCGAGGTCACGAAGACCGCCCCGACGACGGCGCCGGCCACCGAGCCGAGCCCGCCGAGCACGATCATCACCAGGTAGTCCACCGACGCGGTCAGGCTGAACACGTCGGGGGCGACCCGGCCGTAGGCCAGCGCCAGCATCGCGCCGGCCACCCCGGCGTACGCCGAGGAGACGACGAACGCCGACCGCTTGGCCCCGGCGACGCCGACGCCCATCGCGGCCGCGGCGGTCTCGGAGTCGCGGACGTTGGCCCAGGCCCGGCCGGTGCGCCCGTTGCGCATGTTCGACGCCAGCCAGATGGCCACGACCGCGAGCAGCACGAACAGGTACCAGAGCCGGTGCAGGCCCTCGAACTCCACGCCGGCGACGGCGAGGTAGTCGGGGTCGCGGTTGGAGAAGCTGAACCCGGGGACGGCGAAGGGCTCCACCGAGCGGCCGACGAACCCGCCGGTCCACTGGTCGAGGTTGACCAGCAGGTGCCGGACGACGAAGACCAGCCCCAGCGTCGCCAGGCCCAGGTAGATGCCGCGCAGCCGCCCGGCGATCGGCGAGAACGCCGCGCCCACCCCGGCGGCGACCAGCGCGGCCAGCACCAGGCCCAGCAGCGGCGGCAGGCCCAGGCCCTCGACGGTCGTCGTCGACTCGCCGGTGGTGAAGGCGTAGACGTAGGCGCCGATCGCGGCGAAGGCGGCGTGGCCCAGCGACAGCTGCCCGGCGACGCCGACCAGCAGGGTCAGCCCGACCGCGCCGATGGCGGTGGCCATCACGAACAGGCCGGTCTGCAGCCAGAAGTCGGTGAGCACGAACGGCAGCGCGAGCGCGACCAGCAGCAGCACCAGGCCGACGAGCTTCCTCGGGGCGTCAGACACGGACGGCCTCCTTGCTGCCCAGCAGGCCCGAGGGCCGCACGAGCAGGACGACGATCATCACGACGTAGGGCGCGACCTCGCCGAACCCGGCGCCCAGGAAGGGCTCCAGGTCGGCCTCGTAGCCGGTGACCAGGGCACTGGTCAGCCCGATGAGCAGGCCGCCGACCACCGCGCCGGGCACGGAGTCGAAGCCGCCCAGCACCCAGGCCGGGATGGCCGCGAAGGCGCTCAGCGCCACGGTGGGCGCGACGCCGGGGGCGGGGAAGGAGGTGAGGAAGATGCCGGCGACGGCGGCGAGGATGCCCGCCAGCGCCCAGCCGGTGGCCGCCGTCCGGGACAGCCGGATGCCCATGAGCGAGGCGGTGGGGCCGTCGGCGGCCGCCGCCCGCATGCCGACGCCCAGGTCGGTGCGGGAGAACAGGTACCAGAGCGCGCCGAAGGCGACCAGGGTGACGGCGGCGGCGAGCACCCGGCCGGTGGGCAGCGTGACGTCGCCCAGCCGCACCACCGAGGCGCCCCACGGTGCGCCCAGGGTGAGCACCTGGTTGCCGATCCGGCGGGTGAGCTCGGTGAGCAGCACGATGTCCACGCCGAGCATGAGGATCGCCGCCGTCCCCGGGTTGGGGTCGGCGAGGTTGCGCACCAGCAGGGCGTTGATGGCCACGCCGACGACGGCGGCGCCGACCAGGCCGACGAGCACCGCGGGCCAGAAGCCGATGGTGTCGTGCAGGACGGCGACCAGGTAGGCGCCCAGCAGCACCACCGAGCCGTGCGCGAAGTTCAGCACGCCGGTGGAGGTGAAGACGATGGCGAAGCCGGCGGCGATGAGGCTGAGCACCAGGCCGTAGGACAGCCCGTTGAGGACCTGCTCGAGGAAGTAGCTCATGCGGCGGCCGCTCCCAGGTAGGCGCGGAGCACCTCGGGGTCGCGCTGCACCTGCGCCGGCGTCCCCTCGGCGATCTTCTTGCCGAAGTCCAGGACCGTGACCTGCTCGGCCAGGCCCATGACGAAGGGCATGTCGTGCTCGACCAGCACGATCGAGAGGCCGAGGTCGCGGCGGACCTGGCGGATGGTCTCGGCCATGTCCTGGCTCTCCCCGTGGGTCATGCCGGCGACCGGCTCGTCGAGCAGCAGCAGCGAGGGCCGGGCGGCCAGCGCGCGGCCCATCTCGACCCGCTTGCGGTCGCCGTAGGCCAGCGTGTGCACCGGGGTGCGCAGCAGGTGGGCGATGCCCAGCAGCTCGGCGATGCCGGCGACGGTCTCGCGGTGCTCGCGCTCCTCGCGGCGGGCGCCGGACAGCTTCAGCGCGCCGGGCAGCAGGCCGCGGCGCATCAGCCGGTGCCGGCCGACCAGCAGGTTGTCCTCGACGGTGTCCTCGAGGGCCAGGGAGATGTTCTGGAAGGTGCGGGCCACGCCCAGGCCGGCCACCTTGTCCGCGCGCAGCGCGGTGAGCTCGGCGTCGCCGTAGTGCACGGCGCCCTCGGTGGCCCGGTAGGCCCCGCCCAGCACGTTGACCAGGGTGGACTTGCCCGCGCCGTTGGGGCCGATGAGGGCGTGCACGGTGCCCGGCTCGACGGTGAAGGAGACCTCGGACAGCGCGGTGATGCCGCCGAACCGGACGGTCAGGCCCTCCACCCGCAGCTGCTGCGGCGGCTCGGCGGTGGGGACCTCGGGCTCGGCCGGGGCGACCTCGGTGGCCACGACCGGGACGGCGACGCCCAGGTACCGCTCCTGCACCTCGTCGCTGGCGGCCAGCGCGTCCGCCGTCCCCGAGGCGGTGACCCGGCCGGTCTCCAGCACGTAGGCGGCGTCGGCGACCCGCAGACCCATGACCGCGTTCTGCTCGATGAGCAGCACCGCGGTGCCCTGCTTGTTGATCTCGGTGACGATCTCGCCGATCTGGTCGACCAGCAGCGGCGCGAGGCCGAGGGAGGGCTCGTCGAGCAGCAGCAGCTGGGGGCTGACCATCAGCGCGCGGCCCATGGCGAGCATCTGCTGCTGGCCGCCCGAGAGCAGGCCGCCGGGCTGGTCGCGCCGCTCGGCCAGGATCGGGAAGAGGTCGAAGACCCGGTCGCGGGCCTCGGCGCGGGCCCGGGCGTCCTTCACGGTGTAGCCGCCGGCGCGGAGGTTCTCGGCGACGGTGAGGTCGCGGAAGATCCGCCGTCCCTCGGGCACCTGCACCAGGCCGCGGCGGACGACGTCGGCGGCGTCCCGGCCGGCCAGGTCCTCCCCGGCGAAGCGGACGGTGCCGCCGGTGACGGTGCCGCCGTAGGGCTGCAGGGAGCGGGAGACCGCCCGCAGCAGGGAGGTCTTGCCGGCGCCGTTGGAGCCCAGCACGGCCACGACCTGGCCGGGCTCGACGACGAGGGAGACGTCGGACAGCGCGGTGATCGTGCCGTCGTAGACGACGTCGAGGTGCTCGACGGACAGCAGCGGTGGGGACATCACGGTCCTTCGTGATCGGACGGGTGGTCCAGGTCACGGGAAAGCTAGAGACGATGTGGACGTGCGTCAAGAACCTGTCTAGGTTCCCGATGCCAGTTCGTGATGTGCTGGGATGCACCGGGACGAGGAGGCACATGGACGGGCCCGAGGACGGCGCACCGGCGCACCGGCCGCAGACGCTGCTGCTGAACTTCCTGGGCTCCCTGGTGCTCGACGAGGACCTGCCCCCGCTGCCGTCCTCGGTGCTGCTGGACCTGCTGGCCGACCTCGGGGTCGCCGAGGCCGCCGGCCGGGCGACGCTGCAGCGGATGACCCAGCGCGGCCTGCTCGAGCGCGGCCAGGTCGGCCGGACCGCCGAGTACTCCCTCACCCCCCGCATCGACTCCGTGCTGCGCCGGGCCGACCAGCGGGTCAGCTCGCCCACGCCCTTCGAGCACCCCGCCGGGGAGTGGACGCTGCTGAGCTACTCGGTCCCCGAGAGCCGCCGCGACCTGCGGCACCGGGTGCGCGCGGCGCTGACCTGGGCCGGCTTCGGCGGGGTGCGCGACGGGCTGTGGCTGGCGCCGGGGACCGTCGACGTCGCCGCCGTGCTGGCCCCGCTGACCGACGCCGCCGGGCTCGCCGACGCCTTCTCCGCCCGGCCGCTGCCCGGCACCGACGTCGCCGCCCTGGTGCACCGCGCGTGGGACGTGCCGGCGGTGCACGACGCGCACACCTGGTTCGTGCGCACCTGGCGCCGCCCGCCGCGGGTGGCCGGGTCGATGGCCCAGTTCACGCTGCTGGGCGCCGACTGGCTGCACCTGCTGCAGACCGACCCCGGCCTGCCCGGCGAGCACCTGGGCCCGGACTGGCCCGCCCCGGCGAGCACCGCGGTCTACCGGCGCGCCCGCGAGGCCCTGGCCCCGGCCGCCCGCGCCGCGCTGGAGCGCTCGCTGCGCGCCGCCGGCCGCGTCGCCTGACCCCCCTCCCGCTCAGCGTTGATCAGGGAGGTTGATCGAACTCCGTCCTGGTTCACCAGATCTCGTGCACCAGGACGGAGTTCGATCAACTCCCCTGATCATCGCTGGGCCCGGCGTCAGCCGGCGGCGGTCCAGATGCGGGTGAGCACGTCGCGCAGCCGGTCGCGCTCGGCGTCGGCCAGCAGGCCCAGCGGCGCCTCCACCGCGGCGGTCGCGTCCCGCTCGGCCACGTCGCGCAGCGCCCGGCCGGCGTCGGTGGCCAGCACCAGCCGGGTGCGCCGGTCGGCCTCGGACGGACGGCGCTCCACCAGCCCGCGGCCGGCCAGCTCGTCGACCAGCAGCACGACCTGGGAGGGGTCCAGGCCCAGGACGTCGGCCAGCTCGCGCTGGGTGACGCCCTCGGCGGCGTCGCAGGCCAGCACCAGCACCGAGTACTGGCGCACCCGCAGCCCGTGCCCGGCGAGCGCGGTGTTGGTCGCGCGCACCACCGCGCCGCTGGCCCGGGAGAGCAGGAATCCCAGGTCGTCGGTCAGCGGGTGACCCATGAGCACCTCCATCGTTGACAACCTCCACGATACCGACCTACGGTCCGGGCACCACCCCCTGTCACGAGGAGAACCCGTGGACCTGACCGGCAAGGTCGCCGTCGTCACCGGATCGGGCCGAGGCCTCGGCCTGGCCTACGCCCAGGAGCTGGCCCGCCGCGGCGCCGCCGTCGTCGTCAACGACGTGGACGCCGACGTCGCGCAGGCCGCCGTCGAGAGCATCAGCGGCTCGGGCGGGACCGCGGTCGCGGAGGTCGTGCCCGTCGGCACCAGCGAGGCCGCCCAGGCCCTCGTCGACCGGGCGGTCGGCGAGTTCGGCCGCCTCGACGTGCTGGTCAACAACGCCGGCATCCTGCGCGACACGACGCTGTGGAAGATGACCGACGAGCAGTTCGACGCCGTCATCACCACCCACCTGCGCGGCACCTTCACCTGCACCCGCGCCGCCGCGATCCGCATGCGCGAGCAGGGCGAGGGCGGCCGGGTCATCGCGATCGGCTCCCCCACCGGGCAGGTCGGCAACTTCGGGCAGACCAACTACGCCGCGGCCAAGGCCGGCATCGTCGGCATGGTGCGCACCTGGGCGATGGAGCTGGCCCGCGCCCAGATCACCGTCAACGCCGTCGTCCCGGTCGCGGCCACCGCGATGACCGAGACCGTGCCCTTCCTCGAGCCCTACGTCACCGCGCTCAAGAACGGCGACCCGTTGCCGCCCTACGCCCGCAAGCAGCTGGGCTTCGGCTCGGCGCAGGACGTCGCCGGCCTCGTCGCCTTCCTCGCCTCCGACGAGGCCGCCGGCATCACCGGCCAGGCCATCGGCGTCGGCGGCGACAGGCTGGCGCTGTGGACCCACCCCACCGAGACCGTCGTCGAGTTCGCCGACGGCACCGGCTGGTCGGCCGAGGCCATCGCCGAGGTCTGGGGGCAGAGGTTCGAGGGCTCGAAGCAGACGGTCGGCCAGCAGTTCGAGCCGGAGAGCTGACGTGGCGCTGCAGCTGGACCTGGAGAACCTGGTCGCCATCGACGTGCACACCCACGTGCACGCCGACACCCACGGCCACAAGGCGCTCGACGACGAGCTCAACGAGGCCGCGTCGAAGTACTTCAAGGGCGACCCCTACGACCCCACCGTCCCCGACATCGCCGCGGACTACCGGGCCAGGAACATGGCCGCGGTCGTGTTCACCGTCGACATCGAGCACGCCACGGGCCACCCGGCGCTGTCTAACGAGGAGATCGCCGACCTCGCCGCACAGCACCCCGACGTGCTGATCCCGTTCGGCTCGGTCGACCCCGCCCGCGGCGCCAAGGGGATCGCGCTGGCCCGCAAGCTGGTCCAGGAGCACGACGTCCGCGGGTTCAAGTTCCACCCGTCGATCCAGGCCTTCGAGCCCAACGACCGGGCGGTCTACCCGCTCTACGAGGAGCTGCAGAGCCTCGGCGTCCCGGCGCTGTTCCACACCGGGCAGACCGGCATCGGCGCGGGCCTGCCGGGCGGGCGCGGCATCAAGCTGCGCTACTCCGACCCGATGCTGCTCGACGACGTCGCGGCCGACTTCCCGGACCTGACGATCATCATGGCCCACCCCTCCGTGCCGTGGCAGGACCAGGCGATCTCCATCGCCACGCACAAGGCCAACGTCTACATCGACCTGTCGGGCTGGTCGCCGAAGTACTTCCCGCCGCAGCTGGTCAAGGCGGCCAACGGCCTGCTCAAGCGCAAGGTGCTCTTCGGCTCGGACTACCCGCTGATCCGCCCCGACCGGTGGATGTCGGACTTCGAGACCCTGGAGATCAAGGCCGAGGTCAAGCCGCTCATCTTCAAGGAGAACGCGATCCGCGCCCTGGGGCTGCGGTGAGGAACCAGGGGATCGGGTCCTGGCCCGAGCGCCGGCTCCGCATCTCCCCCCACAGGCCGGCCCTCTGGTTCGAGGGGAGGACGGCGACGCACGGCGAGTTCGCCCTCGACGTCCGGCGGGCGGCGTCCGTGCTGCAGGAGCTGGGAGTGCAGAAGGGCGACCGGGTCGCCTGGTTCGGCGCCAACCACCCCGCCGCGCTGCACACCCTGTACGCCTGCGGCCAGCTGGGCGCGGTGTGGGTGCCGGTGAACGCCCGGCTGTCGGCCGCGGAGGCGCGCTACGTGCTCGAGCACTCGGGCACCACGCTCGTCGTCCACGGCGCCGAGCACGCGGGGACGGCGGCGGCGCTGCGCGCCGAGCTGCCGCAGGTCCGTTCGTGGCTGTCCGCCGAGCCGGCGGAGGGGGCCGACGACTGGCAGGCCCGGGTCGCCGCGGCCGAGCCGGTGGCCCGCGACGAGGCCGTCACGCACGACGACCCCTGCCTGATCATGTACACGTCGGGCACCACCGGCCGGCCCAAGGGTGCGCTGCTGACCCACGGCAACATGACCTGGTCGTGCCTGAACCAGGTGCTGGGCTTCGACTTCACCCCCGACGAGCGCACCCTGGGCCTGGCGCCGCTGTTCCACATCGGCGGGCTCAACGGCACGCTCAACCCGACGCTGCTGCGCGGGGGCTGCGTCGTCCTGGTCCGCGGCTTCGACCCGGCCGGCACGCTGCAGGTCATCGCCGAGCAGCGGGTGACGTCGTTCTTCGCCGTCGCCACCATGCTCGACGCGATGAGCAAGCAGCCCGGCTTCGCGACGCTGGACCTGTCGGCGCTGCGCACCATCGGCGCCGCCGGCGCCCCGCTGCCGCTGCCCGTGCTGCGCACCTGGCTCGACCGCGGCGTGACGGTGCAGCAGGCCTACGGCATGACCGAGTCCGCACCGGCCGGCACCGTGCTGGACAGCGCCGACGCGGTGGCCAAGGTCGGCTCCGCGGGCAAGCAGCAGTTCTTCGTCGACGTCCGGGTCGTGCGGCCCGACGGCACCGAGTGCGACCCCGGCGAGGTCGGCGAGGTGGTGCTGTCGGGGGCCAACATCATGGCCGGCTACTGGGAGGCCCCCGAGGCGACCGCCGAGGTCATCCGCGACGGCTGGTACCACTCCGGCGACGCCGGCTCGGTGGACGAGGACGGCTACCTCTACATCCGCGACCGCTACAAGGACATGATCATCTCCGGCGGGGAGAACGTGTACCCGGCCGAGGTGGAGTCCGCGCTGCGCGAGCTCCCGCAGGTGGGCGAGGCCGCCGTCATCGGCGTCCCGCACGAGCACTGGGGCGAGGTCGGCCTGGCCGTCCTCGTGCCCGCCCCGGGCTTCGACCCGGCCACCGACCCCGACGGCGAGGGCGTGCGCACCGCGCTGCGGGATCGCCTCGCCGGGTTCAAGGTGCCCAAGGAGGTGCGGTGGGCGGCCGAGCTGCCCAAGACCGCGACCGGCAAGATCCGCAAGCCCGACCTACGGCACGCGTACGTGCTCACCGAGGAGGACGCATGACCACCACCGCCACCATCGCCGAGATGCCCGGCCTCAAGGGCACCGAGCTCGGCACCAGCGACTGGTACGACATCACCCAGGAGGCGGTGAACCAGTTCGCCGAGGCCACCGGTGACGACCAGTGGATCCACGTCGACGTCGAGCGCGCCAAGGCCGAGAGCCCCTTCGGCGGGCCGATCGCGCACGGCTTCATGACCCTGTCGCTGCTGGTGCCGCTGGCCACCGCCACCTACACGATCAGCGACGCGGTGATGGGCGTGAACTACGGCCTGAACAAGGTGCGCTTCCCGGCGCCGGTCCCGGTCGGCTCCCGGGTGCGCGCCACCACCACCCTCAAGGACGTCGAGGAGGTCCCCGGCGGCGTGCAGAACACCATCGCCGTGGTGGTCGAGCGCGAGGGCGGCGACAAGCCCGTCTGCATCGCCGAGTGGGTCACCCGCGCCTACGGCAAGCCCGCCTCCTGACCGCTCCCCGGCCCGCCCCCGGTGCGACGCAGCCGGGGGCGGGCCGGGGTGGCAACCTCACCGGCATGCGCATCGCCGTGTTCACCGGGTCGCAGGCCGGCCCGCCCCCGCACCAGCACGCCGCGGCCACCTTCGCCGAGTCCCTGGCCCGCGCCGGCGTCGGCATCGTCTACGGCGGCGGGCACGTCGGGCTGATGGGCACCGTCGCCGACGCCGCGCTGGCCGCCGGCGGCGAGGTGGTCGGCGTCATCCCGCAGCACCTGGTGGACGACGAGCTGGCCCACCCCGGCCTGTCCGACCTGCGCGTCGTGGCGACCATGCACGAGCGCAAGGCCGCGATGGCCGACCTCGCCGACGCCTTCGTCGCCCTGCCCGGTGCCGCCGGCACCCTCGAGGAGCTCTTCGAGGCCTGGACCTGGGGCATGCTCGGCCTGCACGCCAAGCCCACCCTGCTGCTCGACGTCGACGGCTTCTGGCAGCCGCTGCTCACGCAGCTGCACCGGATGGTCGACGACGGCTACCTCGACGGCCGCCGGCTCGACGCCCTCGGCGTGGTGCACACCGCCGACGCGCTGCTGGAGTTCGTCGCCGCCTACCGCCACCCCGAGCGCAAGTGGACGCGCAGCTGACCCGCTGGGACGTCGTCGTGGTCGGCGGCGGGCCGGCCGGCGCCGCCGCCGCGCTGGCCGCCCGCCGGCACGGCGCCTCCGTGCTGGTGCTCGACCGGGCGGACTTCCCCCGCGACAAGGTCTGCGGGGACGGCGTCGCCCCGGAGGCCCTGGACGTGCTGGGCGCGCTCGGCGCCGACGTCGACGCGGTCACCGACGGGTTCCCCGCCGTCCCCCGGCTGCGGCTGACCTCGCCGTCCGGGCGGACCGTCGAGCGGACCATGCACCGGCCGGCCGTCGTCGTCCCCCGGGCCGTGCTGGACGCCCGGGTGCTGGACGCCGCGCTCGCCGCGGGCGCCGCGTTCGGCCGGCACACCGTGCGCCGGCTGACGCCGGGCCCCGACGGGGTCGACGTCGACGGCGAGCTCACCGCCGGCGTCGTGGTGGGTGCGGACGGCGCCGAGTCCGTCGTCCGGCGGGCGCTGGGGATCGGCGCGAACCGCCCGGACCGGCTGGCCGTGGCCATCCGCGGCTACGCGCCCGCCGCCGAGGAGGGCGTGCAGGTCATCACCACCACCGACCAGCGCTGGCCGGCCTACGCCTGGTCGTTCCCGGTCGGCGACGGCCGGGCCAACGTCGGCTACGGCGAGCTGGTCAGCGGCGGCGCCACCCGGGCCGGGCTGCTGGAGGGCCTGCACCGGCTGCTGCCCGGGGTGGCGCCCGAGGGCCTGCGGGCGCACCGGCTGCCGCTGTCCACCGGGCGGCCGCGCCAACCCGACGGCCGGGTGGTGCTGGCCGGGGACGCGGCGTCGCTGATCAACCCGATGACCGGCGAGGGCATCTTCTACGCGGTGCTCTCCGGCGCGCTGGCCGGTGCCGCGGCGGCGCACGGGGCCGGTGCGGGGGCGGTGCTGCGGGCCGCGCTGGCCGACCGGCTGGGCACCCACCTGCGGCACACGTCGGCGGCCTCGCGGCTGAGCAGCCGGCCGTGGCTGATGGACGCCGCCTTCGGCGCGGCGGCGGCGGACCAGCGGGTGTTCGACGACGTCGTCGCCCTCGGTCTGGCCGACGGGCGGCTCACCGCCCGCACCCTGATTGGTGCGGTCAGCGCGCTGCGACCGCGAACCCGTCCCGGCCGGCCCGCTTGACCTCGTAGAGCGCGGCGTCGGCGGCGCCGTAGAGGCCGGTGAGGTCGGCGGCGTCGGTGGGCGCGTGCGCGGCCCCGACGCTGACGGTCAGGCCCAGCACGCCGTCGGGCAGCGCGAGCGGTGAGCGGCGGACGGCGTCCACCAGCTCGGCGGCCCGCTCGGCGAGGACCTCGCGGTTGCAGCCGGGCAGCACCATGACCAGCTCGTCGCCGCCGAGCCGGCCGACGACGCAGTCCTCGCGGCGGACCTGTCCGCGCAGCACGGTGGCCAGGTGGACCAGGGCCTGGTCGCCGGCCAGGTGGCCGTGCACGTCGTTGATCTGCTTGAACCCGTCGACGTCGACCATGAGCACGCCGACCTGGCCGCGGTCCAGCGCGGCCCCCAGGGCACCGTCCACGGCGCGGCGGCGCAGCAGGCCGGTGAGGCCGTCGGCGGTGGCCTGCTCGTGCAGCGCGTCGAAGGCGCGCTCGCGGGAGTCGGCGGCACGGACCAGCACGGCGGTGACGGCGAGCATGGCCGCGCCCACCACCACCGCGTCGGTGACGCCCTGCGCGGAGGGGTCCAGGAGGACCGTGGCACCCCCGGTGGCCAGGACGGCCACGCCGTTGGCCAGCCAGGCACCGGCGCGGCGCAGCTGCATCGCGGCCAGCAGCACCGGGACGACGACGAAGACCTGGCCGGCGGCCGACGTGTCGCCGGTGAGCCAGTTGGAGGTGCCGACCACCACGGAGCCGACGGCCGGGACGAGGAAGGACGCCCCGGCCCGGTCCAGCCGTCCGGCGTCCCCGCGGACCAGCAGCGCGGCCACCGCGAGCAGCACGACCGCGACGACGACGCAGGCAGCCATGGTGGGGGTGTCCAGCCGCGGCGGCAGGAACAGCGCCCAGGGCAGCAGCACCAGCCCGCTGAACGCGGTGAGCGTCGCGCCGGCGCGGGCGGCGGACGCGGCGTCGCGGGCACGCAGACCAGGGGGCATGCCTCCCCATCGGCGCGGGGCGGCACCGGCCGGAGCGGCGCTCACCCCTGCGGGGCAGGGACGCGGGCGGTCCGCGGCGGGGGCGGCAGCGGCCGGGTGCGGGGCAGCACGACGTCGGCCAGCGGGGGCCGGGAGCCCAGCGCCAGCCGGGCAGGCCGGGCGCCGGCGGCGACGGCGCACCCGTCCCGCCCGGCCCGCTTGACCACGTAGAGCGCGGAGTCGGCCGCCGAGTAGAGGGTGCGGACGTCGCGGGCGTGCTCGGGGGCGTGCGCGACGCCGACGCTGACGGTCAGCCGCAGCTCGGTGCCGTCGGGCAGCACCAGGGGCGCGGCCCGGACGGCGGCGACCAGGTCGGCGGCGCGGGAGCCGGCGACGCCCACCGGGCAGCCGGGCAGCAGCACGGCCAGCTCGTCGCCGCCGAGCCGGCCCACCACGGCGTCGGTGCTGCGCACGGCGGCGGTGAGGACGGCGCCGACGTGCCGCAGCGCGGCGTCGCCGACGGGGTGGCCGTGCTGGTCGTTGACGGACTTGAAGTGGTCGAGGTCGACCAGCACCAGGGCGGTGCCGGTGCGCGGGTAGCGGGTCAGCGAGTCGGCCATGCTGTCGTCGAGCACCCGCCGGGTGGCCAGGCCGGTGAGCCCGTCGACGGTGGCGACCCGCTCCAGCTCGGCGACCAGCCGCCGCGAGGCCTCCACGTGGTGGGTCATCGCCGCGGCCAGCATGAGCAGCGAGGCGCAGACCAGTGCGGCGTCCAGCGCCCGCGGCCCGCTCCACGGCCCGACCAGGGCGAGGACGGCGACCGACGCGCCGCAGCTGAGCAGCGTGACGACGACGGCGGCGGCCCGCTGCAGCTGGCTGACCGCGAAGACCACCGGCAGGCCCATGAGCGACACCCCGGCGTCCAGTTGGCCGATCAGCAGACCCCACATCGAGGAGCAGGCGAGCACGGCGACCAGCGCCGCGAGCGGCACGGACAGGTCGCTGGCCGCGCTCCCCCGCGGGGCCAGCACGCAGAGCGCGCCGTTGAGCACGAAGAGGGCGAGCACCACCCACCCGAAGGCCGGTGCGGGCACGCCGAGGTGGGGCAGCGCCAGCATCATCCCGAGCAGCAGCACGAACGCCGTCCCGAGCAGGACCGCGGCCACCACGGGCCCGACCTTGGGCAGCCGCGGGCGCAGCCAGGCGGGGGCCTGGCGGTCCGCTCGCGGCGGTCGGTGACGGGTCACGTGCTGGTGATCGGCCGGGCGGGCACGGCACTCCTGCCGCAGGGCGGACCGCTCACCCGGAAGGATGGGACCGGTCGCCGGTGTTGCACCGGGCAGCGATCCCCCGACCCGAAGGACACCGTGTCGTCCCCCTCCCCCACCGCCCGCCGCCGGGTGCGCACCCCCGGCGCACCCCTCAGCCGCGAGGAGCAGCGCGCCCAGCAGACCTGGGTGGACGGCGCCGAGCCGGAGCTGCCGGTGCGGTCCACCCCGCCGCAGCGGGTGGTGTTCCACCTGGGCCCCACCAACTCCGGCAAGACCTACGAGTCGCTGCAGGCGCTGGCCGAGGTCGGCTCGGGCGTCTACGCCGCGCCGCTGCGCCAGCTGGCGCACGAGGCCTACGCCAAGCTCTCCGCCGTCCTGCCCGCGGGCACCGTGGGCCTGTCGACCGGCGAGGAGGAGATCGACCCGGGCGCGCCCATCGTGTGCTGCACGGTGGAGAAGGCGCCGCCGGCCGGTGAGCTGCTGGTGCTCGACGAGTCGCACTGGGTCGCCGACCCCGACCGCGGCCACCACTGGGCGCGCCTGCTGCTGACCGGCGAGTACCGCGAGATGCACCTGATCTCGGCGGCCGAGGCGTTGCTGCTGCTCAAGCCGCTGGTCGCCGACGCGGTCGAGACCGAGGTCGTCAACCACAAGCGGCTGTCGCGGCTGGACGTGCTGCCGGCCCCGGTCAAGCCCCAGCAGGTGCGCCCGCAGACGCTGGTCGTGGCGTTCTCCCGCAAGACCGTCTACGCCGTCGCCGCGCAGCTCGACCGGCACCGCACCGGCAAGGTCGGCGTCCTCTACGGGGCGCTGCCGCCGGCCACCCGGCGCGACGTCATCGCCCGGTTCACCCGCGGCGAGCTGGAGGTGCTGGTCACCACCGACGTCATCGGCCACGGCATCAACGTCCCGGCCACCACGGTGCTCTTCGCCGAGACGCAGAAGTTCGACGGCACCGAGCTGCGCCCGCTGCGCACCTGGGAGGCCGCGCAGATCGCCGGCCGCGCCGGCCGCTACGGGCTCACCGGCCACGGGTCGGTCGGCGTCCTCGGCGGGGTCCCGGGGCTCCGGCCGGTCGCGTCGCTGGTCACCGCCGGCGCCTCGGTGGCCCGCGGCGACACCATGAGCGACCTGCCCAACCGGCTGCCGCGGCTGCGCCCGGAGCTCGACGACCTCGGTGCCTTCGAGCCGGTCGACCTGCCCGAGGCGCTGATGCGCTGGTCGGTGTGGGCGCGCACGGCCACCCGCGCCCAGGCGATGACGCCGGACGACGTCAGCGGCCTGGTGCTGCGGGTGCACGCGCTGCTGCCGATGATGCGCGGGCCGCTGGCCGCCGACCTGTTCACCGTCTGGCGGCTGGTCAACCTGGCCATCGACCACGACCCGCCGCGCAAGGTGCGCTGGCTGGCGCTGGCCCGGGCGGCGCTGCGGCACCGCGCCGGTCTGGACGTGCCCGGCGAGCTGGTCCTGCCGCCGGTGCCGCGCGGCACCACGGTGCAGGAGTACGAGCTGGTCGCCGCGCAGGCGCGGGAGGCGCAGACCCTGCTGCGCTCGTTCCCGGGCGTGGGCGGGCTGGTCGCCGAGGACGCCGCGCGGGTGGAGGAGCGCTGCGCCGCCCGGATCACCGAGCTGCTGCCCGAGGCGATCGGGCTGTCCTCGGCGTCCCGGTGCGTCTCCTGCGGGGTCGGCATCGCGCCGTGGTTCACCACCTGCCGCGACTGCGGGACCCGTGCGCCGTCCCGCTCGTCCGACCGCCGTCCGGGCCGCTCGTCCGGTGGCGGCTCCCCGGCCGGGCGGGGGGCCGGGGGGCGGTCGCCCCGCCGGTCGGACGTCGGGGCCGGCGGCCGGTCCGACCCGCAGGCGCACGACCGCTCCGCCCGTGGCCGGGGCTCGGACGGCGGCCCGCCGCGCACCGACTCCGCCCGCCCCAAGCACCGCCGGCGCGGGCGGTCGGGGGGCGGGCCGGCCGGGGCCCGCTGAGCTCAGTCCCGGTCGGTCGCCCGCAGGTGGGTGTCGAAGAAGGCGAGGATGCGCCGCTTGGCGTCGGCCGCGGCGCCGTGGTCGTAGCCGACGCCGGCGACCTTCATCAGGGGCACGAGCGGGGACGCGGCGGCCAGCCGGTTGAGGAAGCCGTGCCGGGCCTGCGGGTACTCGTGGACGTCGGCGGTGACCCCGGCCGCGTCGGCGGCGGCCTGCACCTTCGCCGCGGCGCCGGGCAGGCTGGTGTCCTTCCCGCCGAAGCTGGCCACCACGGGGCAGGCGCCGGACAGCACGTCGGCGACGTCGTCGGGGACCTGGCCGTAGTTGACGCCGGCGGCCGACCACCCCGGCCGGCCGGCGAGCAGCAGGGCGAACCCGCCACCCATGCAGTAGCCGATGACGCCGACGCGCCCGGTGCACCGCGGGTCGGCGGCCAGCGCCGTGCGGGCGGCCTCGAGCTGGTCGAACGCCGGGCCGTGCCGCTGGGAGAGCTGCGCGAACGTGCCCTTGAGGCACCGGACCGCCGAGCGGCCGCGGTACAGGTCGGGCATGAGCACGACGTAGCCGGCGGCGGCGAGCCAGTCGGCCTGCTCGTGCATGTCGTCCCCGGGGCCGAACGCGTCGTGCACCAGGACCACGCCCGGCCACGGCCCGGGCCGGTCGGAGGTCGGCACGGGGACGGCGAGGTAGCCGTCGAGGGATGTGGTCACCAGCGGCCCGTGCCCCGGCAGCCGCCGTCCCATGCGGTCAGTGAGCCCCGAGCTTGCCGGCGATCGCGGTCAGCGCGGCCAGGTCGGCGGGGTCGAGGTGGTCCAGCACGCGGGCCCGGACCGAGCGCAGGTGCGGCGGGGCGGCGACGACGACGAGGTCCCAGCCGGGGTCGGTGAGCTCGACGACGGTGCGGCGGCCGTCGTCCGGGTCGGGGTAGCGGCGCAGCAGGCCGCGGCCCTCCAGCCGCTTGACCACGTTGGACAGCCGGGACGGCGACCCGCTGGCCAGGTAGGCGAGCTCGCCCATGCGCAGTCTCCGGTCGGGGGCCTCGGAGACGTGGCTGAGGGTGAGGTACTCGAACAGCGTCACCCCGGCGGCGCGCTGCAGGTCGGACTCCAGCCGGCCGGGCAGCAGCAGGACCAGGGAGACCAGGCCGGTCCAGGCCGCGTCCTCCTCGGCCGTCAGCCACCGGACGTCGTCCTCCGCCACGCCGGCGACCCTAACGCGGCCATCTTTGTTTCACGCTTGAAGTCAAGCATGAGCTGGTGCACGCTGGGGTCATGGCCGTCCCGCGCACGCTCGTCGTCACCGCCCACCCCGACCCCGACTCCCTCACCCACCGGGCCGCCGCCGAGCTCGTCGCCCGGCTCGGCCCGGGGACGGCGACGGCGCACCTCGCCCAGGAGGGGTTCGACCCGGCGTTCGGGCTCGCCGACCACCTCACCTACCGGGGGCTGGAGCCGGCGCCGGCCGAGGTGCGCGCCGAGCAGCGGCGGATCGACGCCGCCGACCACGTCGTGCTGGTGTTCCCGGTGCACTGGTGGTCCTTCCCGGCACTGCTGAAGGGCTGGGTCGACCGCGTCCTCATCACCGGGTGGGCCTTCGACGCCGCCGCCGACGGGCGGGTCGTGGGGTGCCTGCAGGACCGCACGCTCCACCTGCTGCCGATCGCCGGGGCCACCGCCGGCGCCTGGGCCGGGCGCGGCTACGACCGGGCCTTCGCCACCCAGGTCGAGGTCGGCATCGCCGGCTTCTGCGGCATGCCGATGGGCGTGACGGCCTTCGTGCACGACTCCGACGGCGGCGACCCGGACCTGCTCGCCGCCGCCGTCCAGGACGCCGCAGCGGCGATCGCGTCGGCGATCCACGGGAGCGGGGCGCGAGGGACCTGACGTGCGGTCCGGCCGCCCCCGGGCCCTGCCGGAAGCGGTCGTCAGCCGGCCCGGGCCGGTCCGCCGGTGAGCACGACGGCGTCGAGCCGCGCGCTGACCAGGGCGGCCGCGGCGTCGTCCGCCAGGTCCGCCGGCACGGACGCGAGGGTCGGCAGACCCGTCGCGGAGCGCACCCGCTCGGCGACGTCGAGCCGGTCGAGCACGGCCGGGCGGTCGTCGGAGCCCTGGAGCAGGAGACCGGCGACCGACGCGGCTGCGGCGGTCCGGGCGCTCCGCACGACCTCGTCGCCGGCCGCGGACCACGCGTCGCCGGACGGGCAGACGAGGGTCGCGAGGTCGCCGGCCCCGGCGTCGCGCACGTCGACGGCCTCCGGCAACTGGCCGGGGTCCGGGCGCCGGGTGGGGAGCTCGAGGCCTCCGGTCTCCACGGGCCGGTCCAGCACCCAGTCGACCACCTGGTCGGGCCCCGCCGGGACGTCGACGGGATCCGTCCCGGCGTAGTCCGCCAGCGCCTGGTGCACGACGTCGGGGCTGGTCGCGGCGAACCGGGCCAGGGGGACGTTCCCGGCCCGTGACATGTAGGCCACCATCAACCGGTCGACCGGGACGTCGAGCCGGTCCGGGAAGCTCTCCCACCACAGCTGGCTGCGGCGGGCCACCTCCTGCAGGCGCGCGACGGCGGGTCGACGGACCCGCTCGTAGGCCTCGAGCGCCTCGGGCAGCCCGGTGGCGCCCTGGAGGGAGGCGACCAGCTCGATGGCGTCCTCCATCGCCAGCTTGGTGCCCGAGCCGATGGAGTAGTGCGCGGTGTGCGCCGCGTCCCCGAGCAGCACGGTGCGCCCGACGTGCCACCGGTCGGCGTGGACGGTGCGGAAGCGCATCCACCGCGTGCGGTTCCCGATGAGCCGGTGCCCCTGCAGGGCATCGGCGAAGACGCCCTCCAGGTGACGCAGGCTCGCCTCGTCGTCGGCGTCCCACGGCAGGTCGTCGGGCGGGGTGAGGCCGGCACGGTCGAGGGTGTCCGCGTCGGTCTCGACGAGGAACGTGCTGCGGTCGTCCCGGTAGGGGTAGGCGTGCGTGACGAAGGTGCCGGCCTCGGTCTCCACGGGCTCGAACAGCGCGTGCGGCAGGGCGAAGTCCGTGCCGGCCCAGAGGTAGAGGCCCGCCCCGGTGGTCACGCGGGCGCCGAACGCCTCGGCGTGCCGGTCGCGGGTGGGGCTGCTGACGCCGTCGGCGGCGACGACGAGGTCGGCGTCGAGGTCGTCGCCGGACACCCGCTCCCCGAAGCGCAGCTGCACCCCGGCCCGCCGGGCGTGGTCCTGCAGGACCAGCAGCAGCTCGGTGCGGGCCACCCCGATGAGCGCGTCGTTGCGCACGGAGCTGACCTGCCCGCGCACGCGCATCTGCATGTCGTGCCGGTACCCGGCCGCCACGATGTCCCGGAGGCTGTCCGGGTCGGCCGCCAGCAGGTTGCGCTGGGTGCCGGCGGCGAGGCCGACGCCGAAGCCGAACGTGGTGTCCGGGGTGCCCTGCTCGTGGACGACGACCTCGCAGCCGGGCTGGGCGATCTTGAGCAGCCGCGCCGCGTACAGCCCGCCGGGGCCGCCGCCGACGACCGAGACCCTGCGCAGCTGCATGGACCGCTCCCTCCTCGCGACACCGTTCGACACCTGAGTCGAATCTTCGACGCAAGTGACGGACGTGTCAACGGGTCGGCCGCCCCTTGACAGATCAGCGCGAGCGTCGAATATTCGTCGTCGTCGTCAACCGAGGAGGACCCAGGTCGTGGCTGCCCACCGCATCGGGCTCATCGTGCCCAGCTCGAACGTGACCGTGGAGACGGAGATGCCCGCCCTCCTCCGGCGCCACCCGACGGAGGAGTTCTCCTTCCACTCCAGCCGGATGCGCATGACGGCGGTGTCCCCGGCGCAGCTGCGCGCGATGAACGCCCAGCGCGAGCGGTGCGTGCTCGAGCTCGGCGACGCCTCACCCGACGTCATCCTCTACGCCTGCCTGGTGGCGCTGATGGCCGGCGGCCCCGGGGAGCACCAGCGCGTGGAGGGCGCCGTCGCCGAGCAGCTGGCGACCGGGGGCTCGGAGAGCCTCGTCCGGTCGAGCGCCGGCGCCCTGGTCGAGGGGTTGCGGGCCCTGGGCGCGCGGCGGGTGGCCCTGGTGACCCCCTACATGCGGCCGCTGGCCGAGCAGGTCGTCGTGTACCTGGAGGCCGAGGGCTTCGAGGTCGCCGACTTCCGGGCACTGGAGGTGGCGGACAACGCCGAGGTGGGCTGCATCCCCGGCGAGCGGGTCATGGAGGCGGCCCGGTCGATGTCGCTGGACGGCGTCGACGCCCTGGTGCTGTCCTGCTGCGTGCAGATGCCCTCCCTGTCCCTCATCGACGCGGCGGAGGCGGAGTTCGGCCTGCCCGTGCTGTCCGCGGCGACCGCCGGCGCCTACAGCCTCCTGCGCGCCGTGGGCCTGCCGGTGGACCTCCCCGGCGCCGGCAGCCTGCTGCGCGCCGACGCCGCCGTCCCCGCGGCCTGACCACCCCCACCCCCTGGAGGAACCCGTGACCGAGCTGCAGCACCGGGTCCGCGGCGTGGACCACGTCGCCTACCCCACCTTCGACCCCAAGGGGACCGTCCGCTTCTACCGCGACGTCCTCGGCTTCCCCGTCGTGCACTCCATCTGCGCGGCCGGCTGGGGCCCGGAGAAGCACCCGGACTTCATCCACTTCTTCTTCGACATCGGCAACGACGACCGGCTGGCCTTCTTCTACTACTTCGGGCTCGAGCCGTTCGAGGGCGGACCGCAGGGCGACAGCTACTCGCGCTTCGCCGCGGACGTGCCGGTCTACTTCATCCGCTCCCGGCACCTGGCGATCCACGTGGACAGCGAGGAGGACCTGCTGGAGTACCGCCGCCGGCTGGACCTCAGCGAGTGGCCCGTGGAGATGCAGATCCAGCACGAGACCATCGAGTCGATCTACACCCACGACCCCAACGGCTACATGATCGAGATCACCCGGGCACTGCGGCCGGTCACCCCGCAGGAGGACCTGGACGCCGAGCTGACCATCGACGCGCTGCTGGACGTCGTGGACGGCCCCGACCCCAGCCTGGGGGCGCTGCTGGCCCGCAAGGCCGAGCTGATCGTGGAGCGGGCGGCGGCCTGGGAGGCCGACCAGCAGGCGACCCCCGCCCCGGCCGGGAGCGGCGGGGCGTGACCGCGCTGTACGTCCTCGACGTCCCCGAGAACGCCGGCGTCGCCGAGGTGGCCGGTCGCGACCCCGCCGTCACCGTGGTCCGCATCGGGCCCTACTTCGAGATCACGGCGGAGGGCCCGATCGTCATCGACCGCCGGGCGACCGGCTGCCGGCACGCCGTCTGGTACTCCAGCGTCGCGGGTCTGGGCCGGTCCCGGATCACCCAGCACGACAAGGACGCCCTGCGGGTGGAACCCGCATGACCGCCCCCGCCCGCCTGGGGGCGGGCCGGTGGATCGAGGCGGCGGCCGAACCGGCCCGCACCACCACGACGGCGCACGAGCTGACCACCGCCGACGGCGCCCGCGTCACCGGGCTGCTGCGCACCGTCCCCGGCGCCCGGACCGTCGTCTGCATCATGCACCCGCGCCAGGACGTCTCCCACCACGTCCTGGTCCCCGAGCTGCTCGCGCGCGGCTACGCGGTGTGGACCCAGGGGTCCCGGTCGGTCAACAACGACCTGTCCCTCGTGCACGAGCAGACCCTGCTCGACGTCGCCGCCGGCCAGGTGCACCTGCGCGAGCAGGGCTTCCAGCACGTGGTCACCCTCGGCCACTCCGGCGGCGGCACCCTGTTCGCCTACTACCACGAGCAGGCCGGGCTGGACGACGACCAGCGGGTGTCCTCGACCCCCGCCGGGCGACCGGTCGACCTGACCGGGGCCATGCCCCTGCCGGACGCGGCCGTGTTCATGGCCCCGCACCCCGGCCAGGGCGTGCTGCTGTCCCGCCTCGTCGACCCCTCGGTCACCGACGAGTCCGACCCGCTCTCGGTGGACCCCGACCTGGACCCGTGGTCGCCGGCGAACGGGTTCGCCGCACCCGGCACGAGCGCCTCCTACGACCCCGCCTTCGTCGAGCGCTACCGGGCAGCCCAGCTGGCCCGGGTGGCCAGGATCGACGAGCACGCCGCGGCCCTCGTGCAGGAGGCGACCACCGCCCGCGCCCGGGCCGCCGACGGCGGCGACCCCCGCGACCGCCGCGCGTCCCTGGCCCCCCGGGTGCTGACCGTGTTCCGCACCGACGCCGACCTCCGCTCGGTGGACCTGTCGCTGGACCCCAACGAACGGCCCTACGGGTCGCTGTTCGGCCGCCGCCCCGACCTCACCGACTACGGCCTGGTGGGCTTCGGCCGCTTCAGCACCGCCGACGCCTGGATGTCGACCTGGTCGGTGACGACCTCGCGCGCGGACTTCCTGCGCTGCGCCCCGTCGGTCACGGTCCCCACGCTGCTGGTCGAGCTGTCCGGCGACCAGGCCTGCTTCCCCTCCGACGTCGCAGCCATGACCGCGCGGCTGGGGGCGGCCGACCTCACCACCCGGCGGGTGCGCGGGACGCACTTCGGGGGCCCCATCGGCACGGGCGAACCCACCGGCGCCAGCCTCGCCGCGGCCGAGATCGGCGGCTGGCTGGCCGACCGCTTCCCTGCCGGCCAGCCGGGCTGACCCGGCCCCCACCACCCCACCCACCCCCAGCGGAGGACCTGCCGTGCTCGACGCCCCGCCCCTCGCCGACGCACCCGCCGACGGCGGACCGGCCCGCCACCGGCCCGGGGTCGTCCCGTTCCCGGAGGAGGACGTCGCCCGGTACCGCGCGGCCGGGCTGTGGGGCACCGCCACCCTGGCGCAGGAGTTCCGGGCCGTGGCCGACGCGCACCCCGACCGGCCGGCGCTGGTCACCGCGACGGGCACGCTGACCTTCGCCGACCTCGACGAGCAGACCGACCGCATCGCCCACGGGCTCGGCCGGCTGGGGCTGCGCCCGGGCGACCCGGTGGTGTTCCAGGTGACCAACCGGGTCGAGACCGTCCTGGCCTGGTACGCCGTCCTCAAGGCCGGGGCCGTCCCGGTGTGCTCGCTGGCCTTCCACCGCGGCCACGAGATCTCCCAGATCACCCGCCAGGTGGGCGCCGTGGCCCACCTGGTCGAGGCGGGCACCGGGTCGTTCGACCTGGTCGCCTTCGGGCGCGAGCAGGCCGCCGGACACCCCACACTGCGCATCCTGCTCACGACCGGTGCGCCCGGGGGCGAGCCGGGCGGTCCCGGGGAACCGGTGGCGGTCGAGACGCTCGGCGCCGGCACCGACCCGGCCCTCGCCCGCGCCTGGGTGGAGGAGGTGCAGGCCGGCATCGACCCCGACGACGTCGCGGTCTTCCAGCTCTCCGGCGGCACCACCGGCGTCCCCAAGGTGATCCCCCGGTTGCACGCCGAGTACTGGTACAACGCGCGGGCCTACGCCGCCGAGTGGCGGTGGGACACCTCCAGCCGGGTGGCGCACCTGATCCCGATCATCCACAACGCCGGCGTCGTGTGCGGCCTGCACGCCCCGCACAGCGTGGGGGCCTGCCTGGTCCTCACCACCGCCGACCTCGACCAGGCCCTGCCGCTGATGGCCGCCGCCGGGGCGACCGACGTCCTGTTCGGCCACGGCCACTTCGGCGCGGTCGACCACCCCGCCTTCCCGGCCGCGTCGGCCGCGCTGCGCACCGTCGTGCTCAGCGGCACCAAGGTCCCGACCGCGCTGTTCGAGACCTTCGAGCGCGCCGGGCTGTGGACCGGGCAGCTGTTCGGCATGGGCGAGGGCATGTTCCTCACGACCTCGCCCGGGACGTCGCGCCGGGTCCGCAACCACACCGTCGGGACGCCGCTGTCCCCCCTGGACGAGGTCCGCATCCTGCAGCCCACCAGCGAGGAGCCCGTCCCGGCCGGCGCGGTGGGCGAGCTGGCCACCCGGGGGCCGTACACGATCCGCGGCTACTTCCGGGCAGCCGAGCACAACGCCCGCGCCTTCACCGGCGACGGCTTCTACCGGACCGGCGACCTGGCCTCGGTCACCGAGCTGGACGGGGTGCCGGCGGTGAGCATCGAGGGCCGCATCAAGGACGTGATCAACCGCGGCGGGGAGAAGGTCAACGCCGAGGAGGTCGAGCTCCTGCTGCTGCAGCACCCCGCCGTCGCGGCGGCCGCCGTCGTCGCCATGCCCGACCCGCGGCTGGGTGAGCGCGCGTGCGCCTACCTGGTGGCGACCGGCGCGCCGATCGGCCTGGAGGACGTGCGCCGGCACCTGGACGGGCTGGGGGTCGCCAAGTTCAAGTGGCCCGAGCGCCTGGAGTGGGTGCCCGAGCTGCCCAAGACCCTGGTCGGGAAGCTGGACAAGAAGCGGCTGCGGGAGGACATCACCGCCCGGCTGCGGGCCGAGTAGCGCTCAGCGGTCCAGCTCGCGCTCCAGGTAGTCCAGGTCCTGCCGCAGCAGCGCCAGCGCCCGCTGCGGCCCGGTGCCGGTGACCTGCCGGTCGCCGGCCTCGGCCAGCGACGCGGCCGCCATGTCGGCGAGCTGGCCGGCGACCGCGTCGTCGCCGTGGCCGGGACGGTGCCACCAGGCGACCCAGTTGCACATGCCGATGATGCCCAGCGCGGCGACCCGGGCGTCGGTCGGGCGCAGCTGACCGGCCTGCACGCCCTGCTCGATCACCTCGGTGAACTCGCGCAGGACCCGGCGCCGGCCGCGGCGGTACACGTCGGCGAGCTCGGCGGGCAGCTCGGCCTCGGACCGGATCAGCAGCCGGAACCGTTCCGGGTTGCGCGTCTGGTTGCGCGCCACCGCGAAGGCCATGTCGCGCAGCCGGCGCAGCGGGGGGACGGAGGTGTCGGCGTTGATGCGGCCGAGCTCGTCGGCCGGGCCCTCGGTGAGCTCCTCGACCAGGCGGGAGAGCAGGTCGTCCTTGCTGCGGACGTAGTGGTAGAGCGCGGGCCGGGTCAGGCCGGCGGCCTCGGCGATGTCCTGCAGGCTGGTGGCGGCGAACCCGCGCTCGGCGAACAGCCGGGTCGCGTGCTCGAGGATCTGCGCCTCGACCAGGTCCCGGCGTGCGCTGGGCCTGGGGGTCGAGCTCGTGGTCATCGGGGCCTTCCGCCGGTGGCTGGTCACGGACTCTAGTCCCGGGCCGGACGGCGCACCGCCGCGCAGGGACCGGGTGGACGGTCCCTGCGCGGCGGCGTCCGTGCTGCTCAGGCCCCGGTCGGGGCCGCCGCCAGCAGCCGGTGCAGTGCGAGCGCGTGGTCCTCGTGCGCCGCGGGGACCACGCCGGAGTAGATCGCGGTGGCGCAGCCCGGGCAGCTGAGCTGCCGGAACACCACCTCGTCGTCGACGTAGAGCGCCGGGTCGGAGGTGACCTGGGGCCCCGCGGCGGACGAGGGGCCGTCGAAGTGCGCCAGCGACAGCCGCGAGTCCGCCCGCGCGTCGCCGAGCACCCGGCCGCAGTGCCCGCAGCCCACGACGGGGGCCCCGTCGTGCTGGCCCTCCACGAGGTTGTCGTCGAGCCGGCGTGCCGTGGTCAGGTCGATCGACGGGGCGTCGCCGACCGACGAGCTCCGGTCGCGGCGCTCCTGCCGCATGCGGTCCCGCAGCTGGTCGGTGGCCGCGTCGTCCACCTGGCCGTCACGGAGGACGACGCCGTAGACCCGCCGGGCGCCGTCCTCGGTCACCTTGAACTCGGCCAGGTCCCGGGCGACGGCCGCCGGGTCGCGCAGGAGCGGGTCGCCGTAGCCCCCGCCGCCCTGCCAGTGCATGTAGAAGACGTCCCCGGGCGCGAGGTAGGACTCGGCGTAGCAGGCGCCGAACTCCTGCTCCCCGCCCACCTGCTCCAGGTCCCCGGGCAGCTCGCCCCGCTCCAGCCGGGCCGCCATGTCCGCTCCCCGGGCGAGCACCTCGACACCGGTGTTGCCCGGGTACCCGCCGGCGAGGCCGTTGTTCTGGGCCACGGACTTGCCGGCCGAGGCGAGCACCAGGCCCATCGGCACGCTCGTGCCGTACGGCGTGACGGCCAGCGAGGCGCTGACGCCTCCGCGGTGCCGACCGGGGCCGCCGGAGTCGGGCTCCTCCCGGCGCCACAGCGTCAGGAGGGGGTACAGGTACTCGGTCATCTCGGTGTCGGGGATGCGGCCCATCGGGATGCAGAACAGGCCCCCGGTGTCCATGCCGTCCGCCGCCGGACGCGCACCGTACCCACCCGCCATCGGCTCCATGAGCAGGTTGAGGAAGGGCACGGGCTGGGCGCCGCGCTCGTCGAGCCCGGCGATGACGGCCGTGTCCCAGGTGCCGCAGCAGGTGGCCTGCACGCTGCGCTCCTGGTCCACCGAGCGGTCCAGCATCTGGGACAGGCACTCGGCCACCAGCGAGCCGGTCAACCAGGCCGGGCCGATCGGCCCCCGGCTGACCGCGGCCGGGAAGGTGGCGTTGTTGATGGTCCCCTCCTCGGCCACCAGGTCGAAGCACCGCATGAGCCCGCCGGCCGACCACGGGATGTTGCCCGCCAAGATCGGCAGGACCGCGGAGATGACGCCGCCGCGCATCCCGGCGTAGGTGCAGTTGATGACGCCCGACTGCGGGTCGGTGCCGGTGAAGTCGAAGGTCAGGTGGTCGTCCTGCTTGCTCATGGCCACCGTGATCTTGTGCAGCGCCCGGTCGCCGGAGTGCGACTGGTCCTGGTAGCCGGTGGCCTTCCAGGTGCCGTCGGGCAGTGCCCGCAGCTTGTCCCGCAGCCGCGACTCGGCGTCGGCCATCATCCGCTTCATCACGGCCTTGACCGTGTCGGCGCCGTACTGCTCGATGACGCTGAGCAGCCGCTGCCGACCGATGCTGTTGGCCCCGATCTTGGCGCGCAGGTCCAGCCCGACGAGCATCGGCACGCGCGAGCGGCGGACCCACAGGTCGGCCACGTCGTCCTGCAGCTCGAAGCCGCGGACCACCTTGACCGGCGGGGTGGGCAGCGCCTCGGAGAACACGTCGGTCGCGCCCGGGGAGAAGGAGCCCAGGCCCACGCCGCCGAGGTCGGGCTCGTGGGCGATGGCGCTGGTCCAGGCGAAGAGCTCGCCCTCGACGAAGACCGGCTGGAACACGATGACGTCGTTCTGGTGCAGACCGCCCCCGACCCAGGGGTCGTTGCACAGGAACATGTCGCCCTCGGCGATGCCCGGGTTGGTCGACCGGTGCTTCAGCGTCCAGTAGACGGCCAGGTCCACGGCACCGACCAGCATGGTGTTGTACAGCCCGACCTGGACCTCCTGCCCCAGCTCGTCGCTGATGGCGAAGTCGAAGTCGTTGGCGTCGGTGACGATGGGCGAGCCCGACATCCGCTTGAGCGCCTCGCCCATCTCGTCGGTGACGGACCACAGACGGTGCCGGATGACCTCGTAGGTCAGCGGGTCCAGCCCGTCGATCTGCTCCTGGGTGACCGTGTGCACCGGCAGGGTGCCCGGCAGCGAGGCGGCGAGCTCGGCGGGGTCGACCGGCCGGCTGCTGAACCGCTCCGACCCGGGGATGGGCATGCTCATCGGGAGGTCTCCTTGCGGGGGGTGATGGTCAGGTTGCCGAGCTGGTCGACGGTGCCGGTGGTCGAGGCGGGGACGACGACGGTCGTCGTGGGGACCTCGACGACGGCCGGCCCCTGGAGGACGTGGCCGGCCCGCAGCGTGCGGTAGTCGTAGACGGGGGTGTCGACGAAGCCGGCACCGTCGGCCAGGTTGACCGGCCGGTGGGCGATCGGCGAGGGCCCGTCGTCCTCGGCCGCGGCGAGCTCGGGCAGCCGCGGGGAGAAGGGCAGGACGCCGGTGCCCCGGACCCGGTAGGTGATGGCCTGGATGCCGGCGGCGGCGAACCCGGTACCGGCGCCGAACAGGTCGGCGTAGCGCTGCTCGAACGCAGCGCCGGTGGCGGCGACGACGCCCTCGTCGACCGGGCCGGCCGGCACGGGCACGGCCAGCTCGGCCAGCTGCATGGAGAAGCGCATGTCGATCTCGCGCTCGGTGTCCACCGAGGTGTACTGCACGCCCTGGCGCTCCAGCGACTCGCGCACCCGGGTCTCCAGCTCGGCGAAGTTCTTCTCCACCTGGACCGGGTCCAGCGGCATCGCGGCCGGGTCTGAGAGCTCCGCGGCCACCACGATGTCGGAGGACGCGAGGCCGTAGGCGGAGAACGCGGAGGCGACCTGCCCCAGGGGGACGACGACCTCGCCGACGCCGACCTCGGCGGCGTAGGCACCGCAGTGGGCGGGGCCGGCACCGCCGAAGGCGTAGAGCACGAAGTCGCGGGGGTCGTGGCCGGCCTCGACGACGGTCTTGCGCAGCAGGTCGCCGGTCTGGGCGTTCTGCACCGCGTAGATGGCTGCCGCGGCGTCCTCGACGCTCAGACCCAGCGGGTCGGCGATGCGGGTGCGGATCGCCTCCCGGGCCTTGTCCAGCGACAGGGGCTTGCGCCCACCCAGCAGGCCGCGCTCGGGCAGGATGCCCAGCACCAGGTTGGCGTCGGTGTTGGTGGGCTCGGTGCCGCCCTGGTCGTAGCAGGCCGGGCCGGGGACGGCCTGGGCGCTGTGCGGGCCGATCTGCAGGTTGCCGCCGGCGTCGAGCCAGGCGATCGCGCCGCCGCCGGAGCCGATGGCGTGCACCTTGAGGGTGGGCACGTTGACCGGGTGGTGGTTGATGACCGTGGTGGTCTCGCGCACCGGTTCGCCGTCCACGATCAGCCCCACGAGGAACGTGGTGCCGCCGACGTCGGTGGAGATGATGTTGCGGTGGCCGAGCTGCTCGCCCAGGGCCACCGAGCCGATGACCCCACCGGTGAGCACCGACCCCACAGTGCTGATGGCGGTGGCCGGGGCCTGCCGGGCCGCCACGGCGCCGCCGTTGCTCTGCATCACCAGCAGCGGGCCGGTCAGGCCCCGGCTGCGCAGGCCGTCCTCCAGGGTGCCCAGGTAGTCGCGCAGGCCCGGGCCGATCTGGGTGCTCATGATGGTGGTGGCGTTCCGGGCGAACTCGCGGATCCGCGGGCTGACCTCGCTGGACAGCGACACGAAGACGTCGGGGTCGATCTCGTGCACCAGCTCGCGCAGCCGCTGCTCGTGGACGGGGTTGCGGAAGGACCACAGCAGCGAGACCGCGATGGCGCGCAGCCCGTCGTCCAGCAGGGTCCGGATGGCCTGGCGGGCGTGCTCCTCGTCCAGGGGGACGACGACGGTGCCGTCGCGGTCGATCCGCTCCCGCACCTCCAGGGCGTGCCGCTTGGGCAGCAGGCCGTGGGTCTTGGTCTGGCCCAGCACGTGCTGCAGCTCGTGCGGCGAGCTGCCCAGGTACCGGCCCTCGACGTTCATGATGTAGATCGAGTCGCGGTGCCCGACCGTGGTGAGGAAGCCGACCGGCGGGACGTTCCCCATGACCAGGGCGTTGAGCGACGAGGTCGTGCCGTGCGCGATGTGGTGGGTGTCGGCGAGGACGTCCTCCAGGGGCCGGCCCAGCTGGTCGGCCAGCAGACCGAGGACGTCGAGGACGCCGCGGGAGTAGTCCGGAGGGGTGGACGGCGTCTTGGCCGCGAGGATCGTCCCCGCGTCGTCGTCGAGAACCGCGTCGGTGAACGTCCCTCCGACGTCCACCCCGATCACGTACGCCACGGTGCGCTCCTTCGCGTCGATGCCCGTCCGGCCTTCGCTGGCCGATCCGTTGACATGCACGTAGATTTTTCGACGTTGCCTTCGTCACGTCAAGGGGGTGCCGCATGACCGTCCCGACCGACGACGCCGGTCCCGAGCACAGCCACCTGGCCGCCGCGGCGGCGGCCTTCGGGGTGCCTGTCGAACGGTTCGAGCTCGCCCGCCTGCAGGCACGGAACGGGCTCTCCGCCCTGCGCTACGGCACCGGCCGACCCGCCGTGGCCCTCCTGCACGGGGGCGGCCAGAACGCCCACACCTGGGACGTCACCATGGCCGCCGCGGGCCTGGCCGGCGTGGCGGTGGACCTGCCCGGGCACGGCCGCTCGCCGTGGACGACCGACCACGACCACTCGCCCCGGCGCCTGACACCCGCCGTGCGCGGCGCGCTGGCCGAGCTGGTGCCGGACTGCCGCGTCCTCGTCGGGATGTCCCTGGGGGGCATGGTCGCCGTCGACCTCGCCGCGTCGCTGCCCGACCTGCAGGCGCTGGTCCTGGTGGACGTGGCCCCGGGCTCGGCGGTCCCGCCCGGCAGCACGGTCGGTGCAGCCCAGCGCTTGGCCCGGGCGCCGCTCGACGTCCTCGTCGAGCAGGTGCACCGCCTGTCCCCCGAGCGGGACCCGGCTCCGCTCCGACACGGCATCTGGCACGCGACCCGCGACGCCGGCGACGGCGACCGGGCGTGGCGGGCCGACCCGGACGCCCGGGTGGGCTCGTTCGTGGACCTGTGGCCGCAGACCGAGGCGCTCGCCCCGCGACTGCACCTCGTGCTGGCCGAGCACGGGTCGTTCGTCCCACCCGCCGACCTCACCCGGCTCGGCCGGGTGGTGCGGCCGGGCCGGGTGCACCGGCTCGCCGGGGCGACGCACTCGGTGCAGAGCACGCGACCCCGGGCCCTGGCCGACGTCCTGGTGCAGGTCGCCGCCGAGGCCGGCGCCCGGCCGGGGACGCCGGCCTGATCCGACCTCGGTCAGGCCTCGTTCTGCACGCTGGCGCGGTCGATGACCGCCTCGGTCAGCGCCACGTCGAAGCGCTGGGCGATCGCCTGGAGCTCGTCGGCGGACGACCCGTCGCCGGACCTGGCCTCGACGAAGTCGGCGATGAGCTCCAGCAGGTCCCGGGACGTCGTCATGCCAGCACTGTCACCCACCCGCGCGCCGCTGTCCACACCTGTGTCGGGAATTCGACAGACCCTTCGACATCACATCGACAGCCCGCCGTCGACCGGGAGCACGACGCCGGTGATGTACCCGGCCTCGGCGGAGGCGAGGAACGCGACGGCGGCGGCCATCTCGTCCGGCCGGCCGAAGCGGCCCACCGGGATGGCCTCCTCGGTCCGGGCCCGCACCTCCTCGGGGATCGACGCGACCATCCGGGTGTCGGCGTTCGGGGAGATCGCGTTGACCGTCACCCCGAACCCGGCCAGCTCCTTGGCCACGGTCTTGGTGAAGCCGATGACCCCGGCCTTGGCCGCGGCGTAGTTGGCCTGGCCGACGTTGCCGTGCAGCCCGGTGTAGGAGGTGACGTTGACGATCCGCCCGTACTGCTGCGCGCGGAAGGCCGGGATGCAGGCCTGCACCAGGTGGAAGGTGCCCGTGAGGTGCACGGCGAGCACGGTGTCCCAGTCCTCGACGGACAGCTTCCACACCCGGCGGTCGCGCAGCACCCCGGCGTTGTTGACCAGGACGTCGACGCGGCCGGTGCGCTCGAGCGCCGCCGCCACCACCCGGTCCACCTGCGCGCGGTCGGAGATGTCCGCGGCGACCGGGACCGCGCCGATCTCGGCGGCGGCGTGGTGGAGCACGTCCGCGTCGAGGTCGACGGCGACGACGGTGGCGCCGGACGCGACGAACAGCGCGGCGGTGCTCAGGCCCACCCCGCGGCCCGCACCGGTGACGACGACGGTCTGGCCGGTGAAGTCGAAGGTGAGGTTGGCGTCGGGGGCGGTCACGACGCCACCTCGAACAGGCCGGCGGCACCCATGCCGCCGCCGACGCACATGGACACCACGACCCACCGCACGCCGCGTCGACGGCCCTCGACCAGCGCGTGCCCGACCAGGCGGGCACCGGTCATGCCGTAGGGGTGACCGAGGGCGATCGCACCGCCGTCGACGTTCATCCGCTCCGGGTCGATGCCCAGGACGTCGCGGCAGTGCACGGCCTGGGAGGCGAAGGCCTCGTTCAGCTCCCACAGGCCGATGTCGTCCACCGACAGCCCGTGCCGGCGCAGCAGCAGCGGGATCGCGGTGACCGGGCCGATGCCCATCTCCTCCGGGGCGCAGCCGGTGACGGCCATGCCCCGGTAGAAGCCCAGCGGGGCGATCCCGCGGCGGCCGGCGACACCGGCCTCCATCAGCACGGCCGCGGCGGCGCCGTCGGAGAGCTGGGAGGCGTTGCCCGCGGTCACGCTCGGCACCTCGCTGGCGTCGCCGGGCGCGAGGACGGGTCGCAGACCGGCCAGGGACTCCGCCGTCGTGGCCCGGATGCCCTCGTCGTGCGCCACCGTCACCTCGCGCGCGCCGACCTCGCCGGTGCCGCGGTCGGTCACCTGCATCGTGACCGTGATGGGCGCGATCTCCTCGTCGAACCGGCCGGCGTCGCGGGCGGCCGCGGCCCGCGTCTGGGACTGCAGGCCCATGAGGTCCTGCGCCTCCCGGGTGACCCCGTACCGCTCGGCGACCAGCTCGGCGGTGCGCAGCATCGGCCAGTAGACCCCGGGCACCCGCTCGGCGAGCCAGGGGTCGGCTGTGCGGTGGGTGTTGCGGTGGGCCTCCTGCACCAGCGAGATGGACTCCACGCCGCCACCGACGACGACGTCCATGCCCTCGTGCACGACCTGCCGGGCGGCGGCGGCGATGGCCATGAGGCCCGAGGCGCACTGCCGGTCGACCGTCGACCCGGGCACCGTCACGGGCAGGCCGGCCCGCAGTGCGGCCTGCCGCGCGACGTTGAAGCCGGTGGTGCCCTCCTGCATGGCGCAGCCGAGCAGGACGTCCTCGACCTCGGCCGGGTCGATGCCGGCCCGGCGGACGGCGTGCTCGACGGCGTGCCCGGCCAGCTGCTGGCCGGTGGTGTCGTTGAAGGCACCCCGGTAGGCCTTGCCGACGGGGGTGCGGGCGACGGCGACGACGGCCGCCTCACGGGTGCTCATGCGGCGGCATACTACGGAGTATCACGCCCAGCGGAAGGGGTCCGGCTCACTAGCCTGGGTCTCCCTGTCGACCGACCCCGAGGACGCATGGACCACGCACAGCCGCCCACCGCTGACCGCCTGCACCTGCCGGCCGGCCAGCTGCGCATCGTCGACGCGGCCGCCGAGGCCTTCATGGAGCGCGGGTACGACGCCACGAGCATCGACGAGGTCGCGACCCGCATCGGGGCGACGAAGGGTGCGGTCTACTACAGCTACCGCTCCAAGCTCGACCTGTTCCTGGCCGTCTACGAGCGCGGCATGCTGCTGCTGGCCGACCGCGTCGAGCAGGCACTGACCGCAACCGGTGGGGCCTCCGCGGCCGAGCGGCTGCGCGCCGTCAGCGTCGCCCACGCCCGCAACATCCTCGACGCGTTCACCTACCACGTGGTGATCCAGAACGGGGTCGAGCACCGGCGGCAGATGGCCCTCAAGGACGCCGACCGCCGGCGCCTGGCCGAGCTGGACGAGCTGCGCGCGGCGCACGAGGAGCTCGTGCACGCCCTCGTGGTCGCCGGTCAGCAGGACGGTTCCCTGCGCCCCCTCCCCACCCGGCTGGCCACCCGCACGCTCATCGGCGGCGTCGTCGGGGTCGCGATCTGGTACCGGCCGCGCCCCGACCAGGACGACGCTGCCCGCGCCGAGCTGGCCGAGCAGGTCGTCGCGGTCCTCCTCGGCGGCCTGCTGCCCTGACCGCCGCCGGGGGTGCTTGACGGCGCTCGCCCCCGGGAGCCATGCTTTGACCCAGCGGTCAAAAAATCAACCGCATGACTTGCATGGAGCCCGTCGATGTCGCCGAAGCCCATCCCCTACTACTGGTCCAGCGTCGACTGGCCACGGTTCGTGGCCGACTACCCGCCGCCACCGCTGTTCGACCAGCAGATGGCCCGCACCTCCGACGACGAGCTGCGCGAGCTGCAGGAGACCCGCTTCCTGCAGCGGATGACCGAGGCGTGGGCGGTGCCCTTCTACCGCGACCGGTGGACCGCGGCGGGGATGGAGCCCGGCGACGTCCGGGGCCTGGACGACCTGGCGTCGATCCCCACCTTCACCAGCGAGGACCTCAAGCGCAGCGCGGAGGCCCTGCCGCCGTTCGGCACCCACCAGACCTTCGCCCTGGACGCCATGGCCACCCCGCTGAAGATCCAGTCCAGCGGCGGCACGTCGGGCCTCCCCCGGCCTACCCTCTTCGACCCGGTCGCCTGGGAGGTCCAGGCAGTCCAGTTCGCCCGCGCCTTCGTCGCCCAGGGCGGCGAGGTGGGCGACGTCCTGCAGATCACGCTCACCAACAGCCTGGCCAACACGGCCTGGTGCGCCTCGACCGCGGCGATGCACTGGAGCGGGATGGTGCCGCTGACCACGGGGTCGGGTGCGGTCACCAGCTCGGTGCGCCAGCTCGAGCTGGCCCGCGAGTGGGGCACCGCGGGTTGGGTGGCCTTCGGCGAGTACCTCAAGATCCTGGCCGAGACCGCGGAGAGCAACGGCGTCGACCTGCGCCGGGACCTGCGCACCCGGTTCATCCACACCTACCTCGGGGTGGACACCGACGGCCACCTGCGCCGGCTGCTGGAGGACGCCTGGGGCGTCCCCGTCTACGACAACTACGGGACGCACGAGGTGGGGCTGATCGGCTACGAGTGCCGCGCCCAGGACGGCCTGCACGTCAACGACGACACCGCCGTCCTGCAGATCGTGGACCGCGAGGACGGCCGACCGCTGGACGACGGCCAGGCCGGCAACATCGTGGTGACGAGCCTGCACCGGTCGGTGCCCCCGATCATCCGGTACGACCTCAAGGACCTGATGCACCGCTCGTCCCGCGCGGGGTGCAGCTGCGGGGCCCGCACCACCAAGCTGTCGGGGTTCCTCGGCCGCAGCGACGAGATGGTCAAGCTGCGGGCCACCAGCGTCTACCCCCGCGCCGCGCAGGACACCGTGCAGGGCGACCCCCGCTCGACCGGCGAGTTCCTCTGCGTGGTCGACCAGGTCGGCGAGGGCATGGCCGCCCGCGAGCGGATGACCGTGCGGGTCGAGGCCAAGCCCGGCACCGACGGGGCCGCCCTGCACGGGGACATGGTCAGGCAGCTCAAGGTGCTGTTCGGGGTGGCGGTCGACGTCGAGGTCGTGCCCTCGGGCGCCCTCGCCCCGCTCACCGGCCTCGGCGGCGAGGGCAAGGTCAAGCGCCTGCTGGACCTCCGGTGACCTTCGACCTCGCCGGCTGGTTCTCCCTCGAGGACCGGGTCACCGTGGTCACGGGCGCCTCGGCCGGCCTCGGCGTCGCGTTCGCCGAGACGTTCGCCCGCGCCGGCTCCGACGTGGTCGTCGCCGCGCGCCGGGGTGACCGCCTGGGGGCCACCGCCGACGCGGTGCGGTCGCGTGGCCGCCGGGCCCTCGCCGTCCCGACCGACGTGTCCCGTCCCGAGGACTGCCAGCGCCTGGTCGACGCCGCGGTGGCCGAGTTCGGGCGGGTCGACGTGCTGGTCAACAACGCCGGCACCGCCTCCGCCGTGCCCGCCACCCGGGAGACCCCCGAGCAGTTCCGCTCCGTCGTCGACGTCAACCTGCACGGCTCGTACTGGACGGCGCAGGCCTGCGCGCGGGTGATGGCACCCGGCAGCGCGGTCATCAACATCTCCAGCGTGCTGGCCTACACGACCGCCGGGCTCCCGCAGGCCGCCTACTCCGCGAGCAAGGCCGCCCTCGTCGGGCTCACCCGCGACCTCGCCCAGCAGTGGGGACGCCGCCGGGGCATCCGGGTGAACGCCCTGGCCCCGGGCTTCTTCGCCAGCGAGATGACGGAGACCTACACCCCGGAGTACGTCGACGGCGTGCTGCGCCCCCGCATCCTGCTCGACCGCCCCGGCGCGGCGGAGGAGCTCGCGACCACCGCCGTCTGGCTCGCCTCGCCCGCCGCCGGCTACGTCACCGGCCAGACCCTGCTGGTCGACGGCGGCCTGTCCGCCACCTGATCGCGCCCGACCACCCACCACCGAGGAGACCCGCCATGCCCCTGGACCACGTCAACGGCATCAACATCGCCGTCCGCGACCTGCCCCGCTGGACCCGCCGCTACGAGCAGGTGCTCGGCGTCGACAGCACCCCCGTGGACGCCGACGGGTTCGCCTTCCCCGGGATGGAGGGCTCCTCCTTCGACCTCGGCGGGTTCTTCCTCAACCTGATCACCAGCGCCGACCCGACCACGTCCGTCGGCCGCTTCCTCGAGCGCAACGGCGACGGCTTCTTCCTGCTCTCCCTCGGGGTGGACGACGTGGACGCCGCCGGCCGGCGCCTGACCGACCAGGGCCTGAAGCCGTTGCTCGAGACCGCCAAGGAGGGCCCCGGCCACCCGCCGGTCAACTTCCTGCACCCGAAGGAGATGGCCGGGATCCAGATCGAGCTGATCCAGGTCGAGCGGCAGCCCGCGGGGTAGGGTCCGACCCCGATGGCCAGAGGCGCGATGGTGCGGGACGAGGTCGTCCGCTCCGCCACCAGGCTGTTCAAGGAGCGCGGCATCCGCGGGGTGTCCCTGCAGGACATCGCCGACGAGGTCGGGCTCACCAAGGGTGCGCTCTACCACTACTTCAGCAACCGCGACGACCTGCTGCGGCAGGTGTTCGGCGACTGGATCACCCAGGAGTTCGAGAGCCTGCGCGCGCACACCTCGGGGTCGGGTGGCCCGACGGCCCAATTGCGCGACTACGTGCGGTACCACGTCACGTCGGTCACCCAGAACATCGACCTGTACCACCTGTCCTTCTCCTCCGAGGCCGAGCTGCCCCCCGACGTGCGGGCCGAGTTCCGCCAGCTGAAGCGGCGCAGCGACTCGGTGCTCAAGGCCATCCTGCGCGCGGGGGTGGCCGCCGGGGACTTCGAGCCGCGCGACGAGAAGGTGATGGCCTTCGCCATCGACGGCATGTGCAACTGGCTGAGCCAGTGGTACGCCGCGGACGGCCCGAAGTCGCCCGCCCAGATCGCCGACGACTTCGTCGAGCTGCTGCTGCGCGGCCTGGTGCGGCAGGACGACGGCCCCACCGACTCCGGCCCCGCCCACGGGGCGGTCGCGACGGCCGAGTACCACGCCCGCGCCATCCGGTTCCACAGCGAGCGCCTCGAGCAGCTGCTGCCCACCCTCGGCGGCCCGGGCGGCACCGGGGCCTGATCGGCCCGGGTCAGAGCAGCGCGGCGTCCAGGTCCCGGCAGAGCACCTCGCCGCCGGCGACCGGTGCCAGCCAGGCGGCGACGCGGGGCAGCTCGTAGGCGAAGAAGTAGGCCGCCGCCGCCGTCCGGCCCGCCGCCTCGGGGTGGGCGGAGCCGGCCGCGGTCACCGCGAGGTCCAGGTGCACCCAGGCCAGCACGACGTGGCCGAACGCCTGCAGGTAGGGCGTGGCGTTGGCCAGCGCGGCCGAGGCGTCGCCGTCCCGCCAGGCCGCGTCGGTCGCCGCGAGGACGTCGGCCCAGCCCTGCTCCAGGTCCGCCGCCCAGCCGCCCAGGCCCGCGGCGCGCGCCCGGGTCGCCGTGCTCGACAGCACCGCACCGAGCTCCCGCAGGCAGGCACCGTCGCGCAGCCGCACCTTGCGGCCGAGCAGGTCCACCGCCTGGATGCCGTGCGTGCCCTCGTGGATCATGTTCAGCCGCTGGTCCCGCCAGAACTGCTCGACGGGGAAGTCCCGGGTGTAGCCGGCGCCGCCGAGCACCTGGATCGCCAGGCTGTTGCCCTCCAGGCACCACTCGCTCGGCCAGCTCTTCAGCACGGGGGTCAGCACCTCCAGCAGGGTGGCTGCCCGGGTGCGCGCCCCGTCGTCCCCGGTGCGCTGGTCGTCGAGCAGCCGGCCGACGTACAGGGCCAGCGCCAGGGCGCCCTCGGCGTAGGACTTCTGCGCCAGGAGCATGCGCTTGACGTCGGTGTGCGCCACGAGCGGCACCTGCTCGCCGTCCCGGACCCCGCGCGGGCGGCCCTGGCGCCGGGTGCGGGCGTAGTCCAGGGAGACCGCGAACCCGGCGTAGCCCAGCGCAGCGGCGAGCAGGCCGACCTCGGCGCGCGCGGCGTTCATCATGTGGAACATCTGGTCCAGCCCCTGGCCCGGTGCGCCGACCAGGTGGCCGACCGCCCGGTCGAAGGACAGCGCGGTGTTGGGGATGCCGCGCATGCCCAGCTTGTGGTTGAGCCCGACGAGGGAGACCCCGTTGCGCTCCCCCGGCTCGCCGTCCGGCCCGACCCGCACCTTGGGGACGACGAACAGCGACAGCGCCCCGGTGCCGGTCCGCACCGCACCGTCGTCGTCGGCGATCTTGGCGAGCACGAGGTGGACGATGTTGTCCGTCAGCGGGTGCTCGGCGCCGCTGATCCACATCTTGTCGCCGGTGACCCGGTACCGCGGGCCCAGCGGGTCCCCGGCCGAGTCCGGCCCGTCGGGGACGGCGCGGGTGGTGACGTCGGCCAGCGACGACCCGGCCTGGGACTCCGACAGCGCCATGGTCCCGGTCCAGCGGCCCTCGACCTGGGGGACGGCGAAGGCCCGGCGCTGGGCCGGCGAGCCGTGCTCGGCCAGCAGCGCCGCGTTGCCCTCGGTCAGCAGCATCGGCACCAGGTTCGGGCCGGCCGCCGAGAACACCGCGCGCACCGCCATGTCCACCGTGCGGGGCAGCTGCAGCCCGCCGTCCGCGTGGTCGTGGCCGGCGCCGGCGACCCCCGCCGACCGGTAGGCCTCCCAGGCGCGGTGGGTGGCGGCGGGGAGCACGACCCCGCCGTCGGGGCCGACGCGCGGTTCCTCGACGTCGCTGACCCGGTCGGCCGGCTCGAAGACCTCCTCGGCGATCTGCGAGGCCATGGCGAGCAGGTCCGTGCAGGTGTCCACCGAGTGGTCGGCGAAGCGGGGCCGCCGCAGCAGCGACCCCAGCTCCAGCCACTCGACCAGCAGGAAGTCCAGCGTCCGCAGCAGCCCGCGCTGCACCACCGAGCCGCTCACGCCGGTGCGAAGCGGTAGCCCCCGCCGTCGCGGACGACCCGGCCGGCGCTGGTCCCGGCGAAGTGCGTGCCCAGGACCAGCAGGTCGGTGTCGGCGGCGGACTCGACGAACTCCACCCGGCGGGCGGCGCTCTGGGCCCGGTCGAAGTCGCCGTGGCTGCTCCAGGTCGGCTCGGCGATCTGCACCGGGTGGTGGATGAAGTCGCCCGTGATGAACGCCCGCTCCCCCTTCGACTCGACCACGACGCTGTGGTGGGACTTGGTGTGCCCCGGGGTGGAGACGTACCGGACGCCCTCGGTCACGACGTGGTCGGCCGGGACCAGGTCCAGCAGCCCGGCGTCGACGACGGGCTGGATGGACTCCGCGAACACCAGCCGCGTCTGGTTGTGGATGTCGGGGTTGGCCCCCTCGTAGACGACGGCGCCGGCGAGGTCGTCGGAGATGTCGGCCTCCTCGGCGATGCCCTGGTGGTAGGCGAACTCGTCGGCGACGTAGACGTAGCGGGCGTTCGGGAACGTGGGGACCCAGCGACCGCCGTCGTCGACGGTGTTCCACCCGACGTGGTCGAGGTGCATGTGCGTGCACAGGACGACGTCGACCTGCTCACGGGTGTACCCGGCCTCGGCCAGCCGCTCCAGGAAGGGGTTGTCGAGCTTTCCCCAGGCCGGGATGAGCGGGGCGGACTTGCCGTTGCCGCAGCCGGTGTCGACCACCACGACGGCGGAGCCGGTGTCCACCACGTAGGAGTGCAGGCTCCAGATGGTCTGGCCGCCGGCGGTGGCGTAGTCCGGGTGCAGCCAGCCGATGCCCTGGACGACCTCCGGGGTGGCCTCGGCGATCAGCCCGTCCAGGACCCCGACCTCCACCGGCATCTCCAGCACCTGGGTGATCCGGATGTCGCCGACCGTCCAGCTGCGCATCGTCGTCCCCTGCTCCTCGGTCGTCGCGGTGTCAGACGGCACGGCCGGCCATCTCGCCCTCGTAGATCGCCTGGTCCACCTGGCGGGGAGCCGAGCAGTCGCCGATCTGGCTGACCTCGAAGTGCTCGCGCAGGCCGGCGGCCAGGGAGGTCTCGGGGTCGCGCAGCATGACCGTGACGACCGAGTCGACGGGCAGGACCCGGTTCTGGAAGTCCCACACCCGGGTGAGCACGGCGCCCTCCTCGGTGACCGCCCCGACGATGTGCTGCGGGGTGAGGGTGACGCCCAGGGCGTGCAGCCGGGGGTAGAGGTGGCCGACGTCCAGGGTGAGCAGGATCTTCTCGCCCAGGTACATGCCCGCGGTGATGACCTCGACGGTCTTGCCGGCCTGCGCCAGGGTCTCGGCCAGGCCGAGCGCGGTGTACTCGCCGGTGTCGTCGACCACCAGCACCCGCTCCCCGCACAGCTCGGGGTTCGCCAGGGCCTGGATCGGGTCGAGCACCCGCACGTGCTCCAGGCCGGGGATGCCCGGGCGGAAGGCGGTCTTGGCGCTGAACCCGTCGGTGCGCCAGGTCGACCCGGTCGCGAGCACCACGTGGTCGGGCGCCAGTGCGCGGACGTCGTCCACGGTGGCGTCGGTCCCGAGCCGCACGTCGACGCCGTGCAGGGCGAGCTGGCGCTCCATGTCCTTGACCATCACGTTCCAGCGGCCGCGGGTGGCGATCTGCGCGGCGTAGCGGATCTGCCCGCCGAGCCGGTCGTCGCGCTCGAGCAGCACCACCTCGTGCCCGCGGGAGGCCGCGACCTCCGCGGCCCGCATGCCGGCCGGGCCGCCGCCGACCACGACGACCTTCTTCGGCGTGGAGGTGCGGCTGAAGGTGTCGATGCCGAGCAGCTCCTCGCGGCCGGCGGCCGGGTTCTGGGTGCAGGTCAGCGACCAGCCCTGGGCCATCCGGTTGATGCAGCCCTGGTTGGCGCTGACGCAGTGCCGGATCTCCTGCTCGCGGCCGGACCGGGCCTTGCTGACCAGGTGCGGGTCGGCGATGTGCGCACGGGTCATGGCGACCATGTCGGCGTGGCCCTGCTCGACGATGTCGGCGGCGATGGAGAGGTCGGTGATGCCGTTCGCGGTGAGCACCGGCAGACCGTTGACCACCTTCTTGGCGCGGGCGGCGAGGTCGACCAGGCGGGCGCCCGGCATGCTCATCGGGGAGACGACCTGGTCGAAGGTCGAGGCGTTCCCCGCGCTGATGGAGAAGTAGTCGAAGAGGCCGGAGTCGGCCAGGTACCGGGCGATCCGCTCGCCCTCCTCGGCGTCGATGCCACCGGGCACGCCCTCGACCAGGGAGAGCCGGACCCCGACGGGGAAGTCGGGACCGCACTCGTCGCGGACGGCCTGCGCGCACTCCAGCACGATGCGGCAGCGGTTCTCGGTGTTGCCGCCGTACTCGTCGGTGCGCAGGTTGGTCAGCGGGGACAGGAAGCTGCACAGCAGGTAGCCGTGGGCCGCGTGCACCTCGGCGCCGTCCAGGCCGGCGGTCTTGGCGTTGCGGGCGCTGCGGGCGAACCCGGAGGCGAGCTCGGCGATGTCCTCGCGGGTCATCGGCTTGCCGATCTCGTTGTAGGTGAACGAGGGGACGCCGGAGGCGCTCCAGAGGGCACGCCAGTTGTCCAGGAACATCGAGCTGTGGTCCTCGACGCCGAAGTGGGACAGGTCGACGAACACCTTGGCGCCGTGCCGGTGGACCGCCTCGGCGAGCCGCCGGTAGACGGGGATGACCGCCGGGTCCCAGCCCTGGTGGGTGCGGGGCGCGAGGCCGCGGCTGTTGGGCAGGACGGCCTGCGCCTCGGTGAGGATGAGGCCGGCGCCGCCCTTGGCCCGCTCCTCGTAGTAGTCGACGCTCTGCTGGGTCATCAGGTTGTCGACCGCGTACTGCAGGGCGTGCGCGGTGACCACGACGCGGTTCTTCAGCGTCACGGAGCCCACCTGCAGCGGCTCCCACAACGGCGCGTACTTCTCCATGTCCGACCTCCGCGGGCCAGTCGGCAGCTCCGTCGCTGATCCGACTTGTAGTTCAAGAAACCGACCACCCGGTCGGATGCCGTCACTGTTGTGGGCCCGCACACACTTGTCAAGGACCTCGTGCAGCGCACACGGGCGCGACGACGGCACCGTGCCGGTGTCGATCGGCACGCAGGAACGGCAGGACGGCGGGGCGGCGGTCCCCGCCGGTCAGGCCTGTTCTGCCGGTCCGTCCCTGCCCAGGACGAGGCAGGTGGCGTCGTCGGGCAGCCCCGTCGATGCCTCGCGGCGCCGCACCTCCTCGAGCAGGGCCCGCGGGACGTCCTGGGTGGTGGCGGCGGAGGCGATCAGTCGGGTGATGTCGGCGCCCGTGATGCCCCGCCCCGTGTGCACACCGGCGGCCATGACGCCGTCGCTGAGGGCCACCACCGCAGCGCCGGGTGCCAGGTCGACGGTGTGCACCGTGCGCACCCCGTGGTTGCCCAGCAACGGGCCGGGCGGGAGGTGCACCCGTTCGACGGGGGCGGCCGTACCACCGGAGGTCCACAGCCGCGGCGCCCCGGCCACGACCACGTCGACCTCGGTCGTCCTGCAGCTGGACAGCAGGAAGACCGCTCGCAGGTGGTCGACGGCGCCGGCCCGGGCCAGGACGTCGTCCACGCAGGCGACCTGGTCGAGCAGGCCGAGACCCGTCCGGCGGGCCTGCCGGACCGCAGCGATGGCCAGGGAGGTGTCGGTGGCCGGCACGTCGGCACCGGCGCACTCCACCAGGCAGGCCCACAACTGGTCACCGTCGACCGACCAGTCGAACAGGTCGTGCTGGACACCCTCGTCGTCTTCGCCGCCCTGCACGCCGGGGCCCCGTTCGGCTACGCCCACTGGCTGGCCTGGCTCTGGTACACGGTCCTGGCCAACATGGCCGGCGGCCTCCTCGTCGTCACCCTCCTCCGGCTGGTCCGCAGCAAGGACCTGATCGTCGAGGAACGAGCCGACGTGGCCGCTGGGGACTGATCCCCGACGACCGGCCTCGCGTGCAGGGGTGCCGCCCAGGAATCGACACCTGGATGGCACCGGTCCCGGACCACGTCACGGCACCGCGGGACCGTGCACGGAGGTCGGCGGTCACCCAGCCGCGGGCACACGCGGAACCCGTACGGGCACGTCGGAGCGGAGGGCGAGGGATTCGAACCCTCGAGGAGCGTGAACCCCTAGCAGTTTTCAAGACTGCCGCCATCGGCCACTAGGCGAGCCCTCCTGGCCGGTCGAGCCTAGCCCGCCGCCTGACCTGCACCCGACCGTCGTCGCGGTGTCGACCGCCCGTCACCCGCGGCCGCTGTCCTGGGCAGCATGCGCGTGGCCCTGGTCTCGGAGACGTTCACCCCTGCGGTCAACGGCGTCGTCACCTCGGTGCTGCGCGCCGCCGACCACCTGGCCCTGCGCGGGCACGAACCGGTCGTCGTGGCGCCGTCCGGCGCGGACTACGAGACCCGCTGCGGGGCGGTGGTCCCGGTGCACGCGGTGCGGTCGGTCCGGCTGCCGCGGTACCGGGAGCTTCCACTGGCCGCGCCCACCGGCGAGGTCGGCGAGCTGCTGGACGAGCTGCGCCCGGACGTCGTCCACCTCGCCTCCCCCGCCGTCCTCGGGTCGACCGCGGCGCGGGCGGCGCAGCAGCGCGGCATCCCTGCCGTCGCGGTGTTCCAGACCGACCTGGCCGCCTACGCGGGGCGCTACCGGCTGCCCGGCGGGTCGGCGACGACGTGGCGGTGGCTGCGTGCGCTGCACGACCGGACGGCGCTGACCCTGGTGCCCTCGACCCCCACGATGGCCCAGCTGCGCCGGCACGGCATCGGGCCGCTGGCGCTGTGGGCGCGGGGCGTGGACCTGGAGCAGTTCTCCCCCACCCGCCGGTCGGACGCCGTCCGCACGGCCCTGGCCCCGGACGGGGAACTGCTGGTCGGCACGGTCGCCCGGCTCGCCGTGGAGAAGCGGCTGCACCTGCTGGGGCCGCTGTCCGAGCTGCCGGGGGTGCGGCTGGTGGTGGTCGGGGACGGTCCGCAGCGGCGGGCCCTGCAGCGGGTGCTGTCGCGGGCGGTGTTCACCGGCCGGGTGGTCGGCGAGGAGCTCGGCGACCTGGTGTCCTCGCTGGACCTGCTGGTGCACCCCGGCGCGGACGAGACGTTCTGCCAAGCGGTGCAGGAGGCCCTCGCGGCGGGGGTGCCGGCGCTGGTCGCGGCGTCGGGCGGCCCGCTGGACCTGGTCCGGCACGGGGAGAACGGGTGGCTGTGGGCCGGTGACGACCCGTGGGTGCTGGCCGCGCAGGTCGAGGGCCTGCGGGACGACCGGCTGGCCCTGCGCGCGGCGGCGGGGCGGGCGCGGGCCTCGGTGGCGCACCGCACCTGGGGCCGGCTGGGCGACGAGCTGGTCGGCCACTACGAGCAGGTACTCGGCGGGGGGACGGTGCACCGGCTCGCGTCGTGATCTTGCAGAACGGCAACGCCGCCACGCCGGTGCTCGGCGCGGCGGCGTTGCGGAACTGCAAGATCAACGGCCCCGCCCCCCGGGATGGGGGACGGGGCCGCTGTCAGGCCGTACGGGTCAGGCGTCGCTGCGGCGGCGAGCCCCGACGAGCAGACCGGCACCGGTCAGCAGCACCAGGCCACCACCGACCGCGACCGGGACGGCGTCGAAGCCGGTGGTCGCGAGGGTGGCGACGCCGCCGGAGACGGTCACCGTGATGACCAGGTTCCGGACGTTGCCGTTGGCGTCCACACCGGTCGCGACCAGGTGGTGGGTGCCGTTGGCCAGGTTCGCCGGGACGGTCACCTCGACCGAGAAGGAACCGTTCTCGTCCGTGACGACGGTGCCCAGGCTGACCGGGGAGGAGAAGACCAGCAGCTCGACCGTCGAGTTCGGGGCGTAGCCCGAGCCCTGCAGGGTCAGGGTCTGGCCGGCGGTGATCTTCGAGATCGGGCCGGACGGGCCGACGATGTCACCGTTGTCCTGGGTCGGGACGGCGGTCGGCTTCACCGGGCCGGGCACGGTGACGCCCGGCCGGGTGGCGGACAGGCCCGGGCGGTCCTGCATGTCGATGGCCCGGACACCCACGGTGTAGTCGGACCCGGCGGGGGCGAAGAAGGTGCAGGTCGTCACCGACGGGTCGGTGATGGCGCACCCCTGGTCGCCGGACTGGCCGTAGCTGACACCGACGTCGTAGCCCTTGACCTGACCCGCGGGGGCGGTCCACGTGACGGTGATCCGCGACGTCGTCGTGGTGACGGAGACGTTGGTCGGGGCCGGGAGCGGCACGTAGGGGGTGACCGACTGGCTCTGGCTCGCGGCGCCCTTGAGCTCGTTGTTCGTACCACCGACCGCGCGGACGGCGACCGTGTAGGTCGTCTCGTTGGTCAGGCCGGTGATCGTGCCGGAGGTGCCGTTCTCATCGGTGACGACGGTCAGCGGCGCCCAACTGCTGCCGTTGTTCGTGGTGACTTCGTACCCGGTGATCGCAATCCCGTTGTCCGACTGGGGGGCGACGAAGCCGACCGTCGCCGAACCGTTGCCGGCGGTGACGTAGTTCAGGTAGGGCGCATCCGCGACGCAGGCCACGCCGGTGCCGCTGATGCTGGGCGCACTGGTGCTGGTCGCGGTCTGGGAGTAGGTGCCGTCGTCGGCAGAGGCGTAGTTCTGGAACCCGCTCCCGAAGCCACCGCCGTCCCCGCCGCCGTCGCCGCCGAAGGCCTCGGCGATGGAGTAGTCGCCGTACTCGTCGTCCACGACGACGATGCCCGTCATGGAGCCGCCGCCACCACCGAAGACGCCGTTGCCGTCGTCCTCACCCGCGCTGCCCGCGAAGTCGGCGTAGGTGCTCGCGCCACCGGTGCCGCCCGCGGTACCGCCGGCGCCGCCGGCCGCGCCCACGTACAGCTCCAGCACGTCACCGGGCTGGACGTCGACGTCCTCCACCTCCAGGCGGCCACCCGGGTCGCCGGGCGAGCCGTCGCTGGCGGCACCGCCGGCGCCGCCGATCGCCACGACGTCGATGGCGCAGATGCCGTCCGGGACGGTGACCGTGCCCTGAGAACCGTTGAAGGTCCAGGTCGGGGTCGGCGCCGCGGAGGCGATGCCGGTGACGCCCAGCAGGGCGGTGGACATCCCGATCGTGCTGGCGGCCGCGAGGCCCAGCGCGCGACGGGACGGGGACGTGAAGCGCATGTGCGGGGCTCCCCCGGGACTGCCCGGAGCGCCGGGCACGTGCGCGGATGTCCCGCGCACCGCCCTCATCGGCTGCCTGTCAGCTCACTGTGAACAGTCGAGTCGACCTCATACCGAAATATTTCGGCTCGTATTATCAGGAGCATCTTCCTGCACCGGAGTCCGTCCTCCTGCAGCAGCTCTGGTGCAGGAGGACGGACTTCGATCAACTCCCCTGATCATCGCTGACCAGGCGGAGGGCTAGAGGGGGCGGACGGTGGCCAGGACGTGGTCGGTGCCGGCCTTGGCGTTGCGGACGGCGAGGTCCCAGCCCCCCTCGCGCTGACCCGTGGCCAGGGTGACCGTCGACGGCAGGAACAGCGGCTTGCGGAACGCGACGTCGACGGAGAACGCCGAGGGCAGCCGGCCCGACAGCGCCGCCAGGGCCCGCGCCTTGACCCACATGCCGTGCGCGATGGCCCGCTTGAAGCCGAACGCCTTGGCGGTCAGGCCCGACAGGTGGATCGGGTTCACGTCGCCGGAGACCTTGGCGTAGCGGCGCCCGGCGTCGTCGGGCACCCGCCAGAGGGCGGCCTGCGCGACGTCCCCGATCTCCAGGTCCGGAACGTCGGGCACCGAGGCCACCGGCGCGGAGGCCCCCCGCGCCAGGTAGGTCGACCGGCCCCGCCACACCTCGTCCCCGCGCGAGCGCACCGACGCGACCAGGTCGACGGTCGCACCGCTGCGGTGCGGGGCGAACCGGTCGGCCCAGACCTCGAGGTCCAGCTTCTCGGTCACCGAGATCGGCCGGACGACGTCCACCCGGTTGCGCACGTGCACCAGACCGGGCAGGGCCAGCGGGAAGGACCGGTCGGCCATCAGCGCGACCTGCAGCGGGAAGGTCAGCCCGTGCGGGAACGTGGCGGGGAGGGTGTCGCCGAAGCGGAACCGGCAGACCTCCGCGTAGTCGGCCACCTGCGCCGGGTCGACCGCCACGGCCACCCGGGTCAGGTGGGTGTCGGGCAGCGCCCCGCCGCGGCCGCGCGCGGTCAGCGCGGCCTTGGCGAACAGCTGCCCCATCGACGGGGCCGAGGACAGGACGACGGGCGTGCCCATCAGGCCCCCAGCAGGTTCTGGCCGCACACCCGCAGCACCTGGCCGTTGACCCCGGCGCTGGCCGGCTGGGCCAGCCAGGCGATGGCCTCGGCGACGTCCACCGGCAGACCACCCTGCTGCAGCGAGTTCAGCCGGGCACCGACCTCGCGGGTGCCGAAGGGCATCTTGGCGGTCATCTCGGTGACGATGAACCCGGGCGCGACGGCGTTGATGGTCGCCCCGCGGGAGGCGAACTTCGCCGCCCACGAGCGCACCATGCCGATGACGCCGGCCTTGGACGCCGAGTAGTTGGTCTGCCCGCGGTTGCCGGCGATGCCCGACTGCGAGCTGACCGCGACCACCCGCGCGCCGTCCTTCAGCGCGCCAGGAGCGTCGAGCAGGGCCTGGGTCATGTCCAGCTGGGCCTGCAGGTTCACCGCGAGCACCGAGTTCCAGCGCGCGGCGTCCATGTTGACCAGCAGCTTGTCCCGGGTGATGCCGGCGTTGTGCACCACCACGTCGACCCCGCCGTGCCGCTCCACCACGTGCTCCACCAGCCGCGCCGCGGCGTCGGGGGCCGTGATGTCCAGCTGCAGCGCCGTCCCGCCGATGCGGTTGGCCACCTCGGCCAGCGCCTGGCCGGCGGCCGGGACGTCGACGGCGACCACGTGGGCGCCGTCCCGCCCGAGCACCTCGGCGATCGAGGCACCGATGCCCCGGGCCGCACCGGTGACGACGGCGACCTTGCCGGCCAGCGGGGTGGCCCCGCCGTCCGCGCTGGGCACGTCGGCGGCGCTGAGCGTGACCGTCTGGCCGTCGACGTAGGCCGACCGGCCGGACAGGAAGAACCGCAGCGGCCCCGGCACGGACGCCTCGGCGCCGCTCGGCACGTAGACCAGGTTGGCGGTCGCCCCGGCCCGCAGCTCCTTGGCCAGCGACCGGACCAGCCCGTCCAGGGCCTGCCGGGCCGCGGCCAGCGCGGGCGAGGGCGCCTCGCCGGGCACCTCCCCGAGGACGACGACCCGGCCGTTGGTGCCCAGCCGCTTCACCGCGGGCGCGAGGAAGTCGTGCGCGGCGGCCAGGTCGGCCGGGGTGGTCACGCCGGTGGCGTCCAGGACGACGGCGGCCACCTTCGTGCCGCGCTCCCCGTCGGCGGTGACCGGGGACAGCACGGTGACGCCGTCCTCCTTGAGCACCGACTCGACCTCGGCGCGCAGCCGGCCGTCGCCGGCCGAGCCGACCAGGGCCGGGCCGTCGAGCAGCGGCTGCCCGGGGGTGTAGCGGCGCAGCCGCACCGGCCGGGGCAGGCCGAACTGCTTGGTGATGGTGGACCCGATGCCGGAGTTGGCGAAGTCGCGGTACCAGTCGCTCATGGCGGTGTCCCTTCTCAGCTCTCGAGGATGGCGACGACGCCCTGGCCGCCGGCCGCGCAGATGGAGATCAGCCCGCGCTTCCCGGGCCCGGCCTCGTGCAGCATCTTGGCCAGCGAGGCGACGATCCGGCCGCCGGTCGCGGCGAACGGGTGCCCGGCGGCCAGCGACGAGCCGTTGACGTTGAGCTTGGACCGGTCGATGGGGCCCAGGGGGGCGTCCAGGCCCAGCTTCTCCTTGCAGAAGCCCGGGTCCTCCCACGCCTTCATCGTCGAGAGCACCGTGGAGGCGAAGGCCTCGTGGATCTCGTAGAGGTCGAAGTCCTGCAGGGTGAGCCCGTTGCGGGCCAGCATCACCGGCATCGCGTAGGCCGGGGCCATGAGCAGGCCCTCGCCCCCGTGCACGTAGTCCACGGCGGCGGTCTGCGCGTCGACCAGGTGCGCCCAGACCGGCAGCTTGTGCTCGGCCGCCCACTCGTCGCTGGCCAGCAGGACGGCGGAGGCCCCGTCGGTGAGCGGGGTGGAGTTCGCCGCGGTCATCGTGGCGCCCTCGCCCTTGCCGAAGACCGGCTTCAGGGTGGAGAGCTTCTCGACGGTGGAGTCCGGGCGCAGGTTGTCGTCACGGGTCAGGCCGAGGAACGGGGTGACCAGGTCGTCGAAGAACCCGCGGTCGTAGGCGGCGGCCAGGTGGTGGTGGCTGGCCACGGCCAGCTCGTCCTGCGCCTCGCGGCTGATCTCCCACTCCTTCGCGGTGATCGCGGCGTGCTCGCCCATCGACAGGCCGGTGCGCGGCTCGACGTTGCGCGGCTGGTCGGGCACCAGCTGACCGGGGCGGATGCGCGAGAGCAGCTTGAGGCGGTCCGGCAGGGTCTTGGCGGCGTTGGCCGCGATGAGCACCTTGCGCAGGTCGTCGTTGACCGCGAGCGGGGCGTCGGAGGTGGTGTCGGTGCCGCCTGCGATGCCGGACTCGATCTGCCCGAGGGCGATCTTGTTGGCCACCAGGACGGCGGCCTCCAGGCCGGTGCCGCAGGCCTGCTGCACGTCGTAGGCCGGGGTGGCCGGGGACAGCTGGGAGCCCAGGACCGCCTCGCGGGTGAGGTTGAAGTCGCGGGCGTGCTTGAGGACCGCGCCGGCCACCACCTCGCCGACCTGCTCGCCGGCCAGGCCGTGCCGGGCCACCAGGCCGTCGATGGTCGCGGTGAGCATGTCCTGGTTGCTCGCGCGGGCGTACTTCTTGTTGGACCGGGCGAACGGGATGCGGTTCCCGCCGACGATCGCAGCCTTGCGGGTCATGGGGCCCTCCGGGTGTCACGAGGTCGCGTTGTCGGTACCGACGGTATCAGGTACCGTCGTTCACATGAAATCGACGGCGGTGACACCGCCCACTCCGGCCGGCACCGTCCCGCGGCGCCGCGACCGGCGCGACTCGAGGTGGGACGACCACCGGCGCGCCCGGCGCGAGCAGCTCGTCGCCGCCACCGTCGCCGCGGTCGGCGAGCACGGCCCGGGCGTCGGCATGGAGGACATCGCCGCCGCCGCCGGCACCAGCAAGACCGTGGTCTACCGGCACTTCGCCGACCGCGGGGAGCTGCACCTGGCGGTCTGCGCGCAGGTCGCCGAGCAGCTGCTGGACGCGCTGCGCCAGGCGATGACCAGCACCGACCGGCCCCGGCACATGGTCGCCGCGGCCATCGACACCTACCTGGCCTTCATCGAGGCCGACCCCGAGCTCTACCGGTTCGTGGTGCACCCGCCGGTCGACCGCGACCCGTCCGCCGACCCCATCGCCGGGCTGTCCGAGCTCGTCGGCGCCCAGGCCACCGCACTGGTGGCCCTGGCCCTGGAGCAGGCCGGCCGGCCCACCGCGGCCGCCGAGCCCTGGGGCCACGGCCTGGTCGGCCTGGTGCGCTCGGCCGCCGACCGGTGGCTGGGCTCGTCCGACCCCATGCCCCGCGCGGAGCTCACCGCGCACCTGACCGACCTGGCCTGGGCCGGCCTGTCCGGCGTCGTCCAGCCACGCACCCCGCAGACCCCGCACGCCACCACGGAGGGACCCCGATGACCAGCACGCAGCAGCACCTGACCCCGGTCGACCCGGCCCGCCTCACCGAGGTGCTCGACGGCCGCTGGGCGCACGTGCGCCGCGACGCCCGCGACCAGCTCGGCGAGCAGAAGTACGCCCCGGTGTACGGCGAGACCGGCGCCGAGGCCCGCGAGCGGATCACCGGCCTGCTCAAGGACCTCGCGGCCACCGGTCGCACCCGGCTGGGCTTCCCGAAGGCCTACGGCGGCGAGGACGACGCCGGCGCCTCGGTCACCTCGATCGAGATGCTCGCGTTCGGCGACCTGTCGCTGATGGTCAAGGCCGGCGTGCAGTGGGGCCTGTTCGGCGGCGCGGTGCAGCTGCTGGGCACCGAGCGGCACCACGAGGCCTACCTGCAGAAGATCATCGACGCCGACCTGCTCGGCTGCTTCGCGATGACCGAGACCGGCCACGGCTCGGACGTCCAGCAGCTGCGCACCACGTGCACCTACGACCCGGCGACGCAGACCTTCGACCTGCACACCCCGCACGAGTCGGCCCGCAAGGACTACATCGGCAACGCGGCCAAGGACGGCCGGATGGCCGTGGTGTTCGCGCAGCTGGTCACCCAGGGGCAGCGGCACGGTGTGCACGCCTGGCTGGTGCCCATCCGCGACGAGGCGGGCAACCCGCTGCCGGGCGTCACCATCGGCGACGACGGCCCCAAGGCCGGCCTCAACGGCGTGGACAACGGCCGGCTGTCCTTCGACCACGTGACCGTGCCCCACGACATGCTGCTGGACCGCTACGGCCAGGTCGCCGAGGACGGCGCCTACACCTCCTCCATCGAGAACGAGACCCGCCGCTTCTTCACCATGCTCGGCACCCTGGTGCGCGGGCGGGTCAGCGTGGGCGGCTCGGCCGGCTCGGCCACCAAGCTGGCCCTGCAGATCGCCACCCGCTACGGCGACCAGCGCCGCCAGTTCGCCGCCCCGGGCGAGGACCGCGAGATCGTGATCAACGACTACCTGGTGCACCAGCGCAAGCTGCTGCCGGCGCTGGCCAAGAGCTACGCGCTGCACTTCGCGCAGGAGGAGCTCACCTCCACCATGCACGACGTCCAGGGTGCCGACGACGTCGACGAGGCCGCGCAGCGCGAGCTCGAGTCCCGCGCCGCCGGGCTCAAGGCCGCCAACACCTGGCACGCCACGCAGACCATCCAGATGGCGCGCGAGGCCTGCGGCGGCGCGGGCTACCTGGCGGAGAACCGGCTGCCGGCCCTCAAGGCCGACACCGACGTGTTCACCACCTTCGAGGGCGACAACACCGTCCTGCTGCAGCTGGTCGCCAAGGGCCTGCTCACCGGGTACCAGGACTCCTTCGGGTCGCTGGACAGCTGGGGCAAGGCGCAGTTCGTCGCCGACCTGGTCAAGGAGACGGTGCTGGAGCGCACCGCCGCCCGCGGCCTCATCGCCCGGCTGGTGGACGCCGTCCCCGGCCGCGACGAGGAGGTCTCCCTCCTGGACCGCGGCTGGCAGCTGAGGATGTTCGAGGACCGCGAGAAGCACACCCTCGAGGGCGCGGCGAACCGGCTGCGCAAGGGCGCCTCGAACAAGGACAACAAGCTCTTCGACGTGTTCAACGACGTGCAGGACCACGTGCTGCGGACGGCGACCACGCACATCGACCGCGTGGTGCTGGAGGCGTTCGTGGCCGCGGTGGACCGCACCGCCGACCCGGCCGCCAAGGCGCTGCTGGCCAAGCTCTGCGACCTGTACGCGCTGACCACCATCGAGGCCGACCGCGGCTGGTTCCTCGAGCACGGCCGGCTCACCCCGGCCCGCTCCAAGGCCGTGACCAGCGCGGTGAACGGGCTGCTCAAGGAGCTGCGCCCGTACATGTCCACGCTGGTCGACGGCTTCGCCATCCCCGACGCGTGGGTGCAGGCGCGGATCGTGTCGGAGGAGGGCCCCCGACAGGAGGTCATGGCCGCCGAGGACGCCCGGGTGCGCGCCGCGCACGGGGAGGGGTCGGCCGTCGACACCCCCGACGCCACCGCCGTCGACCTGGAGATGGCACCGGCGCAGTGATCGCGGGCGCAGCGACAATGGCGGGGTGAGCGCCACCGCCGACGTCCTGCGCATCCCGGTGGCGGTGGACCTCGCCGCCGTCGTGGTCGGAGCCCTCACGGGCGGCCTGCTGGCCGCCCGTGAGGGCTTCGCGCTGTCCGGGGTGCTGCTGCTCGCGGTCACCGGCGGCCTGGGGGGCGGGCTCATCCGCGACGCGTTGATGGGCGTGCCGGCGGTGGCCCTCACCAACCCGGCCTACCTGCCGACGGTGGGCATCGCCGCGATGGTCACCTTCTTCTTCGCCGGCTGGCTCAACCGCACCACCGGCCTGCTCACCGGGCTGGACGCGCTGACCCTGGGCTTCTTCACCGTCATCGGCGCGCAGAAGGCGCAGACCGCCGGGCTGCCGGTGGCCAGCGTGGTCTTCCTGGGCGTGGCGACGGCGGTCGGCGGCGCGGTCATCCGGGACGTGCTGCTGGCCCAGCGCGCCGACATCGTGCAGCCGGGCCCCTACAACGCCGTCGCCGCGCTCATCGGCGCCTCGCTGCTGGCCGTGCTGTCCGGGCCGCTGGACCTGCCGCTGCTCCCGGTCGCCGCCGCCACCATCGCCCTGGTGGCCGGGCTGCGCCTGCTGTCGGTGCGGCGCGGCTGGTCGGCACCGGTGGCGATCGACCTGCCGTTGCGCGCCCGTTCCCGCTGGTCGGCCCGCCGACGTCGCCCGGAGGGGTGAGCCGGGGTCAAGTCCGGCGGGGTGCTGCCGAACCATCCAGCACTGCCGACCCGGAGGGAGCGCCGTGCTGGACCCGCACGTCCCCGCGCCCCCGCGCGCCCGCTCCCGGCGGGGCCCCGGACCCCTCGCGCTCGCCCTCGTCCTCGCCGTGCTGCTCGGCTTCCAGGCCGCCTCCACCTTCGGCGACGCGGCCTTCGTCGACGTCTACGTCTCCAACCTGCTGCAGTTCGGCGCCGGGGTGACCGCGGCCGTGGCCTGCGCCGTCCGGGCCCGCACGCTCACCGGCCGGACCCGCTGGTCGTGGACCTGCCTGTCCGCCGGCACCGCCGCCTGGGCCGCCGGCCAGGGCTGGTGGTGCTGGGTGCAGGTCGTCGAGGGCGGCGAGGCACCCTTCCCCTCGGTCGCCGACGTCGGCTTCGTCGCCTTCCCGCTGCTGGCCGGCGCCGCGCTGCTGCTGACCCCCACCGGCGACGGCTCCACAGCCCGCTGGCGACGGGCGCTGGACGCCGCGATGACCTCCGCCGCGGTCGGCCTGGTCAGCTGGGAGACCACGCTGGGCACCGTCGTGGCGATGAACGCCGGCAACGACCCGCTGGTCGCCGGGCTGCTGGTGGGCTACCCCGTGCTCGACGTCCTGCTCATCGTGCTCGGCACGCTGACCGTCGCCCGGGCCACGGTCGCCCGGTTCCCCCAGGTGCTGGTCACCCTCGGCCTGGTCTCCTTCGCCGTCTCCGACAGCGCGTTCGCCTACGTCGCCGCCGAGGGCGACTACGACGGCAACCTGCTCGACCTGGGCTGGATCGCCGGATTCCTGCTGGTGGCGCTGGCCGCGCTCTGCCCGCCCGGCGACGCCGCGCCCGCCCGCAGCCGCCGCCGCGACGACCGCGGCGGGTCGGACCTGCTGCTCTACGTGCCGGTCGCCATCGCCTTCGCCGTCACCACCGTGCTGGCCTTCGGCGGCCGGCGGCTGGACGGCTGGGAGCTGCTCACCGCCGGCGTCGTCGTCGCCCTGCTGCTGGCCCGGCAGTGGTTGGCGCTGCGCGACAACGCCCGCCTGGCCGCCGAGCTCGCCGCCCGCGAGGCCGAGCTGCGCCACCAGGCCTTCCACGACGCGCTCACCGGGCTGGCCAACCGCGCGCTGTTCCTCGACCGGCTCGACCACGCGCTCAAGCTGCACGCCCGCGACCTGCGCCCGGTGGCGCTGGTCTTCCTCGACCTCGACGACTTCAAGGTCGTCAACGACACCCTCGGCCACGCCGTCGGCGACGAGCTGCTGGTCCGGGTCGCCGAGCGGATGCGCGGCGCCGTCCGGGCCGGGGACACCGTCGCCCGCCTCGGCGGCGACGAGTTCGCCGTCCTGCTCGAGGACGGCGGCGACCCGGTGCTGACCGCGGCCAAGGTGGCCGGTGCGCTCGGGACGCCGTTCACCCTGCGCGGGGACGTCGTCGACGTGCGGGCCAGCGTCGGGATCTGCGAGCTGTCCGCCGACGACGCGCCGCTGGCCGCCGACGAGCTGCTGGCCCGCTCCGACACCGCCATGTACGCGGCCAAGCGCTCGGGCAAGGACACCATCGTCTCCTGGAGCGCGGGCATGAGCCTGGCCGAGCTCGAGGACGAGGAGCTGCGGTCGGCGCTGCGCACCGCCGTCGAGGACCGCCGGGTCCGGCTCGCCTTCCAGCCCATCGTGGAGCTGACGACCGGGCGGCTGTCCGGCCTGGAGGCGCTGGCCCGGTGGCGCCACGAGGGCCGCGACGTCCCGCCGGACGTGTTCATCCCCCTCGCCGAGCGCGCCGGGCTGATGGGGGCACTCACCGCCGACCTGCTCGAGGAGGCCTGCACGCGGCTCGCCGGCTGGAGCGCCGGCCGGGACGACCTGCTCACCGTGCACGTCAACGTGGCACCCAGCCAGCTGGTCGCCCCCGGTTTCGTCACCACGGTGGCCGACCTGGTCCGCCGGCACGGGCTGCGGCCGGGCGCGCTGGTCCTGGAGATCACCGAGTCGGGCATCTTCGCCGACCTGGACGCCGCCCGGGCCGCCGTCGTGGAGCTGCGCCGGCTGGGCGTCGGTGTCTCCCTGGACGACTTCGGGGTGGGCTACTCCTCGCTGGCCCAGCTCAACGCGATGCCGCTGGACTCGGTCAAGATCGACCGCTCCTTCCTCGCCGCGGTGGACAGCGACCCGCGGCAGGCCCGCTTCCTGCACGCGGTGCTGCGGCTGGCCGAGGAGATCGGCCTGCCCGTGGTGGCCGAGGGCGTGGAGCGGCCGGCCCAGCTGCACCTGCTGCGCGCCCTGGGCTGCCTGCACGCGCAGGGCTACCTGCTCGGGCGGCCGGTCGAGGTGGACGCGGTGCCCCCGCTGCTGGACGGGATCGCCATCCCCGCCTGATCTCCCCCCGTGGGGGGACGAACGGTCCAGGACCGTCCGGTGCCGGTCGATCAGACCAGCGTGACCGACCTGTACGAGCCGACCGCCCGCACCGACTGCCGTCCGCTGCTGGCCGACCCCGACGACCTCACCGTCGTGCACTCCCCCGTGGTCGACCTGGCCGACGGCTCGGTGACCGGCTGGACGGCGGCCGCCCGCTTCCCCGGCACCGCCACCCCCGACGTCTGGTTCGCCGCCGCGCACGACGCCGGCCTGGCCGCGCCCCTGCAGGCCCTGCTGCTGCAGACCGCGCTGGCCCGCCGCCCCGCCGCCGGCCGGCTGCACGTCCCGGTCGACCCGTGGCTGCTGGGCGCGCCGGTCGTGCACACCGCCCTGTCCGTCCCGCTGACCGGGGTCGTCCTCGAGCTCGCCGACGCCAACGTCGACGACGAGGCCGCCCTGCTGCGGCGCTGCACCGTGCTGCGCGAGCGGGGCGCCGCCCTCGCCGTCCCCGCTGCCCTGCTGCACCGGCTGCCGCAGCTGCCGGCCGACGTCGTCCTGCTGCCCGCGCCGCTGGTCGCCGGGCTGGCCGGGGACACCCGGCGCACCGCGGTGGCCACCGGCGTGCTGGCCTACGCCGCAGCGGCCGGGGCGACCGTGCTGGCCGACGGCGTGGAGACCGACGCCGAGCTGCACGGCCTGCTCGACGCCGGCGTGCACGCCGCCCGCGGCTGGCTGGTCGGCCCGCCGGCCGACGGCTACGGCCCGGCCGCGCCCCGCGTGGTCCGCGCGCTGGGCACCCGCGCACAGCGGGCCGGCGGCGACACCACGGTCCGCGGCCTGCTGCGCCCGGTGCGCACCTGGTCCCCCGGCCGGGACGACCGCCAGCTCACCCCGCCGGTGCTGGTCCTCGACGACGCCGGCCGACCGGCCACCCTCTCCCTGGTGGACGCCCGCACCGGCGCCTGGTTCGAGGCCCCGGCCGCGCTGGTGCTCGACGTGGGCACCCCGGTCACCGAGGCCCTGCACCGGGCGCTGGCCCGCCGTCCCGCCGTCCGGTTCGACCCGGTGCCCTGCACCGACGCCGCCGGCGCGGTCGTCGGCCTGGTCCGGGTGGAGGACCTGGCCGGCGCCGCCGCCGCCCGGTAGGTCAGGCCGAGGCGTCGTCCAGCGCGGCGCGCTCGTCGTCGGTGAGGCGCAGGTCCAGCATCGGCAGCAGGTCGGCCAGCTGCTCGACCGAGCGGCCACTGGCGATCGGCGCGACCACGGTCGGCCGGTCGGCCAGCCAGCGCAGCGCGACCGCCGACCCGGTGGTGCCGTGCGCGTCGGCGACCTGCGCCAGCGCGGCGAGCACCCGGTCGCCCTTCTCGCCAACGTAGGCGGAGGCGCCCTTCGCGCGCGGGGAGTCGATGGTCTCCCCGGCCCGGTACTTGCCGGTCAGGAAGCCCTTGGCCAGCGAGAAGTAGGGCAGCGTGCCCAGCCCGCGGTCGGCGACGACGTCGCGCAGCTCGTCCTCGTAGACCGGGCGCTCCATCAGGTTGTAGTGCGGCTGCAGCGCGACGTAGGGCGCCAGGCCCTTCTCCTGCTGGATGTCGAGGGCCTCGGTGAGCCGCTGCGCCGAGTAGTTGGACGCCGCGACGTGGCGCACCTTGCCGGCCTGCACCAGCTCGTCGAAGGCGGTGAGCGTCTCCTCCAGCGGCGTGGTCTGGTCGTCGTAGTGGGCGTAGTAGAGGTCGATGTGGTCGGTCTGCAGGTTGCGCAGCGACCGCTCGGCGGCGTCGCGGATCTCCGGGGCCGACAGCGGGTGCTCCTTCTCCCCCGGGGAGGCCTTGGTGGCCACCACCACCCGGTCGCGCCCGCGCTCGGCCATCCAGCGGCCCAGGATCTGCTCCGACAGGCCGTTGCCGTACATCTCGGCGGTGTCCACGAACGGCGTCTGCGTGCTGGGCACGGCGTCGACGAAGCGGTCCAGCAGCGCCCAGGAGGTGGACTCGTCGGCGGTCCAGCCGAACACGTTGCCGCCGAAGCAGAGGTCGCTGACGGTCAGGTCGGTCCCGGGGAGTCGTGGCATGGACCAACCATAAGGAGACCGCGCGGGTGCCGCAGAGGGTCGCCTGGGTCGGTTGGGACGTGAAAAGCCCGCCAATCCGGGCATCTGACTGGCCAGACCGCGCCGTGGCATGGCAACGTGCCTGCCGTCCCCGGCCGACGACCCCGTCGTCCGGCCCGCCCGCACCGGGGTGGACACCCCGACCGGGCCTTGCAGACCACCGAGAGGAACCACCGTGAACAAGGCCGAACTCGTCTCCGCCATCTCCAAGCGCGCCGACGTGCCCGCCGCCACCGTCGACTCCGTCATCGCCGCCATGGGCGAGGAGTTCGTGGACGCCCTCACCCGCGGCGACAAGATCGCCATCTCCGGCCTGCTGACCCTGGAGCGCTCCTCGCGCTCGGCGCGCACCGGCCGCAACCCGCAGACCGGCGAGACCATCGAGATCGCCGCCTCGAACACCGCGAAGCTGACCGCCGGCTCCAACCTGAAGAAGGCCGCCGCCGCCGTCCCGGTGAAGTGACGCCTCCGCTGCGCCTGCGCAGCGTTGATCAGGTCCCCTGATCGAACTCCGTCCCCCTGCACGAGATCTGGTGCAGGGGGACGGACTTCTGTGGGGGAGGAACCCGGGCTGTCGGACCCGCGGTGCAGGATGCGGGTGTGCTCACCGTCGAGACCGACCCCGCCTCCGTAGGACTGGACGCCGCCCGGCTGGCGCGGCTGGACGCCCGGCTAGCCCGCTGGGTCGACGAGGGCCGGCTGCCCGGCTTCCTGGTCACCGTGGCCCGGCACGGGGCGCTCGCCCACGTCGGCAGCTACGGCTCCCGCGACGTCGGGGCCGGGCTCCCGGTCACCCCCGACACGATCTGGCGCATCTACTCGATGACCAAGCCGATCACCTCCGTCGCGGCGATGAGCCTGTACGAGGAGGGCGCCTTCGAGCTGACCGACCCGATCAGCCGCTGGCTGCCGGAGTTCGCCGAGCCGCGGGTCTACGTCGCCGGCCCCGCCGCCAAGCCGGTCACCGTGCCCGCCACCGAACCAATCCGCATCTGGCACCTGCTCACCCACACCTCGGGCCTGACCTACGGCTTCCACCACGTGCACCCGGTCGACGCCGCCTACCGGGCCGCCGGCCACGAGTGGGGCACCCCGCCGGGGGCGGACTCCGCCGAGGTCAGCCGGCAGTGGGCCGCGCTGCCGCTGGTCTTCCAGCCCGGCAGCGAGTGGAACTACGGCGTGTCCACCGACGTGCTGGGCCGGCTGGTCGAGGTGGTCGCCGGCAAGCCGCTGGACGAGGTGTTCGCCGAGCGCGTGTTCGGCCCCCTCGGCATGACCGAGACCTCTTTCGGCCTGCGCCCCGGCGACGACCCCGCCCGGCTGGCCCGCCTCTACGCCCCGGGCCTGGTCCCGCTCGAGGCCTTCGAGCCCGCCGCGAAGCAGAAGCCGGCGTTCCTGTCCGGCGGCGGCGGGCTCGTCTCCACCGCCGGGGACTACCTGCGCTTCGTCGAGATGCTCCGCGCCGGCGGCACCGCGCCCGACGGCACCCGGGTGCTGGGCTCCCGGACGATCGCGCACATGGTCCGCAACCACATCCCGGGCGGTGCGGACCTGGAGACCTACGGCCGGCCGCTGTTCGCCGAGACGCCGCTGCGCGGGGTCGGCTTCGGCCTGGGCTTCTCGATGGTCCTGGACCCGGCCCGCTACGGCACGGTCTCCTCGGTGGGCGACTACTCGTGGGGCGGGGCGGCGTCCACGGCGTTCTACGTGGACCCGGTCGAGGACCTGACCGTCACCTTCTACACGCAGCTGCTGCCCTCGAGCACCCTGCCCATCCGCGGCTACCTGCGCTCGCTGGTGCACCAGGCGATCGAGTGAGGCTCGACCCCGGGCCGGGCACGCTGCACGGCTGGTTCGACCCCGGCCTGCGCCCGGCGGTGACCGTCGACCCGGGCACCACCCTCACCGTGGGGTGCCTGGACCCGGGGTGGTCCACCGGCCCGTTCGACGGCGGCGACCTCGCCGCCCGGCCGCGGCACCCGTCCTGGGAGCCGGGCACCGGGCACGCGCTGACCGGCCCGGTCGCCGTCCGGGGCGCCCGGCCGGGGCAGGTCCTCGCCGTCCGGGTGGACGACGTCGTCCCCGGCGCCTTCGGGACGACGTACTGCGGGCTGCGGGACACCCCGCTCAACCGCCGGCTGGGCGTGCTGGAGGACCCGGTGGTGCTGCGCTGGACGATCGCCGACGGCGTGGCCACCACCCAGCACGGCCACCGGGTCGCCACCACCCCGTTCCTCGGGGTGGTGGGCGTGCCCCCGGCCGAGCCGGGCCGGCACTCCACCGTCCCGCCCCGCTGGCACGGCGGGAACCTGGACTGCCGGGAGCTGGTCGCGGGGTCGGTGCTGTACCTGCCGGTCACCGTGCCCGGTGCGCTGCTGTCGGTCGGCGACGGGCACGCCGCGCAGGGCGACGGCGAGGTCAGCGGGACGGCGATCGAGTGCCCCGTCGAGGCCACGCTGACCGTCGACCTGCTCGACGACCTGCACGGCCTGCAGCTGCGCACCCCGGTCGCGCGCACCCCGGCCGGGTGGGTGGCGATGGGCGTGGCCGACGACCTGGACACCGCGACCGGCCACGCCCTGGACGCCGTGCTGGACCTCATGGGCGCACTGCACGGGGTGAGCCGGTCGGAGGCGCTGGCGCTGGCCTCGGTGCTGGTCGACCTGCGGGTGACCCAGGTGGTCAACCAGGTCGTCGGCGTGCACGCCCTGCTGCCCGTGGCACGGTTGCTGGCGTGACCCTGCGGATCGGCTCCCTCGACGTCCCCGACGGCGGGCTGGTGGTGATGGCCATCGTCAACCGGACGCCGGACTCCTTCTTCGACCGGGGCGCGACCTACGAGCTGCAGGCCGCCGTCGAGCGGGTCGACGGCGTCGTCGCCGAGGGCGCGGACATGGTCGACGTCGGCGGGGTCAAGGCCGCACCCGGCGAGGTGGTGACCCCGGCCGAGGAGATCCGCCGCACCGTCGACCTGGTCGCCGCCATCCGGGCCGCGCACCCCGCGCTGCCGATCTCGATCGACACCTGGCGCGCCGAGGTGGCCCGCGAGGTGCTGGCCGCCGGCGCCGACGTGGTCAACGACGCCTGGGGCGGGGTCGAGCCCGAGCTCGCCGAGGTGGCCGCCGAGGCGGGCGCCGGGATCGTCTGCACGCACGCCGGCGGGCTGCCGCCGCGGACCCGACCGCACCGGGTCGGCTACCCCGACGTGGTCGCCGACATCGTGGCCCGCACGACGGACCTCGCGGAGAAGGCGGTGGCCGCCGGGGTGGACCGGGACCGGGTGCTGGTCGACCCCGGGCACGACTTCGGCAAGAACACCCGGCACTCCCTGGAGGCCACCCGGCGGATCGGCGAGCTGGTCGCCACCGGCTGGCCGGTGCTCATGGCGCTGAGCAACAAGGACTTCGTCGGCGAGACCCTCGGCGTCCCGCTGGAGGACCGCCTCACCGGCACCCTCGCCGCGACCGCGGTCAGCGCGTGGCTGGGCGCCCGGGTGTTCCGCGCGCACGACGTCGCGGCCACCCGGCAGACCCTCGACATGGTCGCGAGCATCCGCGGCGACCGGCCTCCGCTGCGGACGGTCCGCGGCCTGGCCTGAGGGACGACCACGTCCGTAATGCGGCGCACCTAGCCTCCGCGCCGTGACCCGCGACCTGGTGCTGGGCGTCTTCGAGATGCTCTACCCGAACAACGCCCACCCGACCTGGCGGCACCCGCACGCCCGCGCCGACCGGTACACCGACCTCGACCACTGGCTGGGCCTGGCCAGGCTGCTGGACGACGCGGGCTTGGAGTTCCTGTTCTTCGCCGACAGCTACGGCTACGCCACCGACGCCCGGGGTGACCTGCTCGACGTCGGCGCCCGGCACGGCGTCCAGTTCGGCCAGCTGGACCCGATGATGATCGTCACCGCGCTGACCGCGGCCACCCGCGACCTGGGCATCGTGGTCACCTCGCAGACCACCGTCGAGGCGCCCTACGCCTCAGCCCGCCGGTTCGCCACGCTGGACCACCTGACCCGCGGCCGCATCGGCTGGAACATGGTCACCGGCGCCAGCCCGAACTCCATCGCCCGCACCTTCGGCCAGCAGGTGCTGCCCGACCACGCGGCCCGCTACGACATCGCCGACGAGTTCGCCGAGATCTGCTACCAGCTGTGGGAGGGCTCCTGGGCCGACGACGCCCTCCGCAACGACGTCGCCGGCGACGTGTGGGCCGACCCGGCACGCATCCGCCCGGTCGAGCACCGCGGGGCGCACCGCACCTCCACCGGCGTGTTCGTGGTGCCGCCGTCCCCGCAGCGGACGCCCACGCTGTTCCAGGCCGGCACCTCGGCCCGGGGCCGGGACTTCGCGGCGCTGCACGCCGAGGTGGTCTTCCTGCAGGGCACCTCGACCGCCTCCTGCGCCGAGCACGTCGCCGACCTGCGCCGCCGCGCCGAGGGGCACGGCCGCACCGACGGGCTGCGGGTGGTCACCGGGGTCAGCGTCGTCGTCGACCCGGACGCCGGCCGGGCCGCCGACCTGCGCGCCGAGCTCGACGCGCAGTTCCGCCCCGAGGACGCCGCCGCGCTCTACCTGGCCAACACCGGCATCGACCTGCTGGCCCTGGACCCCGACCTGCCCATCTCCACCCAGTCGACCGAGCAGGGCCGCACCGCCCTGGAACGGTTCACCCGCACCGGCGAGCCGACCGTGGCCGAGGTGCTGGAGAAGTTCCGGGCGCACGGCCTGCGCGGGTTCCAGGTGACCGGCGACCCGGCGTCGGTCGGCGAGCAGCTCGCGGCGGTCGTCGAGGCGACCGGCGTGGACGGGTTCATGTTCGAGCCGACGTTCGGCGACCACAGCGCGTTCGTCGACGTCGTCGAGCACGTGCTGCCCGAGCTGGAGCGCCGCGGCCTGCGCACCCCCGGACGGCGGAGGACGGGCACCCTGCGCGAGCGGATGGGCGGCGAGGGACCGCGCCTGCCGGCCAGCCACCCGGCAGCCGCCCACCGGTGGCCCCGGACCTAGGGTGCGCGGCATGGCCGCCACCGGGTTCCACACCGCCGACGAGCTCAACGACCTGCTGCCGGGGACCCTGCCGGGCCTGGTCGGCGTCGTCGTCGACACGCACGAGGTCGGCCGGCTGACCAGCCACCTCGACGTGCGGCCGGAGGTGCTGGCGCCCAACGGCTACCTGCACGCCGCGACGGTGGTGGCGCTGGCGGACACCTCGTGCGGGCTGGCCACCCGCGCGCTGCTGCCCGAGGGCTCGACCGGGTTCACCACGATCGAGCTGAAGAGCAACTTCCTCGGCACCGCGCGCGAGGGCCGGATCGAGTGCGTGGCCACGAACGTGCACGCCGGTCGCACCACCCAGGTCTGGGACGCCGTGGTCACGAACCCGGGGACCGGCAGGACCACCGCGCTGTTCCGCTGCACCCAGCAGGTGCTCTGGCCCCGGTGACGCGGCTCACCGGGCGGGTGTGAGACTGGCGTCACCCCCACCCCGAGGAGGAGCCCGCCGTGGTGCTCGCCAGCCGTTTCCCCGACGTCGAGATCCCCGACCTGCCCGTGCCGAGCTACGTGCTCGCCGCCTCGCGCGAGCTCGGTGAGGCCCCGGCGCTGGTCGACGGCCTGTCCGGCGAGACGATCAGCCACGGTCAGCTGGTCGGGTACGTCGACCGGTTCGCCGCCGCGCTGCACGCCCGCGGCCTGGGCAAGGGCGACGTCGTCGCGGTCTTCTCCCCCAACACCATCTGGTACCCGGTCGTCTTCCACGGCATCGCCGCCGCCGGCTGCGTGATGAGCCCGGTCAACTCGCTCTACACGCCCGACGAGATCGCCTTCCAGCTCAAGGACGCCGGGGCCAAGCTGCTGGTCACCGTCTCGCCGTTCCTGGACCGCGCCCGGCCGGCCATGGAGGCCGCCGGCATCACCGACCTCGTCGTCCTCGACGGCGCCGAGGGGGCCGACAGCCTGCGCGACCTGCTCACCTCCGGCGCCCCGTCGGTCTCCCCGGACGTCGACCCGGCCACCGACCTGGTCACGCTGCCCTACTCCAGCGGCACCACCGGCCTGCCCAAGGGCGTCATGCTCACCCACCGCAACCTGGTGGCCAACGTCGCGCAGACCCGCCCGCTCATCGACCTGGCCCCGGGGGGCGAGCGGATCATCGCCGTCCTGCCGTTCTTCCACATCTACGGCCTGACCGTGCTGATGAACCAGGGCCTGCAGTGGGGCGGCGCGGTGATCACCCTGCCCCGCTTCGACCTCGAGCAGTTCCTGCGGGCCATCCAGGACCACCGGGTGACCCGGGCGTTCGTCGCCCCGCCCATCCTGCTGGCGCTGGCCAAGCACCCCTTGGTCGAGCAGTTCGACCTGTCCAGCCTGCGGTCGATCACCTCGGGTGCCGCGCCGCTGGACGAGTCGCTGGCGCTGGCCGTCGAGCAGCGCCTGCGCGGGCTGGCCGGCGCCGGCGAGGACGGCGTCACGGTCGCGCAGGGCTACGGCATGACCGAGCTCTCCCCGGTCAGCCACACCACGCCCGACCGCGGCACCGGCCCGGCCGGCGACCCCGACGTCCCCAAGGGCACGGTGGGCTACGCCATCCCGGGCACCGAGTGCCGGCTGGTCGACCCGGCCACCGGCGAGGACGCCGCCGAGGGCCAGAGCGGGGAGCTGTGGGTGCGCGGGCCGCAGGTGATGGCCGGCTACCTGAACAACGAGCAGGCCACCCGCGACACCCTGGACGGCGAGGGCTGGCTGCACACCGGCGACGTCGCGGTGGTCGACGACCTGGGCCGCTACACCGTGGTCGACCGGGTCAAGGAGCTGATCAAGTACAAGGGCTACCAGGTGGCGCCCGCCGAGCTCGAGGCCGTGCTCATCGCCCACCCGGGCATCGCCGACGCCGCGGTCATCGGGGTCAAGGACGAGGAGTCGGGCGAGGAGCTGCCCAAGGCCTTCCTGGTGCGGGCGCCCGGGTCGGGGATCACCGAGGACGAGGTGATGGCCTACATGGCCGAGAAGGTCGCGCCGCACAAGAAGATCCGCATCGTGGAGTTCATCGAGACGGTGCCCAAGAGCGCGGCCGGCAAGATCCTCCGCAAGGAGCTCCGCTCCCGCTAGCGGCGGGGCAGCCCCTTCCGCCAGGCGCTGAAGCTGGACACCGGCCCGGCCCCCGGGCGGCGCAGCCAGGGCCACGGGTGCAGCTCCACCGGCTGCACCGCCGCGGCCCGGCGGCCGAACCCGGGCACCGGGGCGTGGGTCACCGCCGGGGCCCGGCCGGCGAGCACGTCGGCCGGGTCGCCCAGGTACAGCTCGACCTCCCGGTCCTCCGCCAGCTCGGCGAGGGTCTCGACCAGGAAGACCAGCCGCTTGGAGGCCAGCCGCAGCCGGGCCAGCAGCGGCTCGTCCAGCACGAACACCACCGGCAGGCCGGGGTGGGCGGCCAGCGCGGGGTCCGACGTCCCCAGGGACTCCGCGGTCAGCCAGACCGCCTCGGGCTCCCCGGTGGACTCCACCTCGACCGGGCCGGCGGTGGTGCCGGGCGAGGGGTCGGCGGCCAGCAGCGGCTCGCGGTCGAGCCAGCGGGTCGGCTGGTCCTCGGGCCAGTCCTCGATCGGGCAGTCCGCGGCCAGCGGGCACCGTTCGCACAGCCCCGGTGCCCGCTTGCGCACCTGCCAGCGGGAGAAGCCGTAGGCCTTGCCGTTGCCGGCCCCGACCGTCCACTGCCAGCCCACCCGGTTGGCCGCGCGCGAGCCGTCGAGCAGCCGGGCGTACAGCTCGTCCTCGCCCTCGGCCCAGTCGTGCCCGGCCCGCACGGTCCACTGGGAGGACACCCACATGCGGGTCTGGTTGACCAGCCAGCCGTCGCGGTCGAGCTCGCCGAGCACGGTGTCCAGGCAGGCCATGTCCCGCGGCCACGGCTCCTGCCAGCGGGCGTGCGCGCGGGCCGGCTCGGCCCGCAGCGCCGACCGGGTACGGGCGCCCAGCCGGGCGTAGAGGTGCCGGCTGTACTCCTGCCACATCAGCTCGTCGCGGTACTTGGTGCGGTCGCGGGTGGGGGCGTCGGCGACGGCGTCCCACACCTCGGGCAGCTGCAGCAGCCCGTGCCGGACGTAGGGGCTGATCGCACTGGCCCCTCGGCGCGACGGAGGCAGCACCTGGTTGCGCCGGCCGGCGTACCCGGTGACGTCGAGGGCGGCCAGCGCCGCGTCGGCGGCGGCCTGCCCGCCGCGGAACCGCTCCGAGGGACGGACGGCGTCGTCGCGGTGCAGGTGGCCCAGGTGCTCCCCCACCCAGGCGGGGACGGCGTCGACGGCGGGCACGGGCAGCTGGGGCACGCCCCACCCTGCGGGTTCCCGGCCGGGCGCGCGCGGCGGGTGGCCCCTACGGTCGGGGACGTGCACGCGATCACCCAGCAGTCCTCCGGCGGCCCCGAGACCCTGGTGTGGGCGGAGGTGCCCGACCCGGTCGCCGGTGAGGGCGAGGTCGTCCTCGACGTGGTGGCCAGCGCGGTGAACCGCGCCGACCTGCTGCAGCGCGAGGGCAACTACCCGGTGCCGCCCGGCGCCAGCGAGGTGCTCGGCCTGGAGTGCAGCGGGGTGGTCCGCGAGGTCGGGCCCGGCGTCGAGGGCTGGAAGGTCGGCGACGAGGTCTGCGCGCTGCTGGCCGGCGGCGGGTACGCCGAGCGGGTCGCCGTCCCGGCGGCGCAGCTGCTGCCCCGCCCGGCCGGGGTCGAGCTGGCCGCGGCGGCGGCGCTGCCCGAGGTGGCCTGCACCGTGTGGTCCAACGTGTTCATGCAGGCCGGGCTGCGGGCCGGCGAGCTGCTGCTGGTGCACGGCGGCGGCAGCGGCATCGGCACCATGGCCATCCAGCTCGCGGTGCGGGCCGGGGCCCGGGTGGCCACCACCGCCGGCAGCGCGGAGAAGCTGGCGTTCTGCCGCGAGCTGGGTGCGGAGATCACCGTCGACTACCGGGACGAGGACTTCGTCGAGGTGGTGCGGGCCGCCGGCGGTGCGGACGTGGTGCTGGACAACATGGGCGCGGCCTACCTGGCCCGCAACGTCGCCGCCCTCGCCCCCGACGGCCGGATCACCGTCATCGGCATGCAGGGAGGTCGCAAGGGCGAGCTGGACCTCGGGGCGCTGCTGGCCAAGCGCGGCAGCGTCTACGCCGCCGGGCTGCGCGGTCGGCCGGTGGAGGGCCCGCACGGCAAGGCCGCGGTGGTCGCCGCCGTCCGGGAGAACGTGTGGCCCGACGTCGAGGCCGGCCGGGTCCGCCCGGTCGTGCACACCCGGCTGCCGATGGCCCGGGCCGCCGACGGCCACCGCATCCTGGAGGAGAGCTCGCACACCGGCAAGGTGCTGCTCGTCGTCGACTGACCGACCTCAGGCGAGGGCGGCCACGCTGTCGACCACGTGGTCGACCTCCTCGACCGTGTTGTAGTGCAGGATGCCCAGCCGCACCGCGCCGCCCTGCTCGTTGACGCCGAGGGCGTCGAACAGCTCGCGGGCGTAGTGGTCGCCGTCCCAGGCGCAGATCGTGCGCCGGGACAGCTCGCGGGCCACGGCCCGCGGGGTCATCCGGGAGACGGTGAAGCTCACCGTGGGCGTGCGGTACTGCGGCGACCCCAGCACCTGCACGTGCCGCATCGACCGCAGCGCGCGGTCCAGCCGGTCGAACAGCGCGCCCTCGTACCGCACCACCGCGGCCATCGAGGTCTGCAGCCGCTCGCGGCGGGTGCCGGTGGCGTCGGGGTGCAGCGCGGCCAGGTGGTCGACGGCGGCGGCCACCCCGGCGTAGAGCTCGAAGGGCGGGGTGCCGGTCTCGAACCGGTCGGGCACCCGGTCGGGGGCCGGCGCCAGCTTGTCCGGGGCGAGGGTCTCCAGCAGGTCGGGGTCGGCGACCACGGCGCCCACGTGCGGCCCGCACCACTTGTAGGCCGACAGCGCCAGCAGGTCCGCTCCGGTGGCGGTGAGGTCGATCAGGCCGTGCGGCGCGGCGTGCGCGCCGTCGACGTAGACCAGGGCGCCCACCGCGTGCGCCCGGTCGGCGATGGCCCGGACGTCGGGCCGGGTGCCGATGGCGTTGCTGGCCATGGTGACCGCGACCAGCCGGGTGCGGTCGGTGAGCAGCTCGTCGTACTGCCACTCCGGCAGCTCGCCGGACTCGATGTCCACCTCGGCCCACTTGACCAGCAGGCCGAGCTCCTGGGCCAGCTGGATCCAGGGCCGGATGTTGGCGTCGTGGTCCAGCCGGCTGACCACGACCTCGTCGCCGGGGCGCCAGGTCTTGGCCAGCGTGCGGGCCATCGCGTAGGTCAGCGACGTCGTGCTCGCGCCGAGGACGACGCCGCGGGGGGTGCCGCCGACCAGGTCGGCCACGGCCGAGCGGGCCCCGGCGACCAGCTGTTCGGCCCGGGCGGAGGAGGGGAACACCCCGCCGCGGTTGGCGATCGGCACCCGCATCGCCTGGGACACCGCGCGCAGCACGCTCTCGGGCACCAGGGCCCCGCCGGGACCGTCGACGTGCACCATGCCGTCGGACAGGCCGGGGAACAGACCGCGGACGCGGGCGACGTCCAGCGCAGCGCCCCCGGGTCCCATGCCTGCGACCCTAGACCGGCCCCCGGTGACGGTGAGGGGCCGCTCCGTCACAGGCCACCCGCCGGGCTGGTCGCCGCGGCCGCAGGCAGGATGGAGGCATGACTGCACCCTCGAACGACGACCAGTCCGCCCGCGGCCGGCAGGTCGTGGTGGTCGGGCCCGACGGCCAGCCGATCGGGGCGCTGCCCGCGCCCGACGGCACCGGCGAGGACGTCGGCGACCTGGTGGAGCAGCCGGCCAAGGTGATGCGGATCGGCACGATGATCAAGCAGCTGCTCGAGGAGGTCCGGGCCGCTCCCCTGGACGAGGCCAGCCGCAACCGGCTGCGCGACATCCACGCCGCCTCGATCCGCGAGCTCGAGGGCGGCCTGTCGGAGGAGCTGCGCGCCGAGCTGGAGCGCATCACCCTGCCCTTCACCGCCGAGGAGACCCCCAGCGACGCCGAGCTGCGCATCGCGCAGGCCCAGCTGGTCGGCTGGCTCGAGGGCGTCTTCCACGGCATCCAGACCGCGCTGTTCGCCCAGCAGATGGCCGCCCGCGCGCAGCTGGAGGAGATGCGCCGCAAGGCCCTCCCCGGCGGCCAGCAGGGCATGCCGGTGCAGCCGCAGCCCGGCGGCGGCCAGTACCTCTGACCGGGGTCAGCCGCGTAGGCCGGCCAGGAACCGGGCCACGCCGTCCTCGTCGTTGCGGGCGGTGACGTCGGTGGCGACGGCGAGGACGTCGGGGTGGGCGTTGCCCATCGCGACGGCCCGCCCGCCGCCGGCCCGCACCCACTCGAAGGCGGCGACGTCGTTGGGCATGTCGCCGAAGAAGACGACGTCGGCCGGGCCGATGCCCAGGTCGGCGCAGACGTCGGCCAGGCCGGTGGCCTTGCTGACCCCCTTCGCGGAGATCTCGGCGAGGGCGTCGGAGGAGGAGTTGGTGACCGTGGCCCGGTCGCCGACGGCCCGGGCGACGAGGTCGAGGAACTCCTCGCGGGGCAGGTCCTCGTGCCGGGCCAGCAGCTTGGCGGCGGGCGCGGACACCATCTCGTCCAGCGTCGCGACGGCCACGCCGGGGGCGTCGACGTCCCAGCGCGGCTGGTACACGGGCTCGTGCCGGAACTCCAGGCCGTACTCGACGGCGAACCAGGTCCCCGGCTGCTCGCGGCGCAGCTCGGCGGTGACGTGCCGCAGGACGTCGACGTCCATGGCGTGCTCGTGCAGCACCTCGAACCGGCCGAGGTCGAGCTGGACGGCGCCGTTGCAGCAGACCGCCACGCCCTCGGGGACCACCTCGCGGATGGACAGCATCCAGCGCGGGGGGCGGCCGGTGGCCAGCACGAAGGGCACGCCGTCCTCGCCCCAGGCGCGGACCTGCTCCAGGGTGGCCGGCGCGACGGTCTCGTCGCTGCGCAGCAGCGTGCCGTCCATGTCGCTGGCGATGAGCTTCGGGGTCCAGGCGGTCACTGCTGCAGGGCCTCCAGGTAGCGGGCGACGCCGTCGGCGTCGTGGCCGCCGGTGCGGCCGGTGGCCGCGGCGAGCACGGCCGGGTGGGCGTTGGCGACGGCGACCGAGCGGCCACCGGCCTCGTTCACCGCGGTGATCATGGGCAGGTCGTTGGGCATGTCGCCGAAGACCAGGACGTCGGACGCCGCGACGCCGAAGCGCTCCAGCGCCACCGCGAGCCCGCTGGCCTTGGTGATGCCCGGCGGCAGGACCTCGATGAAGCCCAGGCCCGCGTGGGTGACCTCGGCGTCGGAGGGGTCGGTGACCGAGCGGGCCAGCGCGAGCAGCTCGTCCTGGCCGAGGGTCTCCGAGCGCAGGAACACCTTGAGCACCGGGCCCTCAGGCAGCACGTCGTGCCGCGGCAGCAGGTCGGCGGGCTCGGGGTAGGGCCAGTCGAAGCCGTGCTGCACGCGCAGCGGCGAGAGCGCGGCGCCCTGGGTGTCGGCGTCCTCGACGGCCAGCACCAGCTCACCGGTGACCGCCTCGATCGCGTCGACGACGGCCTGCGCCCGGTCGCGGGGCAGCCCGACGGTGCGCAGCACCTCGTCCCGGTCGAGGTCGACGACGAAGCCGCCCTGCGCGAGGACGGCGACACCGCGCCCGCCCAGCGTCGTCCGCACGCTGTCCAGCAGGCGCGGGCCCCGGCCGGTGACGCCGACGACCGGCACCCCGGCCGCCCAGCTGGCGTCCATCGCGGCCCGGGTGCGGTCGCTGACCGTGCCCTGGCTGGTCAGCAGCGTGCCGTCGAGGTCGGTCGCGACCAGCCGCGGCCGCCAGGGGCCGAGATTCCCGAGCTCGAGGACGACGTCGCTGCCCGCACCGCCGCTGTGCGCGGGCAGCTGGTTGGCCGCCCGAGCAGGGATGTGGGCTGTCACGCGGAGGGCGCCAGGGACATCCCCGGCGAGAGGACCTCGTGGCCGCCGAGCCAGGGGCGCAGCGCGGCGGGCACGTGCACCGAGCCGTCGGCGCGCTGGTGCACCTCGAGCAGGCAGGCGATGGTGCGGGCGATCGCGCACAGCGTGCCGTTGAGGGTGGCCGCGGTCTGCGGCTTGCCGTCGGCGTCGCGGTAGCGGATGCCCAGCCGGCGGGCCTGGAAGGTGGTGCAGTCCGAGGTGGAGGTCAGCTCGCGGTAGGTGCCCTGGGTGGGGAACCACGCCTCGATGTCGTACTTGCGGGCGGCGCTGGTGCCCAGGTCGCCGGCGGCGATGTCGACCACCCGGTAGGGCAGCTCGAGGGCCTGGAGGAACTCCTCCTCCCACTGCAGCAGCCGCAGGTGCTCGGCCTGGGCCTGCTCCGGCGGGCAGAAGCTGAACATCTCGACCTTGTCGAACCAGTGCACCCGGATGATGCCCTTGGTGTCCTTGCCGTAGGAGCCGGCCTCGCGGCGGAAGCAGGAGCTCCAGCCGGCGTAGCGGCGCGGCCCGGCCGACAGGTCGAGCACCTCGTCGGCGTGCATGCCGGCCAGCGCGACCTCCGACGTCCCGACGAGGTACAGGTCGTCGCGCTCGACGCGGTAGACCTCCTCGAGGTGCTCGCCGAGGAACCCGGTGCCCTCCATCGCCTGCGCGCCGACCAGCGCGGGCGCGACGACGGGGACGAACCCGGCGGCCACGGCGCGGGTGATGGCCAGCTGGGCCAGCGCGAACTCCAGCAGCGCGCCGGGGCCGGTGAGGAAGTAGAAGCGCGAGCCGGAGACCTTGGCGCCGCGCTCCATGTCGATGGCGCCCAGCGCGGTGCCGATGTCGAGGTGGTCGCGGGGCTCGAAGTCGTAGCTGGGCACCTCGCCGACGGTGCGCAGGGTGACCGCGTCGTCCTCGCCGCCCGGCGGCACCTCGGGGGCGACCACGTTGGCGATGGCCAGGTGCGCGGCGCGCAGCGCCTCGTCGGCGGCGCGGGTGGCCTCCTCGGCCGCCTTGACCTCGGCGGAGAGGGCCTTGGCCCGCTCCAGGACCGCGGGCCGCTCCTCGGGGGTGGCCTTCTTCACCGACTGCGAGACGGTCTTCTGCTCGGCGCGCAGGTCGTCGGCGCGGTGCACCGCCGCGCGGCGCTCGGCGTCGGCGGCGAGCAGGGTGTCGACCCGGGACTCGTCGTCCCCGCGGGCGCGCTGGCTGGCGCGGACGGCGTCGGGGTCATCACGGAGCATGCGCAGGTCGATCACGCGCCGATGGTAGGTGGCGCCGTCGTCCCGCCCGGCCGGAGCACCGCGTTTCCGCCCGCGGCGGGGCGGGCAGACTGGAGGGCGGACACGGAGCGCCGCTGACCAGGAGGTCCACCGCATGCCGTCCCACGGGCCGTGTCGTGGCTGAGCCGACCGCGGTGTGGCAGGAGCGCCGGCCGCCCGACGCCCACCCGATCTGGCACTGGTCGCCCGCCAGCCTGACCGATCTGCCGCGCATCCGCCGCGAGCTGCGGGCCTCGATCGCCGAGCACGAGGCCACCGACGGCCCACCCGTGGCCGACCCGGACATGTTCGTGCTCGCGCTGGACGAGCTGATGAGCAACGCGCTGCGGCACGGGCGCACCCCGGTGCTCGTCGACGTGGGCCGCACCGACGACGCGTGGCTGCTCACGGTGTGCGACCGGGCCGCCGACACCCCGCCGCGCCCCGCGCTGGACCGCGACCCGGTCGAGGGCGGCATGGGCCTGGGCCTGGTGGCGCACGACGCGGTGCAGGAGGGCTGGTACGCCTCCGAGCAGGGCAAGCACGTCTGGGTCGTCCTGCGCTAGGAGCTCCCGGCCCCGCACGCAGCAGCGCCCCCCACCTCCGCGGAGGTGGGGGGCGCTGCTGCTACCGGGTCAGGAACCGGTGGGGATGGTGAGGGTGGCGACGCCGACCAGGAAGTTGGCCGGGACGGCGTTCGGGGCGCCGAGGGTGGTGTTGAGGAAGTCCGCGGCGGCCGCGGAGACCTCGACCTGGGTGCCGGTCAGGATGGCGTTGCCGGAGCTGTCGACGGTGACGGGCTCCAGCGTGGTGCCGTTGAGGTTGAACAGCGGGAAGGACGCCGCGGCCAGCTCGCCGTTCACCGACACGTCGGCGAAGAGGATGGCGGGCTTGCTCGGGACGACGACGAAGTTCTCCAGCTGGATCACGTTCGCGCCGGCGGTCAGGGAGATGCCCGAGCCCTGGTGGAAGATCGCACCCTGGACGAAGGGCCGGTAGCCGGAGTCCTTCGGGTAGACGGTCGCGGTGCCACCGGTGATCGGGAAGTCCAGCGTGGTGCCGTCCAGCGTCGCGCCGCCGATGACGCCCGGGGTGATGCCCAGGGTGGTCAGCGCGTCGAGGAAGCCGGCGTCCAGGGCCACGGCGGTGTCGCCGCCGGAGATGGCGGGGATGGTGGCGACGGGCTCCGGGTTGGTCACGGTCGACGAGGTCGCCGCGGCGGCGGAGGTGCTGCTGCTCGAGCTGCTGCTGCCCGAGTCCGAGCTGCAGGCGGCCATGGTCAGGGCGGCGCTCAGGGCGACGGCGGCGACCCCGGTGCGCTTCAGGGCGATCTTGTTCATGTTCACGGTTGCTCCTCGTTGCTCCGGTGTGGGGCGGTCACGGGGAGTTCGGGCCGACGTCAAGATCTGGATGTCACGGTTGCATAACGCTCGACCGGATCACGGCCGACGGAGCAGGTAGGTGTCCATCACCCAGCCCTTGCGCTCCCGCGCCTGCGCCCGCACCCGGGCGATCTCGTCCACCACGTCGGCGAGCTTCCCCGACACCAGCAGCTCGTCGGCGGTGCCGAGGTAGGCGCCCCAGAAGATGGTCAGGTCCTGGTCGGCGTACTCCCGGCACACCAGGTCGCTGTCCAGCATCACCACGACGTCGTCGGCGTTCGGGGGGAATTCCTGGGCGAGCCGGCGGCCGGTGGTCAGGTGGACCGCGCCGCCGACCCGGTTGAGCAGCACGCCGTGCCGGGCGGTGAGCGCCTGCACGGCGGTGATGCCGGGGACGACGTCCCACTCGATGTCCAGCTCGCCGGCCGCGGCGATCTCCTCCAGCACCCGGATGGTGCCGTCGTAGAGCGACGGGTCGCCCCACACCAGGAACCCGCCGGTGCCGCCGTCGGGCACCTCGGTCTCGATGGCCCGCTGCAGCAGGACGGCGCGGTCGGTGCGCCAGTCGTCGACCGCGCGGGTGTACCGGTCGGCCGCGGCCACCGAGGCCGGGTCCCGGTCGCGCTCGGGGTCGGCGAGCTCGACGAAGCGGTACTCCCCCTCGACGAACCGCTCGCAGACCGCCCGGCGGGCCGCGGTCAGGTCCGCCGTCGCCGGGCCCTTGTCCAGCACCAGGAACACGTCGACCTCGTTGAGCGCCCGGACCGCGCCGACGGTGACGTAGTCCGGGTCGCCCGCCCCGATGCCGATGACCCGCAGACGTCGCATGTGCCCGAGCCAACCAGACCCGGCGTGCGGGACCATGGGCCCATGCGGTTCCTCAGCGACCAGCGCCCGACCACCGACCTGACGTACGCCGACGTCTTCATGGTGCCCAACCCCTCGACCATCGGGTCGCGGCTGGAGGTCGACCTGACCACCCCGGACCGGGTCGGGACCACGATCCCCGTGGTCGTGGCGAACATGACGGCGATCTCGGGCCGGCGGATGGCCGAGACCATCGCCCGCCGCGGCGGGCTGGCCGTCATCCCGCAGGACATCCCGGTCGACGTCGTCGGCGAGGTCGTCGGCTGGCTGAAGACCCGGCACACCGTCTACGACACCCCCATCACCCTGGCCCCCACCGCGACGGTGGCCGAGGCGCTGCAGCTGCTGCCCAAGCGCGCGCACGGCGTCGTCGTCGTGGTGGACGGCGGCCGGCCGGTCGGCGTGGTCACCGACGGCGCCTGCCAGGGCGTGGACCGGTTCACCCAGCTGTCGGAGGTCATGGCCCCCGACCCGCTCACCGTCCCGGCCGGCACCGACCTGCCCAAGGTCTTCGACGTGCTGTCCGAGGCCCGGGTCAACGCCGCTCCCGTGGTGGACGGCGACCAGCTGGTCGGCGTCGTCACCCGCACCGGCGCGCTGCGCTCGGCGCTGTACACCCCGGCGGTCAACGCGGCCGGCCAGCTGCTCACCTCCGCCGCGGTCGGCATCAACGGCGACGTCGCCGGCAAGGCCGAGGCGCTGCTGGCGCACGGCGTCGACGTCCTCGTCGTCGACACCGCGCACGGCCACCAGGGCAAGGCGGTGGAGGCGGTGCGCGCCGCCCGCTCGGTGGCCGCCGGCGTCCCGATCGTGGCCGGCAACGTGGTCACCGCGGCCGGCACCCGCGACCTGCTCGAGGCCGGCGCCGACGTCGTCAAGGTCGGCGTGGGCCCCGGCGCCATGTGCACCACCCGGATGATGACCGGCGTCGGCCGGCCCCAGTTCTCCGCCGTCGAGGAGTGCGCGGCCGCCGCGCGCGAGGGCGGCAAGCACGTCTGGGCCGACGGCGGGGTGCGCCACCCCCGCGACATCGCCCTGGCCCTGGCCGCCGGCGCGGCCAGCGTGATGGTCGGGTCCTGGTTCGCCGGCACCTACGAGAGCGCCGGCGACGCGCAGACCGACGGCAACGGCCGGATGTACAAGGAGAGCTTCGGGATGGCCTCGGCCCGCGCGGTCAAGGCGCGCACCGCCGGCCAGTCCGGGTTCGAGCGGGCCCGCGCCGGGCTCTTCGAGGAGGGCATCAGCTCCTCCCGGATGTACCTGGACCCCGCCCGCCCGGGTGTGGAGGACCTGGTCGACCAGATCGTGGCCGGCGTCCGGTCGGCGTGCACCTACGCCGGGGCGCGCACCGTGGACGAGCTGCACGAGCGCGCCGTGGTGGGGGTGCAGTCGGCGGCCGGCTACGAGGAGGGCCGCCCGCTGCCGACCAGCTGGTGAGGCCGCTCCCGCTCGAGGAGTTCGAGGACCTGGTCGCCGACGCGCTGGACCAGGTGCCGGCCGAGCTGATGGCGCTGGTCGACAACGTCGTCGTCCTGGTGGAGGACCGCAACCCCGACGAGCCGTCGCTGCTGGGGCTCTACGAGGGCTACGCGCTCACCGAGCGCTCGTGGGACCTCTCGGGCCAGCTGCCGGACCGGGTCATGGTCTACCGCGAGGCCATCTGCGACGTCTGCGACACCGCCGCCGAGGTCGCCCACGAGGTCACGGTGACCGTGGTGCACGAGATCGCGCACCACTTCGGCATCGACGAGGCGACGCTCCACGACCTGGGCTGGGGTTGAGGTTGACTGACCGCGTGCCCACCGACGACCAGCGCCTGCCGATCAAGATGCTGCACGACCGGATGCTGGTGTCGCTGCGCGCCGACGAGGGCGACCGGCGCAGCTCCGGCGGCATCCTCATCCCGGCCACCGCGCAGATCGCCAAGCGGCTGGTCTGGGGCGAGGCGCGGGCGGTCGGCGGCAACGTGCGGCAGGTCAAGGTCGGCGACCACGTGCTGTTCTCCCCCGACGACCAGCACGAGGTCGAGGTGCACGGCGAGGACCTGCTGATCCTGCGCGAGCGCGACGTGCACGCCGTCGCCGCGGAGCGGATCGAGGAGGCCGGCGGCCTCTACCTGTGAGCGGCCGACCACACCACGTGGTCGTCGGGGGTTGCGCAGACCCCTCGCGGTAGCAGGATGGGGAGCCGTGACCGCGCGGCGCCGACTCCCCGGATCAGTCCGCGGAGCCGTGCCGCAGCCGGTCCAGCCAGCCCTCCGCCGTCCCGAAGGCGTCGTCGGCGAAGCGCTCGGGCACCGCGGCCGCGGCCCGGCCGTCGGCCCGCGGGTAGGAGCCGTGGAAGCGCACCTCGTCGCACAGCCGGTGCAGCGCGACCAGCGCGTCGCCCACCCGGCGGTCGGCGACGTGGCCCTCGCAGTCCACGGAGAAGGAGTAGACGCCCAGCCGCTCGCGGGTGGGCCGGGACTCCAGCCGGGTCAGGCTGATGCCGCGCGAGGCGAACTCGGTGAGCAGGTCCAGCAGCGCGCCGGTGCGGTCGGCGACGAAGCAGGTCAGCGTGGTCTTGTCCGCGCCCGTCGGTGCGGGCAGCCGGCCGGGCCGCTCGACCTGGACGAAGCGGGTCACCGCGCCGGGGGTGTCGGCCAGCCGGTCGGCGAGGACCTCCAGGCCGTAGCGGGTGGCGGCGAACGCCGGGCAGACCGCGGCGTCGTGGGCGCCCTCGGCGACCAGCCGGGCGGCGTCGGCGGTGGAGGCCGCCGGCACCACCTCGGCGGCGGGCAGGTGGGCGGCCACCCAGCCGCGCGTCTGGGCCAGGGCGTGCGGGTGGCTGGCCAGCCGGTGCACGCCGGCCAGGGCGGTGCCCGGCCGCACGGCGAGCACGAAGTCCACCTCGAGGAAGGCCTCGCGGGTGATCACCAGCGGCTCGCCGCCGGCCAGGCCGTCGATGGTCGGGGACACCGAGCCCTCGACGGAGTTCTCCAGCGGGACGAAGGCCGCGTCCACCTCGCCGGCCCGGGTCATGGCCAGCGCCGCGGGCACGCTGGGCGCGGGCACCGCGCCCCCCTCGGAGGGGGGTCCGAGACTGCGCAGGGCAGCTTCGGTGAAGGTACCTTCGGGCCCCAGGAAGGCGAACCTCGTCGGAGTCGGTCCCGTGGGCTGAGCAGGCATCCGGCGAGGGTAGTGCGGCCGGGGCGTGCAGCGTGGGCGACCCGGGGGGAGCTGCCTCGCCACCGTCGTGTCGGCGTCCGCCGTCGCCCAGGTGAGGAGAGGTCCGCGTGAGCACCGGCGCCGCCGACACCTCCGTCGTGGACGAGGCCACCCTGTCCGGCCTGCGCTGGGACCTGTTGGCGGTCAGCGACGGCGACGACCCCCGCGCCTTCACCGACCTGCTCGCCGACCACGAGGCCGAGCTCACCGCGGCGTCGTCCGCCCCGCGCTGGCAGGCGTGGTCGCACGCCTTCGCCGCCCGCCGGCTGCTCGCCGAGCACGACGCCGAGGCCGCCGGCGCCCAGGTGGTCGCCGCCCGCGCCGCCGCCGAGGACTGCCCGGCCGGCGCCGAGCGCGCCCTGGTGCTGGCCTACCTGGCGCACCTGGAGGTGGCCGGCGACCGGTTCGAGGCGGCGCTGCACCTGGCCGTGGACGCCAGCCTCCTCACCGACCAGGTGCCCGCCGACGAGCCCAGCCGCGCGCTGCACCAGGCGCACCTGTGGCTGTCGCTGGCGCTGACCCGGCTCGACCTCGAGGAGCTGGCGGTCGCCCAGGCGCTGCGCGGCCACCGGGTCGCCGCCGAGCTCGACGACGACGCCGCCCGCTGGCAGCTGCTGGCGCTGTGCGCCCAGCAGCACGCCGAGCTGGCCCAGACCGTGCACCGGCGCGGCGACGAGGTGCGGGCCGCCCGGCTCGCCGCGGTCGCGCTGCGCTGCTCGTTCACCGCCACCGACCTGCCGCACGAGCCGGCCGACGCCGAGTCCGACCTGCTGTCGGTCGTGCACGGCTGGGCGCTGACCCTGGCCGGCGACCTCGAGGACACCCTGCCGGCGCTGCGCCGGGTCCGGGACCGGGTGGCCGCCGAGGGCGGGCCGTGGCTGCGCGGGTACGCCGACCTGGCCCTGGCCCGGCTGCTCTGCCGGCTGGCCGGCCCCCCGGACGCGCTGGGCCCGCAGGCCGAGGAGGCCGCGGACCTGCTCGCCGACGCCGCCACGGCGTTCGCGGCGACCGGCGACCGGCGCCGCTACCGCCAGGCGCTGCTCGAGCTCGGCCGCACCACCGCCGCGCTGGGCCGGGCCGCCGAGGCGCTGCACTGGCTGGAGGCCTACCGCGGCGAGACGGTGCGGATGCACCAGCGCAGCCGCGAGCTGTGGGCCGACCTGTTCGTGCGGCGCTCCCGGCTGCGGGAGGCCGAGCGGCAGACCGCGCTGATGCGCCGGCACGCCCTGGAGGACCCGCTGACCGGCCTGGGCAACCGGCGCAGCGCCGAGCGGCGGCTGGCCGAGCTCGACCCGACGGCCGCGCCGCTGGCGCTGGCGGTGGTGGACGTCGACCGGTTCAAGCTGGTCAACGACACGCACTCGCACCTGCACGGCGACGCCGTCCTGCGCCGGCTGGCCGACCTGCTGCGCCTGCACTGCCGCACCGGCGACGAGGTGTACCGCTGGGCCGGGGACGAGTTCCTCGTGGTGCTGCCCGGCGCCGGGGAGGCACAGGCGGTGGTGGCGATGGAGCGGCTGCGCCGCGCCGTCGTGCAGTGCGCCTGGGCCGAGCTCGACGTGCGGGACGAGGTCACCGTCAGCATCGGCATCGCCACCTCCCACCCCGAGACCCCGCGCACCTGGCGGCAGCTGTTCGACGACGCCGACCTGCACCTGTTCGCCGCCAAGCGGTCCGGCCGGGACCGGGTGCGCACCGGACCCCGCGACGGCGACGACGCCGCGCCCCCGCCGCCCGGTCCGCACACGTCGGTGGACGCGCTGGTGGACGAGCTGCTGGGCGCCCGCACCCCGCGCTCCCCCGGCTGGGCCTTCGAGCCCGACCCCGACGCGCCCGATCCGGAGCCCGCGCCGTGATGCGCCGGGCCCTGGTGCCGCTGGTGCCCCCGGGACGGCCGGGGCCCCTGGGACGGCCGTGACCCGGCGCGCCCGACGGTCCCGGCGTGGCCCCGACGGAATGCGTGACAGAACGCAGTCCGACGGGCACAGTGCGCTCGTGCCACCGGGGATCCTGCACGAGCAGGTCAGCGTCGCGCTGGCGAACTGGCAGCTCGACGTGGCCGAGGCCCTGCTGGCCGACACCGACGCCGACCCCGCCCCGTCGGCGACCAGCGGCGCGCCGCTGACGTCGCTGTCGCGCGCCTGGGCGGACACGCTGCGGGCCGAGCTGCTGGTCCGCCGGCTGCGGATGGCCGGCTTCACCCTGCTCGGCGACCCGATCGACGACGCGGGCGGGGCCGCCGAGCCCCCGCTGGACCTGCACGGGGGCACCGACCCCGGCGCGCGGGTGGACACCCGGACGGAGTCCGCCGGGCACGCCGCCGCCGCCATCGCCCTGGTCCGCTCGGCGCGCGCGGCCTTCGACGCCAGCGACGACGACCTGCAGCGGGCCGCGGGCCTGGCCCGGCACGCCCGCATCGAGCTGCTGTCCCGCCGGGTGGACGCCGCCATGGACGAGGCGGTGGAGGCGGCCAGCCTGCTGGACCCCGCGCTCCCCCCGTCGCCGCTGCTGGTGCACACCCTGGGCGCGCTGTCGGCGGTGCTGGCCGACCTCGAGCTCATGCCGCTGGCCCTGGACTACCAGCGCCGCGCCCACCACACCGCGCTGCGGCTGGCCGAGGACGAGCCCGGCCCGGGCGGGACCGGGCTGGTCGGCGACAGCGCCGCCCGGCTGGCCGCGCTGTGCGCCGAGGTCGGCGAGGGCCTGCTCGACGACGACAGCCCCGACGCCGCCGACCCGCACTTCACCGAGGCCCGCGCGCTGGCCGAGGAGAGCCTGGCCGGGCTGCCCGAGGGCGACCCGCACCGGCCCACCGCCGAGGTCGTGCTCGGCTCGGCCCTGGTCGGCCTGGGCGAGCACGACGCCGCCGTCGCCACCCTGCAGCGGGTGGTCGCGGCGGTCCCGGCCGCGCAGGACCGCGCACTGCTGGCCGCCGCCGAGCTCGCCCTCGGCCGGGCCCTGCGCCGGCAGGACCGGGGCACGGACGCCGACGACCACCTCGCGCACGCCCTGGCGCTGGCCACCGAGCACGGGCTGCCCCGGCTGCGCCGCTCCGCGCTGCGCGAGCTGTGCACCCTGCACGCCGACCTGGACGACGCCGCGCGGGCACTGCCCTACCTGCAGGCCTACCTGGCCGACGAGCTGGACCGCGTCGACGAGCGGCGCACCCGCTGGGTGGAGCTGTTCGGCCGCCGCAAGAGCCTGCTGGAGACCGAGCGCGCCGCCGGGCAGCTGCGCCGGCAGGCCTACGAGGACCCGCTGACCCACCTGCCCAACCGGCGCTACGCCGAGGGCCGGCTGGACGGCCTGCTCGCCGCCGGTGCCGCCCCCGCGCTCGCCGTCGTGGACATCGACCACTTCAAGGCGATCAACGACCAGGCCGGGCACCCCGGCGGGGATGCCGTGCTGCGCGCGGTCGCCCAGCTGCTGGTCGACGGCGTCCGCGACACCGACGAGGTGTGCCGCTGGGCCGGCGACGAGTTCGTCATCCTGCTGCCCGACACCACCGCCGAGCAGGGCGAGCGGGCCATGGAGCGGATCCGGGCGTCCATCGCCACCAACGACTGGTCCGCGCTCGGCGTCGACGTCCCGGTGACGATCAGCGCGGGCATCGCCTCGGCGGCCCGCGGCGACGACCGCCGCACGCTGTTCGCCGCCGCCGACGGCGTGCTCTACGACGCCAAGCGCAGCGGCCGCGACCGGGTCGTCCGGCTGTCCGGGGTCACCCAGACCCGGGCCGCGGACGGCGCCCCCGCCGATCCGCCGCGGCCGGCCGCCCCGGTGTTCGAGGGCGAGCTGCTCGACCTCGACACGACCCCCGCCGGTGACGCCGCGTCAGCGGACCCGGCGGATAGTGTCACCGACGTGCAGCCGCAGCCGACCGACATCCTCTTCGGCGGCCCGCGCGACGTCCCCACCCCGCGCACCGAGCCCGCCCCGCGCACCGAGCAGGACGACGCGGGCGGCTTCGGCCCGCTGCTGGTGGAGCCCGTGCCCGCGGAGCCGTTCCCCACCCGCCCAGGACCCCGTCCGCGGGTCGCCGGCCGGGTCGTCGGCCCCGCCACCGGGCCCGACACCGTGCCCGACGCCGGCGAGCCGGCCACCGACCGCACCCCGGCCACCCGCGCACCGCGCACCGGCCCCGAGGTCGTCCGCGCCGGCGGCCGCAGCACCGACCAGGTGCTGGCGCTGGTCCGCGCCGCCCGCCAGGAGCACCCCGAGCGGCCCGCCGTCGTCGTCGGCGCCCCCGCCGACACCCTGGTCGCGCTGGCCGCCGAGCACGACGCCTACACGACCATGGACCACGCCGCGATGGCCGCCGCCGTCGGCCCGCTGCCCGAGCCGCACGGCCGGGTCGTCGTCCTCGGTGCGGGGTCGGTGGACGCCGCCGTCGCCGCCGAGGCCGCGTTCCTGGCCCGGGTGGGCGGCACCGAGGTGGTGCGCGTCGAGGACGTCGGCGTCGCGCAGGTGCCGGCGCTGCTGGCCGACGGGTCGCTGCTGGAGGGCACCGGCTGCGTGGTCGTGGTCGCCGGCACCGACGCCGCCCTGGCCACCGCGGTCGCGCAGGTCACCGAGGTGCCCGTCGTCGCCGTCCCCACGTCCGCGGGGCAGTCCGGGGCGTTCGGCGGCATCGGCGCGCTGATGACGATGCTGAACTCCGGGACCGCCGGCGTGGTGGTCTCCGCGATCGACGACGGCTGCGCCGCCGGGGTCGTCGCCGCCCGCATCGCCCGGCGCTGAGCCGTGACCGGACCCACGCCGCGGCGGGGTCCTGGGCGCCGAACCCGCTGGTAGGGTCCTCTCCCAGCGAAGGGGAGTAGCCCCCCAACATCGTGGTCGACATGCTGGCGCTCCGGCGCCCGGTCACGAGGGCCCCGGGAGACCGGGGCGGGCGAGACCTTCGACCCAGGTACACCCATGTGCCGGGTCGAGGTCTCGCGCGGACCCGGCCCGGCCGGTCGCAGAGAGGCCCACCCCGAGTGGACGCAGTCTTCTACAGCACCGTGCTCAGCTTCGGTGTCGTCTTCGTCGCCGAGCTCGGCGACAAGTCCCAGCTCATGGCGCTCACCTTCGCCACCCGCTACAAGGTGGTGCCCACCCTCATCGGCATCACGATCGCCACCGCGGTCGTGCACCTGGCCTCGGTGGGCATCGGCTACGGCCTGGGTGTCTCGCTGCCCACCGGCTGGATCAGCCTGGTCGCGGCGCTGGCCTTCATCGCCTTCGGCTTCTGGACCCTGCGTGGCGACGAGCTCAGCGACGACGAGAAGGACAAGGTCAACCGGACGACGAAGTCGGCGGTCATCGCCGTCGGCACCGCGTTCTTCCTCGCCGAGCTGGGCGACAAGACCATGCTGGCCACCATCACGCTGGCCACCGACCACGGCTGGTTCGGCACCTGGCTGGGCTCCACCCTCGGCATGGTCGCCGCCGACGCGCTGGCCATCCTGGTCGGCCGCTGGCTGGGCAGGAGCCTGCCGGAGAAGACCATCAAGTACGGCGCCGCGGCGCTGTTCTTCCTCTTCGGCGCCTGGCTGCTGGTCGAGGCCGTCACCGAGCTGACCTGACGCCCGGCGGCGCAGCGGGTCTCAGGGTTCGGTGCGCCGCTCGGCCATGGCGGCCAGCCGGTCGAGGGCCTCCACGTTGCGCCGGCGCAGCACGGCCTCGGACAGCGGGTTGTGCACCCACTTGCCGGGCCCGCTGACCGGTTGCTCGGTCATGGTCACCCGGGTGCCGCCGTCCTCGCTGCGCAGGTCCAGCTCCACCCGGGCCTCGCCCAGCGGCCAGCCCTGCGCCAGCAGCACCAGCCGGCTGGCGGGCTTCGAGACCTCGACGCGGGCCTCGTCGTCCAGGGTCAGGGGCCAGCTGCCCTGGCTGTGGTGGAGCACCGCGCCGGCCGCGGGCCAGGCGGCGTCGACGGCGCGCATGTGCGAGGCGCCGACCACCCAGTTGCTGTAGGACCAGCCGTCGGCGAGCACGTCCCAGACGGCGGTGGGCGGGGCGTCGACGTGCCGGGAGACGGTGGCCATCGCCCCATCGTGTCGCGGCCGGATCGGTTCCGCACCGGCAGCGGCGCTTGCGCTGGTGAGGCGTTCCCGCATCCCGACGGCGAGCCCCGCGACGGTCAGCCGGTCGGCCGCACCGCCCAGCACGCGGGCCAGCCGCTCGTGCCGCACCCCGGCCAGCCGCAGCCGCAGCTGCACCCGGGTGCCGCCGTCCCGGTCGTGCAGCACGATCGCCCAGCTGAGCCGGACGTGGTCACGGACCGAGCGGTGCACCAGCACGTGCGGCGGGTCCATCCGGTGCGCGGTGAAGGTGGCGTGCCGGCCGCCCCAGTCGGGGATCGTGTCGCCGACCTGCAGGCCGGCGAGCGCCGGGTCCAGGTGCCGCAGGCCGCGGCGGGCCCGCGGGGTGAGCGCGTCGACCCGGCGCGGCAGGTAGTAGCCGCCCCGGCGCTTGCCCAGCTGCACGAACCAGGGCCAGACGTCGGCCGGGGGTGCAGGCAGGTCGAAGGCGGTGTCCATCGCGACGGTGGCGTCGGGGACGACGTCGTCCCCGGGCAGGACGGCGGCCCGCTCGGCCGCCGTCGGCCGCACGCTCACCCCGGGACGTTCGCGCGGAGCTCGGCCAGCCACAGCGCGGCGGAGCCGTCGGACGGCGCCCGCCAGTCACCGCGCGGGGACAGCGACCCGCCGGCGCTGACCTTGGGGCCGTTGGGCAGCGCCGAACGCTTGAACTGGCTGAAACCGAAGAAGCGCTGGCAGAACACCTCGAGCCAGCGCCGGATCTCGGGCAGGTCGTAGGCCACCCGCTTGGCCTCGGGGTAGGCGTGCGGCCAGTCCCCGGCGTCGGCGTCCCGCCAGGCGTGCCAGGCGAGGAAGGCGATCTTGCTCGGCCGGAAGCCGTAGCGGAGGACGTGGAAGAGGGTGAAGTCCTGCAGCGCGTAGGGGCCGACGCTGGCCTCGGTGGACTGCGCGGTCTCCCCCGGCACCAGCTCGGGGCTGATCTCGGTGTCCACGATCGACTGCAGGGTGGCGCCGACCTCGTCGTCGAACTGGCCGGTGGCGATGACCCAGCGGATGAGGTGCTGGATGAAGGTCTTCGGGATGCCGCCGTTGACGTTGTAGTGGCTCATCTGGTCGCCGACCCCGTAGGTGGCCCAGCCCAGCGCGAGCTCGGAGAGGTCGCCGGTGCCCAGCACGACGCCGCCGCGCTGGTTGGCGATCCGGAACAGGTAGTCGGTGCGCAGACCGGCCTGCACGTTCTCGAAGGTGACGTCGTAGACCGGCTCGCCGTCGCCCGCCGGGTGACCCATGTTCTGCAGCATCAGCGTCGCGGTGGGCTGGATGTCCAGCTCGGCGGCGGTGACGCCGAGGGCGCGCATGAGGGCCCAGGCGTTGCCCTTGGTGTGGTCGCTGGTGGCGAACCCCGGCATGGTGAACGCCAAGATGTCGCTGCGGGGCCGGCCTGCCTTGTCCATCACCTGGGCCGCGACGATCAGGGCGTGGGTGGAGTCCAGCCCGCCGCTGACCCCGATGACGACCTTCGGGTCCCCGATCGCGGCCAGCCGCTGCGCGAGGCCGGCGACCTGGATGTTGTAGGCCTCGTAGCAGTCCTGCTCGAGGCGGGCGTCGTCGCTGGGCACGAACGGGAACCGCTCGAGCTCCCGGCGCAGGCCGAGGTCGTCGTCCGGCGGGTCGAGGGTGAACTCGACGGTGCGGACCGACGGCGCGACGTGCCGGCGGTTGTCGTCGAAGGTGCCCATGCGGGCGCGCTCCTGGCGGAGCAGGTCCAGGTCGACGTCGGCGACGGCGCGGCGGTCGCCGTCGGGGAAGCGGTCGGTCTCGGCGAGCAGGACGCCGTTCTCGTAGACCAGGGTCTGGCCGTCCCAGGACAGGTCGGTGGTGGACTCGCCCTCGCCGGCGGCGGCGTAGACGTAGGCGGCCAGGCACCTGCTGGACGCCGACCGCACGAGCAGCCGGCGGTCCTCGGCCCGGCCGACGGTGATCGGCGAGCCCGACAGGTTGACCAGCACGGTGGCGCCGGCCAGCGCGGCCTCGGCGCTGGGCGGGACGGGCACCCACATGTCCTCGCAGACCTCGGCGTGCAGCACCAGGCCGGGGACGTCGGTGGCGGCGAAGAGCAGGTCGGGGCCGAACGGGACTGCTCTTCCGTTCACCCGGATCTCGCCCCCCGCTTGGTCGTCGCCGGGGGCGAGCTGGCGGCGCTCGTAGAACTCGCGGTAGGTCGGCAGGTAGGACTTGGGGGCGACGCCGAGGACCCGGCCGCGGTGGACGACGACCGCGCAGTTGTAGACGCGGTTGCGGTGCCGGAGCGGGGCGCCGACGACCAGCACCGGCAGCAGGTCGCGGGACCCCTCGACCAGCTGGACCAGCGCGGTCTCGACGGCGTCCAGCAGCGGGTCCTGCAGCAGCAGGTCGTCGATGGAGTAGCCCGACAGGGTCAGCTCGGGGAACACCGCGACGGCGACGCCCTCGTCGGCGCAGGCCCGGGCCTGGCGGAGGACGGCGTCGGCGTTGGCCGGCGGGTCGGCGAGCGCGGTGCGCTGCGTGCAGGCCGCCACCCGCGCGAACCCGTGCCGGTAGACCGAGGTGAACCCCATGGTGATCAGTGTCGCGCGCCCCGGCCCCCGCCGTCGGCCGCCCTCCCCCGGCCGGGTGTCAGAAGGGTGCGGTGCCCGAGCGGTCGGTGAACGTGCCGGTCGGGCCGTCGGCGCCCTGCAGGGCCAGCGCGACGACGGCGTCGGTGCCCTCGGTGACCGTCTGCGGGCCGCTGTTCCCGTTCAGGTCGGTGGCCGTGTAGCCGGGGTCGGCGGCGTTCACCCGGATGCCGGGGAAGGCCTTGGCGTACTGCACGGTCAGCATCGTCAGCGCCGACTTCGACGCGGTGTACAGCGGCGCGACGACGGTGGACTCGATGCGGTCGGCGTCGTGCACCGCGGCGAAGGAACCCAGGCCGCTGGTCACGTTGATGATCGCGGGGGCGGCGGAGGCGCGCAGCAGCGGCAGGAAGGCGGTCGTCGTCCGGACGACGCCGGCGACGTTGGTGTCCAGGACGGCGAGCGCGTCGGCGCCGGTCAGGTCGGCCGGGTCCGCGTGGCTGCCCGCGATGCCGGCGTTGTTCACCAGGACGTCGAGGCCGCCCTGCGCGCCGACGGCCGCGGCCGCGGCGGCGACGGAGGCGTCGTCGGTGACGTCGAGCTGGACGAAGCGGGCCCCGAGCTCGTCGGCGGCCTGCCGGCCCCGGGTCTCGTCGCGGGCGCCGATCCACACGGTGTGGCCCTCGGCGAGGAGGCGGCGGGCGGTCTCGCGACCGAGGCCCTTGTTGCCGCCGGTGATCAGTGTCGTGGTCATGTCCGCCACTGTGCGCCGGGGGCCGGGGCCCGCGCGTGGCCCGGCACAGCCTGTGGAGTGCCGGTACCAGGCTGCCGGGTGCGGTCGGGACGAGACTGGGGGCGTGACGGACCACGGTGAGCTCGGGTCGCTGCTGCGGTCCTGGCGGGACCGGCTGTCCCCCGCCGACGTGGGGACGGCGACCGGGGGCGTGCGGCGGGCCGCCGGGCTGCGGCGGGAGGAGCTGGCGGCGCTGGCCGGGGTGAGCGTGGACTACGTCGTCCGGCTGGAGCAGGGCCGCGCCCGGACGCCGTCCGCGCAGGTCGTGGCGGCGCTGGGCCGCGCGCTGCAGCTGGACCGGGCCGAGCGGGACCACCTCTACTCCCTCGCCGGGCTGCGGCCGCCCGGGGACGCCCTGGTGAGCACGCACGTGCCGGCCGGGGTGCAGCGGATGGTGACGCGGATGGGCGACAACCCGATCGCGGTGTTCACCGCGAGCTGGGACATCCTGCTGTGGAGCCCCACCTGGGCGGCGCTGTTCGGGCAGCCGGCCGGGCGCACCGCGTGGGAGCGGAACCTGGTCGTGCAGACGTTCCACGAGGACCTGTTCGCCGGGGAGCGGATCGGCCGGGCGGTGTACACCGACGGCGGGGCGGGCTTCCGGGCGTCGCTGGTCGCCGGCCTGCGCCGAGCCCAGGGCCGTCACCCCGACGACCCGGGGCTGCGGGCACTGATCGGCCGGCTGCAGGACAGCAGTGCCGAGTTCGCCAGGCTGTGGCGCACCGGCGTGGTCGGCGAGCACCTGTCCCAGCGCAAGGTGGTGGAGCACCCGACGGTCGGCCGGCTCGAGGTCGACTGCGACGTGTTCACCGTGAGCGGCTCAGAGCTGCAGATCGTGGCCATGACCGTGCCCGCCGGGTCGCCGGCGGCGGAGAAGCTGGACTTCCTCCGCGTGACCGGCGCCGCCGTCCGCTGATCTCCGGCGCCGCGGCCAGTTCGGCGGGGCAGGGATGTCGTACCCCTCTGGTCGAACGGGTCCATGACGGCGACGGCACAGCGGTTCTGGGTGGAGATCACCCCGCGCCTCGCCGTGGGCCGCGCCGGAGCGGCGGCACCCTGGTCACCCGGCCACCGGGCGAGGGCCACGTCCTCGACCTCGGCCACCCGCCACCGCCACCGCACGACCCGGTCGCCGACCCCGCCCCGTTCTGAGCAGCACCCCGCCCCGGCGTCGACGGCGCCGCCGTCGGCTGGCGTCTCCCGCGGGGGCCGCTCGTCCGGACGCCCGCGCGCCTCGCTAGTTTCGGCGCCCGTGCGCGTCGTCAGCCTCAACGCCTGGTGCGGGGTCGAGCTGGACGCCCTGCTCGCCTGGCTCCCCGCCGTCGGGGCCGACGTGCTGTGCCTGCAGGAGGTCACCAGCTCCTCGACGCACCACGGCTGGGTGACCTACGCCGACGGCGACCGCACGCTGCGCCAGCGCTCCGACCTGCTCGCCGACGTCCGCGCCGTGCTGCCCGGCCACGAGGCCCACTTCGTCACCTTCGACACCGGCCCGGTGGTCGGCGAGGACGGCACACGGCACCGCCAGCTGTTCGGCCAGGCCGTGTTCGTCCGCCACGGGCTGCCGGTGGTCGGTCTCGGCGCGGAGTACGTCGTCGGCGACTTCGCCGCGCACGACGAGTGGCCACCCGGGGGCCGGCCGCGCCTCGCGCAGGCCGTGCGCGTCGTCGACCCGGACGGCGGCCGGCCCGTCGTCGTGCTGCACACCCACGGCGTCCGCGAGCGCAGCGGCAAGGGCGACACCGATCTCCGACGGGCGCAGGCGCGGCGCCTCGCCGAGGTCGTCGAGCGGGTCCGCCGTCCCGGTGACCTGGTCGTCCTGGCGGGCGACCTCAACCTGCTGCCGGACTCGGAGACCTTCGACGTGCTGGCCGGGATCGGGTTGCGCGACCTCGTCGGCACCGCCGACACCCGCACCCACCTCTACGCCAAGGCGGTGCGGCACGCGAGCTACGCGCTCGTCTCCGACGTCGACGCGGTCCGCCGCTTCGAGGTGGTCGCTGCGCCGGTCGTGTCCGACCACCGGCCCCTGGTGCTCGACCTCGAGGGCTGAGCCGCCCACGGGGGTGCACGATGCGGGGATGAGCGAGCACGCGGGCGAGCGCCCCCTCGAGGCAGGCATCCGCACCGACCTGCGCGACACCATGACCTACGGCGGCTACCTCGACCTGGACCGCCTGCTCTCCGCGCAGCACCCGGTCAGCCGACCCGAGCACCACGACGAGCTGCTGTTCATCATCCAGCACCAGACCACCGAGCTGTGGTTCAAGCTCGTCCTGCACGAGCTGCGCGCGGTCCGCGACCAGCTCGACGCCGACGACCCCGCCCGCGCGCGCAAGGGCCTGGCCCGGGTCAAGCACATCTTCAAGACCCTGGCCGAGCAGTGGTCGGTGCTCGCCACCCTCACCCCCAGCGAGTACGCCGAGTTCCGCGGCTGGCTGGGCAGCTCGTCGGGCTTCCAGTCCCACCAGTACCGGGCCGTCGAGTTCATCCTCGGCAACAAGAACGCCGCGATGCTGAAGGTCTTCGACGCCGACCCCGCGGCCCGCGCCGTGCTGGCCGAGCTGCTGGACACCCCCACCGTCTACGACGCGTTCCTCGCCCACCTCGCCCGCACGGGCCACGCCGTCCCCGAGCAGCTGCTGCACCGCGACGTCAGCGAGGCCTGGACCTTCGCCCCCGAACTGGTCCCGGTCGTCCGCCGGGTCTACGACGACACCGACGCGCACTGGGACGCCTACGCGACCTGCGAGGACCTCGTCGACATCGAGGACGCCTTCCAGTTCTGGCGCTTCCGCCACCTGCGCACTGTGCAGCGCACCATCGGCTTCACCACCGGCACCGGCGGCTCCTCGGGCGCGGCCTTCCTCCGCCGCGCCCTGGACCTCACGTTCTTCCCCGAGCTCTACGAGGTCCGCACCGGCATCGGCGCCTCCGCTACCGGTCGGTGAGGCGGGACATGCTGTCGGGCAGGTCCAGCGCGTGCAGCACGGCCAGCCGCTGGGTGGCGCGGGTCAGCGCCACGTAGAGGTCGGAGTCCCCGCGCACGCCCTCGGCCAGCACCGCCGCCGGCTCCACCAGCACCACGGAGTCGAACTCCAGGCCCTTGGCCTCCGCCGGGCGCAGCAGCACCGGCCCGGCCGAGGAGTCCGCGTCCGCCCCCGACGTGGCACCCGGCAGCGCGGCCACCGCCGCGGCGAACAGCGACGGCGGCACGACGACCGCCGCCGTCCCGCCCTTGCCGGCCAGGTCCGCGGTCACCTCCGCCACCCGGTCCAGCAGGTCGCCCGCCGCCACCCGCTCCGCCGTGGGCTGCTCGCCGCTGCTGCGGACCGACCGCGGCGCCTCCAGCGACGACCCGGACGCCGCCAGCACGTCCGCGGCGACCTCCATGATCTCCGTCGGCGTCCGGTAGTTGACCGTCAGCACCGCCTGCCGCCACTGCGTGCGGGCGTGCGGGGTGAGCACCTCGGCCCAGCTGTCCGCCCCGCCCAGCGTCCCGGTCTGCGCCAGGTCGCCGACCACCGTCATCGACAGGGTCGGGCACTTGCGGGCCAGCACCCGCCAGGCCATCGCCGACAGTTCCTGCGCCTCGTCGACCACCACGTGCCCGAAGGTCCAGGTGCGGTCGGCGGCCGCGCGCTCGGCGGTGGAGCGGTAGTCGGCCTCGTCGGCGCGGGCGGCCAGGCCCTCGGCGTCCAGCAGGTCGCCGGCCATCAGCTCCTCGGACTCCTCGTCGTCGTCCGCGTCGTGCGACCGGGAGCCGTGCAGCAGGTCCAGCACCCGCTGCGCCTCGTCCAGCCCGGCCTGCCGGCGGCGCGCCGCGGCGGCGCGCTCCGCGGAGTCGTCGACGCCGAGCAGCTCGTCGGCCTCCTCCAGCAGCGGGACGTCGGACACCGTCCACGGGGCGTCGGCGTCGCGCACCAGCAGCGCCCGGTCGGCCTCGGAGAGCCCCTTGCCCGCCCGGGCCAGCCGGTCCGGGGAGGAGAACAGGTCCCGCAGCAGCTCCTCCGGGGTGAGCAGCGGCCACAGCTCCTCGACCAGGTCGACCACCGCGGGCTCCCCGGCGATCTCCCGGCGCAGCGCGCGGCGGTCCTCGGCGTCCAGCAGGTTCTCCCCGCCCCGGACGTCGGAGCCCAGCCGGTCGGCCACCCGCTGGGCGAGCAGGTCGACCAGGCCGCGGTAGAACGCCGGGCGGGCCAGGTTGTGCAGCCGCGACGCCCGCCGCGCCTGGGTGCGGACCTTCGCGACGTCACCGGCGCGCAGCCGGATCCGTTCCCGGTCGACGACCAGCTCGCGGGTGCCGCGCAGCACGCCCTGCCGGTCCTTGACCGCCGCAGCGACCACGTCCGCCATCGCCAGCCGGCCCTTGACCTCGGCCACCGCCGGCTCGTCGACCCGCGTGGTCGACAGCCCCGGGCGCAGGTCACCCAGCCCGGCCATGACCACGCCGGTCTCGCCCAGGGCCGGCAGCACGTCGGCGATGTAGCGCAGGAACGTCGGGGTGGGCCCGACGACGAGCAGGCCGCTGCGGGCCAGCCGGTCGCGGTGGGTGTAGAGCAGGTAGGCGGCGCGGTGCAGCGCGACGGCCGTCTTGCCGGTGCCCGGGCCGCCCTGCACGACCAGGATGCCGCGGGAGTCCGAGCGGATGATGGCGTCCTGCTCGGCCTGGATGGTCCGCACGATGTCGGTCATCCGGCCGGTGCGCTCGGCGGTCAGCGCGCGCAGCAGCGCGGCCTCGCCGGTCAGCCCGCGGTCGTCGGCCTCCTCGCCCTCGGCGAGGACCAGCACCTCGTCGTCGATGCCGGTGACCTTCCGGCCCAGGGTGCGGATGTGCCGGCGCCGGGCGATGCCCTCGGGCCGGAACGGGGTGGCGGTGTAGAACGGCCGGCTGGCCGGCGCCCGCCAGTCGACCAGGGCCGGGTCGCCGCCGGCGTCGTCGGCGGGCAGCCCGGTGCGGCCCACGTACAGCGGCTGGGGGTTCTCCTCGCGGTCCAGCCGGCCCAGCACCAGCCCGGCCTCGGCGGCGTCCAGCTGCACGATCCGGGTGCCGTGGAACCGGACCGCGGCCTCCTTCTCCCCCATCGCCTGCGGGTTGTCCACCAGCGGCGCCGAGATGGCCTGCTGCCGGCGGGTGACCGCCAGCTCCCGGGCGGCGTCCAGCCGGGCGTAGAGACCGGTGACGTGCTCCTGCTCCTCGGCGAGCGCCTGGTCGGTGGTGCTGCTCGACACGTGCGGGTCTCCTCAGGGGCGGGCGAGCCGACCACGGTAGTCGGCGGACCTGCCGTTCGGGGGGCACCCGGCGCTAGGGTCCGGCCGTGCCCGGCCACCACGTCGCCCAGCTGAACGTGGGGACGACGGTGGAGCCGGTGACGTCGGCCCGGTTGGACGGCTTCTTCGAGCTCATGGAGCCGGTCAACGCCCTCGCCGACGCCGCGCCCGGCTTCGCCTGGCGACTGCCGCCCGGTGACGCCGAGGCCGACGCCTACCTCCGCGCCCGCGGCGACCGGCTGATCATCAACCTGAGCACCTGGACGTCGCTCGGGGCACTGCGCGACTTCGTCTACACCGGCGCCCACGCGGCGGCGATGCGGCGCCGGCGCGAGTGGTTCGAGCAGGTGCGGGAGGCCTTCACGGTGCTGTGGTGGGTGCCGGCCGGGCACCGGCCGACGGTGGCCGAGGCCGACGCGAGGCTCACCCGGCTCCGTGCGGAGGGGCCGGGCCCGGACGCGTTCACCTTCGCGCGCCCGTTCCCGGCCCCCGCGGACTAGCGGCCCAGCACCTGCCGCAGCGCAGCGGCCAGCCACTCCCGCGCGTCGGCACCGGGCGCCTCGAGGTGCCGGGCGGCGACGTAGCAGTCCGGGCGGACCAGCAGCACGCCGCCGTCGGCGATCTCGCGGAGGTCGGCCCAGGTGCCGTACGGGTCGTCGTAGGGCAGGCCGGGGCCGATGGCGACCGGCGTGATCTCCAGCCCCCGCTCGGCGCCGAGCGACGCGGCGGCCTCCAGCCACGCCTCGCCGCCCACCCCGGTGACGACGGCGAACCGGCCCTTGCCGACCAGGTCGAGCGTGGAGACCTCACGGCCGCCGCGGGTGACCCAGGCGTGCGGCAGCTTGGCGCCGGGCCACGTGGTGGGCTGGGCGTAGAGCTGGTGGTCGCGCCGGTAGGGCGGCATGTCGGTGCCGTCGGGGACCACCGCGCCCGAGGCGTAGCGCTGGTTGTGCTCCACGCCGTGCGCGTCGAACTCGTAGGCCTTGTAGGCGATCGCCTCCCGGACCGCCGCGCGCACCTTGTCCCCCTCGGCACCCGGCGCCCGGCGCAGCGCGAGCTGCCGCTCCAGGGCCTCGGTGTCGGTGCTGTCGGTCAGCTCGAGCGCGGCCATGATCCGGCCGGTGTCGGCGATCGACTGGTTCGCCCGCTCCACGACCTGCCGGGCGATCGGCGCCCGCTCGGCGTCGTAGGAGTCCAGCAGCGAGGGGTCCGCCGTCCCCCTGATGACGTGGGCGAGCTTCCAGGCCAGGTTGTAGCTGTCCTGGATCGAGGTGTTGGAGCCCAGGCCGTTGGTCGGCGGGTGCCGGTGCACGGCGTCGCCGGCGCAGAGCACCCGGCCCCGGGCGATCGTGGTGGCGAAGTGGTGGTTGACCGTCCACGGCGAGCCCGAGACGACCTCCATCTCGAAGTCGTCGCTGCCCACCAGCCCCACGGCCAGCTCGCGGACGAACTCGTCGGTCAGCTCCGGCGGGCCGTCGGCGACGGCGTAGCCCCACATGAGCATCCACTTCGTCCAGGGCTCGATCATCCGCAGCACGCCGAGGCCGACGCCCTCCTTCTCCGCACCCGGCTGCAGCATCCAGTAGAGGACCGACGGCCGGTGCGCGACCAGGTGGGTGAGGTCGGCCTTGAACACGATGCCCAGTGCGCCGCCGACGGCACCGGGGCCCTCGAAGGGGAGCTCCAGGTCGGCGGCGACCTTCGACCGCGCGCCGTCCGCGCCGACCAGGTAGCGGGAGCGGATCTCGTACTCCAGGCCGGAGAGCCGGTCGCGCACGGTGGTGGTGACGCCCTCGTCGTCCTGCACGTGCCGCAGGTACTCGGTGTCGAACCGCACCGTCGCGCCGCGGTCCTGGGCGGCCTTGACCATCACCGGCTCGGTGATCGTCTGCGGGGCGTCGAGCATCGTGCACGGGCTGGCCAGCTGGTAGTCGGCGTGCCGGGCGGGGTCGGTGCCCCAGCTCGGGATCCGGCCCAGCTCCTCGCCGGCCAGCGAGGTGCAGAAGGTCGTCGTCCCCATCAGCTCCCAGGGGGTGGCCAGTGCCATGAGGGTGTCCTCGACACCCATGTCCCGCATGGTCTCCAGCGCCCGCTGGTTGGTGATGTGCGCCCGCGGGTCCTGCGAGAGCCGCGAGTACTTGGTGACGACGACGACGCGGGTGCCGTAGCTGGCCAGGAACAGCGCGGCGGAGGCGCCGGCGGGGCCGGTCCCCACCACCAGGACGTCGGTCTCCACGGGCACGGGCGCACTCCTCGCTGAGGGCTGGTGACCGCGGTCACGGTCCGCCCGCGACACTGGTTGAGCGTTCGACCAGTGTCAAGGCCGACCTACGCTGGGCCGGTGACCGTGCTGGCCCCCGACGAGGCGACCGCCCGCGCCGCCGCGCACCGGGACCGGCTGCTCACCTGGGTCGGGCCGCACCTGGAGCGCCGGCAGCGGCACGAGGCGCACCCGGTGCTGGACTTCCTGTTCACCTACTACTCCGAACCGCCGGCCCGGCTGCTGCGCTGGCACGCCGGGGTGGGCAGCTCGGTCATCGGCGACCTCGCCGAGGAGCGGCTGGGCTGGCCGCTGTACGCGCGGCTGCCCGACGGCTCGGTCGGGCTGGACATCGCGGCCTACCGGGCCAAGCGGGGGACGTCGGCCGGGTGGGTCGCCGGCCTGCTGGGTGCCACCGCCGGGCGGGCGGGCCAGTTCGGCTGCTTCGGCCTGCACGAGTGGGCGATGGTGCACCGCGGCGCCCCGCGGCACGGCGCCGTCCCGCTCCGGCTGGGCCCGGCCGGCACCGACGCGGTCGTCGAGTCGCACCGCCTGCAGTGCACCCACGTCGACGCCTACCGGTTCTTCACCCCGACCGCCGCCCCGCGCAACGCCCTCACCCCCACCCGCGACACCCAGGTGGCGCTGGAGCAGCCGGGCTGCCTGCACGCCGGGATGGACCTCTACAAGTGGGCCTACAAGCTCGCCCCCGCGGTGCCCGGCGAGCTGCTCGCGGACTGCTTCGAGCTCGCGGTGGACATCCGGGTCCTGGACATGCGGGCCAGCCCCTACGACCTCGCCGGCGCCGGCTACCCGCCGGTGCCGATCGAGACCGCCGCGGGCAAGGCCGCCTACGCCGAGGCCCAGCGGGGCTTCGCCGAGCGCGGCCAGGCGCTGCGCGCCCGCCTGCTCGCCGTCTGCGACGCCGTCCTCTAGGGGACCGTGCGCAGCCAGTCGGCGATCGCCCGGCCCAGCTCGTCGGGGCTGTCCTCGGGGACGAAGTGGTTGCCCGGCACCTGCACCTCGGTGAGGTTGGGCCAGCGGCGCACCAGGTTGCGCTGCCGGCCGACCAGGATCGAGCCGGGGTCGGCGTCGACGAACAGCTTGGGGACGTCGGAGGTCGCCAGCCACTCGCCGTAGGCGTCGACGACGTCGTGCACGTCCGGCGGCACGTGCTCGATCGGGATGTTCCGCGGCCACTCCAGGGTGGGCCAGCGGCTCTCCGGCGTCGGGTAGGGCGCCCGGTACCGGTCGTGCACCTCGGGGCTGAGCCCCTGCAGCGTCGAGGCGGGGAGGATCCGCTCGACGAAGGTGTTCCGCTCCAGCACCAGCTCCTCGCCGTGGTCGGAGCGCATGCCCTGGAAGACGCCCTTCGCCGCCCGCGGCCAGTCGGCCCACAGCAGCGGCGTCACGATCGTCTCGGTGAAGGCGATCGCCCGGACGCGGTCGGCGTGCCGGCGGGCCCAGTCGAAGCCCAGCGCACCGCCCCAGTCGTGCAGCACCAGGGTCACCCGGTCGCCGAGCTGCACCTCCTCCAGCAGCTCCTCCAGGAAGGCCGCGTGGGTCGCGAACGCGTAGGTGCCCCGTCCCGGGTCGGGCAGCTTGTCCGACTCGCCCATGCCGATCAGGTCCGGCGCGACGCACCGGCCCAGCCCGGTCAGGTGCGGGATGACCCCCCGCCACAGGTAGGACGACGTCGGGTTGCCGTGCAGCAGCACGACCGCGTCGCCCTCGCCGACGTCGACGTAGGCCATCTCGTGGCCGCGGACGCGCACCCGGGAGCGGGGGAAGGGGTCGTGCGGGGAGGCCGCCATGGCCCGATCCTCGCCCCGGCCCGCCCCTGACCGCGACCCGGCTGTGCCAGGGTGCGGGTCGTGATCGAGAAGGCCCCCGCCCGCAGCCGCGCCCTGCTGCTGCTGGGCGGGCTGGCCGTGGCCGCGCTCGCGGTCCTGGCCTGGGGCCTCGCCCAGCGCACCGACCCCCACGACCTGGTCGTGGCCTACACCGACGCGATCGCCGAGGGGGACGTCGAGGCAGCCGACGCGCTGGCCACCGACGGCGTCGACGGCGAGGGACCGCTGCCCGAGCCCGGCTCGACGGACGACGTCGAGCCCGTCACGGACGTGCAGGTGGGCCGGGACGGCGAACCCACAGGTGTCGGCACGGTCTCGGGCGAGCGCTACGACGCGCTGGGCTACGACGTGTCCTGACCGGGCAGGCCGCAGTGGTCTCGGTGACCGACGAGGTGCAGACCGTCGTGCAGTGGACCCGCACCGCACGCTGATCCGCGAACGGGCTTGACCCTCCCCCGACGTCAGGCACTTCCATCGTCGCCATGAGGAGGACGGAGCGATGAGCCACACGGTGGGCGAGCTGGCGAGGCTGGCCGGGATCACGGTGCGCACGCTGCACCACTACGACCGGATCGGGTTGTTGACCCCGTCCGGCCGCACCCCGGCCGGCTACCGCGTCTACGAGCTCGCCGACGTCGACCGGCTGCACCAGGTGCTGGTCTACCGCGGGCTCGGCTTCGGCCTCGAGGAGATCGCCGCCCTGCTGGACGACCCGGACGCCGACGCGGGTGAGCACCTGCGCCGGCAGCACCGCCTGCTCCTGGAGCAGCGGGACCGGACCGACGCGATGGTGGCGGCCGTGGAGAAGGAGATGGAGGCACTGGCCATGGGGAACCCGATGACCCCGCAGGACAAGCTCGAGGTGTTCGGCGACTGGCTGCCCGAGCAGTACGCCGACGAGGCCGAGCAGCGCTGGGGCGACACCGAGGCCTGGTCGCAGTCCCAGGCCCGCACCGGCAGCTACACCAAGGCCGACTGGCTGGAGATCAAGGCCGAGACCGACGACCTCGAGCGCCGGCTGGCCGCCGCGGTCGCCGACGGCGCCCCGGCCGACGGCGAGCGGGCGATGGACCTGGCCGAGGAGCACCGCCAGCAGATCACCCGGCGGTACTACGACTGCTCCCCCGAGCTGCACGCCTGCCTGGGGCGGATGTACACCGAGGACGAGCGGTTCACCGCGTACTACGAGCGGGTCGCCCCGGGCCTGGCCGCGTTCCTCGCCACCGCGTGCCAGGCGAACGCGGCCCGGCAGGGCTGAAACCGGAGCGCGTTCGTTCTCACCCGCGGGGGTGGAACGACTCCATCCCTGGTCAACGTCGTGCCGGCGGCCGCCGAGAACCCACGGACGAGCAGCGACCCCGCTGCTCGTCCGTGGACCGACGACGACCAGGAAGGGTGATGTCGACCGTGCAGACCGTCGCGATGCACCACCCGCCCGTCACCCGCCCGCTGCTGCACCGGGTCACCCCGCCCCGGGCCCTGCTCGTCACCGCCGGCGTGCTCGCCGCCTGGGGGCTCGTCCAGGGCACCAGCTCACCCGACAGCGCCTGGCGGCTCGCGGTGGACGTGGTCGTCCTCGCCGGCGTGCACGGCCTGGCCGCCCTGGTCGCCCTCCGCGACCGGCTGCCCGGCTCCCCCGGCTCCGTCGCCCGCACCGCCCTCGGCACCGGCCTGGGCGCCTTCGCCCTGGGCGCGGTGCTCGCCCGCGTGCTGCACCCGGTGCCCACCGGCGCGCTCGCCTGGCTGCTCGACGGCCTGCACCTGGTCGGCCAGGTCGGCATCGGCGTCCTGCTGCTGTCGCTGGTCCTGCCGCTGCGCGGGCGTCTCGTGCTGGCCGGCATCGGCCTGGACTCCGTCAGCACCGCCCTCGGCCTCACCGCCGTCGCCGGCACCGTCGTGCTCATCGGCATCGGGGACGGCGGCACCGACGCCGCCACCCGCGCCGTCCTCGTGCTCACCGGCATCGACGTCGCGCTGGTCTCCGGCGCCGTCGCGCTGTGCTCCGTGCTGCGCCCGGGCCGCGACTCCGTCGTCCCGCCGCTGCTGGCCGGCTCCGCGCTGGTGCTCGCCGCCGACCTGGCCTCGGGCTACTCGCTGCACCACGCCGGCCCGGCGTCCCCCGGCCCCGCGTTCCTGCTCATGGCCGGCGCCTGCGTGGTGCTCGCCTACGCCGTCACCCGGCCGGTGCGCACCACCGACCACGCCATGCTCGACGCCACCCACCGGCTGCGCAGCTGGTCCAACGTGCTGCCCTTCGCCGGGTGCGGCGCCAACCTGCTCGCCGTCCTGCTGGCCGCCCACTCCCCCGGCACCGGCCGCTGGGTGCTGCCGCTCGTGCTGGCCGCCGCCGGCTGCCTCGCGGTCGTCGTGGCGCGTTTCCAGCTGACCATCCGGGTCGCCCGCGCCGCCCTCGAGCAGCTCGCCGACGCCTTCACCGACCCGCTCACCGGCCTGCTCAACCGCCGCGGCCTCGGCGCCGGCGTCGACCGCTGGCTCACCGGACCCGAGCCGGTCACCCTGCTCGCCCTCGACCTCGACGGCTTCCGCCGGATCAACGAGGAGGCCGGCCACGAGACCGGCGACCGGGTGCTGCAGCGGGTCGCCTCGCACCTGTCCACCCTCGCCGGGCCGGGCACCGTCGTCGCCCGCATCGACGGCGACGACTTCGCGCTGGCCTTCGTCGGCGAGGACCCGGCCCGCGCCTCCCTGCTGGCCGCCCAGGTCCGCGACGTGCTGGGCCGTCCCTTCGACATGGACCGGCACCGGCTGCACCTCACCGTCAACGTGGGGACGACGACCAGCCACGCCCTCGACGACCGCCCCGGCGAGACCGTGACCACCGGCGACCTCCTGCGCTGCGCCGACCAGGCCCTCGCCGAGGCGCAGGCCAGCACCAGCGGCGTGGCCGTGCACGACCCCGCCCGCTGCGGCCGCGCCCAGGAGGACAGCCTGCTGGCCTGGGTCGACGACCTGCACGCCGCCCTGGACGCCGACGACCAGCTGCTGCTGCACTTCCAGCCCCAGCACCGGATCGAGGCCACCGGCACCGGCACCGTCGCCACCGTCGTGGGCTGCGAGGCCCTGCTGCGCTGGGCGCACCCCACCCGCGGCCTGCTCGGCCCCGGCGAGGTGCTGCGCGCCGCCGAGCACGGCCACCTGTCCGACGCGGTCACCGAGCGGGTGCTCGACCTCGCCCTCGGCGGCGTCGCCGACTGGTGGGCCGACCGCGAGGTGCCCGTCGCGGTCAACCTCAGCGCCACCGACCTCGACGACCCGCTGCTGCCCCACCGCATCGCCGACGCCCTCGACCGGCACGGCCTGCCCGCCCGCGCGCTCACCGTCGAGGTCGTCGAGGACACCCTCATGCTCGACCCCGACCGCGCCCTGCAGACCCTGACCGCGCTGCGCTCCATCGGGCTGCGCATCGCCGTCGACGACTACGGCACCGGCTACAGCTCGCTGGCCTACCTGCACCGGCTGCCCATCGACGAGGTCAAGTTCGACCGGTCGCTGACCGCGGGCATCTCCTCCGACGCCGCGGCCGCGGTGATCGTCGGGCACAGCATCCGGCTGGCCCACGACCTCGGGCTGTCCGCGCTGGCCGAGGGCATCGAGGACCCCGCCGACCTGCAGCTGCTCTCCCGGCTGGGCTGCGACGCCGTGCAGGGCTGGCTCACCGGCCACCCGCTCCCCGTGCAGGGCTGGGTGACGGCGCTGGACCTGGAGGCAGTGCCCGATCGCGGTCCTGCGGACCGCACCGCGGCCACCGGCCGTTCCCCGGTGGGCTGAGCGCGTCCGTCCCGCTCGCGGGAGTTGCGTCGAGTGGGTCTTGCCCGGCGCGGGGCGGGGCGCCATCCTGCCGGCGTGGCGTACGACCTCGAGCTGGCGGAGCGGGTGCGGGCGGCGCTCGGCGGCACGCCCGAGGTCACCGAGAAGAAGATGTTCGGCGGGCTGGCGTTCCTGGTCGGCGGGTCCATGGGGCTGGCGGTCAGCGGCAGCGGCGGGCTGATGGTGCGCTGCGACCCCGCGCTCGCCGACGACCTGGTCACCCGCGACGGCGTGGCCCGGATGGTCATGCAGGGCCGCGAGCTGGCCGGCTGGGTGCTGGTCGACCCGGCCACCCTGGACGACGTCCGCCTCCCCGAGTACGTCGCCGCCGGGGTCGAGGCGGCCCGCGCCGCGTAGGGCACCCTGGGGCCGGTGATCGCGCTCGTCGAGGTGCTGCGCCGGCCGTGGGTGCAGCGGGGCATCCGCGCCGCCGTCGCCGCGGGGCTGGCCTGGCAGATCGCCGTCCTGCTGCCGCCCACGCTGTCGGACTACGCCTACTACGCCCCGCTCGGCGCGGTCATCGCCGTCCACCCCACCGTCGCGGACTCCGCCGGGGCCGCCTGGCGGACGGTCGCGGCGATGTTCCTCGGCTTCGGCCTGGCCGTCGGGGTCTACGAGGTCACCCGCGGGGTGCCCAACGCGTTCACCATCGCGCTGATCGTGGCCGTCGCGGTGGTGGTCGAGCAGTGGCGGTTGCTGCGCGAGCAGGCCAGCTGGGTCAGCTTCGCCGCCGTCCTGATGATCACCATCGGCACCGACGACCCCGCGGCCTACGTACTGCGCTACGGCGGGCTGACCCTGCTCGGCGCGGCGGTCGGCGTCGCCGTCACCACCGTGCTCTTCCCGCCGATGATGCTCACCGTCGCCGTCGAGCGGATCGCCGTCGCCCGCGGCCTGCTGGCCGCGCACCTGGTGGACATGGCCGACGCCGTCCGCGGCGGCACCGTGCCCGACCCGGAGGACTGGGCGCACCGCGGCCGGGCGCTGGACGCCGCGCTGGACCGGATGCGCGCCGCCGAGACCCAGGTCGAGCGGGCCCGGCGGGCCAACCCGCGCGCGGCCCGCTGGCAGGGGACGGCCGGCCGGGTGCGCGAGCAGTCCCGCGCACTGGACCGGGTGGCCGTGCTGGTCGACGACCTCACCGACCTGGTCGCGGAGTTCCAGCCGCACCGCCGCGGCCTGGACCGGGTGGACGACGGCACCGGCTGGGTCCTCGCCGACGCGCTCACCGGCCTGGCCGGCGTGGTGCGCATCCCGTACCACGACGGGCCGCACCGCGACTCCCGCGACGACGCGATCGACGCGGCGGTGGCCGCGCTGGACCGGCTGGTGCAGCTGCTGCGCTCGGCCGAGGTGCCCGACGACGAGGGGTTCTTCGCGCTCGGCGCGGTGACGGTCGGCGTCCGGCGGTCGCTGCACGCACTGGAGGCCGCGCCCCGCGAGGTCGCCCCGCGCCACTGAGCCGGCCGGTACCGGGCTCAGTGGCGCCCTCCCCCACCTGATCGGCGGCTACCCGGCGGTGCTTGAGGGGCCGACCCGGACCAGCAGCTCGCCGTGCAGCATGCCCAGCCAGCCGTCGTCCGCGGCCGCCCAGCGCTGCCAGGCCGCGGCCACGTCGGCGAGCTCGTCGGTGCTGGCCAGGCCGTAGGCCACCGCCTGCTCCGCGAAGGCCGACGCGGTCGCCCGCCCGGCCCACGAGTCCCCCCACCAGCGGCGCTCGGCGTCGGAGGCGTAGCAGTAGGTGGACGCCGACGCGGTGAGGTCGCGCAGCCCGGCCGCGTGCGCCCAGGCGCGCAGCCGGCGGCCGGCGTCCGGCTCGGCGTCGTTGCGGCGGGCCACCCGGTGGTAGAGGTCCAGCCAGCGGGTCAGGCCGTCGTCCTCGGGGAACCAGGTGGTCGCGGCGTAGTCGACGTCCCGGACGGCGACCAGCCCGCCCGGCCGGCACACCCGCGCCATCTCGCGCAGCGCGGCGACCGGGTCGGTCAGGTGCTGCAGCACCTGGTGGGCGTGCACCACGTCGAAGGAGTCGTCGGGCAGGTCCAGGGCGTAGACGTCGCCGACCGCGAACTCCACCGGCACCCCTTCGCGCCCGGCCAGCGCGCGGGCCTCGCCCAGCGGGTCCTCGACGACGTCCAGGCCCAGCACCCGGCCCGGGGCCACCCGGCGCGCCAGGTCGACGGTGAGCGTCCCCGGCCCGCAGCCCACGTCGAGCACGTCGAGCCCGGCCCGCAGGTGCGGCAGCAGGTAGCCCGCGGAGTTCTCCGCGGTGCGCCAGCGGTGGGACTGCAGGACGGCGTCGGCGTGGCCGTGGGTGTAGGTGTCCACGCGGTCAGCCTGCACCCGTCGTCCCACAGTGTGAACTGGTCATCCCGCTCAGTGGGAAACGGTGGCGTGGCCGTCGCCGTCCCGGACCACCTCGCCGAGGCCGGTGGGTCAACCGTCCCGGACGCGCGACTCGACTGGCTGACCCGATGGCGTCCCGGGACGCCGACGTGCGACGATCCGCCGCATGCCGCCCGCCACCCGACGCCGCCCGACCCGGCGCCCGCCCGTGGTGCGCAAGCCCGTCGCCGACCGGCGCGAGGACCTCGTCGAGGCCGCCCTGCGGGTGCTGGTCCGCGACGGCGTCGCGGCGGCCACCACCCGCGCGGTGGTCGCCGAGGCCGGCGCCAGCCTGTCGGCCTTCCACTACTGCTTCGACAGCCGCGAGGAGCTGCTCGTGCTGGCCGCCGAGCGGATCACCGACCGCACGCTGGAGCACGTGCGCAGCGGCTTCTCCGTCGAGGGCGACCTGCGCACCGTCGTGCACGGCACGCTGACCCGGCTGTGGGAGCGCATCGAGGCCGACCCCGACCGCGAGCTGGTCGGCTACGAGCTGGCCCAGTACGCCCGCCGGCACCCCGAGCTGCAGCCGGTCGTCGCCCGGCTCTTCCGCCACTACCTGGACGTGCACGAGCAGTTCCTCACCGAGGCGGCCACCGCGGCCGGGTTCACCTGGACGGTGCCGGTCCCCGTGCTGGCCCGGCTGGTCGACTCCGCCTTCGACGGCATCGCGCTCACCTGGCGGGTCGACGGGGACGGCGACGCCGCCCGCGCCGCGCTGGCCGCCCTCGCCGACGCGCTGCTGGACCGGGCCGGGTGAGCGACCGCCTGGCCGCACTGCGCGCGGCGACCGCCGACCTGCAGCCGCCCTTCGCCGTCGTCGACCTGGACGCCTTCGACGCCAACGCCGACTCCCTCGTCGCCCGCGCCGCCCCCGGCACGACCATCCGGCTGGCCAGCAAGTCCGTGCGCTGCCGGGCGCTGGGCGACCGGGCGCTGGCCCGCCCCGGGTTCGCCGGCATCCTGGCGCTCACCCTGCCCGAGGCGGTCTGGCTGGCCGCCGACCACCCGGACGTCGTCGTCGGCTACCCCAGCACCGACGCCCCCGCGATGGCCGCGCTGGCCGCCGACCCGCAGCTGGCCGCGCGGGTGACGCTGATGGTCGACTCGGTCGAGTCCCTGGACGTCGTCGAGGCCGCGGTCGGCCGCTCCCCCGCCGCGCCGCTGAAGGTCTGCCTGGACCTGGACGCCGCGCTCGAACTGCTCGGCGGCCGGGTGCACCTGGGCCCGCTGCGCTCCCCGGTCCGCACCCCGGTGCAGGCGGTGGCCCTGGCCCGCGCGGTGCTGGACCGGCCGTGGCTGCACCTGGACGGCCTGATGGCCTACGAGGGCCAGATCGCCGGGACGGCGGACGGCGCGGGCCCGCGGCTGCGGCAGCTGGCGGTGCGGGCGGTGCAGCGGGCGTCGGCCCGGGAGCTCGCGCAGCGGCGGGCCGCGGTGGTGGCCGCGGTGTCGGAGCTGGCGCCGCTGCGGTTCGTCAACGGCGGGGGCACCGGCTCGGTGGAGCAGACCTCCGCCGAGCCCGCGGTCACCGAGGTCGCCGCCGGCTCCGGGCTCTACGCGCCCGGCCTGTTCGACGGGTACCGCCGCTTCCGCCCCCGGCCCGCGGCGTACTTCGTGCAGCCGGTGGTGCGCCGGCCCTCGGCGACGGTGGCCACCGCGCTGGGCGGCGGCTGGATCGCGTCGGGCCCGCCCGGCCCGGACCGGCAGCCCACCATCGCCTGGCCGGCGGGCCTGCGGTTCAGCCCGCTGGAGGGCGCCGGCGAGGCGCAGACCCCGCTGCTCGGCGCCCCCGCCGCGCACCTGCGGCTGAGCGACCGGGTCTGGTTCCGGCACGCCAAGGCCGGCGAGCTGGCCGAGCGGGTCGGCGAGCTGCACCTGGTGGCCGGCGACGCGCTGGTCGGCTCGGTGCCCACCTACCGCGGCGAGGGCAAGGCGTTCCTGTGAGGCTGGTCGACGCGCACCTGCACGTCGTGGACCCGGCGTTCCCGCTGGTGCCCAACGACGGCTTCGTGCCCGACCCGTTCACCGTCGCCGACTACCGGGCCCGGGTCGCCGGCCTGGACGTCGTCGGTGGCGCCGTCGTCTCCGGGTCCTTCCAGGCCTTCGACCAGACGTACCTGCTCGACGCGCTGGCGCGGCTCGGCCCGGGGTTCGTCGGGGTGACCCAGCTGCCGGCCGACGTGCCCGACGCCGAGGTGCTCCGGCTCGACGCCGCCGGGGTGCGCGCGGTGCGGGTCAACCTGCGCCGCGGCGGTTCGGCGCCGCTCGCGGACCTGGACCGGCTGGCCCGCCGGGTCCACGAGCTGGCCGGCTGGCACACCGAGCTCTACGTCGACGGCCGCGACCTGGCCGCCCTGGCCCCGGTGCTGCACCCTCTGCCGCAGGTGGTGGTCGACCACCTGGGCCTGCACGCCGACGGCCTGCCCGACCTGCTGGCGCTGGTGGAGACGGGCGCGGTGGTCAAGGCGACCGGGTTCGGCCGGGTGGAGCTGGACGTCGCCGACACCGCCCGGCAGGTGCTCGCCGTCGACCCGGGCGCCCTGGTCGCCGGCACCGACCTGCCCAGCACCCGGGCCCGCCGTCCCTTCGCGGACACCGACCTCGACCTGTTGGCGCAGGCGGCCGGGGAGCACGCGGAGGCGGTGTTCGAGGGCAACGCCCGACGCCTCTACCGCCTGTCCCCGCCTCCCCCTCAGCCGTGATCATGGGGTTGTTGCCGGGCGCCGCGCCCGCCCCCGGCGTGTCCGTGGCGACAACCCCATGATCACCGGCCGGGTCAGCGGCTGAGCTCCTCCGCCAGGACCTCGTGCGCGCGGGCCGCCGCCGCCTCCCGGTCGGCCGGCACCAGGCCGACCCTCGTACGGCGGTCGAGCAGGTCGGCCACCGTGCGGGCACCCTCGGCCCGGACGGCGAACCGCAGCTCCCCCACCGTCTCCGGCCGGCCCTCGACCAGCGGCTCGGCACCCAGCGCGTGCACCTGCGCCGCCTCGGTGCCGTGGCGGGCGACCAGCCGGGCCGGGGCGTCCACGGCGTCCAGCACCCGCCGGGGCGCGGCGCCGACCAGCGGCAGCCGGGCCGTGACCGACCGGCGGGCGGGCCGGCCGAGCACGGCCAGCGCGGCGTCCACCGTCTCCTCCGCCATCGCCCGGTAGGTCGTCAGCTTGCCGCCGACGACGGTGAGCACCGACCCGGCCCGGTGCAGCAGGTGCCGGCGGGAGAGGTCGGCCGTGGCGTCGCCCGGGCCGGTGCCGGCCGAGGCGGGCAGCACGAGCGGCCGCAGCCCGGCGTAGGCACCCACCACGTCGGCGGCGGTCAGCGGGTCGGCGAGCACCTGGTTGACCGTGCCCAGCAGCTGCTGCACCTCGGCGGCCGAGGGCTGCGGGTCGTCGTCGGGCACCGGGCCCCCGACCGGCTCGTCGGTGATGCCGAGGAACACCAGCCCGGTGTCCTGCGGCAGCGCGAACACGTACCGGGAGCGGGAACCGGGCAGCGGCACGGTCAGCGCCGCCGTCGGGGAGCCCAGCCGCTCGCTGCGGACCACCAGGTGCGAGCCGCGCGAGGGCACCAGCCGGATGCCGTCGTCCAGCCCGGCCGACCACACGCCGGCCGCGTTGACCACGACGCCGGCCTCGACCTCGACCCGCCGTCCCTCGACCTCGACGACCGCGGTCCGCCCGTCCACCCCCACGACCCGGGCGCCGGTGAGCACCGCGGCGCCGTACCCGGCCGCGGTGCGGGCCAGCGCCACCACCAGCCGGGCGTCGTCGGTGAGCTGGCCGTCCCAGAACGCGACGCCCCCGCCGCGGCCCCCGTGCCCGGGCCGCACCGCCGGCAGCCACGCGGCGACCTCGTCGGCACCCACCCGCCGGGCGCGGGGCAGCGAGCCGCGCCCGCCGCGCACCGACCCGCGGACGGCGTCCCCCAGCACCCCGCCGAGCCCGGCGACGGCGGCGACGTCGGCACCGGCGACCGAGGGCACGCAGAACGGCAGCGGCCGGACCAGGTGCGGCGCCGTCGTCCCCATGAGCACGGCGCGCTCGCGGGCGGACTCCCGGGCCAGCCCGACCTCGCCGTGCGCCAGGTAGCGCAGCCCGCCGTGCACCAGCTTCGACGACCACCGGCTGGTCCCGGCCGCCAGGTCGGCGCGCTCGCACAGCAGCACCGACAGCCCGCGGGACGCCGCGTCCAGGGCCACCCCGGCGCCGGTCACGCCGCCGCCCACCACGAGGACGTCGACCGCCCGGCCGAGCCGGTCCAGGTCGCGGGCGCGGCGGGCGGGGTCGAGCAGCGTCCCGGTCACGGGCCCACTGTGCCGCAGACTGTCCGGGTGGCCGAGCAACCCGAACTGACCGTCCAGGGCTGGGGTCCCCCCGGCACCCGCGTCGCGCACGTGGCCGAGGGCGGCACGCTGGAGCTGACCGCCGACAAGTCGCTGGCGAAGGCGCTGCCGAAGGCCGCCCGCAAGCACCTGGCCCGGGAGCTGGGCTGGACGCCGCGGCGCACCCCGCCGGTCCCGCTGGACGACGTCGAGCTGGCCGCCAGCCGCCTGCCGGTGCCCGTGCGGGCCGAGCTGGTGACGCTGCTGGGCCAGGAGAACGTCCGCGACGACCGCGGGTCGCGGCTGCGGCGCACCGGCGGGAAGAGCTACCTGGACCTGGTCCGCCGCCGCTCCGGCGACGCCTCCGACGCACCCGACGCCGTCCTCACCCCGGCCGACACCGCCGAGGTCGTCGCGGTGCTGCAGCTGTGCAGCCGGCACGGCGTCGTCGTCGTGCCCTTCGGCGGCGGCACCAGCGTGGTCGGCGGGCTGTCGGGCACCGACGTCGACGACCGGCCGGTGGTCGTGCTGGACCTGGCCCGGATGTCCGGGCTGGTGTCGGTCGACGTGCCGAGCTCGCTGGTCACCGCCGGCCCCGGCATGCGCGGGCCGGCGCTGGAGGACGCCCTCGCCGAGCACGACCTGACGCTGGGCCACCTGCCGCAGAGCTGGGAGTTCGCCACCCTCGGCGGGTACGCCGCGACCCGCAGCGCCGGCCAGGCCTCCACCGGCGTCGGCCGCTTCGAGGACCTGGTGGCCTCGCTGACGCTGGCCACGCCGTCCGGGGTGCTCGAGGTCGGGCACCCGCCGGCGTCCGCGGCCGGCCCCGACCTGCTCGGCCTGGCGCTGGGCTCGGAGGGCACGCTCGGCGTGATCACCGAGCTCACCCTGCGGGTGCGCCCCCGCCCGGAGGTGGAGGAGTACGAGGGCTGGTCCTTCCGCAGCTGGGCGGCGGGCCTGGCCGCGCTGCAGCGGCTGGCCCGGCACGACCTGCTGCCCGACGTCGTCCGGCTCAGCGACCCCGACGAGACCCGGGCCAACCTGCTGCTGTCCGGCGGCGCGGGCGCCCGGGCCCTGCGCGGCGCGCTGCGCAGCCGCGGCCACGGCTCGGGCTGCCTGCTGGTCGTCGGCTGGCAGGGCCTGCCCACCCTGGTGCGGGCGCGGCAGCGCGCGGCCACCTCGCTGCTGCGCGAGGACGGCGGCAAGCGCGCCGGCTCCCGGGTCGGCGAGGCGTGGGTGCGGCACCGGTTCGAGGGGCCCTACCTGCGCGACCGGCTGCTCGACCACGGCCTGCTCGTCGAGACGCTGGAGACCGCGGCGACCTGGTCGGCGCTGCCCACCGTCTACGACGCGGCCCGCCGGGCGCTGCGCGAGGCGCTGGCCGGCCCCGGGAAGCAGCCGTTGGTGATGACGCACGTGTCGCACGGCTACGCCACCGGCGCGTCGCTGTACCTCACCGTGCTCGCCGACCGGGACGACGACCTGCCCCTGCAGCAGTGGCTGGGCGCCAAGCGGGCGTCCACCGATGCCGTGCTGGCCGCCGGCGGCACGCTCACCCACCACCACGCCGTGGGCGCCGACCACCGCCCGTGGCTGGACCGCGAGGTCGGGCCGCTGGGCGTGGACGTGCTGCGCGCGGTCAAGGCCTCGCTGGACCCGGCGGGCATCTGCAACCCCGGCGTGCTGCTGCCCTCCTGAACGCCCGCGTGTCGGGTTTGGCGAGGCGTGGTGCGGGACACCCTGGCCTGCATGACCACGGACGTCGATGCCACAGCGCCCGACCACGGGTCCGTCGAGCTGTCCGCCGACGGCACCCAGCTGGTGTTCTCGGGCGAGATCGACAAGGACGTCGTCCGGCAGTTCCGGGTGACCGTCCGCCCCGCCGACTGGCCCGCACGGGTCGACGTGCGCGAGGTGACCTTCATGAGCTCGGCCGGGCTGGAGCTGCTGGTCCACCTGGCCCGCAAGCAGAAGCGGTCCGGCGGCGAGCTCGAGGTCGTCGAGCCCCCCACCTCGCTGCGCCTGCTGCTCAACCAGACCGGCCTGACCCGGGTGTTCCGGTCGGTGCCGGCGCCGGTCACCCCCGCCTGAGCTCGCCGGCCAGCGCGACCAGCTCCTCGAGCACCACGGCCACCACCCGGCGCTCCGCGGCGTCCGGGCGGACCAGGGCGTCGACCTGCCGGCCGGCCCGCACCCCGGCCAGTGGGACGAGGCGGACGCCGGGGTGCCCGCCGGAGCTGTAGCGCGGGAGCAGGGAGATGCCGTGCCCGGCGGCCACCAGCGCCTCCACCACGTGGAAGTCGTTGATCCGCTGCACCACCCGCGGCGCCGTCCCGGTGCGGACGCCGACGTCGGCGAGCACCCGGGCCACCGGGAACCCCTCGCGGACGGCGATCCAGTCCGCGCCCGCGACGTCGGCGGGTTCCAGCGCGACCCGCCCGGCCAGCGGTGACCCGGCCGGGACGGCGACGTCCAGCGGCTCGCGCAGCAGCGGCACCACCCGCACGCCCCCGCCCCACCCCGGGTCGGCCTCCGCCGGGCGGTGCGCCACCACCACGTCGTGCCGGTCGGTGAGCGCGGGGAAGGCGTCCTGGGCGACGTCCTCGTCCGAGCACTCCACCGTGATGCCGCCCCGCGCCGCGACCCGGGTGAGCAGACCGGGCAGCAGCATCCAGGCCGCGCTCTGGAACGCCGAGACCCGCACCGTGCCGGTGGGCGAGCCCGCGAAGGCCGCGCACGCGGCGCGGGCCCGCTCCAGCGCGACGGCGACGTCGACCGCGGCGTCGGCCAGCGCGTCGCCGGCCGCGGTGAGCCGCAGGCCCCGGCCGACCCGCTCGGTGAGCGGCACCCCGGCGTCGCGGGAGAGGACAGCCAGCTGCTGGGACACCGCGGACGGCGTCAGGTGCAGCACCGCGGCGGCGGCGGTGACCCCGCCCTGGCTGCGCACCGCGCGGAGGGTCTCCAGCGCCCGCACGTCCATGCAGCGACGCTACATCGACAGCGCACGAGCAGTCGATGGTGCTGAAAGGTCCGGTCCCGCAGAGTGGACGACGTGAACACCCGGGACCGCCTGCTGGCCTGCCTCGTCGCCGTCTGCTGGGGGTTGAACTTCGTCGCCATCCACCTGTCGCTGGAGCAGTTCCCGCCGTTCTTCCTGGTGGCGCTGCGGTTCGCGCTGCTCGCGGTGCCGACCGTGCTGCTCGTCCCCCGGCCGGGCGTCCCGTGGCGGTGGGTGCTCGGGTACGGCGTCGGCTTCGGCGTCCTGCAGTTCCTCTTCCTCTACCTGGCCATGGCGGTCGGGATGCCCACCGGGCTGGCGTCGCTCGTGCTGCAGTCCTCGGCACCGTTCACCGTGCTGCTGGCCGGCGCGCTGCTGCGCGAGCGGGTCACCGGCCGCCAGGCCCTCGGGGTGGCCGTCGCCATCGCCGGCCTCGGGGGCATCGCGGTGCACCGCGCCGACGTCGACGGCGGGGCGCTGCTGCTGCCGGTGCTGCTCACGCTGTGCGGCGGGCTGGGCTGGGCGCTGGGCAACCTGGCGACCCGGCAGGCGCGGGCGCCGCACCCGCTGCGGCTGACGCTGTGGATGTCGGTCGTGCCCCCGCTGCCGATGCTGGCGGTGTCCCTGCTGGTCGAGGGCCCGGCGCAGATCGGCCGCTCGTTCACCGGCCTGGGCACGGCGACCGGCCTGCTCGCCGTCGGTGGACTGGCCTACACCGTGCTGGTGGGCACCGTCCTGGGCTCCGGGCTGTGGGCCACGCTGATGAGCCGCAACCCGTCGTCCTCGGTCGCCCCGTTCTCCATGCTGGTGCCGGTGGTCGGCATCGGCGCCGCCTGGCTGCTGCTCGGCGAGGCCACCTCGGCCGCCGAGCTCGCCTGGGGCGCCCTGGTGGTCGGCGGCGTGCTGGTGGGGTCGACCGGCTCAGCGCGGGCGGCGCACCGGCGGCAGCTTCGCCGCGACCGAGCGGGCCAGGAAGCCGCCGACGACCGCGGACAGCACCGCGACCAGGACGACGAAGCCGCTGCCGACCTCGCGGGCGCCCAGCGCCTGTAGGGCGAAGAAGCACAGCGCGGCGACGAGCACGGCCAGCCCGAGGCCGAGCAGCACCACGAACCAGGCTGGTTGACGCTCCCCGCTCTGCACAGGGCACAGTCTGCCCATGACTTCCCCCCTGGTCACCAGCGAGGTCGGCCGGCTGCGCACCGTGCTGCTGCATCGCCCCGGGGCCGAGCTGCGCCGCCTGACCCCGCGCAACAACGACGAGCTGCTCTTCGACGGCGTGCCGTGGGTGGCCCGCGCCCAGGAGGAGCACGACGCGTTCGCCGCGGCGCTGACCGACCGCGGGGTGGAGGTGCTGCACCTGGACCGGCTGCTGGCCGAGGTGCTCGACGTCCCCGCGGCCCGCGAGCAGCTGGTCGCCGCGGCGGTCGACGACCCGCGCATCGGGGAGACCCTGCGGCACACCTGCGTGGCGCACCTGTCCGGCCTGGCGTCCGACGAGCTGGCCGCGGCGCTCATCGGCGGGGTCGCGCACGACGAGCTGCCCGGCGCCCGGGGGCTGGCCTTCGAGCTGATGGGCCCCGGCGACTTCGTGGTGCGGCCGCTGCCGAACCTGCTGTTCACCCGCGACTCCAGCGTCTGGGTCGGCGACCAGGTGGCCATCACCTCGCTGGCCATGCCGGCCCGGCACCGGGAGTCCACGATCACCGGCGCGGTCTACGCCCACCACCCGCGCTTCGCCGGCCCGCAGCGGCTCTACGACCCGACCCTGGAGCACCTCGAGGGCGGCGACGTGCTGCTGCTGGCCCCCGGCGTCCTGGCCGTCGGGGTCGGCGAGCGCACCACCGCGGGCGGGGCGGAGCGGCTGGCCCGCCGGGTGTTCGCCCGCGGCCTGGCGCACACCGTCCTCGTCGTCCCCATCGCCCAGGAGCGGGCGACCATGCACCTGGACACCATCGCCACGATGGTCGACGTCGACGCCATGGTCATGTACCCCGCCGTCGCCGACACCCTGGTCGCCTGGACGGTGCGCGCCGGCGACGACCCGGACGCCGGTGACCTGCGGGTCAGCGGCCCGCAGCCCTTCCTCGCCGCCGCGGCCGACGCGATGGGCATCGAGCGGCTGCGGCTCATCGACACCGGCCTGGACCCGGTCACCGCCGAGCGCGAGCAGTGGGACGACGGCAACAACACCCTCTGCATCGGCCCGCGGCTGGCGGTGGCCTACGAGCGGAACACGGTCACCAACAAGGCGCTGGAGGACGCCGGCATCGAGGTGGTGCCGATCGCCGGTGACCAGCTCGGCAGCGGCCGCGGCGGCCCCCGCTGCATGAGCTGCCCCGTCGTCCGGGACGCCTCACCGGCCTGAGCGCACCCCCAGCGCGACCAGGAGCGGCGAGGCGAACACGCCGTCGGGGTCCAGCCGGTCGAACAGCGCCCGGGCCCGGGCCAGCTGCGGCACCACCCGGACCAGCCCGGCGGCGCGCAGCGGGTGCGCCTTGCCCCAGTGCGGGCGGGCCCCGAACGGCGCGAGCACCCCGTTGACCAGCGGCACCGCCTCGGCGAGCGTGGCCGGGGTCCGCCGCCAGGTGAAGTGCACCGCCAGGGAGTCGCGGCCGTGCGCCATCGACAGCCACAGGTCGTCGGCGGCCACGGTGCGCAGCTCGCTGACCACCAGGTGCTCGCGGATCCGGTCGCCGACGGACGCCACGGCCGCGACGGCGTCGGCGGCGTCGGCCCGGTCGACGAAGAACTCCGACTGCACCTCGTCGCCGTTGCTGGGGGTGGCGTCGTGCCGGAAGTGCGGCAGCCGCTCGTGCCACGGGCCCGGGACGCCGCCCTGCGGGGTCACGTTGCCGACGATCTCGTCGGTGATCCGGTCGCGGCTCTGCGGGTCCCGGGGCGCGCCGAGCACGGTGTCGGGGACGTCGGCGGGCAGCCGGGTCTTGACCCACAGGTCGGCCGCGCCGTCCCAGCGGGTGAAGGCGCTGACGCTGTCCCCGGCGGCGAAGGCCCCGGCGACGTCGGCGAGCGGGGCGCCGCGGTAGACGTCCTGCCGCACCTCGTAGGTGGGCTCGGTGGCCAGCACCAGCTCGGTGACCACGCCGGTCGACCCCAGCGCCACCGCCTGGGCGGCGACGTCGTCCCCGGTGACCTCGGTCAGCTCGCCGTCCGGGCCGACCCGGGTGAAGGATCGGACGGCGGTGGCCAGCGCCCCGGCCCGGTCGCCGGAGCCGTGCGTGCCGGTGGCGACCGCGCCGCCGACGGAGATGTGCGGCAGCGAGCCCAGGTTGTGCAGCGCCCGGCCCTGCCGGTGCAGCTCGCGGGCCAGCGCCCCGAACGTGGTGCCGGCGGTGACCGCGACCGTGCCGTCGTCGCGCACCTGGACCCGGTCGGGCAGCGCGGTCAGGTCGACCAGCACGCCGGGTGAGTCGGCCAGGCCGTTGAAGGTGTGCCGGGTGCCCAGCGCGCGCACCGCCGGGGCGTCGCGGACGGCCTCCTGGAGCTCCTCGGTGCTGCGCGGGCGGAGGACCCGCGCGGTGTAGGTGTGCGTGCCGGCCCAGTCCTGTTCCACCCGCCCACCGTAGGCGGACCGAAGAGCAGTACGGGCGTACCGGTTTTCCGGTACGGTCGTACGGATCCGAGGGAAGGAGGCCGTCGTGGCCTGGGTCCTGGTCGTCGTGGCCGGTCTGTTCGAGACGGCGTTCGCGGTGTCGCTGAAGAACTCCGAGGGCTTCAGCCGGCTGTGGTGGACGCTGTCGTTCGTCGTCTGCGCCGGCACCAGCTTCACCTTGCTGACCATCGCGCTGCGCGACCTGCCGGTGGGCACCGCCTACGCCGTGTGGACCGGCATCGGGGCGGCGGGCACGGCGGTCGTCGGCATGGTGCTGCTCGGCGACCCGGTGGGCACCGTGCGGATCCTGTCGATCCTGCTCATCGTGGCCGGGGTCGTCGGGCTGAACCTCGCTCCCTCGTCGGCGCACTGAGGTGACCACGCCCAAGGGCGAGGCGCGGCGGGAGGCCATCGTCGCCGCGGCCGCCCGGCTGGTCGCCGAGGCCGGCCCCGACGCGGTCGCCCACCGGGCCGTCGCGGCGGCGGCCGGGGTGCCGCTGGCGGCCACCACCTACTACTTCCGCGACCTCGACGACCTGCTGGTGGCCGCCACCGCCCGGGTCGGGGAGCAGGAGACGGCTGCGGCCACCGCCCTGGTGGCCGCGTTGCCGGCCGGGCGGCGCACCACGCGGGCGACCGCGGCCGTGCTGGTGGACGTGCTGCTGGGCGCCGGACGGCGCACCGACGAGCAGCTGCAGGCCTACTACGAGCGGTGGCTGGCCGGTGGCCGGCACCCGGCGCTGCGCCCGGTGCTCGCCGCGACCCGGGCCCGCACCGACGCGCTGCTGGTCGAGGTGCTGGCGCGCGGCGGTCACCGCGAGGTGCCGGTGGCCCGGCTGGTCGCCCTGGCCGACGGCACCGCCCTGTCGGCCCTCGTCGAGGGGGACGGCGGCGCGCGGGCCGCCACGGAGCAGGCGGTGGCCGAGTTGCTGAGCCGCCGGCGCCGCTGGTGACGTCCGCTGCGTAAACCGTGGTTACGCCCGGCCGCGGTGGGGGTAGTGGGGCGTCTGTCGTTCAGCCACGAGCGCCAGGAGGCACCCCATGACCACGGCACCGACCCGTCCGACCCGGACCCCGCCCCGTCTGCACGAGGACGTCGCGGAGACCCCCACCGCCCGCCGGGTGAAGACCGTCCACCGGATCGGCGCGTTCACCGTCGCCGCCGTCCTCGCGGTGTTCGGCGTCCTCGGCTTCGTCGGCGGCCTCGACTACTTCTCCACCGACGGCGGCCAGGTGGCCGGCCTGTCCTCCAACGGTCTGCTGTCCACCATCTCGCTGGTCACCGCCGCCGTGCTGGTCGCCGGCGCGGTCAAGGGCGGCCGCATCGCCGGGATCGTGATGACCGGGGTGGGCACCGCGTTCCTGCTCTCGGCGTTCTGGCACCTGTTCGTGCTCAACACCGGCCTGAACGTGCTCGCCTTCCAGATGTCCAACGTCATCTTCTCGATCGTCGTCGGCCTGCTGCTGCTCACCCTGGGCCTCTACGGCCGGGTCAGCGGCAACCTGCCCGCGGACAACCCCTACCGGGCCAACCTGGTCACCGGCGCCCCCGCCGACGACGAGGAGCCCGACCTGCCGGCCCGCACCCCCGAGGAGCGCCGCGCCGAGGCCGCGATCCGGGAGGCCGAGGTCGCCGTGGCCGAGCACCGCGCCACCCCCGAGCAGGCCGCCCGCGTCGAGGCGATGAGCCACGAGCGCACCAAGGCCGGCCGCCGCCGCGTCTGGATGCAGTACAGCTGACGGCGCCCGGGGTGGGCCGCGGACGGCGGCCCACCCCGGAGGCCTCAGAGGCCCTGGGCCAGGCGGTGGTAGGCCGCCGACCAGCGCAGCTCCTTGGCGAGGCTGCGGCGCGTGGTGTCGGCGTCGATGACCACCAGCTCGGTGCGGAACACGTCGGCCAGGTCGGTCAGCTCCGCCGTGGTCAGCTGGGTGGTCAGCACCGTGTGGTGCGGCCCGCCCGCGGTCAGCCAGCCCTCGGTGGAGGTGGCGAAGTCCGGCCGGGGCTCCCAGACCGCACGCGCGACCGGCAGGTTCGGCAGCGGCTCGGACGGCGGGACGACGTCGATCTCGTTGGCCACCCAGCGGAACCGCTCGCCCAGGTCGGCCCACCCGACGACGACGCCCTCGGCGGGCGCGGCGGAGAAGACCAGGCGCGCCGGGTCCTCCTTGCCGCCGATGCCCAGCGGGTGCACCTCGAGGGAGGGCTGCTCACCGGCGATGGTCGGGCAGACCTCGAGCATGTGCGCACCGAGGATCTTGGGCGTCTCCGACGACAGGTCGTAGGTGTAGTCCTCCATGAAGGAGGTGCCGCCCGGCAGGCCCCGGCCGGCGGTCTTGAGCACCCGCAGCAGCGCCGAGGTCTTCCAGTCGCCCTCGCCGCCGAAGCCGTAGCCGTCGGCCATGAGCCGCTGCACGGCCAGGCCCGGCAGCTGCCGCAGCGCGCCCAGGTCCTCGAAGTTGGTGGTGAAGGCACCGAAGCCGCCCTCGGTGAGGAACCGGCGCAGCGCGACCTCGAGGCGGGCCTGGTAGCGCACCGAGCCGTGCCGGTCGCCGCCCGGGCGCAGGTCGTCGGCGACCGCGTACAGGTCGAGGTACTCGGCGACGACCGCGTCGACCTCGGCGTCGGTGACCGTCTCGACGACGGCGGCCAGGTCGTTCACGCCGTAGGTGTTCACCGAGACGCCGAAGCGCAGCTGCGCCTCGACCTTGTCGCCCTCGGTCACCGCGACGTTGCGCATGTTGTCGCCGAACCGGGCCAGCTTCAGCGAGCGGGCCTCGGTGGCGGCGACGGCGGCGCGCGCCCAGCCGCCGACCCGGGCCTGCACGGCGGGGTTGCCGGCGTGCCCGGCCACCGTGGTGCGCGGCACCCGCAGCCGGGTGAGGGCGTAGCCGTACTCCCGGTCGCCGTGGGCGGCCTGGTTGAGGTTCATGAAGTCCATGTCGATCGTCGCCCACGGGAGGGCGGCGTCGGCCTGGGTGTGCAGGTGCAGCAGCGGCTTGCGCAGCGCGTCGAGCCCGGCGATCCACATCTTGGCGGGGCTGAAGGTGTGCATCCAGGTGATGACGCCGACGCACGCCGGGTCCTCGTTCGCCTCGCCCATGACCCGGCGGATGGCGCCCGGCTCCTTGAGCACGGGCTTCCACACGACCTCCACCGGCACGGTGTCCGCGCCGTCGAGGGCCGCCGCCACCCGCTGGGACTGCTCGGCGACCTGCTGCAGGGTCTCCTCGCCGTAGAGCTCCTGGCTGCCGGTGAGGAACCAGATCTCGTGGTCGGGGAACGGGCTGGTCATCTGGCTGCTCACTTCTGTCCGTAGACGTTCTGGTAGCGCTCGTACAGGGCGTCGATGTCGGCCTGGGGGATCGGGACCGGGGTCCCCAGCTGCAGGGAGATGTGCACGGTGCGGGCGACGTCCTCGGCCATGACGGCGGCCTTGACCGCGGCCCGGGCGGAGCGCCCGATGGTGAACACGCCGTGGTTCTGCATGAAGACCGCCGGCGAGCGGTGGCCGGCCAGGGTGTCGACGATGCCGCGGCCGATCGAGTCGTCGCCGATCAGCGCGAACGGCCCGATCGGGATCGGCCCGCCGAACTCGTCGGCCATCGCGGTCAGCACGCAGGGCACCGGCTCGGCCCGGGCGGCCCAGGCGGCGGCGTAGGTGCTGTGCGTGTGCACCTGGCCGTTGACCTCGGGCATGTTCCGGTAGACGTAGGCGTGCGCGTCGGTGTCGGAGGAGGGCCCGCGGACGCCGTCCACGGCGACGCCGTCCAGGTCGCAGACGGTGATGCCTTCCCAGGTCAGCCCGTCGTAGTCGACGCCGCTGCCCTTGATGACGAACAGGTCCTCGCCGGGCACCCGCTCGCTGATGTTGCCCGCCGTCCAGGTGACCAGGCCGTTGCTGACCAGCAGGGCGTGCAGCGCGGCGACGTGCTCGCGCTGCTCGCGGTGGCTGCCGCGCTCCTCCCCGGCGGCTGCACGGACGGTCAGCCGGGCCGACGTCGGGCTGTCACACGCTGAGCACATCGGACTGCTCCTCGATCGCGGGCGCCTCGACCTCGGGCGCGACGGGGGTGGCGGTGGGGACCGCGCCGCCGGCGCGGCGGGCGGCGGCGTCGCGGCGGAGGGCGCGCAGGCGGTGCAGCACGTCGTTGCCGCCCCCGGGCTGGTCCTCGCCGCGGCCGAAGAAGTCGTGCAGGCGCCGGTACTCGGCGAACAGGACGTCGTAGCGGTCGGCGCGCTCGTCGTCGGGGGTGTAGACCCCGCGCAGCACCTTGCCCATCGCCCGCGACGCGGCGGGCACGTCGGGGTGCGCACCGGCGGCGACGGCGGCGTGGATGGCCGAGCCCAGCGCCGGGCCCTGGTCGGAGTCGATGGTCGACAGCGGCCGGCGGCACACGTCGGAGTACAGCTGCATCAGGAACTGGTTCTTGAGCAGCCCGCCGGCCACCACCAGCTCGGTGACCGGCACGCCCGAGCCCTCGAAGGCCTCGATGATCGTGCGGGTGCCGAAGGCGGTGGCCTCCAGCAGCGCCCGGTAGGTGTCCTCGGGCCGGGTGGCCAGCGTCTGGCCCAGCACCACCCCGGACAGCTCGGCGTCCACCAGCACCGACCGGTTGCCGTTGTGCCAGTCCAGGGCGACCAGGCCGTGCTCGCCGACCTCCTGCTGGGCGGCCAGCTCGGTGAGCAGCTGGTGCACGCTGATCCCGCGCTCGCCGGCGGCCTGCACGTAGGCCGGGGGCACGGAGGTGTCGACGAACCAGCCGAAGATGTCGCCGACGCCGCTCTGGCCGGCCTCGTAGCCGTACCGGCCGGCGGTGATGCCGCCCTCGACGACACCGCACATGCCGGGGACCTCGGCGAGGGTGTCGCCGTTCATCACGTGGCAGGTCGAGGTGCCCATGATGGCGACCATCTGGCCGGGCTCGATGGCCTGCGCGGCCGGGGCCGTGACGTGCGCGTCGACGTTGCCGACGGCGACCGCGATGCCCTCGGGCAGGCCGGTCCACTGCGCGGCCTCGCGGGTCAGCCCGCCGGCCCGCTCCCCCAGCTCGCCGATGCGGTGGTCGAGCTTGTCGTCGACGAAGCCGGCGAAGTCGGGGTTCAGCGCGGCCAGGTAGTCGCGCGAGGGGTAGCCGCCGTCCTGCCGGATGCCCTTGTAACCGGCGGTGCAGGCGTTGCGGACGTACTCGCCGCACAGCTGCCAGACGATCCAGTCGGCGGCCTCGACCCAGTGGTCCATGGCCGCGTAGACCTCGGGGTCCTCCTCGAGCAGCTGCAGGCCCTTGGCGAACTCCCACTCGCTGGAGATCAGGCCGCCGTAGCGCGGCAGCCAGGCCTCGCCCCGCTCGGCGGCGAGGGCGTTGATCCGGTCGGCGTGCGGCTGGGCGGCGTGGTGCTTCCACAGCTTCACGTAGGCGTGCTTGCGGTCGGCGAACTCCGGCAGCTCGCACAGCGGGGTGCCGTCGGCCGTGGTGGGCACCATCGTGCAGGCGGTGAAGTCGGTGGCGATGCCGACGACGTCGGCCGCGTCGACCCCGGCGTCGCGGACGGCGGCCGGCACCGCGGTGCGCAGCACGTCGACGTAGTCCGACGGCACCTGCAGCGCCCAGTCCGGCGGCAGCTGCTCACCGGTGCCGGGCAGCTCGCGGTCGACCACGGCGTGCGCGTAGGGGTGGGTGGCGCTGGCCAGCTCGGCCCCGTCGGACACCCGGACGACGACCGCCCGGCCGGACAGGGTGCCGTAGTCGACGCCCACCACGTACTGCTCGCTCATCACCAGCTCCTCCTGCGGTCCGCGACCGCCCGGTCGCACATGTTAGCGCTAACAAAGGTGGTTCGGAACACACCGGGCGACATCGCCGGTCAGCTGCGCGCGGGCCCCGTGGAGCTGCGCACCAGCAGCCGCGGCTCGACCAGGTCCGACCCGCCGTCCTCCCCGCCGATGCGGGCCAGCACCAGCTCCACGCCGCGGCGGCCGAGCTCGGCGAAGTCCTGCCGGACGGTGGTCAGCGGCGGGCTGAAGTAGGGCGCCTCGGGGACGTCGTCGAAGCCGACGACGCTGACGTCGCCGGGCACCGAGATGCCCTGCTCGTGCAGCGCGACCATGAGGCCCAGGGCCATCTGGTCGTTGCCGGCGAACACCGCGGTGATCGGCTCCCCGGCCCGGATGCGCTGCGCCAGGTCGGTGCCTGCCGCGTGGCCGGAGGAGGGCCACCAGTCGCCCAGCCACAGCTCCCCCGCCGGCGCGCCGGCCCGGGCCAGCGCTGTGCGCCAGCCCTGGATGCGGCGCCGCGCCTCGACCGAGTAGGACGGCCCGGCCAGGTGGTGCACGGTCGTGTGGCCGAGCTCGAGCAGGTGGTCGACGGCCAGCGCCGCGCCGGCCTCCTGGCCCACGGTCACCGTGCTGCCGTGGCCCTCGCCGCCCATCTGGACGGCGACCAGCGGCACCGGCGGGTCGACCTGCTCGAGGGCCTCCAGCGCCTGCAGCTCGGCGGTGTGCACCACGACCGCGTCCACCGACTGGGCGACGAACCGGTCGACCGCCTCGGCGATGGTCAGCCCGCCGGCCCGGTCGAGGATGGCCACCGACAGGGAGTACCCGGCCGCCCGGGCCGCCTGCTCCAGGCCGATCATCGTCTGCGCCGGCCCGTACTGGTCGACGTCGATGGTGATCAGGCCGATCGTCCGGGAGGACCCGGTGACCAGCGCCCGGGCCGCGGCGTTGGGCCGGTAGCCGAGCTCGGCGATGGCCTGCTGCACCCGCTCGCGGGTGCGCGGGGCCACGTTGGGGTGGCCGTTGACCACCCGGGACACCGTCTGGTGCGAGACGCCGGCCCGGGCGGCCACGTCGCTCATGACGAGGGGGCGGGCCGGGGCGGCTCCGGTCGTGTCGGTCGACACCGCTGGCTCCTCCCCGGCCGCCCGCCTCAGCGGCCGGAGCCGGCCCGGCGCTTGTTGTAGACGTCGAAGGCGACGGCCAGCAGCAGCACCAGGCCCTTGACCATCGACTGGATGGACTGGTCGACACCCATGAGCTGCATGCCGTTGCTCATGACGCCGACGAGCAGACCACCAACCATGGCGCCGACGACCGTGCCGACACCGCCGGTCACCGCGGCGCCACCGATGAAGGCCGCGGCGATGGCGTCCAGCTCGAAGCTGTTGCCGGCGCTGGGCTGTGCACCGTTGGACCGGGACGAGAACACGACGCCGGCCACCGCGGCCAGGAAGCCCATGTTCACGAAGATCCAGAAGTTGACGACCTTCACCTTGACGCCGGACAGCGTCGCCGCGGCCAGGTTGCCGCCGATGGCGTAGACCTGGCGGCCGAAGACGGTCCGCTTGGTGACCACGCCGTAGACCAGGATCAGCACGGCCAGGATGACCAGCACGTAGGGCAGGCCGCGGGCGGTGGCCAGCTGCCAGGCGAAGGCCATGACGACGGCGGCCACGACGACGATCTGCGCCACGAACAGCGGGAACGACGGGACCTGCTGGTTGTAGCGGACGCGGGCCTGGCGGGTGCGGAACTGGCTGAAGGCGTAGACGACCACCGCGACGCCGAAGATCAGCAGGGTGAACGCGTCGTAGCCGTTGCCGCCGAGCAGGCCGTTGCTGAAGCCCGAGGCGATCTTGCCGTACTCCGGGGTGAACGGGGACAGCGAGATGTTGTTGAGCACCTGCAGGGTCAGGCCGCGGAACAGCAGCATGCCGGCGAGGGTCACGATGAAGGCGGGGATGCCGACGTAGGCGACCCAGAACCCGTGCCAGGCACCGATGGCCAGGCCGACGGCGAGGGCGGCGAGCACGCCGACCCACCACGGCTGGTCGTGCCGGATGACCAGCACCGCCGAGACCGCCCCGGTCACCGCCACGACCGACCCGACCGACAGGTCGATGTGGCCGGCGATGATCACGATGACCATGCCGATGGCCAGGATCAGGATGTAGGAGTACTGCAGGACGATGTTCGTGATGTTGCCCGGGGAGAGCGAGGTGCCCCCGGTCAGGATCGCGAACAGCGCCACGACCACCACGAAGGCGATGTAGATGCCGCTGGTGCGCAGGTTGCGGCTCAGCAGCGTGCGGACGTCGCTGGTGCCGGTCCCGAGGGCGCCGGCGGTGGCGTTGTCCTTCTGCGCGGTGGCCGACTCGGCCTCGGGCTCCGACGTCGGGCCGACGGTCTGGGTCATCCGACGAGCTCCTTCTCCTGGGTCATGAGGGTCATGAGACGTTCCTGGTCGGCCTCGGCCACGGGCAGCTGCCCGGTGATCCGGCCGGCCGAGAGGGTGTAGACGCGGTCGCAGATGCCCAAGAGCTCGGGCAGCTCGGAGCTGATGACGACGACGGCCTTCCCGGCGGCGACCAGCTTGTTGATGATCGTGTAGATCTCGTACTTGGCGCCGACGTCGATGCCTCGGGTGGGCTCGTCGAGGATCAGCACGTCGGGGTCGGTGAGCAGCCACTTGCTCAGCACGACCTTCTGCTGGTTGCCGCCGGACAGCTTGCCCACGATCGACTTCACCGTCGGGGCCTTGATGTTCATCGACCGCCGACCCTCCTCGGCCGCCTTGGTCTCCTCGTTGGCGTCGACGAAGCCCCGGGTGGAGAGCTTGTCCAGCGCCGCCGCGGAGTTGTTGCGGGCGATGTCGTCGATGAGGTTCAGGCCGTACTTCTTGCGGTCCTCGGTGGCGTAGGCGATGCCGGCGTCGATGGCGTCGGCGACGGTGCGCGCGCGCACCTCCTTGCCGTGCATGAACAGCCGGCCCTCGACGAAGGTGCCGTAGGAGCGGCCGAAGATGCTCATCGCCAGCTCGGTGCGCCCGGCGCCCATCAGCCCGGCGATGCCGACGACCTCGCCGGCCCGCACGTCGAAGCTGGCGTGGTCGACCACGAGGCGGTCCTGGGTGGGGTGCTTGACCGTCCAGCCCTCGACCCGCATGACCTCCTCGCCCGGGTGCGACTCGCGCTCGGGGTAGTAGGAGTCCAGGGCGCGGCCGACCATGCCGCGGATGATGCGGTCGACGGTCACCGACTCGTCGGCCATGTCCAGCGTCTCGACCGTCTGGCCGTCGCGGATGATCGTGGTGTGGTCGGCGATCGCGTCGATCTCGTTCAGCTTGTGCGAGATGATGATCGAGGTGATGCCCTGGTCGCGCAGGCCGCGGATCAGGCCCAGCAGGTGCGCGGAGTCGGTGTCGTTGAGCGCCGCGGTGGGCTCGTCCAGGATCAGCAGCTTGACGTCCTTGGACAGCGCCTTGGCGATCTCCACCAGCTGCTGCTTGCCGACGCCGAGCTGGCCGACCGGGGTGGTGGGGTTCTCGTCCAGGCCCACCGACTTCAGCAGCTTGTCGGCCTCGGCGTTGGCGAGGTTCCAGTCGATGAGGCCGAACTTCCCGCGCTTCTCGCTGCCCAGGAAGATGTTCTCGGCGATCGAGAGGTAGGGCACCAGGGCGAGCTCCTGGTGGATGATCACGATGCCGGCGTGCTCGGAGTCGCGGATGCCGCCGAAGGACACGACCTGGCCCTCGAAGACGATCTCGCCCTCGTAGTCACCGGCCGGGTAGACCCCGGAGAGCACCTTCATGAGGGTCGACTTGCCGGCGCCGTTCTCGCCGCAGATCGCGTGCACCTCGCCGCGCTCGACGGACAGCGTCACGTCCTGCAGCGCCTTGACGCCGGGGAAGGTCTTGGTGATGGAGCGCATCTCGAGGATGGGGTCGGACATCGGACTCCGTCGTCTCGTCGTCGTTCTGTGTGCCGTGCTCGGTCGTGCCGTGCGGTGGAGCGGGTGGAGCGTGGAGCCGGCCGGGCCCGACAGCTGCGCTGCCGGACCCGGCCGGGTTCAGGGGCAGGTCAGTCGGTCTGACCCGCGTCGACCTCGGCCTGGGTGTAGTAGCCGCTGTCGATGAGCACCGACTGGATGTCGGCGGCGAAGACCGTCTGCACCGGGAGCAGGTACGACGGCACGACCTTCACGCCGTTGTCGTAGGTCTCGGTGTCGTTGGCCTCGGGCTCGTCGCCCTCGAGGAACGCCTTGGCAGCCGTGACGGCCTGCTCGGCCAGGTTGCGGGTGTCCTTGAAGATGGTCGAGCTCTGGACGCCGTCCTGGATCAGCTTGACCGAGGCGATCTCGGCGTCCTGGCCGGTGACGACCGGCAGGGCACGCGGGGTCGAGTCCAGGTTCGGGCCGTAGCCGGCGTTCTGCAGGGCGGTGATGATGCCGCGGGAGATGCCGTCGTAGGGCGACAGCACACCGTTGAGCACGGTGCCGTTGTTGTAGGAACCGGTCAGCAGCGTCTCCATGCGCGACTGGGCGGTCTCCTGCTGCCAGCGCAGCGTGGCGGCCTGCTCGATGTCGGTCTGGCCCGAGGGGACGACCAGCGTGCCGTCGTCGATCAGCGGCTGGAGCACGTCCATGGCGCCGTTGAAGAAGAAGAACGCGTTGTTGTCGTCCAGCGAGCCGGCGAACAGCTCGATGTTGAACGGACCGGCGGCGTCGGTGCGGTTGCCCGACTCGTCGAGCACGCCCAGGCCGGTGAGCAGCGCGGTGGCCTGCGCCTGGCCGACGGCGAAGTTGTCGAACGTGACGTAGAAGTCGACGTTCTCGCTGTCGCGGATGAGGCGGTCGTAGGAGATGACCGGGATGTTGGCGTCGGCAGCGGCCTGCAGCTGGCCCGAGAGGGCGGTGCCGTCGATGGCGGCGATGATCAGGAGGTCGGCGCCCTCGGTGATCATCTGGTCGATCTGCTGCGACTGGGTGGGGATGTCGTCGTTGGCGTACTGCAGGTCGACCTGGTAGCCGGCGTCCTCGAGCTGGGACTTGACGTTGTTGCCGTCGGCGATCCAGCGCTCGGAGGTCTGGGTGGGCATGGCCACGCCGATGGTGAGGTCGCCGGGGTCGGCGTTGGCGGTGTCGTTCCCGCCACCGCTGCCGGCACCGCCACCACCGCAGGCAGTGAGACCGACGGCCGCGACCGCACCGATGGCGGCCAGCCTGAGCTTCTTGCTCACGTGTTCTCCTTCACGAGACGTCTGCCGCCGGACACATCTCGGCGCTCAGGCCCGCAGCTGTGCGAGCGCTCACATTGTGAACGTTAACAACCGTATCCCGTCAAGGGGTTGTGGGCGCCAACCGGTCACGTTCTCGTAACGAACCCGACGTGCTGCGGCAACCCGTTCTCGCCCCGTTCGCGACGACGCCGCGCGATGCCGGTCACAGCAGCAGGCAACCGGGCGCAACCGGGCGGGCGTCCGCCCCGTCGTCCCACCCGTGCGGGTGGGTCCCGTCCGCCGCGCTCAACCGGGCACCCCCGCGCGCCGACACCAGGGGGAGCACGTCCCTGTGCCGGGAGCAACCCGGTCGGGACCACCGCAGACCGGAGACCCCGTGAGCGCCCTCCCCGCGCCCGTCGACGACCGGGGCCCCGGCTCGACCGGCCCCGGCCGGGCAGCGCGCTGGGCCGGGACCCGCGACCCGCGCTCGGCCGCCCGGCTGGCCGTCGCGGTCATGCTGCCCGCCGCGCTGGTGCAGGCCGGCTACGCGCTGCTCGCCGACCAGTCGGCGGTGGCCGACGTGGGCTCCTGGACGGCGGTCGTGCTGCTGGTCGCGGCCAGCGCGGTGCTGACCCGCACCGACCCGCACCGGTGGGACGACCGCGGCCTGCTCGCGCTGGTCCCGCTGCTGGGCGCGGTGGTGCTGGGGGTGCTGAACTGGATCACCGCCGACACCTCGGCCGCCGCGCAGGTCTTCGCCGTCCTGCCCACGCTGTGGGCCGCCTCGCAGCTGCGCCCGCCCGCCGCCTGGGTCGTGGCGGGCCTGTCGGGCACCTCGAACGCCGTCCTGGTGCTGCACCTGGAGCCGCTGGACCGCGCGGTGCCCGACGCCGTCTTCGTCGCCGCCACCCTGGTGCTGGCCACCGCCCTGCTGGCCCACGCCGGAAACCGCCAGGAGCGCCTGGTCGCCCGGCTGCGCGAGCAGGCCGGGGTCGACCCGCTGACCGGCCTGGTCGCCCGGCACGTGCTCGACGCCGCGGTCGACCGCGACCTGGCGGGGTCACCCGGCCCGGGCACCGCCCTGGTGCTGGTCGACGTCGACCGGTTCAAGGCCATCAACGACCGCTTCGGCCACCCGGCCGGCGACGACGCGCTGCGCCACCTGGGCCGGGTGCTCCGCGACGCCGTGCGCGACGGCGACGCGGTGGTGGCCAGGCTGGGCGGGGACGAGCTCGCCGTCCTGCTCACCGGCTGCCCGACCGACGTCGCCGAGCGCCGCGCCACCGACCTGGTGACCGCCGTCCGGGCGCACCCGCTGGTGCTGGAGGACGGCACCGTCCTGCCGATGAGCATCAGCGTCGGGGTCGCCCAGGTCCCGGCGCACGCGCAGGACGCGCGCACGCTCTACGCGGCCGCCGACCGCGCGCTCTACGTCGCGAAGCGGCGCGGCCGCGACCAGGCCTGCTCGGCCGGGAGCCCGGTCAGCGCAGCGTGACCTGGCGGGAGAGCAGGCCCGCCCGGGAGCGGCGCTCGTCGGCGGTCAGCGGCTCGTCGCGCCCGAGCGCGGCGGTCAGCCGCCGGTCCAGCTCGGTGGCCGGACCGGTCCAGTCGGTGGCGGGGACGTCGGCCGGCACGTCCCACACCGGGACGACCAGGCCGTGGGCCCGGAACGCGCCGGCGTACTTGGTCCCGGGGCCCAGGGTCAGCTCCTCGGCGCCACCGAGCCGGGCGAGGGCGTCGAGCAGCTGCTCCTCGGGCTCGGGCCGCACCCAGCGCAGGTGCGCGCGGTCGGTGGCCGGGCGGCACCAGTAGGCCGCGCCCAGGCCCTCGAGCAGCACGGTCGGGATGATCGCCTCGTTGGCCTGCTGGAGACCGGCCTGCGCGGCGGGACCGGCGCCGGTGCCCTCCAGCCAGAAGCCGAAGTCCTCGTGCACGGTGACCTCGAGCTCGGCGGCGGGGTCGAGCAGCTCCTGCAGCCGCGGACCGGCCGAGCCCTCGGCGCCGACCGGGCCCGGGTCGACCGGGCTGCCGGCCGGTGCCTCCAGCGCGGCGGCCAGGGCGGTGCCCAGGTCGCGGCTGACGTCGTCGGAGGAGGTGGCCAGCTGGACGCCGAGCAGCACCTCGCCGTTGGCCCGCACCAGCGCCGGGGCGCCACCGGGCAGCACGCTGGCCAGGGTCGCCGTCCGGCCGTCGGTGGTGGTCAGGGTGGCGGTGGCCGCCGGGACCAGCTCGCGCAGCGCGACCCAGTGCACCTCGCCGGGCAGGCCCTCGAAGGGCCGGCTGACCACGGGGGCGTAGGCCGACCCGTGGCAGTGCTTGTACTTGCGGCCCGACCCGCAGGGGCACGGCGCCTTGGGGTTGGGCGCCCCGTCGGCGGCGGCGGGGGCGGGACGGCGCTTGGTCTGCGTGCGGGCCATGCGCCCGACCCTATGCGGGCCCGGTGCACACTCGTCGGGTGCTGGACCTGACCGACCCGTCCTTCGTCGAGAACCCGTACCCCGCCTTCGCCGCGGCCCGCGCGCAGGCGCCGGTGCAGTGGGACGACGGCCTGGGCATGTGGCTGGCCTACGGGCACGCGGAGGCCAACGCGGTGCTGCGCACCCGGGCGCTGGGCCGGATCTGGACCGACCGCGCCCCGGCCGAGCGGTTCGGCCAGTTCAACCTGATCCACCGCAACGCGATCCTGGAGATGGAGCCGCCGGACCACACCCGGCTGCGCCGGCTGATCAGCGCCGCCTTCGCCCGCGGGCACGTCGAGCGGCTGCGGCCGTGGGTGGAGCAGCTGGCCGGCGAGCTGGTCGACGGCATGGTCGAGCGCTCCACCGCCGGCGAGCCGGTGGACCTGTTCACCGGGATGGCCGAGCAGCTGCCGGTCGAGGTGATCGCCGAGCTGCTGGGGGTGCCGCAGGCCGACCGTCCGCTGCTGCGGCCGTGGTCCAACGCGATCGTGAAGATGTACGAGTACGGCCGGACGACGCAGACCGAGGACGCCGCCGAGACCGCGGCCGCGGAGTTCGTCGCCTACCTGCGCGACCTGGCCGCCCAGCGGCGGCAGGCACCCGGCGAGGACCTGCTCACCCACCTGGTGACCGCCCGGGACGCCGACGGCGACCGGCTGACCGAGGACGAGCTGGTCACCACCTGCATCCTGCTGCTCAACGCCGGCCACGAGGCCACCGTGAACGTGACCGGCAACGGCCTGCTGGCGCTGCTGCAGCACCCCGACCAGCTGGCCCGGCTGCGCGCGGACCGCTCGCTGCTGCCCACCGCGATCGAGGAGCTCATGCGCTTCGACTCGCCGCTGCAGCTGTTCGAGCGCACCGCCACCGCCGACGTCGAGGTCGGCGGGGTGACCGTCGAGCAGGGGCAGAAGATCGCCGCGCTGCTCGGGTCGGGCAACCACGACCCGGCGGTGTTCGACGCCCCCGACACCCTGGACGTCGGCCGCACCGAGAACCCGCACATCTCCTTCGGCGCCGGCGTGCACTTCTGCATCGGGGCACCGCTGGCCCGGGTGGAGCTGCAGGCCTCCTTCGGCGCGCTGCTGGCCCGCACGTCGGTGCTGGAGCTCGCGGGTGAGGCGCGCCGCCGTCCGGAGTTCGTCATCCGCGGTCTGGCCGGGCTCCCGCTGACGTTGCAACGGTGACTACCCGCGGGTAGATCGTGTTGCCCGTCACTGGTTGGATGCGCCCATGCGCGGCCTCATGCAGCAGACGCCCCTGACGATCGACTCGATCTTCCGGTACACGGAGCGCCACCACGGCGACAAGACGATCGTGACGAACTCCCCCACCGGCCCGGTGCGGACGACGTACGCCGAGTGGGCCGTGCGCACCCGCAAGCTCGCCGGCGTGCTCGACACCCTCGGCATCTCCGCCGACGGCCGGGTGGGCACCTTCGCCTGGAACTCCGCCCGCCACCTGGAGCTGTACTTCGCCGTCCCGAGCACCGGGCGGGTGCTGCACACCCTCAACATCCGGCTGTTCCCCGAGCAGCTGACCTACATCGCCAACCACGCCGAGGACGAGGCCGTCTTCGTCGACCGCACCGTGCTGCCCCTGCTGTGGCCGCTCATCGACACCATGACCACGGTGCGGCACGTCGTGGTCATGGACGACGGCGGCGACAACGAGATCCCCGACGACCCCCGCGTCTCGCTCTACGAGGACCACATCGCCGCCGCCGAGCCGGTCGACTTCCGGGTCGAGGACGAGAACACCGCGGCCAGCATGTGCTACACGTCGGGCACCACCGGCAACCCCAAGGGCGTGCTGTACAGCCACCGCTCGACCGTGCTGCACACCATGGCCGTGGTGCAGCCCAACGTCTTCGGCATGGGCGAGACCGACGTCGTCATGCCGGTCGTGCCGATGTTCCACGCCAACGCCTGGGGCCTGGCGCAGGCCGCCCCCGCCGTCGGCGCGTCGATGGTCTTCCCCGGCCCGATGATGCAGCCCAAGGCGCTGGCCGACCTCATCGTCGACGAGGGCGTGACCTTCACCGCCGGCGTCCCCACCATCTGGCAGGGCGTGCTGCCGGAGCTGGCCGGCCGCGAGCACGTGCTGCGCGACATCGGCTGTGGCGGCTCCGCCGTCCCCATGGCCCTGTCCGAGGCCTACCGCGAGCGGGTCGGGCTGCCGATCCTGCAGGCGTGGGGCATGACCGAGACCCACCCCGTGGCCACCTCCGCCCGGCTCCCCCGCCGGCTGTTCGACGGCTCGGACGACGACAAGGCCGCCTACCGCGCGCGGGCCGGCATCCCGTTCATGGGCGTCGAGGTGCGCATCGTCGAGGCCGGCACCACCGACGAGCTGCCCTGGGACGACGTCGCCACCGGCGAGCTGCAGGTGCGCGGCTCGACCACCGCGCTGGACTACTACAACCCCGACGCCGGCGTGGAGCTGGCCACCCCCGACGGCTGGATGAGGACCGGCGACGTCGCGGCCATCGACCCGCACGGCTCGGTGCGCATCGCCGACCGGACCAAGGACCTGATCAAGTCCGGCGGCGAGTGGATCAGCTCGGTGGACCTGGAGAACGCGATCATGAGCCACCCGAAGGTCAAGGAGGCCGCGGTCATCGGCATCCCCGACCCGAAGTGGGACGAGCGGCCGCTGGCCTGCGTCGTCGTCGCCGAGGGCGAGGAGCTCACCGCCGACGAGGTCATCTCCCACATCACGCCGATGGTCGCCAAGTGGTGGCTGCCCGAGGCCGTGGAGTTCATCGACGAGGTGCCCAAGACCAGCGTGGGCAAGTTCTCCAAGAAGGACCTGCGCACCCGCTTCGCCGACTACCAGCGCTCCTGAACCGGCGGCCCGCCCGCCGTCACACGACGGTGGGCGGGTTGCCGGTCTCGCTGACCATCGGCCGGCCCGCGGCCTGCCACTCGCCCATGCCGCCGCCGACGTTGACCGCGTCGTAGCCGTTCGCGTTCAGCCAGGCGGCCACCCGCGCCGAACGCCCGCCGCCCCGGCAGGTCACGTAGAGCGGGTCGCCCTCGGGCAGGTCGTCGAGGCGGGCGGGGACCTCGCCCATCGGGATGTGGGTGGCGCCCTCGACGTGCCCGGCCACCCACTCGTCGTCCTCCCGGACGTCGAGCACGACGGCGTCGTCGGGGACCTGGCTGGCGGGCACGGTGGGGACCTGCTGCGGCATCGTCACGCAGCCCATGGTGGCCCACCCGGGAGGATGGGGCCCGTGCACCCCGACCCCGCGCGCTCGCCCGCCTGGACGCCGTCCCGCAACGCGATCGGGTTGTGGGCCGTCGAGGGTGCCGTCGGGACCCTGGTGCTGGCCCTGCTGGTGACCGGCCTCGAGGTCTTCCTCCCGTTGCCGACCTGGCTGGCGGTGCTGCTGCCGGTGCTGGTGGTGGTCGAGGGCGTGGTCTCGATCGGGGTGCGGCCGCGGCTGCGCTACCGGGTGCACCGGTGGGAGGTCACCGCCGAGGCGGTCTACACCCGCACGGGGTGGCTGTCGCGCACCTGGACGCTGGTGCCGGTCTCGCGGATCCAGACCGTCGACGTCACCCGCGGGGCGGTGCAGCAGCTGTTCGGCCTGGCCAGCGTGGCGGTGCTGACCGCGTCGTCGCAGGGCACGGTGCGCATCCCGCACCTGGACGCCGACGTGGCCGCCCGGGTGGCCGACGACCTGGCGCACCGGGCCGAGCTGGTCCGCGACGAGGCGACGTGAGCCCGGTGCGGACGTCGTGGCGGGTCGTGCTGGTGCACACGATCACGTTCAAGCAGGCCCGGCAGTGGGTGCCCGTGGTGCTGGGCATCGGGGCCCTCCGCGGGTTCACCGACGGACCGTGGGCGGTGGTGGCCATCGCGGCCGGCATCACCGTGGTGTCGCTGGCGACCGCCGTCCTGGCCTGGTGGCGGTTCAGCTACGCCGACGGGGACACCTCGGTGGTGGTCACCCGGGGCCTGCTGTCCCGCTCGGTGCGCACGGTGCCGCTGGACCGGGTGCGCGGGGTGGAGGTCGAGGCGCCGCTGCTGCACCGGCTGCTCGGGCTGGTCCGGGTGCGGGTCGACGCCGCGGCCGGGGCGGTGCAGGGCGCCGACGAGGAGCTGGTGGTCGACGGGCTGCCCCGCGCGGAGGCCGACCGGCTGCGTGCCCACCTGCTGGCCCGGCGGACGGCGCCGGCCGCCGACGCCCCCGACCTCCCCGCCGGGCCGGTGGAGCAGGAGCTGTTCCGCTTCGACAACCGCTGGCTGCTGTACGCCCCGCTGGTGGGCAGCTACCTGGCCGTCCCGCTGGCGGCGGTCGGCGCGCTGTTCCGGCTGGCCGACGAGCTGCCGCGGCGCTGGCGGCCCGACCTCGGCCGGCCCGACCTCACCGACACCGCCGTGGTGGCGGTCGCCGTGGCGGCGGTCGTGCTGGTGCTGCTGGTCGGGTCGGTGGTGGGCAGCGCGGTGGTCAACTGGCGGTTCCGGCTGACCCGCCGCGGCGGGTCGCTGGTCGCCGTCCGCGGCCTGCTCACCCGGCGGCACACCGAGCTGGAGGTCGACCGGATCCGCGGGTGCGCGGTGACGGAGGGCCTGGGCATGCGCTGGGTGCGCGCGGCACGCGCGACCGCGCTGGTCACCGGCCTGGGGGACGCCGCGCGGCGCGGCCAGCTGCTCCCGCTGGGCCCGCGCGAGCAGGCATGGGCGGTCACCGGCCTGCTGGTCGAGGACCCGGGGCCGCTGCGCCCGCACCCGCCGGCCGCCCGGCGCCGGCGCCTGGTCCGGGCCTGCGCGCCGGGGGCGGTGCTCCTGGTGGCCGGCGCGGTGCTGACCGCCACCGTCGGCTGGTGGTGGCTGCTGCCGGCCGGGGCCGTGCTGGCCGGGCTGGGCGTGCCGCTGGGGCTGGGCCGGTACGCCGCGCTGGGCCACGTCGCCGGTGCGCGGTCGTTCTCCCTGCGGTCGGGCTGGCTGGTCCGGGAGCAGGTGGTGCTGCAGAGGCGGGCCGTGGTCGGCTGGCAGGTGCAGCAGTCGTTCTTCCAGCGCCGGCAGGGCGTGGCCACCGTGGTCGCCGCGGTCGGCGCGGGTGCGGGCGGCTACCGGGCGCTGGACATCGGCGCCGCCGACGCCGCCCCCTTCGCCGAGGCGGCGTCGGGCCCCTGGGCGGCCACGCTCACCGGCTGAGCGCCGGGTGCCAGGCTGGGCGGGTGGACGTCGCCGAGCTGCTCGCGCCCCTGCCCCCGCTCACCGACGGCGGCCCCGCGGAGCTGGCCGGCGGGACGGCGGACGGGCTGCGGTTCGCCGACCTGGAGCCCACCGGGGAGGCCGGCCAGCTGCTGGAGTGCCTGCTGGAGGGGTGTGCGCTGGACGGGCTGTCGCTGGTCCGCGCCCGGCTCTCGACCACCGGGCTGCTCCGCTGCACCGCCACCGAGCTGCTCGCCCGCGACGGCACCTGGCTGGACGCCGTCGTCGAGGGCGGCCGGTACGGCGCGTTCACCGCGCACGGGGCGTCGTGGACCCGGGTGGTGCTGACCGGGGTGCGGGCGGACTACGTGAACCTGCGCGGGGCGACGCTGGTCGAGGTCGAGCTGGTCGACTGCACCCTGCGCGAGCTCGACCTGGGCGGGGCCGACCTGCGCCGTGTGCGGGTGGCCGGCGGGGAGCTGGGCACGCTGCACCTGTCCGGCGCCCGCTGCCGCGACGTGGACCTGACCGGCGCCGGGCTGCCGGACCTGGACGGCGTGACCGGCCTGCGCGGGGCCACGATCAGCGACGCGCAGCTGGCCGGCTGGTCGGGCGGGATGGCCGCCGAGCTGGGGATCCGCGTCGCCCGCTGACCCCCGGCGTCAGGGCAGGAGGGTGGCGGCCAGCGCCCGGGCGGCGCCGGGGTGATCGGCCGCCAGCAGGCCGGTGGCGGCCAGCACGTAGGCGGCGTCCACCACCACCTCGGTGCCGCCGAGCACGCCACCCGCCCCGCCGCGGTCGGCGGCCAGCCGGGCGACGACGGCGTCCCGGCCGGGCGCCGAGGCGTGCCGGAACACCCCGCCGGAGAGCACCACCAGGCCGACGCCGCGGGCCGAGGAGCCCCCGGGCCCGTAGGCGGCCTCCGCGCGCAGGTGCCGGCGCAGCGCCACGGTGGCCGCGGCCTCGCCCAGCGCCAGCGCGTCGTCGGCCAGCGGGGGCAGCGACTCCGCCGCCGCGGCCGCCCGCAGGTCCTCGACCGCGTGGTGCACGCCGAGGTCGCCCTCCACGGTGCGCCGGTGCGCGGGGACGCCGACGGCCTCCCGGCGCAGCGCGGCCTGCTCGGCGTCCAGGTCGGGCACGCAGTAGACGTCGGTGGTCGCGCCGCCGACGTCGAGCACCACCACGCCGGGCACCTCGGCGGCCGCCCGCAGCCCGGCCAGCACGACGACGCCGTCGAGCACCGCGTCGGGGGTCACCGCGCGCACCCACTGCCGCAGCCGCGGGTCGGCCGAGAGCTTGTCGCCGCCGATGACGTGCTCCAGGAACACCGCCCGGATCGCGGCCCGGGCGGGCTCGGGCACCAGCTCGCCGATGTCGGGCAGCACGTTGGCGCAGACGGTGACCGGCAGGCCGCCGTCCCGCAGCACGGCGGCCACCTCGTCGGCGACGTGCGCGTTGCCGGCCAGCACGACCGGGACGGAGCGGTCCTCCCCGGCCAGGGCCGCGGCGTTGTGCCGCAGCACCGCGGTGTCGCCGCCGTCGGTGCCGCCGACCAGCAGGACGACGTCGGGCCGGGCGGCACCGAGCGCGGCCAGCCCGGCGGCGTCGAGGCGGCCGGCGGCCACGTGCACCACCCGGGCGCCGGCCGACAGCGCCGCGCGGTGGCCGGCCTCGGCGCTGATCAGCTGCTCGTAGCCGACCACGGCCAGCCGCAGCCCGCCGCCGGCCGAGGAGCAGGCCCGGACGGGGACGTCACCGAAGCCGGCCGTCGCCTCGAGCACGCCGCGGACGACGTCGTCGAGCGTGGTGGGCGCCTGCGCGGTGGCACGCAGCTCCCCCGTGGTCAGGTCGACCAGCGCCGCCTTGGTGAACGTCGAGCCGATGTCCACGCAGGCGACGACGGCGTCCGGGCTGTCCACCCCGGCAACCTAGCCGGGGTGGACAGGTGCCTCAGTGCTGGACGGCCTTCTCGGCGCCGATGCCGGTCAGCGAGCGGACCTCGAGCTCGGCGTACTTGTCGGCGTCGGCCCCGCCCCGGTCCAGCACGGTGCCCAGCCAGCCCAGGAAGAAGGCCAGCGGGATGGACACCAGACCCGGGTTGTTCAGCGGGAACCAGGAGAACCCGTCGCCCTGGATGAGCGAGGGCGAGACCCCGGTGGTCGGGTTGACCGGCGCCCCCGACACGACCGGCGAGAAGACGATCAGCACCAGGCAGGAGATCAGCCCGCCGTAGATCGACCACAGCGCGCCGCGGGTGGTGAACCGCTTCCAGAACAGCGTGTAGAGGATCGTCGGCAGGTTCGCCGAGGCCGCGACGGCGAAGGCCAGCGCCACCAGGAAGGCGATGTTCAGCCCGGCCTGCAGCGCCAGGATGCCCAGCCCGATGGCGACCGCGCCGATGACGCAGGAGGTGATCCGGGCGACCCGGACCTCCTGCGAGCCGCTCGCCGTGCCCTTCTTGATCACCGAGTTGTAGATGTCGTGCGCGAAGGACGCCGACGCGGTGATGGTCAGCCCGGCGACCACGGCGAGGATGGTGGCGAACGCGACGCCGGCGATGATGCCCAGCAGCACGGTGCCGCCCAGCTCGAAGGCCAGCAGCGGTGCCGCGGAGTTCACCGCACCCGGCGCGGCCAGGATCCGGTCGGCGCCGACCAGGGCACCGGCGCCGTAGCCGATGACCAGGCTGAACAGGTAGAAGAACCCGATCAGCCAGATCGCCCAGACCACGGACTTCCGGGCGTCCTTGGCGGTGGGCACCGTGTAGAAGCGCATGAGCACGTGCGGCAGGCCCGCCGTGCCGAGCACCAGGGCCAGGCCGAGCGAGACGAAGTCGAGCTTCGAGGTGCCGGTGGCGCCGTACTGGCCCATCGGGGAGAGCACGTCGCGCGGGGTCGCCTGCTGCGTCGCGGTCTCGGCGGCGCCGCCGAGCAGCGAGGAGAGGTTGAACCCGTACTTGCCGAGCACCCACACCGTCATCACCAGCGCGCCGGCGATGAGCAGGGTGGCCTTGATCAGCTGCACGTAGGTGGTGCCGCGCATGCCGCCGACCAGCACGTAGAAGATCATCAGCGCGCCGACGACCACCACGACGAGGGCCTGCGCGCCCGCGCCGCTGATGCCCAGCAGCAGGGTGACCAGGCCACCGGCGCCGGCCATCTGGGCCAGCAGGTAGAACAGCGAGACCGCCAGCGTGGACAGCGCGGCCGCGGTGCGCACCGGGCCCTGCCGCATCCGGAAGGCCAGGACGTCGGCCATGGTGAACCGGGCGGTGTTGCGCAGCAGCTCGGCGACCAGCAGCAGCGCGACGAGCCAGGCGACCAGGAAGCCGATCGAGTACAGGAAGCCGTCGTAGCCGTAGACCGCGATGGCCCCGGCGATGCCCAGGAACGAGGCCGCCGAGAGGTAGTCGCCGGCGATGGCCAGGCCGTTCTGGGTGCCGGAGATGTTGCGGCCGGCCGCGTAGTAGTCGGCGGCGCTGGCGTTGCTGCGGCTGGCCCGGAAGGTGATGACCAGCGTGATGAGCACGAACACGGCGAAGATCGAGATGTTCACCGCGGGGTTGCCGATGGTCACTGCTGGCCCTCCGACCGGTACTCGTGGGCCTCGAGGCGGGTGCGCATCTCGTCGGCGATGGGGTCGGTGTTGCGCGCCGAGTAGGCGACGTAGGCCTGGGTGATCGCGAACGTGGTCACGAACTGGCCCAGGCCGAGCAGGATGCCGAGGTTGACGTCGCCGAACACGTGCGTGTTCATGAGGTCGACCGCGTAGGTGGAGAGCAGCACGTAGAGCAGGTACCAGGCCAGGAAGGCCACGGTCATGGGGACGGCGAAGCGCCGGAAGCGGCGCCGCAGCTCGGTGAACTCGGGCGAGTCCTGAGCCTGCCGGTACTCCTCGGGGGTGAGCAGCCGGCGTTCGGGTTCGGTCACGGGGGGTGCACCTCACTGTGGTTCCGCTGTGTGATCGCCGACACTAGAGGGTGGCTCCGACAACCGGTACGAGGACGTCACCGCCGGGCAACGTGGCGGGAACGCCGGTGCGGTCCGATGGTGCTGTGGCATCGAGCAGAGCCCTCTCCCGCCCCTCCCCCGGTGGCACCGGCTGGTTCCCCGTCGCCCGCGCCGCCGACGTCGGCGGCACCCCGCTGCTGGTCGGCGCCGGCGGCCGGCCGTGGGTGGTCGTCCGGCTGCGACCCGGCGGCGAGGTCACCGCCCTGTCGCCGCACTGCCCGCACCGGCTGCTCCCGCTCACCTCGGCCACCGTGGTCGGCGGCGACCTGCGCTGCGCCGGGCACGGGTGGACCTTCGCCGCCGACGGCCGGTGCCGCGGCGTGCCCGCGCTGGGCCCGGACGCCGTGCCGCCCCCGCGGGCCGACCTGTCCGCGCCCTGGGCGGTCGAGGAGCGCGACGGCTGGGTCTGGGTGGCCCCCGACCGCACCCTGCACCACCGCCCGCCCCGGGCGGTCGCCGGCACCACGGCCGAGCCGGTGCCCGCGCTGCCCGCGCCGTCCGGCCCGGTGCTGGGCAACGTGGCCCCCGCGCTGGGCCGCGCCTGGCACCCGGTGGCCCGTGCCGACGCCCTGGAGGAGGGTGGCTGGCTGTCGGTCCGCCTGCTCGGGGCCACCCGCACGCTGCAGCGGCGGGGCGGGGTGGTCACCGCCGAGCCGCCGGTGGCCGGCGTCCGGGAGCGGGACGGTGCCCTCTGGCTGGCCCCGGAGCCGCCCTGCGGCACCGACCTGCCCGCCGAGGTGTTCCCCGGGCGCACGCAGTGGCTGCCGGCGGTGCGCACCGGCACGCCCGCCGCGGTGCTGATGGACGCCGTCCTCGACCCGGGCGCCCCCGGCGTCGTCGCCGAGGTGGTGCCGGTGGCCGGCGGCTGCACGGCCCGGTGGGCCGACGGCGGGCGGCAGGTGGTGGTGCACCTGCGGGCGCCGTTCCAGCTGCGCCGCGACGAGACCCTGCCCGACGGCACCACCCGGTCGCTGCTGCTCCTGCTCCAGCCCGAGGACGCCGACTCCACCCTCGTGCACGCCCGGGTCGCCCTGGGCGGCCGGCCGGGCCGGGTGCAGCTGGCCGCCGAGGCCCAGCGGGTGGGGGCCGAGCTCGAGGCCCTCGACGGGGCGCTGCCGGTGACCGGTCTGCCGCTGACGCCGCGCGACGAGGTGCACCTGCCCACCGACCGGCTCGGCGTGGCCTACCGGCACGCCCTCGCCGACCTGCTGGTCACCGCCCGCGGGACCGCCCGCACCGAGGAGGACGACGATGTGGCCGCTGCCTGAGCCCCGCTGCCCCGCCGGCTGGGACCCCCCGTCGCTGGTCCGGCTGGCCCTGGACCACGGGACGGACGACCCGGCGGGTCAGTCGAGCTGGAGCGTGAGCACCGCGAGGTCGTCGGAGGCCAGCACGACCAGGTCGTGGACGGCATCGCAGACGGTGCGGGGGTCGGCCGACACCGGCAGCGACGCCCACCGCTGACGCAGCGCCGCCAGGCCCGCGTCGATGTCGCGGCCCGGGCCCTCGGCGCCGGGCTGCTCGATGAGCCCGTCGGTGTAGAGCAGCAGCTGGCTGCCCACCGGCACCTTGTGCACCGTGCTGGACCGCGGCGGCAGCAGGTCGGCCATCCCGGTGCCCAGCAGCAGGTCGTGGTCGTCGCAGAACAGGTCGACCGAGCCGTCGGGGGTGCGCAGCAGCACCGGCGGGTGCCCGGCGTTGGCGCACTCGACCACCCAGGCGTCGCCGCCGTCGGCCGGCGGGGTGGCCCGCAGCAGCGCCGCGGTGGCGATCACCGGCAGGCTCAGCACCTTCAGCAGCCGGTCGACGCGGGCCAGCACGATGTCCGGGGCCGGCTCGTCGGTGTCCCAGCAGGCGCTGCGGATGAGCCCGCGCAGCTGGCCCATCGCGGTGGCCGCGGTGATGTCGTGCCCGGCGACGTCGCCGATCACGATGCCGGTGGCCCCTCCGGGCATCGGGAGCAGGTCGTAGAAGTCGCCGCCCACGGCGGCCGCGGCCGAGGCCGCGGTGTACCGGGCGGCGGCGGTGATCCGCGGCAGGTCGGGCAGCTCGGGCAGCAGGGCGTGCTGCAGGGTCTCGGCGACCGAGGCCTCGCGGCTGTAGATGCGGGCGTTGTCCAGCGCCTGGCCGGCCCGCCGGCAGAGGTCCTGGGCGACGTCGAGGTCCTCGACCGAGAACCCGTGAGCCGCCTCGCGGACCAGGGTCATCGCGCCCCAGGTGCCCCGCTGCGAGGGCAGCGGCAGGGCCAGCAGCGAGCCGACCCCGAGCTGGGTGAGCACCTCGCCGTCGGTCAGGCCGCGGGCGTAGGGCTCCAGCGCCCGGTCGTCGAGGTCCTCGCGGAGCACCGGCTGGCCGGTGAGGAAGGCCTCCCGCACCGGCGCCGCCCGCGGGAAGGGCCGGCCGAGGTACGCGGCCTCCATCGCGTCCAGCAGCGGGCGGACGACGTCGCCGTCGCGGTGCAGGCTGGTGGCCGAGGTGATCAGGCCGTCGTCGTCGACCTGCCAGATGGACACCCAGTCGGCCAGCCGGGGCACGCAGAGGCGGGCCAGCCGGTGCTGCAGCTCGGCGGTGTCCAGGCTGCCGACCAGCTCGGTGGTCGCCTCGGCCATGAGGGCCATCCGGGCGCGGGCCTCCTCGGCGTGCCGGCGGGCGGTGCGCTCGGACTCGTGGGCGGCGTCGCGCTCGGCGTCGGCGAGGACCCGGCTGGTGACGTCGGACTGCACGCCGACGAAGGAGACGAGCTCGCCGGCGCCGTCGTAGACCGGCGAGATGGAGACGTGGTTCCAGAACGCGGTGCCGTCGGGCCGGTAGTTGAGCAGGGTGACCGCGGTGGACCGGCCGGCCGAGAGGTCGTCGACCATCTGCTGCACCGCGGCCGGGTCGGTGGCCGGGCCCTGCAGGAACTTGCAGTTGCGCCCGATCGAGTCCTCGAGGGAGTACCCGGTGACCTTGGTGAAGGACGGGTTGACCCAGACCAGCGGGTTCCCCTCCTGGCGCGGGTCGGAGATGGTGAAGCAGATGTCGGTGGCCAGCACCGCGCGCTCGCGCAGCGACTGCAGCACCGCCTCGGGGTCGTCGGCGCCGGTGGGCTGCTCGACCGGGAGGAACACCAGCAGCGAGAGCTGCTCGTCGTGCGCGCCCTCGCCCAGCGGGAAGCCGGTCGCCCAGACGACGGGGCCGCGGCTGTCGGCGGTGCCGCGGTCGGTGTCGGCGACGCCGTCGGTGCCGCGGATGCGCACCGGCTCGCCGGCCACCGGCTGCCCGGCCGCGACCCGGGACAGCGGCGCGGAGGTCTCGGTCAGCGGGTTGCCGTCGACGTCGGTGACCCCGGCGGCGGCCGTCCACGCGTCGACGGCCACCGGCAGGCCGACGTCGCCGGCGAGCTCGAGGGCGGCGGTGTTGGCGTAGGTGACCTGCCCGTGGGACCGGTCGACCAGCAGGACGGCGATCGGGGAGTCGCCCAGCACCCGCGGCAGCGCGGTGGCGCCGGGGCTGGCACCGATCACGGACAGGGCCTGGCTGGCGTCGTCGACGACGGACTCCTGCATCTTCGTGTCGACGACGTTGGGCACGCCGGACCCGACGACGTCGCCGTTCACCATGGGTGCAGAGTAGATCGTTTGCGCACGACCGACCGACCCGACCACCCCGCCCGGAGGACTTCTGCCGCGCCGGGTGCAGGATCGGGGTCGTGGGTCCGGTGGAGGGTGTCCCCGAGCTCGGCACGGACGGGCCGGAGGTGGTGCTCGTCGGCGTCGACGGCTCGGACACGTCGCTGCGCGCGGCGGCCTACGCCGCGGGCCTGGCCCGGCGCCAGCGCTCCCGGCTGGTGGTCGTCCACGTGCGCACCGGGACCACCCCGCTGGCCGGCCTGGTGCCCGGGTCGGCCGCGGTGGCCAGCGGCACCGCCCGGGAGATCGCCGACGAGGTCGAGGCCCTGGTCGCCCGGGGTGCGGCGCAGGTCGGCATCCCGGTCGAGTACGTCCCGGCCGACGGCGACCCGGTCGTCGAGATCACCCGCATCGCCGATGCGCTGCTGGCCGACGCGGTCGTGGTGGGGGCCTCGCAGCAGGCGGGGCACCGGTGGGTGGGCTCGATCGCCGTCCGGCTGGTGAAGGCCGGCCGCTGGCCGGTCACCGTCGTGCCCTGACCCTCCGGTGTGACGAAACGGACGATCCTGTTCTGTAGACGATTGGTCACCCGTTCGTCAGCGGCGCACCACCCGGCGGTGGAACCATGGGTGGCGTGCAACGGACCTCCGCGCCCTCCGGCGCCTTCATGGACCTCGACGCGCTGACCGGTCGGACCTTCGACGGGGTGCTCTTCGACATGGACGGCACGCTGATCGACTCGATGCGCGGGTCGCTGGCCGCCTGGCACGCCTGGGCCGCCGAGTTCGACGTCGACCCCGCCGCGCTCGGCGCGCTCGGTGGGCTGCCCGCCCGGCGCATCGTGGCCGAGCTGGTGGACGGGGCCCGACGAGCCGACGCGCTGGCCCGCATCCACGACCTGGAGGTGGACGCCGCCGGCGAGGGCATCGAGGTGCTGCCCGGCGCCGCGGAGGCGTTCACGGCGCTGCCGGCCAACCGGGTCGCGATCGTCACCTCCTGCACCGGCCCGCTGCTGGCCGCCCGGCTGGCCGGCTCGGGCCTGCACGCCCCCCGGGAGGTCGTCTGCGTGGACGACGTCGTCAACGGCAAGCCCTCCCCCGACCCGTTCCTGCTGGCCGCGCACCGGATCGGGGTCGACCCGCACCGCTGCCTGGTGGTCGAGGACGCCCCCGCCGGGCTGGCCGCGGGCCGGGCCGCCGGGTGCGCCACGCTGGCCGTCGGCGACACCCACCACCACAGCGAGCTGGAGGCCGACGGGTACGCCCCCGACCTCGCGCACGTGCACTTCCGCAGCGGTCCGGCGGGCATCACCGTCGAGCGCGCCTGATCCCCGGGGAGGACCCGCAGATCCCCCCTGGGGACGACGACAGCGCCCCCGCGCGCTGCCTAACCTGCCCGGGATGGACGAGACCGCGCCGCTGAGCCGCACCGGGGACGCGCTGCGTGCGCACCCCTTCGCGGTGGACGTCGGCATCGCGGTGCTCGTCGGCCTCGCCACCGTCGCCCTCGGCGGCAGCGGGGTCGAGGGGCCCGGCGACGTGCTGGTCTCGATCGGCCTGGTCGCCCCGCTGGCCTGGCGGCGCACCGCACCGGTCCCGGCGGCCGCGGTGGTGGTCGTCGTCGGGCTGGCCCAGGTCGCGCTGACCAGCTCCTTCGTGGCCGCGAACGTCGCCGTCCCGATGATGGTCTACGCGCTGGCCGCCTACGCCCCGCGCTGGGCCTCCCGCGCCGGGCTGGCCTTCGGTCTGGTCGGCGCGGTGATCGCCTCCCTGCGCTACTTCGGCGGCTTCTACTACGGCGACGCGTCCTTCTCCTACGGCCGCGGCCTGTTCGACCTGGTCATCACCGCCGGCGCCATCGGCGTGCTGGTGGTGGCCTGCTGGGCGATCGGCACGGTCAAGCGCGGCCGCATCCAGCGGGAGGCCGCGATGCTGGAGCGGGCCCAGCTGCTCGAGCTCGAGCGCGACCAGGAGATGCGGCTGGCCGCCACCACCGAGCGCGCCCGGATCGCCCGCGAGATGCACGACGTCGTCGCGCACTCCCTGTCGGTGGTCATCGCCCAGGCCGACGGCGGCCGCTACGCCGGCCGCGCCGACCCCGAGGCGGCGGTCGGGGCGCTGGAGCAGATCTCGGCCACCGGCCGGCAGGCGCTGGCCGACATGCGCGCCCTGCTCGGCGTGCTGCGCGAGGACGGCGGCCAGGAGTTCGCCCCGCAGCCCGACGTCGCCGCGGTGCCCGCCCTCGTCGAGGACGTCCGGCGCAGTGGGCTGGACATCGACCTGCTGGTCGAGGGCGAGCCGCGCGACCTGCCCACCGGCTCGCAGCTGGCCGCCTACCGGATCGTGCAGGAGTCGCTCACCAACGTGCTCAAGCACGCCGGGCCGGCCAGCCGGGCGTGGGTGCGGCTGCAGTGGCGCGCCGACGCGCTGGAGCTGTCGGTCCTCGACGACGGCCGCGGCGCCGCGGCCGCGATCGTGGACGCGGAGGGCCGCGACGGCCGGGGCCAGGGGCTGACCGGGATGCGGGAGCGGGCGCAGCTGCACGGCGGCCGGCTGGAGGCCGGGCCGCGCCACGGCGGCGGCTTCGGCGTCCACGCCGTCCTGCCCTACGGTCGACGGCGATGACGACGATCAGGGTGGTGCTGGTCGACGACCAGCAGATGGTCCGCGCCGGGTTCCGCATGGTGATCGACTCCCAGCCCGACCTGCAGGTCGTCGGCGAGGCCGGGGACGGCGGCGCGGCCGTCGAGCTGCTGCGCCGCACCCCGGCGGACGTCGTCCTCATGGACATCCGGATGCCGGGCACCGACGGCATCGAGGCCACCCGCCAGGTGACCGCGCTGCCCGACCCGCCGCGGGTGGTCGTGCTGACCACCTTCGACCTCGACGAGTACGTGGTCGCGGCCATCGGCGCGGGCGCCAGCGGCTTCCTGCTCAAGGACGCCGCGCCCGAGGAGATGCTCGCCGCGGTGCGCACCGTGCACGACGGCGACTCGGTGATCGCGGCCAGCTCCACCCGGCGGCTGCTGCAGCACGTGGCGCCGATGCTGCGCGGCGGCGCCCCGGCCTCCGCCGGCGGGCCCGACCCGGCGCTGGCCGAGCTGACGCCGCGGGAGACCGAGGTGCTGGTGCAGATGGCCTACGGGGCCTCCAACACCGAGATCGCCCGCGGCCTGTACGTCAGCGAGGCCACCGTGAAGACCCACGTCGGGCGGGTGCTGGCCAAGACCGGCTCCCGCGACCGGGTGCAGGCGGTGGTGCTGGCCTACCGGTCGGGCCTGGTGCACCCGGCCGACCTGCTGCGCGACGCGACCGGCTGAGGCCGGGGCCCGGTAGGGCCCGGCGGGGCCCGGCGGGGCTCAGCGGTCGGCGGCGATCCGGGCGGCCTTGCGCAGCGCGGCGAGCTGGCCGGGCTCGGCCCGCAGCGCACCGGTGATCACCGCGTCGTCGATGTCGGCCCACTCCACCTCGGCCCACAGGCCGCCGCCGAGGTCGTCGACGTCGGGCTGGACCGTGAGCAGCCCGGCGGCCAGCAGCACGAACGGGCCGGGGCCCTGGTCGAAGACCAGCTGCAGCGCGGTCTCGAGGTCGGCGTCGCCGTAGGCGGTGCGCACCAGGGCGACCTCGAGCTCCTCCGCCGTCCAGATCCCCAGGAGCTGGGGCCGGCCCGGCCACCCGTCCCGAGGTCCGCTCACCCGCGCAGGTTACGAGCGCCCCCGGTCCCCCGCAGCACGGGCCAGGGCGGCGGCGACCGCGACGTCCAGCAGCTCGGGCAGCTCGATCCCGGCCGCCCGGGCCATCGTGGGCACCACGCTCTGCCGGGCGAAGGAGTTGTACAGCCCGGCCTCGAGGAACCACGGGACGCCGTCGGGGTCGACCCGGAAGTCGAACAGCGAGTAGTCCCGGCAGCCCATCGCGGTGTGGCAGGCCAGCGCCGCCTCCTGGACGGGGGCGGTGACCGGGTCGGCCGGGTCCACGACCCACACCGTCGGGGTGTCCTTGGCCATCAGCCCGAGGGTGCCGTCGTCGGCCCGGCGGATCTTGTCCTCGGCGGTGCGCACCGGGTGGTCGGCGGAGAGGCCGTACTCCTCCAGCGGCAGCGGCACGAGCTCCCCGTCGCGCACCACCACCCCGCAGCGCACCTCCCGGCCCAGCGGCACGTACTCCTCGACCAGGGCGTGCCCGGACTCCGCCCACGCGGCGGCCAGGGCGGCGGGCAGCTGGTCGGCGTGCACGACGTGGGTGATGCCGGCGGAGTTGTCGGCGTCGACCGGCTTGACCACCAGGGGCGGGGCCAGCGTCGTCGTCCCCCCGGGGGCGAGGACCTCGCCGGCCGGCACCCGGACGCCGGCCGCGGCCACCACGGCGCGGGCCCGGGCCTTGTGCGCGCCCAGCGCCATCACGTCGGCGGGGTTGCCGACGAACGGGATGCCCAGCACGTCCAGCAGGGCCCGGTAGGAGGTCATGCCGGGGATGCAGAACATCTGCGGCAGCGCGACGTCGGGCCGCAGCGCCACCAGCCGGGCCAGCGCGTCGCCGATCGGCAGCGGCTGCGCGTCGGCCAGCTCGGCCAGCGTGGCGGGGAACCGCCAGGAGCCGTCCGGGGCGACGTGCGCGACCACGTGCTCGTGGGAGTCGCCGACGTTCGCCAGGCAGTCGGCGGCGTAGAGCCGGGACAGGTCGTCCATGAACGCGCTGGTCGGCGACCCGACCAGGTGCAGCACCCGGGCCATCAGTCCCCCGCCGGCTGGACGAGCTTGCCGATGTTGAAGTCGATCCGGCTCCACGCCCCGCGCGAGCGCAGGCTGCGCAGCAGGAGCAGCGGGACCTGCACGTGGTGCAGCACCAGGTAGGGCAGCGGGTCGGCCCGGTCGAACACGGCGTCGGTGCCCTCGCGGACCACCCGCCAGCGGCCCGCCGCCGTCCGCGGGGCGCTGAGCGCCCGCCACAGCTCGTGGTAGGTCCAGTAGGTCGGCCGGCTGCCCGGCCGCGGCTCCAGCGGGGTGTCGCGCGCGTGCAGGTAGGCGTCGGCCAGGCCCGGGTGGTCATGGAACATCGTGATGGCCGAGTGCGTGCGCGGGTTGCACTCGATGGCGTAGGGCGTGCCGTCCTCGGCCTCGATGAAGTCCAGCGACACCTGCCCGGTGCCGCCCAGCGCGGCGGCGAACCGGGTGGCCCACTCCCGGATCCGCGGCCGGTCGACCTGGGCGTAGTTCACCTGGAACGCCGACGAGGGGCAGCAGCACCACACGGTGACCTCGCCGTCCCGGACGGTCGAGTGCGTGCACACCTCGGTGCCGGTGACGAACTCCTGCAGGATCCAGGGGTTGTCCGGGCTGATCGGCTTGCCGGCCACGAACGCCGCGGTCTCGGCGCGGGTGGGCCGGGGCAGCGGGGTGAGGTCGAGGCGGTGCACCGGGTCGTAGGCGATCGACTTGAGCACATAGGGCCGGGTGGAGCGGGTGAAGTCGAAGTCCAGCACCTGCTGGGCGTCGGTGATGCGGTGCGTGTCCGGCACCGACAGCCCCAGCGAGGCGGCCAGCGCGGTGAAGGCGTGCTTGTCGTCCAGCGTGCGCACGGTGTCGGCGTCCAGGCTCAGCACCTCGCAGTGCCCGGCCAGCAGCTCGGCCGAGGCGGCGTCGGGCTCCGAGGCCACCGGCGAGCAGACCGGCACGTACAGGTCGACCCCCTCGGCCCGGACGACGTCCAGCAGCGCCTGCGCGTAGCCGGGGTCCCGGGGGTCGGGGACGACGTGGAACGTGTCCACCGCCCGCGAGAACCGGTGCCCGGTGAACCGGTAGGCGGCCTTCTCCACCAGGACCACCCGGTGCCCGGCCGCGGAGAAGGACCGCGCGAGCTGCAGGGCCTTGGTCATCTTGCCGCCGCTGATGAGCACCGTCCGCCGGTCGGCCGCCGGCGCGGGCCGCGGGGCCCGGGTGGTCAGCAGCGCCGCCGCGGTGACCGCCAGGTCGACCGGCAGGGTGAGCGCCAGCCCGGCCAGCACCGCCAGCGACCGGCCCGGGGTGGGCCGGACCGGCGCGTCCTCCCCGGTGCGTGGCCGGGCGGGTGCGGCGGTCAGCGGGTCGCCCCGTGGTCGCGGACCATCCCCCGGTGCATCACCCGGTCGCCGACCACCACGGAGTGGTCGCCGCGGTGCAGCACGCAGGCGTTGTCCCACATCACCACGTCCCCGGGCGCCCAGCGGTGGGCGAAGGCGTGCGCCTCGTCGGTGGAGTGCGCGTACAGCTCCTCGACCAGCCCGGCGGCCTCGTCGTCGGGCAGCCCGCTCACCGACGCGCACCGCTTCGGGGTGGTGAGGAACAGCGCCGGGCGGCCGGTGAGCGGGTGCGGCCGCACCACCGGGTGCTCGGCCTCGGTCTCGTCGTCCGGGCCCAGCAGCTCGGGGTCGATGCCGGTGACCACGTGCCGGATCGTGCGGCCCTCGACCCGCTCGCGCAGGTCGGCCGGCAGCGTCTCCAGCGCCCGGTACTGGTCGGTGAACACCGTCTCCCCGCCCTGCGAGGGGATCTGCACCGCCCGCAGCGCCGTGTAGGCCGGCGGGGTGGACAGGTAGGAGCTGTCCACGTGGAAGGTGCTGCGCGGCGGTTCCGTGCGGCCCACGTTGCTGATCACGTTGAGGTCCGAGTACCCCTCGACCGGTGTCTCGCCGGCGGTGAAGGTCAGCGGGCCGAACGCCCGCAGGAAGGCCAGGAAGGCGTCGTCGTCCACGTGCTGGTCGGGCAGCACGACGACGCCGTGCTCGGCGAGCGCGGCGCGCAGCCCGGCGACGTCCTCGGGGGTGACGGCGGCGACGTCGACACCGGTGACCTGCGCGCCCAGCGGCGCCAGCGGGGTGGTCTGCACGGTTCTCCTCAGGGGGTGGTGCGGCGGACCAGGGTGATCCCGTCGCGGAGGGGGACCAGCACCTGCTCGACCCGGGGGTCGGCGGTCAGCCGGTCGTTGAACGCGGCGATCGCCGCACCGTTGGGGGTGTCCGGGCCGGCCCAGGGCTGACCCTGCATGAGGGTGTTGTCCACCGCGACCAGCCCGCCCGGGGCGAGCAGGCCGCCGTCCAGCACGGCGTCGAGGTAGCCGGCGTAGCCCGCCTTGTCGGCGTCGACGAACACGACGTCGAAGACCCGGCCCTCGGCCGCCAGGGTGGCCAGCGTGTCCGCCGCCGGCCCCACCCGGACGTCGATGCGCGCCCCGGCCGGGAAGCAGCGCTGCGCGAACGCGGCCACCTCCGGGTCCAGCTCGCAGGCGACGACCTCGCCGTCGGCGGGGAGCGCCTGCGCCATCGCCAGCGCCGAGTAGCCGGTGAACATGCCCAACTCCAGCACCCGCCGGGCACCGGTCATGCGCAGCAGGAACTGCAGGAACCGGCCCTCGACGTGGCCGGAGAGCATCTCGGCCTCCAGCGACCCCGACCACGGCGCGGACCGGGTCGCCGCGGCGAGCGCGGCGAGCTCGGCCGACTCGGGGGACGTGTGCCGCTCCAGGTAGGGCTCGAACCCCGCCGCCAGGTCGCGGATGCCCTCGAGCTCGGCGCGCAGGCCCTGCTCGACCGCGCCGAGCCGGCCGCAGACGGCGTCCAGCCGCGCCGCCAGGAGGCCCAGCGGCGTGACCGGACGCAGCCCCGGCGTCACGGCGCCTGCACGACCGGGCTGGTGCGCGGGACCATGAACGCGTCGACGCCCTCGCCGCCGCGGGGCAGCCCGGCGACGACCTCGCGGTGCAGCTGCAGCGTCTCCACGAGCTCGTCGTCGGAGACGTCGTTCATGAACGTGCACTCCCCGATCGGCTTCGGCGCCGCCGCGCGGAGCAGGCCGTCGCGGGTCTGCAGGATCGACCGGGTCGACCCGATGAGCAGCTCCGGGGTCAGGTAGGGGCTGTCCACGGTCAGGCCGAGCCGGCTGAACAGCGCCAGCACCCGGTCGCGGTCGGCGACGGAGATGTAGCCGCGGCGCGCGGCCAGGGTCGCCGAGTAGGCCATGTCCACCGAGATGGCGTGCCCGTGGAAGTAGGGCACCTCGGGGGTCAGCTCCAGCGTCGGGCTCCAGGTGTGGCCGTAGGCGATCACCCGGTCCAGGTCCAGCTCGGCGAGGTTGGGCACCTCCAGCTGCAGCATCGTCTCGATCGCCTCGTCGGTGACCTGGTCGGCGACCTTGCGGATCTCCGGGGTGCCGTCGACGTGGCCGAACCGGGTGCGCAGCAGCTCCTCGCCGTGCTCGTCGAGCAGGTCGAACACGGTGCGGTTGGCCACCACCGCGATCTTGATCAGCTCGGCCATGCCGTTGCGGACCTGGTCCTCGGCGAGGGAGGCGAGGAACGAGAAGTCGAGGAACACCGTCGAGGACGCGTGGTAGGCGCCCAGCCGGTTCTTGGCCTTGCCGTGGTTGACCGCGACCTTGATGGACACGCTGGCGTCGATCAGCCCGATGAGGGTGGTGGGGATCCGGATGTAGGGCGTGGACCGCTTGTAGGAGGCGCAGGCGAACCCGGCGACGTCGGTGACCAGGCCGCCGCCGACCACCAGCGGGGCCTCGGTGCGCAGCAGGCCGTAGGCGCCGAAGGCGTCGACCAGCCGCTCCAGGGTGGCCAGCGTCTTGTCGGTCTCCGCGATGGCCACCGGGATGATCGTGAGGTCGATGCCGGCCGCGGCGAAGTAGGCCTCCATGGCCTCGCGGTGCAGCGCGAGCACGTTCTCGTCGACGACGGCCAGGCAGCGGCCGGCCGCGCGGTAGCAGTCGGCCAGCTGCGGGTTGTGCGGGGCGAACACGCCGTCCACCGGGACCAGGCGGTACTCGGTGCGGTGCACGGCCTCGACGGCGAACCCGCCGTCGGTGCGGGTGACGGATGAGCTGACGGTGGTCATCGGGTGTCCTCTCAGGCCTGCAGCGCGGCGGGGTCGAGGTGCTCGACCACGGGGGCGTCCCCGAAGTCGTGACCGGCGGTGTTGGTGTTGGGGAAGGCCAGGACGCGGACGCCGGCGGCGGTCGCCGAGGCCACCCCGCCGACGTTGTCCTCGACCGCGACGGCGTCCGCGGCGTCGACGCCGAGGGTGCGCAGCGCGTGCCGGTAGGGCGCCGGGTCGGGCTTGGACTCCGCCACGACCGAGCTGTCCACGACGAGGTCGAAGTCGGCCAGCTCCAGGCCGTCCACCCCGGCGACCAGGGCGACGACGTTCTCCGGCGAGGTGGTGGTCACCAGCGCCACCGGGTCCCCGGCCTCCTTGGTGGCCCGGACGGCGTCGAGCACGCCCGGGCGGGCGGTGAGGCCGCCGCGGCCGAGGGCCTGCTGGAACAGCTCGGACTTGGTGGCGTGCACCGCGGCGGCGTCCACGGTCTCGCCGCGGTCGCGGGCGTAGGAGGCGACGCGGTCGGCGCCGCCGTTGCTGGCCAGCAGGGCGCGGTACTCGTCCTGCTCCCACCGCCAGTCCAGGCCGTGCGCGGCGAAGGCGTCGTTGAAGGCGGCGCGCTGGAGCTCGGAGGTGTCGGCGATCGTGCTGATGGACCCGAGGAGCAGGGCGGGCACGGGGACCTCGTTCCACTGGGGCCGGGCGCCTGGTCGCAGCCGCGGCAGTGCAGGGAACGTACTATCCGTAAACAAGATTTGCGCTGGCAGGGATACGAGCCCCACTGGTCCTTCACCTGCTCGATCCCATCTCACCACCCGGCTCCCCCGGGCGCGCGCCGTGGACCGGGGGCCACCATCGGTGCCGTGGACGTCGCCGGCACCGTGCGCGAGCACCGGGAGGCCCTGCTGGGGCCGGCGTTCCTGCTGACCGGTGACGAGCGGCTGGCCGAGGACCGGGTCGACCGTGCGCTGGCCCGGCTGGCGCCCGGTGCGGACCACGCGACGGCGGTGGCCGCGCTGGTGCGCACCCGTGCCCCCCGCGGCGCGGTCGTGCCGGCCGGCCCGGACCCGTGGTGGGTGGGCGCGGACGAGCTGGCCGCCGCCCGGGCCACCGCCGCCGTGCTCGCCGGCCTGGACGACGCCGCCCGCGCCGCGCTGGTGCTGCACCACGAGGGCGCCCCCGCCGACCCCGCCGCCCTGGCCCGCGGCCGCGCAGCGTTGATCAGGGGAGTTGATCCAGGTCCGTCGTCCCTCACCAGCTCTGGTGCAGGAGGACGGACCCCCGCGCAGGAGGACGCCGTGGCGCGGGCGCTGGACGGGTTGCTCGCCGTCCGTCGTCCCCCGGCGCGGGACGACGTCGCCGCCGTGCCGCTGGTCCGGGCGCACCGCCGGTCCCGCTGCACCCGGCCCCTGCTCGCGGTCGTCGGGCTGGTGGCCGTCGCGCTGCTCGCGGTGCTCGTCCCGGGCCCGGCCCCGACGGCCCCGCGGGGCCGCTTCGACGGCCCGACCCGCGGCTCCCTCGCCGGTGACGAGGCCGTCCGGGACGCGCTGCTCGCCGCACCCGCCGAGGGCCCCGCGACCGGCCGGCGGGAGCTGGTGCTCGCCGGCGAGCTGCTGGACCGGCGGTGGGCGCTCGTGGCCGGCCGCACCGACCGCGGCTGGACCGGGTGGTGGTCGGCCGGCCCGGCGGACGGCCCCCTCTCCCCCGTCGCCGGACCGGTGGCGCTGCCGCCGGACCGGCCCGCCGCGCTGCAGCTGGACGACGTCCTCGTGGTGGTCGCCGAGCCCGACGAGCCGGTCCAGGTGTCCACCGGCCTGGTGGTCCGCGCCGACGGCTCGGCCGGGCGCGACCCGGTCGCCCTGCCGCTCGAGGACGGCGTCGGTGTGCTGCGGCTGGCCGCACCCGACCCCGGCGGGGTGGCGGTGCAGGTCCGGGCCGGGGTGTCCGCGCTGCCGGTGCCGGTCGCCAGGGCGGGGGACGCCGACGCCCGGCCCGCCGTCCCTCCGCTGGTCCCCCTCCGCGGTGGGGACGCCGACCTCGGCGCCCGCACGGCCGCCGTGGACGCCGCCCTGGGCGCGGTGGCCGCCCCGACCGGTCAGGACCCGGCGACCCTCACCCCGCAGCTGCTGTGGGCCGGCGCCCTCCCCGGCCCGCGCGGGGGCGGGGTGGACGCCGCGGTGCTGGTCGTGCCCCAGCCCAGCGGCGCCGTGGTGGTGAGCACCGCCTGGGCCGCCCGGCTCGGGGACGGCAGCCTGCAGACCATCGGCTGCGGCACCCAGGGCTTCCCGAGCGGCACCGACCCCGCCGGGCTGGTCGTGGCGGTGCGCTGCGTGGTCGCCGAGCGCGGCACCGGGGCCGCCCGCGCCACGGTGCTGCTGACCGCCCCGACCGGCACCGTGCAGCTCCCGGACGACCGCCGGGACACCGGCCGGGTGGCGGACCCGGCCGCCGGCTCCTCGGTGCCGGTGGGCTCCGCGGGCCCGGGCGACCTGCTGGCCGGGTGAGGCAGGGGTAGCGTCGGACCACCGGTCCCCACCGGGGCGTCCAACCACGGCGTCGGTCGAGGGTGCCCCGCCCTCCCCGCCAGGGCACCCGTGCCCGGGATCGAGCACCGTGCCGCCCACCCCGCGCGTCCGCACCGGACGCCCCCGCGACGCCGACCTGACGCAGCGCCTGCTCGACGGCGCCGTCGAGCTGGTGGCCGAGCGCGGCTACTCCCGGCTGAACCCCGAGGTGCTGGCCGCGCGCACCGGAGCGGGCAAGGCGGCCATCTACCGGCGCTGGCGGACCATGCCGGCCCTGCTCACCGACGCCCTCGACGGCGTCCGGCTGGTGCGCACACCCCCCGACACCGGGTCGCTGCGCGGGGACCTCGCCGCGCTCCTGCACCCCTTCACCCGCTCCCCGGACGTCCTGGAGCAGGCGGTGGCCTCGGTCCTCGGCCTGGCCCACCACAGCCCCGAGCTGCGGGCGTCCCTCGACCGCGCCCTGGTCGCCCCGCTCCGCGAGGCGGTGGCCGCGGTCTGCGAGCGGGAGGCCGGGAGGGGGCGGCCGGTGGCCCCGGCCCAGCGGCACCTCATGCACCGGGTGCTGCAGGCCCTGTGGTGGGAGCGGTGCGGCGCGCTGGTGCCCCCGATGCCCGCACCGGAGGTGCTCGCCCTCGTCGACCGGGTGCTGCTGCCGTTGGTCGCAGTCCGTTGAGCGGCCCTGCGCGCGCCTTCCGGGCCGCGCTGGCCGGGCCGGGCACCGAGGACGCCGGGCTGCTGCTCCCGGAGCGGCTGGCGCGTGCGGCCGCGCAGGCGCTGGGGGTCGACGGCGCCGGGCTGAGCCTGGAACTGCTGGCCGGGCGCCGGGTGCCGCTGGCCGCCGGCGACCCGGCCGCCGCCGAGGCCGAACGGCTGCAGTTCGCCCTCGGCGACGGCCCGTGCACCGCCGCGCACCGGGACGGCGCCCCGGTGGCCGCCGGGGCCGACGAGCTGCACGCACGGTGGCCGGTGTTCGCCCTCGAGCTGGCCGGGCGGACGCCGTTCCGCAGCGTGCTGGCGCTGCCGGTCGGCGGCGCGCTGGCCGGGTCGGTCGTGCTGGACCTCTTCGCCGCCGACCCCGCCGCGCCCGGCCCGGACCTGGTCGACGCCGCCCGCGAGGTCGCCGACGTGGCCGGCGCCGAGCTCGTCGCCGGCCTGGCCGCCGGTGCGGACGCCGTCCTCGGGGTCCCCGCGTCCCTGCGCACCGACCCGGTGCGGGCCCGCCAGCAGGTCTGGGTCGCCGTCGGCCGGCTGGCCACCGAGCGGGGCGCCAGCAGCGGGACGGCGCTGGCGGCGCTGCGCGCGCTGGCCTTCGGCCGCGGGCTGGACCTGGAGACCGCCGCCGCGCAGCTGCTCACCGGGGAGCTGCCCGCGGACTGAGGTCCCCCTGCGGGATGACCCCGGTCCGCCCTGGGGCGCAGCACAGCGGGCGCAGGGTCGGGACCCAGCTCCGACGCGGGAGGACGTGCTCCGCCGCGACGCTGGGTGCCGACCTGATCACCCGTGCCCGAGGAGCTCCGCATGTCCGTGCCGATGATGACCGTCCCCGGCGAGGCACCGCCCACCACCGCCGCCGTCCGCGCCGCCGGCCTGCGCAAGACCTACGGCAAGGGCGAGACCGCCGTCCACGCCCTCGCCGGGGTGGACGTCGCGTTCGAGCGCGGCCGGTTCACCGCGATCATGGGCCCCTCGGGCTCGGGCAAGTCCACGCTCATGCACTGCCTGGCCGGGCTGGACACCGCCACCGCCGGTCAGGTCTGGCTGGGCGACACCGAGCTCACCCGGCTGCGCGACGAGCAGCTGACCACGCTGCGCCGCGAGCGCATCGGCTTCGTCTTCCAGGCGTTCAACCTGCTGCCGGTGCTCACCGCCGAGGAGAACATGACGCTGCCGATGCAGCTGGCCGGCCACCGCCCCGACCGGGCCTGGATGGACGACGTCGTGGCCCGGCTGGGCCTGCGCGACCGGCTCGGCCACCGGCCCTACGAGCTCTCCGGCGGCCAGCAGCAGCGCGTCGCCGTCGCCCGCGCCCTGCTCCCCCGCCCGGACGTCGTGTTCGCCGACGAGCCCACCGGCAACCTGGACTCCCGCACCGGCGCCGAGGTGCTCGGCCTGCTGCGCTCCAGCGTCCGGGAGACCGGCCAGACCGTCGTCATGGTCACCCACGACCCGGTGGCCGCCGGCTACGCCGACCGCGTGGTGCTGCTCGCCGACGGGCACCTGGCCGGCGAGGTCCACCAGCCCACCGCCGACGCCGTCATCGACGCCCTCCGCGGACTGGGGGGCTGAGCCGTGCGCCGCGTCCTCCTCGCCCAGGTCCGGGCGAACGCCGGCCGGCTGGTCGCCTCGATGACCGCGATCGTCATCGCCGTCGCCTTCGTGGTGGCCACCCTGGTGCTCAACCAGACCGCCAAGACCACCGTCCTGGACGCCGTGGGCGCCCAGTACACCGGCGCCGACCTGGTGCTGTCCTCCACCGAGGGCGACACCCTCGCCGACCAGGTGCCCGCCGTGGCCGCCGTCCCCGGGGTCACCGCCGTCGCCCCGCAGTGGGACACCTCGCTGCAGACCGTCCTGCCCGGCACCACCGGTGCCCGCTACGTCGCGATCGGCGCCGTCGCCGACGCCCCCGCCCTGCGCTGGCAGCAGCTGGCCGCCGGCAGCCTGCCGACGCAGCCCGGCCAGATCGCGCTGTCCGAGGGCTCCGACGTCGCCGTCGGGGACGTCGTGCCCTACACCACCTACGACGCCGACGGCTCCGAGCTCAGCGGCGACCTCACCGTCACCGGGCTGGTCGACGTCTCCGGCTCGGTCACCGGCGGCCTGTTCACGCAGGGCTTCGTGACCCCGGAGCAGGCCCAGCAGTGGGGCGCCTGGGCCAGCGAGCTCCTGGTCACCGGCGACCCCGACCCGGTGGCGCTGCAGGCCGCGGTCACCACCCGCGCGGTCACCCTGCAGACCGGCACCGAGGCCGCCGAGTCCGCCGCCGCGGCGCTCACCGGGGACTCCGACGCCCTCGCCGTGGTGCTGCTGGTCTTCGCCACCGTCGCCGTCCTGGTGGCCGGGCTGGTCATCGCCAACACCTTCGCCGTCCTGCTGGCCCAGCGGACCCGCGAGCTGGCACTGCTGCGCTGCGTCGGCGCGACGTCGTCCCAGGTCCGCCGCAGCGTGCTGGGCGAGGCCGCGATCACCGGCCTGGCCGCCTCCGTGCTCGGCGTGCTGGCCGGCGTCGGGCTGGCCGCCGGCGTCTCGGCGCTGGCCCGGGCGCTGGACTCGCCGATCCCGCTGGCCGGGGTCTCCGTGCCGTGGGTCGCCGTCGTCGCCGGCCTGGCCGTGGGCCTGGTGACCACCGTGGTCGCCGCGCTGGCCCCGGCCCGGGCCGCCACGCGGGTGGCCCCGCTGGCCGCGCTGCGGCCGGTCGACGCCGCACCGCTGCGCTCCCGGCCTGGCGTGCTGCGGCTGGTCCTCGGCCTGCTGCTGTTCGTCCCCGGCGTGGCGCTGCTGCTGTTCGGTGCGGCCGTCGGCGAGGTCCTGCTGGCGCTGCCCGGCGGGGTGCTGAGCTTCCTCGGCGCGCTGCTGCTGGCCCAGCGGGCGATCCCGCCGGTGGTCGCGGCCGCGGGCCGGCTGCTCGGCCGCGCCGGCGGCGTCCCCGGCCGGCTGGCCGCGGGCAACGCGACCCGCAACCCCCGCCGGACGGCGGCCACCGCCACCGCGCTGGTCATCGGCGTCACCCTGACCACCGCGATGGTCGTGGGCGCGGCGTCCACCCGGGCCACCGCCGCGGCCGGGCTGGACGCCGCCTACCCCACCGACGTGGTGGTGCAGGGCTTCGGCGCGGACATGCCCGACGGCCTGGTCGGCCAGCTCACCGCCGTGGACGGCGTGCAGGCCGGCGTCGGCCTCACCTACGGCGAGGTCACCGGCCCCGACGGGCAGGTCTACGGCGTCGACGGGTTCGACGTGCCCGCCACCCTGCCGGTGCTGCGCTCGACGGTCGACGAGCCGCTGCCCGAGCTGGGCCAGGTCGTCCTGCCCCGCTACCTCGCCGACGTCTGGGGCGTCGGCGACGGCGACCCGGTCGAGCTCTCCGCCGAGGGCCGGTCGCTGACCCTGACCACCGTGGTCGGCACCGACGACCTCAGCACGCCCCGGCTCACCGGCACCGAGCTGACCGCGCTGGTCCCCGACGCGGGCCTGGGCACGGTCTGGCTGCGGCTGGCCGACACCGCGGACACCGCGACCGCCGTGGAGGCGGTCACCGACCTGGCCGGCACCGAGGTCCCGACCGCGTTCGTCACCGGCATCGCCAGCGAGCGGGCCGCCCTGGACGACGTGCTGGACACCCTGCTGCTGGTGGTCACCGGCCTGCTGGGGGTGGCCGTGCTCATCGCGCTCATCGGGGTGGGCAACACCCTGGCGCTGTCGGTGGTGGAGCGGCGGCAGGAGAGCGGGCTGCTGCGGGCGCTGGGCCTCACCCGCCGTCAGCTGCGCGGCCTGCTGGCCTGGGAGGCCGTGCTGGTCGCCGGGGTGGCCGCGGTGCTCGGGGTGCTCCTGGGCGGCGGCTACGGCCTGGTCGGCGCCGCCTCGGTGCTGGGGGCGCTGTCGGCCGAGGGCACGGTCATCTCGATCCCGTGGCTGCAGGTGGGCGCGATCGTCGTGGTCGCCACCGCCGCGGGGCTGCTGGCCAGCGTGCTGCCCTCCCGTCGCGCGGCCCGCACGCCCCCGGTGGCCGCCATCGCCGGCTGACCCGCCGCCGTCCCCACCGGGCAGGGGAAGCCCTGCACCCGCTGACGAGCCTCGTCAGTGGGTGCAGGGCTTGCCCTGCCTAGCCGGTGGTGCGGCGGGCGACGGCGCGGTCGGCGAGCTCGGCGCCCGCGCCCTCGTAGAGCTGCAGGCCGATGTCGGCGCCGCCGTCCAGGATCTCGGCCTGGTCGTCGTCGAACTGGGTCACCGCGGCGACCGTGCCGCCGAAGCCGTGCGCGCGCAGCCGGGTGAGCGTGGCGAGGTTGTTGTCGTGGGCCGGCATGGCCAGCAGCACCAGCTCGACGTGGTGCAGCTCCAGCTCCTCCCACAGCCGCGGGTCGGTGGCGTCGCCCTCGATCAGGTGCACGCCCTCGGCCTGCAGCCGGGCCACCCGGTCGGGGTCGGCCTCGATGCCGATGACCCGCAGCCCGTACTCCCCGGCCAGCCGCCGGTGCGCCGCCGACCCCACCCGGCCCATGCCGAGGACGACGGCCTGCGCGTCGCCGAGGTCCAGCGGCCGGTCGTCGGGGTGCAGCCGGTGGTCGGGCCGGTCGGGCAGCCAGCGGCGCAGCGCCACCACGAGCCGGTCGGGCCGGTCACCCACCAGCGAGGGCAGCACGAACGACGCCGCGACCGCCGCCGCCAGCGGGGTGGCCCACCCGGGGTCGAGCAGGTCGTCGGGCAGCGCGACCACCACGATCAGCCCGAACTCGGAGAAGTTGGTCAGCGCGGTGGCGGTGAAGACCGCCGTGCGGCGGCGCAGCCGGGCGAGGTAGAAGAGCACGACGAAGGCCAGGCCCTGCACCGGCAGCGCCAGCAGCAGCACGCCGGCGACGAGCAGCTCGGCCCCGGTGGGCAGCCCGGCCAGGCCGATCGAGACGAAGAAGGCGACCAGCAGCAGGTCCTTGATGCCGAACAGCGACCGGGCCAGCTCCGCCGAGCGCGGCTGACCGGCCAGCAGCACGCCCAGCAGCAGCGCCCCGAGGTCGCCCTTCACGCCGAGCGCCGAGAACAGCGCGTACCCGGGCACCAGGGCCAGCACGATCCCGTAGAGCGGCAGCAGCTCGTCGTGGCCCAGCCGGGCGAGCACCCCGCGCAGCAGCGGCGCGGCGGGGACCAGCAGCACCAGCAGCAGCGCCCACGGGCTGGGCACCGTCCCCTCGGCGACGGCGAGGAAGACCACCGCGAGCAGGTCCTGCACGACCAGGACGCCGATGGCCAGCCGGCCGGTGAGCGTCTGCGTGGCACCGCGCTCCTCGAGCACCTTGACCACGAAGACGGTGCTGGAGAACGACAGCGCGAACCCGATGAGCAGCCACGCCCGGGGCCCGCCGTCGGCCGCCAGCGCCACGCCGAGGACGGCGAGCAGACCCAGCAGCCCCGCCGTCACCCCGGTGGAGACCAGCGCGTGCACCGAGGAGGTCAGCCACACCTCCCGGCGCACCAGCGAGCGCAGGTCGACCTTGAGGCCCACGCCGAACAGCAGCACGGTCACGCCCAGGTCGGCGACCGAGGACAGCTCCGGCGGCGCCTGCACGCCCAGCGGCGCCAGCACGAAGCCGGCGGCCAGGAAGCCCAGCAGCGGCGGCAACCGGAGCAGGCCGGCGAGCACCCCGCCGACCAGGACGGCCAGCAGGATGGCCGAGACGTCGTCCACCGCTCCCCCTCTCCTCGGTCCCGGCATCCTCGCGCACCGGCCGGGCTCCCTCCCGGTACGACGCCGTTCCGTGAGCGATCACGGACGTTGCGCGACATGTGCGCAGGTCAGCCTGCAGCGGACGTCGCCGCGTGGTGCCATGGTGGACGACCCGGACGGAGGTCCACAGGCCATGACGGACGCCGACGACAGCGCGCGACAGCCCTGGCTGGACCCCGACGCGGACAGCTACGGCCGTCACGCCGACACCGGTGACGTGCCCGTCGTCGTCCCCGCCGAGGTCGTCCCGCCGGCACCGCCGGTCCGGGTCGTCGCCCGCCGTCCGCGGGCCCGCCGGATGCGCCGCCGCGCCGCGCCGGTCGCCGCGCTCGGCCTGGGCGTCGTCGCCGCGGGCGGGCTGACCCTGCTCGCCGCGGCCGCACCCGGGGGCACCGACTCCCCGGCCCAGGTCCCGCCGGTCGCGGCCCCCAGCTGGACCGGCTCCCCCGCCGGCAGCACCAGCACCGCCACCGACGGGTCGGCCGGCACGACGCCGTCCACGGCCCCGGTGGCCCCGGTGGCCACGCCGCCGCTGACCAGCCCCGCGCCGACGCCGGCGGCCGCCCCCGCGTCCTCCACCGCCCGGCCCCCGCTGCCCCCCGCGCTGACCTCGGTCCTCACCACCACCCTGGTGCCCGCCCCGCCCGGCACGCCGACGCCCACCACCGCCGTGCCGACCACGGCCGTGCCCACCACCACGGTGCCCACCACCACGGTGCCCACCACCACGGTGCCCACCGGCGCGGGGGCCACCGCCCCGCCGACGACCACCGTGCCGACGACCACCGTGCCGACGACGACGGCCCCGACGACGCCGAACAGCACCCCGCCGACGACGACGCCGCCGACGGGCCGGCCGGCTCCGACCCCCACGACCACCCCGCCCACCACGACGGCGCCCCCCACCACGTCCCCGTCCAGCGCCTCGCCGTCCTCGACCGCGCCCACGACGCCCACCGGCACGACGCCCACCGGCACGACGTCCACCGGCACGACGGGGACGACCACCCCCACGGGCTGACGCCGCCGTCCCCGTCGCGGCGCACGGCCGCCGCGGCGGGGATGCTGGGGGTGTGCCGACCCGCCACCGCTCCCCGCTCGCCGCCGTGCTCACCGCCGCCCTCGCCGTGCCCGCGGCCCTGGTCACCCGCGCCGCGTGGGGCGTGCCCCGCTCGATGGGCGCCGGCCGCCGCGCCCTGCGGCCCACCGTCGCCGGGTCGCCCAACTTCTCGGAGGGCAGGTTCCGCAACACGCTGCCCACCCCGACCGCCGTCGACGGCGACCGGGCCGAGCTGGTCCGCGAGCTGCGCCGCAGCCGCCGCCGCGGCGCCCCGGCCCGGCCGGTCCCGCTGGTCAGCCCGCAGCTGCCCGAGGAGGCCGCCGAGCTCGCCGTCACCTGGTTCGGCCACGCCAGCGCACTGCTGGAGGTCGACGGCGGCCGCGTCCTGGTCGACCCGGTGTGGGGCGAGCGGGTGTCGCCGTCCGCCCTGGTGGGGCCCAAGCGGCTGCACCCGGTGCCCGGGCCGCTGGAGGAGCTGCCGCGCGTGGACGCCGTCCTCATCAGCCACGACCACTACGACCACCTCGACCTGCCCACCGTCGAGCGGCTGGTCCGCGAGCAGGACGCCCCGTTCGTCGTGCCGCTGGGCATCGGGGAGCACCTGCGCGGCTGGGGCGTGCCCGCCGACCGGGTCGTCGAGCTCGACTGGGACGGCGAGCACCGGGTCGGCGAGCTGACCCTGGTGTGCGCCGAGGCCCGGCACTTCTCCGGCCGGGGCCTGACCCGCGACGACACGCTGTGGTCCTCGTGGGTGGTCCGCGGGCCGCGGCACCGGGTCTTCTTCGGCGGCGACACCGGCTACCACCCCGCGTTCGCCGCGATCGGCGCCCAGCACGGGCCCTTCGACCTGACGCTGCTGCCGGTCGGCGCCTACGCCCCGCAGTGGCCGGCCATCCACATGGACCCCGAGGAGGCCGTCCGCGCGCACGGCGACCTCGGCGGGCGGGTGCTGCTGCCCATCCACTGGGCCACCTTCAACCTGGCCTTCCACGCCTGGGCCGAGCCGGTGGACCGGCTGCTCGCCGCGGCCGGCGACGTGCCGGTCGTCGTCCCCCGGCCCGGGGAGCGGCTGGACCTCACCGGCGACGTCCCCGCCACCCCCGACTGGTGGACCGCCGTCGCCGAGTGACCCCGGCGAGGGTTCGCCGCCGCCGGTCCGGGGCACACAGCGTCGACGACCGGGGCCGGCCTGGCCCCGGTGCAGACCTCCCAGGAGGGGACGCGCCATGGCCGACGACACCCGGGGCACCACCCCCGACCCGACCGGCCGGCACGGGGCGACGCCCGTGACCGGCGCCGGCTCCACCACCGGCCCGCAGGTCCACGACCAGCAGGGGTACGCCCCGCCGGTCCACGACGAGCGGGTGCCCGCCGAGCAGACCTCCGTCCTGCCCGGCCACGCCGCACCCGGCACCAGCCCGGCCAACACCGCGGCGCCCGGCGCCGCGGGCGCCGCGCCGGGCGTGACCCCCGAGCCCGGGGGGACGCCGACCACCGCCGACACGGCGGCCCGGCACGGCGACCGCGGGCACGGTCTCGGCGCCGCGGCCGCGGCGGCCGGGGTCGGCGGGGCCGCGGCGGCCGGGCACGACCGGGACCGGCACGACGACCACGGCGACCGCGGCGACCTGCGCCACGACACGACCCGGCACGACGGGGTCCGGCACGACGACCACCGGCACGACGACCACCGGCACGACACCGTGGCGGCGGCCCCGGTCGACCGCGACGGCGACGGCCGCGACGACCGCACCGGCGCCGTCGTCCCGACCAGCGCCAAGGAGATGGCCGCCGCCCAGCGCGCCCGCTACGGCGGCCTGCACATGGGGTCGGCGTTCTTCGGCTGGATGAGCGCGGTGGGCATCGCGGTGATCCTGCTGGCGATCCTGTCCGCGGCCGGCCTGGCCTTCGGCCTCTACTCCACCCTCGGCACACCCCAGGAGGCCGCCGACCAGGCCAACAGCGGCATCGGCCTGGGCGCGGCGATCGCGCTGCTGGTCGTGCTGTTCATCGCCTACCTCGCCGGCGGCTACGTCGCCGGCCGGATGGCCCGGTTCAACGGGACCAAGCAGGGCCTCGGCGTGTGGCTGTGGGGCGTCATCGTGCTGGTGCTCGCCGCGTTGGCCGGGCTGGTGCTGGGCACCCAGTACAACTTCTTCGACCAGCTCAACCTGCCGTCGCTGCCCGTCGACTCGGGCACCGCGACGACCGGCGGGCTGATCGCGCTGGGTGCGGTGCTGCTGGTGACCCTGCTGGGCGCGATGATCGGCGGCAAGCTCGGCTCCCGCTACCACCGCAAGGTCGACCGGGCCGCCTTCGAGCCCGCCGAGGTCTGACCGACCCGGGCAGGGGAAGCCCTGCACCCACCCACGGGGCCCGTGGGTGGGTGCAGGGCTTCCCCCGCCCGGTCGTCGTCAGCGCAGGAGCTTGGACATCCGCCGGTCGGCCAGCGGCTTGCCGCCGGTCTGGCAGGTGGGGCAGTACTGCAGCGAGGTGTCGGCGAAGGACACCTCGCGCACCGTGTCCCCGCACACCGGGCACGGCAGGCCGGTGCGGGCGTGCACCCGCAGGTTCGCCCGCTTCTCGCCCTTGAGCTTGGCCGCCTGCTGGCCGACCTGGCGCTCCAGCGCGTCGGTCAGCGTGGTGCGCACCGCGTCGAAGAGCCGCAGCGACTCCCCGTCGGTCAGCTTGTCCGCACCCTTGAACGGCGACAGCTTCGCCACGTGCAGGATCTCGTCGGAGTAGGCGTTGCCGATGCCGGAGACCAGGGTCTGGTCGGTCAGCGCGCCCTTGAGCTGGCCCTTCCGCCCCCGCATCAGCGCGGCGAAGGACTCGGCGTCCACCTCGAGGGCGTCCGGGCCCAGCCGGGCGATGCCCGGCACCTCCGAGGACGGCGAACGCACGGCGTACACCGCCAGACCCTTGCGGGTGCCCTGCTCGGTCAGGTCGAAGCCCGCGCCGTCGTCCAGGTGCACCCGGACGGCGAGCGGCCCCTTGCCGGGCTTGGGCGGGGCGGTGGGCAGCTCGGCCCGCCAGTGCAGCCAGCCCGCCCGGGCCAGGTGCACCACCAGGTGGATCCCCGACACGTCGATGTCCAGGAACTTGCCCATCCGGCCCGCGCCGGTGACCTCCAGGCCGGCCAGCGAGGACAGCGGCGGGTCGAAGGTCTTCAGCGTCTGGATGCCGGCGAGGTCGACCCGCGCGACCACCTTGCCGACGGCGTTCTCGCGCAGGAAGGCGGCCAGCGCCTCGACCTCGGGCAGCTCGGGCATGCATCCATGGTCGCCCTCCGGGCTCCACCGCGTCCAACGGCCGTCCCCCGGTCGGGTGGTCAGCGCGAGGCGGTGATCTCCGCGAGGTCGTCGAGCACCAGGCCGGCGCCCGTCGGGCCCAGGCCCAGGAACCAGCGGCTGTCGTCGACCTCGTGGTCGGCGCCGGCCTGCACCGGGGGCAGCGACGTCCACAGCTCGCCCGACATCAGCGACACCGACTCCCCCGCCCCGCCGTCGCCGAACCCGGGCGACCAGAACACGACGTCGGAGGTGACCAGGTCCAGGGACTCGGCGGTCAGCTCCACCCGGTTCTCGGTGGTGTCCAGCGCCGCCGGCCAGGTGAACCCGACGTCCTCCAGCACGCTGCCGACGAAGGACCCGCGGGCGTAGGCGCGGATCTCGTCCCCGCCCATGAACCGCAGGACGGCGACCTCGGTGGCGGCCGGGTCCCCCCACGCGGCACCGATCTCCCCGACCCGCCGCTCGTAGTCGGCCAGGATCTCCTCGGCCCGCTCGGTCATGCCCAGCGCCTCGGCGTCGAGCAGGAAGTTCTCCTGCCAGACCGCGCCCAGCTCGGCGGCCTGCACGGTCGGCGCGAGGGCCGACAGCTGCTGGTGGAGGGCCTCGTGCCGGACGGCGTTGGTGAGGATCAGGTCCGGCTGCAGCGCGGCCACCGCCTCCAGGTCGGGCTCGGCGATCGACCCCACGACGGTCACGTCACCGGCGTCGAAGCCGTGGGTGGCGGCGAGCTCGTCGAGCAGGCCCCCGGTCTCCACCGCGCCCACCGGGACGACGCCGAGCGCGGTGACCGCGTCGAGCTCGCCGGAGTCCAGGACCACGACGCGCTCGGGCGTCCCGGTGATCGTCGTCGTCCCGAGGGCGTGCACGACCTCCCGGGTGCCGGGCCCCTCCTGGGCGGCCGGCGCCGGGGCATCGGTGCCGCCGCACCCGGTCAGCACCGCCCCGGCGGTGACGAGGGCGAGCAGAGCGGTCCGGCGTGCCACGGTGAGCCTCCTGTGGATTAGGTGAGGCTCACCTAATCACACCGGGAGGCTGTTCTCGTCCAGGTCCACGGTCGCCCCGGGGATCTGCCGGGCCGACTCCTCCACCGCCGTGGCCACCGCCTCGGTCGCCGCGGCGTCGAAGACGCTGGGGATGATGTAGTTGGCGTTGAGCTGGTCGTCCCGGACCACGGCGGCCAGCGCGTCGGCCGCGGCCAGCAGCATCCCCGGCCGGATCTCGGTCGCCCGGGCGTCGAGCAGGCCCCGGAACACCCCGGGGAAGGCCAGCACGTTGTTGATCTGGTTCGGCAGGTCCGACCGGCCCGAGGCGACCACGGCGCAGTGCGCGCGGGCCCGGATGGGGTCGACCTCCGGCGTCGGGTTGGCCATCGGGAACACGATGGACCGCTCGGCCATGTGCTCCAGCGCCTCGACCGGCAGCACGTTGCCGGCGCTGACGCCGATGAACACGTCGGCGCCCACCAGCGCGTCGGTCAGCTCGCCGCGCACGCACCCGGGGTTGGTCCGCCGGGCCAGGTCGAGCTTGGCCGGGGAGAGCCGGTCGTCGTCCGGGGAGAGCACGCCCTCGCGGTCCCACACCAGCACGTGCCGGGCGCCGGCCTCCAGCAGCAGCGACACGATCGCCGTCCCGGCCGCACCGCCCCCGGCGACGACGATGCGCACGTCGGCGAGCTCCTTGTCCACCACCCGCAGCGCGTTGCGCAGCGCGGCGAGGGCAACGATCGCCGTCCCGTGCTGGTCGTCGTGGAACACCGGGATGTCGAGCTTGGCGCGCAGCCGGGCCTCGATCTCGAAGCACCGGGGCGCGGCGATGTCCTCGAGGTTGATGCCGCCGAAGCCGGGGGCGATGAGCTCGACGGTGCGCACGATCTCGTCGACGTCCTGGGTGTCCAGGCAGATGGGCCAGGCGTCGATGTCGCCGAACCGCTTGAACAGCGCGGCCTTGCCCTCCATCACCGGCATGGCCGCGCCGGGGCCGATGTCGCCCAGGCCCAGGACGGCGGACCCGTCCGTCACGACGGCGACGGTGTTGCCCTTGATGGTGAGCCGGCGGACGTCCTCGGGGTGGTCGGCCAGCGCCAGGCAGACCCGGGCGACGCCGGGGGTGTAGGCCATCGACAGGTCGTCGCGGGTCCTCAGCGGCACCTTCGAGCCGACCTCGATCTTGCCGCCCAGGTGCAGCAGGAAGGTGCGGTCGCTGACCTTGCGCACGTGCACGGCGTCGAGGGCGTCGAGCGCGGCGACGACCTCCTCGGAGTGCGCGGCGTCGGCGGCCGAGCAGGTGACGTCCACGGTCAGCCCGTCCGAGCGGGACTCCACGACGTCCAGCGCGGTCACCGCGCCACCCGCCGAGCCCACCGCGGTGGCGATGCGGCCGATGCTGGCCGGGTCGCCGTCGGCCGACAGCCGCACGGTGATCGAGTAGGACGCCGAGGTCACCGGCCCGCGCACCGGCGGGGTCGGCGCGGGCGGGGTGGTCGGGGCAGCGTCGCTCGTCACGGTGTCGATGCTCGGCCCCGGGGGGTGCGCGGTCCAGCGGTGCGGCGCCGAACACTGCGACCACGAACCGCCCCGACTAGGTTGCGTCACTGACTAGTCGTCGCTAGCTTCTAGTCATGGACGCCGACATCCCGAGCGACTGGCTGCGGGCGGTGCTGCCGATGGCGGTGCTGGCCACGGTCGCCGAGGCCGAGACCTACGGGTACGCCGTCGCCCAGCGGCTGCAGGCCGCGGGCTTCGGCGCCGTGAAGGGCGGCACCCTCTACCCGGTCCTGAACCGGCTGGAGACCGACGGGCTGCTCACCTCGGCCTGGCGCGAGGGCGTCGGCGGCCCCGGCCGCAAGTTCTTCGCCGTGACCGACACCGGTCGCGAGCACCTGCGCCGCCGCGCGGCGGCCTGGCACACGTTCACCGAGCGGGCCGCGAGCCTGCTCCCCGACCCGAGGAGCACCCGATGAACGCCGAGACCGCACCCGCCCTGGCCCGCTACCGCCAGGAGCTGATCGTGGCGCTGCGCCTGAAGGACGTGCCCGGCGACCGGATCGGCGAGGCGGTGGCCGAGGTGGAGAGCCACGTCGCCGACACCGGCGAGGACCCGGTCGCGGCCTTCGGCCCGGCCAAGGAGTACGCCCGGACGCTGGCCACCGGGCAGCGCCGCGACCCGTGGTGGTCCACCGCGATCACCCTGGCCTCCGCCGGCACCGCCGGGTGGCTCGTCGCGCAGGGGGCCCTGGCCCAGCTGCTGGGCGAGGAGTACCGCGGGCTCGCCGGCTGGGTGTGGGTGCTGGTCGGGCTGGTGGTGGGCATCCCGGCCGCCGTCCGGGTGCAGCGCCGCTCCTCCCGGGTCCGCGACCCCCGCACCGGCGCGGACATGGTGCCGTCCTCGCCCTGGGGGGTGGTCGTCCTGGTCGCCATCCCGGTGGTGCTGGTGCTCGCCGCCTGGGGCCTCATCCTGGTCACCCGCTGACCCGCGTGGTCACCGGGCGGGTCAGCCGACGAGCAGGGCCTCCCGGCCGCCGCGCAGCGCGGCGGCCCGGATCACCAGCGACCCGGCGACGACGACGGCGGCACCCAGCGCGGCCACGGTGACCGGCAACGGGCCGCCGGCCGCGGCGATCGCGGTGGTGCCCCAGACGACGGCGAGGGCGAACGGCCCGGCCGCGACCCTCGAGGCCAGCACCAGCGCACCGCCGACGACCGCCACCGCGACCAGCGCGACGACCGCCCAGACCTGCGACGACGTGGTGCCCGGGTCGATGCCGAGCAGGGCGACGCCGGTGTTGCCGACGTTGGCCACCGGCGCCACGGTCACCCAGCCCAGCAGCAGGCCGGCGGTGGCGGCGGGCAGCACCCGGGCCGCACCGGTGACGTCGAGGTCCTGCAGCCGCGCGTAGGCGACGGCCGCACCGGCGGTGATGCCGAAGATGACCACCTGGGCGGTCCACTGCGCCGCCGGCGAGGCGAACGGGTAGACCACCTCCCAGACCGCGTTGCCGGCGAAGGCCAGCGCGAGCGGCCAGCCGGTGCGCCGGTGCACCTCGCGGGTGCGCTGCGACGGCAGCGCCTGGTGGACGGCCCAGGCCAGCGAGCCCAGGAAGATCACTCCCCAGATGCTGAACGCGTAGCCGGCCGGGGTGACCAGCGAGCGGGCGCCGTCGCTGACGTCCCCGACGCTGCGGCCGGACAGGACGGTGCCCAGCGGGCTCCCGGCGACCTGGGCCACGGCGGCCACGACGACCGCGACCACCCGTGTGGTGTCCTTCATGTTCTGCTCCTCGCACGCTTCTCGACGACCAGATCTCTCTACCGTGGAACAATCGGGCCGAAACCCGGAGGTGACGATGGACGCACGGCACCGCGAGGTCGTCCTGCTCCTCCGCTCGGTCGCGGTCGAGAGCAACCGGACGGCGGCCGTCTTCGGCGAGACGCACGACCTGCACCGCACCGACCTCGACGCACTGGCCGTCGTGGTGGGCGCCTCGGTCGCCGGCCGGGAGATGACGCCGGGCCTGCTGGCCACCGAGCTGCGGCTGTCCTCGCCCGCCACCACCGCGCTGGTCGACCGGCTCGAGCGGTCGGGCCACCTGGTCCGCGAGCGCTCCACCACCGACCGGCGCCGGGTCGTGCTCAAGGTGCAGGACACCGCCCGCGAGCTGGCCCGGGAGTTCTTCACCCCGATGGCCGAGGACGTCGGCGCGGTCCTGCAGGGGATGACCGACGAGGAGGTGCAGGTCGTGGCCCGGTTCCTGCACCGGGCGGTCGAGGCGTTGCGCCCCCGCCCGGGTTCGCCGGAGGCACCCGCGGGGTAGCACCCGCCGCGTGGAGGACCTGCTGAACGCCCTGGCCAGCGCCCCGCGGGGCACCGGCCTGGCCGTCATCGCCGTCGTCCTGGTCGCCGAGGCCGCCTTCCTGGTCGGCATGCTGCTGCCCGGCAGCACCGCCGCGCTGGCCGCCGGCTGGCTCGCGGTCGACCGCGGTTTCCCGCTGCCGCTGGTGATCGCCGTCGTCACCGCGGCCACCGTGGTCGGCGCCCACCTGTCCTGGTGGCGGGGCCAGCACAGCGACGCCCCGGTCAAGGCCAGGGGCAAGGTCCGCACGCTGCTGTCGAAGGTCTTCCGCGGGCTGCGCCGGCACCCGGTGGTGGCCGTCGCGGTCGCCCAGTGCGTCGCCGGCACCCGCACGCTCACGCCCCGCGCGGCCGCCGCGGCCGGCGTGCCCTACCGGCGCTTCGCCGTCGCCCAGTTCGCCGGCGCCGTGGTCTGGGCCAGCGTCCTGGTCACCAGCGGCACCACCGCGGCGAACCTGATGCCGCCGCTGGACCCCGACGTCTACGTCGCCGTCCCCCTGGTCGTCGGCACGGTCCTGCTGGTCCTCCTCGCCGCGAAGCTGGTCCGCCGGCGCCGGGTCGCGGTCACCGCCTGAGCCGCGGCCGGCCCTCCGCCGCCGGGCCCCGCGCCCACGCCGCCAGGGCAGCGGCGTCCACCCCCAGGACGGCGGCCACCGGCGCCGCCTCCTCCAGGTGCCCGGCGGCCCGCTCGCGCAGCGTCCGCGCGCCGACGGCGTTGCCCCGGGCGGCGTGGGTCAGCCCCACCGCCAGCTGTGCGAGGCCCCGCCAGAGCTGCCGCTGGTCGCCCGGGCCGGTCTTCCAGGCGTCCTCGAACACCTCGTGCGCGTGGAAGGGCCGGCCGGCGTCCAGCAGCCGCTGCGCCTCGTCGAGGGTCTGCTCCGCCGTCCGCACGACGCCCTCCGGCGCCCGCGGCACGTCGGGCGAGCCGTAGGGCAGCGGCCGGCCCAGCCCGTCCCGCGGGCGCGCGTTCCGCGCCCGGCCCTCGGCGTCCCGGTCCCGTGCCACCACCCCATCCTGCGCGGGTGGACGGGAGGTGTCGACGTCCCCCCGGGGTTGCCCCCGGCGGGGCGTCGTGTGCAAGCTAGGAGGAGAGGACGGCCCGTTGTGGACGAGCCGCCCCCGCACCGACCCGCGGTCGTCGTCGACCGGTCCGGACCTGGAGGGGGTGGACGTGGCCATGTCCCTGCACGGCGAGCACGTCGGCGAGCTGGCCGGCGTCGACGAGGCCCTCGAGCACGTCCGGCGCGGGGCGCTGACCCCCGCCGCGCCCGGCCCGGTGGGCCTGGAGCTCGAGGCGCACCTGGTCGACCGCGGCTCCCCGGGCCGCCGGGTGCCGTGGGCGCGGATCACCGGCCTGGTCGACGACCTCGGCCCGCTCCCCGGCGGCAGCCGGGTCACCCTCGAGCCCGGCGGCCAGGTCGAGCTGTCCGGCCCACCCGGGGACGACGTCGCCGCCGCGGTGGCCGGCCTGCGCGCCGACGCGGGCGTGCTGCGCCCGGTGCTGGGCGCCGCGGGTCTCGGGCTGGCGCCGCTGGGCACCGACCCCGCCCGCCCGGCGGCGCGGGTCAGCCCCGGCCCGCGGTACGCCGCGATGGAGCAGCACTTCGCCGCCGTCGGCTGCCCCCGCGCCGGCGCGGCGATGATGACCTCGACGGCGTCGGTGCAGGTCAACCTGGAGGCGGGCGCCCCGGCCGAGCAGCGCGACCGGGTCGCCCTGGCGCACGCGCTGGGCCCGGTGCTGGTCGCGGTGTCGGCGAGCTCGCCGATGCTGGCCGGCCGGGAGACCGGGTGGGCCTCCACCCGGCAGCAGGTGTGGGGTGACCTGGACCAGGCCCGCTGCGGGCCGCTGCTGGGCCGCCGGGACCCGGCCGAGGAGTGGGCCGAGTACGCCCTCGCCGCCCCGGTGATGCTGGTCCGGTTCACCGACGCGGGCGGCGCCGAGCCGGTCACCGGGCGGGTGCCGTTCGCCGACTGGGCCGCGGGCACCACCCTGCTCGGCGGCCGCCGCCCCTCGGCCGGCGACCTGGACTACCACCTGACCACGCTGTTCCCGCCGGTCCGGCTGCGCGGGTTCCTGGAGATCCGCTACCTCGACGCCGGCCCGGCCTGGCCCGCGCTCGCCGCGGTGACCGCCACCCTGCTCGACGACCCGGTCGCCGCCGACGCCGCGGCCGCGGCGTGCCTGCCCGTCGTGGGCCGGTGGACCACCGCCGCGCACCGGGGCCTGGCCGACCCCGCCCTGCACGCCGCCGCCCGCGCCTGCCTGGCCGCGGCCGCCGACCGGGTGCCCGCGGACCTGCGCGCCGAGGTGCACGCCCTCGCCGAGCAGGTCGAGGCGGGCACCGGCCCCGGCGACGCCGTGCTGACCACCGCCCGCGCCCACGGGCCCGAGGCCGCGCTGCTCGCGGCCACCGAGGAGGACCAGTGACCGATCTCAGGACCGACATCGACGCCGTGGTCCGCGACCTGGCCGCGGCCCGCGACCGTACCCTGCACCTGACCGACCTCGACGAGCCCGAGCTGCTGCGCCAGCACGACCCGCTGATGAGCCCGCTGGTCTGGGACCTCGCGCACATCGGCCAGCAGGAGGACCTCTGGCTGCTGCGCGGCGGCCAGGCCGGGCGGTGCGGGATCCTGCCGCCGGACGTCGAGCAGCTCTACGACGCCTTCACCCACCCCCGCGCGGTCCGCGCCACGCTCCCCCTCCTCCCGCCGGTGGACGCGCGCAGCTACGTCGCCGAGGTGCGCGCCCGGGTGCTGGACCGGGTCGCCGACGCCGACGCGTTCGAGGTGGCCATGGTGGTCAGCCACGAGCAGCAGCACGACGAGACGATGCTGCAGACCCTGCAGCTGCGCCGCGGCCCCGCCGTCCTCGGCGCCGGCACCCCGCTGCCGCCCGGTCGGCCCGGCGTCGCCGGCACCTCGGTGCTGGTCCCCGGCGGCCCCGCGGTCATCGGCGTGGACGGCACGGACGAGCCGTTCAGCCTGGACAACGAGCGCGGCGCGCACACCGTCGACGTCCCCGCCTTCCGGATCGGCCGGGTGCCGGTCACCAACGCCGAGTACGCGGGGTTCATCGGGGACGGCGGCTACGCCCGGCCCGAGCTGTGGAGCGAGCGGGGCTGGCAGGTGCGCACCGACATGGGCCTGGCGCACCCGATGGGCTGGCACGGCGACGGCACCCGCACCCGGTTCGGGCTGGTCGAGGAGGTGCCCGGTGACGAACCGGTCCAGCACATCACCTGGTTCGAGGCCGACGCCTACGCCCGCTGGGCCGGCGCCCGGCTGCCCACCGAGGTGGAGTGGGAGAAGGCCGCCGCCTGGGACCCGGCCACCGGCCGCCGCCGCCGGCATCCCTGGGGCTCCGCCGAGCCGACCCCGGACCTGGCCAACCTCGGCGGCACCGCGCTGCGCCCCGCCCCCGTCGGCGCGTACCCGGCCGGCGCCTCGGCGTACGGCGTCGAGCAGCTGATGGGCGACGTGTGGGAGTGGACGTCCTCGGACTTCACCGCGTGGCCCGGCTTCACCCCGATGCTCTACGCCGACTACTCCGCACCGTTCTTCGGCGGCGACTACAAGGTGCTGCGCGGGGGCGCGTGGTCGGTCGGGGCGTCGATCCTGCGGCCGAGCTTCCGCAACTGGGACCACCCGCAGCGGCGGCAGGTCTTCAGCGGCGTCCGGCTGGCCTGGGATGTGTAGGCACCGTGTGTAGGCACATCGCCTGGCTGGGCCGCCCGCGCACGCTGGCGTCGCTGGTGCTGGAGCCGCCGTCCTCGCTGCTGGTGCAGTCCTACGCCCCGCGGCGGCAGCGGCACGGCACGGTCAACGCCGACGGCTGGGGCGTGGGCTGGTGGGCCCCCGACCGGCCCGAGCCCGCCCGCTGGCGCGCGGCCACCCCGCTGTGGGGCTCGGCGTCCTTCGCCTCGGTCGCCCCGGCGGTGGCGTCGACGTGCGTGCTGGCCGCCGTCCGGTCGGCCACCGTCGGCATGCCGGTCGACGAGACCGCCGCGGCGCCGTTCACCGACGGCCGCTGGCTGCTCTCGCACAACGGCCGGGTCGACCGCGCCGTGCTGCCGCCCGCGCCCGGCGCGGAGTCGGTGTGCGACAGCGCCCAGCTCGCCGCGGTCGTCCTCTCCCGCGGCGCCGAGACGCTCGGCGACGTCGTCGTCGAGGTGGGGACGGCGGACCCCGCCGCGCGGCTGAACCTGCTGGCCACCGACGGCACCCGGCTGCTGGCCACCACCTGGGGCGACACCCTCTCGGTGCTCACCACCGACGAGGGCACCGTGGTTGCCAGCGAGCCCTTCGACGACGACCCGCGCTGGACCGACGTCCCCGACCGGCACCTGGTCACGGTCACCCCCGACGGCACCGCCCTGGAGGCCCTGCAGTGAGCTTCACCCTGACCGACCACCTCGGCCCCGTCGACGCCGGCGCCGCGCTGCGCGCCGACGTGCGGGCCGGGCTGACCGCGACGCCGAGGACGCTGCCGCCGACCTGGTTCTACGACGCGCGCGGCAGCGAGCTGTTCGACGCGATCACCCGGCTGCCCGAGTACTACCCGACCCGCGCCGAGCGGGCCATCCTCGCCGAGCACGCCGACGAGGTCGCGGTGCTGTCGGGGGCGGACACCCTCGTGGAGCTCGGCAGCGGGACGTCGGAGAAGACCCAGCTGATCCTGCAGGCGCTGACCACCGCCGGCACGCTGCGCCGGTTCGTGCCCTTCGACGTCGACCCGTCGGTGCTGCAGCACGCCGGCCGGGTGATCGGCGAGCGGTTCCCCGACCTCGCCGTGGACGCGGCGGTCGGCGACTTCACCCAGCACCTGGGCAAGCTGCCGCGCGAGGGCACCCGGCTGGTGGCCTTCCTCGGGTCCACGATCGGCAACCTGGAGCCGGGGCCCCGCGCGGCGTTCCTGGCCGACGTCGGGGCGGTGCTCGACCCCGGTGACTGGTTCCTGCTGGGCACCGACCTGGTCAAGGACACCGGCCGGCTGGTCGCCGCCTACGACGACGCGGCGGGGGTGACCGCGGCGTTCAACAAGAACGTGCTGGCCGTCGTGAACCGCGAGCTGGACGCCGACGCCGACCTGGACGCCTTCACCCACGTCGCGCTCTGGGACCCGGAGAACTCCTGGATCGAGATGCGGCTGCGGGCGGTCCGCGACCAGGTGGTGCACATCGGCGCGCTGGACCTCGACGTCCCCTTCGCGGCGGGTGAGGACATCCGCACCGAGGTCTCCACCAAGTTCCGCACCGAGCAGGTGGCGCAGGAGCTGGCGGCGGCCGGGCTGCGGGCGGCGGAGTGCTGGACCGACCCGGACGGCGACTTCGCGCTGACCCTGGCCACACCGTTCTGAGCGACCCCGACGAGGATGTGCGGGTGACCCTCCCCCACCCGGAGCTCGGCGCCGCCTGGCGCGCTGCCCGTCCCCGGCCCGCCGGGGTGCACCTGGACTCCGCGGCGTGCAGCCGGCAGTCGGCCAAGGTGCTCGACGCGGTGGCCCACCACGCCCGGCACGAGGCCGAGGTCGGCGGCTACGTGGCGCAGGAGTCGGCGGAGATGCTGCTGCAGCAGGGCCGGTCGGTGCTGGCCGGGATGGTCGGGATGGCCGCCGCCGACGTCGCGTTCACCGAGAGCGCGTCGTCCTCGATCCGCATCCTGCTCGACGCCTGGCCGCTGCCGGCCGGGTCGCGGGTGGCCGTGCTGCCCGGGGAGTACCACGGCAACCTCGCCGCGCTGACCCACCACGGCCTGGAGCCGCTGCTGCTGCCCGCCGACGACCTGGGCCGGCTGGACCTGGACGCCACCGCCCGGCTGGTGCGGGCGGACCCGCCGGCCGCGGTGCACCTGACCGTGGTGGCCAGCCACCGCGGCGTCGTGCAGCCCTGGACCGAGCTGTCCCGGCTGTGCCGGGCCACCGGCGTCCCGCTCGTGGTCGACGTGGCGCAGGCCCTGGGCCAGGTGGACTGCGACGTCGCGGCCGACGTCGTCTACGGCACCTCCCGCAAGTGGCTGACCGGGCCGCGCGGCGTCGGTTTCCTGGTCACCCGGCCCGCCTTCCGCGCCGGGCTGCGGCCGGTGCAGGGCGACCCGGACGACGCGCTGTCCTACGAGACGCACGACGCGCACGTGGCCGGCCGGGTCGGGCTGACCCTGGCGATCGGCGAGCACCTGGCCGCCGGTCCGGTGGCGGTGCGCGAGCGGCTGGCCGGCATCGGCTCCGCGGTGCGCGAGCGGGTGGCCGACGTCCCGGGCTGGACGGCGGTCGAGCCGCTGGACGAGCCGACCGCGTCCACCACCCTGACCGGCCCGGACGTCGTCACCGCGCACGCCCGGCTGCGGGCCGAGCACGGCGTGGTCACGACGCTGTGCCTGCCCGCGCGGGCGCCGGGCGAGCTGCGGGAGCCGGTGCTGCGGGTCTCCCCGCACCTGGACGTGACCGACGCCGACCTCGACACCCTGGTCGAGGCGCTGCGCGCCGGCTGAGGGTCAGCGCGGGCTGTCGGCGACCTGGATGTCGAAGTTGGCGGTGTCGCCCTCGACCGACGTGGTGGTCATCGTGACGTCGTAGGTGCCCTCGAGACCGTCGGCGGTGAGCGCGCAGGTGATCGTCGCACCCTCCTCGGCGGGCAGGTCGTCCTCGCAGTCGATGTCGGGACGGACGTCGGTGCCGAGCTGCTGCTGCAGCTGGGTCTCCGCCTGGTCCTCGACGTCGTCGGAGTCGATCGACCCGGCTCCGCAGGAGGCCAGGCCCAGCGGCAGCAGGGTGGCGGCGGCGAGACCCAGCAGGGTGCGGCGGGTGCGGGACATGGCTCCTCCTCGGCCAGGCGCACCTGGGGGTCCCCTGTGCGTCGGCCCAGAACCTAACCGGGACTCACGCGTTCCGCCCGGCGTCGTCGAGGGCCCGCTGCAGCTCCCCCCGGCCGGCCTCGGTGGCCCGGCCCCACAGCCGCAGCCGGGCCATCCCGCCGTCGGGGAAGACGTCCAGCCGCACGGCCACCACCCCGGGGGCGTCCTCGAGCAGGAACCGGTGCCGGGTGTCGGGCTGCAGCCGGGTGCGGGGCAGCAGCTGCACCTGCGCACCGTCGGCGGTGCGGCCGGTCAGCGCGGCCTCGCCCGGGGCGTTGCCCAGGAACCAGGAGGTGTCGAGCTCGGCGAGGGTGACCACGCCCTCGCAGGCCAGCTGCACGTCGACCCAGTCGTTGCCCCCGCCGCGCCGCCGGGCGTTCTCCCAGCCGCCGCCCATGTTCGCGGCGTCCCCGCGGCCGATGAGCTGGTGCGGGCTGCCGTAGAAGGCGTTGCTCACCGCGGTGACCCGGCCGCCGTTCTCCAGCGCGGCCAGGTCGAAGGGCCCGGCGTCGAGGAACCGGGGGTCGGGGACGGCGGTGCCGTGCACCCGGAAGCGGGCCACGCCGCCGTCGGGGTGGATGGTCAGCCGGACGTGGGTGACCCGCGGCCCGGGCTCGACGGCGAAGGCGTTGGCGGTGCCGCCGGCGAGGTCGACGCGGGGCAGCAGCGGCTGCCAGTCGGCGGCCACCAGCTCCTCGACCGAGGGGTGGCCCTCGACGGCGACCGCCTGCACCGAGGCCTGCGGCGGGTAGTTGCCCAGGAAGAAGGCGGTGTCGACGACGACCCCGGCCACCACGCCCGGCGTGCCGAGCCGGACGACCGCCCAGTCCTCGCCGGGCTCGCGGCGGCGGCGGGTCTCCCAGCCGTCGTACTCCTTGCCCTTGTGCCCGAAGTCGGGGCGGGCCTGCGCCGGGCCGGGCAGCACCAGGTTCTCCCGGGCGGCGAAGAACTCGTCGTTGGCGGCGACCACCGCGCCGCCCTGGGCCCGGTTCGCGAGGTCGGGCAGCGTGGTCCAGTCCGGTGCGGTCACCCGGTCACTCTGGCAGAGCCGCCCCGGTCCAGGAGGCGACCCCGCGGTGCCCCGCCGTCCAGCGGCTCGCCGTGCAGCCAGACCCGGCGGACCACCCCGGTCAGCTCCCGGCCGGCGTAGGGGGTCACCGGGTTGCGGTGCTCCAGCACGCCCACGGTGGCCGTGGCGTCGGGGGCGAAGGCGACCAGGTCGGCGTCCTTGCCGACCGCGATCCCGCCCTTGGTCGGCAGCCCGGCCAGCGCGGCCGGGGCCGCGGACATCAGCTCGACGACCCGGCCCAGCGGCAGACCGCGCGCCCGGGCGCCGGTCCACACCGCCGACAGGGTGACCTGCAGCCCGGCGATGCCGCCCCAGGCCAGGCCGAAGTCGCCGACGTCGAGCCGCTTGAGCTCGGGCGTGCACGGCGAGTGGTCGCTGACCACGAGGTCGACGTCGCCGTCTGCCAGGGCCTGCCACAGCGCCTCGCGGTGGGCGGCCTCGCGGATGGGGGGGCAGCACTTGTAGGCGGTGTCGCCGTCGGGGACCTCGTCGGCGGCGAAGGTCAGGTAGTGCGGGCAGGTCTCCACCGTCACCCGGACGCCGTCGGCCCGGGCCCGGCGCAGCAGCGGCAGCGCCCCGGCGTCGGCAAGGTGCACGACGTGCACCCGCGCGCCGGTGTCGGCGGCCGCGGCGAGCAGCCGGGCGATGGCGGTCTCCTCGGCGGCGGGCGGGCGGGAGGCGAGGAACCCGGCGTAGCTGCGCCCCTCGGGGTCGGGGGCGGCGTCGATGGTGGCCTCGTCCTCGCAGTGCGCGATGAGCAGCCCGTCGACGGCGGCGAGCTCGGTGAGCACCGCGCGCAGGCCGGCGTCGTCCAGCGGGGGGAACTCGGGGACGCCGCTGTCGAGCAGGAAGCACTTGAAGCCGACGACTCCGGCGTCCAGCATCGGCCGCAGCTCGCCGGTGTTCCCGGGGACGGCGCCGCCCCAGAACGCGACGTCGACCGACACCTGGCCCGCGGCGACGGCCCTCTTGGTGGCCAGCCCGTCGAGGGTGGTGGTGGGCGGGATCGAGTTCAGCGGCATGTCCACGACGGTGGTGATGCCGCCGGCCGCGGCCGCGCGGGTGGCGCTGGCGAAGCCCTCCCACTCGGTGCGGCCGGGCTCGTTGACGTGCACGTGGCTGTCCACCAGGCCGGGCAGCAGCACCTCGTCGTCGGCCAGGGTGGTGACGTCGTCGCCGGTGACGTCGCCGTCCGCGACGTCGTCGAAGCCGGTGACGGCGGTGATGCGGCCGCCCGTGGCGTGCACGGCGGCCGGGCGCTCCCCGTCGGGCAGCACGACGCGGCGGGCGCGGACGATCACTGGGCCTCCTCGACGGGTGCGGCGCCCTCGAGCAGGGCCAGCCGGCCCAGGGTGGGGGCGAGCCGGTCACCCCAGGCGGTGGCCACCCAACCACGCTCCAGCGGCAGCCGGACGGCGTCCTCCCCGGTGGCGCGGGCCAGCGCCGCACCGGCGTGCACGGTGCTGGCGTAGGCGCGGGGGGCGACCGGGGGCAGCCAGGCCGGGGCGCCGGGGCCCAGCCCGACGGTGGTGTGCAGCAGCGGGGTGCCGGCCCGCTCGACGCGCGTGGTGCCGGTCCAGCGGCCGGGCTCCTCGCCGACGCGGCCGAGCTGCACCTGCTCGGTGGCGGTGAGCTCCGCGTCGTCGTCGAGCTGGGCGTGCAGCAGCGCGTGGTGGTGCGCGCCGCGGGTCACGACGGTCGGCTCGGCCCGCAGGTCCAGGCTGCCGGCGACCTCGGCGCGGACCCGCTGCACCGACGGCGGCGACTCGCCCCGCGCCGGCAGCACCACGGCGGCCGCGACGGTGCGCACGGCCAGCCGGGCGCCGGCCTCGACGACGAGGCGGACCTCGGCGTCGTCCCCGCCCAGCGGGCCGAACGCGGTGGCGACCAGGTGCACGGTGGACGGACCGGTCCGGCGCACCGCGAGCTGGCCGCTGGCCCGGACGACGGGCAGCACGGTGCGCCCGCCCGGCCCGGCGCGGGCGACCACCTCGACGAGGGTCCTCACGCGTGCTGGGCCGCGCGGCTCCGCAGCTGCTGGCGCACCCAGCCGGCCACCTCGGTGGCGGCGGGGTCCTCCCGCAGGGAGATGAGCAGGGTGGGCTTGCCGGCCCGGACGGCGCCCGCGTCGCGGCGCATGACGTCGAGGTCGGCGCCCACCAGCGGTGCGAGGTCGGTCTTGTTGACCACCAGCAGGTCCGAGGCGGTGACGCCCGGCCCGCCCTTGCGCGGGACCTTGTCCCCGCCGGCCACGTCGACCACGAAGATCTGCACGTCGACCAGGCCGTAGCTGAACGACGCGGTCAGGTTGTCACCGCCGGACTCCACCAGCACCAGCTCCAGGCCGGGGTGGCGGGACTCCAGCAGCTCGACGGCGTCGAGGTTGGCGGTGATGTCGTCACGGATGGCGGTGTGCGGGCAGCAGCCGGTCTGCACGGCCTCGATGCGGTCGTCGGGCAGCACGGCGTTGCGGCGCAGGAAGTCGGCGTCCTCGGTCGTGTAGATGTCGTTGGTGACGACGGCGAGGTCGAGCTCGGCGCCCAGCGTGCGGCACAGCGCGGCGGCCAGGGCGGTCTTCCCCGACCCGACCGGGCCGCCGAGACCGACGCGCAGCGGGCCGTGCCGGTGGCCGCGGGCAGCGGGGTCGTCGTAGGGGTCCACGTAGTCGTCGAGCAGGTGGTCAGGCGGCATGGTCGCTCCCGGTGGTCTGGGGGTCGTGGTCGTGGATCAGGAGGCGAAGTAGCGGTCGTCGCGGTCGGCGTGGACCTCGGCGAGCAGGTCCAGGAGCGGGTCGGTGCCGGCCGGCAGCCACGCCGGGCCCGGCTCGCCGTCCGTCGGCGCCGGCCCGCCCGCGGCGGCCTGGTCCGCACCGGCCCCGACGGCGTCGACCTCGGCGGCCAGCCGGGCGGTGACGGTGGCGACGGTGATCGGGTCCATGGCGAGCAGCCGCTGCGCGGCGGTGGCCGAGCCGGTGATCGACAGGTAGGCGGCGGCCTGCGCGGCGTCGGCGGGGCCGAGCCCGGCGGCTGCGGCGGCCACGCCGAGCGCCAGCGGGTGGTGGGGGTGCGGTGGCAGGTCGTCCCAGGCGGCCGTGGGCCAGGCCCGCCGTCCCACGCGGACCAGGCCGCGGCCCTGCTGCCGGGAGGCCTGCCGCAGCGCCGGTGACGGCGTCCGGGCGTCGGCCTCGGCGTCGAGCCGGGCCAGCGACGCCCGTCGTGGCTCGTCCCGGCCGGCGGCCCGGCACGCCGCAGCCGCCAGGCCGGCCGCGGTCGAACCCGCAGTGGTCAGCCGGCGGCGCAGGAACACCTCGAGGCTGCGCGGGTCGTGCACGATGCCGGCGGCGATCGCCTGCTCCACACCACCGGAATGGGTGTGGCCCCCGGCGGGCAGCCGGGAGTCGGCGAGGGTGAGCAGCGCGGCGGTCATGGTCAGAACAGGAAGTAGCGCTGGGCCATCGGCAGCTCGGCGACCGGCTCGGGCTCCCACACCTCGCCGTCGACGGACACCGTGAAGGTGTGCGGGTCGACCCGGATGTCGGGCAGCGCGGTGTTCTCGGGCATGTCGGCCTTCCCCAACCGGCTGGTGTCGGAGACGGCGGCCAGGCGCCGGTCGACGGCCAGCCGGTCGGCCAGCCCGGCGTCGATGGCGGCCTGGGCGACGAAGTGCACCGAGGTCAACGCCGGGACCTTGCCGTAGGCGCCGTACATCGGCCTCGGGTACACCGGCTGCGGGGTGGGGATCGAGGCGTTCGCGTCCCCCATCTGGCCCCAGGCGATCATCCCGCCCTTGAGCACGACGTGCGGCCGGACGCCGAACAGCTTGGGGTCCCACAGCACCAGGTCGGCGAGCTTGCCCGGTTCGACCGACCCGACCTCGCCGTCGATGCCGTGCGCCACCGCGGGGCAGATCGTGTACTTGGCGACGTACCGGCGGGCCCGGGCGTTGTCGGCCGCGCCGTCGCCGGGCAGCGAGCCCCGGCGGCGCTTCATGACGTGCGCGGTCTGCCAGGTGCGCATCACGACCTCGCCGACCCGGCCCATGGCCTGCGCGTCGGAGCCGATCATCGAGATGGCGCCGATGTCGTGCAGCAGGTCCTCGGCCGCGATGGTCGTGGGCCGGATCCGGCTCTCGGCGAAGGCCAGGTCCTCGGGCACGGAGCTGTCGAGGTGGTGGCAGACCATGAGCATGTCGAGGTGCTCGTCGAGGGTGTTCACGGTGTGCGGCCGGGTCGGGTTCGTGCTGCTGGGCAGCACGTTCGGGTGCCCGGCGACGGTGATGATGTCGGGTGCGTGCCCGCCCCCGGCCCCCTCCGTGTGGTAGGCGTGGATGCTGCGGCCGGCGATCGCGGCCAGGGTGTCCTCGACGAACCCGGCCTCGTTGAGGGTGTCGGAGTGCAGGGCGACCGGGACGCCGTGCCGGCCGGCGACGGTGAGCGCGGCGTCGATGGCGGCCGGCGTGGAGCCCCAGTCCTCGTGCAGCTTGAACCCGCTGGCGCCGGCGCGCAGCTGCTCCTCCAGCGAGGCATGCGAGACGGTGTTGCCCTTGCCGAGCAGCGCCACGTTGACCGGCCAGACGTCCATCGACTCCAGCATCCGGGCGAGGTACCAGTCGCCCGGGGTGATGGTGGTGGCCTTGGACCCCTCGGCCGGGCCGGTGCCGCCGCCGATCAGCGTGGTGACGCCGGACCCCAGCGCCGTGGGCACGATCTGCGGGCAGATGAAGTGCACGTGGCAGTCGATGCCGCCGGCGGTGAGGACCTTGCCGTTGCCGGCCAGCACCTCCGTCGCGGGGCCGATGACGAGGTCGGGGTGGACGCCGTCCATCGTGTCGGGGTTGCCGGCCTTGCCCAGCGCGACGATCCGTCCGTCGCGGATGCCGACGTCGGCCTTGACGACACCCCAGTGGTCGAGGACGACCGCGCCGGTGATCACGAGGTCGGGCGCCCCCTCGGCTCGCGTCGCGCGGCCCTGCCCCATCGACTCGCGGATCACCTTGCCGCCGCCGAACACGGCCTCCTCGCCCGCTGCTCCCGGACCGCCGGAGCGGTCCTCGGTCACCTCGATGAGCAGGTCGGTGTCGGCCAGCCGGATGCGGTCGCCCGTGGTGGGGCCGTACAGCTGGGCGTAGCGCTCGCGGGACAGCCGGACCATCAGCTCAGGCCCCCTTCCGCGGTCAGGCCGGGCACGACGCGTGCCCCGGCGAGGGGCACGAGGACGACGGTCTGCTCGATCCCGGGCTCGAAGCGGACCGCGGTGCCGGCGGCGATGTCGAGACGATGACCGTGCGCGACCGCGCGGTCGAAGTCGAGGGCGCGGTTGGCCTGGGCGAAGTGGAAGTGCGAGCCCACCTGCACCGGGCGGTCGCCCGCGTTCACGACGAGCAGCTGCACGCGCGGCACCCCGGGGAGGGTCTCGATCCACCCGTCGGCCGGGATCACCTCACCGGGGATGACCCGCTGCCCCCGACCGTCGCGGTCGCCGGCGCTCACGGGATCGGGTGGTGGACGGTCACCAGCTTGGTCCCGTCGGGGAAGGTGGCCTCCACCTGCACCTCCTCCAGGAGCTCGGGGACGCCGTCCATGACGTCGCCCCGGGTGAGGACGGTGCGGCCGCTCTGCATCAGCTCCGTGACGAGAACGCCGTCACGGGCGCCCTCGAGGACGTGGTCGGCGACCAGGGCCGTCGCCTCGGGCAGGTTCAGCTTGAGCCCGCGGGCCCGGCGCCGGCGCGCCAGCTCGGCGGCGTAGCTGAGCAGCAACCGCTCCTGCTCGTGCGGCGACAGGTGCACCGTGACCCCTTCCGTCCTGGTGGGTGCACGGTAGCGCCGGGGTGTGACGATTCTGTTGCCGTCACCCGGTACAGGGGACGCAGAAACGCCAGAACGGGGTCACAGCGGTTGCTGTGACCCCGTTCTGGGAATGGTGTCCGGCGGTGTCCTACTCTCCCACCCGGTCCCCCGGGCAGTACCATCGGCGCTGAGAGGCTTAGCTTCCGGGTTCGGAATGAGACCGGGCGTTTCCCTCTCGCCATGACCGCCGTAACTCTGTGAAAGTTTCCGAGCCAACCCCTACCCCCCGGGTTGACCTGGTGGTCTGGGGGGTTGGGGTGGGGTGTTCGGTTCTTTCAGAACCGCACAGTGGACGCGAGCACGCTTGTGTATCAGGACGTGGTTGTGGTGAGGCAAGTCCTCGGCCTATTAGTACCGGTCAGCTCCACACATTGCTGTGCTTCCACTTCCGGCCTATCAACCCGCTGGTCTG
>NZ_FOMD01000008.1 GCF_900112525.1 Klenkia taihuensis
GTGGAGGGAGCCGTCGAAGGCGGGATCGGCGATTGGGACGAAGTCGTAACAAGGTAGCCGTACCGGAAGGTGCGGCTGGATCACCTCCTTTCTAAGGAGCACTGGCCGCCTCACTGTGTGGGGTGGTCCAGAGCCATGCCTGCGCCGGGACATCTGCTCCATCAGGGGGTGGGTGCGTGTGTGTGGGGTGGAGCTCGAGGGTGGAACACTGACCAGTTCGTTGCGCCGGCGCTGCTGGCCGCTAGTACAGCCTGATGCCCCTTCGGTGGGGTGGGTGGGAACGCGGATGGTGGTGGTGGGGTTGCGTAGGCACGCTGTTGGGTCCTGAGAGAGCGGACCTGCTCCGGGTTGCCGGGGTTGGGTTGGCTGTCTTGCGTGCGGGGCTCACTTGCCCGCCATACCAGCTGGGTCCCTGTGAGGGGGTCGGGTGTTGGTGGTGGGTGTGGGTGGGTGGTCGTTCGTTCTTTGAGAACTGCACAGTGGACGCGAGCATCTTGTAGGGCGCATCGCAGATGTCTCACCGTCATCGTGGCCGGCTTCGGTTGGTCTGGTGGTTGGTGGGGTGTGTTGTGGTGGGTCAAGTTGTTAAGGGCGCACGGTGGATGCCTTGGCACCAGGAGCCGATGAAGGACGTAGGAGGCTGCGATAAGCCTCGGGGAGCTGTCAACCGAGCGTTGATCCGAGGATTTCCGAATGGGGGAACCCCGCACCAGTCATGTGGTGTGACCCGCGCCTGAATGTATAGGGCGTGTGGAGGGAACGTGGGGAAGTGAAACATCTCAGTACCCACAGGAAGAGAAAACAACAGTGATTCCGTGAGTAGTGGCGAGCGAAAGCGGATGAGGCTAAACCGTATCGATGTGATAGCCGGCAGGTGTTGTCGATGCGGGGTCGTGGGACCGATCTTCTCGTTGCTGCCGCAGCGGGCGGGAGTCAGAAAAGTGTGGTGTTAGTGGAAGGCCTCTGGAAGGGGTCGCCGTAGAGGGTGAGAGCCCCGTACACGAAAACGCGCACTCTCCCGTGATTGTGTTCCCAAGTAGCACCGAGCTCGTGGAATTCGGTGTGAATCTGGCGGGACCACCCGCTAAGCCTAAATACTCCCTGGTGACCGATAGCGGACAAGTACCGTGAGGGAAAGGTGAAAAGTACCCCGGGAGGGGAGTGAAATAGTACCTGAAACCGTGTGCCTACAAGCCGTGAGAGCCTTATGCACCTTCGTGGTGTGGGGGTGATTGCGTGCCTTTTGAAGAATGAGCCTGCGAGTTAGCGGTACGTGGCGAGGTTAACCCGTGTGGGGTAGCCGTAGCGAAAGCGAGTCCGAACAGGGCGTTTCCAGTCGCGTGCTCTAGACCCGAAGCCGAGTGATCTACCCATGGCCAGGTTGAAGCGCGGGTAAGACCGCGTGGAGGACCGAACCCACTTCGGTTGAAAACGGAGGGGATGAGCTGTGGGTAGGGGTGAAAGGCCAATCAAACTCGGTGATAGCTGGTTCTCCCCGAAATGCATTTAGGTGCAGCGTCGCGTGTTTCTTGCCGGAGGTAGAGCACTGGATGGTCTAGGGGCCCCACAAGGTTACTGAAATCAACCAAACTCCGAATGCCGGTAAGTGAGAGCGCGGCAGTGAGACTGCGGGCGATAAGGTTCGTAGTCGAGAGGGAAACAGCCCAGATCATCAGCTAAGGCCCCTAAGCGTGTGCTAAGTGGAAAAGGATGTGGGATCGCAGTGACAACCAGGAGGTTGGCTTAGAAGCAGCCACCCTTGAAAGAGTGCGTAATAGCTCACTGGTCAAGTGGTTCCGCGCCGACAATGTAGCGGGGCTCAAGCACACCGCCGAAGCTATGGCACTCCCACGTGAGCCCGCCGGTCGTCTTCGGACTGCCGGCCAGGTGTGGGGGTGGGTAGGGGAGCGTCGTGTGGCGGTGGAAGCGGCGGAGTGATCCAGCCGTGGACGCCACACGAGTGAGAATGCAGGCATGAGTAGCGAAAGGGGAGTGAGAAACTCCCCCGCCGGATGACCAAGGGTTCCTGGGCCAGGCTAATCCGCCCAGGGTGAGTCGGGACCTAAGGCGAGGCCGACAGGCGTAGTCGATGGACAACGGGTTGATATTCCCGTACCCGCGAAGGAACGCCCATGCTGAACCCAGCGATGCTAACCGTCTGAAGCTCCGTGACGTG
>NZ_FOMD01000007.1 GCF_900112525.1 Klenkia taihuensis
TACAAGGGCATGGTGTTCGCGATCATCGGGATCGGGGCGCTGTCGCTGACGGTGTGGGCGCACCACATGTACGCCACCGGCGCGGTGCTGCTGCCCTTCTTCGCGTTCCTCACCTACCTGATCGCGGTGCCCACGGGCATCAAGTTCTTCAACTGGATCGGCACGATGTGGCGGGGCCAGTTGACGTTCGAGACCCCGATGCTGTTCGCGATGGGGTTCCTCATCACCTTCCTGCTCGGTGGGTTGACCGGGGTGCTGCTGGCCTCCCCGCCGCTGGACTGGCACCTGTCGGACTCCTACTTCGTGGTGGCGCACTTCCACTACGTGGTCTTCGGGACGGTGGTGTTCGCCGCCTACGCCGGCATCTACTTCTGGTTCCCCAAGATGTGCGGCCGGATGATGGACGAGCGGCTGGGCAAGGTGCACTTCTGGCTGACCTTCGTCGGGTTCCACGCCACGTTCCTGGTGCAGCACTGGCTGGGCAACGAGGGCATGCCGCGCCGCTACGCCGACTACCTGCCCACCGACACGTTCACCACGCTGAACACGATCTCCACGATCGGGTCGTTCGTGCTGGGGGCCTCCACCATCCCGTTCCTCTACAACGTGGTGAAGTCCTGGAAGTACGGGCAGCTGGCGCTGCGCGATGACCCCTGGGGCCACGGCAACTCCCTGGAGTGGGCCACCAGCTCACCCCCGCCGCGGCACAACTTCATCGAGATCCCCCGCATCCGCTCCGAGCGCCCGGCCTTCGAGCTGCACTACCCCCACCTGCGCGAACGCCTGGAGGCCGAGGCCCACGCCGGCGGCAAGCACGGCACCTACGCGCGGGAGCTGCTGGACGAGACCGGCACCCGCGCCGGGGCCAACGACCCCGATCCGCTGTGAGTCGGCTGCGGGGGGCGTGAACCCCCCGCAGCCGGGGGTAGGCGGCCGGGGTCCAGCCCCGGCCGCCCCAGGAGTCGCTCGTGCCCACCTCCCGCACCCCCCGCACCGTCGTCGTCACCGGAGCCAGCGGGGGGATCGGCCGGGCCACCGCGGTGGAGTTCGGCCGCCGCGGTGACCGGGTCGCCCTGCTCGCCCGCGGCGAGGCCGGCCTGGCCGCGGCCGCTGAGGAGGTCCGCGCGGCCGGCGGCACCCCGCTGGTCATCAGCGTCGACGTCGCCGACGCCGACGCCGTGGAGGCCGCCGCCGACCGGGTCGAGGCCGAGCTCGGCGAGATCGACGTGTGGGTCAACGTGGCCTTCACCGCGGTCTTCGCCCCGTTCCACGAGCTGACCGCGCAGGAGTACGCCCGGGTCACCGACGTGACCTACCTGGGGTTCGTGCACGGCACGATGGCCGCACTGCGCCGGATGCGCCCGCGCGACCGCGGGGTCATCGTGCAGACCGGCTCCGCGCTGGGCCGCCGCGGCATCCCGCTGCAGAGCGCCTACTGCGGCGCCAAGCACGCGGTGAAGGGGTTCACCGAGTCGCTGCTCACCGAGCTCAAGGCCGAGGGCAGCGGCGTGCACATCACCCGCGTCGACCTGCCCGGGGTGAACACGCCGCAGTTCAGCTGGGTGCTCAACAAGATGCCCAAGCGCCCGCAGCCCGTCGCGCCGATCTACGCCCCCGAGCTGATGGGCCGGGTGATGGTGCACGCCGCCGAGCACCCCCGCCGGCGGGCCTGGTGGATCGGCACCCCGACGGTCTACACGGTGCTGGGCAACGAGGTCTGGCCGCAGTTCATGGACTGGTACCTGGCCCGCAACGGCATCGACGGCCAGCTCACCGACACCGACGCCACCCCCTCGGACCCGGTCAACCTGCACGACCCCGCCGACGCCGACCGCGACTTCGGTGCCGAGGGTCGGTTCTCCGACCAGCAGTGGACCTGGGACGCCCAGATCTGGGCCGGCCGGTACCACGGCGCGGTGGCCGCGGCCGCCGGTGCGGGCCTGCTCGCGGGGGCCTCGGCGCTGCTGCGCCGCCGCTCGTGAGCCGTGGTCTGATGCGGGGAGCCCCGGGCGACGGAGCCCGGGCCTGCTCCGGAGGTGCCCGTTGACCCACCGCCTGCTCGTGACCTACGGCCAGCCCACCGACCCGGCCGCCTTCGACGCGCACTACCGCGACGTGCACGCCGGTCTGGCCAGCGCCATCCCCGGCCTGGTCCGGTTCTCCACCGGGCACGCCGCCACCATGGACGGCTCGCCGTGCCCGGCCTACCTGGTCGCCGAGCTGGACTTCGAGTCCGAGGAGGCGATGGGTGCCGGCATGTCCTCCGAGGAGGGCCGCGCCGCGGGCGCCGACGTCGGCACCTTCGCCACCGGCGGGGCGACGATGGTGCACTTCGACGTGCACGAGGTGGCCGTCTGACGCCGTTCGACCTGCCCAGCGCCGGCCCGGACCCGATCCCGGCCGACGTCGCCGCGGCCGCCGTCCGGGGCTACCGGCACGGCCGGCGGCCGCTGTGGTTCCGGCCGCCGGGCACCCGCACCGGCCGCTGGGTGCAGGTCCCGGCGTTCGGCTGGGCCCGGTTCGACGAGGTGGCCACCGGGTCCGACGACGCCGACCTGCTGGCCGCCGAGGGCCTGCACGGCCGGCTCGACCCGGCCGGCTGGGCGCGGGTCGCCGACGGGCTGGTCCGGCTGCGGCCGGTGGTCGACGCAGCCGTGGACCGGGCCGCCGGCCGCACCTTCGGCGAGCTGCCCGACGACGAGCTGTCCGTCCTCGGCGAACCGGGCACCGTCGGCGCGGCACTGCGCGCGGTGCAGCGCGAGCCGGACTTCCCGCACCTGACGGCCGCCCTGCACCACCGGCACCCCGGCCTGGTGCCGCACGTCGACCGGGTCACCCGGCTGCAGCTGCTGCCGCACGTCGAGGAGGGCGACAGCGACCTGCACGCCGTCGCGCACCGGGAGCTGCGGGCCAACGCGGCCGCGTTCGCCGAGCTGTCCGCCGCCACCGGGCTGAGCCCGCTGCGGCTGCACGACGTGCTGGTGTGGCTGGCCGGCTCGCTGCGGCTGGCCCATGCGGTCGCCCTCGGCCGGGAGCTGGCGCAGAGTTGAACCCATGCCGCTGATCACCACCGCGTTCGACGCCACCTCCACCGCCGCCGACGTCGTCGCCGGGCACGACCTCTCCGGCACCCGCGCCGTCGTCACCGGCGGCGGGTCGGGCATCGGGGTGGAGACCGTGCGGGCGCTGGCGTCGGCCGGGGCCGAGGTCACCATCGCCGTCCGCGACCCCCAGCAGGGCAACGCCGCCGCGCAGGACGTCGTCGGCACCACCGGCAACACCTCGGTCCGGGTGGCGCGGCTGGACCTGCTCGACCTGGACTCCGTCGCGGCCTTCGTCGCCGACTGGGACGGCCCGCTGCACCTGCTGGTCAACAACGCCGGTGTCATGGCGCTCCCGCAGCTGACCCTCACCGACCGCGGCTGGGAGACCCAGTTCGCCACCAACCACCTCGGCCACTTCGCCCTCACCACCGGCCTGCACGGCGCGCTGGCCGCCGCCGGGGGCGCCCGCGTCGTGTCGGTGTCCTCCACCGGCCACCTGGCCAGCCCCGTGCACTTCGAGGACATCCACTTCGCCCGGCGCGAGTACGACCCGTGGCAGGCCTACGGCCAGTCCAAGACCGCCAACGTGCTGCTCGCCGTCGAGGCCACCCGCCGCTGGGCCGGCGACGGCATCGTGGCCAACGCCCTCATGCCCGGCGGGATCATGACCAACCTGCAGCGGCACGTCTCCCAGGACGTCATCGACGGGTGGGAGCGGGCGCAGCGCGAGGGGACCGTCACCTTCAAGACCCCCGAGCAGGGCGCGGCCACCACCCTGGTCGCCGCCGTCGCGCCGGAGTTCGCCACCGGCGGGCACTACCTGGAGGACTGCAACGAGGCCCGCACCCGCGGCGCCGACGAGCAGAGCCGTTCCGGGGTGGAGCCCTACGCGCTCGACCCGGACAACGCCCGCCGCCTGTGGAAGGTCAGCGAGGAGCACCTCGCCCAGCGACCCGACGCCGACTGAGCGAGGCTTGCCACTGTGAGCAACGACAAGGGCTACGTGGAGCCCGGCAAGTCCTTCGAGCGCGACACCAACTACATCGAGGACCGCATCCTCGCCGACGGCTCCCAGGGCTGGCCCGTCGAGGCCGACCGCTACCGGCTCGTGGTCGCCCGGGCCTGCCCGTGGGCCAACCGGGCCACGATCGTGCGCCGACTGCTCGGCCTGGAGCAGGCGTTCTCGATGGGCATCTGCGGGCCCACCCACGACCAGCGGTCCTGGACCTTCGACCTCGACCCCGGCGGCCGCGACCCGGTGCTGGGCTACGAGCGGCTGCAGGAGGCGTTCTTCGCCCGCGACCCCGACTACCCCCGCGGCATCACCGTGCCGGCGATGGTCGACCTGCCCACCAAGGCCGTGGTCACCAACGACTTCGCGCAGATGACGCTGGACTTCTCCACCGAGTGGACGGCGTTCCACCGCGACGGCGCGCCCGACCTCTACCCGGAGCACCTGCGGGACGAGATGGACGAGGTGATGAAGCGGGTCTACACCGAGATCAACAACGGGGTGTACCGCTGCGGGTTCGCCGGTGACCAGGACTCCTACGCGAAGGCCTACGACCGGCTGTTCACCGCGCTGGACTGGGTGAGCGAGCGGCTGGGGTCACGGCGGTACCTGATGGGCGACACCATCACCGAGGCCGACGTCCGGCTGTTCACCACCCTGGCCCGCTTCGACGCGGTCTACCACGGCCACTTCAAGTGCAACCGCACCAAGCTGACCGAGATGCCGGTGCTGTGGGGCTACGCCCGCGACCTGTTCCAGACCCCCGGGTTCGGCGACACCACCGACTTCCCGCAGATCAAGCGGCACTACTATGTCGTGCACAAGGACATCAACCCGACGCAGGTCGTCCCGGTCGGCCCGGACACCTCGGTCTGGCTCACCCCGCACCACCGCGAGGAGCTCGGCGGCTCCCCCTTCGGCGACGGCACCCCGCCCGGTCCGGTCGCGGCCGGCGAGGAGGTCCCGGAGTCCGAGGGCGCCGGTGGGTCGACGTCCTACTGAGCTGCTCGCCGTGGCGGTGCTGCTGACCGGCTGCACCGTCGCGGGCTCGGCCACCCCGGAGCGCCGCGAACGCCCCGAGGTGCTCACCGTGCAGGCCACCGTCCCGCTGCCGACCGCCACGCCCTACCCCGGCTACGAGGGCGGGTCGGCGGCGGCGGTGGCCGACGACGGCGCGGTGACCGTGCTGCTCCCCGGCGCGCCGTCCCTGCTGGTCCGGGACGGCGCGGCCCCGGTCACCCTGCCGCCGCTGCTGCCGGGTACGGCCCGGGTGGCCGGGCAGGCCGACGGCTCGGCGCTGGTCACCGGCTCGGACGACGCCGGACCGCTGGCCGTGCGGGTCGATCCGGCCGGTGCTCCGTCGGCGCCCGTCCGGCTGCCCGGCGGACCGGCGCTCGTGGTGGCCGACGGCACCGACGTCCTGCTGGTGACGCCCAACGGCGCCGGTGTCGACCTGGTCCGCGCCGACGCCGCGACCGGGCAGCAGACCGGGAGCGGCCGCGTCGACCTGCCCGGCCAGGGCGCGGTCGGGCCGGTCGCGCTCTCGGTCGCCCCCGACGGCAGCCTGTGGCTGCTGGCCACCCGCGGCGACGGGATCGCCGACGGCACCGCCACGCTGGTCTCCCTGGACGCCGGCCTCGCCGAGACCGGCCGGGTCCCGGCGTCCACCAGCGCCCAGCCGAACTCCTCCTCCGCCCTGGACGTCGACGACGCCGGCACCGCGTGGGTGGTGGTCGGGCAGCGGCTGCCCGGCACCGACACCGCCCTGCTCGAGGTCCGGCCCGGGGACGCCCAGCCGCGCCGGGTGACCGCGCTGCGGGCCGAGGTCGTCGACGTCGCCGTCGACCCCGACGGCGGGCGGGTGCACCTGCTCGGCCGGGTGGACGGGCTGGCGGGGTCGGTGAGCACGCTGGGCACCAGGGCCGGCCGCTTCCTCGGCAGCACCGACGTGTGCCGGGACGCCCGCAGCTCGCTGGCCGCCTCGCCCGACGGCGCCACCCTCGTCGTGCTCGGCGACTGCGGCTACGGCGAGGGACCGCAGGCCGCCGTCCTGCGCTGAGCGCCCACCCTGGCGATCATGGGGCGTGCGCCGACGACTGATCACCCTGCCCGCCGCCGCGCTGCTCGCCGCCGGCTGCACCTCCTTCGCCGACGACCCGGCGCCGTCCGCGACCTCCACGACGGCGACCACCAGCGCGACCACGACGTCCCCGGCCGCCGGGCTCGAGGTCCGCGACCGGACCGACCTCGGCACCGCGGAGTCCGGCGTGACCGCGGCCCGGCTGGCCACGGACGGCGAGGACCGCGCCGTACTGCTCATCGGCTCCCCCACCTCGACCGTCGTCACCGCCGACTCCGCGACCGCGGTCCGCGACGCGGTGCCGACCGACGTGGTGCTCGTGGACGGCGACCCGGTCGCGGTGGCGCTGACCGCCGACCCGGTGGCCACCGACCCCGTGCTCGCACTGGTGCCGGTGGAGGGCAGCACCGCCGGCCCGCTCGAGCTCGACCCGCAGACGACCGCGCCCCGCGGCATCCCGGTGCTCGCCGCCGCCGGCGACGACGAGGTGATGCTGCTGGTCGAGGACACCGACCGCACCGGCGCCCGGGTGCTCGCCGTCGACCCGTCGACCGGCGAGGTCCGCGAGGACGTCGACCTCGACCTCGGCGAGGACGTCGCCTCGGTGGACCTGCTCGGCCTGGCCGCGACCTCGGACGGCGTGGTCGCCGGGGTGGGCGTGCGCGGGTCCGACGGCACCACCACCGGCCGGCTGGTCACCCTCGACGCCGACCTGCAGCCCGACGGCGACCCGCAGGACACCGACGGCGAGCTGCTCGCCCTCACCGCCGACGGCACCCCGGTCACCGCCGACGAGGACGGCAGCGTGCGGGTCGACGGCGACGAGGTGGCCGCCGACCTGGGCACCCGGGTGTCCGGCGCCGCCGTGGTCGACGGCACCCCGGTGGTGGCACTCCGCGACCAGGGCTCCCCCACCGTGGTCGTCGGCGACGAGCCCGTGGCGCTGTGCGACGGCGACGGCGACGCCCTGGCGGTGGGCGCGACCGGCGACGGCGGGGTGCTGGTCGCCGGCACCTGCGACGGCGACGCCGTGCTGTGGACCCTGGGCTGATCAGCCCAGCAGCGGGCCCAGCCGGGCGGCGCAGTCGCGGGCGGCGTCCAGGCTGGCAACCGGCACCTCGCCCCGCCCGGAGCTGACCGCGACGGCGCCGACCAGCTGCCCGTCGGGGGCGCGCACCGGGACGGCCAGGCACCCCACGCCCTCGTGCAGCTGGCCGACCTGCCCCGCCCACCCCACCGCGTGCACCCGCGCCAGGCACGCCTCGAGCTCGACCGACCGGGTCGGCGTGGCCGGCGTCAGGGCGGGCAGCCGGTCGGGGTGGTGCACGACGTCCCGCCAGTCGCCGGCCTCGGCGAGCACCAGGTGGCCGACCGCGGAGGCGTGCAGGTGGGTCTCCACCAGCGCGGGGGCGGCCAGCGGCAGGTCGGGGTCGACATCGGCGCAGCGCACCGCGGCCCCCGACACCAGCACCAGGTGCACCCCGGCCCGCACGCCGCCCCGCAGCTCCGCCAGCACCTGCCGGGCCGCGGTGGGCACCCGGGCGGGCGGCGCGGTGCCGACCAGGCCGGCCACCTTGGCGCCCAGGGCGAAGCCGTGCAGGTCGGGCAGCCGGACCAGGTACTCCTCGGCGACCAGCAGGTTGAGCAGCCGGTAGGTGGTGGCCGGCGGCAGGCCGAGGGCCTCGGCGACCTCCTTGGCATTCACCCCGGCCCCGGCGCGGGCGACCTCCTCCAGGACGGCCAGCGCCGAGCGCACCGCCTGCGGCTGCCGGCCGGTGACCCCGCGGTCGACGCCGGTCACCGGCGCACACCCTGCCCCGGCAGCACCGAGGAAGCCGTCGCCTGGTCGTACACCCCGACCCGGGCGAGCACGTCGGGGGCCCGGCGGCGCAGCACCAGCCACAGCACCGGCCCGGGCAGCCAGGCGAGCACGAACACCACGACCACCGCGCCGCTGCCCGACCACGACGCCCCGGCGACCGCGACCACCAGCACCGCGGCCGACAGCGCCGCCGCGACCGCGCCGCCGACCAGCGCCGGGCGGGTCAGCTCGCCGATGCGGCGCAGGAACAGCGGCATGGCCGCGGCCGCGAGCACGTAGGCCAGCACGTAGCCCAGCGCGGACAGCGTCAGCGACCCGGCGAGCACGTCGCGGGCCCGCGCGCCGCCAGCCAGCGCCACCGCGGGGACGGCGACCACCACCGGCAGGACGAAGGCCAGCGCCACCGACGGCGTGGCGAACCGCGGGTGGGTGCGGCCCAGCGCGGCCGGCAGCACGCCCTCCCGGGACATCGAGAACAGCACCCGGGCCAGCGCGTTGACCGACCCGGTGACGCAGGCGAAGAAGGACAGCGCGATGCCGACGTCCAGCAGCCGGGGCAGCACGCCCAGGCCGTCGGCGTCGGCGAGCTGCGCGACCGGCACGTCGCCGGTGAGCACCTCGACGGGCGCGGCGCGCAGCAGCACCACCTGCGCCAGCCCCGCCGCGACGAACAGCACGCCGGTCACCACCGGCGTCCAGAACACCGCCCGGGGGACGGCGACCAGCGGCCGGCGGGCCTCCACACCCAGCGTCGCGGCGCTCTCGAACCCCATGAACGCCGCCACCGCGAGGACCAGGCCGGTGGCCACGCCGCCGGCGGTCACCGGGCCGTCGACCACCGCGGCGCCGGTGCCGGTGCTGCCGTCGTGCGCGGCCAGCAGCACGCCGAGGACGACGACGACCACGCCGAGGGACACCACCTCCAGCGCCAGCGCGACCCGGGCGGACAGCCGGATGCCGCGCACCGTGGTCAGCGTCGCGACCAGGCCCACCGCGACCGCGAGCAGCGCCGCGACCCAGCCCGGGGGCCGGGCACCGGTGAACGGGACGGTGAAGGAGATGGCGTAGGCCACCGTCCCGACCAGCGCCGACACCGCGATGCCGGCGTAGCCGACCACCAGCGCCCAGCCGGCCAGCAGCGCACCGCCGGGCCCGAGGCCCTTGGCGGTGAAGCTGTAGACCCCGCCGACGGCGGCCATCCGGCGGGCGAAGGCGGTCAGGCACCAGCCGACCAGCGCGACCAGCGCGCTGCCCACGACCAGCACCGGCAGGGTGGCCGCCCCGGCCTGCACCATCACGAACGGCGGGACGGCGACGACCGCGGCCGAGGGCGCCAGTGCGCTCACCGACTGGGCCAGCACCTCGACCATCGACAGGCCCCGCCGGCGCAGCCCGGCCACCGGTGAGCGCGCCGGCAGCTCCTCGATGGTCACGGTCCTCCCCCGGGTCGGTGGTCGGGCAGCGTAGCCACGGACCGGCCCCGGCAGGTGTCCCGGACGCTGTCCCCGAATGAGAATCGCGGCCCCCGGCGTCCCGTTCGGTGTCACGGGGATGTTGCGCGAAGATGACGGACGTGTAACCGGGGTCACGCCGGGAGGGTCCACAGTCGGCGACCACCACCCGCCGTCCACCCCCAGGAGCCCCCGTGGCCACCGTCTCGGAACCTGCAGCACCCGCCCCCGCGGGCCACCGTCTGACCGGCCGGCTCGGCGTCGGTGCCATCGTGTTCATGGTCGTGGCGGCAGCCGCGCCGCTGACCGTCGTCGCCGGCACCGTGCCCATCGGCATCGCCGCCGGCAACGGCCCCGGCTACCCGGCCACCTACCTGGTGTCGGCCGTGGTGCTCGCCTTCTTCGCCGTCGGGTTCACCGCGATGACCCGGCACGTGCCGAACGCCGGCGCCTTCTACTCCTACATCGGCGTGGGCCTGGGCCGCGGCTGGGGCCTGGGCAGCGCGCTGGTCGCCCTGGTCAGCTACGTGACGGTGCAGGGCGCCGTCCTGGGCTACATCGGCTTCGCCCTCGGCGGGCTGGTCGAGGGCTACGGCGGCCCGGCGCTGCCCTGGTGGCTGTGGACCTTCCTGGTCCTGGCGATCACCGCCGTCCTCGGCTTCCGGCACATCGAGCTGTCCAGCAAGGTGCTCGGCGTCCTGCTGGTCGCCGAGGTCGGCATCGTGCTGGTGCTCGACGCCGTCGTGGTCGGGAAGGGCGGCTCCGACGAGGGCCTGTCGACGGCGTTCCTGAACCCCTCCGAGGTGCTGTCGGGCGCCCCCGGCCTCGGGCTGATGTTCGCCGTCGCCGGGTTCATCGGGTTCGAGGCCACCGCGATCTTCCGCGACGAGGCCCGCGACCCCGACCGCACCATCCCCCGCGCCACCTACGCCGCGCTGGCCATCATCGGCGTCTTCTACACGCTGTCGGCCTGGGCCGTGGTCAGCGCCTGGGGCGACAGCGCGGTCGTCGCCGAGGCCGCCGCCGACCCCGGCAACATGGTCGCCACCACCGCGCAGCGCTACCTGGGGACGGCGGCCGCCGACGTCATCCAGGTACTGCTGGTGACCAGCCTGTTCGCCGCGGTGCTCAGCTTCCACAACGTGCTGAGCCGCTACTTCTTCTCCCTCGGCAACACCGGCGTCGTCCCCGCCGCGTGCGGCCGCAGCCACGCCCGGCACGCCTCCCCGCACGTCGCCTCCCTGGTGACCACCGCGATCGGCGTCCTGCTGATGGCCACCAGCGCGATCGCCGGGCTGGACCCGGTGCTGGAGGTCTTCACCTGGCTGGCCGGCATCGCCAGCGTCGGCATCGTCGGGCTGATGCTGCTGGCCTGCGTCGCCGTCCTGGTGTTCTTCCGCCGCACCGGAGTCGACCGCCGGCCCTGGCAGACCGTCGTCGCCCCCGGCCTGGGCGTGCTCGGCCTGGCCGGGGTGCTGGTCCTGCTCGTGGAGAACCTGCCGCTGCTCATGGGCGGCTCGACCGCGCTGGGCATCGGCGCCGGCGTGCTGCTCCTGCTCGCCCTCGGCGGCGGGTTCGTGCTCGCCGCCGCCCGCCCGTCCGCCGCCCGCGACCTCGTCCGCGCCACCCGCTCCGACGCCGCCCCGCAGATCTGAGGAGACCCGCCATGACCACCACCGAGAACCGCACCGCCACCCACCCGCTGTCCCGGATGACCGCCGAGGAGGTCGACGCCGCCCGCCATTTGGTCACCGACGCCGGCCTCGTGCAGCCCAGCACCGTGTTCGTCTACGTGGGCCTCGAGGAGCCGCACAAGCGCGACGTCCAGGAGTTCACCGCGGGCACGCCGGTGGAGCGCCGGCTGCGGGTGCTGCTGCTGGACCGCGCCACCGGCGCCGGCCGCGACGTCCTCGTCTCCGTCTCCCAGGGCACGGTGCTGCGCGACACCGAGATCGACGGCGTCGCCGACGGGCAGGTGCCCATCACCGACGCCGAGTTCGAGGCCATCGAGCCGATCCTGGCCGTCGACGAGGCCTGGCAGGCCGCGATGACCAAGCGCGGACTGGGCGTGGCCGACGTCCGCGCGGTGCCGCTCTCGGCCGGGTCCTACTTCGACGACGAGTTCGGCCACCGCGTCGTCCGCGTCCTCGGCTTCCACCAGGCCGACCCCGACGACCTGCCCTGGGCGCACCCGGTGGACGGCGTCGTCGCCTACGTGGACATCACCCGCGGCGTGACGACGGCGGTGCACGACCACTTCGACCTGCCCGTGCCCGCCGAGCGGGTGTCGCTGCAGGGCACCCCGCGAGACCTCAAGCCGATCGAGATCACCCAGCCCGAGGGCCGCTCGTTCACCGTCGAGGACGACGTCGTCCGCTGGGCCGGCTGGGAGTTCCGGGTCGGGTTCGACATGCGCGAGGGGTTGGTGCTGAACCAGCTGGCGGTCGACGGCCGGTCGGTGGTCCACCGGGCCTCGATCGCCGAGATGGTCGTGCCCTACGCCGACCCCTCACCGGTGCGGTTCTGGCAGAACTACTTCGACACCGGCGAGTACCTCTTCGCCCGGTACACCAACGCCCTGGAGCTGGGCTGCGACTGCCTGGGCGAGATCCACTACTTCGACGCCACGATCGCCGACGAGACCGGCCACCCGCGGGTGATGCGCAACGCGATCTGCCTGCACGAGGAGGACTACGGCGTCGCCTGGAAGCACACCGACATGTTCACCGGGATGGCCGAGACCCGGCGCTCCCGGCGGCTGGTGATCAGCTTCTTCACCACGATCGGCAACTACGACTACGGCTTCTACTGGTACCTCTACACCGACGGCACGATCCAGCTGGAGTCCAAGGCGACCGGCGTGGTGTTCACCTCGGCCTACCGCGGCGACGAGCACCCCTACGCCACCGAGATCGCCCCGGGTCTCGGCGCGCCGTTCCACCAGCACCTGTTCTCCGCGCGGCTGGACATGGCCGTGGACGCCGCCGACGGGTCGGGCAACACCGTGCACGAGGTGGACGCCGTCCGGGTGCCGGTCAGCGACACCAACCCCTACGGCAACGCCTTCACCCGCTCGCTGACCCCGATCACCCGGGAGTCCGAGGGCGGCCGCACCACCGACGCCACCAAGGGCCGGACCTGGCACGTGGTCAACCCGGGCAAGACCAACCGGCTGGGCCAACCGGTGGGCTACGCACTGCACCCCGAGAACGCGCCGGTGCTGCTGGCCGACGACTCCAGCTCGATCCACCAGCGGGCGACGTTCGCGACGAAGTCGCTGTGGGTGACCGAGTACGACCCGGCCGAGCGCTACCCGGCGGGTGACTTCGTGAACCAGCACCCCGGCGCCGGCGGCCTGCCCGCGTTCACCCGCGACGACGCCGAGCTGACCGACACCGACGTCGTCCTGTGGCACACCTTCGGGCTGACCCACTTCCCGCGGCCGGAGGACTGGCCGGTCATGCCGACCGACTACGCCGGCTTCGTGCTCAAGCCGGTCGGGTTCTTCGACGCCAACCCCGCGCTCGGGGTGCCGGCGTCGACGTCGTCGCACTGCCGGGGCAAGGGATGACCACGGTCCTGCCCGCCCGGCTGCGTGCCCCGGTCCTCGGCCGGGCGGCCGCCGTCCTCGCGCTGGCGTCGGCCGCGGTGCACCTGGTGCTGGCCGCGTCCGGGGACGTGTCCGCGGTGGCGATGGCGGGGATGGCGCTGGTCTGCGTGCCGTGCGCGATGCACCTGTGGCGGGCGCCGACGGCGTCGGTGTGGGGCCTGACCGCGCTGGTCGACCTCGGCATGCTGGCGCTGCACGCGCCGGTGGTGGCCGGGCACGGGATGCACCACGGGGCCGGTGCGGGGCACGTCGCGCTCGGGTTGGTGGCAGCGCAGCTGGTGCTGGCCGCGGTGGCGCTGCTGCGCCGGTGATGAGGGGTGGGTCCGCCGCGGTGCGGGCCCACCCCTTGCGGTGTCAGTGCCGGGTGGTGCCGCAGTCGGTGCAGCGCTTGCGGTGGGACTCGTTCGTGGTCGGGCAGTTGGCGCAGGTCCAGGCGCCGCGCTCGAGGGTGCGCATGGTGGTCTCCGGAGCTCGTCGGGATGTGACGAGCGCAACGCTACCCAGACGTCATGACGTCCTGATGAACTCGCGGTTGCGTGTCGAGGACGACCCTCAGGCGCGCGGCAGGACCCCGCACCCGCCGCCGGAGCAGGCGCACCCGGCGCAGGCGGCCGGGACCGCCGGCGCCGGCTCGTTCGCCAGCTTCCGCAGCGCCACCGCGCCGACGAGGGTCGCGATGCCGGCGACGAGGACCGCCACCGCCACGGCGAGGACGGCGAGGGCCGCCAGGTAGCCCGGTCCCCCGAGCACCGCGCCCGCGGCCAGCGCGGCCACCGCGACGGCGACGGCGGCGGCCGCGGCAGCCCGCCGCCGGGCCCGGACGACCAGCGCAGCCAGGACGCCGGCGAGGGCCACCACGCAGGTCCAGGCCGCGACGACGGCCGGGAACAGGGCCAGCCCGACGGCGACCGCACCGAGCCAGACCGCGCCGGCGCCGAGGGCGGCCACCGACCGCTCGACCGAACCCGCCCGGGCGGCGCGCAGCGTGCCCACGCCGCGCAGCACGGCCAGGACGCCGACGCCGGCCAGCATGACGCGCACGCCGGTGTCGGCGACGACCACGCCGACCACCGCGAGCACCACCAGCACGGCACCCTGCAGGGCCGTCCACGGCCAGGACCGCCGGGCCTGCTCGGGGGCCGGGACAGGGGTGGAGGTGGCAGCGCTCGTCACGGGGACAAGTGTCCCCCATCCGACCGGCGGAACCGGTTCGGCTGTGCCACGCTGCCCGGAACGGGGCCGCAGTCCACACCCAGCAGCCGCACGGAGGTCCCCCCATGAGCGCACAGCAGACCGCCGGCCGGGTCGCCCGGTCCGACGCGCTGGAGCACCTGGCCCGCGTCGGGCTGGTCGCCTACGGCGTGGTGCACCTGCTCATCGCGTGGCTCGCGCTGCAGTTGGCGTGGGGCGGTGGCAACGGGTCCGCCGACCAGTCCGGTGCGCTGCAGACGGTGGCGTCCGAGCCGTTCGGCAGGCCGCTGCTGTGGGTGCTCGGCGTGGGGCTCATCGCGCTGGCGCTGTGGCAGGCCGCCGAGGTGCTGCGGTACACCGGCGGGCTCTCCGGGTCCGGCGACGCGAAGAAGAAGGCGGTCACCGGCGTCGTCAAGTGCGTCGGCAAGGTGGTCGTCTACGCCTTCCTCGCCTTCTCCGCGCTGCGGTTCGCCACCGGCGGGGGGTCGTCCAGCTCGGCCGAGCAGCAGCAGACCACGTCGGGCACGTTCGGCCTGCCCGGCGGGCGGTTCCTCGTCGGCGTCGCGGGCCTGGTCGTGATCGGTGTCGGCGTCTACCAGGTGGTGAAGGGCCTCAGGAAGAAGTTCCTGGAGGAGATCGACACCTCCTCGGCGTCGCCGCAGCAGGTGCGGGTGGTCGAGCGGCTGGGGCAGGTGGGGTACGTCGCGAAGGGCGCGGCGTTCGTCGTCGTCGGCGGGCTGCTCGCCTACGCGGCGATCACCTTCGACCCCTCGAAGGCCACCGGCCTGGACGGCGCCATGCACACGATCCTGCAGGCCCCCTTCGGCCAGTGGCTGCTGACCCTGGTCGCCCTGGGCATCGCCGCGTTCGGCGTCTTCTGCTTCTTCCGCGCGCGCTACCCGCAGCGCACCTGACGCGTGGCGGAGCTGCCCCCCGCGCTGAGCCGGGCCCTGGACCGGGTGGTCGCCCGCATCCCCGACCGGTGGCTGGACCGCGCGCACGCGGTGGCCGACCACGCCCGGGAGGTCACCGACCACCCGTGGCTGGAACGGTTGGCGCAGGTCGGGCTGGTCGCCTACGGCGCGGTGCACCTGCTCATCGGGTGGCTGGCGTTCACCGTCGCCTGGCGGGTCGACCCGGACGCCGCCGACGCCGACCAGGCCGGCGCGCTGCGGACGGTGTCGGAGTCCCCCGGTGGACTGGTGCTGCTGTGGGTGATCGGGCTGGGCCTGCTGTCGCTCGCGGTGTGGCAGGCCGGTGAGGTGCTGCGCTGGTGGACCGGGCTGCTGGTCCCCGACCGCCGGTTGCACGCGGCGTTCGTGTGCGCGAAGTGCGTGGCCAAGGCGGTGGTCTACGGAGCACTGGCGGTGGTGGCGCTGGTGTTCGCGGTCGGGGCCCGCTACGACGCCACCGACAGCACGCAGGACCTGACCGACGACCTGCTGGAGATCCCCGGCGGCGCGGCACTGCTGGTGCTGGGCGGCCTGGGGGTGGTCGGGGTCGGGGTGTACCTGGCCTGGCGCGGCTGGACGGCGGGGTTCATGAAGGACATCGACCTGGACGCCGCGCCGGACAAGTACGAGCCGACGATCGCCGCGGTGGGCCGGGTGGGCTACCTGGCCAAGGCGGTGGCCTTCGCCGTCGCCGGCGGCCTGGTGGTGTTCGCCGCGGCCACCCGCGACGTGTCCACGGCGACCGGCCTGGACGGCGCCCTCAACGCCATCGGCGCCGTGCCCGCCGGCCAGTGGCTGCTCACCGCCGTCGCCGCCGGGTTCGCGGCGTTCGGCGTCTACGCCCTGGCCCGCGCCCGCTACCCCGACCGCGACCCCGCCACCTGACGGCGCCCACCACCCGCGGTGGCCGGACCCAGCACCGGCCACCGCACCCAGTCGACGCCGCCACAGCGCACGCCGCACCCGGGCGACTCACCCGATGCGGGGGCCGGTGAGGATCTCGGTGTCGTCGGGTCGGAAGGTGTGCCATCGGCCGCCGGGGTCGCGCCAGATGCGGGCGCCGTGGTGGACCTTGGTGTGGTGGCGTTCGCACAACAGCGCCGAGTTGGCCAGCGACGTCGCGCCACCGTGGGCCCAGTGCACCAGGTGGTGGACCTCGGCCCAGTGGTGCGGGGCGTCGCAGCCGGCGAACACGCACTCTCTGTCCCGGGCCACCACCGCCCGCCGCAGCGCGGGGGTGACCACCCGGTGCGCCCGCCCGACGTCCAGCGGGGTGCCGTCTGGCCCCATCACGATGCGGGACACCTCCCCGTCGCAGGCCAGCCAACGGGCCCGGGCGGCGGAGATGACGGTGCCGAAGCCGGTGGCCGCCGTCCCCGGGCCGGTGCCTTCCCCGACGAGGTCCTCGGCGGCGATGGTGACCACCACGTGCGGCTTCACCGTCCGCAGCACCGGCAGGTCACCGGCGGCCAGCTGGACGTCGGCGAGCTGGACGAGGGCGTCGGCCTGCTGCTGGGCGCGGGTGCGCAGATCACCGGCGGGCCGGTCGGCCTGCACGACCGCCTCGATCGCGGTGCGCAGCTTCTCCCCACCCACCGCGTCCAGGTCGAAGCGCCCGGTGACGCTGCCGTCGGCGTGCGCCGACATCGTCAGCCGCCGACCCTCGGTGGGGTCGGGCTCGGGACCGTCGGGGTCCAGCACGTCGGCGAAGGCCCGCACCGCCACGACCAACGACTGGTGGGAGGACGACACCGCGACCGCGGTGAACGCCCGGTCGAAGGCATCGACGTCGACGTCCTGCTCCTGGGCGCGGGCCCGGTCGGACTCCCCCATCGCCCCGGCCACCACATCCACCTGGGCTGCGGTGACCGACCCCTCGGCGAAGGCTGCGGCCAGGTGCGGCACATGCGCTAGCAGCCGCGCCGCCCGCACGATCCGCGACGCCTCCGCCGCCGACAGCCGCAGGTGCCCGATCAGCCAGGAGCGCATCGAGGCCAGCCCGTCGTGCTCAGCAGCCTGGGTCAGCTCCGCGTGCCGGACCAGCCCGGCGATCTGCGCGTCCAGCCGGTTGCGCTCCACCACCAGCCCGCCCAACAGCGCCAGCACATCCCCGGCGGGCAGGCGGTGCAGGTCCTCGACCTCGTCCAGCTCGAGAACGGTCACTACGCCACCTCCCGTATGTTCGATCACGTGTTCGAATTCTACCCCGGCAGGCGACGAACGGCCAGGTCAGGAGGGTGATCGGCAGATCACTGCAGGTCCGGTCCGCCGCGGCGCCGCGCCCGCCGGTGGGCCAGCGCGAACGAGGCAGCAACACCTCCGACCGCGATCGACGCCCACCAGGAAGCCCCGGACACCACGACGGACACCGCCAGCAGAACGGCAACCCCGACGCTGGACCACGCCAGGAACACCGCCGCGTGCAGCTCCCGGGCCCACAGCTCCGACAGCGAACCTGCCCAGGCGTCCGCGACCGCGTCCACCCCGGCCCGGAACAGTCGCGACCACCGGTCGACCGGGGACGACGTGCGGCGAGCCTGGCACCGGGAACGACCGTCGGGCAGGGTCGGGGCGTGACCGACCGGCCCGCCACCGCGCCCGGGTTCGGGAGGTTCTGGGCCGCGTCGACCGTCACCGGGTTCGGCGCCTACGTCACCAGCGTGGCCATCGGCGTCCTGGTCGAGGTCGACCTCGACGGCACGGCGCTGGACCTCGGCTGGGTGAACGCCGCACGGTGGGCGCCCTACCTGCTGGTCGGCCTGTTCGCCGGGGTGCTCGCCGACCGGGTCCGCCGCCGTCCGCTGCTGGCCGGGGCCGACCTCGCCCGCGCCGCGGTGCTCGCCGCCGTCCCCCTGCTCGCCGCGCTCGACGTCCTCACGCTGGCGACGCTGACCGCGCTGGTCGCCGCCTTCGGCCTGGCCGCGGTGGTCGGGGACGCCGCGCAGCAGTCCTTCCTCCCCCGCCTCGTCGGCGCGGCCGGGCTGGGCCGGGCGAACACCCGGCTGCAGCAGGGCGACGCCGCGGCCCAGGGGGCAGGCCCGTTGCTCGGCGGCGCGCTGGCCGCGGCGGGGGCGCCGCTGGCGCTGCTCGTCGGTGCGGTCGGCCACCTGGCCTCCGGGGTCCTCGTGCTCGCCACCCCGCTGCGCGACCCTGGACCGCCCAGGGCACCGAGGCGGGCGGTGCTGACGGAGCTCCGCGAGGGCGTGCGGTGGGTCTACCGGCACCCGACGCTGCGCCCGCTCGCGCTCACCACGCACACCTGGTTCGTCGCGAACGCCGCGATCGGCACCGTCGCCGTCACCTACCTGCTCACGGTGCTCGACGTCGGTGCGTTCGGCCTCGGGGTCGCCACCGCGGCGGCCGGGGTCGGCACCCTGGTCGGCACCTCGGTCGCACACCGGGTGGGACGGCGGACGGGCGGGGCGGGCACCGTCGTCGGCGGGCGGATCGTCGAGGCCACCGGCGTCCTGCTGCTGGTCGTGCTGCCCCTGCTGCCCGGCCCGGAGCTGGTGGGGGTCGTCGTTGCGCAACTGCTGTTCGGGGTCGGGATGGGCGTCGAGGGCCCGTTCGAGATGTCGCACCGGCAGGCCGTCACCCCCGACCACCTCCAGGGCCGGACGAACGCCACGATGCGCTCGTTCAACCGGGCCGCCATCGTCGTCGGCGCCCCGGCCGGCGGCGCGCTGGCGCTGGCCACGTCCCCGCGGACCGCGCTGATCGTCGCCGCGGCGGTCATCGCGGCGTCGACCCTCGCGCTCGCCCGGTCGGGCTTCCGGCACGCGGACGAGCTCCCCACCGCCTGAGCGCGGAGTGTCAGACGTCGGGGAGCAGCAGGTCCAGCGCGGCGGCGAGGGACTCCGCCAGGGTCCCCCCGGCCGTCGACAGCCAGTGCTCGTGCGCGGTGAGCGAGGCGGCCAGCGCGGCGTGCCCGACCGCCACGGGCACCACGTCGTCCAGAGGCAGGCCCAGGCGGCGCGCGGTGAAGCCGGCGACCGCGGCCCGCCACGCGTCGAAGGTGGTGTGGCCGTGCGCCCGCAGCGCGGGCACGGTCAGCACCAGCAGTGCCCGGCGCCGGACCCACCCCTCCTCCCCCGGCGGCACGGCCAGCGCAGTCAGCACTGCACGCCGGACGGCGGCCCGGACCGGCTCGTCGGCGTCCGCCGCCGCCAACGAGTCGGCGAGCCGGCGCACGTCCCCGGGAGAGGCGGCGAAGAGCGCGTCGGCCTTGGTCGGGAAGTAGCGGAAGAAGGTCCGCCGGCCGATCCCGGCAGCCGCCGCGACGTCGTCCACGCTGGTCTCGTCGTAGCCGCGCTCGACGAACAACCGCAGTGCCACCTCCGACAGCTCCTGCGCCGACGTCACCGCCGGCCGCCCCCCGCGCTCCCCCGTGGTCATGCCGGGATGGTGCCCCATTCCCCGACCTTGCCCTTGTGGCACCCAGTGCCATAACGTGAGGCGCAGGTCACACCAGCACGGGAGGATCAGTCATGGGTCGGATGGACGGCACGGTCGTGTTCGTGACGGGCGCAGCCCGGGGGCAGGGCCGCAGCCACGCGCTGCGGCTGGCCCAGGAGGGCGCCGACATCATCGCCGTCGACGTCTGCGCCCCGGTCGAGACGGTCCCTTACCCGGGGGCGACGTCGGAGGACCTGGCCGAGACCGTCCGCCAAGTCGAGGCGCTGGACCGCCGGATCGTGGCCAGCGAGGTCGACGTCCGCGACCTGGCCGGCCTGACCCGCGCCGTCGAGGACGGCGTCGCCCAGCTCGGCCGGCTCGACGTCGTGCTGGCCAACGCCGGCATCTCTGTCCCGGCCCCGACGCTGGAGATGAACGAGGAGACCTGGCAGACGATGATCGACGTCAACCTGACCGGGGTCTGGAAGACCCTGCGGGCGTCGGTGCCGCACATCATCGGCGGCGGGCGCGGCGGCTCGGTCGTCATCACCAGCTCGCTGGCCGCGATCTACGCCAACCCGAACACCGCCCACTACTCCGCGGCCAAGGCCGGCCTGGTGATGCTCTCCAAGATCATGGCCAAGGAGCTCGCGCCGCACCGCATCCGGGTGAACACCATCCACCCGACGACCGTGGCCACCGAGATGATCCTCAACGAGCCGACCTACCGGCTCTTCCGCCCCGACCTCGAGCACCCCACCCGCGAGGACTTCGAGGAGGCGGCGCTGACGCTGAACAAGCTGCCCGTCCCGGCGATCGAGGCCGTGGACATCTCCAACGCCGTCCTCTACCTCGTCTCCGACGACGGCCGCTACGTCACCGGCACCACCCACGTGGTGGACGCCGGCGGACAGCTCTGAGCCCCCACACCTGAGGAGAACACCGTGGGACTGCTCGACGGCAAGGTTGCACTCATCACCGGTGGCGCCCGCGGCCAGGGCCGCGCGCACGCCGTCGTCTCCGCCCGCGAGGGCGCCGACATCGTCCTGGTCGACATTGCCGACCAGATCGGCACCGTGCCCTACGCGATGGCGAAGGAGGACGACCTCGCCGAGACCGTCCGCCAGGTCGAGGCCCTGGACCGGCGGGCGATCAGCGTGGTCGCCGACGTCCGCTCCCAGCAGCAGATGGACGACGCCGTCGCTCGCGGGATCGCCGAGTTCGGCCAGCTCGACATCCTCATCGCCAACGCCGGCATCTGGACCCAGGGCCCGTTCTGGGAACTCACCGACGAGTCCTGGGAGGACATGATCGGGGTCAACCTCACCGGCGTCTGGAAGTCGGCCAAGGCGGTCGCCCCGCACATGATCGAGCGCGGTACCGGCTCCATCGTCATCACCTCCTCGGTGAACGGCCTCGAGCCGGGGGTGGACTACGCGCACTACGTGGCCGCCAAGCACGGCGTCATCGGGCTGATGAAGAACATCGCCCTCGAGCTCGCCCCGCACGGCATCCGCTGCAACTCGATCAACCCGGGCGCGATCAAGACCCCGATGACCGACCACCAGGGCGCCTGGGACATGTTCGCCGGTCACGAGGGCGGCACCGAGGAGGACATGCTCAACGGCGGCTACGGCTTCCACGCCCTCAAGGGGACGACGTTCATGCCGCCGGAGGTCATCGCCAACACCGCGCTGTACCTCAACAGCGAGCTCGCCGCGGCGGTCACCGGCGTGACCATCCCCGTCGACGCCGGCCACATGATCCTGCCCGGCTTCAACCACGCACCCGTGCGCTGACCCGACAACCCGGTTGCCCGTCCCCGGTCGTCACCCGACGATGGGCGACGTGCACCGCTGCTCCGCGAGGCCGTGGTCGCGCCGCTGACGGCGGCGCACCCGGACCTCCCGCAGGACCTCCGCCCGCCGTCCCGGCCACCGCCGGGCGGCCCCCAGCGCTGCCCGGCTCCAGGACGACCTCCGGAGCAGCCCCGTGTCCCCCACCCCCACCCCGGCCGCCCAGCTGCGCGCCGAGCACGTCTCGACCACCCGCGGCGGGCGCCCCGTCCTGCGGGATCTCTCCCTCACCCTGACCACCCGCTCCCGGCTCGCCGTCGTCGGCGAGAACGGCCGCGGCAAGACCACCCTGCTGCACGTCCTCGCCGGCCTGCTGGCACCCGACGAGGGCACCGTGCACCGCACCGGCACCCTCGGCCTCGCCCGGCAGGACATGCCGGTCGCACCCGGCGCGACCGTCGGCGACCTCACCACCGCGGCCGCGGCGGCCCCCGCCCGGGCACTGCACGACCTGGACCGCGCCACCGCCGACCTCGCCGACGGGGCGGACGGCGCCGCGGACCGCTACGCCGACGCCCTCGACCGGGCCACCCGGCTGGACGCCTGGGACGCCGGACGGCGGATCGACGTCGCCCTCGACGCCCTCGGCGCGTGCACCGACCGCGGCCGCGGGCTGGCCACCCTGTCGGTGGGCCAGCGCTACCGGGTCCGGCTGGCCTGCCTGCTCGGCGCGCGGCACGACCTGCTGCTCCTCGACGAACCCACGAACCACCTGGACGCCGCCGGCCTGGACTTCCTCACCGTCGCGCTGCGCGACGCCCCCGGCGGCTGGGCGCTGGTCAGCCACGACCGGGCGCTGCTGGCCGACACCGCGACGTCCTTCCTCGACCTGGACCCCAGCCGGGACGGCACCGCCACCCTGCACACCGGTCGGTACGCCGACTGGCAGGAGGGCCGGCACCGCGACCGCGAGGCGTGGGCGCAGGCGCACGCCGGCCAGGTGGCCGAGCACCAGCGGCTGGCCGCCGCGGTCGACCGGGCCCGCGGCCGGCTGTCCACCGGCTGGCGCCCGGACAAGGGCACCGGCAAGCACCAGCGGCAGTCGCACGCCCCCGGCGCCGTCCAGGCGCTGCGCCGCGACCAGCAGGCGCTCGCAGCGCACCGGGTCACCGCACCCCGGCCCCCGGTACCGCTGCGGTTCCCCGACCTCGCACCCCGGCCCGGCTCTCCGCTGCTCACCGCCGACGGGGTGGCCGTCGCCGGCCGCGTGCCCGGCCCCGTCGACCTGGCCATGGCCGCGGGTCACCGGCTCGTGGTCACCGGCGGCAACGGAGCGGGCAAGTCCACGCTGCTCGCCGTCCTCGCCGGCCTGCTGGACCCCACGGCCGGACGGGTGCACCGGCACGGGGGCGTGGCGCTCCTCGCGCAGGAGTCCGACCAGCTGCCTGCCGACCGGACCGCCCACCAGGCGCTCGACGGCGCCCCGGCCGCCGGCCTGCTGGACGCCGAGGCGCTGGCCACCCCGGTCGGCCGGCTGTCGCAGGGGCAGCGGCGGCGGCTGCACCTCGCCGTCGTCCTCGGCTCCCGGCCGGACCTGCTGCTGCTCGACGAGCCGACCAACCACCTGTCGGCCGCGCTCGTCGACGAGCTCACCGCTGCGCTGCGCGGCACGGGAGCCGCGGTGGTGGTGGCCAGCCACGACCGCCGGCTGCTGCGCGACCTGGCCGACTGGCCGCGCCTGCACCTGGGCTGACCCCGCGCACGACGACGGCCGGCCACCCCGGGGGGTGACCGGCCGCCGCCGGGGTGCTCAGGACGTCAGAGCTCGACGTCCTCGTAGCAGGGACCGCTGAACTCGTAGCCCTCGGCGGTCGGGCCCGCCAGGTCGGCCTCGGAGACCGTGATGCCGGTGGAGGCGTTCGGGTCCGGGGCGGACAGCTGGGTCACCCGCACGGCGGCGGAGTCCGCGCCGTCGGCGTAGTCGCCGGACCCGTCGGGCAGCATGCCCTCGTAGTCCACCGAGCTCAGGCCCGACGCCGCCTCGTACAGCCCCTGACGGGTCAGGTCTCCGTTCTCCGCCGCCGCCTCGAGCGCCGCCTTCAGCGGGTAGGACCACACCCAGCCCGAGGTGAAGAACTCGTTCGGGGTCGCGCCCGCGGCCTCGGCGGCCTCGCGCATGGCCTCGTGGCCCGGGGTGTCGGCGTCGAACGGCGCCCACGGGCCGAGCAGCTGGTAGGACGCCTGCAGCGCCGGCGCGGCCGGGCTGGCCAGCAGGGCGACGTTCCAGGTCGGCGAGGAGCCGAGGAACTTGCCGGTGAAGCCGGCGGCCACCGACTGGCCCACGATGGTGGCCATGTCGGCCGGACCGGTGGACACGATGACGACGTCGGGCTGCTGCTCGACGATCGCGGCGACGGCCGAGGCCTGGTTGTCGGTGCCCGCGGTGGTCTCGACGTTGGCGAACTCGATGCCGTTGGCGTCGGCGGCCACCTTGGCGCCGGCCGCGGCGTCGCCGCCGTAGTCACCGGCGTAGTGCACCGCCATGACCGACTCGGCGCCGTTGGTCTCCACCGCGTAGTCGACGCCGTTCATGGCCTCGGCGCAGTAGGTCGGGCCGGACTCCAGGATGGCGTCCTGGAACAGGTAGAGCGAGGTCCACCCGGCCGGGGCCGCGACGATGTTCTCGGCCTCCAGGTCCTCGACGATGGCCGCGGTGGGCGGCGAGCCGAGGGTCTGGGCCAGGGCCAGGATGTCGGGCTTGATCTCCTGGTAGACCTGGTTGGTGACCTGCGGGTTGTACTGGTTGTCCCGCACGTACTCGGTCACGTTGATGTCGTAGCCGCCGATGCCGCCGGCCTCGTTGACCCGCTGCCAGAACGCCTCCTGGCCGGCCACGATGACCGGACCGGCGGGGGCGAACGGGCCGACGGTGAGGTCGGACAGGGTGCCGAGGTAGATGCACCCGTTGTCCGGGTTCACCGCCTCCGGGCACGCATCGCTGGTGACACCGACGTCGGTGGCGATGCCGCCGTCGCCGCTGCCGCCGTCGGCCGGGTCCTCCCCGCCGCCGCGGCAGCCCGCGGCGAAGACCGCGAGACCGGCCAGGCCGGCCGCCGCGACCCGCCGTCGCGTCCGTGTGCTGCTCATCAGTGGTGCTCCCTCCATGCCGGCGATCGCCGGTCGGGCGACCCACCCGGCGTCGTCGCCGGGCGGGAGATCGGGGGTGGATCAGTACGAGAAGGGCCAGGCCTTCCAGTAGTTGCGGATCCGGATCCACAGGCCGAACAGGCCCCGTGGTTCCAGCAGCAGGAACGCGACGATGAGCAGCCCGTAGAGCAGCGTCTCCACCTGGAAGACGTTGGGCGTCTGCGTCGCCGAGGACGAGAGGAACGGCAGGTACTCCGGCAGCTCGCGGGTCAGCCGCGGCAGCAGGGCGATGAAGAAGGCACCCATGATCGAGCCGGAGATCGTCGACACCCCGCCGATGAGCACCATCGCGACGAACTGCACCGACAGCAGCAGCCCGAAGCTGGAGGGGTCGAGGTAGCCGGTGATGGAGAACAGCAGCGCCCCGGCGCAGCCGGCGTAGAACCCGCTGATCACGAACGCCCGGCGCTTGACCCTGCGGACGTCGACGCCGGTCACCTCGGCGGCGATGTCCCGGTCGCGGACGGCGGCGAAGCTGCGGCCCATCGCCGAGCGGGCGATGTTGCGGCCCAGCAGCGCGAACACGCACAGCAGCACGAACATCAGCAGGTACAGCTGCTGGTCGGCGCTGAAGGACTCGGTGCGCCGGGACAGGTCGACCCCGAACAGCACCGGGTCGGCGGCCGGGCGGCCCACCCCGACGCCACCGGTGACGGCGTCCCACTCGTTCCAGATGTGGGTGCCCAGGAAGACCAGGCCCAGGGTCACGATCGCCAGGTAGAGCCCGCGCAGCCGGCTGGCCAGCGGCGCGACGACGAACCCGACCAGCGCGGCGGCCAGGCCGCCGGCCAGCAGCCACACCGGCAGGAACGTGATGCCCAGGCCGTACAGCCGGTCGTCCTCGGGGTCACCGGAGACGACCGCGGCGGTGTAGGCGCCGATCCCGATGAAGAACGCGTGCCCGAGGCTCACCTGCCCGGCGTAGCCGGTGACCAGGTTGAGCCCGATCGCCCCGATGGCCAGCACGCAGCCGGTGGCCAGCAGCCGCAGCAGGTCGTCCTCGAGCAGGAACGGCATCAGCAGCGCCACCACCAGCAGGACGCCGACCGCGACCTTCTTGGCGCCGGTGTTGAGCAGCGCCATGTCCTGGCCGTACTGGGTGTAGAGCATCGGCCGGCCCAGCGGCCGGCGACCCTTGGCCTCCGCGGGCGCCGGGGTCTGGGACTTCGACGGTTCTCGGACGGCGGTCACACGCGTTCCACCTCTCGGGTGCCGAACAGGCCGTAGGGGCGCACGAGCAGGACGACCAGCAGCAGCACGTACGGGGAGACCAGCGAGAAGTTCTGGCCGAGGAAGGGCAGGTACTCGCCCTGGTAGGTGGCGAAGAAGCTCTCCACCAGGCCGACCAGCAGGCCGCCGACGACGGCCCCGCCGATGGAGTCCAGGCCGCCGATGATGATCGCCGGCAGGGCCTTGAGCGCGATGACCCAGGTGGACTGGTCCACCCCGCCACCGGCACCCACGAAGGCCCCGGCCACCGCGGCGATGCCCGCGGCCATCGCCCAGGCCAGCGCGGTCATCGACCCGACCGGGACGCCCTGCACCAGCGCGGTCTCCTGGTCCAGCGAGGAGGCCCGCATGGCCAGCCCGTACCGGCTGTACCGGAAGAAGGCGAACAGCCCCGCCCCCACGACCAGCAGGACGACGGCCATGGCGATGTAGCGTTCCTGCACCGGCAGGCCGAGCACGTCGACGGTGCTCAGCCCCCACGGGTCGCCGACGTTGCGCACGTCGGGCCCGATGAAGACGTTCACCACGACCCGGATGGCGATGTCCAGGCCCAGGGTGATGATCGCGACGACGAACACCGGCCGGCCGATCATCGGCCGGATGGTGGTCCGCTCCAGGCCCCAGCCCAGCATCGCGATGGCGATCGCGGCCAGCGGGACGGCGAGGTAGAACCCGACCGGGCCGGCCAGGTAGCTGACCAGCACCGCGCCGGCCAGCATGAGCGCCGGCTGGGCGAAGCTGACCACCTTGGACGACTTGTAGATGATCACGAAGCTGACGGCCAGCAGCGCGTAGACCGAGCCGAAGCCCAGCCCCCGCACCACGGTCAGCAGGACGTCCCTCACGAGCGGGCTCCCTTGCTGTACATCGACTCGACGAGGGGGGTGTAGCGCTCGGCCAGCGCGGACCGGCGGACCTTCTGGGTCGCGGTGAGCTCGCCGTCCTCGTGGTCGAGGAGCTTGGGCAGCAGCCGGAACGTCTTGATCTGCTCGACCGGGTTCAGGCCGGCGTTGACGCCGTCGACGATGCCCTGGACCAGCTCCTTCACCTCGGCGCGCTCGGTGAGGTCGCGGTAGGTGGTGAAGGCGATCCGCTGCTTCTGCGCCCAGTCGCCGACCGTGTCGGGCTCGATGCCGATGAGCGCGGTCAGGTAGGGACGCCGGTCGCCGATGACCACGCACTCCTTGATCAGCGGCGAGACCTTGACGGCGTTCTCGATCTCCGACGGGGCGACGTTCTTGCCGCCGGCGGTGATCATGATGTCCTTCATCCGGTCGGTGATCCGCAGCCGGCCGTCCTCCAGCACCCCGACGTCACCGGTGTGCAGCCAGCCGTCGGCGTCGATGGCCTCGGCCGTGGCGTCGGGCCGGTTCCAGTAGCCGGCGAAGGTCGCCGGGCCGCGGGTGAGCACCTCGCCGGTGCCCTCGTCGATGCGCAGCTCGACCGAGTCGTGCGGCTCCCCCACGGTGCCCAGCCGGATCCGGCCGGGCCGGTTCGCGGTGGCCGAGGCGGTGTTCTCGGTCATCCCGTAGACCTCGTGCACCGGCACGCCGATGCCCATGAAGAAGCGCAGGACGTCGACCGAGACGGGCGCGGCGCCGCAGCCGGCCCAGCGCACCCGGCGCAGCCCGAGGCGGTCGCGCAGCGCCCGGACCACCAGCACCCAGGCGATGCCGTGCAGCAGCCGGCTGCCGGCGGTGTGCTTGCCGCCGTTGGCCTCCATCGCGGTGGCGACCTTGGCCGACAGCGCCAGGCCGAGGTTTCCGGCGTTGCGCTTGAGGGTGCTGGCCGCCGACTGCTTGACCTGCACGGTGGCCAGCAGCTTCTCCCAGATCCGCGGGACCGCGAAGAAGAAGGTCGGCTGGATCTCGCGCAGGTTCTCCGGGACCGTGTCGATGGACTCGGCGAAGTTGACCTGGATGCCGGTGGCGGCGTTGTTCCAGGTGGTGAAGATGCGCTCGGCCACGTGGCACAGCGGCAGGTAGGACAGCGACAGGTCCTTGGGGCCCGCGGGCGGGTCCAGCAGACCGGCCGGGCCGGTGAGCGCGGCGATGGTGGCCTCGACGTTGCCGACGGTGAGCATGGCGCCCTTGGGCGCCCCCGTCGTCCCCGACGTGTAGATCAGGGTCATCAGGTCGCCGGGCTGCGTCTGCGCCATGGCCTGCTCGACCGCACCCGGGTGGGCGGCGCGGTGCGCGCGGCCGCGGTCGAGGAGGTCCGCCCAGGAGGTCAGGCGGGCGTCGGTGTAGCGGCCGCGGATGCCGCGGGGCTCGATGTAGAGGAGGTGCTCCAGGGCCGGCAGCTCGGCGGAGACCTCCAGCGCCTTGTCCAGCTGCTCCTGGTCCTCGGCGACGAGCACCCGGGCGCCGGAGTCACGCAGCACGTGCACCACCTCGGCCGGCGGGTTGGTCGGGTAGAGCCCGACGGTCACCGCGCCGACGGCGACGGCGGCGAGGTCGGCGACCAGCCACTCGCGGCGGTTCTCCGACTGGATGGCCACCCGGTCACCGCGCTGCACGCCCAGGTCGAGGTAGGCGTGCGCGACGTCCAGGACGTCGTCCCAGTACTGCGACCAGCTGGTCTCCCGCCACAGGCCCTTCTCCTTGGACCGCATCGCCACCCCGGTGGGGGTCTCGCAGGCGCGGTCCCGGACCCGGGTGACCACCGTGGTGGTCCCGGTGCCCTGCGTGCTCGGCTCGAGCGTGGTGGTCATGCCGGCGTCCCCTCGTCCGCGGTGCGCTTCTTGCGGCGGCCACCGGTGTCGTGGTCCTCGCCCAGGTAGGCCTTGATCACGTTCGGGTCGCGCTGGACCTCGGCCGGGGTGCCGGTGGTGATCGGGACGCCGAAGTCGACGGCCATGATCCGGTCGGCGAGGTCCATGACCAGGCCCATGTCGTGCTCGACCATGAGGATCGAGACGCCCAGCTCGTCGCGGATGTCGACGATGAACCGGGCCATGTCCTCGGTCTCCTCGAGGTTCATCCCGGCGACCGGCTCGTCCAGCAGCAGCAGCTTGGGCTCCATGGCCAGCGCGCGGCCCAGCTCGACGCGCTTCTGCACGCCGTAGGGCAGCAGGCCGACCGGGAAGCGCCGGTAGGACTCCAGCTCCAGGAAGTCGACGATCTCCTCGACCGCGGCACGGTCGGCCAGCTCGGACCTCCGGGCGGGGCCCAGCCACGCCATCGCGGCGAACATCCCGTACCGCACCCGGTGGGCCCGGCCGAGCATGAGGTTGTCGACGACGGTGAGGTTCTCGAACAGCTCGATGTTCTGGAAGGTGCGGGCCATGCCCTTGGCCGCGATGCGGTTCGGCCGCTGGCCGAGGATCTCCTCGCCGAGGAAGCGGACGGAGCCCTCCTGCGGCCGGTAGACCCCCGACAGCACGTTGAACACCGAGGTCTTGCCGGCGCCGTTGGGGCCGATGATGGCGAACAGCTCGCGCTCGCCGACGGTGAAGGTCGCGCCGTTGATCGCGGTGACACCCTTGAACCGCAGGGTGACGCCGTCGACCTCCAGCACGGGGGACGGGGACGCGTGGGTCACGACAGCCACCTCTTCCGGCGCTTGTAGTGCTTGACGTCGCGGAAGCTGCGCTCGCCCTCGGCGCCCAGGCCCAGGTAGAACTCCTGGATGTCGGAGTCGTCGAGGAGCTCCTGCGCGGGCTTGTCCATGACGACCCGACCGGTCTCCAGCACGTAGCCGTGGTCGGAGATGGACAGCGCCATCGAGGCGTTCTGCTCCACCAGCAGGACCGTCGTCCCCTGCTCGTTGATCTGGCTGATCAGGTCGCGGATGCTGCCGACCAGCTGCGGGGCCAGGCCCAGGCTGGGCTCGTCGAGCAGCAGGTAGCGCGGGGAGCTCATCATCGCCCGGCCCATGGCCAGCATCTGCTGCTCGCCGCCGGACAGGTAGCCCGCGGCCTGGGTGCGCCGCTCCAGCAGCCGGGGGAACAGGTCGTAGACCCGCTCCAGGTTCGCCGCCCGGTCCTTGGGCCGGGTGTGGGCGCCGACGCGGAGGTTCTCCTCGACGGAGAACTCGCCGAACACCCGGCGGCCCTCGAGCACCTGGCTGATGCCGCGGGCGACGACCTGCTGGGGGTCCAGGTGGTCGATGCGCTCGCCGTCGAGGGTGATCTGGCCCCGGGTGACCGCGCCGTGGTGGATGTCCAGGAGGCCGGACAGCGCCCGGAGCAGGGTCGTCTTGCCGGCGCCGTTGGCGCCCAGGAGGCCCACGATCTTCCCGTCCGGGACCTCGAGGCTCACCCCCCGGAGCACCAGCACGACGTCGTCGTAGACGACCTCGAGGTTGCTGACTGCGAGCACGTGCCGCCCTTCGTCGCTGGAGGTTGCACCGATCAACATCTGTGAGCCAGCTCACCGGCTCCACGTGATGGGCGACACTAGGTGCCAGCTGTGAGGCGCGGAAGGGACGCGGCGCGTTCCGGCATCCGGAGGGGTGTTTCGTTATGCGCCCGTGATCGGGCAAGGCTGCGCGTTCAGCTCAGCCGAACACCGGCAGGTCCCGAGCGGCGGCGAGCACCTGCTCGAGGGCGGCCGCGCAGCCCTCGTGCAGCGCGACCAGGTGGGCGAAGCCGTGCGGCACCCCGGCCAGGTCGAGCGCGGTCACCGGCACCCCCGCCCCGGCCAGCGCGGCCGCGTAGGCGCGGCCGGAGTCGCGCAGCGCGTCCAGCTCCGCGGTGGCCACCAGGGCCGGGGGCAGACCGGCGAGGTCGGCGGCCTCCAGCGGGCTGATCCGCGGGTCGGTCAGCGGCACCCCGCGGGGCACGTAGCTGCGGGTGTAGAAGCCCATGTCGGCCAGCGCCAGGAAGGGGCTGGCGCCGTGCGCGTCGACCGAGGGCCAGTCCGCCCCGGCGGCGACCGAGGGGTAGAGCAGCAGCTGGGCGGCCGGCTGCGGTCCCCCCGCGGCGCGCAGCTGCTGGCAGGCGACGGCGGCCAGGTTGCCACCGCCGCTGTCGCCGGCGACCACCACCCGCCCCGGGTCCGCGGCGTGCGCCAGCGCCCACCGGACCGCGGCCACGGCGTCGTCCACCGCGGCCGGGAACGGGTGCTCGGGCGCCCGGCGGAACTCCACGGCGAGGACGACGGCGGACAGCCCCGAGGCCAGCCGGGCGGCCAGCCCGCCGTACCCGGCCGCCGTCCCGACCGTCCAGCCACCGCCGTGCAGGAACACCACGGTCGCCCCGCCCGCACCGGGCGGGTCGTACCGGTCCGCGGCGAGCCCTCCCCCGAGGTCGACCCGGGAGACGGGGACGTCGGGGGCGCCGGCCAGGCCGCGGGCGAGCAACCGGTCGAACCGCCCGCGGGCCGCCTCGAGCCCGACCTCGCGGGCGGGTGGGGTGAGCAGGGGGCCGAGCTCCTCGGCCAGCGCGGTCAGGTCCGGGGGCAGCGTCGCCATGCCGGCATCCTGCCGGGTCAGACCAGGACGCCCGCGCGCTCCAGCAGGCCCTGCACCCCGCCGGCGGGGCCGGCCAGCACGCGCATGGTCCGCCGACCGGCCTCGGCCGCGGCCGAGGCCTCGAGCAACGGGTGCAGCCCCGCGACCGCGACGAAGGGCACCCCGGTCAGGTCGACGACCAGGCCGCGCACCGCCGGGTCGGCCGCCACGCCGGTCAGCGCGGCGCGCAACTGGCCGGCGCTGACCGTGTCGACCTCGCCGGTCACGGTGACCCGGACGACGCCGTCCACCGGGTCGGCGACGACGATGCGCAGGGGCGCAGAGGACAGGGCTGCCGACATGGGCGCTCGTCTCGGAGACGGGGTGGGGCCGGCGTCCGCACTCTCGACCGCCGTCCCGAATCTAGAGCACGATCACGTTCCGGGTCCAGACCCGCCGGAAATCAGCCCCAGACGTCGGCGGCGACCTGCACCACGAGCTCGAGCTTGGCGACCTGGTCCTCGCGGGTCAGCGCGTTGCCCTCGACGGTGGAGGAGAACCCGCACTGCGGCGACAGGGCCAGCTGCTCCAGCGGCACGTACCGGGCGGCCTCGTCGATGCGCCGCTTGAGGTCGTCGGCGCTCTCCAGCTCGGGCCGCTTGGTGGTGACCAGGCCCAGGACGACGCGCTTGCCCGGGGGCACGAACCGCAGCGGCTCGAACCCCCCGGAGCGCTCGTCGTCGAACTCCAGGAAGAACCCGTCGACCTCCAGCCCGCCGAACAGCGCCTCGGCGACGAAGTCGTAGCTGCCCTCGGCCGCCCAGGAGGAGCGGAAGTTGCCCCGGCACAGGTGGGTGGTGACCGCCAGCCCCTCGGGCCGGCCGGCCAGCGCGGCGTTGATCTGGGAGATGTAGCGCTCGTGCTGGTGCTCGGCGTCGCGGCCCTGCGCCGAGAGCTGCGCGCGCTGGGCCGGGTCGTTGAGGTAGGCCAGCGACGTGTCGTCGAGCTGCAGGTAGCGGCAGCCCTGCGCGGCGATGCCCTGCACCTGCTGCCGGTAGGCCGCCGACAGCGCGTCCCAGAAGGCGTCCTCGTCGGGGTAGGCCGCCGGGTCCACGGCCGCCGCGCCGCCGCGGTAGTGGACCATCGACGGCGAGGGGATGGTCAGCTTCGCCGTCTGGCCCGGCTGCACCGCGCCCTGCAGGTAGGCGAAGTCGTCGGCGAACACCGGCTCGTCGATCGACAGCGGCCCGGTGACCCGCAGCCCGGCCGGGGTGAAGTCCAGCGTGCCGTCGGCGTTGCGGAAGTGGACGGTGATGTTCTCCTCCACCTTCTCGATGCCGCCGATCGAGTGGATGAAGTCCATGTGCCACGAGGCCCGGCGGAACTCCCCGTCGGTGGCGGTGCACAGCCCGACGTCGGCCTGCAGGCGGACCACCTCGTCGACCGCCTCGTCCTCCACCGCCCGCAGGCCCGCGGCGTCGAGCTCGCCGGCGGCGAACCGGCCGCGGGCCTCCAGCAGGTAGGGCGGGCGGAGCAGGCTGCCGACGTGGTCGGCGCGGAACGGCGGGCCGTCCGGGGTGGGGGCGCTCATCCCCCGATCCTGGCCCACCGCGCCGGGGCCCGCCCGGCGCACAGGGTCCGCGCGGATACTCGGGCCATGAGCAAGCGCGTGCAGATCGGGGCCGTGGTCTGGGTGCTGGCCACCGTCGGGGCGTTCTTCCTGGACCCGATCCTGGGCAGCGCGGTGCTGCTGTTCGGCGGCGTGCTGGTCGTGGTGGGCCACCTGGCCAGCCACTGGGGCGAGGGCACCACCTTCGAGGAGCGGGAGATGGCCCGCGCCCGGCGCCGCAAGGACAGGTACCAGGCCAACGCCGGCAAGCGGGCCAAGGACCGCGAGCGCTGGGAGGCCGGCAAGGCCCGCAGGGCGGCCCGGGAGGCCCGGAAAACCGGGTGACGGACGACGGCGACCGCTCTAGCGTCGCCGTCATGGGTTCCCTGCTGCTGTTCGGCTGAGACCGCCGAACCCCTCGCCCGACCGACCGACCGGGCAGCAGCACACCCCTGCCCGGACCACCCCTCGTCCGGAGGTCCCCATGACCCATCCCCCCGCACCCGGCTCCGCCGCCGCCACGGCGCGCGACACCCTCCCCGCCGACCAGCAGGAGGGCTTCGACCGGCTCGCGCACGGCGTCGCCGCCGCGCCCGGCAAGGCCCTCGGCGCCGTGCTGCGCGGCCAGCTGCCCGGCGTCGAGGGCGTGCGCTGGCTGCGCGCGGAGGGCCTGCCGCCCACCGCGCGGGCCACCGAGCTCACCCCCGGCCAGTGGCTCTCGCTGCACGCCACCTGGCTGCGCCTGGAGGGCACCCCGCACGCCGGCGTGCCCCACCGCGGAGGGGGCAGGCCCACCAGCAAGCACGGCCACGCCCCCGGCGCGCAGGCCGCCCCCCGCTGGTTCTGACCCCGTCCACCCCCGCCCGCGGTCGATCATCGTCATCCGCAGCCGCGACACGCCGTCCGACGGCGGGTCCGGCCTGCGGATGACGATGGTCGACGCGACGGGAAGTGTGTGCGAACTCCGGTTACATGCACTGGTTACCCGCGGGTAGGCTGCCCGCATGTCTCTCGTCGAGGACCGGGGCACCGCCGCCCCCGCGGACACCTTCCGCTCCACCGACCCGGCCAACGGCGCGCTCGTCGCCGAGCTGCCGGTGCACTCCCCCGACGACGTGGCCGCCGCCGTGGCCCGCGCCCGGGACGCCGCCACCACCTGGGCCGCCCTCGGCTTCGCCGGCCGGCGCACCCGGCTGGCCGCCTACCGCGGCTACCTGGCCCGGCGGATGCACGAGCTGGCCGACCTGGTGCACCGGGAGAACGGCAAGCCGCACGCCGACGCGCTGCTGGAGATCACCCTCGCCGTCGACCACCTGGCCTGGGCCGGCGCGCACGCGAGGAAGACCCTCGGCCCGCGCAGCGTCAACCCGGGCCTGCTCGCGGCCAACCACCAGGCGGTGCTGGAGTACCAGCCGCTCGGCGTGGTCGGCGTCATCGGGCCGTGGAACTACCCCGTGTTCACCCCGATGGGCTCCATCGCCTACGCGCTGGCCGCGGGCAACGCCGTCGTCTTCAAGCCCAGCGAGTTCACCCCGGCCATCGGCCTCTGGCTCGCCGAGGCCTGGGCTGCCGCCGTCCCCGACGTCCCCGACGCCCTGCAGGTCGTCACCGGGCTGGGCGAGACCGGCGCCGCGCTCTGCCGCGCCGGCGTCGGCAAGGTCGCCTTCACCGGCTCGGCGGCGACCGGCAAGAAGGTCATGGCCACCTGCGCCGAGACCCTCACCCCGGTGCTCATGGAGTGCGGCGGCAAGGACGCGATGATCGTCGACGACGACGCCGACGTGGCCGCCGCCGCCGACGCCGCCGTGTGGGGCGCGATGAGCAACGCCGGGCAGACCTGCATCGGCATCGAGCGCGTCTACGCCACCGCCGCGGTGCACGACGCCTTCGTCGCCGCCGTCACCGCCAAGGTCGCGGGCCTGCGCCCGGGCTCCGACGAGGCCGCCGCCTACGGCCCGATGACCATGCCGTCGCAGACCGACGTCGTCCGCCGGCACCTCGACGACGCCGCCGCCACCGGTGGCCGCGCCGCCACCGGCGGCACGATCACCGACGGCTACGTCGCCCCCACCGTGCTGCTCGACGTCCCCGAGACCTCGGCCGCGGTGCAGGAGGAGACCTTCGGCCCGACCATCACCGTCACGAAGGTCGCCGACGCCGAGCAGGCCCTCGAGCTCGCCAACGGGACGACGCTGGGCCTGGGCGGGTCGGTGTTCACCGGGTCGGCCAAGCGCGGCATGGACCTCGCCCGCCGGATGCGCAGCGGCATGACCAGCATCAACTCGGTGATCACCTTCGCCAGCGTGCCGTCGCTGCCCTTCGGCGGCGTCGGCGACAGCGGGTTCGGCCGCATCCACGGCGAGGACGGGCTGCGCGAGTTCACCCGGGCCAAGGCGATCACCCGGCAGCGGTTCGCCCTGCCGGTGCCGCTGATGAGCTTCACCCGGCCGGAGGGGGCCGCCGACGCCCTCGCCCGCGTCATGGGCCTGGTGCACGGACGCCACCGGTGAGCGGGTTCGACGTCGTCGTCGTCGGGGCCGGGTCGGCCGGCTGCGCGCTGGCCGCCCGGCTGACCGAGGACCCGTCGCTTCGGGTGCTGCTGCTGGAGGCCGGCGGCTCCGACCGGGTGCTCGAGGTGCAGATCCCCGCCGCGCTCTACAAGACCTTCCGCACCCGCCGCGACTGGAACTACAGCACCGAGCCGCAGCCGGCCGCAGCCCAGCGGCGGGTGTTCTGGCCGCGCGGCAAGATGCTCGGCGGCTGCAGCTCCAACAACGCGATGATCTACATCCGCGGTGCCGCCGCCGACTACGACGAGTGGGCGCAGCTCACCGGCGACCCGGGCTGGTCCTACGACTCCGTCCTCCCGCTGTTCCGGCGGATGGAGGACAACGCCCGCGGCGCCGACGCCTTCCACGGCACCGGCGGCCCGCTGCGGGTCGAGGACCTGCGCTCCCCGCACCCGTGGAGCCGAGCGGTCGTGGAGTCCGCGGTCGCCGCGGGGTACCCGCGCAACGACGACTTCAACGGCGCCCGGCAGGAGGGCGCCGGGCTCTACCAGGTCACCCAGCGCCGCGGCCGGCGCTGGTCGGCCGCCGACGCCTACCTGCACCCCGCCGAGGGCCGGCCCAACCTCACGGTGCGCACCGGCTCGCACGTCACCCGGGTGCTGCTGGACGGCGACCGGGCCACCGGCATCGAGTACGTCACCGACGGCCGGCTCGAGCAGGTGCACGCCGACCAGGTGGTGCTGGCCGCGGGCGCGATCGGCAGCCCGCAGATCCTGCAGCTGTCCGGCATCGGACCGGCCGACCACCTGCGCTCGGTCGGCGTCGACGTCGCCCACGACCTGCCCGGCGTCGGCGAGGGCCTGCAGGACCACCCGCTGGTGCCCACCATCTGGCACGTCCGCAGCGGGAGGTCGCTGTTCCGCGGGGAGTCCCCCGCGGGCTACGCGCAGTGGTTCGGCGCCCGGCGCGGGCCGCTGACCTCCAACCTGGCCGAGGCCGGCCTGTTCACCCGCTCCGACGACGCGCTCGCCGAGCCCGACCTGCAGTTCCACTTCCTGCCGGTGAAGTACTGGCAGCAGGCCCGGGTCGACCCCGACGTCGACGCCTTCACCGCCTGCACGGTGCTGGTGCGGGTGCAGTCGCGCGGGTCGGTGCGGCTGCGCTCGGCCGACCCCACCTGGGCCCCGGCGATCGACGCCGGCTACCTCACCGACGACCGCGACCTCGAGGCGCTGGTGACCGGTGTCGAGAAGGCCCGGGACATCGCCGCGGTCGGCCCGCTGGCGGGGGTGCTGGCCGAGGAGTGGTCGCCCGGCGGCACGGTCTCGACCCGGGAGGGCCTGCGGCAGGCGGTGCGCGACACCCTGGAGTCGCTGTACCACCCGGTGTCCTCCTGCCGGATGGGCACCGACGACCTCGCGGTGGTCGACCCGCAGCTGCGCGTGCACGGCGTCGAGGGGCTGCGCGTCGTCGACGCCTCGGTGATGCCGACGCTGGTCCGCGGCAACACCAACGCCCCGACGATGATGATCGCCGAGCGCGCGTCGGACATCGTCCGCGCCGAGCTGGGCGCGGTCGCCGTCCCGGCCTAGAGTCGCAGCGCCGTCCCCACCAGGTCGGCGACCGGCCGGGAGCGGCTGTGCGGCGGCCAGGCGATGACCGTGGTGACGCGGGCGGCGTCGCGGACCGGCACGGTCACCACGCCCTCCGGCAGCTGGGGGCGGACCGACTCCGGGAGCACGGTGTACGTGCGGCCCAGCTGGACCAGCTGCAGCAGCTGGGCGTGGTCGCGCACCTCGGGCCCCGGGCCGTCGGGGCGCCCGCCGGGCCCGGTCCACCGCGGGGCCGGCAGCCCGGGCAGGTCGTCGAGGTCGGCCAGGGACACGGCGGTCCGGCCGGTCAACGCGTGCCCGGCGGGCAGGACGGCGACCTGCCCCTCGGTGCCCAGCTCCTCGGCGTCCAGGCCGGCGGTGGTGTCGAAGGGCAGGTGCAGCAGGGCAACGTCGGCCCGCCCGTCGCGCAGCACCGGGCCCTGCTCGCCGACGGCGCACAGCAGCACCTCCACCGGCACCGCACCGAGCTCGGCCGCATAGGCGTCCAGCAGCTTGGCCAGCAGCTCGGCCGACGCCCCCGCTTTGACGGCCAGCACCAGAACCGGTCGGTCGGCGGCGCCGGCCCGGCGGGTGCGGCGCTCGGCGGCCTCGACCGCGGCCAGCGCCGCCCGGCCCTCGGCCAGCAGCACCTCCCCCGCCGGGGTGAGCGCGACCGACCGGCTGGAGCGGGTGAGCAGCGGGGTGCCCAGCCGCCGCTCGAGCTGGGCGACCGCGCGCGACAGCGGGGGCTGCGCCATGCCCAACCGCTGCGCGGCGCGGCCGAAGTGCAGCTCCTCAGCGACCGCCACGAAGTAGCGCAGCTCCCGGGTCTCCACGCCGCCCGACGCTACGCCGGCGTCGATACCCCGGAGGTATCGCCGGGCACCCGATCGGTCTTGGCCCTCGGCCGCCACCAGGGACGACGCTGACGGGCATGACGACGACGGCGCTGGTGACGGGCGCGAACAAGGGCATCGGGTACGAGATCGCGGCCGGGCTGGGCCGGCTGGGCTGGGCGGTGGGCGTGGGCGCCCGCGACGACGCGCGGCGGGAGGAGGCCGTGGCCCGGCTGCGGGCCGACGGCGTGGACGCCTTCGGGGTCGCCCTGGACGTGACCGACGACGCGAGCGTCGCCGCGGCGGCCGCGCTGCTGGAGGAGCGCGGCGGGCTCGACGTGCTGGTCAACAACGCCGGGGTCACCGGCGGCGGCGAGCAGCTGCCGAGCAGGGTCGACATGGACGCCGTCCGCGCCGCGGTGGAGGTCAACGTCTGGGGCGTGATCCGGCTGACCAACGCGGTGCTGCCGCTGCTGCGCCGCTCGCCGTCCCCGCGGATCGTCAACGTGTCCAGCGGGGTGGGGTCGCTGACCCGCCAGGCCGCGGACGACGGCAGCACCGGCCCGCTCTCGGCGGCGTACTCGCCGTCCAAGACCTACCTCAACGCGGTCACCCTGCAGTACGCGAAGGAGCTGAAGGACACGCCGATCCTGGTCAACATGATGTGCCCGGGGTTCGTGGCCACCGACCTCAACGGCCACCGCGGCACCCGCACCCCGGCCGAGGGGGCGCAGAGCGCGATCCGGCTGGCGACGCTGCCCGACGGCGGACCCACCGGCACCTACTCCGACGACGACGGCCCCGTGCCCTGGTGACCGGGCGGGACGGGGCCGGCACAGGCAGAGTGGGCACTCCCCGACCCCGTGGAGGCTCCCCGTGTGGCTGTTCCTGACCCGTCGCCTGCGCATGTGGCTGCTGCTGAGCGTCGGCGCACCGCTGCTGGCCAAGCTGCTCCAGCGGGTCGGTGACTCCCTCGAGCGGCGCACCGGCCGGACCACCCTGACCAAGGCCCTGCGCCAGGGCGGTCAGTTCATCGACTCCCGCCGCCGCGGCGCCCGCCGGGAGGCCCGCCGCGCCGGCCGGCGCTGAGTCACCCCTGCACGACCGCGTCGGTCGCGGCCGCCTCCTGCACCGCGGGGGCGGCCGCCGGCCGGCCCCTCCGGATCGCGACCGAGAGACCGGCGGCCACCAGGCACAGCAGCGCGGCGCCGTACCAGGCGCCGTCGTAGCTGCCGGTGACGTCGCGGACCACCCCGGCGGAGTACGCCGCGGCCGCCGAGCCCAGCTGGTGGCTGGCGAACACCCAGCCGAAGACCACCGGCGCCCGGGCCCCGAAGTGCTGCCGGCACAGCGCCAGCGTGGGCGGCACGGTGGCCACCCAGTCCAGGCCGTAGAAGACGATGAACGCGATCATCGAGGCCTGCAGGTCCGACCCGAACAGCGGCGGCAGCAGGAACAGCGACAGCCCGCGCAGCGAGTAGTAGGCCAGCAGCAGCAACCGGGGGTCGACCCGGTCGGTGAGCCACCCCGAGGCGATCGTGCCGGCGATGTCGAACAGCCCGACCAGCGCCAGCAGCGACGCCGCGGTGGTCACCGGCATGCCGTGGTCGTGCGCGGCCGGGATGAAGTGCGGCTGCACCAGCCCGTTGGTGGTCGCCCCGCAGATGGCGAACCCGGCCGCCAGCAGCCAGAACACCCGGGTGCGGGCGGCCAGCGCCAGCCCGGCCAGCGCGGTGCGCGCGGCGTTGCCGGTGGTGCGCGGCGGCTCGTCGTCCGCCGTCCCGCCGTAGGGCACCGCACCGAGGTCGCTGGGCCGGTCGCGCAGCCACCAGGCCACCAGCGGGACGACGGCGAGCGCGGCGGCCGTCGTGCCCAGCGCCGCCGGGCGCCAGCCGTGGGCGGCCGAGACCGTGGCGACCACCGGCAGGAAGACCAGCTGCCCGGCCGCCCCGCCGGCGGTGAGCACCCCGGAGACCAGGCCGCGGCGGGCGACGAACCACCGGCCGGTCACCGTGGCCACCAGCGACATCGCCATGGACCCGGTGCCGAGGCCGACGAGCAGGCCCCAGCACAGGACGAGCTGCCACGGCGCGGTCATGAACACGGTCAGGCCCGACCCGACGGCGACGACCAGCAGCGCGGCCACGACCACCCGGCGGATGCCGAAGCGCTCCATCAGGGCGGCGGCGAACGGGGCGGTGAGGCCGTAGAGGGCCATGTTCAGCCCGACGGCGGCGGAGATGGTCGAGGTGGACCAGCCGAACTCGGCCTGCAGCGGCTCGATGAGCACCCCGGGCACGGCCCGGAACGCCGCGGCTCCGACGAGGGCCAGGAAGGTCACCGCGGCGACCCACCAGGCGGGGTGCACCCGGCGTCGGGTCGCGGTGGTCACCGCGGGAGCATCCCCGCCCGGCAGGCCTCAGTCCAGCGCGGCGTGCCCGTGGTGCTCGGCGGGACGCTGCTCGGCGCGGTCGGCCCTGCGGTCGCGCAGCCAGTCCGGGATCGCGATCACCAGCGCGCCGAGGGCACCCAGCACCGCGACGCCCAGCGCGACGCCGGCGGCGGTCGAGTAGTCCTGGCCGCTCGCGCCCAGCACGACGTAGAAGAGCCCGGGCAGGACGGCGGAGCCCAGCGCCGCACCGAAGCGCTGCGTGGTCTGCAGCCCGCCGCCGGCCGCCCCGGCCATCCGCACCGGCACGTCGCGCAGGGTCAGCGTGATGTTGGGGCTGATGACGAACCCGCCGCCCAGGCCCGCGAGGAACAGCGCCGGCAGCACCGCCCAGGTCAGGGTGCCCGGGTCGAGGGTGTAGACGAGGAACGCGGTCAGCAGCAGCCCGGCCGAGACCACCGACAGGCCGACCACGGTGAGCAGGCGGCCGACCCGGCTGACCAGCCGGCCGGCGACCGCCGCCGACCCGGCCGCGCCGATCGCGAAGGGCACCACCGACAGGCCCGAGTGCAGCGGGGTCCAGCCCAGCCCGGTCTGGAAGTACAGCGCGAAGACCAGCCAGATGCCGCTGAACCCGATGAAGTACACGGTGCCGACGGCGACGCCGGCGGCGTAGCCCCGCGTCTGCGTGAGCAGGCGGACGTCGAACACCGGCTCCCGGCCGCGGGACACCACCCGGCGCTCCCAGCGCACGAACGCCGCGATGACCGCCGCGCCGACCAGGAACAGCCACCACAGCCGGCGCAGCCCGCCGGACTCGGCCTGCACCAGCGGCAGCAGCACCAGCACCGCGCCCAGCGCGAGCAGCAGGGTCCCGACGACGTCGATGTCGGTGTTCGTCCCCGAGGGCCGGCCCTTCGGCAGCAGCCGGGCGGCCAGCACCAGGGCGACGACGCCGATGGGCACGTTGACGAAGAAGATGGTCCGCCAGCCCAGGTCCTCCCCGAACAGGCCGATGAGCAGCCCGCCGACCACCGGTCCGGTCGCGGTGGACAGGCCCACGGTGGCGCCGAACAGGCCGAACGCCCTGCCCCGCTCGGCGCCGCGGAACAGCTGCTGGATCAGCGCGGAGTTCTGCGGGGCGAGGAACCCGGCGGCGACCCCCTGCAGCAACCGGGCGGCGACCAGCAGCTCGATCGTCGGCGCCGCGCCGGCCAGGGCGCTGGTGAGCACGAAGGCGGCCAGCGCGACCAGGAAGATCCGCCGCCGGCCGAAGGCGTCGCCGAGCCGTCCGGCCGGGACGAGCACCAGGCCGAAAGTGAGCGCGTAGCCCGACACCACCCACTGCACGCCCGCCGCGGTGGTGCCCAGCGCGTCGCGCATCGAGGGCAGCGCGACCGACACGATGCTCACGTCGAGCAGGGTCATGAACCCGGCCACCAGGTTGACCGACAGCGCCCGCCAGCGGCGTGGGTCGGGCTCGTAGTCGTCCTGGGTCGACGCAGGTCGGCGGTCGGTCGAGGTCACGGAGGACCGTCCTACCCGACGGGGCCCCGGTCACTCCCCGCCGCGCCGGTGTGACCACCGACTCCCCGGTGCGGCGGCCGGGCGGCGGCCGGTGCGTGGCAGAGTGGGTCCTACCGGCGCCGCCCCCCGCTCGTCCTGGAGCGGGTGGAGCCGACGTCGGCGCAGAGGCAGCGCCACCTTGGCGCGCCGGCGACCCGACGTCCGACCGGACGGTGCGGCTCGAGGACGAGCCCCGCCCTGGCGATCGACGGTGGCCACCTTCCCGGTGAGGACACCCGTGACTCAGAACTCCCCCGACACCACCCCCGAGGCGCACGGCGCGCGCCCGCGCCGCCGCGCCACCAGCCCGGCCGGCCCCGGCGGCGAACGGCAGGCCCCCGCCTTCCGCGCCGCGGGCACCCCGCAGGCCACCGCCCGCCCCGAGTCCCGGCCCGGGTCCGCCCGGCCGGACAGCGGCCAGCACGAGGGCGGGTCCGGCGAGGGCCGTCGCCGTCGCCGCGGTGGCCGCGGCCGGGGCAACGGCCCCCGCCCGGAGCAGGCCGGCACGCCGGTCGCCGAGACCGCGCCCGCGCCGGCCCCCGTCGTCCCGCAGCAGGCGCCGGCCACCGTGCTGCCCACCGACACCACGTTCGCCGAGCTCGGCGTCCCCGCCCCGCTGGTCGAGGCGCTGACCGCCTCGGGCATCACCGCGCCGTTCCCGATCCAGGTCGCGACGCTGCCCGACACCCTCGCCGGCACCGACGTGCTGGGCCGGGGCCGCACCGGCTCGGGCAAGACGCTGGCGTTCTCCCTCCCCCTGGTCGCCAGGCTGGCCGCCTCGACGGCCGCGCGGCAGCCCCGCAAGCCGCGCAGCCTGGTGCTGGTCCCGACCCGCGAGCTGGCCAACCAGGTCGCCGCCGTCGTCACCCCGCTGGCCACCGCCGTGGGGCTGAAGGTCACCGTCGTCTTCGGCGGGGTGGGCCAGAACCCGCAGGTGCAGGCGCTGGCCGCCGGCGTCGACGTGCTCATCGCCTGCCCCGGCCGGCTCGAGGACCTCATCGGCCAGGGCCACTGCGACCTGTCCGCGGTGGAGATCACCATCCTCGACGAGGCCGACCACATGGCCGACCTGGGCTTCCTGCCCGGTGTCAAGCGGCTGATGGACCGCACCCCGAAGGTCGGCCAGCGGCTGCTGTTCTCCGCGACACTGGACAACGGCGTCGACGTCCTGGTCCAGCGCTACCTGGACCGGCCCACCACGCACTCGGTCGACCCCGCCGTCGCGCCGGTGTCGACGATGACCCACCACGTGTTCCGGGTGGAGGCCGCCGACAAGCCGCAGGTGGTCAAGGAGCTGGCCTCCGGGCTGGACCGGGTGGTGCTGTTCACCCGCACCAAGCACCAGGCCAAGAAGCTGGCCAAGCAGCTCACCGCCGCCGGCGTCCCCGCCGTGGACCTGCACGGCAACCTCAGCCAGAACGCCCGCGAGCGCAACCTCGAGGCCTTCACCACCGGCTCCACCCGGGTGCTGTGCGCGACCGACATCGCCGCCCGCGGCATCCACGTCGACGACGTCGCGATCGTGGTGCACGTCGACCCGCCGGCCGAGCACAAGGCCTACCTGCACCGCTCGGGCCGCACCGCCCGTGCCGGGGCCGGGGGCACCGTCGTCACCGTCGCCACCCCGGACCAGGCCGGCGAGGTCCGGCTGCTGGCCCGCCAGGCCGGCATCACCCCCGAGGTCACCGCGGTGCGCCCCGGCGCGCCGCAGATCGCCGCGCTGACCGGCCCGCCGGCGCCCTACGTGGAGCCCGCCCCGGTCGCCCCGCCGCAGCCCCAGGGCACCGGCGGCGGTCGTCGCCGCAGCGGTGGCGGCGGCGGTCGCGGCGCGACCGGCGGCGCCGGCGGCCGGACGTCGTCCTCCGGTGGTGCCGGGCGGTCCTCCGGGCCGGCCCGCACCCGGGCCGAGCTCGCCGCCCGCGCCGGGCAGCAGCCCGCCCGCCCGCGGCGCAGCACCGGTCGCTGATCCACCCGCCGCCGGGGGGCCCGCACGGGCCCCCGGGCGGACGGGAGCGGTCTGGGGGAGGATCAGGTCCCCCCACCCGCACGACGATCGAGGTCCCATGCGCCTGCCCATCACCGCCGCCGAGATCGCGCCGCGTCTGGCCACCGGCGCGTTCATCCTGAACTCCGGGCTGGGCAAGCGGCACGCCGACGAGGCCACCGCCGCCGGCCTGCACGGGTTCGCCTCCGGCGCCTACCCGTTCCTGCAGAAGAGCTCCCCCACGGCGTTCGCGAAGAACCTGTCCACCGCGGAGATCGCCATCGGCGTGGCCCTGCTGACGCCGTTCGTGCCCACCGCCGTCGCCGGCGCCGCGCTCACCGGCTTCGCCGGCGGGCTGCTCGGGCTCTACCTGCGCACCCCGGGCCTGACCAAGCCCGGCAAGTCCGTCGCCCCCACCCAGGACGGCCTGCCGGTGTCCAAGGACGTGTGGATGCTGGGCATCGGACTGGGCCTGCTGACCCAGGCCGCGGCCGCCCGTCGCGCCCGCAAGGGCTGACCTCCCCCACCCAGGGCTGGCGCGCTCCGCCGCCCTGGGTGGAGGCTGTGGGCGACGTCGCACCGGCACCCGACGCGCAGCCGGTGGCCAGCCCGACTGGAGGACGGCGTCCGTGGGACGATGAAGACATCATGACGACATCCGGAGCTGCTGCTGTGACCACGAACCCGACCGCCGGCCGCCGTCCGCGGGTGGTCATCATCGGATCCGGCTTCGGCGGCCTGTTCGCCGCCCAGCGGCTGCGCAAGGCCGACGTCGACATCACCCTCATCGCCAAGACCGGCCAGCACCTGTTCCAGCCGCTGCTCTACCAGGTGGCCACCGGGATCATCAGCGAGGGCGAGATCGCCCCGCCGACCCGCGACATCCTGAAGAAGCAGGAGAACGTCACGGTCATCCTGGGCGAGGTCGTCGACATCGACCTGGCCGACCGCACCGTCACGTCCTGGCTGCTGGGCCGGGAGTCGACCTTCTCCTACGACCACCTGATCGTGGCCGCCGGCGCCGGGCAGTCCTACTTCGGCAACAGCCAGTTCTCCCAGTTCGCGCCCGGCATGAAGACCGTCGACGACGCCCTCGAGCTGCGCGGGCGCATCCTCGGTGCCTTCGAGATGGCCGAGGCCGCCACCGACCCGGCCGAGATCGACCGGCTGCTGACCTTCGTCGTCGTCGGCGCCGGCCCGACCGGGGTGGAGATGGCCGGCCAGATCGCCGAGCTGGCCCGCCGCACGCTGAAGAACAACTTCCGCAACATCGACCCGAAGTCCGCCCGGGTCATCCTGCTCGACGCCGCACCCGTGGTGCTGCCGCCGTTCGCGCCCAAGCTGCAGGAGAACGCCGCCAAGCAGCTGCGCGACATCGGCGTGGAGATCCAGCTCGGCGCGATGGTCACCGGCCTGGACGCCAACGGCCTGGACGTCAAGGAGGGCGACACCACCCGCCGGATCACCGCGGCCACCAAGATCTGGGCCGCCGGCGTGCAGGCCAGCCCGCTGGGCGCCCTGCTGGCCCAGCAGTGCGACGTCACCGTCGACCGCGCCGGCCGGGTCGAGGTGCAGCCCGACCTCACCCTGCCCGGGCACCCCGAGGTGTTCGTGGTCGGCGACATGATGAGCCTGGACAAGCTGCCCGGCGTCGCGCAGGTCGCGATCCAGGGCGGCCGGTTCGCCGCCGACCGCATCGCCGCGACCGTGGCCGGGCGCCGGCACAAGGAGAAGTTCGAGTACTTCGACAAGGGCTCGATGGCCACCATCAGCCGCTACAAGGCCGTCGCCGACCTCGGCAAGATCAAGGTCACCGGCTTCCTGGCCTGGGTGATGTGGCTGCTGGTCCACCTGGTCTACATCGTCGGGTTCAAGAGCCGCGTGGTGACGACGTTCAGCTGGATCGTGTCCTTCCTCGGCAAGGGCCGCGCCCAGCGGGTGGCCACCCAGCAGCAGGTCTACGGCCGGCTGGCGCTGGAGAAGCTCGGCCCGGACTTCGAGGTCGCGCAGACCGGCGGGCTGCACGGCTCGGCCGCCGACCCGGTCGACACCGGCGACCCGGTGACCGAGCACCCCGCCCAGCGCACCGTCGCCTGAGCCGTGGGCGCGGCCCCGGTCTGGCTGGAGGTCGCGCTCAACGGCACGTGGGGCACCGGGCGGCAACCGCTCGCCCCGGTGACCACGCAGGCTCTGGTCGCCGAGGCGGTCGCCTGCGTCGACGCCGGCGCCGCCGTCGTCCACCTGCACTCGTTCGACGACGCCGGCCGGCCGCGCGAGGACTACGAGCTGTACGCCCCGGTGCTCGAGGCCGTCCGGGCCGCCCGGGACGCCGTCTGCTACCCCACCGTCCCGATGGGACCGGTACCGGCTGCCGACGCCGCGGCCGGGCGGGAGCGCTACGCGGTGGTCGACCGGCTGGCCGCCGCGGGGCTGGTCGAGTGGGCCGTCGTCGACCCGGGTTCGGTGGTCGTGGCCAGCGCCGACGAGCTCGCGGCCGGCGGCGACGGGTTCCTCTACGCCAACGGGGCCGCCGACGTCCGGGCCGGGCTGGAGGTCTGCGCCCGGCACCGGCTGGTGCCCAGCTTCGCGGTCTACGAGCCCGGCTTCACCCGGCTCGGCGCCCTGCTCCGCCGTCCCGACGCACCCCGGCCGGTGCACCGGTTCATGTTCAGCGACACCTTCGGGTTCGGCTTCCCGCCCGCGGACTGGGCGCTGGAGGCCCACCTGCGGCTGCTGGAGCTGTGCGACCCCGGTGCGCCGTGGATGGTGGCCGGGCTCGGCGTCGAGCTGGGCGACCTGGCCGACGTCGCGGTCGAGCGCGGCGGGCACGTGCGGGTGGGGCTGGAGGACGCCCCGCTGGGTTGCCGGCGGACCAACGTCGAGCTGGTGCGGGACGCCGTCGCGCGCATCGAGGCGGCCGGGCGCCGGGTGGCCACGCCGGCCGAGGTCCGGGCCGCCACACTCGGGGCATGACCAGCCTGACCCTCTCGGACTCGATCGTGATCGCTGCCTCGCCCGAGGAGGTGTACGACCTGGTCTCCGACGTCACCCGCACCGGCGAGTGGAGCCCGCAGTGCCGGGAGTGCTGGTGGGAGCCGGGCGCCAGCGGTGCGGTCGGCGACCACTTCGGCGGCCGGCAGGAGACCGCCGAGCGGACCTGGGAGACCCGGTCGCGGGTCGAGGAGGCGCAGCGGCCGCGGGCCTTCTCCTGGAGCGTCAACGACCGCAAGGTGTTCTGGCGCTACGACCTCGAGCCGGTGGACGGCGGCACCCGGCTCACCGAGTCGTGGGAGTTCGCCGACGCGGGCCAGCAGTTCATGGCCGACAAGTACGGCGCCGACGCGCAGCGGGAGATCGACACGCGGACCGACGCCGCCCGCAGCGGCATCCCCGCGACGCTCGCGGCGATCAAGCAGATCGCCGAGCGGGGTGCGGTGTCGCAGAACTGAGACACCGGGTGGGTTGTGCGTGGTCCATCCGGCCGGTGGGGTGGACCCGACCAGCCCACCGAGGATCGGAGCGACGATGCCCACCCCCACCGACGACCGCCGCGACCTGCTGACCGTGATCGCGTACATGAAGGCCGCGCCCGGCAAGGTCGACGAGCTGCGCACGGCGCTCGAGGGCCTCATCGCGCCCACCACGGCCGAGGACGGCTGCGTCAACTACGACCTGCACGAGGCGGTCGAGGAGCCCGGGACGTTCTTCTTCTACGAGAACTGGGAGTCCGGCGAGCACCTGGACGCGCACCTGGCCACCCCGCACCTGGTGCAGCTGGCCGAGCGCATCCCCGAGCTGCTGGACTCCGACGGCCTGACCATCACCCGGCTGAAGCGGATCGCCTGATGGCCCTCGACGTCCGGGTCATCGGGCCCGAGGAGCGCGACACCCGCACCGCGCAGACCCCGGGCCTGCAGCGGTTCGCGGCGATCTGCGCGGACAAGACCGGGTCGTCGCAGCTGTGGATGGGCTACGCGGTGCTGGAGCCCGGTGGCAGGACCGGCGTGCACCACCACGGCGAGTCCGAGACGGCCATCTTCGTGATCAGCGGGGTCACCCGTTGGTGGGTCGGCGAGGAGCTCGACGACGTCCGCGAGGCCCGGGCCGGGGACTTCGTGTTCATCCCGCCGGGCATCGTGCACTGGGAGCAGAACGCCAGCGACACCGAGCCCGTGGAGATGGTCGTCGCCCGCAGCACGCAGGAGGCGATCGTCGTGGCCGTGGAGGGGCACCCGCACCGCCCCGCGCACGCCAGCTGAACCGGTGGGGCCGGCGATCCCGGCCCCACCGCAGCATCACGATTGTCGTTGCCATCGATTGTCGTTATGGTGCCGGCATGACCTCGACGGCGACCCGCCCCCTGCTGGGCCCACGCTCCTCCCGCACCCTCAGCGTGGTGCTCGCGGGCCTGGCCACCCTGGCGGTCGGCGCCGTCGTCGTCCGGGTGACCGACGCACTGACCTTCGCCTCGGTGCTCACCGAGGTCACGCTGACCACGCGCACCCGGCTGGACCTCGACGCGGCGCTCCGGCTGCCCGAGGAGCTGACGCTGTCCGGGCACGACGTGGTCGCGCGGCTCGTCGCCGACGACCTGCCCGCCGGGACCCGGCTGCTCGTCGTGACCGGCGAGATGCTGCCGTGGCTCTGCGCCGGCCTGGCCGCCCTGGCCTTCGCCCGGGTGGTGTGGGGTCTCGGGAGCGGGGACCCGTTCCGCCCGGGGCACGCCCGCCTGGTCGTCGCCATCGCCGTGCTGTGGGCGGTCGGCAGCTGGGTCACCCCCCAGGTGGTCCGCGCCGGCTCTGTCGAGGTGCTCGCGTTCGGCGGCAACCCGGCGGGGCTGGAGCCGGCCACCGACAGCAGCTCGATCGTCGTCACCTGGTTCGGGCTGCTGCTCCTGCTGGCCGTCGCCGAGGTGTTCCGCCGGGGCGCCCGGCAGGCCCACGAGGTCGAGGGCCTGGTGTGACGGGGCAGGACGACGACCGCCCGCACCGGGTCACCTGCCACCTGGACCACCTGCTCGCCGCCCGGGGCATGACGCTGGTCGAGCTGTCCCACCGCACCGGGGTCTCGACGGTCAACCTGTCGGTGATGAAGAACGACCGGGCCCGGGCGGTGCGGTTCTCCACGCTCACCGCCGTCTGCGACGCGCTGGGCTGCCAGCCGGGTGACCTGTTCACCGTGCACCCGTCCTGAGCGCCGCGGCTACCGTGCGCTGGTGACGACCCGCACCCGTTCCCTGGTCACCGGCTCCTCCCGCGGTATCGGCGCCGCGATCGCGCAGACCCTGGCCGCCCGCGGCGACGCCGTCGCCGTGCACGCCGGGCGCAACGTCGACGCCGCCCGCGACGTGCTCGCCGCGCTGCCCGGTGAGGGCCACGTGCTGGTCACCGGCGACCTGGCCGACCCCGCGGCCGTGGCGGCCCTGGTGGCCGACGCCGTCGTCGGCCTCGGTGGGGTGGACGTGCTGGTCAACAACGCCGCCGCGCACGACCCGCTGGTGATCGAGGAGTCGACCTACGAGCGGTGGCAGGAGTCCTGGCAGCGGATCCTGTCGGTCAACGTCGTGGGCACCGCCAACGTCAGCTGGCAGGTGGTGCGGCACCTGCTCGACCGCCCCGAGGGCCCGGACGGCGGCCGGATCGTCACCGTCGGCTCGCGGGGTGCCTACCGGGGCGAGCCGCAGGCGATGGCCTACGGCGCGTCGAAGGCCGCGGTGCACTCCCTCACCCAGTCCCTGGCGCTGGCGCTCGGCGGGCACGGCATCGGGGTGAGCGCGGTGGCGCCGGGGTTCGTGGCCACCGACATGGCGACGTCGCTGCTGGCCGGCCCCGTGGGCGACGGCATCCGGGCGCAGAGCCCCTTCGGCCGGGTCGGTGAGCCGCCGGAGGTCGCGGCCGCTGTCGCCTTCCTCACCGGGCCCGACGCGCTGTGGTGCAGCGGCGCCGTCCTCGACGTGAACGGCGCCTCCTACCTGCGATGACCACCCGGGTCCTGCAGGTGCTGGTGGAGGAGTGGGAGCTCGGCTGCTGTGGCGGTCCCGTCCACCCCGGCGACCGCGTCGAGTGGTCACTGACGTTCTCCGACCGGGTCGAGGACGCGGCCGGAGCACTGCTGACGGAGACCTGGTTGATCACCGACCTGCCCAGCGCATCGCTCGGGTGGTCAGCCAGCCTGCTGACGTCCGGGTCCGTCCAGGCCGCCTGGGCCGCCGACGGAGGTCGAACGCTGCCGATCGGCACCCACCAGATGACCGGGTACCTGGTCGCGAGCTGGCACGGCGGCGGGGTGGTGGCGGACCCGCCGGTGGTCGGCGGTGTGGTCGAACGGATCCGCGTCGTGGAGCAGCGGTACGAGCTGGTGCACACCCCGCCGGCGGACCGTCCCTGGGCGCCTGGCCCCTGGGCACGCGGCGTCTTCGTCCCCGTCCCGGCGAGCGCGGAGCTCACCGCCGTCGAGGTGGCCGACGGCCGGGACAGCGGTCACGCCCTCCCGGCGCCCGGCGACACCTCCTACCGCACCCGCTCCGGGTGGCTGGTGGACCTCGCCGTCGAGCGCTGAGGGCCATCTGCGTCGGCTTCGTCCGTAGACACCCGGGGTGGCCGGACATCTCCGACGGTGTGCGCGTGGGATACCGGCCGGCCACCGTCCAGAAGGTCCGGCCACCCCGGGCCGCCGAGTGGCCCGAGGGGGCCAGACCGGCGGGTAGGTCGGGGGCATGACGACACCGCCGCGCCCCCTCGCCCTGGTCACCGGTGCCTCCAGCGGCATCGGCCGGGAGATCGCCGACCGGCTCGCCCGGGAGGGCCATGACCTGGTGCTGGCCGCCGAGGACGAGGTGGGGCTGGCCGCGGCCGCCCGGCGCACCGGTGGCCGCGGCGTCGACGTCGAGCAGGTGGTGGGCGACCTGCGCAACGGCTCGGCGGTCGAGGAGCTCGCCGCCGCCGTCGGGGACCGTCCCGTGGACGTGCTGGTCCTGGACGCCGGCGTCGGCGTCGGCGGGCCGTTCGTCGAGCAGGACGTCGCTGACGTGCTGTCGGTGGTCGACCTCGACGTCCGGTCGACGGTGCACCTGGCCCGGCTGCTGCTGCCCGGCATGGTCGAGCGCGCCCGCGGCCGGGTGCTGGTGCTGTCCTCGATCGCCGCGACCATGCCGGGCCCGCACCAGGCGGTCTACAACGCCTCGAAGTCCTTCGTGCAGAGCTGGGCCGAGGCGCTGCAGCGGGAGCTGTCGGGCACCGGGGTCACCGTCACCTCGCTGATGCCCGGCCCGGTGGACACCGACTTCTTCGCCCGCGCCGGCCTGGTGGGCAGCCTCATGGGCAAGGGACCCAAGGACGACCCGGCCGACGTCGCCCGGGCGGGCGTCGAGGCCCTGCTGGCCGGCAAGCGGAAGGTCTACGCCGCCTCACCGCTCGTCAAGGTCGTCGGCGGGGTGAACGCCGTGCTGCCCGACGGCGTCAAGGCCGTGCTGCACGAGCAGGTGGCCAAGCTGCGCTGAGGCCGGTCAGCGCTTCTGCCGGCGGCTGCCCCCGTGCCAGTCCTCGGTCTCCCCCACCTCGCCCGGGGCGACGCCGAAGCTGCGCAGCTGGGGCCGCTCCCGCAGCGACCGCTTCAGCTCGGTGAACCCGGGGAACGAGGCCAGCCCGACGACGTGGTCCCACAGCGCGACGGCGTCCTCGGGGGCGGGCAGCCGGCTGATCACGGGGCCGAAGAAGGCGAGCCCGTCCGGGGGCAGGAACTGGAGGATGGGGGTGCCGACGTCCTTGCCGGCCAGCGCCAGCGCCTCGTCGGTCTCGGCCTGCACCAGCGCGTCGCGTCCCTCGTCGTCCAGGGCGTCGGCGAGGTCGGCCGACCAGCCGAGGTCGGCCAGCACGGGCGCGAGGAAGTCCCGGGTGCCACGCCGGTCGTGGCCGGGGGTGCCACCCGTGGGCTCGGCGTCGTGGATGCCCGTGCCGACCGCGGTGTAGAAGCGGCCCACGCCGTCGTCGCCGTGCTCGTCGCGGACCGCGGCCGCCACCCGCAGCAGCCGCAGGCCGGCGGTGTGCCCGGCCTCGTACTCCGGCGGGAAGTGGCTGGCGTAGTCGACGTGGGCGTTGAGCAGCCGCAGCGAGATGAACCGCCACTCGACGGTGTACTCGCGCTGCCGGGCCACCTCCTCGACCCACCGGCTGGTGAGCCAGGCGAAGGGGCAGACCGGGTCGAACCAGAAGCGGAGGTCGGTCACCGGCCCAGTCTCGCCGTCAGGGCAGGGGCACGCAGATCGCGTCGGCGTCGTCCGCGCACAGCGCGCCGACCGTCGGCGTCCCCGGCGTGTAGGGCAGGTCGCCCTCGGAGTGCAGCCGCAGGTGGTCGATGCGGACGTCCAGGGTGCTGAACACCTCGGCGCGGCCCTGCGGGGTCGCCGGGGTGACGGCGTCCTGCAGGACGACGTAGGCGGTGGCGCGGCCGCCGTTGCCGTGCGACCAGAACGTGTCGGTGAGCCCGAAGGGCGGGTCGTCCTGGCAGTAGGGCTCGGCCGAGCCGTCGAAGAAGACCCCGGTGGGGGCGAGGCCCGCCGGGGTGTCGGCGGTGGTGGAGACGGTGAGGTGGCCGGCGAGCTCGTCCCGGCCGGCCTGCAGGGTGATCGGGACGTACTGCAAGGCGGGGAAGTCGACCCGGCAGTGCTCCGACCAGCCCGGCATGGGCGGCACCAGACCGGTCTGCACCTGCCCGACCGTGACGGTCAGGTGCGCGGCGGTCCCTCGCCGAGCGCCGCGCCCAGGCCGCAGCCAGCCGTCGTCATCAGCACCGCGGCCAGCGCGACCGCCGTCCGCACCGCTCGTGCCACCGCTCCCCCGTCCGTCCCGGCGCAGGGTGCCACGGTGCGCCCCCCGGCGGAAGCGGCCCGCAGCTCACCCGCAGGGGTGGCACAGCCACCGCACGGCTGCAGGGGCGGTCGCGGGTGCCGATGGGGCAGCAGACCTCCAGCCCCCGGGTCCACCTCGCAGTCGCCCCGGAGGTCCGGTGCCCGGTCGTCGCTCGTCCCCTCTCCGCCGTCGTCCCCCGCGGGGCGCCCCGCTGTGGGCGTACCTGACCGCGCTGGTCGGTGTCCCGCTGGTCGGGGTGGTCGTGCTCACCTCCGTCATCGTCGACACCCGGCGCACCGAGGCGGCCAGCGCCGCCCGCGCCGAGGACGCCGTCCAGGTGACCGCCCTGCTCGACGAGGCCCGCCGGACGACGGAGAACGAGGCCGTCTGGGCGCTGCTGCTGTGGGCGGTCGACGACCCCGCCACGCTCACCGCGATCGGGCTGCCGGTCGACCAGGTCACCGCGCAGCGGCCCCTCGTGGTCGACATCCAGGCCACCTACCGGGCGGCCACCGACGACGCCCTCACCGCGCTGGGGGCCCGCCGTCCGGGGCTGGCCGGGACCGTCCGGGAGGACCTGGCCGGCCTGCGCCGGGTCGGGGAGACGCGCACGACCGGCCTGCACGGCCTGTACCTGGACTACGTGTCGCTGTCGGACCGGCTGATGGCCGCCGAGCGGCGCGCGGCCACCGACGCCGGCGCCGGCGGCACCCCGGCCGCCACCCGCGCGGCGATCGCCGACGCGCAGCTGCTGGCCGGCTACGCGCAGGCGGCCAGCCGGCAGATGCCGCTGTTCCTGGGCTCGATGATCGACCAGGAGGCCGGGTCGCTGATCGGGTCCCGGCTGGGCTGGGAGACCGGCTGGCTGGCCTACACCGACGCCCGTGCGCAGCTGGAGGACCTGGCCGACCCGGCCACCGCGGCCCGCTGGCGGCTGTTCGCGGCCGGCCCCGCGGTGCTCGGCCTGGACGGCGCGCTGGACCCGGCGGCGACCCCGCCCGGCGCGGTGCCCACCGTCGCGCAGGTCGTGTCGCTGGCGCTGCAGCGCAGCGTGCGCGACACCGACACCGCGGAGCTGACCGGTGCCGCGTTCCAGCGCGCCCAGCTGCTGGCCGAGGAGGACGCCGACGCCGCGACCGACCGGTCGAGGTCCACGCTGCTGCTGGCCGGTGTCCTGGTCGCCCTCGGCGCGCTGGGCGCGGTGCACCTGGCCCGCACCGTCGGCCGGTCGCTGGGCCGGCTGGCCGCGCAGGCGTCGGAGGTCAGCCGGGGCTCGCTGGTCGAGGTGGGCACCCGTGGCCCGCGTGAGGTGCGCACGGTCGGCGCCGCCCTGGGGACGGCGGTCGGGAGCCTGCGCCGCATCCAGGACCAGGCGCAGGCGGTGGCCGAGGGCGACCTGACCAACGTGCTGCTGGAGGAGCCGTTGCCCGGCCCGCTGGGCGCGGTGGTGCACGCCTCGGTGCAGCAGATCGTGGCCTCGGTCCGCCAGCGGGAGGAGCTGCAGTCCGCGCTGGCCCACCAGGCCGCGCACGACCCGCTCACCGACCTGCCCAACCGGGCGCAGGCGCGCGCCCTGACCGCCGCGGCGCTCAACCGGGCCCGCCGGTCCGGGGAGATGGTGGGGCTGCTGTTCGTCGACCTCGACGGGTTCAAGGCCGTCAACGACGGCTACGGCCACGCCTGCGGCGACGAGGTGCTGCGCGAGGTGGCCCGCCGGCTGCGCGGCCAGCTGCGCGGCGGCGACGTCGTCTGCCGGCTCGGCGGCGACGAGTTCGTCGTGCTGGTGGAGCCGGTGGAGGTCGAGGCCGACCTGGTCGAGCTCGCCGAGCGCCTCATCGCGACCGTGGCCCGCCCGATCACCGCGCAGGGCCACCGGGTGGCCGTCGGGGCGAGCATCGGCGTCGCGGTGAGCCGGGACGCCGGCATCGACGCCGACGCACTGTTCGCCGAGGCCGACACGGCCGCCTACCGGGCCAAGGCGCACGGCCGCGGCCGGGCCGAGGTCTTCGACGACGCGCTGCGCGCCCAGCTGACCGAGCGGGCCGAGCTGGAACGGGCGATCGCGGCCGGGCTGGGTTCCGGGGAGTTCGAGGTGCACTACCAGCCGGTGATGGACGTCGGCACCTCGGCGGTGGCCGGGTACGAGGCGCTGGTGCGGTGGAACCGCCCCGGCCACGGCGTCGTCCCGCCCGACGAGTTCATCCCGGTCGCCGAGACCAGCCGGCTGGTCTGCGACCTGGACCGGTGGGTGCTGGGCCAGGCCACCGCGCAGCTGGCCGCCTGGCGCACCGCGGCCGGCGGGGCGGCCGACCACGTGACGATGGCGGTCAACCTGTCCGGGCGGAACCTCACCGACCGCCGGGTGGTCGACGACGTCGCCGCGGCCCTGGAGCGCACCGGGCTGCCGGCCGACCGGCTGGTCCTGGAGGTCACCGAGACCGTCCTGGTCGACGACCCGGTCGCCGCCGAGCACCTGGCGGCGCTGCGCCGGCTCGGGGCCTCGGTCGCCATCGACGACTTCGGCACCGGCTACACCTCCATCGGCCAGCTGCGCGACCTGCCGGTGGACACCCTCAAGATCGACCGCAGCTTCGTCGGCTCCGCCGAGCCCGGGCACGACCAGCTGGTCGCGCTGATGATCCGCGCGGCGCACACCTTCGGCCTCACCGTCGTCGCCGAGGGCGTGGAGGACCTGGCGCAGCTGGGCCGGCTGCAGGACGAGCGGTGCGACCACGCCCAGGGGTGGTGGTTCGGCCGCGCCCTGCCCGCCGACCGGGCCGGCGAGCTGCTGCTGGGGACCTCAGCCGCGCAGGTGGGCCGATGACTGCTGGGCGGTGCTGACCAGCGCCTGGTCGGGCCGGATGCGGGTGACCTCCACCGACTGCGCGGGCAGCAGCGCCGCGAGCAGCCAGTCGGTGCCCACCCGGACCCGGTTGGCCATCGAGGGCAGCGCGTAGAGGTGGTAGCCGCGGGCGACCAGCTTGGCGAGCGGGCCGTGCAGCTTGATGCCCAGCGGCTTGGCGATCGCGTCGCGTCCGCCGAGGTCGGCGACCAGGCCGAGGTCGTGGTGCCGGTAGGGCTTGGCGGTGCCGTGGCCCAGGCTCGCGGCGACGTTGCGGCCCAGCGCGGTGCCCTGCCGCTGCGCGTGCTGCGCCGTCGGCGGGGTGAGCGGGGTGCCCTCCTGGGTGAGGTCGGGGACCGCGGCGGCGTCGCCACCGGCGAACACGCCCTCGGCGCCGGGCACCGACAGGTCGGGCCGGACCACCAGGCGGCCCTTCTGCAGCGGCAGGTCCAGGGTCTCGACCAGCGGGCTGGCCGCGACGCCGGCGCCCCACACGAGCGTGCGGCTGGGGATGACCGACCCGTCGGTCAGCTCGGTCTCGCCGTCCCTCGCCTCCTTCACCGTCACGCCGAGCCGGACGTCGATGCCGCGCCGCTTCAGCGCACCCAGGGCCTTCTCCCCCAGCTCCGGGCCGAGCTCGGGCAGCACGGACTCGGCGAGGTCGATCAGCACCCAGGCGATGTCCGAGGGCTGCACCCGCGACCAGCGGCTAGCGATGGTCGAGAGCCAGTACTGCAGCTGCGCGACGATCTCGGTGCCGGTGTACCCGGCGCCCACCGCGACGACGGTCAGCCGCTGCCGGCGCTCGGCGTCGTGCTCGGGCCCGGCCGGCAGGGCGTCGGCGCGGTCGAGCTGGCGGAGCAGGTGGTCGCGCAGGAACTGGGCCTCGACCAGCGTCTTCACCCCGTGGGCGCGCTCGGCGACGCCGGGGATGTCGAACTGGCGGGTGATCGACCCGGGCACCAGCACCAGCCGGTCGTAGGAGAGCGTGACGACCTCCTCGGTGGCGCCGCCGTCGTCCGTCGTCCGGACCGTGACCGTCTGCGCCCCGTGGTCGACCTCGGTGGCGCTGCCCAGCACGACGCGGGTGCGGCGCAGCTGCTGGCGCAGGCTGATCGCGATGTGCCGGGGCTCGACGACGCCGGCGCTGACGTCGGGCAGCAGCGGGCTGTAGAGCAGGTAGTCGCTGGGGTTGACCAGGACGAGCTCGGCCGCGTCGGCCGGCAGGGTCTTCTCCAGGGTGCGCAGCGCGTGGAAACCGGCGAAACCGCCTCCGACGACGACGATCCGGGGGCGGGCCATGGGGTTCTCCTCGGGCTCGGGTGCGGGGCTGGTCTGCACCTGCCCCGCACCCACCGGGTCCAACCCGTCTCGTAGGTCACCCCGCCGCGGTGCGGGGGGCCTCCCAGAGGTCGATGCCGGAGTCGACGGCGTGCCGGTCGATGGTCGCCAGCTCGTCGTCGGTGAAGGCCAGGTTGCCCAGCGCGCCGACGTTGTCCTCCAGCTGCCGGACGCTGCTGGCGCCGATCAGCACGGTGGTGAGCCGCTGGTCGCGCAGCGCCCAGGCCAGGGCGAGCTGGGCGAGGGTCTGCCCGCGGCCCTCGGCGATGCCGTTCAGCGCCCGGACGTGGCCCAGCGCCTCGTCGGTGAGCAGGTCCGGCGACAGCGACTTGTCCTGGCTGGCCCGCGACCCCTCCGGGATCCCGTCCAGGTACTTCGAGGTGAGCATGCCCTGGGCCAGCGGGGAGAAGGCGATGCAGCCGGCGCCCACCTCGGCGAGGACGTCAAGCAGGCCCTCGGTCTCGATCCAGCGGTTGAGCATCGAGTAGCTGGGCTGGTGGATGAACAACGGCGTGCCCAGGTCGGCCAGGATCGCAGCGGCCCGGCGGGTGTCCTCGGGGCCGTAGGAGGAGATGCCGGCGTAGAGCGCCTTCCCGCTGGTGACGGCGGTGTGCAGGGCACCCATCGTCTCCTCCAGCGGCGTGGTCGGGTCGGGCCGGTGGCTGTAGAAGACGTCCACGTACTCCAGGCCCATCCGCTGCAGCGACTGGTCGAGGCTGGCCAGCACGTACTTCCGCCCGCCGCCGCCCTGGCCGTACGGGCCGGGCCACATGTCGTAGCCGGCCTTGCTGGAGATGACCAGCTCGTCGCGGTAGGGGCGGAAGTCGTCGCGCAGGTGCCGGCCGAAGTTGGTCTCCGCCGACCCGTAGGGCGGGCCGTAGTTGTTGGCCAGGTCGAAGTGGGTGATGCCCAGGTCGAACGCGCGGCGCAGGACGTCCCGCTGCCGGTCGAAGGGGACGTCGTCGCCGAAGTTGTGCCACAGCCCCAGGCTGATCGCGGGCAGGTCGGTGCCGCTGCGCCCGGTGCGGCGGTAGGTCATATCGTCGTAGCGGTTCTGCGCCGCCTCGTAGGCCATGCGCTCGACCTTGCCCTGTGCGGGCTCAACCCGTGCAGGCGGGGCAGGCACCGGCGGCGCCGGGGTCCCACCGTGCGCTGCTGACGGCGACGACCGCGCCGCAGAGCGCCAGCTCCGGGCCGCCGTCCAGCTCGTCGACCCCTCGGTGGGCCTCGACGGCGTGCACGTGGCTGTACCCCGCCTGCCAGCGGGCCGGCGAGGTGGGCCGGCAGATGCCGAGCAGGAGGGCGGAGGCGGTCGTCGTGGTCACGTCCCGATCCTGCGGTCCGGGCGGTGCGGGCGGGCCGCCCTTGACGCCGTCCTGACGGTCGGCCACCCGATCCTGACGGCTGGACGACGCGGACTGCGGGGTTCTCGCCCCCTCGACGTCCCCGGGGAGGGCGGGAACCCCGCAACCGGACCAGCGCACCTCCCCCTCAGAGGCGGCGGACCATGACCGTGCGGCGACCGTGCCGGTCCAGGCCCAGCTCCTGCTCGTGCGCCCGCAGCGCGGCCAGGGCAGGCGGAGGGTCGGGGTCCTCGACGAAGCCGTGCCGGGCGTAGAACGGACCGTTCCACGGCACGTCGGCGTAGGTGCACAGCGTCAGCCGGTCGGCGCCCGCCGCGCGGGCCTCGGCAACCGCCGCCTCGACGAGCGCTCCGCCGACGCCCCGCCGGCCGTGCCCCGGGTGCACCGACAGCTGCTCGAGGTGGACCGCGCCGTCCAGCTGCTCCAGGACCGCGAACCCGACCGGCGGCCGCCCGGCGACGAGCACCCGCCAGGACCGCGCCCGCTCGGCGGCGGTGGCCGGCGGCGGCAGGTCGTCGACGCCGAGGGGGACGAACAACTCGTCGGCCGCCGCCTCGATTGCCGGCAGCTGCGGGAGGTCGTCGTCCTCGGCCCGCCGGATCACCGTCACGCGGTGATCATCGTCAGGTGCAGGCCGGACGCGGGCACCACCGGCGTGTCCCGGCTGCGGATGACGATGATCAACGGGGAGCAGGGCGGGCTCAGAGCTCGGTGACCTCGTAGGTGTGGCCGGCCGCGCGGAGCCTGTCCACCAGCACCTCGCCGAACGCAGTCGCCGGGGTCAGCGAGCCGGCCCGGTCGGGCAGGTCGTCCAGCGCCAGCGACAGCCCTGCCTCCCCCAGCATCACCGCGGTGGCCGCGTAGCCCGGGTCGCCCTTCCCCGCGGCCACCGACCGGTAGCGCCGGCCGGACTCCGTCGTCCCCGTGGTGGCCATCCGGAAGAACCCGGCCGCCCGGGCCTGCGCGTCCGGGCCCTCGCCGGGGGCGGGCAGCACCTTGTCCAGCAGCGCCGCCGTCGGGCCGAAGGACATCGCGGGGACGGCGGCCGCCAGCCCGCCGGTGACCGCGGCGGCGGTCAGCGCGCCGGTGATGCCCCCGCCGGTGGCCATGACCTCGCCGTAGGAGAAGCCGCGGCCGTAGGCCCAGTCCTGCAGCGCGTTGCTGCGCCGGACCACCCGGGTGTTGAACGGCGCCATCACGAAGGGCGCGGACCAGCGGCCGTCGGCGGTGCGGGACGGCGGCCCGGCGTCGCGGGGCTGGCGGGTGGCGGGCTCGGCGGCGCGGTCGGGGCTGAGCGCGTACGGGTGCCCGGCGACCCGGCGCAGCTCCGGGCGCTCCTTGACCGCGGCGAGCTGGGTGCGCAGGGAGTCGATGGTGCCGCCGGAGAACCCGCCCTTGGCGGTGGCGACGGCCTGCACGTCGGTCAGCGCACCGGCGCCGTCGGCGGCGGCCCGCCGGGCGAGCTCGGCGACGGCGAGGTCGGAGGGGATGGAGTCGTAGCCGCAGGCGTGCACGATCCTCGCCCCGGTCGAGCGGGCCACCTCGTCGGTGGCGTCGATCGCGTCGCGGACGAAGAGCACCTCGCCGGTCAGGTCGGCGTAGTGCGTGCCGGCGCGGGCGCAGGCCTCGACCAGCGGCAGGCCGTAGCGGGCGTAGGGGCCGACGGTGGTGACGAGGACGCGGGTGCTGGCGGCCAGCTCGTCCAGCGCGGCGCGGTCGGCGGAGTCGGCGACCAGCACGGGCCAGCTGCGGCCCCGCTCGGGCAGGTCGGCGCGGACCAGCTCGACCTTGGCGCGGGTCCGCCCGGCCAGGGCGATCCGGGTGCCGTCGGGCGCGTGCTGCGCCAGGTAGGCCGCGACGAGGCGGCCGACGAAGCCGCTGGCACCGAACAGGACGAGGTCGTGGGCGCGGTCGCTGCTCATCGGACCATCCTCGCCGACCGGTAGCCTCCCCGCGTGACCGGGAACCCGGAGCCGGGCCGGCTCTACAGCGACCTGTTCCAGGACGCGTCGCACTTCGAGGAGCGCTTCGTCGACGACCTCGACCGGCTGGCCGCGATGAGCTCGGCGCTGAAGACCCTGGGCCTGCGGGTGGTGCTCACCAGCGGATCGTTCGACATGATCCACGAGGGCCACAGCCGCTACCTGGAGGCGGCCCGCTCGATGGGCGGGTTCCTCATCGTCGGCGTGGACAGCGACGAGAAGGTCCGCCGCCGCAAGGGCCCCTCCCGCCCGGCGGTGCCGGAGATGGAGCGGCTGCGCATGGTGACCCACCAGCGCGGGGTCGGCATCGTGACCCTCAAGCACGTCGACCACGAGCAGTGGGCGCTGATCAAGGCGGTGCGCCCCAGCGTGCTGGTGGCCACCGCGGAGACCTACACCGCCGACGAGGTGGCCCGGCTGGAGGCCGAGTACTGCGACCGCGTCGTGGTGCTCGACCGGATGTCGACGGTGAGCACCTCGGCCCGCCTGCGGCTGATCCACCTCGCCGACGCGGCCAACGCCACCGACGAATGACCCAGCTGCTCCTGCACGCGCCGGTCTACCACGCCGGGCACCGCCGGCTGCTCGCCGCGCACCCCGAGGTCAGCCAGGTGCTGCTGCTCGGCGACGGGTTCGCCGAGCGGTTCCCCGCGATGCGCAAGGAGATCCGCGGGCTGCCCGCCGACGTCGTGGCCCGGGTGCTGGCCGCCGAGCACGAGGTCGAGGTCCGTGTCGTGCAGCCGGCCGACCTGCCCGCCGCGCTGGAGGACGTCGTCCTGGCCGCCGACGAATCGGTCACCCGGGAGCTGGCCGCCGACCACCCCGGCGTCACCTGGCTCTTCGCGCGCACGTTCCTGCGCTGGGACCGGCAGTGGGCGCTGGAGGAGCGCCCGGCCGGCGCCACCGCGGGGACGACGACCGACCCGGTGCACGTGGCGCTCATGCAGCAGGCCGTCGCCGCCGGCGACCGGTCCTCGGACTGGTGGCGGCAGGTCGGCGCGCTGGCCGCCCGCGACGGGCAGGTGCTCGGCGTCGGCCACAACCGGCACCAGCCGACCGAGCACGCGCCCTACGTCGACGGCGACCCCCGCAACGAGTTCTCCCGCGGCCTGCGCGCGGACCTGTCGACGGCCATCCACGCCGAGGCCTCGCTGGTCGGCCGGGCCGCGGCCGGGGAGTTCGACACCGCGGGCGCCGACCTCTACGTGTCGGCGTTCCCCTGCCCGGCCTGCGCCTACCTGGTCGCCGAGGCCCGGTTCGCCCGCTGCTTCTTCCGCGGCTCGTACTCGCTGCTGGACGCCGAGCGCATCCTGGCCGCCGCGGGCACCGAGCTGGTCTGGGTGGACCTCGGCGCCGGTGGGGTCAGCGCGCCGAGCTGAACCGCATCCGCAGCGGCTGTTGCCCGTCGGGCACCAGCACGTGCAGGTGCACGTGGGCGATGGTGCCGCCGGTGCCCTCGCACGGGCCGTTGCGCATGCCCAGCCCGTAGGGGCCGCGCTCCTCGCCGCGGACGGCGCGCAGCACGGTCCAGAGGTCGGCGCGGGCGGCGTCGTCGAGGTCCAGGACGTCGGTGACGTGCGCGCGCGGCACGAGCAGCAGGTGCTGCGCCGCGCCGCGGTAGGGGAAGTCGTTGTGCAGCGCCCGCCAGTGCGCGGTCTCGGTGACCAGGTCACCGCCGCCGACCTCGGTGCCGGCGTCGGCGCAGAACAGGCAGACGCCACGTGCCTCCAGGTCGGCCATCCGGGCGACCTGCTCGGGGGTCCGGGCGTTGGCCGGGCAGTAGAGGTCAGCCACGGGTGAGCGTCTCGAACGTCACCTCGGTGCCCGACCCGGTGGTCAGGTCCCGGCTGTCGACGACGGTGAACCCGTCCAGCCACCCCTCGGGCATCCGGGTGTCGCCGCCGGGGGTCAGGTGCACCCGGGTCAGGTGCACGGTGCCCACCTGCGGCAGCGCCTGCCGGTAGAGCTGGGCGCCGCCCATGACGACGACGTCCGGGTGCGGTGCGTCCACGGCCAGCCGCCCGGCCAGCTCCAGCGCGGTGTCCAGGTCGGGGACGACGGTGGCCGCGTCCGGCGTCCACACCTGCGGCCCGCCCGGCGGGGTGCTGCCGCTGACGACCACGGTGTGCCGGCCGGGCAGCGGCCGGCCCAGGCGGGACGTCACCGACTCGTGGGTGAGCCGGCCGGCGACGACGACGTGGCCGGTGGTGAGCTCGCGGAAGCGGCGCAGGTCCTCGCTGATATGCCAGGGCAGGCCGTTGCGGTCGCCGATGACGCCGTCGTCGGCGACCGCGACGACCAGGGACAGCGTCACGGGGCCGGTCACGACGCGACCGGGATGCCGCGGATGGCCGGGTGCGGCTCGTAGTCCGACAGCTGGAAGTGGGTCGCCCGGAAGTCGTGGATGTCGGTGACCGCCCGGCCCTCCTCGGTGAGGGTCAGCGTCGGCAGCCGGCGCGGCTCGCGGGTGATCATCTCCTGCACGGCGTCGAGCTGGTCGACGTAGACGTGGGCGTCGCTGATCGTGTGGTGGAAGGTGCCCGGCCGCGTGCCGGTGAGCTGGGCGAGCATGAGCAGCAGCGCGGCGTACTGCGCCATGTTCGACGGCACCCCGACCGGGACGTCGCCCGAGCGCTGGAACATGTGCAGGTGCAGCGCCCCGTTGAGCACGCGCACGTGCACCCAGCCGTGGCAGGGCGCGATCGTCGTCCCGGGGGTCTTGCCCTCCCCGCGCACCTGGTACTGCGGGATCCAGGGCGAGACGAAGTGGGTGCGCAGCTCGGGCAGCTCGGTGATCTGCTCGACGAGGTGGGTGAACTGGTCCATCGGCTCGCGGCCGGGCGGGGCGGGGAAGTCGTGGAAGGCGCCGCCGTAGGAGCCCGGGCCCAGCGAGCCGTCGGGCAGGCCGCGCTTGCGGGTCTTCTCCGGCGTCGCCCAGGCGTCCCACCAGTCGCAGCCGAACGCCGCGAACTCCTCGACCGTGGTGGCGCCGTTGATGAAGGCGCACAGCTCGCCGACCGCCTTGGGCCAGAAGCCCTTGACGGAGCGCTCGGTGATCAGCGGGAAGCCGTTGCGCAGCGGGTAGCGGGTGGTCTGCTGCATGAGGGTCAGCGCCTCGACGCCCTGCCGGGTCGGGGTCCGCTCCCCCTCGGTGACGATGGCCCGCAGCACCGCGGCGTACTGGCCGTCGGGGGTGCGCTCGGCGAACGGCAGGTACAGGTCGTCGGTCACCGGGACAGGTTCTCAGCCCAGCTGGACGACGAGGACGGCGGTGTCGTCCAGCCGGCCGGTCACCAGCTCCACCGCGGCGGCCAGCACGTCGGCCGGCGGCGCCCCGACCGGCAACGCCTGCACCTGGGCGACCAGCCGGGCGATGCCGAGGTCGAGGTCGCGGGCCCGGTCGCCCGGGTGCTCGGGCTGCTCGACCAGGCCGTCGGTGTACAGCAGCAGCTGCGACCCGGCGGGCAGCTCGCGCTCCTCGGTGCGGCGGCGGGCGTCGGGGGCGGCGCCCAGCAGCAGGTCGTGCGCACCGCCCAGGGGTTCGACGTCCCCGCCGGGCAGCCGGACCAGCACCGGCGGGTGGCCGGCGTTGGTGTGCCGCACGGTCCACGGGTCGCCGTCCGCGGCCGGGCGGCGGGCCTGCACGACGGCGGCGGTGGCCAGGCCGGGGACGTGCAGCACGTCCATCAGCCGGTCCACGGCGGTGAGGACGGCGGCCGGGTCCGGCGGAGGCTCGTCCCAGCTGCGGGAGCGGATGAGGTCGCGCAGGGTGCCCATGGTGGCTGCCGCGTCGATGTCGTGGCCGGCGACGTCGGCGACCACCGCCCCGACCCGGCCACCGGGCAGGTCCATCAGGTCGTAGAGGTCGCCGCCGACTGCCGCACCCAGGACCGCGCTGCGGTAGGCCGCGGCGGCGGTGACGCCGGGCAGGTCGGGCAGGCCGGGCAGCAGCGCGCGCTGCAGGCTCTCGGCGACGGTGGCCTCGCGGACGTAGCGGCGGGCGTTGGCCAGCGCCTGCCCGGCGCGCCGGCCCAGGTCCTCGGCCACCTCCAGGTCGCCGGGCGGGAAGGGCTGCGGGGTGGCGCGCACGAGCACCATCGCGCCCCACGTGCTGTCGGGGGCGGCCAGGGGGACGGCGGCCAGCGCGCCGGTGCCGAGCTCGGCGAACACCTGCTCGGGCAGGCCGCGGCCGTAGGGGGCCAGCTTCGCCGGGTCGAGGCCGGGGGCGGTCACCACCCGGCCGGTCGCCATCGCCTGCGCGGCGGGCGCCACCGTGGGCAGCGGGCGGCCGACGTAGGCCCGCCGCACCTGCTCGAGGGCCTCCTCGTGGCCCTCGGGGGCGTGGTGGCGGGTGGTGACCCGCACGACCGTGCCGGTCTCGTCGGTCTCGGCGACGAACAGCCAGTCCGCCAGCGGCGGGACGCACAGGTCGGCCAGCTGGTCGACGATCGCGTCGGGGTCCAGCGACGCCGACAGGGTCGTGGTGGCCGCCGACATCAGCTGCAGCCGGCGGTGGGCGGACTGCAGGGAGATGCGGGCCGCGGTCTCCCGGGCGAGGGCGGCCTCGGCGGCGGCCCGGGCGGCGTCGCGCTCGGCCCCGGCCACCACCTCGGCGGTGACGTCGGACTGCACGCCGACGTAGGCCACCACGCGGTCGCCGTCGAGCACGGGGTCGATGCTCAGCCGGTTCCAGAACGCCTCGCCGTCGGCGCGGTGGTTGAGGAGGGTGACGGTGACCGAGCGCTGTTCGCGGATGGCCCGCCGGATCCCGGCCACGGCGTCGGGGTCGGTGTCCTCGCCCTGCAGGAAGCTGCAGTTGCGGCCGACAGCGTCCTGCGCCGCGTAGCCGGTGGTCTCGGTGAACGCCGGGTTGACCCAGACCAGCGGGTTCCCCGGCCGGGCGGGGTCGGAGATGGTGACGCTGACCTCGGTGGCGCGCAGGGCGAGCAGGGTGAGCGCGTCGAGGCCGAGCGGTACCTCCTGCCCTCCGTCCACGTCGTGGGACTGTAGTCACCCCACCGGGTCGTGCCCGACCTATCCGCTCAGACGTAGTGCGCGGTGGTCAGCTCCAGGTAGTGGCCGACGGGGTCGAGCAGGTAGACGCCGCGTCCGCCGTGCTCGGTGCCGGTCTCGCCGGGCCGGGTGCGCTGCGGGTCGGCCCAGTGGTCGCGGCCGCTCCCCCGGATCCACCGCAGCGCGCGGTCGAGGTGGTCGTCGGCGACCAGGAAGCCGTAGTGCTGGTTCTGGATCTCGGGGAAGGCGGCCTCGGGCAGCGCAGCGAACTGCAGCAGCACCCCGCCCTGCAGGGACAGGTTGACGAACGGGCCCCAGCTGGGCGCCGGGTCGGCCTCGAGCAGGAGGCGGTAGAACTCCGCGGACGCGGCGGCGTCCCGGGCGGCGATGATCGTGTGGTCGAAGCGGGCGGTCACGCAGGTCTCCTCGGTGCGGTCTGGCAGACCGGGAGGAGCACGCCGACACCGCGACGGGAGCTGGTGCGCCCGCGGGCCGTGCGGGGCGGTGTCGGGGACTCCTCTCGGCTCGGCCCGTCGGGGGCGCACCCGGGACGCTAGCGCTGCGCGGTGCCCGACCGGAAGACCCTGCGGGAGCGGGCTGCCCGGCGCAGGTGCAGGGCCAGCTGCAGGCGCAGCCGGCCGGCGGGGTCGCGCACCGCCCAGCCCAGCAGCTGCTCGGCGTGCTGCAGCCGGTCCTGCAGCGTGGAGTGGTGCAGGTGCAGCGCCTTGGCGGCGTCGCGCTGGCTGGCGGTGGTGGCGACGGCGTCGAGGGTCGTGAGCACCCACGGCCCGGCGGCGGCCGCGGCGTCCAGTGCCCGCACGTCCGGCGGCGGCGGGGCGTCGTCGGCGGCACGGACGAGCAGCAGCACGGTGCCGACGCCGTCGGCGTGCACGACCCGGGGACCGGGGTCCTCGGGGGTGCCCTCGGCGGTGAGCCGGAGCGCCAGCGCGGCCAGGTCGGCCGAGCCAGGCAGCTCGTGCACCGGGACGGCGGGGCCGGTGCCGCAGCGGATCCCGCCCGGCAGGGGCTCCCCCGCCCCGGTGACCGCCCAGCGCCCGTCGGCCAGCGCCACCGCCCGCGCCGGACCGGTGAGGCCGAGCCGCCGGGCGGCGGCCAGCCGGTCGGCGGGTGCGGCGGCCGCGTCGAGGACGACCTCCACCGAGGCGGGGTCGGCGCCGGGCCGCCCGCGACGGGTGCGGTCCAGCACGGTGGCGACCGCGGCCGCGCCCCGCTCCAGCACGACGGCGTCGCGGGTGCCGGCCGGACCGGGCCGCTCCAGGACCAGCTCGCCGCCGGTGCCCTCGACCCCCGTCCGCGCCCACGCCGGGTCGGGATCGGGAGCGGCCCCGCCTGCACCGTCCGGTCGCGCCCGGACCACGAGGCCCCGGCCGGTGTCGACGAACCGGACGGGGCACCCGACCAGCTCGGCGGCCCCACGGACGACGTCGGCGAGACCGGCACGGGCGGTCAGCAGCGCGTCGAAGTGGCCCACCGCCCGCAGCGCGGCCGCCATCTCGGGGTCGAGGGCGGCCAGCCGCATCGCCAGGTCGTTCACGGCGTCATCGTGGACCCGCGCCGGCCGTCGCCACCAGTCCCCGGGTCAACCGGCCAGCAGCCGGCGCAGCCAGGCCACCCGGGACGCGCGGGCGGCCTGCGAGATGGGGGCGTCGGGGACGAACAGGTCGAACCCGTGGCAGCCGCCGGGCCACACGTGCAGCTCGGCTACCCCGCCGGCCGCCCAGATCCGCGACGCGTAGGCGACGTCCTCGTCCCGGAAGGTCTCCGCCGACGCGACGTCGATGAAGGCCGGCGGCAGGCCGGACAGGTCGGTGGCGCGGGCCGGGGCCGCGTAGGGCGACACGTCGGGTCCGCCCACCGCGTCGCCGAGCAGAGCCCCCCAGCCGGTCTGGTTCGACGTGCGGTCCCAGACCCCGACGCCGGCCATCTGCTGGGCCGACACGGTCTCGCTGCGGTCGTCGAGCATCGGGTAGATCAGCACCTGGCCGGCCAGCGCCACCTCGCCGCGGTCGCGGGCCATCAACGCGAGCGCGGCGGCCAGCCCTCCCCCGGCGCTGGCCCCGGCGACCACGATGCGCGCCGGTTCGGCCCCGAGCTCGGCGGCGTGGCGCGCGGTCCAGACGAGGGCGGCGTAGCAGTCCTCGACCGGCCCGGGGTGCGGGGTCTCCGGCGCCAGGCGGTAGTCGACGCTCACCACGACCAGGCCGAGCTCGGCGGCCCACCCGGCGACCTCGAGCAGCCCGGACCGGGCGTCGCCCAGGATCATGCCGCCGCCGTGGGTGTGCAGGACGGCCGGCAGCGGAGCCTCGGCGGCGGTGGGCCGCAGCACGATGACCTCGAGGTCGCCGTCCGGGCCGGGGACGGTGCGGGTGCTGACGTCCAGGACGCCGCCCTGTGACAGCTCGTCGTCGCTGGGCGGGGGCATCAGCGGGTTGGGCCGGCGGAGGAGCGGGATCATCTCCGGGGTCAGCGAGGAGGGCAGCGCCTCCCCGACCGCGTCGAGCGCGGCGGCGACGTGCGGGTCGAACGGCGGGCGGGGCAGCGACGTGGTGGGCATGGGGCCTCCTCGGACCAGGGCGGTCACCGGTGACCGCCGTCACCATCCTGACCGGCCGCCGTCCCCTGCCCCAGCGCCACCCGGCGGGACCGACCCGCCAGGTGGCGGGTACGCCGACGCCCCGGCCCTCCCGTGCGGGAGGACCGGGGCCTCGGCGTCGTCAGGTCAGCTGCAGCCGCTGGTGGAGCCGCAGCCCTCGCAGACGTAGCAGCTGCCGGCGGGGCGCATCTTCGTGCCGCAGGTCATGCACAGCGGCGCGTCGGTGGCGGTGCCGGTCACCAGCTCCAGCAGCTCGGCCGAGGAGTGGGCCTCCTTGACCGACTTCGGGCCGGCGGGGGTGACCTCCTCCTTGGCGGGCGCCTCGGTGGGGGCCGACCCGCGCAGCGCCTCGAGGTCGACGTCCTCCTCGACGACCGCGGTGGAGGCCGAGCCGTAGGACCCGGCGACCTGCGCGGCGCGCTCCTCGGCGGTGAAGATGCCGAGGTTGGCCCGCTTCTCGACCGGCAGGTGGTCCAGCGCCAGGCGACGGAAGATGTAGTCCATCACCGACTGGGCGATCCGGATGTCCGGGTCGTCGGTCATGCCGGCCGGCTCGAAGCGCATGTTGGTGAACTTGGAGATGTAGGTCTCCAGCGGCACACCGTGCTGCAGCGCCAGCGAGATCCCGATCGAGAAGGCGTCCATGACACCGGCCAGGGTCGAGCCCTGCTTGCCGAGCTTGAGGAAGACCTCGCCGAGGCTGCCGTCCTCGTACATGCCGGCGGTCATGTAGCCCTCGGCACCGGCCACCGAGAAGGAGGTGGTCATGCTGGTGCGCTTCTTGGGCAGCCGCTTGCGGACCGGGTGGGCCAGGGTCGCCGCGACGGGGGCCGGCGCGGCCTCCTCGACCTTGTCCTTCTTCTTGCCGCCGTCGGACAGCGGCTGGCCGACCTTGCAGTTGTCGCGGTAGATCGCGAGGGCCTTGATGCCCATCTTCCAACCCTGGAAGTAGATGTTCTCCACGTCCTCGACGGTCGCCGTCTCCGGCATGTTGACCGTCTTGGAGATGGCACCCGAGATGAAGGGCTGCACCGCGGCCATCATGCGGACGTGGCCCATCGGGGAGATGGCCCGCTCGCCCATGGCGCAGTCGAAGACCTCGTAGTGCTCCGGGCGCAGGCTCGGGGCGTCGACCACGTGGCCGTGCTCGGAGATGTACTCGACGATCGCCTCGACCTGCTCGTCCTGGTAGCCCAGGCTCTTCAGCGCCCGCGGGACCGTCTGGTTGACGATCTGCATGGAGCCGCCGCCGACCAGCTTCTTGAACTTGACCAGCGAGAAGTCCGGCTCGATGCCGGTCGTGTCGCAGTCCATCATGAAGCCGATGGTGCCGGTGGGGGCCAGCACCGAGGCCTGGGCGTTGCGCCAGCCGTTGGTCGCGCCGACGGCCAGGCACTCCTGCCACTGCGCGGTGGCGGCCTTGAGCACGTCGGCGTCGTCGGCGCCGACCGGCCGGATGGCGTCGTTGGCGGCGGCGTGCTTGCGCATCACCCGGGCGTGGGCCGAGGCGTTCCGGGCGTAGCCGTCGTAGGCGCCGACGACGCCGGCCAGCTCGGCCGAGCGGCGGTAGGCGGTGCCGGTCATCAGCGAGGTGATGGCGGCGGCCAGGGTCTGCCCGCCGCGGGAGTCGTAGGCGTGGCCGGTGGCCATGAGCAGCGCGCCGAGGTTGGCGTAGCCGATGCCCAGCTGGCGGTAGGCGCGGGTGGTGTCGCCGATCGGCTCGGTCGGGAAGTCGGCGAAGCAGATCGAGATGTCCATCGCGGTGATGATCAGCTCGACGGCGCGGGTGAACAGGGTCGCGTCGAAGGTGCCGTCGGCCTTGAGGAACTTCATGAGGTTCAGCGAGGCCAGGTTGCACGAGCTGTTGTCCAGGCTCATGTACTCCGAGCAGGGGTTGGACGCGTTGATGCGGCCGGTCTCGGGGTTGGTGTGCCAGTCGTTGATCGTGTCGTCGTACTGGATGCCGGGGTCGGCGCACTCCCACGCGGCCTGGGTGACCTTGCGGAACAGCTCCTTGGCGTCGACGGTCTCGATGACCGAGCCGTCGGTGCGCGAGCGCAGCCCGAAGCCGGTGCCCTCCTCGACCGCGCGCATGAACTCGTCGTTCACCCGGACGGAGTTGTTGGCGTTCTGGTACTGGACGCTGGTGATGTCCTTGCCACCGAGGTCCATGTCGTAGCCGGCGTCGCGCAGCGCGCGGATCTTGTCCTCCTCGCGCGCCTTGGTCTCGACGAACTCCTCGATGTCGGGGTGGTCGATGTCCAGGACGACCATCTTGGCCGCGCGGCGGGTGGCGCCACCGGACTTGATGGTCCCGGCGGAGGCGTCGGCACCGCGCATGAAGGAGACCGGGCCCGAGGCGGTGCCGCCGGAGGACAGCAGCTCCTTGGAGGAGCGGATGCGGGAGAGGTTCAGGCCGGCACCGGAGCCGCCCTTGAAGATCAGGCCCTCCTCGCGGTACCAGTTCAGGATCGAGTCCATCGTGTCGTCGACGGCGAGGATGAAGCAGGCGCTGACCTGCTGCGGCGACGCGGTGCCGACGTTGAACCACACGGGCGAGTTGAAGCTGAAGTACTGGTGCAGCAGCATCCAGGTGAGCTCGTGCTCGAACAGCTCGGCGTCGCCCTCGGTGGTGAAGTAGCCGTGCTCGCGGCCGGCCTGGGTGTAGGTGAGCACCACCCGGTCGATGAGCTGGCGCAGGCTGGTCTCGCGGGCCGGGGTGCCCACGGCGCCGCGGAAGTACTTGGTGGTGACGATGTTGGTGGCGTTGATCGACCACTCCGACGGGAACTCCACGCCCCGCTGCTCGAAGTTGATCGAGCCGTCGCGCCAGTTGGTCATGACGACGTCCCGGCGCTCCCAGGTCACCTCGTCGTAGGGGTGGACGCCGGCGGTGGTGAACACCCGCTGGACGGTGAGCCCCTTGCGCTCGGCGGACTTGCCGGCGCGCTTGCGCCCGTTCGAGATGCGGTCGGTGGTCTCGGTCAAGACTCCCCCTGGGATCGGTGTGGCTGCGCCGGCCGGTGGGTCGGAGCGGGTGGCGTCGTCGGGACGCCGGTGTGCTGCTGGCTGTGCCGTGCGGTGGTGGTGCGGTGGCCGCGGCGTCGGTGCCGGGCGGGCCCCGGCGGTGGGGAAGGCCGCGGGGTGGGCGATCAGCTGGAGGTCAGCCGGTCGGGTCGGTGGCGCCGGGCGGCGCGTCGGAGGCGGGCGCGTCGGCCTGCACGCTGCCCCCGGCGCGCGGGATGACCGGCGGCGGCAGGTCGGCTGCGGCGATCTCGGCGACCGACGCCTTCTTCGCGCGCAGCTCGGCGATCTCCTTCTCGAAGTCCGCGGCGGAGCTGAAGGAGCGGTAGACGCTGGCGAACCGCAGGTAGGCGACCTCGTCCAGGTCGCGCAGCGGGCGAAGGATGGCCAGGCCGACCTCGTGGCTGGGCACCTCTGCCGAGCCGGTGCAGCGCACGGCGTCCTCGACCTGCGCGGCGAGCACGGCGAGCTGGTCCTCGTCGACCGGACGGCCCTGGCAGGCCCGGCGGACGCCGGCGATGACCTTGGACCGGTTGAACGGCTCGGTCACCCCGCTGCGCTTGACGACCGCCAGCACGGCCTCCTCGACGGTGGTGAACCGCCGGCCGCAGCCGGGGCAGGACCGCCGCCGACGGGTGGTCGCGCCCTCGTCGGTCTCCCGCGAGTCGACGACCCGGCTGTCGGGGTTGTGGCAGAACGGACAGCGCACCGGATCGTCACCTCCCGGGACCGGGGCGGCCCCCCTGTGGACCCCGTGGGGGACATCCGGTGGATGGCCTCGGGGAAAGCTGGGGAACAGCCTGTGGACGGAACGACATCTCTGTAACTACTAGATGTTGTGGTGAGACTAGCTCTGCACCCCTACTGGTACGCAACCCGAAACCGGCGTGTCGTCTTCCCAGAATTCGACGACGGGGCCGGGGGGCGCTGGGCACGTCTGCGCACCACCCGCCCCACACGGCCCGGGCGCGCGCTGGACCAGCACCGACACCGCCCGCGGGGACGCCTCAGGGGAGCAGCAGGACCTGGCCGGGCACCAGGTCGGCACCGTCGATGCCGTTGACGTCCTGCAGGGCGTCCACGACCTCGCGGGGGTCGGTTCCCGGCGCCACCGAGCGGGCGATGGACCACAAGGTGTCGCCACTGTGCACGGTCACCGTCGCCCGGCCCGCGAGCTCCAGCTCGGGGCCGGCCGGGGACCCGCCCAGCGCGGGACCGACCAGGGCGGCCACCGCGACCGCGGTGACGACGCCCAGGCCACCGAGGACGACCCGGCCGCGGCGGGTGAGCCGCACGGGCACCGGCGGCCGCTGCTCGGGCCGCAACCGCACGGGGGCCGAGCGCACGGGCGCCGGGCGCGCGGGTGCCGGGCGCACGGAGGCGGGCACCGGGGGCCGGTCCTCCGGGCGCAGCGGGACGACCACCGCGCCGCCGGCGACGGGCCGACCCGGACGCGGGGGCAGCGGGAGCACCACGGCCTCCCGGGTCTCCGGGGCCACGGCGGCCAGCCGGCGGCCGGCGGGGTGGTGCGCGCGGGACGCGGCGCGGGCGCCGGCGGCGGCGCGGGTGGTGCTGGTCAGGGGGGTCGCGGTGCCGGCCATGGTGAGCGCTCCTTCTCCGTCGACGGACCCTCGGCGGGCCCCGTCCGGATCGAACGGTTGTTCGATCGAACGTCTGTGCGATGTCTACCGCACGGGTCCGACAAAATCGAGGTGACGCGGCGCGGGGTTCGAACACGTGTTTGAACAATCGGCGCCGGGGCGTTACTGTCCGTGTCGATCACCTGGACGGCGAGCGGCACCGCCCGCCGTCCCACCCCGGACCGGACGGCCGCCGCACGGCGGCCTGCGAGGAGGACACGTGGCCAGCGCGGGAGACACCCCCGGCGGGACGACCGGCAGCGGCGGGCGGCGCAGCCGGGCCAAGGCCGCCCCGTCCACGCCGGCGTCCACCTCGGGTGCGTCGGTGCGTGAGTTCCCCGAGCGCGGCGAGGCCGGCGACGGCCTCACCCAGCGCCAGCGGCGCGTCCTGGAGGTCATCCGCGACTCCGTCGAGCGGCGCGGCTACCCGCCGAGCGTCCGCGAGATCGGCGAGGCGGTCGGGCTGTCCTCGGCGTCCTCGGTCGCCCACCAGCTGTCCGTGCTGCAGAAGAAGGGGTGGCTCCGCCGCGACCCCAACCGGCCGCGCGCCCTCGACGTCCGCATGCCGGGCGAGCTGCCCGACGCCGACCCCTCGGCCGCCGGTCTGGCCGCATCCGGCGCAGCCAGCGGCACCGACGAGCCCCGGGTGCCCGCCCCCACCTACGTGCCGCTGGTCGGGCGGATCGCCGCCGGCGGGCCGGTGCTGGCCGAGCAGGCCGTCGAGGAGGTCTTCCCGCTCCCCCGCGAGCTGGTCGGCGAGGGCACGCTGTTCATGCTCAAGGTCACCGGTGAGTCGATGGTCGACGCGGCGATCTGCGACGGCGACTGGGTGGTGGTGCGCCAGCAGGCCACCGCGGAGAACGGCGAGATCGTGGCCGCGATGATCGACGGCGAGGCCACCGTGAAGACCTACAAGCGGCGCGACGGGCACGTCTGGCTGCTGCCGCACAACCCGGCGTTCGAGCCCATCCCCGGTGACGACGCCACGGTGCTGGGCCGGGTCGTCACCGTCCTGCGGCGGGTCTGACCCACCGGGCCGGGGTCAGCGGCGGCGGATGCGGCTGATCCCGGCCACCAGCACCGCCGCGGCGATGGCCGCGATGGCGCCGGCGCTCCACGGCGACAGCGCCGAGCTGCCCGCCGCGCCCGGGGTGACGGTGCCGTCCGCGGGTTCGGTGGCCGCGGCCGGAGTCAGTGCGCCGACGGCCGGCAGCACGGTGAGCGCCGCCGGCAGCCCCTCGCCGGTGACCACGAGGCTGCGCGCGTCCGCGGCGAAGGCGATGGCCTCGCCCTGCGGGGAGGCCGGCAGCGGCACGACCGTCGGCGGGCCGGCCAGCGCGGCGGCCACGTCGGAGCCGGCCAGCGGCCACACGTAGGCGTCGGTGTAGGTGCGCAGCGCCAGGGCCGCGCCGTCCGGGCTGACCGCACCGCCGGTGACCATCAGCTGCCCGGCCCGGCCGACCGGTCCGCCCTCGGTGCCGGTGAGGGAGAAGGACAGGTCGGCCACCCGGGTCATCGGGACCGTCGCCCCGGCGTCCAGCGCCTGCGCGGGCCGGTAGACCTCGCTGTGCCCGAGCACGTCCTTGGTGACGACGTAGGGCGTCCCGTCGGGGGCCAGCAGCAGCGCCTCGGCGTCGCGGGGGCCGTCGGGGTAGCCGAGCCGGTAGACCGGGGCGCTGCCGTCGGGGGCCAGGGCGATCAGCGCGACCGTCGAGCGGCTCTGCCGGTTGTCCCCGGTGTCGGCCAGCCAGACCGTGCCGTCGGCGGCCAGCGCCATGTCCTCGGGGTCGTAGGGGTCCACGGGAGCCGTCCGCACACCGGTGACCGCGCAGCCGGCGTCCAGCTCGTAGACCGTGACGGCGTCCCCGCCGTCGTTCATCGCCAGCGTCGTGCCGCCGTCGACGGCGATGCCGGAGATCTCGGGCAGCCGGGCGTCGGTCACCGAGCAGGGCTGCTGCGGGTCGCCGTAGAGCGCGGCGGCGCCCTCCTGCGCGGAAGCGGTGTCCACCCCGCGCTGCGGGACGCCACCGGAGAGGAAGGCCCCCGGCAGGAACGGGCCGGCGAGCACCGCGGTGCACAGCACCGCGGCGACGGGCAGCCGGGTGAGGGCCCGGGACCGGGGGGTCCGGGCCTCAGGCAGCGGTCCGCCGTCCTCGAGCACGGATCGAGCGTGACAGGACCGTTGCGTCCAGTGCGTGCACCACGCCCAGCAGGACCACCCCCACAGCAGCTCCCACAAGTGCATCGGTGACCCAGTGGAAGTCCAGCGTCACCATGGCCACACCCGTCACGACCGGGCCGACCACCGAGAGCACCCAGAAGGCCCGTTGGGCGCGGGCGGGCAGCCCGAACTCGACCGCCTGCCAGCGGGCCACGCCCCACATGAGGACGGCGTTGGCCACGTGCCCCGACGGGTAGGAGGCGCCGTCGCGGTGGAAGAACGAGCCGGGGTAGGCCGGCGCGGTGCGGCCGGTGCCGTACTTGAACGCGTAGACGACCGCGGTCAGCAGCGCCAGGGCCACGACCACCCGCACCAGCGGCACCAGCGAGCGGCGGCGCCAGGCGATCCAGCCGACCAGCCCCGCCAGCACGACCAGGATGGTCACCCGGCCGCCGGCCTGGGTCAGCACCCAGACCGGCCAGTACGCCGCGGAGTCCCGCAGGCCCCAGTCGCTGACCACCTCGGAGACGCTGAGGTCCATCCGCTCCAGCGCACCGCGGGAGAGCAGGTTGACCGTGACGACCACGGTCAGCACCACCCCGAGCGCGACCGCCCACCAGGGCGGCCGGCCGGTCCCGATCACCGCGGGCCCGCGCCGGGCGGGCGCCGCGGCGCTCGGGGTGCTCATCCGGTCACGGTACCGGTCCGGCCGTGACCTCCCCGTGACTCAGGACCGGGGTGCGGCGAACGGGTCCAGCGCCGCGGCGAGGGCGCCGTCGACCCGGGCGTGCAGCCGCGTGCCGTCGGCGCAGAACTCCTCGCTGAGCACCTCGCCGTCGGCGTGCACCCGGGAGACCAGGTCGCCCCGGTCGAAGGGCACCAGGACGTCGACGTCGACGTCGGGGTGCGGCAGCCGGGCGGCGATGACCGCGCGCAGCTCCTCGATCCCCTCCCCCGTCGCCGCCGAGACCCACTGCGCACCCGGCAGTGCCTGGCGCAGCGCCAGCACGTCGTCGGGCGCCATGGCGTCCACCTTGTTCACCACGACCAGCTCGGGGACGGCGGCCGCGTCGATCTCCCGGAGCACCACGTGCACCGCGTCGATCTGGCCCAGCGGGTCGGGGTCGGACCCGTCGACGACGTGCACCAGCAGGTCGGCGGCGGCCACCTCCTCCAGCGTGGAGCGGAAGGCGTCGACCAGCTGGTGCGGCAGGTGCCGGACGAAGCCGACGGTGTCGGTCAGGGTGTAGTCGGCCCCGTCGGGGGTCTGCGCGCGCCGGACCGTGGGGTCCAGGGTGGCGAACAGGGCGTCCTGCACCAGCACGCCGGCGTCGGTGAGCCGGTTGAGCAGGCTGGACTTCCCGGCGTTGGTGTAGCCGGCGATCGCCACCGAGGGCACCTTGTTCCGGTCGCGTCCCGAGCGCTGGGTCGCGCGCGCGGTGGCCATGCCGGCGATCTCGCGGCGCAGCTTGCTCACCCGTGCCCGGATCCGCCGCCGGTCAGTCTCGATCTTGGTCTCACCGGGACCGCGGGTACCGATGCCGCCACCGCCGGCGACGCGGCCACCGGCCTGCCGGGACAGCGACTCACCCCAGCCGCGCAGCCGCGGCAGCATGTACTGCATCTGGGCCAGCTCGACCTGCGCCTTGCCCTCCCGGGAGGAGGCGTGCTGGGCGAAGATGTCCAGGATCAGCGCGGTCCGGTCGACCACCTTGACCTTGAGGATCTTCTCCAGCTGGTTGAGCTGGCCGGGGGTCAGCTCGCCGTCGCAGATCACGGTGTCCGCGCCCGTGGCGGCCACGATCTCGCGGATCTCGGCGGCCTTGCCCGAGCCCACGTAGGTCCCGGCGTCGGGCTTGTCGCGGCGCTGGCTGACCGCCTCGAGCACCTGCGAACCCGCCGTCTCGGCGAGGGCGGCCAGCTCGGCCAGAGAACGGTCGGCGTCGGCCGCCGTCCCCTCGGTCCAGACCCCGACCAGCACGACGCGCTCCAGGCGCAGCTGGCGGTACTCGACCTCGGTGACGTCGGCGAGCTCGGTCGACAGCCCCGCGACCCGGCGGAGCGCTCCGCGCTCCTCCAGGGCGAAGCTGCCGGTGGTGTCGTCCGGGGTGTCCCACGGCCCGCGCGGGGCGGGGCGGGGATCGGTCGGGACGGCGGTGGGCACGGCGGCCTTGGCGGCGCGTGCTTCGGCGTCCTCGAGAACGGCCCGGTTCTGTGCTGTGGTCATCGTCTCCCAGCGTGACACGCTCCCCCGTGGGGGAGCACCTGAATACATCCTGTGCAACGGCCGGGGGGCCGTCGGTCATTCCTCCGGGTGCAGCCCCAGGAACAGCGACCACCGCTCGCCGTCCTCGTCCGGGGGGCGCTGCGCCCAGCGGTCGAGCAGCTGGTGCAGCTCCTCCTCGAACTCCTCGCGGTGGGCGGGGGTCAGCCGCAGCGCGAGGCGGGTGCTCTGCAGCCGCTGCTCCCCCGCCACGGCCACCTCGGCCAGGAACGCGGCGAGGACCGGGTTGCGGGCCGGCTGCGGGCGGCCGGAGAAGTCGAGCTCCCAGGAGCGCCCGGTCGAGCGGTAGGGCACCTCCCGGGCGCCGCGGGTGCCCCGCCGGGCGGGCTCGGCGACGAGGAAGCCGGTGTCGACCAGGGTGCGCACGTGGTGCAGCACGGACGCCGGGTTGCGGTCCAGCCGGGTGGCGATCTCCCGGTTGGTCAGCGGCCGGTCCAGGCACAGCCGCAGGATCTGCAGCCGGACGGCGGAGGCCAGCGCCCGCGCCTCGGCGTCGGTGGCCGGCCGGCGCCCCTCCCACCCCTCGCGCGGCACGCCCACACCCTACCGACTGATTGACATCTCCCAATCGCTGCGGCCAGGCTGCCCGCCATGACCAGCCTGCTGCGCCACCACGACTTCCGGCAGCTGTGGGTCGCCGAGACCGCCAGCCACGTGGGCACCCAGGTCGTCGGGGTCGCGCTGCCGGTGGTCGCGGTGGCCGTGCTGTCCGCGACCCCGCTGGAGATGGGCGTGCTGACCGCGCTGGAGACCGCGGCCTTCCTGCTCATCGCGCTGCCGGCCGGCGCCTGGGTGGACCGTTGGCGCCGGCAGCGGGTGCTGGTGCGCGCCGACACCGTGCGGGCCCTGGCCCTGGCGACCATCCCGGTCGCCTACCTGCTCGACGCGCTGACGCTGGGCCAGCTCTACGTCGTGGCGGCCGTCGTCGGCACCGCGACGGTCTTCTTCGACGTCGCCTACCAGAGCTACCTGCCCTCGATCGTCGACCGGGACCAGCTCACCGACGGCAACGGCAAGCTGGAGATCAGCCGGGCGGTCGCCCAGGTGGCCGGCCCGGGCCTGACCGGTGTGCTGCTGCGGGTGCTCGCGGCACCGGTGCTGCTGGTGGTCACCGCGGCGGGCTACCTGCTGTCGGCGTTCCTCGTCAGCCGGATCCGGCACGTCGACGTCGTCCCCGAACGCTCCACCCGCCGCCGGCTGCGGGAGGAGATCGCCGAGGGGCTGGGCTTCGTGGTCCGGCACCGGCTGCTGCGCCGGATCGTGGCGTGCACGGGCACCGGCAACCTCTTCGGCGCGATCACCGGCACCCTGCTGGCGCTCTACGTGCTGCGCACGCTCGGGCTCTCGGAGTCGACCCTGGGCCTGGTGCTGTCGGCCGGTGCGGCCGGCGGTCTGGCCGGGGCCTTCACCGCGGCCCCGCTGGGGCGGCTGATCGGCGACGGCCGGGCGATCCCGCTGTCGGCGGTGGCCTTCGGGGCCTTCGCCGCCCTGACCCCGCTGGCGTCGGTCGTGGACGGCGCGGCGCGGGTCGTCCTGCTGGTGGCCGGCGGCATCGGCATCAGCTGGGCGGTGGTGGTCTACAACGTGCTGCAGGTCAGCTTCCGGCAGCGGCTGTGCCCGCCGCGGCTGCTGGGCCGGATGAACGCCTCGGTGCGGTTCATCGTCTTCGGGACGATGCCGCTGGGCGGCCTGCTGGGCGGGGTCCTGGGGACGGCGATCGGTGTCGTCCCGGCGCTGTGGGTCGCGGTCGCCGGTCAGCTGCTGGCCGCGGTCCCCGTGGTCGTCAGCCCGCTGATCGGCATGCGCGACCTGCCGCGGGAGCTCGACGAGACCGCCCGACCCGAGGTCAGCCCAGCCACTCCGGGGTGAAGGAGCCGGCGCTGACCACGACGGCCGGCCCGGTGAGCACCGTGGTCTGCTCGGTCACCTCGACCGACAGCCGCCCGCCGGGGACGTCGACGGTCACCGTGCCGGCGTGGCGGCCGCCGGCGTCCAGCGCCGCCCAGGCCGCGGCGCAGGCGCCGGTGCCGCAGGAGCGGGTCTCGCCCACCCCGCGCTCGGACACCCGCAGCCGCACGTGCGCCGTGGTGCCGCCGGGCCCCTCCTCCGCGGACAGCACGTTCACGATCTCCACGTTCACCCCGTCGGGGAACAGCGCCGGGTCCACCGCCGGGGCCCGGGTGAGGTCGAAGGACTCCAGCGGCTGGTCGGTGAGGCAGACCAGGTGCGGGTTGCCCATCGACACCCCGGTGCCGGGGTGGCTGCGGCCGGACACCTGGGCCTCGCCGCGGCCCAGCGGGCGGGCCGGGCCCATGTCCACCCAGTAGCCGTCGGCCCCGGCACCCACCCGGCGGGGCCCGCCGCGGGTGCCCACCAGCACGCCGGCGCGGGCCTCCTCGGCGCTGAGCAGCCCCTCGGCGAGCAGGACGTGCAGGTAGAGCCGGATGCCGTTGCCGCACATCTCGGCGTAGGAGCCGTCGGCGTTGCGGTGGTCCATGAACCAGGTGCAGGCGTCCAGGTGCTCGCCCAGCACCCCGGGTGCGTCGGGGACCTGCGCACTGGGGACGACGCGGAGCACGCCGTCGGCGCCCAGGCCCCCGCGCCGGTCGCACAGCCGGCGGACCAGCGCGGCGTCCAGCCGGTCCTCCGGCCAGACGGTGCCGTCGGGGTCGGGCAGCACCACGAAGTCGTTCTCGGTGCCGTGCCCCTTGAGGACCCGCGGCCCGCTCGCGTCGATCACGTCCCGATCGTAGAGAGCGCCCGCTCCAGCAGGCGGGGGTCGGCGGCGTCCAGCCAGGTCACCGCGGTGTCGCGGCGGAACCAGGACCGCTGGCGGCGGACGAACCGCCGGGTGGTGCGCACCGTCTCCTCCTGCGCCTCCTGCGCCGTCAGCTCGCCGTCGAGCTGTCGCAGCACCTGCGCGTAGCCCAGCGCCCGGGAGGCGGTGGGCCCCTCGCGCAGGCCGTCGGCCGCCAGCCCGACGACCTCGTCGACGAACCCGTCGGCCCACATCCGGTCCACCCGCAGCGCCACCCGCTCGTCGAGCTCGGCGGGGTCGCGGTCCAGGCCGACCACGACCGCGGGGTAGTGCGGCCGGGGGTCGGGGAGCGATGCGGCGAAGGGCCGGCCGGTCAGCTGCACGACCTCCAGGGCACGGACCACGCGGCGGCCGTTGCTCGGCAGGATCGCCGCCGCGGCGGCCGGGTCGACCGCTCGCAGGCGGGCGTGCAGGGCGGCCGGCCCGAGGTCGGCGAGCTCGGCGGACAGCCGCGCCCGCAGGTCCGGGTCGGTGCCGGGGAACTCCAGCTCGTCGAGCACGGCGCGCACGTAGAGGCCGGACCCGCCCACCAGCAGGGGGACGACGCCGGCCGCCCGCAGCCGGTCGACCTCGGCGCGGGCGCGCTGCCGGTACTCCGCGACGCTGGCCGGCTCGCGGACGTGCCAGAGGTCCATGAGGTGGTGCGGCACTCCCCCGCGCTCGGCGTGGGTGGGCTTGGCGGTGCCGATGTCCATGCCGCGGTAGAGCTGCATGGAGTCGGCGTTGACCACCTCGCCGCCCAGCCGGTGCGCCAGCTCGACGGCCAGGCCGGTCTTGCCGGTCGCGGTCGGGCCGACCACCGCCACGACGGGCGGGGCGCTCACCGCTGCAGCCACCCGGGGACCCCGTCGGGGACCTCGGCGAGCAGCCAGTCGGCGACCAGGTAGCCCACGCCGTGCGGCGCGGTGTCCAGCAGCAGCCGCGCGGTGACGGCCCGGCCGGTGAGCGCCTGACCGACGGCGCGCCAGGTGGGGGTGCCGGCGGCGAGCAGCCGCTCCCCCTCGGCGGCGTCCAGCCCGGCCAGCGCCGCGGGGTCGCCGTCGCGCAGGGCGGCCGCCACCGCGGCGTCGAAGGGTTCCGCGGCGGGGTCGAGCGCCCCGGGCGCCTTCGGGGTGCGGCGGGCCGAGCCGTCGCCGACGGCCAGGATGCCCACCGGGCCGGGGAGGCCGGCCAGGGCGTCGACCAGGTCGTCCGGGGCGACGCCGAGCCGGGTGCCGTCGTGGCCGGCCTGGTCCAGCAGCCACGCGCCGACGGCGTGCGGCAGCGGGAGCGGGTGCCCGCCCGGCCGGACCCGCCCGGCGAAGGGCACCGTGCCGGCGGCCCCGAACAGGGCGAGGTCCGCGGCGTCGCCGGCCCCGTAGCGCACCCCGGAGGGGCCGTCGCCGACCACCAGCACGACGTCGGGTCGCAGGCCGAGCACGGTCTGCACCGCCTCCCCGCAGGCCACCCGCAGCTGGTCGGTCTCCGGCCCCGGCGCGCCCTCCACCGGGGGCAGCAGCAGGGGCGGGGAGGGGCAGAACGCGACGGCGACCAGCGTCGAGGAGGGGTCCGGGCTCACGGGGGGAGTGTCGCCGATCGCACCGTGGAAGACTCTCCTGCGTGTCGAGCACGGAGAACACCGCAGACGTGACCCCGCAGCCGGAGGAGACCACCGAGGTCGCCGGTTCGGACGCCGTCACCCCCGAGGCCGGTACGCCCGCCTCCCCCCAGCCCGAGGACGCCGCCCTGGCCGACCCCACCGCGGAGGCCGCCCCGGCGGAGCCCGCCGCGGACCCGGCGCCGGTCGACGCGACCGAGCCGCCTGCCGCTCCGGCGGAGGGCGAGGGAGGCACCGAGGAGGTGCCGGCCACCGCGGAGGTGGTCGCGGCGGCCGACGTGCCGGCCGCCGGTGACGTGCTCGACGTGTCCGAGACGGCGGACACCACCGACGCCGTGGGCGCCTCCGGGACCGACGGCGCCGTCGGCTCCACCGAGGCCGCCGACGAGACCGGCACCGTGACCGTGCCGGACGAGGCCGCCGTCGCCGAGGCCGCCGACACCCCGGTGCGGGCCGACGACACCGTCGCCGGGGCCGACCCGGCCGAGGCGTCCACCGGCAGCACCCCGGCGGCCCCCGCCCCCGCGGCCCCGGCCGCGCCGGCTGCCCCCGCCTCCGACCCCACCCAGTGGGGCCGGGTCGACGAGGAGGGCACCGTCTACGTGCGCACCGCCGACGGCGGGGAGCGCAAGGTCGGCTCCTGGCAGGCCGGCGAGCCCGCCGAGGGCCTGGCCCACTACGGCCGCCGGTACGACGACCTGGCCACCGAGGTCGGGCTGCTGGAGGCCCGACTGCGGGCGCACACCGGCAACCCCGCCGAGATCCGCGCCAAGGCGCAGGCGCTGGCCGAGCAGGTGCCCACGGCCGACGTCGTCGGTGACCTGCCCGCCCTGGCCTCGCGGCTGGGCACGATCATCGACGCCTCCGAGGCCGCTGCGGCGGTCTCGCGCGCGGAGAAGGCCAAGGCGCGCGCCGAGCAGGTCGCCCGCAAGGAGGCCCTCATCGCCGAGGCCGAGACGATCGGCGCGGAGTCCACGCAGTGGAAGGCCGCCGGCGACCGGCTCAAGGCGATCGTCGAGGAGTGGAAGACGATCAAGGGCATCGACCGGAAGACCGACGAGGCGCTGTGGACCCGGTTCGCCGCGGCCCGCGACGCCTTCGGCCGCCGGCGGGGCTCGCACTTCGCCGCCCTCGACGTCCAGCGCGGGGAGTCCCGCGCGGCCAAGCAGGAGCTCATCGCCGAGGCCGAGAAGCTGTCGACGTCCACCGAGTGGGGCCCGACGTCGGCGGCCATGCGGAGCCTGATGGACCGCTGGAAGGCCGTCCCGCGCACCGGCCGGGACACCGACGACGACCTGTGGAAGAAGTTCCGCGCCGCCCAGGACGTCTTCTTCAACGCCCGGTCGGAGTCGGACAAGGCCCGCAACTCCGAGCAGAGGGCGAACCAGGAGAAGAAGGAGGCCCTGCTCGCCGAGGCGGAGAAGATCGACCCGAGCCGCGACCTGCGCGGCGCCCAGAACGCGCTGCGCAAGATCCAGGAGCGCTACGACGCCATCGGGCACGTGCCGCGCGAGGTCATGCGCTCCCTGGAGGACCGGATGCAGGCCGTGGAGGAGAAGGTCCGCGGCGCGGCCGACTCCTCGCGCCCGCGGACGGTGGCCGAGAACCCGATGCTCACCTCGCTGCGCGCCGCGGCGGAGAAGGCCGCCGACCAGCTGGCCAAGGCCAAGGCGGCCGGCGACCCCAAGCGGATCAGCGACGCCGAGGCCAACCTGGCCAGCCGGCAGGAGTTCCTCGCCGCCGCGGAGAAGGCCGGCTCCCGCCGCTGAGCCACGGCTGACCCGGCACCGCCCCGACGCCGCGTGACCTCCCCGGGTCACGCGGCGTCGGCGTGCTCGGGGCCGGTCATCGCGGCCCGCAGGACGGCGGGCTCGGTGCCGGCCCGCATCGCCTGCAGCAGGAGCTCGCCCATCGACGTGGGCCGGCAGCACAGCGAGCGCTCGACCGCGGCGACGGCCAGCACGCCGGCCCCGCGCTGCCAGGCGGTGTACCCGAGCAGTAGGGCGGGCACCGCGGCCAGGTCGTCGGGCAGCCGGGCGTTGAGGTCGGCCCCCATCGCCTCGACGGCGGCCACCAGGTGCTTGTCCTCCCCCGACGCCAGCGTCAGCGCGCGGTCCCGCACCGGCACCAGGGCCAGCGCCACACCCACCCGGGCGATCTCCTCGACGGTGGGCGTCGCCCGGCTCCCGGGGACGTAGGCGTCGACCGCTGCCCGGACGGCTGCCCACCCCTCCTCGACCAGCTCGCCGACGTCGCCGCCGCGGCGCCGCCGCACGTCCCACTCCGCGTCGACCCGGGCGCAGGCCAGCTCCAGCTCGGCCGACACCGGTGTCGTGGGCCAGGCACGGGCGACCACGGCGTCGCGGTCGGCGTCCACGACGTCCCCGTGCAGCGCGGCGACGCCGGTCAGGCGGGAGCCGGCGACGTCCAGCGGCACCCCGGGCCCGGCGCCGGTGGCCGGCACGACGTCGGGGTAGCTCCACCATCTGCCGCCCCGGACGAGGAGGGCGTCGACGGTCGCGGTGCCGGCGACCTCCAACTCCTGGACCAGGGCGTGGACCAGGGCGCGCCGAGGGAGGTCGGGCACGGTGGGCCGCACGGCCGCGTCGGCACGGGGGCGTGCCGGCCGACGGTGGTCGGGACGGATCGCCGACACCGGGACGTCGGGGTCCTCGGTGACCACGAACAGCAGGGCACCGGCCGGTCGGAGCAGCTGCAGGTGGGCGACGACCTGGCGGGCCACCTCGAGGTCGTGCGCGGCGGGCAGCAGGTCCAGGCGCAGATGCAGGCTCAGCCGCCGGTCGGGGCGGCCGAGGCCGCCCAGGAACACCAGGACCAGCGACTCGACCGGCGGGAAGCCGAGCAGCTCGGGGAGCGAGGCGGCGAACTCGGCCGGGCCAGCGCGGAGGACGGAGGTCGGCTCGCGCCGACGAACCGGACGCGGTGCAGCTGGGCGGCGGGGACGGCGGGGGCGCGACATGCCGGCAGCGTGCGCGGCGGGCGGGCGCCGCGACAGGCGTGCCGAGGGATCTGTGGACAGCCGCCCCGGATGTGGACGGCGGTCAGCCGCAGGCGGGCGCGAGTGGTAGGGGTGCGGGGACGCCGACGCCCGGCATGCCCAGTCCGACGCCGCGCGTGGTGGGCCGGATCCCGGCCTCGCTCGCGTCCCCCGCCCGGGTGCGGCGGTGCGACAGCAGCGGCCCGTCGGCGACCAGGAAGTGCGGTTTCGCGTCGGTGACGACCGTCTCGACGACGTCCCCGGGCCGGACACCGGGGACCGCGGCCACGTGCACCAGCCGGCCGTCGCGGGCCCGGCCGGACATCCGGCCGCGGTCGGCGTCCTTGCTGCCCTCCCCCGCGGCCATCAGCAGCTCGACGGTGCGGCCGACCAGTGCGCGGTTCTCCGCCCAGCTGATCTCCTCCTGCAGCGCGGTCAGCCGCAGGTAGCGCTCCTGCACGACCTCCTTGGGCAGCTGACCGTCCATCTCGGCGGCCGGCGTCCCGGGGCGCTTGGAGTACTGGAAGGTGAAGGCGCTGGCGAACCGGGCCTGCGCGACGACGTCCAGGGTGTCCTGGAAGTCCTGCTCGGTCTCCCCGGGGAACCCGACGATGATGTCCGTGGTGATCGCGGCGTCGGGCATCGCGGCCCGGACGCGGTCGATGATGCCGAGGTAGCGGTCCCGCCGGTAGGAGCGGCGCATCCGGCGGAGGACGTCGTCCGACCCGCTCTGCAGCGGCATGTGCAGCTGGTGGCAGACCGCCGGGGTCTCGCCCATCGCGGCGATGACGTCGTCGGTGAAGTCGCGGGGGTGCGGGCTGGTGAAACGCACCCGCTCCAGGCCCTGGACCGCGCCCGTGGCGCGCAGCAGGTCGGCGAACGCGCCGCGCTCGCCGAGGTCGGCGCCGTAGGCGTTGACGTTCTGGCCCAGCAGGGTCACCTCGAGCACGCCCTGCTCGACCAAGGCCTGCACCTCGGCGAGCACGTCGCCGGGACGGCGGTCGGCCTCCTTGCCGCGCAGCGAGGGCACGATGCAGAACGTGCAGGTGTTGTTGCACCCCACGCTGATGGAGACCCAGCCGGAGTAGGCGCTGTCGCGGCGGGCCGGCAGGGAGCTGGGGAAGACCTCGAGGGCCTCCTTGATCTCGACCTGGGCCTCGGCGTTGTGGCGGGCGCGCTCGAGCAGGGCCGGCAGCGAGCCGACGTTGTGCGTGCCGAACACGACGTCCACCCACGGCGCGCGGGCGACGATGGAGGCGCGGTCCTTCTGGGCCAGGCAGCCGCCGACCGCGATCTGCATGCCCGGGTGCGCGTCCTTGACCGGGCGCAGGTGGCCGAGGTTGCCGTAGAGCTTGTTGTCGGCGTTCTCCCGGACGGCGCAGGTGTTGAGGACGACGACGTCGGCGTCGGTGCCCTCGGGGGCCGCGGAGTACCCGGCGTCCTCCAGCAGCCCGGCCAGGCGCTCGGAGTCGTGCACGTTCATCTGGCAGCCGTAGGTGCGGACCCGGTAGGTGCGGTGCGCTGGGCTCGTCGCTGTGCTCGTCATGACGTCAGCGAGGGTACGGCGCGCTGCGGGGCAGGATCGTGACCGATCCGTTGCCGGCACCGGGAACTCCGGGCCCCCGCACAGCTTCGTTACAGCTTCGTGATGGCTGCGGGCGTTTCCGGAACCACGACAGCCCTAGGGTCGACGACCGTGACCAGCGCTGCGACCGGAGAACCACTCGTCGAGCTGTCGGGTGTCAACAAGTGGTTCGGCGATCTGCACGTCCTGCAGGACGTCGACCTGACCATCGCCCGCGGCGAGGTCGTCGTCGTCATCGGGCCGTCCGGGTCGGGCAAGTCCACCCTGTGCCGGACGATCAACCGGCTGGAGTCCATCGACCAGGGCCGCATCACCATCGACGGCACGCCCCTGCCCGAGGAGGGCAAGGCACTGGCCGCGCTGCGCAGCGACGTCGGCATGGTGTTCCAGAGCTTCAACCTCTTCGCGCACAAGACGATCCTCGAGAACGTCACGCTGGGGCCGGTGAAGGTCCGCGGGAAGGGCAAGGCGGAGGCGGAGAAGCGCGCCCGCGAGCTGCTGGACCGGGTCGGCGTGGGGCACCAGGCCGACAAGGTGCCCGCCCAGCTGTCCGGTGGTCAGCAGCAGCGCGTGGCCATCGCCCGCGCGCTGGCCATGGACCCGAAGGTGATGCTCTTCGACGAGCCCACCTCCGCGCTGGACCCCGAGATGATCAACGAGGTCCTCGAGGTGATGACCTCGCTGGCCCGCGACGGCATGACGATGGTCGTGGTCACCCACGAGATGGGCTTCGCCCGCCGGGCCGCCAACCGCGTCGTCTTCATGGACGCCGGCCGCATCGTCGAGTCCAGCGACCCCGAGACGTTCTTCACGGCCCCGACCAGCGACCGGGCCAAGGACTTCCTCTCCAAGATCCTCAACCACTGACCCACCGCACCACCGACAGGAAGAGGACCCATGCGTCTCACCAAGTACGCAGCGGCCGCCGCTGCGTTCGGCGTCGTGCTCGCCGGCTGCTCCAGCGAGGCGGGCAACCAGGCCGCGCAGGAGTCGGACAACGCGCCCGAGGTCGCCCAGGACGTCGAGTTCGAGGCCGGCACGACCATGGCCGAGCTCGCCGAGGCAGGCACCATCACGATCGGCACCAAGTACGACCAGCCCGGGTTCGGCCTGCTCAACCCCAGCGGCGTGCCCGAGGGCTTCGACGTCGAGATCGGCAAGATCATCGCGGCGCAGCTGGGCATCGAGGAGGACCAGATCGAGTTCGTCGAGACCGTCTCGGCCAACCGGGAGTCCTTCATCCAGAACGGCCAGGTCGACCTGGTCATCGCGACCTACACGATCAACGACGCCCGCAAGCAGCTCGTCGACTTCGCCGGTCCGTACTACGAGGCCGGGCAGGACATCATGGTCGCCGCCGGCAACCCCGAGGGCATCGAGGGCCCCGACGACCTCGCGGGCAAGAACGTCTGCTCCGTCGAGGGCTCCACGCCGGCCCAGAACATCCGGGACAACTACCCCGAGGCCACCCTGACGCTCTTCGACGTCTACTCCAAGTGCGCTGACGCGCTCACCAACGGCCAGGTCGACGCGGTCACCACCGACAACGTCATCCTCACCGGTCTGGTCGCGGGCAACCCGGACGGCTTCGAGCTGGTCGGCAACCCGTTCACCCAGGAGCCCTACGGCATCGGGCTGACCCTCGGTGACACCGAGTTCCGCGACTTCGTCAACGACGTGCTCGAGGAGTCCTTCGAGGACGGGTCCTGGGCCGCGGCCTGGGACGCCACCGCCGGCCAGATCACCGGCGAGCCCGCCCCCGAGCCGCCGTCGGTCGACCGGTACTGATCCAGCTCCGTCCCGCACCCGCCGGCCCGGCACACCGCCCGGGCCGGCGGGTGCGGCCCTGACCGCTCCCGGAAGGAGGCGCCGTGCAGTTCTTCATCGACAACTTCGACATCCTCCGGGACGCGTTCCTGCAGACCTTGCTGCTGACCGTGCTGTCGGGTGTGCTGGCCCTCGTCCTGGGCGTCGTCCTGGCCACCATGCGGGTCAGCCCGATCCCGCCGCTGCGCGGACTGGCCACCTTCTACGTGGAGACCTTCCGCAACACCCCGCTCACGGTGGTGTTCTTCTTCGTCATCTTCGGGTTGCCGCAGATCGACACCGTCGTCTCCTTCTTCACCGGGGCGGTCATCGCGGTCGGCATGTACACCGCAGCCTTCGTCGCGGAGGCCGTCCGTTCGGGCATCAACTCCGTGAGCCCCGGGCAGGCCGAGGCGGCCCGCGCGTTGGGCCTGGGCTTCGGCCAGTCCCTGCGGGAGGTCGTGCTGCCGCAGGCGTTCCGCACCGTCGTGCCGCCCCTGGGCAGCGTGTTCATCGCGATGGCGAAGAACACGTCCATCGCGGCCGGGTTCTCCGTCAGCGAGCTGTCCTCCACCCTCCCTCGACTGGTGAACGCCAACGCCGGCGACCTGCTGGTGGTGCTGCTCGCGGTCGTCATCGGCTACATGATCATCACGGTGCCGATGGCCTACGCGGTCAACCGGCTCGAGCGACGGGTGGCGATCCTGCGATGAGCGCTCCGGTCCTGTTCGACCTCCCCGGCCCGAAGGCCAGGGCACGTATCCGCATCGGCACCGCTGTCGGCGTGCTGCTGGTGCTGGCCCTGGTGGCCTTCGTCCTGGTGCGCCTCAACGGCAACGGCCAGCTCGACCCGGCGCGCTGGGCCATCCTCTTCGACCCGAACTCGGGGGTCCCCCAGGCACTGGGCGAGGCGCTGGTGCGCACGCTCCAGGTCGCCGCGGTGGCCATGGTGGCCGCGACCGTCCTGGGCGTCCTGCTCGCCGTCGGCCGGCTCTCCGACCACCGCTGGGTGCGCATCCCGGTCACGACCGTCATCGAGTTCTTCCGGGCGATCCCGCTGCTGGTGGTGATCTTCGCGCTCTACTTCGTGCTGCCGGCCTTCGGCCCCGACCTGAGCGCGTTCGCGGCGCTGGGACTCGGTCTGACCCTCTACAACATGGCCGTCCTGGCCGAGATCTTCCGCGCCGGGATCCTGTCGGTGGACAAGGGTCAGCGCGAGGCAGCCTTCGCGCTGGGCATGCGCAAGTCGCAGGTCATGACGCTGGTGCTGCTCCCCCAGGCCACCCGGCGGATGCTGCCGGTCCTGATCGCCCAGATCGTGGTCCTGCTGAAGGACACGTCGTTGGGGTTCATCATCGGCTACTTCGAGCTGCTCCGGCAGGCGCGGAGCCTGGTCGAGTTCCTGAACTTCAACTTCGGCAACATCTACACGCTGCAGATCTACGTCGGCGCCGGTCTCGTCTACATCCTGATCAACGTGCTGATCTCCCAGGTGGCCAAGCTCGTGGAGAAGCGGACCCGGTCGTCGGCCAAGGCGGCGGGCGCCACGGCACCCGCGCTGCCGACGGCGCCGATCAACACCGGCAACAACTCCGGTCTCTGATCACGCGCGGGTAACACGGCGTGCCGCTGCGCGCACGGTCGGTTGTGACAGGTGAGACTGACGGGACCATGGACACCGCCGCCGCCTTCGCCGCCCAGCCCGACGACGCCCCGGGCACCCCTGCGCTGCACCTCGTGGGCACCGACCCCGAGCAGTTGTTCGTGACCCGTCTGCGGTCCTCGGCGAACCACTTCGCCGCGGCCGCGGGCGCCACGTCCGCGGTGGTGCGGGAGGCGGTGCCGCCGGCCCGCCACCGGCGCTCGCGCTGCCGGGTGGTGCTGCGCTGGGAGGACGGCGCGGAGTCCGACGTGACGTTCCTGGGCCCCGCCCGCCGCGGCGGGCTGGCCGGCCCGGCGGCCCTGGCCACCAGCACCTCGGGCTTCGACGTGGCCATCCAGCAGTGGCTGACCGAGGGCCGACCGGAGTCACCGCTGTGGCTGGTGCCCGACGAGGACTCCCCCGCCGGCACCGCCGTCGACGTCGCCGCCTGGCTGTCGACCTGACCGCTGCACGACCGTGCTGAACGGACGCGGGTGTCAGCGCAGGCGGGACCCCGGGCGGCGGGTGCGGGCCCAGCCCTCGGCGGTGAGGCCCTCGCCCACCTCGGTCGCCGGCGTCTCCTCCGGCTCGTCCAGCGGGCGGCCGGACCACAGGCCCCGCCGCACGGCCGGTTCGGGGTCGGGCAGCTCGGGCGGGGCGTCGTCGGCCTCGGCAGCGGCGTCCTCTGCCTTGCCGTCGGCCTCCAGCGCCTCGCGCACCACCCACGCCGCGAGGCCGCCGCCGTAACCCTTGCGGCCGAGCATCGCGGTGAGCCGCCGGGTGGCGGTCGCGGTGTCCAGCCGGCGCATCCCGGGCACCTTGCGGGCCACGAGCGCGCGGGCTGTGTCCCACTCGTCCTGCGGGTCGACCGCCTCCAGCGCCACCGAGGCCACCTCGGCGTCCACGCCGTTGGCCCGCAGCTCGTGCGCCAGGGCCCGCCGGCTGAGCCCGCGGCCGGACTGGCGGCTGCGCACCCAGGCGTCGGCGAACGCGGCGTCGTCGACGAGGCCGACCTCGGTGAACCGGTCGAGCACGGAGGCCGCCACGTCGTCGGGGATGTCCCGGGCGGCGAGCAGGTCGGCCAGCTGCTTGCGGCTGCGGGCGGTCCCGGTGAGGGCGGTCAGGCAGATGTCCTTCGCGGCGCGCTCGGGGTCCTCGTACTGCCGCGGCGGCTCGCCGTCGGCGCCGCGTCGGCGACCGCCCGACCCCGCGCGCCCCTGCCGCCCGGCCCGCCGGCCGCGGATCCCGGGCGTCGAGCCGTCCTCGTCGTCACCGGTGGCCGGGCCGCCCGCTGGCGCCGGCCCGGGCTCGTCCACCTCGGCGTCGAGCTGGATCCCCCACTCCCGGCGGGCCTTCTTCTTCGCCCCGCCCTGCCGACGACCGCCGAAGGACCGCGACCCGTCGTCGCCGAAGGACGACCGGCGCCGCCGCACCCCGTCGTCGGCCGGGTCGACGCCGACCGCCTCGTCCGTCGCCCGGCGTCGGCCGGCGGCGCGGGGCGATCGCGGTGAACCCCGGTCCGTCAGGGACCGCGGGTCCACCACCTCGGTGGCCCCGGCTGCCGGGGCACCCCGGTCGTCCACGGAGGCGACGTCGACCTCGGACGGCACCAGCACCTCGGTGCCCATGGCGTCCGTCGCGGCCGGACCGCGGGCCGCGACGTCCCGGTCGGGCACGGGTCCGCCGCCTCCCCGTGTCGCCGGACCGTCCAGCGGGTGGACGGGCTCGGGGACCGGGCCGAGGTCGGCGACGTCGACGACCTCGGAGCCGCCCACCGGGGTCAGCTCGCCGAGCTGGTCGAAGTCGACGACCTCCGGGGCCGCGGTCGGCGGGACCGAGGGACCGGTCAGCGGGTCGGCGCCCGGGTCCGCGGCCAGGCCGGGACCCGGGTCACCGTCCGGGGCGTGCGGGTGACCGATGTCGGTCATCGGTGCTGGGCTCAGAAGTCAGCCGGCACGGCGTCGACCGGGGCGTCGAGCCGCGGGCCGATGCCCAGCTTCTCCTTGATCTTCTTCTCGATCTCGTCGGCGAGGTCGGGGTTGTCACGGAGGAAGCCGCGGGCGTTCTCCTTGCCCTGGCCGAGCTGGTCGCCGTCGTAGGTGTACCAGGCGCCGGACTTGCGGACGAAGCCCTGCTCGACACCGATGTCGATGAGCCCGCCCTCGCGGCTGAACCCGGTGCCCCAGATGAGGTCGAGCTCGGCCTGCTTGAACGGCGCGGCCACCTTGTTCTTCACGATCTTCACGCGGACCCGGCTGCCGACCGCGTCGGTGCCCTGCTTGAGGGTCTCGATGCGGCGCACGTCGAGGCGGACCGAGGAGTAGAACTTCAGCGCCCGGCCACCGGTGGTGACCTCCGGCGAGCCGTAGACCACGCCGACCTTCTCGCGCAGCTGGTTGATGAAGATGGCGGTGGTGTTGGAGTTGCTCAGCGCACCGGTGATCTTGCGCAGCGCCTGGCTCATCAGGCGGGCCTGCAGACCCACGTGGCTGTCGCCCATCTCGCCCTCGATCTCGGCGCGGGGCACCAGGGCGGCCACCGAGTCGATGACGATGAGGTCGAGGGCACCGGAACGGATCAGCATGTCGGCGATCTCGAGCGCCTGCTCACCGGTGTCGGGCTGGCTGATGAGCAGGGCGTCGGTGTCGACGCCGATGGCCCGGGCGTACTCCGGGTCGAGGGCGTGCTCGGCGTCGATGAAGGCCACGATGCCGCCGGCGGCCTGTGCGTTGGCCACGGCGTGCAGCGCGACCGTCGTCTTGCCCGAGGCCTCCGGGCCGTAGACCTCGACGATGCGGCCGCGGGGCAGCCCGCCCACGCCGAGGGCGATGTCGAGGGCGATCGAGCCGGTGGGGATGACCTTCATGGCCACCTCCGGCGAGTCGCCCAGCCGCATGACCGAGCCCTTGCCGAACTGCTTGTCGATCTGGGCCAGGGCCATGTCGAGGGCCTTGTCGCGGTCCAGGGTTGCCATGGTGTCCACCTTCTGTGGTCGTCGCTGTGCGTCGCTGTCTGCGTCGGGGCCGACGGTAGGACGGGGGTCCGACAGAAATGGGGGGCCGACCGGATCTGTGGATGCCGACCGGGCCTGTGGACAGCAACACTAGGACGAACACGTGTTCGAAGCCAGCAACACGCCCGGAGAAGTTCGGTACGGGCCTCAGCGGGCGGCGTCGTGCCGGTCGCGGGCGGCGTGCACCTCGGGCAGCCGGTCCTCGACGAAGCCGATCAGGGCCAGCAGCTTCGGGGCGAGCTCGGCCCCGGCCGGGGTGAGGCGGTACTCCACGTGCGGCGGGATGGTCGACCGGACCTCGCGGTGCACCCAGCCGTCGCGCTCCAGGGTCTGCAGGCTCTGCGACAGCATCTTCTCGCTGACGCCGTCCACCCGGCGCCGCAGCTCGCCGAACCGGTGCGGCGCCTCCTGCAGCGCCGACAGCGCCAGCAGCGACCACTTCCCCGTCACGTGCTCGAGGGCCTCGCGCGAGGTGCAGGCCCGGCTGAAGACGTCGGCGGCCAGGGACTCGACGTCGTCCCGTCCCCCGGCGGGGGTCCCGCTGCGCTCGTGCACACCCCGAGTGTACGTTCTCTGCGAAAGCACTAACCAGAAGTTAGTGCCATCCCAGGAGGAAGCATGATCACCGTCACCGGAGCCACCGGCCAGCTCGGCCGGCTCGTCATCACCGGCCTGCTCGACTCCGGCGTCCCCGCCGGCGAGGTCACCGCCCTGGTCCGCGACGCGGCCCGCGCGGGTGACCTGGCCGACCGCGGCGTCCGCGTCGCCGTCGCCGACTACACCGACCGCGCCTCCCTGGAGGAGGCCCTGGCCGGCACCGACCGGCTGCTGCTGGTCTCGGGCAGCGAGGTGGGCCAGCGGGTCGCACAGCACACCAACGTCGTCGAGGCCGCGAAGGCCGCCGGCGTCGGCCTGCTCGTCTACACCTCGGCCCCGAAGGCCGACGCGACCACGCTCGTGCTCGCCCCCGAGCACGCCGCCACCGAGGAGGTCATCCGCGCGAGCGGGCTGCCCGCCGTCGTGCTGCGCAACAACTGGTACTGGGAGAACTACGACGCCCAGATCGGCCAGGCCGCCGCCACCGGGGAGGTCGTCGGCAGCGCCGGGCAGGGGCGTGCCTGGCCGGCCTCCCGCGCCGACTTCGCCGCGGCCGCCGTCGCCGTCCTCACCGCCGACGACCCGCAGCCGGCCGTGCACGAGCTGGGCGGCGACGACCCCTTCACGCTGGCCGACCTGGCCGCCGAGGTCGGCCGGCAGGCCGGCCGCGAGGTCACCCACCGCGACCTGTCCACCGACGAGCACGTCGCCGCACTGCGCGGGGCGGGGCTGGACGAGGGCACGGCGGGCTTCGTGGCCGCGCTCGACGGCAACATCGCGGCGGGCGAGCTCGACGCGGGCCAGGGCGGCATCTCCGCCCTCACCGGCCGGCCGACCCGCACCCTCGCCGAGCACGTCGCACTGGTCCTCGGCAGCAGCTGATCGACCGTCCCGGCGCGGGTCAGCGGACCTGCGCCGGGACGTCGAACTCCTCGCAGATCGCCAGCCACACCGTCCGCACCGGGACGCCGGCGTCCAGCGCCCCCACCGCGGTGCGGCCCTCGAAGGCGGAGAAGACGTGGTCGCGCGCGATGGCCTCGCCGCGGACGTCGCCGAACTCCTCGCGCACCCGGCCCCAGAACTCCTGCAGTCGCACCCCGGCGACGGTACCCGCGGCTACCGTGGCGCCATGATCCCCAGCACCGGCTCGGCGACCTGGGACACCATCGGCCAGGTCGCGATCGCCTGCCTGCTCGCGGTCTCGCTGCTGCTCATGTGGCGCCGTCGGTGAGTGCCCGCTCCGGCAACGGCCCGAGGGTGGCGAAGCAGTCCAGGTAGGGCTCGACGTCCCCCTGCACGGTCCAGGACCGCAGCTGGCCGGCCGACCGGCGGGCCGTCACCGCCCGCGCCAGGTCGAACCCCGACGCGCGGACGACGACGGCGGCGTCGGCCGGCCCGTGGCTCCACGAACCGCCCTCCAGCCGCAGCGGCGGCAAGCCCGCCTCGGCCACGGCGTCGGCGACCCGGCCGGCGAACCGGTCACGCAGCGCGGCCAGGGCGGGGGTGTCGTGCGCGCCGGGCACGCCGAGCGCGCCGCGGAGGTCCTGCTCGTGGATGACGACGTCGTTCAGCGGCCGGACCCCGTGCTCGGCCATCCAGGCCCGCAGCGGCCCGGTGTTGCCCCGCCACTCGGCGACCAGCGGGGCGATGCCCCGGCCCGCGCGCGCGTCGACCTGCGCCTGCGTCCACGCCGCGCCGTGGTCGTCGTCCTCGCGGTCGGCCAGGGCGTCGGTCGAGTAGCCCACCACGTGCGCGAGCAGGTCGCGGACCGACCAGTCCGGGCACGCCGGCACCGGCAGCGCGGCCTCGGCGGCCGGGATGCCCTCGACCAGCTCGATGACCCGGGCCTGCGCCCGGGTCCACTCCTCGATCGCCTCGGCGTCGGTCAGCTGCATGCCCGGGTGCATCCCCCGGACCGGTCGCTCACAACCCCATCGACCGCCCGATGATCTCCTTCATGATCTCGTTCGTGCCGCCGTAGATGCTCTGCACCCGGGCGTCGCGCCAGGCCTTGGAGACCGGGTACTCGTCCATGTAGCCGTAGCCGCCGTGCAGCTGCAGGCACCTGTCGGCGACCCGGTTCTGCAGGTCCGAGCACCACCACTTGGCCTGCGCGGCGTCGACGGCGGTGAGCGTGCCGGCGTCCAGCTGCCGGATGCACTCGTCGACGAACACCCGCGCGACGGTGGCCTCGGTCTGCAGCTCGGCGAGGACGAACCGGCTGTTCTGGAAGCTGCCGACCGGCCGGCCGAACGCCGTCCGGCTGGTCACGTACTCCACGGTCTGCGCCAGCACCGTCTCGACGGCGGCGACCGCGCCGATCGCGATGCTCAGCCGCTCCTGCGGCAGGTTCTCCATCAGGTGCAGGAAGCCGCGGTCGACGGTGCCGAGGAGGTTCTCCCCCGGGACCCGGACGTCGGTGAAGAACAGCTCGGCGGTGTCCTGCGCCTTCAGGCCCACCTTCTCCAGGTTGCGGCCGCGCTCGAACCCGGCCATGCCGCGCTCGACGACGAGCAGGCTGGTGCCCTTGGACGCCGGTGCGTCGGGGTTCGTGCGGGCGACCACGATGACCAGGTCGGCGTTGATGCCGTTGGTGATGAAGGTCTTGGAGCCGTTGAGCACCCACCCGTCGCCGTCGCGGCGGGCGGTCGTGGTGATGCCCTGCAGGTCGCTGCCGGTGCCCGGCTCGGTCATCGCGATGGCGGTGATGGTCTCGCCGCTGCAGAAGCCCGGCACCCAGCGCTGCTTCTGCTCCTCGGTCGCCAGGTCGCGCAGGTAGGGGCTGACGACGTCGTTGTGCAGGCCGAAGCCGACGCCGGAGGCGCCCACCCGGGCCATCTCCTCGGCCAGCACGGCCTGGTAGCGGAAGTCGCGCACTCCCCCTCCGCCGTACTGCTCGTCCTGGTCGATGCCGAGGAACCCCTGCTCGCCGCCAGCGGTCCACAGCTCCCGCGGCACGATCGAGTCCTTCTCCCACTGGGCGTGGAAGGGTGCGATCTCCTTCTCCACGAACGTGCGCACGCTGGCGCGGAAGTCCTCGTGGTCGGCCTCGTACAGGTGGGAGCGCATGCTCCCGACTGTGGCAGACAGCACTGACTGTTCCTAGCCCCTGCGTAAATGTCGTACCCCCTGGGGACACTGCTCCCGTGCCCGCAGCCCCGTCCGCGATCGACCGGTTCACCGAGCCCACCCGGGCCTGGTTCACCGGTGCCTTCGACGCGCCGACGCCTGCCCAGGAGGGCGCCTGGACGGCGATCAGCAGCGGCGAGCACGCCCTGGTCGTCGCCCCCACCGGGTCGGGCAAGACTCTGGCCGCGTTCCTGTGGTCGCTCGACCGGCTGGCCAGCACCCCGCCCGAGGACGAGCAGAAGCGCTGCCGGGTGCTCTACGTGTCCCCGCTCAAGGCGCTGGCCGTCGACGTCGAGCGCAACCTGCGGGCGCCGCTGGCCGGCATCGGCCAGGCGGCTGCCCGGCTGGGCCTGCCCCGCCCGGAGATCAGCGTCTCCACCCGGTCCGGCGACACCCCCGCCGACGAGCGGCGGGCCTTCGCCCGCCGGCCCACCGACATCCTCATCACCACACCGGAGTCGCTGTTCCTGCTGCTCACCAGCCAGGCGCGGGAGGCGCTGCGCGGCGTCGAGACGGTGATCGTCGACGAGGTGCACGCCGTCTGCGGCAGCAAGCGGGGGGCACACCTGGCGGTCTCCCTCGACCGGCTCGACATGCTGCTGGACCGGCCGGCGCAGCGGGTCGGGCTGTCGGCCACCGTCCGGCCCATCGACGAGGTGTCCACCTTCCTGGCCGGCGGCCGGCCGGTGCAGGTGGTCGCCCCGCCGTCGCAGAAGAAGTGGGACCTCTCGGTCGTCGTCCCGGTCGAGGACATGTCCACCCTGGGCCAGCCCACCGGCGAGCTGGAGGGGTCGGCGTCGGGCTCGCAGCCCCGGTCCTCGATCTGGCCGGCCGTCGAGGAGCGCGTGCTCGACCTCATCGAGGCGCACCGCTCCACCATCGTCTTCGCCAACTCCCGCCGGCTGGCCGAGCGGCTGACCAGCCGGCTCAACGAGCTCGCCTACGAGCGGGCCACCGGGGAGACCGTGCCGGCCGGTGCCGACGCCGCGCAGCTCATGGCCCAGGCCGGCGGCGGCGGGGGCCTGCCGGCCGACGCCAAGCCGGTGGCCAGCGCCCACCACGGGTCGGTGTCCCGCGAGCAGCGCGCGGTGGTCGAGGAGGCCCTGAAGTCCGGGCAGCTGCCCGCGGTGGTGGCCACGTCGTCGCTGGAGCTGGGCATCGACATGGGCGCGGTCGACCTCGTGGTGCAGGTGGAGTCCCCGCCCAACGTCGCGGCCGGCCTGCAGCGGGTGGGCCGGGCCGGGCACCAGGTGGGCGCGGTCAGCCGCGGCGTGCTGTTCCCGAAGTTCCGCGGCGACCTGGTGCAGTCCGCGGTGGTGGCCGAGCGGATGAAGGCCGGCCAGATCGAGTCCATCCGGTACCTGCGCAACCCGCTCGACGTGCTGGCCCAGCAGATCGTGGCCATCGTCGCCGAGGAGCCCACGACCGTCGACGAGGTCGCCGGCGTGCTGCGCCGCTCGGCCGCCTTCGCCTCGCTGCCGGACTCCGCGCTGCACGCGGTGCTGGACATGCTCGCCGGCCGCTACCCCTCCGACGCCTTCGCCGAGTTGCGGCCCCGGCTGACCTGGGACCGGGTCACCGACACCCTCACCGCCCGGCAGGGCGCGCAACGCCTGGCCGTCACCAGCGGCGGCACCATCCCCGACCGCGGCCTGTTCGGGGTCTTCATCGTCTCCGGCGGCGGCGAGACCGGCGGCCGCCGGGTCGGCGAGCTCGACGAGGAGATGGTCTACGAGTCCCGCGTCGGCGACGTCTTCCTGCTGGGTTCCTCCTCGTGGCGGATCGAGGAGATCACCCACGACCGCGTGCTGGTCACGCCCGCCCCCGGCCAACCCGGGAAGATGCCGTTCTGGCACGGCGACACCCTTGGCCGCCCACTGGAGCTGGGCCGGGCGCTGGGCGCCTTCCTCCGGGAGGTCGGCGGTGCCACGTCCGAGGCCGGGCTGGAGCGCGCCCGCGCGGCCGGTCTCGACGAGTGGGGCGCGGCGAACCTGCAGGCCTACCTCGCCGAGCAGAAGGCCGCGACCGGCCACCTGCCCGACGACCGCACGCTGCTGGTCGAGCGGTTCCGCGACGAGCTGGGCGACTGGCGGCTGGTCGTGCACTCCCCCTTCGGCGCCCAGGTCAACGCGCCCTGGGCGCTGGTGCTGGCCGCCCGGCTGCGCGAGCGGTACGGCGTGGACGTCGCCTCCATGCACGCCGACGACGGCATCGTGCTGCGGCTGCCCGACACCACCGGCGAACCGCCCGAGGCCGACCTGGCGATCCTCGACCCCGACGACGTCGAGCGGGAGGTCACCGCCGAGGTCGGCAACTCCGCGCTGTTCGCCAGCCGGTTCCGCGAGTGCGCCGCCCGCGCCCTGCTGCTCCCCCGCCGCGACCCGCGCCGGCGCACCCCGCTGTGGCAGCAGCGCCAGCGCGCCGCGCAGCTGCTCAGCGTGGCCAGCGAGTTCTCCGGCTTCCCGATCACCCTCGAGGCGGTCCGGGAGGTGCTGCAGGACGTCTACGACGTGCCCGGCCTGGTCGAGCTCATGAGCGACGTCCGGTCCCGTCGGGTGCGGGTGGCCGACGTGCAGACCCCGACCGCCTCGCCCTTCGCGCAGTCGCTGCTGTTCGGCTACGTCGGCCAGTTCATCTACGAGGGCGACGCCCCGCTGGCCGAGCGCCGCGCCCAGGCCCTCGCCCTGGACACCGGTCTGCTGGCCGAGCTGCTGGGCCGCTCCGAGCTGCGCGAGCTGCTCGACGGCGACGCGCTGGGCGAGATCGAGGCCGAGCTGCAGCGGCTGCCCGCCGACCGGCACCCCCGCGACGTCGACGGCGCCGCCGACCTGCTGCGGGTGGTCGGCGACCTGGCCCCCGCCGAGGCCGCCGCCCGCGGCGTGCCGCAGGAGTGGCTCGACGAGCTGGTCGCCTCCCGGCGGGCACTGCAGGTCCGCGTCGCCGGCCAGGACCGCTACGTGGCCATCGAGGACGCCGGCCGGCTGCGCGACGCGCTGGGCACCGCGCTGCCCGTCGGCGTGCCCGAGGTCTTCACCGAGCCGGTCGCCGACCCGCTCGGTGACCTGGTCGGCCGGTACGCCCGCACGCACGGCCCCTTCGTGCCCAGCGAGGCCGCTGACCGGCTCGGCCTGGGCGTCGCGGTGGTGACCACCACCGTCGCACGGCTGGTCGCGGCCGGCCGGGTCGTCACCGGCGAGTTCCGGCCCGGTGGCGTCGGGCAGGAGTGGTGCGACGCCGACGTGCTCCGCTCCATCCGCCGCCGGTCGCTGGCCAAGCTGCGGCAGGAGGTCGAGCCGGTCCCCACCACGACGCTGGCCCGGTACACCCCGTCCTGGCAGTCGGTCGGCAGCCGGATGCGCGGGGTGGACGGCGTGCTGGCCGTGGTCGAGCAGCTGGCCGGGGCCCTGGTGCCCGCGTCCGCGCTGGAGACGCTGGTGCTGCCCTCCCGGGTGCAGGGCTACCAGCCGGGCATGCTCGACGAGCTGACCAGCGCCGGCGAGGTGCTGTGGGCCGGCGCCGGCGGGCTGGCCGGCGGCGACGGCTGGATCACCCTGGTCCCGGCCGACCTCGCCCCGCTGCTCCTGCCCGACCCGCCGCTGGGGGCCCAGGACGAGGGCGGGGTGGCCCAGCAGGTCCTGGAGGAGCTCGCCGGTGGCCGCGCGCTGTTCTTCCGCGGCCTGTCCGACCTCGTGGGGTCCACCGACGACCAGGCCTTCGCCGAGACCATCTGGGACCTGGTCTGGTCCGGCCGGCTGACCAACGACACCCTGGCCCCGCTGCGCGCCCGGCTGGCCGGCGGCGGCGCGCACAAGAAGGCGGCACCGGCGCCCCGGGCCCGCCTCGACCGCACCCGCTACGGCCGCACCCGGGTGGGGCGCCCGGCGATGCCCAGCCGCACCGGGCCGCCCATGGTGGCCGGCCGGTGGTCCGCGCTGCCGGAGCTGGAGACCAACTCCACCAAGCGGAACAACGCCCGCACCGAGTCCCTGCTGGAGCGGCACGGCGTGCTCACCCGCGGCGCGGTGATGGCCGAGCAGGTGCTCGGCGGGTTCTCCGCGGTGTACCCGATCCTGCGCGCCTACGAGGAGAACGGCCGGGCCCGCCGCGGCTACTTCGTGGAGACCCTCGGCGCCGCCCAGTTCGGCACGCCCGGCTCGATCGACCGCCTGCGCAGCTTCGCCAGCCCCGACCGCACACCCACCCCGGCCGTGGTGCTGGCCGCCACCGACCCGGCCAACGTCTACGGCGCCGCGCTGCCCTGGCCCGAGCGGCCCGGCGCCGAGCCCGCCGAGGAGGCCGTCGACCTGGGCGAGGAGGCGGGCCCGACGAAGAAGCGCGGCGCCACCGGGCACCGCGCCGGTCGCAAGGCCGGTGCGCTGGTCGTGCTGGTCGACGGCGAGCTGGTGCTCTACGTCGAGCGGGGCGGCAAGACGCTGCTGTCCTGGACCGAGGACGAGGTCGCGCTCAAGGAGGCGGCCACCGCGCTGTCCAACGCCGCAGCCGCGGGCGCGCTGGGCCGGATGACGGTGCAGAAGGCCGACGGCGCCTCGGTGCACGAGTCCACCCCGCTGTCCGCGGCGCTGCAGGCCGCCGGGTTCAGCGCCACCCCCCGGGGGCTGCGGCTGCGGGGGTGACACGTCGACATGTCGATCAGCGGCGGCGGGGGCGCAGCCAGCGGGCGAGCCGGCGGGTCAGCACCGGCATGCAGACGTACCCCAGGACCAGCACCAGGGTGACCGCGTAGAACAACGCCCGCAGAACCAGCGGCCAGTGCGACACCCACGGCGCGACCAGCGCCTGCACCGCCAGCTGCAGCACGAACACCACCGCCACCGTCAGCACGGTCAGCCTGGCACGCGAGGGCCCGTCGGCGCGGTCGGGAGCGGTGAAGAAGCTCTCCAGACCGGTCACCCGGCTGTAGCGGGAGCTGTCGACCATGCCGCCGGCCCGGCCCAGCGCGTCGTGCCGCTGCGGCGACCGCTCCCAGGCGGCGAGGGCCTCGCGGTCGTGGAACCGGTAGACCAGGTGGTACTCCGAGCTGCCGGCGCCCGGCCGCAGCAGGGTGGAGCCCAGGTGGCCCGGGAAGGTGGCGGCCAGCGCCATGATCCCTTCCGCCCAGGCCTCGAAGGCCGCGACCTGGTCGGGCCGGACCAGCCGGGCCGCGGTCACCGTGACCGGTTCGGTGTCCGGGACGGGTGGGCGGCGGGGCGGCACGCGGTCAGGATGCTCCGCGGGCGGCCCGGCGGCGAGGGGTCAGCGGCGTGAGCCCGGACGCAGCCAGCGGGCGAAGACCCGGGTCAGGATCGGCATCACCACGAACCTCAGCCCGCTGACCACCACCACAGCCGACAGCAGCAGCTGCGCCGGCCACGGCCACGCGGCCACCAGGGGCTGCACCAGTGCGTGGAAGCTGCTGGTGAGCAGGAAGACGCCGAGCACGGTCAGCAGCACGACCCGCCAGGTGGGCACCGGCGGGGCGGACGCCGGCCGGCCGAAGAACCCCTCGAGGCCCTCCACCACGGCGAAGCGCTCGTCCTCCACCAGGTCACCCAGCCGCGCCACCAGCTCGGCCCGCTCGGGCGAGCGCTCCCAGCCGGCCAGGGAGTCGGCGTCGGCGAAGCGGTAGACCAGGTGGTACTCGTCGCTGCCGGCACCCGGGCGCAGCGTCGAGGAGCCCAGGTGCCCCGGGAACGTGGCGGCCAGCGCCTGCACGTCGCGGGCCCACTGCTCGAACGCCTCGCGGCGGTCGGGGCGCACCACCCGGGCGGCGGTCACCGTGACCGGCTGGGGGGCGACGGTGTTGTCGCGGAAACTCGTGCTCACGGAGATACCTCAGCACTGAGAGACCCCGATGTCTTCCGGCTGTCGGCGGACTCACACCGCGGGCACCGGCCCCGACCACCAGGGACGATGGAGGCATGCCCGAGGGCGACACCGTCTGGCTGGCGGCGAAGCGGATGGACACTGCCCTGCACGGCGCGACCCTGCGCCGCGGCGAGCTGCGCGTGCCCCAGCTGGCCGCGGTCGACCTGGCCGGCGCCGTCGTCGCCGAGGTGGTCCCCCGCGGCAAGCACATGCTCATCCGGCTGGCCGACGGCCGCACCCTGCGCACGCACTACCGGATGGACGGCAGCTGGCACATCTACCGCCCCGGCAGCCGGTGGCGGGGCGGCCCCGGCCACAGCATCCGCGCGGTGCTCGCCACCGAGGAGTGGGAGTGCGTCGGCTACCGGCTGCACGACATGGCGATGGTGCCCACGGCGCAGGAGGACCAGCTCGTCGGCCACCTCGGCCCCGACGTCCTCGGCCCGGGCTGGGACCTGGACGAGGCGCTCCGCCGGCTGCGGGCCCGGCCGGACGAGCAGATCGGCGTCGCCATCCTCGACCAGCGCAACCTGGCCGGTCCCGGGAACCTCTACAAGGTGGAGTCCTTGTTCCTCTGCGGGGTCAACCCGTGGGCGCGGGTGGCCGACGTGCCCGACCTGCCGGCGCTGGTGGAGCGGGCCCGCACGCTGATGCTGGCCAACCGCGAGCGGCCCGAGCAGAGCACCACCGGCGACACCCGCCGCGGCCAGGACCACTGGGTGGCCGGGCGCAAGGGCCGGCCCTGTCGCCGGTGCCGCACCCCGATCCAGCTCGGCGACCAGGGACCGGACCTGCAGGAGCGGGTGACCTGGTGGTGCCCGTCCTGCCAGGCCACCCCGGTGCCGGTCGACCCGCACGCCCGCACCGGCCTGCCCGGCACCCCGGCGCGGCGGGCCCGGTACTGAACGACGACGCCCCCCGCGCAGGGTGCGCGGGGGGCGTCGTCGAGGCGTCGCGGTTACTGCTGGTGCGGCCGCTCAGCCGGCTGCTCGGTGTGCTGCTGCACGGGCTGCACCTGGGGCGCACCCTGCTCGATCGCCCCGGCCGGCTGCGACCCGCCGGTCACCGCCTGCTGGCCACCGGCCGCCCCGCCGGACATGCCGGCCCGGATCTGCGCCAGCCGCGAGGCACCGGCCACGTCCAGGGTGGCCTTCTGCACCTCCATCATCCGGCCCTCGACCGAGTTCTGCGCCAGCTCGGCCTGGCCGAGGGCGTTGGCGTAGCGACGCTCGATCTTGTCCCGGACCTCGCCCAGGCTCGGGGTGTTGCCCGGCGCGGACAGCTCGTTGACCTGCTTGAGCGAGGCCGAGACCTGCTCCTGCATCTTGGCCTGCTCCAGCTGCGAGAGCAGCTTGGTGCGCTCGGCCAGGATCGTCTGCAGCCGCATGCGGCTCTGCTCGACGGCACCCTTGGCCTGCTCGGCCGCCTGCAGCGCCTCGTCGTGGCTGCGCTTGAGGTCCTCCATGGACTGCTCGGCACTGACGAGCTGCGTGGCGAACGCCTGCGCGGCCTGCTCGTACTCGGCGGCCTTGGCCGGGTCCGACGCCCGGGTCTGGTCGGCCAGCGCGAGGGCCTGCTGCGCGGAGGACTGCAGCTGCTCGACCTCGCCGAGCTGGCGGTTGAGCCGCATCTCCAGCTGGCGCTGGTTGCCCAGCACGGCGGCGGCCTGGTTGGCCAGCGACTGGTGCCGCTGCTGCTCACCCTCGATCGCCTGCTGGATCTGGATCTTGGGGTCGGCGCGCTCGTCGATCTGCGCGTTCGCCGACGCCGTCAGGTACTTCCAGAGCTTCACGAACGGGTTGGGCATGCTTCCTCCTGGTCGGGTGCACGTCCACGGGGGCGGTGCGCACGTCGTCGCCGTCCATCGTCCCAGGCAACGTGATCAGGGGGCCACCTCGGCACCTGGGTGAGACCTGCAGCACCTAGTCTCCCACGCATGCTGACCGTCCTCGGCGAGCTGGTCGTCGACCTCATCCCCGTGCCCGGGGCCGACCCCGGAGCCGAGGGCACCGCCCCGCAGTTCGTCGCCCGGCCGGGCGGCAACGCGCTCAACGTCGCGGTCGCCGCCGGGCGGCTGGGCCACCCGGTGCACCTGCTCGCCCGCTTCGGCACCGGTCCGCTGGCGGGCAACCTGCGCCGGCACGCCGAGCTGTCCGGGGTCGACGTGTCCCGCTCGGTGGACTCCGACGACCCGGTCAGCCTGGCGGTGGTGGGCCTGGCCCCCGACGGCTCGGCCGACTACGGGTTCCACGTGCTGGGTGCGGCCGACTGGCAGTGGACCGACGACGAGGTCGCCGCCGCCTGGCCGCCCGGGGCCACCGCCCTGCACGTCGGCTCCATCTCCTCCTGGACCGCTCCCGGCAGCGAGGCCATCGCTGGCCTGGCCGAGCGGCTGCACGCCGACGGCTCGGCGCTGGTCAGCGTCGACCCCAACATCCGGGTGTCGCTGGCCGAGGGGTTCGGCAACACCGGCCCCGACGTCCGGGCCCGGCTGGACCGGCTGCTGGCCGTCGCCGACGTGGTCAAGGTCAGCGCCGAGGACCTCGCCTGGCTCGAGCCGGCCACCACCGACCTCGACGAGGCCGTGCAGCGGTGGGCCGACCGCGGGCCCGGCGTGGTGCTGCTGACCGACGGCGGCGAGCCGCTGCGCGTGGCCCGGCCGGGCCGGCCGCTGCTGCGGCACACCCCGCCGACGGTCACCGTCGCCGACACCGTCGGCGCCGGGGACTCCCTGGCCGCCGGCTTCCTCACCGGGCTGCTGGACGCCGGGGTCACCACCCGCGCCGCGCTGGACCACGTGGACGAGGACCTGCTGCGGCGGGTGGTCGCCGACGCCGCCCTGGTCGCCGCGCTGTGCTGCACCCGGGTCGGCGCCGACCCGCCCACCCGGGCCGACCTGGACGCGGCGCGGCGCTGATCAGGGCACGGTCAGCCACGCGGCGGTGTCGGTGGGCAGCTCGCCGTCGGGCACCGGGCCGCTGGCCAGCAGGACCTCCCCCACCAGCGGCAGCGGCTCGGCGCCCAGGTTGACCACGCAGCGCAGCACCGGGCCGCGGGTGAAGGACAGCACCTCGGCCGGTGCGTCGTCCCAGCCGAACTCCTCGCCGGCCAGCAGCTCCCGGCGCAGCCGCAGCGCCGCACGGTAGAGCGTCAGCACCGAGCCCGGGTCGCCGTCCTGGGCCTCCGCGGTCAGCGCCGCCCAGGACGGCGGCTGGGGCAACCACGGGTGGTCCGCGCCGAAGCCGAACGGCGGCGCCGTCCCCGACCACGGCAGCGGCACCCGGCAGCCGTCCCGGCCGCGGGAGGTGCGCCCGGACCGCTCCCAGGTGGGGTCCTGCAGCAGCTCCTCGGGCAGGTCGGTGACCTCGGGCAGCCCGAGCTCCTCGCCCTGGTACAGGTAGGCGCTGCCCGGCAGCGCCAGCATGAGCAGGGCCGCGGCCCGCGCCCGGCGCAGCCCGAGGTCCAGGTCGCTGGGCTCCCCGGCGTCGAACCCCATCACACCGACGCCGGTGGAGCGGCGGCCGAACCGGGTCACGTGCCGGGTCTCGTCGTGGTTGGACAGCACCCACGTCGCCGGTGCGCCGGTGGGGGCGAGCGCCGCCAGGGTCGCGTCGACCACCGCCCGCAGCGCCGCCGGGTCCCACGGGGCGTGCAGGTGGTCGAAGTTGAACGTGGTGTGCATCCGGCCCGGGGCCACGTACCGCGCTGCCCGCTCGGGCCCGGCCACCACCGACTCGCTGACCAGCACCCGGTCGCCGAAGTACTCGTCGACCACCGACCGCCAGCGGGCCACCACGTCCTGCACCCAGTCGCCGTCCCACTGCGGGCTGCCCTCCCACGAGGAGGACGCGAACAGCGCCCCCGGCTCGTGGCCCGCGTCGGGCAGGGTCAGGTCCTTGCCGATCGCGGGCACCGCGTCGACCCGCAGGCCGTCCACGCCCAGGTCCAGCCAGAAGCGCAGCACGTCGTCGAACCGGCGGCGCACCTCGTCGTTCGACCAGTCCAGGTCGGGCTGCTCGGGGGCGAAGGTGTGCAGGTACCAGAGGTCCGAGCCGGGCAGCCGCGTCCAGGCCGGGCCGCCGAACGCCGAGATCCAGTCGTTGGGCGGCCCTTCGCCCCGGCCGGGACGCAGCACGTACAGCGACGGGTCCTCGGTGAACCACGGGTGCTCGACCGAGGTGTGGTTGGGCACCAGGTCGACCAGCACCCGCAGGCCCCGCTCGTGCGCGTCGGCCACCAGCGCCCGGACGTCGTCGAGGGTGCCGAACCGCGGGTCGACGTCGCAGTGGTCGGCCACGTCGTACCCGCCGTCGGCCATCGGCGACGGGTACCACGGGGTGATCCACAGCGCGTCGACGCCGAGGCCGGCCAGGTAGGGCAGCCGGGAGCGGATGCCCGCGACGTCACCGAGGCCGTGCGCCCGCCCCGCCCCCGCGGAGGCGAAGCTGCGCACGTACACCTCGTAGACCACCGCCCGCCGCCACCACGGCGCCGGGCCGCTCACGCGGCGAGGGGCGACGGGCCGCTCATGCGGCGAGGGGCGACGGACCGCTCACGCGGCGCCGCTGCTGCGGTCCCCGGTCAGCCCACCGCTGGCCTCCGCGACCTGCTCCTCCCGGTCCTCGACGGCCATCCGGGTGAGCTCGGCGCCGGCCTCGGCGTCGCGGGTCAGGTTCTCCCCGGTCTCCGGGTCGAAGACGTGCACCTTGCGGGTGTCCAGCCAGAACTCGGCCTCCCGGCCCTCGCGGATCCGGCTGGTGGAGTCGATGGACACGATCGCCTGGGTGCGCAGCTCCTCGCTGTCGAGCTCCTTGGACAGGTCGCGCAGTCGGGTGCGGATCTGGTCGGGGGCCTCGTAGGGGATGTAGGCGTACTGCTGGTCGCCCAGCCACTCGGTGACGTCGACCTTGGCGGTGAACGTCGTCCCCACGTGCTTCTTGGCCTCGTCGACCAGCGAGGCGTCCTCGAAGTACTCCGGCCGGATGCCCACCAGCAGCAGGTCGCGCCCGGCGACGGCGGCCGCCCGCCTCTCGTCGAGCTCGATCGGCCCGAAGGGGGTCTGCAGCGTCGAGCCCTGCACGGTGGCCGGCAGGAAGTTCATCGGCGGCGAGCCGATGAACCCGGCCACGAACAGGTTGACCGGCTGCTCGTAGAGCTCGCGCGGGGAGGCCACCTGCTGGATCGAGCCCTTGCGCAGCACGCAGACCCGGTCGCCCAGGGTCATCGCCTCGGTCTGGTCGTGGGTGACGTAGACGGTGGTGATGCCCAGCCGGCGCTGCAGCCGGGCGATCTCGGTGCGCATCTGGCCGCGCAGCTTGGCGTCGAGGTTGGACAGCGGCTCGTCGAACAGGAACGCCTCGGCCTGCCGGACGATGGCCCGGCCCATGGCCACCCGCTGGCGCTGGCCACCGGAGAGGTTGGCCGGCTTGCGGTCCAGGTGCTCGTGCAGCTCCAGGACGTCGGCGGCCTCCTTGACCAGCCGGTCGACCTGGTCGTCGGGCGTCTTGGACAACCGCAGCGGGAAGGCGATGTTCTCGTACACGCTCATGTGCGGGTAGAGCGCGTAGTTCTGGAACACCATCGACAGGTTGCGGTCCCGCGGGGCCTTGTCGTTCACCCGGGTGCCGCCGATGACCATGTCGCCGGAGGTGATGTCCTCCAGCCCGACGATCATCCGCAGCAGCGTCGACTTCCCGCAGCCCGACGGCCCGACCAGGATCATGAACTCGCCGTCGGCGATGTCCAGGCTGACGTCGTTCACGGCGGGGAAGCCGTCGCCGTACTTCTTGACGATGTTCTTCATCTCGATGGAGGCCATCGGTCTCTCCTTCTCGCTCGGGAGTGGGCTGGGGGCTGGTCAGCCCTTGACGGCCCCGTTGGTGAGCCCGGCGACGATGCGGCGCTGGAAGATCAGCACCAGGACGACGACGGGGATGGTGACGATGACGGCGGCCGCGGCGATGGCCCCGGTCGGGTCCTCGAACTGCGACGCCCCGGAGAACAGGCCCAGGGCGGCCGGCACGGGGCGGGACGCCTCCGTCGAGGTCAGCGAGATGCCGTAGACGAAGTCGTTCCAGGCGATGAAGAACGCGATGATCGCCGTGGTGAACACCCCGGGGGCGGCCAGCGGCACGATCACCTTGCGGAACGCCTGCCAGGTGGTGGCGCCGTCGACCTGGGCGGCCTGCTCCATCTCCCAGGGGATCTCCCGGAAGAAGGCCGACATCGTCCAGATCGACAGCGGCAGGGTCAGCGACAGGTACGGGATGATCAGCCCGGGCCAGGTGTCGTAGAGGCCGATGTTGCGCCACAGGTTGAACAGCGGCGTGACGATCGAGATGACCGGGAAGATGGCCACCGCCAGCGCCGTGCCGAGGATGAACTTCTTGCCGGGGAAGTCCAGCCGGGCGATCGCGTACGCGGCGAACATCGACAGCACGCAGCTGATGAAGGTCGCGATCAGGCAGATCGCGAACGAGTTCCGCAGCGCCGGGAGGAACAGGCCGCTGGCGCTGCCGTTGAGGATCAGGCCGTAGTTCTCCCCCGTCGGCGTCGTGGGCAGGAACGACCCGTTGGCGAGGTCGCTGGGCGCCTTGAACGACAGGGACACGATCCAGGCGATGGGCGCCAGGCAGTACAGGACGATGAGGACCCCGCCGATGATCCAGCCGGTCTTCTCCTTGGTGGACATCAGCGCTCCCCTCGAGCCTGGGCCAGGTCGACCTTGAACCCCTTGATGAAGCTGAAGGCGATCAGCACGACCACCACGAACAGCAGCACCGACACCGCCGAGCCCAACCCGATCTCCAACCGGGAGATGGTCTGCCGGTAGGCCAGGAAGGACACCGACTCGGTGCTGTTGGCGCCGGCGGTCATGATGAAGATCGAGTCGAAGACCCGGAACGCGTCCAGCGTGCGGAACAGCAGGGCGACCATGATCGCGGCCTTCATGTTCGGCAGGGTCACCCGGCGCATCCGCTGCCACCAGGTGGCTCCGTCGACCTTCGCGGCCTCCTGCAGCACCTCGGGCACCTGCGCCAGACCCGCCAGCAGCAGCAGGGAGATGAACGGCGTGGTCTTCCAGATCTCGGCGAGGCAGATGACCAGCAGCGAGCTGCCGAAGCTGCCGAACCAGTCGGTCGTCGGGTCGACGCCCGGCAGCCAGGCGAACCAGCTGTTGACGAACCCGGTGTTGATGTCGAAGGCGAACTGCCACGCGAATGCCGACACCACGGTGATGACGGCGTAGGGGATCAGGATCGCCGCCCGCAGCACCGGCCTGATCGACCTCAGCGCCTTGTTCATCACCAGGGCGAGCGCGAAGCCCAGGACCAGCTCCACCGCGACGGTGATGACGGTGATCAGGGCCGTCACGCCGATCGCGGTCCACCACAGCGGGTCGGTGAGGATGACGACGTAGTTGTTCAGCCCGGTGAACGAGCGGTTCTGCGGGTCGGTGAGCCGGTAGTCGAACAGCGAGTCGTAGAACGCCTGCGCGATCGGGTAGGCGGTCACCAGCAGCATGACCGCCAGCGCCGGGCCGGCCAGCAGCCAGCCGAGCTTGCGCTCGGCCCTGGCCCGGTCGCTGGTGTGCCGCTCGGGCGAGGAGACCGGCTCGGTCCTCTTCCCGGTCGGCGGGAGCGTCGTGGTGCTCACAGCAGCTGCTCCTTCCGCAGGACTGCCTCGATGAGCTCGGTCGCGTCCTGCGGCGTCTGCTCGGGGTCGATGTCGGCAGTGGGGTGGTACTCGCGCTGCAGACCGCCGGACACCTCGCTGTAGTACGGGGTCTGCGGCCGGGGGGCAGCCTGCTCCAGCGACTGCAGGATGACCGGCGCCTGGGGGAACGCCTCGAGCACCTCGGGGTCCTCGTAGACGGTGGAGTCCGAGGCCGGGTTGCCGTTGCTGGTGAAGTAGTAGGCCTGGTTCTCGGTGCTGGTGATGCACTCGGTGGCCTCGTAGGCGAGGTCGGGGTGGTCGCTGAAGGCGCCGACACCGAGGTTGATGCCGCCGTAGGGCGGGGCCGCCTCGGTCCCCTCGTCGACCTGCGGGTAGACCGTCGCGGCGTAGTCGTCGACGGTCGCCTGGTCCAGCGTGCCGGCCTCGACCGCCGCCAGCCCGCGGGGGTAGACGAACGGGTAGTTGACCATGAAGCCGCCCTGGTCGCTCTCGAAGCCGGTGGCGGTGGAGTCCTCGTTGGCCGTGGACAGCGCCGGGCCGACCTGGCCGGAGTCGGAGATGGCGCGCATGACCTCGGCGGCCCGGACACCGGCCTCGCTGGTCAGCCCGAGCTGGATCTGCTCGGGGTCGGTGGAGTTCTCGGCGATGATCGACCCGCCGGCGCTCTCGATGAGGGCGTTGAACCACACCGTCAGCGCCTCGGCGCGGATCCCCTGGACGCCGATGAGGACGTCCTGGTCCTGCGCCGCCTGGATGATCTGGTCCCAGGTCACCGGCTGCGACATGTCCAGCCCCGCCGCCTCGGCCACCGACTGGCGGTACCAGAGCAGCTGGGTGTTGGCCCAGAACGGCACCGTCACCAGTTCGCCGTCCCAGGTCGAGCCCTCGACGGCGCTCTCCACGACGTCCTCGGTGACCCGGCCGGCGACGTCCTCGGGCACCGGGGCCAGGAAACCGGCCTGGGCGAACTCCGGGATGAAGGGCGGGTCCAGGCTCATGATGTCGATGGAGGAGTCGTTGGCCGCCAGCCGGCGGACCAGCTGCTCGCGCTGCGCCGAGGCCTCGCGGGGCAGGACCGAGGTGGCGATCGTGTACCGCCCCTCCGCGGCGTCGGTGCAGCGGGACGCGATCTCGGCCTGCCCGCCGGAGTCGGGGTTGATGTACCAGTTGAGCACCGGTGGACCGCTGTCCCCGCTGCCGCAGGCGGCCAGGCCCGAGGCCGCGACGACGGCGCTGGCCGCCATCCCGACCAGCCGTGCCCTGGACCGTCCCGTGTGCTTCGTCGCGCTCGGCACGCCGCCTCCGATGGTCGGGCGACCCGGGGGCCGCGGACGTCCCGGTGATCCATGATCACCAGCTGTGAGGCGACTGTGGTCCAGACCACCCGAGTTCGCAAACCGGGCCGTGTCCGACTCGTGACCTACCGGTCGGGGGCACCGTCCGCGCCCCCGGCGAGCACCGCCGGGGTGGTCATGTCGGCGGGCAGCCGGGGCAGCTCGGAGCTCAGGTAGGACTCCAGGGCCGCGGTCGTCCCGACGTCCCGGCCGGCCTGCTCGGACAGGAACCAGCGGTGCTCGAGCACCTCGTGGAACAGCTGCGCGGGGGCCAGCCGGCCGGCCAGGTGCCGGGGCACGGCCTGCACCACCGGCAGGTACACCTCGGCCATCCACCGGTGCCCGGCGACGGTCTCGGGCACCGGGCGACCGCCCTCCTGCTCCAGCCACGCCCGGTAGCTGCGCAGGTCGTTGAGCAGCCGGCGGGCCTGGTTCTCCTGCACCTCCAGCCCGGTCAGCCGGAACAGCTCGCGGCGGTGCTGGCCGGGCTCGGCGACCCGGGTCTGCACCCGCAGCCGGGCGCCCTCGGGGGTGTGCACCAGCTCGACCTCGCCGGCGTCGAAGCCCAGCTCGTTGATCCAGGCCAGCCGCTCGGCCACCCGGTAGCGCTGCTCGTCACGGCGGAAGACCTCCTCGCGGGTGACGGCGTCCCACAGCGCCTCGTACCGGCCGGGCAGGGCGTCGGCCACCGTGATCGGGTCGACGTCGGGGCTGAGCAGCTCGCCGAACTGCAGGTCCAGGAGCTCCGCGCCCACCCGCTCGCGGGCCAGGTCGACGTCGTGGCGGCGCATCCCGGCGGACAGCACGGGACGCCGCTCCACGGTCTCCGCGTCGACCAGGTAGGCGGTCAGGCCGTCGGCGTCGGGCCGGAACAGGGTGTTGGACAGCGAGCAGTCACCCCAGAACACACCCGCCAGGTGCAGCCGGACCAGCAGCACCACCATCGTGTCCAGCAGCTGGCTGGTCGAGTGCTGGCTGCGCGGGCTGGAGAACAGGTGCCGGTAGGACATCGAGTACTCGAGGTACCGGGTGACCAGCAGTGCCTCCTGGCCGCCCGGTCGGTCGACGCAGATGCCCAGCACCGACACCGCGGGCAGGCCCTCCTCGGCGAACTCGCCGAGGAGGGCGTACTCCTTGCGGGCCAGCGGCTCGGCGATCTCCTTGAGCGCGAACACGCTGCCCTCGGCCGCCACGAAGCGCACCACGTGCCGGGAGATGCCGCGCTGGGGGACGTGCAGCAACAGGTCGGGGTCCCACTCCTCCAGCGGCTGCTCCCACGGCAGGGTGAGCAGCGCCGTGGCCTCGTCGGCCGGGGGGCGGAACAGGAAGCGCACGGACGAACGCTACCGGGCCGGGCCCCCGGCCACCCGGGCCATGGTGGCCGCCTGGCGGGCCCGCTGCTGCGCCGTGCCGGGGGCCAGCACGAGGCCGACCAGCCAGGACAGGACGACGGCGGCGGTGTCGTCGTCGAGGAACAGCGCCGAGCCCAGCCGGCCGGCCAGCGCGCCCCCGTCAGCGGCCTGCAGCAGCCGGGCCAGTGCCTCGGGCTCGGTGACCGCGAGCCGGCGCAGCACCGGGTGCCCGCCGACCTCCTCGGCCAGCGCCAGCAGCGCCCGCTCCCGCGGCAGGCCCGCGGCCAGCGTGGTCAGCCGCTGCAGCTCGGCCTCGAGCAGGGCGGCGACGACGTCGTCCTTGGTCCGGAAGTGGTTGTAGAGCGTGGCCTTGGCGACGCCGGCCGCGGCGGCGACGTGCTGCATCGTCGCCCGGCGCAGGCCGTGCTCGGCGAACGCGACGGCGGCGCCGGCCAGCAGACCGCGACGGGTCTTGGCCAGCGTGGCGCCGGCGCGGGTGTGCGGGGCCGGCCCGGTGCCCGCCCGCGGGCGCAGCAGCGGCAGCTCACCGAGGACGACGGTGGCGTGGGTACCGGTCTCCCCGGTGGACGGCGCCGTGAGCACGGTGCCGGTGTCCTCGATCGTGCGGGGCGAGTACCGGTCGGGCAGCGGGAGCGGGTTCACCCACACTGTGTCCCACTGCGCTCACCCAGGGTCAAGGACATCGGGTCCGGGACGGGGGTCGTGTCGCACCACCCGCCCCAGGGACCCGGCGGGACCTCAGGCGGCGAGGGCGACCGGCCCGCGGCGCCGGGTCCCGCCCACGAGCGCCAGGGCGGGCTCGGCCGACGGCTGCTCGGTGCCCTGCTCGACCGGGGCGGCCGGGACCAGCGGGGTGACCGCGGGGCGCCCACCGCGCAGCTCGGTGCTCACCTCGGCGAGCAGGTCGGCGAGCTCGACGTCGAGGGCGTCGCAGATGGAGGCCAGCAGCTCCGAGGAGGCCTCCTTCTGGCCGCGCTCGACCTCCGACAGGTAGCCCAGGCTGACCCGGGCCGCGCCGGACACGTCGCGCAACGTCCGTCGCTGCTGCAGCCGGTGGCCGCGCAGGGTGGTGCCGAGCTGGGTGCGCAGCAGCGTCATCGCCGTCTCCTGTCCCGATCGGTGGTCGTGGGGCAACGGTACGCGCGGCGCCCGGTCCGCACCGGGCGGACGAACCGCGTCCGCTCTGGGCAGAACAACGACCGGGACGCCCCGTTCACTCCCGCGCTCAGGCGGCGGTGTCGGTGCGCCGGTCGACGGCACCCCCGGCCCGCCCGGCCGCCCGGCGCGCCGCCGCGGCCCGCATCGCCCGGGCGCTGGTGCGCCGCAGCCGCAGGGCCCGCACCACGTAGTCCACGCCGGTGACCACGGTGAGCAGCAGCGCCGCGCCCATCACCCACCAGCGGACGGAGGCCAGCAGGCCGGTCAGCGGCATCAGGTACAGCCCGATCGCCATCGCCTGCACCACGGTCTTGGCCTTGCCGCCCCGGCTGGCCGCGATCACCCCGTGCCGGATCACCCAGAACCGCAGCAGGGTCACCCCCAGCTCGCGGACCAGGATGGCCAGGGTCACCCACCACGGCAGCAGGTCCAGCGCCGAGAGCCCGATCAGCGCCGTCCCGGTCAGCGCCTTGTCCGCGATCGGGTCGGCCAGCTTGCCGAACTCGGTCACCTGGTTGGTGCGCCGGGCGATCATGCCGTCGTACCGGTCGGTGATGATCGCGACGGCGAAGAACAGCGTCGCCCACCACCGCTGCCGGTCGTCCATGCCGCCGTCGGCCAGCAGCAGCCAGGCGAACAGCGGGACCACGGCCAGCCGCAGCACCGTCAGGGCGTTGGGCAGGTTGACCACCCGCGCCGTCTGGGGCGGGGTGGCGGCCGGGTCGGGCAGGACGTCGCTCATGCGCGGTCGGCACCGGCCCCCACGGGTACGCGGCACGTCGCGACCAGGTCGACGCCCTCGGTGCCGGTGACGCGGGCGGGCACGACCTGGCCGGGGACCGCACCGGCGGGGACGTCGGAGACGGTGGTGGTGCCATCGGCGTCGGGGTCCTGGTGCTCGGCGTGGCCGGACCAGGTGCCCCCGCCGAGGTCCTCGGTGAGCAGCACCTGCACGGTGGACCCGACCCGCTCCTCGGCCCGCTGGGCGGTGAGCTCCTCGACCAGGTCGGTGATCCGGGCGACCCGGGCGTCGACCTCGTGCTGGGGCAGGTGGCCGTCCAGCCGCGCGGCCTCGGTGCCCTCCTCGTCGGAGTAGCCGAACACGCCCACGGCGTCCAGCCGGGCCGCGGTGAGGAACCGCTCCAGCTCGGCGACGTCGTCCTCGGTCTCCCCGGGGAAGCCGAGGATGACGTTGGTGCGGAAGCCGGCGCCGGGCGCCAGCGCCCGGGCCCGCTCGACCAGGCCGAGGAAGTCCTCGGTGCCGCCGAAGCGGCGCATCCGACGCAGCAGGGTCGGCGAGCTGTGCTGGAAGGACAGGTCGAAGTAGGGCGCGACGCCCGGCGTGGACGCGATGGTCTCCAGCAGCCCGGGGCGCAGCTCGGCCGGCTGCAGGTAGGCCACCCGCACGCGGGCCAGGCCCTCGATGCCGGCGAGCTGCGGGAGCAGCTTCTCCAGCGTGCGCAGGTCACCGAGGTCCTTGCCGTAGGAGGTGGAGTTCTCGCTGACCAGCACGACCTCGGTGACGCCCTGGCCGGCCAGCCACTGCGCCTCGCCGAGCACCTCGGCGACCGGCCGGGAGACGAACGCGCCGCGGAAGGCCGGGATGGCGCAGAAGGCGCAGCGCCGGTCGCAGCCCGAGGCGAGCTTCAGCGAGGCGGTCGGCCCGGTGGTCAGCCGGGTGCGCTTGAGCCAGTCGTGCCCCGGGATGGCCGGGGACGACGGCGCGACGGCCGCGCGGGTGCGGTCGGCGGGGCTGATCGGCAGCAGGGTGCGCCGGTCGCGCGGGGTGTGCGGCACCAGCGGTCGGCCGGCGAGGACGTCGTCCAGGCGGTCGCCGATGGCGGCGTAGTCGTCGAACCCCAGCACGGTGGCCTCGGGCAGGGCGCCGGCCAGCTCGCTGCCGTACCGCTCGGCCATGCAGCCCACCGCGATGACCTTGGCCCCGCCGTCGCCGGCCTCGAGGATGGCGTCGACGGAGTCCTTCTTGGCGGTCTCGATGAACCCGCAGGTGTTGACCAGCACGGCGTCGGCGTCGGCGGCGTCGGCGACCAGGCGGTACCCGTCGGCCGCCAGCCGGCCGGCCAGCTCCTCGCTGTCGACCTCGTTGCGGGCGCAGCCCAGGGTCACCATCGCGACGGTGGTGACGTCGGCCCCCAGGTCGGCGAGGGGCTGGTCGAGGTGGGGCACAGCGGGCACAGCAGGCACCCGGCCATGGTAGGCGCCCCGCTCAGCCCTCGACGCCGCCACGGAGGAGGTACAGCGCACCCTCGAGCTCGTCGGGCTTGAGCAGCACGTCCCGGGCCTTGGACCCCTCGGACGGCCCGACGATGCCGCGGCTCTCCATCAGGTCCATCAGCCGGCCGGCCTTGGCGAACCCGACCCGCAGCTTGCGCTGCAGCATCGAGGTCGACCCGAACTGGCTGGTGACCACCAGCTCGACGGCCTGCACGAGCAGCTCCAGGTCACCGCCGATGTCCTCGTCGATCTCCTTCTGCTCGCCGGCCGCGGCAGTGAAGACCTCCTCGCGGTACTCGGGCTCGGCCTGCCGCTTGGTGAACTCGACGACCGCCTCGATCTCGGCGTCGGAGACGAAGGCGCCCTGCACGCGCAGCGGCTTGCCCGCGCCGATCGGCAGGAACAGGGCGTCGCCCATGCCGATCAGCTTCTCCGCGCCGGGCTGGTCGAGGATGACCCGGCTGTCGGTCAGGCTGGAGGTGGAGAAGGCCAGCCGGGAGGGCACGTTGGCCTTGATCAGGCCGGTGACGACGTCGACCGAGGGCCGCTGGGTGGCCAGCACCAGGTGGATGCCGGCGGCGCGGGCCTTCTGGGTGATCCGGACGATCGACTCCTCGACGTCGCGGGCGGCGACCATCATGAGGTCGGCCAGCTCGTCGACGATGGCCAGGATGTAGGGGTAGGGCCGGTAGACCCGCTCGCTGCCGGGGGGCGCGGTGACCTCGCCGCGCTCGACCTTGCGGTTGAAGTCGTCGACGTGCCGGACGCCGGTGGCGCGCATGTCCTGGTAGCGCTGCTCCATCTCCTCGACCAGCCAGGCCAGCGCGGTGGCGGCCTTCTTCGGGTCGGTGATGATCGGCGTGATCAGGTGCGGGATGCCGTCGTAGGGGGTCAGCTCGACCATCTTGGGGTCGATGAGGATCATCCGGAGCTGGTCCGGCGTGGCCCGCAGCAGCAGCGAGGTCAGCAGCGAGTTCACGCACGAGGACTTGCCGGCGCCGGTCGCGCCGGCGACCAGCAGGTGCGGCATCTTCGCCAGGTTGGCGCAGACGAAACCGCCCTCGATGTCCTTGCCCAGGCCGACCAGCATGGGGTGCGGGTCCTGCTTGGCCGCACCCGAGCGCAGCACGTCGCCGAGGCTGACCTTCTCGCGGTCGACGTTGGGCACCTCGATGCCGACCGCGGACTTGCCGGGGATCGGCGCCAGGATGCGGATGTTGTCGTTGGCGACGGCGTAGGCGAGGTTGCGGGTCAGCGCGGTGATCTTCTCGACCTTGACCGCGGGGCCGAGCTCGACCTCGTAGCGGGTCACCGTCGGGCCGCGGGTGAACCCGGTGACCGCGGCGTCGATGTTGAACTGCTCGAGGACGCCGGTGATGGCCTCGATGGCGATGTCGTTGGACTTCGACCGGGCCTTGGGCGGGTCGCCCGGGCGCAGCGAGTTCAGCGAGGGCAGCACGTAGTCGCCCTCGACCGGCTCGATGACCATCTGCTCGGGCTCGGTGATCGGCGGCAGCTCGGGCTCGACCCGGCGGGTGCGGTCCTCCACCACGGGCGGACGGCGCAGGGCGGTCCCCGTCGTGGGCTCCACGGCCACCGCGTCGCCGGCCCCGTCCACGTCGCCGGTGTCGATGACGCCGGTCTCGGCGGAGTCGGCGGCGGCGGTGAGCGCGTCCATGGCGGCCTGCGCCCGGCCGCGGCGGGTGGCGCGCGGCTTGGGCGGGTCGGCGTCCTCGCCGAGGTCGGGGACGAACTCGTCGTCCTCGTACTCCTCGTCGTCGTAGTCGTCGTCGGCGCGGCCGGTGACCCGGTCGACGAACCCGCGCAGCCGCTCGGGCACCTGGTGCACCGGGGTGGCGGTGACGACCAGGACGCCGAAGAACACCACGAGCAGGAACAGCGCCACGCCCACGGCGGTGCCGACGCCGGCGCCGACCGGGTTGCCGACGGCCCAGCCGACCAGGCCGCCACCGGCGTGCCGCTCGTCGCCGGTGGGCGAGCCGGTGACCAGGTGCGCGATGCCGAGCACCGGCAGCACGATGCAGATCCAGCCGATGACCAGCCGGCCGCGGGCCTCGGGGCGGGGGCCGTGCCGCAGCAGCCGGAGCGCGGCCAGCAGCAGCACGACGGGCAGCAGGTAGGTCAGCGCGCCGAACGCCCAGCGGAAGGCGTCCACGATCCCGGAGCCGACCGGGCCGACGTCGCCGACGTAGGCGGTCACCCCCAGCACGATGGCCAGGCCGAGGACGGCGAGGCCGACGCCGTCCCGGCGGTGCTCGGGGGCCAGCGGCTCGGCCTCCTCGGGCCGGGCGACCGAGCGGGCCAGCCCACCGGCGCCGCGGGCCAGCAGCGACCAGGTGCCGCTGGCCGCCGACCACAGCCCGGCCCCGACGGAGCGGCGCCTGGGGGCGGGTCGGCGGGCCGCGGTGGTGCTCCCCCGCTTGGCCGGCGCCCGCTTGGCGGGCGCCTTCTTCTTCGCAGCGGTGGTCGCCGGACGGCTGCGCGACGAGCTGCCGGAGGCCGACCGGCGGGTCGACGTGGTCGAGCGCGCAGGCATGTCGCCGACGGTAATCGCGCGCGTGGTGCCCGTGCGGCAGGCGGGAGAGCGTGTCTGCTCCCCGGACTAGCGTCACAGGGCATGCAGACGCTGCCCTTCGGATCCTGGCCGACCCCCATCACCTCCGAGCAGGTCGTGCGGACCGCCGCCCGGCTGGGCGAGGTCGCCGTCGACGCCGACGACGTCTGGTGGGCCGAGTCGCGGGCCGCCGAGGGCGGCAGGACGGTGCTGGTGCGGCGGTCCCCGGACGGCACGACGACCGACCTGCTGCCCCCGCCGTGGAACGCCCGCACCCGGGCGCACGAGTACGGCGGCGGGGCCTGGACCGTGGCGGCGGGCACGGTCCTGTTCACCGACTTCGCCGACCAGCGGCTGTACCGGGTGGTCCCGGGCGGGGACCCCGAGCCGCTGACGCCCGAGCCGGCGATCGCCTCGGGCGTGCGGTTCGCCGACCTGTCGGTGACCCCGGGCGGGCAGGTGCTGTGCGTGCGGGAGACCCACACCGCCTCCGGCGACGCGGCCGAGGTGGTGCACGAGGTGGTCGCCGTCGGCCTCGACGGCACCACCGAGGTGCTGGTCACCGGGCCCGGCTTCGTCTCCGACCCCCGCCTGGGTCCCGACGGGGCGCTCAGCTGGTTGCAGTGGCAGCACCCGGCGATGCCCTGGGACGCCGCGCAGCTGGTCGTGCGGGCCGCCGACGGCGCGCAGACCGTGGTCGCCGGGGGCGACGGCGAGTCCGTGGTGCAGCCGACCTGGGCCGCCGACGGGTCGCTGCTGTTCTTCGCCGACCGCACCGGCTTCTGGTCGCTGTACCGGTGGCGCCCGGGCGGGGAGCCCGAGCTGCTGTGCGACCCGGGCAGCGACATGGCCGGCCCGCAGTGGGTCTTCGGGGCCAGCCGCGTCGCCGAGCTGGCCGACGGCCGGGTCGTGGTCGCCTACGGCCGGGACGGCGCCGACCGGCTCGCCGTCCTGGAGGCCGACGGCCCGCGCGAGCTGGACACCCGGTACGCCTCCTTCGCCCAGCTGCGCGCGCAGGGCACCGCCGTGGTGTGCGTCGCCGGCGGCCCGACGTCGAAGTCGGAGGTGGTCCGGGTCGACGCCGACGGTGGCGGGGTCGAGGTGCTCCGGCCGGCCCCGCAGGACGTCGACGAGTCCTTCTTCTCCCGGCCCGAGCACGTGACCTTCCCCACCACCGACGCCGACGGCGTCACCGAGGCGCACGCTCTCGTCTACCCGCCGACGAACCCGGGGTTCCGCGGGCCGGACGGCGAACGGCCGCCGCTGGTGGTCGTCGTGCACGGCGGCCCTACCGCGGCGGCCTCGCCGGTGCTGACCCTGGGCGTGCAGTACTGGACCTCCCGCGGGTTCGCCGTCGCCGACGTCGACTACCGCGGGTCCACCGGCTACGGCCGCGCCTACCGGGACGCGCTGCAGGGCCGCTGGGGCGTGGCCGACCTCGACGACGTGGTGGCCTGCGTGCGGTGGCTGTCCTCGGACGCCGCGCCCGAGCACCTGCGGGTCGACCCGGACCGCGCGGTGATCCGGGGCGGGTCGGCCGGCGGCTACACGACGCTGGCCGCGCTGACCTTCCGGCCGGGGGTCTTCGCCGCCGGCGCCAGCCACTACGGCGTCGCCGACCTGGCGGCGCTGGCCCGGGACACCCACTCCTTCGAGTCGCGCTACCTCGACGGGCTGATTGCGCCCTGGCCGGCGGGCGAGGCGGTCTACCGCGAGCGCTCCCCCATCCACCACGTCGACCGGTTGGACACCCCGCTGGCGGTCTTCCAGGGCGCCGAGGACCGGGTGGTGCCGCCGGAGCAGGCCGAGATGATGGTGGCGGCGCTGCGCGACAAGGGCGTGCCGCACGCCTACCTGCTGTTCCCGGGCGAGCAGCACGGGTTCCGGAGGTCGGAGAACATCCGGGCGTCGCTGGACGGCGAGCTGTCCTTCTACGCCCAGGTGCTCGGCTTCGACCTCCCCGAAGACGAGGGCATCGACCGCATCGAGGTGGTCCGGCCGTAGGCCGGGCCCTCAGACCTCCAGGACGGTGGGGATGATCATGGGGCGGCGCCGGTAGGTGTCCGACACCCACTTCCCCACCGTCCGGCGCACCACCTGCGCGAGCCGGTGCGAGTCGACCGGGCCCTGCTCCAGGGTGGTGCGCAGCGCCTCCTCGACCAGGGCCAGCGCGGGGGCGAAGGCCTCGGGGTCGTCGGAGAACCCGCGCGAGGACAGGTGCACCGGCGCGACGACGGTGCCGGTGGCCGGCTCGACGACGACGGTGAGCGCCACGAACCCCTCGTCGCCGAGGATGCGCCGCGCCTGCAGCGACTCCTCCCCCACGTCCCCGACGTTGAGCCCGTCGACGTAGACGTTGCCGATCGGCACCGCGCCGACCACCGACGCGACGCCGTCCACCAGGTCGACCACGACGCCGTCCTCGGCCAGCAGCACCTGCTCGGGGGCGAGACCGGCCTCGGCGGCGACGGCGGCGTGCGCGCGCAGGTGCCGCCACTCGCCGTGCACCGGCAGCAGGTGCCGGGGCCGGGCGACCTGCAGCAGCAGCCGCAGCTCGCCGGCGGGTGCGTGCCCGGAGACGTGCACCCGGGCGGTCTCCTTGTGCACCACGGTGGCGCCGAGCCGGGCCAGACCGTTGATGACCCGGTAGACCGCGGTCTCGTTGCCCGGCACCAGGGAGCTGGCCAGCACGACGGTGTCGCCGGGGGTGATGGTGACGTGGGCGTGGGTGCCGGCGGCCATCCGGCCCAGCGCGCTCAGCGGCTCGCCCTGCGAGCCGGTGCTCACCAGCACCACCTGCTCGGGCGGCATCGCGGTGGCCTCGTCGAGGGGCACCAGCAGCCCGGGCGGGACGTGCAGCAGGCCGAGCTCCTGCGCGACGCCCATGTTGCGGACCATCGACCGGCCCACCAGCGCCACCCGCCGGCCGTGCTTGGCCGCCTGGTCGAGGACCTGCTGGATGCGGTGCACGTGGCTGGCGAAGCTGGACACGATGAGCCGTTGCTCCGCGCCGGCGAAGACCGAGTCCAGCACCGGGCCGATGGAGCGCTCGCTGGTGACGAAGCCGGGCACCTCGGCGTTCGTGGAGTCGGCGAGCAGCAGGTCGATGCCGGCCGCGCCGAGCCGGGCGAAGGCGCCGAGGTCGGTGAGCTTCCCGTCCAGGGGCAGCTGGTCCATCTTGAAGTCGCCGGTGTGCACCAGGGTGCCGGCGGGGGTGTGCACCGCGACGGCGAGGGCGTCGGGGATGGAGTGGTTGACGCAGACGAACTCGAGGTCGAAGGGCCCGGCCCGGTGGGTGCCGCCGGCGGCCACCTCGACCAGCTCGGGCACGATCCGGTGCTCGCGCAGCTTCGCCGCGACCAGCGCCAGGGTGAACCGGGACCCGACCAGCGGGATGTCGGCACGCAGCCGCAGCAGGTAGGGCACCGCGCCGATGTGGTCCTCGTGCCCGTGGGTGAGGACGACGGCCTCGACGTCGTCCAATCGGTCCTCGACGACGGAGAAGTCGGGCAGGATGAGGTCCACGCCGGGCTGCTCGGCCTCGGGGAAGAGCACCCCGCAGTCGATGACCAGCAGCCGGCCGTCGAACTCCAGCACGGCCATGTTGCGGCCGATCTCGCCCAGCCCGCCGAGCGCGACCACCCGCAGCCCGCCCGCGGGAAGCGGCGGGGGCGCGGTCAGCTGGCCGATCACAGCGCGAGGCCCCCGGCGGCGAGGTCGCGGCGCAGCTGGGCGACCTCCTCGGCGGTGGCGTCGACCAGCGGCGGCCGGGTCGGCCCGGCGGGGAGGCCCAGCGCGTGCAGCGCGGCCTTGACCATCATGGCGCCCTGCCCGCCGCCCATGATCCCGGCGTAGACCGGCAGCAGCGCGTCGTTGACCGCCCGCGCCCGGGGCAGGTCGCCGGCCTCGACCGCGGCGACCAGGTCGGCCAGCTGCGGGCCGACGACGTGGCCGACGACGCTGACCACCCCGACGGCGCCGATCGCCAGCAGCGCGAGGTTGAGGACGTCGTCCCCGCTGTAGTAGGCGAGGTCGGTGCGGGCGAGGGTCCAGGAGACGTCGTTGAGGTTGCCCTTGGCGTCCTTGACCGCCACGACCCGCGGGTGCTCGGCCAGCCGGACCAGGGTGTCGACGGCGATCGGCACCTGCGAGCGCGGCGGGATGTCGTAGAGCATGACCGGCAGCTCGGTGGCGTCGGCCACCGCGCCGAAGTGGGCGAGCAGGCCGCGCTGGGTGGGCCGGTTGTAGTACGGGGTGACGACGAGCAGGCCGTGGGCGCCGGCCCGCTCGGCGGCCTGCGCCTTCTCGATGGAGTGCGCGGTGTCGTTCGTGCCGGCCCCGGCGACCACCACGGCGCGGTCGCCGACGGCGTCGAGCACCGCGCGGAGCAGCTCGACCTGCTCGGCGTCGGAGACGGTCGGGGACTCCCCCGTCGTCCCGTTGACCACCAGGCCGTCGTGCCGGCCGCGGTCGACCAGGTGGCTGGCGAGCTCCTGCGCGCCGGCGAGGTCCACGGACCCGTCCTCGGTGAACGGGGTGACCATCGCGGTGAGCACCCGGCCGAAGGGGCGGGCGGGGTCGGCGGCGTGCGCGGTCATGACCGCCAACCTACCCAGCGCCGCCGGGCCGCGCGGCGGCCCCGCCGCGGTCAGCCCTCGCCGACCAGCGGGCTGGCGGCCACCCTCGACCCGTCGGGCAGCGAGCTGATCCGGAAGTCGCCGAACACGTTCCCGGCGACCCGCTGCAGCTCCTCCAGGCAGCGCACCGCCAGGTCCCGGATCTCCACGTCGGCGTGCTCGCTGGCCCGCATGGCCACGAAGTGCCGCCATGCCCGGTAGTTGCCGGTGACCACGATGCGGGTCTCGGTGGCGTTGGGCAGGACCGCGCGCGCGGCCTGCCGGGCCTGCTTGCGGCGCAGGGTGGCGTTCGGGACGTCGGCGAAGCGCGCCTCGAGGCCGGCCAGCAGCGCGCCGTAGGCCAGCCGGGAGCTCTCCACGGCGTCGCTGAACAGCTGGTGCAGCTCGGGGTCGTCGGCGATGACGTCGGGCTCGACGAAGGCGGCGTCCCCCTCGGGCACGTAGCGCTGCGAGAGCTGGCTGTAGGAGAAGTGCCGGTGCCGGATGAGCTCGTGGGTGAGCGAGCGGGAGACCCCGGTCAGGTACATCGACACCGACCCGTGCTCCAGGACCGACAGGTGGCCCACCTCGAGGATGTGCCGCAGGTACCCGGCGTTGGTCGCGGTGGCCGGGTTGGGCTTGCCCCAGGACTGGTAGCAGGCCCGGCCGGCGAACTCGGCGAGCGCCTGCCCGCCGTCGGCGTCGGTGCTCCAGGGGACGTCGGAGGGCGGCGTGAACTGCGTCTGGGCGACGACCTGGACCGTCAGCGGGGCGATGTCGGGCACGGTCCCCGAGCCTACGGGCGACGCACCGGCACCGCGGTGGCATTGCCATGACGCCATCGTGGTGTCATTCTGGCGCCATGACATCCGACCCCTACGTCGAGGAGCTGCGCAGCCAGCTCGGCCGGCGCCCCACCCGCACCCACGACCGCGACGTCGCCCGGCTCCTCTCGCCGTGGCGGCGCCGCCCCGCCGACCGCCACCGGCTGGGCTGACCCGCAGGATCACCGCATGGACCTCAGCCAGTACGTCGACGCGCTCCGCGCCCACCTCCGGGCCACGGCGGCCGCCGGCACCGAGCAGACCCGGGCCACCGCCGGCCTGCTCGCCGACACCCTCGAGCCCGCCGTCCGGCTGGCCGTCACCGACGCCCTGGCCGCGATGGCCGCCGAGGTCACCGCCGCGCTCGACGACACCGCGGTCGACGTCGTCGTCCGCGGGCGCGACCCCGAGGTCGTCGTCACCCGCTCCGCCCCGCCCGCCACCGGACCCGCCGAGCCTGCCGCCGCACCTCCCGACGACGACGAGGCCGTGGCCCGGATCAGCCTCCGGCTGCCCGAGTCGCTCAAGGCCCGCGCCGACGCCGCGGCCGCCACCGCCGGCGTCTCGCTGAACACCTGGCTGGTGCGCGCCGTCGCCACCGGCCTGCAGGCACCACCCCCCACCGCCCCGCGCTCGGGGCCGGGCCGCCGGATGACCGGCTGGGCCCGCAGCTGACCTGAGGAGCACGTCATGACCGTCCGCCGCGAGACCTTCGCCGTCACCGGCCCCGCACCCGCCGTCGAGGTGCGCAACCCCGCCGGCTCGGTCCTGCTCACCGCCGTCGAGGGCGCCGTCGAGATCACCGTCGACGTCGAGGCGCTCAACGGCGCCGCCGAGAGGGCCCTCGACGAGGTCGTCGTGCAGCACCTGCCCGGCAGTGCGGACGGCGCCCCGGCGCGGCTGCTGGTCAGCGTCCCCGCCTCGCGACTGCTGTCCAGCCCGCGGTTCGCCGTCACCGCCGTGCTGCCGGCCGGCTGCCCGCTGGGCCTCGCGGTCGCCTCGGCGGGGGCCACCGTCCGCGGGCCCTGGGGCGACGTCGACGTGGCCGGCGCCAGCGGGGACGTGCGGGTGGAGGCGTGCGCCGGGCTCGCCGTCCGCACCGCCAGCGCGGACGTGCACGTGGGCACGGTGACCGGGGACGCGGCCGTCCGGTCGGCCTCCGGGGACGTCCGGCTGGACGCGGTGTCGGGTTCGGTCACGGTGACGACCGCCTCCGGCGACGTCCGGCTCGGCCCGGTCGGCGGCGACGTCGAGGTCACCAGCGCCTCCGCCGACGTCGTCGTGGGCCGGGTGGCGTCCGGCGAGGTCGCCCTGCGGACGGTGTCGGGCGACGCGACGGTCGCGGTGGCCCCGGGCCTGCGCCTGTGGCTGGACCTGCAGACCGTCAGCGGCCGGCTGGACTCGCAGCTGGCCCCCGACGACGACGGGGCCGGGGACGGCGCCGCCGTGCTGACCGTGCGGATGCGCTCGGTGTCGGGCGACCTGCGGCTGCGCCGGGCGGGCTGATTCAGCCGACCGCGGCGGTCAGCAGGGGTGCGAGGTCGCCGCGGTCGGCGACCTGCACCGCGGACAGGCCCAGCCAGCCGGCGAGCAGCTCCAGCTCTGCGGCGAGCTCCGTGGCCACCTCCGGGTCGGGCTGCGGCGCCTCGCCGTGCGCGGACTGCACCCGCAGGACGCCGGCCTGCCGGTCCGCCTTGAGGTCGACCCGGGCGACCAGCCGGTCGCCGAGCAGGAAGGGCAGCACGTAGTAGCCGTGCACGCGCTGCGCGGCCGGGGTGTAGATCTCCAGCCGGTACCGGAAACCGAACAGCCGCTCGACCCGCGGCCGCTCCCACACGAGGGAGTCGAACGGCGACAGCAGCGCCCGGGCCCGCGCCCCCCGCGGCCGCCGCGCGGCGGGGTCGAGCCAGGCGAGCCGGTCCCACCCCTCCACCTCCACGGGCAGCAGCTGCCCGGCCTCGGCCAGCTCGGCGACCGCGGTGCGGGCGTCGGCGACCGGCAGCCGGAAGTAGTCGCGCAGGTCCATCTCGGTGGCCACCCCCAGCGCCCGCGAGGCCGTGCGCACCAGCTCGCGGACGGCGTCGGGCCGGGCAGGGGTGGGTGCGGCGACCACGGCGGGGGGCAGCACCCGCTCGGTCAGGTCGTAGACCCGCTCGAACCCGGCCGTGCGGGAGCGCGCGGTGAGGGCGCCGACGTAGAACAGGTACTCCAGCGCTGCCTTGCCGGGGTGCCAGTTCCACATCTGCCCGGGCGTGCTGGGCCGCTGCTCGCCCAGCTCGCTGGCCTTCAGCGGCCCGGCGTCGCGGACCCGCTCGAGCAGGGCGGCGACGTAGTCGGGGCGTTCGCGCTGCACCCGGAGCATGGAGCCCCAGGCGTGCTGCTCGGCCGCGGCCATGCGCCAGCGCAGGAAGGGTTGCAACCGGACCGGCAGGTAGGAGGCCTCGTGCGCCCAGAACTCGAACACGTCGTGCCGGGGGTGGTGCAGCCGGTCGAGGTCGGCGTGGCGGTAGGGGCCGAGCCGGCTGAAGGCGGGCAGGTAGTGCGAGCGGGAGACCACGTTGACCGAGTCGATCTGGACGACGGCCAGCCGCTCCACCAGCGTGCGCAGCTGCCGGGTGCCGGCGGCAACCGGAGGGCGGGCGCCGGCCAGCCCCTGGGCGGCCAGCGCGATGCGACGCGCGAGCGGGGCCGGGATGCGGTCGACGGGCGGCAGGCGGTGCACGGGGCCGATCCTGCACCCCGCCACCGACAGCGCGCCTAGGGTGCAGCCCGTGGAGGCACGGTGCAGCTGACGGGTCGCGCGGAGTCCTCGGTCCGGCCGGCGGTGCCCGCCGACGCCGCGGACATCGCCCGGGTGCAGGGGATCGCCTGGCGGACGGCCTACCGGTCCCTGCTGCCGCCGTCGGTGCTCGACGACTGGGACGACGCCGCGGTCGCGGACGGCTGGGCCTCGTCGCTGGCCACGCCCCCGACCCCGGCGCACGGCGTGCTGGTCGCCCTGGAGGGCCCCACGGCCGTCGGGTTCCTGGCGCACGGGCCGGCCGAGGTCACCGCGCAGGACCCGGCCTCCCCCGACGGGCCGACGGCGGAGGTCACCGCGCTGCTCGTGGAGCCACGCTGGGGCAGGCGGGGCCACGGCAGCCGGCTGGTCGCCGCAGCGGTCGACCTGCTGGGCGCCACCGGGGTGCGGCGCCTGCAGATGTGGGTGCCCCGCGAGGACCCGGTCACCTCGGGTTTCCTGGAGTCGGCGGGCTGGGCACCCGACGGCTGGTCCCGGACGCTGGACGCCGGCACCACCACCATCCACGAGCACCGGTGGCACGTGCTGCTGGGCGACGACGAAGGGCCGGGATGAGCTTCACGGGCTTCCCCGACGAGGGCCTGGTCTTCTACGAGGGCCTGGAGGCGGACAACAGCAGGTCCTACTGGACGCAGCACAGGGCCGCCTACGACGCGCACGTCCGCGCGCCGATGCAGGCGCTGGTCGACGAGCTCGTGCCCGAGTTCGGGCCCGCCAAGCTGTTCCGGCCCTACCGGGACGTGCGCTTCGCCAAGGACAAGACGCCGTACAAGACCCACCAGGGCGCCGTGCTGCACCCCGAGGGCGCCGGCGTGGGCGCCTGGTACGTGGAGATCTCCGCCGACGGGCTCCGGGTGGCCGGCGGCAGCTGGCGGATGCAGCCCGACCAGGTCGAGCGCTACCGCCGCGCCGTGGACGACGACGTGCAGGGCCCCCGCCTGCAGGCGGTCGCCGACGAGCTGGCGGCGGCAGGCATCGACCTCGACGGGCACCGCTTGACGCGCACCCCGCGGGGCTACGACGCCGACCACCCCCGAGGTGGACTGTTGCGTCACCGCTCCATCCACGGCGGGCGCCGGTGGACGCCGGAGGACTGGCTGGACAGCCGCGAGGTCGTCGAGCGCGTGCGCACCACCTGGCGCGCTCTGGTGCCGCTGAACCAGTGGCTGGCCGACAACGTCGGTGCAACGACGGCCCCGCCGGACCGCCGACGCTGAGAACAGCGACCGGAATGGTCCGGGGACGCCAGAACGGGGTCACAGCGGTTGCTGTGACCCCGTTCTGGGAATGGTGTCCGGCGGTGTCCTACTCTCCCACCCGGTCCCCCGGGCAGTACCATCGGCGCTGAGAGGCTTAGCTTCCGGGTTCGGAATGAGACCGGGCGTTTCCCTCTCGCCATGACCGCCGTAACTCTGTGAAAGTTTCCGAGCCACCCCCTACCCCCCGGTTGACCTGATGGTCTGGGGGGTTGGGGTGGGGTGTTCGGTTCTTTCAGAACCGCACAGTGGACGCGAGCACGCTTGTGTATCAGGACGTGGTTGTGGTGAGGCAAGTCCTCGGCCTATTAGTACCGGTCAGCTCCACACATTGCTGTGCTTCCACTTCCGGCCTATCAACCCGCTGGTCTG
>NZ_FOMD01000001.1 GCF_900112525.1 Klenkia taihuensis
AACCACCATGCGGTGAAAGAAGAATATCCGGTATTAGCACCAATTTCTTGGAGTTATCCCAGAGCCGGGGGCAGGTTGCCCACGTGTTACTCACCCGTTCGCCACTAATCCACCAGCAAGCTGGCTTCATCGTTCGACTTGCATGTGTTAAGCACGCCGCCAGCGTTCGTCCTGAGCCAGGATCAAACTCTCCGTAGATGAATTCAACCCAGACCAAGAACCAAGACCTGACAGATCTTGATCATCAATCCAGAAACCCCCAGACCCACAAGCCTGAAGGGGTCAAACAGTTGGCACTGACTTTCGGCACGCTGTTGAGTTCTCAAAGAGCGGACGCGCAGAAGATCGGCCCTTTCGGGCTCTCCGTCCTGGCGGCTGCTACACGTTACTCCACGATCCGAGCGCGTCAACCCTGGGGTCTGGCTCGCGGTTCGGCCCTTCGGCCTTGCCGGTGTTTCGCGGTGCAGGGAGAACCATACACGGCTTCCGGAGGCCTCTGCAGGGGGGTCCCCGGAGGGGGGTCCAGCCCCCTCCCCGAACGGGCCGCACAGCCCGCCGAGCAGCGCGGACAGGCCGTTCAGGCGATGCCGCGAGGGCGGAACTGCACGCTGACGCGGGGTCCGACCGCCTTGCTCGTCTTCGGCACGCAGTGGTCCCAGGTCCGCTGGCAGCTGCCGCCCATCACGACGAGGTCCCCGTGCCCGAGGGCGAAGCGCCGGGAGTCGCCTCCGCCGACCGGGCGCAGCAGCAGCGACCGCGGGGAGCCGAACGAGACGATCGCGACGACCGTGTCCTGGCTGCTGCCGCGCCCGATGCGGTCGCCGTGCCAGGCCACGGAGTCGCGCCCGTCCCGGTAGAGGCACATGCCGGCAGTGGCGAAGGGCTCGCCGAGCTCGCCCGCGTAGTGCGCGCCGAGCCGGCTTCGTGCCTCGCCCAGGAGGGGGTGCGGCAGTTCCTCGCCCTCGTCGAACCACCGCAGGAGCCGGGGCACGGCGACCTCGCGGTCGTACATCTGCCGCCGGTCCGCACGCCAGCCGATGTCGCCCAGCAGAACCTCCAGCACCTGGTCGGACCCCTCGACCCAGCCGGGCAGGTGGTCGACCCACGCGCCGGCGGTCAGCGGGTGCCGCACGACCCGGCCCGGCAGCGGTGTGAGCACGGGCTCGTCGGCCAGGTCCCACATCGACGGCTGGTGCGCGGGCATGGCGGACATGGGTCCACCCTAGACCCGGTTTCGAACAGGTGTGCGAAAGCCTGTGGGCGACGCCCGTCGAGTTTCGAACAGGTGTGCGGAACCCTGTGGACAGCTCAGGCGGCGAGCGCGAGCACGAACGGCAGCACGGCCGACGCCCCCGCCTGGCGCAGCTCACGGCCCGCGACCGTGACCGTCCACCTGGAGTCGGCCAGGTCGTCGACCAGCAGCACCGGGCCGGTCAGCCCGGCGAGCCGGTCGCGCAGCTCCTCACCGACCGTGATCCGCTGCCAGACCCCGGCCAGCCGGAAGGCGGAGTTGCCGCCCGCGCCCCCGGTCGGCCCGCCGTGCTGCAAGTCGAGCTCCCCCAGGTAGGGCAGCCGGCCCAGCCGGGACAGCGCCTCCGCCGTCCCGCGGACCAGGCGCGGACGACGGCGCGAGGGCACCGACACCACGGCGACCGGCCGCTCGGCCCAGTCCCAGGCGGCGAGCACCCGGGCGCACGCCTGCACCAGGTCGTCGGCGGGTGGCGCGTCGGAGGCGTTGCCGGGGCGGATCACCCGGTGCGACACGTCGAAGGCGGCGTCCGGGTCCTCCTCGAGGGGCGGCGCCTCGAGGTCCTCGGCCAGCGTGGCCACGCCGCCGACGCCGTCGTCCCCGAGCAGGGTGCGCAACCGCTGCCCCCAGCCCAGGTCGGTCAGCCGGGCGACCGCCCGGCCGGGGAGCACCTGGTCGCCGGGGGCGATCTTGCCCTTGACCTCGACGCCGAGCCGGTCGGCGCCGGTGGGCCACTGCGCGCGGGGCGGCAGCTCGACACCGGGTCGGTCGAGCCGGGCGGTGGCGGCCTCGGCCGCGCCGGCCGGGACGTCGGTGGCGTACCAGGGGCCGGCGCACACGTCGCAGCGCCCGCACGGCGCGGCCGTCGGGTCGTCGAGCGCCTCCTGCAGGAACGCCATGCGGCACTGCGCCTCGTCGACCGGCCGGGCGTAGGCGATCATCGACCGCTGCTCGGCCTCGCGGGTGCGGGTGACCCGGGCGTAGCGGTCGGCGTCGTAGACCCAGGGCACGCCGGTGGACCGCCACCCGCCCTGGACGCGCTCGACCGCGCCGTCGACCGACAGCACCTTGAGCAGCAGCTCCAGGCGGGAGCGGCGGACGTCGGCGACTGTCTCCAGCCGTGCGGCCGACCAGGCCTTGCCGTCGGCCATCGCGGTGAGCACGGCGGCGGCGTGGTCCTCGCGGGGCATCGACGAGGTGGCGAACCACTGCCAGATGGCGAGGTCCTCGGGCCCGGGCAGGAGCAGCACGTCGGCGTGCTCGACGGCGCGACCGGCACGGCCGACCTGCTGGTAGTAGCTGACCGGGGACGACGGCGCCCCCAGGTGGACCACGAAGCCGAGGTCGGGCTTGTCGAAGCCCATGCCCAGCGCCGAGGTGGCGACCAGCGCCTTGACCCGGTTCTCCCGCAGGGCCTCCTCGGCGTCCTTGCGGTCGGCGTCGTCCAGGCGGCCGGTGTAGGCGCGGACCTCGTGGCCGGCGTCGCGCAGCAGCGCCGCGGTCTCCTCGGCCGCGGCGACGGTGAGCGTGTAGACGATGCCGCTGCCCGGCAGGTCGTCCAGGTGCGCGGCCAGCCAGCCCAGCCGGGCCCGGTCGGTGGGCAGCCGGAGGACGCCCAGCCGCAGCGAGTCGCGCGCCAGCGGCCCGCGGACGGTGGTGACCTCGACCCCGCCGGCGCCCAGCTGCTCGGCGACGTCGGCGACCACCCGCTCGTTGGCCGTCGCGGTGGTGGCCAGCACCGGCGTGCCCTCGGGCAGCCGGCCCAGCAGCTCGCGGATGCGGCGGTAGTCGGGGCGGAAGTCGTGGCCCCAGTCGGAGACGCAGTGCGCCTCGTCGACGACCAGCAGGCCGCAGCGGCGGACCAGGTCGGGCAGCTGCTCGTCGCGGAAGCGGGGGTTGGTCAGCCGCTCCGGGGAGACCAGCAGCACGTCGACCTCGTCGGCGGCCAGCCGGGCGGCGACGTCGTCCCACTCGGTGGCGTTGGCGCTGGAGATCTCCACCGCCTCGATGCCGGCCCGGGCGGCGGCGGAGACCTGGTCGCGCATCAGCGCGAGCAGCGGCGAGACCAGCAGCGTCGGCCCGCGACCGCGCCGGCGCAGCAGGGCGGTGGAGACGAAGTAGACCGCCGACTTGCCCCACCCGGTGCGCTGCACGACCAGGGCCCGCTGGCTGCGCTCGACCAGCGCGGAGACCGCGGCGTCCTGGCCCTCGCGGAAGACCGCGTCGGGGCGGCCGGTGAGCTGGCGCAGCACCTCGAGGGCCTCGTCGGCGAGTCCGGTCTCCACCACGGCGCTGCTCATGCACCCGACCCTAGGCACCGGGTACGACAACCCGGGCCCGGCGGGCGCAGCTGTGGACGACCGGGGAGGATGCACGACGATGCTGCCTCCCGACAACCACGTGCACAGCGAGTTCTCGTGGGACACCGGGCCCTCGGCCTCGATGGTGGAGACCTGCGCACGGGCCGTGCGCACGGGCCTGCCCGCGGTCGCGTTCACCGAGCACCTGGACTTCACCGTGTGGGCGGCCGAGGACCGGGCCAGCCGGGACGGCATCGTGGACCGGCACCCGGCCCAGCAGCAGCCGATCGACGGCGAGGCCTACGCCGCGGCGATCGAGGAGTGCCGCGACCGCTTCCCCGACCTGCGGGTCGTCTCCGGCGTGGAGGCCGGCGAGCCGCACCTGTTCGCGGCCAGCATCGCCGCCCACCTGGCCGCGGGCCCGGTCGACCGGGTGCTGGGGTCCCTGCACTCGCTGACCGACGGCGGCCGGCTGGTCGGGGTGAGCCGGATGCTCACCCGCAGCGGCGCCGACGCCACCATGCGCCGGTACCTGGGCGAGATGGCGCAGATGGTCCGCGACAGCGACGTCTTCGAGGTGCTGGCGCACGTGGACTTCCCCCGCCGGTACTGGCCGGGCGGACGCGACCGGTACGCCGAGCGCCCGTTCGAGGCCGAGTACCGGGAGGTGTTCCGCGCCCTGGCGGAGACCGGTCGGGCGCTGGAGGTCAACACCACCAGCCCGCTGGCGTCGGTCGAGCTGGTGCGCTGGTTCCGCGACGAGGGCGGCGAGGCGGTGAGCTTCGGCAGCGACGCGCACACGCCCACCGCGGTCGGCCAGCGCTTCGACCTCGCGGTCGACGTCGTCGAGGCCGCCGGGTTCCGGCCCGGGCGCGACCGGTTCGACTTCTGGCGCCGGTGAGACAAGTACTTCACCGCTAAGAGAAATCCCGCTAGGGTCTCGCCATGACCTCCCCCCGCCGCGTCGTGGTCGCCCTGGGCGGCAACGCGATGACCGGCCCCGACGGCTCGGCCACGCCCGGCGCCCAGCGCGCCGCCATCGCCGTCGCCGCCGGGCACGTGGCCGACGTCGTGGCCACCGGCGCCGAGGTCGTGGTCACCCACGGCAACGGCCCCCAGGTGGGCAACCTGCTGGTCAAGAACGAGCTGGCCGCGCACGAGGTCCCCCCGGTGCCGCTGGACTGGAACGTCGCGCAGACCCAGGGGACGATCGGCTTCACCGTCGTCGACGAGCTCGACGCCGCCCTGGCGTCCCGCGGGCTGGCCCAGCGGACGGCGGCGCTGGTCACCCGCACCCTGGTCGACGCCGACGACCCCGGGTTCCGCGAGCCCACCAAGCCGGTCGGCCGCTTCCTGCCCCGCGAGCGGGCACAGCAGTTCGTCGACCTCGGCCAGACCTGGGAGGACCGCGGCGAGAAGGGCTGGCGCCGCGTCGTCGCCTCCCCCGAGCCCCGGTCGGTGCTGGACTCCCCCGCCGTCCGCGCGCTGGCCGGCGCCGGGTTCGTCGTCGTGTGCGCCGGCGGTGGCGGCATCCCGGTCGTCGACGACGGGCAGGACGGCGCCGCCCTGCGCGGGGTGGAGGCGGTCATCGACAAGGACCTCACCGCCGCGCTGATGGCCGCCGAGCTGGACGCCGACACCCTGGTCATCGCCACCGACGTCGACGCCGTGATGGTCGACTTCGGCACCCCCGACTCCCGGCCGCTGGGCCGGGTCACGGTCGCCGAGCTGCAGGCGCAGGCCGCAGCCGGCCAGTTCGCCCGCGGCAGCATGGGCCCCAAGGTGGACGCCGCGCTGCGGTTCGCCGCCTCGGGCCCCGGCCGGCGCGCGGTCATCACCTCGCTCGAGCACATCGCCGACGCCGTCGCCGGCGACTCCGTCGGAACCGTCGTCACCGCCTGACCACCCCGAGAAGCCCCCGAGAAGAAGGAGCCACCCCGTGCCTGCACCCATCGAGGTCCGCAAGGTCCCGCTGCACAACGTCAGCGACGCCTCCGAGCTGGCCAAGCTCATCGACTCCGGCGTCATGGAGGCCGACCGGGTCGTCGCCGTCATCGGCAAGACCGAGGGCAACGGCGGGGTGAACGACTACACCCGCATCATCGCCGACCGCGCCTTCCGCGAGGTCCTCATGGAGAAGGGCAGCCGCTCCAAGGAGGAGGTCGCCGACATCCCGATCGTGTGGTCCGGCGGCACCGACGGCGTCATCAGCCCGCACGCCACCATCTTCGCCACGCTGCCCGAGGACTCGGTCGAGAAGACCGACGAGCCCCGCCTGACCGTCGGCTTCGCGATGAGCGACGTGCTGCTGCCCGAGGACATCGGCCGCATCTCGATGGTGGAGAAGGTCGCCGAGGGCGTGAAGCGCGCCATGGCCGAGGCCGGCATCACCGACCCCGCCGACGTGCACTACGTGCAGACCAAGACCCCGCTGCTGACCATCGAGACCATCCGCGACGCCAAGTCCCGCGGCGAGGACACCTACTACGACGAGCCGCACGGCTCGATGGACCTCTCCAACGGCACCACCGCGCTGGGCATCGCCCTGGCCCTCGGCGAGATCGAGCTGCCGAAGCAGGAGCAGGTCATGCGGGACCTCTCGCTGTACTCCGCCGTCGCCTCCTGCTCGTCGGGCGTCGAGCTCGACCGCGCGCAGATCGTCGTCGTCGGCAACGCCCGCGGCCACGGCGGCGCCTACAAGATCGGCCACTCGGTCATGAAGGACGCCCTGGACCAGGACGGCATCTGGGACGCCATCCGCCAGGCCGGCCTGGACCTGCCCGAGCGCCCGCACGTCTCCGACCTCGGCGACCGGCTGGTCAACGTCTTCCTCAAGTGCGAGGCCGACCCGACCGGCTACGTCCGCGGCCGCCGGAACGCGATGCTGGACGACTCCGACGTGTTCTGGCACCGCCAGATCAAGGCCACCGTCGGCGGCGTCGCCGCCTCGGTGACCGGCGACCCGGCGGTGTTCGTCTCCGTCGCCGCCGTCCACCAGGGCCCCTCGGGCGGCGGTCCCGTCGCCGCCATCATCAAGGCCTGACCCCGTGACGCCGGCGGCCCGCACCCACCCGGGTGCGGGCCGCCGGTGCGTTCAGGCCGCGAACTGCACCCGGGCGATCTCGGCGCACAGCGGGCCGAACAGCTCGGCGCGGATACGGTTGTGCTCGGCGTCCAGGTCGTAGGCCCGGTAGGCCTCGGCGTCCGCCCAGTCGCTGGTGATGGCGAACCCCCAGGCGCCCTCGCGCAGCCCGGCGTCCCGGCCGACCCGGCAGTCCAGCCGGCCGGGCAGGTCCAGCGCCGTGATCGCGGCGAGCGCGGCGTCCACGGCGACCGGGTCGGCGTCGGGGTGCAGCCGCCCGACGACGACGTTGCGGATCACGCCTCAGCCGACCGTGGTGTCGAGGGTGGTCGGCACGTTGCCGCGGGTGGCGTTGGAGTAGGGGCACACCGCGTGCGCGGCCTCGACCAGCTGCTCGGCGGCCGCCTGCTCGATGCCGCCGCCCAGCTCCACGTGCAGCGCGGCCTCCAGGCCGAAGGTGCCGTCCTCGCTGCGGCCGATGCCGACCTCGGCGGTGACGGCGGCGTCGGCGAGCTCCACCTGCTGCCGACGCGCGACGACCTTCAGCGCGTTGAGGAAGCAGGCCGCCCAGCCGGCGGCGAACAGCTGCTCGGGGTTGGTCGCCCCGCCGGCACCGCCCATCTCGACCGGGGTGGCGAGGTCGAGGTCGACCAGGCCGTCGGAGGAGCGGGTGTGGCCGTTGCGGCCCTCCCCGGTGGCGGTGGCGACGGCGGTGTAGACGGCGGGCACGGGTCCTCCTGGTCTCGGGGTGCGGTCCCCCCGACCAAGCTCCCCGGCCCCGGGTCGATTCCCCGGCTCAGCCGCGGGCGGCGAGCACCCGGGCGGCCTCCCGGTCGGCGGCGGTGTTCACGACCCCGGCCCGGGACCCCCGCAGCTTGGCCGCGACGTGCTCGCCGACGGTGACCGGGAGGTACTTCGGCTCCTCCCCCGGCCCCAGGCACGAGGGCAGGACGGCGACCACCGCGTCGACGTCCCCGTCGTGGAAGAACGCCGCGGAGCGGCGGCGCCGGATCGTGCCGTCGACCACCGGTGGCTTGACCCGGTGCAAGGTCGAGCGCCACCGCTCGTTGGTCAGCCGGGTGGTGACGTCGCCGAGGTTGACCAGCAGTGCGCCGTCGACCGGCGAGACGTCGTGCCAGCCACCGTCGTCGCCCAGGACCTGCAGGCCGGGCACCTGGTCGGCCCAGAGCACGGTGACGATGCCGTAGTCGGTGTGCTCGCCCATGCCGGTCAGCTCGCCGTCCAGCTCGACGGTGCCGGGCGGCAGCGCGTAGTTGACCATCCGCAGCACGTCGAGCGAGTGGCCGGTCATGGCGGGGAAGAAGTCCGGCGGCAGGTGCAGCGCGTCGGCGAAGACGCCGGTCAGCGTGCGGGCCACCCGGGACGCCTCGGCGAACCAGGCCTCGACGGCGGCGCGGAACCCGGGGACGTCGGGCCAGGTGTTCTCCGCGTAGTCCGGCTGCGGCAGGCCGGGGGCGTGCGGGTAGCTGGCCTGGGAGGCCCCGACGTTGAACGCCTCGAAGAAGTCGTTCATCCGGGACGCGGACTCGACCCCCAGCGACAGCGAGAGCGACTCCGACCTCGGGGGCGAGTAGCCGCGGTTGACCTCGGGCGGGGTCCGCCAGCCGGCCTTCTGCCCGGCCGGCAGCGCGAAGAAGGCGTCCATCGCCGCGGCCAGCCCGTCGGCGAGCGCGGGGTTGACGCCGTGGCCGACGACCTGCACGAAGCCGACCTCGCGGCAGGCGGCGTCCATGGCCGCCGCGGTGGCCGCCCGGTCCCCGGTCCCGGTGACGTAGGGCGCGATGTCGACGACGGGGACGGCGAAGGTCACCCGGCCAGGCTGGCGCAGCGGTGTTGCGCCGGTGTCACGGCAGGATCGAGTCCGTGTAGCCGCCGTCGACCCGCAGCGCGCCGCCGGTGGTCGCCGACGCCAGCGGCGAGGCCAGGTAGACCACCATGGCGGCGATCTCCTCGGGCTCGATGAGCCGCTGCAGCAGCGACTGCGGCCGGTGCACCCGCATGAACTCGCGCTGGGCGTCGTCCCAGGGCAGGTCGGCGCCGACCAGCGAGCGGACGAAGTCCTCGACGCCGCCGGTGTGCGTGGGCCCGGCGATGACCGAGTTGACCGTGACGCCGGTGCCGGCCACCTCCTTGGCGAAGCCGCGCGAGACCGCGAGCAGGGCGGTCTTGGAGACGCCGTAGTGCACCATCTCGGCCGGGGTCGCGACGGCGCTGTCGCTGGCGATCTGCAGCGCCCGGCCCCAGCCGCGGTCGCGCATGCCGGGCAGGTAGGCCCGCAGCAGCCGGACGGCGGTGAGCACGTTGGTGTCGAAGTAGCGGCGCCACTCCTCGTCGGGGATCTCCAGCGCCGGCTGGGCCCCGAAGACACCGAGGTTGTTGACCAGCACGTCGGCGTCGGGGACGGCGGCCAGCAGGGCGGCGGTGCCGTCGTCGGCGGCGAGGTCGGTGGCCACGGTGGTGACGTCGGCGCCGTCGACCGCCGTCCGCACCTGCTCGGCCGCGGCACCCAGCCGCGCGGGGTCGCGGGCCACGAGGACGACGGCGGCCCCGGCGGATGCCAGCCCGGTGGCGATGGCCAGCCCGATGCCCTGGGACGAACCGGTCACCACCGCGCGGCGTCCGTGCAGGTCCAGCCGCAGCCCGCCCTGCTGCGGCCCCGGCGCGGGGGCCGCCGGGCGGGGTGCGGGCGCGGCGGCGCGGGGGTGCCGGCGGGCCATCGAGCGCAGCCCGCCCTCCAGCGCCGCACCGTGCTCGTTGGACAGCTCGGTGAACGCGAGCTCCCCGGTGGTGGTCTGCACGGCCAGCCGGCTGCGGCCGCGGAAGGAGCGCTTCCACTCGACGCCCAGGACCTCCCGCAGCGGTACGGCGACCTCGGTGGCCTGCTTGCCCACCTTGAGGAACAGCAGCCGGCGGTCGGTGAGCACGAGGAGGCCGAAGACGCCCTCGTGCATCGGGGTGCCGACGTCGAGCACCCGCTCGTCGTCGGTCAGGCGGGCCGGCAGCTCGGCGAGCTCGGGCCGGCCGAGGCCGGTCAGGTCGGCGCGCTCCCCCGCCTGCTGGACGTCGGGCCGGGTTCCGTCGGGCACGCACCGGACGCTAGCGGGAGAGCCCTGGGCAACGCCGCGGCCGGTCTGTACGGTGACCCGCACCACATGGCACTCAGTGCCACCTGTCCGCCGAGGAGATCCGCATGACCAGTCCCGCCCGCCGTCTCGAGGGCAAGGTCGCCCTCGTCACCGGGGCCGCCCGCGGCCAGGGCCGGGCGCACGCCGTCCGGCTGTCGGCCGAGGGCGCCGACGTCATCGCCGTGGACGTCTGCGCGCAGCCGGCCACCACGCACTACGCCGGCGCCACCCCCGACGACCTGGCCGAGACCGTGCGACTGGTCGAGGCCCAGGACCGGCGGATCGTCGCCCGGCAGGCCGACGTCGCCGACTTCGCGGCGCTGTCGGCCGCGGTGTCCGACGGCGTGGCCGAGCTGGGCCGCCTGGACGTCGTCGTCGCCAACGCCGGCATCTGCTCGGCCGGCAACAGCTGGGAGATCACCCTCGAGCAGTGGAACGAGACCGTGGCGGTCAACCTGACCGGCGTCTTCCACACCGCCAAGGCCACCATCCCGACCCTGCTCGAGCAGGGCACCGGCGGGTCGATCATCATCACCAGCTCGGTCGCCGGGCTGCGCGGGCTGCCGTTCCTGTCCGCCTACGCGGCCACCAAGCACGGCGTGGTCGGGTACGCGAAGTCGCTGGCCAACGAGCTGGCGCAGCACCGCATCCGGGTCAACACCGTGCACCCGCACGGCGTGGCCACCGGGATGACCGTGGACGACCTGCAGCCGCTGATCGCCGCGCACGCGCAGACCCTGGCGCCGATCTTCATGCAGGCGCTGCCGGACCAGTACTCCGAGCCCGAGGACATCGCGAACGCCGTGGCGTTCCTCGCCAGCGACGAGGCCCGGCACGTCACCGGCATCCAGCTGCCCGTGGACCTGGGCACGCTGATCCGCTGACGGGCCGGGCCCGCGCCGTCCTCAGACGAGGGCGGCGCGGGACTCCTCCGCGAGCGCGGCGACGGCCTGCTCGAAGCAGGCCGCCGGCGGCTGCACCAGACCGGCGCCGACCTGACCGGTGCCGGCGACCCGGCCGGCCATGCCGGTGTTGATCTGCGGCAGCCACCCGGTGCGGGCGACCTTGAGGACGTCGATGCCGGTCGGCGCGCCGCGGAAGCCGAGGATCGGCACCTGCATCGCCGGGCTCTCGGCCAGCGTGATCTGGTACATCCGCTCGGTGGTGGCCAGCGCGTCGGGCACGGTGCCGCCGACGAACCGGACGATCGCCGGGGCGGCGGCCATGCAGAACCCGCCGATGCCGTAGGTCTCCATGATCGCGGAGTCGCCGATGTCGGGGTTGGCGTCCTCGGGGCCGTAGTCGCCCAGGAACAGCCCGACCGGGGTGTTGGCGGGGGCGGTGAACCAGCGGTCGCCGGTGCCCGCCGTCCGGATGCCGAACTCGGTGCCGTTGCGGGCCAGCGTGGTGACCATCGTCGAGCCCGGGACCGACCCGACGGCGTCCATCGCGAGCTTCGCGCTGGGCATGCCGAGGTTGAGGAAGAAGTGCTCGTTGCCGCCGATGAAGCGCAGCACCTCGGCGATGTCGGACTTCGGGGCGTCGACCGCGACGATGGACGGCGACAGCTCGCGCAGCGTCATCAGCGAGCCGGCCCGGTTGCGGTTGTGCGCCTCGTCGCCCATCTGGAGCATCTGGGCGAGGATCCCGGTGACGTCCAGCGGCTCGGTGCGCGAGCGGACGGCGGCCTGCAGCACCGGGCCCATCACCGTCGTCATCCAGTGCAGCCGCTCGATGACCTCGGGGCCGTAGGCGCCCATCCGGAGCACCTTGCCCAGGCCCTCGTTGAGGTTGCTGTAGGCCTCGCGCCCGTCGGTGGGGTCGGTGAGGCACCACATCCACATCGACGGGCTGGTCACGCCGGCCATCGGGCCGACGGCACGGTGGTGGTGACAGCTGTCGAGCTCGACGCCGCCCGAGGCGAGCAGTGCCTCGGCGGCCTCGGGGGTGTCGGCCCAGCCCTCGAACAGGCAGGCGCCGATGAGCGCGCCGCGCATCGGCCCGGAGGCGGTCTCCCAGGTCAGCGGCGGCCCGGAGTGCAGCAGGGTGCGGCCGGTCAGGCCGAGCACCTCGGTGGCCGGGCGGACGTCGGTGAGGGTGGACCGGCTGGCCAGCACGCGCTCGACGGCGACCCGGTTGGCCGCGGCGCGGCGCGGGTCCAGGGCGAGCTGGGTGAGGTCGTCGGCCGAGCCGATGGTCGGCGGGCGCCACTCGACGTCGGTGACGCCGACGCCCTGGGCGCGCAGCGCGTCGGAGAAGACGTCGACGCCGGCGGCCACCACGGCCGGGCGTCCGGTCAGCAGGCTGCTCACTTCTCAGGCCCCGATCAGGTCGACCGCGAACCGGGTGGCCGCGGAGTTGGAGGCGAACACGTGCGCGCCGGCGGCGGCCAGCGCATCGGCCTGGCGGGACCACCCCTGCGGGTCGCCCTCGGTGCCGACCAGGCCCACCACGACGGGGAACGGCAGGTCGCGGATGGCCGGCACCAGTGCGCCGGCGGGGTCGGGGTCGGCCCCGTACCCGAGGACGACGTCGAGCAGCAGGACGGCGGGCTCCCCGCTCGCGGCCAGACCGGCGATCGCCTCCAGCCGCAGCGTGGGGTCGATCATCGGGTGCGCCCGGCCGACGGTCAGCGCGTCGTCGCCGAAGTCGACGACGACGTGGCCGGCGGCGCCGAAGTCGGCGCCCAGGTCGAGCTCCGGCTTCAACGGGGTGTTGCTGCGGACGTCGCCCAGCACCGGGGCGGCCACCAGCATCGCCTCGTCGGCCAGGGTGCCGCCGGAGTAGAAGCCCTTGAGCACCGCGCCCTCGGGGACCTCGCGGTCGGCGCCGGGCCGGCTGGGCCAGGTCGGGACGTCGGCGCCCATGTCCTGCAGCAGCGCCTCGACGGCGGCGGTGAGGTCGGGACTGTCGGGGCTCAGCGCCGCGCTGGAGAAGGGCGTGGCCAGCCCGGCCGCCGTCCTCCCCACCTCCTGCGCGACCTCGGGGGCCGGGGGCTTGCTGACCAGCAGCACCCGCTCGGTGGCGTCGTCGGCGTCCAGCATCGCCAGCGCGTCGAGGGTGGCGCGGCCACCGACCGCGGCGGACAGGTCGCGCCCGCCGGTGCCCAGCACGTGGCTGACGCCGACGCCGGCCATGTCGAGCAGGCAGCTGACCTGCTGCGCGCCGGTGCCCGACGCGGCGACCAGGCCCACCGGCCCGGGGCGGACGACGTTGGCGAAGCCGAGGGCGACGCCGCCGACGATGGCCGTCCCGCAGTCGGGGCCCATGACCAGCACGCCGGCCTCGTGGGCGGCGGCCTTGAGCGCGACCTCGTGCTCGACCGGGACGCCGTCGGAGAAGACCAGCACGCTGCGACCGGCGGCGACGGCGTCCATGGCCTCGGCGACGGCGTAGGGGCCGGGGACGCTGACCACCGCGAGCGGGGTCTCGGCCTCCTCGGCGAGGGCGAAGCCGACGGTGCGCGGCGGGATGGCGTCGGCCGAGCCGCGCTCCTCGCGGGCGGTCAGCGCGACCTCGACGGCGGTGACGGCGGCGGCCAGCTCGGCGTCGTCGACGGCACGCAGTGCGACCAGCAGCTGGTCGGGCTTGGCGTCCTCGTCGGGGGCCAGGCCCATGCCGGCGGCCAGCTCGAGGTTCAGCGGGGTGGCCATCGCGACCAGCACGGCGGTGACGCCGTCGCGGGCCCCGACCGCCTTGCTGACCTGCATCAGCTTGACCGAGTCGGCGTAGACGCCGCTGCGCAGGGAGACGTGCACGGAGTCGCTCACGCCGCGACGCTACCGCGGAAGTATCTCAGCGGTGAGAGAAATCTTCGGGCAACATCACGGACCCGAAGATTTAGCGCTGAGGTACTTCCGTAGTGTCGGTGGTCGGTGTCACAGTGGCCGCGCCCGGCGGGATCGTGCCCACCGGAGAGCGCCCGCGGCCGGCTGAGGCCGCACCGAGCAGGAGGACGTCATGGCGTTCGGGTGGAAGTTGTACGGCGACGGGAAGACCCCGCCGCCCGGTGAGGCCGTGGCCCCCGACGAGCGGCTCTCGTGGCCCCTGACCGTCGGCATCGGCGCCCAGCACGTCGTCGCCATGTTCGGCGCGACCTTCGTCTTCCCGCTGATCATGGGCCTGGACGCGAACCTCGCGATCATGATGTCCGGCGTCGCGACCATCGTCTTCCTGCTCATCGTGCAGGGGAAGGTGCCCTCCTACCTCGGCACCTCGGCCGCCTTCGTCGGCGGCGTCGCGGCCATCACCGCCCAGGGCGGCGGGGTCTCGGACAAGGTCGGCGCGATCCTCGTCGCCGGCGTCGTCCTCGCCCTGGTCGGCATCCTGATCCAGGTCGCCGGCGTCCGCGTCGTCAACAAGGTGCTGCCGCCCGCCGTCACCGGCGCCGTCGTGCTGCTCATCGGGTTCAACCTGGCCCCGGTCGCCGCGCAGACGTACTGGCCCCAGGACCAGTGGGTCGCCCTGGCCACGATGGCCTTCGTCATCGTCGCCTCGCTCGCGCTGCGCGGCTTCTGGTCCCGCATCTCCATCCTGCTCGGCCTGGTCTTCGGCTACCTGCTCTCCCTGCTGCTCGACGCCACCGCCGGCCCCATCACCTCCGTGCTCGGCGGCGCCACCGAGGCCACCGTGCACGACCGGGTCGACCTCTCCGGCGTCGGCGCGGCCCCCTGGTTCGGGTTGCCCACCTTCACCGCGCCCAGCTTCTCGCTGAACTTCACCCTGCTCGTGCTGCCCGCCGTCATCGCGCTGGTCGCCGAGAACGCCGGCCACGTGAAGGCCGTGGGCGAGATGACCAAGCGCGACCTCGACCCGGTCATGGGCCGCGCGGTCTTCGCCGACGGCGTGGGCACCGTGATCGCCAGCTCGGTCGGCGGCTCCCCCACCACCACCTACGCCGAGAACATCGGCGTCATGGCGGCCACCCGCGTCTACTCCACCGCCGCCTACTACGTGGCCGCGGTCGTGGCGATCCTGCTCGGCCTGGTGCCGAAGTTCGGCGCGATCGTGAACGCCACCCCCGGCGGCGTCCTCGGCGGCATCACCGTCGTCCTCTACGGGATGATCGGTCTGCTGGGCGCCAAGATCTGGAAGGAGAACCGGGTCGACTTCGCCAACCCGATCAACCTGGTGCCGCTGGCCGCCGGGATCATCATCGGCATCGGCAACGTGACCCTGGTCTTCACCGACAACTTCTCCCTGGGCGGCATCGCGCTGGGCACGATCGTGGCGGTCGCCGGCTGGCACGTCGCCCGCGCCCTCGCGCCCCGGGACATGAAGGACGCCCTGCTGTCCGAGGACGGCTTCCGGCACGGCACCGGCCCCGCGCTGGGCAACGCCGGTGCCCACGACGCCGGCGGCGCCGACCCGTCCTCCCTGGACCAGCAGACCACCACCCGCACGATCGAGAGGGAGACCCGCAACCCGTGAAGCCCGCGCCCTTCGGCTACGCCGACCCCACCTCGCTCGACGAGGCGCTGACCCTCCTCGCCGAGGACGGCGCCAAGGTGTTGGCCGGAGGGCAGTCGCTGCTCCCCCTGCTGTCCATGCGGCTGGCCTCCCCGGCCACGCTCGTGGACATCAACCGGATCCCCGGCCTGGACTCCGTCGCCGTCAGCGGCGACGGGGTCCGGGTCGGGGCCCTGGTCCGCCACGTGGACCTGCTGCACCACGCCGAGGCCGCGCGGGTCCAACCGCTGCTGGCCCGGGCGACGGCGAACGTCGCCCACCCCGCGATCCGCAACCGCGGCACGACCGTCGGTTCCATCGCCCACGCCGACCCCTCCGGCGAGATGACCTCCGTGCTGGCGCTGACCGGTGGCTCCGTCACCGTCGCGACGCCGGGTGGTCCGCAGACCGTCGACTGGGCCGACTTCTTCGTCGGCCCCCTGGAGACCTCCGTGCACGGCCCGGCCGTGGTCACCGAGGCGTTCTTCCCCGCGCTCCCGCCCCGCAGCGGCACCGCCTTCGAGGAGGTGTCCCGCCGCAAGGGCGACTACGCCGTCTGCGGCGCCGGGGTCACCGTGACCCTCGACGAGGACTCGAGGGTCTCCTCCGTCCGGGCCGCCTACATCTCCGTGGGCCTGGTCCCCGAGGTGCACGACCTGACCGAGGCCGTCGCCGGCCGCACCGTCGCCGAGGCCGACTGGTCCGCCGCGGCCGACCTGGCCCGCACCCTGGTCGACCCGGACGGCGACCTGCACGCCAGCGCGGACTACCGCCGGCTGCTCGTCGGCGTCCTCACCGAACGCACGCTCGCCCGCGCCGCCGAGGAGGCCCAGACCCGATGAACCACCCGACGACCGAGGTCACCACCGAACGCGCCATCACCGTCACCGTCAACGGTGTGCCACGTGAAACGACCGTGCCGGTGCGCCGGTTGCTGTCCGACGCGCTCCGGCACGACCTGGAGCTGACCGGCACCCACGTCGGCTGCGAGCACGGCGTGTGCGGCGCCTGCACCGTGCTGGTCGACGGCACCCCGGTGCGCTCCTGCCTGGTGCTGGCCGTGCAGGTCGACGGCAAGGCGGTCACCACCGTCGAGGGCCTGGCCCGCGACGACGGCCGGGGCGGGGAGGTCCTGCACCCGGTGCAGGAGGCCTTCCGCGAGTGCCACGCCCTGCAGTGCGGGTTCTGCACCCCCGGCTTCCTCATGACCATGGCCGCCGGCCTCGAGGCGCGCGACGCCTCGACCGACATCACCGAGGAGGAGGTCGACGAGATCGTCGGCGGCAACCTCTGCCGGTGCACCGGCTACGCCAACATCAAGAAGGCCTGCCGGCACGCCGCGGGCCTCATGAAGGACGCGGCAGGAGGCCACGCATGACCACCAAGCTGTTCGGCGAGCCGGTCCGCCGGCGCGAGGACCTCCGGCTGATCACCGGGCGCGGCCGGTACACCGACGACATCGGCCACGGCGCGCTCGCCGCCGCCTTCGTCCGCAGCCCCTACGCGCACGCCCGGATCACCGGCATCGACGTCAACGGGGCGCTGGACGTCGAGGGCGTCGTCGCCGTCTACACCTACGAGGACCTGGTCGGCCCGATGGCCGAGCCGTTGCCCGTGCTCATCCCGCACCCGCAGCTGACCGCACCCCGCACCGGCTACCCGCTGGCCCGCGACGTCGTGCAGCACGTCGGCGAGGCCGTGGTCATGGTCGTCGCGACCGACCGGTACGTCGCCGAGGACGTCTGCGACCGCATCGTCGTCACCTACGAGGAGCTGCCGGTCGTCGTCGGCGTCGACGCCGCCCGGGAAGCCGCGCACGCCGTGCACGAGGACGTGCCCGACAACGTCGCTGCCCGGCACCACCAGGAGACCGGGGACGTCGAGGCCGCGCTGGCCGCCTCGACGCACACGCTGAGCTTCACCCAGTACATCGAGCGCAGCGCCTGCATGCCCATGGAGGGCAAGGGCGTGCACGCGGTCTGGGACCACGACGACGCCTCGCTGCGGGTGCACACCTCCACCCAGGCCTCCACCTCGGTGCGCGCGGCCATCGCGGCCAAGCTGCAGCTGTCGCTGGAGAAGGTCGAGGTCGTGGCACCCGACGTCGGCGGCGGGTTCGGCGTCAAGATCGTGCACCCGTGGCCCGAGGAGCTGCTCGTGCCCATGGCCGCCATCGCGCTGGGCCAGCCGGTGCACTGGGCCGAGGACCGCCGCGAGCACTTCATCTCCTCCGCGCACGAGCGCGAGCAGCGCCAGGAGATCACCGTCGGCTACGACGACGAGGGCCGGGTCACCGCGCTCGACGTCCGGGGCTGGCACGACAACGGCGCGTACACGCCCTACGGGATCATCGTGCCGATCGTGACGGCCACCCAGCTGGTCGGCCCGTACGCCATCCCGGTCTACCGGGTGCGCATCGACAGCGTCTACACCAACACCGTCATCGTGACGCCCTACCGCGGCGCCGGCCGGCCCCAGGGCTGCTACGCCATGGAGCGGACGATGGACCGGATCGCCCAGGACCTCGGCCTGGACCGCGCCGAGGTGCGCCGGCGCAACCTGATCCGGCCCGACCAGTTCCCCTACGACCACCACCTGACGTTCCAGGACGGCCGGCCGGTCATCTACGACTCGGGCAACTACGAGGGCCTGCTCGACAAGCTCGTCGCCCTGGTCGGCTGGGACTCGATGGACGCCCGGCGCGAGGAGGCGGCGTCGCGCGGCAAGCAGCTCGGTGTCGGCATGGCCATGTACGTCGAGGGCACCGGCCCCGGCCCCTACGAGGGCGGCCACGTGCAGGTGCTCGGCAGCGGCAAGGTGCTGGTCTCCACCGGCCTCACCTCGCAGGGCCAGGGCCACGAGACCGCGTTCGCCCAGATCGTCGCGCACGAGCTCGGCGTCCCGATCGAGGACGTCGAGGTCACCACCGGCGACACCCGGCGCTTCGGCTACGCGGTGGGCACCTTCGCCTCCCGCGCCGCGGTGATGAGCGGCAACGCCATCGCGCTGGCCGCCCGCGGGGTGCGGGCCAAGGCGCTGCGCATCGCCGCCGACGTGCTCGAGGCCGACGTCGAGGACCTCGAGATCGACGAGGGCCTGGTCCAGGTCAAGGGCACCCCGGGCGCCTCGATCCCGCTGCGCACCGTCGCCGTCCTCTCCAACCCGCTGCGGTACGCCTTCGACGAGGCCGCCCGGCAGGCCACCCAGTTCGCCGGGCCCGGCGACGACTCCAAGCCGCCGGTCGCCGTCGGCGACGCCCCCGGCCTGGAGCACGTCGACTACTACTCCCCCATCCGGTCGACCTTCGCCTCCGGCGCGCACGCCGCCGTGGTCGAGATCGACCCGACCACGTGGGAGATCGACGTCGTCGACTACGCCGTGGTCCACGACTGCGGCAACATCGTCAACCCGATGATCGTCGAGGGCCAGGTCCACGGCGGGGTCGCCCAGGGCGTGGGCGGTGCGCTCTACGAGCGGATGGCCTACGACGCCGACGGCCAGCTGCAGAACGCCTCGTTCATGGACTTCCTCATGCCCTACGCCAGCGAGGTCCCCGACGTGGTCATCGACCACCAGGAGACCCCGTCGCCGCTGAACCCGCTGGGCCTCAAGGGCGCCGGCGAGGCCGGCGTCATCCCGGGCACCGCGTGCATCGCCTCGGCCATCGAGGACGCCGTCGGCCGGCGCATCGCCGCCATGCCCATCTCCCCCACCGAGCTCTACGACCTGGTCCGCGACCCCGACGCGGAGCGGGTCCCCACCCGAGAAGGAGCACCTGCGTGAAGCTCGACGGCACCGCCACCCTGTCCGCCCCGCCGGCGGAGGTGTGGGCGGCGATCACCGACCCGGCCGTGCTGGCCCGCACCATCCCCGGCTGCCAGGGGCTGGAGCGCACCGGCGAGGACGAGTACGCGATGACCGTCTCGGTCGGCGTCGGCGCCATCCGCGGGGTCTACGCCGGCGAGGTGAAGCTCACCGACAAGGAGCAGCCCACCCGGTACGTCATGCACGCCTCCGGCTCGGGCGGTCCGGGCTCGGTGCGGGCCACCGTGCCGATCACGCTGGAGGCCGTCGACGGCGGCACGAAGCTCAGCTACGACGCCGACGCGGTCGTCGGCGGCGCGGTCGCCGGCGTCGGCCAGCGGATGATCACCGGGGTGGCCAAGCGGCTGGCCGGGCAGTTCTTCTCCGCCATCGACGCCGAGCTGACCGGCACGGCCCCGGCCGCGCAGGCGCCGGCGAACGCGGACGTGACCCCGTCGGCGGCTGCCGTCAGCGACACCGCGGTGCACGGCGGGTCGTCCCCCGAGACCACCCCGTCGGCAGCCCCCACCCGGTTCGCGGCCCCCGCGGCCGGCGGCGGCGCCGGTGCGGCCCCGGCCGAGCTGGCCCTGGCCGCCGTGGGCGGTGGCGTGCTCACCCTGCTCGGCGTCCTCGTCGGCTACCTCCTGGGCCGCCGCAGCTGATCCCCTGCCACCCCCGCAGTTGATCATCGTCAGCTGCAGGCGGCACGCGCCGGCCGACGGCGTGTCCCGCCTGCGGATGACGATGATCAACTGACGGTGCCAGGATGCGGGTCGTGAGCGACCCGGTTCCGCCCTCGCAGCTGCGGGTGTCCGACGCCGACCGCGCGCTGGTCGAGACCCGGCTGCGGCGGGCGGTCGAGGTCGGCCAGCTGGAGCTGCGCGAGTTCGACGAGCGCGCCCGCCTGGTCTGGGCCGCGCGCACCCGCGGCGACCTCGACGCCGTCACCGCCGACCTCGGCCCCCTGCCCTCCCCCGAGGTGACCGCCGCGTCGGTGCACCCGGCCCGGCGCGACCGGTCCGCGGTGTTCAGCGACACCGGCGGCGGCACCGCGATGCGGGTCCTCACCATCATCTGGGCCTGCGTGCTGGTGGTGAACGTCGTGACCTGGGCCGCGGTCAGCCTCGGCACCGCCGACCTGGTCTTCCCGTGGCCGCTGTTCGTCACCGCCCCGGGCGCGGTGCTGCTCACCCTCTACGTCGCCGGCATCGGCCGGCCGGAGGAGAAGGACTGATCCGTCCGGCTCCTCGACGGGTGGTCCGCGGCGGGCTCGGGCATGGTGTGGCGAGCCGCAACCCCCACCAGGAGGTCCAGACATGGGCAACTCAGTAGGAAACGCACTCGGGGACGTCGTCGCGTTCCTGCCCAAGCTGCTGCTGGCGGTGATCATCCTCGTCGTCGGCTACTTCGTCGCCAAGGCGCTGGAGAAGCTGCTGACGAAGGTGCTGGAGAAGGTCGGCTTCGACCGGGCCGTCGAGCGCGGCGGCGTCCGCAAGCTGCTGCAGGGCAGCCAGTACGACGCCTCGGCGATCCTCGCGAAGATCCTCTTCTACGCGGTGATGCTGTTCGTCCTGTCCACCGCCTTCGGCGTGTTCGGGCAGAACCCGATCAGCGACTACCTCGCCGCGATCATCGGCTACCTGCCCAAGGTCTTCGTCGCGATCCTCATCCTGGTGATCGCCGCGGCCGTCGCCGCCGCCGTCCGGCTGGTCGTGCAGAACGCGCTGGGGTCGCTGTCCTACGCCCGCACCCTGGCCACCGCCGCCTCGACCGTCGTCCTGGCCCTCGGCATCATCGCCGCGCTCGACCAGCTCGAGATCGCGCAGAACGTGGTCAACGCCGTCCTCTACGCGATCCTGGTCGCCGTCGTCGGCGTCGTCGTGGTGGCCGTCGGCGGCGGCGGCATCGTGCCGATGCGGCAGCGCTGGGAGAACGCGCTGAGCAAGGTCGAGGCCGAGGCGCCGAACATGCGCCGCGAGGCGCAGGCCGCGCGGCCGGCGTCGGAGGTGCTGCAGGCCGAGGCCGACCGGATCGCCGCCGAGCAGCGCCGCATCCGGGAGGAGCGCGAGGCCGCCGAGCGCGCCCGCCAGGAGGCCGAGCGGGCCGAGGCCGAGCGCCAGCGCGCCCAGCAGGCCGAGGCCGAGCGGATGGCGGCCGAGCGGGCCGCCGCCGAGCGTGCCGCGCAGGAGCGGGCCGTCGCCCCGGCCGCCGCGCCCTACCCGCCGCAGCCTGCCGACCAGCACCCCACCCAGGTCTACGACCCGCAGTCGATGACCCCGCCGCCGACGTCCGAGGAGCACTACGGCCAGCAGTACGGGTCGCCGCAGCCCTGGTCGGGCGGCACGCCGTCCGGTGGGTCGACCGCCTCCTCGGCCGCGCCCGACCCCTACCAGGCCTACGACCGGCCGGCGGAGGAGCCGCCGATCTGGGCCGAGGAGCAGCCGCGCACCGACGAGCCCGGCACCGCCCAGCTGCCGCGGATCACCGACGAGCAGCACCCCCGGGACGACGACCGCCGCTGACGGGAACACCCCGGCCGCGGGGGGCGCTGGCACCAGGCATGTCGAAGACCTGGTTCATCACCGGCGCCTCCCGCGGTTTCGGCCGCGCCTGGACGATCGCCGCCCTCGAGCGCGGTGACTCCGTCGCCGCCACCGTCCGCGACACCGCCTCGCTGGAGGACGTCGTCGCCCGGTTCGGTGATCGCGTCCTCCCCGTGCAGCTCGACGTCGACGACCGCGCGGCCGTCTTCGCCGCCGTCGAGCGGGCGCACGCCCACTTCGGCCGGCTCGACGTCGTGGTCAACAACGCCGGCTACGGCCAGTTCGGCATGGTCGAGGAGGTCTCCGAGGCCGAGGCGCGGGCGCAGTTCGAGACCAACGTCTTCGGCGCGCTGTGGGTCACCCAGGCCGCGCTGCCGTTCCTGCGCGAGCAGGGCTCGGGCCACGTGCTGCAGGTGTCCAGCATCGGCGGCATCTCCGCCTTCCCGAACATCGGCATCTACAACGCCTCGAAGTGGGCGCTGGAGGGCTTCTCCCAGGCGCTGGCCGCGGAGGTCGCCGACTTCGGCATCCACGTCACGCTGATCGAGCCGGGCGGCTTCGACACCGACTGGCCCGGCGCCTCGGCCAAGCACGCCACCCCGAACCCGGCCTACGACGACTTCCGGGTCAAGGCCGCCGAGCAGCGCAAGGCCCGGGTCGCGACCCCCGGCGACCCGGAGGCGTCCGCCGCCGCCGTCCTGCAGCTCGTGGACAGCGAGGCCCCGCCGCTGCGGGTCTTCTTCGGCACCGCGCCGCTGGGCATCGCGACGAAGGACTACGAGTCGCGGCTGCAGGGCTGGCGCGACACCCAGCACCTCGCCGAGCTCGCCCAGGGCTGACCCCGGCCGCTCAGCGTTGATCAGGGGAGTTGATCCACGTCCGTCCTGGTGCACGAGATCTGGTGAACCAGGACGGAGTTCGATCAACCTCCCTGATCAACGCTGCACAGGGAGGGGTCAGCGGCGGCGGGAGGGACGGCGGCCGATGACGCCCGCGGCGGCGTCGGCCAGGAGCGAGCCCACCGTCTCCTCGGCGTCCGGCCGGTTGGCGCCGATGCCGCCCGAGGGCCCGCGCTTGGCCCAGCCCACGACGTAGGTGCCGGCCGGCGCGCCGGTGACCCGGCCGGCCTCGTGCGGCACCCGCCCGGTCCCGGCGTCGAAGGGCAGGCCCGGCAGCTCGGTGCCGCGGTGGCCGATCGCCCGCACCACCAGCTCGGCGGGCACGGTGACGTCGCCCTCGGAGGAGCCCAGCACGATGCCGGTGACCCGGCCGTCCTCGCCCACCAGCTCGCGGGTGGCCTGGCCGAAGGCGAACACGATGCGCCGGCCCGGCTCCGGCGGTGCGGCGAGGTCGTCGTCGAAGCGGTCCAGGCCGGCGAACAGCTCGGCCTTGGACCCGGGCGGGGCGTCGTCGGGCGCCTTGCCCGACAGCACGGTGCGCACGCCGGGCAGGTGGGTGAGCGCGCGCAGCTCCGACGAGCTGCAGGCGGCGTCCTCGGCCCCGCGCCGGCCCACCACCACCACCTCGCGCAGCGCGCTGGTGCGCAGCGCCTCGAGCGTCGCCGGCGAGGTCGCGGTACCGGTCAGCCGGCCGGGGTCGGAGGACAGCATGCGGGCGACGTCCAGGGCCACGTTGCCGGTGCCGACGACGACCACCCGGCGCACCTGCGACAGGTCCACGGGCGCGGCCTCGGGGTGGCCGGTGTACCAGTTGACGACCTCGCGGGCCGAGACGCTGCCCGCGAGCTCGTCGCCGGGGACGTCGAGGGCGCGGTCCCCAGCGGCCCCGGTCGCGTAGAGGACGGCGTCGTAGCGGCGGGCCAGCTCGGCGGGGTTGACGTCGCGGCCGACCTCGACGCCGGTGCGCAGGGTGACGCGCGGGTGGTCCAGGACGGCGGAGGTGTGCTCCAGCACGCGGCGGGTGCCCGGGTGGTCGGGGGCCACCCCCCAGCGGGCCAGGCCACCGGGGTGGGCCAGCCGCTCCAGGAAGGTCACCCGCGCCTCGGTGGCGCGCAGCACCGACTGCGCCGCGTAGACCGCGGCCGGGCCGGTGCCCACGATCGCGACCTCGAGCCGGCCGATGGCCGACAGGTCGACGGTCGGGAAGCGCGGGGCGTCCCACACCGGGGCGGCCGGGGCGTCGGGCCGGGTGAACCAGTCGGCGTTGACCTGCGCGTACACCTGCTGCTCGGGGCGCAGCAGCCAGGTCGGGGCGATGGCGTCGACCGGGCAGGCGTCGGCGCAGGCACCGCAGTCGATGCAGGTCCGCGGGTCGACGTAGAGCGTCTCGGTCTGCCCGAACCCGGGCTCGTCCGGGGTGGGGTGGATGCAGTTGACCGGGCAGACCGAGACGCAGGAGGCGTCCGAGCAGCAGTTCTGGGTGATCGCGAACGCCATGGGGTGCCCCTCAGAGCATGTGCAGGCGGCGGTAGATCGCCTTGGCCGGGGCGGTGAGCATGCCGCACTCGCCCAGGAAGGTCATCAGGTGCCGGCTGCTGGTCCGCATCATCGCGTGGTGGTGCTTGTTCGCCGCGGCCTCGCGCTCGGCGCGGTCGGCGTCCAGGCCGGCAGCGGTGTAGACGTCGCGGTGCACCAGGTTGGTGACCACGACGGCGGTCACGATCGCCAGCAGGGTGGCGGTGGTGCGCCGGCGCGGGGCGCTGATGCCCTCGAGGCTCTCCCGCATCTCCTGCCGGGCGTAGGTCATGTGCCGGGACTCCTCGACCACGTGGATCCGGCTCGTGGTGCGGATGAGCGGCAGCACGTCCTCACCGCGCATCCAGTCGCGCTGCATGACGTCGAGGACCTCCTCGGCCACCAGCGCCGCCCCGAAGGCGCGCTCGCCGTCGGCGAAGGTCTTGAAGAACCGGCCCAGCTCGATGCCGCTGCGCTTGGGCGCGTAGCCGGTGGCGCCGAGCTTCTCGCAGGCCCGGGCGAACATCAGCGAGTGCCGGCACTCGTCGGCGATCTCGGTGAGCGCGAACTGGAAGTCCTTGCGGGTGGTGTCACCGGCGTAGTGCTCCCGCAGCAGCATCTGCTGCAGGATCATCTCGAACCAGATGCCGGTGCTCATGATCGAGGCGACCTCGTGCCGGGTCAGCGTGACCCGCTGCTCCTCGGTCATCTCGTCCCACAGCTCCGTCCCGTACAGCGTGCTCCACTCGGGGTTCAGCCCGTGCAGGGCCGGGTCGAGCGGCTCGTCCCAGTCGACCTCGGTGGTGGGGTCGTAGGAGAGCTGGCGGGAGGAGTCCAGCAGCCTCGCTGCGACCGCCTCGCCGTCGCGGTCGGCGGCCGAGAAGGCGGCGGACAGCTGGTCGGTGCGCGGCAGCGTGCTGGTCATGGGATCGACCCTCCGTGATGGTTGCGTGTAACACCCGGTTACAGGTACCAAGCATGGCGGATGCCGCCGGTAGCTGCAACCCCGGGACACGTCTTCCCGCACGGACTGTGACCCAACCCTCATCCGGGTCCGATGTTCTGACGTGGACGTCTTCCGCTGGAAATACCTCAGCGCTAAGTTATCGGTCATGACGAGCAGGCGGGTACGCATCGGCATCGACACCGGCGGCACCTTCACCGACGTCGTCGCGGTGGACGAGGAGTCCGGCGCCACGACGACCACGAAGACGCCGTCCACCCCCGGCAACCCGGCCGACGGCTTCCTCGCCGGCGTGCAGAAGGTCCTCGACCTCATGGGCCTGGACGGCGACGCCGTCACCGCGGTCAGCCACGGCACCACCGTGGCCACCAACCAGCTGCTCGAGGGCAAGCTGGACCGGATCGGCTTCATCACCACCGAGGGCTACGCATCGGTGCTCGAGATCGCCCGCCAGTCGGTGCCCGACGGCTACGGCAACAGCTACTTCTGGGTCAAGCCGCCGCGCATCGTCCCGGCCGACCTGGTGAAGACCGTCGGCGGGCGGCTGGACCACACCGGCGCCGAGGTGCGCCCCTTCGACCGCGACCAGGCCGTCGCCGCCGCGCAGTTCTTCAAGGACGCCGGCATCGGCTGCGTCGGCGTCTGCTTCCTGCACGCCTACGCCAACGACGCGCACGAGCGGGCCATGCTCGAGGTGCTGCACGAGGTGCACCCCGACTGCGTCGTGTCGGTGTCCTCCGGCGTGCTGCGCGAGTACCGCGAGTACGAGCGGTCGGTCACCACGCTGGTCGACGCCGCGGTGAAGCCCAAGGTCGGCGCCTACGTGACCAGCATCCGGTCGCGGCTGGACGAGATCGCCCCCGGCGTCCCCTTCTACGTCATGAAGAGCAACGGCGGTGTGCTGTCCGCCGAGGAGGTCGTGCACCAGCCGATCACCACCATGCTCTCCGGCCCGGCCGCCGGCGCCCTGGGGGCCGCGCTCATCGCGCAGACCGCCGGGTTCGACCGGATCCTCACCTGCGACGGCGGCGGCACCTCCACCGACGTCACCGTGGTCATCGACGGCGAGCCCGCGCTCACCACCGAGGGCACGGTCGGCGCCTACCCGTCCAAGATCCCGATGATCGACGTCGTCACCGTGGGCGCCGGCGGTGGCTCCATCGCCTGGATCGCCCCCGAGGGCACCCTCAAGGTCGGCCCGAAGAGCGCCGGCGCCGACCCCGGCCCGATGTGCTACCCCAGCCGCGGCCCCGAGCCCACCGTCACCGACGCGCACGTCGTGCTCGGCCGGATCCCCCCGCACCTGCTGGGCGGGGAGATCCCGCTGTCGGTCGAGGCGGCCACCGGCGGCCTGGACACCCTGGGCGGCGAGCTCGGGCTGTCGCTGGAGAAGACCGCCACCGGGATCCTGGAGATCTCGGCCTGGAACCAGGCCAACGCGCTGCGGCAGGTCACCGTGGCCCGCGGCCTCGACGTCCGCGACTTCACGCTGACCACGTTCGGCGGCTCCGGCTCGCTGCTGGCCTGCCGGCTGATGGACATCCTCGGTCTGCCCCGCACGCTGGTGCCGCCGAACCCGGGCAACGTCAGCGCGTTCGGCCTGCTCACCGTCGACGTCCGCAACGACTACGTGCAGACGATGATTGCCAAGCACACAGCGCTGGACGCCGGCGCCGTGGCCAGCGCCTACGCCGAGCTCGAGGCCCGGGCCGGCACCGCCCTGGACGGCGAGGGCTTCGCCCGCGACGACCAGCGCATGCAGCGGACGGCGGACCTGCGCTACGTCGGCCAGGCCTTCGAGGTCCGGGTCCCCGTGCCCGACGGCGAGCTCGACGACGCCGCGCTGGCCACGGTGGCGGACGCGTTCCACGCCGCGCACCACCAGCTCTACGGCTACGACTTCCGCACCGACCCCCGCCAGGCGGTGGAGTGGGTGAACCTGCGGGTCAGCGGCATCGGCCCGATCCGCCGTCCCGACCTCGTGGCCCGGCCCGACCGCACCGAGGGGTCGGTCGCCGACGCCGTCACCGGCACCCGCCGGGTCTTCTTCGACGCAGTGTCGACGGCGCCGTCCTCCGGAGGCGACTGGGTCGACACCCCGCTCTACGCCCGCACCCAGCTGCAGCCGGGCGACGTCGTCACCGGCCCGGCGATCGTCGAGGAGTTCGGCTCCACGGTCCCGGTGCACCCCGGCTTCCGCGCCACCGTCGACAGCTACGCCAACCTGCTGCTCACCAAGGAGACCTCGCGATGACCGCTGCAGACCCGGTGCTCGTCGAGATCGTCGCCGGCACGCTGGCCGCGATCGAGATGGAGGTCGAGACCGCCATCGGCCGCACCTCGCGCTCCCCGATGATCCGCGACGCGCACGACTTCCGGGCCGGCATCCACGACCGGCAGCTGCGCAAGCTCACCGGCCGCTCCTACTCCGCGCTGGTGCAGCCGGTGGTGCGCGACTACCCGATCGCGGAGATGAACGTCGGCGACGTCTTCTTCCACAACGACGTCTACCTGTCCGAGGGCGGGATCGGCCACCTGCCCGACCTGTGCGTGACGGTGCCGGTCTTCGCCGAGGGCGAGGTCGTCGCGTTCATCCAGGCCTTCGGCCACCACGACGACATCGGCGGCGCCGTCCCGGGCTCCATGCCCTCGGCGGCGACCAGCATGTTCGAGGAGGGCCTGATGGTCCCCCCGATCAAGCTGTGGGACCGCGGCGTCCCCAACGAGTCGGCGCTGAAGATCATGACGCGCAACTCCCGGATGCCCGACTCGCTGGCCGCCGACCTCGACGCCGAGTGCTCGGCCTGCCTGGCCGGCGCCCGCCGCCTGGGCGAGCTGTTCGAGCGGTACGGCGTCGCGGCGGTGGAGGCCTGCTTCGACGCGATCCTGGCCAACTCGACCGAGGTCTACCGGACCGAGATCCTCAGCCAGATCCCCGACGGCACCTACGTCTGGGAGGACTACGCCGAGCACGACGGCGTCGACGAGCCGATGCTGCACCGGCAGCGCATCACGCTGACCATGGACTCCTCCGCGGAGGTCCCGCTGGTCATCGACTTCACCGGCACCGGCCCGCAGGCCAAGGGCCCGATCAACCACTGCGGCGACTACTCCGACGGCAACTTCCTCAAGAAGTGGCTCGCGCCCATCCTGCGCAACCTGGCGGCGACGCCGGAGCGCATGGCCGAGCTCGACGTCAACGAGGGCGTCGTCCCGCTGATCGAGATGCGGTTCCCGGAGAAGGGCACGCTGCTCACCCCGGTGTTCCCCGCGCCGACCAACGCCCGCACGTTCGTCATCCTGCGGTTGCTGGGCGTGCTGGCCGGTGTGCTGGCCAAGGCCACCGGCGGCCGGATGCCCGCCGACCAGGAGACGATCCGCTACACCGGCGTCTACGGCACGGACGTCGACGGCGAGCCCTACCTCATGCGCGAGGTGCTCGGCGGCGGCTCGGGCGGGCGGTACTACGCCGACGGCGAGGACACCATCCACGTCGTCCCCGACTCCCGGAACCTGCCGACGGAGTTCACCGAGGGCCGCTTCCCGCTCCGGATCGAGGCCCTGGGCCTGGCGATGGACTCCGGCGGCCCGGGCCGGTACCGCGGTGGCTGCGGCTACGAGAAGCACATCCGGGTGCTCCGCGACGCGCACTTCATGTCCATCGCCGACCGCTCGATCCTGGCCTGCTGGGGCGTCAAGGGCGGCAAGGCCGGCCGGCCCTTCCAGATCACGGTCGACCCGGGCGGCCCGGACGAGCACGAGGTCGACGCCCTCGCCGACGCCGAGCCGCTCAAGGCCGGCACGGTCGTGCGGGTGCGGACGACGGGCGGCGGCGGCTGGGGCGACCCGCTGGACCGCCCGGTCGAGGAGGTGCTGCAGGACATCGCGTGGCTGAAGGTGAGCGTCGAGGGCGCCCGCCGCGACTACGGCGTGGTCGTCGACGACGACGGCGACGCCGACCTCACCGCCACCGACGCGCTGCGCGAGGAGATGCGCGCGGCCCGCACCGGCGAGGAGCCGTTCTTCGACCGCGGCCCCGGCTACGCCACCCTCTCCGGCGGCGCGGCGTTCAACGAGTTCGACGTCCTGTAGGTCGTGCGGTCGTGCGGCCCAGCCCCCAGGCTGGGCCGCATGACCGAACCCGACGAGAAGGACCAGTCCGCCGCCGAGGCACAACTGCACGCCGGCCCCCGCGACGAGGGCGGCGAGGGCGGCATGGCCACCCGTGAGCTGCGCGCCCGGGAGGCCGAGGAGGACTAACCGGCGGCCCGGCGGCGCCCGTCCAGGGCCGCCCGGGCCACCTCGGCGTCGGCGAACCGCTCCGCGCGGGCGGGGTCCACCGCCCCGGGCGCGTCCTGCAGCAACGTCTCGTGGCCCCGGCCGACGACCAGGACGACGTCGCCCGGGCCGGCCTCGCCCACGGCCGCGGTGATCGCGGTGCGCCGGTCGAGCACGGTGCGCACCCCGGCCGCGGAGCCGATCAGCCCCACCGCCAGCTCGGCCACGATGGCCGCCGGGTCCTCGCCGTGGCTGCCCTCGTTGGTCAGCCAGACCTCGTCGGCGGCCCGCGCGGCGGCGCCCAGGCCCTGCCGTTTCCACCGGTCCCGGGCGCCGCGCGCACCGAGCACCAGGTGCACCCGGCCGGCGGGCCGCAGCTGCGCCGCGGTGACCAGGGCCTCGGCGAGCGCGCCGGGGGTGTGCGCGTAGTCCACGACCACCAGCGGTGCGCCGGGTGCGCTGAGCAGCTCGCCGCGCCCGGGTGGCGCGTGGACGGCGGCCAGCGCGGCGGTGACGGCGGCGGGGTCGCGGCCCAGCCGGACGGCGGCGGCCCAGGCCGCGGCCAGGTTGGTGGTGTGCGCACGGCCCACGACCGGGGTGCGCACCCGGTGGCGCCCGCCGCCGACCTGGAGCAGCACCTCGGTGCCCGCCGCCCCCGACGAGCCCTCGAGCACCCGGACGTCGCAGTCGGCGCCGTGCCCCACCCGGGTCACCGGCACCCGGGCCTGGTCGGCCAGCCGCCGGCCCCACGGCTCGTCGACCACGACGACGGCCGCCCGGGTGCGGTCGGGGGCGAACAGCCGGGCCTTGCTGGCCCAGTACTGCTCGACGGTGCCGTGGTGGTCCAGGTGGTCGGCCTCGAAGCCGGTGAAGACGGCGAGCTGCGCGGGCAGGGCGTCCAGCCGGCCGACGTCCAGGGCGATGGAGGAGGCCTCGACGACGGCGCCGACGGCCCCGCGCTGCACCATCCAGCGCAGCAGCCGGTGCAGGTCGGGCGCCTCGGGGGTGGTCAGCTCGGTGGCCCGGGTGTGCCGGCCCACCCGCGCACCGACCGTGGTGAGCAGCCCGCAGCGGGCAGCGGGCCGGTCCAGCGCGCCGGCCAGCAGGGTGCTCGTCGTCGTCTTGCCGTTGCTGCCGGTCACCGTGACCACCCGCAGCCGGTCCGCCGGGTCCCCGGCCAGCAGGGCGCCGGCCGGCCCCAACGCGGCCCGCACCGAGGGCACCTCCAGCACCGGCACGCCGAGCCCGGCGGGCAGCCGCTCGGGCCGGTCGGCCAGCAGCGCCACCGCCCCGACCCCGACGGCCGCGGCGGCGAGCCGGTGGCCGTCGGCGCGGGCGCCGCGCACGCAGCCGAACAGGTCCCCCGGGCGCACGCGGCGGGAGTCGGTGACCAGGTCGGTGACCGGCAGGTCGACCGCGGGCGGCGGGACGGACAGCCGGGCGGCGACGGCGGACAGGGGTGTCCCGGGGGACAGGGACGGGCGGGGCACAGAGGGCCTCTCGACGGGACCACGGGCGTCGGCTCCACCCGCTGGCCATCATGGGGACCTCGCACCGCCCCCGGCCACCCGGGATCAGGCGGCGGTGCGCCCCCGGGCCACCGACCGCACGACCGGGACCAGCGCCTCGGCGATCAGCGCGTAGCCGGCCGAGGAGGGGTGGAAGCGGTCGGCGGAGAACAGCGCCGGCTGGGCCCGGAACCGGTCGCCCAGCTCGCTGCCGATCGGCACGGCCACCCCGCCGGCGGCCCGCACGGCGTCGGTCTGCCGGCGCTGCAGCTCGCCGCTGGCCACCGCGACCAGCTGCTGGAACGCCGGCGGCACCCACGGCACCGCGGACAGGTCGGGCGCGGGGACGACGAGGACGTCGGCACCGAGCACCCGCAGGTCGCGGACCGCCGCGCCCAGCTGCTCGGCCGCGGCGGCCGGGGGGACGAGCCGGGTGAGGTCGTTGGCGCCGACGACCACCAGCGCCAGGTCGCACCGGGTCACCTGGCGGACCTGGCCGGGCAGCGCGGCCGACACCGCGCCCGGGACGGCCACGACCTGCAGGGTCGCGTCGACGCCGTCCTCGGCCAGCGCCCGGACCAGCCGCGGGCCGATCGCGTCGTCGGGCCGGGCGGCGCCGGTGCCGTAGGCGATCGAGTCGCCGAGCGCGGCCAGGGAGAAGCTCACGGGAGTGGGAACGGGCCTCCGACCAGGGGTGTTCCGGGCGAGAACACGTCTGGGACGTCTACCCCGTTCGTGCAGGTCAGCGGCGAGCCGGGGTCCCGGCGGGGGCCCGGGACAGGGCACACTGGGGGCCGTGGACACCGACGAGCAGCTCGAGCTGACGGCGGCCGACCTCGCCGTCCGCACCCTCGGCGAGCTGACCATCCCCTCTCCGCTGGAGAGCGGCCTGCTCGAGCGCGGGGAGTCCCTGCACTACGTCGGCGAGCACGACCGGGTGCTGGTCGACGGCACCCTGGGCATGGCCGCCCGGCGCGGCGTCCCGGTGGAGGAGCTGCCGACCTTCGAGCCCGGCGGCCCGCGCCGCACGCTGTTCTTCGACCCGAAGAAGACCAAGGTCGGCATCGTGACCTGCGGCGGGCTGTGCCCGGGGCTGAACAACGTCATCCGCGGCCTGGTCGGCGAGCTCGCCGAGCACTACGGCGTGCACTCGGTGACCGGTTTCCGCGACGGCTACCTGGGCCTGACCCCGCACGGCGACGAGCCGATGGACCTCACCCCGGAGTCGGTCCGCTACATCAACCAGCAGGGCGGCACGGTGCTCGGCACCTCCCGCGGGAGCCAGGACCCGCGGGTGATGGTGGAGACGCTGCGGCTGCGGCAGATCGACATCCTGTTCGTCGTCGGTGGCGACGGGTCGCTGCGCGGGGCGCAGGCCATCGCCGACGAGGCGATGCGGCAGGGCCTGCCCATCGCGGTCGTCGGCGTCCCCAAGACCATCGACAACGACATCCCCTGGATCGACCGCAGCTTCGGGTTCCAGACCGCGTTCGGCCGGGCGGCGGAGTCGATCCGGTCGGCGGCCACCGAGGCGCGCTCGCACCGCGGCGGGGTCGGCCTGGTGAAGCTGATGGGCCGGCACTCCGGGTTCATCGCCGCCTACGCGACGCTGGCCAGCGACGACGTCGACCTGGTGCTCATCCCCGAGGTGGCCATGCCGCTGGGCGGGGAGCGCGGCGTGCTGGCGCACGTGGAGAAGGTGCTGGCCGACCAGGGCCACGCCGTCGTGGTGGTCGCCGAGGGCTACGGGCAGGACATGTTCGCCGGGGTGGAGGGCGGCGCCGACGCCTCGGGCAACGCGAAGCTGTTCGACATCGGCAAGAAGCTGCGCGACGAGATCGGCGCCCACCTCGGCGCCAGCGGGGTCCCGTTCCAGCTGCGCTACGTCGACCCGGGCTACGCCATCCGCAGCGTGCCGGCCAACAGCCACGACTCGGTCTACTGCACCCGGCTGGCGCAGGCCGCGGTGCACGCCGCGATGGCCGGCCGCACCGCGATCGTCGCCGGCCGCTGGCACGGCCGGTTCGTCAACCTGCCGATCCCGCTGGTCACCCGCTCGCGCAACCAGGTCGACCCGCGCGGGGACCTGTGGCTGTCGGTGCTGGAGACCACCGGGCAGCCGGTGCACCTCTAGCGCCGCACCGCGTACCGCTCGGCGACGATGCCGTCGAGGGAGCAGATCGCGGAGCAGAGCAGCCGGGCCACACGGTGGGCACGGCCCGCGCTCAGGTGCCGGGGAAGAAGAAGGGCACCCGCTGCTGGTAGTCCTGGTAGGCGGGGCGGTCGCCCATCCTGTCCTCGGTCCGCTTGGCCCCGGTGGCGTACACGAGGAAGTAGGTCATCGCGGCCGGGGCGGCGACCAGCCAGCCGCCGGGGGCGGAGGCGGCACCGGCCAGCCAGACGCCGTCCCACATGATCGAGTCGCCCAGGTAGTTCGGGTGCCGGGAGACACCCCACAGCCCGGTGTCCAGGACGTCGGGCCGCTCGTCCCGGTCGCGCTGCGCGTAGGCCGACTTCTGCCGGTCGGCGACGGCCTCCACCACCGCGCCGGCCACCGCGACGGTCACGCCGGCGGGGACCAGCCAGCGGCGGGCCGAGCGGGGCAGCGTGCTGGCCGCGGCCAGCTGCAGCGGGGCGGAGACCAGCAGCTGCGCGGCGGCCTGGGTGCCGAACACCTTCGCCAGCACCCGCGGGGTGGAGTCGCCCTCGAGGAACTCGGTGTACCGCTCGTCCTCGGTGTCGCTGCCGCGCAGCCGACGCAGCATCAGCGACTCCAGCCGGACCGCCCAGGCCGTGGTGAGCGCGGCCAGCGCCCACCGCCGGGTGCGGTCGCCGGTGCCCAGCGCCGCGCCGGTCAGCGCGACGGCGGCCAGGCCGGGGCCCCAGACGCCGTCGGCGTAGTCCCGCCGTCCCGTGCGCAGCGCCAGCGCCGCGGTGCCGGCCTGCAGCGCCGTCACCACCGCCGCCGACGCACCGATGACCCGCCGCAGGTTTCTCCTGTCCACGCCCACCGGGCCTCTCTCCCCCGCGGCGGGCCCGCTCAACCCCGGGTGGGGGCCGGTCGTCGCCGGGCCGGCGGGCACCGGCGACGACCGGGGTCTCAGGGGTGCAGGAGCTGCCGCAGCCAGGCCAGCTGCTCGGCCTCCTGGTGGAACTGGCCGCCCTCGTGGTCGTTGAAGGGGTAGCTGCGCAGCTGCTTGTCCCCCGCGTAGGCGTTGTAGGCGGCGTAGACCGTCGAGGGCGGGCAGACGTTGTCCATCAGCGCGACCGAGAACAGCGCCGGCGCCGTCGACCGGGTCACCAGCACCGCCGCGTCCACGTAGGCCAGCGTGGCGAAGACGCGGTCGACGTGGTCGCGGTGGCTGGCGAGGTAGGCCGCGATCTCCGGGTAGGGACCCGCGGTCGCCGTCACCACCGCCCGGGGGAAGTCCGAGAGGAACGGGACGTCGGCCATCACCCCGGCCAGGTCGTCGCGCAGCGCGGAGACGGCCAGCGCGATGCCACCGCCCTGGCTGATCCCGGCCACCACGACCTGCGAGGGGTCGACGCCGGGCAGCTGCTGGGCCGCGTCCACCGCGAGCACGGCGTCGGTGATCAGCCGGCGGTAGTAGTACTCCTCGGGGTCGAGCAGCCCCCGGGTCATGAACCCGCCGAGGTAGGAGGGCCCGTGGCCGTGCGGGTCGGGGGTGTCGCCCACCCAGCCGTAGCCGGTGCCCTGCCCGCGGCTGTCGACCTCGAGCACGGCGTACCCGGCCAGCGGGTAGGGGCCGACCTGGTGCGGCAGGCCGCGGCCGCCGGTGTAGCCCTGGTAGCGGACGACGACCGGCAGGTCGCCGGTCACCCCGGCGGGCCGGCGGTACCAGGCCTTGACGGGCTCGCCGTCGAAGCCGCTGAGGGTGACGTCGGAGACCTCGACGACGGACAGGCCGCTGTCGACGGGCTGCACCTTGGGCGGGGAGGCCACCTCGCGGGCGGCGTCGAGGGTGCGGGTCCAGAAGGCGTCGAGGTCGGCGGGCGGGGTGGCCGAGCTGCGGTAGCGCTGCAGCTCGGCGAGGGGCAGGTCGTACTGGGGCACGGGAGGTCCTGTCGGGAGGGGGCCGGTCAGCCCTTGACGGCGCCTTGCAGGAGGGCCTGGGAGAACTGGCGCTGGAAGACCAGGAACACCACGATCGTCGGCGCCATGATCAGCAGGGCGCCGGCCGAGAGCAGCACGATGTCGGTGCCGTAGCGGCCCTGGAAGGCACCCAGGGCGCCGGCCATCGTCCGCTTCAGCGGGTCGTCGACCATGACGATGGCGAGGATGAACTGGTTCCAGGTCCAGAGGAACAGCAGGATCGCCAGCGAGGACAGCGCGGGCACCGCCAGCGGCAGGTGGATCCGCCGGAACGCCCCCCACGGGCCGGCGCCGTCCAGCGCCGCGGCCTCGCTGAGCTCGACCGGCACGGTCTGGAAGTGGGCCCGCATCCAGAAGACGCCGAAGGGCATGAACAGCGCGATCAGCGGCAGGATGATCGCCCACCGGCTGCCCAGCAGCCCCAGCTCCTGCATCTGGTAGTAGAGCGGGGTGATGAGCGACTCGAAGGGGATCGTCAGCCCGGCGACGAAGACCAGGAAGAGCGCGCCGGCGAAGGGCACCTTCAGCTGCGCCAGGCCGTAGCCGGCCAGCGCGGCGAACAGCAGCGCGACCGGCACGACGCCGAGCACGATGAGCAGGCTGCTGCCCAGCAGCGGGCCCAGGTTCGCGACCCGGAACGCGTCGACGAAGTTGTGCCACTGCGGGTCGTCGGGCCAGCTGACCCCGGTGGGGATGCTGCCCTGGGGCTGCAGCGCGGTGGAGAAGATCGTGACGAACGGGACCAGCGTCGCGATCATGAACAGCACGAGCAGGCCGCGGCCGGCCAGCGTGCTGCGGGTCCTGGCGTTCACTGGTCGCTCCGCTGGGTCAGGCGCTGCACGGGCAGGATCGCGACCAGCACGAGCACCATGAGGACGACGGCCATCGCCGAGGCCTGGCCCACCTCGCGCTCGGAGAACGCCAGCCGGTAGATCTCGACGCCGGGGACCATCGTCTGGTTGCCCGGGCCGCCCTGGGTGGTGATGTAGACGATGTCGAAGCTGGCCAGCGCGGCGATCATGGTGACCGTCACGCAGACGCCGATCTCCCGGCGCAGGCCGGGCAGCGTCACGTGCCGGAACACCTGCAGGCGGCTGGCGCCGTCCAGCCGTGCGGCCTCGTAGAGCGAGGGGTCGATCTTGGCGATGCCGGTCAGCAGCAGCAGGGTGCACAGGCCCAGCTGGACCCAGGACCCGATGAGGCCGACGGCGGGCAGCGCGGTGTCGAAGTCGGCGAGCCAGGGCCGGGTGATGCCGCCGAGCCCGACGGCCGACAGGAGCTGGTTGGCGATGCCGTTGGTCGAGTAGACCCAGTCCCAGACGATGCCGGCGGCGACCAGCGGGATGACCTGGGGGATGAAGAGCACCGACCGGGAGACGGTGGTGAACGACCCCGACGGCAGGCCGTGCATCAGCGCTGCGGCCAGCAGGCCGAGGGCGACCGGGATGACGGTGAAGAAGAGGACCAGCACGACCGCGTTGGCGATGATGCCGAGCTGCTCGGGGTCGGTGAGGACCTCGACGTAGTTGGCGCCGCCGACGAAGGTGGCGACCCCGATGCCGTTCCACTCGTACAGCGAGTACTGCACCGAGGTGATCAGCGGGCGGAGCACGAAGAAGGCGTAGACGGCCAGGGCCGGGGCGACCCAGATCAGCTGACCCCAGCGGCGGCGCCCGACCGGGCGCCGCCGGCGGGTGGCCGCCCCGGCCCCGTCCACGAGGGACGGGACCGGGGCGGCCACGACGGAGGAGCTCACGATCCGACTTCGTCCTCGTACGCGGCCTGGATGGCGGCCACCGCGTCCTCGGGGGTGGTGCGGTCGTCGATCAGCGACTGCAGCTCGGGCCGGATCGACCCGGCGTAGATCCCGGCGGTGGCGTTGGCGACGAAGTCGACCAGCGTGCCGTCGGAGCCGACGGTGGCACCCGCGGCCAGGGTCTGCTCGGTCAGCGGGTTGGCCGCCTCGGGGATCTCGAGGTCGGTCGGGCCGCCGGGGTTGGCGCCCGAGGAGTTGACGATGATGCTGCGCGCGGTCTCGTCGGTGTGCAGCCAGTTCAGGAAGAAGGCCGCCTCGTCGGGGTGCTCGGCCTTGGCCGGGATGGTGTAGCTGTTCGGCGCGCCCATGGCGACCGGCGCGGCGCCGGCCTCGGTGCCCGGCATCAGGAAGAAGCCGACGTCGTCACCCATGGACTCCGCCAGGTTCGCCGACTCCCAGTCGCCGTTGAACATGAACAGGCCCTCGCCGCCGGAGAAGCGGCCCATCATGGTCGTGTAGTCCAGGCTGTTGGCGTCGGCGGGGAAGTACCCGGCGTCGGCCCACTCCTGGATGGTGGCCATGGCCTCGGTGGCCTCGGGGTTGTCGATGGTGGCCCCGGGCTGCTGGAAGGTCCAGTCCGCGATGTCGGTCGGGTCGGCCAGCTGGTTGTACAGCGCCTGGAACGGGAAGGCGATGCCGCCGATGTCGTTGAACTGCATGATCGGCTGCTGCCCGGCCGCCGCCGCGGTGGCCATGTCGGCCTCGAGCTCGTCGATCGTGGTGGGGGCCTCGGTGATGCCCAGCTGGGCGCCGATCGCCTTGTTCCAGTAGACGCCGGTCACCGAGTAGCCGATGCCCATGCCGTACAGCGAACCGGAGCCGCGGGCGTCGTCGGAGATGCGCATCTGCTGCAGCTGCGACTCGGGGAAGGCGTCCCAGCCGTAGGCGTCGAAGTAGGGGTCGAGGTCGAGCAGCAGGCCGTCGCGGGCCGGGTCGACCAGCTGGGGCAGCCGGATCAGGTCGGGGGCGTCGTCGCCGGCCATGACGCGGGAGGCGTTCTCGGTGAGGACGGCGAACTGGTCGCTGCGGATGTTGAACGTGATGTTCGGGTGCTGCTCGGTGAACTCGTCGGCCAGCTCCTGGGCGATCGGGAAGCCGGTCTCGATGTAGAAGTCGAGCTCGACGTCCTCGCTGGTCAGCTCGGTGCTGATCTCGCGGTCCTCGTCCTGGCCGCTCGCGGAGCCGTCCGCGCCCGGCGCGCTGCAGCCGGCCAGCAGGACGAGGGACAGCGCCGATGCGCCCACGACTGCTCGGGTGACCAGGCGGCGCCCGGTTCTGGTGTTCACACGCACTCCTCGGTGTCGGACCGGCCGCGTTCTGCGGCAGCCCGCGAACCGTAAGTGGGACGGGTCACAACCGTCAAGGACTTTGCATAAAGCTCTTTACAACACTTCGGTCACCGTGGCGGCGCGGTGGTCCGCCGCTCGACGAGGGTGCAGTCCAGCAGGGTCATCCGGCGCTGGGTCGCCCCGCCGATCGCCTCCAGCAGCAGGCCCGCGGCGACCGAGCCGGACTCCTCGAAGGGCTGCCGCACGGTCGACAGACCGGCTGCCTCGGCGGCCGGGCCGTCGTCGAACCCGAGCACCGACAGGTCGCCGGGCACGTCCAGCCCCAGCTCGGCGGCGGCGTGCACCACGCCCAGCGCCAGGTCGTCGAAGTGCGCCATCACCGCGGTCGGCCGGTCCGGGCCGTCCAGCAGGGCGAGGGCGGCCTCGCGGGCGGCCGCCATGGTGCCCTCGGCCTGGGTGGTGGCGAGGACGACGTCGGGGTGGGCGGCAAGCTCGTCGCGGAAACCGCCCAGCCGGCGGCGGGCCTGGGACTCGTAGTCCGAGGCCTGCGCCTCCGACAGGTAGCCGATCCGGCGGTGCCCGAGGTCGAGCAGGTAGCGGGCGGCCCGGCGGCCGGCGCCGTGGTCGTCGATGTTGACCACACTGAACCGGTCGCTGTCGGCGTCGACGAGGACCACCGGGAGCCCGCGGCTGGCCAGCCGCTCCTCGGTGCTGGCCTCGATCGGGGCGCCCATGACGACGAGGCCGTCGACCACGCCGCGGATCGGCATGCTGGCCAGCAGCGGGGAGCTGGCGGTGGCGGCCGACTCCTGGTCGATCAGCGAGATGTCCACCGGCTGGGCCCGGGTGGCCCGCATGACCCCGACCAGCCGCCGGAGGTAGCTGGGGTAGGTGGAGAACGGGGCGACGACGCCGATCCGGCCGGTCTGCTTGCGGGCCAGGTCGATGGCGGTGGCCTTGGGCAGGTAACCCAGCTCGTCGGCCACCTGCAGCACCCGGGTGCGGGTGGCGGCGGCCACCCGGTCGGGCTTGTTGAGCACGTTGGAGACCGTGGAGATGCTGACCCCGGCGTGCTCGGCGACGTCGTAGATGGTCGCCGGTTTGCTGGGATCGGTCACGGAAAAGCACTTTAGGTCTCGCCGGACCGCGCCCCGGCGCACGCAGGCCGTCAGGACCGGGCGGGTCGGCGTCCGGGAGACGTCACGGTCCTCCCCCGCCGGGCCACCCCGCTCGGCCGGTGGGGGGCGCCGGCCGGTGGTTGCATCGGGGCCGTGACCACCGACGCCGAGCTGCTCGCCGCGGCCCGCGCGGTGGCCGCCGAGGACGAGGACCGGGCCGGCGTCGCGATGCTGGTGGCGCTCCTGGACCGCACCGGGACGGCGACCACCGGCACCCCGGACCCGGCCGACCGCGCGCTGGCCGCCGACGTCCGGCGGGCCTGGGAGGTGCTGCGCGCCGCCGACCCCGACACCACCGTGCAGGACGCCCTCGCCGCCCTCGCCCTGCTGCACCTCCGCCCGGGCACCCAAGGTGGGCGCGGGGGTGGGGGAGGCGGCGGGCTGGCGGCGTGGCGGCCCGGCGACACCGGCCGGCCCGACCACGGGACCCGGGACGCCGAGGCCGACGCCGTCGTGGACGCGGTCCTGCACGGCCGGCACCTGCGGGTGGTCAACTGGCACAACACCCCCGCCTCGCACGCCGAGGAGCTGCGGCGGGAGCTCACCTGGTACGCCGAGCGCTTCTCCCCCGTCACCGAGGCCGACCTGCACACCGCGCTGGACACCGGCCGGTGGGCCGACCCACGGCCGGGCGTCGTCCCCGCCTTCTTCGACGGGTTCGCCAGCGCCGTGCAGGTCGCCGCGCCGCTGTGCGAGGAGCTGGGCCTGGTCGGCTGGTTCTACCCGCCGACGGAGTTCCTGGACTGCCCGCCGGAGCAGCAGCGGGCCTTCGCCGCCGAGCACGACCTCGGCGTGCTGGACGAGGACCTCCCCGGCGACGCCCCGCTGGCGATGACCTGGGACGACCTGGCCGACCTCGCCGGCCGGCACGTGGTGTGCGGGCACTCGGCCACCCACGCGAGCTCGGCGTCGGTGCGCACCCCCGCCGACGTCGACCGGCAGGTGCTGCGCCCGCTGGCCCGGCTCACGGAGGTGATCGGCCGCCGTCCGGCCGGGTGGGCCTGGCTGGGCGGCACGCCCTTCGACCCGGCCGCCCCGGGGGACGCCGCGGTCGCGGAGTCGGGCATCCGGTTGTGGACCTCGAACGCCGCGGTGGAACGCCTCCGCTGACTGCGCAAAGGACGTTCACAAGATCAAGTGGTGCCCGGACGCACCAGGCCCCAAGGTCGGGCGGTGATCAGCTCACGGCTGTCCCGGCGGGGGTTCCTGGGCGCGACGGCGGCCGGCGCACTGGCCCTGACCGGCTGCGGCACCGGGTTCGCCCTGCAGAGCGGTGACGGCACCGGCAGCACCGAGGGCCGGCTGAGCTTCACGCTCTGGGCCGGGGAGGCCGAGCTCGCCGCGTTCCGCACCGTCGCCGAGCGCTGGACGGCGACCAGCGGGGTCCCGGTGGTGTTCAACGTGGTCCCGTTCTCCGAGGCGCTGACCGGGGTGGACGCGAACCTGGCCAGCAACCGCGGCCCGGACCTGTTCCGGGTGACCTACCAGGACATCGGCATCTACGCCGCCGGCGGCGCGCTGCTCGACCTCACCGACCTGCTGCCCGGGGGGTTCCTGCAGGGGTTCGGCGACGCCTTCGTCTCCGCGGTGCAGAGCGAGGGCCGGGTGTACGGCGTGCCGCACCACACCGACACCTCGCTGGTCCTCTACGACACCGAGGCGCTGGCCGGCGCCCGCATCCCCACGAGCCTGGACGACGCCTGGACCTGGGAGGAGTTCCGGTCGGTCGCGGCGGGGCTGCCCACCGCCGAGGCGCAGTTCGCCTTCGGGGTGAACTGGCAGCTGGCCGGGGCCTACCGGTGGCTGAACTGGGTCGACCAGCGCGGCGGCCGGCTGCTCACCGACGACCTCACCGGCCCGGCGATCGACAGCGCCGAGGGCCGCGACGCCCTGGCCTTCACCCAGGCCTTCTTCACCGACGGGCTGGTGCCGCCGACGACGTCCACGAAGGGCTCCTACGTCGACGAGCTGTTCACCACCGGCACGATCGCGATGGTCTTCGCCGGGGACTTCCTGCTGCCCACCATCGACCCCGCGTTCGTCTCCGCGGGCCGGGAGTACGGTGCCACGTTCCTGCCGGCCGACGAGCGGGCCTCGGCCGACCTCGGCGGCAACGCGGTGGTGGCCACCGCGCAGTCGGTGAACCCCGAGGCCGCGGCGGACTTCCTGGCCTTCCTCTCCGACGACGAGCAGCAGGCGCTGTTCTGCGAGCAGGCCACCGTGCTGCCCACCCGCACCGCCCTGCTGGGCCAGCAGCTGGACTACGCCGTCCGGCCCGACCTCATGGAGCTGTTCGTGGAGCAGGCCACCACCATCACCCCCGAGCTCTCGGCGCAGGTGACCGTGCCGCAGTTCAACGCGGTCAACTCCTCGATCGTCGACCGGCTCGAGCAGGCGTTCCTGTCCGGCGACGACCCCGGCCGGGTACTGGCCGACCTCGCCGAGGACATCACCGGGCGGCTGGCGTGACGACGGCGGCGCCGGCCGCGGTGACCGCTCCGGTCCCCCGCCCGGACCCCCCACGGAGGCGGCGCGTCTCCCGCGACTCGCTGGCCGCCTGGGGGCTGCTCTCCCCCAACCTGCTGGTCTTCGGCGTCTTCCTCTTCCTGCCGCTGCTGGCCACCGTGTGGCTGTCCTTCTACTCCTCCTCGGGCTTCGGGCCCCGGGAGTTCGTCGGCGCGGACAACTACACCGAGCTGTTCGGCGACTCCACCTTCTGGCGGGCGACCGCGAACACCGGCCTGTACGCGCTGCTGACCGTGCCGGTGTCGCTGGTCATCGGCCTCGGCATCGCGCTGGCGATGAACAAGCCGCTGCGCGGGCGCGGCGTGCTGCGGGCGATCTACTACGTGCCGTACGTGATCAGCGGCGTGGTCATCGCCGTCGCCGGCCGGTGGATCTTCAACGAGAACGTCGGGGTGATCAACCGGCTGCTGCGGTCGGCCGGCCTGGACGGCGTGCCGTGGCAGTCCGACGCCGTGGGCGCCATGGGCTCCCTGGTGCTGATCAGCATCTGGACCAAGATCGGCTTCGTCATGGTGGTCTACCTGGCCGGGCTGCAGTCGATCCCGAAGGAGTACCTGGAGGCCGCGCAGACCGACGGCGCCGGCCGCTGGCAGCGGCTGCGGTACGTCGTGGTGCCGCTGCTCAAGCCGACGACGATCTTCCTGGTGGTGCTCGGCGTCATCGAGAGCTTCCAGGTCTTCGACATCGTCTACGTGCTCACCGGCGGCGGGCCCGGCAACGCCACCGAGATGCTGGTGACCTACGCCTACGCCGAGGGCTTCGACGCCCGCCGGCAGGGCTACGCGGCGACCATCGGCGTCGTCACCTACCTGTTCATCGCCGTGCTCACCGCGCTCTGGTACCGCCGGCAGCGCGCCCAGGAGGCCGACCTGTGACCGCCGCCCCCCGCACCGGCCGGGCCCCCCGCACCGGCCGGTCGCTCCAGGCCGGCGCCGGCTGGGCCTCCTGGCGCGCGGTCGGCCTGGTCGCCGGCGCGCTGGTCATGCTGTTCCCGCTGTACTGGATGGTGGTCACCGCCTTCAGCGACCAGGGCGCGCTGACCAGCGGGCCGCTGCGGTTCTTCCCGGAGAACCCGACGCTGGACGGCTTCCGGCGGGCATTCACCCTGCTGCCCTTCGGCCAGTTCTTCCTCAACTCCGCCGCCATCGCGCTGGTGGCCATGGCGCTGTCGGTGACGCTGAACCTGCTGGCCGGCTACGTGCTCGCCAAGTACCGGTTCCGCGGCCAGCAGGTCGTGTTCATCATGATCGTCTCGACCCTGATGATCCCGGTGCAGGTCGTGATGGTGCCGCAGTTCCAGCTGGTCGCGGGGCTGGGCTGGATCAACTCCTACTGGGCGGTGATCATCCCGCGGGCCGCCGAGGCGTTCGGCATCTTCCTGTGCCGGCAGTTCATGCTCGGCATCCCCGACGAGGTGCTCGAGGCCGCCCGGCTCGACGGCGCCGGCCACCTGCGGATCTTCTGGTCGGTGGTGCTGCCGATGAGCAAGCCGCTGATCGCCGTCCTGGTGATCCTGACCTTCATGTACCGGTGGAACGAGTTCGCCTGGCCGCTGATCGTGCTCAACGACCAGCAGCTGTTCACCGTGCCGATCGGGCTGTCGTTCCTGCAGGGCGAGTACGGCACCGACTACCCGGCGCTGATGGGCATGGCGCTGCTGTCGACGCTGCCGGTGCTGGTGGTCTTCGCGCTCTTCCAGCGCCAGTTCGTCGAGGGGGTCGCGCGCAGCGGGCTGCGCTGATCAGGCCGCCCGCTGCGGCGCGTGCCGGGTCGGCTCCCGGTACAGCGGGTACAGCTCGCCGACCGTGCGCGCGACCGCGGCGACGTCCAGCCAGGCCGGGCCGCCCACCCGCTCGGTGGCCTCGGGGGTGAGCACCACCGGCCGCCGGTCCCCGGACGGCGCCCCCAGCCCGACGAGGTCCGACCCGCGGTCGAGCAGCCGGCGCAGCACCCGCTCGCCGATCCGGCCGTAGGACAGCGTCTCCACCTCGAGCCCCGGCACCAGCACCTTGGCCACGTGCACGTCGCCGACGCGGACGGGGGCGACCAGCAGGTCGAACCCGGCCAGCCGCTCCCGGTACAGCGCCAGGGTGTCGGCGGGCCCGGTGACGGCGGAGGTCGGCAGGTCGGCGAAGGCCACCTCCGAGGTGCGCCGCCACATCGGGGCGAGCAGCCCGTCCAGCTGCGCCGCCGTCAGCCCGTCCCACGCCGTCATCGCGGCCAGCGCGCGCTCCTCCTGCGGCGGCAGCGGGACGGCGAGCTCGGCGGCCAGGTAGTCCGGGTGCAGCGCGCGGACCCGGTCCAGCGGGCCGAACGCGAACGCCCGCCGGGCCCGGGAGGAGGCCAGCTCCAGCACCGCCTTGCGCACCGCCTCCGCCCGGTCGGGGGCCGCGGCCTCCCCGACCGCGCTGAGCACCACCGGCGGGTCGGCGGCGGCGTCGCGGGCCACCGCGTGCACGACGACGGCGAACTCGGTGCTGTCCAGCTTCACGGTGACGTCGAGGCCGGCGGCGGCCAGCGCGTCGAGCAGCGCCACGGTCTGCGGGTCGTCGATGCCGGTGACCACCCGGCCGGTGTCCAGGGCGCGGAAGTCGACGGTGTCGCCGTCGCGCTGCAGCAGCTCGCCGATGCCGTGCGCGACCGCCCGCTCGGCGGTGTCCCCGGCGCCCATGCCGTTGGTGATCGGGGTGACCAGCCAGCCCCCGGGGGGCGGGTCGGCCGCGATCCCCCCGGCGTGCGGGGCGACGAACTCGGCGGGGACCAGCACCTCCTCGCCGGTCGCCCAGCGGGTGGTGGGCAGCCAGCGCAGCGGCCGGTCGGGGTCGGCGCCGGCCGGCAGCACCAGGGTGCGGGGGTCGGCCACCCGGTCGGCGCCGCGCTCGGCGACCAGCTCGCGGTGCGTGGCCGTGCGTGGTTCCACGTGGAGCAGTGCGTCGTCCAGCAGCACCTGCTCGGCCAGCTCGCCCCACGCGCCGATGGCCGCGGCGGCCTCCGTGGCGCCGTAGCCGACGCCGTGGCCGGACCGGGTGCCGTCGGCGGAGCGCCAGACCGTGGCCACGACCGGCACGCCGGTGCGGTCGTACGCGCGCAGGTCCAGCTCGGTGGTCCAGCCCTCGGGCAGGGATGCGCGGTAGGCCGCCGCCGGGTCGGTCACCCGTGCCACTGTGCCCGGCGCCGCCGTGACCCGCTCGTGGACTGGACTGACTCCACCGGGTGATCTCTCAGCGCTGAGGCATGTGTTCCCCATTGACGGGCATCCCCGGCTGCGAACACCGTGTACCCACCCGTTCCAGCACCGGCCGGGTCCGGGTGGCGGTGGACGGAGACGAGGAGAAGACGTGGAGTCGTTCGTGACCTGCGCGGTCGTGGAGACCGACCTGCGGCACGCCTTCGAGGTGGGCGTGGCGCTGCGGCTGGAGGCCCCCGAGGGCACCGCCGTCCGCGAGGACCCGCACGTGCCCGAGGTGTTCTACCTCGAGGCCACCACCGCCGCGGCCGACGTGCAGCGCGCCGTGGCCGCCGCCGCGCAGTCGACCACCACCCTGCTGGCCGGGCTGGACCTGCCGGCCGAGGTGCACGAGGTCGTCGTCCTCTCCCTCGACGGCGCGGTGCACTGGGTGCCCGACGTCGACGCCGCCCTCCCGGCCGGCGAGAGCTCGCACTGAGCCGGGGCGGGCGCGGTCACCGGCCGCGCCCGTGCTCGAAGATCAGGCTGGTGTTGGTCGCGGCCACCATCGGCTGGGTGGAGATGCGGTCGGTGACGAAGTCGCGCAGGTGCGCGGTGTCCCGGGCCCGCACGTGGACGACGAAGTCCTCCGCCCCCGCCAGGTAGAAGAACTGGGCCACCTCCGGCAGCTGGCGCAGCCCGTCGGCGAAGGTGGTCAGCTGGTGCCGCGCGCCCGGGCGCAGCCGCACCGAGACCAGCGCCTGCAGCGGGTCCCCGACGGCCTCGGGGTCCAGGTCGACGGTGAACCGGGTGATGACGCCGTCGGCCACCAGCGCCCGCACCCGCGCCAGGCAGGTGGACGGCGAGAGCCCCACCGCGGCGGCCAGCTGGTTGTTCGGCCGCCGTCCGTCGGCGCGCAGCAGCTCCAGCAGCCGGCGGTCGACGTCGTCCAGCGTTCGGCGGGGCACCCCGCTCACCGCCGATCACCGCACCCGGTGCGGTGGAGCGGTCGATCTGTGCGCACTTGTTCGGCTCCTCTGGTCGTCGGCCGCAGCGGACCGCTGAGATGGTGTCACCCGTCACCCAGGAGGACATCGTGCGCGTCGGCATCCCCAGCGAGATCAAGGACAACGAGCAGCGGGTCTCCCTGCAGCCCGACGGCGCGGCCGAGCTGGTGCACCACGGGCACGAGGTGCTCGTGCAGTCCGGCGCCGGGACGGGCTCCCGGTTCACCGACGAGGAGTACGCCGCCGCCGGCGCCCGGGTGGTGGCCGACGCCGACGCCGTGTTCGCCGAGGCCGACCTGGTGGTCAAGGTCAAGGAGCCGGTGCCCGCGGAGTACCACCGCTTCCGCGAGGGCCAGCAGCTGTTCACCTACCTGCACGCCGCCGCCGACCGCTCGCTGACCGACTTCCTCCTCGAGCGGCGGATCGACTCCATCGCCTACGAGACGGTGCAGACCGCCGACGGCCGGCTGCCGCTGCTGACCCCGATGAGCGAGGTCGCCGGCCGGATGGCCGTGCAGGCCGCCGCGCACCACCTGGAGAGCCCCGCCGGCGGCGCCGGGATCCTCATGGGCGGCGTCCCCGGCACCCCCGCGGCCAAGGTGACCATCATCGGCGGCGGCGTCTCCGGCACCGAGGCGGCCAAGATCGCGGTCGGCATGCGGGCGATCGTGCGCGTCTTCGACACCAACCCCGCCCGGCTGGCCTACCTCTCCGACGTCTTCGAGGGCCGGCTGGACCTGGTGCAGCCCAACCGCGCCCGGCTCGCGCAGTACGTCGCCGACTCCGACGTGCTCATCGGCGCCGTGCTGGTGCCGGGCACCAAGGCCCCCAAGCTGGTCAGCCGCGAGATGGTCGCCTCGATGCGGCCGGGCAGCGTCGCCGTGGACATCGCCATCGACCAGGGCGGCTGCTTCGAGACCAGCCGGCCCACCACGCACTCCGACCCGACCTACGTCGAGGAGGGCGTCGTGCACTACTGCGTGGCCAACATCCCCGGCGCGGTCGCCCGCACCTCCACCCTCGCGCTGACCTCGGCGACCCTGGCCTACCTGGTCACCGTCGCCGACTCCGGGATCCGCGGCGCGGCGGCGTCCTCGCCGGTGCTGGCCAAGGGCCTCACCAGCCTGGGCGGGCAGCTGACCAGCGAGCCGGTCGCCGCCGCGCACGGCCTGCCGTGGACCTCAGCCGCCGAGCTGCTCTGACGTCTCCCGGTCGGGGACCCGGCCCAGCGCGACGAGGAACCGGCGCAGCAGGTCGGCCAGCTGCTCCCGCTCCTCGGCGCTGAGGCCGGCCAGCATGCCGTGCTCGGTGTCCAGGTGGTCGGGCAGCGCGGTGTCCAGCGCGGTGCGCCCGGCCTCGGTCAGCGTGACGACGACGGCCCGCCCGTCGGCCTCGCTGCGCTCCCGGGTGATCAGGCCCTTCTCCTCCAGCCGGTCCAGCCGCTGGGTGATGGCCCCGCTGGTGACCAGCGCCGTGCGCATCAGCGCCGTGGGCGTCAGCTGGTAGGGCTCCCCGGCCCGGCGCAGCGCGGCAAGGACGTCGAAGGACGGCGCGTCCAGGCCGTGCCGGGCGAAGGTGGCCCGCTGGGCCAGGTGCACCTCGCGCTGCAGCTGGGAGATGCGGCCGATGATGCCCATCGGCGAGCAGTCCAGGTCGGGGCGCTCCCGGGCCCACTGCGCCAGGATGGTGTCCATCGCGTCACCGGTCATGCCGCGACCTCCTCGAGGTGCTCGGCGTAGGTGCGGGGCGGCCGGCCGAGCAGGTCGGTGAGCACCCGCGGGCTGCCGGTGAACCCGTGCGCCCGGTAGTGGTCGAGCATCGTGCGCAGGCAGCGGCCGGCGTAGTCGTCGCGCTCGGGGGCCCGGGCGTCGACGGCGGTGACCGGGCGGCCCAGCCGCTGCGCCATGGCCGCCGCCACGTCGCGCGCGGTGAGCGCGGCCGGCCCGACCGCCTCGAAGGTGCCGCCGTCCAGGCCGTCCTCGGTGAGCAGCACGGCGGCGGCGTCGGCGACGTCCCGCAGGTCGACGAAGGACTGCGCCTGCACCAGCCCCCAGGCGCTGCGCAGCTCGCCGGTGGCCGCCGCGGTGGCCAGCGCGGCGTCGAGGTTGTCGGCGTAGGCGCAGGGCTGCAGCACCCGCCACGGCACCCCGGCGGTGTCCAGCGCCTCCTCGGCGCGGTCCTTGGCCGCGTGGTGCGGCATCGAGCGCAGCTGCGGGCGCAGCACCGAGTGGTAGACCACCCGGCCCACCCCGGCGGCGCGGGCGGCGCGGAAGGCGGTCGGTGCGCCGGCGGCCTCGGAGGGCTCGAAGTTCGGCCAGATCAGGTACAGGGCGTCGGCGCCGCCGAGCGGCAGGCCGCCCGGGTCGCCGACCAGGTCGGCCACCACCACCTCCGCGCCCAGGCCGTCCAGCTCCGGGCGCGGGCGCCGGCTGCCGACCACGGCGCGCACCTGCTCCCCGCGGGCCCGCAGTGCGCGGACCACCGCCGTCCCCGTGCTGCCCCCGGCCGCCGTCACCACGATCACCCGCTTACCTCAGCGGTGAGGTACCGCCCGCGTCAAGCCCGGGGGTCCGTCGCGGTGGTCAGCCGGACCGTGGACCCGGTCGCGGCGCCCTCGACGTCGACGTGGTCGCACAGCTTGCGGGCCAGCCACAGGCCCATGCCGCCGTGGGAGAGGTCGTCGCCGTGCGCGGGCCGGTAGCCGGCCAGCCGGCCGTCGAAGCCCTCCCGCCCGCCGTCGGAGATCGACACCACGACCCGGTCGGCGTCCGCCCAGACCCGGGCGGAGACCGGCCGGCCGCCGTGCCGGAAGGCGTTGGCGGCGATCTCGCTGGCCGCCAGGTGCACGTCCTCCTCGGTGTCCCGGTCGGCGAACCGGCCGCGCAGCGCCGCCGACAGCGCGTGCCGGAGCTCGGGGAGCGTGGGGACGTCGTCGACGGCGAAGACCGGCTCGGTGGCCTGCAGCGGCTCGACCGGGGTGCCCAGGGCGGCGACCGCCTCGGCCGGGGCCAGGTGCGCGGGGTTGGCCAGGATCCGACCGTCGACCTGCTGCTGCGGGTGGGCCAGCAGTGCGGCCTGCAGCACGGCGGGCGGGGTGGTGCGGCGGTCGTAGACGCACAGCGTGCTCACCGGGACCGAGCCGAGGACGTGCTCGTAGGCGACCTCGCTGCGCACCCGCTCGTCCCAGACCCGCAGGGCGTCGGCGTCCTCGTGCAGCTGGCCCACGACCCGCAGCCGCCGGCCCTCGGCGGCCGCGCGCCGCGCGAGCTCCAGCTGCACGGCGATGCCGTCGGGCGCCCGCGGGGTCACCGCACCGAGCTCGCAGACCTCGACCCCGGGCAGCTCGGCGCGCACGTGCTCGGCCACCCAGGGCAGGACGACGGCCACGGTGAGGTCGCCGGCGGCGAGGCCGGCCCGCGCCCAGCCGAGGACGGCGGTCAGCAGCTCGTCGTCGGTGGACGGTGCGACCAGGCCGTGCACCCGCTGGGGTGCGGCGTCCACGTCAACGCGCACGTGCCCTCCTCCCCGCTCACGGAACCCGATCGACCGCGTCATCATGACCGGTTCGGCGGTGCGCAACCGACAGGGGCCGCGCACGTCCGGCCGCCATGGTCCCCCTCGAGCCCCTGACCTGCACGGGCATCCTCCCGGACGGCACTGTGAGCGCGCACATACGGCGTGTCGGCGCTCACCGTGGCAGGCGCCCGGCCAGTGCGTCCAGCCCCGCGCGGTCGACGCCCGCGGCCGCGGTGACCTCGCCGGCGTCCAGCGCGCCGCAGTCCAGCCCGCGCAGCAGCACCGCGGCCAGCGCCTTCGCCGTCGCCGGCTCGTCGAGCACCCCGCCGTCCACCCGGGCGGTGTAGGCCGCCAGCCGGGCCCCGGCCGCCGGCAGCGCGGCCCGGAAGAACGCGTAGGTGGCCGTGTACCGGGTCACCAGCTGCGCCGGGTGCAGGTCCCAGCCCTGGTAGAAGCCGCGTTCCAGCGCCCGCCGCACCAGCCCGGCGTGCAGCTGCCAGGCCCGGTGCACCGCGGCCCGGTCGCCCACCGGCAGCACGTTGGTCGAGCCGTCGACCGCGCGGGCACCGGTGCCGGCCACCGCGACCTGCATGGTGGCCTTGGCGTGGTCGGCGGCCGGGTGGTCACTGGCCTGGTGGGCGGCGGAGATGCCGAGGGAGGCCGAGTAGTCGTAGGTGCCGTAGTGCAGCCCGGTCACCCGGCCGCGCCCGGCGTGCAGCATGGCGGCCAGCGTCGCCGCGCCGTCGGCGCCCAGCACCGCCTGCGGGGTCTCCACCTGCAGCTCGAGGTCGAGCGCCAGCCCGTGCGCCTGCTCCAGCGCGTCGAGCACCGGCAGGAAGGCCGCGACCTGCTCGACCGCGGTCACCTTCGGCAGGGTGACCACCGCGCGGCCCCGGCCGGCCAGCCCGCCGAGGAACAGGTCCAGCGAGCGGACGCCGCGGCGGCGGGTCGGGCCCTCCAGCGACTTGGCCCGGGTGCCCCAGAACGGCGGCAGGCCCGGCTCCGCGGCCAGCACGGCGGCCGCCGTCCGCACGTCGTCGTCCTCGCGGTCGGGCGGGCCGCGGTAGCCGTCCTCGCTGTCCACCCGCAGGTCCTCGACCGGCTCGTCGGCCAGCTTGGCGCGCACCCGGGGCAGCACCTGCTCGACCAGCTCACCGGGCAGCCCGAGGTCGGGCAGGCCGTGCTCGTCCAGGGCCTCGAGCGCCTGCCGGCCCCAGGACACGACCAGCCCGGGGACGACGGCGTCGGCGGGGACGTAGCAGGTGTGCACCGGCTGGCGGGTCGGCGCCTCGCCCGGGTAGGCCGCCGCCCGGGCCGCGTCGACCGGCTCCAGCGCCCGGTCGAGCTCGGCGAGCACCGACTCGTCCACTAGTCGACCAGGGAGTAGGCGGGCAGGGTGAGGAAGTCGGGGAAGTCCTCGGCCAGCGCGACCTGCTCGAACAGCCGGCGGGCGTCGTCGAGCCGGTCCAGCTCGCCGATCCCGGCGACCTCCTCCTCGATGACCCGGTGCACCAGCTCGGGGGTGACCGTCTCGCCGGTGTCCAGGACGACGCCGCTGCGCAGCCACTGCCAGACCTGGGAGCGGCTGATCTCGGCGGTGGCGGCGTCCTCCATGAGGCCGTGGATGCCGACCGCGCCGTTGCCGGCCAGCCACGCGGCCAGGTAGCGGATGCCGACCTCGACGTTGGCCCGCAGGCCCGCCTCGGTGCGCTCGCCGGGGACGCCCGCGACGTCCAGCAGCTGCTCACGGGTGACGTGGACGTCGTCCCGCTGCGTGCCCAGCTGGTTGTCGGCGTCGCCGAGCACGCCCTCGAAGACCTCGCGGCAGACCGGGACCAGGTCGGGGTGGGCGACCCAGGAGCCGTCGAAGCCGTCGCCGGCCTCGCGGGTCTTGTCCTCGCGCACCTTGGCCAGTGCGCGCTCGTTGGCCTCGGCGTCGCGCCGGCTGGGGATCTGCGCGGCCATGCCGCCGATCGCCAGCGCGCCGCGGCGGTGGCAGGTGGCCACCAGCTGCTCGGTGTAGGCCCGCATCATCGGCGCGGTCATGGTCACCGCGGAGCGGTCGGGCAGCACGAAGTCCGGCCCGGCGTCGCGGAAGACCTTCACCACGCTGAACAGGTAGTCCCAGCGGCCGGCGTTGAGACCGGTGGCGTGCTCGCGCAGCTCGTAGAGCAGCTCCTCCATCTCGAAGGCGGCCGGGATGGTCTCGATGAGCATCGTGCAGCGGACCGACCCGCGCGGGAGGCCGAGCTCGCGCTCGCAGTGCACGAAGACGTCGGCCCACAGCCGCGCCTCGAGGTGGCTCTCCATCTTCGGCAGGTAGAAGTAGGGGCCGCTGCCGCGGTCGAGCTGGGCCCGCGCGTTGTGGAACAGGTAGAGGCCGGCGTCGACGAGGGCGCCGACCGCCGGGGCGCCGTCCACCAGCACGTGCCGCTCGTCCAGGTGCCAGCCCCGCGGGCGGGGCACGATCGTGGGCAGCACGGCGTCGGGCCGGACGGCGTAGTGCTTGCCCTCGGGGCTGGTGAACGACAGCGAGCCGCGGACGGCGTCGCGCAGCACGAGCTGGCCGGTGACCACGTTGCGCCAGTGCGGGGTGTTGGCGTCCTCGAGGTCGGCCAGCCAGACGTCGGCGCCGCAGTTGAGCGCATTGATCGCCATCTTGGGCTCGGTGGGGCCGGTGATCTCCACCCGGCGGCGGACCAGGCCCGGCGGCGGGGGCGGCACCGACCAGTCGCCGGCGCGGACGTCGGCGGTCTCGGGCAGGAAGTCCAGCGGCTCGCCGTCGGCGACGGCCTGCCGCCGGCGGGCGCGGGCGGCGAGCAGCTCGTCGCGGGAGGCACCGAAGAGGTGCTGCAGGGTGCCGACGAACTGCAGCGCCTCGGGGGTCAGCACCTCCTCCGACCGCTCGACCTCGGGTCCGACCACCTGCACGTCTACGGGGACGTCGGCCACGCGCACTCCTCGACTCGGGGTTGGTCCTGGCATCCTCGCAGCCGTGGACCTGGCCAGCTTCAACACCGCCGACGACGACGAGGTGACGACGGCGCTGCGAGCGTGCAACGCGGCCGCCCCGTTCGCCCCCGCCGTGGCGTCGGGACGCCCCTACGAGTCGGTCGACGCGCTGGTCGGCTGGGCCGGCGAGGTCTCCCGCGCGCTGCCGTGGGCCGAGGTGGCGCAGGCGCTGGCCGCGCACCCGCGGATCGGCGACCGGGTGTCCGGGGAGTCGGCGGAGGCGTCGTCGTCCCGCCGCGAGCAGGCCGCCATGTCGGGGGCGGGGGACGACGTCCGGGAGGCGATCCTGGCCGGCAACCGCGACTACGAGGCGAGGTTCGACCACGTCTTCCTGGTCCGGGCGGCCGGGCGGTCCCCGGAGGAGATGCTCGCCGAGCTGCAGCGCCGGCTGGGGCACACCGAGGACCAGGAGCGGCCCGAGGTGGTCGAGCAGCTGGCCCAGATCACCGAGCTGCGGGTGCGGGCGCTGGTGGCGTCGTGAGCGTCTCCACGCACGTGCTCGACTCGGTGCTCGGCCGCCCCGCCGCGGGCATGGTGGTGCAGCTGTTCGCCGGTTCCTCGCTGGTGGCCGAGGGGGTGACCGACGCCGACGGCCGGTTCCGGCTGGCCGACCACGAGACCGGTACCGGCCCCCACCGGGTCGTCTTCGCCACCGGTCCGTGGTTCGCCGAGCAGGGCCGGGAGACCTTCTACCCGACGGTGAGCCTGGACTTCACCGTCGTCGACGGCGCGGCGCACCACCACGTGCCGCTGCTGCTGGCGCCCTTCGCCTTCTCCACCTACCGCGGCAGCTGAGAGGGGTCCCCGTGACCGAGCCCCGTCCCCCCTTCCCGCCCTTCGACGCCGGCACGGCCGCCGCCAAGGTCCAGGCCGCCGAGGACGCCTGGAACAGCCGCGACCCGCACCGGGTGAGCCTGGCCTACACCGAGGACACCCTCTGGCGGAACCGGGACGAGTTCCTCACCGGCCGGGCCGAGGTGGTCGCCTTCCTGACCGGCAAGTGGGAGCGCGAGCTGGACTACGCGCTGCGCAAGAGCCTGTGGGCGTTCACCGACGACCGCATCGCCGTCCGGTTCCAGTACGAGTGGCACGACGCCGGCCGGTGGTGGCGCAGCTACGGCAACGAGCTCTGGGAGTTCGACGAGCACGGGTTGATGCGCCGCCGGGAGGCGAGCATCAACGACACGCCCATCCAGGAGGCGGACCGCCGCATCCGCGGCCCCCGGCCGGAGGACGAGCGGGGTCGGGACTTCCCGCTGCGGTGAGGTTCCACGTGCAACACCGCTGACATCGAGATCGGGGAAGGTGACGCCATGGCGATCGTGCTCGGACCCAACCAGTACGGGAAGGCCGAGGTGCGGGTGGTCGCGGTCGACCGCTCCACCCCGCAGCACTCCCTCGTGGACCTCAACGTCAGCTCCGCGCTGCGCGGCGACTTCTCGGCAGCCCACCTGACCGGCGACAACGCGCACGTGCTCACCACCGACGCGCAGAAGAACACCGTCTTCGCCTTCGCGCGCGACGGCATCGCCTCCCCGGAGGCCTTCGGCATCCGGCTGGCCACCCACTTCGCCGGGTCCTACCCGTGGATCAGCGGCGCCCGGGTGGCGGTCGAGTCCTACGGCTGGGACCGGATCACCGTCGGCGGGCAGCCCCACGACCACGCGTTCCGCCGGGCGGGCGCGGAGGTGCGCACGGCCGTCGTCACCGCCGACGACTCCCGGCTGCACGTCGTCGCCGGGCTGACCGACCTCGTCGTCCTCAAGACCACCGGGTCGGAGTTCTGGGGCTTCCCGCGCGACGCCTACACGACCCTGGCCGAGACCCGGGACCGGATCCTGGCCACCGCGGTGACCGCCCGCTGGCGCTACCTGGGCACCGACCTGGACTGGCACGGCGTGTTCGACACGGTGCGGACGACGATGCTCGAGGCCTTCGCGTCGACCCACTCGCTGGCGCTGCAGCAGACCCTGCACGCGATGGGCGCCGCGGTGCTGGAGACCGTGCCCGAGGTGGCGGAGGTCCGGCTGTCGATGCCGAACAAGCACCACTTCCTGCAGGACCTGTCGGCGTTCGGGCTGGACAACCCCGACGTCGTCTACCACGCCGACGACCGGCCCTACGGGCTCATCGAGGGCACCGTGCTGCGCGACGACGTCCCCCCGGCCGAGGTCGCCTGGCAGGGCACCCCCGGGTTCGTCTGAGCCCGCCCGGCGGGCTCAGGGGGCGGGCAGCGTGATCTCGCCGGTGAGCACCCGGTCGGCGGCGGCGTCGATGTCGATGCCGTGCCGGAACGCCAGCGCCCGCAGGGTGGCCAGGGCCGCGCTGGTCGTGCTGCCCTGCACGCCGGCGAGCTGCCCGATGGCCAGCCACACCCGCTGCCGGGCGTCGATGGCCGGGGTGCGCAGCAGCGGCGGCAGGCCCAGCTGCAGGTCGCCGTCCTCGGCCAGGTCGCCGGCGAGGGCCTCGCCCACCGCGTCGGCGACGTCGGCCACCGCAGCCAGCACGTCCTCGGCCAGCGGGCCGGACGCCGACCGGTACAGGTCCAGGGCGACCACGCCGGACAGCGACCCGCCCACGGGGGTGGACAGCACGCTGCAGAACGGGGTGAGCCCGGTCAGCTGCAGGGTGTAGACCGGCCACCGGTCGCGCAGCTCCTCGACGGTCGCCGCCACCACCCGGGTGCGGGTCTGCTGCGCCGTCAGGCAGGGCCCCTCGCCCAGGGTGAACTGCAGCCGCTCGGCCGCCGCCGCGACCGGGTCGCTGGCCCCCAGCGGCAACCGGTGGTCGGGCAGGAGGGCGGCCGACAGGCCCGCGCCGTCGACGGGCAGCAGGGCCGTGCAGACCCGCGCCAGCCGGTCGGGCAGCAGGTCCCCGTCCGGGGTGCGCGCGAGCTCGTGCCGGAACCGCTCGACCAGGCTCATCGACGCGCACCGGCACGCGGAGGGGCTGGGACCACCGGACGCTCCTCGACGACGGGTCCCTGGCCGCCACGGACTGGACGGGCTCGCGATTGCGGGACACGAACTGCCGAAAATTAGCAGACCGGTCAGGTCCGGTCGACGAGGGGCAGCACCGCCCGGTCGACGATCTCCTCGACCTCGGCCGCACTGCTCGCCGGACGCCCGGTCACGTACCGCTCCCACCACAGCGCCTGCACGACGACGCCGACCAGCCGCCGCCGGTCGTCGGGCACCGGCCGCCCGCGGTGGCCCTCCCGGTCGGCGACCGCCGCCACGGCCGCGGCCAGCGGCTCGACGACCGCCGCGTCGAGGGCGGTGCGCAGCGCGTCGTCGTGGGCGGCCGGGCCCAGCAGCGCCGCCGCGGTCTGCTCGGCGGAGGTCAGCGGGTGCCGCCACGGCTCGAACAGCGCCAGCAGGTCCCCGCGCAGGCTGCCCGTGTCGGCCGCCTCGGGGACCAGGGGCTCCTGGGTCAGCGCGTCGGCCACCAGGCTGCTCATGTCCGACCACCGGCGGTAGAGCCCGCTGCGCCCGGACCCGGTGCGCGCGACCAGCGCATCGGCGTTCAGCCGGCCCAGCCCCTGCTCGGCGACCAGGTCCAGCGCGCCGTGCAGCAGCCGGCCGGTCAGCTCCTCGTCCCGCGGCCGACCGCGTCCGCGCCGTCGCGCGACGGTCGGGTCGGCGGGCTCTCGGGGTGGGGGCGTCACGGTGGCTCGTTCCGTTCGGGAATGGAGACCCCGACGTTCCCAGCCCGGGCCGCTCCGCACAACGGCGGGGGGTGGGATTCCGTCAAGCACCGGACGACCACGGCGGGTTATCGTCCGACCAGCACCGGAGGAGGGCAGTCCAGCGATGACCAGACCGCCCCGCCGGGCCCGGGCGGTCGACGTCGCCGCCCGCGCCGGCGTCTCGGTCGCCACGGTGTCCTTCGTCGTCAACGGCAAGGCCGAGGGCCGGGTCTCCCCCGCCACCCGGTTGCGGGTGCTGGACGCCATCGCCGCGCTCGGCTACGTCACCGACGCCTCCGCCCGCGCCCTGGCCACCGGCCGGCGCCGCCAGGTCGCGCTGCTGGCCCACGACATGACCAACCCGTTCACCGCCCAGGTCGCGGCGGGCGCGGCCGCCGGCATCGCCGAGGCCACCGAGGGCACCGGCCACCTGCTGCTCCTGCTCGCCTCCGACGACGCCGAGCCCGACACCGAGCCGGTCGGCGCGGCCACCGTCGACGGCGTGCTCATCAACTACCCCGGCACCCTGCCCGCCGGCCGCCCCGACCTCCCGGTCGTGCACCTGGACGACCCCGCCGCGGGCGGCCACCAGGTCTCGATGGACGTCACCGTCGGCGCCCGCGAGCTCGCCGCCCACCTGGCCGACCTCGGCCACCGGCACGTGGTGTTCCTGGACAGCAACCGGCCCTGGTCGACCTTCGCCGAGCGCCGGACGGCGTTCACCGGGGAGTTCACCCGCCGGGTGCCCGGCGCCGTGGTCACCGGCGACCGCTCCGGCATCGACCTGGCCGGCGCGGTCGGCCGGGCCGCGGCCGCACTGGAGGGCTGGCTGGGGTCCGGGGCCACCGCCGTCGTCACCGCGACCGACGTGCAGGCCCTCGGCGTGCTGTCCGCGCTGGCCACCGCCGGGGTCCCCGTGCCGGGCCGGTTGTCGGTGGCCGCCTTCGACGACATCCCCTTCGCCGCGGTCTCGGCACCCCCGCTCACCACCGTCGCGCTCCCGGCCCGCGAGCTCGGCCACCGCGGCGCCGTCCTGCTGTCCCGGGTGATCGACGGGACGGCGGTGGACCCGGCGCCGCTGGTGCTGCCGGCCCACCTCGTCGTGCGGGGCAGCACCGGACCCCCGTGATACCGTCGGGTTAAGCGCTTAACGCCGGAGGAGGGTCCCGTGCTGGTCTGCATCGGCGACGTCGTCGAGGACGTCGTCGTCTGGACCGAGGGCCCCCTGCAGCACGGCACCGACAACCCCGGCCGGGTGGTGCGCACCCGGGGCGGCAGCGCCGCCAACGTCGCGGTCTTCGCCGCCGCCACCGGGGCCGCCAGCCGCTTCGTCGGCCGGGTCGGCGACGACGCCCTCGGCGTCGCGCTCACCGCCGAGCTCGAGGCCGCCGGTGTCGAGGTGGCGGTCCAGCGGGCCGGGCGCACCGGCAGCATCGTGGTGCTGGTCGACCCGGCCGGCGAGCGCACGATGGTCCCCGACCGGGGCGCCGCCGCCGAGCTGGCCGACCCGCCGCCGTCCTGGGTCGACGGCGCGGCCGTGGTGCACGCCCCCGCCTACGCGCTGGCCACCCCGGGCCCCGCCGCCGCGGTGGCCACCCTGTTCACCGCCGCCCGCGCCGCCGGTGCGCTGACCAGCGTCGACGTCTCCTCCGTCGACCTGGTCACCCGGCTGGGCGCGGACACCCTGCGGGCCGCCATCGAGCGGCTGGACCCCGACGTGCTCATCGCCAACGGCGAGGAGTCCCTGGCCCTGGGCCCGGTCCCGGGGGCACGCACCACCGTGGTCAAGGCCGGCGCCGCCCCGACCACCGTCACCACGCCCGACGGCGCCGCCACCCGGGTGCCCGTCGACCCGGTCGCCGCCGTCCGCGACACCACCGGCGCCGGCGACGCGTTCGCCGCCGGGTTCCTCACCGCCCTCGCCGCCACCTCGACCACCGGCGCCGGCCTCGTGCCCGCCGTCCGGGCCGGCCACGCGCTGGCCGCCCGCGTCCTGCAGCAGCCGGGCGCCGTCCTCGACCCGACCCCCCTGGGAGACACCGCATGACCAGCACCGCCGACCGCATCGGTCTCGTCGTCGCCGACGAGGTCGCCACCGCCCTGGCCGAGGGCACGCCCGTCGTCGCCATGGAGTCGACCATCTTCTCCAACCTCGGCCTGCCGGCACCGGGCAACCGCGAGGCCCTCGACCGCTGCGAGGCCGCCGTCCGCAGCGCCGGTGCCGTCCCCGCCGTCACCGCCGTGCTCGACGGCCGGCCGCGGGTCGGCCTGGCCCCCGAGGACGTCGACCGGGTGCTCACCGGCAGCTCCAAGGTCGCCGAGCGGGACGTCCCCGTGGCGATCGCGCAGCGCTGGGCCGAGGGCATGACCACCGTGTCGGCCTCGGTCGCGCTGGCCCACGCCGCCGGCATCGAGGTCTTCGCCACCGGCGGCATCGGCGGCGTGCACCGCGGCGTGGAGGTCTCCGGCGACGTCTCCGCCGACCTCGACGCGCTGGCCAGCCACCCCGTCGTCACCGTCTGCGCCGGCGCCAAGGCCTTCCTGGACCTGCCCCGCACGCTCGAGCACCTCGAGGCCATCGGCGTCCCCGTGCTCGGCTGGCAGCACGACTTCTTCCCGGCCTTCTACTCCCGCTCGGTCGGCCTGCCCGTGCCGCACCGGGTCGAGGACGCCGCCACCGTCGCGGGCGTGCTGCGCAACCGGCTGCGCGAGGACAACGGCGTGCTGCTGACCGTGCCGATCCCCGAGGCCGCCGAGATCCCGGCCGACGAGATCGAGGCGAAGATGCTGCGCGCGCTGGCCGCCGCCGACGACGCCGGGGTGCGCGGCCCGAAGGTGACCCCCTTCGTGCTCGCCCGCATCGAGGCCGAGACCGACGGCGAGTCGATCCCCGCGAACCTCGCGCTGGCCGAGAACAACGCCGCGGTGGCGGCCCAGGTCGCTGCGGCCCTGCTCGAGCGCTGAGCGGGGTGCCAGGATGACGGCGTGACGGCACCGGAACGCGAGACGCTGACCTACGAGCTCTTCGGGACGGCGGGCCGCGCGCTGGCCCAGCAGGTCGCCGACGACGGCTACGAGCCCGACCTCATCCTGGCCATCGCCCGCGGCGGCCTCTTCCTCGGCGGGGCGCTGGGCTACGCGCTGGACGTGAAGAACCTCTTCGTGATGAACGTGGAGTTCTACACCGGCGTCGACGAGCGCCTCGAGCTGCCGGTGATGCTGCCGCCCAACCTGGACCGGGTGGACCTCACCGGGGCGAACGTGCTGATCGCCGACGACGTCGCCGACACCGGCAAGACGCTGGAGCTGGTGCGCGACTTCTGCGCCGGCTACGTCGCCGAGGTGCGCTCCGCGGTGGTCTACGAGAAGCCCCGCTCGGTCGTGAAGTGCGACTACGTCTGGAAGCGCACCGACGCCTGGATCGACTTCCCCTGGTCGGTGCAGCCCCCGGTGGTCAACCGCCGCGGGGGCCTCGCGCACTGACACCGGGCCACCTGTTAGCGGAACCCGCGCAGTCATTATTCTGGTCGGGTTCGGTGCTCCACCCAGTCGGCCGGTCGACGTCGAGGACGAGGCGCGCGACCCCGCGGCACCGCACTCGAGGCCGTACCCGGACGTCCGGGCACGGCCGGAGGGCGAGGTACCGGTTGTCCCCATCGCAGGCTGCCGACCCCCGGCGCGACCCCGCCGGCGGTGTGGCGGACCAGCTGCTCGGTCTGCTGCTGCGCGAGCACACCCCCGACGACGTGCACCAGCTGCTGACCCGTGCCGTGCTGGCCGCGGTGCCGGCCGCCGACGCCGTGTCGCTGACCACCGCCACGCCGGCGGGCGCGACCAGCTCCGCCTGGACCGGGCTGCTGGCGCACGAGCTCGACGAGGCCCAGCGGGTCGCCGGGACCGGCCCGGTCGTCACCGCCGCGCGCACGGCGCAGACCCAGCTGCTGCCCGACGTCCGCACCGACGAGCGCTGGCCGCAGTTCCGCGCCGCCGCCGTCCGCCAGGGCGCGCTGGGCTGCGCGGCGCTGCCGGTCCCGGTCCCGGTCGAGGGGCTCGGCGTCGCGCTGGCCCTGTACTCCTGCGACGCCGGCGCCCTCGGCGAGCAGACCGTGGCCGCGCTGACCACCGAGCTGCCCGCCGTCGGCGTCGTGCTGGCCAACGTGCACGAGTACGCCCGGGCCCGCGACGAGGTGGACCAGCTGCGCGAGGCGGTGGCGCACCGGGCGGTGATCGAGCAGGCCAAGGGCATGCTCGCCGCCCGCACCGGCGTCACCCCCGAGGAGGCGTTCAGCCAGCTGCGGGTGCTGTCCTCGCACACCAACACCAAGGTGCGCACGCTGGCCCAGCAGGTCGTCGCCCGCACCCTGCCCGACGAGCTGTTCGCCTCGCTGCAGCCGTGACTCAGAGCCGGGTGGAGGCCGTGACGGTGAACCGGGGGTCGCGGGAGAGCTGACGGGTCGGGCCCACCAGCCGGCGCAGCGCCGCCCGGTGCGGCAGGTGCGAGTTGTAGACGGTGAGCAGCTGACCGCCCGGGCGCAGCACCCGGCCCGCCGCGGCGAACAGCGGGTCGGCGATGCCGGCGTGCACCGTCGTCCCCTGGTGGAAGGGCGGGTTGCACACCACCAGGTCGACGCTGCCCGGCTCGACCCCGGCCAGGGCGTCGTCCCGGGTGACCCGGACCCGGTCGGCGACGCCGTTGGCGGCCGCGGTGGCCGCCGCCGACGCGACCGCCGCGGCGGAGGCGTCCGAGGCCAGCACGTCGAAGCCGGCCCGGGCCAGCGCGACGGCCAGGACGCCGGTGCCGCAGCCCAGGTCGACCGCGCTGCCGCCGCCCGCGGCCGGCAGCTGGGACAGCAGGGCGCGGGTGCCGAGGTCGACCTTGGTGCCGGCGAACGCGGCTCCGTGGGCCACGACGGTGACCCCGAGGTCGGGGTGCTCGGCCGAGCGGGGGAAGGACGGCTCACCCGGGCGCGGGCCGGTGGCCACCAGCAGCCGCGACTTCTGCCGGGCCAGCGTGGCGTGCACGTCGGTGAAGGAGTCGCCCAGGACGTCGTTCATCGCGTGCACCATGTGCTTGACCCGCCCGCCGACGTAGACGGTGACGGAGGGGTCCGCCCCCGCCGCGACGACCTCGGCGACCTCGCGCAGCGCGTCCAGCGCCTTGGGTGCCTGGACCAGCACCACCCGGGCGCCGGTGGCGTCCAGCTGCGGGAGCACGGTGAACCCGGTGGTGCCGGTGCGCTCGGCGTTGGCGGCCAGGGCCAGCTCGGCCACCCGCAGGTCGGTGTGCGCCCGCACCCCGGTCGCGCCGTGCAGCGCGATCGCCCCGAGGGTCAGCGCGCCGTGGGTGTCGCCGACGGTGAGCACGCCGTCGGGGTGGACGGCGATCGCCGCCGCGGCCTCGTCCAGCAGCAGCCGGTCGGTGGCGTCGACGGCGACCAGGTCGGGCGCCTCGACGTCGGGGGCACGGCGGAGCTGGTCGAGGAAGGCCACCCGGTCCACTCTGCCTGACCGGCCCGCGGCGGCGTCCTCCTGCACCGGAGTCCGTCCTCCTGCGCCAGATCTGGTGCAGGAGGACGGACGTGGATCAACCTCCCTGATCAACGCTGGACCAGGGGGTGGCCGCTCAGACGCCGGTGAGGCCGACCGGGCAGCTCACGCCGGTGCCGTTGACCGGGCAGTAGCCGTTCGGGACCTTGTACAGGTACTGCTGGTGGTAGTCCTCGGCGTAGTAGAACTCGCCCAGCGGCAGGATCTCGGTGGTGATCTCGCCGTAGCCCGCGGCGTGCAGCCGGGCCTGGTACGCCTCGCGCGAAGCCTCGGCGGCGACCTTCTGCTCGTCGGTGGCGTAGTAGACCGCCGAGCGGTACTGGGTGCCGACGTCGTTGCCCTGGCGCATGCCCTGGGTGGGGTCGTGCTCCTCCCAGAACTCCTTGAGCAGCACGTCGTAGGAGATCTGCGCGGGGTCGAAGACCACCAGCACGACCTCGGTGTGCCCGGTGCGCGCCGAGCAGACCTCCTCGTAGGTGGGGTTCGGGGTGTGCCCGCCGGCGTAGCCGACCGCGGTGGAGTAGACGCCCGGCAGCTGCCAGAACACCTTCTCCACGCCCCAGAAGCAGCCGGCGCCGAAGACGGCGGTCTGCAGGCCCTCGGGGAAGGGCGGCTTGATCCGGTTGCCGTTGACCGCGTGCACCTCGGGGACGTGCGGCAGCTCGGCGGAGCGGCCCGGGAGGGCGTCCTCGGCGGACACCGGCTGGGTCTTGGCGGCGCGGGAGAAGAACGACATGCCCCCGAATGTAAGACCGGCCCGCAACCTGCTCAGTCCAGCTGCAGGGCCCGGGGCGCGGGGTCCAGCGGGGCGGGCCGGCCGAACAGGTAGCCCTGGGCGAAGGTGCAGCCCAGCTCGGCGAGCGCGGCCTGCTGCACCGGGGTCTCCACGCCCTCGGCGACGACGTCCAGCGCGAGGCTGCGGGCCAGCTCGAGGATGGAGGCGACCAGGGTGGTGGCCGACCCGCCACGGGCCAGGTCGGTGACGAAGCTGCGGTCGATCTTGACGATGTCGACCGGCAGCCGGCGCAGGTAGGACAGGCTGGAGTAGCCGGTGCCGAAGTCGTCGATGGCGATCCGGACGCCGAGGTCGCGCACCGCCTGCAGCCGGGCGCAGACGGCGTCCAGGTCGTCGGCGAGCACGCTCTCGGTCACCTCGAGGACCAGCGACTGCGCGGGCAGCCCGCTCTCGGCCAGCGCGGCCGCGACGCCGTCGACGAAGCCCTCGTCGGCCAGCTGCACCGCCGAGACGTTGACCGCGACCCGGCTGGGCCCGGGCTGCCCGGCCAGCCCCGCGGCGGCGTCGGCCACGGCCCGGCGCAGCACCCAGGCCCCGAGCGGGCCGATGGCGCCGGTGCGCTCGGCGATCGGCACGAACTGCAGCGGCGGGACCGGCCCCCGGGTGGGGTGCCGCCAGCGCAGCAGCGCCTCGTGGCCGTGCACCCGGCCCTCGGGCAGGGTCACGACGGGCTGGTAGTGCAGGGAGAACTGGTCGCCGGCAGCGAGCGCGGCGGTGAGGTCCTCGGCGAGCTCGACCCGGTCCAGCACGGCCTCGGCCATGCCGGGGGCGAAGGTGACGATGCGGTCGCGGCCGGTGGCCTTGGCCTGGTACATCGCGACGTCGGCGTTGCGCAGCAGCTCCTCGGCGTCCCGGCGGACGGCGGTGGCCGTGGTGGCCACCCCGATGCTGGCGGTCACCGTCACCGGCCGGCCGGTGAGCTGCACGGGCACCCGCATGGCGGTCTGCAGCCGGCGGGCGACGTCGGCGGCGTGCACGGCCGGCCCGGGGACCAGGACGGCGAACTCGTCGCCGCCCAGGCGCACCACCAGGTCGCCGCTGCGCACCCCGGCGCCCAGCCGTCCGGCGACCTCGGCCAGCAGCTGGTCGCCGAACTGGTGGCCGCGGCTGTCGTTGACGCCCTTGAAGCCGTCCAGGTCGCAGAACAGCACGCTCACCGGGCCGTCCTGGCGCAGCATCCGGTCGGTGGCCTCGGCCAGCAGCCGCCGGTTGCCCAGCCCGGTCAGCGGGTCGGTGCGGGCGGTGTCCTCGGCCAGCTGCCAGGTGCGGTGGTGCACCAGGCAGACCAGCAGGGTGGCCACCACGGGCAGCAGGTCGTAGGGGTCGAGCCGGTCGGGGCGGAAGACGACGACCGCGAAGTCGACGACGGCGACCACCACCGCGGTGGGCACGATGACCCAGTCCTGGTAGAGCGCGCAGACCGCGATGGCCAGCAGCATCCAGGTGAAGGCCTCGCCCTCGCCGGTGACCGGCACCAGCAGGGCCGCGCCGGTGGTCAGGGACAGCGTGGTCAGCACGGTGCGCACCCGGGTGGGCCAGGTCTCGCGGGTGGCGAGCACGGCCGGCAGCCCGGTGGCCAGCAGCGCCAGCGCCGCCGCGCCGCGCCCGTGGTCCAGGGCGCCGGTCAGCAGGGCCAGGCACCCGGCCTGCACGAGCGCGGCGCGGGTCGTCCAGCGGTGCCGCGCCGCCCACTCCGGGGCGGCCAGCGACGAACCGGTGCGCCGGCCGGCGAGCCACGAGGTCATGGGCTGCATCTCGGCACGCCACCGGGTGCGGTGCAGAGCACAACGGCTCCGGTCACCCCTTGGGGTGCGGTCGAACCGCAGACGGCCGACGATCGAACGGTGCAGGTGACCGATCCCCAGCTCGAGCGTCAGCCCGTCGACGGCGAGACCCGCGGCGTGGCGCTGTTCTGCCACGGCGGCACCGCGGCCAGCCTGGCCCCGCCCAAGGACCGCGCCCTCTCCCTGGTGCGGATGCGCGCCTTCGAGCGGTTCGTCCGCGACGGCCTGGGCGGGCGCGGCATCGAGACCGCGCTGGTGCGCTACCGGGTCGCGGGCTGGAACGGCGAGGCCGCCGACGCCTACAAGGACGTGCAGTGGGCGATCGAGCAGCTGCGCGCCGAGCACGGCCGCGACGTCCCGGTCGTGCTGGTCGGGCACTCGATGGGCGGGCGGGCCGCGCTCAAGGCCGGCGGCGACCCGCAGGTCACCGCCGTCTGTGCGCTCGCGCCCTGGACGCCCCCGGGCGAGCCGGTGATGCAGCTGCGCGGGCAGACCGTGGCGATCCTGCACGGCCGCGGCGACCGGTGGGTGCCGGCGAGGCTCTCGGCCGACTTCGCCGTGCGGGCGCGGCGGGCCGGTGCGCGGGTCGCCCGGTTCACCCTGCCGGGCGGGCACTCGATGCTGCGCCGGGCGCACACCTGGCACACCTTCGCCCGCGACGTCGTGCTCGCCGGCACCGGCCTCGAACCGATGCGCGCCGATGTCGCGAACGCTCTCCAGCAGCCGAGCCCGGAGGGCCTCGCCGTCCCGCTGTAGACCTTCTCAGCGGTACCGGCGGGCGTTCCGCCTGCCGAGGAGAAGAAGATGTCCGCCGTGCACAACCGACCGACCGCCGCCGTCGTGGGTTCCGGGGTCTCCGGCCTCACCGCTGCCTACCTGCTGCAGCGCACCCACGACGTCACCCTCTTCGAGACCGACGGCCGCCTCGGCGGGCACGCGCACACCCACGACGTGCAGACCCCCGACGACCGGGTGATCCCGATCGACACCGGGTTCATCGTCCACAACGAGCGGACCTACCCGAACCTGCTGCGGTTGTTCCGCGAGCTCGGCGTGGCCACCCAGCCCACCGAGATGAGCATGTCCATCGTCTGCGAGGGCTGCGGGCTGGAGTACGCCGGCGCCCGCGGGCTGCCCGGCGTCCTCGCCCAGCGCAAGCAGGTGGCCAACCCCGCCTACCTGCGGATGCTCGTCGAGGTGAAGAAGTTCCACCGCCAGGCCCAGCGCCTGGTGGACCTCGCCGGCGCCGACCACGAGCGCGGCACCGGCGGCACCGGGGACCTCGACGGCCTGACCCTCGGGGCCTTCCTCACCCTCGGCGGGTACTCCGACTACTTCGTCCGGCACTTCATGGTCCCGGTGGTCTCCTGCGTGTGGAGCTCCGGCACCGGCACGTCGCTGCAGTACCCCGCGCTGTACCTGTTCCGGTTCCTCGCCCACCACGGGATGCTCTCGGTCAGCGGCTCGCCGCAGTGGCGCACGGTCACCGGCGGCTCCCGCGCCTACGTGGAGAAGGCCGCCAAGGGGCTCACCAGCGTGCAGACCGGTGCCGGCATCACCGCGCTCACCCGCCACGTGGACGGCGTCGAGCTGGTGGACGCCGACGGCGAGCGGCACACCGCGGACGTCGCCGTGGTGGCCACCCACCCCGACCAGGCGCTCGCCCTGCTGGCCGACCCCACCGCCGACGAGCGCGAGGTGCTCGGTGCCTTCAGCTACTCGCGCAACGAGACCCTGCTGCACACCGACGCCTCGATCATGCCCACGGCGACCCGGGCCCGGGCGTCGTGGAACTACCGGATGCCCGGCTGCGCGGTGGACACGACCTCGGTGCAGGTCACGTACTGGATGAACAAGCTGCACGCCGTCGACGAGCCGGTCGACTACCTGGTGTCGCTCAACGCCACCGAGCGGGTCGACCCCTCGACCGTGCTGCGCCGGATGGTCTACGACCACCCGGAGTACACGCCCACCTCGGTCGCCGCCCAGCGCCGGCTGCCCTCGCTCAACACCGGCCGGACGGCGTTCGCGGGCGCCTACCACGGCTGGGGGTTCCACGAGGACGGCTGCGCGTCGGGCGTGCGCGCCGCGGAGTCCCTGGGCAGCGGCTGGTGACCGCCGTCCGCCCCGGGCTCGTGGACTGGGCGCCGACCACGCTGCCCGCGCTCTACGACGTCCAGGTCGGGCACCGCCGCACGCACCCGCTGGAGAACGCCTTCGAGTACGGCGGCTACCTGTGGCTGGTCGACCTCGACGACCTGCCCCGGCTGCCGCGCGGGCTGCGCTGGGCGGCCCGGTTCACCGCCGCCGACCACCTGGGCGACCCCGCCGCCCCGATCAAGGACAACGTGGTGCGCTTCGCCGCCCTGCACGGGGTGGACGACGTCGCCCGGGTGGTGATGATGGCCAACGCGCGCAGCGGGCCGCACGTGTTCAACCCCCTGTCCACGCACTGGTGCTACCGGTCCGACGGCTCGCTGGCCTGCATCGTCGCCGAGGTGCACAACACCTACGGGGAGCGGCACGCCTACCTGCTGCACCCCGACGACGCCGGCCGCGCCGAGGCGGAGAAGGACTTCTACGTCTCGCCCTTCAACACCGTCGACGGTCGCTACCTCATGCGGTTCAGCGGCCCCGGCGACCAGCTGCACGTGACCATGGCGCTGCAGGTCGGCGGCCGCACGCCGTTCGTGGCCACCCTGCGGGGGCGGGCACGGGCCGCGGGCACCGGCACCGTCGTCCGTACGATCCTCCGCTGGCCGCTCATGAGCCTGTGGGTGGCCGCGCTCATCCGGTGGCAGGGCATCCGGTTGTGGGCGCGCCGGTTGCCGGTCGTCCCCCGGCCGCCGCACGATCCGGTCCCGGGGGTCAGCACGAACGCCCCCCGGCAGCACTCCCAGCACGCGAACGAGGACAGGTCATGACGACGGTGCACCACAACCCGGGCCGCCACGAGGACGCCCGCTTCCCCGTGCCCCGTCCCGACGAGGCGCACTGGCCGGGGCTGGCGACCGCGCCCCGCTCGCCGCTGCGCGCGGCGGTCGCCGAGCGGCTGTTCCGCCACGCGGTGTCCACGCTGCCGGTGCGGGTGGAGTCCCCCGACGGCACCGTGCTCGGCGCCGGCGACCGGGATGCCCCCGTCATGCGCCTGGTGCACCCCTCGAACGTCTTCCACCGCCTGGGCGCCGACGCCAAGATCGGCTTCGGCGAGGCCTACATGACCGGCGACTGGACGACGGGGCCGGGCACCGACCTGGCCGACCTGCTGACCCCGTTCGCCGCCCGGATGTCCTCGCTGGTGCACCCGGCGTTCCAGCGGCTGCGGCACCTGGTCGAGCGCACCCAGCCGATCGGCGAGGAGAACACCAAGGAGAACAGCCGGCACAACATCAGCCGGCACTACGACCTGTCCAACCAGCTCTTCGAGGCCTTCCTCGACGAGACGATGAGCTACTCGTCGGCCTGGTTCGAGCCCGGGGACTCCTTCGAGGACGCCCAGCGCCGCAAGATCGACGGCGTGCTGGACCTGGCCCGGGTGGGGCAGGGCATGCACGTGCTGGAGATCGGGTCGGGCTGGGGCGGGCTGGCCATCCGGGCCGCGCAGCGCGGCGCCCGGGTGACCACGCTGACGCTGTCGTCGGAGCAGCAGTCGCTGGCCCGTTCCCGGGCCGCCGACGCCGGGGTGGACCACCTGGTCGACGTCCAGCTGTGCGACTACCGGGACGCCCGCGGCCGGTACGACGCCGTCGTCTCGGTGGAGATGATCGAGGCGGTCGGCGAGAAGTTCTGGGCCACCTACTTCACCGCGCTGGACACCCTGCTCGCGCCCGGGGGGCGGGTCGGGCTGCAGTCGATCACCATGCCGCACGACCGGATGATGGCCACCCGCCGCAGCTACACCTGGATCCACAAGTACGTGTTCCCGGGCGGGATCATCCCCTCGATCCGCTCCATCGAGGACAACCTGGCCGCGCACACCAGCCTGTCGGTGGTGGAGCGGCGCGACCTGGGCCCGCACTACGCGCACACGCTGCACCTGTGGCGCGACCGCTTCCTGGACGCCTGGCCGACCCTGGACGGCGCCTTCGACGGCACCTTCCGCCGGATGTGGGAGTTCTACCTCGCCTACTGCGAGGCCGGTTTCCGCTCGGGCTACCTCGGCGTCAGCCAGCTCGGCCTCGCGCGCAACCCCTTCCCCGCCTGACCGGTGCTCAGGCGGCCTTGGGGCCGTGGACGACCATCTCGTAGTAGGTCTGCACGTCGGGGGCGCGCATCGTGCTGTCGCAGGCGGCGCCGATCGCGCGCTCGACGCCCCGGGAGAGGTGCTGCACGGTGTCGTTGTGGGCGCAGATGTCGAAGGCGACGACGCCCCGCGCGGCCACCATGCGGTCGATGATCGGCTGCAGCGTCGCCCGGAACACCCGACCGCGGCGGGCGCGCGGGTCGGTCAGGGTGAACCCGAGGTAGAAGATCGCGCCGCGCTCGGCGTGCTCCGGGTGCCGGGCGGCGAAGTAGGCGGGCTCGATCCACGGCACCGAGGACAGGTCGCCGGTGAACGTGGTGAGCCCGACCGCCGTCCCGGTCTCGTCGAAGGCCACGTACTTGTCGATCCGCTCGTCGGCCATCTCCTCGGCGAACTCGTCGGCGGTCAGCACGTGCCGGGCCGCCGCGAGCACCCGCAGCGGCTCGAACGCGGCCGTGTACAGGGCGTAGAAGCCGTCGACCAGTTCGCCGGGGATCGTCTGCAGCCGCTCGACCCGGACGGGCGTGCGGCTGGCGGGCTCGGTCGGCATCGGTCTCCTCGCGCTGGTGGCCTGGCGTGGCAGCACGTAACCAGGGCGCGGCCCGGGAGGGAAGACCGACCACGATCGGGTGACCCACCCCGGGCCACGACCACCCTCGGTGATGAGACCCGGGTCACCCGCGCGCGAGCACGACCTTGCCGACCACCCCGCCGGACTCCACCTGGCGGTGGGCCGCGCGCAGGTTCTCCTCGGTGATGCCGGTCAGGGTGGTGCGCGCCGTCGTCCGCAGGCTCCCGGCGTCGACCAGCCGCGCGACCTCGACCAGCAGGTCGTGCTGGTAGGCGTCCTCGGGCCGGTGCAGCGGACGGGCGAACATGAACTCCCACAGCCAGCCCTGGCTCTTCGGCTTGAGCGGCACCAGGTCCAGCCCGACCGGGTCGTCGACGGCGACGACGGTGCCGTGCAGCGGGAGCAGCTCGGCGTAGGCCTCCACGTTGCCGTCGGAGTACGCGCTGACCACGTGGTCGACGCCGTCCGGGGCGACGGCGCGGACGGCGGCCACCAGGTCGGCGTGGTCGACCACGTGGTGCGCGCCCATCGCGGTGGCCCACTCCTGCGACTCCGGGCGGGCGGCGGTGGCGACCACGGTGAGGCCGGTCCGGGCGCGGGCGAGCTGGGTGACCATCGAGCCGACCCCGCCGGCGCCGCCGACCACCAGCAGGGTGCCCGTGCTCGCGGCGGTGAGCCCCAGCCGGTCGAACAGCACCTCCCACGCGGTGATCGCGGTCAGCGGGAGGGCGGCGGCCTCGGCGTGGGTCAGCGACGTCGGCTTGGGCCCGGTGACCCGCTCGTCCACCACGTGCAGCCCGGCGTTCGTCCCCGGGCGGGCGATCGACCCGGCGTGCACCACCTCGTCGCCGACGACGAACCGGGTGACCTCGGCACCGGTCGCGACGACGACGCCCGAGGCGTCGAAGCCGAGCACCTTCGGCGCGCCGGCGGGGTCGAAGGAGGCCCGGACCTTGACGTCGACGGGGTTGACCGAGACCGCCCGGACGTCGACCAGCAGGTCGTGCGGGCCGATCGGGGGCAGCTCGAGCTCGACGGTGGCGAAGGAGTCGGGGGCGTCGACGGGGCCCGGGCGCAGGGCGGCGATCGCGGTGGTCGTGCGCGGGGTGTGCATGGGTGGGGCCAACGTCGCCACGGCGGGACGACCTTCCCGCCCTCACGGAACGTGACCGTCCGTCCCCGCGGTCCAGCCCATCGGGGGACGCCGCGGGAGCTGCCCGGAACCGTTCCGGAAGATAACTTGATGTGGTCGCCCGATGACCATGCGTGTTCGGAGGTGAGCTGGATGTCCGCATCCCCTCGCCCTGCGCGCCTGTCCCGGGTCGCCCTCCGCACGCTCGCCGTCGCGGGGATGGGCGCCGGTCTCTGGCTGGCCGGCCAGGCCGCCGCCTCCGCGCAGGAACCGGCCGCCCCGCCGTCGTTGCTCGGCGGCGTCGTGCAGCAGGTGACGGCGCCCGTCGCGCAGGTCGTGGCCCCGGTCGTGCAGGGCGGGGCCGCCGCGGTCCCCCAGGTCGCCACCCCGGTCGTCGTGCAGGTCGCCACCCCGGTCGTCGTGCAGGTCGCCGCCCCGGTCGTCGTGCCGGTCGTCGCGCCGGTGGTGAGCAGCGCGGCGCCGGCGGTCCCCGCCGTGGTCGCGCCCGTCGCCCCGGTGAGCGCGCCGGTCGCCGCCGCCGTGGCCCCCGTCGTCGCCCCCGTCGTCGCCCAGGTCGCGTCCACGGCGGCCCCGGTCGTCGGTGTGGTGACGCACCCCGTCGCGACGGCCACCGCGCCGCTGACCAGCGCACTCGCCCCGGCGACCGGCGCCCTGACCCCCGTGGTCGGCGCGCTGTCCCCGGTCACCGGCACCCTGTCGCCGGTGCTGGAGGCGCTGACCCCGGCCCTGCGGGCACTGGCTCCCCTGACCGGCGCGCTGGCCCCGGCCGTGGACACGCTGTCGCCCGTGACCGGCGTCCTGACCCCGGTCACCGGTGCCCTGGCCCCGGTCACGGACCAGCTCACCCCGGTCGCGGAAGGACCGACCCCGACGACGGACGAGCCGGTCACCGCCGGCGGGCCCGCCTCCCCGGCCGCCGGTGCGGTGTCCCCCGCCACCGACGCCTCCACCCGGCCCGTCCCCGTCCCCGGCGCGGCCACCGGTGCCGCCACAGCGGTCGCCGACGACGTCCAGCCGGCCGTGCCGACCGCCCCGCTCCCCGGGCTGCCCTCGACCCCGGCCCCGGTCACCTCCGGCTCCGCCGGCAGCACCGGTGGCCCGACCACCCCCGACCAGGCGGCCGACCTGTCCGCCGCCGTCGGGCCCACCTCCTCCGCCGCGGCCGCCGCGGCGGCGCTGGCCGCCCGGGACGCCCTGGCCGGCCCTGCGTCCGACCCCTCCTTCTCGCCCGACTGACGGGACGCCCCGCTCGGCCTCTGCGCGCCGAGCCCGGCACTCCCCGGCCCGCCCGCTGTGCGGGACCGGTCCCCCTCACCCGGACCTCTCGAAGGAGCTCTGCCATGAACGTGTGGATCAAGCGCGGCCTGCAGACGGCCCTGCTGACCGGTGGCCTGGTGGCCCTCGGCAGCGGGATCGCCTCGGCCGGCGACGGCCTCGACGTCGCCGTCCCGGTGACCGTCAGCGGCAACTCGATCGGCCTGCTCGGCGACGCCAGCAGCACGGGCACCGCCGCCCCCGACGCCACCCTCGGCCTGGACGCCGGGGCGCTGGGCGTCTCCGTGCCGATCACCGTCAGCGGGAACGCGGTCGGCGTCCTGGGCGACAGCACCGCCCAGGCCGGCACCCCGGCCCCGGCGCCCGCACCCGCCACGGACGGCGGCGGCGGGGTCGACGTCGCCCTCCCGGTGACCGTCACCGGCAACGCGGTCGGCGTCCTCGGCGACGCAGCGGCGACCGGCTCGACCGGCTCGACCACCCCGGCCCCCGCCCCCGCCACCGACGGCGGCGTCGACGTGGACGTCCCGGTCACCGCCTGCGGCAACGGGATCGGCGTCCTCGGCGACGCGGCCGGCACCTGCACCACCCCGGCGCCGGCCACCGACGACCAGTCCGGCGGCATCGACGTCGACGTCCCTGTCCTGGTCGGCGGCAACGGCGTCGGTGGCCTCGGCGGCACCGGGACCGGCACCCTTGAGCAGGGCACCGGCATCGGCACCGGCACCGGCACCGGCACGGGCACCGGCGCCGGCAGCGGGTCGGGCATCGACGTGGACGTCCCGGTGACCGCCTGCGGCAACGGGGGCGGCCTGCTCGACGACGCCACCGGCACCTGCACCTCGGCCGGCGGCACGGGCACGGGCACCGGCAACCCCGGCACCCCCGGCACCGGCACCCCGGGCACCGGCGGCGGGCTGGAGGTGGACGTCCCGGTCGCGGTCTGCGGCAACGGCATCGGCCTGCTCGGCGACGCCGCCGGCGACTGCGCCCTCCCCGGCACCGGTACCCCCGGCACCGGCACCCCGGGCACCGGCGGCCCCGGCGGCCCGGGTGTGGACGTCGACGTGCCGGTGACCGTCTGCGGCACCGCGATCGGCCTGCTGGGCTCCGCCGCGGCGGACTGCGGCCCGGCGACCACCCCGCCGGCCACCGAGGAGCCCCCGGTCGTCACCGACCCGGAGCCGCCGGTGGTGGACCACCCGCAGGGCGCGCAGCACCCCGTCACCGGTGACCACCCGGCCGTCGACCGCGTCGCCCCCGTGGTGACCGGCTCGTCCTCCCCGCAGGCCTCCGCGGGCTCGCTGGCCTACACCGGCAGCGACCTGGGCGCCCTCCTGCTGGCGGGGCTGCTGGCCCTGGCGGCCGGGGCGAGCCTGCTGCACACCGCGCGCCGCGCCCGCTGAGGCGCACGGCACCGGCCCGGCCGTCGACGACGGCCGGGCCGGTGCCCTCCGTGGGTCAGCGCTCGCCGAGCTCCACGGTCATCTGCACCTCGTACCGCTCGCCGTGGTAGGTCGAGATGTCGTGCTCCACGGGGCGGCCGCGGCTCCAGGAGATGCGGTCGAACACCAGCACCGGCCGGCCCGGCGCCAGCCCCAGGTGCACCCCGGTCGCCCGGTCGACCTCGGCCGCGCGGACGGTCTGCTCGGCCCGGTCGATCGGGCAGCCGTACTCCTGCGCCAGCAGCGTGTACAGCGACCCGGACAGGTCGCGGTCACCCAGGTCGGGCAGCAGGTCGGCCACGTACCAGCCGTCGTCGATCGACATCGGCTGCCCGTCGGCCAGCCGCACCCGGCGCACGTGCCAGGCCGGCGTCCCGGCCGGCAGGTCCAGCGCCCGGCGGGTGGCCGGCGGCGGCACCGACCGGTCGACCGACAGCACCACGGTGGACGGCGTCAGCCCCAGCCGCCGCATGTCCTCGTGGAAAGAGGCCAGGTGCAGCTTCGACCGCGCCTTGCGCTCGGCCACGAACGTGCCCTTGCCGCGCACCCGCACCAGCACGCCCTCGCTGACCAGCTGGCCGATCGCCTCGCGCACGGTGATCCGGCTGACGCCGTGCTCCACGCACAGCTGGCGCTCCCCCGGCAGCGGCGACCCGGCCGGCAGCCGCGCGGCCAGCTCGGTCAACCGGACCCGCAGCTGCTCGTGCTTGGGCACCAGCCCGTCGACGATCAGCGGCTCGGGCACGGCGCTCATGGTGTCACCAGCCCTGGTCGGCCAGCTTGTGCGCCAGCACGTACCGGTAGTGGGCGGCCCGGGTCAGCCGCGAGCCGGCCGCCTCGTCGACCACCACCGTCACGTGCGGGTGCAGCTGGAGCACCGACCCCGGGCACGAGGCGCTCAGCGGACCCTCCACCGCCTCGGCGACCGCGGCCGCCTTGGCGCCCCCGGTGGCGACCAGCACCAGGTGCCGGGCCTCGCGGATCGTGCCCAGGCCCTGGGTGATCACGTGCCGGGGCACCGCCTCGACGTCGCCGTCGAAGAAGCGGGCGTTGTCGGTGCGGGTCCGCTCGGTGAGGGTCTTCACCCGGGTGCGGCTGACCAGCGAGGACCCGGGCTCGTTGAACCCGAGGTGCCCGTTGGCCCCGATGCCCAGCACCTGGACGGCGACCGGCCCGGCCGCCCGCAGCCGGGCCTCGTAGTCCAGCGCCGCCCGCAGCGGGTCGGCCGCCGAGCCGTCGGGCCCGTGCGCGGCGATGCCGAGCTCGTCGGTGATCTCCCGCCGGATCGTCTGCAGGTAGGACTCCGGGTGGCCGGCCGGCAGGCCCACGTACTCGTCGAGCAGGTAGGCGGTCACCCCCTCCGTCGGGAACGCGCCGGCCCGGTGCCGGGCGAGCAGCTCCCGGTAGGCCAGCAGCGGCGAGGACCCGGTGGCCAGGCCCAGCGCGACCGGACCGCCCTCCTGCGCCGCGGCGACCGACCCGGCCACCGCGTCGGCGACCACGCGCGCGCAGTCCTCGGGGGTGGGCAGCAGCACGACCTCCACGGTCAGACCTCCAGGGGGACGCCGGCGGCGAGGACCGCGACCGGCACGAGTTCGGGATCGGTGACCAGGACGTCGGCCCGGGCGCCGGGCACCAGCCGGCCGACGTCGGTGCGGCCGAGCAGGTCGGCCGGGGTCCGGGTGGCTGCCCGGACGGCGTCGGCCAGCGGGACGCCGGCGGACACGGTGCTGCGGAGGACGTCCACCAGCCGGGCGGTGCCCCCGGCGACGGCGCCGCCGGTGGTGAGGCGGGCGACCCGGTCGCGCACGGTCACCGGGAGGGCGCCGAGCCGGTAGTCGCCGTCGGGCATGCCGGCCGCGGCCATGGCGTCGCTGACCAGCGCCACCTGCGCCGGCCCGACCAGGTCGAACACCATCGCGACGGTCTCCGGGGCCAGGTGCACGCCGTCGGCGACGAGCTCCACGACCAGCTCGCCGCGGCCGGCGGCGGCCAGGCACGCCGCCACCGGGCCCGGGGCGCGGGACAGCATCGGCGGCATCCCGTTGAACAGGTGGGTGGCCGACACCCGGCCGGTCGCCGTGGCCGACCGGAGCGCCTCGGTGGTGCGCGCGGCGGTCGCGTCGGTGTGCCCGAAGCTGGGCAGCACCCCGTGCGCCCGGCAGACCTCGACCAACTCGTCGGCGTGCGCGGTCTCCGGGGCCAGGGTCACCGAGACCACGCCGCCGCCGGCCAGCAGCTCGTCGAGCAGCCGCGGGTCGCCGGGCAGCAGGGCGGCGGGGTCCTGCGCGCCGCACCGGGCCTGCGCGAGGAACGGGCCCTCCAGGTGCACCCCGGCCAGCTCGCCGGCCTGCACCAGCGGCCGGAGCAGGTCCAGCCGCTCGTGCAGGTGCGCGGGCGGCGCGGACACCAGGCTGGCGACGAGCGTCGTCGTCCCGTGGTGGCGGTGGTGCGCGGCGGCGGTGCGGACGGCGGGCAGGTCGTCGTCCGGGAACCCGCCGCCGGCGCCGCCGTGGCAGTGCAGGTCGACCAGGCCGGGCAGCAGCAGGCGGTCGGGCGCGGCCGGCGGCAGGTCGCCGCCGAAGCCGGCCGCCGGCCCGGCGTAGCCGACGCGGTCGCCGACGACGGCGACCACGCCGTCGTCGACGACCGCACCGCCGGTGACCAGCCGGCCGCGCAGGACGGTCAGGACGTCGTCCGGTCGTCGGCCATCCCCGTGGCGGTGGTCGCGGTGACCGTGGCCGGGGTGGCGGCCGGGGCCGCGGCGTCGTCGGTGCTGGCGACGACGGCCTCGGCGTCCTCCTCGCGGCCCGGGGTCTTGAGGTTCCACTTGCGGATCACGAAGCGGAACAGCACGTAGTAGACCGCCGCGTAGGCCAGCCCGATCGGGATGATCAGCAGCGGCTTGGTGGCCTGGGTGAAGTTCAGCGCGTAGTCGAAGAACCCGGCGGAGAAGGTGAACCCGTCGTGGATGCCGAGGGCGTTCGTCAGCGCCAGCGAGGTGCCGGTGAGCACCGCGTGGATGAGGTAGAGCGGCCACGCGACGAACAGGAAGGAGAACTCCAGCGGCTCGGTGATCCCGGTGAGGAACGCGGTGAGCGCGGTGGACAGCATGATGCCGCCGACGACCTTGCGCTGGGCCGGCTTGGCCTCGTGCCAGATGGCGATGGCGGCGGCGGGCAGCGCGAACATCATGATCGGGAAGAAGCCGGTCATGAAGGTCCCGGCCGACGGGTCGCCGGCGAAGAACCGGTTGAGGTCGCCGGTGGCGCCGTCGTAGTCGCCGATGACGAACCAGACGACCGAGTTGAGGATGTGGTGCAGGCCCAGCGGGATGAGCAGCCGGTTGACGGTGCCGAAGATCCCGCCGCCGACCACGGCGTTGGCGTCCACGGCCTCGCCCAGGTTGGTCAGGCCGGTGTTGAAGGCGCTGTAGACGAACGACAGCAGGACGCCGACCACGATCATGACCAGCGAGGTGATGATCGGGACGAACCGCCGGCCGCCGAAGAAGGCCAGGTAGGTGGGCAGCTTGATCCGGTAGAAGCGCTGCCAGAGCACCGCGGCGATCAGCCCGGTGACCACGCCGCCGAGCACGCTGTAGTTGATGAGCTCCTGCGTCTCGCCCTCGGCCGCGGCGCCCAGCATGATCGGGCTCATCGCCTTGAACACGCCCTGCAGCACCAGGTAGCCCACGACGGCGGCCAGCGCGGTGGAGCCGTCGGCCTTCTTGGCCCAGCCGATGGCGATGCCGACCGCGAACAGCAGCGGCAGGTTGTCGAACAGCGCGCCGCCGGCACCGGCCAGCACCGACGCGGTGCCCTCGAGCCAGCCGAAGGAGCCCAGCATGTCGGGCTGGCCCAGGCGCAGCAGCAGACCGGCGGCGGGCAGCGCCGCGATGGGCAGCATCAGGCTGCGGCCGAGGCGCTGCAGGCCGCCGAGGCCCTTCACCCCGCTCGGGGGTGCGTTGAGGAAGCTCATCGGTTCATCTCCTGGTTCCGTGGTGGACTGCCAGCCGGTACGGTCCGGTCATGACCAGTTGACCGGGAGGATGGCGAACCTGTTCGCTCCCTGTCAACCACCCCGTACCGGACCTGGAGGAGATGTCGTGGACAAGGCCGAGCAGATCGTCGCCGGGCTGGGTGGCGCCCAGAACATCGAGGAGGTCGAGGGCTGCATCACCCGGCTGCGCACCGAGGTCCGCGACGCCTCGCTGGTCGACCAGGCCGCCCTCAAGGCCGCCGGCGCCCACGGCGTGCTGGTGTCGGGCACCGTGGTCCAGGTCGTGGTCGGGCCGGAGGCGGACTCCCTCGCCGACGACGTCAACGACCTGCTGTGAGCCTGCGGGTCCAGGCGCCCTTCGACGGCACGCTGCTGTCGATCGAGCAGGTCCCCGACCCGGTGTTCGCCGCCTCGATGGTCGGCGCCGGCGTGGGCGTCGAGCCCGCCGAGGGCGCCGGCGCGGTGGAGGTCGTGGCGCCGGTGTCCGGGCGGCTGCTCAAGGTGCACCCGCACGCGTTCATCGTGCTGACGCCCGAGGGCCGCGGCGTGCTGGTGCACGTCGGCATCGACACGGTCAAGCTCGACGGCGCCCCGTTCACCCTGCACGTCACCGAGGGCGACGAGGTGGCCGCCGGCGACCGCGTGGTGACGGTGGACGTCGCCGCGGTGCGGGCGGCCGGCATGTCGCCGGTGAGCCCGGTGGTCGTCATGGACGCCGCCGCCGACACCATGCCCGACGTCGCCGCCGGCTCCCGGGTGACGCGCGGAGCCGACCTCTTCACCTGGCCCCGCTGACCGGCCCGGCCCGGCGCGGCTAGCGTCGGGCCGTGCGGGGACGCGGTGCGGTGTGGCTGGTCGGGTGGGTCTTCACCGTCGTCATGCTGGGCGGCACGGTGCCGGCGCCGCTCTACCCGTTCTACGTGCGGTCGCTGGAGCTGTCCGAGCTGCAGGTGACGGTGGTGTTCGCCGCCTACGCCGTGGGCACCCTCACCGCGCTGCTGCTCGGCGGTGGGCTGTCCGACCGGGTGGGCCGCCGTCCGGTCCTCGCCCTGGCCGTGGGCACCGCGGTGGTCTCCACGCTGGTCTTCCTGCTCGCCCCGACCCTGCCGGGGCTGCTGGTGGCGCGGGTGCTGTCCGGGCTCTCGGTCGGGCTCACCACGGGGACGGCCACGGCGGCCATCGCCGAGCTGCACCCCGATCGCCGGACGGCGACCACGCTGGCCACCGTGGCCAACATGGGCGGCCTGGGCCTCGGGCCGGTCGTCTCCGGGGTGGTGGCGCAGCACCTGCCCGGCCCGACGATCGCCCCCTACCTGGCCTTCCTGGTCCTGCTGCTGCCGGCGCTCGCGCTCGGGGCGGTGCCCGAGACCCGCCCGCGCACCGGCGGGCTGGCCGGCGCGGTGCGGCCGCAGCGGCTGTCGGTGCCGCGGGGCACCCGGCCGCGCTTCGCCGCCGCGGCGGTGGGCGGGTTCGCGGCCTTCGCCGTCCTGGGGCTGTTCACCTCGCTGACGTCGTCGTTCCTCGGCCAGGAGCTCGGCGACCCGGGACCGCAGCTGGTCGGGCTGTCCGTGGCGGTCATGTTCGCCGCCGCGGTGGGCTGCCAGCTGCTGGTGCAGCGGTGGGACCCCGACCGGGCCGCCCTGGTCGGCGCGGGCCTGCTGCCGGCCGGCACCGCCCTCGTCGTCCTGGCCTTGGCGACCGGGTCGCTGCCGCTGTTCCTGCTCGCCGCCGTCGTCGGGGGTGCGGGCGTCGGGTTCAGCTTCCAGTCCGCCGTCGCCCGGGTGGGTGGGCTGGCCACGCCCGACGAGCGGGCAGCGGTGACGTCGAGCTTCTTCGTCGTGGCCTACCTCGGCATCACCGTGCCGGTGGTCGGGGTCGGGGAGATCGCCACCGCGTCGTCGCTGACGACGGCCGCGGTGGCGCTCGCCGTGCTGGTCCTGGCGCTGTCGGCCGGGGCGGCGGTGCTCACCCGCCGGCACCCCACCCCGGCCTGACGGTCAGGAGAACAGCGCGCTGTAGCCGTTCAGGGCGGGCTGACCGCCGAGGTGGGCGTAGAGCACCGTGGCGTCGCGGGCGATCTCGCCGCTGCGCACCAGCTCGATGGTCGCGGCCATCGACTTCCCCTCGTAGACCGGGTCGGTCACCATGCCCTCGGTGCGCGCCGCGGTCTCCATGGCGCGCAGGGTGGTGTCGTCCGGGATGCCGTAGGTGCCCGCGTGGAAGCGCTCGTCGAGCTCCACGTCCTCCAGCGTCAGCGGGCGCTGCAGACCGATGGCGGCGGCGGTGCGCTGGGCGATGCGCAGCACCTGGTCGCGGGTCTCCGCGGGCTTGGCGGAGGCGTCGACGCCGAGCACCCGGCGCGGGCGCCCGCCGTCCTCCTCGAGCTTGGCGAACCCGGCGACCATGCCGGCCTGGGTCGACCCGGTCACCGAGCAGACGACGACGGTGTCGAAGAAGACGCCCAGCTCCTCCTCCTGCTGCGCCACCTCGTAGGCCCAGCCGGCGAAGCCGTGGCCGCCGAGCGGGTGGTCGGAGGCGCCGGCCGGGATGGCGTAGGGCTTGCCGCCGCGCGCGGTGATCTCGGCGAGCGCGGACTCCCAGGACTCCTTGAACCCGATGCCGAACCCGGCCCTGACCAGCCGGACGTCGGCCCCGGCCAGCCGCGAGACGAGGATGTTGCCCACCTTGTCGTAGACCGGGTCGGGCCAGTCGACCCAGCTCTCCTGCACCAGCACGCACGCCAGGCCCAGGTGCGCGGCGACCGCGGCGACCTGGCGGGTGTGGTTGCTCTGCACGCCACCGATCGAGACCAGCGTGTCGCAGCCCTGGGCGAGGGCGTCGGCGACCAGGTACTCGAGCTTGCGGGTCTTGTTGCCGCCGTAGGCGATGCCGGAGTTGCAGTCCTCGCGCTTGGCCCACACCGCGGCGCCGCCGAGGTGCTCGGTGAGCCGGTCGAGCCGGTGCACCGGCGAGGGCCCGAACAGCAGGTTCGTGCGGGGGAAGTCGGCCAGGGTGGTCACGGGTTCTCCTCGGTCAGCTCGGACAGCAGCGCCGTCCAGATGGCGGTGGTGGTGGCGACGGCGGCCTCGACGTCCCGGGAAGCGCAGGCGGTGATCAGCCGGTCGTGCAGGTCGACGGAGTCCGCGCCGTGGGCGGCGCCGAAGCGCAGCCGCTCCAGCCGCCGGACCAGCGGGGTGAACCGGTCGACGGTGGCCCGCACGGCGCCGTTGCCGGCCCGGTCGACCAGCACGTCGTGCAGCTCGTCGTCGCAGGTCAGCGCGGTGTCGACGTCCCCGGCGGCCACGGCGGCGGCGAACCGGGCGTTGGCGTCGCGCATCGCCGTGAGGTCCTCGTCCGCCACCAGCGGGACGGCGGTGGTGACCGCGAGCTCGTGCATGGCGCGGACGACGACGGCGGCGTCGTGCACCACCGAGGGGACGACGGCGGTGACCCGGGTGTGGCTCTGCGGCTTGGACTCGACCAGGCCCTCGTCGGCCAGCCGCGCCAGCGCCGTCCGCACCGGCGCCACCGACAGCCCGAGCCGGCCGGCCAGCTCCGCGTCCTTGACCACGCCGCCGGGCGGCAGCTCGCCGCTGACGATGGCCTCGCGCAGCCGGACCAGCGCCTGGTCCCGCAGCAGTACCCGTTCCACATCTGACATCTCAGATGTCAGTTGGCTCCTTGTCAAGAGGCAGCCGCGACCACAGCAGCTCGTCGTGCCGGAGGCCGTCGCCGTACCGGTAGGACTGCCGCAGCCGGCCCTCCAGCACGAACCCGGCGCGCTCGGCGACCCGCCCGGACGCCGTGTTCCCCACCGCGTGCGCCAGCTCCACCCGCTCCAGCCGCAGCTCGGCGAACGCCCAGCGCACGACCGCGTCGACCACCCGCGGCGCGACCCGGCGCCCCCGCGCGGCCGGCACCACCCAGTAGCCGATCTCGGCCCCGCCGTCGTGGATCGAGTGCAGCGACACCGACCCCAGCAGCAGCCCGCCGGTGTCGACCACCGCGCGGGACACGTGGTCCTCGCCCTCGCTGCGACGGGCCAGCCACTCCGCCGCCCCGGCCCGGGACCGCGCCCCGCTGCCGTTCCACTGCCGGATGGCCGGGTCCTGCAGCGCGGCCCAGACCGCGTCGAGGTCGGTCGGCAGCCAGGGCCGGACGACGAGCTCCCCCACGGTCAGCCGCACCATGCCGACTACGGTCCCGCCCATGACCCGTGAGCGCACCTACACCTGGGGCGACCCGATGGAGTCCGCGGCCGAGGTGATGACCAGCGCCGGCATCGACGTGCTGCGCGGCATCGCCGAGGGCCGGCTGCCGGCCGCCCCGATCGCCGCCACCCTGGGCATGGGCCTGGAGTCGGTCGAGCCGGGCAAGGTCGTGTTCACGATCGAGCCGGCCGAGTACCACTACAACCCGATCGGCTCGGTGCACGGCGGGGTGTACGCCACGGTCCTGGACTCCGCGACCGGCTGCGCGGTGCACTCGATGCTCCCGGCCGGGGTCGGCTACACCAGCCTGGACCTCACGGTGAAGTTCCTGCGCGCGATGACCACCCGCACCGGTCCGGTCCGCTGCACCGGCACGGTCACCCACCTCGGCGGGCGGACGGCGCTGGCCGAGGCCCGGCTGACCGACGCCGACGACCGGCTGCTGGCCACCGCGACCAGCTCGATCCTGGTGATCCGGCCGCAGCCGGGGACCGCCGTCAGCTGACCCCCGCCGACGGCGAGAGCACCGCCCCGTACCGGGTGAACGCGTCGGCCGGCTCCAGCGGGCGGTCCATCAGGTAGCCCTGCGCCCGGTCGCACCGGTCGTCGCGCAGGTCGTCGAGCTGGGACACCCGCTCCACTCCCTCGGCGACCACGCCGAGGCCGAGGATGTGCGCGGTCTGGATCATCAGGGTGACCAGGGACCGCTGCGCGGGGTCCTCCGACGCGACGAAGGAGCGGTCGATCTTCAGCGTGTCGACCGGCATCGCGCCCAGCTGCCCGATGCTGGTGTAGCCGGTGCCGAAGTCGTCGATGGCGATGCCGACGCCGAGCCCCCGCAGCCGGGCCAGGTGCTCCATCGCGACCGGGGAGTCGACCAGGACGGTCTCGGTCACCTCCAGCACCAGCAGCCCGGCGGGCAGCTCCGCGACCTCCAGGGCGTGCCGCACGTGGTCGACGACCCGGGGGTCGGCCAGGTGCCGGCCGGAGAGGTTCACCGACATCGTCGGGCCCCCGTCGACGTCGCCGCGGCTGGCCCGCCACGCGCTCAGCTGGGTGCAGGCCTCGCGCAGCACCCAGGCGTCCAGGTCGCAGATGAGGTCGGAGTCCTCGGCCACCGGGATGAACTCCGCGGGCGGCACCGACCGGCCGTCGTGGTCCCACCGGACCAGCGCCTCCCACCCGGCCACCTCGCCGCTGACCACCTCGACCACCGGCTGGTAGACCAGCCGCAGCCGGCCGCCGGCCAGCGCCTCGCGCAGCTGCGCGTCCAGGTCACGGCGGGCGGCCATCCGGGTGCGCAGCTCGTCGTCGAACAGCTCCGCCCGGCCCTTGCCGCGCGCCTTGGCCAGGTAGGCGGCGGCGTCGGCCTGCGCGATGAGGGTCTCCCCGACCAGCTGCCCGTCCTGGGAGAAGGCCACCCCGATGCTGGCGCCCACGTGCACGGCGACCTCGCTGCCGTTGGCGTGCGGGACCAGCACGTCCTCCGCGACGGCGGCCACCAGCCGTTCGGCCAGCGCCACCAGCGCCCGGACGTCGTCCACCGGCTCCACCAGCGCGACGAACTCGTCACCGCCCAGCCGGCAGACGGTGTCCCCGGCCCGCACCCCGGCCGCCAGCCGGGCCGCGACCTGCCGCAGGACCGCGTCGCCGGCGGCGTGCCCGGCGCGGTCGTTGACCGCCTTGAACCCGTCGAGGTCGACGAACAGGACGCCGACCATCGTCCCGGCGCGCTGGCCGCGGGCGAGCGCGGCGTCGACCAGCTGCAGCGCCTGGGCCCGGTTCGGCAGACCGGTGAGCGGGTCGTGCGCGGCCTGGTGGGCCAGCTCGGACTGCAGCCGGTCGCGCAGCTGCACCGAGCGGACCAGCTGCTGCACCGAGTCGTGCACGACCTCGCCGAGCGGGCCCGGCAGGGACTGCGACAGGGTGGGGCTGTCCAGGTCGCCCCGGGCGACGGCGGCGGCCTGGTCCTGGATGCGGCGCAGGCTGGCCACCGCGTCGTCCAGCGCGCCGGACACGGTGCGGACCTCCCGCGGGCCGGTCACCGGCACCGCGACCAGCGACCCGCGGCTGACCTGCGCGGCCTGGCCGGCGACCGCGGCCAGGGACCGGGTGACCGTCCGGCCGAGGCGCCAGGCGGCACCGACGGCGAGGAGGGCCACCAGTCCGCCGGCCACGACGGTCGCCGTGCGCTCGGAGTCGGCCGCGGCCCGGTCGGCGCCCGCCGCGTCGACCGCGTCGGCCACCGCGACGGCCAGCAGCCCGTCGGCGCCGGTGGACCGCTCGTCGGCCGCGGTGATCAGCCCGGTGATGCTCAGCAACGGCAGCGGGGCGGGGTCCGCCGGCGCCGTGTCGACCACGGCGGCCAGCGACCGGGCGGCCCCGGTCGCCTGCAGCTGCGCCCAGGCCTGCACCAGGGCGGGGGCGCGCAGGCCGGACAGCCCCAGCGCCGCGGCGGTGTAGTCGGCCTGGGCCTGCGGCCAGGAGTCCCCGGTGGACAGGCCCGTGCTGCCGGCGAAGGTCCGGCCCAGGAACTGCGGCAGCTGCCGGCTGCTGGCCTGCACGTAGCGGGCCACCAGGTCCACGTCGGCGACCGCGGCCACGGTGGCGGCGGACAGGTCGGTGTCCACGGCGGTCGACACGGCGGCCTGCGAGGCGCGGGCGAGCGCGTCGGCGACGTCGCCCATGCCGTAGTAGGCGTCGGCGAGGGAGTCCAGGTCCTGGCCCGGGGCGTCGATGCCGGCGCGGAGGGCGGCCACGCCCTGCTCGGCGTCGCGGGCCGCCGGCCCCGCACCCGCGCCCGCCGCCGCGAGGGCGGCGTCGGTGGCCGCCCGCGCGGCGGCGAGACCGGTGCGGGCGGAGTCGAGCGCGGCGTCGGCGAAGGCGGCGGGCACCCCGAGGCTCTGCGCGGTCGCCGGGTCCCGCAGGGCGGCAGCGGTGAGCATGGGCAGCACCTCGCGGTCGACCGCCCCGGCGGCGGTGGCCAGGGCGGCCGCGGACCGGACGGCGCGGTCGGCCTCCGCGGCGGCGCCCGCATCCGCGCCGGCGCGGGCCACCAGGAACGTGGCGAAGGCGGCCACGCCCAGCAGCGGGACCAGGACGAGGGCGGCCAGGTGCACCCACAGGGGCAGTCCGGCGCGGAGGGGTCGGGACGTCACACAGCCCCATCGGCGCAGGTGGGGGCGGCGCACAGGGCACCCACCCCCACCTGGGGATGCGGACCCCGCCGGTACCGGAGTGCCGGTCGTGGTGGAGTGGGCCGGTGACCGAGTCCGCCCGGGGTGTCCGCCCGGCCCGCCGTCCCGACGTCCCCCGCATCTCGGCCACCCTGGCCCGCGCGTGGGCGGACTACCGCTGGTCGGGCTGGGCGCTGCCCGAGGACGGCCGGGCGCAGCGGCTGCACCGCTGGTGCGAGCTCGCCGTGCTGCGCGGCCTGGACACCGACTCGGTGTGGACCACCGACGACGGCTCGGCCGTCGCGGTGTGGGCGCCGCCGTCCCCGCCGCCGGTGGCCGACGACCTGCGGGCCGTCCTCGACCGCGACCTGCCCCGGATGCTGGGCAGCCGGCAGCCGGTGGTGCTGGCCAGCGAGCGGCTGGCCGAGCAGGGCCTGCCCGAGGAGCCGCACTGGCGGCTGGTCATGCTCGGCACGCTGGCCGACCGCCGGCACGCGGGCCTGGCCGCGCGGGTCTGCCGGCCGGTGCTCGAGCGGTGCGACGCCGAGGGCGTGCCGGCCGCGCTGACCGCCTACACCCGGCTGGCCGTCACCTGGGGGCAGCGGCAGGGGTTCGCGGTCACCCACGCCACCCGCACCGCCGTGGACCACGAGCTGCCGGCCTGGGCGATGGTCCGCCGGCCGGCCGCCGGGTCAGGCGGCGGCGAGGGCGGGGACGGGTAGCTGCAGCGCGCCGGCCAGCTCGGCCGACCGGTCGCCGGCGATCCGGGGCGACCGGGTGAGCAGCGCGACGGCGACCATGTAGGAGTCCTCGTCGGCCCAGCCGCGGCCGGCGTCGACCAGCTCGCGGATGCGGGCCAGCACCTTGGGCTCACGGCTGTAGTGGCCGAGCTCCAGCGGCATGGCCAGGAAGCTGGCCACCCGGAACCCGGCGTCGGCCGCCGCGGCCAGGGTGCCCACCGGGTCGGCGTAGCTGGCCACCGCGGCGACCACGTGCTCCCACGGCCCCTCCAGCACCCGCAGCAGCAGCGCGTTGCCGTCCGGGCCACCCCACAGGCCCGGCAGCTGCAGGTCGCCGTCCGGGGCGGGCAGGTAGGGCGGGTTGGTGATCACCGTGCGGGCGGGCGACCCGGCGCTCCCGGCGAAGAAGTCCCCGTGCTCGACGGTGTACTGCCCGGCGACGCCGTGCTCGGCGACCACGGCGCGGGCCTCGTCGACCGAGGCGGCGTCGACGTCCCAGGAGCGGACGGCCAGACCCGGTAGCCCGGCGACGACCTCGGACACCGCGCGGGCGTCCCCGGTGCCGAGCTCGACCACGCCGCCGTCGGCCCAGTCGAGCTCGCGGGCGTACTGGCGCAGCACCAGCCCCAGGGAGCAGGCGAAGTGGGCGGACTCGGCGGTGCAGTCGAACGGCATGCGGGGACTCCAGCGTCTCGCGGCGTCACTCCGGCCGTGGTCTCCAGCCCTCGTGGGACCGGGACGTCATCCCCGCTGCGGCGGCCCGCCAACCATCCCCAGGTCAGCGGGCCGCCCGGCAGGTCAGTCGCGCGGGCCGCCGGCCACGTAGATGACCTGCCCGGAGACGAACCCGGCGCCCTCGCTGGCCAGGAAGGACACGGTGTGCGCGATGTCCTCGGGCTGGCCGACCCGGGCGACCGGGATCTGCTTGGCGGCGGCCGCCTTGAAGTCCTCGAACGGCATGCCGACCCGCTCGGCGGTCGCCGCGGTCATCTCGGTCTCGATGAACCCAGGCGCGATGGCGTTGGCCGTCACGTTGTAGCGGCCCAGCTCGATGGCCAGGGTCTTGGTGAAGCCCTGCATGCCGGCCTTGGCCGCGGAGTAGTTGACCTGGCCGCGGTTGCCCAGCGCCGAGACGCTGGACAGGTTCACGATCCGGCCGAACTCGGCCTCGACCATGTGCTTCTGCGCCGCCCGGCTCATCAGGAACGCCCCGCGCAGGTGCACGCCCATGACGGCGTCCCAGTCGGCGGTGCTCATCTTGAACAGCAGGTTGTCGCGGGTGATGCCGGCGTTGTTGACCAGCACGGTCGGCCCGCCGAGCTGCTCGGCGACCCGGTCGACGGCCGCGGCCACCGAGGCCTCGTCGGAGACGTCGGCACCCACCGCGACGGCGTCGCCGCCGGCGGCCCTGATCGCCTCGACGGTGGCGCCGCACGCGCCCTCGTCGAGGTCGAGGACGGCGACGGACATCCCGTCGGCCGCGAGCCGGGTGGCGATGGCCGCCCCGATCCCCCGGGCCGCACCCGTCACGATCGCCGTCCGCTGAGCCTGCGCCATTGCTGTCTCCTCCTGGTTCGGAGGCCGGGCGCCGCCGCCGACCGGGCGGCCGGGTGCGCTACCGGCCGGTAGGTCCGCCGACCGTCCTACCAGGTGACCCGCCGGGCCGCCGACCCGGCCGGTCCACCCCCGTCCGGGGGGCACCGGAGGCGTCGGGTCCAGCAATGCCCCCCGGCGGCCGAAGGGGAAGGGGTGACCCCGCCACCGAGCCCGGCCCGGCTGCTCGCCGCCGTCCTCGGTGCCGCGGTGGTCGTGGCCGGTCTGGTGGCCGCGGGCCACCCCGTCCCCGCGCGGGTCGGCGTCACGACCGCGTTCGCCGGGGCGACCTGGCTGTGCCTGCGGCGGGCCCGCAGCACGCCCGCCGAGCGCGCCACGTGGACCCGGGTGGCGCTCGGCGCCGCCCTGCTCGGCGGCAACGCGCTCTACCGCCTGGCCCAGCTCTCCCTCGACCTGAGCGGGGCCTGGTCGGTCGTGCCGGCGGTGCTGACGACGGCGGCGTTCCCGGCCCTGTACAGCGGTCTGGTCCGGTGGAACCGCGGTCACCGGCTGCTGCAGCGCCGGTACGAGGCGTGGACCGGCGCGGCGGCCGGGGCCCTGGTGCTCGCCGGGCTGGAGACGTGGACGGCGCACGGCGGGCCCCTCGCCGACCGCCCGCCGACGGCCCGGCTGCTGCTGGAGCTGCCCGCGGCGGTCAGCGCGGTCCTGCTGCTGGCCGCCGTCCTCACGCCGCTGTCGGCGGGGGTCCGCGACCCCCGCAGCTGGCTGACCACGGCGGCCACCTCGGTCGTCGTCGTCCCCGTGTGGGCCCGGGCGCTGGGCATCTCGGAGGCAGGCTGGGCCCCGCTCCCCCTGGCGACGGCCGCCGCGCTGCTCGCCACCGCCGCGGCGATGCGGCCCCGCCCGGCACCCCCCGACCGGCGGGACGGCGCGCTGACCGCCGGCGAGGCGCTGGCGCTGCTCCTGGGCGCGGTCGCGGTGCTGGCCGCGGCAGCCACCCGGGTCAGCGGCGTGGTGGTGGTCCTGGCCGGGTTCACCACCGTGGTCTGCGGCGCCCGCTTGCTGCGCGGGCTGCGCGGCCTCACCCAGCTCGCCGAGGCGCGCCAGCAGGCCAGCACCGACGAGCTCACCGGCACCGCCAACCGCCGGGCGCTGCTGCGCCGGATCGCCGAGGTCGCCGGCCGCGGCGACCAGGTGTGCCTCGCCGTCCTGGACGTCGACGACTTCGGCACCATCAACGACGGCCTGGGCAGCCGCGGCGGGGACCAGCTCCTCGTCGAGGTGGCCGACCGGCTGCAGGGGGTGCTCCGGGCGACCTGCGTGCTCGGCCGGCTCGGCGGGGACGACTTCGCCGTCGTCGCGTCGGCACCGCCGGGCCTGCCGCCCACCGACCCCGGCGAGCTCGGTGCCCGGCTGACCGCGGCGCTGGCCGAGCCGTTCACCGTCGGCGGGCTGCGGCTGCACGTGACCGCCAGCATGGGCCTGGCCGCCGGGTCCGCCGAGGACGGCGAGCAGCTGTTCGTGCGCGCGGCGACCGCGCTGCGGGAGAGCAAGCGGCTGCGCGCCGGGCCCGTGCTGCACGACCCCGCCCGGCACGACGACACCTCCGGGCAGCTCCGGCTGGTCGAGGAGCTGCGGCTGGCGCTGGTCCGCGACGAGCTCGTGCTGCACGTGCAGCCGCAGGTCGACGTCGTCACCGGCGAGCCGGTCGGCACGGAGGCGCTGGTGCGCTGGGCGCACCCCGAGCGCGGGCTGACCGGGCCGGCGTCCTTCGTGCCGCTGGCGGAGGCCCACGGGCTCATCGGCCCGCTGACCGAGCGGGTGGTCGAGCTGGCCGTCGCGCAGCTGGCCGCCTGGCGCGCCGACGGCGTGCGGCTGCGGATGTCGGTGAACCTCTCGGCCAGCAACCTGCTCGACGAGGGCCTGCCCGAGCGGCTGCTGGCCCGGCTGCTGCACCACCGGGTGGACCCCGCCGACCTCGTCCTGGAGGTCACCGAGAACGTGTTCGCCGGCGACTCCCCGCAGGTCCGCGGGGTGCTGACGGCGCTGGCCGGCCTCGGCACCGAGCTGAGCATCGACGACTACGGGACCGGCTGGTCATCGCTGGGCTACCTGCGGCGGCTGCCGGTCGGCGAGCTGAAGCTGGACCGCTCGTTCACCGCCGACCTGCGCACCGACGCCCGGACGGCGGCCATCGTGGGCTCGACGATCGACCTGGCGCACCGGCTGGGCCTGCGGGTCGTGGCCGAGGGCGTGGAGGACGAGCCCACCCTGCGCGAGCTGGAGCGGCTGGGCTGCGACCTGTCCCAGGGCTACCTGCACGCCCGGCCGATGCCGGCCGCGGAGCTGCCGGGCTGGCTGGCCGCGCGGGTGACGTCGCCGGGGGCGCTGACCACCGGCTAGTCTTCCGCGCACAACCGAACACACCGACAGGGGAGCGCCTCGGCGCTGAGAGTGCGGGCAACCGCAGACCCTCGAACCTGAACCGGGTCATGCCGGCGTAGGGAGTCTGGAGCAGCACATGTCCGTGCAGGACCGTCCCGTCACCACCGCGAAGTGGCGCACCGTGGACATCGTCACCACCGCCGTCCTCGGCGTCGCCTTCGGCGTGGTGTTCATCCTGTGGAACCTGGTGAACTCGGCGATCGCGCTGGTCCCGCCGGTGTCCGGGGTGATGAACGGCGTCTACCTGATGCCGGGCCTGGTGGCCGGGCTGCTGGTGCGCAAGCCCGGCGCGGCCACGTTCGCCTCGACCCTGGCCGCCGCGGTGAGCCTGCTGGCCTCGCCCTACGGCGGCATCATCGTGGTCTACGGCCTGGTGCAGGGCCTGGGCGGCGAGCTGGGCTTCGCCCTGGCCCGCTACCGCCGCTTCGGCTGGGGCACCGCGGTGCTGGCCGCCGTCACCGCGGGGCTGTCCACCTCCCTGCTGGACCTCACGCTCTACTACCCCGCCGTGTCCTTCTGGGGCGTCAAGGTGCCCTACACCGTGCTGACCGTGCTGAGCAGCGTGGTGGTCGCCGGGGTGCTCGGCCTGCTGCTGGTCCGGGCGCTGGCCCGCACCGGTGCGCTGAGCTCCTTCGCCTCGGGGCGCAGCCGCGTCTGAGCAGCCGGTCGCGGTCGCCGGCCGGGGAGCCGCCCGGCCGGCCGCCGTCCGGGCCCGCGGGCTGGCGGTACGGCACGCCGGCCGGCTGGCCTGGGCGCTGACCGGGATCGACCTGGACGTCGCCCCCGGCGAGCGGGTGCTGGTCACCGGCGCCTCGGGGGCGGGCAAGTCCACCCTGTTCGCCGCGCTGGCCGGGCTGCTGGACCCCGAGGCCGCCGAGGTCACCGGCGAGCTGGCCGTGGACGGTGAGCCCCCGGCCGCCGCCCGGGACCGGCTCGGCCTGCTCATGCAGGACCCCGACGCCCAGCTGGTGATGACCCGGGCCGGGGACGACGTCGCCTTCGGCCTGGAGAACGCGGGTCTGCCGCCCGAGGTCATCTGGCCGCGGGTGGACGACGCGCTGGCCGCGGTGGGCTGGCGGTACGGGCGCGACCGCCCCACCCAGGCGCTGTCCGGCGGGGAGAAGCAGCGGCTGGTGCTGGCCGGCGCGCTGGCCCGCCGTCCCGGTCTGCTGCTGCTCGACGAGCCCACCGCCCAGCTCGACCCGGCCGGCGCCGCCGTCGTCCGCGAGGCCGTCGCGCGGGTCGTGGTTGCACGTGGAACCACGCTGCTGGTCGTCGACCACGACGCCGCCCCGTGGCTGCCGCTGGTGGACCGGGTGGTCGAGGTGCGCGAGGGTGGGCTGGTCGAGCACCCGCCCGGCTGGGCGCCGGTCCCCCGCGCCGCCGGCCTGGTGCTGCCCGCCGCGACCGCCGGGCCGGCCAGGCTGGGCGCGGAGCAGGCCGGGTTCACCTACCGCGGGACGACGACACCGGCCCTGCGCCCCACCTCGCTGCAGCTGCACGCCAGCACGGTGACGGCGGTGACCGGGCCCAACGGCACCGGGAAGTCGACGCTGGCGCTGCTGCTGGCCGGTCTGCGCGCGCCCACCACCGGCGCGGTGCGGGCCGCGCCCGAGCTCGCCGTGCGCGGGGAACGCCGTCCCCACCGCTGGCGGGCCGGCGACCTGGTGACCCGGATCGGCACGGTGTTCCAGCAGCCCGAGCACCAGTTCCTCACCGGCCGGCTGCGCGACGAGCTGGAGCTCGGCCCGCTGCGCAGCGGCAGCGGGTCGGCGACCGCCCGGGCCCGCGCCGAGGAGCTGCTGGAGCGCCTCGGCCTGGCCCCCTTCGCCGACGCCAACCCGTTCACCCTCTCCGGCGGCCAGCAGCGCCGGCTCTCGGTGGCCACGGCGCTCGCCACCGCGCCGGCCGTGCTGGTGCTCGACGAGCCCACCTTCGGCCAGGACGCCGCCACCTGGCGCGAGCTGGTCACCCTGCTGGCCGAGCAGCGCGCCGCCGGCTGCGCGGTGGCCGCGGTGACCCACGACCGGGACCTGGTCGACGTGCTCGCCGACGCCGAGGTGGGGCTGTGACCGCGTCGCTGTCGCTGGGCCCGGCCCCCGACGTGCCGCTGTCGCGGATCAACCCGTGCGCGCAGGTCCTGGCCGCGGTCGCGGTCAGCCTGGCGCTGCTGGCGACCCTGGACGCCGTCACGCCCGCCGTCGTGGTCGCCGCCGAGCTGTGCCTGCTGCCCGCGGCCGGGCTGACCGACCCGCGCACCCTGCTGCTGCGCACCTGGCCGCTGCTGCTGGGCGCGGGGACGCTGGCCGTGGTCAACGTCGTCCTCGGCGACGCCGGGCTGCTGGGTGCCCTGGGCATCGCGCTGCGGGTGGTCGGGCTGGCGCTGCCCGGGGTGCTGCTGGTGGCCTCGACCGACCCGGTGCGGCTGGCCGACGCGCTGACCGTGCACTGGCGCTTCCCGCCGCGGGTGGCGGTGGGGTCGCTGGCCGCGCTGCGCCTGGTGCCGCTGCTGGTGGCCGAGTTCGAGACCGTGCAGCTGGCCCGGCGCACCCGCGGGGTGGAGGCCGGCCGCAACCCGGTGGCCCGGGCCCGGCTGGTGGCCGGCATCGCGTTCACCCTGCTGGTCGGGGCGGTGCGGCGGGCGGGCCGGCTGGCCACCGCGATGGACGCCCGCGGCTTCGACTCCGGGATCCGGCGGACCAACGCCCGCGGCTCGGTGCTGCGCGCCCGCGACCACCTGTTCGTCGCCGGGGCGGTGGCCGTCGCCGCGGTCGCGGTGACCACCAGCGTGCTGGCCGGCACCTGGGCGCCGCTGTTCGTCGGGGGCTAGGGCCCCGTCCTCCGCGCGGTCTCCACCGCCACCAGGCCCAGCAGCAGCGACCAGCCCAGCGCGACGCCGAGCAGCAGCGGGGGCACCGCGCCCAGCAGCAGCCCGGCGACCAGCGGGACGGTGCCGAGGACCCCCAGGTCCAGACCGCGGACCAGGGTCACCGCCACGCCGGTGGGCACCGCGCCCATCGGCGAGGACAGCACCGGGCCCGACCAGTCCAGCTCGGGCCGGTAGCCGCCGCGCACCGCGGCCCCCGCCCAGGCCGGTGCGGTGGCCGCGCCCAGCGCCGCCCACTCCCAGCCGAGCCCGACCAGCCCCGCGGACACCGCGCAGACCACCATCAGCCCGGCCAGCGGCACCACCGCCCGGGCCCGGACGACGTCGCGGGCGCCCAGCGGCAGCAGCCGGTCGGCCGCGGGCGCGCCGTGCGCCTGGCGGGCCGGTTCCCCGAGCGCGACCGCGGCCAGCGACCAGCCGGCGACGACGGCGACCGCGACCAGCGCCGGGACGCCGCCCAGGCCGTCGGTGCGGGCCGCGAGCACCGGCAGCGCCGTGCCGATGGCCAGCTGGCCCCAGCGCCAGGGCGAGCGGGTGGTCACCGCGAGGTCGCCGGCCACCACCGCCTGCCAGGGGGTGCGCACCCGCGCCCAGCGCCGGGCCCGGCGCGGCGGGTGCACGGGGGTGCCCAGCGCCCGGCCGAGCTCGCGGGTGTCCAGCGACAGCGCCGAGACAGAGGCGACCAGCACCGCCGTCCCCCGCTCGCGCAGCGCCCCGGCCGGCACCCGGCCGCCGACCCGGTCCGCGGCCAGCAGCGCCACGGCGGCCACCAGCAGCGGGACGCCGCCGAGCACCGGCAGCGGCAGGTCGGGGGCGGTGGGCGCCCAGGTGGGGGCCGGCCCGGCCGGACCGACGGTGCCCAGGACCGCGGGGACGACGACGGCGGCGGTGGCCAGCGACCCGGCGACCGGAGCCACCCAGCCGGTGAGCGCGCGTGCCTGCAGCAGCACCAGCACCCCCACGGCGGTCAGCGCGAGCAGGGCGGCGGCCAGCACGGTGACCGCGGCCTCGGCGACGGTCGGGGCGGCGGGCGCGGCCAGCACCACCGGCAGCGCCACGACGACCGCCGACACCACCGCCACCGCCCCCACCCGCTGCAGGTCACCGCGCAGCAGGCCGCGGCGGTCGGCGGGCAGCGGCAACCACCACGCGGCGGCGGCCGGGGTCGCGCTGAGCGGGCCGAGCCGGGACAGCAGCGCGACCACCCCGGCGGCCACCACCAGCGCGGCGACCGCGGCGGTGAGCTCACCGGGCAGGTCGGTGGCCGGGGCCGGCGGGCGGGCGGCGATCCGCCCACGCAGCGCGGAGAACGCCCCGCCGAGGACCGCGACGACCACGCCGGCGGTGGTCAGCGCGGAGAGCACGTCGCCGCCGAGGGTCAGCCAGCTGGTGTCGGCGCGGCGGGCGGTGGCCCGCCGGGTGAACCGGCGGACGCCGACCCCGGTGAGCTCGGCCGTACCGCTCACCCGGCGTGCAGGGCGGCGACGGCGTCCCCCGGGGAGACGACCGAGCAGGCGTCGTCGTCGACCACCAGCACCCGGCGGGCGACGGTGGACAGGAACTCCGGGTCGTGGCTGGCGAACACCACCGTCAGCCCGTCGGCGACCTCGGCGGCGATCCGCGCGGCCAGCCGGCGGCGCATCTGGGCGTCCAGCCGCCGCTCGGGCTCGTCGAGCACCAGCAGGCGGGCGGGCCGGACGAACGCGGCGGCCAGCGCCAGCCGCCGTCGCTGGCCCGAGGACAGCGCGGAGGGCAGCGCGTGCGCGCGGTCGGCCAGGCCGAACTCCTCGACCTCCTCGGCCACCACCTGCTCGGCGTCGGCCACGCCGTGCCCGCGGGCGGTGAGCAGCAGGTGCTCGGTGCCGGTGAGGGAGGGGAAGAAGGCGTCGTCGTCGAGCACGGTGGCGACGTCCCGGCGGAAGGCGGCCTCCCGCTCGTCGACCGGCCGGCCGTCGAACTCCACCGTGCCCGCGATCGGCGGCAGCAGGCCGACGACGGTCTGCAGCACGGTCGACTTCCCGGCACCGTTGGGGCCGATGAGGCCCAGCGCAGTGCCCGGGGCGACGCCGACGGTGACCGGTGCGCAGACCGCCTCGCCGCCGTAGCCGACGGAGAGGTCGCGCACCTCGAGCAGCCCCGGCTTCGCCATCACCGGCACCCTAGGGCCCCACCCTGTGGAGCCCTCGGGTGCCGGCCCTCAGCGGGGGTGCTCCTCGTCGCGGGCCTCGACCGCGGCCTCGACGAACGGCTCGGCCGGGGACGGCGGCTCGGGGGCGGGCACCGTGCGGCCGGGCAGCACCAGGTTGAGCACGATGGCCACGAGCGCCGAGACGACGATGCCGGAGCTGAACAGCGCGCCCCACTCGCCGACCACCCCGGCGATCGCGTCGGGGGCTGACGCGATGCCGCGGCCCAGGCCGATCGACAGCGCCAGGATCAGCAGCGACCGGCTGGTCAGGCCGTCCTTGCTGAGCAGCTCGATGCCGATCGCGCAGACCATGCCGAACAGCACCAGCACACCGCCGCCGAGCACCGCCGGCGGGATGGCGGCCAGCACCGCGGCCAGCTGGGGCAGCACCGACAGCAGCACCAGCACGCAGGCGCCGATGGTGACCACGTGCCGGCTCATCTGCTTGGTGAGGGCGACCAGGCCGATGTTCTGGCTGAACATCGTGGTCGGCAGCGCGCCGAAGACGCCGCCGAGCACCGCGGACCCGCCCTCGGCGAGGATCCCGCCGCGCAGCTCCCTGCGGGTGGCCGGCCGGCCGGCGCCGCCCTCGGTCACCGCGTGCACCGTGCCCACCGAGTCGACCATGTTGACCACGCCGACGACCGCCATCGACAGGATCGCGACCAGCTCGAAGGAGACCCCGAACGCGAACGGCGTCGGGAAGGCCACCACCGGCCGCTCGCCGACCGCGGAGAGGTCGAGCAGGCCCAGCGGGATGGCCACCAGATAGCCCACGACCACCGCGATGAGCACCGACGCCGACTTCGCCAGCCCGCGGGCGAACTGGTTGAGCACCACGGTCAGCACGAGCACCAGGGCGGCGACGCCGAGGTTGGTCCAGGACCCGAAGTCCGGGCTGCCCACGCCGCCGGCGGCGAGGTTGATGCCGCTGGGCAGCAGACCCAGGCCGATGACCAGGATGATCGTGCCGGTCACCACGGGCGGGAACAGGAACGCGATCCGGTGGATGCCCAGGCCGATGGCCACCTGCACCAGCGCGGTCACCAGCACCCCGCCCAGCACGGCGGGCAGCCCCCGCTCGGCGGCCAGCGGGACCGCGACGGCGATGAACGCGAAGCCCGAGCCCATCATCAGCGGCAGCCGGCTGCCCACCGGGCCGATGCCGATGGTCTGCAGCAGCGTCGCCAGGCCCGCGCACAGCAGCGCGGCCTGCACCAGCAGGACCGCCTCGCCGGTGGTGGCGCCGACGACGCCGGCCAGCAGGATCGCCGGGGTCAGGTTCGAGGTGAACATGGCCAGCACGTGCTGCAGCCCGAGCGGGACGGCGACGCCCCAGGGCGGCATGCCGTCCGGGTCGGCCGGGTCGCGCCGCACCTTGGTGGCCTTCGTCGTCGCCATCGCTGCTCCCCCTCCCCGGGACCCGTCGTCCCGTCGGATGGCGGGAGACTGCCGGGTCCGGGTCACAGCCAGGTCACAGACTCGTGTCCGGGGGCCCCGCGCCCTACGGTGCGTGCCGTGGCCCGGTCCGTCGTCCTGCTGCGCGGGGTCAACGTGGGGAGGGCGAAGCGGATCGCGATGGGTCCGCTGCGCGAGGCGCTGACCGCGCGCGGGCACCGCGACGTGGCCACCCACCTGCAGAGCGGCAACGTCGTGCTGGGCACCGAGCTCGGCGAGGAGGAGCTGGCCGCCGACGTGCGGGCCTGCATCGCCGCGGAGTTCGGCCACGACGTCCCCGTCGTCGTCCGCTCGGCCGGGCAGGTCGCCGGCGTCGTCGCCGGCGGGCCGGTCGCGCTGCCCGCCGGAGTCGACCTGGACCCCTCCCGCTACCTGGTCACCTTCCTGCCGGTCGTGCCCGACCCCGGCGCGGTGGCCGCCGTCCCGGCCGCCGGGGACGGCGAGGGGGCGTGGGCGCTGCGCGGCCGTGACCTGCACCTGTGGCTGCCCGACGGGGTGATGGGGACGCCGGTCGCGGGCTGGGCGTGGCCGCGGTTGCTCGGCACCACCGGCACCGGCCGCAACTGGACGACGGTCGGACGGGTCGCGCACCTGGCCGCAGGGTGAGGCCCGGGTGACCCCCCGGCGTGCCGGACCGGACCGTCCGTGGTCGACTGTCCCGGGTTCGCGCGCCCCCGCGACCTGAGCACAGACGACGAGGAGCACCCGCGTGGACCGCGACACGGCGAGCCCGGTGTGGCCGTCGGCGGCACCGCCGGACGCCCCGCCGGGCCAGGTCTGGCCGCTGGAGCACGTCTCCCAGCTGCCCCGGGTGCGGGCCCAGCTGCGCCGGCACCTGGTCGAGTCCGTCGGCGACCCGGACAGCCCGCGGGCCGCGGAGCTGGTCGACCGGGTGGTGCTCGCCTTCGACGAGATGGCCTCCAACGCGCTGCGGCACGGCGGCGCCGGCGTCGTGGCCCGGGTGGCCCCGCACGAGCGGTCCTGGCTGGTCGAGGTCTGCGACTCCGCGGCCGTCTCGCCGCCCACCCCCGCGATCGGCCGCGACCCCAGCCAGGGCGGGCTGGGCCTCTACCTGATCGCCGAGATGTCCACCGCGCACGGCTGGCACACCGTCGGCGGCTCCAAGAGCGTCTGGGCCCTCCTCCCCCGCTGACCCCGCCCGGTGCCTAGCGGCCGACGGCGTAGCCCTGCATGCCGCGGGGGTTGGCGGCCGCGGTCAGCAGGCCGGTCGAGGGGTCGGCGGACACCGCCGACAGCCGGCCCAGCGACCAGGGGTCGGCGACCACCACGGTGTGCCCGCGCCCGCGCAGGTCGGCGATGACCTCCTCGCCCAGCCGGGACTCCACGACGACCTCGCCGGCCACCGTCTCGCGCGGGTAGAACGACGACGGGAACGACGTGGTGTGCCAGGCCGGGGCGTCGATGGCGGCCTGCAGGTCCAGGCCGCGGACGGTGTGCGCCAGCCAGAAGCACAGCTGCCACTGCTCCTGCTGGTCCCCGCCCGGGGTTCCGAAGGCCAGCCAGCGGCCGGTCGACCGGTCCTGCGCCAGGGTCGGGGTGAGCGTGGTGCGCGGCCGCTTGCGCGGGGCCAGCGAGTTGGGCAGGCCGCGGTCGAGCCAGAACATCTGCGCCCGGGTGCCGAGGCAGAAGCCCAGCTCGGGGATGGTCGGCGAGCTCTGCAGCCAGCCCCCCGACGGGGTGGCCGAGACGATGTTGCCCCAGCGGTCGACGACGTCGACGTGGCAGGTGTCGCCGCGGGTGGTGCCGTCGGCCTCGGTGATGTGCTCGCCGGTGCGGGCCACGGTGGGCTCCCCGACGCCGGCGCCGGTGGCGAAGCTCCCGGACGGGTCCGTCACGTGCCGGGGGAGCCGGGGCGGGCGCCCGTCCGGTGCACCGGGCCGCAAGGTCAGGCTTGCGGTGCCACCGACGAGCGCCCGCCTCTCGGCGGTGTACTGCGGGTCGAGCAACTGCGGGATCGGGACGTCGGGCACGTCCCCGTACCAGGCCTCGCGGTCGCCCATGGCCAGCTTGACCGCCTCGACGGTGGCGTGGACGACCTCGGCGGATGGTGTCTGCTGCCCGGCTCCTGCACCCGGTGCCAGCGCGGGGACCCCGTCCAGCATCGCCAGCGCCTGGAGCAGCGCCGGTCCCTGGGACCACGGCCCGGCCTTCGAGACGTCCCACCCTCGCCAGTCGGTCGTGACCGGGGGCTCGTACGTCGGCTGCCAGCTGGCCAGGTCGTGCCCGGTGAGGAAGCCCGCGTGGTCGCGACCGGAGTCGTCGCGCACGGGGCGCCGGGAGAACACGTCGATCGCATCGGCGACGAATCCGGAGTACCAGGCCGCGAGCGCCGCATCGATGCCCGCCTCCCGGGAGGGCCCGCGCGCTGCGTCGAGCAGCCGGCGGTAGGTGGAGGCGAGGACGGGGTTGCGGAACAGGCGACCGGCTTCCGGAGGAGCTCCGTCGGCGGCGAGCCAGGTGGCGGCCGAGGTCGGCCAGTGGGTGGTGAAGTGCTCGGAGACCGAGGCGACGGTCGCTGCCACCCGTGGGGAGAGCGGGTGGCCGGACTCGGCGTACTCGATCGCGAAGCGGAGGACGGCGTCCAGCGGCAGGCTGCCGTGGTCGCGGAGGAGGGTCAGCCAGGCACCGACGGCACCGGGGACGGTGGCCGCGAGCAGGCCCGTACCGGGGACCAGCTCGAGACCGAGTGCCTCGAACGCGTCGATCGTGGCTGCGGCAGGGGCGACCCCCTGGCCCGAGAGCACGGCGGCCCGGCCCGCGAGCCCACCGGACCCGCCGCGGGCGAAGACGACCGGGACCTCGCCGCCCGGGCCGTTGAGGTGCGGCTCGACGACGTGGAGCACGAACCCTGCGGCGACGGCGGCGTCGAAGGCGTTGCCGCCGGCCTCGAGCGTCGCCATCCCGGCCGAGCTGGCGAGCCAGTGCGTCGAGGCGACCATGCCGAAGGTCCCGGAGAGCTCGGGACGGGTCGTGAACACCGGTCCAACCTAGAAGCCCCGCCGCTGGGTCGCAGCGTGCCCGGTGCCGACCGGGACGAGCTCCACGCCACCCCGCGGACCACCGCACGCCGCGCCGTCCGCTGCACAGGACGACCCGACGGGACCGGCGCGGGGAGCGCCACCCGCCGCGGCGGGGTGGCCGCCGGGCGGGGACGGGTGCGCAGCGCCTCGGGGGGCGCCACGGGGACGCGGGGGGTGCTGGGCAGCTCCCGCATGGGCACCGGGTCGTCGTCGTCCGGTGCGCGGTGCCGGGCGGCCGGCGCGACCGGCGCGACCGGCGGCGGCACGGGCCGGCCCCAGGCGAGGTTCGCGCCGTCCGGGCCCGCGCCCCAGGACCCGAGGCGGTGGTAGGCCGCCCGGATCCAGGTGACCAGGCGCACCAGCGTCAGGACCGGGACCGGACGACGGCGCGGGCGCGCCGGCGGCGCGGCGACCAACCGCGCGACCGGGAACGCCTGCGGCGCCGGGTACCGGCCGGCGGGCCGGTGCGCGGCGACGGCCTGCCGGGCGAGCTCGACCCGCTGGGCCGAGGTCAGGGCGGACAGCGGGGGTGCCGCATCGCGCCGGGTCTCGCCGGCGACCCGCAGCCGAGCAGCACTGCTGGGCCGGATGACCGGGTACTGCAGCGACTCGGGCATGGGTCTCTCCTCTCCTTGCGAAGCTGGGGCCGCAGCCGGGGAAGGGACTGCGGTCAGGGAGAAGAGTGGCTGCTGTGACGGCCGGGACGACGCCGCGCGGACACGCTCACCGAGGCGCGTGACCGAACCGTTGTGCGGGCCGCGTCGCGGGTCGGTGACCGGCCCGTCCGGTGGGCCACAAGTCGACTGGAGGCGGCGTTTCCGCAGGTCGGGTCGCAGGAGGAGGTCGGTGACCTCAGGACGCGACGCGTGGGGCGGGCGTGTCGGGTGTGACGGGCGGGGTCAGTGCCGGCGCACGGTGGCTGAGTCGACGGCGGGGTCGGCGCCCACCGCGCGCAGCGCCTGGACCAGCAGCGTGCCCAGCGGGCCCTCGGCCACCGTGTAGTAGACGAAGGTGCCCTCGCGGCGGCCCTGCACCAGCCCGGCCAGCCGCAGCTTGGACAGGTGCTGGCTGACCGCGGTGGGCGAGGTGCCGGCCAGCTCGGCCAGGCACGCCACGTTGCTCTCGCCCTGCGCCAGCGCCCACAGCACCGAGAACCGGGTGGGGTCGCTCAGCATCCGCAGCAGGTCGGTGGCGGCGCGCACCTGCGCAGGGTCGGGCATGGCGAAGTCGTCGATGCCCTGGTGCACGGCCTGCATGCTAGTGGTGCAGGCTCTCCCGTGTGGCCGACCGCACCCCGCTGGTGATCGACACCGACCCCGGCATCGACGACGCCCTGGCGATCCTGCTCGCCCTCGCCAGCCCGGAGGTCGACCTGCAGCTGGTCACCACCGTGCACGGCAACGTGGAGCTCGCGCAGGTCACCGAGAACGCGCTGCGGGTGCTGCACCTGGCCGGCCGCTCCGACGTCCCGGTCGCCGCCGGTGCCGCCGGGCCGCTGGTGCACCCGCTGCCCGAGCGGGCCGGGCACGTGCACGGCGCCGCGGGCCTGGGCGGGGTCGAGCTGCCGCCCTCCCCCGTGCCGGTCGACCCGCGCCCGGCGGTCGTGGCGCTGGCCGAGCTGCTCCTGGCCCACGAGCCCGGCACCGTCACCGTCGCCCCGATCGGCCCGCTGACCAATCTCGCGCTGCTGCTGCACGTGTTCCCCGAGGCCGCGGCCCGCATCGGCCGGGTGGTCTGGATGGGCGGGTCGGCCACCCGCGGCGGCAACGTCACCGCGGCCGCGGAGTTCAACGCCTGGGCCGACCCGGAGGCCGCCGCGGCGGTGCTCGGGTCGGGCCTGCCGGTGACCATGGTCGGCCTGGACGTCACCCTCCCCACGGTGCTCACCCAGGCCGGCATCGAGCGCTTCCGCGGCGCCGGGACGGTGGGCGCGGCGGCCGCGGGGTTCCTGCGGCAGTACGTCGACGCCGCCCGCGACCGCTACGGCATCGACGGCGTCTGCGTGCACGACGCGCTGGCCCTGACCGAGGCGATCGTGCCCGGCACCCTGGGCACGGTGCGGCGCGAGGTCGTCGTCGGCACCACCCTGGGCGCGGCCCGCGGGCAGACGCTGGTGGACCGCCGCACGGTGGCCGAGCACGGCGTCGCGGTCGCCGAGACCGTGGACAGCGAGGCGGCGGTGGAGTTCCTGGTCAGCCGGGTGTGCTCGTACGGGGACTGAGCCCGGCGGCTTCCGCGCGGTGCGCGGGCGCGGCACGATGGCCGGGTGGGTGCCGCCGACGAGACCGGGCCGTTCTTCCACGGGACGGCCGCCGCGCTGCGGCCTGGTGACCTGCTCACCGCCGGGCGGCCGTCGAACTACCGGCCCGAGATGATGATGAACCACGTCTACTTCACCGCGCTGGTCGACGGCGCCGGGCTGGCCGCCGAGATCGCGGTCGAGCTGCGGTCGGGGGCGGGGGCCCCGCACGTCTACGAGGTGGCGCCCACCGGCCCCTTCGAGGACGACCCGAACGTCACGGACAAGAAGTTCCCCGGCAACCCCACCCGGTCCTACCGCAGCACGCAGCCGCTCCGGGTGGTGCGCGAGGTCGAGGACTGGACCCGGCTGACCCCGGAGGCGCTGCAGGGCTGGCGGGACCGGCTGACCGCACTGCTCCACGGAGAACGCGCCGAGATCATCAACTGACCCGGTCCTCAGAGGTCGAGGTGCAGCCGCAGGCCGCGCCGTCGTCGTCGGTCAGGCTCACGCCCAGTTCCACACCGCAGTGCTCCTGCGGTGGCACCACTCAGGACAGGTCGTCGACGAGCTGCTGGGCGCGGTCGCGGTCGGCCTCCGCGCGCTGCAGGTCCTCCTCGGCGGCGGCCCGGTCGGCCTCGGCACGGTCGGCCTCGGCCTCGGCGGTGCCGGTCTCCTCGTCCGCCTGCGCCGCCCGCTCCCGGGCCTGCTCCAGCGCCGCCTCGAGCTCGGCCACCCGGGCCTGCGCGTCCTCCCGCTCCTTGCGCGCGGCCCCGGCCGCCCGGGCGGCCTCCTTGGCGGCGGCGGTGGCCTGCTCCGCCTCGCCGGCCGCGTCGTCCACCGCGGACCGGGCGGCACGCAGCGCGGTACGGGCCTCCCGCAGCTTCTCCTCGGCCTCGCGCCGGGCGGCCCGGTCGGCCTTGGCGGCGCGCGCGGCGTCCAGGTCCACCGGCGGCGGGGGCGGCTCGGGCGCTGCGGCGGGCCGGCGGGGCGGGCGGCCGGTCGTCGTCCGGGTCTCCGAGGGGGCCCCGATGCCGTTGTAGGTCAGCGCGCCGGTGAGCCGGCCGGCGAGCACCACCTCCGCGGCGGCCGGGTCGGCGACGGCGGCCTTGAGGGTCTCCTCCACCTGGACGACGACGGCGTCGCTGACCGGGTGGCCGGCCCGGCGGGCGTGCTTGGCGGCCTCGCGGGCCAGCGCGCGCACCACCTGCCGGCGCTGCTTGTCCAGGGCGCGCAGCTGCTCGGGGTCCAGGTCGTCCTGCGCGCGGCGGAGCAGGTCGCCGAGCTCGACCAGCTCGGACACCTGGTCGCCGGACTCCCGGACCAGCAGGTTCACCGTCCAGGCGGCCAGCGTGGGCTTGCCGAGCTCGCCGATCCGCCGGGCCAGGCCCTTGTCGGTGCGCTTGGCCTCGGCGACGGCGTCGGTGCGGGCCCCGATGAAGTCGGCGGGCAGCTGCGCGTACAGCTCGTCGGCGACGTCGTCGAAGTCCACCCCACCAGGAGACCAGACGTCAGGTGACCAGGCCTTCGGAGCGCATCCAGTCCAGCGCCACGTCCACCGGTTCCTCGCCGTCCACGTCGACCCGCCGGTTCAGCTCGATCATCACGTCGTCGGTGATGAGCGGGGTGATCTCGGCGAACACGTCGGCCAGTTCCGGGTGCGCCTCCAGCGTCGGCGTGGAGATCACCGGGGCGACGTTGTAGGCGGGGAAGAACTGCCGGTCGTCCTCGAGCACGGTCAGGTCCAGCGACTCGATCCGGCCGTCGGTGGTGAAGACCTCGCCGAAGTTGCAGGCGCCCTGGTCGGTGGCGGTGTAGACCGCGCCGGTGTCCAGCGTGGACACGTTGTCGCGCGGGACGCCGTCCGGGCTGCCCAGCGGCAGGTCGTAGGCCTCCAGCATCGGCACGAAGCCGTCGTTGCGGCTGGCGAACTCCGCCTCGACGCAGAACGTGCGCTCCTCGACCGGCAGCGCCGCGACGTCGCTCAGGGTCGCCACGCCGAGCTCGGCGGCGGCCTCGCTGCGGATGGCGAAGGCGTAGGTGTTGTTCATCTCCGCCGGCGGCAGCCAGGTCAGGTCGTTGGCCAGGTCGGCCTCGCGCACCGCCTCGTACTGCTCGGTGCGGTCGGGGATGCCCTGGGCCTCGCCGAGGTAGGTCAGCCAGGCGGTGCCGGTGTACTCCCAGTTCATGTCGATCTCGCCGTTGACCGCGCCGGTGCGCACCGGCACCGACCCCGGGATGTTGGTGCGGTCGAGCACGTCGAACCCCGCGGTCTGCAGCGCGATGACGGCGATCTTGCCCAGGATCAGCTGCTCGGTGAAGTTCTTGCTGCCCACGACCAGCTCGACGCCCTCGCTGCCGGCGACCGGCTGGATGGCGGCGGGCCCGGCGTCGGGCGTGTACTGGTTGGCGGCCTGCAGCCCGCACCCGGCCAGCAGCACGGGCGCGGTGAGCAGGGCGACGGCGGTGCGGCGCACGGTCACAACCCCTTCGGCCGGGCCAGGGTCTCCACGACCCGCCCGACCCAGTCGACGGCCAGCGCCAGCAGCGCGACCAGGAGGGCGCCGCTGTAGAGCAGCGAGTCCAGGTTCAGGTTGATGCCGGTGGTGATGAGCAGCCCGAGCCCGCCGCCGTCGATGAACGTGGCCAGCGTCGCCGTCCCCACGAGGAGGACCAGCGCGGTGCGGACGCCGGAGAGCATCACCGGCACCGCCAGCGGGAGCTCGACCCGCAGCAGGACGGAGAGGGCGCTCATGCCCATGCCGCGGCCGGCCTCGACCAGCCGGGCGTCGACCCCCTGCAGGCCCACCATCGTGTTCCGCAGGACCGGCAGCACGGAGTACAGCACCAGCGCGACGACCGCCGACCGGAAGCCGAAGCCCAGCCAGGTCGCCAGCAGCACGAACAGCCCGATGGCCGGGGCCGCCTGGCCGGTGTTGGCCACGCCCAGCACCAGCGGGGTGGCCCGCCGGAACGGGCCGCGGGTGAGCAGCACCCCCAGCGGGATGCCGACGACCAGCACGACGACGGCGGCGACGGCGACCAGCTCGAGGTGGTCGACGACGGTGCCGCCCAGCGCGCCCCACCCCAGCGGGCGGGCCTCGGCGTCGGTCAGCTCGGCGCCGGACCGCCAGACCGCGAAGGCCCCGAGGGCGACCAGCACGAGCACCGGCTGCAGGGCCAGGGCCCGCCAGGGCACGCCGCTGCGCCGTCCGCCGGGTTCGACGTCGACGGCGGGGTCGACCGCGGCGGTCATCCGCGCACCTCGCTGCGGGTGGACTGGATGGCGGCCATGACCTGCTCGACGACCAGCACGCCGGCCACGGCGTCCCGCCGTCCGGTGACGACCACGCCGCCCTGGCTGGCGGCCAGCATGGTGTCCAGCGCGTCGTTGAGGGTGGACCGAAGGCCGACCACGGGCAGCCGGTCGTCGCGGGTGCCCGGCACCGACGTGGTGCGGGACAGCTCGGCGACCGAGGGCCAGGACACCGGCCGGCCGCGGCCGTCGACGACCACCACGTACCGCTCGCCGGCCTCCTCGGCGCGGGCGACGACGGCGGCGCTGTCCTCGCCGACGGCGGCGGTGACCGGGGTGTGCAGCTCGGTGTCGGACACCCGGGTGAGGGTCAGCTGCTTGAGGGTGGCGCCGGCGCCCACGAAGTCGGCGACGTAGTCCTCGGCCGGCTCGGCGAGGATCGCCTCGGGGGTGTCGTACTGCACGACCCGCGCGCCGACGTCGAAGACGACGATCTTGTCCCCGAGCTTGACCGCCTCGTCGAAGTCGTGGGTGACGAAGACGATGGTCTTGCCCAGCTCCTCCTGGATGCGCAGCAGCTCGTCCTGCAGCCGCTGGCGGGTGATCGGGTCGACCGCGCCGAAGGGCTCGTCCATGAGCAGCACCGGCGGGTCGGCGGCCAGCGCGCGGGCCACGCCGACGCGCTGCTGCTGCCCGCCGGAGAGCTCCTTGGGGTAGCGGTCGCGGTACACCTCGGGGTCCAGGCCGACGAGGTCCAGCAGCTCGTCGGTGCGCTCGGCGATGCGCGCCCTGTCCCACCCGAGCATGCCGGGCACGAGCCCGACGTTGGTGCCCACGGTCATGTGCGGGAACAGGCCGCCGGCCTGGATGACGTAGCCGATCCGCCGGCGCAGCCGGTCGGGGTCCTGGCCGGTGACGTCCTCGTCGCCGAGGAAGATCTTCCCGCCGCTGGGCTCGATGAGCCGGTTGAGCATCTTCAGCAGGGTGGTCTTGCCGCAGCCCGAGGGGCCCACGAACATGACCGTCTCGCCGGCGGCGATCTCCAGGTCCACGGAGTCCACGGCGGGCGTGCGCTGCCCGGGGTAGCGCTTGGTGACGCCCTCCAGCCGGATGGACACCCCGCTGACGGTGCGCTGGTCGGTGACGGTCTCAGACACGGATGCCCCTCGAGGTGGTGAGGCGACCGACCACGACCAGCACCACGTCCAGGACGAGGGCCAGCAGGACGATCGCGATGGTCCCGACGAGCGTGGCGTTGAGCGCGTTGGCGCCGCCCAGCCGGGAGAGTCCGGAGAAGATCAGGCTGCCCAGGCCCGGGCCGAGGACGTAGGCGGCGACGGCGGCGATGCCCATCACCATCTGGGTGGAGACCCGGACGCCGGCCAGGATCACCGGCCACGCCAGCGGCAGCTCGACCCGGCGCAGGGTGGCCCAGCGGCTCATCCCGATGCCGCGGGCGCTCTCCACCAGCGACTGGTCCACCCCGGCCAGGCCGACGACGGCGTTGCGCAGCACGGGCAGCGCCGCGTAGAAGACCACGGCGATCACCGCCGGGGTGATGCCGAAGCCGAACGGCGCCAGCAGCAGGCCCAGCAGGGCGAAGGACGGGATGGTCAACCCCACCGCCGACACCCCGTTGGCCAGGCCGGTGATGCGCGGGCTGCGGTAGGCCAGCACCGCCAGCCCGACGCCGATGACGGTGGCCAGCAGGACGCACTGCACCACCAGGCTGACGTGCTGGTAGGCCTGGAACGCGATCAGCTCGCGCCGGTCGACGAGGTACTGCCACACGGCGGGGAACACCTCCCGGGAGGAAACCGGGAACGCCCCGATCCGTTTCTTGGACCACCCGACGTTGTCACAGCAGCCCCACCCGTCGCACGCCGGGACCGGTCACGATGTGGTCACGCCCGAGGTTTGGCCGCCCGCACGGCGGCCCATGAGGTGAGGCATGGAAACGGTCCACGGCCGTCCGGAGGAGCCCGGCTTCACGCTGCACCGGGACGGGCCGCACGACGGCGAGCTGGTCGCGCGGGTGGCCGGCACGCTGGACGCCGCGCACGGCCCCGAGTTCCAGGCGGCCCTGCTCGGCGCGCTGCGGGAGGCCCCGGACCGGTTGGTGGTCGACCTGTCGGGGGTGACGTTCTTCGGTTCGGCCGGGGTCACCGCGCTGGTGTGGGTCAGCCAGCACCCCGAGGCCACGGGCAAGGGCGTCCGGGTGGTCGCCACCTCCCGGATCGTGACCGGGCCGCTGGAGATGACCGGCCTGCTGCTGCGGCTGGACGTCTCGGGCATGCCGCCGGAGTCGGTGCCGCCGGCCGATCCGACCGGCCGGGCCGTCCCGCCGTCCGCTTGACTCCCCCCATGAGCAACCGCGAGAAGGCCGAGGCACTGGCCCGGCTGCACACCGCCCCCGAGCTGCTGACCGTCGTCAACGTCTGGGACGTCATCAGCGCGACCGTCGTGGCCGACCTGCCCGGCACCAAGGCGCTGGCCACCGCCAGCCACTCCATCGCCGCCTCCTACGGCTACCCCGACGGGGAGCACATCCCGGTCCACACGATGATCGAGGCCGTCGGCCGGATCGCCGCCGCGACCGAGCTGCCCGTCTCGGCCGACCTGGAGGCCGGCTACGGCGACCCGGGCGAGACCGTCCGCAAGGCGATCGGGGTGGGCGTCGTCGGCGCCAACCTCGAGGACCGGATGATGCCGCTGGCCGACGCCGTGGCCGCGGTCGAGGCCGTCGTCGCCGCCGGCGAGGCCGAGGGCGTGCCGTTCGTGCTCAACGCCCGCACCGACGCCTTCGTCAAGGCCGGCGACCGGCCCCGCGCCGACGTGGTGGCCGACGCGGTCGAGCGCGGCAAGGCCTTCCTGGAGGCCGGCGCCACCTGCGTGTTCGTGCCCGGCAAGCTCGACGAGCCGACCGTGGTGAAGCTGGTCGAGGGCATCGGCGAGCGCCGCGTCTCGGTGATCAACGTCCCCGGCTCGCTGCCGCAGGAGCGGCTGCAGCAGCTCGGCGTCGCCCGGGTGTCCTTCGGCCCGTGGACCCAGCGCCTGGCGCTGACCGCGTTCGCCGACTTCGCCGTCTCCGCCCTGCGCGGCGGCAACCTGCCCGACGGCGTCCGCCCGCTCAACTGACGCCGGGGCCCGCGCCGCTCAGCGGGCGGCGCGGGCCACCGCGGCGCAGAACCGGTCGTGGTCGGCGGTGGTGGCGGTCAGCGGGTCGAGCACCTCGGCCTGGCCGACCGCCGCGACCGCGTCGTCCAGCCGGCGGCGCACCGTGCGGGCGCGTCTGCGCGCCCGGAACGCCACGAACGGCCGCACCAGGACGGCGAGCAGCAACCCGGCCAGCAGCCCACCGACCAGCAGCAGGGTGGGCAGCGGGACGCCCTGGACCCGCGGCAGCGGCACCAGGTCGGCGACCTGCAGCCAGCCCAGCACCACCAGGACCAGCAGCCAGAGCGCCCCGACCAGCGCCGCCGCGGTGACCAGCCACTGCAGCACACCGACCCCGCGCTGCCACAGCGGCGTGCGGTCGGACCCGAGGTCGGTGCCGGCGACGGCCTGGTCGAGCCGGTCGGCCAGCCGCTCGGTGCTCACCTCGGTCCGCCGGCGCAGGTCGTCGGCCCATCCCAGCGGCAGGCCCTCCCCCGCGGCGTCGCGGGCCCGGCGGACGGCGGTGGCCACCCCGGCCTGCTCCACCGCCCCCGCCTCGGGCAGCGAGCTGCGCGCCCCCGCCTGGAGGTGCAGCCGGCGCAGCGGGTCCGGGCGCAGCGCGCCCAGCCAGCGCACCACCGGCCAGCCGGTGGCCGCCGTCCCGGCCTTCGTGGTCGAGCGCTCCACCGCGGAGGTCACCGCGGGCACCCCGGCGGCGTCGGACAGCGCCCGGGTCAGCGCGGCCCGGTCGGCCCTGCGCGCGCCGGACGACGACATCCCGCAGTGCTGCTGCAGGTCGCGGGCGACGGCCCGGACGTCGGCGGTCAGCCGCTCGGTGGCCGCGCGGCGCGCAGCGACCCGGTCGGCGAGCAACCGGGTCAGCTCGGGCAGCCCGGCGCCGGTGCGGGCGCTGACCGGGAGCAGCGCGGCGTCGGCCAGGCCCTCGGAGTCCAGCAACCGGCGCAGGTCGCCCGAGATGGCGGCCAGGTCGGCCCCGGGCAGCCGATCGGCCTGGTTGAGCACCACCAGCAGCGCGCCGGCGTGCCCGGCGAGGGGCCGGAGGTAGCGGTCGTGGACGGCGGCGTCGGCGTACTTCTCGGGGTCCAGCACCCAGACCAGGACGTCGACCAGCTCCACCAGCCGGTCGACCTCCAGCCGGTTCTCCAGCCGCACGCTGTCGTGGTCGGGCAGGTCGAGCAGCACCAGGCCGTCCAGCGCGGGGTCGGGGACGTGCAGGTGCCGGCGGGGCACCTGCAGCCAGTCCAGCAGCGCGTCCTGCGGCTCGCCCCAGACGGTGGCGTGCGCGGTGCCGGTGGTCGGCCGGCGCACGCCCGGGGTGCTGACCTGCGCCCCGGACAGCGCGTTGAACAGGGTGGACTTGCCGCTGCCGGTCGCCCCGGCCAGCGCGACGACGGTGGCCTCGCCCAGTGCCTGCCGGGCACCGGCCTTGGCCAGCAGGGTGCGTGCCCGGCCCACCTCGGGGACCTCGAGCCGGCCCTCGGCGGCCTCGACCGCCTCGCGCAGCCCGCCGAGGCGGTCGGTGAGCCCGCGCTCAGCCACGGGCCGCCGCCACGGTGCGCGCGCTCTCCCGCAGCGCGACCGCGTCGTCCGGGCCGGCCGCGCCGTCGAGCAGCTCGGTGAACCGGCGGTGTTCCACGTGGAGCAACGCCCCGGTGCGCTCGTCGAGGTCGCGGCGGGCCCGCTCGGCGAGCTGGCGCACCGCGGAGTCGCCGAACACCGCCTCGAGCACCCGCTGGCCCACCACCGTCGTCCCGCCGGCCACGGCGACCTCCGCGCCGGACAGGCCCGCGGTCTGCGCGAACACCGCGACCATGACGACGGCGCCGGCGCCGTTCACGCCCCAGGACAGCAGCCGGGCGCGGGACCGCTTGCCGGCCCCCTCACCGCGGACCAGCTCCAGCACCGCGCCCTGCCAGTCGCGCACCGTGCGGCCGGCGTCCTCGGCGAACCCCGGGCCCACGGTGGACAGGTCCCGCTCCCGGCCCGCGACCACCCCGGCGCCGCCGGGCAGCCCGCGCCAGGCGGTGACGGTGTCCTCGGCCGCGGTCTCCGCGGCCGAGCGCAGCAGCCGCTCGACCCCGCTCTCCAGCGCGCCGGTGAGGTCCTGGGCGGGCGTGGCCCGGCCGGTGACCGCGGCGGTGACCCGGTCGCGCAGCCGGCCGATGCCGGCCTGCAGCGAGCGCATCCACTCCCCGGTGCCCACGAACTCCTGCCAGCGGGCCAGCACCTCCCCGCGCAGCAGGGTGCCGTTGCGCACGCCCTCGTCGACGGCGGTGGCGGCCCGCCCGTAGGCGGCGTCGGCGGCGGTGTGCAGCGCGCCCGCGGCGGCGGCCTGCTCGTCGACGGCCCGGGCGATGCCGGCCACCCGGTCGTCGAGGCTGGCCAGCGCCCCGACCAGGGTCTGCCGCACCACCTCGGCCCGGGCCTCCGCGTCGGCGGCGAGCCCGCGCAGCCACCCGCGCAGCGGGGCGACCTGGTCCTCGGGCAGGAAGCCGTCGACCAGCGGCCGCTCCTCGACCACCCACAGCCGGGCCTGGGCGAGCCCGGCCCGCTCGAGCATCCCGGCCAGGTCGGCCGCGACCTCGCGGGTGGCCTCCGGCGGCACCCGGTCGAGGACGACGGCCAGCGCGGTGCCGCGCTCGGCGGCGGTGCGCAGCAGGTCCCACGGGACGGCGTCGGCGTAGCGGGCCGCGGTGGTGACGAAGACCCACAGGTCCGCGGCCGACAGCAGCTGGCCGGCGAGGTCGCGGTTGGCCTCCACCACGCTGTCGACGTCCGGTGCGTCGACCAGCGCCAGGCCCTCGGGGACCGCCGGGTGCACCTCGACCTGCACCGGCAGCACCCGGTCGTCGGCGAAGGCGCCGCGGTCGGCCGGGGCGCAGACCAGCACCGGGGTGCGGGTGGTCGGGCGCAGCACGCCGGCCCGGGTGACCTCGGCCTGCAGCAGGCTGTTGACCAGCGTGGACTTGCCCGCGCCGGTCGAGCCGCCGACGACCACGAGCAGTGGCGCGTCGACGTCGCGCAGCCGCGGCAGCAGGTGGTCGTCGACCTGGTCGACCACCGACCGGACCGCCCGGACGGCGGCGTCCCGGCCCGGGGTGTCCAGGGCGAAGGGGACGGCGGCGAGCCGGTCGCGCAGCTGCACCAGGTCATCGGGCAGGGTGCCGGCGCTCGTCACCCCGGAAGTCTCCCCCGCGGCTTCCGGCTGCGCGTCCCGACGAGGTCGGTCAGGATGGGCCCAGTTCCGACCGACACCGTCCGAGAAGGGGAGGTCCCGGTGCCTGCCGATGCCGCCTGGCCGTCGTCCCCGGTGCCGGACGTCCCCGGGGACGTGTGGCGCTGGCAGCTCCCGAGCGTGCACGACGCCTCCCGCGTGCGGATGGACCTGCGCGCCCGCCTCGCGCACCCGTCGCTGACGTCGTCCTCGACCGAGGACGCCCGCGAGGGCCTGCTGCTCGCCTTCGAGGAGCTGGCCTCCAACGCGCTGCGGCACGGCGGCGGCGCGGTCGAGGCGGTCATCGTGGCCACCGCCGACGGCTGGGTGCTGTCGCTGTCCGACGAGGCGGTCGACCGGCCCCCGGTGCCGGCGGTCGACCGCGACCCCGCACTGGGCGGCATGGGGCTGCCGATGGTGGCGCAGCTCTCGGTCGACCACGGCTGGTCCGCCGACGGCGGCCGCAAGCACGTCTGGGCGCGCCTGACCTCGGGCGTCGCCGTCCCCGGGGCCACCCCGAGCCCGCGGGGCAGCCTCGCCTGAGGCGCGGCGTGACGGATCGGTCCGTTACCCGACCGTGACATCGGCGGTGACCGTCGGTTAGCGTCGGCCCAATGCGTCCCCGGCTCGCCGTCCTCGCACTCGGGGCACTCCTGGCTCTCGGCACGGCGGTCCCGCCGGCCGCGGCCGCCCCGGCCGACACCGCCGCGGTCGCTGCCGCGCAGGCCGAGGTGGACCGGGTGGCCGCGCTCGTCGCCGCCGCGGAGGACGAGCTCGCCCGCTCCACGGTGCTGGCCGAGGCGGCCGCCGACGCCGACCGGGTGGCGCAGGAGGAGCTCGCCGCGGCGCGGCAGGCGCAGGCCGCCACCGCGGCCGCCCTCGCGCAGGCGCAGGCCGCCACCGAGGTGGCCGAGGAGGACGTGGCCACGCTGGGCCGCGAGGCGTTCATGGGCCAGCAGTCCTTCGGCACCGCGCAGGTGCTGCTGGACGCGGAGAGCCCCCAGGACGTGCTGCAGCGCGCGGCCACCATGGAGCAGCTCGGCCTGGACCGCACCAGCCGGCTGGACGCCGTCGAGGCGCAGCGCGACCAGGAGCAGGCCGCCGACGCCGCGGCGACCGAGGCCGTCGGTCGGCTGGACGTCGCCGCGCAGGCCGCCGCGGAGTCCGACGCCGCGGCCCAGGCGCAGCTGGTCGCCGCCCAGCAGTCCTTCGACGCGGTCAACGCGCAGAAGGCCGACCTGGACGCGCAGCTGCTCGCCGCGCAGACCGCGCTGCTCGAGGCGCAGGGCATCGAGGACGCCGCCGCGGCAGCGGCGGCAGCGGCGGAGGCGTCGGTCGCGGCGGCCAGCGTGAGCAGCACCGGGGACGGCTCGCTGGTCTCGGGCCGGGTGACCTCCTGCTACGGCTCCCGCTGGGGGACGACGCACTACGGCATCGACATCGCCGCACCCATCGGCACCCCGATCTACGCCCCCGAGGGCGGGGTCGTGCTCGACGCCGGCTCGGCCAGCGGGTTCGGCCAGGCGGTCTACCTGCAGCACCCCGACGGCGTGGTCACCCTGTACGGGCACGTGGAGAGCTTCACCGTGCGGCCGGGCCAGGTCGTGTCGGCCGGGCAGCAGATCGCCACCGTGGGCAACCGTGGCCAGTCCACCGGCCCGCACGTGCACGTGGAGACCCACTACGGCGGGCTCTACGCCGACCGCCGCAACCCGGTGCCGTGGCTGACCTCGCACGGCATCTCGGTGGGGTCCTGCGGCTAGTTCCCGCTGCCGCTCCCCATCCCCCACCCGGTGGGCGTGCTGCCCGACGACCCGCGGTAGGCGTCCGGGTTCGCGTGCCCGCGGCCGACCTGCCGGCCCACGTCGGGGTCCAGCCGTGCGCCCCGTGCCCGCGCCCGCCGGTCGTGCATCAGCATCGCCACCAGCAGGGCCACCACGAGCACGCCCACCACGATGAAGAAGGTCGTCATGGCCGGACGCTAGCCGGTGCGGGGGCCCGCGTGCGCCCGGTGGCCCACACGACCGCGGCCCCGAGGACGGCGACCGCGCCGCACCCGAGGGCCGCGCGGTCCCAGCCGGCGAGCTGGCCCGCGGCCGTCCCGGCGGGCCCCGCCGACGAGGCCACCAGCACCACGACCGTCGTCCCGAGCGCGGCCCCGACGTAGCGGGCGGTGTTGTTGGCGCCGCTGCCCATCCCGGCGCGGTCGGCGGGGACGTGGGCGACGGCCTCGCGGCCCAGCGCGGCGTTGGCCCCGCCGTACCCGGCGCCGTAGACCAGCAGGCCGGGCAGCAGGACCCACGGCGAGCTGCCGGTGCCGACGACCGCGAGGCCGGCCATGCCGAGGCCGGCGACCACGAGCGCCCCGGTCAGCAGCAGCCGCCCGTCGACCGACGGCAGCCAGCGGACGGCGACCGCGGTGGCCGTGCTGACCGCCGACCAGAACAGGACCAGCAGCGTCGCGGCCAGCAGCGAGGCACCCAGGCCGCGCTGGACCATCGAGGGCAGGTAGGACGCCAGCCCCACCATGGCGCCGCCGGTGAGCAGGGCGCCCAGGGTCGCCGCCCGGAACCCGGGCGCGCGGAACAGCGCGAGGTCGACCATCGGCGCCGGGCTGCGCCGCTCGACGACGACGAACGCGGCGAGCAGCAGGACGCCCGCGACCAGCAGGACGGCGCCCGCCGGGCCGGTCCCGCTGCGCGACTGCACCAGGCCGGCCAGCAGCGCGCTCAGGCCGCCGGCGAGCAGCACCGCCCCGGCGACGTCGGGCCGCCGCCGAGGCGCGGGGACGGCGCCGGGCAGCGTGCGGTGGGCGACGAGGGCGACGCCGGTGCCGACGACGGCGGTGACCAGGTAGGTCACCCGCCACTGCGCGCCGTGGTCGAGCAGCACGGTGGCCACCCCGCCGAACCCGGTGCCCGCGCCGACGCTGGCCCCCCACACCGCGGCTGCGCGCGCCCGGTCGGGCCCGGGCGGGAACACCTGGCCGATGACGCCGAGCGCCCCGGCCAGCACCGCGGCACCGCCCACGCCCTGGACCAGCCGGCCCACCACGAAGGGCACGGTGCCGGAGGACAGCCCGGCGACCGCGGCGCCGGCCGCGACCAGCGCCAGCCCGGCCACCAGCACGCGGCGCCGTCCCAGGTCGTCGGCCAGCACCCCGGCGGTGAGCAGCGCGGCGGCCAGCCCGACGCTCATGGAGGACAGCAGCCAGGCCTGCGCACCGGGCCCGGCACCGAACTCCGTCGCCGTCCGCACGCCGGTGCCCAGCGGGGTGACGAAGACGGCGAGCACGAGCAGCGTGGACCCGGCCGCGGTGGCCAGGGTGCGCCGGCGGGTGGTGTCGACGTCGGTCTGCACGGGGCCTCCGGCCAGCTGGCTACAGTGGGATTGAGCCAGCACACTGTGGCACCTGGCTCAACTGCGCACAAGCGAGGTGGGGATGGACGCGCCGACCGGTGTCCGTGAGCACTGCACGATCGCCGCGACCCTGGACCTGGTGGGGTCCCGGTCGTCGCTGCTGCTGCTGCGCGAGGCGGCGCTGGGTACCCGGCGGTTCGCCGAGTTCGCCGTGCGCACCGGGCTCAGCGAGCCGATGACCGCCCGCCGACTCGCCGAGCTCGTCGACGCCGGGCTGCTCGAGCGGGCCGACTACCGGGAGCCGGGCCGGCGCGTGCGGCAGGAGTACCGGCTGACCCCGGCCGGGCTGGATTTCCTGCCGGTGATCACCGCGCTGCGGCAGTGGGGCGACGCGCACGCCGGCGTCCCCGGCGGGCCGCCGATCGCGGTGGCGCACGCCGGGTGCGGGGGCGAGGTCGTCGCGCAGGTGCGGTGCACCCACGGCCACCCGGTGCCGCCGTCCGAGGCCGTGGTCACCCGCCTGCGCTGACGCCGTCGTCCTGCACCGATGTCCGTCCTCCTGCACCAGATCTCGCGAGGGAGGACGGACTTCGATCAACCTCCCTGATCATCGCTGGGAGTCAGAGGTGGGCGCCGCAGCGGCGGGCGGCGAGCACGGCCAGGGTGCGGGTGGTGCGCAGCAGCTCGTCGATGCGCACCTGCTCCCGCGGTGCGTGCGCGAACCGGACGTCGCCGGGCCCGTACTGCAGCGTCGGGATGCCGCCCAGGCCGGTGTAGAGCCGCAGGTCGCTGCCGTAGGGCGCCGCCGCGGTGGCCGCCGCCCGGCCCTCGACGTCGCGCACCGCGCGGGTGACCTCGCCGATCAGCGGGTGGCCCGCGGCGAGCCGGCCGCTGGCGAACTGGCCGCCGGTCCAGGCCAGCCGGACCGGGTGGTCGCGCAGCCACGGGTCGCGCGCGGCCACGTCGTCGAGGGCCCGGCGCAGCGCGGCCCGGGCGTCCTCGGGCGCCTCGCCGAGCTGCACGCCCATCCGGCCCTCGGCGACCAGCACGTCGGGCACGCTGCTGGCCCAGTCGCCGGCGCGCAGCGTGCCGACGGAGATCGGGTAGGGCAGCGGCTGGCCGGAGAAGAGCGCGTCGGGGGCGGCGTTGCGCTCGCGCTCCAGCTCGACCAGCGCGGCGAACACCGGCAGGAACGCCTCGACCGCGCTGTGCCCCTCCAGCCGGGTGCTGCCGTGCGCGGCGCGGCCGTCCACGGTGAGCTCGAAGGTCAGCGCGCCGGCGTTGGCCACCAGCACCCGTCCGCTGGTGGGCTCGGTGATCACCGCGGCCTCGCCCCGGTGGCCCCGCACCACCGTCGCGAAGGCGCCCAGCCCGCCGTCCTCCTCGGAGACCACCGAGTGCACCGCGAACGGCCGCTCCAGCCGCACCCCGGAGGCGGCCAGCGCCCGGGCCACGCCCAGGTTCACCGCGCAGCCGGCCTTCATGTCGCAGGCCCCGCGGCCGTGCACGGCGCCGCCGCGCACCGCGCCGCTGAACGGGTCGCGGTCGACCCACTTGGCCAGGTCACCGGTGGGGACGACGTCGACGTGGCCCTGCAGCACCAGCGCGGGCACCCCGGCCGGGCCGAGCACGCCCACCACGCCGACGCCCTCGGTGCGCGGGGCCTCGGTGCCGGGGAAGCCCGGGTGCCCGGTCAGCGCGGGCAGGTCCAGCGACCAGGTGTCGACGTCGAACCCCAGCCGGGCCAGCGCTGCCGCCCGCTGGTGCTGCTCCTCGGACTCGGCGTCCGAGCCGGTGGTGCTGGGCACCCGGATGGAGCGGACCAGCTCCTCGACCACGGCCTGCTCGTCGATCGCGTCCAGCACGGCCAGCTCGGCCCGGGACAGCGCCCGGTCCTGCGTCCCGACCGGGTCGGCCACTGCGGTCATGCCGCCCCCTCCTCGAGCGTCGTCCCGGGCGCGCCTGCCGCCCCGGCGGCGACATCGTGGCCGCCGCGACCCCCCAGGAAGAAGAGCCTCATCCCTGGATCGCCCCATACCTGGTATGCACCCGGTGTGCTCGACCTCCGCCAGCTCGCCGCCCTCCGCGCCGTCGCCGACACCGGGTCGGTCTCCCGCGCGGCGGCCGAGCTCGGGTGGAGCCAGCCGACGGTCACCCACCACCTGCGCGGCCTGGCCCGCGAGCTGGGGACGCCGGCCGTCGCCGCGGCGCCCAGCGGCACCCGGCTGACCGCGGCGGGCACCGAGCTGCTGCCGCACGCCCGGGCCGTGCTGGAGCGCAGCGACCGGGCGCTGGCCGAGGTGCGGGCCTTCGTCCGGGACCGGCGGCGCCGGGTGGTGCTGGGCATCTACCCCTCGGCCGGCCTGCTGCTGCTCCCCCACCTGCTGGCCTGGTCGCGGGCGCAGGGCGTGCGGATCACCGTCCGGGAGGCCGAGGTCGCCCTGCTGCGCCGGGACCTGGCCGAGCTGCGGGTCGACGCGGCGGTGGTCTACACCAGCGCGGCCGACACCCGCCCGCTGCCGCCGGGCTGCGACCGGCGGGTGCTGGCGCAGGAGCCGCTGAGCCTGCTGGTCCCGGCCGGGCACCGGCTGGCCGGGACCCTGACCGGGGTGGAGCTCGAGGACCTGGCCGAGGAGGACTGGATCCTGTCCGCCCAGCCCGACGAGCCGATCGAGCTGCTGCTGCGCGCCTCCGCCGCGGCCAGCGGGTTCCGGCCGCGGGCCCGGGCGCGCAGCGACGACTACCTGCTGGTCTCGGCCTACGTGGCGGCCGGGCTGGGGATCTCCCTGGTGCCGGCCTCGATCGCCGACCGGACGGCGGAGGGCGTGGTCGGCGTCCCCGTGGCCGACGACGCGCTGCACCGCAGCGTCGAGCTCCTCGCCCACTCCGGCGTCGACGAGCAGCTGGTGGCCGAGCTGACCGCCGCGGCCCGCCGGATCCTGCGGGGCGGGTCCTAGCTGCCGGCCGGCCCGGCGTCGGCGGTGGCCTGGTCGTGCCCGAGGACCAGACGCTCGGCGATGACCACGACCTTGACGTTGCTGTGCTGGCTCTGCCGCTTGAGCGTCTGGAAGGCCACCTCGGAGGTGCACCGGGCCTCGGCCATCAGCAGGCCGGTGGCCTGGCCGATGAGCTGGTTGCTGACGATGCCCTCGCGCAGCTGGTTGACCTGCGTGTCGTACTGGTGGATCCAGCGGGCCAGCACCAGCGCCGCGCTGGCCTCCTCGGCCCAGCCGCGCGCCGCGGCGAGGTCCTGCTCGGTGAAGGCGTGCGGCCGCGCCGCGTAGAGGTTGAGCGCCCCGCGGGTGGGCCTGGCCAGGGTGAGCGGCAGGCAGAGGGCGGCGGCGACCCCGGCCGCGGCGGCGCGCTGCCCGTAGGGCGCCCACCGCGTCTCGGTGGCCAGATCGGGGGCGTCGACCACGGCGCCGTCCCGCAGCGCGGCCAGGCACGGGCCGTCGTCGAGCTGGTACTGCCGCTCGTCGCCGGCGACGGCAAGGTCGCCGCTGAGCGCGACCGTGCGGTCCCGGCCCCGCTGCTCCAGCGTCAGGCTGGCCGCCTGGGCCCCCGGGACCAGCTCCACGGCGCTGGCGGTCAGCTGCTCGAGGTAGCCGGCGGTGTCCGGCGCGGTGGCCACCAGCTCCAGCAGGTCGACGGCCGCCTCCGGCACGTGCTCACCCCTCGGTCGTCTCGACGGTCCCCGCGCGGCCGATCATGCGCAACCGGTCGGACGGGTGCAAGGCCGGCGGGGCCGTGCACACCGGGCCCACTTCTCGAACCCGGTGCACCCGACTGCGTGGAGTGTGACACCCCGTTGCGCACAACAGAAGAGGACGCGCCACCCGATCGGGTCAGGCGGGCAGCGGGGCGCCCACCGCGGCGACCAGGCCGAAGAGGTCCTTGGGGTCGGCCGGGTCGGCGACCAGGTCCAGCTCGGTCGACCAGGGGGTGCCCCGGACGGCGTCGGCCAGCCAGCACAGCGCGCTGAAGTCCTCCACGGCGAACCCGACAGAGTCGAACAGCGTCACCTCGTCGGCCCGGGTGCGGCCCGGACGGCGGCCGGCGAGCACCTCCCACAGCTCGGTGACCGGCGAGTCGGCCGGCAGCGCCTGGATCTCGCCCTCGACCCGGGTCTGCGGCTCGAACTCGATGAACACGTTCGCGGCACGGACCAGCTCGACGGGCAGCTCGGTCTTGCCGGGGCAGTCGCCGCCGATGGCGTTGAGGTGGGTGCCGGGGGCGACGTCGGCGGCGTCGAGCACCAGCGCTCGGGCCTTGTCCGCGGTGCAGGTGGTGACCACGTCGGCACCGCGGACCGCCTCGCCGGCCGTGGCGCACACGGTGACGGTGAACCCGGCCGGCTCCAGGTGGCGCACCAGCTTGGCCGCGGCGGCCGGGTCGGGGTCGAAGACGGCCAGGTCGGTGATCCCGAGCGCGGTGCGCATGCCCCAGGCCTGGAACTCCGCCTGGCTGCCGGCGCCGACCAGGGCCAGCCGTCGCGAGTCCGGCCGGGCCAGCGCGCGGGCGGCCACCGCGGAGGTCGCCGCCGTCCGCACGGCGGTCAACAGGGTCATCTCCGCCAGCAGCAGCGGGTAGCCGGTGTCGACGTCGGCCAGCGCACCGAAGGCGGTCACGGTCTGGAAGCCGCGCTCGGGGTTGGTCGGGTGGCCGTTGACGTACTTGAACCCGTACCGCTGCCCGTCGCTGGTGGGCATGAGCTCGATGACGCCGACCGGCGAGTGGCTGGCCACCCGCGGGGTCTTGTCGAACTGCGCCCAGCGGACGAAGTCCGCGTGCACCCGCTCGGCGACCTGGGCGATCGCCGGGCCCACGCCCGTGGCGGCCAGCAGCCCCGCCATGTCCTGCACACCGACGAACGCGGTCATGCCCGTTCCTCCTGTCGCAGCTCAAGGGTGCAGCACTTGACGCTGCCCCCCGCCTTCACCAGCTCGTCCAGCTCGATCCCGACCGGCTCGAAGCCGGCCGCCCGCAGGTCCGCGGCGAGCGTCGTCGCCTCGACCGGCAGCAGCACGTGCCGGCCGTCGCTGACCGCGTTCAGCCCGAAGGCCAGCGCGTCGGCCTCGGTCGCCTCGACCGCACCCGGGAACAGCGTGCGCACCACCTGCTGGCTGCTGGCCGAGAACGCGGCCGGGAACCAGGCCACCGTGCGGTCGTCCAGGACGGCCAGGCAGGTGTCCAGGTGGTAGAAGCGCGGGTCGACCAGCTGCAGGGACACCACCGGGACGCCGAGCACCTCCTGGGCCTCCGCGTGCGCGGCGCGGTCGGTGCGGAAGCCGGTGCCGGCCAGCACGAGGTCACCGACCACAGCGAAGTCGCCCTCGCCCTCGTTGGTGTGCACCGGCTCGTGCACCGCGATGCCGAGGTCGGCCAGCAGCTCCCGGTGCAGCGCGGCCTCGGGCCGGCGCTCGGGGTGCAGGAAGGCCGCGCCCAGCGCGCGGCCGCCGACGACGAGGGCGCCGTTGGCGGCGAAGACCATGTCCGGCAGGCCGGGGCCCGGCGCCAGCAGGTCGACCCGGTGGCCGAGGGACTGGTAGGCCGCGACCAGCCCCGACCACTGCGACATCGCCCGGTCGCGGTCGACGGGGACGGCGGGGTCCATCCACGGGTTGAGCACCGACACCACGTCGAAGTGGGTCGGGGGGCACATCACGAAGTGCCGGGTGCGCGCGGTGCGCACGGGTGCAGGCGCGGCCTGCTGGACGGGGAAGGTCACGCCGACCATCGTCGGGCGCAGCTCGGGCGCAGTCGATCCCCGGATCTTGCGTCCTGCCGTCGATCCGTTGCTTCTCAGCCGGTTGGAGTGCAACGATCCGCCGGTGGACGTCGACGACATCGACCGCGGCATCGTCACCGCGCTGCAGCGCGACGCCCGGGCCACCTTCGCCGAGATCGGCGCCGAGGTCGGGCTCTCCGCCCCCGCGGTGAAGCGCCGCGTCGACCGGCTGGTCGCCTCGGGTGCGATCCGCGGGTTCACCGCGGTGGTCGACCCGGCGGCGCTGGGCTGGTCGACCGAGGCCTACGTCGAGGTCTCCTACTCCGGCGTGGTCTCCCCCCGACGGCTCACCCAGGACCTCGGCGCGCTGCCCGAGGCGGTGAGCGCCTGGACCGTCTCCGGCGCGCCCGACGCCGTCCTGCAGGTGCAGACCCGCGACGTGCGGCACCTGGAGGAGGTGCTGCAGCGCATCCGCGGCCTGCCCGACGTCACCGGCACGCAGACCGAGATCGTGCTGTCCCGCCTCTTCCAGCGCGCCGCCGTCCCGCCGGTCTGATCAGCGGGGGCGCAGCACGTAGCCGGTGTAGCCGTAGTCGCCGGCGTGGGCCTCCCGGACGGCGATCTCCTCGCCGACCTGGTCCAGGAGCGCCGGGTCGACCCCCTCCGCGCGCAGCTGCTCGATGCGGGCGGCCAGCGGGTCGTAGTAGGCGGCCCAGTCGGCGTCGGGCAGCAGGTAGGCCGCCTGCACCACCCACCCGGCGGCACGGAAGGCCGCGACGTTGCCGGCCGTGTCGCGCATCGCGGGGTAGCCGGGGTCCCAGAAGGCACGGGCACCCGGGGCGGGGTCGGCCGTCGTCCACTCGGCCTCGGTGAGGACGACGACGCCGCCGGGCGCGAGCAGCGGCCGCCACGCCGCCAGCGCCGCGTCCACCCCGACCGCGTAGGCCGAGCCCTCCGCCCACACCAGGTCCACCGACCCCGGCTGCAGCGGCAGAGAGTCCATCGACGCCCGCAGCGGGTGCACCCGGTCGGCCACCCCGGCGCCGCGGGCCCGCTCGGTGACCGCGGCGAGGAACGGGGCGTGCAGGTCGACCGCGGTGACCTCGCCGCCGGTCAGCTCCGCCAGCAGCACCGACGCCGGGCCGGTGCCGGAGCCGACGTCCACGGTGCGCGGCCGGTCGGGCAGCGGGCCGGCCAGCGCGAGCAGCAGCTCGGTGGTGCGCACCGAGCCCGGCGCCTCGCGAGGCAGGTCGGTGTGCGCCGCCCAGAAGACGTCGGCCAGCTCGGTCACGCCGGCAGGGTGCCACCGCGGTCACCCGGCGGCCATCCGGTTCCGCAGCCGCGGAGTTACGGGACAACATGTCGCGCATCGGCGGAACATGAGCAGATGGTCACGATTCCATGGCGATCATGCGTGACCCGAGCCACAGCTGTGCGTTGACCAGGTGCGCGCTGTCACCCGTCGGTGACCGCGCGCAGGCACGTCCTCCGACCACCAGCAGCTGACGAAGGGGTCATCTGTGAGCCTGGGAACGCCCGAGCACGACACGCAGGAGCCGGTGCAGCACCCGTCGCGGGAGCACAGCCGCCGCCAGTTCCTCACCTACCTGGTGGCCGCACCCACCCTGGCCGTCGCCGCGCGCATCGGCGCGGACGGCCTCGCCCCCGGCACGGCGCAGGCCGTCGTGCCCTCCCTGCCGGCACCGGCGGAGGTCCTGGACCTCGGCGACGCGCTGATCCTGGCCGCCGCGCCCACCGCGAACCTCATCGTGGTCACCGTCGACGACGCCGGCCGCGTCGGCCTGGCCCTGCCCCGCGCCGAGGTCGGGCAGGGCATCACCACCGCCGTCGGCATGCTGCTGGCCGACGAGCTCGACGTGCCCCTCGACCAGGTCGACGTCACCCTCGCCGACGCCCGGCCCGAGCTGGTGTTCAACCAGCTCACCGGCGGGTCCAACACCATCCGCAGCGTCTACGGGCCGGTCCGCGCCGCCGCCGCCCAGGCCCGCGCCCGGCTGCTGGCGGCGGCCGCCGCCCGCTGGGGCACCGCGCCGTCCGTGCTCACGGTGTCCGGCGGCGTCGTCAGCGGCCCGGGTGGCCGGACGGCGACCTACGCCGAGCTGTCCGCCGCGGCCGCCGACCCCGGCCTGGCCGTCGTGGTGGCCACCCCCAAGCCCCCGTCGGCCGCCCGCCTGGTGGGCACCCCGACCAACCGGGTCGACGCCCGCCGGATGGTCACCGGGCAGATGGACTACACCCTCGACCTCGACGTCGTCCCCGGCGCGCTGCCGACCATGGTCCGCCGCCCGCCGTCGATCAACGGCACGGTGCGGTCGGTGCAGAACCTCGCCGCGGTCAAGGCGATGCCCGGCGTCGTCGACGTGGTCACCGTCGCGACCGGGGTCGCGGTGCTGGCCGAGACGTTCGGGCAGGCGCTGGCCGGGAAGGAGGCGCTGCAGGTCACCTGGGGCCCCGGCACGGTCGACGGCGAGAGCAACGCGACGATCCAGCAGAAGCTGCGCGCGGCCACCCTGCCCTTCGCCGTCCCGCCGCTGCTCACCACCACCGTCGACGCCGAGTTCGACTTCGCGATGGTCAGCCACGCGCCGATGGAGACCAACTCCGCGATCGCCGACGTCCGCCGCGACCGGGCCGAGATCTGGTCGGGGCTCAAGTCGCCGATCGTGGCGCAGCAGACCATCGCCGCCGAGCTCGGCCTGCCGCAGTCGGCCGTCACCGTGCACGTCACCCAGGGCGGCGGTTCCTTCGGCCGCCGGCTGTTCTTCGACGCCGCGCTCGAGGCCGCTCGCATCTCGAAGGCCGCCGGCAAGCCGGTGAAGCTGATGTGGTCGCGGATCGACGACATGAGGCACGGCCGGGCCCGCGCGGCGAGCTTCCACCGCATCCGGGCCACCGTGGCCGCCGGCCAGGTGCTCACCTTCGAGCACCGGGTGGCCAGCGGCGAGACCGACACCCGGCACGGGCTGGGCGAGATCCTCACCTCGGTGGCGGCCAGCCTGCCGGTGGGCGGCAACCTCAGCTTCGCCCAGACGATCTTCCTGACCACCGTGCACTCGCCCTACCAGCTCGGCGTCACCACGCACCTGCTCAACGAGGTGCCGCTGCAGATGCACACCGGCTCGTGGCGGTCGGTCTACTCGGCCAACACCCGCGGCGCCGAGGAGGTGCTGATGGACGAGATCGCGGCGAAGCTCGGCAAGGACCCGGTCGCCTTCCGCCGCGAGTTCCTCAAGAGCGACCGGTTCCGCGCGGTGCTGGACAAGGTCGCCACCGAGGGCCAGTGGGGCCGCTCGCTGCCGCGCGGGACGGCGCAGGGCATCGGCTTCCACGCCGAGTACAAGTCCTGCACCGCCTGCCTGGTCGAGGTCGACGCCACCGACCCGCGCCGGCCCCGGGTCACCCGGGCCACCATCGCCGCCGACGTCGGCCGCCCGATCAACCCCCGCGGCCTGGAGTCCCAGCTGCTGGGCGGGCTCACCGACGCGATCGGGACGACGTTCCGGGCCGGGCTGCACATCGACGCCGGCCTGCCGCTGGAGGGCAGCTACTCGCAGTTCCACTACACCCGGCAGGCCGACAGCCCCCGGGACGCGCGGGTGTTCATCCTCCCGGCCACCGGGGAGCCCGGCGGCGCCGGCGAGCTGGGCGTGCCGGCGGCCGTGGGGGCGGTGGCCAACGCCTACGCCCGCGCCACCGGCACCAAGCCGCGCAGCTTCCCGATCGAGTTCCCGGTCGACTTCACCCCCTTCCCCCGCTGAGCCAGGAGACCGAGATGCCGAACTACACCTTCCAGCTCAACGGCGAGACCGTCACCGTCGACGCCCCCGCGGACCTGCCCCTGCTCTGGGCGCTGCGGGACAAGCTGGGCGTCACCGGGCCGAAGTACGGCTGCGGGATCGACGTCTGCAAGGCCTGCACCAGCCACCTGGACGGCGCCGCGATCAACCCGTGCGTGACGCCCACCGCCGACGTGGCCGGCCGCGAGGTCACCACCATCGAGGGCCTGGCGGGGACCTGGTCCGACGACCCGGACGAGCTGCACCCCGTCCAGGAGGCCTGGCTGGAGCAGGACGTCGCGCAGTGCGGCTACTGCCAGCCGGGCCAGATCATGGCCGCCGTCGCGCTGCTGCGGCGGACGTCGAACCCGACCGACGCCGACATCGACGCGATCGAGAACGTCTGCCGCTGCGGGTCCTACGTGCGCATCCGGGAGGCGATCAAGGCCGCCGCCGCCCGGATGTGACCGGTCAGCCGCGGGCGGTCCACGCCGACCACAGGTCGGCGTAGCGGCCGCCCGCGGCCACCAGCTCGGCGTGGGTGCCCTGCTCGACCACCCGGCCGGCGGCCAGCACCACCACCCGGTCGGCGCGGGCGGCCTGGGTGAGCCGGTGCGCCACCACCAGCGTCGTCCGGCCCGCGGTGGCGGCCAGCGCCGCCTCCTCGAGGTCCCGCGCCCCCGCGCTGCCCGCCTCGGCGGTGGCCTCGTCGAGCACCGCGACCGGCGGGTCGGCGAGCACCAGCCGGGCCAGCGCCAGCTGCTGGGCCTGCGGGGCCGTGAGCTCCTGCCCGCCCTCGCCGACCAGCGCGTCCAGGCCGAGGGCCAGCGCCCAGTCCGCGCCCACGGTGGTCAGCGCGGCGGCGACCTCGGCGTCGGTCGCCCCCGGCCGGGCCAGCCGGACGTCGTCGGCCAGCGTCCCGGCGAACACGTGCACCTCCTGGCTGACCAGACCGACGTGGGCGCGCAGGTCCACCGCGGCGCCGTCGACCAGCACCTCGCCCGCCACCGGCTGCAGCGCCCCCGCCAGCACCCCGGCCAGCGTGGTCTTGCCCGCCCCCGACGCACCGACCAGCGCGACCCGCTCGCCCGGCGCCAGCACCAGGTCGACGTCCGCGAGCACCGGCGGGCCATCGTAGGCGTGCCCGACGCCGCGCAGCTCGACCACCGGCCGGCCGGTGGCGGGCACCGGCGCCGGCGGCACGTCGAGGTCGGCGACCCCGACCATCCGCACCAGCGAGGCACCGGCGGACTGCACGTCGTCGAAGGTGAACAGCAGCAGCCCCAGCGGGCCGAACAGCCGGTGGAACAGCAGCGCCGCCGTGGTCACCGCGCCGACCGTGACGTCGCCGGACCGGACGAGGGCGAACCCCACGGCCAGGACGGCGGCCAGCCCCACGTACTCGGCGCGGTTCATCCGCCAGCCGAAGTCGGTGAACAGCCGGAACACGCCCAGGGTGATCCGCAGCGCCTGGCCCGACCGCTCGTCGACCACCGCGCGGTGCCGGTCCTCGTCGGCGTAGGCGTGCACGGTGTCCACGCCCTGCAGCGAGCTGACCAGCGCCTGCGCCCGCTCCCCCATCGCCACCCGCTCGGCGGCGTACCGCGGCGCCGAGCGCGGGAGGTACCAGCGCAGCGCCAGCACGTACAGCGGCAGCGCGACCGCCCCGGCCAGGGCGAGCCGCCAGTCCAGCGCGCCGAGGCCGACCAGGGTGAGCAGCACGGTCAGCCCGGCCGAGGCCACCTGCGGCAGCGCGCTGGTGACCGCCTCGGCCACCTTGGCGACGTCGTCCCCGACCCGGGACAGCAGGTCGCCGCCGCGCACCCGGTCCAGCACGGCCGAGGGCAGGTGCAGCGCCCGGTCGACGACGGCCTCCCGCAGCCGGGCCAGCACCGTCTCGCCGAGCCGGGCGACCAGGACGGCGGACACCCCGGTGAGGACGGCGGCCAGCACCGCGGCGGCCAGCAGCGCCCCGACGTAGGGCCACACCGACGGGGCCCCGGTGTCGACGGCGTCCACCAGCCGGCCCAGCACCGCGGGGGCCACCAGCCCGGCGGCGGCCGCGGCGACGGCGGACAGCGCGGCGGCCGCGGTGGCCAGCGGGCGGGCGCGCAGTTCCGCCCACACCACCCGGCCGGCCCGGCGCGGGGTGGCGACCGGCAGCAGCGGGGCGGTCACCGGAGCACCGCCGCGGCGTAGTCGGCCCGGCCGGCCAGCTCGCCGTGGGTGCCGGTGGCGGCCACCGCGCCCCCGTGCAGCACCACCACCCGGTCGCAGCGGCCCAGCAGCGCCGGGCTGCTGGTGACCAGGACCGTCGTCCGCCCGGCCCGTAGCCGGGCCAGGCCGTCGGCGACGTCGCCCTCGGTGACCGCGTCGACCGCCGTCGTCGGGTCGTGCAGCACCAGCACCTCGGGGGCGCGCAGCAGCGCGCGGGCCAGGCCCACCCGCTGCCGCTGGCCGCCCGACAGCGACCGGCCGCGGTCGGCGACCGGCAGCTCCAGGTCGGCGAGGTCCGCCGCACCGGCGGCCGCGAGCGCCTCGGCCAGCGCGGCGTCCGGGGCCAGCCCGGCGGGGTCGACCGCGCTGCGCAGCGTGCCCTCGAACAGCACGACGGCGTGCGGCTCGACCAGCACCCGGGCCCGGACGGCGGCCGGGTCGAGCCCGGCGACGTCGGCCCCGTCGAGCAGCAGCTCCCCCGGCTCGGGACGGCGCCGCCCGCCCAGCAGCGCCACCAGCGCGGCGGCGTCGGCCGGGTCGGGTGCGACCACCCCGACGGTCTCCCCCGGTTCCACGTGGAACCCGGCCGCCGGCACCGCGAGCGCCCCCGGCCCGGGCGCGGGGACCGCGCCGCGCGGGTGCACCGGCTCGGCGGCCAGCACCCCGACCAGGCGGGCCGCCGACGCCCGGGCCTCGGCCACCTTCTGCCCGGCGAACCCGAGCAGGCCGACGGGCTCGGCGAGGAACTGGGCCAGACCGACCACGGTGACCAGCTGGCCGACCGTCATCCGCCCGTCGAGGGCCAGCGCGCCGGCCACCCCGGCGACGGCGACGGCGAACAGGCCGCTGCCCAGCACGGTCGCGCCGCGGTAGGCGCCGATCGCCCCCGCGGCGCGCAGGGTGGAGGCCAGCGCCGTCCCGCTGGTGCGCCGGTAGCGGTCTGCGGCGGCGTCCTCCGCGCGGATGCCGCGCAGCACCCGGGTGCCGCGGACCAGGTCGGTGGCCAGGCCCGCGGTGCGGGCGACGTCGGCCTGCTGGACGGCGGTGCGCCGGGTCAGCCACGGGCTCAGCAGCTGCAGCAGGCCGACCAGCAGCGGGGTGCCGACCAGGACGCCGATGCCCAGCGGCACGCTGACGGCGAGCAGGCCGACGGCGGAGACCACCAGCGCCGCCGTGCCCGCGACCACCAGCGACGCGGCCTCGATGACCCGGCCGGCCCGCTCGGCGTCGTGGGTGGCGGTGCTGAGCAGCTCACCCGAGGGCGGGGCGTCGCGCAGGCCGTGCGGGTCGAGCACCCGGGCGGCGACCTCCACCCGCAGCAGGTGGGTCTCGGTGAACCAGCCGGTGACCACGTGCCGCGCGCCGTAGCGGTAGGCCTGGGAGAGCACGACGAACAGGACGGCGGTGGCGCCGAGGCAGGCCAGCAGCGCCGGCAGCGACCCGGTGGCGACCGCCCGGTCGATGGTCACCCCGATCGCGACGGGGACCAGCGCCTCGCAGGCCTGGTGCAGCGACAGCAGCAGGGTGGCTGCGCCGAGCCGGCGGGGATGGCGCCGGAGCGCCCGGCGCAGCAGGCCGGACGCGGTCCTCGGGTGCCCGTCCATGTGAGGGCACCCTAACCGGCGCTCAGGCGCGCAGGCGGCGGTGGCCCCGGCGCTGCACCCGGCCGACGACCCGCTGCACCTTCGAGGGCGTGTGCTCCGGGTCCAGCAGCTCGGTATCGGCGAGCAGGGCGTCGATCAGCCCCTGGCGGGGCGGGGTGAAGGGCCGCAGCGACCGGCCGGTGTCCCGGCGCAGGTCCTCCACGGCGGCCAGCAGCGACCCGTCGTGCGCGGCGACCGCGGCGGCGACGTCGTCCGGGCCGACCCCGAGGTGCTCGGCGAGCAGCCGGTCGCGCACCCCGAGCACGGCGGCGGCGATCTCCTCGCGCCGCCGCTCGTCGTGCGGCGCCTCGATGGTCAGGTCGCACTCGGTGTCCAGGCCCATCGACCGGTTGTTCAGGTTCGAGGAGCCCACGCGCAGCACCCGGTCGTCGACGACGCAGACCTTCGCGTGCACGTAGATCGGCGCACCCTGCTCGGTGACCGGCACGTAGATGCGGAAGCGGCCGTGCACGTCGGCCTTGCGGACCATGCCGAGCAGCTTGGCGCGGGCGGTGCCCATCGCCTTCTCCTCGAGCCACCCGTCGGCGGTCTCGGGGTTGACGACGACGAACTCGGGCCCGTCCTCCTCGCCCAGCCGCTCGGCGATGGCCTCGGCGATGCGGCGGTTGGCGAAGTACTGGCTCTCGATGTAGACGCAGGTGCGGGCGCTGGCGATCATCGCCAGCCACAGGTCCTCGATCTCGTGGACCAGCCCCCAGTCGCGGTGCCGGGGCCGGGTGCGCGAGATGGCGACGTCGACGTCGGACAGCAGCACCGGCACCTGGTCGGGCCAGCAGTGCTCGACGCCCTCCACCGGGTCCAGGTCCTCGCCGGTGCCCGCGGCCCAGCGGCGCCGGGCCAGGTCGCCGAGCGCCGCGGCGGCGGGGCCGGAGACCAGGCTGGTGACGTCGTGCCAGGGCTGCGTGGTGCGAGCCGAGCGGGGCCGGTGCCGGTGCCGCTGGCGGTCCAGGTGCTCGGAGGTGTCCCACCGGTCGGCGGTGACGTCGATGCCGCCGGCGAAGGCCAGGCAGTCGTCGACCACGACGATCTTCTGGTGGTGCGCGCCGCCCAGGGGGTGGTGGGCGTCGACCCGCAGCTGCAGCCGGTCGGGGGTGCGCCGGTTGATGAGCACCAGCGGGGCCAGGCCGCGGCCCAGCGCCTCCAGCATGCCGAGGTCCCACTGCAGCACGCCGACGAACAGGTCGGGGTTGCGCTCGACGGCGGCGGCCAGCACGCGGCCGACCCGGTCGTCGCGGCCCCGGCCGGGGGAGCGGGGGTCCATCCGGATGCGCGGGTCGAAGTCCCAGCCGATGAACAGCACCTGCCGCTGCGCCTGCAGCACGACCTGCTTGAGCGTGGCGAAGTAGTCGGCGGCGTCGACGAACACCGCGTGCTGGGTGGCCTTCTCGATCCGCCACACCGTCTCGCCGGGGACCAGCACGCTGCCCGCGGCCGGCGCGGGGTCGACCGGCTCCCGCGGGCTGGGGACGACCGCGGCGAACCCGCCGGTCCCCGGGTCGGTGCGGCTGCCCTCCGGCGGGGTGTCCTCGACCGGGGTCACGGGTGCCGGGTCGAGTAGGCGGCCGCCGCGTCGCGCAGGCTCTTGGTCGGCCGCAGCCAGGCACCGTCCGGCGGCAGGGAGTCCAGCCGGACCCGGTCCAGCGGCGCGGCGAAGGCCCCCGGCACGTCCTCGATGTCCACGAAGTGCAGCAGGTCGGAGCTGATCGCGTAGCCGGCGACCTCGGAGAAGGCGACGACGACGACGTCGGTGCCCGACCGCGCGAGGTCCTCCAGCGGCTCGGCGAAGTTGCGGCCGTCGCCGGAGAACACCACCAGCCGCCGGAGCGTGTGGCTGTTCGCCCGGACCTCGATGTGGTCGAGCATCGACTGGTCGATGTCGTCGTCCGGGCGGCTCTTGGGCCGGGCGAAGACGGAGTAGCCGAAGCTGCGCAGCGCCTCCACCCAGCCGCGCAGGGTGGTCACGTGCTGCGGCGGCACGTTGGCGAACACGCAGGCCTCGACGTCGTCGGCCCCGCCGCGGCCGGCCTCGCCGGCGCCGCCGACGAACCAGGCGGCGATGGCGTCGAACCGGGGCCGGGAGGCCGCGGTGGGCCGGGCGCCGATGACGGTGGCCAGCGTCATGTCGATGTTGGGGGCGTCCCAGACCAGCAGGTCCAGCGCGGGGCGGTCGGGTGCGCGGTCGGCGGCCACGACGGAGCCGGCCTCGGTGGTCTCGGTCGCGGTCACCGGGTCAGTGTGCCGGGTCGGCGGTGCGGTGGGGGCCGCGGCGGGGGCGGGGGTCACCCGCTCCGGGGGTCCGGCGGGTGCCGTGGCACGCCGCGCGCGCCGTCTCCGGGGGGTCTCCACCAGGGCATCGTCGCAGCCGTCACGCCCGCCGGTGCTGGACGGTCTCGTTCCAGGTCTCCTACAGTTCCCCGCTGGTGCACAGGATCGACAGGGGAGGCGTCCTGACCGAGCTCAGCAGGCGGGACCGCAAACGCGAGCGGACACGGGAGCAGATCGTCACCGCCGCCCGCGCGCTGTTCCTCGCGCAGGGGTTCGAGCAGACCACCGTGCTGCAGATCGCCCAGACCGCCGACGTCGCCGTGCAGACCGTGTTCAACCACGCGCCCAGCAAGGAGGCGCTGTTCTTCCTCGGCCGCGTCGCCTACGCCCTGGAGATGCCGCAGCTGCCCCCGGCGGAGGACGGCGAGGAGCCGGCCGACGTCCTGGTGCGCCACCTGACCGAGCGGACCATGGGCTACCTGCACTCGCTGGAGGACCCCGACAACCTGGCGATGGCCGGCCAGATCGACTCCTCGCCGGTGCTGGCGAGCTACGAGCGCACCATCCTCACCGAGACCGAGCAGGGCCTGACCGCCACCATCGCCGAGCAGCTGCCCGACGTCGACGCGCCGTGGGCGGCCGCGCTGCTGCTGGCCACCACCCGCACCCACGCGCACGCCCACCGGAGGGCGCTGGTGCCCGGCGTCCCGGCCTGCGAGGCCCTGTCGCAGGTGAAGCAGGAGCTGCCCGGCCACCTGCGCGCCGTCCTCGCCGTCACCCGCCGGGCCGGGGTCCTCACCGGCTGACAGGCTGCGCGGGCGCGCACCACGAGCAGCCGCGAGGTCTACCGCAACCCCTGGACCCGGGTCCGGGAGGACGTCGTCGTCCGCGAGGACGGCAGCACCGGGGTCTACGGGGTGGTGGAGAAGCCGCACTTCGCACTGGTCATCGCCGCCGAGGACGACGGGTTCTGGCTGGTGCAGCAGCACCGGCACCCGGTCGGCCGGCGCTGCTGGGAGTTCCCGCAGGGCACCTGGTCGCACGGCCGGTCGGGGACGCCGGAGGACCTCGCCCGGGCCGAGCTGGCCGAGGAGACCGGGCTGCGGGCGGCCGACCTGCGCCACCTGGGCCACCTCGACGTGACGCCGGGTCTGTCGAACCAGGAGTTCGACGTGTGGCTGGCCACCGGGCTCACCCCGGGCCCCACCGCGCGGGAGGTCACCGAGGCCGACATGGTGCACGCCTTCGTGCCCGAGGCCGAGCTGGTCGCGCGGATCCGGTCCGGCGGGTTCACCGACGCGCCCTCGCTGGCCGGCTACGCGCTGCTGCTGCTGGACCGGGGCCGCTGACGGGTCAGGCGCGGCGGACCAGCCGGCGGCGCGGCTGCCGCCGGTGGAAGGGCTGCAGGCGCTGCGGCCGCCACTCGGCGCGGGTCACCGCGTACTCGACCTCGCCGAGCTCGGCGCCGGTGATGGGGGCCGTGCGGTCCTCGGTGTAGGTCTGCCGCCAGGTCAGCCCCAGCTTCTCCATCACCCGCCGGGACCCGGTGTTGACCGCCAGCGTGGTGGCCACGACCTCGTCGACGTCGGTGCTGGCGAACGCGGCGTCCACGAGCACCGCAGCACCCTCGGTGGCCAGCCCGCGCCCCCAGTACGAGCGGTGCAGCCGGTAGCCCAGCTCCACCGCCGCGACGGTCTCGGTCACCATCGGGCGCAGCTCGAACCAGCCGACGAAGGCGTCGGTGGCGCGGTCCTCGGCGGCCCAGTAGCCCAGCGGGAGCGGGCCGTGGTGGGCCAGCAGCCGCGGCAGGTCGCGGTTGCGCACCCGCGCGGCGGGGACGGGGCGGCCGGTGCCCAGGTGGCGCATGACCTCGGGGTCGCCGTGCAGCGCGACGACGGCGTCGCCGTCGGCCGGGCGGACCGGGCGCAGCCGCAGCCGCGGGGTGAACAGCGGCGGCACGACCGGCCGGTCGCCGGGCCCGGGCAGGACCGGGCGCGGGTGCGCCAGCCGCCGCCTCAGGTCGATCGCCATCGGCCCCACGCTAACGCCGTCCTCCCGTCTCCCCCCGCAGCCGGGGGCGCGCGTCGTCCCTCCCGCCGCAGCCGTCACACGGGGGGCCGGGTCAGCGGGACCGGCGCCACCGACGGCGACGGGCGGGCGCGGCGGCGGGCGGCGCGGCGGGCTCCGGGGCCGGTCGGGACGCCAGCCAGGCGGCGACCAGCGCCTCCTCGTCGTGCTGGCGGACGACGACCGGCGGCCCGTCCAGCGGGGTGCGCCACGAGGCGGCCACCCGGTCGTTGAACTCCCGGACGGCGGCCCGCACCCGGTCCTCCCGGTGCAGCGCGGCCAGCCGGTCGGGCAGGTCGTCGCGCTCGCGGCCCAGCGCGAGGGAGGGCGGCAGGAAGGCCGCACCCGGTTCCTGCCGGCGGGCCCAGGCCAGGGCCCAGGCGTAGCTGTCCTGCGGGCCGTCGTCCTTGGGCAGCGGCTTGCCGGCGCCGGGCAGGTCGGCGAAGGCGCCGCGCTCGTCGGCGGTGCGGATCTGGTGGTCGACCCAGGTCTCGAAGGACATGCCCTCGGGTTTGCGCTGCGTCACCCCGCCCAGGTTCCCACCCTCAGGCGGGGGCGACCACCGCCCGCTCGACGATCTCCACGGCCGCCGTCCCGGCCGGCAGGGTGCCGAGCACGCTGCCCCAGTCGCCGGCCAGCCGGGTGGCGCAGAAGGCGTCGGCGACGGCGCCGGGGGCGTGCTGCAGCAGCAGCGACCCCTGCAGGCACAGCGCGAGCAGCGAGGCGACGCGGCGGGCGCGGAAGGGCAGGTCCTCGGGGTCGGCGAGCTCGGCGCGCAGCCGGGCGACCGCGGCGTCGAACCGGTCGTCGGCGCCGGCCGCGGCCTCCACCTCGGCGAGCACCGCGGCCACCGACGCGCTGTCGCGCGCCATCGCCCGCAGCACGTCCAGGGCGATGACGTTGCCGCTGCCCTCCCAGATCGAGTTCAGCGGCGACTGCCGGTAGAGCCGGGGCAGCACCGACTCCTCGACGTAGCCGTTGCCACCGAGCACCTCGAGGGCCTCGGCGACGACGGCGGGGGTGCGCTTGCAGACGTGGAACTTCGCCGCGGCGCCGGCCAGCCGCAGGAAGTCGGACTCCCCGGCGTCCTGCGCGGCGGCCAGCCGGATCGCCAGCGCGGTGGCCGCCTCGCTCTCCACCGCGACGTCGGCCAGCACGTTGCGCATCAGCGGCTGGTCGACCAGCAGCGCGCCGAACGCGGAGCGGTGCCGCGCGTGGTGCAGCGCCTGGGTGAGCGCGGCCCGCACGGTGGCCGCCGAGCCCAGCACGCAGTCCAGCCGGGTGGTGGTGACCATGTCCAGGATCGCGGGCACCCCGCGGCCGGGCTCGCCGACCAGCCAGCCGACGGTGCGGTCGAACTCGACCTCGGAGGAGGCGTTGGACCGGTCGCCGAGCTTGTCCTTGAGCCGCTGCAGCCGGAAGACGTTGCGCTCGCCGTCGGGCAGCATCCGCGGCACCAGGAAGCAGGAGACACCCTCCTCGGTCTGCGCGAGCACCAGGAACAGGTCGCTCATCGGCGCCGAGGTGAACCACTTGTGCCCGGTCAGGTGGTACGTGCCGTCGATCCGCGCGGTGGCCCGGGTGGTGCCGGCCCGCACGTCGGAGCCGCCCTGCTTCTCGGTCATGCCCATGCCGGCGACCAGGCCCGCCTTGGTGCGGGGGTCGGCGAGGCCGAACTGGTAGGTCGTGGAGGTCAGGCCGGGTTCGAACACCACCGCCAGCTCCGGCGCCCGGCGCAGCGCGGGCACGACGGCGTAGGTCATCGTCACCGGGCAGCCGTGCCCGGCCTCCACCTGCGTCCAGCCGAGGTAGCCGACCGCCCGCCGGACGTGGGCGTGCGCGTCGTCCGCCGCCGCCAGCGCCCACGGGGTGCCGCCCAGCCCGTGCGCGAAGGCGGCGGTCATCAGCTCGTGCCAGGCCGGGTGGAACTCGACCTCGTCGATGCGGTGGCCGGTGCGGTCGTGGGTGCGCAGCCGCGGCGGGACCTCGTTCGCCAGCCGGCCCCACTCGGCGGCCTGCTCGCTGCCGGCCAGCGCGCCCAGCTCCTCCAGGGAGTCCAGGGTCAGCGCGTCGGCGTGCCGCAGGCAGGCCTCCCGCAGCGCGGTGTCACCGGCGACCGGGTCGTGCCCGACCAGCGGGGGCACCTGGTTGGTCACCGTGTGGGTGGCGTTCACCCCGCGACCGTACGACCCGTCAGGGACGGACCAGCCGCTGCAGCGCGAAGGCGGCCAGCGGCACGTAGCCGACGACGGGCAGGAACGGGCCGGACACCTTGAGCCCGGTCGTCGTCCCGCCCTCCGGCCCGGGGCGCACCCAGTGCACCAGCACGAGGGTGCCCGGGCCGATGTCGACCGACCAGGTCCACTCCCGCGCCGCGTCGTCGACGGCGTCGACGACGAACGGGGCACGCAGACCGAGCGGACCCACCACCCGGCCGGTGACGCCCGGGTCGATGCGGACGGCGTCGGTCTCCACGCCGCGGATCTGCGGCGACCAGTCCGACCACTTCGCCGGGTGCAGGTAGCGGTCCCAGGCCTCGTCGGGGTGGACGGCGCCGGTGGCGTGCAGGCGCAGCGAGCTCATGCCGGGCCTCCTGCCCATCGCGGTTCCACGTGGAACCTGATCATGCCGGAGGGCCGCCGAGCAGCAGCGCCCGGAGCAGGTGCATGCCGACGGTGACGGTGCGCTTGCGGAAGGCCGCCCGGTCCCCGGGGACGACGAGGGAGCGGGTGACCGCGCCGTCGGGCCCGACCGCGCACAGGTGCACGGTGCCCACCGGCTTGTCCGGGCTGCCCCCGCCGGGCCCGGCGATGCCGGTGACGCCGATGCCGACGTCGGCGCCGAAGCGGTCGCGGGCGCCGTCGGCCAGCTGCCGGGCCACCTCGGGGCTGACCGCGCCGACCGTGGCCAGCGTGTCGGCGCGGACCCCGAGCAGCTGCTCCTTGGCGCTGTTGGCGTAGGACACCACCCCGCCCGGCACCCACGCCGAGGCACCCGGCCGGTCGATGAGCCGGGCGACGAGCTGGCCGCCGGTGCAGGACTCCGCGGTGGCCACCGTGAGCCCGCGGTCGGCCAGCGCGCCGGCGACCAGGGCGTCGACCTCGGGGCCCTCGCTGAACAGGGTCGCGGCGTAGTCGCCGCGCACCGCGTCGACCAGCCGGGCGTACGCCCCGGCCGCACCGGGGGCGTACCGGGTGACGATCTCCAGCTCGCCGTCCCGCAGGCACGTGGTGATCTCCAGCCCCCCGAGCTGGTCGTCCACCCGGCGCAGCGTGGCGGCCAGCTCGGACTCCGGGGTGCCCCACAGCCGGAGGGTGTCCTGCCGCAGCTCCTGCGCCCGCTCCAGCACCACGCGCACCGGTGCGGCCTCGAGCGCGGCGGGCCACATGCCCTGCAGCTCGCTGGGCGGCCCGGGGAGGACGACGACCGGCGGGCCGTCGCCGGACGCCGGGGGGACGACGAGGCCGGGCGCGGTGCCGACCGGCTCCAGCACCACCGCGCCCGCGGGCACCCGGGCCTGCTTGCGGGTGCCCGCCTCGGTGGCGGCCGGGTCGACCCGCCAGCCCCGGCGGGACATCAGCCGCGCCACGACCGCGCCGATCCGGGCGGCCAGCTCCTCGTCCACCGACGACGGGCGGCCGCAGAAGTCGCCGACCACCTCGGCGGTCAGGTCGTCGGCGGTGGGGCCGAGCCCGCCGGAGGTGATGACCAGGTCGGTGCTCGCGGCGAGGAAGGCCAGCGCCGCGCGCAGGTCCTCGGGCCGGTCGCCGACCACCACCACCGAGCCGACGTCGACCCCAAGGCGGCGCAGCTCCTCGGCCAGCCACGGCCCGTTCCGGTCGGTGACCCGGCCGGTCAGGACCTCGGTGCCGGTGACGACGATGCCCGCGCGTGCTCCCACGCGGCCGACACTAGGCGCCGTTACGGTGGCCCGCGTGAGCCAGCCGCCGTACCCGCCGTCCCGTCCGGAGCCCCGTCCCGAGCAGTCCGGGGCCCGCGCCGAGCCGCCGTACGACCCGGCCTCCCCCGGCCACGCCACCGAGCCGGCCTACGACCCGGCGTACCCGCCGCAGCCCACCGGCCCGATGGCCGGTCCGGCGCCGGTGCCCCCGCCGCTGCCCGGCCCGGAGGTCTCCACCGGCCCCCGCGTGGCGGCCCGCCCGCGCAGCTCCGCCGACCGCGCCGCGCTGACCGCCGCCGTCCTCGGCGTGGTCGGTCTGGTGCTGCTGGTGGTGGGCCTGTCGCTGTCCCCCGCGGGCACCACCGTGTGGTCGGCGGTGCCGGCCTGGTCGGTGTTCGCGGTGCTCGCCGCGCTGGTGGCCCTGGTGCCGCACGCGCCCAGGCGCGGCGGGCTCAGCCGCGGCCAGGCCTGGCAGGTGGGTGCGGCCGGCGCCGGTGCGCTGGCGCTGTTCTGGCTGCTGGTCGTGGTGTTCCCCGGTGGCGGGGCCAGCGACCGCGGGTTCGTGCTGACCCTGGCCACCGCGCTCCTCGCCGGCGGGGTGTGGCTGCGCCGACGGGGCTCCTGAGCCCTCAGTCGCCGCGGCCGGGGAACGGCCAGCCGGGGACCAGGTCCCCCAACCCGCCGCCCCGCCCGTCGCCGCGCCCGTCGCCGCGGCCGCCACCGCGGTCGTCGTCCTCGCCGTCCTCGTCGCCGCCGCCGGTGCCGGTGCTGCTGGGCGCCGCCGTGGTGGTGGGCGCCGGGGTGGTGGGCACCGCCTGGCCGAGCCCGGTGCCGGTGGCCGCGCCCAGCTGCGGCACCGGGGGCGGCGCGGACCAGCCCGCCCCGCTGCCGGCGGGGGCCGCCGGGTCGGCCGGCGCGGACGGCACGGGGGTCGGGACGGCGGCGGAGCCGGTGGCCGGGGCGGCCTCGGCGGCGGGGGTGCCCTCCGTGCCGCCCAGCAGCAGCGCGCCGGCGGCGAGCACGCCGGCCAGGCCCGCCGCGGCGCCGGTGCCCAGCAGCACCCGCCGTCGGCGACCGGCCCGGGGCGCGGCCGCCCGCCGGTGCCGCGCCGGGGGCAGCTTCTCGGTGGCCGGGCCCAGGCCGCGCTCGACCAGCCGCTCGACGGCGGCCAGCACCGCGGCGCCGTCGGCCAGCCGCTGCGCCGGGTCCTTGGTCAGCATCGCGGCCAGCAGCTGCCGCACGCCCGCCGGGACGGTGTCGGGCAGCGGCTCGGGCTCCTCGTGGATCTGCTGCACCACGACGGCGACCGGGCTGTCCCCGGGGAAGGCCCGGCGGCCGGTCAGCAGCTCGTAGCCGACCATGCCCAGGCCGTAGACGTCGCTGGCCGCGGTGGCCTGCCGGCCCTGCGCCTGCTCGGGCGAGAGGTAGTGCGCGGTGCCGATGACCTCGCCGGTGCCGGTCAGCGAGACGCTGGCCGCCGACCAGGCGATGCCGAAGTCGGTGATGGTCAGGCTGCCGTCGGGCCGGACCAGCAGGTTGCCGGGCTTGACGTCGCGGTGCACGACCCCGGCGGCGTGCGCGGCGGCCAGACCGGACGCGGCCTGGCGCAGCAGGTCGACGACGCGGTCGGCGTCCAGCGCGCCCTCCCGCCTGCGCAGCGCCGACAGCGGCTCGCCCTCGACCAGCTCCATGACCAGCCAGGCCAGCTGCTCGCCGTCCGCCCCGGTCTCGCCGTAGTCGTAGACCGCCGCGACGTGCTCGTCGCGCAGCAGCGCGGCGTGCCGGGCCTCGGCCCGGAAGCGCGCGATGAACTCGGCGTCGCCGGCGAACTCGCCCCGCAGCAGCTTGACCGCGACGGGTCGGCGCAGCCGCAGGTCCAGCGCCCGCCAGACCCGGCCCATGCCGCCGGTGGCGATGACGGAGCGGAGCTCGTAGCGGTCGCCCAGGACGCGGGTCTCCAGCTCGTGCACGCACCCCATCCTGGCAGCCGGGGCGCGGATGCCCCAGAAACCCAGGTCAGGCGCGTGTGCGACGGCTCAGGGCTTCGCGTTGCCCCGCCCGGGGCCGTCGCCGCCCGGCCCGCCGCCGTTCCCGTTCCCCGGGCCGCCGTTGCCCGGACCCCCGCCGCTGCCCGGGCCGCCGTTGCCGGGTCCACCACCGTTCCCCGGGCCACCACCGTTCCCCGGGCCGCCACCGTTGCCCGGGGCGGGGGCCGCCTCGGTCGTGGGTGCCGCCGTCGGCTCCGGTGCGGGCGCGGGCGCCTGCGTGGTGACGACCGTCGCCGGCGGCTGCAAGGTCACCGGCGCCTCGGTGGTCGGCTCGGTGGTGGCCGGTGCCGGTGAGCCGTAGGAGACCGTCACCGACGTGCCGGGCTGCAGCGGGGTGCCGGCCGGGTCGACACCGGTGACCAGGCCGGCGGTGGAGCCGTCCCCGGCGACCTCCTCGGTGGTCACCGACAGGCCCAGCGCGGTGAGCTCGGCGACCACCTCCTCGACCGGCCGGCCGGTGTAGTCGGCGGCGTCGAGGGTGATCGGGTCGGGGGTGGCCGAGGTGGAGGTCGGGGTGGCACCGGCCTCGGCGGGGCTGCTGCCGCCGCCCAGCCCGACCAGCAGCGCGGTGGCCCCGCCGACGAGCAGCAGCGCCGTCGCCACCGCGGCGACCAGCATCCGCCGCCGGACGTGCCGCCGGGGGCCCGGCGGGGCGGTGGTGGCCGTGCCGGGGTCGAGCTCGGGCGACAGCAGCGCGGTCACCGCGGGCGGCGGGACCAGGGTGAGCAGCTCGGTGGGCTCGTCCTCGGCGCCCAGCTCGCGGCGGGCGCGGTCGGCCGCGGCGACCACCGCGTCGCCGTCGGCCAGCCGGTGGGCGGCGTCCTTGACCAGCATCGCGGCGACCAGGTCGCGCACGGGGGCGGGCACCTCGTCGGGCAGCGGGTCGGGCTCGTCGTGCAGCTGCTGCAGGGCGACCGCGACCGAGCTCTCGCCGTCGAAGGCCCGCCGTCCGGCCAGCAGCTCGTAGGCGACCATGCCGAGGGCGTAGACGTCGCTGGCCGGTGTCGCGGGGCGTCCGCGGGCCTGCTCGGGCGAGAGGTAGTGCGCGGTGCCGATGACCTGGCCGGTGCGGGTCAGCGCGACGCTCTCCGCGGACCAGGCGATGCCGAAGTCGGTGACGGCGACCGAGCCGTCGGGGCGCAGCAGCAGGTTCCCGGGCTTGACGTCGCGGTGCACGATGCCGGCCTCGTGCGCGGCACCCAGCCCGGCGCCGGCCTGGGCCACCACCTCGAGCACCTGCTCCGGGGGCAGCGCGCCCATCCGGCGGCGGACCGCGGCGAGGGAGTCCCCGGGCACCAGCTCCATGACCAGCCAGGCCAGGTGCTCGCCGCCGTCGGCGTCGGTCTCGCCGTAGTCGTAGACGGCGGTGACGTTGCGGTGGCCCAGCAGCGCGGCGTGCCGGGCCTCGGCGCGGAACCGGGCCAGGAACTCCGGGTCACCGGCGTACTCGCTGCGCAGCACCTTGACCGCGACGGGCCGGGACAGCCGCTGGTCGTGCGCCCGCCAGACCTGGCCCATGCCCCCGGTGGCGATCAGCGAGCGCAGCTCGTAGCGGTCGGCGAGGACCCGGGGCTGCGACACCCGGACCATGCTGCCCCCTCCCGGGCGGGGTCGCTCACCCGAACAGGCCCGAGCCCCACCAGTCGTCCTCGCCGGCCAGGCCCGGCGGGCAGGCGAACAGCGCCGACGAGGTGTGCTGCACGTACTCGTTCAGCTTGTCCGTGCGCAGGTTGCGCTGCACCTGCACGAACCCGGTGGCCGGGTCGGACTGGTAGCAGAGGAAGAACAGCCCGGCGTCCAGCCGGCCGAGGCCGTCGGAGCCGTCCACGAAGCTGTAGCCGCGCCGCAGGATCGCCGTCCCCGCGTTCGTCGGGTGGGCCAGCGAGACGTGGGAGGTGGCCGGCAGCGCGGACAGGTCGACCGGGTCGAACTCGGCCCGCTGGCCCAGCGGGGCGCCGCTGCCCTTGGTGCGGCCGATGGTCTGCTCCTGGTCGCGCAGGCCCTGCCGGTCCCACACCTCGACCAGCATCCGGATCCGGCGGCTGACCAGGTAGGACCCGCCGTCCATCCAGGAACCCGGGTCGTCGACCCAGACGAAGCGGTCCAGGGTGGCGGTCTGCTCGGCCTTGAGGTTGTCGGTGCCGTCCTTGAACCCGAACAGGTTGCGCGGGGTGGCCTGGTCCGAGGTGGTCGAGGACGTGCGGCCGAAGCCCAGCTGCGACCAGCGGACGCCGACCAGGCCCTGGCCGATCCGGGCCAGGTTGCGCACCGCGTGCACCGCGACCTGGGGGTCGTTCGCGCAGGCCTGGATGCACAGGTCGCCGTCGCTGGTGGCCGGGTCGAGCTCGTCGCCGGGGAAGGCCGGCAGCCCCACCAGCGCGGCCGGGCGGCGGTCGGCGATGCCGAACCGGTCGGTCCCGTCGGCGGCGGTGAACAGCGTGGGCCCGAAGCCGATGGTCAGCGTGAGCCCCGCCGGGGGCAGCCCCATCGCCTCGCCGGTGTCGTCCGGCGGGGCGTAGTCGCCACCGGCGACCGCGCCGACCGGGCCGGCGTCCTGCCCGCGGGTCATCCGGCGGGCGGCCTGCGTCCACTGCTGCAGCATCCGCACCAGCGCGGCCCGGTCGTCGGTGATGACGTCGAAGGCGACGAAGTGGAGCCGGTCCTGCGCCGGGGTGGTGATGCCGGCCTGGTGGGCGCCGTGGAACTCCACGGCGTCGGAGACCGTCGTCGTCCCCTGGTCGGCGGGCGCGGCGGCCCGGCTGCTGGCGACGCCCCCGGCGCCCAGGGCGACGACACCCGCCGCCCCGACGCCGGCGGCCCCGAAGAAGTCGCGGCGGGAGAGCTTCACGGCACCCACTGTCCCCTGCGTGCCCCGCCCTGCGCCCGGATCCCCCCCATCAGCCGGCGACGACGGCCGGCACCTGGCTGACCTGCGCGGCGAGGGCGTTCAGCGAGTCCGACAGGCCCCGGACCTGCTCGGGGGTCAGCGCGGTGTAGAGCACGAACCCGTCCCCGCTGGCGTACTGGGCGAGCTCGGCCTGGGTGGCGGCGAAGGCGCTGTCCAGCGCGGCGGCCAGGTCGGGGTCGGCCTCGGCGATGGCCGGGCGCAGCGACTGCACGGCGGCCTGCGAGCCGTCCAGGTTGGCCTGGAAGTCCCACAGGTCGGTGTGGGAGTAGCGCTCCTCCTCGCCGGTGACCTTGCCGCTGGCGATCTCGTCGAGCAGGGCCAGCGCGCCGTTGGCCAGGTCGAGGGGCTGCAGCTGCAGGTCCTGGACCCGGGTGGCCAGCTCGTCGATGTCGGCCACCAGCTGGTCGGCGACGGGGCCGGACTGCGAGAGGTCCCCGGTGACCCACAGGTCGCGCTCGAGCACGTGGAAGCCGGTCCACGTCTCGCCCTCGGCGACGTCGTTCTCCCGGGCGTCGACCCGCGGGTCGAGGTCGCCGAAGCTCTCCGCCACCGGCTCGATCCGCTCCCAGTAGGTGCGCGCGACCGGGTAGAGCGCCTGCGCGCCGGCGACGTCCCCCGCCTCGACCGCGGCGACGAAGGCCTGGGTCTGCTCCTGCAGGGCGGTGACCTGGCTGCCCACGTAGCGGGTGTAGTCGGCGACGGCGGCCTGCAGCTGCTCGTCGTCGGAGAGCTGCTCGGACTCGCCGGTCACGGTGAGCGCGTTGCGGATGCCGTCGCCGGTCATGCCGGGCTTGCAGGCGGTCTGGTACTCCCCCGCCGGCAGCTCGACCAGCAGCGAGCGGGCCACGCCGGGGGCGATGTTCTCGACCTCGCCCATGATCCGGTCGCCCTCGGCGTAGACGTAGAACTCGGTGACGGAGGAGCCGGTGTTGGTCACCGTGAACTGGTGGGTGCCGGCCGCCAGCTCGCTGGTGCCGACCTCGCAGGTGGAGTCCGACGCGGTGACGGCGATCTCGTCGGAGGCGTCGCCGGCGGCGTCCGCACCGGAGCCCGAGCCGCCGCCGCAGGCGGCCAGCAGGGTGAGGGCGGCGGCCCCGGCCGCGACGAGGGGGGTCCTACGCGTGCGCATCGACGTGCTCCGTGGTCTTCGGGGTGGGGGTGGTCCGGGCCGGGCGGCCGGGGAGGAGGAAGAGCACCAGCACCGGTACGAGGTAGGCCAGGTAGGCCACCACCTCGAGCACCGACGGCTGGGCCGAGACGTGGAGGACGCCGTCCAGGACCGCGCCCCACCAGCTGCCGGGCTGCAGCCAGGACGAGGCGTCGTAGGCGTAGGTGGTCAGGCCGGGGAGGACGCCGGCCTCCTGGAAGTCGTGGATGCCGTACTTGAAGATCCCGGCGGCGACGAAGACCAGCAGCACGCCGCTGACGGTGAAGAAGCGCGACAGGTCGATGCGGACGGCGCCCAGGTAGAGCAGCACGCCGAGGACGACGGCGCTGGCCAGCCCGGCGAGCAGGCCCACCAGCGGGGTGGCGCTCACCGCGCCCTGGGCGGAGGCGAAGAACAGCAGCGTGGTCTCCAGGCCCTCGCGGACCACGGAGGCGAACGCGATGCCGACCACGGCACCCAGACCCAGGCCCACGGCGTCGTCGAGCCGACCGCGCAGCTCGCCGGACAGCCGGCGGGCGGTGCGCCGCAGCCAGAAGATCATCCAGGTGACCAGGGCGACCGCGACCACCGAGGTGATGGCGTCGAAGAGCTCCTGGCCCGGCCCGCCGAGCACGGTGGAGGAGACGTAGGACAGCACCGCGCCGAACCCGACGGACAGCACGACGGCGGCGCCGACCCCGGCCCACACGGGCGCCAGGTGCCGACGACGTCCGGTCTTGACCAGGTAGGCGACCAGCACGCTGACGACGAGGACCATCTCCAGGCCCTCGCGCAGGCCGATCAGGTAGCTGGGGAAGAACAGCGCACCCACGGCAGCCTCCGGACAGACGGAAGCCCCCAGCAGGAGCTGAGGGCAGGCATACCTTAGAACCGCTGCCGCCGGTACGACCAGGGGCCCCAGGAAGTTCCCAGCGAGCTGAGAACCCCTGAGGCCCCTGTGCGCTCAGATCAGGCCTTGACCTCGAACCGGTCGTTGTCCATGACCTTCGTCCAGGCCTTCGCGAAGTCCTGGACGAACTGCTCGGCCGCGTCGTCGGAGGAGTAGACCTCGACGATCCCGCGCAGGATGGCGTTGGAGTTGAACACCAGGTCGGCGGCGGTGGCGGTGCGCGCCACGGAGCCGTCGGCGGCCACGCCCTCGTAGACGTCCTCGGTGTCGCGCGAGGTCCGCCACTGGATGCCGAGGTCCAGGATCGTCCGGAAGAAGTCCTGGCTCAGCACGCCCACCCGGTCGGTGAACACGCCGTGCTGCACGCCGCCGGTGTTGGCGCCCAGCACCCGCAGGCCGCCGACCAGCACGGTCATCTCCTTGGCGGTCAGGCCCAGGGTGAAGGCCTTGTCCACCAGCAGCTGCTCGGGCTGCAGCTTGCTGCCCGGCAGCAGGTAGCTGCGGAAGCCGTCGGCCTTGGGCTCGAGCCACGCGAAGTTGTCCGGGTCGGTCTGCTCCTGGGTGGCGTCGGTGCGGCCGGGGGTGAAGCCCACGGTCACCGGGACGCCGGCGTCGGCGGCGGCCTTCTCCACCGCGGCGGTGCCGGCGAGCACCACCAGGTCGGCGAAGGAGACGCGCTTGCCGGTCTCGGCCTCGAAGTCGGCCTTGACCTGCTCGATCGCCGGGATGACCTCGTCGACACCGGCGTTGGCCGCCCAGCCGCGCTGCGGCTCGAGCCGGATGCGCCCGCCGTTGGCGCCACCGCGCTTGTCGGTGTCGCGGTAGGACGCCGCCGCCGACCAGGCCAGGTGCACCAGCTGGGACACCGACGGGCCACTGGCCAGCAGCCGCTGCTTCAGGTCGGCGACCTCGGCGTCGCCCACGAGCTCGTGGTCGACGGCCGGGACCGGGTCCTGCCAGACGAGCTCCTCGGAGGGGACGTCGGGGCCCAGGTAGCGGGAGACCGGGCCCATGTCGCGGTGCAGCAGCTTGAACCAGGCGCGGGCGTAGGCGTCGGCGAAGTACTCCGGGTCCTTGTAGAACCGCTCCGAGATCTCGCGGAAGCCGGGGTCGCGGACGAGGGCCATGTCGGTGGTGGCCATCATCGGCGGGTTCTTCTTGCCCTCGATGTGCGCGTCGGGGACGAGCTCCTGCGCCTCGGGGTTGCTCGGGCCCCACTGCTTGGCACCGGCCGGGCTCTCGCCCAGCTCCCAGTCGTAGGAGAACAGCATCTCGAAGTAGGTGTTGTCCCACTTCGTGGGCGTGGGGGTCCAGGCACCCTCGAGACCGCTGGTGATGGTGTCGGCGCCCTTGCCGGTGCCGAACTCGTTCTTCCAGCCCAGGCCGTTGCCGTGCACCGGGCAGCCGTTCGGCTCGGGGCCGACCAGCTCGGGGTTGCCGGCGCCGTGGGTCTTGCCGAAGGTGTGCCCACCGGCGATGAGGGCGACGGTCTCCTCGTCGTTCATGCCCATGCGGCTGAAGGTGACCCGGATGTCGTGCGCGGAGGCGACCGGGTCGGGCCTGCCCTGGGGGCCCTCGGGGTTGACGTAGATCAGGCCCATGGTGACCGCGGCCAGGTGGCCCTCGTCGAGGTCGAGCGGGCTGTCGGCGTCGGCGTAGCGCTCGTCGCCGAGCCAGGTGTCCTCGGGGCCCCAGAAGACCTCGCTGGGCTTCCACTGGTCCTTGCGGCCGAAGGCGAACCCGAAGGTCTTCAGGCCCATGTCGTCGTGCGCGACGTTGCCGGCGAGCACGAGCAGGTCGGCCCAGGAGATCTTGCGGCCGTACTTCTGCTTGATCGGGAGCAGCAGGCGGCGGGCCTTGTCCAGGTTGGCGTTGTCGGGCCAGCTGTTGAGCGGGGCGAAGCGCTGCCCGCCCTCGCCGCCGCCGCCGCGGCCGTCGGCGCTGCGGTAGGTGCCGGCGGCGTGCCAGGACATGCGGATGAACAGCGGGCCGTAGTGGCCCCAGTCGGCCGGCCACCAGTCCTGCGAGGTGTGCATGACCTCGACGACGTCGCGCTTGAGCTGCTCGACGTCGAGCTTCGCGAACTCGGCGGCGTAGTCGAAGTCGGGGCCGTAGGGGTCGGCCTCGGGGGTGGAGCGGTCGAGCACGCGCAGGTCGACCTGGTTGGGCCACCAGTCCTGCTCGGTGCGGGGACGCCCGCCGTGCACCGGCTCCGGCGACTTGATCGCCGGGTTCTCGCTCTCGCTGGTGCTGGCGGTCTGCGCCTTGTCCTGGGTCTTGTCGACCCCGGTGGTGTCGTGCTCGCTCATCGCGTGCCTCTCTCTGCTGGGTTCTCGAGGGTGGGCAGGACGGTGGGTGCCGCGCACGCGCGGCAGAGACCCCAGTAGATGACCTCGGCCTCGTCGACGACGAAGCCGTGGTCCTCGTACGGGGCCAGACAGGGAGCCGCGCCGACCGAGCAGTCGACGTCGGCGATGACGCCGCAGGAGCGGCAGACGAGGTGGTGGTGGTTGTCCCCGACGCGCAGCTCGTACCGCGAGACCGAGCCCTGCGGCTCGATGCGACGGACCAGGCCGGTGGCGGTCAGGGCGCGCAGCACGTCGTAGACGGCCTGGTGGGAGACCTCCGGGTGCTGCTCGCGCACCAGCCCGAGCACCTCGTCGGTGGTGGCGTGCGCGTGCCCGCGCAGTGCCGCCAGGACGGCGAGCCGCGGCCGGGTCACCCGGAGCGCGGCGCCCCGCAGGGCCTGCTCCAGCTCCGGCGTCGTCGGCACGTCCCCACCCTGCCCCCTAATCTTGAACGAGTCAAATGAACGCTGGGCGACCACTGGACGGGAACGGGGACTTGCCCGGGCGCCCGCCGTCCGCTTTCCTGACCGGATGGTCGGTAATGAGGTGTTCCTGGTCGACGGCGTCCGCACACCGCAGGGCAGGTACGGCGGCGCGCTGGCCGGGGTGCGGCCCGACGACCTGGCCGCGCTGGTGGTCGGGGAGGCGCTGCGCCGCTCCGGCGCCCCGGCCGACGCCGTGGAGGAGGTCGTGCTCGGCGCGGCCAACCAGGCCGGGGAGGACAACCGGGACGTCGCCCGGATGGCGGTGCTGCTGGCCGGGCTGCCCGACACCGTCCCCGGGTTCACCACCAACCGGCTGTGCGCCTCCGGGCTGACCGCCACCGCCTCGGCCGCCGCCGCGATCCGCGCCGGGGAGCTCGACCTGGCGATCGCCGGCGGCGTGGAGTCGATGACCCGCGCGCCGTGGGTGATGGCCAAGCCCGGCACCCCGTGGGCCCGCCCCGGCGAGGTCGTGGACACCTCGCTGGGCTGGCGGTTCACCAACCCCACCTTCGCCGCCCACGACCGCGGCGTCGAGCACCCCGAGGACCCGCGCACCCGCAAGATCACCCTGTCGATGGGCGAGACCGCCGAGGAGATCGCCGCACTCGACGGGCTGACCCGGGACGAGTGCGACGCCTTCGCCGTGCGCAGCCACACCCGCGCCGTCGCCGCCCAGGAGGCCGGCCGGTTCGACGCCGAGCTCGTGCCGGTCGAGGTCGCCGGCAAGAAGGAGACCGTCACGGTCACCCGCGACGAGGGCCCGCGCCCGGGGTCCTCGATCGAGTCGCTGGCCACGCTCAAGCCGGTGTTCCGGAAGAACGGCATCGTCACCGCCGGCAACAGCTCGCCGCTGTCCGACGGCGCCGCGGCGCTGGTGCTGGCCTCCGCCGAGGCCGTCGAGCGCCACGGGCTGACGCCCCGCGCCCGCGTCGTGGTCTCCGCCTCGGCCGGGGTCGCGCCGAACGTGATGGGCCTGGGGCCGGTGCCGGCCACGGAGAAGGCGCTGGCCAAGGCCGGCTGGTCGGTCGGCGACCTGGACGCCGTGGAGCTCAACGAGGCCTTCGCCGCCCAGTCCCTCGGCGTGCTGCGCCGGCTGGGCATCGACGAGGAGATCACCAACGCCGACGGCGGCGCCATCGCCCTGGGCCACCCGCTGGGCTGCTCCGGCGCCCGCATCCTGGTCACCCTGGTCGGCCGGCTGGAGCGCGAGGGCGGCCGCCGCGGCCTGGCCACGCTGTGCGTCGGCGTCGGCCAGGGCGTCTCGATGCTGGTGGAGCGGGTCTGATGGCACGCACCGTCGGGGTCGTCGGCGGCGGCCGGATGGGTGGCGGGATCGCCCAGGTGCTGCTGGGCACCGGGGCCACCGTGCACGTGGTGGAGGCCGGCGACGAGGCAGCTGCTGCCGCGCAGGAGCGCATCGTGGCCGGGCTCGGGGAGGCCGCCCGCCGCGGCAAGCTGTCCGGGTCCGTCGAGGACGCCGCCGCCCGGCTGACCATGGTCGACACCCCCGCCGAGCTGCCCGGTGACTGCGAGCTCGTGGTCGAGGCGGTGCCGGAGGTGCCCGCGCTCAAGGTCGAGGTGCTGACGGCGGCCGAGCGCGCGATCGGCCCCGACGCGGTGCTGGCGACCAACACCAGCTCGCTGTCGGTGACGGAACTGGCCGCGGCCCTCCAGCGCCCGCAGCGGTTCGTCGGGATGCACTTCTTCAACCCGGTGCCGGCGTCCAGGCTGGTCGAGGTCGTGCGGGCCGCCGACACCGCCGACGACGTCGTCGCGACCGCGCTGGGCTGGGCCGATGCGCTGGGCAAGACCGGCATCGTCGTCCGCGACTCCCCCGGGTTCGCCTCGTCGCGGCTGGGCGTGCTGCTCGGCCTGGAGGCGATCCGGATGCTCGAGGAGGGCGTGGCCGACGCCGAGGCCATCGACACCGCCATGGAGCTGGGCTACCGGCACCCGATGGGCCCGCTGCGCTCCACCGACCTGGTGGGCCTGGACGTGCGGCTGGCGATCGCCGAGTACCTGGCCGGGGAGCTGGGCGACCGCTTCGCCCCGCCGCAGCTGCTGCGTGACAAGGTGGCCGCCGGTGACCTGGGCCGGAAGACCGGCCGCGGGTTCCACGACTACAGCTGAGGAGACGACGATGTCCGTCCAGCGTGCCGACGACGGGGCCGTGGCGACCCTGACCCTGCCCGCCCCGGGGCTGACCCACGACATCCGCCGGTCGCTGACCGAGCACCTGCGGGCGCTGGCCGACGACGCCTCCGTGCGGGCCGTCGTGCTCACCGGCACCGGCAAGGCGTTCTGCGTCGGCCAGGACCTGGCCCAGCACGTGGAGGAGCTGCGCGAGGGCCGGCCGGCGCTGGACGTCGTCCCGGCCGAGTACAACCCGATGGTGCTGGCGCTGGCCGCGCTGCGGGTGCCGGTCGTGGTCGCGGTGAACGGTGCGTGCGCGGGGGCCGGGCTGGGCCTGGCGCTGGCCGGCGACCTGCGGGTGGCCGCGGCGGGGGCGAAGTTCACCACCGCGTTCGTCGGCGTCGGGCTGGGCAGCGACTCCGCGCTGGCCTCCCGGCTGGTGCACTGCGTGGGCGGTTCGCGCGCCGCCGAGCTGCTGCTGCTGCCGGCCCCGTTCACCGCCGAGCAGGCCGCGGAGTGGGGCATGGTGCACCGGGTCGTGCCGGCCGAGGAGGTGCTGGCCACCGCGCAGGCGCTGGCCGCGCAGCTGGCCGCCGGCCCCACCGCCGCCTTCCGCGCGGTCAAGGAGGTCCTGGCCACCGCGGCGACCGACTCCCTGGAGACCACCCTGGCGAAGGAGGCCGAGCTGCAGAGCGCCCTCGGCCACACCCACGACCACCAGGAAGCCGTCGAGGCCTTCCTGAGCAAGCGCAAGCCCGACTTCCAGGGCAACTGACCCCCCGCCTCCTCCACCCCACCCCCCACCCCCGTGGCGGGCGTCGATCGACGCTGATCGATCATTCGCCGGCCCGAGTGGTCGACAGGCGTCGATCGACGGTTCACCGCAGGGGCAGCCGCGGGCGCGTAGCAGGTGGGGTCGGCGGGCGTCCACATCGTGGGTCCTCGTCCACAGATCTCCTCGCCGGCCACCGCTGATCGCCGGCCGCCGCACGCTGCGGGCGTGGCGATCGATCTGGTGGAGCTGCTCGGTGCGGACGGTGCCCGGCGCAGCGCGGACGTGGTCGAGGTGGTCGGGCCGGCCAGCGTGACCCGGTGGGTCCGCCACGGGCGTCTGCTCCGGCCGCTCCCCGGCGTCCTGGTCCTGCCGTCGCGGGCGGGGACGTGGCGCACCCGTGCCGCGGCCGCCACCCTCTGGACCGGCGGTCGGCTCTGCGGGCGCAGTGCGCTGTACCTGTCCGACCTGGTGGCCGACCCCGGCCCGCTGGTGCACGTCGCGGTGGGACCGGCGCGGCACGTGGCCGTCGCGCGGCCGGACTGGCTGCGGGTGCACGTGGGTCCGGCCCCGTCCGGCCCGGTGGCGCAGGGTCTGCCGATCACGGCGGACGTCGACTCGCTGCTGACCGCGTGGGGACACGCACACGCCCGTCGCGGCACTCCGCGGGAGGTCGAGGTGGCCCGGGGCGCGGTCATCGGCGCCTGCCGCAGGAAGCGGGTGGCGGTCGACCACCTGCAGGAGGAGCTGGCGGCGCGGAGCAGGCTGCCGGCGCGGCGGGCGCTCGGCCACCTGCTCGAGCAGATCGCGCGGGGGTGCCAGAGCGAGTTCGAGATCTGGGGGCTCACCGAGCTCCTGGACGTGCCCGGGTTGCCGCCGGTGCAGCTCCAGTACGCGCTGCAGACCGCGATCGGGACCGTCCACCTGGACGCCGTGATCGAGGAGGTGCAGCTGGGCATCGAGCTCGACGGGGCCGCCTACCACCGCAGCCCCGACAACTGGGCCCGGGATCGCCGCCGCGACAGCGCCGTGCTGGCGCGGGGGTGGGTGACGCTCCGCATCGACCACGCCCGCGCCCACCGCGACCCGCCGGCGACGCAGGAGGAGATCACCCGGGCCCACTGGGCCCGCAAGGCGACGTTGATCGCGCGTCCGCCCCAGCAGCGCGCCGTTGATGGACGGTCATCGATCATCCTGCCGCCGAAGTGATCGACCAGCGTCCATCGACGCCCGACTGGTGGGGTGGGTGGGTGGTTGGGGTGGGTGGGTGGTTGGGGTGGGTGGTTGGGGTGGGGTGGGCGCTCGATCAGTAGAGGAGGTCGGCGCAGGCTTCGCAGGCGTCCTCGTCGGCGCCGTCCCAGGTCTGGTCGACGTCCACGCGGGCGAGGGCACCGCACACCGCGACCTCACAGGCACCGTCCAGCTCGGACGGGCTGCGGTGCAGCTCCACGGCGTGCCAGATGCCGGTGGTGCGGCCCTGGGCGGCGGCGAGGGTCAGGACGAGTTCGCTCATGACCCCACCGTCGGCGTCCGCGCAGGGCGCCCGCAGGGACACCGGTCACGAAACCACCCGTCCGGGTTGGTCAGCTCCTGCCCGTCAAGCGGGATGCCCCGCAGGTCGCCACGGCGTGTCCGCCACCTGGCCGGACCTGGCTGTGACCTGCGGGTTCGCTGGACCGCATGCGCCGGACCGCATGCCGTGGCACGGTGCGGCCATGCAGCTCACCAAGCACGGGCACGCCTGCGTCGTCCTGTCCGACGGCGACCGCCGCCTGCTCCTGGACCCCGGTGCCTTCACCGAGGAGTCCGCCTGGGACGGCGCGGGCGCGCTGCTCATCACCCACGAGCACTTCGACCACCTCGACGTCGAGCGCACGAGGCGCGCCCTCGACGCCGACCCCGCGCTGGAGGTGTGGACCAACCGCTCGGTCGCCGAGCAGCTGGACGCCGGCCAGCGGGTGCACGTCGTGGGCCACGGCGACGCGTTCACCGCCGCCGGGTTCGACGTCGCGGTGCAGGGCGAGTGGCACGCGGTCATCCACCCCGACATCCCGCGCATCGCCAACGTCGGCTTCCTGGTCGACGGCCGGGTGTTCCACCCCGGCGACGCGCTCACCGTCCCCGAGGGCGGCGTCGAGACCCTGCTGCTCCCGCTGCACGCCCCGTGGTCGAAGACCGGTGAGCTGATCGACTACGTGCGCGAGGTGCAGCCGTCGCGGTCCTACGCCGTGCACGACGGGCTGCTGAACGAGACCGGGCTGATGGTCGGGGCGAACTTCCTCGGCGAGAACGGTCCCGGCGTCCCCGGCGAGTACGCGCGCATCGCGCCTGGGGAGTCGGTCACGGTCTGAGTCATCGCCGCCGGGCACGGGTAGGGGCCCACGCATGAGCAGCCCCACCGCGAACGAGGACTACGACATCGAGCCCCAGGGGGACGGGCAGTACGTCGTCCGCCTCACCGACGGCGAGGAGACGATGGAGACCTGGTTCCGGCTCACGCCCGAGGCGCTGGCCGAGCTGGGGGTCGACGCCGGCGACGAGGCCGACCTGGTCGAGCGCACCGTGGTGTTCCTGCGCAAGCACCAGGAGGTCCCCGACTTCCCCGACATCGTGGAGATCGAGGACGTGCTGGCGACCTACCCCGACTACCGGGAGGCCGTCACCAGCGACCGGTGAGCCGGGGCGCCAGCCAGCGCGCCACGGCCAGGTACTTCTCGTCGGCGTGGTTGTCGACGCAGTGGTCGCCGTCGGGCCACTCCTGCCAGGTGCGGTCGGCCGAGGCGGCCAGGTCGTGCAGGTGCCGGGCGTTGGCCACCTTGAACACCGCGTCGCGGGTGCCGTGCTGCACCAGCAGCGGGCAGGTCAGCCCGGCGAGGGTGGCGGCGTCGAGCTCGAGGTCGTCCATCAGCGTGCGGGACGCCTCGGGGTCCAGGCCCAGCATGGCCTGCACCTTGGCCAGGAACCGCGGGAACCGGGTGTGCGTCTCGGCCGGGCGCACCGTGCCGCCGGTGACCACGCAGGCGGCGATCCGCGGGTCCTGGGCGGCCAGCAGGGCGGCCAGGTGGCCGCCCATGCTGTTGCCCCACACCGCGACCCGGTCGCCCAGGCGGGGGTCGGCCAGCACGTGGTCGACCGCCGCGGACAGCGCCAGCCGGACGTCGCGGTCCAGGTGCAGGCCGCCGAGCACCCGGGTCTCGCCCTGCCCGGGCGCATCGAGCAGGAACAGCGCCACGCCCCGGTCGCGGACCAGCTCGGCGCCGGCGGCGTACTCCTCGCGCCAGGCGTCGATGCCGCCGAGCACCACCACCACCGGCGGGCGGACGACGCCGGCCGGGCGCAATAGCCAGCCGCGCAGGCTGCGGCCCCGCCACGGCACGAGCACGTGCTCGGCCGGCGGGTCCAGCAGGGCGCCGGCCCGGCCGAAGGCGTCGACCAGGTCGCGGTAGAGCACCCGCTTGGCCGCGCCGTCCTCCAGCGGCACCTGGCCGAAGCTGTAGCACGTCGCGGCGCGCAGGAAGCGGTCGCGCGCGGTCGCCCGGTCACCGGCCTCGATGGCCGCCATCGCCGCGGCGGTGTGCCGGCGGGCCAGCCGGGAGGCGACCTCGGACCACGCCGATCCGGCGCTGACGCGGGCGTGCAGCTCGTCGGCGTCGGCGGCCTGCATGCCGTTGCCGACCAGCCGGTGCCGGGGCATGGCCCGGATGAGGGCGGCCGCCGCCCGCTGCCACTCCAGTGCGTGCGCGGTCACACGAGACCAACGCCCGGGCGCGGGGAGGGTTCCCCGGCTGGTCAGCCCTCCGCGAGCGCCTGCTCCAGGTGGGCGGGCAGCTTGGCCAGCTCGCCGTCGACCGTGCGCTCGACCAGCCGCTGCAGGGAGCTGCGCTGCAGGAGGCGGACCAGCCGCGACCCCCGGGCCGGCTCGTGGGTGACGGTGATCGTGACGTCGGTGCCCTCGGCGCCGCCCTTGCCGGCGTCGGCCAGCTCGATCCGCGTCGTCCAGGTCTCCGGGGTCAGCTCCAGCTTCGTGACCACCACGCGGGCCGGCCGCCACTCCACGATCGTGCCGCGCGGGGCGCCGTCCCTGGGGCTCGCGCCCTCGGCGAGCTCACCGGGCGCGCAGACGAACGTCGTCCCGGTGCCGACGGGGCCGGACACCACGTAGGAGACGTCGCAGACCGCGCAGTAGGGGTGCAGGACCGCCAGCGCGCGCCAGACGTCCTCCCGGCGTTGGGGCACCCGGCGGGTGCCGCTGGCAGTGGTCACGACGACGACGGTAGGACGCCGACCTGCGGCACGGGTCAGCGGCCGCCGACCGACACCTCGAACTCCACCTGGCTGACGTCGGGGCGCAGCCGGGAGAACGAGTGCACCAGCGGGTTGCCGAACCCGTCGAACACGGTCGTGCGGACCACCAGCAGCGGTGACCCGGCCACGACCTGCAGCACCTCGGCCTCCTCGGCGGCCGCGGTGCCCACGTCGACGACGATCCGGGCCCGGGCGAGGTCGGCCTCGTACTCGCGGCGCAGGAACTCGTAGAGCGAGCCGTGCCCGAAGTCCTCGGTGGCCGCCTTGGGGTAGTCCTCGGCCGGGAGGAACGAGCGCACGACGTGGTTGGGCAGCCCGTCGACCGACCGCAGCCGGACCAGCTCGACGACCTGGTCGGCGGGCTCGAGCCGCAGCTCGGCGGCGACCGCGGCCGGGGCGGTGAGCACCTGCTGGCCCAGCACCGTGGTGCCGACCTGGGCGCCCTGCTCGGTCATCACCGAGTGGAAGCCGGCGATGCGGTGCACGAAGCTCTCGCGGTACTCGTGCCGGATGCCGGGGCGGGTGACGTAGGTGCCCCGGCCCTGCTCGCGCACCAGGTGGCCGTCGGCGACCAGTCCGTCCACGGCCCGGCGCAGGGTGATCCGGCTGACGCCGTACTCGGCGCACAGCACCGGCTCGGGCGGGAGGAGCGCGTGCTCGGGCATCTCCAGCACCCGGCGCCGCAGGTGCTCGCGGACGGCCAGGTACTTGGGTCCGGTGTCCGCGCTCACGACCGGAAAGGTACTCGATCGCAAGACGTCCGGACGTCATGACGAGTGCACCCCGGCGCGACCCCCTCCCCGGCGGGATCTCGGGGAGCTAGCATTCCGGAACACCCTGTTCCAGAGTCGCAGGAGGCCCTGGCATGACCAGCCGGACCGCGCCACCGGCCCCCCGTCCGGTCGGCCGACCGAGGGACCCGGCCCTGGACGTGGCGATCCTGGACGCCGCGCTCGAGCTGCTGTGCGAGGGCGGCCTCGACGCCTGCGCCCTCGACGAGGTGGCCCGCCGGGCCGGCGTCGGCAAGGCGACCATCTACCGGCGCTGGCGCAGCAAGGACGACCTCGTCCGTGACGCCTTCGGCAGCACCGAGCCCGACCTGGTCCCCGAGGACGGCGGCGCGCTCACCGCCGACTCGGGGGCGTTGCTGCACGCCCTGGCCGGTGCGCTGGCCTCGCCGCGCGCCCGGGCGTGGCGGCGCACGGTGCCGGCGCTGGGGCCGGCCGCCCCGCTGCAGGCCGACCTGCCCGCCGGACCGGTCGGCGACTGGCCGGCCGCGGTCTGGGCCGTGGTCGACCGGGCGGAGACGCGCGGCGACGTCCCCGCCGGCGCGTTCCCGGTGCTCGCCCTGGAGGCCGCCGGCGCCGTGCTGGTCGCCCGGTGGCTGACCGGTGCCGACCCGGCCGAGGTCGCCGACGCCCTCGTCGCCGAGCTGCTGGCCGCCGTCGTCGCCCCGAACCTGGCCCGCTGACGGCCCTGTCGGCCGCGCGCTGGCCCGCGACCTGCGACGATGCGCAGGTGGCACAACAGGACTGGCGAGCTCTGAAACGCGACGCCACGCGCCGCCGGCTCACCGAGTCCGCCTACGAGCTGATCGCCGAGCACGGCTACGAGGCGGTCTCGGTGGCCGACATCGCCGAGGCGGCCGACGTCTCGGTGCCCACCTTCTACGCCTACTTCCGCACCAAGGAGCACGTGGTGCTCCCCGACCAGGACCTCGCCTGGATCAGCGGCCACCTCTCCCGCACGCCGGCCGACCTGCCGCTGCCGGAGCGGATCCGCGTCGGGTTGCACGCGATCGTGGCCGAGATCGAGCAGCACGCCCGCGCGGAGTCGATCCGTCGCTGGGAGCTGGTGCGCGCCGAGCCGGCCCTGCGCCGCCGCGCCTACGAGCGCGAGCGGGCGTCGGCGGGTGCGCTCGCCGAGGTCCTCGGCGTCGACCTGGCCACCTCCGAGGGCGCGGCCGACGTCGTGGTGCTGTCGGCCTGCCTGAGCGCGTCGACGACGGCGTTCCTGCGCTGGGCCGGGACCAGCGGGACCCGGCCGCTCGTCGAGCTGATCGACGAGGCGTTCACCGCCCTCCGGTCCATCTGAGCTAGAGCGGCTGCAGCTCGATCACGGTCACCTCGGGGCGGGCGCCCACCCGCATCGGCGGGCCCCAGTAGCCCGCACCGGCGGTGACGTAGAGCTGCGTGTCGCCTTGCTGCGACAGGCCCTCGACCGCGGGCTGGTCCAGCAGCACGGCGTAGTCGAAGGGCCACAGCTGCCCGCCGTGGGTGTGCCCGGACAGCTGCAGGTCCACCCCCGCCGCCCGGGCCTGCTCCACCTGCACCGGCTGGTGGGCCAGCAGCACCACCGGCCGGCTGTCGTCGCGGCCGTCGAGGGCGGCGTCGAGGTCGGCGCCGTGGCCGGGCAGCCCGGAGGCCGCCGCCGTCCGGTCGTCGATGCCGGCCAGGTCGAACACCGCCCCGCCGCGGCCGAGCTCCACCCGCTCGTTGCGCAGCACGTCCACGCCCAGGGTGGGCAGGTGGCGCAACCACTCCTCGGTGTCGGGCACGAAGTACTCGTGGTTGCCGGTCACGAAGAACGCGCCCTGCCGGCTGACCAGGTCGCCCAGCGGCGCGACCTCCTCGCGCAGCTCGGCCAGCGACCCGTCGACCAGGTCGCCGACGACGGCGACGACGTCGGGCTGCTGGGCGTTGACCGTCTCCACCAGCCGCTCGAACCGGCGTCCGCCGTAGGTCGCGGACAGGTGGCCGTCGGAGAAGGTGACGATCCGGTAGCCGGCCAGCTCCGGGGCCAGGCCCGCCAGCCGGATCGGCACCCGCCGCACCAGCGGCGCGGAGTTCGCCGCCCACAGCCCGTACCCGGCGGTGCCCACCGCCGCGACGCCGGCGGTGACCGCCAGCGACCGTGCCAGGAACAGCCGCCGCGAGACGTCCGCGGGCCCGGGCGCGGGGTCCTCGGCCGCCGCCGGCTCGGGCGCGGGCTCCGGTGCCGGGGCCGGGGCGCGTCGCTGCCGGGCCCGGAGCACCCAGCGCACCGGCTCGAGCACCAGCAGCGCCAGGAACAGGTAGAACGCCAGCCCGAGCCAGGTGTAGCCGACCCAGTCCAGCGGCGTCTGCACCGCGTAGGGCAGCGACCGCCGGCCGACCACGGCCGCCACGACCAGGACGGCCAGGACGACGACCGCGACGGTCAGCCACCGGCGGAGCACCCCCGGGCGGGTGGTGCTGCGCACGAGCCGGAACCAGAGGAACCCGTGCAGCAGCACCATCGCTAGGGAGACGACGGCACCGAAGGCGATCACGGTGCCAGTGTCACTTCCCGCGCGTCACCCCGTTCAGCACGGGGCCCAGCGTCGGCCACAGCGCCCAGAAGTCGCGCTCGGCCTGCACCGCGCGCATCTCCTCCAGGGCGTGCAGCCGGCCGTAGGTCCAGGCGTTCTCGCCGGCGGCGAAGGCGGCCAGGCCCTGGGTGCGGCACAGCTCGCGGGTGACCACGGTGTCCTGCCGGTCGCCCAGCACGTCCTGCAACTGCTTCATCGCGTCCACCACGCCCATCACGGCGCCGTTCTTCTTCCCCCCGGCGTCCAGCACCGGGGCGGCGACCTCGGCGGTGTAGCGGACCCGCTTGCCGGCCTTGCGCACCTCGTGCAGCGCCAGCTCGTAGGGGCTCTCGGCCGCGCCGTGCGGGGCGTCCCCGTCCTCGGCGAACTCGGCGTCCTCGGCGGTGTCGACCAGCTTCCGCAGCCGCTTGACGGTGTGCCGCAGGACGTCGGCGAGCACGGCGGCGGCGGGCTCGGTGGCCCGTTCCCCCAGCGGCGGCGCCGCGACCAGCGCGTGCAGGGTGTCCAGCAGGTTCAGGTAGCGGGAGAGGCTGAGGGTGGCGACGGCGTGGTCGGTGCCCTGGGTCCCGCCCTGGGTCTCGGCCTGCTGCAGCCGGGCGGCCACCGGGCCCAGCACGAACTCCGGCGGCTGGGCGGCGACCAGCTCGCGCAGGTGCTCCAGGGACACCTCGGCGTCGCGGGTGCCCGACAGCTCCTGGCCCAGCCACTGCAGCTCGTCGCGGACGGCGTCGGTGCGGGTGCGGTCGAGCACCGGGCGGTAGGCGGCCAGGACGCTGCGGATCCGGCGGGCGGCCACGCGCACCTGGTGCACGCCGTCCGGGACGCCGGTGCGGACCATGAGGTCGGCCCGCTGCAGCGCCTCCAGCTGCCCGCCGAGCGCGGCGACGACGACCTCGCCGGCCTTGGGGACCGCCGCCAGCCGGGCGGCCTCCGCGGCCTCCTTCGCGGCGGCCTTCTTCGCCTTCTTGGCCTCCTTGGCGGCCTTCTTCGCGGCCTCCGCGCGGCGGGCGACCTCCTTGGCGCGGGCCTTCTTGCCGGTGGGCAGCGGCTCCTCGATCGCGGGCGGCTCGTCGTCGCCGGCGTCGTCCTCGTCGTCGGCCTCGTCGGCGACCGGGGCCGGCGGCGGGCCGGCGAGCCGGTCGGCCAGCACCCGGGTCAGCTTCGCCGCCGACGCCGAGGGGCGGGCGCCGGAGACGACCAGCTCGGCGCCGACCGCGCCCAGCAGCTCCTCGTCGCCGTCCACCAGCTCGACCTCGACCTCGCGCCAGGTGGTGACGACGGCGGCCTCGCCGGCGGCGGCCGGCAGCGCGGTGCCGGTGACCTGGTCGTCGGCCACCTCGGCGAGCACCCGGCCGTCCTCGGCCAGCAGCGGGACGACGGTGCGCCGGGTCGCGAGGGTGGCGACCTGGCCGGCCGGGGCGCGGCGGACGACGCCGAGGACGGGCTGCAGCACCGCGCGCGGCGGTGCCTTGAGCGCCCGGCCCAGCGGCGAGTGCAGCTCGCGGCGGGCCCCCGCGGCGGCCGGCAGCTTGAGGTGCCAGCCGTCGTCCGGCCCGCCGGTGCGGCGGCGCAGCGTGATCCGCGCGCGGGCCAGCCGCAGGTCGGCGGTGTCGTAGTAGGTCGCCGCCAGCTCGTGCACCACCGGGGCGCCGACGGAGGCCACCCCGGGCACCCCCGCGAGGTCGGGCAGCGCGAACGTCTCCTCGACGTCGAACTTCCGCTCGATCTCCGTGTGCTCGGTCGCCACGCTGCACCCACTCCTGGTTCGTCGTCCTGCGGTCTGAGGTGCGCTTTCTACCTCAGCCAGATGAACGGCAACCCCGTGGTCGATCATGGCCGGTGATGAGCACCCTCCGGCGCGAGCTGCTGCCCCTGGCCCTGACCACCCCGTGGGCGGTGTGCGCGGGGCTGCGCGCCACCGGCACCGAGCGGGGCTGGCCCCTGGTGCCGGCGCTGTCCTTCGTGCCGTACGCGGCGGCGTCGTCGGTGCTGCCGCTGGCCCTGGCGGCAGCCCGGCGGGCCCCGGTCGCCACCGCCGTGGCCGCCGCGGCCGCCGGGGTGCTGGCCGGTGCCACCGCGGGCCGCACCGTCGCCGCTCCCCCGCCTGGCCCGGGCCCGCGGGTGCGGGTGGTGTCGGCGAACCTGCTGCACGGCCGCGCCGACCCCGCCGTCCTGGTCGACCTGGTCGCGTCCTTCGACGCCGACGTGCTGTGCCTGGTGGAGCTGACCCCCGCCGCCGACCGGGGGTTCCGCGCCGCCGGGCTGCCCGACCTGCTGCCCAGCGAGCACGTGCGCGGCCACCGGCCCGGGGCGCCCCCGGCGGCCGGCGGCGCGGTGTGGACCCGGCTGGAGGTGCTGGAGCGCTCCGCCGCGCCCGGACGGTTCGAGCAGCCCGTCGTCCGGCTGGCCGTGCCCGGCGCGCCGGACCTGGAGGTCATGGCGGTGCACACCGACCCGCCGGTGACCGCGCGGCGCACCCGCCGCTGGGAGCAGGAGATGGCGCAGCTGCCCGCGGCCGGCGGCGGCGTGCTGCGGGTACTGGCCGGCGACTTCAACGCCACCCCCGACCACGCCACCTACCGCCGGCTGCTGGCCCGGGGCTACGCCGACGCCGGGGCGCGGACCGGCCGCGCGCTGGTGCACACCTGGACGCCGGAGAGGCGTCCGCAGCCCCGGCTCACCCTGGACCACGTGCTGGCCGACCGCCGGATCGGCGTGGCCTCCTTCCAGGTGCACGACCTGCCCGGCAGCGACCACCGGGCGCTGGCCGCGGAACTGGTGCTGCCGCCGGTCTGAGGAGAAGGATCGAGGGCGTGCACGCGCTCGAGGTCGTGGTGGTCGTCGGTGTCCTGGTCCTGGTCGGCTCGCTGCTCGCCCGGTGGGTGCGGCTCCCGCCGCCCCTGGTGCTGCTCGCGCTGGGCACGGTGGTCGGCTTCCTGCCCGGCGTCGGCGGGGTGGAGATGCCCCCGGACGTCGTCCTGTTCCTCTTCCTCCCGGCGCTGCTGTACTGGGAGTCGCTGACCATCTCGCTGCGCCAGATCCGGGCCGACCTGCGGGTGATCAGCCTGATGTCGGTGGGCCTGGTGCTGGTCACCGCGGGCACCGTGGCGGTGGTCGGGCACGCGCTGGGCCTGTCCTGGCCGATGGCGTTCGTGCTGGGCGCGGTGCTGGCGCCCACCGACGCCACCGCCATCGCCACCGTCGCCGGGCTGCTGCCGCGCCGGGCGCGGACGCTGCTGCGGGCGGAGAGCCTGGTCAACGACGGCACCGCGCTGGTGGTCTTCGGCGTCGCGGTCGGGGTGGCGGTGGGCACGCTGGACGTCGGCCCGGGCGGGGTGGCCTGGCGGCTGGTCGGCTCCTACGCCGGGGGCATCGCGGTGGGTCTGGCGCTGGCCTTCGCGGTCACCGAGCTGCGCCGGCGGCTGACCGACGTCCGGCTGGAGAACGTGGTCGGCGTCCTCACCCCGTTCGTGGCCTACCTGCCCGCCGAGCTGCTGCACGCCTCGGGCGTGGTCGCGGTGGTGACCTGCGGGCTGACGCTGACCCAGATCGCCACCCGGGTGGTCTCCCCCGCCGCGCGGGTGCAGGCCGCCGGGTTCTGGTCGCTGACCACGTTCCTGCTCAACGGGTCGCTGTTCGTGCTGGTCGGCCTCGAGCTGCACGCCGTGGTCGAGGGGCGCACCGCCGGGGAGATCTGGACCGGCGTGGTGGCCACGCTCTGGGTCGCGCTCACCGTCGCCGGCACCCGGCTGGTCTGGGGCAACACGCTGCCCTTCGTCATCCGGGCGCTGGACCGCCGGCCCGCCCAGCGGCTGCGCCGGGTCGGGTTCCGTGGTCGGCTGCCCGGGCAGTGGGCCGGCTTCCGGGGGGCGGTGTCGCTGGCGGCGGCCCTCGCCGTCCCCACGACGACGGCGGCCGGCGGGCCGCTGGAGGGCCGGGACCTGGTGCTCCTGGTGACCTTCGGCGTCATCGTGGTGCTGCTGGTCGTGCAGGGGCTGACCCTGCCCGCGGTCATCCGGTTCTCCCGGCTGCAGCCCGACCCGGCCGAGGCGCAGGAGGAGCTGCTGGCCCAGCGGGAGGCCCTGGGTGCCGCGCAGGCGGCGCTGGACGTCCGGGCGGCCGAGCTCGGCGTCCCCGAGGCCGTCGTCGCCCGGGTGCGGGAGGCGCACGAGGCGCGGGAGCGGCAGCTGCACCTGACCCAGGTGCTCAGCGACGGCCGGGTCACCGACCCCGACCACCGGGCGGCGAAGAAGGCGGTGCTGGCCGAGGCGGAGTCCGAGCGGCGGCTGCGGCTGGCGCTGCTGGGCGACAAGCGGGACGCCGTGGTGCGGCTGCGCGACCTGCACGCCATCGACGACCTGGTGCTGCGCCGGGTGATGGCCCAGCTCGACGCCGAGGAGGTCCGCCTGGTCGGCGTTCAGCCCGAGGAGTGACGCCTGTCCTGCAGGAAGCGGAAGCGGTCGCGGACCCGGGCGACCTCGGCCGGGTCGACCTCGGCGACCAGCACCGTCTCCTCGCCGGCGGCGGTGGCCAGCAGCTCGCCGAGCGGGCTGACGACCCGGCTGTCGCCGGCGTGCCCGGTGCCGTCGCCGGCGGTACCCACCCGGTTGCAGCCGACCACGTAGGCCTGGTTCTCGATGGCCCGGGCCTGCAGCAGGGTCTGCCAGTGCAGCCGGCGGGCGGCGGGCCAGTTGGCCGGCACCAGGTAGACGTCGGTGTCCGGCGCGAGCGCCCAGAACTCGTCGGCGAAGCGCAGGTCGTAGCAGACGAACAGGCTCACCCGCAGGTCACCGACCTGCACGGTCACCGGCGCGGAGCCCCCGCGGAAGTAGTCGTGCTCGCGGGTGTGGGTGAACGGGTGCAGCTTGCGGTAGCGGTGCACGGTGCCGTCGGGCCCGGCCAGCACGAACGAGTTGTAGGGCCGGGGGTCGTCGTCGGCGACCTCGGCGCTGGTGCCGCCCACCCAGACGCCGTGCCGGGCGGCCTGCTCGGTGAGCCACTGCGCCGACGACCCGCCCTCGGGCTCCCCGATGCCGTGCCGCATGGAGAACCCGGTGGAGAACGTCTCGCTCAGCAGCACCAGCTCGCCGCCGGCGCCCACCGCGCGGTCGACCAGCCCCGCCAGCCGGGCGTGGTTGGCCGCCCGGTCCTCCCAGACGATGTCGTGCTGGACGACGGCGATCCTCATGCTGCGGTCAACCTCCGGACGGCCTCGGCGAGCACCTCGGGCCGCTTGCAGAACGCGAACCGGACCAGGTCGCGGCCGAGCTCGGCGTGCTGGGGCAGGTAGAACGCCGACATCGGGACGGCGACGACCCCGACCCGGTGCGGCAGCTCGCGGCAGAAGGCGAGCCCGTCGCCGTCGACCCGCACGGTGGCGAAGTAGGTGGCCTCGGGGATGGTCACCAGCAGCCCGGCCTCGGCCAGCCCGGCGACGAGCAGGTCGCGCTGGTGCTCCAGGTCCGCGGCGACCCGGGCGAAGAACGCGTCGGGCAGGCCCAGGCCGGCGGCGATCGCGGGCTGGAACGGGCCGGCGTTGACGTAGGTGAGGAACTGCTTCGCCGTCCGCACGCAGGTGACCAGCTCGGCCGGGCCGCACACCCAGCCCACCTTCCAGCCGGTGGTCGAGAAGGTCTTGCCGCCGCTGCTGACCACCAGCGTGCGCTCGCGCATGCCGGGCAGCTCCGCCAGCGACACGTGCTCCGCGCCGGTGAACACCAGGTGCTCGTAGACCTCGTCGGTCAGCGCCACCAGGTCGTGCTCGCGGACGACCTCGGCCACCAGCTCCAGCTCGGCCCGGTCGAACACCTTCCCGGTCGGGTTGTGCGGCGTGTTGAGCAGCACCAGCTTCGTGCGGGGCCCCACCGCGGCGCGCAGCTCGGCGGGGTCGAAGGTCCACCGGCCGGGCTCCCCGGGCGGTGGTGGCCGCAGCGGCACCGGGACGACGACACCGCCGGCCATCGAGATGCAGGCGGCGTAGCTGTCGTAGAGCGGCTCGAACACCACGACCTCGTCGCCGGGGTCCAGCAGGCCCAGCAGCGCGCCGGCCAGGGCCTCGGTGGCGCCGGCGGTGACCAGCACCTCGGTCGCCGGGTCGTGGGCCAGGCCGCGGAAGCGCTGCACGTGCGCGGCGACCGCCTCGCGCAGCACCGGCAGGCCGGGGCCGGGCGGGTACTGGTCGAGCTCGGTGCCGATGGCGGCCCGGGCGACGTCGAGCACCTCGGCCGGGCCGGGGGTGTCGGGGAAGCCCTGACCGAGGTTGACCGAGCCGGTGGCCACCGCCAGGGCGCTCATCTCGGCGAAGACCGTCGTCCCGAAGCCCTGCAGGCGCTGGGCGAGCAGGCTCACCGGGCGTCCTGGAAGCGCACCGTGCGGGTGGCCGGGTCGGCGACGTCCACCCGCACCCGGGCGACCTCGCCGGCCTCGAACCGGCCGTCGGCGCGGCCCTGCACGGCCAGGTCCCGCAGCACCACGGTGGCGCGGTCGTCGTCGGCGTCGAGCACGACCGCATCGAACACCTCGCCCACCCGGTCGGCCAGCAGCGTGGCCTCGACCAGGTCGACGACGGCCCGCTCGACGGCGTGCGTGCGCCGGTCGGAGGCGGCCATCAGCGCGGGCAGCTCCGGCAGCGCGGCGCGGATCTCCGCGGACGGCTGCTCCCCCGCGGCCACCGCCAGGCAGACCTCGGTGCCGAACCGGTCGACCAGCCGGCGCAGCGGGGCGGTGACGTGCGCGTAGGGCCCGCCGACGCCGCCGTGCCCGGGCTCGGCCGGCGCCTCGCCGTCGAAGGCGGTGTAGCCGGCGCCGCGCAGCAGCGACGTGGCGGCGTCGAGGAAGGCGGCGTGCTGCGGGCGGGCCGGGTCGAGGGTGGCGATGACCTCGCCCGGGGTCGCACCGTCCGGCCAGGCCACCCCGAGGCCGGGGGCCAGCCGCCGGAGCGCGGCCACCGCGCCGGGGTCCGGGGGCGGCAGGGTGCGCAGGATGCCCACGCCGCCGTCGAGCATCAGCCGGGCGGCGCAGCGGCCGGTGAGCAGGGAGATCTGCGCGTTCCAGCCCTCGACGGCGCTCTGGCCGCGGAACACGACGGTCCAGCCGCCGTCCGGGCCGGGCTCGACCTCCTGGGACGGCGTGCCGAGCTCGATGGCGCCCCGGTCGCGGGCGCGGGCCTGCAGCAGCCGGCCGACCTCGGGCAGCAGCTCCAGCTCGGCGGGCAGCTGCTCGCCGACCGACTCGTAGTCCAGCTGGGCGCGGCTGCGCACCCGGGCCCGGCGCAGGTCGACCGCGGTCACCTCGCCGTCGGCGTCCAGGTCGATGGTCCACAGCGCGGCCGGGCGCAGCTGGCCGGGCAGCAGGCTGGCCGCGCCCTCGCTCAGCTGCGGCGGGTGCAGCGGGGTGCGGCCGTCGGGGCAGTAGACGGTCTGGCCGCGCCGGCGGGCCTCGGCGTCCAGCGCGCTGCCCGGTGCCACGAAGGCGCCGACGTCGGCGATGGCGTAGGAGACCCGGTAGCCGCCGTCCGTGCGGGCCAGGTGCACGGCCTGGTCGAGGTCGCGGGCGCCGGGCGGGTCGATGGTGACCAGCGGCAGGTCGGTGGCGTCGTGGTCGGGCAGCGGGGGGTCCGCGGCGAGCCGGTCGGCCTCGGCCAGCACGTCGGCCGGGAACTCCGCGGGGACCTCGAACTCCGCGCGGATCGCGGCGAAGTCGAGCGGACCGGACACCCTCAGCACGCGAGCCACCCCGTCACCGTTCCACGTGGAACGTGCAGGTACACAGTGCCCATGCCCGAGGGACACATGATCCACGTCGACGCCCGCCGGTTCGACGAGGCGATGGGCGGCCACGTGGTGCACGCGGAGAGCCCGCAGGGCCGGTTCACCACCGGTGCGGCCGCGCTGGACGGGCGCACGCTGCGCAGCACCGAGGCCTTCGGCAAGAACCTGTTCCTGCGGTTCTCCGGCGACGCCCCGCAGTACCTGCACGTGCACCTCGGGCTGATCGGCGGCTGGACCTGGTGGGACCACGACCACCAGCAGCTCTCCGGCCGGCCGGTGGTCAAGGCCGACGACTCCAACGTCCGGCTGCGGCTGCGCTCCGGCCGCGGGGACGCCGCACGCAGCGCCGAGCTGCGGGGCGCGATCACCTGCACGCTGGTCGACGAGGAGGGCCTGGACAAGGCCGTCGCCAAGCTCGGACCCGACCCGCTGCGCGACGACGCCGACCCCGACGTCGCCTGGGCCAAGGTGCGGAAGTCCAGGAAGCCCATCGGCGGTCTGCTGCTGGACCAGGCGGTGACCGCGGGCGCGGGGCTGATCTGGCGGGCCGAGGTGCCCTTCCTGGCCGGCGTCGACCCGCACCGGCCCGGGGTCGACGTCACCGAGGACGAGTTCTCCACCATGTGGTCGGAGATGCGCCGGGTGATGAAGGACGCCGTCGAGCGCGGAGGCAAGGAGATCACCACCGACCCCGCGGACCGTCCGGGGACCGACGGGCACGTCAGCCGGGACGACGCCTTCTACGTCTTCCGCCGGGAGGGCGAGCCCTGTCTCCGGTGCGGGACGGCGGTCGAGGTCGCCGAGATGGGCAACCGCAAGGTCTGGTGGTGCCCCTCCTGCCAGCCCCGCTAGGGACGTCGCCGCCGGCCGCGGCCGCCGCGGGCGGGGCCGGTACCGTCCGCCGGGTCCGTCCGCCGTCCCGAGGAGTCCCCGTCGTGGTCGCCCGCACGCCCGTGTTCCTCGACTGCGACCCCGGCATCGACGACGTGCTGGCGATCGCGTTCCTGCTGACCCGGCTCGAGCTGGAGCTGGTGGGCATCGGCACCGTGTCGGGCAACCTCGACGCCGCCGGCGCCGCCCGGAACACGCTGCAGGTGCTGGACCTCCTCGGCGCCCCCGCGATCCCGGTGGCCGCCGGCACCCGCGACTTCCGCACCCGCGCCTACGCCGGCGGCGCCCCCGACGTGCACGGCACCAACGGCATCGGCGACGTGGAGCTCCCGCCGACCGACCGCGTGCTGGACCCCCGCGGGGCGGTGCAGCTGCTGCTGGACCTCGCGCACGAGCACCGCGGCGCCCTCCGGGTGCTGGCGATCGGCCCGTTGACCAACCTGGCCGCCGCCCTCGACGCGGACCCCGAGCTGCCCGGTCTGGTGCGCGACGTGGTGGTCATGGGCGGGGCGTTCACCGAGCCGGGCAACATCACCCCGCACGCCGAGGCCAACATCTGGAACGACCCGGAGGCCGCCGACCTGGTCTTCGCCGCGCCGTGGCCGGTCACCGCGCTCCCGGTGGACGCCGCCCGGCGGCAGCGTCTGGAGGCCGCCGACCTGGACGAGCTGCGCGCCGACGCCTCCCCCGTCGTCGGCGCGATCGGCCGGATGCTCGACGTCTACGGCGAGTTCTACCGCGGCGTGTTCGGCCAGCGCCTCGCCGTCCTCTACGACCCGCTGGCCGCCGCGCTGCTCACCGACGCGGTGCAGGTCGTCCGCGAGCTGACCGGGCCCGTGGTCGTCACGACCGGGGACGGCGAGGAGCGGGGCCGCACCGTGGTGGGCGGGGTGCACCCGGGCCGGCCGGAGCACCGGGTCGTGCTGGCCACCGAGCCGGCGTTCGCGCCGCTGCTGGTGGCTGCGCTGTCGTCGCTGGGCTAGGGCGCCCGGTCCACCCGGACGTCGCCCAGGCCCTCGATGCTCACCACGTCGCCGGCGTGCAGCTGGCGCCCGCGGCGGTCCTCGGGCTCGCCGTTGACCTGCACGGTGCCCTCGGCGAGCACGTCCTTGACCTGCGCGCCGGTGGGGACGGCGTCGACCAGCTTCAGCAGCTGACCCAGCCGGATGACGTCCTCGCCCGGGCGGAGCTCCACGGTCTGCACGGGGTTCACCATGCCCGCAGCTCGTCGCCGACCGCGATCCGGCCCCCGCTGCTGGGCACCGCGCCCACCGACAGCGTGCCCCCGTGCGTGCGGTGGATGGTCTTGAGCACCGCGGTGTCCCGGCCGATCCCGCCGGGCTGGGGCCGGGTGGTCATCACGCAGCGGGCCACCGGGGCGACGACGTCGAGCACCGCGGTGCCCAGCCGCACCCGCTGGCCGACCAGCCCGTCCTCGCCGGCTCCGTCGAGCAGCACGTTGGCCCGGAACCGCCGCGGCGACCAGTCGCCGGTGGACCCGGTCGACAGCAGCGTGACCCGCGAGCCGGCGTTGTCGTGGAAGGCGCCGTCGGCCCCGGAGAAGGGGTTCCACCGCGACTCGGTCTCCAGGTCCGCGGGGTTCTCGTAGGTCCGCGGCCCGGGGTGGCTGGCCGGGCGCAGCTCCACCGACCGGCCCACCCAGTCCGAGAGGACGGCGTCGTCGCCGGTCACCGTGCCGTCGGGCAGCACCAGGTCGGGCCGGCCACCGGTGGTGCGGGCGGCGGCGAAGAGCAGCTCGGGCACCCGGCGGGCGGTGAGGCCGTAGCCGGTGGCGGTGTCGAACAGCGCCCACGCCCGGTCGCCGACGAACCCCTCCGGGCCGACGTCGACGGCGTCGCACCGCTCGCCCTGCACCGACTTGACCGGGTAGCGCCACAGCTCGAGGACCTGCATGCGGTCAGTGTCGCGCGCCGGGTGCTGCACGGAGGCCGTGCGGCGTGCCAGCCTGTCGCCGCCACCGAGACAGGAGCGACCCAGATGACCGACGGCGAGGAGCTGCCCGGCCCCCGCAGCGTGCTCGACGTGCACGTGCCCGACCGGGACGACCTGCTGGTGTCCTTCGTGCCCGAGGACCAGCCCGGGGACGGCGTCCTCGTGGTCACCGTCGCGCAGGACCGGACCGGACGGCGGATCCGCGTCCCCGTCGGCGAGGACGTCGAGCTGATCTGGTCCTCCCGCCGCGGCCCCCGCGCCCGCACCGCCCGGGTGCTGGAGGTGGTCACCGACGGCGAGCCCACCTGGCGGCTCGAGCCGCTGGGCAGTGTCCGCGACGGCCAGCGCCGGGGTGCGGTGCGCGCCGAGGTGCTGCTGCCGGCCGTGCTCACCGACGGCGCCCGCAGCGTCGAGGGCACCACGCTGGACCTGTCCGAGACCGGCGTGCGCGGCCGCTGGACCGTCACCGAGGGCTGGCCCGCGGTGCTGGACGCGCTGACGGTGACCCTGCACCTGGGCGACGACCGGGTGGTCTCCGGCCCGGCGGAGGTGCGGCGGGGCTTCCCGGTCACCGACGGCCGGCTCGAGGCCTCGCTGGTGTTCACCGACTGGCCCGAGCGCGCCCAGGACCAGGTGCGGGCCCGGGTGTTCGAGCGGTTGCGCCAGCTGGCCAGGCGCGGCGACCTCTAGGCGGGCCGCCAGCTCAGCGTCCAGCTGCCCGACCAGGTCTCCTCGGGCGCCAGCACGACCAGGTCGGCACCGTCGGCCAGCGCGTTCGGCGGGCAGGTCATCGGCTCCACGGCCAGGCTCCGCCGCCGCTGGCCCTCGGGCAGGGTGTCGCCGGTGTAGACCTGCAGCCACGGCCACTGCCCGTCCACGGCCAGCTCCAGCTCCCCCGCCGGGCCGGCGAGCCGTACCCGCGCCCAGCCGTCGTCGTCGCGCACCAGGTCGGTGAGGGCGTCGTCCAGCGCGCGGTCGCCGATGGTGCCGACCGCCCCGTCGAAGGCGTGCCGCCCGCCGGTGGGCAGGCCGCCGTCCAGGTCCAGGCGGGTGCGGGCGGGCACCTGCAGCGTCGCGGCGCCGACCGCGCCGTCGTCCTCGGACCCGACGTGCAGGTAGGGGTGCATGCCGACGCCGAAGGGGGCGTCGTGGGTGCCGGCGTTGCGCACCCGCACGGTGACGGTCAGCCGGTCCGGGTCCAGCCGGTAGTCCACCGCGACGGCCAGCCGGAACGGGTAGCCCGGCCGGGGCTCGAGCACGGTGCCGACGGTGACGGTGTCCTGCGTGCGGGCCAGCACGCCGAAGGGCTGCCAGGACAGCAGGCCGTGCATGGCCGCGCCCCCGGCGGCGGTGTCCAGCTGCAGGTCCGCGCCGCGCCAGGACCACCGGCCCCCGCGCAGCCGGTTCGGCCAGGGCAGCAGCAGCCCACCCCGCCGTCCCTTCGGCACCTCGCCGGTGGGGTAGCCGTCGAGCACGTCCCAGTCCCCGACCGCGAGGCGGCGCAGCCCGCCGCCGCGCAGGTCGACCGCGACCCGGGCGGTGCCGCGCTCCAGCCAGGCGCCCAGCGGCTCGGTGGTCGGCCAGGCGGCGTCCTCGGGGACGACGCCGGGCATGCCGAGCAGGTCGGCCAGCACGTCGAGCACCTCGGCCCGGCGGACGGCGGCGGCCGGCGCGATCTCGGTCAGCCCGAAGTAGCCGTGCACCAGGCCCGGCCCGGGCAGGTGGACGACGTGCACCCCGGCGGCGGCGAGCTCGACGGCGTAGGTGTCGCCCTCGTCGCGCAGCGGGTCGAACTCGGCGGTCGCGACCACCGCCGGCGGCAGCCCGGTCAGGTCGGTGCCCAGCGGGGCGGTCCAGCGGTCGCCGCCGTCGGGCAGGTACCAGTCCCAGAACTGCCGCATGTCGGACTTCTCGAGGAACAGGCCGGTGGCGTTCTCCTCCACCGACGGCATGGCCATCGTGGGGTCCAGGCCGGGGTAGGCCAGCAGCTGCGCGGCCAGCACCGGGCCGCCCTCGTCCCGGCAGCGCAGCGCGACGCCGACGGCGAGCCCCGCGCCGGCGCTGTCCCCGGCGACGACCAGCGGGGCGGCCGGCCAGCGCTCCGCGGCCCAGCGCACGGCGGCCACGCTGTCGTCCAGCGGGGCGGGGTGCGGGTGCTCGGGCGCCAGCCGGTAGTCGACGGCGACGACGATCGCGCCCAGCCGGTTGGCCACCGCGCGGCACACCGGGTCGTGGGTGTCCAGGTCGCCGACCGCCCAGCCGCCGCCGTGCAGCCACACCACCACCGGCCGCGCCTGCCCGCCCACCCGGCCGAGACCGGACCGGTAGACCCGCACCGCCAGGTCGCCGGCCGGGCCCGCGACGGTGCGGTCCTCGACGTCGGCGACCGGCTCGGGCCGGTAGCCCTCGCCGCGGCGGGCCAGCGACAGCGCGCGGTAGCGCTCCCGGTCGACGGCGGCGTCGCCGCGGACCAGCGGGGTGGCCCCGAGGTCGACGAGGCGCTGCAGGAACGGCGGGAAGTGCGGGTCGATCGGCACGGGGTCACCTCACCACGGCTCGGTGCACCCGGCGAGGGGTCAGCCGGCGAGCGGTTCCTCCCCCTTGCCCAGCAGGGACACCCGGACCAGGCCGGCGGCGAGGCGGGCCAGGTCCTCGCCGTCGACCAGGCGGGCCAGCGCGGCCGGGTCGGTGGGCAGGCCGACCCGCTCGGCGCCGCGCAGCGCGCGGTCGTCGAGGTGCGGCCGCAGCCAGGGCCACACCGCCTGCGCCTCGCGGAGGAACACGTGGGCGCCGGTGGGGCCGAACCCGGGGAACTCCTGCAGCAGCGCGGCGGCGCGGTCGGCGTCGCCGTCGGCCTCGGCGGCCAGCCGGCGCAGGTCGCCGTGCCAGCGGTCGCGCACCTGGGCGGCGAGGTCGCCGAGCTGGCGGGAGGTGCGCTCGTCGTAGCGGCGGTAGTGCCCGCGGCCCAGGGCGTCGACCCGGTCCTGCCAGCTGGCCTCGAGCATGTGGTCGGGGGTGGTCAGGCCGGCGTCGAGCAGCTCGGTCGTGGCCGCGACCGCGATGCCGGCGTCGATGCGGGCGGAGAGCAGCTCGGCCAGCACCAGCAGCTGCCACAGCGGGGCGGGGGTGTCGGCCAGCCGGATGCCGGCCTCGGCCGCGTAGGTAGTGCCGTGCTGGTCCAGGACGGCGGCGGCGGTGTCGCGGGAGGTCATGGGAGCGCCCTACCCGTGACGGGCCGACCAGCACATCGGTGACAGGTGTCAGTGGTGGCGCGGGGCTGAGCTGGGAAGACTCGGTGCATGCCCGCCACCGAGATCCGCGCCGCCGACACCGACCGCACCGCCGTCGCCGAGGTCCTCGGCCGGGCCCTCCACGAGGGTCGCCTCACCGTCGTCGAGTACGACGAGCGCCTGGCCGCCGCCTACGCCGCGCGCACCCACGCCGACCTCGCCCCGCTCACCGCCGACCTGCCCGGGCAGCCGCCCGCGCCGCGCCCGGTCGAGCGGCGCGCGACCTACGGCAGCTGCGGCGGGGGCGACCTCCGCCAGGCGTGGCGCGGGTACCTGACCGTCGCCCTCGTCGTGTGGGCGGTCTACCTGACGTCGTCCCTGGCCGGCGGCTTCTCCTACCCCTGGCCGGTCTGGGTGGTCGGCCCCTGGGGCGCGGTGCTGCTGGCCCGCACACTGACCACCCGCGTGGCACCGGCCCGACGCTGACCGGCGCGCCGCAGACGACGAGAGGCCCCACCCGGATCGGGTGGGGCCTCTCGTCTGCGCTGTGGGCAAGGGGGGAGTTGAACCCCCACGTCCTCTCGGACACACGGACCTGAACCGTGCGCGTCTGCCATTCCGCCACTTGCCCTGGCGAGGGAGAACACTAGCAGGGGCCCGCGAGCAGCTTTCGTCGGGGCGTCGCGCGCTCGCCGACCGGTCCCCGACCCGGTGCCCGGTTACGATCGGCTGCCAGTCAGTGGGAGGTCAACCGAGCGTAGGGAGCGACTGTGGGTGTGCTGCAGCGCTTCGAGCGTCGCCTCGAGGGCATGGTCGGCCTGGCCTTCGCGCGCATCTTCAAGGGCAAGGTGCACCCGGCCGAGATCGCCAAGGCCCTGCAGCGCGAGGCCACCGAGCAGCGCAAGGTGATGGGCGAGGGCCGCGTGCTGGTCCCCAACGTCTACGAGGTGCGGCTGGGCCCCACCGACTACGACAACCTCAGCGAGTGGTCCGAGCAGCTGGCCGCGGAGCTCGCCGACATGGTCGCCGAGCACGTCGACGACGAGGGCTTCCAGACCTTCGGCGACGTGCAGGTGCGGCTCGAGCGCGACGACGAGCTGCACACCGGCGTGTTCGAGGTCGCCTCGCACGTCGCCGACCCGCGCGCCGGCCAGCGTCCCCAGCGCTTCGCGACCGACCTGGCCGACGACTGGGGCGGTCCGGTGCCCGGGCACGACGGCCCGCCGCCGCCCCCGCCGCCCGCCCGCCCCGGGCTGCCCCCGCTCCCGCCGCTGCCCTCGCTGCGCGGCCAGGAGCCGGCCGGCCCGTCGGTCGTCGGCCGCTCCGGCCAGCGCCCCGGCGTCACCCACGTGCTCGTCGTCGACGGCCCGGGCACCCGGCACGTCCTCGGCGCGGGCAGCAACGTCATCGGCCGCGGCACCGAGGCCGACATCCGCCTCCCCGACACCGGGGTCAGCCGCAAGCACGTCGACGTCGTCCTCGAGGGGCCGGTGGCCAGCGTGCAGGACCTCGGCTCGACCAACGGCACGCTGGTCAACGGCCGCCGCGTGGGCCGCCAGCCGCTGTCCGACGGCGACGTCATCCGGATCGGGCACTCCGTGCTGGTCTACCGGCAGGACGGCGCATGACCGCCGAGATCGTGCTGCAGGTCTTCCGCTTCGGGTTCCTGCTGCTGCTCTGGCTGTTCGTGTTCGCCGCGTTCCGGGTGGTCCGCGCCGACCTGCTGGGCGGGCGCACCGGCCGGGTCTCCTCGGTCCCCCCGCGCGCCCAGGCCGGCAAGAAGCGCGGTGGCCGCGGCCCCAAGAACCTGCTGGTCACCGCCGGCCCGCTGTCCGGCACCAAGATCACCCTGGGTGAGCAGGCCATCCTCATCGGCCGGGCCGACGACTCCACGCTCGTGCTCACCGACGACTTCGCCAGCTCCCGCCACGCCCGGCTGACCAACCGCGGCGGGCAGTGGTACGTCGAGGACCTCGGCTCCACCAACGGCACCTACCTGGACCAGCAGCGCGTGCAGGGCCCGCTCCTGGTCGCCCCCGGCCAGCCGATCCGGATCGGACAGACAGTGCTGGAGCTGCGCTCATGACCCTGGTGCTGCGCTACGCGGCGCGATCGGACCGCGGCCTCATCCGCGGCAGCAACCAGGACTCGGTCTACGCGGGGCCGCGACTGCTGGCCGTCGCCGACGGCATGGGCGGCCACGCGGCCGGCGACGTCGCCAGCAAGGTGGTCATCGCCGCCCTCGAGCACCTGGACGACGACGCGCCCTCGGGCGACATGCTCTCCTCGCTGCGCAACGCGGTCTTCGACGGCAGCGAGCACCTGCGCGAGGTCATCCGCGAGTCCCCCGAGCTCGAGGGCATGGGCACCACGCTCACCGCGGTGCTGTTCGCCGGCGGCCGGCTGGCGCTGTGCCACGTCGGCGACTCCCGCGCCTACCTGGTGCGCGACGGCCAGCTCAACCAGATCACCCACGACGACACGTTCGTGCAGACCCTCATCGACGACGGCCGGATCACCGAGGACGAGGCCAACAGCCACCCGCAGCGCTCGCTGCTGCTGCGCGCCCTCAACGGCCAGGACGTCGAGCCCGACCTGTCCATGCGCGAGGCCCGCGCCGGCGACCGCTACCTGCTGTGCTCCGACGGCCTGTCCGGCGTGGTCAGCCACGAGACCATGGCCGAGGCGCTGCGGGACCCCGACCCGCAGGCCACCGCCGACCGGCTGGTCGAGCTGGCCCTGCGCAGCGGCGGCCCGGACAACATCACCTGCATCGTGGCCGACGTCGTCGACGACGACGGCAGCGCCTCCATCGACCCGGTGGTCGACGGCGCGGCCGGGGACAACCGCGGGCAGCGCGAGGTCGACCCCCGGTCGGCCGCCGGGCGCGCCGCGCTCGCCGACCCCCGGCCGGCCACCCCCACCGCGTCGGTGGCCACCAGCGCCCCGCCGCCCAGGCGCCGCCGGCCGCTGCGCACCGCGCTGCTCGCCCTGGGCGTCGTGGTGGTGCTCGGCGCCGCCGCCGTCGGCTTCTACGCCTTCGTGGGCAACCACTGGTTCGTCCGCTCCGTCGACGGCGGGGACGTCGGGGTCTACCGCGGCATCAACGCCTCGCTGGTCGGCATCGACCTCTACCGGCTCGACACCCCCACCGACCTCGCGCTCACCGACCTCACCCAGGCCGCGCGCAGCCGGGTCGAGTCCGGCATCGAGGCCGACGACCGGGACGACGCCGACCGCATCCTGTCCAACCTGCTCGAGCTGCGGCTGCCCGAGTGCCGCACGGTGAGCAGCACGCCGACCAGCAGCGCGCCCACCACCAGCACGACGTCGTCGTCCACCCGGACGCAGGAGCCCGGGGTGGACTGCCGGGAGGCGGACTAGTGCCCGCCCCCGCGGCCGGTCCGGGCACCGACCCCCGGAACGAGGCGCCCGGGGTGACGACGCCGCCCAAGCGGCGGGGCACCGAGCTGCTCATGCTGGCCTTCGCGGTGGTCATCACCCTGGCCGCGCAGACCATCGTCGACATCACCGTCACCGGGTCGCCGAGCCCGGAGATCGCCACCTTCGGCGCCTGGTTCACCGGGCTGTGGCTGGTCGCGCACCTCGTCGTCCGCAAGGTCGCGCCCTACGCCGACCCGTTGCTGCTGCCCTGCGTCGCCGTCCTCACCGGCATCGGATTGTCGATGATCCACCGCCTCGACATCGCCGCGAACGCCCTCGGCGAGTCGGTGTCGGCCCGCGAGGACGCCCCCACCCAGCTGCTGTGGGCCACCGTCGGCCTGGTGCTGTTCGTCGCCGTCCTGCTGGTCGTCCGCGACCACCGGGCGCTGTCCCGGCTGGCCTACACGATCGGCCTCGTCGGCCTGGTGCTGCTGGCCATCCCCGCGGTGCTGCCCTCGGCGCTGTCGGAGGTCAACGGCGCCAAGATCTGGATCCGGGTCGCCGGCTTCTCCATCCAGCCCGGCGAGTTCGCCAAGATCTGCCTGGTCATCTTCTTCGCCGCCTACCTGGTCGACAAGCGCGACGTGCTGGCCCTGGCCAGCCGCCGGGTGCTGGGCCTGGAGGTGCCGCGCGCCCGTGACCTCGGGCCGGTGCTGGTCGCCTGGGGCGTGTCCATCCTGGTGCTGGTCTTCGAGCGCGACCTGGGCAGCTCGCTGCTGCTGTTCGGCATCTTCGTGGTCATGCTCTACGTCGCCACCGAGCGGGCCTCGTGGCTGCTCATCGGCGTGCTGCTGTTCGCCGCCGGCGGCACGGTGGCCTACCAGCTGTTCGGCCACGTGCGGGTGCGCGTGGACACCTGGCTGGACCCCTTCGCCTACTACCCCGACGGCGGTGGCTACCAGGTCGTGCAGTCGCTGTTCGGCCTGGGCACCGGTGGGCTGTTCGGCGCCGGCCTCGGCGGGGGCCGCCCCGACCAGGTGCCGGTGGCCAAGAGCGACTTCATCGCCGCCGCGCTGGGCGAGGAGCTCGGGCTGTTCGGCCTGGTCGCGGTCGTCGTGCTGTACCTGGTGCTGGTCGAGCGCGGCCTGCGCACCTCGCTGGTGGTCCGCGACGGGTTCGGCAAGCTGCTGGCCGCGGGCCTGGCCTTCGGGGTGGCGTGGCAGGTGTTCGTCGTCCTCGGCGGGGTCACCGGCCTGCTGCCGCTGACCGGCCTCACCACCCCGTTCGTCGCCTACGGCGGGTCGTCGCTGGTGGCCAACTTCGGCCTGGTGGCGCTGCTGGTCCGGATCAGCGACGCCGCCCGCCGTCCCTCCGCCCCGCCCACGCCGCCGGCGCCCAAGCTCGGCGAGGCGCTCACCGAGGTGGTCAAGCCGTGAACTCGCCGCTGCGCAAGGTGGCGATCAGCGTGCTGGTGCTGTTCACGCTGCTGATCCTCAACGCCAACTACATCCAGGTGGTGCGCTCCTCGGAGCTGCGGGCCAACCCGTCCAACACCCGGATCCTGGCCGAGGAGTACGACCGGGAGCGCGGCGCGATCGTCGTCGCCGGCAACCCGGTCGCCCAGTCGGTGGCCACCGACGACACCCTCACCTACCTGCGGCAGTACCCGAACGCCGAGGTCTACGCGACGGTCACCGGCTACTACTCGCTGGTCTACGGCAACAGCGGCATCGAGCGCGCCGAGAACGACATCCTCTCCGGCTCCGACGACCGGCTGGCCTTCCGGCGCATCGCCGACCTGTTCACCGGCCGCGACCCCTCCGGCGGCAACGTCGAGCTCACCATCGACCCCGCCGCGCAGCAGGCGGCCTTCGACGCCCTCGGCGGCGTGGACGGCGCCGTGGTGGCCCTCGACCCGGCGACCGGTGCGGTGCTGGCCATGGTCAGCAGCCCCAGCTACGACCCCAACCAGCTCTCCAGCCACGACCCGGCGGCGATCCGGGCCTACTCCGACCAGCTGTCCGCGCAGGACCCCGACCCGCGGACCAACGCGACGATCTCCGAGCGGCACTCCCCGGGGTCGGTGTTCAAGCTGATCACCTCGGCCGCCGCGCTGCAGGACGGCTACACCCCCGACACCGTGGTGCCCGCGCCGCAGCAGTACGTGCTGCCGGGCACCAGCCGGCCGCTGAACAACTACAACGGCGAGTCCTGCTCGGGCAGCGGCGAGCAGCCGCTCATCGACGCGCTGACGATCTCCTGCAACACCGCCTTCGCCGAGCTGGGCGTCGAGCTCGGCGAGGACCGCATCCGGTCGGCCGCCGAGGCCTTCGGCATCGACCAGGGCCAGTTCGACGTGCCGATGACCGTGGCGGAGAGCACCGTGGGCGACATCGACGGCGACGCGCAGCTGGCGGTGGCCTCCATCGGTCAGCAGAACGTGCAGATCACGCCCCTGCAGGGGGCGATGATCGCCGCTGCGATCGCCAACGACGGCACGCTGATGACCCCGTACCTGGTCGACCAGCTGCAGGCGCCCGACCTCAGCGTGGTCGACCAGACCGAGCCCACCGAGATGGGCGAGCCGGTCTCCTCCGAGGTGGCGCAGCAGCTGCAGCAGATGATGGTCAGCGTCGTGGAGAACGGCTCGGGCCGGCGCGCGCAGATCGACGGGTACACCGTGGGCGGCAAGACCGGCACCGCGCAGACCACCGCCGACTCCGACGACAACCAGTGGTTCGTCGGCTACGCCGGGCCCGACGGCGACCCGCAGATCGCCGTCGCGGTGTTCATCCAGGGCGGGCAGGGCACCGGCGGCGACCTGTCGGCACCGGTGGCGCAGCAGGTCATGTCGGCCTACCTGGCCGCCCGCGGGGGGAACTGATGACGCTCCGCGTGGGCAGCGTGCTCGCCGACCGGTACGAGATCACCGCACCGATCGCCACCGGCGGGATGGGCGAGGTCTGGCGGGCCACCGACCGCACCCTGGGCCGCACGGTCGCGGCGAAGGTGCTCAAGAGCGAGTACACCGGCGACCGCAACTTCCTCGAGCGCTTCCGCAACGAGGCCCGGCACACCGCGGGCCTGGCGCACCAGAACATCGCCTCGGTCTACGACTACGGCGAGATCACCGACACCGACGGCCGCGAGGTCGCCTTCCTGGTGATGGAGTACGTCGAGGGCGAGCCGCTGGTGTCGATCCTCGACCGCGAGCTCACCCTCTCCCCCGAGCGCACCCTGGACGTCCTCGCCCAGGCCGGCGAGGGGCTGTCGGCCGCGCACCGCGCCGGGGTGGTGCACCGCGACATCAAGCCGGGCAACCTCATGGTCCGCCCCGACGGCGTGGTCAAGCTGACCGACTTCGGCATCGCCTGGGCCCGCGACGCCGCCCCGCTGACCCGCACCGGCATGGTCGTGGGCACGGCGCAGTACCTCTCCCCCGAGCAGGCGCAGGGCTTCCAGGTCACCGCCGCCTCCGACGTCTACTCCCTCGGCGTCCTGGGCTACGAGTGCCTGGCCGGCAACCGGCCCTTCGACGGCGACTCCCAGGTGGCCATCGCGCTGGCCCAGATCAACCGGCCCCCGCCGCCGCTGCCGCCCACCGTGCCCGGCCCGGTGCAGGCGCTGATCGAGAAGGCCCTGGCCAAGGACCCCGCGCACCGCTTCCCCGACGGTGGTGCCTTCGCCGCGGCCGCCCGCGCGGTGGCCGCCGGCGGCCCCGGCCCGGCGACGTCGGCCGCCACCACGGCCTACATCCCCGTCGCCGGCGGCGACGGCACCCAGGTCATCGGTCCCGTCGCCGCCGGTGCGGCCGGTGCGCTGGCCGCCGCGGGCGCCCTCGGCGCCGCCGGTGGCCCCGCGACCGCCCCGCGCACCATGCCGCCGATCCAGGGCCCGCCGGTCGACGGCGGGGACGACGACTGGGACGACGAGGACGACGGCCGCCGGCGCCGCTCGCCGTGGCCCTGGGTGGCCGCGGCCGCGGTGCTGCTGCTGGTGCTCGGTGCCGTGCTGGCCTTCACCCTGCTCGGCGGGGGCGACGACGAGGCCCGCGACCCGGGGACGACGACCACCCCGGCCACCACCACCTCGGCCCCGCCGGCCACCACCTCGGAGTCGGCGCCGGAGACCTCGGAGAGCTCCGCGGAGCAGACCACCGAGGAGCCCGAGGAGCCGACCACCGAGGCCCCCGAGGAGACCACCGAGGCTCCCCCGGCGACCACGACCCAGCCCCCGCGGACGACGACCGCCGCGCCCACCACGACGGCGCAGCAGACGACCACGACGACCACGCAGGCCCCGACCACGACCACGGAGTCGACGGCAGAGGGGCAGACGGTGCCGTGACCGGCGCCTCCCCGGTGTGCACGACCGGATCGCCTACGCTGCCCGATGGTCCGGACACCCCGGACACCCCCCGAGAGGACCCCCGATGACCACCCCGCAGGTGCTCGGCGAGCGCTACGAGATCGGTGGTGTCCTCGGCCGCGGCGGGATGGCCGAGGTGCACCGGGGTCGGGACCTGCGGCTGGGCCGCGAGGTGGCGGTCAAGGTGCTGCGCTCCGACCTCGCCCGCGACCCCTCCTTCCAGGTGCGCTTCCGCCGCGAGGCCCAGGCCGCCGCGTCGCTGAACCACCCGGCGATCGTCGCGGTCTACGACACCGGCGAGGACCGCACCACCACCGGCGCCACGCCGTACATCGTCATGGAGTACGTCGAGGGCGAGACGCTGCGCGACGTGCTGCGCCGCGAGGGCAGGCTCGAGGCCTCCCGCGCCATGTCGCTGACCGCCGACATCTGCGCCGCGCTGGACTTCAGCCACCGCAACGGCATCGTGCACCGGGACGTGAAGCCCGGGAACGTGATGATCACCCCGCAGGGCACCGTCAAGGTGATGGACTTCGGCATCGCCCGGGCCGTCTCCGACTCCGCCGCCACCATGACCTCCACCGCCGCGGTCATCGGCACCGCCCAGTACCTCTCCCCGGAGCAGGCCCGCGGCGAGGGCGTGGACGCCCGCTCCGACGTCTACTCCGCCGGCTGCCTGCTCTACGAGCTCGTCACCGGCGCCCCGCCGTTCACCGGCGACTCACCGGTGGCGGTCGCCTACCAGCACGTGCGCGAGGACCCCCGGACGCCGTCCTCCATCAACCCCGAGGTCCCGCCGGAGCTCGACGCCATCCTGCTGAAGGCCATGAGCAAGAACCCGGCCAACCGCTACCAGTCCGCCGCCGAGATGCGCAGCGACCTGCTGCGCGCCGTCGCCGGCCAGCGGGTCGAGGCCACCCCGGTCATGGGCGACGCCGAGCGGACCTCCTACATCGGCGCGGCCGCCGGCGGCTACCCCGGCCAGGACGACCACTGGGACGACGAGGACGAGGCCGCCGCCAAGCGCCGTCGCCGCGGCATCATCGCCCTGGTCGTCGCGGGCATCCTGGTGCTCGCCGGCATCGTCGCGCTGCTCGTCGGCCTCAACAGCGGCGGGGACGACGAGACCCCGGCCGAGCCCACCACCGCCAGCGTCCAGGTGCCGAACCTGGTCGGCCAGACCCAGGCCGCCGCCGCGACCGCGCTGCAGCAGGCCGGCCTGGCCGCCGGCCCGGTGACCACGCAGGCCAGCTCCGACGTCGCCGAGGGCTCGGTCATCAGCAGCGACCCCGCCGCCGGCACCACCGTCGACGAGGGCACCGAGGTCGCGCTGGTCGTCAGCGCCGGCCCGGACACCGTGGCCATCCCCAACGTCGTCGGCCTCACCGAGGACGAGGCGCGGTCCAACCTGGAGAACGCCGGCTTCACCCGGGTGAACAGCCGGCAGGAGGCCAGCACGGAGCCCGCCGGCCAGGTCATCGGCGTCGACCCGGGTCAGGGCAGCCAGGCGAACCCGGAGAACCAGGTCATCACGCTGAGCGTCTCCACCGGCAGCGCGCCGATCCCCGACGTCCGGGGGCAGACCTACGAGCAGGCGCGGGCGACGCTGCAGGCAGCCGGGTTCACCGACATCACCCAGCAGAACGCCGAGAGCAACGACGTCCCCGCCGGCCAGGCGATCGGGACCGAGCCCGAGGCCGGTCAGCAGGCCACCGCCGACGACCAGATCACCGTGCTCATCGCCGTCCCGGTGCCCACCGAGACCACGACGACGTCGGCCCCGACGACCACCACCGCGCCCAGCACGGGCACCGGCATCCCCATCCCCGGCCAGCCCGACAACTGACCGGGGCGGGGCCCTACCCGACCGCCGTCAGCAGCCGCTTCGCGGCGGCGGCGGCCCTGTCCACCAGCTCCTGGTCGACCTCGACGCCGCACTGGCGCAGCCAGGTCGCCAGCAGCTGGTGCCCGCCCTCGGTGAGCACCGACTCCGGGTGGAACTGCACGCCCTCGATGGGCAGCTCGCGGTGCCGCAGGGCCATCACGATGCCCGAGGGGGTCCGCCCGGTGACCTCCAGCTCGTCGGGGAAGGTCGAGGACTCCACGGCCAGGGAGTGGTAGCGGGTCGCGGTGAACGGCGACGGCAGGCCGGCCAGCACGCCCTCGCCGTCGTGGACGACCTCGCTGGTCTTCCCGTGCAGCAGCTCCGGCGCCCGGACGACGTCCCCGCCGAAGGCCTCGGCGATGGCCTGGTGGCCCAGGCAGACCCCCAGCACCGGCACGCCGGCCTCCGCGGCGGCGCGCACCATCGGCACGGTCACCCCGGCGTCGGTGGGCGTCCCCGGCCCGGGGGACAGCAGCACACCGGCCACGTCCAGATCGCCGAGGTCGTCCGTCGAGACGGCGTCGTTGCGGCGCACCACGCTGGGGACGCCGAGCTGGCCCAGGTACTGGACCAGGTTGTAGACGAAGCTGTCGAAGTTGTCGACGACGAGCACCCGCGCGGCCGTGCCCATGGTTCGCTCGCTCACTGGTCCACCGTCACGTCGTTGAAGGGCAGCTTGGGCTCGACCCAGGGGAAGACCACGAACAGCAGCAGCGCGCAGACGGCCAGCACGAGCACCAGCGCCTGCACGGCCTTGACCGCCGTCCCGCCGGGCAGGTGCCGCCAGATCCAGGTGTACATCAGCCCTCGCTCAGCGCTGGCGGCCCGTCGGGGGCGTCGGCCTTCGGGATCGGGTCGCCGTCGAGCACCGCGTGCACGATGAGCCGCTCGCGCGCGGAGAACTTCGGGTGGCAGGTGGTCAGGGTCAGGTAGGCCCCGCTCGCCGGGCCGGTCAGCGGCCCGTTGGGGGTCGGCGCGATGACCGAGACGTCGGTGGGCAGCACGATCTGCTGGCCCGGGATGCCGTTGGGGTCGTCGTCGCCGAGCACCCGGTAGACGAACCAGGTGGTCTCGGTCTCGATGACGATCGGGTCGCCGGCCTGCAGCTGGTCCAGGTCCAGGAACGGCGAGCCCTTGCCCACCCGGTGGCCGGCGAGGGCGAAGTTGCCCTGCTCGCCGGGCATCGCGGAGTCCACGTAGTGGCCCGGGCCCTCGACGAGCTCGTCCTCGTCGGTGCCCTCGAGGATGACCTTGACGTAGTCGGCGCCGAACCGGGGGATGCGGATGAACGCGAAGCCCTGGCCCAGCGGCACCTCGGAGATGCCACCGTCGGGCAGCGTCGGGACCGTCGGGTCGTCCCCGCCGTCCCAGTCCTCGCGCAGCTCCTGGGACAGCGCGTCCTGCTTGCGGTCGCTGGTGAGGTCGGTGATCCACACCTCGTAGACGACGAACAGCAGCACCACCAGCCCGGCGGTGACCAGCAGCTGGCCGACACCGCGGACGCCGGTGCGCACCAGGTCCCCGCGGGTGCGCGCCGGCCGGGCGGCGGGCTCGTCGTCGTCCGCGGGCCCGTCCGGGGCGGCGTGCTCGTCCTGGACGACGTGCTCGTCCTGGACGACGGCGTGCCGGCCGGTGGGCGCCTCGGGGCGGGACAGGTCGGGCTGCCAGGTGTGCCGGACGGTGGCGTCCTCCGGCACCGGCTGCGGCTCCGGCGCGGCGGGCTCCTCGGGCGCGTGCCGGCCGCGGCGGAGGCCGCCGGTGTCCGCGTCGTCCATGGTTCCTCCCCGAGCCCCGCCCCCGGTCCTCAGCCGGCGGCCGAGGCGTACTGCAGGTCCAGCGCGCCATCGTAGGCGGGCAGGTCGACCTGGGACCTGTCCGTCACCCGGTAGGTGAGGCCGAAGCGGTCCACGGCCTGCTGCAGCAGCGACACCTCGTAGGACTGGCCGAGCCGCTCGCGCATGGCGTCGGCGTCGCCGACGGCGGTGATGACGAACGGCGGGGACCACGTGCGGCCCTGCAGCAGCAGGACGTTGCCGACGCAGCGGACGGCGCTGGTGGCGATGAGGCGCTGGCCCATCACGGTGACCCCGTCGGCCCCGGCCGCCCACAGCGCGTTGACCACGCCCTGGACGTCGGACTGGTGGATGACCAGGTCGTCGAGGGTGGCGCCGCGGGGCGGGGTGCCCGATGCCGTCTCGGGGGCGTCGTCCAGGGTGATCTCGACGCCGGGCCCGCTGACCGGGGTGAAGCCGGCGGAGCTCTCCTCGGCGGTGCCGGCGGCGGTGGCCGCGGCGACCTCGTCGTTGCGGCCCGCCTCGGCCTGGGTGAGGGCGGTGGCCCGCGCCTGCAGCTGGGCGAGCTGGCCCTCCAGGGAGTCACCGGTGCGCTCGATCTGCTGGATCAGCTGCCCGAGCTCGGTGACGTCGCCGGCCCGCAGGTCGGTGCCGCGGGCGGTCTGCCCGGAGGTGGCGAACAGCAGACCGGCGGCCAGCGCCACCACCGGGACCAGGGCGTTCCAGGCCCGCCGCCGCGGGTCACCACCCCTTCTCCGCATGCCTGCAGCTTAGGCTGGTGCCCGATCAGATCAGCAGTGCCGATGTGCAAGGTCGAGGAGTCGTCGCGGTGCCCAAGTCCAAGGTGCGCAAGAAGTCGGTGTACACCCCGCCCGAGGGTGTGCTGCCCTCGAGCGCCTCGAAGGCCCGCGCCGCGCAGCCCAGCCCGCGCTGGTACGCCCCGGTGATGATCGCGCTGATGCTGCTCGGCCTGGTCTGGATCGTCGTCTACTACGTGGCCGGCGACAAGATCGGCTTCATGGTGTCGCTGTCGGCGTGGAACTTCGCGATCGGGTTCGGCGCCATGGTCGCCGGCCTGGTCATGAGCATGCGCTGGCGGTAGCCGCCCTCAGTTCTCCTGCTGCGAGGTCTCGGCCTCGATCGAGGGCTGGTCGGCGAACAGCGGCGGCAGGAAGCGCAGCATCAGCGCCGACCAGGTGAGGTGCGTCAGCACCGGCGCCTGGATGCCCCCGGTGATCTTCCGCTGCCAGCCGAACAGCGCGCCCATCACCACCGACGCCAGCACCAGCGCCGGGTTGCGCGTGGAGGTGGTGGCCAGCCCGTAGACCGCGGTGGACTTCAGCACCGGGTGGGTCGTCCCGGCGGCCGCGTAGAGCGCGCCCCGGAAGAACACCTCCTCGGCCACCCCGTTGGTCAGCGTCGTCATCGTCACCAGGGCCGGGTTGCCCTGGTGGGCGTAGCGCAGGATGCGGGTGACCGCGCGGTTCAGCACCGGGATCCGCTTGGCGACCAGCGCCGCCCCGTAGAACAGGCCGAACACGCCCGCACCGGTGAGCACCGGGGTGACCACCGGGCGGTGCACCGTCTCCCGGGCCGACCGCATCCAGCCCAGGTGCAGCGGGCCCGACGCGATGCCGCCGGCCACCCAGGTGCCGGCCACCGCCATCGTCAGGCCGTAGAACTCCTTGGAGTCAGGCTTCTGCGACAGCGACAGGCCCAGCATCCCGGCGCCCAGCACGGAGAACGCCCCGGTCATCCGACGGCGCCGCCGGAAGGCCGCGTCGGTCTCCCGGTGGTCGCGCGGGACGGGGTCGATCAGCCAGTCGGGGGTGCGCTCGGCCAGCCGCAGGACGGCGCGGTCCAGCCGGCCGCGGGGCGCCCGGCCCAGCAGGTTCACGCCCGGGCTCCCCGGGCCAGCAGCCCGCCGTGCCGGGGCCGCCCCCGGGAGGCCCTCCGCCGGGCGGCCGCCCGTTCCCCGAGCGCGGTCAGCACGGCCTGGTCGTAGTCCATCGGCTCGAAGGGCACGACGTCGCGGATGCTGTGGTCGCGCACGACCACCTCGTTGCTCATGGAGTCGATGAGCGAGCGACCGGTCTGCAGGTCGACGTCGGTGACCAGGGACAGCCAGCGGGAGGACAGCTGCGGGCTGAGCAGCGGCACGGGCAGCACGAACAGGTGCCGGCCCTGGATCTCGGCGACCCGGGTGAGCATCTCGAGGTACTCCAGCACCTCGGGCCCGCCGACCTCGTAGACCCGGCCCTCGGCCTCGGGGGCCTCCAGCACGCCCACCAGGTAGCGCACCACGTCGGCGACGGCGATCGGCTGGGTGCGGGTGTGCACCCAGCGGGGGGTGACCATGGCGGGCAGGTGGGCGACCAGCTGGCGGGTCATCTCCCAGGAGACGCCGCCGTGGCCGACGACGATGCCCGCCCGCAGCACGGTGACCGGGACCCCGCCCTCGCCGAGGAGGCGCTCCACCTCGCGCCGGCTGCGCAGGTGCGCCGACAGGTCGTCGGCGTCGTCGCCGAGGCCGCCGAGGTAGACGATCCGGCGCACCCCGGCGTCGGCGGCGGCTCGGCCGAAGGTGCGGGCTGCCTCGGCGTCCTTGTCCTGGAAGTCGGAGGAGTCGAGGCTGTGCACCAGGTAGTAGGCGGCGTCGCAGCCCTCCAGCGCGGCCCGCAGCGAGGCGGCGTCGGAGACGTCCCCGCGCACCGCCTCCCCGGCCCCGGAGTACCGCTCGGGGCGACGGGTCATGGCCCGCACCTGGTGCCCCTCCTCGACCAGGGCCGGCGCGAGCCGACCACCCACGAACCCGGACGCACCCGTCACCAGTACCTGCACCCGTCCAGCCTGTGGGTTGCCGGCTCTGCCCGCAGGGCGGGTGGGACGAACCCGTCCGGTCGGGGTCGAGATGTCGACCCCCACGGCGGCGGTCGGTGTGTGCACAGGCCGGCGACCGGGTCCACAGCGCCGGTCGACGACCGCCCCCAGGTTTGTCCACCGAGTGTGGAACCCGGCGGCCGGTGCGCACCGCTCTGACCTGCACCGATGTCCGGGCTGTGACGGATGGTGCGGAGGGTCCACCCGCGTAACTACACCTCTGTTCTTCTGTCCCCACCTGTGCACACAGGTGTGGAGAAGTCGACTCGTGGACCGTGACGACCCCGTCCCGGGCCCGGTCACCGGGCGTGTTCGGATGGTGGCGCGCAGCACGAACGCCGAGGTCGGACGGCGCGTCGCACCGTCGCCCCGCAGCCTGTGGACAACGGGCCCGCACCGGTGGACGGACGGGCTGGGAAGCTGGCTGCCGTGCCCGGTCCGCAGCAGTGGTCGACCCGCCCGCTCGAGACCGCCGTTGCCGCCGCGGCGGCGCTCGCGCTGGGGGTCGCCGCGCTCGGCGTGGACACCGCCGGCCGGGTGCTGGTGGGTGCAGCGGCGCTGCTGCTGGCCGCCGTCGTCGTCCGCGACCTGCTGCTGCGGCCGCGGCTGACCGCCGACGACGAGCAGGTCGTCGTGCGCACGCCGGGACGGCGGACGGTGATCCCGCGCGGTCGACTGCGGGCGCGGGTGCGCACCGGCCGGCGGCTGGGGGTGCGCAGCACCTCGCTGGAGCTGGAGGACACCGCCGACGACACCGTCCTGCTGGTGCTCGGGCGGCGGGACCTGGGCGCCGACCCGGAGCGGGTCGGCGCCCAGCTGCTGGGGCACCGCCCCTAGCGGATGCCGCCGAAGGTGAGCAGCAGCAGGACCGCCACGAGGGCGGCGACACCGGCGGCGGCGAGCGCGGTGCGACGACGGGCCCACAGCAGCACGGCCGCGGTGGCGGCGCCGGCGACGAGCCCGCCCAGGTGGCCGAGCAGGGAGACCCCGGGGAGCAGGCTGATGACCAGGTTGATGGCCAGCAGGGTGAGCAGCCCGCGCAGGTCCTGCTTCTGCCGGACCAGGACGACGCCGAAGGCTCCGAGCAGGCCGTAGATGGCGCCCGAGGCGCCGACCACGCCGCCCACGTAGGAGCCGAACAGCTGCAGCGACGCCGCACCGCCCAGCGCCGAGACGAGGTAGACGGTGAGGTAGCGGCCCTTGCCGAGCATGCGCTCGAGCTCCGAGCCGAACAGCAGCAGCGCCAGCATGTTCAGCGCGAGGTGCACCAGGCTGGCGTGGGTGAAGGCGCTGGTGACCACCCGCCACCACTCGCCCTGGTCGACCAGCACGGGCGCGGTGAGCAGCTCGCCGGTCAGCGGGGAGGCGAAGGACCGGACGGGGTTGCCGCCGGCCAGCAGCGCGGAGACCGCGGTGGCGACGGCGACCGCGACGTTGATCGCGATGAGGACGAGGGTGACCGTGCCCCAGCGGCGGCCGGCGACCCGCATGCCGGTGGTGCGCCTGGGGGTGCGGACGGTGCGCCGGGCGTCGGCGATCTCCTCGGGGCACTGGAAGCCCACCGAGGCCGAGTTCATGCACTCGGGGCAGATCGGGCGGCCGCACCGCACGCAGGAGATCCGGGTGGGCCGGTCGGGGTGCCGGTAGCAGGTGGGCACCGGGGGCGCGGGCTGCTCGCCCGCACCCCCGGGACCGGTGGGCGTGCTCAGCTGCGCTGCACCTCGACCGAGGTGATGACGACGTCCTCGAGCGGACGGTCACCGCGGGCGGTGGGGACCTTGGCGATGGCGTCGACGACCTGGCGGGAGGCGTCGTCGGCCACCTCGCCGAAGATCGTGTGCTTGTTGTTCAGGTGCGGGGTGTTGGTGACGGTGATGAAGAACTGCGAGCCGTTGGTGCCCGGGCCGGCGTTGGCCATGGCCAGCAGGTAGGGCTTGGAGAACTGCAGGTCGGGGTGGAACTCGTCGCCGAAGCGGTAGCCGGGGCCGCCGGTGCCCTGCCCCAGCGGGTCGCCGCCCTGGATCATGAAGCCGTCGATGACCCGGTGGAAGACGGTGCCGTCGTAGAGCTTGTCGGTGGTCTTCGCCCGGGTGCGGGGGTCGACCCACTCCCGGCTGCCCTCGGCGAGCTCGGCGAAGTTGGCGACGGTCTTGGGGGCGTGGTCCGGGAACAGGTCCACGGTGATGTCGCCGTGGTTGGTGTGCAGGACTGCGCGCCGCGCAGGAGTCGATTCGGTCACGCCCCCCATCGTCCCACCTGCGGGGATGGGCCGCTCAGACCGCCCCGACGACCGTCTGCGCGACTTCCCGGGCCTGCAGGCTGGACTCCTGGTTGACCGTGACCACCACGACCAGCGTGCCGTCGGCGACGGCGAGCACGGTCTGCGGCCCCACGGCGATCCCGCCGCCGTCGCCGACGTCGCGCACCGCGGTGCCGCCGAGGGGGGCGACGCGCTCGACCGCGGCGGTCTGCGCGGCGGTGGCGTCGGCGGCCTGGCTGATCTCCACGACCAACGCGGGCTCGCCGTTCGGCTTCGTGAAGGTGCAGGTCGGCGGTGGCCCACCGGGGACGCCGGTGGTGGTCACCGTGGGGGTGCGCTGGCCGACGGTGTCCTCGACGAACGACGTGTCGAGGTAGGGGCAGTCGGCCTCGGTGGTGACCGGTTCGGCCGACGTCGGCGCGGCCGTCGTGGTCGGCGCCGGGGAGGGGCCCACGGTGCTCGGCGGGGTGGCGGTCGGACCGCCCCGGCCGGTGTCGTCGGCCGGCCCGCCGCAGCCGGCGAGCAGGAGGACCAGCGTGGAGACGAGGGGAATCGAACCCCTGACCCCCGCCTTGCAAAGGCGGTGCTCTACCAATTGAGCTACGTCCCCGGGGGGTGCTAGCGGTGCGTGGTCCGGACGGCGTCGGGGCTGCTGGTGGCCTCGGCCCACAGCCCCTGGTCGCCCTGGGCCGCCGTCCGCTTGCGCAGGGCCAACAGGGTGCCCGCCGCGAGGGCGGCCACGGCGACCTTCTTCAGCACGGGGCCGACCTCCTCGAGGGTGGGGCAGTGCACGGGTGGGCCTGGGAGGACTTGAACCTCCGGCCTCATCCTTATCAGGGATGCGCTCTAACCGCCTGAGCTACAGGCCCGTGAACCTCGGAAAGCATACGTGGCCCCCGGCCGGCGCCGCCGACCGGGGGTGCCGCGTCAGGAGTCGCGCTCGGACAGGGTGACCTCGAGGCCGCCCACGAGGTCCGCGCACAGGTTGTAGACGAAGGTGCCGACGGTGCACAGCGCGGTGAACAGCACGATGTTGACCGCACCGATGACCGCCGCCCCGCCGAACACGATGCCCGGGGTGATGACCTCGCCGGTGGAGTCGCCGGAGGCGGAGCCCAGCTGGCCGATGAGGTCGTTGAGCGTGCTGAACACGCCCAGGCCGCTGAGCACGCCGTAGAGGACGCCGACGGCGACCATCCAGACGAAGAACAGCGCGATGGCCAGCACCAGGGAGATCTTCAGCGCCGACCAGGTGTCGATGTGCCGCAGCTGCAGCCGCGCGCGACGGGGGCCCTTGCCGCCCTTCACCGCGCCGCGGACCCCGGTGCGCTCGCCCTGCTCGGACGCGGCCGGGCGGGCCGGCGCCTCGGCGACGCGGGCCCCGGCCGGCGGACGGTTCGCGGTCTGGCGGGGTGCGCCGGCGTCGCGGTTGGCCGGGCGCACACCGGTCTGGGCGGCGCCGACCCGGGGGGCGGCCGCACCCGCGGCGGCCGCCGCAGCAGCGGCGGGGCGCTGGTCGGCCGGGCGGGCGGCGGGCTGCTGGCCGGTGGGCCGGGCGGCCTGGGCCGGTCGGTCGGCCGCGGGGGCCGACTTCTTCGCGGGCTGCTGGGTGGGGGCGGCCGGCTGGGTGGGCCCCGCCGGGGGCTGCCCGGCCGGACGGGCCGACGCGGCCTGCGCGGTGCCGGTGGGGGCCGCACCTCCCCAGCCGGGGGCGACCGCGGGCTTGCCCGACGGCTTGCCACCGTTGCCGTTGCCCGACGGCTTCGAGCTCGCGGACGTCGACCCGGCCGCCGGGGTCTCCGGCGCCGCGGCGGGGGCGGCGGACGGGGCGGAGCCGGGCTTCTCGGTGGGGATGGCCTTGGTCTCCGGGTCGGTGGCCGCCCCGGCGTCGTCGGTCTGCACCGAGCCCTGCGTCCGGTCGCTCATGCCGTTCTCCGTCCCGGGGCCCGTCCCCGTCGCGCCCGGACCCACCTGTCTGGGCGGCGTCCGCACTTCGGTCGTCTCAGCCCGTCCCGGCCCGGACCTCGCGGCCCGCGCCGGGGACCGGCATCCTCCCCACCCTAGGCGCGCGAGCTGTCAGCGGGGCCCCGCGCCCGACCGGCACGCCGCGCGCCCTGCTCGACGCAAGGCGCACGGCTTGCCGGACACGGTGCTGGTCAGATCGTGGTCTGGCCCCCGGCCTCGGGCTCGTCGTTGTCCGTGGTGCGGGCGATCGCCACGATGGAGACGTCCTCGGGCAGGTTCATGAGCTTGACGCCCATGGTCGCCCGGTCCTTGTTGTGCCGGACGCCGTTGACCGGGGTGCGGATGACGCCACCGCTGGAGGTGATGGCGTACAGCTCGTCGCCGAGGACCACCGACAGCGCACCGACCAGGGCGCCCTTGCGGGCCTTCGGGTCGGCGGTGAGCACGCCCTTGCCGCCGCGGTTCTGCTCCGGGTAGTTCTCGATCCCGGTGCGCTTGGCGTAGCCGCCCTCGGTGGCGACGAGGACGTCGACGCCCTCGGTCACCACGATCATGCTCAGCAGCTGGTCGTCGTCGGACAGCGAGATGCCGCGCACGCCCTCGGTGGCCCGGCCCATCGGCCGCAGCTGCACGTCGTCGGCCTTGAAGCAGATGCTCATGGCCTTGCGGGTGACCAGCAGCAGGTTCTGCTCGGGGTCGATGAGCGCCGCGCCGACCAGCTCGTCGCCCTCGCGCAGGTTGATGGCGATCACGCCGCCGCTGCGCGGGGAGTCGAAGTCGGCCAGCCGGGTCTTCTTCACCTGGCCGCCGGCGGTGGCCAGCACCAGGTACGGGGCGACCGTGTAGTCCTTGATCTGGATGACCTGGGCGATCTTCTCGTCGGGCTGGAAGGCCAGGATGTTGGCCACGTGGGCGCCGCGCGCGGTGCGGGCGGCCTCGGGCAGCTCGTAGGCCTTGGCCCGGTAGACCCGGCCCTTGTTGGTGAAGAACAGGATCCAGTCGTGGGTGGAGCCCACGAAGAACTGCTGGATCAGGTCGTCCTGCTTGAGGGTCGCGCCCATGACGCCCTTGCCGCCGCGCCGCTGGGACCGGTAGAGGTCGGCCTTCGTGCGCTTGGCGTAGCCGGTGCGGGTGATCGTGACGACCACCTGCTCCTCGGCGATGAGGTCCTCCATGGAGACGTCGCCGTCGTGCGCGACGAACTGGGTGCGGCGGTCGTCGCCGTACTTGTCGACGATCTCCTTGAGCTCGTCGCGGACGATCTGCCGCTGCCGCTCCGGGGAGTCCAGGATCGCCTGCAGGTCGGCGATGGTGGCCTCGATCTCGGCCAGCTCGTCGAGGATCCGCTGCCGCTCGAGGGCGGCCAGGCGGCGCAGCTGCAGGTCGAGGATGGCCAGGGCCTGCACCTCGTCGACCTCGAGCAGCTCCATCAGGCCGGTGCGGGCGGCCTCGGCCGAGGCGCTGGCCCGGATGAGGGCGATGACGGCGTCGAGCTGGTCGAGGGCCTTGGCGTAGCCGCGCAGGATGTGCGCGCGCTCCTCGGCCTTGCGCAGCCGGTAGCGGGTGCGCCGCTGGATGACCTCGATCTGGTGGACGACCCAGTACCGGACGAGCTCGTCCAGCCGCAGCGTGCGGGGCACGCCGTCGACGATGGAGAGCATGTTGCAGCCGAAGGAGGTCTGCAGCTGGGTGTGCTTGTAGAGGTTGTTGAGCACCACCTTGGCCACCGCGTCGCGGCGCAGGGTGATGACCAGGCGGCGGCCGACGCGGTCGGAGGACTCGTCGGCGATCTCGGAGATGCCCTGCAGCCGGCCGTCCTTGACCTGCTCGGCGATGTTCTCCGCGAGGTTGTCCGGGTTGACCTGGTAGGGCAGCTCGGTGACGACCAGCTGCACCCGCCCGCGGGAGTCCTCCTCCACGGCGACCACCGCGCGCATGCGGACCGAGCCGCGGCCGGTGCGGTAGGCATCCTCGATGCCGTCGCGGCCGACGATGAGGCCGTGGGTCGGGAAGTCGGGGCCCTTGATCCGCTCCATGCACGCGGCCAGCGCCTCCTCGGCGGCGGCCTCGGGGTGGTCGAGCATCCAGTAGACGGCCTCGGCCACCTCGCGGAGGTTGTGCGGGGGCATGTTGGTGGCCATGCCGACCGCGATGCCGGCCGAGCCGTTGATCAGCAGGTTCGGCACCCGCGAGGGCAGGACGACGGGCTCCTCGGTGCGGCCGTCGTAGTTGCCCTGGTAGTCGACGGTCTCCTCGTTGATGCCGGCCAGCATCTCCATGGCCAGCGGGGTCAGGCGGCACTCGGTGTAGCGCATGGCCGCGGCCGGGTCGTTGCCCGGGGAGCCGAAGTTGCCCTGGCCGTCGATGAGCGGGTAGCGCATCGACCACGGCTGGGCCAGGCGGACCAGGGCGTCGTAGATCGCGGTGTCGCCGTGGGGGTGGTAGTTGCCCATGACCTCCGCGACCGGGCGGGCGCACTTCACGTAGCCGCGGTCGGGGCGGAAGTTCTGGTCGTACATGGCGAACAGCACGCGGCGGTGCACCGGCTTGAGGCCGTCGCGCACCTCGGGCAGGGCGCGGCCGACGATCACGCTCATCGCGTAGTCGATGTAGCTGCGCTGCATCTCCTGCTGGAGGTCGACCATCTCGATGCGGTCGGTGCTCACGGGCTCGGTCACGGTTCGGTTCTCCACAGGTGAGTGCACAGCGGTGGACAAAAGTCCAGGTCGACAAGGGGTTTGGGCGACGCCCGGGTGGCTGGGAGGTGTCGCCGCAGTGGCCGGCGACGCCGTCCTGGCCCGATCGGGCCCGGACGGGCCCGGCTACACGTCCAGGAAGCGGACGTCCTTGGCGTTGCGGGTGATGAAGGAGCGGCGGGCCTCGACGTCCTCGCCCATGAGGACGCTGAAGATCTCGTCGGCGGCAGCGGCGTCCTCGAGGGTGACCTGGCGCAGGATGCGGGTCTCGGGGTTCATCGTGGTCTCCCACAGCTCCCCGGCGTTCATCTCGCCCAGACCCTTGTAGCGCTGGATCATCTCCTCCTTGACCTTGCGCCCGCCCTCGGCGCCGGCCTTGACCAGCGCGTCGCGCTCGCGGTCGGAGTAGGCGTACTCGTCGTCGTGCTTGCCGCCCCACTTGATCTTGTACAGCGGGGGCTTGGCGAGGTAGACGTACTGGCCCTCGACCAGCGGCCGCATGAACCGGAACAGCAGGGTCAGCAGCAGCGTGGAGATGTGCTGGCCGTCGACGTCGGCGTCGGCCATCAGCACGATCTTGTGGTAGCGCAGCTTGCTGATGTCGAACTCGTCGTGGATGCCGGTGCCGAAGGCCGTGATCATCGACTGGACCTCGGTGTTCTTCAGCACCCGGTCGATGCGCGCCTTCTCGACGTTGATGATCTTGCCGCGGATGGGCAGGATCGCCTGGAACATCGAGTCGCGGCCGGACTTCGCCGAGCCGCCGGCCGAGTCGCCCTCGACGATGTAGACCTCGCTGCGGGCGGGGTCGGTGGAGCGGCAGTCGGAGAGCTTGCCGGGCAGGCCGGACACCGACAGCAGGCTCTTGCGGGCGAGCTTGCGGGCGTCCTGCGCGGCGCGGCGGGCGCGGGCGGCGGAGCTGGCCTTGGTGATGATGGTCTTGGCCTCGGCCGGGTTGGCCTCGAACCAGTGGCCGATCTGCTCGTTGCAGACCCGCTGCACGAAGCCCTTGACCTCGGTGTTGCCCAGCTTGGTCTTGGTCTGGCCCTCGAACTGGGGGTCGCCCAGCTTCACCGAGACGATCGCGGCCAGGCCCTCGCGGATGTCCTCGCCGGAGAGCTTGTCCTCCGGCTTGTCCTTGAGCAGCTTCTTCTCGACGGCGTACCGGTTGACGATCGAGGTCAGCGCCGCGCGGAAGCCCTCCTCGTGGGTGCCGCCCTCGTGGGTGTTGATGATGTTGGCGAAGGTGTGCACCGACTCGGAGTAGGACTCCGACCACTGCATCGCGACCTCGAGGCTCATCGCGGTGTCGTTCTTGCCGGTGCCCTCGGCGCCGAAGGCGATGACCGACTTGTGGATCGGGTTCTTCTTGGCGTTGACGTGCCGGACGTAGTCGGACAGGCCGCCGTCGTAGCGGTAGGTGATCTCCACCGGCTCGAAGGGCTTCTCGGCCTCGCCGGCCGGGTCGGCCTCCAAGGTCAGCAGGTCCTCGGCGGCGGACTCCGCGACCGCTGTGCTGCGGCGCTCGTCGCGCAGCACGATGGTCAGGCCCTTGTTCAGGAAGGCCATCTCCTGCAGGCGGCGGCGGATGGTCTCGAACGAGTAGGTGGTCGTCTCGAAGATCGCCGGGTCGGCCCAGAAGGTGATCGCGGTGCCGCGCTTCTTCGTGGACCCGATCGTGCGCAGCTCGCCGGGCACGGTCTCGGTGTAGTGCTGGGCGTACTCGGTGCCGTCGCGCCAGATCTCGACGTCCAGCGAGGTGGACAGCGCGTTGACCACGGTGACGCCGACGCCGTGCAGACCACCGGAGACGCCGTAGGACTTGCCGTCGAACTTGCCGCCGGCGTGCAGGATCGTCAGGACGACCTCGACGGTGGGCCGCTTCTGCACCGGGTGCATGTCGACCGGGATGCCTCGGCCGTTGTCCTCGACCCGGACGCCGCCGTCGTCGAGCAGGGTGACCCGGACGGTGTCGCAGAACCCGGCCAGCGACTCGTCGACGGCGTTGTCCACGACCTCCCACACCATGTGGTGCAGGCCGCGCTCGCCGGTCGAGCCGATGTACATGCCGGGGCGCTTGCGGACCGCCTCGAGCCCCTCGAGGACGGTGATCGAGCTACCGGAGTAGGAGTTCTGCTCGGCAGGCTTGCCGGATCCAGCCACGTGGGGCCCTTCTTCTCGCGCGAGCCGCCGGCCGGCCGGGCGGGGCCCGCCGGGGAGGGCGGGACGCGCAGGACGGCGCTCAGCGGGCTGCTGGCGGTACGACCCCTCGATCGTACCGGGTCCCGCCGACAGAACCGCGCCGTCCGGGCCCTGACGTCACCTCTGCCGCACCAGGAGGAGCTCGACCACCACCTGTGTTGCCCCGGCGTCCGTCACGGACCCTGAGCCGCCTTCGGCGGCTAGTTGACCGGGCCGTCGCCGGAGAGGGCCTCGGGGTCCAGCCGGGTGGTCGTCCCGGTGCGCCGGTTGACCAGCACGGTGACCGCCCAGAGCGCGACGCCGACGGCGAGCAGCACGCCGGCGATCTGGTACTGCACCACCGGCCGGCCGGCGAACGGGGTGGCCAGGTAGGCGCAGGCCAGGGCGCCGACGACGGGCAGCAGGGCCGGCGTCCGGAAGTGGTCGGCGTCCACCCGGTCGCGGCGCAGCACCAGGACCGCGACGTTGACCACCGCGAAGACCACCAGCAGCAGCAACGCCGTCGTCCCGCCCAGGTCGGGGACGGCGCCGACGAAGGTGATGAGCCCGAAGGCCAGCGCGGTGGTGAACAGGATGGCGGTGACCGGGGTGCGCCGGCGCGGCCCGACCCGGCCCAGCAGCGGCGGCAGCACGCCCTCGCGGCTCATGCCGTAGACCAGCCGGCTGGCCATCAGCATGTTGATCAGCGCCGAGTTGGCGACGGCGAACATCGTGATGACGCCGAACAGCCCGAGCGGGAAGCCCGGCGCCCCGGCCTGCACCACCTGGAGCAGCGGGGTGTCGCCCTGCGACAACCGGTCGGCCGGCACCAGGGAGATCGCCGAGATCGACACCAGCACGTAGATGACGCCGGTGACGGCCAGCCCGGTGAGCAGCACGCGGGGGAAGATCCGCCGCGGCTCCTTGCACTCCTCGGCCATGTTGACGCTGTCCTCGAAGCCGACCATCGCGAAGAAGGCCAGGCCGGTGGCGGCGATGACCCCGCCGAGCAGGCTCTGGTCGCCGGTGTCGACCTCGGTGACCCGGGACAGGTCGCCCTCGCCCAGGCCCAGCGCCCAGGCGCCGACGCCGATGACGACCAGCAGGCCGGTGAGCTCGACGCAGGTGAGCACCACGTTGGCCTTGACGCTCTCGCCGACCCCGCGCAGGTTGACCACCGCGACCAGGCCCATGAAGCCCAGGCCGATCAGCGTGATGCCGATGCCCTCGCCCAGGTCGAGGCCGAACACCGCCGCGGCGTTGGAGCTGAACGCCCGCGCGGCCGTGGACGCCGACGTGATGCCCGAGCTCATCACCGCGAAGGCGACCAGGAAGGTCAGGAAGTGCACGCCGAAGGCCTTGTGCGTGTACAGCGCGGCGCCGGCGGCGCGGGGGTACTTGGTGACCAGTTCCAGGTAGCTGAACGCGGTGACCAGCGCGACGAGGAAGGCGACGAGGAACGGCGCCCACACGATGCCGCCGACCTGGGCGGCGACCTGGCCGGTGAGGGCGTAGATGCCGGTGCCCAGCACGTCGCCGACGATGAACAGCAGGAGCAGGCCGGGACCCATCACCCGCTCGAGCTCCGGCTGGGTCTGCTGCTCGGTGGTGGCCATCGGCTGCCCCTCTCCGCGGTGGTGCGGGAGAGCGTGGACCGTGCCGCCCACAGCCGCCACTCAGACGAGCAGCTGGGCGGTGGCGAGCTCGCGGTAGAGGGGGTCGGTCTCGACCAGCTCGTCGTGCGTGCCGACGGCGACCACCCGGCCGCCCTCCAGCACCACGATCTGGTCGGAGTCGCGCACCGTGGACAGCCGGTGGGCCACCACCAGCAGGGCGCGGTCGCGGGCGGCGGCGTCGAGGGTCTGCCGGAGCAGGGCCTCGTTGCGGGCGTCCAGGCTGGCGGTCGGCTCGTCGAGCAGCAGCAGCGCGGGGCGGGCCAGCAGCGACCGGGCGATGGCCAGCCGCTGCCGCTCCCCGCCGGACAGCAGCACGCCGTCGTCACCGACCAGCACGTCCAGGCCCAGCTCGGACCGCTCGACGACCGGGGTCAGGCCGACGTCGGCGAGCACCCGCCACAGCTCGGGCTCGGGGGTGTCCGGGGCCGCCAGCAGCAGGTTCTCCCGCACGGTGCCGGCCAGCACCGGGGCCTCCTGCTCGACGTAGCCCATCCGGGCGCGCAGCGCGGCGCGCGGCAGCTCCCGGACGTCGGTGCCGGCCCACCGCACCGACCCGCCGGTCAGCGGGTAGAAGCCCTCGACCAGCGCCAGCAGGGTCGACTTGCCCGCGCCGGAGGGGCCGACGACGGCGGTGCGGCTGCCGGCGGGCACGGAGAACGAGACCCCGTGCAGCACCGGCGTGCCGTCGCCGTAGCCGAACTCGACGTCGCGCAGCTCCAGCAGCGGGGTGGCTGCACCGGGGGCGGGCAGCCGCGGCGCGGTGGTCGTGCCGGGGCGCTGCGGCCGGTCGTCGTCCTCGGGCTCGAGCGCCAGCACCTCCTGCACGCGGGCCAGCGCACCCAGCCCGGTCTGCAGCTCGGTGTAGGCCCGGATGACCTGGCCCAGCGGCATGACCAGCAGGAACAGGTAGAGGATGAACGCGATGAGGTCGGCGACGCCGATCGCGCCGGTGGCCACCCGGTAGCCGCCGAGGCCGAGGACGGCGAGGAACGCGCCCTGCACGGCGATCGAGCTGGCCGGGGAGACCAGCGCCTGCAGCCGGGCGACCGCGACGCCGGCGGCCCAGGCCCGCTGCGCCGAGGCGCCGACCGTGTCGACCTCGCGGGCGGTCGCCCCGCTGGCCCGGATGGTGCGCACCGCCGACAGCGCCCGCTCCACCGCCGCGCTCATCGCCCCGACCTGCTCCTGGGCCTGCCGGGACAGCCGGCGCACCCGCCGGGCCGCGGCGACCGCCACGACCACGCCGATGCTCACCGACCCGACGGTGACCAGCAGCAGCACGCCGTCGACCAGCGCCATCGCCACCAGCGCACCGATCCCGACGACCAGCGCGCCGCCGACCTCGACCACGCCGCTGGTGACCGTGGCCCGCAGCAGCGTGGTGTCGGCGCCGACCCGGCTCATCAGGTCACCGGTGCGCCGCCGGTCGTACTCGGCGACGGGCAGCCGCAGCAGCCGGTCGGCCAGCGTCCGCCGGGTGGTGAGGACGACGCCCTCGGCGGTGCGCTGCAGCAGGTACTGCTGGCCCGCCCCGAGGACGGCGGCCGCGACCAGGACGACGACCAGCGCGGCGACCACCGGCAGCAGCGGCCGGCCGGCGCCGACCGCGTCGACCACCCGCGAGACCAGCAGCGGCTGGGCGAGCGCGGCGGCCGCCGAGACCAGGGACAGCACGGCGGCCGCGGCCAGCGCGCGGCGGTGCGGGCGGAGCAGGGGCCACAGCTCGCGGACCCCGGCCCCCGCGGGGCGGGGGGCCTGCGTCACCGCCCTGCGGCGAGCGCGCCCACCACCGCGGCCAGGATCCGGGCGTGGTGCTCGACGAGCAGCGGGCGCTGCCCGTCGGGCCGGACGGCGGCGACGAACCCGACCGCCGACCACAGCTCGTCGCCGTCGTCGGAGCCGAGCAGCAGCTGGCGGACGACGGGGTCCTCGACCAGCCGGCGCAGCTGCGGGGAGTCCTCGGCGGCCAGCAGCACCCAGCGGGTGTCGAACTCCTGGTCACCGCTGGGCAGCTGCAGCAGCCCGCCGGTGCCGTGCCGCCAGAACCGGGCCGGGGTCAGCCGGAACCCGGGGACCTGGCCGAGGACGGGCGCGGCGGTGATGGCGTGGGTGGCCACCCAGCCGCGGCCGTAGGGGGCGACGACGTCGAAGGCGACCAGGTCGACGCCGTCGGCGCGGCCGCGCAGCACGTTGCTGGGCACCTCCGACTTCGCCGGCCGCACCGGGGCGCTCTGCACCAGCTGGGCCAGCGGGGCGTCCTCGGGCGCGGTGCCGTCGGAGGCGCTCCAGCCGTACGCCGCACCCCAGGCGGCCAGGTCGCCGGACGGGCCGCCCTTGGGCATGAACGCCTGCTCGATCTCCGAGGGCTTGCGCGGACGGCGGCCGAACAGCCCGCGCCGCTCCTCCTGGGCCGGCGGGGCCTGCTGCGGCGGGGCGTCCCACGGCTGGGGCTGCTGCTGGGCCGGCGGGCCCCACTGCTGCGCGGGGGGCGGGGTGGCCTCCCACTCCTGGGTCGGCTCGCGGTCGCCCTGCTGGGCCGGTGGCTGCTGGGCGGGAGGCTGCTGGGCGGGCCGGTCGGGGGCCGCGTCGGGCAGCGACCAGCCCGGGGGCTCCCAGCTGCTCCCGGGCTGCTGCTGACCCTGGTCGCCCTGGCCACCGCCCTGGCCGAGGTGGGTGGGCTCGGTCCAGCCGCGCTGGTCCTCGGGACGGTCGTCGAAGCCGTCGTTCCGGGGGGTGCTCATCAGGTGCTCTCCTCGTGGGACTAGCCGTAGGTGTCGCGGGGGCCGCGCCCGCGGACGGTGCGGGGGCCCTTCTTCCAGCTGGGTGCCGTCGGACCGACAACGCGCAACCGGGTCACGACGTCCCCGCCGACCTGGTTGTGCAGCTTGCCGAGGATGGTCGGGGCCATCATCCGCAGCTGCGTGGCCCACGCGGTGGACTCCGCGACGACGGTCAGCTCGCCCTCGCTGAGCGACTGGGGCGCGCAGTGCGCGGCGATGTCGGGCCCGACCAGGGAGTCCCACCGGCCGAACACCGAGCCGACCTTGGTGCGCTCCCCCCAGTCCTCGGCGCTGACCAGGGAGTCCACCAGCGAGCCGAGGGTCTGCGGGTCGTCGGCGCCCGGGTGGGCGCCGGTCCAGGAGCGCCGCGGCCCGGCCACCCGGCGGCGGGTGGGGCGGGGGCGGGCGGCCGAGGCGGCGCGGGCGGCGTCCAGCGCGGCCCGGGCGATGTCGCTGGGCCGGGCCGGCCGGTCCTCACCCATGCGCCTCACCCACCGGCCCAGCCTCCTCCGCGGCGGCCGGTCCGTCGACCTCGGCGGTGAGGACGGTCGCCGTCCCCGCCGCGACCTGCACCCGGGTGCCGCGCAGCGCGGCCGGCACGTCCTCGGCCACCGCGGCGGTGATCAGGCACTGCTCGGCGGTGCCGGCCACCTCGGCCAGCGCGGTGCGCCGGCCGGCGTCGAGCTCGGCGAAGACGTCGTCGAGGACCAGCACCGGCTCCTCGCCGTCGGCGCGCAGCAGCGCGAAGCAGGCCAGCTTCACCGCCAGCGCGAACGACCAGGACTCCCCGTGGCTGGCGTACCCCTTCGCCGGCGCCGGGCCCAGGTGCAGCACCAGGTCGTCGCGGTGCGGGCCGACCAGGGTGACCCCGCGGTCGACCTCCTCCTTGCGCCGCTCCTCCACCCGGCGGGCCAGCGCGGCGGTCAGCTCCGCCGCCGAGGGCACGCCGATGCCGGGCAGGAACGCCGTCCCGTCGCCGGCCAGCGGGACGGTGCTGGTGTAGCCCAGCCGCGCGCGGTCGGCGCCCTCCCCGGCCACGCCCTCGTAGGCCGCGGTCACGAAGGGGTCCAGGTCGGCGGCCAGCTGCAACCGGGCGGCGAGCAGCTGGCCGCCGAGGTCGGCGAGGTGGCCGTCCCACACCTCGAGCGTGGCCAGGTTGCCGCGGGCGAGCTTGGCGGTCTTGAGCAAGGCGTTGCGCTGCTTGAGCACCCGCTCGTAGTCCGCCCGCACCCCGGCCAGCCGCGGCGTGCGGCTGACCAGCAGGTCGTCGAGGAACCGGCGCCGCTCGGTCGGGTCGCCGCGGACCAGGGCGAGGTCCTCGGGGGCGAACAGCACGGTCTTGACCAGCCCGAGCAGCTCGCGCGGCCGGGGCAGCGGGGAGCGGTTGACCCGGACCCGGTTGGCCTTGCCCGGGTTGATCTCGACCTCGACCAGCAGCTCCCGGTCCTCCTTGCGCAGCGCCGCCCGGACCACCGCCTGGGCGGCGCCGTGCCGGACCAGCGGGGCGTCGGAGGACACCCGGTGGCTGCCCAGCGTCGCCAGGTAGCCGACCGCCTCGACCAGGTTCGTCTTGCCCTGGCCGTTGCGGCCGACGAGGACCGTCGGACCCGGCGTCAGTGCCAGGTCGACGGCCTCCCAGCTCCGGAAGGACCCGAGCTGGAGATGTCGTACGTACAACTCAGGCCGGGTCCTCGACCTCACGGGCCTTGGCGGCCTGGACGGCGTGGCCGCCGAACTGGTTGCGCAGCGCCGCGACGGCCTTCATGGTCGGGCTGTCGTCCTGCCGGGAGGAGAACCGGGCGAACAGCGACGCCGAGATCGCCGGCATGGGGACGGCGTGCTCGATCGCCTGCTCGACGGTCCAGCGGCCCTCGCCGGAGTCGGCGGCCCAGCCGGTGATGTCCTCCAGGCCCGGGTCCTCCTGCAGCGCGCGGACCAGCAGGTCCAGCAGCCAGGAGCGGATGACGGTGCCCTGGGTCCAGGAGGCGATGACGCCGGGGACGTCCTCGATGAGGTCGACGGCGGCCAGCAGCTCGTAGCCCTCGCCGTAGGCCTGCATCATCGCGTACTCGATGCCGTTGTGGACCATCTTGGCGAAGTGCCCGGCGCCCACCGGCCCGGCGTGCACGAAGCCCGCGCCCTCGCCGGCCGGGGAATCGCTCTCCTTGTCGACCGGCGGCTTGAGGGCGTCGAAGATCGGCTGGACCTTGGCGACGTCCTCCTTCGAGCCGCCGACCATCAGGGCGTAGCCGTTCTGCAGGCCCCAGACACCACCGGAGACCCCGGCGTCCACGTAGCCGATGCCCTTCTTCGCCAGCAGGTCGGCGTGCACCTGGTCGTCGGTGAACTTCGAGTTGCCGCCGTCGACCACCACGTCGCCGTCCTCGAGCAGGTTGCCCAGCGCCTCGACGGTCTCGCGGGTCGGGTCGCCGGCGGGGACCATCACCCACACCACGCGCGGCGCCTGCAGGGCGCCGACCAGCGCCTCGAGGCTGTCGACGTCCTGCAGCTCGGGCGAGCGGTCGTAGCCGACCACCTCGTGCCCGGCCCGGCGGACACGCTCGCGCATGTTGCCGCCCATCTTGCCCAGTCCGATCAACCCCAGCTGCACGCCGGTCCTCCTCGAGTCGGTCTCGTCCCCGGTGCGGGCGGCACTGCCCCCGGGCGGTGCCCATCGTGCTCGCCCCGGGCCGGGGTCGCGCGGCGGGTCAGCCGGGCAGGCGCACCGGCATGATCAGGTAGCGGTAGGAACCCGGGCGCGGGGCGCCGTCCTCGGCTGGCTCCTCGTGGCCCGACAGCACCGCGGGCTTGAGCGCGCTGGTGAAGTCCATCCGGGCGCGCTCGGTGTGCACCGAGGCCAGGCCGTCGAGCAAGAACGTCGGGTTGAAGCCGATGGTCAGCGGGTCGCCGTCGAACTCGACGTCGCAGCGCTCCTCGGCCTGCCCCTCGTCGTCGGTGCCGCCGGCGCGCAGGGTGACCTGGCCGGGGGTGAACTCGCAGCGCAGCGGGGTGCCGCGCTCGGCGACCAGCGCGACGCGCTTGGCCGCGTCGGTGAAGGCACCCACCGGCAGCAGGGCGTGGGAGGCCGACTCGTTCGGCATGATCGCGCGGTACTTGACGAACTCGGCGTCCAGCAGCCGGGTGGTGGTCTGCCGGTCCTTGCCCGACAGGCCCAGGATGCCCTCGCCGGCACCGCCCGAGGACAGCGACAGCACGACCTCCGGCCCGCCGGTCAGCGTCTTCGCCGCGTCGGCGAGCGTGCGCGCGGGGACCAGAACGGCGGCCGAGAGGCCCGAGACCTCCGGGCGCCAGGCGAACTCGCGGACGGCGAGGCGGTAGCGGTCGGTGGCGGCCAGGGTGACCCGGTCGTCCTCGATCTCCAGCCGGACGCCGGTGAGCATCGGCAGGGTGTCGTCGCGGCCGGCGGCGACGGCGACCTGGCCCACCGCCTCGGCGAAGGCGTCGCTGTCCACGACCCCGGCGGTCGAGGGCAGCGAGGGCAGGGACGGGTAGTCCTCGACCGGCAGGGTGGGCAGGGAGAACTTCGCGTTGCCGCAGCTGATCGCCAGCCGGGCGCCCTCGGCGACGACGTCGACCGGGTGCGGCGGCAGCGCCCGGACGATCTCGGCGAGCAGCCGGCCCGGGACCAGCGCGCGGCCGTCCTCGGTGGAGGAGACGTCGACCTCGGCACGGGCGGAGACCTCGTAGTCGAAGCCCGACACCGACAGGGAGGCGCCCTGCACCTCCAGCAGGATGCCGGCCAGGACGGGGACCGACGGCCGCGGCGGCAGGCTGCGCGCCGTCCACGCCACCGCGTCGGAGAGCACCTCGCGCGCCACCCGGAACTTCATGTCGTCGTCCACCCCTGCTCGTCGTCCTGCGGGTCCTGTCTCGGTGCGGGCGACAGTCTCCCCTGCCGGGGCGGTCGGCGTCGAATGCCCCTCCCCGCTCCTCCTGGTGCTGCTCGGGTCGACTCGTCGACCGCACGTGCACACCCAGGGTGTGGTTCGAGAACTCCTCGAGAGAACTCCCTCATCCTCGTCATCACAGGTGTGGGTACTGGGGACCGGGGCCGTCCGTGCAGGTCAGGGCCGGTGCGCGGCTGTTGGCGCGGTGTGGGCCGGTGACCGGTCACCTGGGGTCGACATGGGGATTCGTCGGCCGTTCTCCACCGGTGACCGTCCGCGTCCACGGTCGGTCCACCCGCTGTCCCGCCCCCACCCCCGGTGGATCCCCAACGCACCCGTCCGGGGGACGGACCGGGGAGAACCCGTGGGTGGCCTGGGTACGGGGCCGGTCGACATGGGGACCGGCAGTCCCCACCCTGTGCACAGATCTGGGGATGAACGGGTTTGTCGACCCGCGGCGGCCGCTACTGGCGGGCGCGGGACTTGATGCGGGCGGTGAGCTCGGTGACCTGGGTGTAGGTGGCGCGGCGCTCGCCCATCAGGCCGGTGATCTTCTTGACCGCGTGCATGACCGTGGTGTGGTCCTTGCCGCCGAAGGAGGCCCCGATGCGCGGCAGCGACAGCTCGGTGAGCTCGCGGCACAGGTACATCGCGATCTGCCGGGCGTTGACCAGCGTGCGGCTGCGGTTGGCGCCCTGCAGCTCCTCCATCGTCACGGAGAAGTACTCGGCGGTGGCGGCCATGATGATCGCCGCGGTGATCTGCGGGCCCTGCTCGTCGCTGATCAGGTCCTTGAGCACCAGCTCGGCCAGCGCCAGGTCGACCGGCTGCTTGTTCAGGCTGGCGAAGGCGGTGACCCGGATCAGCGCGCCCTCGAGCTCGCGGATGTTGGTCTGCACCTTGCTGGCGATGAACTCCAGCACCGGGTCGGGGGCCTGCAGCCGCTCGCCGTAGGCCTTCTTCCGCAGGATCGCGATGCGGGTCTCCAGGTCGGGCGCCTGGACGTCGGTGATCAGCCCCCACTCGAAGCGGGTGCGCAGCCGGTCCTCCAGCGTCGTCAGCTTCTTCGGCGGCCGGTCGGAGGTGATCACGATCTGCTTGCTGGCGTTGTGCAGCGTGTTGAAGGTGTGGAAGAACTCCTCCTGCGTCCGCTCGGCGCGCTCCAGGAACTGGATGTCGTCGATGAGCAGGAAGTCGATGTCCCGGTAGCGGCGGCGGAAGTCCTCGGCCCGGCCGGAGTGCACCAGGTTGATGAACTCGTTGGTGAACTCCTCGGTGGAGACGTACCGGACCCGGACGTCGGGGAACATCCGCGCCGCGTAGTGGCCGATCGCGTGCAGCAGGTGGGTCTTGCCCAGACCGGAGTCGCCGTAGACGAACAGCGGGTTGTAGGCCCGGGCCGGCGCCTCGGCGACGGCGACGGCCGCGGCGTGGGCGAACCGGTTGCTGTTGCCGATGACGAAGCTGTCGAAGACGTACTTGGGGTTCAGCCCCAGGTCACCGCCACCGGGGCGGCCGGCCGCCGGTCGGCGGGACGGGCCGGTGGCGGGGTCGGCGTCGGTGTCGGGGCCGTCCCAGGGCGCGGGCCGGCGGGGGTCGCTGCGCGGCATGTCCCAGGCCGGGGCGTTGCCGTTGCCGCGCGACCAGTCGCGGCCGTCGCCGGACTCGGGCAGCCAGACGTCGGTGCGGACGCCGAACGCGGTGCGCCCGTCGTCGACCTGGGCGCGGGCGGCGCGGTCCTCGGCGTCGCGGTCGCGCTCGCCGCGCTGGCGGGCGTCGCTGTCCCAGCCGTCGGGCTCGCGGCGGTCGGCGTCGTAACGGTCGGCGTCGTACCGGTCGGGCTCGCGGCGCTCGCCGTCCCAGGTGTCGGCCGGGCGCTCGGCGGGACGGTCCTCGGCGCGCTCCCGCTCGGGGCGCGGCTCGGGCCGGGTCGGCTCCGGCCGGCTGGGCGGGGCGTCCTCGAGCTGGACGGCGACCTTGGTCTCCTTGCCGAACTCGGCGGTCAGGGCCTCGGTGAGCGCGGTGCGGATCCGGGACTCCAGCACGGTCTGGGTGAACTCGTTCGGCGCGGCGAGCACGAAGACGCCCTCGACCAGGCCCAGCGGCCGGGTCAGCCCGAGCATCGCGTTCTGCTGGCGGGTCAGGTCGCCGGCCAGGCGCTCCCGGATCCGGTCCCAGACCGGTCCCAGCTCGCCGGTGGTGTCGGCCATCGACTTCCGTCCCTTCCGTCCCCGTCGTGCCCCTGCTGTGCGCCCGGTGCGCGGCTGCCGTGCCGGTGCGTCGTCCCCGGGTGGATCCACCGGTGTGGACCGGGGTCCGGGCGGGGTCCACACCACTGTCCACAGAGTGTGGACGACGGTTGGGGACGTGCTGTGGCCGGGCGTGCCCCGGTCGGGCCGGTCCGGGTTGTCCGCCCAGGTCAGGGTGCAGGCGGGGGGTGTGGACCGGGCCGGCTGCCGGGGAGGGTCCGACCGCGGTCGGGACCGCCCGGGGCGGCCGTGTCGACCGGTGGAGAGCGAGGCGACGCTAACAGCACCGTCCACAGGCGGGCAACGACACCGGTGTGGTTCGGTGGGTCCCCGCGACGGGCCCTCCCGGGGTCCCCGGCGGCCGTCCACCGGCCAGGTCGCCGGCTCGGCTATGCTGGTCCGCGTCTGTGCACAGCGGACGGTTGCTGCGTGCCCGCCACGCGGTCCCGGCGCTGGGTGCAGGCCACCAGCCTCGGTGCAGGCAGGGGTCCGGCGCACCGCCGGGTCGCCGCCCGGCACCGCCGCGTGACCGCCCGACCGGTGGTCACCACCTCGTCGTCGTCAGTGGGAGCACCTCGTGAGCAAGCGCACGTTCCAGCCGAACAACCGTCGCCGGTCCAAGACCCACGGCTTCCGGCTCCGGATGCGTACCCGCGCGGGCCGCGCCATCCTTGCCGGCCGTCGCCGCAAGGGCCGCGAGAAGCTCTCCGCCTGACGTGCTGCCTGCGCAGGCCCGCCTGCGCCGGCGTCCGGAGTTCACCGTGGTCGTCCGCTCCGGCCGGCGTGCCGGGCGCCCGACCCTGGTCGTGCACTACCTCCCCGAACGGCCCGTCGTCCGTGGCGGGGGTCCTGGTGACCCCCCTCCCGGGCCGCGGGCCGGTTTCGTGGTGGGCAAGACCGTCGGCAACTCGGTCTGCCGCCACCGGGTGACCCGCCGGCTGCGGCACCTGGTGCGCGACGAGCTGCACCGTCTGCCGCCGCGGTCGGACCTGGTGGTGCGGGCCCGCCCCGAGGCGGCCGACGCCGACACCGACACCCTGCGCCGGGACCTGTCCCGCGGTCTCGACCGCGTGCTGGGCACCCGGTGAGCACCGGCGCCCGGGCCCTGCTGGGCCTCATCGGCTTCTACCGGCGCGGCATCAGCCCGCTGCTGGGCCCGCGCTGCCGCTTCACCCCCACCTGCAGCGAGTACGCGCAGGAGGCGGTGCAGGTGCACGGCGCCGCCCGCGGGGGCTGGCTGACCGTGGTGCGCATCGCCAAGTGCGCGCCCTGGCACCGTGGCGGCATCGACCTCGTCCCCGGAACCGCCCAGCTGGTCCACTCGTCTGGCACAGCGTCCCCACCCTCGCCCGCGCCCACGGAGGCCCGCGTTGCTTGACTGGCTGTACACCGCGATCGCGTGGGTGATGAAGCAGTGGCACGCACTGTTCTCCACGTTCCTGGACCCGGCGGGCGGCATCGCCTGGGCGCTGTCGGTGGTCATGCTCGTGGTGACCATCCGCATCCTGCTGTTCCGGCTGTTCGTCAAGCAGGTCAAGAGCCAGCGGGCGATGCAGGAGATCCAGCCGGAGATCCAGAAGCTGCGCAAGCAGTACGGCGCGGACAAGCAGGGCTTCAGCCAGGCGATGATGGCGCTGCAGAAGGAGCGCGGGGTCAACCCGCTGGCCGGCTGCCTGCCGATCCTGCCGCAGATCCCGATCTTCATCGGTCTGTTCCACGTGCTGCGCCGCATCGCGCCGGGCAAGCCGGGTCTGTACAGCTGGGACTTCGACCTCACGCAGCAGGCCGCCAACGCCAAGCTGTTCGGCGCCCCGATCGCCGCCTCGTTCAACATGGTGGGCGACAAGGAGCAGGCCATCCTCGGCCTGACCGGGGGCAGCTACACCAACATCCGCGTCGTCGCGATGATCCTGATCCTGATCATGTGCTTCACGACGTACTACACGCAGAAGCAGATCCAGAAGCGCTCCGGCCCGGTCGAGGGCCAGGCCGCCACCGTGCAGAAGCTGCTGCTCTACGGCATGCCGATCAGCCTGTTCGTCTCGGGCTTCTTCTTCCCGATCCTGGTGCTGCTGTACTGGTTCACCAACAACCTGTGGACCCTGGGCCAGCAGTTCTACATCCTCAAGAAGATGCCCCCGCCCGGGTCGCCGGCCGCGCTGGCCAAGGCCGAGGCCGACAAGCCCAGGATCGACCCCAAGCTGCTCGCCCCGAAGCCCGGCGCCAAGCCGGTCCGGCCCAAGCGGGGCCCGGTCGCGCCGTCCTCGACCGTCGACGCCGACGGCGCGCCGACCGCCGACCCCACCCCCGACGCCGGGGCCACGCCGGTCGACCCCACGCCGACCGACCCGGGGACCGCGAACGGCAGCAACGGCGGGCGTCCCGGCGGCGGCAGCCGGCCGCGCACCTCGGGCGGCTCGGCCGGCCCCGCCAACCGGGGCAAGCGCAAACGGCGCTGAGCCCACCCCCGGCGCGCGCGGCGCGCCTCCCCCACCTCCGGGTCCACCCCCGGCCGCCGGCACTCCCCCAGGAGGAGACCACGTGAGCACCCCGCAGAGCAGCACCGCACCGGACACCAGCGGGACCGAGACCGCCCTGCCCGACGCCGACCCGGTCGACGCGGACGCCGTGGTCGAGCCCGTCGACGTCCTCGAGGACACCGACGAGGAGACCGAGGACGAGACCGACGAGGACGGCGAGGACGAGGAGGACGACGACGAGGAGGACGACCTGCTCGTCCAGGAGGGCGACGTCGCCGGCGACTACCTCGAGCGCCTGCTCGACATCCTCGACGTGGACGGCGACATCGACCTCGACGTCGAGGGCGACCGCGCCTCGGTGGCCGTGGTCGGCGGTGAGCTGACCACCCTCATCGGCGCCGGCGGCGCCACCCTGGAGGCCCTGCAGGAGCTGACCCGCCTCGCGGTCGCGCAGTCCACCGGCACCCGCAGCCGGCTGATGCTGGACATCGGCGGCTTCCGGGCCAAGCGCCGCGCCGACCTCACCGACCTGGCCGGCCAGGCCGCCGCCCGCGTCGCCGCCAGCGGCACCGCTGAGCGCCTGGCGCCGATGAACCCGTTCGAGCGCAAGGTCGTGCACGACGTCATCGCCGCCGCCGACGGCGTCCGCAGCGAGTCCGAGGGCGAGGAGCCGAACCGCCGCGTCGTGGTCCTGCCGGCCTCGTGACCGACGGCGTGGGCGGCCCGGCCGGCGAGCTGCCGGTCGAGCCGCCGACCGCGGCGCTGCCGATGGAGCCGCCCACGGCGGCGGGGGTCTTCGGCGACCAGCTGGCCGGCGCTCGCCGCTACGTCGAGCTGCTCGCCGGCGAGGGCGTGGTGCGCGGGCTCATCGGCCCGCGCGAGGTCCCGCGGCTGTGGGAGCGGCACGTGCTCAACAGCGTCGCGGTCGCCGAGGCCGTGCCGCACGGGGCGCGTGTGGTGGATGTGGGCAGTGGGGCGGGTCTGCCCGGCATCCCGCTCGCGCTGGCCCGGCCCGACCTCGCACTGACCCTGGTGGAGCCGATGGCCCGCCGGGTGGAGTTCCTGACCCACGTCGTCGAGGAGCTGGGCACCGACTGGTCGGTGGTCCGCGGCCGGGCGGAGGAGAGGTCCGTCGTCCGGGCGGTGGGCCAGGTCGACGTCGTCACGGCCCGGGCCGTCGCACCGCTCCCCCGGCTCGTGGGCTGGGTGCGGGGCATGCTGCGGCCCGGTGCACAGCTGGTCGCCCTGGTCGGGGCGAAGGCCGCGGCCGAGGTGCCCGACCTGGTGCCCGAGCTGACCGCCGCGGGCATGCGCGACGTGCACGTCCGCCCGGTCGGGGCCGACCTGGGCGAGGCGGCCACGCAGGTCGTCGTCATGACCCGCACCGGCCGCTGAGCGGACCACCCGCCGTCGACTCGTCGACCCGTAGGCTGGACCGCGGAATTCCACGGTTGGCGTTTCACGTGGAACTGGCTACAGCGACCCGAGCGTGTTCCACGTGGAACCCGTCCCGGGTGAGGAGGACTTCGGCATGACGGACCCGGGCGAACGGCTGCGCAGCAGTCTGGCCGCCGACCTCCCGCCGGCCGGAGCGGAGTTCGACAGCCCCATCGCGATGGAGGCGATGCGCGCCACCCGGGTGCTGCACGCCGGGGAGCAGGACCCGTTCCCGCCGCCGGGGCGGATCCGGGTGCTCACGATCGCCAACCAGAAGGGCGGCGTCGGCAAGACGACCTCGACGGTCAACCTCGGGGTGGCGCTGTCGCTGTTCGGCCTCCGGGTGCTGGTGATCGACCTCGACCCGCAGGGCAACGCCAGCACCGCCCTCGGCGTCGAGCACGTCGTCGGCACCCCGTCGGTCTACGACGCCCTCGTCGGGGAGGCCACGCTCGGCGAGGTCACCCACCCCACCACCGCCTCGCCCAACCTGCGCTGCGTGCCGGCCACCATCGACCTGGCCGGCGCCGAGATCGAGCTGGTGAGCGTCGTCGCCCGCGAGCACCGGCTGCGCCGGGCCATCGAGGCGCACCTGCATGCGCTGCCCGCCGACGAGCGGCCGCACTACGTGCTCATCGACTGCCCGCCGTCGCTGGGGCTGCTCACCCTCAACGCGCTGGTCGCCGGGGACGAGGTGCTCATCCCCATCCAGTGCGAGTACTACGCGCTCGAGGGTCTGGGCCAGCTGCTCTCCAACATCGAGCTGGTCCGCGCGCACCTGAACCCCGGCATCACCGTGAGCACCATCCTCCTCACCATGCACGACGGTCGCACCAAGCTCGCCGACCAGGTGGCCGACGAGGTGCGCAACCACTTCGGCGAGCTGGTGCTGTCCACCGTCATCCCGCGCAACGTCCGGGTCAGCGAGGCGCCGGGCTACGGCCAGTCGGTGCTGACCTACGACCCGGGCTCCCGGGGGTCGACCAGCTACGTCGAGGCCGCCCGCGAGCTCGCCGTCCGGGGGGCCGCGCTGCAGCCCCTCGTGCCGGCCCAGCCCTCGCCCGCCGCGGCTCCCCCGGCCGCCCCGCCGCTCAACGCCCTCGTCCTCGGTCAGTCCGTGGCGACCCGAACCCAGGAGGACTCATGACCAAGCGCGGCGGACTCGGCCGGGGCCTGGCGGCCCTGATCCCCACCAGCGCCCCCGCGGCGACCGCGACCCCGGCCGCCCGGGCCGCCGAGGCCGTGGAGGCCGCCGCCGAGCGCGCCGCCGCAGGCCTCGCGCCGGCACCGGCGCTGGCCCCGGTGGCCGACCGCCCCGAGGAGGTGGCCGGCATCCCCGGCGCGCAGCTGCGCGAGGTGGCCGTCACCGACGTCGTCCCCAACCCCAAGCAGCCCCGGCTCGTCTTCGACGACGAGGCGCTGGAGGAGCTCACCCACTCCGTCAAGGAGTTCGGCCTGCTCCAGCCCATCGTGGTCCGCGAGCGCAGCGAGGGCGGCTACGAGCTCATCATGGGCGAGCGGCGGCTGCGTGCCGCCCGCGCCGCCGAGCTGGAGACCGTCCCGGCGATCGTCCGGGACACCTCCGACGACGCCATGCTGCGCGACGCGCTGCTGGAGAACATCCACCGGGTGCAGCTCAACCCGCTGGAGGAGGCCGCGGCCTACCAGCAGCTGCTCGAGGAGTTCGGCGCCACCCACGAGGAGCTGGCCGGCCGGATCGGGCGCAGCCGCTCCCAGGTCACCAACACCATCCGGCTGATGAAGCTGCCGGTGAAGGTGCAGACCCGGGTCGCCGCCGGCGTGCTGTCGGCCGGGCACGCCCGCGCGCTGCTCGGCCTGCCCACCCCGGAGGCCATGGACGCCCTCGCCACCCGGATCGTCGCCGAGGGCATGAGCGTGCGCGCCACCGAGGAGGCCGTCGCCCTCGCCGTCGCGCACGAGCCGGAGGCCAAGCGGAAGTCCGGGCGCACCATCACCGCACCCGGGGTGGAGGACCTCGCCCACCGGCTGTCCGACGCCTTCGAGACCAAGGTCAAGGTGCAGATCGGCCGGGCGAAGGGCCGCATCGTGGTCGAGTTCGGCTCGGTGGACGACCTGCAGCGCATCGTCGGCATGATGGCGCCGGAGATCACCGGCCGGAGCCAGCCCCCGGCCTGACCGCTGGTTCCGTCACCGACGGAACCAGCGGTCAGCGCCGGGCGGCGGCCTGGTGCAGCAACCGGGTGAGGACGTCGCCGAGCCGGTGACCGGCCGCCTCGACCGCCATCGGGAACATCGAGGTCTCGGTCAGGCCCGGGGAGACGTTCACCTCGAGGAAGTGCACGGCGCCCTCGGCGTCGACGATCAGGTCGGTGCGCGACAGGTCGGCCAGGCCGAGCGCGCGGTGCACGGTGACCGCGGCGTCGGCCGCCCGCTGCGCGACGTCGTCGTCCACCCGGGCCGGGGTGTGGTACTCCGTCAGCCCGGGGGTGTAGCGCGAGGTGTAGTCGAAGACGCCGGACTCGGGCGCGATCTCCACGGCCGGCAGGGCCCGCGGGCCCTCCCCCAGGTCGACCACCGACACGGCCAGCTCGATGCCGTCGACGAACCGCTCGACCAGCACCGTGTCGCCGTAGGCGAAGCAGCTGACCATCGAGGCGGGCAGGTCCTCGACCCGGGTGACCTTCTGCGCGCCGAGCGCCGAGCCGCCGGAGGCGGGCTTGACCATCAGCGGCAGACCCAGCCGGGCCACGATGAGGTCGAGCACGGCACCGGCGCCGAGCTCGCGGAAGGTGGAGTGCGGCAGGGCCACCCAGTCCGGCGTCGTCACCCCGGCGGAGCGGACGACGGACTTCGCGGCCGGCTTGTCCCACGCCAGGCGGCAGGCCGCGGCGGGGGAACCGACGTAGGGGATGCCGGCCAGGTCCAGCACCGCGCGGACGGCGCCGTCCTCACCGGTGGAGCCGTGCAGGGCGATGAAGACCGCGTCGGCCGGGGCCGCGGCGAGGCCGGGCAGCAGGTCGGCGTCGGCGTCGCGCAGCTCGGCGTCCAGGCCGGCGCGGAGCAGGGCCTCGACCACCTGGGTGCCCGAGGACAGGCTGACCTCGCGCTCGAAGGTGAGGCCCCCGGCCAGGACGACGGCGCGGAGCAGGTCGGTGCCGGGGTCGGTGTCGACGGGCTGGGTGGTCACGGCTGGTCACCGACCTGGTCGGAGGACGCCGGGCCGGTGATCGGCTCGACGGCGGGCACCTGCGGCGTGGCCGGCCGGACCGCGCGGAAGCGCCCGGTGTCGACCGCGCCGAAGGTGGTGTGCAGGTCGAGCTCGGCCTCCACGACGCGGGCCAGCCGGCGCACGCCCTCGCGGATCTGGTCGGGCTCGGGGTAGCAGTAGGACAGCCGCATGTACTCCTTGCCCTGACCGTCGGCGTAGAAGCCGATGCCGGGCACGTAGGCCACGTGCGCGCTCACCGCGCGGGGCTGCATGAGCTTGGCGTCCAGGCCGTCGGGCAGCTTGAGCCAGACGTAGAACCCGCCGTCGGGCCTGGTCCAGGTGGTGCCCGGCGGCATCAGCGCGGCCAGCGACTCCAGGGTGGCGTCGCGGCGCTCGCGGTAGAGCTCGATGAAGGTCTTGATCTGCTGCTGCCAGGGCTGGGTGTCCAGGTACCGGGCGACGGCGTACTGGGTGAGCGAGGGCGGGCAGAGCACCTGCGCCTCGGTGGCCAGCACCAGCTTCTCCCGGACGGCGAGGGGCGCGAGCACCCAGCCCACGCGCAGGCCCGGGGAGAAGGTCTTGGAGAACGAGCCGAGGTAGATGACCCGCTCGGCGTCGCGGGCCCTCAGCGCGCGCATCGGCTCGCGGTCGAAGCCCAGCAGGCCGTAGGGGTTGTCCTCCACGACCAGCAGGTCGTAGCGGTCGGCGATCTCCATGACCTTCGCCCGGCGCTCCTCGGTGAGCGTGATGCCGGCCGGGTTGTGGAAGTTCGGGATCGTGTAGAGGAACTTGACCTTGTCGCCGCGGGCGCGGCACTCGACGAGGGCGTCCTCGAGGGCCTCGGGCACCAGGCCGTCGTCGTCCATCGCGACGTGCTGGACCCGGGCCTGCGCGGCCTGGAAGACCCCGAGCGCGCCGACGTAGGACGGCGCCTCGGCCAGGATGACGTCGCCGGGGTCGCAGAAGACGCGGGTGACCAGGTCGAGGGCCTGCTGGGAGCCGACGGTGACGACGACCTCGGACGGCGAGGCGTCGGTGATCCCCTCCAGCGCCATGACGTCGCAGATCCGCTCGCGCAGCCGGGGGTCGCCCTGGCCGGAGCCGTACTGCAGGGTCTGCGCGCCCATGCCCGAGACCAGCTCGCCGATCATGGATCCCACGGCGTCCAGGGGCAGGGCCGTGACGGCGGGCATGCCGCCGGCCAGCGAGACCACCTCGGGCCGACTGACCACGGAGAACAGGGCCCGGATCTCCGAGCTCTTCATGCCGTGGGTGCGGGCGGCGTAGCGGTCGGCCAGCGGGTCCAGCCGCGGGTGACGCGCCGGCACGGGGGCCGACGCGCTGACCGGGCGGTCAGGCGTCGAGGTCACCCGGGGAAGTGTAGGCCGCTAGGCCGGGGTGGAGAGCTGGTAGGTGCCGGTCGGCGGGTCGGCCTCGGCGGGCAGGAACAGCCGCTGGACGGCGGCCAGCACGCTGGAGGCGATGGTCGAGCGCAGCCGCGCGTCCAGCAGGAGCTGGCGGTCGACCGGGTGGGACAGGTACCCGCAGTCCAGCCGGATCGCCGGCATGCGGGTCAGCCGGAGCAGGTCCCAGGTCTTGGCGTGCGAGCCGCAGTCGAGCATCCCGGTGCGGGCGATGACCTCGCGGCGCAGCAGGTTGGCGAACTCCTCGCCGACCGTGGACGACGCCCCGGACCCGGTGCCGTAGTAGTAGCTGGCCACCCCGCGGGCGTGCCGGGAGCCGTGCGCCTCCATGTGCAGGGAGACGAACAGGTCGGCGCGGGCGGAGTTGGCGAAGCCGGTGCGCTCCTCCGGCGAGGGCCCGCCGCGGCGGCCGCGGGTGAGGTAGACGGTGGCGCCGGCGGCGGCCAGCCGGCCCTCGATCCGGGACGCGAGGTCGAAGACCAGGTCGGCCTCGGTGGTCTCGCCGACGGTGAAGCCGGTGTCCTCGCCGCCGTGGCCGGGGTCGATGACGATGATCCGGCCGATCAGGTGCGGGCCGGACTCGACCATGCCGGCGCTCTGCCGCAGCAGCTGCGGGCGCCCGCCGGTGACCCGGCGGCCCAGCTGGCGCAGCGCGCGCAGGGTGCCCGGGCCGCAGGTGCCGTCGACGGTGAGCCCGTAGTCGCGCTGGAACCCGCGCAGCCCGGCCTCGGTCTCGGCACCCAGGATGCCGTCGGCGCGGCCGGCGTCGTAGCCGAGCTCGAGCAGCCGCTCCTGCAGGCTGTGCACGTCGTCCCCGCGCATCGGGCGCTCGGGGTCGTAGCGCAGCAGCCGGTCGCCGAGCGACCAGCGGGCCTCGGTGAGCGCGCGGTAGGTCTCCTCGCCCACCCTGCCGTCGACCGACAGCCCGCGCACCTGCTGGAAGTGCCGGACGGCGAGCGCGGTGGCCTCGTCGTAGACGTCCGGACCACCGGGCGGCGTGGTCAGCAGGCCGAGACCGCGCAGGGCCGCCTGGACCTCCGCGACGGCGGGGCCGGCGCTGCCGGGGAGCAGGATCTGCACGCGGGGGTCGCTCCAGTCTGGGTGTGTCCGGGTCAGCACCGATTGTCGTCCTGCCGGGCGGTCGCGGCGAGGGCGGGGGCCCCCGGAACGCACGAACGGGGGGTACGGGCCGCTCGGCCCGCACCCCCCGTCCGGGTGCGTCAGATGAAGTCGGCGAGGTCGGAGAGGATCGCGCCCTTGGGCTTGGCGCCGATGATGCTCTTGACCGGCTTGCCGCCCTGGAACACCGTCATGGTCGGGATCGACATGACCTGGTAGTCGCGGGCGATCTGCGGGTTCTCGTCGATGTTCAGCTTGGCGATGGTGAGCTTGTCGCCGTGCTCGGAGGCGATCTCCTCGAGGACCGGGGCGACCATCTTGCACGGGCCGCACCACTCGGCCCAGAAGTCCACGAGCACCGGCTTGTCGCTGCCGAGCACGTCGGTGGCGAAGCTGTCGTCGGTGACCTTCACGGTGTTGCCTGCCATGGGGTGCTCCTTGTTCTCGGGTCGTGCGCGGGGGGTGGGGGGTCAGCGCTCGTCGAAGGTGTCGGCGAGCCAGCGCTCGGCGTCGATCGCGGCCGCGGCACCGGTGCCGGCGGAGGTGATGGCCTGTCGGTAGATGTGGTCGACGACGTCGCCGCAGGCGAAGACGCCGTCGACGTTGGTGCGGGTGGTCGGGTGCTCGACCTGGATGTAGCCCTCGTCGTCCAGCTTGAGCTGGCCGGCGAAGATCTCGCTGCGCGGGTCGTGGCCGATGGCCACGAACAGGCCGCTGACGTCCATGGTCTCGGTGTCGCCGGTCTCGGTGTCGGTCAGCGTCACCGACTGCACCTGGTTCTCCCCGTGCACGTCGGTGACCTGCTTGCCCAGTGCCCAGCGGATCTTCTCGTTCTCCTGGGCGCGCTTCTGCATGATCTTGGACGCGCGCAGCTCGGGACGGCGGTGCACCACGGTGACCGACTTGGCGAACCGGGTGAGGAAGGTGGCCTCCTCCATCGCGGAGTCGCCACCGCCGACGACGGCGATGTCCTGGTCGCGGAAGAAGAAGCCGTCGCAGGTGGCGCAGGCCGAGACGCCGTGGCCGAGCAGGCGGGCCTCGTTCTCCAGGCCCAGGTACCGGTACTTGGACCCGGTGGCCACGATGACGGCGTGCGCGCGGTGCACCTCGTCGCCGACCTTGACCACCTTGGGGGTGGCGGTGAGGTCGACCTCGGTGACGTCGCTGGGCACCAGCTCGGCGCCGAAGCGCTCGGCCTGGGTGCGCATGTCGTCCATCAGCTGCGGGCCCTGGATGCCCTCGGGGAAGCCCGGGAAGTTCTCCACCTCGGTGGTGGTCATCAGGGCACCGCCGAACTGCGAGCCCTCGAACACCAGCGGGTGCAGGTTCGCGCGGGCGGCGTAGGTGGCGGCGGTGTACCCGGCCGGACCGGACCCGATGATGATCAGGTCGCGCACGCCGTCGTGCTCGGCGGGCGGGATCGCCGGGGACTGCCCGGGGTCGCCGGGGGCCGAGACAGCGGGGCCGGGGGTGGGCTGGTCGTTCGTCACGGGCGGCACAACGGACAGCCTAGGGCGAGCATTCCCGGGGCTCAGCCCGCTGCGAGCGGGGACACCTCGGCGAGGTCGGCCTGGAAGCCGCCGTCGGTGGGCACCAGACCGGTGACCCAGACCAGCACGTAGCGGGTCGTGACCGGCGACTCGAAGGACAGCTCGTCGGCGCCACCGGTCAGGTCGCCCTGCGCGCCCACCGCGTAGGAGTCCAGGTCGCCGTCGGCGGAGTCGCCGGTGCGGACCTCGACGGTCGCGCCCTCGGACCCGGTCACGGTGACCCCGGACAGCGACTGCTCCGACCCCAGGTCGTAGACCACGCCCACGCCGGGCTTGAGGTTGCCGAACTCGGCCGAGCCCCGGTAGGTCAGCGTCGGCCAGGACGTGGCCGGGTCGCCGTCGTAGGACTGCGGGACGTCCTGGTCGTTCTCGGGCTCGCCGTCGCCGAAGGGGTCGAACACCTCGGCGGTGCTGATCTGCAGCGGGGTGCCGGCCGCGGTGCCCTCGTCGCCGCCCTCGTCCTCGCCGCCGGCGCCGGCCGACGCGCTGGGGGTGGAGCCCTGCACGTCGTCGACGCTGCTGGCCGCGGAGATGACGTTGGTGCCCAGCCACCAGCCGGCGGCCACGACCATCACCAGCGCGAGCAGCGGCAGGCCGACCACGACGAGCCTGCGGCGCCAGCTGGCGGCCCGGGTGTCGTCCTCGACCACCTCGTCGTCGTCCTCGCCGGCGAAGGCCGAGCCCCAGTCGAGGTCGTCCTCCTCGTCGCGTTCGGCGGTGACCCGCGGCACCGGCGGGTAGCTGTCGCGGGAGAGGGGCACGGCGTCGTCGTCGCGGCGCAGCGGGCGGCCGGCGGCGGCCGCGGCGGCGTCCTCGGCGTCCCGGCGGTCGCGCAGCTTGCGCAGCCAGCCGCTCTCGGACTCGTCGCCGCGGACGGCCAGCTGGGGGGCGGTGTGGCCGGTGCGCGGCCGGTCGCCCAGCAGCGCGGCCATCGCCGCGACGCTGGACAGCGCCGTGCCCGGCTCGGTGGAGCGGGCGCGGCGGACCAGCGCGGCCAGGTCGGGCTGCACGATGTGCGGCGGCTCGCTGCCGGGCTCGTCGCCGCGGCGGCCGGTCAGGCAGAGCTCGAGCAGGGCGCCCAGCGCGGCGATGTCGCCGGGGACGGTGCCCTCGGCGGCGGGGACGGCGAGCAGGCCGACCAGGCCACCGGGCCGCAGCACGACGTGCTCGGGGGTGAGCCCGCCGACGGCCAGGCCCACCCGGTGCGCCTCGGCGACGCCCTCGGCCAGCCGGCGGACGACGGTGCGGGCCTCGCGCTCGGGCAGCGGGCCCGACGCCAGCCGGTCGGCGAGGGACTGGCCCTCGATCCACTCGTTGACGACGTAGGCGGCGGGGCTGTCGTCGGGGGTGCCCTCGGCGGCGTCGTAGACCATCGACAGGGCGGGGGTGGCCAGCCCGCCGGCGGTCAGCGCGCGGGCGATCCACTCGCGGGCGGCCGGGCCACCGGGGGTGTGGACGCGCAGCGCGACGTCGCGGTTGAGCACGCGGTCGCGGGCCCGCCAGGACCGGATGACGCCGGTGGCGGTCGGCTCGTCGGGGGCGAGCTGGTCGATCGGGCGGTAGCGGTCGGGCAGGCCGGTGGTCGTCGACGTCACGGACGCTGCCGACCTCCCTGGTCCCCTGCCGGCACCGTCGCGCGCCGGTCGCGGAGCCGGGTCGCTCACCGCCGTGCCCCGCCCAGACGTGCCCGGACGGCCGCGACCGGCCCCGAGACCTCCGGGACCTTCGCCAGCACGACGCCGATGACGACCACGACGCCGATGACCAGGCTACCGACGAGGAGGGTCACGAGCGACCCGGTGACCGAGGTCCCGACGACTCCGCTGGTGAGGTGCACCGCACCCCAGCCGACGCCGCCGGCGACGACCGAGACGGCCAGCAGCTTGAGCACCGGGCCGGCGGTGTCGCCGGTGCGCACGGCGCCCAGCCGGCGGCGCAGCGCGACGTCCCCGGCCACCCAGCCGGCGACGTAGGTCAGCGAGGTGGCGACCACCAGGCCGGCCACCACGTGCTGCGGCTCGACCAGGACGGGGACCAGCAGCAGCAGCGGCACCCGGACCAGCACCATCGCCACCTGGATGAGGGTGGGCGTGCGGGCGTCCTTCATCGCGTAGAAGACCCGCAGCTGCAGCAGCGTGACCGCCATCGGCAGCAGGCCGAAGGCGCCCAGGGCCAGGGCGGTGCCCATCGCCCGGGCCTGCTCCAGCGAGGTCTCCCCGTGCCCGAAGGCCACGGTGGTCAGCGCGGGCCCGAGCACGACGAGCAGTGCGGTGACCGGCAGCAGGCCGACCGCGGACAGCCGCATGCCGAGGGACAGGTCGGCCGCCACGCCGGGCACGTCGTGCCGGCTGGCCGCCCGGCTCATCCGCGGCACAAGGGCGGTCAGCAGCGCGACGCCGATGATCCCGTAGGGCATCTGGAACAGCAGGCTCACGTTCGCGAAGCCGGCGGAACCCAGGCCGCCCTCCTGGCCGGCCTGCTCGGACATGCGCCCGGCGGCGTTGGCCACCCGGGTGGCGACGAGCACCCCGACCTGGCTGATCGCGACGTAGCCGACCACCCAGAGGCCCAGCGTGCCGGCCTCGCCCAGACCCGAGCCCCGCAGGCCCCACCGGGGACGCAGCGGCACCCCGACCTTGCGCAGCTGGGGCACCAGCACGAGGGCCTGCACCGCGATGCCCAGGGTGGTCCCCACGCCGAGCAGCCACACCTGGGTCGGGGTGATGGAGACGGGGGTGAGCGGCCCGGGCCCGCTGGCCGCCACGAACAGCCCGGCGGTGGCGATCACCACGACGTTGTTGAGCACCGGCGCCCAGGCGGGCCAGCCGAAGACGCCGCGCGCGTTGAGGATCGCGGTGGCCAGGGCGCCGAGCCCGTAGAAGACGATCTCCACGAGCAGCAGCCGGGCCAGCCAGTTGGCCAGCGCGACCTGGTCGGGGTCGCCGGCGATGCCGTAGGCCCGGGTGAGCAGCGGTGCGGCCAGCACCGCGACACCGGTCATCACCACCAGCCCGGCCATCGCCAGCGTGGTCAGCCGCTGGGCGTAGCCGACCCCGCCGTCGCGGTCCCGTTCCTGGGCGTGCACCAGCAGCGGGACGACGACGGAGGTCAGCACCCCGCCCAGGAGCAGCTCGTACACGATGTTCGGCAGCGTGTTGGCCGTGTTGTAGGCGTCGTTGACCGCGGCCACACCCAGCGCCGCGGTGATCACGACGGTGCGCAGCAGGCCGGTGATGCGGGAGACCAGGCTGGCCACGGCCATGGTGCCGGCGGCGCGCAGGATGCCGCGGCTGCCGCCGGGGGTGCCCTCGCGGGCGACGACGGTGCCGGTGTCCTCGTCCTCGTCGACGCGGGCGGGCACCGGCGGCAGCACCGGGATGATCTGGGTGTCGTCGGGCCCGGGGACGAAGCGGGTCCGGAAGGACACCTGCTCCCCCGACCGGGCGGCCGGCCCCGGAGCCGGCGGCGGGGGCACGGCGGGCGGGGGGACGACGGGCGGTGGCACGGGGGCGGCCGGCCGCGGCGCCGGGGTCGGCGGGGCCAGCGCCGCGCCGAGCGGGCTGAACCGGGTCCCCGGCCCGCTGGCACCCTCCGGCCGCCGCTCGGGCCGCTCGGGCCGCTCGGCGGGACGGGGGTCCGGGCCGGGCCCGGGACGGCGCGGGGGGCGCTGCTGCGGGACGGCGGGGTCGTCGGTCGTCGGGTGACCGGCCAGCGCACTGGCCGAGGGGGCGGCCAGCGGCGGCGGGACGGCGCCGTAGGGCGCGGGCGGCAGCGGGCGGGCGGGCTTCGCGGGCCGCGCGGCCGGCTGCTCCCCGCTGCGCCGCTCCTCGGCGGCGCGCTCCACGATCTCGGCCACGGTGGGGCCCTCGCCCGAGGCCGGGCCGCCGTCGGGGCGGTGGCCGCCGCCGCTCACACCGGGCTCCGGGTGGGCGGGGTGGACTGCGGGCCGGCGGCGTCGCCGTCCACGGGCACCAGCACGTCGTCGTCGACCGGGGCGGGCCCACCGCGCCGGCGGCGCAGCACGAAGAGGACCAGCCGGCGCAGGAACAGCAGCCCCAACAGCGCGGTCGCCCCGATGGTGATGGCCAGCGTGATCGGGCCGTAGGCGGTGCTGCTCACCCGCAGCTGCACCTCGGTGCCCAGCGGCCCGCCGGCCGGGGTGGCGAGCTGGGCCACCACGGTGAAGCTGCCCGACTGCCGCACCGAGGTGGGCACCGTGATGACCGTGCGGGTCAGCGGGTCCAGCCGCTGCGCCGGCACGGTCTCCGCCTCGAAGCCCACGCCGCTGCGGGTCTGCAGGTCCAGGGTCACGTCGACGGCGAAGGGCAGGTCGTTGCGGACGGTGAGCACCAGGGGCGCGTCGCTGGAGGCGAGGCTGTAGGCGCCGTCGGCCGGGGCCACCAGGCCCACCTCGCCGCGCAGCGCCGCGAGGGTCTGCTGCAGGTCCGTGGCCGAGGCCGTGAAGCCGTCCGGGTCGTCCCGCCAGGACACCGACACCGCGCGGGAGACGGCCGCGTCGTAGCCGGCGAGCACGGTGCCCGGGTCGCCCACCACCGCGCCGGCGACGTCGTCGCGGACCGCCACCGCCGCGGCCACCGAGGCCATGCCCGGCCCGGCCAGGCGGGCGTCGTCCGCCGGTGCCACCAGGTCACCGGCGTCGGCGACGGGCCCGGACGCCAGGTCCTCGAGGGACGCCGCCGCCAGCCACGGCTCGGTGGCGGTGTCGGCCATCATCGGGGTGGTCCAGTCCGGGTCGGCCTGCACCTCCCGCGGCGGCACCACCAGCACCGTCTGCGCGACCGCGGGGTCGACGGCGGCCAGCTGCGAGGTGAGCACGCCCAGCTCGGCCAGGTAGCGCTGCTCGGCCACGCGGGGACCGCCGACCGCCGTGTCGGCGCCGGCGACCACCTCGGCCAGCGCGGAGTCGGCCACCAGGGTGGTCAGCGTGCCGCCGGCGGTGGTGACCGGCACCCGGGCGGCGGCGGCCCGGCCGGTGCGGCCGACCGCCGCGTCGGCGTCGGTGTAGCCGCCCTGGCCCAGCACCAGCTGGTCGACCCCGCCCGCGGTGAGCGTGGCCAGGGTGTCGGTGCGCACCGCGCCGCCGGCCGGCCAGGCCAGGTCGGTCCGGGGGGTGGTGTCCAGCGCGTCGGCCAGGACCTGCTCGCCCGCGCTGGTCGTGGGGGCCGGCGGCTCGGTGGTCGCCGTCGCCGTGGCCGACGGCGTCGCGGGGGCGCTGCCCCTGGCGGGCTGGGCCGCGGTGCCCTCGACGGTGCCCGGCAGGGAGCGGGTCAGCGCACCCGGCAGCCCGGCGGCCTGCAGGGCGTCGGCGTCGACGTCGGCGTAGGGCAGCGCGACCACCGGGTGGACGACGGCCAGCGACCGCAGCCGGGACAGCCACTCCCCCGCCGCGGCCACGCCCCCGCCCGGGGCGCCGTCGACGGTGTAGCCGCCGGACATCGCGGTGAGCTCCTCGACCAGCGCCGGGTCGACCGCCAGGGTCACCGGCACCGTGCGGCCGCCGTCGGGCAGGCCCTCGAGTGCGGCCAGCGCCCGGTCCAGGCGGCCGTCGGCGGACACCTCGTCGGCGAGGTCGTCGTCGGTGAAGGTGCCGTCGGCGTCGCGGTGCGGCCGGTCGGTGAGCGGCCACAGCCAGGACACCGTCGTCCGGCTGGTGGTGCCGGCGAAGACCGTCAGGTAGGTGGACAGCTCCCCCACCCGCTCGACCAGGCCGGCGCGGGTGCCGTTGACGTTGACCAGCACCGGGTAGACGCCGTCGGCGGTGAGCGCCAGGTCGGCGGCGGGGGTGGAGAACTGGAAGAACGCGTCGTCGCCGGGCTCGAGGACCGTGCTGGGGATGGGCTGGAACGGGGCCTGCGCGGCGTCCCCGGCCGAGGGCTGCGCGGCGTCGGCGGTCAGCTCGTCGCGGGTGGTGAGCCGGTCGCCGCGCTGCAGCCGCACCGACAGGTCGGTGATGGTGTCGTCGCCGTCGTTGGTCAGCGTCATCCCGACGACCACGGTGCTGCCCGGGGTGACCGTGCGCGGCTCCAGGGTGGTGATCGTGATGGCCACCGGGGCCGCCGCGGTCGCGCCGGTGGCCGGGGCGGCCTGCGCGGCGGGGACGGGCAGCAGCAGGGCACCGAGCACCGCCGTCAGCACGGTGACCCCGAGCAGGACCCGGGTCGCGGGGCGTCCGGCGCCGCCGGCAGCCCGCCGGGTCACGCGCTGTCGGCCAGCAGGCCGGGGGCGCGCTCGACCAGGGCCCGCTCGTCGGCGTAGGCCAGCCGTCCGGACAGCTCGCTCAGCGGTACCCAGGCCACCTCGGTGACCTCGACGTCCTCGTCGGACAGCTCGCCGCCCACGGCGCGGAGCAGGAAGTGGTGCACCGTCTTGTGCACCCGCCGGCCGTCGGCGACGAACCAGAAGTCGATGATCCCCAGCGGCGCGACGACCTCGCCGAGGATGCCGGTCTCCTCGGCCACCTCGCGCACGGCGGTGTCCTCGGGGGTCTCCCCGGCCTCGATGTGGCCCTTGGGCAGCGACCACAGCAGCCGGCCGCGCCGGTCGGTGCGCCCGATGAGGGCGGCGCGGGGGCCGGTGCCGTCGTCGTCGGCGACCACCAGACCGCCGGCGGAGGTCTCGTCGACCCGGCGCAGACGTCGGCCCGGGCGCCGTCGTCCGCCCGTCGGAGCCATGCCTGCAGGGTAGCGCGACCGGGCTCAGTAGCCTGGTTGGTCGTGTCCGAGCAGCCCCCGCGTCCCGAGCCCGAGCCGGTCCCCGAGGCCGTGCAGGAGACCGTCCGCTCGCTGGTCGACCTCACCCCCGTCCTGGGCCTCGTCGGCGAGCGGTTCACCGCGGCCGGGCACGAGGTGCACCTGGTCGGCGGGTCGGTCCGCGACGCCCTGCTCGCCGCCGGGTCCGGGCAGCCCCGGATCGGCGACCTGGACCTGACCACCTCGGCCACCCCCGAGCAGACCCTCGCCGTCCTGCAGGGCCTGGCCAGTTCCACGTGGAACACCGGGATCGCCTTCGGCACGGTCGGCGCCGAGGTGCGCGGCGAGCGGCTGGAGATCACCACCTTCCGCGCCGACCGGTACGACCGGGAGTCGCGCAACCCCGAGGTGGCCTGGGGCACCTCGCTGCTGGACGACCTGGCCCGCCGCGACTTCACGGTCAACGCGATGGCCGTCTCGCTGGGCCCCGACCGCACGGTCACCGACCCCTTCGGCGGGCTGGGCGACCTGCTGGCCGGCCGGCTGCGCACCCCCGGGACGCCGGAGGACTCCTTCGCCGACGACCCGCTGCGGATGCTGCGCGCCGTGCGGTTCGTCGCGCAGCTCGGGCTCGTCCCCGCCCCCGAGGTGGTCGCGGCGATGACCGCGCTGTCCCCGGAGCTGGGCCGGATCACCGCCGAGCGGGTGCAGCAGGAGCTGTCCCGGACGCTGTGCAACGACGCCCCGCGCGCCGCGCTGGAGCTGCTGGTGTCCACCGGGCTGGCCGACGTCGTGCTGCCCGAGCTCTCCGCGCTGCGGATGGAGATCGACGAGCACCACCAGCACAAGGACGTCTACGCCCACTCGCTCACCGTGCTGGACCAGGCCATCGCGCTGGACCTGGCCGACCCGGACTCGCCGTCCCCGGACCTGGTGCTGCGGCTGGCCGCCCTGCTGCACGACATCGGCAAGCCGGCCACCCGCCGGCACGAACCGCGCGGCCGGGTGTCCTTCCACCACCACGAGGTGGTCGGCGCCAAGCTGGTGCGCAAGCGGCTGACCGCGCTGAAGTACCCCAAGGAGGTCGTCGAGCAGGTCTCCCGGCTGACCTTCCTGCACCTGCGCTTCCACGGCTACGGGTCCGGCGAGTGGACCGACTCCGCGGTGCGCCGCTACGTCACCGACGCCGGGGACCTGCTCGCCCGGCTGCACAAGCTCGTCCGCTCGGACTCCACCACCCGCAACAAGCGGCGGGCGGCCCAGCTGTCGGCGACCTACGACTCGCTCGAGCGCCGGATCGCCGAGCTGTCCGCGGCCGAGGACCTCGCCCGCGTCCGGCCCGACCTCGACGGCAACCGGATCATGGAGCTGCTGGGCATCCCGCCGGGCCGCGAGGTGGGCGAGGCCTGGCGGTTCCTCAAGGAGCTGCGCCTGGAGCGGGGCCCGCTGGACCCCGACGTCGCCGAGGCCGAGCTGCTCAGCTGGTGGCGGGCGCGCTGACCGCCCGCGCCCCGCGCAGGCCGTTGGCCAGCGCCGCGGCCAGGTAGAGCGCGGCGACGACGGCCAGCGCCGGCACGCTGCGGCCGGAGCCCGGCAGCGCGAGGGCCCCGACCACCACGGCGGCCACGAAGGTGACGTTGAACAGGGTGTCGTAGACGGAGAACACCCGGCCGCGGAAGTCGTCGTGCACGACCTCCTGCAGCGTGCTGTCCACGCAGATCTTCACCGCCTGGCCGACGAAGCCGAGCACGAACCCGGCGGCCACCACGGTGGGGGCCAGGAACGGCAGGCCCAGGGCCAGCTGGCCCACCCCGCCGAGCACCAGCGCCGCCGTCGTCCAGCGGGCCTTGCCCCACCGGCGGACGGCGGGCGGGGTCGCCGCGGCGGCCAGCAGCGTGCCCAGCGCCCCGGCGCCGAGCACCTGCGCCAGCCCGGCCAGCCCCACCGGGAAGGGCCCGACCGGCTCGAGGTCGCCGCGGTAGAGCAGCAGCGTCAGCAGGGTGAGCAGGCCGAAGCAGACCCGCTGCACCGCCATCACCGACAGCACCCAGGTGGCCGCCCGCGAGGCGAGCACGTGCCGGGCGCCGGCGAGCATGCCGTGCAGCACGTCGCGGGCGGAGACGGTGGCGGCGCGGGAGGAGTGGTCGGGGCCCAGGTGGGCGCGGGCGAACCCGGCGACGACGGTCGCCGACACCAGGTAGGGCAGCGCGGCGGCGAGCGCCAGCGCGGCGTAGCCGGCGTCGTCCCCGCCGACCAGCGCGCGCACCCCGATGGCCACCCCGCCGCCCAGCACCCCGGCCACCGCCCCGGCGGTGGTGCTCAGCGCGTTGGCCGGGACCAGCTCGGCCCGGTCGCAGGTGTGCGGCAGCCCCGCCGAGAGCGCCGAGAGCACGAACCGGTTGACCGAGAACACGGCCAGGCCGGCCAGGTAGTAGGCCGGGCCGTCCACCCCCGCGACGGTCAGCGCGGCGACGACGGCGACCAGGGCGGCGCGCAGCACGTTGGCCACCAGCAGCACCTGCCGGCGGCTCCAGCGGTCCAGCCACACGCCGGCGAAGGGGCCGACCACGGAGTAGGGCAGCAGCAGCACGGCGAACCCGGCGGCCACGTCGACGGGGTCGGCGGCCCGCTGCGGGTTGAACAGCACGGTACCGGCCAGCGCGGCCTGGAAGACCCCGTCACCGAACTGCGCGGTCAGCCGGGTCAGCAGCAGCCGGCGGAAGTCCGGCCGCCCCAGCAACCGGCGTGCCGTCGCCGTCCGTCCCCCCACACCCGCGCACCCTACGGTCGGCCGGCGGGCGGTGTTCGCCCCCGGAGGCGACCGTCCTGGGGCACACTGGGCGCGATGAACGCGGTGCCCCCGTCGCCAGACCCGGACCGCCGGCCGACCGCCCCGGCGGCCGGCCGGGCGCCCGGTGCGGCCGCCCCCCCGCTGACCCTCGGGCGGATCGCCGACGTCCGGCCCGGGTGCCTGCTGGTGGCGATGCCGGTGCTGGGCGACCCGAACTTCGCCGGCACCGTCGTCTACGTCGTCGACCACTCGGCCACCGGCACGGTCGGGGTGGTGCTCAACCGGCCCAGCGAGGTGCGCATCTCCGACGTGCTGCCCGGCTGGGCGCACCTGGCCACCGCGCCCGGGGTGTTCCACGTCGGCGGGCCGTGCGAGAGCGAGACCGCGCTGGGGCTGGCCGTGTGCGCCGACGGCGGCGCGGGCCTGCAGCCGGTCGACGCCGACGTGCACCTGGTCGACCTGGACGGCGACCCCGACGACCTGGCCCCCGCGGTGCAGGGCCTGCGGGTCTTCGCGGGCTACGCGGGCTGGTCACCGGGCCAGCTGGGCGGCGAGATGGCCGAGGGTGCGTGGGCCTGCGTGGCCGCGCGGGCCGAGGACGTGCTGTCGGCCGAGGAGGGCGCCGCGCTGTGGCACCGGGTGCTCCGCCGGCAGACCGGGGCCCGGGCGGTGCTGGCCACGGCGACGTCCGACCCCACGCAGAACTAGCGCCCCAGGAGGCTCGCCGGGGGCTCCCCGGTCTGGCAGACTGGGGGCTGCGGGAGGGACGGTCTGGGGAAGAGACCGTCCCTCCCGTTCTGCGTGACCGGGGTCAGAAGCCCAGCTCGGAGGCGACCTGCGGGTAGTCCGACGCGAGGGCGGTCTCGGCCTCGCCGGGCACGGTGATCGTGCGCGGGCCCGGGTCGCTGAGGGTGATCGTGACCTCGAAGGTCTGGTCGGGCAGCCGGGTCGTGTACTGCAGCAGCATCCGGGTCTCGGCGGACACGACGATCGTCGCGCCGTTGCCGGTCCGGTAGGCCGCCGCGAGCTGTCCGTTGACCGACCGCTGGCCCTGCCAGGTGTAGTCGCGCTCCAGGAAGGAGCGGGGGTCGTCGTCGGCCCGCTGCGACAGGTTGGGCAGCAGCTGCACCAGGACGTCGACCAGCGACGCCGTCCCGTTGGCCTGGGTGGTGGCGATCGGCCGCTCCAGGTAGGTGGTGCCCGGCCGCCCGGCCGCGGCCATCGCCTCGGTCAGCCCGGGGACGTCGCCGTACCAGAGGTCGGCGGTGGTGAAGAACAGCGTGCGGGTGTCGTCGGGCTGGCCGTTGCCGTAGGTGGTGACCGCCTGCGCGCGGCCGATCCCCTGGCGGAAGTCCATCTCGCCGGTGAGGGTCAGCACCGTGCCCTCCGCGTAGGGCGCGGTGATGGTGAAGTCCGCGCCGCCCTCGGTGTAGTTGCGGTGCAGCAGGCCGGCCAGCGTCTGCGCCTCGTCCTCGGTGATCGGGTCGCCGGGGGTGCGGTCGGCGGCGGACCCGCCGCTGCTGCACCCGGCCAGCACGGCCACGGTGAGGGCGAGCAGCAGGGCGAGCAGACGAGGTCGGGCCGGCATGCCCCCAGGGTAGGGAGGCACGCCGGCCCGGTGATCAGCGCGCGATAACCAGCGCGCGACGGTCAGCGCTCGACGTCCCCGCGGATGAACGCCTCGACGGCGTCGCGGGCCTCGGAGTCGCTGTACTGCTCCGGCGGGCTCTTCATGAAGTACGAGGACGCCGACAGGATCGGGCCCCCGATCCCGCGGTCCTTGGCGATCTTGGCGGCCCGGACGGCGTCGATGATGATGCCGGCCGAGTTCGGGGAGTCCCAGACCTCGAGCTTGTACTCCAGGTTCAGCGGGACGTCGCCGAACGCGCGGCCCTCGAGCCGGACGTAGGCCCACTTGCGGTCCGACAGCCACGGCACGTGGTCCGACGGGCCGATGTGCACGTTGTCCTTGCCCATGTCGCGATCGACCTGGCTGGTCACCGCCTGGGTCTTGGAGATCTTCTTGGACTCCAGGCGCTCGCGCTCGAGCATGTTCTTGAAGTCCATGTTGCCGCCGACGTTGAGCTGCATCGTGCGGTCGAGCTGCACGCCGCGGTCCTCGAACAGCTTGGCCAGCACCCGGTGGGTGATGGTCGCGCCGACCTGGCTCTTGATGTCGTCGCCGACGATCGGCACCCCGGCGGCGGTGAACTTGTCGGCCCACTCCTTGGTGCCGGCGATGAAGACCGGCAGGGCGTTGACGAAGGCGACCCCGGCGTCCAGGGCGGCCTGGGCGTAGAACTCCGCGGCCTCCTGCGAGCCCACGGGCAGGTAGCAGACCAGGACGTCGGCGCCGGACTCGCGCAGCGCGGCGACGACGTCGACCGGCTGCTCGTCGGACTCCTCGATGGTCTGCCGGTAGTACTTGCCCAGCCCGTCGAGGGTGGTGCCGCGCTGCACGGTGACCCCGGTCGGCGGGACGTCGCAGATCTTGATCGTGTTGTTCTCGCTGGCGCCGATGGCCGCGGACAGGTCCTGGCCGACCTTCTTGGCGTCCACGTCGAACGCGGCGACGAACTGCACGTCGGAGACGTGGTAGTCGCCGAAGCGGACGTGCATCAGGCCGGGGACGCTGTGCGTCTCGTCGGCGTCCTTGTAGTACTCGACGCCCTGCACGAGCGACGCCGCGCAGTTGCCGACGCCGACGATCGCGACCTTGACCGATCCCATGGGTCCTCCTGGAGTGCCGGCGACGCTGCGCGGCGGTTGGTGGTGTGGTGCGGGCTGCTGGTGCGCTCCGTCAGGGACGGCCGCGCTGCCGGCCGGACGACACGAACATAACGGGAAGTTTGTCAGCTTGCATACGGATCCGTTTGTCAGGTCCCGGCCGGCCGCCGGTGGTCGTACGGTGGATCGGTGCCACGCCGATCGGTGGTCGACCACACCCTGCGCAAGCGCGCCGTGCTGGCCGACGTGCGCGCCGGCCGGGTCGCCCTCGCCGAGGTCTGCGACGCCACCCCGCACCTCGTCCAGGCCGCCCGCCACCACGGCGAGGAGACCGCCGACCGCTGCCCGGTGTGCCAGAACACGCTGCTGACCAGGGTCAACTACGTCTACGGTGAGGCGTTGGGGACGGTCGCCGGGCAGGCGAAGCGGCAACGCGAGCTCGCCCGGATGGACGCGATGCAGGACGAGTTCGCCGTCTACGCCGTCGAGGTCTGCCGCAGCTGCCGCTGGAACCACCTGGTCAGCTCGTACGTGCTCGGCGCGGAGCCCGTCCCCGGCCAGCAGCCCCGCCGCACCCGGCGCCGGACCGCCCCGGACTGACGCCCGGCCCCACGACACGGGTCCGTGGACGGACCGTTCCCGGCCGTGCACAGGGAGAGCGGTCATCCTGGACCGCGACACACCGGCCGGGGCATGCTGGTCCGCTGACCCGAGCCCGTCGGCACCGACCCGACCACCGATCCGCAGAGAGGGGCCACCGCCGTGCCTCCCCACGACGAGACCTCGCCCGTCGGGCCGCCCGCGGGCTCCGTGCGCCGTCCCCCGCCGGCCCGGGCCGCCCGCTCCGGCGGGGGCGGGGGCGGCCGGCCCGACCCGCGCCGCCCCGACCCCCGGTCCGCGCGGCGCGGCGGCGACCGCGGCCGGACGACGGCCGCCCGCTCCGGCGGGGCCGCGACGGTGTCGGCCAAGCCCGCGGCCCGGAAGCGGGGCAAGGGCAAGCGGACGGCGAAGCAGAAGCGGCGCCGCGTCTACAAGGTCCTCGCCTCGCTGGTGCTGGGCGGCCTGCTGCTGCTCGGCGTCTTCGTCGGCGTGGTCTACGCCAACACGTCGGTCCCCGACCTGGACGACGTCCAGCAGGACCAGCTGTCGATCATCTACTACTCCGACGGCACCACCGAGATGGCCCGGCTGGGCACCGAGAACCGGATCAACGTCCCCCTGGACCAGGTCTCCGAGCCCGCGCGGGAGGCCGTGCTGGCCGCGGAGAACCGCAACTTCTACTCCGACCCGGGCATCTCGGTCACCGGCATCGCCCGGGCGGCGTGGAGCAACCTGACGAGCGGGTCCACGCAGGGCGGGTCGACGATCACCCAGCAGTACGTGAAGAACACGCTGCTCACCGCCGACCAGACGTTCAGCCGCAAGTTCCAGGAGCTGTTCCTGGCGGTGAAGCTGGACAACAACTACTCCAAGGACGAGATCCTCGAGGGGTACCTCAACACCATCTACTTCGGTCGCGGCGCCTACGGCATCCAGGCCGCGGCGCAGACCTACTTCGGCGTCGACGCCAGTGCGCTGACCGCGCAGCAGGGCGCCGTCCTCGCCGTCCTGATCCGCAGCCCCAGTGCCTACGACCCGGCCACCAACCCCGAGGGCGCGCAGGACCGCTGGGGCCTGGTGCTCGACGGCATGGTCGAGCAGGACTGGCTCAGCCCCGCCGACCGGGAGGCCTCGACCTACCCCGAGGTGCTGCCGGCGTCCACGGCCAACCTCAACTACCCCGACGGCCCCGAGGGGTTCATCGCCCGCCAGGTGGTCTCCGAGCTGCAGGACCGCTACGGCCTCGACGACCAGGACGTCTTCGCCGGTGGCCTGCGGATCACCAGCACCGTCAACAAGGGCTACCAGGACGCCGCGGCCGCCGCGGTGGCCGACGTCATGGCGGGCGAGCCGGAGAACCTGCGGCAGGCCCTGGTGTCGGTCGACCCGCGCACCGGCGCGGTGCTGACCTACTACAGCCCGGTGACGTCCACCGGCACCGACTACGTCCAGGCGCAGCGCCAGCCCGGCTCGTCGATGAAGCCGTACGTGATGGCCACCGCGCTGGAGCAGGGCATCGGGGTGCAGACCCGCTGGGACGGCAGCTCGCCGCAGACCTTCCCCGACCGCGAGGCCCCGGTGCGCAACTCCGGCGGCGCCTCGTGCGGCAACTGCACGCTGGTCCAGGCCATGACGCGCTCGCTGAACACCACCTTCTACGGGCTGGCCTACGAGGTCGGGGCCGAGAACGTGCGCGACACGGCGCTGGCCGCCACCGGCATGCCCGACACCTGGTCCGGGGGTGCCCTCGACGGGCTGCGCACCCTGGCGAACGCCGACGGCTTCACCGGCTCGGCGATCGGCATCGGCGAGTACGAGATGCGCCCGATCGACCAGGCGTCCGGGTTCGCCACCATCGCCAACGGCGGGGTGCGGCACGCCACGCACATCGTGTCCCAGGTGACCGACTCGGCGGGCGGGGTCATCGTCTCGCCCGACGCCGTGGTCGACACCGGGACGCAGGCCATGCCGGCCGACGTCGCCAGCGACACCACCTACTCGATGGAGGGCGTCGCGGAGTACTCCCGCCGCAGCCTGGACGGCGACCGGCCGGTGGCCAGCAAGACCGGCACCCAGGGCCAGGGCGAGGACAACTCCGACGCGTGGATGGTCGGCTTCACCCCGTCGATCTCGACGGCGGTGTGGATGGGCAACGACAGCCCCAGCGAGCCGATCGTGAACGCCTCCGGGTCGATCATCTTCGGCTCGGGCCTGCCGGGGGCGATCTGGCAGCAGTACATGGACGCCGTCCTCGCCGGCACGCCGGTGGAGGAGCTGCCCAGCGAGCCGGTCATCGACGGCGACTCCGGCCGGGGTGCGCCGGTGGAGCAGACCACCCAGGCCCCGCCGCGCACCACGACGCAGGCCCCGGCGCCGACCACCGAGGCCCCGGCGCCGACCACCGAGGCCCCGCCGACGACGACGCAGGCCCCGCCGACGACGACGCAGGCCCCACCGCCGACGACGCAGGCCCCACCGCCGACGACGCAGGGCCCACCGTCCATCGTGGTGCCTCCCGGGAACGGTCAGCCGAACGGCTGAGACGCCGGGGCAGACTGTCGCCGTGAGCACGCAGGACACGGGCCCGCCGCCGGCCGACCAGCCGGACGGCGGGCCCGCGTCGTCCCCGGTGCGGGTGAGCGAGCCGCCCCGGGTGGCCGCACCGCCGTGGCCGGACCGGGTGGTGCCCAGCTGGACCGACCGGGTCGCCGCCCAGGCCAGCGAGGCCGTCGGTGGTCCGTGGGGCCGGCACGCGGTCACCGGGCGCGCGCTGTTCTGGACCCCGCTGCGGGTCTGCCTGCTGTTCTGCGTGGTCGGGCTCGCGCTCGCCTGGGCCAAGCAGAACCCCTGCTCGGACGGCAACTGGGTGGGCTCGAAGCAGTACACCCACTTCTGCTACTCCGACACCGTCCCGCTGTTCGGCCTGCGCGGCCTGGACACCGGCCAGGTGCCCTACCTGGGCTCGGCGGTGGAGTACCCGGTGCTCACCGGCGGGTTCATGTGGATCGCCTCGGTGCTGGCCCGCGGCTACGACTCGCTGGCCCAGACGGTCGGCCTGCTGCCCGCCGTCGTGCCGGTGCAGAGCTACTACGTGGTGACCTGCCTGATGCTCGGCGTCTGCGCGCTGCTGGTGACCCGGTCGGTCGTGGGCCTGACCGGACGGCGGCCCTGGGACGCCGCGATGATCGGGCTGTCCCCGCTGCTGGTGGTGCACGCCTTCACCAACTGGGACCTGTTCGCCGTCGCGCTGGCCTCGCTGGGCATGTGGGCCTGGGCGAAGCGGCACCCGGTGCTGGCCGGGGTGCTGATCGGCCTGGGGACGGCGGCCAAGCTCTACCCGGTGCTGCTGCTGGGCGTCCTGCTGGTGCTGTGCCTGCGGGCCGGGAAGCTGCGCGCCTGGGCCATGACCACCGTGGCCGCGGCCGCCGCCTGGCTGGTGGTCAACCTGCCGGTCGCGCTGCTGGCGCCGGAGAACTGGCAGCTGTTCTTCACGCTCAACGACAGCCGGCCCGCCGACCCGGACACGCTGTGGAACATCGCCATCCAGGCCAGCGGCGGCACCCTGTTCGACGGCCCGCTCGCCGAGGGGCAGAGCCCGTCGGTGCTCAACGCCTGGGTCGCGGTGGCCACCGTGGCGGTCTGCGTCGCGGTCGCGGTGCTCGGACTCACCGCCCCGCAGCGGCCCCGCGTCGCCCAGCTGGCGTTCCTGCTGGTGGCCGGGTTCCTGCTGGTCAACAAGGTGTGGAGCCCGCAGTACTCGCTGTGGCTGCTCCCGCTGGCGGTGCTGGCCCGGCCGTCCTGGCGGTCGCTGCTGCTGTGGCAGGCCACCGAGGCGGTGCTCTGGGTGCCCCGGCTGCTCTGGTACCTCGGCACCGACAACAAGGGCGTCGACGTGCAGTGGTTCTTCCTCGCCGTCGGGGTGCGCGACGTCGCCGTCCTCGTGCTGATGGCCTTGGTGGTGCGGGACGTGTGGCACCCGGAGCTGGACCGGGTCCGGCGCAGCTGGCCCGGCACCGACGACCCCGCGGGCGGCGTCCTCGACGGCGCCCCCGACCGGTTCCGGCTAGCCCAGCGCCGCCCGGACCCGGGTGATCTCGCCGGCGTGGGACGCGGCGTCGCCGGGGGTCTCCAGGACGACGGGGCAGCCGGCCGCCCGCGCGACACCGAGCAGTAGCTCCTCCGGGATGGCGCCCTCGCCGAGCGGGGCGTGCCGGTCGCGGTTGGAGCCGGCCTCGTCACGGCTGTCGTTGAGGTGCACCAGGTCGATGCGGCCGGTGATCGCCCGCACGTCGTCGACCACGGTGGCCAGGTCCCACCCGGCCGCCCAGGCGTGGCAGGTGTCGAGCACGAACCCGGCGCCGAACTCCCCGACCGCGTCCCACAGCCGGGCCAGCGCGTCGAGCTCGCGGGCCATCGCCCCGTCGCCGCCGGCGGTGTTCTCGACGAGCACGGGGACGGGGAAGCCGCCGTCGGCCGCCTGCCGCTCGAAGAGCTTGCGCCAGTTGTCGAAGCCCGCGGCCGGGTCGTCCTTGCCGGTGACGTGCCCGCCGTGCACCACCATCCCGGCCGCACCGATCGCCGCCGAGGCCTGCGCGTGCTGGCCGAGCAGCTTGCGGCTGGGGATGCGGATGCGGTTGTTCGTCGAGGCCACGTTGAGCACGTACGGGGCGTGCACGAACACCGTCAGGTCGGCGTCACGCAGCTCGTCGGCGTCGGGCCGGGGCTTGGGGGCCTTCCAGTCCTGCGGGTCGGCGAGGAAGACCTGGACCGCCGAGGCGTCGACCTCGGCGGCCCGGGCCAGCACGCCGCCGTCCTCGACCTCGTTCCCCTCGGTGAGACCCGACCCGACGTGCACTCCCACGGCCTGTGACGACATGCCCCCGAACGTAGGCCGTGGGGGTGACATCGAGATGCGCGCGTATCTCCCACGTCACACACTCGTTGTCGCACGTGATAGGTGTTACTCGTAGGTACTACTGGCGGGTAACCGGCAGCTCGGGTCTCGACGGAGAGGCGCAGGACGATGCACAGCGGACGGATCGCCCGGTCGGCACGGCGTGGCATCGCCGTGCTCACGCTCGGTTGGCTGCTCGCGGTGGCGGGCTCGGTGCTCGCCGCGCCGGCCGCCACCGCGGCCCCGACGGCGACGGTGGAGATCAGGACGCTCACCCCGCCGACGGTGAGCATCGACGCCGGCGGCACCGTCACGTTCGTGAACTCGGTGGCCTCCTACCCGGCCAGCGTCACCCTGCCGCTGGTCGGCTCGCTGGGCGGCACGGTCTACACCGACATCTCGGTGACCTTCAACGGCTCCACCAAGGGCCTGCAGCTGGGCCAGTCGGCGCAGTACACGTTCCCGTCGAGCACGGTCGGCGCGATCACCTACACCTACCGGGTGGTGCCGGCCACGGGCACGCCGTCGGCCGTGGTCAACGACCTGGTCAACGGCATCGTCCGCAGCCTCCCGGCGCTGCCGGTCGGCACGCCCTTCGTGGTGAACACCCTGGTGCCGCTGCCGAACCTGCCCTCGGCGAACCTGCCCACGCTGCCGCCGGTCAACGTGGCCGTCCCGACCCAGGTGCCCGCGGCGCCGTCCGCCCCGGTGGACACCCCGGTGACGGGTGGCGGCGAGCAGGCCCCCGCCCCGGCCACCGAGCAGCCGGCCCCGTCGGTCGACGGCACCGGCTACGCCTACGGGGTGCCCAGCACCTCCGGGCAGCTGGCCCCGCTGGACACCTCCGCGGCCGCGGCCTTCGACCCCTCCCGCTTCGCGACCGGTGACGCCGCGTCCTCGCGCGGCAACGGCAGCGGTGGCGGCGGGGTGGCCGGCAGCTACGACGGCGCCTCGGTCCCGGTCTTCGGCCAGCTCGCCGGGCTGGACGGCGCGCTGCCCGGCGGCAGCGGGGACGACGTCGAGGTGGCCTCGGACTCCCAGGCCGCCAGCCCCGACCCGGCGCTGTCGGTGCCGGCCCTGGCCGCCGTGGTCGCGCTGGCCGGAGTCACCGCCGCCCTGGTGCGCACCCACCTGGCCCAGCGGGCGTCCTCCCGCTCCTGACCTGCGAGGACGCCGCCCCCGGCGGCTGGTACCCTCGGCGGAGCGCTCCTGTCCGGCTGCTGTCCTGGGCCGTCCGGGGGCGCGACGCGTGCAAGCCCTCCTGCTGCAGATGCCCTGCAGCCGCCGAGACCAGAGGAGGTGGGGTTCTCCGTGCGTCACTACGAATTGATGATCATCCTCGATCCCGAGCTGGAGGAGCGTTCGATCGCTCCCAGCCTGGACCGGTTCCTCTCCGTCGTCACCAACGCCGGTGGCACCGCGAAGACCGAGATCTGGGGCCGTCGCCGCCTGGCGTACGAGATCAAGAAGAACGTCGAGGGCATCTACGCCGTCGTCGACATCCAGGCCGAGCCCGCCGCGGTCGCCGAGCTGGACCGCCAGCTCAACCTGAACGAGTCCATCCTGCGCACGAAGCTGATGCGTCCCGAGGTCCACTGACCATGGCCGGCGAAACCGTCATCACCGTCATCGGCAACCTGACCGCCGACCCGGAGTTGCGTTTCACGCCGTCCGGGGCTGCCGTCGCGAACTTCACCGTGGCGTCCACGCCGCGGACCTTCGACCGCCAGACGTCGGAGTGGAAGGACGGCGAGGCCCTCTTCCTGCGCTGCAACGTGTGGCGGCAGGCGGCCGAGAACGTCGCCGAGTCCCTCACCCGTGGCTCCCGGGTCATCGTCAGCGGTCGCCTGAAGCAGCGTTCCTTCGACACGAAGGAAGGCGAGAAGCGCACCGTCGTCGAGCTGGAGGTCGACGAGATCGGCCCCTCGCTCCGCTACGCCACCGCGAAGGTCACCAAGGCCAACCGCGGCGACGGCGGCGGTGGCGGGTTCGGCGGCGGCTCCGGCGGCGGTGGGGGCTTCGGCTCCTCCGGCGGCGGTGGCGGCTCCAGCGACCCGTGGTCGACCCCGGCCTCGTCCTCCGACGAGCCCCCCTTCTGATCTCGTACCACCCCTGAGAAAGAGAACCCAGTGCCCAAGCCTCCGATTCGCAAGCCGAAGAAGAAGGTCTGCCAGTTCTGCAAGGACAAGGCGACCTACGTCGACTACAAGGACACGACCCTGCTGCGGAAGTTCATCTCCGACCGCGGCAAGATCCGTGCCCGCCGCGTCAGCGGCAACTGCAGCCAGCACCAGCGCGACGTCGCCGTGGCCGTGAAGAACAGCCGCGAGATGGCCCTGCTGCCCTACACCTCCACGGCGCGCTGACCATGAGCGCATCGAAGCTGATCCTGACCCACGAGGTCGCCGGCCTCGGCTCCGCCGGGGACACCGTCGAGGTGAAGGGCGGGTACGCCCGCAACTACCTCCTGCCCCGCGGCCTGGCGATCGTCGCCTCGCGCGGTGCCGAGAAGCAGGTGGCCGGCATCCGCCGGGCGCGTGCGGCCCGCGAGGTCGCCACGCTCGAGGAGGCCAAGCAGGTCGCCGGCCAGCTGGGCTCGCTGACCGTCACCGTGCCGGCCAAGGCCGGCAAGGGCGGCCGCCTGTTCGGCTCGATCACCACGGCCGACGTCGTCGCCGCGGTGACCGCCGCCGGTGGTCCCTCGCTGGACCGTCGTCGCGTCGAGCTGCCCAGCTCGATCAAGTCGACCGGTGCCCACACCGTCACGGTGCGGGTGCACCCCGAGGTCAGCGCCACGCTGGCCATCGAGGTCGTCGCGGCCTGATCCCAGGTCGTCCCGGAGGGGGCGTCGGACCACTGGTCCGGCGCCCCCTCCGCCGTTCCCGGCCCCCTGCGCCCAGCGTTGATCAGGGGGGTTGATCGAACTCCGTCCTCCCTCGCGAGATCTGGTGCGGGAGGACGGACTCCCGTGCAGGAGGACGGCGCCGGCGGCATGTGCCAGGCGCGCACGGGGCTGGTGGTGAGGGTGGTGCGACGCGCCCGTCCACGACGCGCCCGGGCCGGCGACCGGATGAAGTTTTTCTGCCGTCCACAGCCTGGGGCCAGCCGATCACCAGGTGACGGCGCCCTTTCCGTCAGGTGACGGGTGGCCGTCCCGACGCCGTCCACACGGCGGCTGCGTCCGTCCACCGCGGTGTCCACAGGTTGTGCAGAGCGGTGTGCACAGCGGTCGTGGACGACGCCCCCGCGGCTGCCTAGCGTTCCTCCCCGAGCGCGCCGCGGGCGCCCGACCGGCCGCCCCGCGGAACTGTCGGACCCCGGCGGTAGCAAGGACCACGACGGCCCGCCCGGAGGCGGGCGCCGGTCGTGGCCGGGGGACGCAACAGCGAAGGGGAGCACCGCGCGTGGCAGTGGTCGACGACATCAGCAGGCCGGTGGCCTCGGCACCGGAGTACGACCGCCAGCCCCCCCAGGACGTCGCTGCCGAGCAGTCGGTCCTGGGCGGCATGCTGCTGAGCAAGGACGCGATTGCCGACGTCGTGGAGGTCCTGCACGGCGCCGACTTCTACCGTCCGGCGCACCAGGTCGTCTTCGACTGCATCCTCGACCTCTACGGCCGCGGCGAGCCCGCCGACGCGATCACCGTCGCCGCCGAGCTCAACCGCACCGACCAGCTGTCCCGCATGGGCGGCGCGGTGTACCTGCACACGCTCATCGCCTCCACGCCCACCGCGGCCAACGCCGGCTACTACGCCGCGATCGTGGCCGAGCAGGCCGTGCTGCGGCGGCTGGTCGAGGCCGGCACCCGCGTGGTGCAGCTGGGCTACGGCGCCGCCGGCGGGAAGGGCGACGTCGACGACATCGTCGACCGCGCCCAGCAGGAGATCTACGACGTCACCGAGAAGCGGATGAGCGAGGACTACTCGCGCCTCGAGGACGTCCTGCAGCCCACGATGGACGAGCTCGACGCGATCGCCAGCCGCGGTGGCACCGCCCGCGGCGTGCCCACCGGCATCCGCGACCTCGACGAGCTCACCAACGGCCTGCAGGCCGGCCAGATGGTCGTCATCGCCGCCCGCCCCGGTGTCGGCAAGAGCACCCTCGGCCTGGACATCGCGCGCTCGGCGTCGGTCAAGCACCACATGGCGGCCTGCATCTTCTCCCTGGAGATGAGCAAGCACGAGATCACCATGCGTCTGCTGTCGGCCGAGGCGAAGGTGCCGCTGCACCACATGCGCGCCGGCACGCTGTCCGACGAGGACTGGTCGAAGCTGGCCCGCCGCATGGGCGAGGTCGCCGACGCCCCGCTCTACATCGACGACTCCCCCAACATGACGATGATGGAGATCCGGGCCAAGGCGCGGCGGCTCAAGCAGCGCAACGACCTCAAGCTCGTGGTCATCGACTACCTGCAGCTGATGACGTCGGGCAAGCGGGTGGAGTCCCGTCAGCAGGAGGTCTCGGAGTTCTCCCGTGCGCTCAAGCTGCTGGCCAAGGAGCTCGAGGTCCCGGTCATCGCGATGAGCCAGCTCAACCGTGGCTCCGAGCAGCGCCAGGACAAGAAGCCGATGCTGTCCGACCTGCGCGAGTCCGGCTCGATCGAGCAGGACGCCGACATGGTCATGATGATCCACCGCGAGGACATGTACGAGAAGGAGTCCCCGCGGGCCGGCGAGGCCGACATCATGCTGGTCAAGCACCGCAACGGCCCCACCGCGAACGTCACCGTCGCCTTCCAGGGCCACTACTCCCGCTTCGTGGACATGGCCAACTGATCTCCGCGAATCCGGTGGCGCCCCGCGCCGCTGGTGTGCGGTGATGGGCCGGTGAGCGACGTCGCGGACCTGGCCGCGTTCCACACCCTGGGGCCCGACGGCGTGCCGGCCGTCGTCCTCGGGCTGCAGGAGCGGTACGGGACGGCGCAGCTGGTCTGGCGCAACGAGCTCGGCGGGTTGACCTTCCGGCTCGGCGACGGGCCCTACCTGAAGTGGAGCCCGCGCCCGGCCGCACCGGCCCTGGACCGGGAGCGCGACGCCCTGGGCTGGCTTGCCGGCCGGCACCCCGTCCCCGCCCTGCTCGACCACGGCGCCGACGACCACGCTCAGTGGCTGCTCACCGCGCCGCTGCCCGGCGAGCACGCGGTCGGCGACCGGTGGCGCGCCCGCCGTTCGGAGGCGATCGCGGCCATCGCCGTCGGGCTGCGGGCCGTGCACGCCCTGCCGGTCGACGTCGTGCCGGCTCACCGGGCCGGCGAGAGCTGGGCCGCCCGCACCCCGACCGGACTGGGTCCCCGCCCACCGCTGACCGACCCGGTCGTCGTGCACGGGGACGCCTGCGCGCCCAACACCCTCGTCTCCGGTGCCGGCGCCTGGGTGGGCCACGTCGACCTCGGCGACCTGGGCGTCGGCGACCGCTGGGCCGACCTGGCCGTGGCCTCCCTGAGCCTGGACTGGAACTTCGGGGAGGGCCACCAGCCCGAGTTGTTCCGCGCCTACGGCATCGAGCCCGACCCGGAGCGGATCAGGTACTACCGGGCGCTGTGGGAACTGGAGAGCTGATGGACCAGGCCATGGTCCGCGCGCTGGTCGCCGAGCAGTTCCCGCAGTGGGCGGACCGCTCCGTCACGCCGGTGGAGCCGCAGGGCAACGACAACCGGACCTTCCGGCTCGGCGACGACCTCGCCGTCCGGCTGCCCGCCGCCCCCGGGTACGCCGACGCCGTGGCCAAGGAAGCGCGAGCCCTGCCGCTGCTGGCCCGGCACCTGGCCGTCGCCGTCCCCGAGGTGGTCGCCGTCGGCCGGCCCGGAGCCGGGTACCCGCACCCGTGGTCGGTGCGCCGCTGGCTGCCCGGCGTCGTGCTCGACGCCGTCGCCGGTGCCGACGGGGAGCAGCTGGGCGCCGACCTGGGCAGGACGCTGCGCGAGCTGCACGCCGTGCCGGCGGAGGACGGGCCCGCGGCGGGTGCGCACTCCTGCGGGCGCGGCCTGCACCCGGGCACCTACGACGCCGAGGTGCGGGCCGCCCTGCCCGCGCTGGACCACGACCTCCGCCGCCGCTGCGCAGCGATCTGGGACGACGCGCTGACCACCTCCTGGGACCGGGACCCGGTGTGGTTCCACGGCGACCTGGCGCCGGGCAACCTGCTGCTGGTCGACGGGCGGCTGTCCGCGGTCATCGACCTCGGCACCTGCGGCACCGGCGACCCCGCCTGCGACCTGGTCATCGCCTGGACCGGACTGGACGACGCCGGCCGCGCCGCGTTCCGGGACGCGGTCGCCCTCGACGACGGCTGCTGGGCGCGCGCCCGGGGGTGGGCGCTGTGGAAGGCGCTGGTCACCGGACCGGCTTCCCCGCTGCACGCCCAGCAGCAGCGCGCCCTCGCCCGGCTGCTGGCCGGGCTGTCGGAGGCACCCGGCACGATGACGGCGTGGACTCCCCCGCGCTGACCCGCGCCCAGGCCCAGGACGCCGTCGCCGGCCTCGGCTGGCGGCTGCTGCTCGGCGAGCTGGTCACCGCCGTCCCGCTGGACTCCCTCGCCGAGGGCGCCGGCCTGCTCACCGCGGTCGCCGTCGAGCTCGGGCCGGACGGCGACGCGCACCTGCGGGCGGACCTGCGCCCCGACCGGCTGCGGCTCGCGGTGCAGGACCGGGCCCGCGGCGTCGTGACCGCCACCGACGTCGAGCTGGCCCGCCGGGTCACCGAGCTGGTGGACCGGCCCGTCGACCCGGTCGGCGAGACCGGCGTGCAGGAGCTGGAGATCGCCGTCGACGCCCTGGACATCCCGGCCGTGCGCCCGTTCTGGGCCGCCGTCCTCGGCCTCGTCCCCCAGCCCGGCGACGAGGAGGCGCTGGTCGACCCCGCCGGCCGGTTGCCCGCGGTGTGGTTCCAGCAGATGGACGCCGCCCGGCCGCAGCGCAACCGGATCCACCTCGACGTCACCGTGCCGCACGACGTCGCGCCGGCCCGGGTGGCCGCGGCGCTGGCGGCGGGCGGCCGGCTGCTGTCCGACGACGCGGCCCGGTCGTTCTGGGTGCTCGCCGACGTCGAGGGCAACGAGGTGTGCGTCTGCACCTGGCAGGACCGGGACGCACCCGGTGAGGTCAGTCCCGCAGGTTGAGCTGGTCGTACCGGGCGGCCAGCTCGTCCAGCTCCTCGGTGCTCGGGGTGCGGCCGCCGGCGTGCAGCTCGACCATGCCGCGGAAGTAGTCCTCCCGCGGGGCGCCGGGCGTGAACAGGACCAGCATCCGGCACCCGGTCTCCTCCTCGGCCGCCCGGAACCCGTGCACGCCCGACCGGGGCACGTAGACCAGGTCCCCCGGCCCGGCCGTCGTCCACCGCTCGCCGGAGAGGACCGCGAGCCGGCCCTCGAGCACGTGGAAGGACTCGCTGAAGGTCCGGTGCAGGTGCGGCCCGGGTCCACCCCCGCCGGGCGGGATCGTCACCTCGAACAGACCGAAGTCGCCGCGGGTCTGCGCGCCGGTGGCGATGAAGCGGGTCGGCCCGGCGACCTCCTGGTCACCGCGCCGGGAGACGGTCGCCGGGTCAGGCAGGTAGCTCATGCCCAGGGTCTACCCCATCCGCCCAGCCCCCCGCGACGAACACCGGCCGTGCGGATCACCGACCGGCTGCAGGCCATGGCGATGCACGCGACCGCGCGGTGGACCGTCCGCTACGGCGAGCAGCTGCGCTTCGCCGGCTCCGAGCTGCCCCCGCCCTCCGTCGTCCGGGTCCCGACCCGGCACGGGCCGGTGCCGGTCCACGTGTACGGGGAGGGGAGGACGGCGCACGTGCACCTGCACGGCGGCGCCTGGCTGATGCGCTACCCGCAGATGGACGACTGGTGGTGCCGCTACCTGGCCGCCACCACGGGCGCGGTGGTGCACAACGTCGACTTCCGCACCGGCCCCTACGTCGCCTACCCGGTCGCCCAGGAGCAGGCCCACGACGTGGCGGCGTGGGTGGCGCAGCGGTTCGACCGCACCTCCGTCGGCGGGTTCTCCTCCGGCGGCGGCACGGCGGCCGCCGTCGCCCTGATGGCCCGCGACCGGGGCTCCTTCACCCCGGCGCTGCAGGTGCTGGGCATCCCGGCCCTCGACATGGCGTCGGAGGTGCCGGCCGGGGCGGGGATGATCTCGCCGTCCCTCCGCGGGCTGGTCCGCCGCGTCTACTTCCCCGACGTCGAGCGCCGCCGCGAGCCCTACGCCTCCCCGCTGCTGGCCCCCGACCTCACCGGCCTGCCCCCCGCCCTGGTGCTCACCGCCGGCCGCGACACCCTCCGCCCGGACGGCGTCGCCTACGCCCGGCGGCTGCGGGAGGCCGGCGTCGAGGTCTGGCACCACGACACCCCCGGCGTCGACCACTACTTCCTCACCGAGGACCCGGTGCGCGCCCGCGACACCATGGCCCAGGTGGCCGACCGGCTCCGGGCGGCCCTTGCCGGCTGACCCCGGGACGGGCCAGAGTGTCCGCCGTGGCCACCTGGGACGACGTGGAGCGGATCGCGACCGGCCTGCCGTCGGTCGCCGAGGGCACCACCTGGGGCAACCGCTGCTGGAAGGTGGCCGGCAAGACGTTCGTGTGGGTGCGGCCGCTGGGGAAGAAGGACCGGGCCGACCTGGGGGACGCCGCCCCGGACGGCGAGGTCATGGGCATCCGGGTGGACGGCGAGGGCGGCAAGGCCGAGCTGCTGGCCGCCGAGCCCGAGGTCTGCTTCACCATCCCGCACTTCGACGGCTACGCCGCGGTCCTGGTGCGCCTGGACGACGTCGAGGCGACCCTGCTCGCGGAGCTGGTCGAGGATGCCTGGCGGGTGATGGCGCCCGCGCGGCTGCGGGCCGGCTGATCAGGTGTCGGCGCGGAGCAGGGGCGGGTGCAGCTGCTCGGCCGCGCCGCGCCGGAACAGCTGCGCCGGCCGGCCGCCGTCCCTCGTGGTGGTCTCCCCCGTCGGTTCCAGCAGGCCGGGGGTGCCGGTGACCTTGCGGTGGAAGTTCCGCGGGTCCAGCGCCCGGCCCCAGACCACCTCGTAGACCCGGCGCAGCTGGGCGACGGTGAACTCGCCGTCGCAGAAGGCCGTGCCCAGCGCGGTGTACTCCAGCTTCGCCCGCGCCCGCTCCACGCCGTCGGCGAGCACCCGGTCGTGGTCGAACGCCAGCCCTCGGGCCTGCGTGACCGGCACCCAGCGCGCCTCCGCGGCGTCGGTCCCCGCCGTCGGCACCGGCTGGTCGGGCACCAGCGCCAGGTGCGCGACGGTGACCACCCGCTGTCGGGGGTCGCGGTCCGGGTCGCCGTAGGAGGCCAGCTGCTCCAGGTGCCCCACCGCCAGCCCGGTCTCCTCGGCGAGCTCGCGGGCGGCCGCCGTCGCCAGGTCCTCGTCGGGGCGCACGAACCCGCCGGGGAGGGCGTCCCGGCCCCGGAACGGCTCCTCGCCGCGGCGCACCAGCAGCACGCACAGCTCGTCGGCGCGCACGGTCAGCACGACCAGGTCGACGGTCACCGCGAACGGGGGGTGGGCCACGGCGCCACCCTAGCGTCAAGTTGACGACAAGCCATCCGCCTGTTTATCGTCGCGTTGACGACAACGAACGAGGAGGACGTCATGGCCGACATCGCCCGCTACCCCTTCACCCGCCACCTGCGCGGATCGGCGACCGCCTACGTGCAGCACGTGACGGCCGGCCGGCTGCGGCACGGCGGCACCGGCGCCAGCTTCTGGTTCCGCCCGCTGTCGGCGGTGCTCAGCGAGGTGCCGGTCGACGACCGCGAGCTGCCCCTGCTGTTCCACGCCCGGACGGCGGACTTCCAGGACGTCACCGTGCAGATGACGCTGACCTTCCGCTTCGCCGACCCCGCGCTCGCCGTCGGCCGGGTCGACTTCTCCGTCGACCCCGACACCGGCCTGTGGCGCGGCACCCCGCTGGAGCAGGTCGCCGGGCTGCTCACCGAGTCGGCCCAGCAGCACGCCATCGACCTGCTGGCCGGCACCGGGCTGACCACCGCGCTCACCGCCGGCGTCGGCCCGGTGCGCGACGCCGTCGCCGCCGGCCTGGCCGCCGACGCGCGGCTGGTCGAGACCGGCATCGCCGTCGTCGACGTCCGGGTGGTGGCGATCCGGCCCGAGCCCGAGGTCGAGCGGGCACTGCGGACGCCGACCCGCGAGCGGGTGCAGGCCGAGGCGGACGCCGCGACCTACGCCCGGCGGGCCACCGCGGTGGAGCGGGAGCGGGCGATCAGCGAGAACGAGCTCGCCAACCAGGTGGAGCTGGCCCGCCGCGAGGAGGAGCTGGTCGGCCAGCGCGGCGTCAACGCCCGGCGGGAGGCCGAGAACGCCGCGGCCGCCGCCGAGGTGGCCGCGGAGTCCAAGGCCCGCCGCGACCGTGCCGCCGCGCAGGTCGAGGCCGAGCGCACCCGGGTGCAGGGTGAGGCCCGCGGTGCGGCCAACCGCGCCGAGTGGGCCGTCTGGGTGGACATGCCGGTGGAGACCGTGCACGCCCTGGCGCTGCGCCAGCTGGCCTCGAACCTGCCGCAGATCCAGAACGTCACGGTGACGCCGGACATGCTGACGGGCCTGCTGGCCAAGCTCGGGAGCGAGCGTTGAGCCTGGCCCCCCGGGTGGTGCTGGTGCACCGGGCCACCGAGCTCACCGAGCTGGTGGCCCGGCACGGCACCCGCGGGCAGGCGGCGTTCTTCCTGCGCAGCCGCGGCCGGGACGTCGAGGAGGTCGCCGCGCGCGACGCCGCCCAGCAGGCCGCCGTCGCCACCGCGCTGGCGCAGGTGCCGCTGGAGTGGCGGCGGGGCAGCGTGGAGCGCGCCGACCTGCCGCGGTTCCTGTTCGCCCCGGACGACGTCGTCCTCGTGGTCGGGCAGGACGGGCTGGTCGCCAACGTGGCCAAGTACCTCGACGGCCAGCCCGTCGTCGGGGTCGACCCCGAGCCCGGCCGCAACGCCGGCGTGCTGGTCCGGCACCGGGCCGCCGACGTCGGCGAGCTCCTGGCCGCCCGCCACCGCACCCAGGCGCGGACCACGGTGCGGGCCCGGACCGACGACGGGCAGGAGCTGACCGCGCTCAACGAGGTCTACCTGGGCCAGCCGACCCACCAGACCGCCCGCTACCGGCTGCAGGCGCCCGGGGCCGAGCCGGAGCGGCAGGCGTCGTCCGGGCTGCTGGTGTCGACCGGGACCGGCGCCACCGGGTGGTGCCGGTCGGCAGCCCTGGAGCGGCGCAGCGAGCTCGCGCTGCCCGGTCCGACCGACCCGGCGCTGGCCTGGTTCGTGCGGGAGGCCTGGCCCTCCCCGGTCACCGGCGCCAGCTGCACCGAGGGTCTGCTGGCGGCCGGCGAGGAGCTGGCGGTGACCGTGGAGAGCGACCGCCTGGTGGCCTTCGGCGACGGACTGGAGGACGACCACCTGACCCTCACCTGGGGTCAGCGGGTGACCGTCGGCCGGGCGGAGCGGGCGCTGCAGCTGGTCCTGTGAGCTCACCTGCGGGCCGTCGATCGACGCTGACCGATCAGTTCGAGCGCGGAATGATCGATGTGCGTCGATCGACGGTCACCCAGCCGGGCGGAGGAGGGCGACCAGGAAGGTCGAGTCCGCGGCGAAGGGGCGCAGGTCCCACGTGGACAGCAGCACGTCCTCCGCCCAGCCGGTCGCCGCGGCGTCGGCGCGGAACTCGGCGAACCCGTAGCCGCGGTGGTCGCCGAACCCGATGGCCATCCGGCCCTCGGGCACCAGGTGCGCGCGCAGCCGGGTGAGCGCGTCCCGGCGCAGCGCCGGCTCGACGAAGGTGATGACGTTGCCCGCGCAGACCACCGCGTCGAAGGTCTCGCCGAGGTCGAAGGTGGTCAGGTCGTCGACCAGCCACCGGGGTCCGGGGTGGTCGGTCCCGGCGGCGGCGACCAGCACCGGGTCGCCGTCCACCCCGGTGACGACGTGCCCGGCGCGGTGCAGCGCGCCGCCGACCCGGCCCGGCCCGCAGCCGGCGTCCAGCACCCGCGAACCGCGGGGCAGCATCGCGTCGACGAGGCGTGCCTCGCCGTCCAGGTCGGCGCCCTCGGCCGCCAGGCCGCGGAAGCGGTCGACGTACCACTGGGAGTGGTCGGGGTCCTCGGCCGTGATGGCGGCCCAGCTCGCGTGCTCGCTCATCCGGGCATCATGCAGGGGATGCGATCCGAGGCCGGCGTGCTCCACCTGGACCTCGACGCCTTCTTCGCCGCCGTCGAGCAGCGCGACAAGCCCTCGCTGCGGGGCAAGCCCGTCGTCGTCGGCGGCACCGGCGGGCGCGGCGTGGTCTCGACCGCCTCCTACGAGGCCCGCGCCTACGGCGCCCGCAGCGCCATGTCCACCGCCGAGGCCCGCCGCCGCTGCCCACCCGGGACGGCGTTCCTCGGCGGCCGGTTCGCCGCCTACTCGGTCACCTCCCGCGTGGTCATGGACCTGCTGCGCGAGCTGTCCCCGCTGGTGGAGCAGGTCAGCGTGGACGAGGCCTACGTCGACCTGGCCGCCGGCGACCACGACCTGTCCACCGACGGGCTGACCGCGCTGGCCCGCGACCTCAAGGAGCGCATCCACACCGCCACCGGCGGCGTCCGCGGGTCGGTGGGCATCGGGTCGTCGAAGACGATGGCCAAGATCGGCAGCGAGCTGGACAAGCCCGACGGCCTGCTCGTCGTCCCCGCCGGCTCGGAGACCGACGTGCTGCACCCGCTGCCGGTGCGCTCGCTGCCCGGCGTGGGTCCGGCCACGGGTGACCGGCTGTCGGCGGTCGGCGTCCGCACCGTCGGCGACCTGCACGAGCGGTCGCTGACCGACCTGGTCGCCCTCGTCGGCCAGGCGCACGGCAGCGGCCTGTTCCGCCTCGCCCGGGCCCTGGACGACCGGCCCGTCGTCCCCGACCGGGAGGCCAAGAGCGTCTCCGCCGAGCGCACCTACGCCACCGACCTCACCGACCTGGGCCGGCTGCAGAGCGAGATCCGCTGGCTGGCCGACCGGGTCGTCGCCCGGCTGCAGAAGGAGGGGACGGCGGGACGCACCGTCACCCTCAAGTTCCGGCGCTACGACTTCACCACGCTGACCCGCTCGCAGACCCTGCCCCAGCCGGTGGACGACGCCCGCACCGTCAGCGACGTCGCCACCCGGCTGCTGGCCGGCATCGACCGCACCGGCGGCGTCCGGCTGCTCGGCGTCGGCGTCTCGGGCCTGGCCACCTACGTGCAGGGCGACCTGTTCGCCCCCGACGAGGCCCCCGTCGTCCTCGACACCGAGGACGACGACCCGGAGACCCCGGAGCCGCAGTCGCGGTCCTGGCACCCCGGCCAGGACGTCGCGCACGCCGACATGGGCGCCGGCTGGGTGTGGGGCAGCGGGCTGGGCCGGGTCACCGTCCGGTTCGAGGGGCCGCTGACGCCGCCGGGCCCGGTGCGCACCTACGCCGTCGACGACCCGGCGCTGGTGCCCGCCGAGCCACCCGACTGGCGGGGCACCGAGGACCAGAACTCCCGCTCGTAGGCGGTCGCGACCGCGAACGCCCGCAGCATGGCCGGCTCGAGCTCCGGCGTCGCGGCGGCGTCGGTGAGCTCCCGGGCCCGCCGGGTCGACTCCTGGAACGCCGGGTCGTCGTAGGTGGTCACCCAGCGCAGGTAGGGGTGGTCCGGGACGGCGCGGGCGGCGGGGGCCAGCCGGGCGCCGGTGTGCGCGTACACCCAGAAGCAGGGCAGCACCGCCGCGCAGCCCACCGCGTACGGCTCGGTCGCCGCCGTCGCCACCAGGTAGGAGACGTAGGCCCGGCAGGTCGCGCTGGGCTCGTCGGTGCGCGGGCCGCCGCCGAGCAGCTCCAGCAGGTCACCGTGCAGCGCGGTCTCCACCACCGCGGCGGTGTGCGCGGAGCCCGCCCAGAACGCCCCGGCCCGCGGGTCGGGGGCGCGGGCGGCCAGCAGCGCCAGCGCCCTGGCGTAGCCGGCCAGGTAGAGCGCGTCCTGCTCCAGGTAGAACCGGAAAGCGGCGGGGTCGAGGCTGCCGTCGGCCAGGTCGGCGAGGAACCCCAGCGCGTCGATCTCGGCACGCACCACCTCGGTGCCGGCCCACGCCCGCTCGCTGAAGGTCACCGGTGGTCCCCCCACAGCTGCGCCAGGTGGTGCACGGGCCCGTTGCCGGTGCCGACGTGCAGGTCGTCGGCGGCCTCGAGCCCGGCCTGCAGCAGGTCCCGGGCGTCCTCGACCAGCGCGGGCCAGTCGGGGGCGGCCCCGGCCGTCGACGGCACGGTGGCGACCGCGGCCAGGGCTGCGGACAGCGTGCAGCCGGTGCCGTGCGTGTTCGACGTCGGGACGACGGGACGGCGGGACACGTGCACCCCGCCGCCGCGGACGGCGAGCACGTCGACGCCCTCCCCCAGCTCGTCGGCCAGGTGCCCGCCCTTGACCAGCACCGCAGCCGGCCCCAGGTCCAGCAGTGCCACCGCCTGCGCGCGCAGGTCGGCCTCGCTGCGCGCGGGGTCCGTGCACAGCATGCGGGCGGCCTCCGGGACGTTCGGCGTCACCAGGGCGGCCACCGGCAGCAGCACGTCCCGGATGGCCGCCACGGCCTCGGCGTCGACCAGGGCGTCGCCGCTGGTGGCGACCATGACGGGGTCGACCACCACGGGCCCCGCCGTCCCGCCGCCGAGCACGCCGGCGACGGCCTCCACCACCTCGGCGGTGGGGAGCATGCCGGTCTTGGTGGCGTGCACGGCGACGTCGTCGAGCAGGGTGGTGAGCTGGTCCACCACGAAGGACGCCGGGACGACGTGCACCCCGGTCACGCCGCGGGTGCTCTGCGCGGTGAGCGCGGTGAGGACCGCGCAGCCGTAGGCACCCAGGGCGCTGAACGCCTTGAGGTCGGCCTGGATGCCCGCTCCCCCGCTCGGGTCGGACCCGGCGACGCTGAGCGCCACCCGGGCACTCACCGGGACGCCCGGCGGAGGGCGGCCGCGGCAGCGTGCGGGTCGGGTGCGGCGCAGACGTCGGAGACCACGCACACGCCGTCGACACCGGTGGAGGTCAGCTCGGCGACCCGGTCGGCACGGACGCCGCCGATCGCCACCGTCGTCAGCCCCCCGGCGCCGGCCACCAGCCGGGCGACGCCCGCGGGGCCGAGGGCCGGGCCGGCGTCGGTCTTGGTCGCGGTCGCCCAGACGGGGCCGATGCCCAGCAGGTCCACCGTGCCCGCCGGCAGCGCCCGGGCGGCGGCCAGTTCCTCGTCGGTGCCCACCGAGAGGCCGACGTGCAGGTGGGGGGCGTGCGCCCGGACCTCGGTGACCGGCAGGTCGGACCGGCCCACGTGCACGCCGTCCGCCCCGGCCAGCAGCGCGACGTCCAGGGCGTCGTCGACGACGACCGCGACGTCCCGCCGGTCGGCGAGCGCGGCCTGCACGGCCCGGGTCAGCTCGAGCAGCTCGCGCCGGGAGGCGGTCTTGTCCCGCACCTGGACGGCGGTGACCCCGCCGGCGACCGCGGCCGCCACGACCTCGGGCACCGAGCGCGGGGCGCAGAGGGCGGTGTCGGTGACCAGGTACAGCGTCGGGTCGAACCTCACGCCTGGTCCCGGACGTCGGCGTCGGCCAGCTCGTCGGGGCCGATGGCGTCGAGGGCGTCCAGCCAGGCGGTCGCGAAGGACCCCGGGCCGCCGCAGACCGCCGCCGCGCGCTCGGCGGCCCGGGCCGTGTGCGCGTGGGCGGCGACGGCGCCCCACAGGCCGGACCCCGTCGCGGCCACGTACGCGGCGGTCAGCGCGCCCAGGGCGCAGCCGGCCCCCGTGGTGCGGGTCAGCAGGACGTGGCCGCCGCCGACCCGGAGGGTGCGCTCGCCGTCGGTGAACAGGTCGACCTCGCCGCTCACCGCGACGACGCCACCGGTGCGGCGGGCCAGGTCGGTGGCCGCCGCCGCGGCGCTGTCGACCCCCGCGGTGCTGTCGGTGCCCCGCCCGCCGGCCCCGGCGCCGGCCAGCGCGATGACCTCGGAGGCGTTGCCGCGGACGACGTCGGGCCGGTGATCGAGCAGCTCGGCGGCCAGCCGGGTGCGGAACCCGAGCGCGCCCACCGCGACCGGGTCGAGCACCCAGGGCTTCGCGTCGTCGGCGGCCCGCGCAGCGGCGGCCCGCATGGCCTCGGCCGTGCGGGCGTTGAGCGTGCCGACGTTGACCAGCACGGCCGAGGCGAGGCCGGCGAACTCCGCGGCCTCCTCGGGGGCGTCCACCATGGCCGGCGAGGCGCCGACGGCGAGCAGGGCGTTCGCGGTGAAGGCCTGCACGACGGTGTTGGTCAGGCAGTGCACCAGGGGGCGCACCTCGGTGAGGGCGGCCCGGGCCGCCATCAGCGACGCGGTCGTGGAACGGCTCATGTCGACATCCCTTCGCCAGTACGAGCTGGAGCAGGTTCGACGGGTGTCATCTCAGCCCCCAGGCGGGGCACCCCGTGTCGTCACCGATCCTGGCACCCCGTCACGGGGCCTCGTCCACAGGGGTGAGGTCCGTCCCCAGATCCTGCACGCGACTTGATCGGAACCGGCCCGGCTGTGAGGCTGGCCGCTCGCCCGCCGGAGAGGAGCACGTTGGACGCCACCGCGATCGTCTTCCTCGCCGTGGGCGGTGTCGGCGTCCTGGTCCTGCTGGTCGCGCTGCTGGGTGGGGAGATGGCCGACCTCGGCCACCCCGACGCCGACGGCCCGTTCTCGCTGCCGGCCATCGCCGCCTTCGTGGGTGGCGTGGGCTTCGGCGGCGCGGCCGCCTCGGCGCTGCTGCCGGCGCTGCCCGGCGTCGTCACCGTGCTGCTGTGCCTGCTGGTCGGCGTCGTCGTGGCGCTGCCGCTGGCCGCCGGCGCGGTCAAGCTCGCCTCCTCGCTGCGCGGCATGGCCACCACCCCGACGCTCACCAGCGGCGACGTCCTCGGCGCGCAGGGCGTGGTGGTCTCCGCCGTCCCGGCCGGCGGGTTCGGCGAGGTGCGGCTGTCGCTGCACGGCCAGCAGCTGAAGTACGCGGCGCGCAGCGAGGTCCCGCTGCCCACCGGCACGCCCGTCTACGTCGTCGACACCCCGTCGCCGACCTCGGTGGAGGTCGTCTCGACCGCACCGGATGAGTCTGGAGGCAGCACCCCGTGACCCTGCTCTACGCGATCGGCGGCATCGCCGTCCTGGTGATCCTGCTCGTGCTGCTGGTGCTCTCCCGCATCAAGGTGGCCGGGCCCAACCAGGCGTTCCTGGTCACCGGCCGGCAGGGCCGGTCGGTCACCGGCGCCGACGGCACGGTCAGCCGCGACATGAGCGGCCAGAAGGTCGTCATGGGCGCCAGCGTCTTCGTGCTCCCGGTCGTGCAGAAGCTGCACACCCTGGACCTGTCCAGCCGGCGCATCCCGGTCGGCATCCGCGGCGCGGTGAGCAAGCAGGGCGTCAAGTGCGACCTCGAGGGCGTGGCCATCGTCAAGGTCGGCGGCAACGAGTCCTCGATCCGGGCCGCCGCGCAGCGGTTCCTGCAGCAGCAGCAGGGCATCGACACCTTCACCTCGGAGGTGCTCGCCGGTGCGCTGCGCTCCATCGTGGGCCGGCTGACGATCGAGGAGATCATCCGCGACCGCGCCGCGTTCGCCTCCGCCGTCGCCGAGGAGGCCGAGTCCTCCCTGACCGGCCAGGGCCTGGTGCTGGACACCTTCCAGCTGCAGGACATCCAGGCCGAGGGCACCTACCTGGCCGACCTGGGCCGTCCCGAGGCCGCCCGCGTGCTCAAGGAGGCCTCCATCGCCGAGGCCCGCGCCCGCCAGGCCGCCCAGCAGGAGCAGCTGCTCGCCGACGAGGCCATCGCGGTCTCCCAGCGGCAGCTGGCGCTCAAGCAGGCCGAGATCAACGCCGAGATCGACGCCGCCAAGGCCAAGGCCGCCGCGGCCGGTCCGCTGGCCCAGGCCGCGCAGGACCAGCAGGTGCTCGCCGAGCAGGAGAAGGTCGCCGCGCGCAACGCCTCGCTGACCCAGGCCCAGCTGGACACCCAGGTCCGCCGCCCCGCCGACGCCGAGCGCTACCGGGTGGAGCAGGAGGCCGAGGGCCGCAAGAACTCCGCCATCCTCGCCGCCGAGGCCGACCGGCAGGCCACCATCGCTGCCGCCCAGGCCGCGGCCGAGCAGGCCAAGCTCTCCGGTGAGGGCGAGCGGGCCCGCCGGTCGGCGCTGGCCGAGGCCGAGGCCATCGAGGGCGCCAAGCGCGGTGAGGCCGAGAAGCTGCGCCGCCAGGCCGTCGCCGACGCCGTGGAGCGCGAGGGTGCCGCCGAGGCCGCCGCGATCCTGGCCAAGGGCAAGGCCGAGGCCGAGTCGATGGACGCCCGCTCGCAGGCCTTCAGCACCTACGGCGAGGCCGCGATCCTGGACCTGCTGGTCAAGGTGCTGCCCGAGGTCGTCGCCGCGGCGGCCGCCCCGCTGTCCAGCGTGGACAAGATGACCGTGATCAGTGCCGACGGCCCGGGGTCGCTGTCGAAGTCGGTGGCCTCCAACGTCGCGCAGGGCCTGCAGCTGTCCGGCGACCTGACCGGCCTGGACGTCACCGCGCTGCTCAAGCGGCTCTCCGGTGCCGCCGCGGACAGCATGGGTGCCGGGCCCGCCGTCGAGCGCGTCGCCGTGGACGGCGACGGGCACCGTCCTGCGTGATCGTCGAGAAGCGGTTCGCCGACCTGACCACCACCGAGCTGTACGGCCTGCTCCGGCTGCGGGTCGACGTGTTCGTGGTGGAGCAGACCTGCCCGTACCCCGAGCTCGACGGGCGGGACGCCGAACCGGGCACGCTGCACGTCTGGGTCCCCGGTGCGGACGGCGAGGTGCTGTCCTGCATCCGGGTGCTGGAGAACGGCGAGGACCGGGCCGTCGGCCGGGTGGCGACGGCGGCGTCCGCGCGTGGCCGCGGCCTGTCGGCGCAGCTGGTCCGGCGCGGGCTGGAGCTCTGCGCCGGCCGCACCGTGGACATCGGCGCCCAGGCCTACCTGGAGGGCTGGTACGCCCGGTTCGGCTTCCAGCGGTCGGGCGAGGACTACCTAGAGGACGGCATCCCGCACCTGCCCATGCGGATGGTCGCGCCCACGACCTGAGCCCTCAGTCCGAGCCGGTGAGCGAGGCCTGGGGCAGCCAGTCGGCGTCCAGGAGCTCGGCGATCTGCTGCAGACCGGCGGTGTCGCCGCCGGCGGTCGATCCGGTGACCGCCAGCCGCTCGACCATCACCTTCGCCACCTGCTCCTCGACGGTGTCCTCGGCGTAGGCGATCCGCCACGGCGAGACCTGGTGGTCGCGGTGGGTGCGTCCGGTGACCTGGCGGGCGGCGATGCCGGAGAACCGCGGCTGGTGGAACAGGCCGACCCGCGGCGAGCTGGAGGCGGCGGCGCCGGGCAACTGCTCGCCGGCGTGCAGGCTGATCGAGGCGGTCACGGTGAACACGCAGACCCGCGACTCCCCGCGCTGGAACCGCAGCCGCTCGGCCTCCACGTCGAAGCGGTCCCGGCCGTAGATGCCCGACACCGGCACCCCGGCGGCCAGCAGCGCCTCGCGGATCGGGTCGGCCGCAGTCTCGACGAACTCCACCGACACCGCCACCTGCCGGTCGGCCTCGACCTGCGCCCTCACCCAGTCCACCGTGGCGGGCACCCGGATCAGGCCGGCCTTCTGCCGGAACCGCAGCAGCGCGGCCCGGCCGCGGGCGGTCTGCCGCGACCTCCTGGCCAGCTGCATCTCGCTCCGGAACTCCTGCCAGTCGCTGTCGTACTGCGCGCGCTCGGCGGGGGTCAGCGCGACCGGGGTGCCGGTGACCTGCACGTCCCCCCAGGGAGCCGCGCGGTGCAGCGTGGTGGGCGGGTCGGTGTCGGTGAGCCAGGCCCGCAGCCGGGCCAGGTCCGCGCGCCGCTCGTCGGGGTCCTCGGTCCAGGTGCTGCCGTAGCGACCACGTTCCACGTGGAACCCGTGCTCGGTCAGCCGGGCCGGCAGGTCCGACCAGGCCCGCAGCGGCTCGCCGTGCAGGGTCGCGAAGTGCGGGGCGAGGTAGGGCAGCTCGAGCGGGGAGTGCGCCGGGGTCGCCGTGGTGAGCAGGACGAACGGGGCGTCCTTGACCCGTCCGCCGCCGGAGACGGCCTTCCAGTGCTTCCACCGCTGGGTGGTGGTGTGCCGGACCATGTGCGCCTCGTCGGCCACCACGACGTCGAACCGCAGGTCGCGGACCTTGCCCAGCCGGTCCCAGGTGGTGACGCACCAGCGCAGGTCGCCGGTGCCGAAGGCGCTGATGGACCGGGTCCAGTGCGGGATGGTGATGGCCGCCGGGCGGTCGGCGACGACGAGCACGGTCCGCGCGCCGCGGCGGGCGGCGATCTGCTGCACGGCGAGGACGGCGGTGCCGGTCTTGCCGACGCCGGGGTCGTCGCCGAGCAGGAACATCCGGGCGCCGGCGGCCTCGGCGGCGGCGACCGCGGCGGCCCCGCTGACCTGCTCGGCGCGCGGGGTCATCCGGTCACCGGCGGGCACCGGCCGGGGGTCGGCGTTGAGCTCGTCCTCGAGGAAGCGCTCGACGGTGTGCGGGCCGGGGACGTAGGGCGCCAGCTCGGGCGGCGGGGTCGTGCCGACCCAGACGTGGGCCTGCAGGTCCTTGTCCCAGGAGGCACCGGGCGCCGGGGCGCGGAAGGGGACGGCGAGCACCCACACCCGCTCCCCCGGCCCGGCCACCGGTCGCGCCGGTGCCTTCGTGGGCGCCTTCCGCGCCGCGGCCGTGCGCGCCGTCGTCCGGGCGGTGGTCGGGCTGGCCTTGCGGGTGGTCCTGCGGCGTCCGGGCACGGCGTCCGACGCTACGTGCCGGCGGGCCGGCGGCGGGTCAGGCGGCGAGCGCGCCGACCCGGCGGTGCGCGCCGGCGGCGGCGAGCACGGTCGACAGGCTGGCGGCCGGGTCGACGACGCCGGTGGCGGGCGGTGCGTCGGGGACGTCCAGCAGTGACCGGAAGGACGCCGCGGCCCAGCGCGCCTCGGGCGCGGTGAGCTCCGGGTGGAACTGCACGCCGACGGCGGCGCGGCCGACGGCGAAGCCCTGCACGGTGCTGACCGCGTTGCTCCAGAGCAGCCGGACGTCGGGCCGCTGCAGCACGGAGGCGGGCACCTCCTGCACGTGCGCGGTGGGCACGGTCAGGTCGGGGACGCCGTGCCCGTGCACGGTGGTGGTCCCGACCTCGCCGCCCGCGGCGACCGGCTGGGGGGCCACGCCGGTGGTGACGGCGGCGATCATCTGGGCGCCCAGGCAGACCCCGAGCACGGCGGCGCGGCCCTCGTCGGCCACGGCCAGCGCGGACCGGACGGCGTCCAGCCGCTCGGCCATCGCCGCGGTCCGGGACCCGACGGCCTCGAGGCCGCCGCTGAACACGTGCAGCACGTCGGCGCGGCCGCGGTGCTCGTCGGCCGGGTCGCCCCACGGGACCAGCGAGACCCGCCAGCCGAGCGCGGCCAGCTGCTCGGCCAGCGGTTCTCCCCAACCCGTGCCGGGCCACAGGGTGCCGCTGCCTGCCCACACCACTGCCTCGCCCGTGACCACGGCGACCACCTTGGCGGGCGCGCCGACCACCGCCGGGCGACGACACGGCACCGGCTGCGCCTCCGTGGTCACACCGGTCACGCCGTCCCCGGGGGTGGCTCCTGCCCCGCCGGTCGCCGCCGTCTGGTCGGATGTCGGGGTGAGCGCGGACCTCGAGCTGGCCACCCGGACCCTCGGCGACGACGGCCCCCGGGTCGTCTTCGTGCACGGCCTGTTCGGGCAGGGCCGCAACTGGACGACGGTCGGCAAGCAGCTGGCCGAGGACAGGCACCGGGTCACGCTGGTCGACCTGCCCAACCACGGGCACTCGCCGTGGACCGAGCGGCTGGACTACGTGGAGATGGCCGAGCTGGTCGCCGGTCTGCTCGCCGGGTTCGGCGAGCCGGTGACGCTGGTCGGGCACTCGATGGGCGGCAAGGTGGCGATGCAGCTGGCGCTGCGGCACCCCGAGCTGCTGCGCGGGCTGGTCGTCGTCGACATCTCCCCGTCGGTCTACCCGCTGGCCGGTGGCCGGACCGACGACCCGGACGAGGAGGCCTCCCCGTTCGCGGAGTTCATCGAGGCCATGCAGGCCGTGGACCTGACCTCGCTGTCCCGGCGGGAGGAGGCCGACGCCGCCCTGGCCGCGGCGGTGCCCAGCGACATGGTCCGCGGGTTCCTGCTGCAGTCGCTGGTGCGCGACGGGGTAGCCGGGGGTGGCGGGGCGGGTGGACGACCAGCGTGGCGGTGGCGGCTCAACCTGCCGGTGCTGGCGCGTGACCTGGCGGTGCTGCGCGAGTTCCCCGACCCGCCCACCGGCGCGGTGTTCGGCGGCCCGGTGCTGTGGGTGGCCGGCGCGGATTCCACCTACGTGCTGGACGCCGACCGGCCGCGGATGGAGGAGCTGTTCCCGCGGGTCCGGCTGGTGCGGGTGAAGAACGCCGGGCACTGGGTGCACTCCGAGGCCCCCGAGGTCTTCACCGAGACCGTGCGGCGCTTCCTGGCCCAGGTCGAGCGCTAGTCGAACAGGCCCCGGATGTCCTCGGCGGTCAGCGGCGCGGACAGCGTGCCGTCGTCGTCGACGACCTGGTCGAAGACCGCCTGCTTGCGGGCCTTGAGCGCCATCACCTTCTCCTCGATGGTGTCCTTGGCGACCAGCCGGTAGACCATCACGTTGCGGGTCTGCCCGATGCGGTGCGCCCGGTCGACGGCCTGCGCCTCGGCGGCCGGGTTCCACCACGGGTCGAGCACGAACACGTAGTCGGCGGCGGTGAGGTTCAGCCCGAACCCGCCGGCCTTGAGGCTGATCAGGAACACGGGGACGAGGCCGTCGGTGAAGCTCTGGATCACCGCGGGCCGCTGCCGGGTGCTGCCGTCGAGGTAGGCGTAGCCGATGCCCTCGGCGTCCAGCTGGGCCCGGATCCGGGCCAGGTAGCCGGTGAACTGGCTGAACACCAGCACCCGGTGGCCCTCGGCCAGCACCTCGCGCAGGTGCTCCAGGAACGCCTCGGTCTTGTCCGAGCGGACCGCGTCGTGCTCGGGGTCGGCCAGCGCCGGGTCGAGGGCCAGCTGCCGCAGCAGGGTCAGCGACCGCAGGATCTCGAAGCGGTGCGCGTCCATGTCCTCGACCAGCCGCAGCACCTTCCGGCGCTCGCGCTGCAGCGCGGTGCGGTAGAGGGTCTCGTGCCGGCCGGTGAGCCGGACCTCGAGCACCTGCTCCTGCTTGGCCGGCAGGTCGGCGGCGACCAGCTCCTTGGTGCGGCGCAGCATCAGCGGGCGCAGCCGGCGGCGCAGGGTGCCCAGCCGGCCGGGGTCGGTGCCGCGCTCGATCGGCCGCCGCCACAGCTCGTTGAACGCCTCCGGGTCGGGGAACAGCCCGGGTGCGCAGATGGACAGCAGGGACCACAGGTCCATCAGGCTGTTCTCCATCGGCGTGCCGGTGATGGCCAGCTTGAACGGGGCGTCGACGGTGCGGGCCGCGCGGTAGGCCTTGGCCTGCCGGTTCTTCACGAACTGGGCCTCGTCGAGCAGCATCCCGCGCCAGGTGGCCCGGGCGTACTCGGCCTCGTCCAGGCGCAGCAGGGTGTAGGAGGTGACCACCAGGTCGGCCCCGGCGATGCGCTCCGTCAACGGCCGGCCGGCCTTGGCGGAGGTCTCCTCGACCGCGCTCACCTGCAGGCCGGGGGCGAACCGGGCGGCCTCGGACACCCAGTTGCCCACCACGCTGGTCGGGGCGACCACCAGCACCGGCGCGGTCAGCTCACCGGCGTCCTTGGCCCGCTGCAGCAGCGCGAGGGCCTGCAGCGTCTTGCCCAGGCCCATGTCGTCGGCGAGCACACCGCCGAGGTCGTGGTCCCAGAGCAGGGACAGCCAGCGGTAGCCCTCCAGCTGGTAGGGCCGCAGCTGCGCGGTGATGCCGGCCGGCACCGGCGGGGTGGGCAGCTCGTCGAGGGCGAGCAGGGCAGCGGTGCTGCGCTCCCAGCGGGCGCTCTGCCCGGCGACCACGCCCAGCTGGCGCAGGTCGCCCCACAGCCCGGCCTGCCAGCGGTTGATCCGGGTGGGCGGCTTGCGGGGGTCGGCCATGCCGGCCGCCTCGGCGATGAGCTGCGCCAGCACGGCGAACTCGGGCCCGTCGAGGGGGAAGTAGGTGCCGCTGGGCAGGAACAGGTGGGTCTGCTTGGTGGCCAGCGCGCGGAACAGGTGCGCGAAGGGCACCTCCTGGCCCTCGACGGTGACCGTGATGCCCAGGTCGAACCAGTCGGAGCCGTCGGCGGCGGGGTCGGTGACCGACACGCTGACCACCGGCGCGGAGGTGGCGGCGCGGTAGTCGGGGGCGTCGCCCAGCTCGGTGACCTTGACCCCCTGGGCCCGCAGGGAGGGCAGCACGCCCTCGCAGAACACCGCGGCGTCGAGCTCGCGCAGCTCGACGGTGGGCACCAGGCCGCGCTGCACCGTGGCCTGCCGCAGCTGGGGGAACCGGCCGTCGGGCAGCACCAGCCCGGTGAGCAGGGCCCGCTCGGCGCGGTCGTCGCGGCCCGGGTCGCTGCCCGCCCCGCCCAGCGGGACCCGCCGGCCCTCGGGGACGCCGTCGCCCTCGACCGGGGCGGCGGGGTAGACCAGCGCCCACTCCAGGGTCAGCCGGGCGCCCTCGGCGTGGCTGACCGTCAGCGCCAGCACCGGCGGCTCGACCGAGGGCAGCTCCACCGAGCCGTCGGGCGAGACCAGCTCGACCATGCGCTGCAGGGCCGGCACCAGCTCGGCGCGCACCCGCTCGACGTCGGCGGCGGGCACCTCGAGCCGGGGGAACCGGGAGATCATCCGGGACAGCTCCACCGGGACCCGGCCGGCGAACGGGACCAGCCGCAGCGCGTCGTCGGTGACCACGAACGCCCCGTGGACAGGGGTGCCGACCAGCGTCAGCCCGGCCACCGGGGTGGGGCCGGACGCCCGGCCGACGACGGCCTCGAGCAGCAGGTCGCGATCGCGGGTGGCCTCCATGCGCAGCGGCGCGGGCGGCTCCAGCACCACCCGGTCGGCCTGGGTCTTCGCCGTCACGAAGGTCACCCCGGCGCGGTGCGCCTCACCGAGCAGCCGCCACAGCTGCGGGCCGACGTCGTCGAGGAAGACCGCGTCGGTGGTGCCGTAGAAGCCGGTGCTGCCGGCGCTCTGCGCGGCCCGGTACAGCTCCACCAGCACGTCGCGGTGCTCGGGGACCCGGCGCAGCGGCCCGTACTCGAAGGGCAGGTCGCGCCAGGAGATGCCGGTGCGCACCCAGCGGCCGGCGCGCCCCGGCACGACCGGCCGCAGCCGCACCTGCACCGGCACCCGCTGCCCGGACCGGCCGGTGGCGGCGTTGAGCTCGAACTGCAGGCCGATGGGGACCAGGTCGGTGCCGGCGGCGTTCGGGGTCAGGTCGGCCAGCGCGGTCTCCCAGGCGGGCTTGGGCTTCACCACGCGGGGCGCGGCGGCGGGCCACGCCTCGACCATCGCACCGGCCTGGTCGACCGCCGTCCCCTGGCCGTCGGGGCCGAGGCTGAGCAGCACCGCGACCGCGTGCTTGCAGGCCTGCCCGACCGGGCAGGTGCAGCGGCTGACCCACTCCTCGACGTCGGCGAAGGCGGCCACCTGGTAGACCTCGCCGCGCGACCCGGCGACGACGCCGGAGACGTGGTCACCGGACTGCACGGTGACCGAGCGGACCTTGCGCTCGCGCAGGCAGGCCCGGCCGCGGAAGGTCACCGCGTCCCCGAAGCAGGACGCGAGGAACTCCTCGTCCAGGGGGAGGGAGAGCGCTGCGGTCACGTCCACGACGGTAGCCACGGCCTCCGACATCCCGGGCGCGTCGCCACGATCTGTGGACGACGCCACCAGCTGTGGACGACGACTCGCGGGCGGGGGGCGGCACGGGCGAGGATCACCGGCATGAGCGACGACCGCGCCGGCACCCCGGCCCAGCCCTCGGACCTGGTCGACCTGGCGCACCTGGTCACCGCCTACTACACGGTGCAGCCCGACCTCGACGACCCCGGCCAGCAGGTCGTGTTCGGCACCAGCGGCCACCGCGGGTCCAGCCTGGACGGCGCGTTCAACGAGCCGCACATCCTGGCCACGACGCAGGCGATCGTGGAGTACCGGCGCGGGCAGGGCTTCGACGGCCCGCTGTTCGTCGGCCGCGACACCCACGGGCTGAGCGAGCCGGCCTGGGCCAGCGCGCTGGAGGTGCTGGTCGCCAACGACGTCACCGTGCTGGTCGACGACGCCGACCGGTACACCCCCACCCCCGCGGTCAGCCACGCCATCCTGCGGGCCAACCGCGGGAGGACCACCGGCCTGGCCGACGGCATCGTCGTCACGCCCAGCCACAACCCGCCCCGCGACGGCGGGTTCAAGTACAACCCGCCGCACGGCGGCCCGGCCGACTCCGACGCCACCGGCTGGATCGCGAACCGCGCCAACGAGCTGCTGCGCGCGGGGCTGGACGGCGTCCGGCGGGTGCCGTTCGCCCGGGCCCGCGCCGCCGCGCAGGGCCACGACTTCACCGGCGACTACGTCGCCGACCTGCCGGGCGTGCTCGACCTGGACGCCGTGCGCGCGGCCGGCGTGCGGATCGGTGCGGACCCCCTCGGCGGGGCCAGCGTCGACTACTGGGGCCGCATCGCCGAGGCGCACCGCCTCGACCTCACCGTGGTGAACCCGCTGGTCGACGCGACGTGGCGGTTCATGACGCTGGACTGGGACGGCAAGATCCGGATGGACTGCTCCTCGCCGTCGGCGATGGCCTCGCTCATCGGGCAGAAGGACCGTTTCCAGGTCGCGACCGGCAACGACGCCGACGCCGACCGGCACGGCATCGTCACCCCCGACGGCGGGCTGATGAACCCCAACCACTACCTGGCCGTCGCCATCTCCTACCTGTTCGCCCACCGGCCCGAGTGGGCGCCGTCCACCGCGGTGGGCAAGACGCTGGTGTCGTCCTCCCTCATCGACCGGGTGGTGGCCGACCTCGGCCGCGAGCTGCGCGAGGTGCCGGTCGGGTTCAAGTGGTTCGTGCCCGGGCTGATCGACGGGTCGGTCGGGTTCGGCGGCGAGGAGTCGGCCGGGGCGTCGTTCCTGCGCCGGGACGGCGGGGTGTGGACGACGGACAAGGACGGCATCCTGCTCGCCCTGCTGGCCAGCGAGATCCAGGCGGTCACCGGGTCCTCGCCGAGCGAGCTGCACCGGGAGCTGACGCAGAAGCACGGCGAGTCCGCCTACGCCCGGGTCGACGCCGCGGCCAGCCGTGAGGAGAAGGCCGCGCTCGGCAGGCTCTCCCCCGCCGACGTCTCCGCCACCGAGCTGGCCGGGGAGCCCATCACCGGCAAGCTCACCGAGGCCCCGGGCAACGGCGCCAAGATCGGCGGCCTGAAGGTGACGACCGAGAACGCCTGGTTCGCCGCGCGCCCGTCGGGCACCGAGGACGTCTACAAGATCTACGCCGAGTCCTTCCGGGGTCCCGACCACCTGGCGAAGGTGCAGGAGGAGGCCCGCGCGGTCGTCTCGGCGGCCCTCGGCAGCTGACTCCCTGCACCGGAGTCCGGCCTCCTGCACCAGATCTGGTGCAGGAGGCCGGAGTTCGATCAACGCCCCTGATCAACGCCGGGGCGCGCGGGGGTCAGGAGACGTCGTCGTCGACCCAGTCCAGGGTCTTGGTGACGGCCTTCTGCCAGTTGCGGTACTGCCGGTCGCGCTCGCCCGCGTCCATCGCCGGCTCCCAGCGCTTGTCCTCGGCCCACTTGGCGGTGAGCTCGTCCAGGTCGGACCAGAACCCGACCGCGAGGCCCGCCGCGTAGGCAGCGCCCAGCGCGGTGGTCTCCACGATCTCCGGCCGGATCACCGGGACGTCGAGCACGTCGGCCTGGAACTGCATGAGCAGCTCGTTGCCGACCATGCCGCCGTCCACCCGCAGCTCGGTGAGGTCCACGCCGGAGTCGGCGTTCATCGCGTCGAGCACCTCCCGGGTCTGGAAGGCGGTGGCCTCCAGCACGGCGCGGGCGATGTGGCCCTTGTTGACGTAGCGGGTCAGGCCGACCAGCGCACCGCGGGCGTCGGAGCGCCAGTGCGGGGCGAACAGGCCGGAGAACGCCGGGACGATGTAGGCCCCGCCGTTGTCCTCGACGCCCGCGGCGAGGGTCTCGATCTCCGGGGCGTCCTTGATCATGCCCAGGTTGTCGCGCAGCCACTGCACCAGCGACCCGGTGACGGCGATCGAGCCCTCCAGCGCGTACACCGGCTTCGCGTCGCCCAGCTTGTAGCAGAGCGTGGTGAGCAGGCCGTTCTCCGACGGGACGGCCTCCTCGCCGGTGTTGAGCAGCATGAAGTTGCCGGTGCCGTAGGTGTTCTTGGCCATGCCGCGCTCGAAGCAGACCTGCCCGAAGGTGGCCGCCTGCTGATCGCCCAGCGAGCCCGAGATCGGCACGCCGGCCAGGAAGCCGGCCGCCCGGCCCTCGCCGTAGACCTCGGAGTTCGAGCGGATCTCCGGGAGCATGGACATCGGGATGCCCATCTCCTCGGCGATGTCGGGCAGCCACTCCAGGGTGCGGTAGTCCATGAGCATGGTGCGGCTGGCGTTGGAGACGTCGGTGAGGTGCTTGCCGCCGTCGGTGCCGCCGGTCATGTTCCAGATCAGCCAGGAGTCGATGGTGCCCATGAGCAGGTCACCGGCCTCGGCCCTCTCGCGGGCGCCGTCGACGTTGTCCAGGATCCAGCGGACCTTGGGCCCGGCGAAGTAGGTCGCCAGCGGCAGGCCGACCCGGTCCTTGTACCGCTCGTCCCCGCCGCCGAGCGCGGCGAGGGAGTCGCAGATCTTCCCGGTGCGGGTGTCCTGCCAGACGATCGCGTTGTAGACCGGCTGCCCGGTCGTCCTGTCCCACACGACGGTGGTCTCGCGCTGGTTGGTGATGCCGACCGCGACGATGTCCGACGTCGAGGCGTTGCCGCGGGCCAGGGCCTGGCCGACGACCTCGCGGGTGTTGCCCCAGATCTCCATCGGGTCGTGCTCGACCCAGCCCGCGCGCGGGAAGATCTGCTCGTGCTCCTTCTGCCCGGTCGCGACGATCTTGCCGTCGTGGTCGAAGAGGATGCAGCGGGTGCTGGTGGTGCCCTGGTCGATCGCGGCGACGTACTTCCCTGCCATGGGGTGGTCTCCTCAGCTCTGAGTAGGTGGGTGGGTCAGACGGACACGTGCGCGAACAGGCCGGCGAGCAGGCCACCGATGATCGGCCCGACCACCGGCACCCAGGCGTAGCCCCAGTTGCTGCCGCCCTTGTTCTTGATGGGCAGGATGGCGTGCACGATGCGCGGGCCGAGGTCGCGGGCCGGGTTGATGGCGTAGCCGGTGGGCCCGCCCAGCGAAGCACCGATGCCGACGACGAGCAGGGCGACGGCCAGCGGGCCGATCTGGGTCGGGGTGTCGCCGAAGCGCAGCACGATGTAGACCAGCACGAACGTGCCGATCAGCTCGGTGATGACGTTGTCGGCGTGGCTCTTGATGGCCGGGCTGGTGGAGAAGGTGCCCAGGATGGTGCCGGGGTCGGTCTCGGCCTCGTAGTGCTTGCGGAAGGCCAGCCAGGCCAGCACGGCGCCGATCATCGCGCCGACGAGCTCGCCGGCGAAGTAGGTCAGCGTCGAGGCGACGGTGATGGGCACGCCGGGGGCGTAGGTGTCCCCCGGGCCCACGAGCAGGCCGACCGTGACCGCCGGGTTCAGGTGCGCGCCGGACTTCGCCGCGGCGTAGACGCCGGCGAAGACCGCCAGGCCCCAGCCGAAGATGATCACGATGTAGCCGCCGCCGAGGGCGCCGGACTTGGCCAGCAGGACGTTGGCGACGACGCCGACGCCGAGCAGGATGAGGATGGCCGTTCCGGTCACCTCGCTGCCGAACACGGTCAGCAGACTGGTGGTCTGGTCCAAGGTCGTTCTCCTGTCACGTGGCCCGCGGCGGTGCGGGCCGGTCCACGCCGAGGGGTACCGCCTGTGTCCCCGATCACCCCCCGGCGCTGTCGGGGGGACGCTAGGTGGGCCCGATCACCTCGCGGAAGCGCCGGAGTGCGACATGGTCGGACAGGACCGGAGGGTGCCGGATGCCCTAGGTTCCGCGGTGTGCCCGGATCCGTGCAGTCCCTCGAGCGGGCGGCCGCGATCCTGCAGGTGGTCGCCGGCAGCGGCGGCACGCTCGGGGTCACCGACATCGCCGCGGCCGTCGGGCTGCCCAAGACCACCGCGCACAGCCTGCTCCGCACGCTGCTCGGCGTCCGGTTCGTCGAGCAGGACCGCGAGGGCCGCTACGCGCTGGGCCCGGGCCTGCTCCGCCTGGGCGCGGCCCACCTCGACGTGAACGAGCTGCGCTCCCGCGGGTCGAACTGGACCGACGCGCTGGCCTCCCGCAGCGGCCACGCCGTCCGGCTGGCCACCCTGGACCGCGAGCAGGTCCGCGTGGTGCACCACGTCTTCCGCCCCGACGACTCCGTCCAGGTGCTCGACGTCGGCGCGGTGCTGCCCGCCGACCGGACGGCGCTGGGCACGGTGCTGCTCGCCTTCGCCCCGCACCGCTCGGTGCGCGGCGCCGTCGACGCCCGCCGGGCCGACGTCGCCGCCGTCCGCGCCCGCGGCTGGGCGGTCGAGGACGGCGGCCACGAACCGGGGACGGCGGGGCTGGCCGCACCGGTGCGCGGCTCCACCGGGCTGGTGGTCGCGGCGCTGGGCATCAGCGGGCCGGCCGAGTCGGTGCTGGACCGGCAGCACCAGGCGCGGCCCCTGCTGGTGTCGATGGTGGTCGAGTCGGCGCAGGCCATCTCCCGCGAGCTGGGCTGGCATGGCTGACCGCGTCGTCCTCGCCGTGGACCAGGGCACCACGTCCACCCGCTCCATCGTGTTCGACCGCGGCGGCCGGCTGGTCTCGGTGCGCCAGCGCGAGCACCGGCAGTACTTCCCCCGACCGGGCTGGGTCGAGCACGACCCGATGGAGATCTGGGCGAACACCCAGCGGACCGCGGCCCAGGCGCTGCGCGACGCGGCGTCCTCGGCCGGCGAGGTGGTGGCCCTCGGCATCGCCAACCAGCGCGAGACCACCGTGGTGTGGGACCGCGCCACCGGCCGGCCGGTCACCCGGGCCATCGTCTGGCAGGACACCCGCACCGCGGACCTGGTGAGCCGGCTGGCGGCCCGGCCCGACGCAGCCGTCGTCCGGGAGCGCAGCGGCATGGACATCGCCGGCTACTTCGCCGGGCCCCGCCTGCGCTGGGTGCTCGACCACGTGCCCCGTGCCCGCGAGCGGGCCGAGGCCGGCGAGCTGCTGTTCGGCACGATGGAGACCTGGCTGGTCTGGAACCTCACCGGCGGCCCGGACGGCGGCGTGCACGTCACCGACGTGACCAACGCCAGCCGGACGTCGCTGATGGACTGCCGCAGCTGCACCTGGGACCCCGTCCTGCTGGACTTCTTCGGCATCCCCGCCGCGCTGCTGCCCGAGATCCGGCCGTCGGTCGGCGAGCTGGGGACCGCGACCGCGCTGGGCTCGCCGATCCCGATCACCGGCACCCTCGGCGACCAGCAGGCGGCGCTGTTCGGGCAGGCCTGCTTCGCCCCGGGCGAGGCCAAGTGCACCTACGGGACCGGCAGCTTCCTGCTGCAGAACACCGGCACCGAGCTGGTGCGGACCCGCTCCGGGTCGATCTCCACGGTGGCCTACCAGCTGGCCGGGGAGCCGGTGCACTACGCGCTGGAGGGGTCGGTCGCCGTCGCCGGCGCCCTGGTGCAGTGGCTGCGCGACGGGCTGGGCCTGATCGGCACCGCCCCCGAGATCGAGACGCTGGCCCGCACGGTGGAGGACAACGGCGGCTGCTACGTCGTCCCCGCGTTCTCCGGGCTGCTCGCCCCGCACTGGCGCGGCGAGGCCCGCGGGCTGGTCGCCGGGCTGACCTCCTACGTCACCAAGGGCCACCTGGCGCGGGCGGTGCTGGAGGCGACCGGCTGGCAGACCCGCGACGTCGTCCTGGCGATGGCCGCGGACTCCGGGCTGCAGCTGCCGTCCCTGCGGGTGGACGGCGGGATGACCACCAACAACCTGCTCATGCAGTTCGTCGCCGACGTGCTGGACACCCCCGTCGTCCGGCCGATGGTCGGCGAGACCGTCTCCCTCGGTGCGGCCTACGCCGCGGGCCTGGCCGTGGGGCTGTGGGCCGACGTCGAGGCGTTGCGCCGCAACTGGCACCGCTCGGCCCAGTGGAGCCCGGTCCCGGCGCGGGCCGCGCAGCTGGCCGCCGAGCACCCGACCTGGGAGAAGGCGGTCCGGCTGTCCATCGCGTGGGGCGCCGACTAGCCACCAGGTGTGCGACATCGTCGTACGGCTCGCGTCGCAGGGGCGGTGCGCCGGTCCTACCGTGGCGGTCGAGCGTCCGGAGCAGAGCCGCGCCGGACTCGACGTCGCGAGGAGTTCGCCATGTCCGCCGTCCCGTCCCTGGGTCCCGAGCAGCGCGCCGCCGCGTGGGCCGCGCTGGCCGCGGAGGAGTACGAGGTCCTCGTCGTCGGCGGCGGTGTCACCGGCGCCGGCGTCGCCCTGGACGCCGCCACCCGCGGACTGAAGACCGCCCTGGTCGAGGCCCGCGACTTCGCGTCGGGCACCTCGTCGCGGTCCTCCAAGCTCTTCCACGGCGGCCTGCGCTACCTGGAGCAGTTCGACTTCGGCCTGGTCCGCGAGGCGCTGCACGAGCGCGACCTCGCGGTCAACCGGATCAGCCCGCACCTGGTCAAGCCGCTGCAGTTCCTCTACCCGCTCACCCACCGCGTGTGGGAGCGGCCCTACGTCACCGCGGGCCTGGCCCTCTACGACGGCCTGGCCCGGTTCGGCGCGCTCAGCGAGCCGATGCCCGCGCAGAAGCACCTGACCCGCACCGGCGCCCGCAAGCTCTTCCCGGCGCTGCGGCCCGACGCGCTGGTCGGCGCCGTCCGCTACTACGACGCGCAGGCCGACGACGCCCGGCACACCCTCACCGTCGCCCTCACCGCGGCCAGGTACGGCGCCACCGTGCTCAACTCCGCCGAGGTCGTCTCCTTCACCCGCGTGGGCGGCCGCGTCGTCGGCGCCCGGGTGCGCGACGTGGAGACCGGCCAGGAGGTCGACGTCAGGAGCGAGGTCGTGGTCAACGCGACCGGCGTGTGGACCGACGACCTGCAGACCCTGGTGGGCGGCCGCGGCCGGTTCCACGTGCGCGCCTCCAAGGGCGTGCACATCGTCGTCCCGCGCGACCGGATCAACGGCGAGACCGGGCTGATCCTCAAGACCGAGAAGTCGGTCCTGTTCGTCATCCCGTGGGGCTCGCACTGGATCGTCGGCACCACCGACACCGACTGGGACCTGGACAAGGCCCACCCGGCCGCGTCCAAGGCCGACATCGACTACATCCTCGAGCACGTCAACCAGGTGCTCACCACGCCGCTGTCGCACGAGGACATCTCCGGCGTCTACGCCGGCCTGCGCCCGCTGCTGTCCGGGGAGTCCGAGGACACCAGCCAGCTCTCCCGCGAGCACGCCGTCGCCCGCCCCTCGCCCGGCGTCATCTCCGTCGCCGGCGGCAAGTACACGACCTACCGGCCGATGGCCGCCGACGCCGTGGACGCCGTCGCCGAGGACGTCACCCGGACCGTCCCGGCCAGCGTCACCGAGGACATCCCGCTGCTGGGCGCCGAGGGCTACCACGCGATGGTCAACTCCCTCGACCGGCTGGCCGAGCAGTGGGGCATCGGCCGCTACCGGGCCGAGCACCTGCTCAACCGGTTCGGCTCGATGACCCCCGATGTGCTCGCGCTGGCCGCCGAGGACCGCGACCTCCTCCAGCCCGTGCCCGGCGCGGAGGAGTACCTCATGGTCGAGATGGTCTGGGGCGCCGCGCACGAGGGCGCCCTGCACCTGGACGACCTGCTCGCCCGCCGCACCCGCATCTCCATCGAGACCCCGCACCGCGGCACCGAGTCCGCCGAGCCGGTGGCCCGCGCCGTCGCCGGCGTCCTCGGGTGGGACGAGGAGCGGATCGGCAACGAGGTGGCCTCCTACGCCGCCCGGGTCGAGGCCGAGCGCCGCTCGCAGACCGAGGCCGACGACCAGGCGGCCGACGCCGTCCGGGTCGCCGCCCCGGACACCCGCGCCGTCGCCGTGGGCCGCGCCCTGGTGTGAGCACGTGCCGCCGGGGGCAACCCCGGCGGCATGCCGACCGTCGAGCGCACCTTCGTCGTCCCCGCCCCCCTCGAGAAGGTGGGGCCCTACCTCGCCGACTTCGCCAACGCCGAGGCCTGGGACCCGGGCACGAAGACCTGCACCCCGCTCGACGGCCAGCCGGTCCAGGTCGGCTCCCGCTGGCACAACGTCAGCGAGTTCATGGGCCGGGAGACCGAGCTGGAGTACCGGCTGGAGGTCTGGGAGCCCGACCACGTCCGGCTGGTCGGTGACAACAAGACGGTGACGTCGCACGACGACATCACCCTGCGCGCCGTCGACGCGGGCTCCACCGAGGTCACCTACCACGCCGAGTTCGACTTCCACGGCGTCGCGGCCCTCGCCGGCCCGCTGCTCAAGCCCGCCCTGGAGAAGCTGGGCGACGACGTCGTCGAGCAGATGACCGAGGCGGTCCGCCGGCTCTGACCGCCCGCGCGATGCAGGGCTGTACCCAATACAGTCCTGCATCGTGAGTGCCCCGACGACCCGCCGCCGGGCGGTCACCGTCGAGCGCCTGCTCGACGCGGCGCTGGAGACCTTCGCCGAGACCGGTTTCGCCGCGGCCAGCGTGGAGGACATCTGCCGCCGCGGCGGCTTCACCCGCGGTGCCTTCTACTCCAGCTTCAGCACCAAGCACGAGCTGTTCGCCGCGCTGATGACCCGCGAGACCGCCCGCGAGCTGGCCGCCGCGGAGCAGCTGGTCGCCGCGGTGTCCGGCGCCGCCGACCCGCTGGTCGCCGCCGTCGACCGGGTGGCCGACCTGCTCGCCGCCGGCCGCACCTGGACCCTGGTGCTCACCGAGTACCAGCTGCTGGCCGCCCGCGACGCCGACGCCGCCGCCCTGCTCGACCGGTTCGCAGCCGGCATGACCACCCAGGTCGCCGAGGTGCTCACCCGCGCCGCGGAGACCCTCGGCACCACCCTCACCGCGCCCGCGGCCGACGTCGCCCAGGCCTTCCTCGCCCTGCACCACGGCCTCGCCCTGGCCTCGGCCAGCACGCCCGGCACCCCCGTGGGCGCGCTCGAGCGCACCGCCTTCCTCGCCCTCGTCCGGGGCGTCACCGCCCCCACCCCGTAGGAGCCCCCGTGTCCACCTTGCTGCAGCGGCTCGGCCGCGCCTCCTTCCGCAACCGGTGGGTCGTCGTCGCCGTCTGGGTGCTGGTCCTCGCCGGCGTCGCGGCCGCCGTGCTGGTGCGCGGGCTGTCCTTCGACGACCGGTTCACCATCCCCGGTTCGGAGTCCCAGCAGGCCCTCGACCGGCTCACCGAGGTCTCCCCGGCCGCGGCCGGCGCCAGCGCCCAGGTCGTGTTCATCGCCCCCGACGGGTCCGGCGTGGCCGACCCGGCCTACCAGCAGGCCATCGAGTCCACCGTGCAGGCGATGGGCCAGGTCGCCGACGTCGGCGCCGTCGTCGACCCCTTCCAGTCCCAGGCCATCAGCCTCGACGGCCGCGCGGCCCTGGCCAACGTGCAGTACACGGTCAACAACACCCTGCTGGCCGACGACGCCCTCGAGCAGCTGCAGGAGGCCACCACGGCCGCCTCGGACGCCGGGCTCACCGTCGACGTCGGCGGCAACGCCTTCCAGACCACGGCGGTGACCGTGGGGCCGCTGGAGTTCGTCGGCGTCGCGGTGGCCGTCGCCGTCCTCGCGATCGCCCTGGGCTCGCTGCTGGCCGCCGGGATGAACCTGCTGACCGCGCTGGTCGGCGTCGCGGTCGGGCTGCTCGGGTTCCTGGCCATCGGCAGCTTCACCACGCTGTCCTCGTCGGCCCCGACGCTGGCGCTGATGATCGGCCTGGCGGTCGGCATCGACTACACGCTGTTCATCCTGTCCCGGCACCGCACCCAGCTGGCCGCGGGCGCCGACCCCGAGCAGTCGGCGGGCCGGGCCGTGGGCACCGCCGGGTCGGCGGTGGTGTTCGCCGGGCTCACCGTGGTGGTCGCCCTCGCCGGGCTCTCGGTGGTCGGCATCCCCTTCCTGACCGTGATGGGCCTGGGCGCCGCGGGCACCGTGCTGGTCGCCGTCGCCGTCGCGCTGACCCTGGTCCCGGCGCTGATGGGCTTCGCCGGCGCCCGGCTGACGCCGAAGCCGGGCAGCCGCACCGCCCGCCTGGAGGCGGCCAGCGCGTCGGGCGGCCGGTCGCTCGGCGTCCGCTGGGCCGCGCTGGTCACCCGCCTGCCGTGGCTGACCGCGCTGCTGGTGGTCGCCGGGCTGCTGGTGGTCGCGCTGCCGACCACCAAGCTGGAGCTCGCGCTGCCGGACAACGGCACCGCCGCCGAGGGCAGCTCCCAGCGGGCCACCTACGAGGCCGTCGCGGAGTACTTCGGCCCGGGCCTGAACGGCCCGCTGGTCGTGCTGCTCGACGGCGTCGACGCCGCGGACGGCCAGGCCGGTGCGCAGGCCGTCGCGCAGGCCGTCGGCGGCACGCCCGGGCTGCTGCCCGGCACCTCCACCGGCGGGCTGGACGACGTCCTGGCCGCCGTCCCCCAGCAGCTCGGCGAGACCACCTGGCTGATCCAGGTCATCCCCGAGAGCGGCCCGCAGGACGAGGCCACCACCCGGCTGGTCGGCGACATCCGCGACCTGGCCCCGCAGCTGGAGCAGCAGACCGGCGGCACGATCGCCGTCACCGGGCAGACCGCGGTGGCCATCGACGTCTCCAGCACCCTGGGTGCCGCGCTGGTGCCCTTCGCCCTGGTGGTCGTGGGCCTGTCGGTGGTCCTGCTGCTGCTGGTCTTCCGCTCGGTGCTGGTGCCGGTCAAGGCCGCGCTGGGGTTCCTGCTGTCGGTGGTCGCCTCCTTCGGCGCCGTGGTCGCGGTGTTCCAGTGGGGCTGGCTGATCGACCTGTTCGGGGTGGCCAGCGCCGGGCCGGTGGTCAGCCTGATGCCGATCATCCTCATCGCGGTGCTGTTCGGGCTGGCGATGGACTACGAGGTCTTCCTGGTCTCCCGCATGCGCGAGGCCTACGTGCACGGCGCCTCCCCGCGCGAGGCCGTGCTCGAGGGCATGCGGCACGCGGCCAGGGTCGTCACCGCCGCGGCGCTGATCATGTTCTCCGTGTTCGCCAGCTTCCTCACCATCGACGAGCCGGTGGTGAAGTCCATCGCCTTCGGCCTGGCGGTGGGCGTGCTGATCGACGCCTTCCTGGTGCGGATGACGCTGGTGCCCGCCGTCCTCGTGCTCATGGGCCGGTCGGCCTGGTGGCTGCCGCGCTGGGCGGAGAAGGTGCTGCCCGACCTCGACGTCGAGGGGGCGAAGCTGGACGCACCGACCCGCCACGGCGCGCACGAGGCCCCCGAGGACGGGCCCCGCGAGCCCGCCGCGGCGGCCGGTGGGCGCGGGCGGCACGAGGCACCCGGCGACTGACCTGACCGGGAGCGGCGGCCGGGTCGGCCACACTGCAGGGGTGAGCGCACCCCGGGACGGCGCGGACGCGCCCGAGCACGAGCCCTACGACGGCCCGCCGCCGTCGCAGCCGTGGGCCGGCGGGCCGGCCGACCCGTTCCCGCCCTACCCGCCGCAGCAGCCCTGGGGCGCCCCGGCGCCGTGGGGCCAGCAGCCGTGGAGCGCGCAGGCCGGGCCGCAGCCGTGGGGCCGCTCCTGGGGCTGGACGCCGCCTCCCCCGCCCCCGCCGGCCTGGCCGCGCGGACCCGGCCGGCCGACGCAGGCCACGACGTCGGCCTCGCTGGGCTTCGTCGCCGGGGGCATCGCCCTGCTCTGGGGCCTGGTCGCGATCGTGCTGCTGGCCGGCTCGGACGGCGGCGCCAGCAGCTGGCTGGGCATCGCGGTCGGCATCCCCTCCGGTGCCGCCCTGCTGTACGGCGGCACCCGGCTGCTGGCCGGCCGGGACCGCTGGGTGGTCGTGGGCGGCGGGGCCGCGCTGGCGCTGGCCGTGCTGGTGCAGGCGGTGGTGAGCGCGGCGTCGTCCTACGGGTCGTCGTTCGGCCAGGCGCTGCTTGTGGTCTTCCTGCTGCCCGTCCCGGCCGTGGCCGCCGTCCTCGCCGCGCTGCCGGTGGTCGGCGGCTGGGTGGACCACGTCCGCGACGGCGGCGCCCCGCCGCCGACCCAGCCGCAGGCGGCCCCGCCCGCCTGGTGAGGCGTGCCGGTTCCACGTGGAACCGGCAGGGTGGGGGCATGGCCCTCGACCCGGTCGACCTCGTCCGCGAGCTGGTGCGCCGGCCCACGGTGTCCGGCGACCCCCGCCCCCAGCGCGACCTCATCGGCGTCGTCGGCGAGGTGGTCGGCGCGCAGGCCCCGCACCTGCAGCGCCGGGACGGCGACGACCCCGACCACCCGTGGACGCTGCTGACCACGCCCACCGACCCCGGGCGGCCACGGCTGCTGTTCGCCTGCCACGTCGACACGGTGCCGGCCGCCGACGCCGCGCAGTGGCAGCGCGACCCGTTCGGCGCCGACGCCGAGGACGGCCGGGTCTGGGGCCGCGGCGGCTCGGACATGAAGGCCGGCCTGGTGGCCGCGGCCGCCGCGGTGGCCGCCGCCGACCCCGAGGTCCCGGTCGGGCTGCTGCTGACCAGCGACGAGGAGATCGGCTCGCACGGCGCCGCCGTCGCCGCGCAGGCACTGGCCGGCACACCCACCGGCGCGGTCGTCGTCCCCGAGGCCACCGGGAACGAGGTGGTGCTCGGCCACCGCGGCGCGCTGTGGCTGGCCGTCCGGGCGGCGGGACGGGCCGCGCACGGCAGCACGCCGCACCTGGGCCACAACGCCGTCCTCGACCTGGTCGCGGTGCTCGCCCGGGCCGGCGCGGACCTGCCCCTGGCCACCGAGCCGTTCCTGGGCACCGAGACCTGGAACCCCGGGGTGATCACCGGTGGCACCGTGCCCAACGTGGTGCCCGACGCCGCCGAGGTCGTCGTGGACATGCGCACCGTGGGGGACGGCGCCGCGCTGCAGGCCTGGTGGCGGGCCCAGCCCGAGGTGGCCGAGGTCGACGTCCGGGTCGACCTGCCGCCGCTGCGCACCGACGCCGACGACGCCTGGGTGCGGGCGCTGCCGGCGCGCGTCCGCCCCGAGCCGGCCACCTACTTCACCGACGGCTCCGTGCTCGGCCCGCTGGCCGCCGGCGCGCCCGTGGTCGTGTGGGGCCCGGGCACCCCGGCGGTCATGCACGCCCGCGACGAGTACGTCGAGGTCGCCGAGCTCGAGCAGGCGGTGCGGGTGTTCGGCGAGGTGGTCAGCCGCTGGCGCTGACGCCGGTGCTGGCCCGCACGACCAGCGACGGCGCGAGCGCGGACCGGGCCGGCGGCGCCCGGTGCGGGCCGAGCGCCGCCGACAGCAGCCGGACCGCCTCCTCGGCGATGTCGTCCTGGGGCTGGCGGACGGTGGTCAGCGGGGGGTCGGACAGCGCGGCGTAGGGGATGTCGTCGAACCCGGTCACCAGCACGTCCGCGGGGACGGCGACGCCCGCCGCCGCGCAGGCCTGCAGCACACCCAGTGCGATCAGGTCGTCGGCGCAGACGACGGCGTCGGGGAGCGGGCCGGCGGCCACCAGGCGCTGCATGGCCTCGCGGCCCCAGGCGATGGAGTACTCGCCGAGCAGCACGTCCCGGACCGCGATGCCGCGGCGGGCCGTGTGCTCGGTGAACCCGGCGACGCGCAGCTCGGTGGAGGAGTTGGTCAGCGTCGAGCTGATGAAGGCCGCGCTGGTCACCCCGCTGTCGGCCAGGTGGTCGACGACCAGCCGCAGGGCCAGGTCGTCGTCCACCCCGACCCAGTCGCTGTCGACCCCGGCGACGTAGCGGTCGACCTGCACCAGCGGCAGCTGGCCGGTGGCCCAGGCCAGGGCCTCCCGGCTGCGGATGCCGTGCACCGGACTGATCACGATGCCGTCGACCTGCCGGGCGACCAGGCTGCGCAGCCGCTGCGCCTCCAGGTCGGGGTCCGAGCGCGACGAGCACAGGAACAGCTGCCGGCCCGCCTGCTGCAGGGCGTGCTCGACGCCCTCGACCAGGGCGGTGAAGAACGGGTTGGCGATGCTGGGCACGACCATGCCGACGGTGTCGGTGCGGCTGCGGCGCAGCGCGCTGGCGATGCCGTTGCCGGAGTAGCCCAGGTCGTCGGCGGCACGGGTGACGGTCTCGAGCACCGACGGCGACACCGGCCGGGCTCCGGACAGCGCACGCGAGACGGTGGCGGTGGAGACGCCGGCGCGCTCGGCGACGTCCCGGATGGTCACCCGGCCCACGGCCCCCCCGTCCCGACCCCGGAAGCGGGGGCCGTCCCATCCTGCACGACCGCGTCCGGTTCTGCCCGTGACGATCACGTGTCACCGCGCTGACCAGCCGCAACACGAATGTAAACGATTGCCTCTTGACGCCGGCCAGGGAGCTCGCTGTAGCGTCGGTCACGCCTTGGCAATCGATTACACGGATGGTGACGACGGTGTCCGCACCCCTCGGGGTCTACCCCCGCAAGCCCTCGGCGGTGGCCGAGCTGTTCGGGGAGGGCACCGCCCTGATCGGGGCCGTGCACCTGCCCGCCCTGCCCGGCAGCCCGGCCTACCGGGGCCAGCCGGTCGCCGAGATCGTGCGCTTCGCCGTCGAGGAGGCCCGGGCCTACACCGGCAACGGGTTCGACTCGGTGATCGTGGAGAACCACTGGGACCTGCCCTTCCTCAAGCCCGGCGAGCACGGCTACGAGGTGGCCGCGTCGATGGGCGTCATCACCGCCGCGGTGGTCGCCGAGCTGGGCCCCAGGGTCGGGGTGAGCGTGCTGTCCAACGCCGGTGAGTGCTCCGTCGCCAGCGCCTGGGCCGCCGGTGCCGGCTGGGTCCGGGTCAACCAGTGGGTCAACGCCTACGTTGCCAACGAGGGCTTCATCGAGGGCCAGGCGGCCCGCACCACCCGCTACCGGCACGGCATCGGTGCCGACCCGGTGAAGGTCTTCGCCGACGTGCACGTCAAGCACGGGGCGCACGCGATCGTGGCCGACCGCACGCTGGCCGAGCAGACCGAGGACGCCGAGTTCTTCGACGCCGACGTGCTCATCGCCACCGGCTCGCGCACCGGCCACGCCACCAGCGTCTCCGAGGTCGTCGGCATCCGGGACCACACCCAGCTGCCGGTGATCATCGGCAGCGGGGTCGACCCGACCAACGCCGCGGCCCTGCTCGCCGAGTGCGACGGCGCGATCGTGGCGTCGGCGGCCAAGGAGAACGGCCGCTGGTGGGGCCGGGTCGACCCGGGGAAGGTGCGCGACGTGGCCCGGGCGGCCGGCCGGTGACGCCCGGCGCGCCGGTGGTCTTCTGCGGCTACGCCAACCTCGACGTGGTGGGCCGGGTCCCCCGCTTCCCCGCCCCCGACGAGCGGGTGCACGCCACCGCCATCGACCAGCTGCCCGGCGGCATGGGGGCCAACGCCGCGGTCGCCGCCGCCCGGGCCGGCGCCCGCGCCGCGTTCGCCGGCGTGGTGGGGTCGGACCTGCCCAGCGACCTGTTCCTCGCCCAGCTGGACGCCGAGGGCGTCGACACCGCCTGGACGGACCGGTCCGGCTACCTGTCCACCGCCATCGTGCTGGTGGACGGCGACGGCCGGCGGTCGGTCGTGAGCCAGGACGACGCCCTGGGGGCCGCGCACGTGGCCCGGGTCGCCGACCGGCTGGCCGGGGCGGGCGGCGGGGTGCTCTACCTGGACGGCTACCGCGCCGCGCAGCTGCCGGCCGCCGTCCGCCCGGGCGTGGTGCTGGCCGTCGACCTGGACGGCTGCGAGGACACCGGGGTGGCCCGGGCGGCGCTCGCCGCCGCCGACCACGTCGTCGTGGGCCGCACCCGGCTGACCGGTCTGCTCGGGCTGTCCACCGCCGACCGCGGCCCGCGCACCACGCTCGTCGTCACCGACGGCGCGGCCGGCTGGGAGCTCGCCGGTCCCGACGGGGCGGCGTCCGGACCGGCCCTGCCCGTGGACGTCGTGGACGACACCGGCGCCGGGGACTGCTTCGTCGGCACCCACCTCGCGGGCCTGGCCGCCGGTCTCCCCCCGGTCGCCGCCGCCACCCGGGCCGGGGTCGCCGCGAGCCTGTCCTGCACCCGGGAGGGTGCCCGCGCCGCTCCGGCTCCCGACCAGGTCACCGCCGCCCTGGACCAGCTCGCCCGCACCGCCTGACCACCCCCGCCCCGCACCGCCCGCCCCGTCCCGCCCGCCCCGCCCCGAGGAGAACCCGTGAAGCGCCGCCCCCTCGCCCTCGCCGCAGGCGCCTGCCTGCTGGCCCTCGCCGCGTGCGACAGCGGCTCCCCCGCCGCCGACTCCGCCGCGCCCGGCAGCCAGGCGCCGTCCTCGCTGCCGGCCTCCAGCGTGCAGCCCGCCGGCTGCGAGCAGCCCGCCGACGGCCCCTTCAGGGTCGGGCTGGTCACCATCAACCTGCAGGCGCTGTTCTTCAACCAGATCAACGCCGCCGCCCAGGCGATGGCCGACGACCAGGGCGTGGAGCTGCAGATCATCAGCGGCAACGACGACTCGGTGACCCAGGCCAACGCCATCGACACCCTGGTCGCCGGCGGGGTGGACGCGATCATCGTCGACGCCATCGACACCGAGGGCATCAAGCCCTCCGTGCAGGCCGCCGACGCCGCCGGCATCCCGGTGGTGGCGGTCGACGCCATCGTCGACGACCCCACCGTCGACGCCCAGGTCGGCACCGCCAACTCCGAGGGCGGCGCGCAGATGGGCGAGGCGCTGCTCGACCAGTCCGGCGGCGAGGGCGAGGTCGGCATCGTCGGCGCGCTCAACTCCACCATCCAGCTCGAGCGCCAGCAGGGCTTCACCGACGCCGTCACCGCCGGGGGGATGACCGTGGGCACCGTGGTGGACGGCAAGAACGTGCAGGAGACGGCCCAGTCGGCCGCGGAGAACCTGCTCACCGGCAACCCCGACCTGCAGTACGTGTACGCCACGGGCGAGCCCGCGCTGATCGGCGTCGCCGCCGCGGTGCGCGGCCAGGGCGCCCAGGACCGGGTCGACGTCGTGGGCTGGGACCTCTCCGACCCGGCCGTCGACGGCCTGCGCGAGGGCTGGATCACCGGCGTCGTGCAGCAGCAGACCTTCGAGTTCGGCTACCGCGCGATGGCCGCGGCGATCGACCTGGCGTGCGGCAACCCGGTCGAGCGCGACCAGCCCGTGCCCACCGAGATCGTCACGCCGGACAACGTGGACGACTACACCTTCTACCTGGAGGACTGACCGATGGCCCCCACGGGATCGACCACGACCGCCCCCGGTGACCTGCTCGTCGAGCTGTCCGGGATCACCAAGTCCTACGGGCCGGTGAAGTCGCTGCGCGGCGTCGACCTGACCCTGCGCCGCGGCGAGGTCCTCGGTCTCGTGGGGGACAACGGCGCCGGCAAGTCCACCCTCATGAAGGTGCTGGCCGGCGCCGTGCAGCACGACGACGGCGAGATCCGGGTGCACGGCAGGCCGGTGCGCTTCAGCACCCCCTCCGAGGCCCAGGCGGAGAAGATCGGCATCGTCTACCAGGACCTCGCGCTGTGCGACACCCTCGACGTGGCCAGCAACCTGTTCCTGGGTCGCGAGCCCAAGCGCGGCCCGTTCATCGACCGGAAGGCCATGCACGAGCAGGCCGCCCGCATCCTGGCCGACCTGCACGTCAAGGTCACCAGCACCCACCAGGAGATCGGCACGCTGTCCGGCGGGCAGCGGCAGACGGTCGCCATCGCCCGCGCCGTCTCCTTCGCGCCCGACGTCCTCATCCTCGACGAGCCGACCGCCGCGCTCGCCGTCGCCGAGGTGGAGTCGGTGCTGCGGCTGATCGGCGAGGTGGCCGCGCAGGGCGTCGGCGTCATCCTCATCACCCACCGTCTGCAGGACCTGTTCCGGGTCTGCGACCGGATCACCGTGATGTACGAGGGCCAGAGCGTCGACGACGCCGCCATCGCCGACCTCGACATCGAGAAGCTCGTCGGCCTCATCACCCGCACCCCGCAGCCGACCCGCACCGAAGGGAGCCGGGCATGAGCACCACCCAGACCCCGCCGGAGGCGCCGGCCGGGCCGAGCGTGCAGCGGCTGGCCCGGCAGCGGTCGCTGTGGGAGCGCACCAACAAGGCCACCCTGGTCATGGCCGGGGTCACCCTGGCGGTGTTCGTCTTCTTCGCCCTCGCCGACAGCGCCTTCCTGACCTTCGCCAACCTGTCCAACCTGGCCACCCAGGTGGGGCCGGTGCTCATCGTCGGCGTGGCCATGACCTTCGTGATCACGGCCGGGCAGATCGACCTGTCGGTGGGCTCGATCGTCGCCTTCGTCGCGGCGATCTCCGCCCAGCTGCTGGTCTCGGGCTGGGACTCCTCGCTGGTCATGGTCGCCGCGCTGCTCATGGGCCTGGGCTGGGGCCTGGTCAACGGCTGGTTCACCGCTTACCAGGGCATCCCGGCCTTCATCGTCACGCTGGCCACGCTGTCGGTGGTCCGGGGCCTGGCGCTGTTCCAGACCGAGGGCTTCTCCGTCCCGATCGCCTCCACCACCTTCGTGGCGAAGCTGGGGACGGCGCGCTGGTTGGGCTTCTCCGCCACCGCGTGGATCGCGCTGGCCGTCGTCGTCCTCGGGCTGGTGCTGCTGCACGCCACCCGGTTCGGCCAGTACGTGATCGGCATCGGTGCCGCGGCGGAGTCCGTCCGCCGGGCCGGGGTGAACGTGAAGCTGGTGACGATGGCCGCCCTCGGGTTCTCCGGCCTGGCCGCGGGCCTGGCCGGCCTGCTCATCGCCGCCCGGCTGGGGTCGGGGTCGGCCAACAGCGCGCAGGGCTTCGAGCTCACCGTCATCGCCGCCGTCGTGCTGGGCGGCACGAGCCTGCTCGGCGGCCGCGGCACGATCGTCGGCACCCTGATCGGTGCGCTGCTGACCCAGATCATCGCCAACGGGCTCACCCTGCTGTCGGTCAGCCCGTACCTGACGCCGATCATCACCGGCGCCGTGCTGGTGCTGGTCGTGTGGGTCAACCTGCGCGGGCGTGACCTGGCCTGGTTCGTGCAACGCCTGACCCGGCGCCCGTGACCGCCGTCCGCACGGTCACCGGCCACGTCGACTCCGCCGACCTGGGCCTGGTGCTGCCCCACGAGCACCTGGTCAACGACAACCGGTCGGCCTTCCGGCCCTCCCCCGACCCGCGGCTGCGCGAGCTGCTGGACGCACCGGTCAGCGCCGACCTGGCCTGGCTGCTGGCCGACCACCCCTACGAGAACGCCGACAACTGCCGGCTGGACGACGACCCCGCGATGGCCGTCGACCTGCAGGGGTTCGCCGCCGTCGGCGGCCGCACGGTGGTCGACCTGACCCCGCCCGGCATCGGCCGGGCCCCGAGCCGGCTGCGGGCGCTGTCCGAGGCGACGGGGGTGCAGGTGGTGATGGGCTCGGGGTGGTACCTGCAGGCCACCCACCCGCCGCACCTGGCCTCCGCCACGGCCGACCGGCTGGCCGCCGAGCTGGTCGCCGAGTTCACCTCCGGCCACGACGTCCGCCCCGGCGTCATCGGCGAGATCGGGGTCTCCCCCGCGTTCACCGACGACGAGCGGACCGCGCTGCGGGCGGCCTGCCGGGCCCAGCGGGAGGTCGGCGTCCCGCTGTTCGTGCACCTGCCCGGCTGGCAGCGCCGGGCGCACGAGGTGCTCGACGTCGTGGTGGGCTCCGAGGGCGTGGACCCCGGCGCGGTCGTGCTCTGCCACATGGACCCCTCCGGTGCCGACCGCGAGTACCAGCTCGCGGTCGCCGACCGCGGGGCGGTGCTCGAGTTCGACATGGTCGGGATGCCCTTCGACTACCCCGGGGAGGGCCAGTCGCCCTCGCCCACCGAGACCGCCGCGGCGGTCGCTGCCCTGGTCGGCGCCGGCCACGGCGACCGGCTGCTGCTCTCCCACGACCTGTTCCTCAAGGCCATGCTCACCCGCCACGGCGGCAACGGGCTGGCCTACGTCCCCGTCGTCTTCGCCGACCGGCTGCGCCGCAGCGGGCTGGACGACGACACGGTGACCGACCTGATGACCGCCAACCCCCGCGCGCTGTTCGAGCGCGCGACGAGAGGACGCTGACGTGGCCCGGATCCTGATCGCCGGCGAGAGCTGGATGACCACCTCGACGCACGTCAAGGGGGTGGACGAGTTCTCGGTGCACTCCTACGTGGAGGGCGTGGGGCCGTTGCGCGACGCCCTCACCGCCCGCGGGCACGAGGTCGTGCACCTGCCCGCGCACCTGGTGCCGACGGGGTTCCCGGACGACGCCGCGGCGCTGGACGCCTACGACCTGGTGGTGCTGTCGGACATCGGCGCCAACTCCATCCAGCTCGCACCGGGGGTCTTCGAGCGGTTCACCCCCGGTGCCGACCGGCTGGCCGCCCTCCGCGACTGGGTGGGGGCCGGCGGCGCGCTGCTGATGGTCGGCGGTTACCTCTCCTTCTCCGGGTTCCAGGCCCGGGCGGCGTTCCGGCAGACCGCGATCGCCGAGGTGCTGCCGGTGGAGATGCTGCCCGAGGACGACCGGGTCGAGGCGCCGGCGGGCATCGCCCCCGTGGTCACCGACGCCGGCCACCCCGCCCTCGGCGGCGCCGGCGAGGAGTGGCCGCTGCTGCTGGGCTACAACCGGGTGGTCGCCCGGCCGGGTGCCGCCGTCCCCGCGCTGGTCGGTGCGGACCCGCTGGTGGCCGTGGACGAGTACGGGTCGGGCCGGGCCGGGGTCTTCACGTCCGACTGCTCGCCGCACTGGGCGCCGCCGGAGTTCTGCGAGCAGTGGCCCGGCTACGCCGACCTGTGGGACGGACTGGTCCGTTGGCTGACCCGCTCCTGAGCCGGTCGGCCGGGCTGCTGGCGCGGCAGGCCGGGGCGCTGGACGACGCCTGCGCGATCCCCTTCGTGCAGCAGGTGACCGACGGGACCCTGACCGACGGCGCGCTGGCCCGCTACCTGCTGGTCGAGGAGGCCTTCGTGCTCACCGCCTCCCGGGTGCTCGGCCGGGTGGTGTGGGACTCCCCGACCTGGGACGAGCTGCTGCCGCACGCCCGGTCGCTGACCAACCTGGTCACCGACCAGCGCGACTACTTCGCCGGGTTGCGCGGCCGGTACCCGGTCGACCCGGCGCAGGCCCCGGCGGTCCTCGACCGGGCGCGGGTGCTGACCGACGTCGTGCTGGCCCAGGTCACCGAGGGTGGCCGGTCCGCAGCGGTGGTCGGCATGTACGCCGCGGAGACGATGTACGCCCGGTGGTGCACCGCAGCGGCTGCCGTCGACGCGCCCCGGCAGCCGGACCTGCAGGTCTGGGTGCAGCTGCACGCCGAGCCCGCCTTCCTCGCCCAGGTCGACGCCCTGCGCGACGACGTCGACCTGATCGGCTCCGAGGTGCCCGACGCCGACCTGGACCGCTGGTACGCGGCGGTGCTGGCCGCCGAGGTCGAGTTCCACGCCGTGGCCGTGGGCTGACCCGTTCCGCGCGGAGCGGGTCAGCCCACGGCCCGGACGACGGACTCCGCCACGCTGCTGGTCACCGGCAGCCGGGGCAGCAGCAGGGCCTGGGCCACGTGGTAGGCGTCGGGCTGGCCGGTCCAGGTGGTGTGCCCGAGCTGGCCGTCGGGGGTGAGCTCGTGGTGCCAGTTCCCCGTCCGCGGGTCGCGGACCAGCAGCTCCACCAGGTTCGACCACCGCTCGTGGTCCGCGCCGTGGCGTGGGTCGCCGGTGAGCGGGCCGAGGACGGCGGCCGCGGCCAGCGCCTCGGCCATCACCCAGTGCATGCGGGCGGGGACGACGGGCCGGTCGTCCCAGTCGAGGGTGTAGACGAAGCCGGGGTGCCCGTCGGGGCTCTCGCCGCGCTCGACGGCCACCCGGTACAGCTCGCCCGGCGCGTCGGCGAGGCCGGCCGGGAGGTCGACGACGGTGCCGAGCTGGGCGACCAGCCGGGCCCACTCGAACTGGTGCCCGACGGTGACGCCGTAGGGCCGGAACGGGTCGGCCGGCCGCTCGCGGTTGTACTCCGGCTGCGGGGTCCAGAAGGCGTCGAAGTGCTCGGGCAGCCGCCAGTCCCGCGCCCGGGCCTCCCCCACCAGCCGTTCCGCGGTGCGCAGGCAGCGCCGCCGCAGCTGCGCGGCCCGGGCGTCGTCCCCCCGCGCGGCGAGCGCGTCGGCGGCGGCCAGCTGCGCCTCGACGCCGTGCATGTTCGCGTTGGCGCCCCGGTAGTCGGCGCAGCTGGTCCAGCCGGCGTCCCACTCCTCCACGGCGGCGCCGGCGTCGTCGTCCCAGAAGTGCCCGTCCCACACCGCGAGCGCGTCGTCGAGCAGGTCGTCGCCCCCGGGCAGCCCGACCCGGCTGAGGGTCGACCCGGCCAGGACGACGAAGGCGTGCACGTAGGCCTGCTTGGTGCCCCCGCCGCGGGCGTCGGGCCACCAGCCGCCGTGGACGTCGTCGTGCAGCAGCCCGGTCAGCGCCCGCCGGCCGTGCTCGGCCAGCTCCACCGCCCCCGGCCGGCCCCACGCCGCGGCGAGGCCGAACACGTGGGTCATCCGGGCGCCGATCCAGGTCTCGGGGACCTTCCCGGGCGTGCGGGCGCCGTGCTCGTCGAGGTAGCCGAACCCGCCGGCCGGGTCGGCCGCGCCGGCCGCGGTGGTGAGCAGCTGGTCCAGCTCCGCGCTGTTCATCCACCGACCGTAGCCACGCCGCCCCCGGACCCGACATCATGGCCGCGGCAGGCACCCCGGAGCAGCAGGAGAGCACGATGCGCAGCGAGTTGTTCGCCCCCGAGTACGCCGAGCAGCAGGCGGTCGGCATCCAGAAGCAGGGCGGCAAGATGTGCCGCGTCGGGCTGAACGGGGAGGTGCTCGCCCGGGCCGGCTCGATGGTGGCCTACCAGGGGAACCTGCAGTTCGACGCGATGGGCTCCGGCGGCATCGGCGGGTTCCTCAAGCAGAAGCTCACCGGCGAGGGCGTGCCGCTGATGAAGGTCCGCGGCCAGGGCGACCTGTTCCTCGCCGACGCCGCGCAGGACGTGCACCTCATCGACCTCGACGGCTCCGACGGGCTCACGATCAACGGCGCCAACGTGCTGGCCTTCGACCCCACGCTGTCCTACGACATCCGCCGTGTCTCCGGCGCCGGCATGGGCGGCAACGCCGGCCTGTTCAACTGCGTGTTCACCGGCGTCGGGCGCATCGCCATCACCACCAAGGGCCAGCCGGTCGTGCTGGCGGTCAACCAGCCCACCTACGCCGACCCGCAGGCCGCCGTCGCCTGGTCCTCCTCGCTGCAGACCGGCCTGCAGTCCAACGACTCCTTCGGCCTGGGCACGCTCATCGGCCGCACCACCGGCGAGCGGTTCACCCTCTCCTTCCACGGCCAGGGCTTCGTCGTCGTCCAGGCCTCCGAGGAGCCGCCGGTCAGCGCGATCGCCGGCCAGGGCGCCGGCCAGCAGTCCGGCGAGGGCGGGTTCGGCGGCGCGCTGGGCCAGTTCCTCGGCGGGCGATGAGTTCCGGCGACCCCGGCCGTCCTGCAGGCATGACCGCGAACCTCTGCCCCTACCTGTCCTTCGACGGCACCGCCCGGGAGGCGATGGAGACCTACCAGCGCATCCTCGGCGGCACCCTGACCATCAACACCTTCGGGGAGTTCGGCATGGACGGCCCCGACGCCGACAAGGTGATGCACGGCCAGCTGGAGACCCCCGACGGCATCCTGCTCATGGGCTCGGACACCGGGCCGGGGATGGGCTTCGAGAAGCCGGCCGGCACGGTGGTGTGCCTCAGCGGCACCGACACCGAGAAGCTGCGCGGCTGGTGGGCCCAGCTCTCCGACGGCGCCGAGGTGCAGACGCCGCTGGCGGTGCAGATGTGGGGCGACGAGTACGGCGCCTGCACCGACCGCTTCGGCACCCCGTGGATGTTCAACATCGGCGGCCAGGGGTGAGGCGAGGCAAGATCAACGCATGACCGAGCCGCAGGAGATCGTCGACCCCCGCGTGATGCGGGACGTGCTGGGCCACTTCGCCTCCGGCATCACCGTGGTGACGGCCGTGGAGGAGTCCGGCCCGATCGGGTTCACCTGCCAGTCGTTCAGCTCCCTGTCGCTGGACCCGCCGCTGGTCAGCTTCGCCCCGGCCCGCAGCTCGACCACCTGGCCGCGGCTGCGGGCCATCGGCCGGTTCTGCGTCAACGTGCTGGCCGACGACCAGGACGGGCTGTCCACGCAGTTCTCCCGGTCGGGCACCGACAAGTTCGCCGGGGTGGGGTGGTCGCCCAGCGCGCACGGCTCACCGGTGCTGGACGGCGTGGTGGCCTGGATCGACTGCGAGCTGCACGCCGAGCACGACGGCGGCGACCACACCATCGTGGTCGGCCGGGTGCTCGACCTGGGCGCCACCGCCGAGCGGACCCCGCTGGTCTTCCACCGCGGCGCGTACGGCCTCCAGGCCGCCGTGGTCCCGCCCCCCGGCGCGTAGCAGCGCCCCCGTGGGGGACGCAGGGGCGGACTAGCCGAAGCAGACGGCGATGAGGGCGACGTCGTCGCGGCGGTCGAGGTCGGTCGCCACGGCGTGCGCGATGAGGTCGGCCGGGCCGGCGCCCACCGGGGCGGCGCCCAGCCGTCGCACCAGCGCGGCGATGCCGTCGTCGAGGTCCGCGCCGGGGTGCTCGACCAGGCCGTCGGTGTAGCCCACCAGCACGGCGCCGGCCGGCACCTCCACCTCGACCGTGGAGCGCCGGGTGTCGGCGTCCACGCCGACCAGCAGGCCGGCGGCCTCGTCGAGCACCCGCACCCCGCCGTCGGGCAGGCGCAGCAGCAGCGGCGGGTGGCCGGCGCTGGCCACCAGCAGCCGCCACGGCCGGCCCTCGCCCGTCGGCGGCTCGGCCCGCACGTAGGCCATGGTCGCCATCGACGCCACGTGCAGGCCCTGCACCAGCCGGTCGACCCGGCCCAGCACCGAGCCCGGGTCGGGGTCGGGCGCGTCCCACATGCAGGCCCGCAGCAGCCCGCGCAGGTGGCCCATCGCGGCGGCGGCGGCGACGTCGTGGCCGACGACGTCGCCGATGGCCACGCCGACCGCGCCGTCGGGCAGCTGCAGCAGGTCGTAGAAGTCCCCGCCCACGTCGGCGGCGGTGGAGGCGCTGACGTAGTGCGCCGCCGCGGCCACCCCCGGGATCTCGGGCAGGGCCGGCAGGAGGGACCGCTGCAGGGTCTCCGCGACCTGGTGCTCGGCCTGGTAGAGCCGCACGTTGTCCAGGGCCAGCGCGGCCCGGCGGGCGAGGTCCTGCACCAGGTCGACGTCGTGGTCGTCGAAGGGGCGGTCCTCGGACTGCCGCACCAGCGCCACGGCGCCCAGCACCCGGCGGCGGGCGATCATGGGCACCGCGAGGGCCGAGCGCCCGCCGAGGCGGTGGAAGGCCTGGCGGGTGCTCTCGCGGGCGAACACGTCGTCCAGCACCTCGTCGGTGACCTCGGCCATCAGCACCGGCTGCCGGGTCTCCATCGCCTGCCGGCTGGGCGAGCCCGGCGTCAGGTGCAGGGCGTGCTCGGTGCTGATGGCGCGCAGCTCGTCGGACAGGCCCCGGCGGTGCCGTGCCGCGGTCTCCTGCACGTCGCCGTGCGGGTCGACGACGGTGACGAAGACCCAGTCGGCCAGCAGCGGCACGCACAGGTCGGCCAGCCGGTCCAGCAGCTCGGTCATGTCCAGCGTCGCGCTCAGCGAGCTGGTCGTCTCGGCCATCAGGCCCAGCCGCTCCTGGGCGAGCTCGGCCTCCTCGCGGGCCTCCTCGGCGTCGGCGCGGGCCTGCTCGGCCACGGCCTGGGCGACCTCGGCCTCGCGGCGGGCCGCCTGCTCGGCGGCGAAGGCGGCCTCGCGCTCGCGCTCGACCCGCACCCGCTCGGTGACGTCGGTCTGCACGCCGACGAAGCTGACCAGCTCACCGGCGCCGTCGAGGACGGGGCTGATCGAGACCTGGTTCCAGAAGGCCGTGCCGTCCTTGCGGAAGTTCAGCAGCGTCTCGGTGACCGGACGGCGCGCGTCCAGGCCGGCCCGGATGCGGGCAACGACGGCGCGGTCGGTGGCCGGCCCCTGCAGGAACCGGCAGTTGCGGCCGACGGACTCCTCGTAGGTGTAGCCGGTCACCCGGGTGAAGGAGGGGTTGACCCAGACCAGCGGGTCGTCCTCGCGGCGGGGGTCGGTGATGGTGAAGCAGATGTCGGTGGCCAGCACCGCGCGCTCCCGCAGCGCCTGCAGCTGCGCCTCGTCGTCGACGCGGTCGGCGTCGATCTGCAGGAACACCACCAGCGCCAGCTGCTCGGCGTCGGGCACCGGGGACAGCGGGAACCCGGTGACCCACAGCGTGCGCCCGGGCGACCCGTCGGCGGGGCGCAGCCGCACCGCCTCGCCCGACACCGGGGTGCCCTCGGCGACCAGCGACAGCGGGCTGCCCGAGCTGGCCAGCGGCTGCCCGCCCAGGTCGGTCAGCCCGGCGCTGGTGCCCCATTCGTCGATGGGCAGCGGCAGCCGGACGTCACCGGCCAGCTCGATGGCGGCGGAGTTGGCGTAGACCACCGTGCCGGCGTTCTGGTCGATGACCAGGACGGCGACCGGGACGTCGGCGAGCACCCCGGGCAGCGCCGACCGGGCGCCGTCACCGGACTGCGACACCACGGCGGCCGCGGCACCCACGGCGCCGGCCTGGTGCTCCCGTCCGCGGTCGGGCGCGGCGCCGGCGGCGGCGTCCGCGACGACGGCTGCGGCCTCGGGTGGTACGTCCGCGGCGTCGGGGCCGGCGGGCTCGGGGGCCGGTGGCACGCCGGGGATGGTACCGGGGGTGCAGCGGACCGACCGGTCCGCCGATCGGGGGAACGGATGGCCCGCGCCGGTCGTGAGCGGGGTGCAGCTCCCGACGAGAGGACGACGACGATGGGCTTCCTGGACCGGCTCCTGGGACGCGACCCCGCCCCGCGACCCACCGCACCCCCCGCCGCACCGCAGGTCGGCCCACCGCGGTCGGCCGACGAGCAGGCCGTCGAGCGCTACCGCTACCTGCTGCGCACCGCGCCGCCGGACCAGGTCGAGGCCGCGCACGCCGAGGCCTTCGCCAAGCTCACCCCGGAGCAGCGCCAGCAGGTGCTCACCCAGCTCGGCGACGCCGTCCCGCCGGGCGAACGGCCCACCTCCGACGACCCGCAGCAGCTGGCCCGCGCGGCCACCCGCGCCGAGGTGCGGCAGCCGGGCACGCTGGAGCGCTCGTTCGGCGGCGGCGGGATGGGCGGTCGCGGCGGCCCGGGCTTCGGGTCGATGGTCGGCGCCTCGCTGCTGGGCACCGTGGCCGGCGTCGTCGTCGGCACCGCGGTGGCTGACGCGCTGTTCGACACCGGGATGGGCGACGGCGGCCTGTTCGGCGGCGGCGACGAGGAGGCCTACGCCCAGGGCTACGAGGACGGCGCCGGGGGCGACCCGGGTGCCGACGCCGGCGGTGACTTCGGCGGCGGGGACTTCGGAGACTTCGGCGGTGGCGGCGACTTCTGATCCGCCTCCTCCCGCTCCACCTCGCCGAGGTGGCGCAGCCAGAGCAGGCCGAGGACGGGCAGGGCGAGCGGGATGAACCCGTAGCCCTGCCCGTACACCGACCACACGGTCGCGTCGGGGAAGGCCGCCCGGTCGGCCAGCGACAGCGTGCCCACCACCAGCACGCCCACCAGCTCGACCAGGCACGCCACCACGGCGGTGCGCCGTCCGCCGCGGCCGCCGCGGGCCAGGCCGACGGTGGCCACGAGGTAGACCACCGCGGAGAAGGCCGACAGCAGGTAGGCCACCGGCGCCTCGTCGAACTGGGTGGCCAGCTGGACGGCGGCCCGGGCGCCCGCGGCGAGGGCGAAGGTGCCGTAGACGGCGACGAGCACCCGGCCCGGGCCGCGGGCGGTGCTGGCGTCGCCGGGCTCCGCCGCGGGCGCGCCGAGGCGGTCAGCCACCGGTGGCCTCCCACAGCTGCAGCAGCCGCCAGACCATGACGGCCACGACGAGGCCGGCGACGGCGAGCACGGTGCCGGCCCAGCGGGTGGGCTCGCTGCGCGCCCAGAGCACCCCGGCGACCGGCACCAGCACGACGCTGACCAGGTAGGCCAGGAAGGTCGCGGTCTCCGGCGGGCGCTGGCCGCCGGCCATCGCGACGACGACGAGGACCAGCTGGACCAGCAGCACGGCCTGCAGCGCGCCGGCGGCGACCAGGTGCGCCAGGCCGGTGCGCCGGCGCAGCGCCGTGGACAGCCCGCCGAGGGCGGCCAGCACCAGCGCGACCGCGCTGGCCAGGGCCACGAGGGGGGTGCTCACGGGGCCATCCTCCCAGCGCGGCCGCGGCGGCCGGCGGGGGGCGACACGCCGGTAGGTGTGTCCGGGGGTAACCCATTCGGGTGGCCCTCGTTGTCCCGGCACAGCGCACGCACAGCGGCGCGACACCGTCGTCGCGCCCCCTGCCGTCGAGGAGAGCCCGTGCACAGGTACCGCCGCACCGTCGGACTGGTGGGGGGTGCCGCGCTCGTCGCCGGCGTCCTCGCCACCAGCAGCCCCGCCGCCGCCAAACCCGCGAGCACAGCCGCCGCCCCGGTCCAGGCCTTCCTGGCCGACCAGCTCGGCACCCTCGCCGCCGGGCTGCCCACCACCGTGCTGGTGCACGGCACCGACGCCGCGGCCGCCCGTGCCGCCGTCGCCGCGACCGGCATGGACACCGTCACCGAGTTCGAGCGGATCGGCGTGGTCGTCGCCCGCGGCACCGGCGACCAGGTCGAGGCCGCCCGCACGCAGCCCGGTGTCACCTACCTCGAGGGCAACGCCCCGATCGAGTTCGCCGACTCCACCTCCAACCTCGCCACCCGCGGCGCCGAGGCGGTCGACACCCTCAGGGGGGCGGACGGCCTGGCGCTGGACGGCAGCGGGGTCTCCATCGCCGTCATCGACTCCGGCGTCGACCCGACCCACCCCTACCTGCAGGACGCCGACGGCACCGACGCGGTGGTGGCGAGCCTGAAGAGCATCTGCCTGGACGAGTCCACGACCACCACCGACTGCGTGGTCCCGGTGCCGAACCTCGTCGACACCGACACCCTCTCCGTCGGCGGCCACGGCACCCACGTCAACGGCATCGTCGCCGGCCGGCCCACCACGCTGGCCGACGGCACCCAGCTGCAGGGTGCCGCGCCGGGTGCCTCGCTGGTGTCGATCTCCACCGGCGCCGCACTGCTCATCGTCGGCGCCGACTCCGCGCTGAACTGGGTGCTGGAGAACCACGACGCGCCCTGCGGGCCCGGCGTCAGCGCCGAGGTCTGCCCGCCGATCAAGGTCACCAACAACTCCTACGGCCCCTCCGGCGGCGGCGCCTTCGACCCCAACTCGGCCACGGTGAAGCTGCAGCGTGCCCTCGTGGAGGAGGGCGTGGTCACCGTGTGGGCGGCCGGCAACGACGGCGGCGACGGCTCGACCTCGCTGACCAACCCGCCCGGCCAGGACCCGACCGGCGGCATCCTCTCCGTCGCCTCCTACTACGACGAGGCGACCGGCACCCGGGACGGCGTGGTCAGCGAGTTCTCCTCGCGGGGCGCCGCGGCCGACTCGTCGACCTGGCCCGACCTGTCGGCGCCCGGTGAGGACATCACCTCCTCCTGCCGGCTGTACCTGCCGATCTGCGCCACCGGTCTGGCGCCGCAGAACGGACCGGGCCTGCTCGACGTGGGCACGTTCAACACCATCAGCGGCACGTCGATGGCGGCGCCGCACATCGCCGGGATCGTCGCGCAGCTGTTCCAGGCCGACCCGACCGCGACCCCGGCCGAGGTCGAGGCGGCCCTGGTGGGCACCGCGCACCGGTACACCGACGGCGCGGCCTACCAGACCGTCGGCGACCGGACGACGTCCTACGACAAGGGTGCCGGACTGGTCGACGTCGTCGCCGCGGTCGAGGCGCTGCGCGCCGGGTGACCTCCCGCTCCCCCACCCGGCCACGGGGCGGGTGGGGGAGCCCCCGGTGTTCCACGTGGACCATCTGCCGGACCGTCCGCGTGAACCGCCCGGCCCACCCGGGACGAAGGAGTGGCATGAAGACCGGTGACGTCGCACCCGATTTCGAGCTGCCCGACCAGGACGGCCGCCCCCGCCGGCTGTCGACGATGCTGCAGGACGGCCCCGTGGTGCTGTTCTTCTACCCGCTGGCCTCCTCCGGCGGCTGCACCACCGAGATGTGCACCGTCCGCGACGAGGCCGCCCGCTTCGCCGCCGTCGGTGCCCAGCGCGTGGGCATCAGCCAGGACAGCGTCGAGAAGCAGAAGGCCTTCGCCGACGGCAACGGCTTCGACTACCCGCTGCTGTCCGACGCCGACGGCGCGGTCTGCACCGCCTACGGCACGAACCGGGGCTGGAAGGCCGCCCCGGTCAAGCGGCACACGGTCGTGATCGGCACCGACGGGCGGGTGCGCGACGTCATCAAGAGCGAGTTCAAGTTCGCCAAGCACGCCGACAAGGCGCTCTCCGCGCTGAGCCCGTCCTGAGGCGCCGGCCCTGATCCTCCGGCCGGGCGGTGGCCACTCCCCCGCCCGGCCGGTGCTACAGGCCGAGCTCGGCCCTGATCTCCGCGTCGTGCTCGCCGACGGCCGGCACCCGGCCGACGGCGCCCGGGGTGGCCGAGAACCGCGGGGCGACGCCGGGCTGCACCACGCCGTCCACCTCGACGAAGACCCCGCGCTCCCGGTTGTGCTCGTCGGTGGTGGCCTCGAGCAGTGACCAGGCCGGCGCCACGCAGGCGTCGGTGCCGGCGAAGACCTGCCACCACTCCGCCCGGGTGCGGCTCGCGAAGACCTCGGTGAACCGCTCCCGCAGCGCGGGCCAGGCCGAGCGGTCGCGGCGGTCGGGCAGCGCCGGGTCGTCGGCCAGGCCCAGGCCCTCCAGCAGCGCGGCGTAGAACTGCTCCTCCAGCGCGCCCACGGCCAGGAAGGTGCCGTCGGCGCAGGCGTAGACGTCGTAGAACGGCGCGCCGGTGTCGAGCAGGTTGACCCCGCGCTCGTCGGTCCAGGCGCCCGCGTCGAGCATCCCGTGGATCATCGTGGTGAGGACGGCGGTGCCGTCGACGATCGCCGCGTCGACCACCTGGCCCTCCCCGGTGGTGCGGGCGTGCAGCAGGCCGGCCACCACGCCCAGGGCCAGGAACACCCCGCCGCCGCCGAAGTCACCGAGCAGGTTCAGCGGCGGCGCCGGGCGCTCGCCCGGCCGCCCGGTGGCCCCCAGTGCGCCGGTGAGCGCGACGTAGCCGATGTCGTGGCCGGCGCTGTGCGCCAGCGGTCCGGTCTGGCCCCACCCGGTCATCCGGCCGTAGACCAGCGCCGGGTTGGCCGCGTGCGCCTGCTCCGGGCCCAGGCCCAGGCGTTCCATCACCCCGGGCCGGAAGCCCTCCAGCAGCACGTCGGCCCGGCCCACCAGCGCCCGGACGACGGCGAGGTCGGCGTCGTCCTTGAGGTCGAGGGCGATGGAGCGCTTGCCGCGGTCCAGCAGCGACGTCGCGCCCAGCGAGCCGACCAGCCCGCCCGCGCGGGAACGGCGGTCGACCCGCACGACGTCCGCGCCCAGGTCGGCCAGGAGCATGCCGCAGAACGGCCCCGGACCCAGCCCCGCGAACTCCACCACCCGCACGCCCTGCAAAGGTCCGGCCACGCTGCCGCCTCTCCTCGTCGTCGGTGGCATGCTGCCGCACCGTGCGGACCTACCTCGTGGTGGCCCTCGGCGGGGTGCTGGGGGCGCTGGGCCGCTGGGGCGTCTCGCTCGGGCTGCCGCACGCGCCCGGCAGCTGGCCGTGGGCGACGGTGACGGTCAACCTGACCGGCTGCCTGGCCATCGGGGTGCTGCTGGCCGTCCTGCTCGCCCGGTGGCCCGGGCACCCCTGGCTGCGGCCGTTCCTGGCCACCGGGGTGCTCGGCGGGTACACCACGTTCTCCACCTTCGCCGTCGACGCCGTCCAGCTGGTCGAGGCCGGCCGGGCCGGGACGGCCGCGGCGTACGTGCTGGTCAGCGCGCTGGGCGGGCTGCTGGCCGTGGTCGTGGGCCTGACCGCGGGACGACGGGTGGCCCGGTGACCGCGCTGTGGGTGGCCCTGGGCGCCGCGGTGGGTGCCTCGGCCCGGCTCGCGGCCGACCGGGCCGCGGTGCGGTGGCGGGGTTCGGGCAGCGTCGTCGGCATCCTCGCGGTGAACGTGCTGGGCAGCCTGGTGCTGGGTGCGCTGCTCGGCGCGCGGGACCTCGCCCCGGCCGTGGTGGCCCTGGTCGGCACCGGGTTCTGCGGCACCCTGACCACCTTCTCCACCTTCGGGGCCGACGTCGTCCGGCTGGTCGAGGAGCGCCGGGTGGGCCGCGCGCTGGCCTACCTGGCCGGGTCGCTGGTGCTGGGGCTCGCGGCCGCGGCGACCGGGTACGCCGCCGTCCGCTGACCTGCGGGCGGCACCGGCCCTCAGTAGGGTCGGGGCCGGTATGGCTGACAAGCAGAGGTCCGAGAGCCCCGTCGTCGTGGTCGCCAACCGGCTGCCGGTGGACCAGGTGGTCGCCGCCGACGGGTCGGTCAGCTGGACCCGCAGCCCCGGCGGCCTGGTCACCGCGCTGGAGCCGTTCGTGGCCGGCCGCGGCGGCGCCTGGGTGGGCTGGTCGGGCAAGGCCGGTGAGGCCCCCGAACCCTTCGAGTCCGGCGGCATGCACCTGGTGCCGGTCGGCCTGTCCGACGACGACGTCGACCTCTACTACGAGGGCTTCTCCAACGCCTCGCTGTGGCCGCTGTACCACGACGTCGTCGAGAAGCCCGAGTACCACCGCACCTGGTGGAACACCTACGTGCAGGTCAACCGCCGGTTCGCCGAGAAGGCCGCCGAGGTCGCGGCCGAGGACGCCATCGTCTGGGTGCACGACTACCAGCTGCAGCTGGTCCCGGCCATGCTCCGCCAGCTGCGCCCCGACCTGACCATCGGGTTCTTCCTGCACATCCCGTTCCCGCCCTACGAGCTGTTCACCCAGCTGCCGTGGCGCAACGCCATCGTGGAGGGCCTGCTCGGCGCCGACCTGATCGGCTTCCAGATGCCGGCCGGGGCGGCGAACTTCGTGCAGCTGGCCCGCCGGCTGCACGACCTGCCCGCCAAGGGCAGCACGATCTCCTACGACGGGCGCACCGTCACCGCCAAGGCGTTCCCGATCTCCATCGACGTCGCCGACTTCGAGTCCCTGGCCCGCCGGCCCGAGGTCGAGGCCCGCGCCGCGGAGATCCGGCAGGAGCTGGGCAACCCGGAGAAGGTCATCCTCGGCGTCGACCGGCTGGACTACACCAAGGGCATCGCCGTCCGGCTCGAGGTCTTCCTGGAGCTGCTGGAGGACGAGCTGGTCGAGGCGCCGTCCACCGTGTTCGTGCAGGTCGCCACGCCCTCGCGCGAGCGGGTCGAGCACTACGTGACCATGCGCGAGACCATCGAGCAGCAGGTCGGCCACATCAACGGCGTCTTCGGCTCCACCTCGGGGCCCGCGGTGCACTACTTCAACCAGTCGATGCCGCGCGAGGAGCTCGCCGCCCTCTACCGCGCCGCCGACGTCATGCTCGTGACGCCCTACCGCGACGGGATGAACCTGGTCGCCAAGGAGTACGTCGCCGCCCGCAGCGACAACGGCGGCACGCTGGTGCTCAGCGAGTTCGCCGGTGCCGCCGCCGAGCTCAAGCAGGCCTACCTGGTCAACCCGCACGACAAGGACGGCGTCAAGAAGCAGCTCATGCGGGCGCTGCGGGCCGACCCCGCCGAGGCGGCCAAGGCCATGAAGGCGATGCGCCGCTACCTGGCCAGGCACGACCTCGAGCACTGGGCCGGGTCCTTCTTCGCCGCGCTCCAGGCGGAGGCGCAGTGACCGCCCACGCCGGGGCGGTGGCCCGGCTGGCCGCCCGCCGGCCGCTGCTGGTCGCCACCGACTACGACGGCGTGCTGGCCAGGCTGCGCGACGTGCCCGGCGAGGCCGTGCCCGAGGAGTGGGCCCCGGGCCTGCTGCGCCGCCTCGCCTCGGCCGACGGCGTCGTCGTCGCCCTGGTCAGCGGCCGCGGCGTCGCCGACCTGCGGGCGACGTCGGGCCTGGCCGAGCCGTTCCGGTTCGTCGGCAGCCACGGCGCCGAGCACGACGACGGGCTCGACCCCGCCGTCGCCGCCGAGCGCGACCTGCTGGTCGACGCGCTCACCCCGCTGGTCGACGCGGTCGAGGGCGCGCGGCTGGAGGTCAAGCCGGCCGCGGTCGCGGTGCACGTGCGCACCGTCGCCGACCGGGCCGCCGCGACCGCCCTGCTCGAGCGCGCCGCCGCGGCCGCCGGCCCGCACCACACCGCCAAGCCCGGCAAGGACGTGCTCGAGCTCGCCGTCACCGACGCGGACAAGGGGACGGCGGTGCGCCGGCTGGCCGAGCAGCTCGGCGCCGACGGCGTGCTCTACCTCGGCGACGACGTCACCGACGAGGACGCCTTCCGGGCCCTCGCCGGCGACGGCACCACGGTGAAGGTCGGGGACGGCGAGACCGCCGCGCAGCTGCGGGTGGCCGACCTGGACGGCGTCCGCGAGCTGCTGGAGGAGCTGGCGCAGGCGCTCGGGGTCTGACCCCACCGTTTCGTACACAACGAACACGTGACGCACAGCGCACCCTCACCTACGTTCCTGGGTGTGATCGGCAACCATCCCGGGCGGCCCCGGTGCCGCTGACCCGCCGCGGCTTCCTGGCCGGCGCGCTCGCCCTCCCGGCCGTGTCCACCCTCGCCGCCTGCGCCGGCACCGTCGTGCAGCCCGGTGACCTGTCCCGGCTGCGGATGATGGTCCCGGCCAGCCCGGGCGGCGGGTGGGACACCACCGCCCGCACCCTGCAGCGGGTCATCCAGCAGACCGGTCTGGCCCGCAACGTGCAGGTGTTCAACGTCGAGGGCGCCGGCGGCACGATCGGCATCGGCCAGCTCGCCCGCGAGGACGACGACGCGCTGCTGATGATGATGGGCCTGGTCATGGTGGGCGCGATCGACACCAACGACTCCACCACCCGGCTCGACGACGTCACCCCGATCGCCCAGCTCATCGCGGAGACCGAGCTGATCGTGGTCCCGGCCGACTCGCCCTACGACACCCTCGAGGACTTCGTCGCCGGCTGGGCCGCCGACCCGCGCGGCACCCCGATCGCCGGTGGGTCGGCGGGTGGTACCGACCAGATCCTGGCCGGCCTGCTGGCCCAGGCCGTGGGCATCGACCCGGTCGAGGTCAACTACATCGCCTACTCCGGCGGCGGGGAGTCCCTCGCCGCGCTGCTGGGCAACCAGGTGGCCGCCGGGATCTCCGGCACCGCCGACTACGGGCCGCAGGTGCAGTCCGGGGACCTCAAGGGCATCGCGGTGTCCACCGCCGACCGGTCGAGCCAGGTCCCCGACGTCCCCACGATCATCGAGAGCGGCTACGACGTCGAGGTGACCAACTGGCGGGGGCTCATGGCCCGGCCGGGGATGTCCGACGGCGCCCGCGAGGACCTGATCGGGCTGGTCACCGAGGCGCACGACACCGACGAGTGGGCCGAGGCGCTGGACGCCAACGGGTGGCTGGACACCTTCCAGACCGGCGACGAGTACGGCGAGTTCCTCGCCGAGGAGGAGACCCGCGTGCGCCAGGTGCTGACCGAGATCGGGTTGATCCAGTGAGCACGTCGACGACCGAGCCGACCCGGAAGGGGTTCAGCGGCGAGCTGGTCGGGGCGGTGCTGCTGGCCGCGCTCGGGGTCTACCTGCTGGTCGACGCCGGGGCGATCGCGATCCCGGGCTCGAGCAACACGGTCGGGCCCCGGTTCTTCCCCTACGCGGTGGGCGGGCTGACGCTGGCCACCGGGGCGCTGCTGGCGCTGCGGGTGCTGCGCGGCGACCGCGGCCCGGCCGACGACGGCGAGGACGTCGACCCCGACGCCCCCACCGACTGGCGGGCGGTGGCGGTCATCGTGGTCGCCTTCGTCGCGCACGCCCTGCTGATCAACGTGGTGGGCTGGCCGCTGGCGGTGGCGCTGATGTTCGCCGCGGTGGCCACCACGCTGCAGGGGCGGATGACCCCGCGGGCCGCCGTCCGGCCGTTCCTGGTCGGGCTGACCGTCGGCTGCGTGGTGTGGATCGTCTTCGTCAAGGCGCTGAACGTGGCGCTGCCCGGCGGGACGGTCCTCGAGTTCCTGACGAGCTGGTTCTGATGGGCATCTCCGACCTGCTCGGCGGGTTCGCCGACGCGATCACGCCGGTCAACCTGCTGTTCGCCCTGCTCGGGGTCGTGCTGGGGACGGCGGTCGGCGTGCTGCCCGGCATCGGCCCGGCCATGACGGTCGCGCTGCTGCTGCCGGCCACCTACGTGCTGGAGCCGACCAGCGCGCTGATCATGTTCGCCGGCATCTACTACGGCGGCATGTACGGCGGGTCCACCACGTCGATCCTGCTCAACACCCCGGGCGAGTCCGCGTCGATCATGACCGCGCTCGAGGGCAACAAGATGGCCAAGGCCGGCCGGGGCTCCGCGGCCCTGGCCACCGCCGCGATCGGCTCGTTCGTGGCCGGCACGATCGCCACGCTGCTGCTCGCGCTGGTCGCCCCCGCCCTGGTGCAGGTGGCGATCAACGTGACGACGGCGGACTACTTCGCCCTGGCCGTGCTGGCCTTCGTGGCGGTGGCCAGCGTGCTGGGGTCCTCCCCGCTGCGCGGCCTGGCGTCGCTGTGCCTCGGGCTCTACCTGGGCCTGGTCGGCACCGACGTGCTCACCGGCCAGGAGCGCTTCACCCTCGGCATCCCGCAGCTGTCCGACGGCATCGACGTCGTCGTGGTCGCCGTGGCGCTGTTCGCGGTCGGGGAGTCCCTGTACGTGGCCAGCCGGCTGCGCAAGGGGTCGGTGCAGGTCATCGACCACAAGGGCAGCTGGATGACCCGCAACGACCTCCGGCGGTCCTGGGGGCCGTGGCTGCGCGGCACGGCGTTCGGCTTCCCGTTCGGCGTCATGCCCGCCGGCGGCGCCGAGATCCCGACCTTCCTCTCCTACGCGACGGAGAAGAAGCTCACCAAGCACCCCGAGGAGTTCGGCCACGGCGCGATCGAGGGCGTCGCCGGGCCCGAGGCGGCCAACAACGCCTCGGCCGCCGGCGTGCTGGTGCCGCTGCTGACCCTGGGCATCCCGACCTCGGCGACCGCGGCGATCATCCTGGCCGCGTTCCAGGGCTACGGCATCCAGCCCGGCCCGACGCTGCTGACCACCGAGGGTCCGCTGGTCTGGGCGCTGATCGCCTCGCTGTTCATCGGCAACGCGATGCTGCTGGTGCTCAACCTGCCGCTGGTCGGGCTCTGGGTGAAGCTGCTGCGGATCCCGCGCCCGTACCTCTACGCCGGCATCCTGACCTTCGCCTCCCTGGGCTCCTTCGCGGTGAACGCCGACCCGCTCGACCTGGTCATCCTCATGGGCCTGGGCCTGCTCGGGTTCGCGATGCGCCGGTTCGGCTGGCCGGTGGCGCCGGCGGTCATCGGGCTGATCCTGGGCCCGATCGCCGAGACCAACCTGCGCCGGGCGCTGGCGATCAGTGACGGCGACCTCTCGGTGCTGGTGGACAGCTGGTTCAGCCGGGTCGTGCTGCTCCTGGCGCTGCTGGCCCTGGTCGGACCGGTGGTGCTGCGCGCGGTCCGGGGACGCCGGGCCACCCCCGAGGAGAGCGCCCAGCAGCAGGAGGACCGCGAGGTGCAGAAGGCCGGGAACCGGGAAGGGTGGGGCGCATGAGCGTCGTCGTCGTGGGCTACGTGCCCAACCCCCGGGGCCGGGCCGCGCTGGAGCACGCGATCGCCGAGGCGCACCGCCGCGACGCGCTGCTGGTGGTGGTCAACTCCTCCCGCGGCGACGCGCTCGTCGACGAGGAGTTCCTCCGGGGTGACCAGCTGCGCGCGCTGCACGACGAGCTGGCCGCCAGCGGGCTGCGCACCGAGGTCCGCCAGCCCGTGCGGGGGCGGGACGTCGCCGAGGAGCTGTCGGCCGTCTGCACCGAGACCGGCGCAGAACTGCTGGTCATCGGCCTGAAGCGGCGCTCCGCGGTGGGCAAGCTGCTCATGGGGTCGGCCGCCCAGCGCATCCTGCTCGACGTCGAGTGCCCGGTGCTGGGGGTCAAGAGCCCGCCCCGGGAGGGCTGAGGTCGCCGTCGACGTGTCGACCGCCGCGGGGCGGTGACCCGCAGGTCGGGACGCGGTTCGGTGACATCGCCACCGGGCGGCTCAAGCTGTGACGCGCGGGGCCGTTGTGACGCGTGTGACCGGCGCCCGGCCGGCACGTCGCCCTGGAGTCCGCCGTGCGCTGGTTCACCGACCGGTCCGTGTCCGTCAAGATCGGCGCGATCGTCGCCGTCGTCTGCCTGATGGCGGCTGCCCTGAGCGGGCTGGCCCTCTCGCGGTTGTCCTACCTTCGGGCCGAGGCCAACGACCTCTACCACGGCCACGTCGTGCAGCTGGTCGCCCTCGGTGAGCTGCAGCGCGCCTACCAGGGCGACCGCGCCCGCTACGCCGGCTACGCGCTGCTCAGCGACGCCGACCGGGTGGACATGAAGGCCGAGCTGGCCGAGCGGCGCACCGACATCGACGCCAAGATCGAGGACTACGGCCGGTACGCCATCGACCCGTCGGCGTGGGCCCAGTTCCGCTCGGACCTGCAGACCTACTACACGATCGCCGACCAGCAGCTGGTCGGCGCCGCTGACGCGGGCAACGACACCGGCGTCGCCATCGTGCTCACCGGCTCGCTGCAGTCGGCCGTGGACTCGGTCATGGACGACTTCTCCGCCGAGTCCGACCGGTCCAGCGACGAGGCCGCCACCCAGATCGTGGAGACCGACGCGGCAGCCGCCCGCGCGGTGTGGCTGCTGGTCGGCGGGCTGGTGCTCATGGTCGCCCTCGGCTCGGCCCTCGCCTGGGTGGTCGTCCGCGGCATCCGGCGCTCGGTCCGCTCGGTGCAGGGGTCGCTGGAGGCGCTCGAGCGCGGTGACCTCACCGTCGCGCCGACCGTCCACTCCGGCGACGAGCTGGGCCGGATGGCCGGCGCGCTGGCGACCGCGCAGACCAACCTGCGCTCGCTGATGGCCTCGGTGGTCGGGTCCGCCGACGCCGTCGCCGCCTCCAGCGAGGAGCTGTCCGCCTCCGCCGCCCAGATCGCCGCCTCGGCCGAGCAGACCAGCGCGCAGTCCGGCGTCGTCTCCGGCTCGGCCGACGAGGTCTCCCGGTCCGTCGCCACGGTGGCCGCCGGCGCGGAGGAGATGAGCGCGTCGATCCGGGAGATCGCGCAGAACGCCAACCAGGCCGCCCGGGTCGCCGCCGAGGCGGTCACCGAGGCCGAGGAGACCAACCAGACGATCCAGAAGCTGGGGCTGTCCTCGAAGGAGATCGGCGACGTGGTCAAGGTGATCACCTCGATCGCGGAGCAGACGAACCTGCTGGCGCTGAACGCGACCATCGAGGCGGCGCGGGCCGGTGAGGCGGGGAAGGGCTTCGCGGTGGTGGCGAACGAGGTCAAGGAGCTGGCGCAGGAGACCGCGCGGGCGACGGAGGACATCGCGCGGCGGGTGGAGGCGATCCAGGCCGACACCGGTGGTGCGGTGGCCGCGATCGGGCGGATCGGCGAGGTGATCGGGCAGATCAACGACTACCAGCTGACCATCGCCAGCGCGGTCGAGGAGCAGACGGCGACCACCAACGAGATGTCGCGCAGCGTGGCCGAGGCCGCGGGCGGGACGACGGAGATCGCCGCCACCATCACCGGCGTCTCGGCGGCGGCCGGGACGACGACGCAGGCGCTGGGGCAGACCCGGGTGGCCGTCGACGAGCTGGCCCGGATGGCCGGGGAGCTGCGGACGACGGTGGGCACCTTCACGTGGTGACCGAGACGGTGGTCGAGGGTGGCCGGCAGGTCCGGCGCAAGCGGGGGCTCGCCTACCGGTCGCTCCGGTTCAAGGGCCTGTTCCTGGGCGGGGTGGTGCTCGCCGCCGTCGGCGGGCTGCTCGCCGCGCTGGTGGTCGGGAACGCGGCCATCGCGGCGTCGTCGGCCCGGCTCGAGGCGCTGACGGCGGCCCGGACCGCGGTCCTGGAGCTGGGCAACCGGACCAGCGAGCTGCAGGTCGAGGCCTACGAGGCGCTGGTCCGCGCCGACCCGCAGAGCCAGCGCGACCAGGTGGCCGGGCTCTCGGCCCAGGTCGACGAGCTGGTGGCGCAGCTGACCGCCGTCCCCGGCGACTCCGCCGCCCGGTCGCTGGTCGAGGGCCTGTCCGGCACCGTTGCCGAGTACGCGCGCACCGCGGTGGCCTTCGTCGACGACGCCGTCGCCGACCAGGACGCCGCCCGCCCGCGGTGGACCGAGGTGCAGGCCGCCGAGGACACCGCCGGGAAGGCGGTCGCCGAGGCCGCCGACGCGCTCGACGCCGACCAGGCCGCGGCGCAGGCCGCGCTGGACCGCACCCTGCTGGTCACCACGTGGGTGGGCCCGCTGGTGGCGCTGCTCGGCCTGGCGGTCGTCGCCCGGGTGGGCAAGGCGACCTACCTGTCGGTGGTGCGCCCGGTGGGCCGGCTCAAGCGTGGCCTGGAGGCCCTCGCCGACGGCGACCTCACCGCCGACCTGGGCGTGCGCGGCACCGACGAGATCGGCCAGATGGGCCGCACCCTGCAGCGGGCGCAGACCTCGCTGCGGGAGGTCATCGGGTCGGTGGTCACCTCGGCCGCGGCGGTCGCCGCGGCGAGCACCGAGCTGGCCGCCTCGGCCGCGCAGATCTCCGCGTCCGCGGAGCAGACGTCGGGGCAGTCCGGCGCGGCGAGCACCGCCGCGGAGGAGGTGTCCCGGTCGGTGGCCACCGTGTCCGCCGGCGCCGAGCAGATGGGCGCCTCCATCAAGGAGATCGCGCAGAACGCCAACGAGGCCGCGCGGGTCGCCGCGGGGGCGGTCAGCGAGGCCGCCGCCACCAACGAGACGATCGCCCGGCTGGGCGCGTCGTCCCAGGAGATCGGCGACGTGGTCAAGCTGATCTCGACCATCGCCGGGCAGACCAACCTGCTCGCGCTCAACGCGACCATCGAGGCCGCGCGGGCCGGGGAGGCCGGCAAGGGCTTCGCCGTCGTCGCCGACGAGGTCAAGCAGCTGGCGCAGGAGACGGCCCGGGCCACCGAGGAGATCACCCGCCGGGTCGAGGCCATCCAGTCCGACACCGGGGGCGCGGTCGAGGCGATCGGCCGGATCGGCGCGGTCATCGAGCAGATCAACGACTACCAGCTGACCATCGCCAGCGCGGTGGAGCAGCAGACCGCGACCACCGCAGAGATGACCCGCTCGGTCTCCGGCGCCGCGGCAGGCACCGCACAGATCACCGCCAACATCGACGGCGTCGCCGGTGCCGCGCGCTCCACGACGCAGGCGCTCGGGCAGAGCCAGGTCGCCGTCGACGAGCTGGCCCGGATGGCCGGGGAGCTGCGGGCGACCGTGGCGACCTTCCGGACCTGACCCTCAGACCTGGAAGGAGCGGCGGGACAGGCCCATCATCCAGCCCTCGACCGTGGTGGTGGCCGGCGTCCCGGGGTCGTCGGCGGCACCGAGGGTGACGAACAGCGGGCTCAGGTGCTCCACCGTGGGGTGGGCGTAGGGCAGCCCCGGGGCGTCGGCGGCGTAGCGGGCCAGGCCCTCGACGTCGCCGGCGGCCAGCAGCTCGGCGGCCCAGGCGTCGAAGTCGCGCGACCAGCCCGGCACGGTGCCCGACGCGATCGACTCGCGGGTCAGGAACGGCAGGCCGTGGGTCATGAAGCCCGAGCCGATGACCAGGGTGCCCTCGCTGCGCAGCTCGCGGATGCGCCGGCCCAGGTCCAGCAGCCGGTGCGGGTCGTGGGTGGGCAGGCTCAGCTGCAGCACCGGGACGTCGCCGAGGGGGTACATGACCTTCAGCGGCACCCACGCGCCGTGGTCCAGGCCGCGGCTGCGGTGCTCGTGCACCGTCTCGCGGTCGGGCATCGCCGCGGCGACCCGGCGGGCGAGGTCGGAGGCGTCCGGGGTCTCGTAGGTCATCTCGTAGTACCGGCGGGCGAACCCGCCGAAGTCGTAGACCAGCGGGGTGTGCGCGGCCGACGAGGAGATCGACAGCGGGGCGGACTCCCAGTGCGCGCTGACGACGAGCACGTCCTTGGGCTTGGGCATCGACAGCGCCCAGGTGTGCAGCTCGCGCATCCACGGGCCGTCGTCGAACAGCGGGGGTGCGCCGTGGCTGAGGTACAGGCTGGGCAGGGCCCCGTCGCCGTCGCTCCAGGTGCGCTGCTCCCGGGCGGCGGGGAGCGCGTCGACGAGGAACTCGTCGAAGGCGCCGGCCGGCACCTGGGGGTCGAAGATCGAGGTCATGCGCCGACCGTACGCGCATGTGTTTGAGACTTCAAGCAAACTTCCCGACCCGTTCAGGTGACCGGGACCCGGTAGGACGCAACTCATCGCGCCGGCTGCCGAACATCGAGGTGGACCCACCGTGGGTCCGGAGCGGGGGATGTTCCACGTGGAGCGAGAGCGGGTCGTGCGCCGGTGGGCGCGCGGCGTCCTGTTGCTGGTCCTCGCCGCCGGCGCGCTCGCCGTCCTGGCGCCCGACGTGTCGGCACCCCTCGGCCGGCCCGCCCTCGTCGCGGCCAGCGACGCCGACCCGCTGCCCCCGACCAACGTGGTCATCACCCCCGGGAACGGGGAGTTCACCCGGGTCAGCTGGACGCCCTCGACCGAGCCGAACCGCAGCGGCTACGTGGTCCGGTTGGGCTCGTACTCGACCACCGTGTTCGGGGCCAACGCCACCTCGACCACCGCGGCCATCACCGGTCTGACCAACGGCACCGACTACACCGTCGAGGTCTACACCCGCACCAGCTACAACCTGCTGGGCCTGCAGACCGGCACCGGCACCGTCCCGGCGACGGCGACCAGCTACCCCCGGGACGGCGTGGCGCCGGCGCGCCCGACCGGCGTGACGGTGGTCCGCGGCGACGGCCAGGTCACCGTGTCCTGGGCGGCGAACACCGAGCCCGACCTGGCCGGCTACCGGGTGCTGCGCGACGGCGCCGTGGTCAGCGGCACCCTGACCGCCCGCACCTTCGTCGACACCGGGCTGGTCAACGACACCACCTACCGCTACGCGGTGGAGGCGGTCGACGTCTCCCGGCAGTGGTCCAACCCCTCCGTGCCGCAGGTGTCGGCCACGCCCACCGACCTCACCCCGCCGGGCACGCCCACGATGCTGCTCGCCGAACGCGGGGACGGCCAGGTGACGCTGTCCTGGGCCGCGAACCCCGAGCCCGACGTGGCCTCCTACCGGCTGCTGCGGGACGGCGTCGAGGTGGCCACCATCCCGGTGAGCTCCCGGGGGTACACCGACACCGGCCTGGTCAACGACCGCACCTACCGCTACTCGCTGGTCGCCGTCGACACGCACGGCAACCGGTCGACCCCCACGGCCCAGATCAACGCCACCCCCACCGACCTGACCCCGCCCGCGGTGCCCACCGGGTTGAGCGCCGCACGCGGCGACGGGCGGGTCGACCTGACCTGGACGGCGAACGGCGAGCCCGACCTGGACACCTACCGGGTGCTGCGGGACGGCGTCGAGATCGCGACCGTCCCGCGTGGCACGACGTCCTACGCCGACACCGGTCTGGTCAACGACCGGACCTACGCCTACCGGTTGGTCGCGGTGGACACCCACGTCAACCGGTCGGCGCCGAGCGCCGCCGTGGACGCGACACCCACCGACCTGACCCCGCCGGCCGCGCCGACCGGGCTGGTCGCCGTGCGCGGCGACGGGCGGGTCGACCTGAGCTGGACGGCGAACGGCGAGCCCGACCTGGCCGGCTACCGGGTGCTGCGCGACGGCGTCGAGGTGGGCGCCGCCACCGGCACGACCTACACCGACACCGGTCTGGTGAACGACCGCAGCTACGTCTACCGCGTCGTCGCGGTGGACACCCACGGCAACCGGTCCGCGCCGTCGGACCCGGTGGGCGCCACCCCGACCGACCTGACCCCGCCCGCGGCGCCGACCGGGCTGACCGCGGTGCGCGGCGACGGCCAGGTCGCCCTGAGCTGGCCGTCGAACCCGGAGACCGACGTCGCCGCCTACCGCGTGCTGCGCGACGACGTCGAGGTCGCGACCGTGACGGGGGCGTCGTACACCGACACCGGGCTGGTGAACGACCGCACCTACGCCTACCGGCTGGTGGCGGTGGACACCCACGGCAACCGGTCGACCGCCTCCGACCCGGCGGTCCCGGCCACCCCCACCGACCTCACCCCCCCGGCCGCGCCGGCCGGGCTGGTCGCGACCCGCGGTGACGGCCAGGTGGTGCTGACCTGGACGGCGAACACCGAGCCCGACCTGGCGTCCTACCGGGTGCTGCGCGACGGCACCGAGATCGCCACGGTCACCGGCACGACCTACACCGTGACCGGGCTGCCCAACGACCAACCGACGTCGTTCTCCCTGGTCGCCGTGGACACGCACGGCAACCGGTCGACCGCGTCCGCACCCGCCGGCGCCACCCCGACGGACCTCACCGCCCCCGCCGCACCCACCGGCGTCGCCACCGACCGCGGCGACGGCCAGGTGACCGTCAGCTGGGCGCCGGTGGCCGACCCCGACGTGGCCGGCTACCGGGTGCTGCGGGACGGCGTCGAGGTGGCCACCGTGACCGGGACGTCCTGGACCGACACCGGGCTCACCAACGACACCGTCTACCGGTACACCGTGGTGGCCGTCGACGGGCACGGCAACGTCTCGGGACCCTCGGCCGCCGTGGACGGCACGCCCACCGACCTCACCGCGCCCGGCGTCCCGGTCTCCCCCGCGGCCACCGCAGGCGAGCGCGAGGTCACCGTCAGCTGGACCGCGCCCGCGGATCCCGACGTCGTCGGCTACCGGGTGCTGCGCGACGGCGCCGTCGTCGCCGCGACCACCGGCACCTCCGCCACGGTCACCGGCCTGGCACCCGGCACCGCCGTCGACCTGGTGGTCGTCGCGGTCGACGGGCACGGCAACGTCTCGGCCGTCTCGGCCACCGTGACCGCCACGCCGTACGACCGCACCGCCCCGGCCGCCCCCACCGGGCTCGCCGGGCGGCCGGCCAGCACCGTGGTCACCCTGACCTGGACCGCCCCCGCCGACGTCGACCCGCTCACCTACCGGGTCCTCCGGGACGGCGTCCAGGTGGCCACCACCGGCGCCACGACCGCGACGGTCACCGGGCTGACCAACGGCACCTCGTACTCCTTCACCGTCCAGGCGGTGGACCCCAGCGGCAACGTCTCCGTGGTCTCCGCGGCGGTCGTCGTCGTCCCCCTGGCCGGCACCGTGCCGGCGCAGGGGTCGGGCGAGACCGGTGCGCTGGCGGTCAGCTCGGACGGCCGCTACGTGGTCACCGGCACCCGCGCCCGGCTCGAGCCCTCCGACACCAACAGCGCCTACGAGCTGTACCGCCTCGACCGGGTGGCCGGCACCGCCACCCGCATCGCCCCGCTGGCGGCCTCGGCGACCGCCGCCGACGCCACCAACTCCGCCGCCCCGGCGATCAGCGACGACGGCCGCTACGTCGCGCTGGCCACCACCGCGGCGCTGGTCGCCGCCGACACCAACGGCCGCGCCGACGTCTACCGGCTCGACACCCGCACCGGCACCTGGACGCTGGTCAGCGTGCCGGCGAACGGCCGGGTCAACGCCTCGGTGGCCGGTACGGTGCTGCAGACCTCGTCCTCGGTCTACGCCACCGGCCCGTCGGTGGTGATCAGCGGCGACGGCGACCTGGTGCTCTTCTACTCCGCCCGCAACGACCTCGGCCCCACCGACGGCAACGGCGTGGTCGACGTCTACGCCAAGCGGCTGTCCACCGGCGCGGTGACCCGGGTGTCGGCCACCGCCGCGGGCGGGGAGCTGACCCGCCAGGCCGCCGGCCCGGCGCTGGCCATCACCCCCGACGGCCGGTACGCCCTCTTCCCGGCCACCGGCTCCAGCGGTCCGGTGGTGCTCTACCGGACCACCCTGACCGGCGGGGCCGACCCGGTCGTGGTCAGCACCTTCGGCGCCACCCCGGTCGCGGTCGCCCGCGACCTCGGCGACGTGGACCTCTCCGACGACGGCCGGTACGTGGTGTTCGCGACGTCGGCGAAGCCCACCGCCCCGACGAGTTCCTGGTCGACCCAGCTGGCCTACCGCAAGGACACCGTCACCGGTGCGGTCGCCGCCCTCGGCGACGGCCAGACCAGTGCGTGGGAGCACCAGCTCGGCCTGGACCCCACCGGCCGGTACGCCTTCTTCACCACCACCGCGGCGCTGACCCCGGGCGACACCAACGGGCACACCGACACCTTCCGGCGGGACCTGGCCACCGGCGTGCTCACCCTGGTCACCGCCGACGCCGACGGCCGCCCGGTCGGCGGACCGACCGGTGCGGTGGCGCCGGCGGAGTACGGCCGGGTCGTCCCGGTCACCGGCGACCTGGTCGTGCTGACCACGTCGCAGGCGCTGCTGCCGGCCGACACCAACCGGCTGCGCGACCTCTACGTCAAGGACCTGGCCGGCGGGGCGGTGCAGTCGCCGGTGCCGGGGTGACCGCTCAGCGCAGCCAGACGGCCTGGTAGGGCGCCAGCTGCACCGCACCGTCGGCGATCCGCGGGCCGGCGCCGGTGAGGTGGTCGACCACGGCCGCCGGGTCCAGGCCCAGCTCGCGCAGCAGGTCCAGCGGCACGTGCCGGGGCTCGGGCGCGACGTTGTAGGCGCCCAGCACGGTGCCCAGCGGGTGGTGCCGGGCGACCAGCAGGACGGCGGGGTCGTGCGGGTCGAGCACCGTGGCCGGCACCGAGGCGTGCAGCTGGGGCAGGGACACCCGCGCCCGGACCAGCGCGGCGATGCCCTCGGCGATCGCCGGCGAGTCGGGCACCGGCCGGTCGTCGGGGCCCCAGGTCAGCCGCGGCCGGTGCGCCCACCGGTTGTCGTCGGCGTGCCCGGGCTCCTCCGCCCACCGCGGGTCGTTCTGCAGGCCCAGCTCGTCGCCGGACCACAGCACCGGGATGCCGCCGAACCCCATCACCACGGCGTGGGCGAGCAGCACCCGGGCGGCGGCCTGCGGGTCCCAGGCGCCCGCGCCGGCCAGCGACGCCGCCGTCCCCGAGATCCGCCGGTCGCCGGTGGCCTCGTTCTCCCCGAACACCAGGCCCTGCGCCCAGGACTGCCAGAAGTCGCCGGAGTACCAGTCGGACAGGAACCGCCGGTGCTCGTGACCGCTGATGCCCACCGCCGCGGCGTCGCCGTCGTCGATGGCCCAGCCGATGTCGTCGTGGCAGCGGACGTAGGTGATCCACGCCGTCGTGGAGGGCGGGACCGGCAGCTGCTGCAGGGCGTGGGAGGCCAGCACGGCGTCCCGGCTGGCCAGCATCGACCAGACCTGCACCATGAGCCCGTTGTGGTAGGCCAGGTCGCTGACCTTGCCCCAGTGCTCGCCGGTGCCCAGGTAGGGCATGAGGTCGCGCGGGCCGACGATCGCCTCGGCCTTGAACAGCAGCGCCGGGCAGGCGATCCGGGCCACCGTGCGCAGCGCCTGGGTCAGCGCGTGCACCTCGGGCTGGTTCTGGCAGGTCGTGCCCAGCCGCTTCCAGGTGAAGGCGATCGCGTCCAGCCGGAGCACCTCGACCCCGCGGTTGGCCAGGTCCAGCACCACCTGCGCGTACTCGCACAGCACGTCGGGGTTCGCGAAGTCGACGTCCCACTGGTAGCTGTTGAACGTCGTCCAGACCCAGCCGTCCAGGTCGTCGTCCCAGGTGAAGTTGCCCGGCGCCAGGTCGGGGAAGACCTCGGGCAGGGTGGCCTCGTACGCGTCGGGCTGCGTGCGGTCGGCGAAGACGTGGAAGTAGGCCCGCTTCACCGGGTCGCCGGCCTTGGCCGCCAGCGCCCACGCGTGGGTGTCGGCGACGTGGTTGAGCACCAGGTCCAGGCACAGGCTCATGCCGCGCCCGCGCAGCTCCCGGGTGAGCGCCTCGAGGTCGTCCATCGTGCCGAGGTCCGGGCGCACCGAGCCGTAGTCGGCCACCGCGTAGCCGCCGTCGTTGGGCGGCGGGCCGGGGGTGAGCAGCGGCATCAGGTGCAGGTAGCGGACGCCGAGGGACTCCAGGTACGGGACGCGTGCGGCGACCGCGGCCAGGTCGCCGGCGAACCGGTCGGCGTAGGCGGCGTAGCCCACGACGTCCGGCCGCTGGAACCAGTCGGGGGCCAGCGACCGGCGCAGGTCCAGCGCGTGCAGCTCCTCGTCCCGGGCGGCGTAGGCGCGGGCCGCGGCGCCCAGCAGCCGGTCGGCGACCGCGGCGGGGTCGTCGTAGAGCGGGCTCAGCCCGGCCAGCAGGTCCGGCAGCCACCGCTCGACCCGGGCGTCGAAGAGCTCGCGACGGTGCGCGGGGAGGTCGGCGAGGACGGCGTCGACGGGAGGCACCGGTGCAGCATCGCAGCCCAGCTCAGGACGGGGGCGCCCAGCGACGGGCGGACAGCTCCTCGACCATCGTGGCGAGCTGGGCGCGCAGCCCCGGCAGGTCCTCGACCGCCTCGCCCAGGACCCGCTCGGCCGCGTCGTCGGCACCGGCCTCGGCCAGGGCGGTGCGGCCGGACTCGGTCGGCCGGACCTCGACCCGGCGGCGGTCGGTCGTCGAGCGCTCGCGGACGACGTGGCCCTGTCGTTCCAGCCGCTCGAGCATGCGGCTCATCGTCTGGTCCTCGACCTGCATGGCGTGCGCGAGCTCCCGCTGCGAGCGGGGCGCGGCGGCGAGCAGGTGCAGGACGGCGAAGCTGGCGTGGTTGAGGTCCCAGCGCCCCAGGTGGCTGTCCCAGGCGTGCTCGGCCAGCCGGGCGGCGGTGGACAGCAGCCGGCCGGTGGCCCAGCCGGACAGGTCGGACGGCTGCGACACGCCTTACCTCCCCCGTCGAATGGTCAGCAGGCTGAGCATCGTCTACCGTTCGCTCAGCAGGCTGACCATTGTGGCCCCCCAGGAGACCTCCGTGCCCGAGAACCCCCCTCCCCGCCGCCGGTTGCGGTGGCTGCTGCCCGCCCTCCTCGTGCTCGGCTGGCTGGCCCTGTCGGGGGTCGCCGGCCCGTACAGCGGCAAGCTGTCGGAGGTCCAGTCCAACGACCAGAGCGAGTTCCTGCCCGGCTCCGCGGAGTCCCAGCGGGTCGCCGAGCTCTCCGCCGGGTTCAGCGACTCCGACTCCTTCCCGGCCTTCCTGCTGGTGGAGTCCGACAGCGCGCTGACCCAGGAGCAGCTCGCCGCCTTCGGCGATTTCGCCCGGTCGGTGCCCGGCATCGAGGTCGCCGACGGCCGCACGGTGGGCGACTTCCTGGTGCCCGGCCCGATCCCGGTCATCCCGAGCGAGGACGGCAGGGCCGCGCTGGCGCTGGTCTCCTTCGACGCCGGTGAGCTCTCCGCGCAGCTGCCCGACGGCGAGAGCCCGATCACGGTGGCCGTGCAGCAGATCCGCGACGCCGAGCCCGACCTGCCCGGGTCCACCGTCTACGTCGCCGGGCCCGCCGCCACCACCGCCGACCTGGTCACCGCCTTCGGCGGCATCGACGGCACCCTGCTGCTGGTCGCCGGCATCGCCGTCCTGGTCATCCTGCTGGTCGTCTACCGGTCCCCGGTGCTGCCGTTGTTCGTGCTGCTCACCGCCGGGTTCGCCCTCACCACCGCCAGCCTGGTGGTCTACCTGCTCGCCGACGCCGGCGTCGTCACCCTCGACGGCCAGGGCCAGGGCATCCTGTCGATCCTGGTGGTGGGTGCGGCCACCGACTACTCGCTGCTGCTGGTCGCCCGCTACCGCGAGGAGCTGCGCCGGCACGACGACCGCTACGACGCCATGCGCCGGGCCTGGCGGCAGACGCTGGAGCCGGTGCTGGCCAGCGCGGCCACCGTCGTCCTGGGCCTGCTGTGCCTGCTGCTCGCCGACATCGGCCCCACCCGCGGCCTCGGCCCGGTCACCGCGGTGGGCATCGTGGCCGCGGTGCTGGCCGCGCTCACCTTCCTGCCCGCACTGCTGGTGCTGCCCGGCCGGACGTCGGGGGGCGAGCACGGCCGCTGGGTGTTCTGGCCCGCGGTGCCGCACGTGGGCTCGCGGGGCCCGGAGTCCACCGGCGCGTGGGCCAGGGTCTCCCGGCTGGTCGGTCGCCGTCCGGTCGCCGTCGGCGTGCTCAGCGCGCTGTTCCTGCTGGTGCTGGCCGCCTTCTCCCCCACGCTGCCCAGCGACGGCGTCTCGCAGAGCGACACGTTCCTGGACCGGGTGGAGTCCGTGGTCGGCGGCGAGGCGCTGGCCCGGCACTTCCCGGCCGGCTCGGGCTCGCCGACGCTGGTGCTGGCACCCGAGGCCGACCTGGCCGCGGTGACCAGCGCGGTCGAGTCCGCCGACGGCGTCTCCGCCGTCGCGCCCACCCCCGACCCGGCGACGGGCCAGCCGAGGGTGGTCGACGGCCTGGTGCAGCTGCAGGTCACCCTCGACGACCCGGCCGACTCCCCCGCCGCCGAGGACGCCGTCGCCGCGCTGCGCACCGACCTGGACGACGTCGGCCCCGACGTCCTGGTCGGCGGGACGACGGCGCAGGCGCTGGACGTCAAGGACATCTCCACCGCCGACCGCGACCGGATCATCCCGGTGATCCTGCTGGTGGTCTTCGTGGTGCTGGCCCTGCTGCTGCGCTCGCTGGTGGCTCCGCTGCTGCTGCTGGTCTGCAACGTGCTGTCCTTCGCGGCCACCCTGGGCGCGGCGGCGCTGGTCTTCGACCACGTCCTCGACCTGCCCGGCGGGGACCCGACGGTGCCGCTGTACGCCTTCGTCTTCCTGGTCGCGCTGGGGATCGACTACTCGATCTTCCTGATGACCCGGGTGCGCGAGGAGTCGCTGCACCAGGGCACCCGGGCCGGCGTGCTCACCGGTCTGTCGGTGACCGGCGGGGTCATCACCAGCGCCGGCATCGTGCTCGCTGCGACCTTCGCCGCCCTGGGTGTGCTGCCGATCCTGTTCCTGCTGCAGATCGCCTTCCTGGTGGCCTTCGGCGTCCTGCTGGACACCTTCGTCGTCCGGTCGCTGCTGGTCCCGGCCGCGGTGCTGCTGCTGGGGAAGAAGGTCTGGTGGCCCAGCAGGCTGGCGAAGGCCGAGCCCGCCGCCTGACCTGCCCGCCGGGAGGGGGTCAGGCCTGCCAGCGGTACTCGAGCTCGGGGCGGCCGGCGCCGCCGTAGCGCGGCTGGCGGCTGACCAGGCCGTTGTCGGCCAGGTGCTCCAGGTAGCGCCGGGCGGTGATCCGGGAGGCGCCGATGGCCTCGGCGGCCTCCCCGGCGCTCACGCCGTCGCGCGCCCGGACCACGGCGACCACCGCGTCGAGGGTCTCCCGGCCCATGCCCTTGGGCAGCGGCGCCGGGCGGGCCGGGCGGACGTGGTCCAGTGCCCGGTCGACGGCGTCCTGGCCGGCCACGTCGCCCTCGGCCCGCAGCACGGCGCGGTGCTCGGCGTAGGCGGCCAGCCGGTCGCGCAGCGCCGAGCCGGTGAACGGCTTGAGCAGGTAGCCGACCACCCCGTGCGCGGCCGCGGCGCGGACGGTGGCGAGCTCCCGGGCCGACGTCACGGCCAGCACGTCGACGTCGCGGCCGGCTGCGCGCAGCCGGCGCAGCAGCTCGGTGCCGTGGGTGTCGGGCAGGTTCATGTCCAGCAGCACCAGGTCGACCTCGGTGCGCCCGAGCGCGTCCCACGCGGCGCGGCCGGTGCCGGCGACGCCCACGCAGCGGAACCCGGGGGCGCGGTCGACGTGCGCGCGGTGCGCCTCCGCGGCGACCGGCTCGTCCTCGACCACCAGCACCGCCAGGTCGGTCACGAGGGCACCGCGGTGCGGACGGGCAGCGAGACGGCGAACTCCGCGCCCGGTCCGGGCCGCACCGACACCGTGCCGCCGTTGCGCTTCACCGCCTGCGCGACGAGCGCGAGGCCGAGACCCTGGCCGGTGGCCTTGGTGGTCCAGCCGCGGCGGAACACCTGGTCGGGGTCGTCGACGCCGGGCCCGGTGTCCTCGACCCGCAGCTCGAGGCGGCCGTCGGCCTGCCACAGGGACAGCTGCACCTCGCGGGGCGGGTCGCCGGCCAGCGCGGCGTCGATGGCGTTGTCCAGGAGGTTGCCGACGACGGTCACCAGGTCCCCGCCCGGGATGCCGGTGGCGCCGACCGAGGTGGCCGGGTCGATCTCCAGGGTCACGCCCCGCTCGTGCGCGGTGGCCGCCTTGCCCAGCAGCAGCGCGGCCAGCACCGGCTCCTCGACCGCCTCGACCACCCGGTCGGTGAGCCGCTGGGCCACCGCGAGCTCGGCGGTGGCGAACTCGACGGCCTCCTCGGTGCGGCCGAGCTCGACCAGCGACACCGTGGTGTGCAGCCGGTTGGCCGCCTCGTGGGCCTGCGAGCGCAGCGACTCGGCGAAGGCGCGCACGCTGTCCAGCTCACCGGTGAGGGCCTGCAGGTCGGTGTGGTCGCGCAGGGTCACCACCGCGCCGACCGACCGGCCCTTGGGGGTGGCCGGCATCTGGCTGACCACCAGCACCCGGTCGCCGCTGACGTGCACCTCGTCGACGGCCAGCCGCTGCTGGGACAGGGTGCCGGCCAGCTCGGGGGACAGCCCCAGCTCGGTGACGTGCCGCCCGGCGACGTCGCCCTCGAGCCCGAGCAGCCGCCGGGCCTCGTCGTTGACCAGCTGCACCCGCCGGTCGCCGTCCAGCAGCAGCAGGCCCTCGCGGACGGCGTGCAGCACCGCGTCGTAGTACTCGAGCATCCGGGCCAGCGGCTGCGCGCCCAGGCCGTGGGTCTGCCGGCGCAGCCGGCGGCTGATCAGCCAGCTGCCCAGCGCGCCGACGGCGAGGACGGCGACCGCGACCCCGAGGACGCCGGGCAGCGCGGCAGCGACGTCGTCCCCGATGGCGGTGACGGTGATGCCCACGCTGACCAGGGCGACGACGTCGCTGCTGCTGCCGACGGCGAAGATCGGGGCGACCGCGCGGACCGAGGGGCCCAGGGTGCCGCTGTAGGTCTCGGTGAACGTGGTGCCCCGCAGCGCCCGGTCGATGCTGCCCCGGAACGGCTTGCCGATCTGCTCGGGGTCGGGGTGGGTGAACCGGGTGCGGTCGGGCGCCATGACGGTGATGAAGGACGTCGCGGTGTCGGCCCGGACCTGCTCCACGTAGGGCTGCAGCACCGCGGTGGGGTCGGGCTCCACGACGGCCTCGCGGACCAGGGGGGAGTCCGCGATCGTCTCGGCGATGCTGCGGGCCTGGTTGGCCGCGCGGTCCTCCACGGCACCGCGGGCGTCGGCGACGGCGGTCCAGCCCAGCGCGAGCACCACGACGACCAGCACGAGGGCCTGCAGACCCAGCAGCTGGCGGGCCAGGCTGCCGCGTTCTCGGCGGCTGCGGGCCAGCACGGCGGGGATGCGCACGGGGGAAGTGTGCACGCAATGAACGCAACGGTGACCGGGGTCACGCGGGGCGGCACGGTGATGACGTCGCCGCACCCGGCGACCCCGCCGACTCCACAGGAGCAGTCATGGCCACCACCACCGACGCCGCAGCCGCGCCGCGGCACAAGCGCGACAAGACCCACTGGCTCTACATCGCGGTGATCGTCGCCGTCGTCGCCGGCATCGTCGTCGGGCTGGTGTTCCCGGACTTCGGCAAGGAGCTGAAGTGGCTGGGGACGCTCTTCGTCAACCTGATCAAGATGATCATCGCGCCGGTCATCTTCTGCACGATCGTCCTGGGCATCGGCGCCATCCGGAAGGCCACGCAGGTCGGCCGGATCGGTGGGCTCGCGCTCGGCTACTTCATCGCGATGTCGACCGTGGCGCTGTTCATCGGCCTGCTGGTGGGCAACGTCCTCCACCCGGGTGACGGCCTGCAGCTGACCGACGAGGTGCGCGGTGCCGGCGCCGACCTGGTCAGCGAGTCGGCCGAGGGGGCCCCGGAGGGCACCACCGGATTCCTGCTCAGCCTGATCCCGACCACCCTGCTGTCCTCGCTGACCAGCGGGTCGGTGCTGCAGGCCCTGCTGGTCGCGCTGCTGGTGGGCTTCGCGCTGCAGGCCATGGGCAAGGCCGGTGCCCCGATCCTCACCGGCATCGGCCACCTGCAGAAGCTCGTCTTCCGCATCCTCGCCATGATCATGTGGGTCGCCCCGATCGGTGCCTTCGGCGCGATCGCCGCGGTCGTCGGCGCCACCGGCGTCGACGCGCTGAAGAGCCTGGGCATCCTGATGCTGGGCTTCTACCTGACCTGCGCGGTGTTCGTCTTCGTCTTCCTCGGCACGATCCTGCGGGTGGTCGTCGGGATCAACGTGTTCTCGTTCCTCAAGTACCTGGGCCGCGAGTACCTGCTGATCGTCTCCTCGTCCTCCTCGGAGACCGCGCTGCCCCGCCTCATCGCGAAGATGGAGCACGTCGGCGTCAGCAAGCCGGTCGCCGGAATCGTCGTGCCGACCGGGTACTCCTTCAACCTCGACGGCACCGCGATCTACCTGACCATGGCCTCGCTGTTCATCGCCGAGGCGCTGGGCGACCCGCTGAGCATCGGCGAGCAGATCGGCCTGCTGGTCTTCATGATCATCGCCTCGAAGGGTGCGGCCGGCGTGTCCGGCGCCGGCCTGGCCACCCTGGCCGGCGGCCTGCAGAGCCACCGGCCCGAGCTGCTGGACGGCGTCGGCCTCATCGTCGGCATCGACCGGTTCATGAGCGAGGCCCGCGCGGTCACCAACTTCTCCGGCAACGCCATCGCCACGATGCTGGTGGCCACCTGGACCAGGGAGCTGGACCGCGAGCAGATGACGGCCGTGCTGGCCGGCGAGCGTCCCTTCGACGAGACCACGATGCTCGACGACGGCCACGCCGCCCCGGACGTCGAGGACGCCGGCGACCAGCGCCGCGAGCTCGCGGGGGCAGCCACCACCCGCTGACCCCCACCCCCCCCGGGACGCCGACGCCCGCACCTCCCCGACGAGGTGCGGGCGTCGTGCTGCCCGGGGCCGGTCGGCCGGTACCGTCCCGGGCGTGGCCCGGCTGCCGACCCTGCAGCAGCTGGCCTACTTCGTGGCCGCGGTCGAGCACGGCTCGTTCGTCGCCGCGGCCGAGGCCACCCACGTCGCGCAGCCCAGCCTGTCCGAGCAGGTGCGGCGGCTCGAGCACACCCTCGGCGTCACCCTCTTCGTGCGGACCAACCGCCGCCTGCAGCTCACCGAGGCCGGCCGGGCCCTGCTGCCGGCGGCTCGGCGCACCCTGGCCGACGCGCAGGCGCTGGCCGACAGCGCGCGAGGGGTGCGCGAGCTGGCGGGCGGCACGGTCAGCTTCGGCACCTTCTCCAGCGCGCACCTGTACCTGCTGACCGCGCTGATCGGTGATTTCCGGTCCCGGTACCCGGGGGTGGTCACCCGGGTGGTCGGGCTCAACAGCTCGGAGGTCGCCGCCCAGGTCCGCCGCGGGGAGCTCGAGGCGGGGCTGGTGCAGCTGCCGATCGACGAGCGAGGCCTGGACGTCGGACCCCCGGTCCTCGTGGACTCCGTCGTCTACGTCAGCACCGACGGCGACCGGGCGCGGGCACCGGTCACGGTGCAGCAGCTGGCCGCCGCCCCGCTCATCCTGTCCGAGGCCCGGTGGGGCGCCGAGGACCCGCTGCGCCGGGTGCTCACCGAGCGGGCCGCCGCGGCAGGCCTGGTCCTGCAGCCCCAGATCGAGGTCGAGTTCCAGACCGCTGCGGTCGAGCTGGCCGCGCACGGGCTGGGCGACTCGCTGGTCAGCTACCTGGTCACCCGCTGGTCGGGCTACCCCGGCCGGCTGCACTGGGCGCCGCTGGACCCGCCGGTGGTGGAGCGCTTCGCCTTCATCACCCGGGCCGGCGGCACGCTCAGCCCGGCCACCCGGGTGTTCATGGACCTGGCGCACACCCACATCAGGGCGCTGCAGCAGGCGGCGGACGGTGGTCCTGCCAGAGGTTGAGCCTTGAGCTGGCCTCGCGAACTGGCCGTTCACAACGGGCCCGGGCCCCCCGAGACTCGCTCCAGGACCGGCCGCACGGGCCGGCGAAGGGGGGAGGACGCCGTGGCGAGCAGCACCGCACAGCGCGTCTGCGTGGTCGGCGCCGGCGCGGCCGGGCTGGAGGCGGTCCGGGTCTTCCGGGACGCCGGGCACGAAGTGGTCGCGTACGAGCGCGGCGACCGGGCCGGCGGGCACTGGCACACCGACTACGAGGCGCTGCACCTGATCACGCCGCGGGACGTCTCCTGCTTCGACGGCGTGCCGATGCCGTCGTCCTACCCGCTGTTCCCCAGCCGCGAGCAGGTGGTCGCCTACCTCGACGCGTTCGCCGCCGACCACGGCCTGCTCGAACACGTCCGCCTCGGCACCGAGGTCACCGCGGTGACCAGCCCGGACGACGGCGTCTCCGGCTGGGACGTGACCACCGACGGCGGCACCGAGCGGTTCGACGCCGTGGTCGTCGCCAACGGCCACCACTGGGACCCCAGGCTCCCGGCCGTCGCCGAGGGGTTCACCGGCCGCTCGCTGCACTCCTCGCAGTACCGGTCGGTCGCCGACGTCGAGGGCCGCCGGGTGCTCGTGGTCGGGGCCGGCAACAGCGGGTGCGACCTCGCCGTCGACGCCGCCAACGCCCGGCTGGACGTGTCGATCGCGATGCGGCACGGGCAGGTGTTCCAGCCCAAGACCTTCTTCGGCCGGGGCCGCAACCAGCTGCCGTTCCTGGCCAAGCTCCCGCCGTGGGCCGCCGAGCGGGTGCAGCGCGCCCTGGTGCGGGTCTCGGTGGGCACGCACGCCGACTACCCGGGGCTGCAGCCCCCGGTCACCCGCAACCTCAACGAGCAGCTGCCGGTCGTCAACGACCTGCTCCTCTACTGGCTGCAGCACGGCCGGATCACCGCCCGCACCGGTGTGGTCGGGGCCCACGACCGCACGGTCGACTTCGCCGACGGCACCAGTGCCGAGTTCGACACCGTGCTGTGGGCGACCGGCTTCCGGGTCAGCCTGCCGTTCCTGGCGCCGGACCAGCTGACCTGGTCCGGCGGTGCCCCGCTGCGGGTGGGCGGCATGGTCGTCCCGGTCGGCACCTCCCGGCTCTACACGGTGGGGCTGGCCAGCCCGCGCGGTGCGCAGTTCCCGGTGTTCAGCGCACAGTCCGCCCTCGCGGTCCGGCTGCTCGGGCTCGAGGGACGCACCGACCGGCCGCTGGCAGAGCTGCTGCTGGCCGCCGGGGCGCCGACCGACCAGGTCGACGTGCTCCGCCCGCTCTGGACCCAGCAGATGGCCCGGGCGACAGCGGTGCTGGACGCCGTCCGCCCGGCGAGCCCCGCCCGCACCGCGCAGGAGGTCCCCCGATGAGCGACACCGTGCTGGTCACCGGGGCCGCGAGCGGGATGGGCCGGGCGCTGGTGCAGCGGCTGGTCGGCGCCGGCTGGCGGGTGCTGGCCCTCGACCGGGCCGCCGACGCGCTGGGTGCGCTGGCCGGCGAGCTGGGCGAGCAGCTGGTGCCGGTGCCCGTCGACGTCACCGACCGGGCCGGGGTCACGGCCGCGGTCGACCGGCTCGTCGCCGGGCAGCGGCTCACCGGCGTGGTCAACTGCGCGGGCATCTACCCGCCCACCCGGCTCGACGACTTCACCGACGAGACCTACCGCGCGGTCTTCGACGTCAACGTGCTCGGCACGTTGGTGGTCACCGCCGCCGCGGTCCCGCACCTGCGTGCGGCCGGCGGCGGCGCCGTCGTCAACTTCGCCTCCGTCGACGCCTTCGCCGTCTCCCCGGGCCAGCTGCTCTACAGCGCGTCCAAGGCAGCGGTGCTGTCGCTGACCAAGTCCCTCGCCATCGAGCTGGCCCCCGACCGGGTCGTGGTGAACGCCGTCGCGCCGGGCTGGGTCGACACCCCGGGCAACGCCGCCACCGGCCGGATGGCCGAGGCCGCCGCCGGCATCCCGCTGGGCCGGGTGGCCGACCCCGACGAGGTCGCCGTCTGGGTCCAGCGGCTGCTGGAACCGGGCTACGTCACCGGCGAGACCGTGGTCATCGCCGGCGGCTCGGCGATGCGCTGACCTCCGCTCCACCCACCCCCACGAAGGAGAACAGATGCGCACCACCCACCTCCGCGCCGGTGCGCTCGCCGCCGCGACCCTGCTGGCGCTGTCCGCCTGCGGCGGCGGCTCGGACGACGGCGACCCCGGAGCAGGCAGCGCGGCCGGCTCCGACGGCGCGAAGCAGGTCAACGTCTACGGCGCCGACGGCAACATGAACAACGGTCTGGGTGAGGACTTCGCCAGCTCTCCCGGCGCGCTGGCCGGCATGCGCGGCACGGTGCTGCTCACCGACGTCGGGCAGGACTTCCGCGACCGGCTGCTGGCCCTCGACCCGTCGCTGACCAACTTCAACACCGCCGCCGAGACCTACGACGCGGTGGTCATCGCCTCGCTCGCCGCTCAGCTGGCCGGCAGCAACCAGGCCACCGTCTGGGCGCCCTACGTCAACGGGGTGACCTTCGGCGGGGAGACCTGCACCGACTTCGAGTCGTGCAACGCGATCATCCAGGCCGGCGGCAACCCCGACTACGACGGCGTCAACGGCCCGCTGGCCTTCACCGAGCCCGGTGAGCCGTCGGTGGCGAGCTTCGCCATCGAGAGCTTCACCGAGGACAACCAGATCGACCTGGACGCCCGCGAATTCGTGCAGGCCGGCGACCTGGCCGACGCCGCCACCGACGAGGGCCCGGCACCGGCCGCGCCGGGCACCACGGGGGCACCGCTGGTGATCGGCAGCCTCACCCCGCTGACCGGCAGCCTCTCCTACCAGGGACCGCAGCAGATCGCGGCTCTGGAACTCGCGGTCGGCGACGTCAACGCCGCCGGCGGGGTGCTGGGCAGCCCGGTGCAGCTGAACACCGGTGACTCCGGGGACGCCAGCACCGACACCGCGACCCAGACCGCCGACCGGCTGCTGCAGTCGGGCGCGAACGTGGTCATCGGGGCGTCGTCCTCGGGCGTGACGCTGACCGTCATCGACGCGATCACCGGTGCCGGTGTCGCGATGATCAGCCCGGCCAGCACCTCCGACCGGCTGACCGACTACCCGGACCAGGGTCTGTTCTTCCGCACCGTGCCGCCGGACACCCTGCAGGCCCGGGCGCTGGCCGACCTGATCGGCGGCGACGGCAACAACACCGTCGGGATCCTCGCGCTCAACGACCCCTACGGCACCGGGCTGGCCGACAACACCGCCGCCGACCTGGTCGCCGACGGGCTGTCCGAGGACTCGATCCGCTCGCTCGTCTACGACCCCACGGCGGCGAACTTCGACAGCGAGGTCTCGCAGATGGTCGAGTTCAACCCCGACGCCATCCTGGTCATCGGGTTCGAGGAGACCAGCCGGATCATCCAGGGCCTCAACGCGCAGGGCATCGGCCCGCAGCGCTGACCCTCCCGACCGGACGCACCCGGCCCTCCCCCCGTGGGGCCGGGTGCGTCCCTCGTTCCACGTGGAACGGGTCAGGCGAGCTCGATGGCGAAGGCGAGCAGGAAGCCGAGTGCCGTGATCAGGCCGGTCCAGGTCCGGGTGCGCTCGAAGGCCTCGGGGATCATCGTGTCGGCGATCATCGTCAGGATCGCGCCGGCCGCCACCGCGGTGATGACGGCGATGGCCTCCGGCGGCGCGCTGCCCAGGGCGACGTAGCCGACCAGCGCGGACAGGCCCGAGAGCACCGCGATGCCGCCCCAGACGCCGAAGACGTAGCCGGCGGACCGGCCGCTGCGCTTCATCCCGGCCGCGCTGGACAGTCCCTCGGGCACGTTGGAGATGAACACCGCGGCGAGCACCGGCAGGCTCACCGCCCCGCCGCCGAGCAGGCCCACCCCCAGGACGACGGACTCCGGGACGCCGTCCAGCAGCGCGCCCACCGCGATGGCCGCGCCGCTGCCCTGCTGCTCGCCCTCCGAGGGCTGCTGGTCCCCCGAGCGCTTGCGGTGCCGGGCCCCGCGCCGGGCCAGCAGTGCGTTCGCGCCGAGGTAGGCGACCGCGCCGCCGAGGAAGCCCAGCGCCGTGGGCACCAGGCCGCCGGTCTCCGCGGCCTCGGCCATCAGGTCGAAGGCCACCGCGGAGATGAGGACCCCGGACCCGAACGCCATGACCGAGGCGACGACCACCTGCGGCACGCGCAGGAACCAGGCGACCAGCGCACCCAGCACCAGCGCGCCGCCGCCCAGCAGCCCCCACAACCCGGCTTCCAGCCACGTCGGCACCGCACCCACCCCGCTCGTCGTCGCACGACGCCGGGGTCTGGACGCCGGGCCGCTCCTGCCCCGCCGGGCCGCGGCTCAACCGGTGGGCGGGGTCAGAGCAGGCCGAGCCGCTTGGTGAGTGCGGCGACCCGGTTGCGCGGCCCGACGATGCTCACCGCGCGGCAGGCCAGGTCCTCCCCCGCGGTGCCGGCCAGCTCGGCGAGGTACTCGTCGTAGACCCGGTGCGTCTGCGCCGCCCGGGGCATGTCCACGACCAGGACGCCGGGCGACCCCACCGCCTTGGCCCGGACGGCGGCCAGCTCGTGCGCCGGGGCGGTCAGCACGCTGCACCCCGCCCACGGCAGGCCCGGGTGGTGGGCGCCGTCGGCGTCCGGACCGCCGTGGGCCAGCAGGTGGTCGACGGCCGCGCCGGTGGCCGCCGCGGTGCACGCGACGGCGTTGACCATCTCCCCGGCCGGCACGCCGGCGTCCACGACCACCACCCACTTCAGCCGGGCGTTGCGGGTGGGCTCGGCCGTCACGACCTCGTCGGCGGTGAAGGCGGGTGCGTCGTGCGTCGTCATGCCCCGACGCTAAGCACATCGACGGCCGCGACGGCGCTGTGCCGAACTTCGTTCGGCAACGTGCGCGACGATGGGCGGGTGGACGAACTCGATGCGGCGATCCTGCGGTCCCTCCAGTCCGATGCGCGGCGCAGCAACCGCGACGTCGCGGCCGACGTGGGTGTCGCGCCGTCGACGGCGCTGGAGCGCACCCGCGCCCTGCGCGACCGGGGTGTCATCCGCGGCGCGACCCTGGACGTCGACCTGGCCGCGATCGGCCGGCCGGTGCAGGCCCTCATCGCGATCCGGGTGCGTCCGCCGTCCCGCCGGGCCATCGAGGCCTTCCGCGACTGGGTGCAGGGCCTCCCCGAGACGATCGGCCTGTTCGTCACCACCGGCACCGAGGACTTCCTGGTGCACGTGGCGGTCGCGGACAACGAGGCGCTCTACGCCTTCGTCATCGACCGGCTCACCCAGCGGCCCGAGGTCGCCGACGTGCGGACCAGCGTGGTCTACGAGCACCTGCGCCGCCCGCCCCGGATCGAGGCGGGCGGCCGCTAGGTCAGCCGCCGAAGGCCTGGTCGAAGAGGGCGCGCAGCTCGGGTGAGTCCGGGCCGCTGCCGCTGCAGGAACCGATCGTGCCGTCGTCGGCGGTCAGCAGGTAGACCTGCCCCGGCTCGAAGGTGAGGGCGGCGCCGTCCACCACGCTGCCGTCGCCCTGGGTGACCTCCACGGTGTCCCCGACCTCGCCGGTGAACCGCTGCGTCGTCTCCAGCACCACGGTGTCGCCCGAGACCGCGGTGACCCGCCCGGCGAAGGCGACGTCGCTGCCGGCCAGCAGCTCCGGGGTCAGTGCGGCGCAGCTGGCGGAGACGTCGGGCGGGGCGAGGGCGAGCGTCGTCGTCCCGCCGTCCCGGCCGGTCAGGGCCAGTGCTCCCCCGCCGACCACGACGACGGCGGCGGCGGCCGCCGCGGCGAGCAGCAGGGTGCGGGGACGGCGGGTCGTGGGTGCCTCGGTGCCGGTCACGGTGTCCTCCAGGAGCTGGTCGAGCCGCTCGGGGGCGAGCGGGGGCAGGTCGGGGAGGGGGTCGGCGGCCCGCAGCCGGGCGTGCAGCTCGTCGTCGGTCATGCCTGCTCCTTCCCTCGTGCCGTCCTGTCCGGCTCGGGCCCCTCCCTTTCCAGCGCGTCCCGCAGCCGCCCGCGGGCCCGGTGCAGCCGGATGGCCACCGCGTTGGTGGTGGTGCCCAGCAGCTGGGCCAGCTGGTCGTGGGTGAGCCCGTCCCAGGCGGACAGCCGCAGCAGCTCGGCGTCGGCGTCCTTCAGCGTCGCCAGCGCGGCGCGGACGCGGGCGGCGTCGTCCAGCGCGCCGGCGACGTCCTCGGTGGGGTCGGGTTCGGGGAGGGCCGGGCCGATCCGGGCGGCGAGCCGGTGCTGGCGCCGCCGGCTGCGCTCGGCGTTGGCCAGGCACAGCCGGGCCACCCCGATCGCCCACGGCAACGGGTCGGCGGGGACGTCGGCGGCGCGCCGCCACAGCACCAGCAGCACCTCGCCGAGCGCGTCGTCGGCGGTCGCGGCATCGGTGCGGCGCCGCAGGTAGCGGCGCACCGGCTCCACGACGGCCCGCGCCACCGACTCGAACTCCTCCACGCCCCCCTCTGTCCGGGACACGGGCCGCTCTTTCAGTCGGGCTGGCGCAGCAGGTAGCGGCCGAAGTGCGGCACGGTGAAGGCGATCTGCCCGCGCTCGGCGCTGTAGACCAGGCCCTTCTTGATCAGCGAGTCCCGCGCCGGGGACAGCGAGGCGGGCTTGCGGCCCAGCGAGACCGCGACGTCGCTGGTGCTCACCGCGGCGCCGGCCGGCCCGCCCAGGTCGGCCATGGCGTGCATGTACTCCCGCTCGGCCGGGGTGGCCCGGTCGTAGCGGGAGCCGAAGAAGCCCACCGCGAGCTCGGCCTCCGCGGCCGGGGCGGCCACCGCGACGTCGTCCGCGGTGATCGGGGTGGTGGCCGCGAGGTCCCAGGTGACCTTGCCGTAGGCCTGCACGAAGTAGGGGTAGCCGTCGGCGGCGGCGTACAGGGCGTCGAGCGCCTCGGGGGTGTACTCGACGTCCTCCCGCTCGGCCGGGCCGACCAGCGCGCGATCGGCCGCGGCCCGGTCCAGCCGGTCGATCCGCAGGTAGCGGAACAGCCGCTCGGAGTAGGACTTCGACGCCGACAGGACGGCAGGCAGGTGCGGCAGCCCGGCGCCCACCACGATCAGCGGCGCGCCCTGCTGGGACAGCTCGTGGCAGGCCGCGCAGATGGCGCTGACGTCGTCGGGCTGCACGTCCTGCATCTCGTCGATGAACAGCGCGATGCCCTTGCCGGTGTCCGCGGCGACGCCGGCGGCGTCGGAGAGCAGCTCGACCAGGTCGATCTCCATGTCGCCGGTGTCGGCCCGGCCGGTGGCGGCGGGGGCGTCGATGCCGGGCTGCCAGCGGTCGCGGATCTTGGCGTCCGCGGGCTGGAACTGCGCGAACGCCTTGACCACCCCGAGGACGTCGGCCACCGCCTCGGCGTTGCCGTGCCGCGGACCGAGCTCCCGCAGCGCCATGTGCAGCGCGCTGGCCACCGGCCGGCGCAGGGACTGGTCGGGCCGGGCCTCGATCTTCCCGGTGCCCCACCCGCGGGCGATGGCCGCCGAGCGCAGGTGGTTGAGCAGCACCGTCTTGCCGACCCCGCGCAGCCCGGTGAGCACCAGCGACCGCTCCGGCCGGCCGTGCGCGATCCGCTCCAGGACGACGTCGAAGGCGCCCAGCTCGGCGTCCCGGCCGGCGAGCTCCGGCGGGCGCTGGCCGGCGCCGGGGGCGTAGGGGTTCCGCACGGGATCCATGTCGGCACCGTATTCCGCTCTCTAGCCCGGGACGTAGACCTGCGTAGAACGGGGTAGCGCGTGTCGCATGCGCGTGCGGTACGACGGCTGGATCCTCGGCACCGGGACGACGTCCGGCACCCGGCTGGTGGTCGGGCACTGGCCCCGCTCCCCGCTCGGCCCGGTCTCCGACGTGATGGTCGAGCGGCCCGACGGCCACCGCGTGCTGCTGGCCCAGACCGCCGAGCTGGCCGAGTTCGTCGCGGGCACCTACACCTTCGACGAGGTCCAGGTCGTGCCGGTGACCGTGGGCCGCGCCGGCGACCAGTGGGTGGTGCACGCCGGCCCGCTCGCGCTGCGGGTGACCGTGGGCCGCCGTCCGGCCCTCGGCTGGCTGCTCCGGACCGTTCCGTCACCACTGGCTCGCACCCCGGCGTGGGTCGGGCTGCTCGACCCGGTCGCCCGGCTCGCCGGGGTGCGCACCCGCGGGACGGCGGGCAACGGGCGCACCGAGTGGTACGGCGTCCAGGACCTCCACCTGCTGCGCGCGGTGTCGGCGACGTGGGACGGCGCCGACCTCGGCGGCCTGGCGCGGGTGGACCCGCCGGTGCGGTTCGGGTTCGGCTCGGTGCCGCCGACGCCGTCCGTCGTCCGGGTGACGACGACGATCGGGTCGTCTACGGCTCTCTAGCTCGTGGCCGAGACCGGGGTAGAGCGACCTCGACGGCGCCACCACCGCACCCCGAGCACGGCCAGCACCACCGCCGCCGGCCCGACGGTGATCGCCAGGCCCCACTCCCCCAGTCCGCCGGCCACCGACCCGACCGCGACGTTGAACACCGCGCCGGGCAGCAGGCCGACGAAGGTGGCGGCGAGGTAGACGGGCAGCCGGACGCCGGAGAGCCCGCCGGCGTAGTTGACCAGGAAGAACGGCAGCACCGGGGTCAGCCGGGCCAGCAGGACGGCGGTGAACCCGCGGTCCATGGCCAGCTGGTCGGCCTTGCGCAGCCGGGGCCCGGCCAGCCGCAGCACCGTGTCCCGGCCCAGCGCGCGGCCGAGGCCGAACCCCAGCAGCGCCCCGACCAGCGCTCCGACGACGGTGACCAGCAGGCCGGGCCAGAAGCCGAGCAGGATCCCGGTCAGCAGCGCCAGCGCGGTGCGCGGGATCGGCGCGAGGACGGCGACGGCGGTGCCCCCGGCGATCGCGGCCCACCCCAGCAGCCCGGCGTCGGCGACCCGGTCGCGCAGCTGGTCGACCGTCGGCAGGTCGGTGGTCAGCGCGACGACGGCGCCGGCCAGCAGGATCGCGAGCAGCAGCACCGCGCGCACCGCCTCGCCCCTGCTCACCCGCGCCACGCAGCCCAGTGTCCCGAACGGTCGTGGCGGCACCATCCATCGACGGTGATCGATCACTCCGGGCGCGGAATGGTCGACGAGCGTCGATCGACGGCGGGCCGGAGGTGCCGTGACGGGATCGTGACCTCGGTGGTGTCGGGTGTCCGGACCGGTCGCGGCGTCTACCGGGTGTGACGACCACGGCGGGGAGCGGCGGGTGAGCGACGACGGGTTCACCGACTTCGTCGTCGAGGTGGAGGCACCGCTGCTCCGGACGGCGTACCTGCTCACCGGCGACCACGGCCACGCCGAGGACCTGGTGCAGACCGCGCTGGTCAAGGCGCACCGGCACTGGGCGAAGGTGCAGCGCGCGGACTCCCCGCTGGCCTACGTCAGGCGCATCCTCGTCACCTCCCACGTCAGCTGGCGGCGCCGGATGTCGACGTCGGAGCAGGTCATCGAGACCGTCCCCGACCGGCCCGGCGACGACCTGCAGGACCGGCTGGCCACCACCGACCTGGTCCGCGCCGCGCTGCGCGAGCTGTCGCCCAAGGCGCGGGCGGTCGTCGTCCTGCGGTGGTTCGAGGACCTGACCGAGGCCGAGACCGCGCGGGTGCTCGGCTGCTCGACCAGCACGGTCAGCACCCACGCCGCCCGTGGGCTGGCCACCCTCCGGCGGCACCTGGACGCCACCGCCGCAGACACCGACACCTCGATCTACGCCCGGAGGACCTCGTGAGCACCGACGTCCGCACCCTGCTGCACGACCTGGCCGCCGATGCCCCCCGCGGCCGCGGCGAGGAGACCGCCGACCTGGTCGTCGACCTGCACCGCGCGCAGGACCGACGCCGGCTGCGCCGGGCCGGGGTGGCCGCCGCGATCGCGGTGGTCGTGGCGGTCGTGCCCGCTCTCGTCGACCGCTCCGGGTCCGGCAACACCTCGGCCGCCACCTCCGGCGGGACCGCCGAGGTGGCCAGCCTCTTCGACGCCCCCACCCGCGGCTCCCTGGCCGACGACGGGCGGGCGGTCGCCGCCGCGCTGGCGGCGAGCTGGGACGTCGGCTACCCGACGAACTCGGGCGACATCCTGGACCCGGCGCCGGCGGACCGGCACGTGGCATTCGTCGGTGACGTCCCCGGTGGAACGGTGTGGGCGCTGGTGATGGGTCGCACCGGCGGCCAGCTCGCCTACGCCTGGTTCCAGCTGGTTGACCCGGCTGATCCCCGGACCTTCCGCCTGTCGGTCCCCCCTGCGCGCACGATGCCCGGGGTTCCGGTCGCGCTGCTGGACGGCGCGGGCGACCACGGGCCGATGGTCGTCGTCGGCGAGCCCGGGGACGACGTCACCCTCGAACCGTTCGCCGCGGCGTCGGAACTGCCGGAGATCCGCTCGTTCCGGGTGGAGGACGGCATCGGTCTCGCGGACGTCGTCACGCTCGACGGTGTGGAGCCACCCGCCTACCGCGTCAGCAGTGCGGCCGGTGTTCGTCGGCCTGTCCAGTTCGACTCCTCGGACCTGTCCACCCGCCCCGACGTCATCAACCTGTTGCTGGACGTGGTCTCCGACCCGGAGATCGGGGACGACGCATCCGAGTGCCTCGTGCTCGGTGGCTGGTTGCAGCGCGATGCAGACGGCGGCCTCCAGGTCCCCAACCCGTCCTCCCAGGTCCAGGCGGAGGCGCTGCTGACGGCCATCGATGCCTGCGCCGTCCAGGCCTTGGCCGCGGCAGCGGCGTCGGGGCAACCCGATGACTGAGCCGGCCTCGGTCGTCGTCGCTCGCCAGCTCGCCGTCGAAGCGCTGTACCGGCTCGTGCCCCCGGGTCGGCGGACCCGTGCCCGCCAGGTCCGCGCCGTGCTGCTGGCCGCCGGTGTCCTCGGCACGGCGGGATGCGGCGCCGGGGACACCGTCTGCCCGGCCATCGGCTACGGCAGCGTGCTGGTCGTCGAGCTGTCCCGCGACTGGCCGGCGGGCTCCGGTCGCTCGGTGGAGCTGGACTGCGACCCGGCCTGTCCCCTGCCGGTCGTGCTGCTCGACCAGCCCACCCCGATCCCCGTACCGGGGATGCCCGGCACCCCGGCCGCCCCGACGTCGTCGACCCCGGCCCCTGCACCGGACGACCCGGTGCTGGAGCTGGACGACGACGGGACCGCCCGGCTCGCGCTGTACGTGGAGCGGCCCGGTGAGGTGACGGCGCGGGTGCGGCAGAACGGGGCCGTGGTCGCCGAGGTGACCGTGCGCCCGGAGTTCGTGCGGGTCGACGGCACCGCGGAGTGCGGCGGCAACGCCGAGGCGCGGATCGTGGTCCCCGCGCCCTGAGTGTGCAGCTGTGGCCCCGCGGCGAGGTCCTGGAGGGCGCTGGCTGCACAGTCGGTGGGGCGGAGGCGTTTCCGCGGAAACGCGACGGCGGTGGCGCGGGGCCGGGTGGCGGCACGCAGACTGCAGCGGTGGCGGGGGTGCTGACCGGGTTCGTGGTCATCGGCGTGGTGATCGCCGTCGGCTACCTCGCCGCCCGCCGCGGCATCCTGCCCGAGGGCGCCCAGCTGGTGCTGGCGCAGACCTCGTTCCGGGTCGCCACCCCGGCGCTGCTGTTCGTGACCCTCGCCGCCGCCGACCTGGGCCAGGTCTTCTCCGGCACGCTCTGGGTCACCTCGGCCGCCGCGCTCGCCGTCGCCGCGGTGGTCGTGGTGACCGGGGTGGTGCGTCGCTGGGGCACCGGCCGGACCACGATCGCCGCGATCAGCGCCGGCATGGTCAACTCGGCCAACCTGGGCATCCCGATCGCCGTCCACGTGCTCGGCGACGCCACCCTGGTCGCCCCGCTCCTGCTCTTCCAGCTGGTCGTGCTGGTGCCGGCCGCCGTGGTCGCGCTGGACCTCTCCGCCCCCGACGACGGCACCCCGCGCTGGCTGCGGCTCACCGCGCCGTTCCGCAACCCGGTGCTCCTCGCGTCGGTGGCCGGGCTGGTGGTCAGCGCCGCGGGCTGGCGGGTGCCCGACCTGGTGCTCGACCCGCTGCAGTTGCTGGCCTCCCTCGCCGTCCCGGCCGTGCTGCTGGCCTACGGCATCTCGCTGCGCGGCGCCCCCGTCCCCGGCCGCGGCCCGGAGCGCCGGGCGGTGCTGGCGATCAGCGCGCTGAAGCTGCTGGTCATGCCGGGCCTGGCCTGGGCGCTCGCCGCGGCGGTGGGCCTGGGCGGCGCCGAGCTGTTCGTCGTCGTCGTCCTCTCGGCGCTGCCGACGGCGCAGAACGTCTACACCTACGCGGTCGCCTACGGCACCGGCGAGCGGCTGGCCCAGCAGACGGTCACCGTGACCACCGCCGGGTCGATCCCGGTGCTGCTGGTGGTCGCGGCGCTGCTCGGGCCCTAGACCGGCGGGGCCGCGCCCACCTGGTCGGCGCGCTCGGCCCACCAGGCCAGCGTGGTCGGCAGGTCCACCACGCCGGCGTCGGAGCCCAGCCCGGTGGCGACCAGCCCGGCCGCCGCGGTGGCCAGCAGGGCGGCGACCGGCAGGTCCCAGCCGCGCTGCAGCCCGGTGACCAGGCCGGCGGTGAAGGCGTCGCCGCAGCCCGTGGTGTCCACGACGTCGACGGTGAAGGCCGGCACGGCGTGCACGCCGTCCGGGCCGACGACCAGGGACCCCTCGGCCCCCCGGGTGACGACGACGGTGCCCACGCCCCGGTCCAGCAGCACCCGGGCGGCCGCCTCGAGGTCGTCCTGGCCGGTCATCGAGCGCAGCTGGTCGTCGTTCGGCACGAAGAGGTCGACCCAGGGCCACACCGGGTCGAGCTGCTCGAGGACGTCGGGCCCGGCGCCGGAGCGCAGCAGGTCCACGGTCGTCGTCGTGCCCGACTCCCGCGCGTGCCGCAGCAGCGTCGGGGCGACCTCGGTGGCGAAGGGGCCCAGCACGTCGGGGCCGCCCAGGTGCAGGACGTCGGCGTCGGCGACCAGCTGCGGGTCCACGTCGGCGGCGGTCAGGGTGGCGGTGACGCCGGGCAGGTGCAGCGTCGGGCGCTCGCCGTTGGCCCGGATCGGCAGGATCGTGGTCGACGTCCGGCCGCCCTCCCGGACGACCAGGCGGTCGGTCTCCACGCCGTGGTCGGCCAGCAGCATCCGCAGCAGCCGGCCCAGGGCGTCGTCCCCGATCGCGCCGACCGAGGTGACCCGGGCGCCGAGCTTGGCCAGGTCGACGGCGGTGCCGGCGGCCGTGCCGGCCGCGGTGACCCGGGCGTCCTCGACCAGCGCGCCGCCCTGCCCCGGCGGGATGTCGGCCACCGGCCGGACGTGGACGTCGACGATGTGCGGGCCGATGCAGACGACGTACGGGTTCACGTGGCGGGACCTCCGTAGCGGGACGCGACGACCTCGGCGAGCTCGTCGTCGGTGAGCACCCGGGGCCGGCCCAGGGCGGTGGCGGTGACGAACAGCTCGCACAGCCACTCGAGCAGGTGCGCCCGCTCGAAGGCGTCGTCGAGGGATGCGCCGTGGGTGACGGCGCCGTGGTTCTGCAGGAGCGCTGCGGTGCGGTCGGCGAGCGCCTCGGTGACGGCGCGGGCCAGCTCGGGGGTGCCGTAGCGGTGGTAGGGCGCCACCCGGGGGGCGCCCCCGAGCCGGACGGCGTAGTAGTGCAGCGGCGGGAGGACGTCGACGACGGTGGAGACCGCCACGCTGCGCAGGCCGTGGTGGTGCACGACCGCCCCGGCGCCGGTCGCGGCGTACACCGACAGGTGCAGCCCGGTCTCGGTCGAGGGCCGCAGGCTGCTCGACCCCTCGGCCGGGCTGCCGTCGGGGTGCACGAGGCACACGTCCTCGGGTCCCACCTGGTCGTAGGGCACCGACGACGGCGAGATGGCGACCAGGTCGCCGACCCGCACGCTCACGTTGCCCGCCGTCCCGGTGACCAGGCCCTCGTCGATCAGCCGTCGACCGCCCGCGGCGACCGCCTCCCGGGCCGCCTGCACGGCAGACAGGTCGGTCATCGTGCAGGACCTGGTGGGACGAGCTCCATCGGCCTAACGTATCTCGAACGCTTGATATGCAAAAGATCCCGGAGGCGCCCGATGACCGTCGACCCGCAGGCCTGGCTCGAGCGGTTCCAGGCCGCGTTGACCGCGCGGGACGTCGACGCGGCGGTGGCGCTGTTCGGGCCGGAGTGCTTCTGGCGGGACCTGGTCGCCTTCACCTGGAACATCGCCACCGCCGAGGGGCCGGAGGCGGTCCGGGCGCGGCTGGTCGAGGTGCTGGACCGGGTCGACCCCACCGGCTTCCGCGTCGAGGAGGGCACCGTGCCGACCCGCCGCGGCGGCGTCGACGAGGCGTGGGTCGAGTTCGAGACCTCGGTCGGGCGCGGCCGGGGCCACCTGCGGCTGCAGGACGGCAAGGCCTGGACGTTGCTCACCACGCTGTACGAGCTGACCGGCCACGAGGAGCCGTCCGGGACGCGGCGGCCGGTGGGGGCCGAGCACGGGGCCAACAAGGACCGGCAGACCTGGCTGGAGCGCCGCGACGCCGAGGCCGGCGAGCTCGGGTACACCCGCCAGCCCTACGTGCTGGTCATCGGCGGTGGGCAGGGCGGGATCGCGCTGGGTGCCCGGCTGCGCCAGCTCGACGTCCCCACGATCGTGGTGGACCGGCACGCCCGCCCCGGGGACCAGTGGCGCAGCCGCTACAAGTCGCTGTGCCTGCACGACCCGGTCTGGTACGACCACCTGCCCTACCTGCCGTTCCCGGAGAACTGGCCGGTGTTCGCGCCGAAGGACAAGATCGGCGACTGGCTGGAGATGTACGTCAAGGTCATGGAGCTGAACTACTGGAGCTCCACGACGGTCGAGTCCGCCTCGTTCGACGAGGCGGCCGGGCGGTGGGACGTCGAGGTCACCCGTGACGGCGAGCGGCTCACCCTGCACCCCACCGAGCTGGTGTTCGCCACCGGCATGAGCGGCAAGGCCCGGATGCCGGAGTTCCCCGGCATGGACCGCTTCCGCGGGGAGCAGCAGCACTCCTCCCAGCACCCCGGACCGGAGCAGTACCGGGACAAGAAGGTCGTCGTCGTGGGGTCCAACAACTCCGCGCACGACATCTGCGCCGCGCTGTGGGAGCACGGCGCCGACGTCACGATGGTGCAGCGCAGCTCCACCCTGGTGGTGCGCTCCGAGGCCGTGCTGCAGTCGATGGCCGGCACCTACTCCGAGGCCGCGGTCGCCGCCGGGATGACCACCGCCCGGGCCGACCTGGTCGGGGCGTCGGTGCCGATGGCGCTGCTCGGTCGCTTCCAGAAGCCGGTGTACGACCGCATCCGCGAGCGGGACGCCGCGTTCTACGCCCGCCTGGAGGCCGCCGGGTTCGAGCTCGACTTCGGCGAGGACGACACCGGCATGTCGCTGAAGTACCTGCGCCGGGGCTCGGGCTACTACATCGACGTGGGCGCCTCCGAGCTGGTCGCCGACGGCTCGGTCGCGCTGGCGCGCGGCCAGGTGCGCGAGCTGACCGAGGACGCCGTCGTCCTCGCGGACGGGACGGCGCTGCCGGCCGACCTGGTGGTCTACGCGACCGGCTACGAACCGGCCAACGGCTGGGTGGCCGACCTGGTCGACCAGGGCACCGCTGACCGGCTCGGCCGGGTCTGGGGCCTGGGCTCGGGCACCACCGGCGACCCCGGGCCTTGGGAGGGCGAGCTGCGCAACGTCTGGAAGCCCACCGCGGTGCCGCAGCTGTGGTTCCACGGCGGCAACCTGGCGATGTCGCGGCACTTCTCGCTGTACCTGGCGCTGCAGCTCAAGGCCCGGTACGAGGGCATCCCCACCCCGGTCGCCGAGCGGGCGCCGGTGCACCACCCGCGCTGAGGGTCAGCGGGCGGTGCGCGCGATCCGCTCCAGGAACCGGTCGACCAGGAGCACCTGGTGGTCCGGGGTCATGTGGCCGGGGTCGACGATCGCCTGGATCGACAGCGAGTCGACCATGCCCACGACGTCGTCGACCAGCCGCGGCAGGTCGGCGTCCTCGGCCAGCTCGCCCGCGGCGGCGGCCTGGTCGAGGAAGCCGCGCCACAGCCGGCGGGACCCCTCGTAGGACGCGCTGCGGATGCCGCGCAGGTACGCGTTGCCCACCGACTGGCCCAGGAAGCTGACGTCGACCTGGGCCTCGACGAAGCGCTCGTCGTCCAGCGGCAGCGCCTCGAGCATGGCCAGCCGCAGCGCGGTGACGCCGGCGCTGTCGCGGGTGGCCACCAGGATCCGGTCGCGCGCCCGGGCGAAGGCGAGCCGGTGCGCCGAGACCAGGATGTCCTGCTTGTCGCTGAAGTAGTGGGTGAGGACCCCGATGGAGTAGCCGGCCTCCTCGGCGATCGCCCGGGTGGTGGCCGCGTCGAGCCCGGCCCGCGCGATGACCCGCCAGGTGGCGTCCAGCACCTCTCGTCGCCGTTCGGCGTGGTCGACGATCTTCGGCACGGAGCTCCTCGGTGACGGCTGTGACCGGCGGTGACCCCGGTCACGGGAAGCAGGTGCTGAGGCCTTTACAGCAGCGTAGCCGGACTCTAACTTATCTCGAACATCCGACATAAATAGTCCGGACGTCGTACCACCCCCTGGAGGACCGCCGTGACCGTCGCCGATGAACGCCTGACCGAGACCCGCACCCGGGACGGCGAGCTGCGCGCCCGGGCCGCCCGGGTCATCCCCGGCGGCATGTACGGCCACATGCTGGTCAACGAGCACACGATGCCGCCGTCCTTCCCGCAGTTCTACGACCGCGGCGAGGGCGCCCTGACCTGGGACGTCGACGGCAACCGCTACATCGACTTCCTCTGCTCGTTCGGGCCGATGCTGCTGGGCCACCGCAACCCCCGCGTCGACGCGGCGGCCGCCGCGCAGCAGGCCCTCGGCGACACCCTCACCGGCCCCTCGGCCCGGATGGTGGAGCTCGCCGAGGTGCTCACCGGCACCATCGCGCACGCCGACTGGGCCATGTTCGCCAAGAACGGCACCGACGCCACCTCCATGGGCATCCGGATCGCCCGGGCGGCCACCGGCAAGGCCAAGTTCCTCAAGGCCGCCGTCGCCTACCACGGCGCCAACGACTGGTTCACCCCGCGCACGGCCGGGGTGACCGACGCCGACCGGGCCAACATCGTCGAGTTCGAGTACAACGACGTCGCCTCGCTGCGCGCCGCCGTCGCCGCCCACTCCGGCGAGATCGCGGCGATCATCGTGACCCCGTTCCGGCACGACGCCTTCGTGCCGCAGGAGCTGGTGGACCCCGCCTTCGCCCGGGCGGCCCGCGAGGCGGCCACCGCCGAGGGCGCGGCGCTGCTGCTGGACGAGGTGCGCACCGGCTTCCGGCTCGACGTCCGCGGGGCCTGGGAGTCCCTCGGCGTCCGGCCGGACCTGACCGCCTTCTCCAAGGCGCTGGCCAACGGCTACCCGATCGCGGCCCTGGTCGGCACCGACGCGCTGTCGGCCGCCGCCTCCGAGGTCTACGTGACCGGGTCGTTCTGGTCCTCGGCGGTGCCCATGGCCGCCGGCATCGCGACCATCCGGGAGGCGGTCGCCCTCGACGCCCCGGCGCTGACCCGGTCGGCCGGCGCCCGCTTCAAGGCCGGCCTGGAGGCCCAGTCGGTGGCCGCCGGGATGCCGCTGGAGCTCACCGGGCCCGAGCAGATGCCGCTGCTGGTCTTCGCCGACGACGTGCACAAGAAGCGCGCGTTCGCCTTCACCGACGCCGCCATCAGGCGCGGGGTGCTGCTGCACCCCTGGCACAACATGTTCCTCTCCACGGCCCACACCGACGAGGTCGTCGACGAGGCGCTGCTGCGCACGCAGGACGCCTTCGACGAGCTCACCCAGCTCGACGTCTGACCCACCCCACCCCCACCCGGTACGGCAGAGGAGACCCATGAGCAGCGTCCGCCCGAGTGCACCGCAGCGCCGACGAACCGCAGCACGGGCAGGGGTCGTGGTGCTCGCGGCCACGGCTCTGGCGGCCTGCTCCTCGACCGGGCCGGCGACCACCGACCGGACCGGGATCATCATCGGCCGGGCGATGGACGTGAACTCCCTCGACATCTCCCGGTCGCTGTGCGACACCTGCCAGATCTACAACTCCGCGGTCTACGAGACCCTCGTGCGGGCCACCCCCGACGGCGAGCTCGACCCGCTGCTGGCCGAGTCGTGGGAGGCCAACGAGGACTCCACGCAGTTCACCTTCACCCTCGACCCCGACGCGGTGTTCGCCGACGGCTCCCCCGTCGAGGCCAAGGACGTCGCCTGGTCCTGGCTGCGGCTGCAGAACCTGCAGGGCCTGCCCAGCTACTTCATGCAGGGCATCACCGGCGTCGAGGCACCCGACGAGCGCACCGTCGTCGTCACCTCGGCGGCACCGAACTCGGCATTCCTCAACATCACGTCCGCCTCCTACATGGGCATCGTCAACTCCGACGTGGCCGCCGAGAACGGGGCCACCGCCGACGCCGACGCCGCCACCAGCGACTCGGCCGAGCAGTGGTTCCTCGCCAACTCCGCCGGCTCGGGCCAGTACGTGCTGGACTCCTACGCCGAGGGCTCGGAGATCGTGCTGTCGGCCAACGACCAGTACTGGGGCGAGGAGCCCAACTTCTCCAGCGTGACCATCAAGGAGGTCACCGACGCCTCGGCGCAGCTGCAGCAGCTGCAGCAGGGCGACATCGACCTGGCGATGCAGATCAGCTTCGACGCCCTGGACCAGATCGAGTCCGACGAGTCGCTGACCACCGACGTCGTCCCCTCGTACAACTTCCTCTACCTCGCCCTCTCCCCCGGCGTGGCCGGCGGCGAGGCGCTGCAGGACGTACGGGTGCGCAACGCGATCCGGATGGGCATCGACTACGACACGGTCATCGACGCCACCTTGGCCGGCAACGGCGAGCGGCAGTCCACGGGCATCCCGAACGGGTTCGAGGGTGCCGAGGACCTGCCCATCCCGGACTTCGACCCCGAGGGTGCCAAGGCGCTGCTCGCCGAGGCCGGCTACCCCGACGGGCTGACCCTGGACGCCACCTACCCGACCTTCTCGGCCTACGGCGTCAACTCCAACACCGAGATGCAGTCGATCCAGCAGAGCCTGGCCGAGGCCGGCGTGACGCTGAACCTGTCACCGGTGGACTTCTCCACCTGGGGCGACGCGATCGGCACCACCGGTTACCCGGTGACCGCGATCTACTTCGCCCCCGACCACCCCGACACGATCCAGTACTTCCAGTACTTCTCGCTGATCGACGGGTCGGTCTGGGCCGGCCGGGCGCGAATGCCGGTCAACCCGGAGGAGAACACGCTGGTCGCCCAGGCCCTCGCGCAGTCCGGTGACGAGCGGACGGCGACCTACGCCCAGCTGGGGCAGCTGATGTACGACGACGCGATCATCCTGCCGGTCGTCAACCCCAAGTACATCCTGGCCAGCTCGGCCGACCTCGAGGGCAACAACTACGACATCACCCGGAACCTGGACCTGACCCGGCTGACGTTCGCAGACTGATCCCTGGTCATCCCGGGGGGCGCTGCCCGCGCCCCCCGGGAACCGGAGCCACCCCCACCCCGGGAGCTGCCCGTGCTTCGCTTCACCCTCAGGCGCCTGGCGCTGATGCCCCTCCTGCTGTGGGGCATCGTGACCATCGCGTTCTTCCTGTCCCGGTCGGTGTCGGACAACCCGCTGGCCACCATCGTCGGCGAGCGCAACCTGGGGAACCCCGAGGTCGTGGCCGCCGCGACCGCCCGGTGGGGCCTGGACAAGAGCCTGCCCGAGCAGTACTGGCTCTACCTGACCAACCTGCTGCACGGTGACCTGGGCACCTCGTTCCGCACCAAGTCCGCCGTCCTGTCCGACCTGGGCACCCGGCTCCCGGCCACCGCCGAGCTGGCCCTGTTCGCCCTGGTCATCGCGCTGGTCATCGGCACGCTGCTCGGGGTCGTCGCGGCCCGGCGCAAGGGCGGGGTGGTCGACGGCGCGGTGCGGGTCGCCGCCCTGGTCGGCTCGTCGCTGCCGGTGTTCTGGGTCGGGCTGGTCTTCCTCTTCGTCTTCTACGCGACGCTGGGCATCGCGCCCAGCCCGGGCCGGCTCTCGGCCCGTGTCATCCCCCCGCCGGACGTCACCGGGCTCTACACCGTCGACGCGCTGCTGGCCGGGGACTGGCCGCTGTTCGTCGACGCCTTCGAGCACCTGCTCATGCCGGCGTTCATCATGAGCCTGGCGCTGCTGGGCACGGTCGCCCGGCTGGTCCGCTCGCAGATGCTCGAGGAGCAGGGCGCGGACTACGTGCGCACCGCGCGGGCCAAGGGCATGTCACGCGGCCAGGTGCTCGACCGGCACGTGCTGAAGAACGCCATCACCCCGGTGGTCACCCTGGTGGGCGTCTCGGTCGGCCTGCTGATCATGGGTGCGGTGCTGATCGAGACGATCTTCAGCTGGAACGGCATCGGCACCTACGCGGTGGAGTCCTCCCGCGCGCTGGACTTCCCGGCCATCACCGGCGTCTGCCTCGTCGGCGGCGTCCTGTTCCTGGTGGGCAACCTGCTCACCGATGTCGCCTACGCCACCATCGACCCCCGGGTGCGGCTGTCATGACCCTCATCGCCGGCGCCCTCCCCGAGGCGTCCCCCCTGGGCACGGCCCCCTCGCAGGTACCCCTGGACGACGAACGGCTGCCGCTGCGCGCCCGGCTGCGGCGGCTGGCCCGCCCGCAGATCGTGCTCGGCGCCTCCGTCGTGCTGGTCTGGCTGCTGGTGATCGCCTTCGCCGGCCTGCTCGCCCCGCACGACCCGTTCGCCGCCTCGGGCGGCCGGCTGCTGCCGCCCTCGGCCGACCACCTGTTCGGCACCGACTCCCTCGGCCGGGACGTCTTCTCCCGGGTGCTGCACGGGGCCCGGCTGTCCCTGCCCGTCGCCGCCGTGGCGATCGTGCTGGCGGTGCTGGTCGGCAGCCTGGTCGGCGCGGTCGCCGGCTTCTTCGGCGGCTGGGTCGACGCGGTGCTCATGCGGCTGGCCGACATCACGATGGCCTTCCCCTCAATCCTGCTCGCGATGGCCGTCGCCGCCGCGCTGGGCCCGGGCCTCACCAACGCCTTCCTGGCCATCACCGCGGTGTGGTGGCCGATCTACGCCCGCCTGGTGCGCGGGCAGATCCTGTCCATCAAGGAGCGGGAGCACGTGCTGGCCGCCCGGGCGATCGGCATGCGCCGGACGGCGATCCTGCGCAAGCACGTGCTGCCGCACGCGCTGACCCCCGTCTCGGTGAACGCCACGATGGACCTCGGCCAGATCGTCATCCTGGTCGCGTCGCTGAGCTTCCTGGGCCTGGGCGCGCTACCGCCGTCCCCGGAGTGGGGCGCGATGATCACCGACGGCGCGGCGAACTTCTACCAGTGGTGGATCGCCGCGGGGCCCGGCATCGCGATGGTGTCGGTCGTGCTGGCGGTCAACTTCCTGGGCGACGGGCTCCGCGACGTGTTCGACGTCAAGAACAGGGGACGCTGACGATGACCGCCGACACCGGGGCCCTGCTGGACGTCCGTGACCTCTCGGTGGCCTTCCGCACCGACCGCGGCGACGTGGAGGCCGTCTCGGGCGCCTCGCTGACCGTGCACCCGGGCCAGACCGTGGCGGTGGTGGGCGAGTCCGGGTCGGGCAAGTCGACGCTGACCGCGGCGGTGAACCGGCTGCTGGCGCCCAACGGCCGGGTCACCTCCGGCACGGTCACCTTCGCCGGGCAGGACCTGCTGGCGCGGTCCGAGCGGCAGATGAACGCGGTGCGCGGCAAGCAGATCGGCCTGGTACCGCAGGACCCGATGTCGAACCTGAACCCGCTGCGCTCCGTGGGCTCGCAGATCGCCGAGGTCCTCACCGTGCACAAGGAGGCCCGGGGGCGGGAGGCCAAGCGGCGGGCGGTCGAGCTGCTGGAGCGGGTGGGCATCACCGACGCCGCCCGGCGCTACGGCCAGTACCCGCACGAGTTCTCCGGCGGCATGCGGCAGCGGGTGCTCATCGCCATGGGGCTCGCGCTGCGCCCGCAGCTGCTCATCGCCGACGAGCCGACGTCGGCGCTGGACGTCACCGTGCAGAAGCGGGTGCTCGACCAGCTCGACGAGCTCACCGCGACCATGGGCACCGCCGTCCTGCTGGTCACCCACGACCTGGCGCTGGCCGCCGAGCGGGCCGACCACGTGGTGGTCATGCGGCGCGGGCGGGTGGTCGAGCAGGGCTCGGTGCACGACGTGCTCACCGCCCCGACCGCGGACTACACCCGGCTGCTGATCGCGGCCGCCCCCAGCCTGGCCACCGAGTCGCTGGTCGGCCCGGCCGCCGAGGCCGACCCGGTCGTGGAGGTCCGCGGCCTGCGCAAGGAGTACGCGGTCCGCAGCGGTGCGCTGGGCCGCCGCACCCCGTTCACCGCGGTCGACGACGTCAGCTTCACCATCCCGCGGGGCACCACCGTCGGCATCGTCGGCGAGAGCGGGTCGGGCAAGTCGACGGTGGCCAAGATGGTGCTCAAGCTCGAGGACACCACCGCCGGGGAGCTGCTGTTCGGGGGCAAGCCGGTCACCGGCATCTCCGGCGCCGAGCTGTTCGCCTTCCGCCGCCGGGTGCAGCCGGTCTTCCAGAACCCCTACGCCGCGCTGGACTCCCGCTACACCGTCGGGGACACCGTCCGCGAGCCGCTGGACGTGCACGACGTGGGCACCCCGGCGGAGCGCCGCGCCCGGGTGGCCGAGCTGCTCTCGCAGGTCGCGCTGGACCCCGAGATCGCCCGCCGCTACCCGCACGAGCTCTCCGGCGGCCAGCGCCAGCGGGTCGCGATCGCCCGCGCTCTGGCCCTGGAGCCCGACGTCGTCGTCCTCGACGAGGCGGTGTCGGCGCTGGACGTGCTGGTGCAGGCCCAGATCCTCGAGCTGCTGGTGTCCCTGCAGCAGCGGCTGGGCCTGAGCTACCTGTTCATCAGCCACGACCTGGCCGTCGTCCGGATGCTCTGCCACGTCGTGCACGTGATGAAGGCCGGCGCGGTCCTGGAGAGCGGCAGCCCGGCGCAGCTGTTCGACCAGCCGCAGCACCCCTACACGCAGGCGCTGCTGGCCGCGATCCCGGTCGGGGAGGCCACGCCGGCCTGACCGGGCAGGATGCCGGCATGGCTGAGGTGCTGCTGCGGGTGGCCGGGCCGGACGACGTCCCCGCGCTGGTCCGGTTCGGGGAGGACGTCGTGCCGGCCCACTACGCCCCGCTGATCGGCGAGGCGGCCGCCCGGGCCCAGGTCCGCGACTGGTGGCGCCCCGAGCAGCTGGCCGCGGCGGTGGCCGCCGGCCAGGTGGTGCTGGCCGAGGACGGCGGCTCGGTCGTCGGGATGGCGCAGCGCGGGCGGTGGGGCGCCGACCACGTGGTGTGGAAGCTGTACGTCCACCCCGACCACCGGGGCACGGGGCTCGGGCCGCGGCTGCTGGCCGAGCTCACCGCCGGGCTGGACGGCGACCGGGTGCTGCTGGAGCACTTCGCCGCCAACGAGCGGGCCGCCGCGTTCTACGAGCGGGAGGGCTTCGTGGTGGACCACGTCGAGCCCAGCGCGGTGGGCGACGTGGTGTGGCGGGTCCGCCGGGCCTGACCGGTCTCAGCGGTGGGCGTCCAGCCAGCCGACGACGTCGTCGAGGACCTGCTCCTGCTCGGGCTCGTTGTGCGGCTCGTGGAACAGCCCCGGGTAGACGGTGTGCGTCACGTCGGACGACGAGGTCCCGGTGGCCACGAACTCGCTCGCAGCGGGCGGCACGAGCCGGTCGGCGCCGCCGTGGACGACCAGCACCGGTAGCGTCAGCCGCCGCAGCCGGGCCGGCATCGCGGCCACCGCGGTGATCATCTCGGCGCCGGTGCGGGCACGGACCTTGCCCATCCGGTTGAGCGGGTCGGCCCGGTAGGCGGCCACCACCGCGGGGTCGCGGCTGACCGCGTCGGCGTCCAGCTCGAGGACCCCGAGGTCGGGGAGCAGCTTCCCCAGCAGCGGGGCGGCGAGCTGCTGCACCCGGTTGGCCGAGGAGAGGTCGAGCGCGGGCGCCGACAGCACAGCGCCCCGCACGGTCACCGACGGCGTCCCGGTCAGGTACTGCGCGGCGACCAGGCCGCCCATGCTGTGCCCGTAGACGAACAGCGGGACGCCGGGGTGCGCGGCGGCAGCCGACTGCGCGGTCTCGTCGACGCCGGCGACCGTGGCCGCCAGCGAGCCGATGTTGCCGCGGCTGCCCGGGGACCGGCCGTGGCCGGGGTGGTCGGGCGCCCAGGTGGCGTACCCGGCGCGGCCCAGCCGCTCCGCGACGTGCCCGTACCGGCCGGCGTGCTCGTGCAGCCCGTGCACCAGCACGACCACCCCGGTGACCTCGCCGTCCGGGGTCCAGGTGTGCCGGTACTGCCCGGTCGAGAGGTGCCCGTCGGTGTGCGTCGCCACGGCGGCAGGCTAGCCCCGACCAGGCACGACCACCGCGCAGTCCACCGCCGAACCGAGCAGCACGTCCGCCTCAGGCCGGTCCCTCGTCGAGCCACGCCTGCAGGGCAGCGACCTCGCGGTCGAGCCTGCGCAGCAGCGGAGGGAGGACCAGGACCTGGGTGCTGCGCAGCGGCACCTCGGCACCGGAGAACAGCACCAATTCGGCACCCCGGGCGAACAGGGCGATCCCCCGCTGCCCGAATAGCGCGGAGCCGGACAGCTGGGGGCCGGCCGGGGCCACGACGACTGAGTCGATCTCCTCCATCTCGTAGCGGTGCGAAGCCAGCAACCAGCGGACGACGAGGTGGCCCTCGGGGTGCGCGCTGACGGAGCCGAGCACCGGCGGCAGGACGACGGTCCCCACCAGGAGGACGACCGCGAGGCAGGCGACGGCCACCGCACCGCTCCCCCACCGGAGATCGGCCAGCCCGGCGGCGGCCACGACGGCCAGCGCCAGCACCCACCCGGCCACCGCACGGCCCTGGACGGCGAGGTGGAGGACGCCGTCGGGGCCGGTGCGCACGCCGGGAGCGTAGGTCGTCAGGTCACTCTGCGGTGGTCTAGCCAGTTCGCTAGACAGGCGTAGAGGCGCCGATGCGGGCGGGCGGACCTAGGGTGCAGCCGTGTCCACCGTCGTGAGGTTCGCGCTCCGCGTCGTCGTCCTGGCCGTGATCATCTACGTGGTCACGCAGCTGGTCAGCGGCATCACCGTCGTCGGCAACACCGAGGGCACCTTCGGCGAGGCCGGCACCTACCTGTGGGTGGCGCTGCTGTTCGCGATCGTCAACACGATCGTCGGCCCGGTGGTGCGGCTGCTGTCGCTGCCGTTCGTCGTCCTCACGCTCGGGCTGTTCCTGCTCGTGGTCAACGCCGCGCTGCTGGGCATCACCGCCGCGATCAGCGACCGGCTGCAGGTCGACGGCTTCTGGACGGCGGTCGTCGGCGGCTTCCTCATCGCCGTGTTCAGCTGGGTCGCCGAGCTGCTGCTGCCGCTGAAGGTCAAGGCCTGACACACCGGCCACCTCGGCTGACGTCTGGGACGTCCGGCCACTAGCGTCGGGGTCATGGCTCGGCCCGGGACCGCCCACCCACCCACCGCGACCCCGGAGCCCTCGCCGGACACCGGCCGCCCGGCCGACATGGCCGCGCTGGAGGCCGACCGCACCGAGAAGGCGCACCTGCTGGACCTGGCCGGGGAGTCCCTGGCCAGCGACGAGGTGCCGGAGCTCCCGGCCGGGCTGACCGAGGACGACGTCCCCGCCGTCGTGCACTCCTACTTCCGCGGCGAGCCGGCCGCCGAGGTCGTCGGCCACGACCCCGGCTCGCTGGCCCGCCTCGCCCTCGACCACCTCGCGCTGGCCGCCACCCGGCCGCAGGGCGCCGCGCTCGTCGCCGTCGACCGCACCCAGGGCGGTGCCTCCGTGCTGCGGGTGGTCACCGACGACATGCCCTTCCTGGTCGACTCGGTCACCGCCGAGGTGGTCCGGCAGAAGGTCGTCCTGGACCACGTCGTGCACCCGGTGGTCAGCGTCCGCCGCGACGTCACCGGGACCCTGCTCCAGTTCTGCGACGGCAAGGACCTGCCCGACGCGATCGCCGAGTCCTGGATCGCCGTCGTCCTCGCCGGCACGATCGACGACGAGGCCGCCGACGACCTGGTCTCCGGCCTGCGCACGGTGCTCGCCGACGTCCGCGGCGTGCACGAGGACGCCGGCAAGCTGCGCGAGCGCGCCCTGGACCTCGCGCACTTCCTGGAGCAGGAGCCCTGGGACCCCACCGACCCCGCCGACGTCGCGCTCGGCGACCCGCACGAGGCCGCCGCCCTGCTGCGCTGGATGGCCGACGGCAACTTCGTCTTCCTGGGTGCCCGGGACGTCGACCTGGTCGACGAGCACGGCTCCCCCGCCACCGCCGCCGTCCCCGGCACCGGGCTGGGCGTGCTGCGCAGCGACACCGACATGAGCACCCCCGTCGTCCCGGTCGGCGCGGCCGCCCGCGACGTGGTGGGCCGGCGGGTCGTGGTGACCAAGGCCGACGTCCGCTCCACCGTGCACCGCCCGGCCTGGCTGGACGTCGTCGCGGTCACCCTGCCCGGCCCGCAGGGCACCCGCGGCCGCCAGCACCGCATCGTCGGGCTGTTCCCCACCGGCGCCTACACCGCCAGCGTCAGCGACGTGCCTCTGGTCCGGCGCACCGCCGCCCAGGTCCTCGAGCGCTCGGGCGTGGAGCCGGACAGCCACACCGGCAAGGAGCTGCTCGACGTCCTGGAGACCTACCCCCGCGACGAGCTGCTGCAGGTCGACGTCGACGAGCTGCTGCCGGTCGCGCTGGCCGTGCTGCACCTGCGCGAGCGTCGGCAGACCCGGCTGTTCCTGCGCCGCGACCCGTTCGGCCGGTTCTTCTCCGCGCTGGTCTACCTGCCGCGCGACCGGTACACCACCGAGGTCCGGCTGGCGATGCAGCAGATCCTGCTGACCACCCTCGGCGGCTCCTCGATCGAGTACACCGCCCGCTCCACCGAGTCGGTGCTCGCCCGGCTGCACTTCGTCGTCCGGGTGCAGAGCGGGCGCGGGGTCGCCGCACTGCCCGACGTCGACGTCCCCGAGCTGGAGCGGCAGCTCGCGGCCGCCGCCCGCAGCTGGACCGACGACCTCACCGACGTCCTCACCGCCCAGTACGGCGCGGACGCCGAGCGCCGGCTGGCCCAGGTCGCCGACGCCTTCCCCGCGGCCTACCAGGCCGACTTCCCCGCCTCCACCGCCGTCGCCGACCTCGACCGGCTGGACGCCCTGGAGCCCGGCGAGCTGGCGCTGCGGCTGTGGACCCCCCGCGACGCTGCCCCCGGCGAGCGCCGGCTGACCGTCTTCCGGGTCGGCGAGCGGCTGCTGCTGAGCGAGGTGCTGCCCGTCCTGCAGCACCTGGGTGTGGATGTCGTCGACGAGCGGCCCTACGAGATCGACCGGATCGGCTCCCCGCTGGCCTGGGTCTACGACTTCGGCCTCACGATGACTGGGCCCCGGGCCCAATCCACCGGCGACCTGCCCGCGCTGGACTCCCTCCCCCGCCGGTTCACCGACGCGATCTCCGCCGTCTGGCGCGGGGACGCCGAGGACGACGGACTGGGCGCACTGGTGCTGGTGGCCGGGCTGACCTGGCAGCAGGTGGCCGTCGTCCGGGCCTACGTCCAGTGGCTGCGGCAGGGCGGGCTGCCCTTCTCCGCCGGCTACGTGGAGTCCGTGCTGGCCGGGCACCCCGAGGTGGTCTCCGGGGTCGTCGACCTGTTCGCGGTCCGCTTCGACCCGCGGCACCCCGGCGACCGGGCCGCCCAGCAGCGCGAGCTGGTCGAGCGGCTGACCGCCCGGATCGGCGCCGTGGACTCCCTGGACGCCGACCGGGTGCTCACCGCGCTGCTCGCCGCCGTCCGCGCCACCCAGCGCACCACCGCCTACACCGCCGGCGCGTTCACCGACGGCACCCCGCTGGCCATCAAGCTCGACCCGCACGCCGTCCCCGACCTGCCCGAGCCCCGCCCGGCCCGCGAGGTGTGGGTGTCCTCGCCGCGGGTCACCGGCGTGCACCTGCGCTTCGGCGCCGTCGCCCGCGGCGGGCTGCGCTGGTCCGACCGGCGCGAGGACCTGCGCACCGAGATCCTCGGCCTGGTCAAGGCGCAGACGGTGAAGAACACCGTCATCGTGCCCACCGGCGCCAAGGGCGGGTTCGTGCTGCTGCGCCCGCCGGCCGACCGCGACGCGTGGCTGGCCGAGGGCCAGGCCTGCTACAAGCTCTTCATCGGCGCGCTGCTGTCGCTCACGGACAACCTCGTCGACGGCGAGGTCGTGCCGGCCGAGGGCGTGGTGCGGCACGACGGCGACGACACCTACCTCGTGGTCGCGGCCGACAAGGGGACGGCGACCTTCTCCGACCTGGCCAACTCCGTCGCCGTCGAGCGCGGCTTCTGGCTCGGCGACGCCTTCGCCTCCGGCGGCTCGGTCGGCTACGACCACAAGGCCATGGGCATCACCGCCCGCGGCGCCTGGGAGTCGGTCACCCGGCACTTCCGCGAGCTGGGCATCGACACGCAGAGCCAGGAGATCACCGTCGTCGGCGTCGGCGACATGAGCGGCGACGTGTTCGGCAACGGCATGCTGCTGTCGGAGCACCTGCGGCTGGTGGCCGCCTTCGACCACCGGCACGTGTTCGTCGACCCCACCCCCGACGCCGCCACCGGGTTCGCCGAGCGCAAGCGGCTGTTCGAGCTGCCCCGGTCCAGCTGGGCCGACTACGACCCGATGCTGATCAGCGCCGGGGGCGGGGTGTGGCCGCGGACGGCGAAGTCGGTGCCGGTCAGCGAGCCGGTGCGCGAGGCCCTGGGCCTGGACGAGCACGTCGAGCAGCTGACCCCGGCCGAGCTGGTGCGCGCGGTGCTGCTGGCCCCGGTGGACCTGCTGTTCAACGGCGGCATCGGCACCTACGTCAAGGCCACGACCGAGAGCCACCTCGACGTCGGGGACAAGGCCAACGACGCGGTGCGGGTCAACGGCGAGCAGCTGCGCGTCCGGGTGGTCGGCGAGGGCGGCAACCTCGGCCTGACCCAGCGCGGCCGGGTCGAGTACGCGCTGGCCGGCGGCCGGGTGAACACCGACGCCATCGACAACTCCGCCGGCGTCGACACCTCCGACCACGAGGTCAACATCAAGATCGCGCTCAACGCGGTCCAGCTCTCCCCCGACGAGCGCGCCGACCTGCTGGCCTCGATGACCGACGAGGTCGCCCGCCAGGTGCTCACCGACAACTACGCGCAGAACGCCACCCTGGCCGCCGAGGTCACCAGCGCCCGCAGCCTGCTCGACGCGCACACCCGGTTCATGCGGTCCCTGGAGCGCTCGGGCCGGCTGGACCGCGCGGTCGAGGCGCTGCCCGACGGCCGGGCGCTGTCCGAGCGCCGCCGCGACGGCCAGGCGCTCACCTCGCCCGAGCTGTCGGTGCTGCTGGCCTACGCCAAGCTCGAGGCCGACGCCGCGGTGCTGCACTCCACGCTGCCCGACGACCCCGCGCTGGGGCGCCTCCTCACCGAGTACGTGCCGACGGCGCTGCGCGAGCGGTTCCCCGACGCGGTCGACAGGCACCCGCTGCGCCGCGAGATCATCGCCACCGCGCTGGTCAACCGGGCGGTCAACGTCGCCGGGGTGACCGGGCTGTTCCGGCTCGGCGAGGAGACCGGCGCGCCGCTGGTCGCCGTCGTCCGCGCGCACGCGGTGGCCCGTGCGGTCTTCGACGTCGACCGGCTGTGGGACGCCGCCCGGCCGCTGGACAACCGGGTGCCCGCCGCGGTCCAGGTGCAGCTGCGCACCGAGGCCACCCGGCTGGCCGAGCGGGCCGCGCGCTGGCTGCTGCGCCAGCCCGAGCTGGCCGCCGAGCCCGCGCCCTCGATCGCCGTGCTCACCGCCCGGTTCGCCGGCCCGGTCGCCACCGTGGTCGCCGGCCAGCCCGAGTGGCTGCTGGGTGCCGACGCCGAGGCCTACGCCGAGCGCGCCGCCGGGTTCCGGTCCGCCGGGGTGCCCGCCGACCTCGCGGCCGCGGCCGCCGTCGCCCCGCTGCTGCCCGGCGCCCTCGACCTCGCCGTGGTCGCGGAGAGCACCGGCGCACCCATCCCGCTGGCCGGCCGCGTCTGGGAGGCCCTCGCCGCCCGGCTCGACCTGGTGCCGCTGCGCGAGCTGATCACGGGCCTGCCCCGCGACCGGCGGTGGCCGGCGATGGCCCGCGCGGCGCTGCGGGACGACCTCACCAGCGAGCAGGCCGCGCTCACCACGGAGGTGCTGCGGGGTCGGGGCTCCGACGAGGACGACCCCGGCGCGCTGGTCACCCGCTGGGCCGACCGCTGGGACACCGGTCAGCGCCGGGCCGCCGCCCAGCTGGCCGAGCTGGCCGCCGGGGAGTCGCACGAGCTGGCCGAGCTGGTGGTCGCCGTCCGCACCCTGCGGGGGCTGCGCCGGGCCTGACCCGGTGCCCGCGGTCCTGCGGGAACCTTGCGGAACGCTGCGGGCCGGGATGCGGTTCGGCGGCCAGGGTCGAGCCCGACGCCGGGACCTCCCGGCCCGGGCCGACACGGGGAGCACGCCGCATGACCACCGCCACGACCACCAGCCGCCGCAGCCGGCGCAGCACCGGGCGCCGGCTCGGCATCTCGGCGGCGGCCGTGGGCGCCGCCGCCGCGGTCGCCGGGCTGGGCACCTTCGGGACGTTCACCAGCAGCACGACCGCCACCGAGACGGTGAACACCGGCACGGTCTCCCTCGTCATCGGCACGGCGGGGTCGGCGGCCAACCGCCTGTCGGTCACCGCGGGCGCCGTCGTCCCCGGGGACACGATCAGCCGGGCGGTGACGCTCACCAACGGCGGCCAGGCCCCGGACCAGTCGCTGGGCAGCGTCGTGCTGAACACGACCGCCACCACCTCGAGCATCCTGGACACCGGGACCAACGGGCTGACGATGACGGTCCTGGCCTGCTCCGTGCCGTGGACCGAGGCCGGCACCTCGCCCGCCTTCACCTACACGTGCAGCGGGACGGCGACGACCGTGGTGGCCACCCGCGCGGTGCTGGGCACCGGCCTGCCGATCGCGGTGCCCTCGCTGCTCGCGCCGGGCGGCACCGCGAACCTGGTGGTGCAGCTGGCGCTGCCGGTGGCCGCGGACAACGCCTACCAGGCCAAGACCTCGACCATCCAGTTCGAGTTCGTCGGCACCCAGCGCAGCGGCACCGCCCGCTGACGGGGGCCGGCCGTGACCGTCGCGCGGGCGGCCGGCTGGACGGCGCGCCGGCTGGTCGACCTGGTCCTGCTGGGGAGCATCGCCGCGTTCGCCGTCCTGGTCGTCGGCCCGCACGTGCTCGGCTACCGCACGGCCACGATGCTCACCACGAGCATGGCCCCGACCATCGACGCCGGCGACGTCGTGCTGGACACCGCGCTGCCGGTCACCGCCGTCGAGCCGGGGATGGTGATCACCTACCACATCCCGGTCGGTGACCGGCGGGTCGTGAGCCACCGGGTGCTCAGCGCCGAGACCGCACCGGACGGGTCCGTCACGGTGCGCACCCGGGGCGACGCCAACGAGGCCGACGACCCGTGGACGGCGACCTTCGCCGCCGGCGACACCGCCTGGCAGGTGCGCGCGGTGGTGCCGGGCGCGGGCCGGGTCATCAAGGTGCTGCGCACGCCGGGCCTGTCCCAGGCGCTGGTCGTGGGCGTGCCCGTGCTGCTGGCCGGGTGGGTGCTGGTGGCGGTCTGGCGGCCCCGCCCGGACGAGCCGTGACCGGGGCCCGCGCCCGGCTGGCGCTGGTGCTGCTGGGGGCCGCGGTCGCCGTCCCGCTTGCCTCCCCCGGGCCGGCGGCGGCGTCCTTCACCACCCGGGTCGTGGCCGCGGCGACGGCGACCACCGCGAGCGTCGCGCCGCCCACGTCGCCGGGCACGGCGGGGTCCACCGCCTGCGTGCCGGGCCTGACCACCAGCTACACGGTGCGCCTGTCCTGGACCGCGAGCGCCAGCGCCCGGGTCTCGTCCTACCGGGTGACCGAGACCGTCGGGGGCGTCGCGCGGGCGCCGGTCACCGTCTCGACGACGTCCTGGAGCCGGACGGCGAGCAAGACGCTGCTGACCACCGTCACCCACCAGCTCGCGGTGGTCGCGGTGACCAGCTACGGGTGGACGTCGGTGCCGGCGACGGCGGTGTACACGTGCTGACCCGGCGTGACCCGGTCGAGCCGGTAGCCCACGCCGCGCACGGTGCGCACCCGCGCGGGGTCCAGCCCGGCCGCGGTGAGCTTGCGCCGGAGGTTGGACATGTGCGCCTCGACCAGCCGCAGGTCGCCCTCCCAGTCGCTGTCCCAGGTTGCCGGGCCCGGGGGCGGGGCGGGTCACGGGCCGGCGCAGGAAGGTCTGCACGCGGGCGGCCAGCTCGCGCGGGGAGAACGGCACGGCCATGTAGCCGTCGGCCCCGGCCGCCAGCCCGACCAGGACGTCGACCTCCTCGGCGCGCTCGCTCACGATCAGCACGTAGGCCTCGGTGCGGCTGCGCAGCTCGCGGCACAGCTCGGCGCCGTCGGCGTCGGGCAGGCCCCGGTCCAGCACGATGACGTCGGGGTGGGTCCGCCCCACTCGGCCAGGCACTCCCGGGCGGTGCCGACCGCGCGCACCCCGAGACCCGCCCCGGCCAGCGTGGTGGTCACCAGCGCGCGGAGGTCGGGGGCGTCCTCCACCACGAGGACCGACCCGCGCGTCACCGCAGGACCTGCCGCGGGACGGCGGACCTGGCTGCGGGGGTGGGCTGGGGTACGGCGCACTCCGGTGGTCGGCGGCGCCGCGGCCGGCGCCGGTGGTCCTCCCGACGCTGACGGGGCGCGGCGTCGGGCGCCCGCCCACCGTCCGTGCGCCACCCGATCGAGCTCCGGAACGGAACCGTCCGGTGAATCGGGCCGAGATGGTGACCGAGGGTCACCGATCCCGGGTCAGCGCAGCCGGGCCAGCCGGACCAGGCCGACGACGACGGTGGCGACGGCGGCGCAGCCCGCCAGCGCGAGCAGGACCCCGCCCACCGCCAGCGACGTCGGGTCGGAGGTCACCGCGACCTGCAGCGCGTTGACCAGCACCGCGATCCCGACCTGGCCCACCATCCCGGCACCGACCAGCGCCAGGCCGGTGCCGACCAGCGCGCGGCCGCGCTGCACCAGCGAGCCCACGGCCACCAGGACCAGGCCGGTGAGCAGCACCAGCCCGGCGGCCAGGAACTGCGTGCTGTCCCCGAAGCGCTGCGCCAGCGGGCTGCTCCAGCCGACGTCCTGCGGGTAGGAGTACGAGGGCAGGACGGCGCCGGCCAGGCCGAGGACGGCGGTGAGCAGGCCCAGGACCAGGAGCGCCGTACCGCCCCCGGGTCGCGCAGGGGCTCGTTGCCCCCATGCCTGCTGCGGCGGGTACGGCGGGGGCTGCTGGCCCCGGGGCTGCGCGGGCTGGCCCCAGGGCTGCGCGGGCTGGTCCCAGGGCTGCGGCGGGTGGCTCACCCGGTCCATCCTGCCCGGGGTCAGCGGGCCAGACGGAGGATGCGGGCGTCCCAGGGACCCAGGACGGCGGGGTCGTGGTCGGGCAGGTGGTCGCGGTTGCCCAGGACGAGCTCGGCACCCCCGGCCTCGGGCAGCAGCTCGCCGAGGGGGTACGGGGTGGCCGACACGTTGCACACCACGAGCAGGGTCTCGTCGTCCGACGTCCGGGTGTAGGCGTAGACGTCCTCGTGGTCGGGCAGCAGCATCGCGAACGCACCCAGCTGCACGGTCCGGTTCGCGTGCCGGAGCGCGATCAGTGCGCGGTGGTGGGCCAGCACGGAGTGCGGGTCGTCGCGCTGGGCGGCCACGTTCCACTCGACGTGGTCGGGGTTCACCGCGATCCACGGCTCGCCGGTGGTGAAGCCGGCGTGGGCGGTGGCGTCCCACTGCACCGGGGTGCGGGCGTTGTCGCGGCTGGCCGGGCGCACCGCGGCCAGCACCTGCTCGACGTCCTGCCCGGCGGCGACGGCCTCGGCGACGTGGTTGAGCGTCTCGATGTCGCGGAAGTCCCGGACGCCGCCCCAGGTGGAGTTGGCCATGCCGATCTCCTCGCCCTGGTAGACGTAGGGCGTCCCGCGGTGGCCGTGCAGCAGGGTGGCCAGGCAGGTGGCGGAGTCGCGGCGGTACCGGGGTGAGTCGTCGCCGAAGCGGGAGACCGCGCGCGGCTGGTCGTGGTTGTCCCAGTAGAGGGAGTTCCAGCCGACGTCGGCCAGGCCCTCCTGCCAGCGGCCCAGCGAGGCCTTGAGGTCGGTCAGCCGCAGCGGGCGGGCGTCCCACTTGGAGTCGCCGTGGTCGAGGCCGACGTGCTCGAACTGGAACACCATGTCCAGCTCGGCGCGGGCGGGGTCGGTCACCTCGCGGGCCTGCTCGACGGTGACGCCGGGCATCTCGCCGACGGTGATCAGGTCGGCGTCCCGGCCGGCGAACACCTCGCGGTGCATCTCGGCGAGGAACTCGTGCAGCCGCGGGCCGAACAGCCAGCCCTCGGTCCCCTCCGGCAGGGCGGGGTCCTTGCTGATCATGTTGATGACGTCCATCCGGAAGCCGTCGACCCCGCGGTCGAGCCACCAGCGCATCATCTCGTGCACCGCGGACCGGACCTCGGGGTTCTCCCAGTTCAGGTCGGGCTGCTTGCGGCTGAACAGGTGCAGGTAGTACTGGCCGGTCGTCTCGTCGAGCTCCCAGGCGGGGCCGGAGAAGAAGGACCGCCAGCCGGTGGGCTCGGCGCCGTCCCGCGGGTCGCGCCACCAGTACCAGTCGCGCTTGGGGTTGGTGGTCGAGCTCCGGGACTCCACGAACCAGGGGTGCTCGTCGCTGGTGTGGTTGACCACCAGGTCCATCACGACCTTGATGCCCCGGTCGTGCGCCTCGGTGATCAGGGCGTCGAGGTCGGCGAGGGTGCCGAACACCGGGTCGACGTCGCGGTAGTCGCTGATGTCGTAGCCGTTGTCGTCCTGCGGCGAGCGGTAGACCGGGGACAGCCAGACGACGTCGACGCCGAGGTCGGCCAGGTGGTCCAGCTTCCCGCGGATCCCGTTGACGTCGCCGATGCCGTCGCCGTCGGAGTCGGCGAAGGAGCGGGGGTAGACCTGGTAGACGACGGCGGCGGTCCACCACGGCGGGGTCGGGGACGTCACCCCCACCATCCTGCCTGCCCGGCCCGCCGCGGCTCAGCCGAGGTCGGGCCGGCGCTCCCCGAACCGGGTGGCCTGCTCGAACGCGTGGCCCACCTCGAGCACCCGCCGGTCGGCGCGCGGCGCGGCGATGACCTGCAGGCCCACCGGCAGCCCGTCGGGAGTGAACCCGCCGGGGACGCTGAGCGCCGGGCAGCCGGTGGCGCTGATCAGCGTGCAGGAGCGCATCCAGCCCAGGTAGTCCTCGAACTCCGTGCCGGCCACCGACGTCGGGTACTCCTGCTCGACCGAGAAGGGCAGCACCTGGGTGACCGGGGCCAGCAGCACGTCGTGGCGGGTGAAGAACTCGACCACCCGCTCGTACAGCGCGGTGTGCGCGACCTCGGCCCGGCCGACGTCGGCGCCGGTGAGGGACGCACCGACGGTGGCGTTCCACTTGATGGTGTCCTTGACCAGCTCCGGCGAGCGGCGGACCGCCTCGCCGAAGGAGGCCTCGAACAGCCACGCCCGCAGCGTGCCGAACGCCTCGTCGGCACCGGTCAGGTCGGGGCAGTCCTCCTCGACGACGGCGCCGAGGTCGCGGAAGACCTGCAGCTGCGCGGTGAGCACCTCGGTGATGGCCGGGTCGACCGGCACCCGCCCGCCGAGGTCCGGCGTCCAGGCGATGCGCAGCCCGGTGAGGTCGGTGGGCAGCGGAGCGGCGAAGCCCGCCCCCGGGTCGGACAGCGAGATCGGCACCCGGGGGTCGGGCCCGGCGAGCACCGAGAGGCCGAGGGCGACGTCGGAGACGGTGCGGGCCATCGGGCCCTGCACCGACAGCTGGGACCAGCCGATCGCGGTGGGGTGCGAGGGCACCCGGCCCGGCGTGGGCCGCAGGCCGACGACGTTGCAGAACGCGGCCGGGTTGCGCAGCGAGCCGCCCATGTCGCTGCCCTCGGCCAGCGGCACGAAGCCGGCGGCCAGGGCGGCGGCGGCCCCGCCCGAGGACCCGCCGGCGGACAGGCCGTGCCGGTACGGGTTGTGGGTGGCCCCGAAGAGGGTGTTGAAGGTGTGCGACCCGGCGGCGAACTCCGGCACGTTGGTCTTGCCGACGCGGATCGCCCCGGCCTCGCGCAGCCGGGCGACCACCAGCTCGTCACGGGCGGGCACGGTGTCGCGGTGCAGCGGGGAGCCCCAGGTGGTGCGCATGCCGCCGGTCTGGTGGGTGTCCTTGTGCGCGACCGGGACGCCGTGCAGCGGGCCGACCACCTCGCCGCGGGCCAGCCGGGCGTCGGCCTCGTCGGCGGCTGCCCGGGCCGCGTCGTCGTCGCGGGTCACGATCGCGTTGACCTCGCCGTCGTACCGGTCGATCCGGGCGAGGTGCGCCTCGAGCAGCTCGCGGGCGCTGACCTCCCGGCGGCGGACGAGGTCGGCCAGCTCGGTGGCGGGGCGGGTGCACAGCTCGTCGGTCACCCCGGGACCGTAGCGCGCGAAGTACCTCAGCGGTGAGACATCTCGGCGGGACCAGACTGGGGCGATGCCCGTGCGCCCCGCCGGCCCCGCCGACGTCCCCGCGATCACCGCCGTCTACGGCCACCACGTGCTGCACTCCGTGGCCACCTTCGACACGGTCCCTCCCGACGAGGCCGACCGGGCCGCGTGGCTGGCCGCGCACCCCGGCGGCCGGCACCGCGTGCTGGTCGCCGAGCGGGACGGCGCGGTGGTCGGGTTCGCGGCCAGCGGGCCGTTCCGGCCCCGTCCGGCCTACGACGCCACGATCGAGACCAGCGTCTACCTCGCTCCCGACGCCACCGGGCAAGGCCTCGGGACGGCGCTGTACACCGCGCTGTTCGAGGCGCTGGCCGGTGAGGACCTGCACCGGGCGCTGGCGGTGATCGCCCAGCCCAACCCGGCGTCCGAGGCGCTGCACCGCTCCTTCGGCTTCGCCCACGTCGGCACGCTCGGCGAGGTCGGTCACAAGTTCGGCCGCTGGGTCGACACCGCCTGGTTCGCGAAGGACCTGTGAACCCGGTCCCACATGCATTGCGCGCAATGCGCCTGGGTAGGCGGAGGTGGCGCTGCTCCGCGGCGCCCCCCCGAACCCGATCCGAGGAGACACCTGTGCCCACGACCGTGACCGCCCGGGCCACCGCCAGCGCCGGTGGCAGCTTCGAGCGCACCACCATCGAGCGCCGCGACGTCCGGCCGCACGACGTCCGCATCGAGATCGCCTACGCCGGCATCTGCCACTCCGACATCCACACCGCCCGCGACGAGTGGGGTGCCGCCAACTACCCGCTGGTGCCCGGCCACGAGATCGCCGGCACCGTCGCCGAGGTCGGCAGCGAGGTCACCAAGTACAAGGTCGGCGACCGGGTCGGCGTCGGCTGCTTCGTCGACTCCTGCCGCGAGTGCGAGAACTGCAAGGCCGGCGAGGAGCAGTACTGCCTGAAGGGCGAGACCGGCACCTACGGCGGCATGCAGGACGGCAAGCCCACCGACGGCGGCTACTCCGAGCAGATCGTCGTGGACGAGAACTACGTGCTCGGCATCCCCGAGGGCATCGAGCTCGACGCCGCCGCCCCGCTGCTGTGCGCCGGCATCACCCTGTACTCCCCGCTCAAGCACTGGGGCGCGGGCCCGGGCAAGAAGGTCGCGATCGTCGGCCTGGGCGGGCTGGGCCACATGGGCGTGAAGATCGCCGCAGCCCTGGGCGCCGAGGTCACCGTGCTGTCGCAGTCGCTGAAGAAGCAGGAGGACGGGCTCCGCCTGGGTGCGCAGCACTACTACGCCACCAGCGACCCGGAGACCTTCGAGAAGCTGGCCGGCGAGTTCGACCTGATCGTCAACACCGTCTCGGCCACCCTGGACCTGGACGCCTACCTGGGTCTGCTGCGGGTCAACGGCACCCTGGTCGAGGTCGGCGCCCCCGAGGAGCCGATGAAGGAGGCCGCGTTCTCCCTCATCCAGAACCGGCGCTCGCTGGCCGGTTCGAAGATCGGCGGCATCCGCGAGACCCAGGAGATGCTGGACTTCTGCGCCGAGCACGGCCTGGGCGCCGAGGTCGAGGTCATCGGCGGCGACCAGATCGACGAGGCCTACGAGCGGGTCGTCGCCTCCGACGTCCGCTACCGCTTCGTGATCGACATCGCCCAGCTCTGAGCGAGCACCGCGTGCCCCCGACCCGGCCGGGTCGGGGGCACGCGTGCGTTCAGGCGACCTCGAACTCGCCCAGCCGGTCCCAGTGGTCGCCGGGGATCTGCATGTTGCGGATCCGCGGGGTCTCCACCAGGTACTGCGGCAGCTCCTGCTGCGCCTTCTTGAAGTGCTCACCGGTCACGTGCGCCTCGGCGGCGTCGTCCTGGAAGCCCTCGATCAGCACGTACTCGTTCGGGTCCTCGAGGCTGCGGGACCACTCGAAGAACAGGTTGCCGGGCTCGGCCCGGGTGGCCTCGGTGAACTCCTTCGAGAGCTCGGGCCACTGGTCGGCGTGCTCGGGCTTCACCGGGAATCGGACGCAGATGAAGATCATGCGGGCCAGTCTGGCGCGGTCCTGCCCGGTCCGCGCCCGGGCGGCTGTCTCGATATGCGACAGCTCAGGCAGGGACGACGAGGGTCAGCGCCGAGCCGCCGCGGGCGCGTTCCACGTGGAACCCGCCCCGCCGCAGCAGCGCCACCAGCGCGGTGACGTCGCCGGGCTCGGCGCGGCTGGTCACCAGCAGTCGGGCCACCCGGCCCTTGTGCGCCTTGTTGAAGTGGCTGACCACCGCCCGCGACCCGTCGGCGCGCTCGCTCACCACGTCCACGGTGACCGCGCCCGGCACCGGCGCCAGCGCCTGGTAGCTGCCCGACCGCAGGTCGACGACCAGGCCCTCCGTCGCGGCGAGCACGGGCGCGAGCACCGGCTTCCACACCGCCCGCAGGTTCGGCAGGCCCGGCAGGTGCGAGTGGGCCGACAGCCGGTAGGCCGGGATCGGGTCCCCCGCCCGGACGACCCCGAACAGCGCCGACCCCACCGCCAGGCGGGCGTCGGCCTTGGCCCGCTGCGCCTTGGTCAGCGTGCCGACGTCGAGGGCGTCGTAGAGCACCCCGGTGTAGCGCTGGACGGCCGGCAGGGTGGGCGCTGTCCGCAGCGCCGCGTTGCGCTCGACCTCGTCGTCCTGCTTCGGCGAGAGCCCGAGCGCCGACCGGGACGCCGGCACGTCGTCGGCCAGCGCGACCAGGGCGTCGACGAGCTGCCCGCGCACCCCGGTCAGCTCCTCGGCGGCGGTCAGCGCAGCCAGGTCCAGCGGCGGGCCCGACCCTCCCGTGTGCTTGGTCTCCGAGGGCGGCAGCAGGACGAGCACGGGGAGCCAGGTTACGGCTGCCCCGGTACCCCGAGCAGGGCGCGGGTGACCTCCTGCGTGCTGTCGAGCAGGTCGTCCAGCGCCCGGCGCAGGTGCTCCCCCGTCACCGTGCCGTCGACCGCCCCGGCCAGCAGCGCCTCCAGCACCGCCCGGCGGACCAGCTCCTTGATGAACGACGCCGTCACGCCCGCGCTCGCGGCGACCACGTGGTCGCCGTCGGCGGCGTCGACGGCCAGGCCGCTCCCCCGGCCGTAGACCTCGAGCAGCCGGCGGCGGGCGTCGGCGTCGGGCAGGCCGATCTCCACCGCGACGTCGACCCGGCCCGGCCGGGCCGCCAGCGCGTGCTCCAGCGCCTCGGCCCGGTTGGTGGTGAGCACGAACAGCAGGTCGGCGTCGCTGGCCGCGCCGTCCATGGCGTCCAGCAGCTCGAACAGCACCGGCTGCGGGCCGTGGGAGTGCCCGCGGTCCTCGGCCACCAGGTCGACGTCCTCCAGGACGACGACGGCGGGCTCCAGGTCGCGGGCCAGCTGGGTCACCGCACCCACCAGGTGCAGCGACCGGCCCGACAGCAGCAGCACGGTGGCGCCGGGGACGTGCTGCACCACGTAGCGGGTGGTGTGCGTCTTGCCGGTGCCGGGCGGGCCGTAGAGCAGCAGCCCGCGCTTGAGGTGCTGGCCGGCCGCGCGCAGCGCGTCGCGCTGCTCGGCGATGCCGATGCTGTGCCGCTCGACCCGGGCGAGCACCGCCTCGGGCAGCACGACGTCGGCCCGCTCGGTGCGCGGCAGCACCGGGAAGAGCACCTCCGTGCCCGCGTTGCTCTGCCGCAGCTCCAGCACCTGACCGCGGTACACGTTGTGCCGGGCCCGCAGCTCGTCCAGCTCGGCGAGCACCTCCTGCGCCTGGGGGCCGGCCAGCCCGGCCACCTCGACGGTCAGCGTCGGCTCGTGGTGCCGCTCGGGCCCGCGGACCAGCACCGCGTAGTCACCCCGGTCGTCGCCGACCAGCAGCAGCGCCGTCCGCCAGACCGCCGTCGTCCGGCCCGGGCCCGAGGGCAGGTCGGCCAGCGGTGGGGCGGTGCGGCGCAGCGGCGGCAGACCGTCGCCGGACAGCAGCTGGGCCAGCTCGGGGTGCATGTGGTGCGGGGGCACCGAGTAGCCCACCACCTCCACCTCCCGGTCGGCCGCCCACCGCTCCAGCGCGATCTGCAGGTTGACCTGCTCGAACGGGGCCAGCTCCCGGACCACCACCGGCAGGTCGGCGGCGTCGGCGCCCAGGTGGCCGCGCAGCGCGGAGGTCACCGGGCCGTCGGCCTGGCCGCTGCCGGCCTCGTGGGCCCAGCTCATGAACCGGGAGAACTGGCGGGCGAACTCGGTGGGCTCCACGCGGCGGAAGATTACTGAACGGTCATGTCCAGTACAGGAGGCGAGCGCCCGGCAGCCGCTGGTCCACCGCGTCGGTGAACCAGCCGCGCAGCTCGGCCATGACCGGCTTCGGGTAGACGTGCTTGACCGCGCCGAACTTGCCGCGCTTCTGGGCGCGCAGGTCCTCGTCCATCTCCAGCTTCGTGCGCGGGTACCAGTCCAGCAGCGTGGCCTTGCTGCCCGGCGTGAACCGGTGCGTGATGCACTCGACCGTCAGGTCGGCCCCGGCGGGCAGGACGGCGGCCACGGAGTCCAGCAGCTCGCCGTACTCGGTGCGCCAGTCTTCCACCGGCATGATCGGCGCGATGGTCAGCCCGACCGGGTAGCCGGCCTCGGCCACCCGGCCCAGCGCTGCGACCCGGGCGGGCACCGGCGACGTGGCGCCCTCGAACCGTCGGCCGACCGTGGCCGCGTTGACCGAGAAGCGCAGCCGGGTGCGGCCGCGGTGCGGCAGGTCCAGCAGCGGCTCGACGTCGTCGAACTTGGTGGTCGCCCGCAGCTGCACCGGCCCGGGCCAGTCGTGCGTGCCGACGTGCGTGATCGCCGTGGCCAGCCCACCGGTGAGGTGCTCGATGGCCAGCGGGTCGGTGTAGCAGGAGGCCTCGAACGTCGTCCCCTCGTGGCCGCGCTCCGCGGTGCCCGAGGTGACCGCCCCGCGCCCGACGTAGCCGTCCAGCGACGCCAGGACGTCGGGCAGGTCGGCGAACACCCGGGTGATCGGCGGCCCGCTCAGCGACCCGGCCAGGTAGCAGTACTGGCAGTGCGCGGGGCAGCCCTCGGCCAGGTCGAACCGCCAGTCCGCCGACGGCGGGATGGGCTGCAGCTTCCGCCGCGACGGCGCGCCCACCACGACGGCGAGGGTGTCCTTGGCGGCCATGAACGCGGCCCGGTCGCCGTCCCCGCGCAGGTTGGGCAGCCGGTCACCGGCCAGCACGCGGACGTCGGGGACGCCGGCGGCCTGCACGCGGTCGAGGACGGCGCGGCCGTACGGGAGGGCGGCGGCGGACGCGGTCACCAGTACGCGGGACGGGGTCCACACGCGGGTGGGAGCAGCAGTGGTCATCACCAGGGAGAACACCGGCACCGGGGGGTCCGCTTCCCCCTCTGTTGACGAACCGGGCGCCGGCCAGGACCGTCGTCCCATGACGGTGCCGGCGGTGTCGCGGATGGGTTCGTGGGTGCTCGACCGGCGCGGTCAGGGCCGCGGGGTGCGGATCACCCGGCACCCCGACCTGCACGCCATCAACCTGAGCGTGTGGCGCGAGAGCGTCTGCGTGGGCACCGTGCACCTGTCCCCCGCCGACGCCGCCGAGGTGGTGCAGGCGCTGACCACCCAGCTCGCCCAGCTCGCGGTGCCCCCGCCGCCGGTGCCCCCGGTGCGCGCGGTCGACCGGGTCGACGAGCTCGAGGCCCGGATCGCCCAGCTGGAGCAGCAGCGCACCCCGCGGTGGCGCCGGGCCCTGGACCGGCTCGCCGAGGTCGGCGACGTCCGCCCCTTCGGCAAGGGGGGCGGCGTCCGCTAGTCGGCCAGGTACACCAGGACCGGGGCGTGGTCGGAGGCGCCCTTGCCCTTGCGCTCCTGCCGGTCGATCGAGGCCCCGGTGACCCGGGCGGCCAGCGCCGGTGAGCAGAGCTGGAAGTCGATCCGCATGCCCTCGCGGCGCGGGAAGCGCAGCTGGGTGTAGTCCCAGTAGGTGAACTCCCCCGGGGTGTGCGGGCGCACCACGTCGGCGAACCCGGCGTCCACCACGGCGGCGAACGCGGCGCGCTCGGGCGGGCTGACGTGCGTGGAGTGGCTGAAGACCGCCATGTCCCACACGTCGTCGTCCTGCGGGGCGATGTTCCAGTCGCCGGTCAGCGCGATCTGCGCGCCGGGGTCGGCGGCCAGCCAGCCCGCGGCCGTCGTCCGCAGCGCCTCGAGCCACTCCAGCTTGTAGGCCAGGTGCGGGTCGCCGAGCTGGCGGCCGTTGGGCACGTACAGCGACCACATGCGCACGCCGCCGCAGGTCGCCCCGATCGCCCGGGCCTCGGGGGCGGGCTCGACGCCCTCCTTGGACGACCACGACGGCATCCCGTCGAAGCCGACCTGCACGTCCTCGATCCCGACCCGCGAGACGACCGCGACGCCGTTCCACTGCGAGTGGCCGACGTGGGCGACCTCGTAGCCGATGGCCTCGAAGGGCATGTGCGGGAACTGGTCGTCCCGGCACTTGGTCTCCTGGATGGCCAGCACGTCGACGTCGCTGCGCTCCAGGAACGCGGTGACCCGGTCGACCCGGGTCCGGACGGAGTTCACGTTCCAGGTCGCCAGGCGCACGGCACGACCCTAAGGACGACGGAGCCCCGCCGCCGTCCCGGGGGTTGACCCACCTCGGCGCCCCTTCGTCCGTGCTGTGCCGCGGAGGAACGGGCGGCGGTACGGGTGGGGCCGCGTGGGCGGCGTGCGCCTCAGGCCTGGGAGAGGGGGGCGATCTCGGTGTCCTGCTTGGCCTGCAGGCGGTCGCGCATCCGCTGGCGGGACTCCACGAACTTCGTGGCCTGCGCGTCCAGGCCGGACATGAACGCGGCCAGCTCCTCGCGCGCCTTCTCCCCCTCCGGCCCGAAGCCGGTGCGGTCGAAGACCTTCCAGTGCCGCAGGATCGGCGCGACGACGTCGTCGTGGTGCAGCCGCAGGTCGTAGATGCCGGCCTTGGCGATGATCGTGGAGTTCTTCCGGAACCCGGCCATCGTGGCGCCGGGCATCTCGAACCCGATGACCTCGTCGGCGATCGCGCGCATGGTCTCGTCGGGGGCGATGTCCAGGGCCGCGGCGACGATGTTCCGGTAGAAGACCATGTGCAGGTTCTCGTCCTTGGCGATCCGGGCGAGCATCTGGTCGGCGACGGGGTCGTTGGTCGCCTTGCCGGTGTTGCGGTGGCTGACCCGGGTGGCCAGCTCCTGGAAGGACACGTAGGCCACCGCCTCGAGCGGGGTCTTGTCCCCGGAGTCGTAGCCCGAGGTCATGTAGTCCATCCGGGCCCGCTCCAGCTCGACCGGGTCGACGCCGCGGGTGACCACCAGGTAGTCGCGGATGGCGATGCCGTGCCGGTTCTCCTCCGCCGTCCAGCGGCCCACCCAGGTGCCCCAGGCGCCGTCCCGGCTGAACCGGGTGGCGATCTCCCGGTGGTAGCTGGGGAGGTTGTCCTCGGTGAGCAGGTTGGTGATCATCGCCGCCTTGGCGGTGGCGTCGAGCCGGGACTGCTCGGGCGCCCAGTCCTCCCCGCCCAGGAAGGCGAAGTCGCGACCCTCGGACCACGGCACGTAGTCGTGCGGGTGCCACTCCTGGGCCATCTTCTCGTGACGGTTCAGGTTCTCCTCGACGACCGGCTCGAGCTCGGTCAGCAGGGCCGTCGTGGCGGGGGTCCGGGACACCGTGCACCTCCAGGGGTGGGGCCGACGGGCCCGACGCTACCCGGCCCCCGGCTGTGGCACGCTGTTGCCTGATGCTTGCAACAAGGGTGCACGTGCAGCCGGCCGGTCCCGACGACGTCGCCCCCGCGCGGGCGCTGATGCTGCGGGTGCTGGAGGAGGACCTCGGCTACGGGTTCCGCCCCGAGTGGCACGCCGACGTCGCCGACCCGGCGACGGCCTACCTGCGCACGCCCGGCCAGGTGCTCCTGCTGGCCCGGGACGACGACGGCGTGCTCATGGGCACCACCGCCGTCCGCACCGGCGGCCCGCGGAGCCCGCAGGTGCTGGTCGACCGGTACGCCGGCCGGCCGGTCGCGCAGCTGGTGCGGGTGTGGGTGCTCGCCGAGCACCGCCGCCGCGGCGTCGCCCGCGCCCTGGTCACGGCCGCCGCGCGGTGGGCGGTCACCGAGGGCGGCTACGGCACGCTCTGCCTGCACACCGACACCGCCGTCCCCGGCGCCGAGGCGTTCTGGCGGTCGCTGCCCGTCGTCGAGGTCCTCGACGAGCGGGTCCCCGGCGAGCAGCTGCAGACCGTGCACTTCGAGCTGGACACCGCGGCCCTGCTCGGGGCGCCCCGGCCCTGACGGTCCGTCAGCGGTCGACCGTGCTCGGTCCGGGCGCGCTGCCGCCGGGCCGCTGCCGCGTACCGCCGACGGGTGACCTCGCTCGCCCTGGGCGACCCACCCGCCGAACCGGTGCGATCATGGGCGAATGCGTCGGAGGGAACCGGAGCGGGGGAAAGGCGTGCGGGTGATCCCGTGACCGGACCCGCCGACCCGTCCGACCCGATCGACCACACCACCCGGATCCCCCGCCGCGGCGGGCTGCCGCCGGTGCCCGGCGCCGCTCCCCCGCCCGTGCCCGGCCCGACCACCGGTGGCCGGCGCCGCGCCGAGGGCGGCACCGACCCCGGGCTCGCCGCGCAGGCCCGGGCGGCGGCCGGGTTGCCGCCGATGCCCGTGGCCACGTCGGTCCCGGTGCACCCGCCCACCTCCGACGACGACGAGACCGCCCGTGTGCGGGTGCCCGCGGAGCAGGACCGGTCCGTCCGCAGCTTCGGCCGGGCGGTCGGGCTCACCGTCCTCGGGGCCGTCGTCCCGGGTACCGGCCTGCTGGCCGCCGGGTGGCGCCGCACCGGTGCCGCCGTCCTCGCCGTCTTCGTCCTGCTGCTCGGCGGCGCGGCCTGGCTGGCCACCGCCGGCCAGCGGACCGCCGTCCGGGCCGCCGTCGACCCCCAGGTCCTGCTCGGCGTGATGGTCGGCGTCGGGGTGCTGGCCGTGCTGTGGATCGCCGTGGTGGTCGCCGGCTACCGGCTGCTGCTCCCCCGGCGTGCGTCGCGCCTGCAGCACGGCGTCGGGGTGGTGCTGGTCGCGCTGCTGGTCGCCGCCGTCGCCGTCCCCGCGGTCACCGCCGTCCGGCTGGCCGGCGCGCAGCGCGGGCTGGTCGACACCGTCTTCGCCGACGGGCAGAGCGCGACCGTGCAGGAACCCGCCGACCCGGTGAACCCCTTCGGGGACAAGGAGCGGGTCAACGTCCTGCTGCTCGGCGGCGACGGCGGCGAGGGCCGCGACGGCGTGCGCACCGACACGGTGATCGTGGCCAGCATCGACACCGACACCGGCGACACCACGCTGTTCAGCCTGCCGCGCAACCTCGAGGACCTGCCCTTCCCGGCCGGGACCCAGCTGGCCGAACTGTTCCCCGACGGGTTTGACGCCGGCTCGGAGAGCGAGAGCCTGCTCAACGCCGTCTACCGCAACGGCCCGGCCCTGTACCCCGACGCCCTCGGCGCCCCCACCGACAACCCCGGGGCCGACTGGCTGAAGCTGGGCGTCGGCGAGGCCCTCGGCCTGCCCATCGACTACTACGTGCTGGTCAACCTCGACGGGTTCAGCCAGCTGGTCGACGCCCTGGGCGGCATCACGGTCAACGTCAACTACTACGTCCCGGTGGGCGGCATCCCCAACGCCCAGCTGCCCGACTCCTACATCGCCCCCGGTCCGGACCAGCAGATGGACGGCGCCACCGCGCTCGCCTTCGCCCGCGGCCGCATCGGGCTCACCGACTACCAGCGGATGGACCGGCAGCGCTGCGTGCTGGACGCGATCGTCGCCGAGGCCGACCCGGTCACCCTGCTCACCCGCTACCAGCAGCTCGCCGCCACCACGTCGGACATCGTGTCCACCGACATGCCGCAGTCGGTGCTCGACGACTTCGTCGACCTGGCCTTCCTGGTCAAGGACGCCGAGATCCGCAGCGTGGTCTTCGACGACACCGTGATCAGCCCGGCCTACCCGGACTACGACCAGATCCGGGCGCTGGTGCAGCAGGCCATCGGGACCGCGCCGGCTACCAGCGCAGCGCCGTCGAGCTCGGCGTCGGCCGCGCCCACGACGGCGTCGTCCGCCCCGGCCCCGGGGACGCCGGCACCGGCCGCCGACCCCGCGACCGACGTCGCCGACGCCTGCGCCTACGACCCGGTCGCCGCGCAGGAGGCCATCGACGCCGGGGAGCCCCCGACCCGCGGCTGACCGGTCAGGGCCGCTGCACTGCGGCCAGCACGACGGGGTCGGCGCAGCCGGCCGCGAACCCGGCGATGCGGCGGCGGATGTCCCGGCCGAGCACGACCTCGCCGACCCGCTCCACCAGCGGGGCCGCCCAGCGCGGACGGCAGCGGAAGACGTAGCGCCACACCGCCCGGGTGCCGCCGTCGCCGGCCGGGGTGAACCGCCAGCTGCCGGCGAAGACCTCGAAGAACCAGGGCCCCGCGGTCATCCGCATGCCCACGTGCGAGCCGGGCGCCCAGCTGACGTACTCGCTGACCATCCGCAGCCGGTGCCGGGAGGTGGTCGCGGTGCGCACACCCTTGCCGGGCGCGGGGGCGCCGTCGAGGAAGTGCTGCTCGTGCACGAAGGGGTCCCACCGGTAGCGGGTGGCACCGGTGGTCTGGGAGACGGCGAAGGCGACGTCCGGGGGGACCGGGACGACGACCTCCGCGGTCACCTGGGCCATGCTCAGCCGGAGATGGGCTCGCCCGCGCGGATGGCGGCCACCAGGTCGCGGACGGCGGGGTCGCCGACCACGGCGGTGTAGGCGATCACCGGGCGGTCGCCGGCGGCGGCGCGCACCCGGTCGGCCAGCTTGCCGTGGGTGAGGACGACGTCGGCGTCCTCGGGCAGGGCGTCCAGCGGGCTGTGCTCGACCACGACGCCCCCGAGGTGCTTGCGCAGCTGGACGCTCATCAGCACGCTGCTGGCCATGCCGGCATCGCAGGCGATGACGAGCTTGCGGACGGCGGTTCCCTCGATGGTGGGCATGGTGGAACAGGGCCTCTCGCTGGTGGGTGAGCTCTCATTCTCCCCTGTCGTCGGCAGGTGTGACGCTGTTCTCAACCGTGATCGCGGTCACCCACCCTGCGGGTGAGGTTCTGGCAGGGTGCCGACATGACAGCGACGTCACTGCACGTGAAGCCCGGGACGGAGTGGGCCGCCGTCCTCGGCCGGTCCGCGGAGCGCGCGCCGGAGGCCTTCGGCGCCGACCGCCTGCACAACCTGGTCGACGGGTCCTGGCGCCCGATCGGCGACCCCGAGACCCTGGTCTCCCCCGTGGACGGCTCGAAGCTCATCGGGCTGCCCAAGGTGTCCGCCGGCGAGGCGCAGCACGCGGTGCTGGCCGCGGCGGCCGCCCACCGGGAGTGGGCGACCACCCCCGTCGCCGAGCGGAAGGCCCGGGTGAGCGCCGCGGTCGACGCGATGGCCGACGCCCGCGACGACCTCGCGCTGCTGCTGGCCTGGGAGATCGGCAAGCCGTGGAAGCTGGCCTGCGCCGACGTCGACCGCGCCCTGGACGGCGTGCGCTGGTACGTCGAGGAGATCGACGGCATGCTCGGCGACCGCACCCCGCTGGACGGGCCGGTGTCCAACATCGCCAGCTGGAACTACCCGATGTCGGTGCTGGTGCACGCCGAGCTGGTGCAGCTGCTGGCCGGCAACGCCGTCGTCGCCAAGACCCCGTCCCAGGGCGGGGCGGCCTGCCTGACCCTGGCGCACGCGCTGATGGCCCGGGAGGGCCTGCCGGTCACCCTGCTGTCGGGCGGTGGCGCGGAGCTGTCCAGCGTGCTGGTCCGCTCCCCCGAGGTCGGTGCGCTGGCCTTCGTCGGCGGGCGCTCCAACGGCGGCAAGGTCGCCGCCGGCCTGCTGGACACCGGCAAGCGGCACATGCTCGAGCAGGAGGGCCTCAACGCCTGGGGCATCTGGGAGTTCTCCGACTGGGACGGCCTCGCCGCGCACCTCAAGAAGGGCTTCGAGTACGGCAAGCAGCGCTGCACCGCCTACCCGCGCTACGTCGTGCAGCGCGAGCTGGTGGACCAGTTCCTGGCCACCTACCTGCCGGTCGTGCAGTCGCTGCGCTTCGGTCACCCGCTGGCCGTGGAGCACGACGACGACGAGCTGCCGGTGCTGGACTTCGGGCCGGTGATCAGCGCGGGCAAGGCAGCCGAGCTACGCGACCGGGTCGCGGACAGCCTGCACCGCGGCGCCGTCCCGCTCTGGCGCGGGTCGCTGGCCGACGGCCGGTTCATCGCCGGCCAGGACACCTCGGCCTACGTCGCCCCCGCCGCGCTGCTCTCCCCCGGCGGCGCCTCGGCGCTCATGCACTCCGAGCCCTTCGGCCCGGTCGACACGATCGTCGTGGTGGACAGCGAGGCCGAGCTGCTGGCCCAGATGAACGCCTCCAACGGGGCGCTCGTGGCCTCGCTGGCCTGCGACGACGAGGACAAGGCGCACCGGCTGGCCCGCGAGGTGCAGGCGTTCAAGGTCGGCATCAACAAGCCCCGCTCCCGCGGCGACCGTGCCGAGCCCTTCGGCGGCCGGGGCGCCTCCTGGCTGGGCTGCTTCGTGGGCGGCGAGCTGCTGGTGCAGGCGGTCACCCAGGGCCCGGAGGGCGAGCTGCTCTACGGCAACTTCCCGGAGCACTCCCGCTACCCCGCCTCGATCTGAGGGTCCAGCGTCGATCAGGGAGGTTGATCGACGTCCGTCCTCCCGCACCAGATCTGGTGAAGGGGGACGGACGTCGATCAACTCCCCTGATCAACGCTGAGCGCAGCGGGGGTCAGCGGTCGGTGCGGGGCCGGACCTCGGCGTAGCGCTCGCGCACCGTCGGCGTCGGGTCGGCCTCCAGCGTCCGGGTGGCCGACCCGGCCCAGCCCGACAGCGCGCCGGTGAGCACCCAGGCGGCCTGCCGGGCCGCGCCGTCGGCCACCGCCTCGCCGGGCGCGGGGACGACGACCGGCCGGCCGAGCACCGCGGGGGCGATCTGCTGCACCGCCGCCGACCGCGCTCCCCCGCCGACCAGCAGCACCCGCTCCACCGACGCGCCCTGCGCCACCAGCGCGTCGATGCCGTCGGCCAGCCCGCACAGCAGGCCCTCGACGGCGGCGCGCGCCCAGTGCGCCGGGGTGGAGGTGCGCAGCGTCAGCCCGTGCACCGAGCCGGTGGCGCGCGGCAGGTCCGGCGTCCGCTCGCCCTCCAGGTAGGGCACCAGCACCAGGCCGTCGGCGCCGGCGGGTGCGCTGAGCGCGAGCTCGGCCAGCTCGTCCAGGGACACCCGGAGCATGGCTGCGGCGGCGTCCAGCACCCGCGCGGCGTTCAGCGTGCAGACCAGCGGCAGGTGCCGGCCGGTGGCGTCGGCGAACCCGGCCACGGTGCCGGTGGGGTCGGCGGCCGGGACGTCGGACACCGCCGTCACCACGCCCGACGTGCCGATCGAGACGACGACGTCGCCCGGGCCGGCGCCCAGCCCGAGGGCGGCGGCCGCGTTGTCCCCGGCGCCCGGGCCGAGGACGACGTCGCGGTGCCGGCCCACCGCCTTGGCCGGGCCGGCGACCCGCGGGACGGCGGGGGAGCGGCCGCGCAGCGCCAGCTCCAGCAGGTCCCGGCGGTACTCCCCGGTGCGCGCGGACCAGTAGGCGGTGCCGCTGGCGTCGGACCGGTCCGTCACCAGGGTGTCCAGGCCCTGCGCGCCGGACAACCGCCAGGTCAGCCAGTCGTGCGGCAGGCACACCGCGGCGGTGCGGTCGGCGTTGCCGGGCTCGGCGTCGGCCAGCCAGCGCAGCTTGGCGCCGGTGAAGGAGGCGACGGGGACGACGCCCACCGCGTCGGCCCAGGCCTGCCCGCCGCCCAGCTCGGCCACCAGGTCGGCGGCGGCGTCGGCGGAGCGGGTGTCGTTCCACAGCAGCGCCGGGCGGACCACCTCACCGGCGTCGTCCAGGCAGACCATGCCGTGCTGCTGGCCGCCCACCGACAGGGCGGCGACGTCGTCGAGACCGCCGGCGGCGGCCACCGCCTCGGTGAGCGCGGCCTCCCAGGCGTCGGGGTGCACCTCGGTGCCCTCGGGGTGCCGCGCCCGGCCCTCGCGCACCAGGTCGCCGCTCTCGGCGTCGCGGACGACGACCTTGCAGGACTGGGTCGAGCTGTCCACGCCGGCGACGAGCGGCACGAGGGACCTCCTGTTGACGCGGTGATGTGGCGCAGACAATAGTGCAGGGACCGAACGAATGGGAGTGGCCGGTGCAGTCGCAGGGACAGGTGCGCAGTGCGAACCTCGCCGCGGCCCTGGCCTGCCTGCGCGACGGCGGCCCGCGCAGCCGCGCCCGGCTGGCCGCCGACACCGGGCTGACCAAGGCCACCGTGTCCAGCCTGGTCGCCGAGCTGGTCGAGCGCGGGCTGGTGGCCGAGGGCGCCGTGCACCGCCCGGGCTCGGTCGGCCGGCCGGGCACCCTGGTGGAGCTCGACGGCCGCGGGGTCTGCGGCATCGGCGTCGAGGTCAACGTCGACTACCTGGCCGTCCTCGCCCTCGACCTGGGCGGCGCGGTGCGGTGGGAGTCCCGGCTGGCCCTCGACGTCCCGGGTCTACGCCCGGTCGAGGTGCTGGCCCGGGCGTCGGCGATGGTGGCCGAGGCCCGCGCGGGCGGGGCCGCGGGCGCCGTCGGGATCACCGTCGCCGTGCCGGGCGGGGTGCAGGGCTCCGTCGTCCGCACCGCCCCCAACCTGCCCGGCTGGGTCGGGACGGACGTCGCGGCCGGCCTCGCCGACCTCGGCCTGCCGGTCACCGTGGGCAACGACGCCGACCTGTCGGCGCTTGCCGAGGTCTCGGCCGGCCCGCACGCCGGCGTGCCCGACCTGGTCTACCTGACCGGTGAGGTCGGCGTCGGCGGGGGAGTGGTCACCGGCGGGCAGCTGCTGCGCGGCAGCACCGGCCTCGGCGGCGAGGTCGGCCACCTCGCGCTCACCCCCGGCGACGCGCCCTGCGGCTGCGGCCGGCGCGGTTGCTGGGAGACCGTCGTCGGCCTGGGCGCGCTGCTGCGCGCCGCCGCCGACCCCGACGACCCGCTGCGCGACCCCGGCCGCGATCTCGAGGACCGGCTGGCCGACCTGCTCGCCCGCGCCCGCGACGGCGACGCCCGCACGCTGGAGGCGCTGACCGGCATCGGCACCGGGCTCGGCGTCGGCGCCGCCGTCCTGGTCGCGCTCTTCGACCCCGCCGTCGTCGTCCTGGGCGGGTACTTCGCCGTGGTCGGCGAGTTCCTGCTCGACCCGCTGCGGACCGCCCTGGCCCAGCGGGTCGACGCCGCCGACCGGGTGGCCCTGTCCACCCTCGGCTTCACCGCAGCCGTCCGGGGCGGCGCGCACGTCGCGCTGCAACCGGTGTTCACCGATCCGACCACAGTGCCGCTGGAGGCCTCCGCATGACCCGCACCCCCACCCCAGCCGACCGCTTCTCCTTCGGTCTGTGGACCGTCGGCTGGCAGGGCGTCGACGTCTTCGGCGGCGCCGTCCGCGAGCCGATGGACCCGGTCGAGGCCGTGCACAAGCTGGCCGAGCTCGGCGCCGCCGCCGTCACCTTCCACGACGACGACCTGGTGCCCGACGACGCCACCCGCGACGCCACCCTGGCCCGGTTCAGGGACGCCCTGACCGAGACCGGCATGGGTGTGGAGATGGCCACCACCAACCTGTTCGGCGCCGCGGTGTTCAAGGACGGCGCGTTCACCGCCAACGACCGCGACGTCCGCCGGTACGCCCTGGCCAAGGCCGCCCGCAACATCGACCTGGCCGCCGAGCTGGGCGCCACCACCTACGTGTTCTGGGGTGGCCGGGAGGGCGCGGAGTCCGGTGCCGCCAAGGACATCGGCGCGGCGCTGGAGCGCTACAAGGAGGGCATGGACACCCTCTGCGCCTACGTGAAGGAGCAGGGCTACGACCTGCGGTTCGCCATCGAGCCCAAGCCGAACGAGCCCCGCGGGGACATCCTGTTGCCCACGATCGGCCACGCCCTGGCGCTGATCAGCGAGCTGGAGCACTCCGAGATGGTCGGCCTGAACCCCGAGGTCGGGCACGAGGAGATGGCCGGGCTGAACTTCGCCGCGGGCATCGCCCAGGCGCTGTGGCACGGCAAGCTCTTCCACGTCGACCTCAACGGCCAGCACGGTCCCCGCTACGACCAGGACCTGCGCTTCGGCGCCGGCAACCTGCGCGGGGCGTTCTGGACCGTCGACACCCTGGAGACCATGGGCTACGACGGCTACCTGCACTTCGACTACAAGCCCCCGCGCACCGAGGACGTCGAAGGCGTGTGGGAGTCCGCGCGGGCGTGCATGGCCAACTACCTGGTGCTCAAGGAGAAGGCCGCCGCGTTCCGGGCCGACCCCGAGGTGCAGGAGGCGCTGGCCACCTCCCGCGTCGCCGAGCTGTCCCAGCCGACGATCGGCGCGGGGGAGACCCTGGCCGACGTCCGCGCCGAGTCCTTCGACGTCGAGGCGCTGGCGGCCCGGGGCTGCGCGTTCGAGCGGCTGGACCAGCTGGCCATGGACCACCTGCTCGGCGTCCGCTGACCGGTCGGGTGCGGGGCTCCTAGGCTGCAGGCATGGCCGAGCCCCGCACCCGCAACGCCCGCCGCGAACGCCTGGTGGGGTTGCTCCTGCTCGGCATCGCGGTGGTGCTGCTGTTCTCCAGCCCCACCTGGTTCACCCGCGACCAGACCGCCGTGGCGGTCGCCCAGATCGTGGTCGCCCTGCTGCTGGCCGGGGTGGGCGGCTTCCTGGTCAAGCGCGCCCAGACCCCGTAAGCAGCGTTTACGCCGAGGTGTGACGGGAACCACCTGCGCCGACGGGGGCGTCGGGCCCCCGCGGCGACGGGAGGCTCGGCGTGGAGCTGGCGAAGCAGGACCTGGTGCAGATGCTGCACGGGCAGGGCGACAACGACACCGCCGACGCTCTGGCCGCGGCCGACCTGCCGGACACGATCGACACCGCGCGGGACGCCGATGCCCTGACCGCCGTGGGCCTGGACCAGGCGACCCTGCAGGGCCACATCGCCGCCGGGGCCATCGGCGGCAACATGACCATGTGAGCGCTCAGCCCGCGTAGGGCCGCTCGCGGGCCAGTTCCTCCTTGGCGACCGAGCGGATGTGCACGGCGTCGGGGCCGTCGACGATGCGCAGCGTGCGGGCGTGTGCCCAGAACTCGGCCAGCGGGGTGTCGTCGCTGACCCCGGCGCCGCCGTGCACCTGGATGGCGCGGTCGATGACGTCCAGGCACACCTTCGGTGCGGCCACCTTGATCGCGGCGATCTCGGTGCGCGCGCCCTTGGCGCCGTACCTGTCGATCAGGTCGGCGGTCTTGAGCACCAGCAGCCGGGCCTGGTCGATCTCGATGCGCGACAGCGCGATCTGCTCGCGCACGGTGCCCTGCTCGGCCAGTGGCCGGCCGAACGCCACCCGCTCCTGCGTCCGCTTCACCATCAGCGCCAGGGCCCGCTCGGCCATGCCGATCGCCCGCATGCAGTGGTGGATGCGGCCGGGGCCGAGCCGGGCCTGGGCGATCATGAACCCGTCGCCCTCGCCGGCCAGCATGTTGCGCGCGGGCACCCGGACGTCGGTGAACCGCAGCTCGGAGTGCCCGTGCTGGTCCTGGTACCCGAAGACGGGCAGGTGGCGGACGATCTCCAGGCCCGGGGTGTCGCGGGGGACCAGGATCATCGACTGCTGCCGGTGCGGCGGGCCGTCGGGGTCGGTCTTGCCCATCACGATGAAGATCGCGCAGCGCTCGTCGGCCGAGCCGGTGATCCACCACTTGCGGCCGTTGATGACGTAGTCGTCGCCGTCGCGCACGATCGAGGTGGAGATGTTGCGGGCGTCGGAGGACGCGACGTCGGGCTCGGTCATCGCGAACCCCGACCGGATCTCCCCGGCCAGCAGCGGCTCGAGCCACTGCTGCTTCTGCTCGGGCGTGCCGAACAGCATCAGGGTCTCCATGTTCCCGGTGTCCGGCGCCCCGCAGTTGATCACCTCGGGTGCGATGACCGGCGACCAGCCGGTGATCTCGGCGACCGAGGCGTACTCGAGGTTGGACAGCCCGGCGAGCTCGTGGTGGAACAGGTTCCACAGCCCGCGGGAGCGCGCCTCGGCCTTGAGCTCCTCGATGACCGGCGGCAGGCCGTGGTCGTCGTGGCCGCGCTCGCGGCGCCAGGCGTGGTAGGTCGCCTCGGCCGGGAACACCCGCTCCCGCATGAAGTCCCACATCCGGCCGGTGACGTCCTCGGCCCGGTCCGACAGCGCGAAGTCCATGCCCGGACGGTAACCGGGGTCACCTCCGCGCCGCGGACCGGCCGGGTCAGGGCTCGGAACGGTGCCCGGCCCGGACCTCCTTCACCGGCGTCCGGTCCCGGTGGACCGGGCCGAACGCGATCACCAGCCCCAGCAGCGCGGACAGGCCGTGCAGCCAGTTGTCCGCGGTGTTGATGCCCAGCGGGTCCCAGTCCTGGCCGACCGCGAACAGGCCGTAGACGAAGGTGGCCCCGTAGCCGATGGCCAGCAGCCAGCCGAACACCCGGGCGCGCGTCAGCGTGCTGGCCAGGGCAAGACCGGCGAGTCCGACGACCACGTGCACCGTGTTGTGCAGGGGCGTGACCATGAAGCCCAGCAGCGTCTCGGTGTGGTCGAAGAAGTCGGAGAACCCGGTCAGCACGAAGCCGACCACGCCGACGAGGAGGTAGACGGCGCCGACCGCGCCGGCGACGAGTTGGGGCCACGTCCAGCGGGTCTGGTGGGCGGCCGGGTCGATCGGGTCCATGGGGGACCTCCGTGCAGCAGGTCGCCCCTGTCTGGACGTGCTGGCCCCCCTACCCGTCGCCGCCCGGACCTCAACCCACCCGGCGCAGCAGCCCGTGCTCCTCGACCGCGGGGATGGACAGCGTCCGGTACCCCACGGAGTCGAACAGGACGACGACGCGGTCGCCCTCGGTGCGCATCACCCGGCCCGCGCCCCACTCGGTGTGCTCCACCGCCGCGTCGGCGACCAGGTCGCCGTCGGGGGCCTCCTGCCGCTCGGACGTACCCGCCGAGCAGGTGTCGCAGTTGCCGCACGGCTCGGCGAGCTCCTCGCCGAAGTAGCCCAGCAGGTACTGGCGCCGGCAGCCGGTGGTGTCGGCCAGCCCGCGCACCATCTCCACCCGGCTCTCGTCGACCCGCTGCCGGTGCTCGGCCAGCTCCCGCGCCGCGGCGGCCGCCGCGCCCGGTGCCGGGCCGTCGGGGGCGGGGGTGACGGTGCCGTCGTCGGCGAGCAGGACCGCGCCCACCTGGTCGAGGAGGTTCAGGTCGCGGGTGAGCGGGCTGGCGCCGCGCCCGGTCTCCTCGCGCAGCGCGGCGACGTCGACCCGCACCCCGGCCTCGGCGCCGGCCCGGACCAGCCCGGCCACGTGCTGCAGGTCCTCGAGGTCGGGGACGCCGGCGGCGAAGAACTTCCGCAGGCCGAGGTCCTCCTGCCGGAAGAACAGGACGGCGACGGCGGGCTCGCCGTCCCGCCCGGCGCGGCCGATCTCCTGGTACCAGCTGTCGACCGAGTCGGCGGGCTCGGCGTGCAGCACGAACCGGACGTCGGGCTTGTCGATGCCCATGCCGAACGCGGTGGTGGCGACGACGACGTCCAGGTCCCCGCCCATGAAGGCCTCCTGCACCTCCTCGCGCTCGGCCTTGCGCAGCCCGGCGTGGTAGGCCCGGGCCCGCAGGCCGCGCTCGGCGAGGGCGTCGGCGAGGGTGAGGGTGCCCTTGCGGGTGGCGCTGTAGACGATGCCGGTGCCGTGCCCGGCCTCGGCGACGGCCCGGTCGAGCAGCGCGGCGGTCTTGCGGTCGGCGTCGGCGTGGTGCTCGACCTCCAGCCGGATCTCCGGCCGGTCGAACCCGGCGACCACGACGGCGGGGTCGGTCATCCGCAGCCGCTCGACGACCTCGCTGCGCACCGGGGGGGCGGCGGTGGCGGTCAGCGCCAGCACGGTGGGGGAGCCCAGCTGCTCGACGACGGCGCCCAGCCGCAGGTAGTCGGGGCGGAAGTCGTGGCCCCAGGCGGAGACGCAGTGCGCCTCGTCGACGACGAACAGCGCCGGGACGGTGACCGCCAGCGCGGCGACCACCTCCGCGCGGGCCAGCTGCTCCGGGGCGAGGAACAGGAAGCGGACCGATCCGTCACGCAGGCCGTCGAGGGCCGCCTGCTGGTCGGTCGCGGACTCCGCGGAGTTCAGCAGCGCGGCGGCCAGGCCGAGGTCGTGCAGGCGCTGCACCTGGTCCCGCTGCAGGGCGATGAGCGGGGAGACCACGACCACCGGGCCCTCCAGCAGCTCGCCGGCGACGGTGTAGACCAGCGACTTGCCGGCGCCGCTGGGCAGCACGGCCAGGGTGTCCTGCCCGGCGCAGACCGCCTGCAGCGCGGCCTCCTGGCCGGGCCGGAAGACCGCGTCGGCGTCGCCGAGCAGCTCGCGGGTGCGTTCCCGGATGCGGCGGGTGCGCACCGCCACGGAGGCCCCCGCCACGGGGCGGCGGGAAACGGTGCTGGTGCTGGTCACGAGGCGGTGCCGGAGGGGGTCACCAGCCGCTGCTGCCCCCCGTCGGAGGGGCCTCAAACGAGCCGCAGGTCAGCGCCCGATCGAGTTCCGTAGGACGGTCGCGCACACTGTGCTCCGTGTCCCGCCCGCTCACCCTCATGGCCGTGCACGCCCACCCCGACGACGAGGCCACGTCCACCGGCGGCGTCCTGGCCAAGTACGCCGCCGAGGGCGTCACCACCGTGCTCGTGACCTGCACCGACGGGGCGCTGGGCGACGCCGGCACGGTGAAGCCGGGGGAGGAGGGGCACTCCACCGAGGAGGTCGTGGCCGCCCGCGCGGCCGAGCTCGCGGAGAGCTGCCGCATCCTCGGCGTCACCCACGCCCACCAGCTCGGCTACCACGACAGCGGGATGATGGGCTGGCCGCAGAACGACGCCCCCGGCGCCTTCTGGACGACGCCGCTCGAGGAGCCGGTCGCCCGGCTGGCGGAGCTGATCCGGCAGCACCGGCCCGACGTCGTCGTCACCTACGACGAGAACGGCTTCTACGGCCACCCCGACCACATCCAGGCGCACCGGGTCACCGTCGCGGCCCTCGACGCAGCGGGCTCGGACGCCCGGCTCTACTACTCCACCGTCCGGCGCTCGGACTTCGCCCGGTTCGGCGAGCTGCTGCGCGAGGCGGGGGAGGAGATGCCGGAGGCCGAGGAGGGGCAGGAGATGCCCGAGATGGGGGCCGAGGACGACCAGGTCGCCGTCGAGGTCGACGTCCAGGAGTTCGCCCGGGCCAAGCGGGACTCCCTCGCCGCCCACGCCAGCCAGGTGGAGAACATCTTCTTCCTCAAGCTGTCGCCGGACACCTTCCGCGCCGCGATGGGCCACGAGGCCTTCGTGCAGGCCCGACCGCCCCGCGAGCCGGGCGGCCCGGTCGCCGACGACCTGTTCCACGGGCTGCGCTGACCGCATCCGCGGAGCCTGGGCCCCCACGGGGCCGCACCTGCGTCTAGGGTGCCGCTCGTGACCGCCACCTACCGGATCGCCGAGGCCGCCCAGCTGCTCGGCGTCAGCGACGACACCGTCCGGCGCTGGATCGACAGCGACCGCCTCGCCGCCCACCGCGGCGGCACCGGCCCCGCCCAGGTCGACGGCACCGACCTCGCCCGGGTGGCCACCGAGCTGCACGAGGCGCCGGCGCCGGGTACCACGCGTGGCTCCAGCGCCCGCAACCGGCTCACCGGCATCGTCACGCGGGTCGTCCGCGACACGGTGATGGCGCAGGTCGAGATCCAGTGCGGGCCCTACCGGATGGTCTCGCTGATGAGCCGCGAGGCCGCCGACGAGCTGGGCCTGGAGGTCGGCGTCCGCGCCGTCGCCACGGTCAAGGCCACCCAGGTCAGCGTGGACGTGCCGTGAGGCGCGCCCTGCCGGCCCTGGCCGTCGCCGGTCTGCTCTCCCTCACCGCCTGCGGGGGGTCCGCGTCCCCCGACGCCGCGGGGACGTCCTCGTCGTCCGGCAGCGGGGGCGAGCTCACCGGCACCCTGACCGTCTTCGCCGCGGCCAGCCTCACCGACGTCTTCACCGGCCTCGGCGACCAGCTGATGGCCGAGAACCCCGACCTGGACATCACGTTCAACTTCGCCGGCAGCTCCGCGCTGGCCACCCAGATCACCCAGGGCGCCCCGGCCGACGTGTTCGCCAGCGCGAACCAGACCCAGATGGGCGTCGTCACCGGCGCCGGGCTGGCCGAGGGCGACCCGACCGTGTTCACCGAGAACGTCCTGGAGATCGCCGTCCCGCCGGACAACCCGGCCGACGTCACCGGGCTGTCGGACTTCGCGGACGCCGACCTGACGCTGGCGGTCTGCGCGCCCGACGTGCCGTGCGGCGCCGCGGCCGAGCAGGTCTTCGAGGCGGCCGGCATCACCGCCCAGCCCGACACGCTGGAGGAGGACGTGCGCGCAGCGCTCACCAAGGTCGAGCTGGGCGAGGTGGACGCCGCGCTGGTCTACGCCTCCGACGTGCAGGCCGCCGGCGACCAGGTGGAGGGCATCGGGTTCCCGGAGGCCGAGGACGCGGTCAACGAGTACCCGATCTGCACGCTCGCCGGGTCGCAGAACCCGGGGGCCGCGCGGGCCTTCCTCGACCTGGTGGAGTCCGAGGCCGGTCAGCGGGCGCTGACCGACGCCGGGTTCCGGAGCCCCACGTCCTGAGCCGCACCCGACGGGGGAACGGCGTCCCCCTGCCCCTGCTGCTGCCGGCCCTGCTGGGCGTGGCCTTCCTGGTGCTGCCCCTGCTCGGCCTGCTGGTCCGTGCGCCGTGGTCGGAGCTCTGGCCGCAGCTGACGCAGCCGCAGGTCGGGCAGGCGCTGCGGTTGTCGCTGGTCAGCGCGACGCTGGCGACGCTCGTCTCGCTGGTGCTCGGCGTCCCGATCGCCTGGGTGCTGGCCCGCTCGACCCTCCGCGGCCGGTCGGTGCTGCGCGCGCTGGTCACCGTGCCGCTGGTGCTGCCGCCGGTGGTGGGGGGCGTCGCGCTGTTCCTCGTGCTCGGCCGGCAGGGGATCCTCGGCCGCTGGCTGTACGAGACCTTCGACTACACGATCCCGTTCACCACCACCGCGGTCGTCATCGCCGAGACGTTCGTCGCCATGCCGTTCCTGGTGATCAGCGTCGAGGGCGCGCTGCGCGCGGCCGACGCCCGGTTCGAGGACGCCGCGGCCACCCTCGGCGCCGACCGGTGGACGACGTTCCGCCGGGTCACCCTGCCGCTCGTCGCCCCGGGGGTGGCGGCCGGCGCGGTGCTGTGCTGGGCCCGGGCGCTGGGGGAGTTCGGGGCCACGATCACCTTCGCCGGCAACTTCCCGGGGACCACGCAGACCATGCCGTTGGCGGTCTACCTGGCGCTGCAGAGCAACCCGGAGGGCGCCATCGTGCTCTCGCTGGTGCTGCTGGCGGTCTCGCTGGCCACCCTCCTGCTGCTCCGCGACCGCTGGCTGGGCCGGTCGGGGGTGCCGACGTGAGCCTGCGCGCGCACGTCGTCGTCCGGCGGGGGGCGCTGCTGGTCGACGTCGACCTGGCCGTCGCCGACGGCGAGGTGCTGGCCGTGCTCGGCCCCAACGGGGCCGGCAAGTCCACCGTGCTGCGGGTGCTGGCCGGCCTGCTCGTCCCGGACGGCGGCCGGGTGGCCGTCGGGGACGACGTCTGGGACGACGGCGACCGGCACCTGCCCGCCCACCGGCGCCCGCTGGGCATGGTGTTCCAGGACCACCTGCTCTTCCCGCACCTGTCGACCACCGACAACGTGGCGTTCGGGCTGCGCACCCGGGGCGTGCGCAGGGCCGAGGCCCGCAGCACGGCCGAGGGGTGGCTGCGGAGGGTCGGCCTCGAGGGGTTCGGCGACCGCCGGCCCACCCAGCTGTCCGGCGGGCAGGCGCAGCGGGCGGCGCTGGCCCGGGCGCTGGTGGGGGAGCCCCGGCTGCTGCTGCTGGACGAGCCGCTCAGCGCGCTGGACGCCCGCACCCGGCTCACCGTGCGCGCCGAGCTGCGCCGGCACCTGGCCGAGTTCGCCGGCTGCGCGGTGCTGGTCAGCCACGACCCGGTCGACGCGATGGCGCTGGCCGACCGGGTGCTGGTGGTCGAGGACGGCCGGGTCGTGCAGGAGGGGACGCCGGCCGAGGTGGCCCGGATGCCGCGCACCGACTACGTCGCCCGGCTGGTCGGGCTGTCGCTGCTGCCCGGGGTGGGCCGGGGCCGGTCGGTCGAGCTGGACGGCGGGGGCGCGGTCGCGGTGGCGGAGGAGGCCCAGGGCCCGGTGTTCGTCGCCGTCCGGCCCGGGACGGTCTCCCTGTACCTGTCCCGGCCCGACGGCAGCCCGCGCAACGTCTGGCCCGCGACCCTGGTGGCGGCGACGCCGCACGGGTCGACGGTGCGCTGCGACCTCGACGGCGAGGTGCCGCTGACCGCCGACGTCACCGCGACCGCCTTCGCCGAGCTGGGGCTGCAGCCCGGCGCCCGGGTGTGGGCCAGCGTCAAGGCCTCCGAGGTCGCCGTCTACCCCCGCTGACCACCCCCGCGGGGTCAGGTGGCGCACGACGGGGTTCAGAACGGAACCTCCTGGGTCGAAACTGGCGGCGTGACGAGGTCCCGCCCCCGGCCGGCCGCCGCGCGCGCCGCCGCGGTGGTCGCGCTGCTCGCTCTGCTCGCCGCCGGGGGGCTGCTCGCGGCCGGCGCCCTCCCGCGGACCGTGGGCGTGGCCCTGGTCGGCGCCGGTGCGCTGACCGCGACGACCGTGACCGCGGGCGTCGTGCTGCGCCGGGCCGGCCGCACCGCCCACCCCCGGGCCTGGCGCGTCTACGGCACGTCCCTGCTCATCGGCTGCGTGGCCACCGGCGCGGTCCAGGCGGTGGCCGGCTCGACCCGCGAGGCCGTCCTCGCCAGCCTCCCCGGCCAGGTCCTGGGGACGACGGCGATCCTGCTGATGGCCGACCGGTCCGCGCTGCGCGCGCAGCGGTCGGTGGTGCTGTCCTCCCTCGCGCTGTACGTGGTCGCCACCCAGCTCGCGCTGCACACCGCCCTGCGGATGCTGGCGGCGCTGCCCGGCATCCCGCCCGCGCTGGACCCGCAGGCCTCGCTGCTGCTGTGCTCCGGCATCGCGCTGGTCACCGGTTCGGCGCTCACCGTCTACTCCACCCGCGGGGCGGCGTCCCGCCAGCGCGGTGCGACGCTGCTGGTCGGCCAGGCGTGCTGGTCGCTGGTCGCGCTGTCGGCCCAGCTCACCCCCCGCGACCTGGCCTCCCCGCTGCAGTCGGTCACCCTGCTCGCCAGCTGCGGCGCCGTCGTCGCCGTGCTGCGGGCGGTCCGGCTGGACCAGGCGGCGGCCCCGGGGCCCGCGGGGCCGGCGTCCGGGCGGCGATCGGCGGTCGCCGCGATGCTGCCGCACGTGGTCGCCCTGGTGGGCGGCACCGGGCTCATCGTGAGCGTCCCGGTGACCGGCTCGCTGGACCTGGTCTCGACCGCGCTCGGCGTCGTCGGCCTCGGCCTGCTCGTGGTGCACCAGTTCGTGGCCTGGCGGGCGATGTCCGCGCTGGGGGAGGACCTGCGGCGCAGCGACGCCCGGTTCCGCACCCTGGTGCGGGGGAGCGAGGACCCGGTGGTGGTGCTCGACGAGCAGCTCCGGGTCAGCTGGGTCTCCTCCACGATCGACGACCTGCTCGGCCTCGCGCCGGAGGACGTCGTCGGCCAGCCGCTGGTCAGCGCGGCGCACCCGGACGACGTCGCGTGGTTGTGCGAGGCGCTCACCGGCGCCGCGGGCGTGCCCGCCGCGGCCGAGGTGGTCACCGTCCGCCTGCGCCACCGCGACGGCCGCTGGCGGCTGATCCGGGCCCGCGTCCGCGACCTGCGCGCCGACCCCGACGTCGCCGCCCTCGTGCTCTACGCCCGCGACGTCACCGACACCGGGTCGGTGCCCCGGGAGACCGCCCGGCCGTCGGCGGCCGTGGTCGACGCGGACACCGGCCTGCCCAACGCCACCGCGCTGGCCCGCCGCCTGCAGCCCGAGGCCCGGGTGCCCGGCGCCGCCGAGGGTCAGGGCGCGCTGCTGCTGGTCGGCGTCCGCGGCCTGCCCGAGGCGGGGTCGGTCGTCCTGCTCGAGGTGCTCGGGGCCCTCACCCGGGTGCTGCGCGACGGCGACTGGCTGGCCCGCCCGGCGCCGGACCAGTTCGCCGTCCTCGTCGCCGGCGGCGACGCCGACGCGCTGGTCGTGGCCCGGCGGGTGCTGCACGCCCTGGACCGCGTCCGCCCGTCGGCGGGCCGGACGGCGGTGCGCAGCGCGGCCGGGGTGGTGCGGCTCGAGGCGGGTGCCGGCAGCGGGGAGCTGCTGCGCCGGGCGGAGACCACCCTGGGCGTCGCGCAGGCCGCGACCACCGACGAGGAACGGGTGGCCGGCTGGTCGACCGCGGCCCGGCTGCAGCAGGACCGCCGGACGGTGCTGCGCGCCGACCTGCCCGCCGCGGTCGCCGGCGGCGCGCTGGCCGTCGAGTACCAGCCGGTCGTCGACCTGGCGCTGCACCGCGCCGCGACCGTCGAGGCACTGGTCCGCTGGACCCACCCGGTGCTGGGCCCGGTCTCGCCCGACGAGTTCGTGCCCCTGGCCGAGGAGGCGCACCTGGTCGCCGACCTGGGCCGGCACGTGCTGCGGACGGCGACCGCGCGGGTGGCCGAGCTGGCCGACAGCCGGGTCTCGGTGGCGGTGAACGTGTCCACCACGCACCTGGTGAGCGGCTCGCTGGTGGCCGACGTCGCCGCCGCGCTGCGGGGGAGCGGGCTGCCCCCCACCCGTCTGGTCGTGGAGATCACCGAGTCGGTGCTGCTCGAGGACCGGCACGTCGCCGCGGACCTGCAGGCCCTCCGCGACCTCGGCGTCCGCATCGCCGTCGACGACTTCGGCACCGGGTGGTCCTCGCTCGCCTACCTGGCCGGCCTGCCGGTGGACCTGCTGAAGATGGACAAGCAGTTCCTCGCCGGTCTGGTCGGTGACCCGCAGCGGCAGGCGCTGTGCCGGGTGGTGCTGCACCTGGGCAGCAGCCTGGGTCTGCCCGTCGTGGTCGAGGGCGTGGAGACCGAGGCCGAGCTGCACCTGGTGCACGGCATGGGCCACCGCTTCGTGCAGGGCTACGTCTTCTCCTGCCCGGTCGGTCCCGACGACCTGCCGGGCGTGCTGGCCGAGCTGGACACCGCGGGCCGGGGCGTGGTCGTCGGCTGACCGGTCAGCCGCGGTGGTCGGCCCAGACGTCGTAGGACAGCCGCACCACCAGCGCGGCGGCCACGACCAGGAACACCACCCGGATGAACCGGTTGCCGCGCGCGATCGCCATCCGGGCGCCCAGGTAGGCGCCGGCCACGTTGGCGGCGGCCATGAGCAGGCCCAGGCCGACCAGGACGGCGCCGGTGGGCAGGAAGAAGGCCAGCGCGCCCAGGTTGGTGGCCACGTTGACCACCTTCGCCGTCGCGCTGGCCCGCAGGAAGTCGTGGCCGACCACGGCGATCAGCCCGATCACCAGGAACGTGCCGGTCCCGGGGCCGAGGACGCCGTCGTAGAAGCCGATGACCGCGGCGAGCACCATCGCCAGGCCGTAGTGCGCCAGCGCCTCCCGCCGGGGCCGGGGCAGGTCGCCCAGCGAGGGCCGCAGCGCGGTGACCGCCGCGACCACCACCAGCGCCACCACGATGACCGGCTTGATCGCCTCGGCCGGCAAGCTGGCGGCCACCGACGCCCCGAGCAGGCTGAGCACGAAGGCGACGGCCGCCATCGGCAGCGCGGTGCGCAGGTCGGTGCCGGTGCGCCGCAGGTAGGTGAGCGCGCTGGTGGTGGTCCCGGCGACCGAGGCCAGCTTGTTGGTGGCCAGCGCCTGCAGCGGGGACAGGCCGCCGACCAGCAGCAGGGCGGGCAGCTGCACCAGCCCGCCGCCGCCCACGACGGCGTCCACCCACCCGGCGGCGGCCGCGGCGAGCAGCAGGACCAGCAGCGACGTGGCCGACCCGTCGGGTGGCAGCAGGTCCCACGGCACGGGGCACGACGGTAGTGCGGGCCTCAGACCGGCGCGGCGGGCCGGGGTTCCACGTGGAACGGCGCGCGGGCACGCGACCACCCGGACAGGGAGACGGCCAGCACGGAGGTGGTCACCAGGGCCGCGGTGGGGGCCAGCACCGCCCACGGCGCCCGTTCGACGTAGGGCATGCCCTCCGCCAGGAGCAGCCCCCACTCGGGGGTGGGCGGGGTGGGTCCGAGCCCCAGGAAGCCCAGCGCGGCCAGGGCCAGCGCGATGCCGGGCAGCCGCAGCACGGCGTTGCGGGTGACCGGCCCGAGCACCGCCGGGACGACGTGCCGCCAGGTCACCGCGGCCGGGCCCACGCCGAGCACCGGCAGGACCCGCACGTGCGCCGAGGCGCGCACCTCGCCGGTCGCGGCGGCGACGTGCGCGGCCACCGGGGCCCAGCTGACCAGTAGGACGGCGACCGCGGCACCCGCCAGCGACGAGCCGGCCACCGCGGCGACCAGCACGCCCACGATCACCGGCGGGGCGGCGTTCGCGACCTCGACCGGGCCGACCGACGCCCGGGGCAGCAACCCGACCAGCAGGCCCACCAGCAGGCTGGCCGCGGTGACCAGCACGGCGGTGCCGACGGTGTCGACCGCGCCGTGCGCGACCCGGGCCAGCAGGTCGCGCCCGCTGGCGTCGGCGCCCAGGGGCAGCGCCCAGCTCGGCGGGGCCAGCCTCGGGTGGGCCGAGGTCAGCGGGTCCCGGCCGATCCCGGCCAGCACGGTGCCGGCCAGCAGCGCCAGGCAGACCCCGGGCAGCACCCGGTCCCGCCGTCGCCAGGTGCGCACCGGCTCGGCGACCGGCACGGTGCCGGTGCGCACTGCCCGGCCGAGCAGCAGGACCCGCAGCGCGCCGGCCGCGGTGCCGAGCACCGCCGAGAGGGCCAGCAGCACCAGCACCGCGGCCTGCAGCGCCGGCAGGTCCTGGGACTCCGCCGCCCCGAGGGTGAGCCGGCCGAGCCCGGGGACGGCGAAGACCTGCTCGACGGCGACCGCACCGCCGGTCAGCCCGACGAGCACGAGGGCGACCTGGGTGGTGAGCGCCGGCAGCGTGCGCCGCAGCAGGGCGCGCACCAGCTGGCCGGCCGAGGCACCGGACACCTGCCAGGTCAGCACCCACCGCTCCGTGCTCGCCGCGGTGACCGCGTCGGCCAGCAGCCGGCCGACCAGGCCGCCGGCCGGCAGGCCCAGCGCCAGGGCGGGGAGCACGGCCGAGTGCAGGCCGTCCCAGCCGTAGGGCGGGAACCAGCCCAGCCAGACCGCGCCGACCACCAGCAGCACCGACGCCAGCAGGAACTCCGGCAGCGCGACGAGCGCCGCGCCGGCGACGCCGGACGGCCGGCCCGGGCTGCCCTGCACGGCCCGGCGCAGCGCGGGCGCGCAGAGCGCCGCGGCGACGGCCGCCGCGACCACCACCGCCAGGCCCATGAGGGTCAGCGAGACCCCCAGGGCGGTGAGGGTGCCCGGGCCGACCGGCGTGCCCGAGACCCACGACGTGCCCAGGTCGCCCCGCAGCACCCCGCCCGACCACGACCGCAGCAGGGCCAGCGGTCCCCGGTCGAGGCCGAGGTCGGCCCGGATCGACGCCAGCGCCTCGGGCGTGGCCTCCTGCTCGGCCGACCGGGCGCGCAGCACCGACAGCTCGGGGCTGCGCCCCGACAGCCAGGGCAGGACGCCGATCAGCGCCACCACCCCGGCCAGCGAGAGCAGTCGCGAGGCGCCCACGCCCAGCCGGCCGGCCACCGTCAGTCCCCGACCGCGGTCTCGGTGGTGATCAGAACGCGCTCGCGGGGGTCGCGGGCGGCGCCGGTGACCCCGGCCTGCTCGCCCTGGACGACCCGCTCGTGCAGCATCGGCACCGCCGCGCCGGTGGCCAGCACCGCCGCCTCGGCCTGCAGGACCAGCGCCCGCCGCTGCGCACCGGCGGGGGCCGCGGCCGCCGCCTGCAGCGCCGCGTCGACGGCCGGGTCGCAGAGCTGGGAGATGTTGAACGACCCGGCGCAGGAGAAGTCGCTGGTCAGGTAGGCGACCGGGTCGCCGGAGTCGAGCACGGTGGCCCGCGACAGGATGAACGCGTCGAAGGCGCCGGCCAGCGCGTCGGCCTCGATGAAGGAGTACTCGCGCACGTCCTGGGTCACGGTGAACCCGACGGCCTCCAGCTGCTGCTGCACCAGGACGGCGACCTCGGGCAGCTCGGCCCGGTCGGTGAAGGTGCCCAGCGTGATCGGGGTGCCGGGCGGGACCGTGCCGGCGGCGGGCAGGTCGAGCTCGCCGCGGCCCTCGGCCGCCCAGGGCAGCGCCGGTCCGAGCAGGCCCTCGGCGACGTCGGCCCGGCCCTCGTAGACGTTCTCCACGATGGTGGCGCGGGCGACGGCGTCGCGGGCGGCGGCGCGGACCGCGGGGTCGGCGAACGGACCGCTCCCGGTGTTCAGGTAGAGGGTGTTGGTGCGCGGCATGGGCACCTCGTGGACCAGCGCGGGGTCCAGCAGCGCGGCCTGGGAGACCGGGATGGCCTCGACGACGTCCGCCGTCCCGGTGCGCAGGGCGGCGCCGCGGGCCGTGCCGTCGGGCACGAAGTCGACGTCGAGGCCGCTGGCCGCGGCCGGCTCGCCCCAGTAGCCGTCGAACCGGTCGAGGGTGGCGCCGGAGGTGCCGTCGACGGCCACCAGCTCGAAGGGGCCGGTGCCGGTGCCGATCGGGCTCACCGTGCCGTCCTCGGCGTAGGCGGAGGCGGCGAGGACGGCCAGCTGCGGGCTGGACAGGCGCTGGGGCACCAGCGGGTCGGCCACGGCGGTGGTCACGACGACCTCGTCGCCGTCGGCCACCGCGGTGAGCTCGACGCCGTCGAGGATGCGGGGCCGGGGGGAGGCCTGGGTGGCCGCGGTCAGCGACGCGGCGGCCTGCTCGGCGGTCAGGGTGGTGCCGTCGTGGAACCGCACGTCGGGGCGGACGGTGAAGCGCCAGGTCAGGTCGTCGGTCCGGGTCCACTCCGTGGCGAGCGCGGGCTGGGCCTCGCCGTCCTCGTCGAGCACGACCAGGGTCTCGGCGGTGCTCCAGCGGGAGAGCTTGAACGCGTCGTCCGAGAGGGGGGACAGCCCCGACCGGGGCGGCTGCAGCATGGCGAGGGAGATCCGGCCGTCGTCGGCGGCGGCCGGGTCGGTGGCGGTGCTGAAGCAGCCGCTGAGCAGCAGGGCGGCGGTGGTGGCGAGCACGCCGGTGCGCAGCAGCGGGCGGCGGGTGGGCGTGGTGCGGACGGCCTTCATCGACGGGGGTTCCTCGTGGGTGGGGGACGGGCTTCAGGCCGGCAGGCGCGGGACCGCGGCGACAAGGGCGCGCGTGGCCGGGTGGTGCGGGTCGGCCAGCAGCGCGCCGGTGGCGCGGTCCTCGACGACCACGCCGTCGTCGAGCACCACCGTGCGGGGGCAGAGCCGGGACACGACCGAGAGGTCGTGCGAGACGAGGAGGAGGGCGAGGCCGCCCTCGGCAGACAGGTCGCCGAGCAGCTCGACGACCTGCCGCCGGACCGCGAGGTCGAGGCCGCTGACCGGTTCGTCGGCCAGCAGCACCTCGGGCGCGGGGGCGAGCGCGCGGGCGAGCGCGACCCGCTGGGCCTGACCGCCGGACAGCTCGCCGGGGCGCCGGTCGGTCAGCGCGGGGTCCAGGCGCACCCGCCGCAGCGCGGTGGCGACGGCGGCGCGGTGGTCATCGGGGACGGCGAGGGCGCGCAGCGGTTCGGCCACCAGGGCGCCCACCGTCATGCGGGGGTCCAGGGTGCTGGCCGGGTCCTGCGGCACGTACTGCACCCGTCGGCGGAACCAGCGCAGGCCGGGGGCGCGGCCGGGCCGCACGGGGCGGCCGTCGCAGTGCACCGTGCCGGCGTCGGGGACGTCGAGGGCGAGCAGGCAGCGCAGCAGCGTCGACTTGCCCGAGCCCGACCGGCCGACCAGGCCCAGCCGTTCGCCGGGGGCCAGCTGCAGGTCGACGCCGCGCAGGGCCCGGTGCCGTTCCCGGCGCGCCCAGGGGCGGGGCCGGGTGCCGGGGTGGGTGCGCTCGAGGCCCGCCGCGGCGAGGACGGCGCTCACGCGGCGGCCCGAGCGGCGGTGACCAGCTCGCGCAGGTGGTCCGACGCCGGCGCGCCGACCAGCTCGCCGGCCGGGCCCTGCTCGACGACCCGGCCCCCGCACAGCACCGCGACCCGGTCGCAGAGCGCGGCCGCGACGGCGACGTCGTGGGTGACGAACAGCAGGGCGCTGCCGCGGGTGTGCTCCCGCAGCACGTCGACGACCTGGGCCTGGGTGACGAGGTCGAGCGCGGTGGTGGGCTCGTCGGCGACCAGCAGGCCGGCCCGGGCGGCCAGCGCGATCGCGGTGCAGACCCGCTGCCGCTGGCCGCCGGACAGCTCACCGGGGACGCTGCGCAGCACCCGCTCGGGGTCGGCGAGGCCGACGGCGGCCAGCAGCTCGAGCGCCCGGGCCCGGACGGCGGACCCGCGCAGCCCGGCCCGCCGGCGCAGCGGGGTGGCCAGCTGGGCGCCCACGGTGACCAGCGGGTTGAGCGCGGCCAGCGGGTCCTGGGCGACGGCGGCGACCCGCGTGGCCGCGGCCCGCCGCGCGGCCGGGACGCCGAGCACCTCCTCGCCGGCCACCCGCACCGACCCGGTGGCCACCGCCCCGGCGGGCAGCCGGCCGAGCACGGCGCCGGCGGTGAGCGACTTGCCCGAACCCGAGGCGCCGACGAGCGCGGTGCGCGACCCGGCGGGGACGACGAGGTCGACGCCGTGCAGCAGCCGGGTGCCGCCGACCGACACGACGAGGTCCGTCACCTCCAGGGCGGACCCCGCCGTGTCGGTACTGGTAATCATTCTCAACAAGCTAGCGGAGGTGGTCTCCCGGGTCGCGACCGGGTGCTCGGGGGTCCAGCAGGTCGCGACGGCCCAGCGGCGCGACCCGCGTCAGGACCCGACCTCGACGACGACCTTGCCGGCCAGCTCCCCGCGGGTGGCCCGGGCGTGCACGTCGGCCAGCTGCGCCAGCGGCACCCGCTCGCCGACGGCGACCCGCAGCTCGCCGCGGTCGACCCGGGCCACCAGCTCGGCCAGCTGGGCGGCGTCGCTGCGCACGTAGACGTCGACCCCGCGCACGCCCCGGGCCTCGTCGGCGGGTGCCGGCATCCACACCGTCGTGCTGACCACCGCCCCGCCGTCGCGGACCAGGCCGGCCAGCGCGGCGAACGCGTCGGGCTCCAGCGGGGCCAGATTGAGCACCAGGTCGACCGGCTCGGCGACGGCGGCGGCCAGGTCGCCGGCGGTGTGGTCGACGACCTCTGCCGCGCCGGCGGCCAGGACGGCGTCCCGGCTGCGGGGGCTCGCGGTGGCCACGACGTGCGCGCCGGCCGCGGCCGCGAGCTGCACGGCCTACCCGCCGACCGCGGCGCCGGCCCCCACGACCAGCACCCGCTGACCGGCGGTCAGGCCACCGTGGTCGAACAGCGCCTGCCAGGCGGTCAGCCCCACCAGGGGCAGGGCCGCGGCGTCGACCATCGGGACGGCGGCGGGCGCGGGGGTGAGCACCTCGGCGGGGGCGAGCACCTGCTCGGCGGCGGCGCCGTCGGGGACCATCGGCAGGAAGCCGACCACCCGGTCGCCGACCGCCCAGCCCGTGACGCCCTCGCCGAGCGCGTCGACCGTGCCGGCCAGGTCCACGCCGGGGACGTGCGGCAGGGCGACCGGGAAGGGGCCCTGCATGACGCCGAGGCGGATGTTGCCGTCGACGGCGTTGAAGGAGGTGGCGGCGACCCGCACCCGCACCTCCCCGGGGCCGGGCGCGGGGAGCGGGACCTCCTCGAGGCGGAGGACGTCGGGGGTGCCGAACTCGTGGAACCGGACTGCCTGCATGGCCGTGACCTCTCTCGATGTGCTTCGAATTCGCAACATCGATGACGCGAGCAGTACTTCGAATTCGTAGCAACAGTGGTCGCTACGATCCCCGGGTGGCCCGCCTCGCACCGCAGCAGCTGGAGGTGTACTTCGCCCTCATGGAGGCCGCGAGCCTGCTGCAGTACGCCGTGGAGCAGCAGCTGCGCGATGACGGGCCGCTGAGCTGGGTGCAGTTCCAGGTGCTCGCCGGCCTCGCGCTCGGGGACCGGCCCAGCGAGCGGATGACCGACATCGCCGACCGCGTCGTGCACAGCCGCAGCGGGCTGACCTACCAGGCCGGGGTGCTCGAGAAGCGCGGGCTCGTCACCCGCTCGCCCGACCCCGTCGACGACCGCGGCACCGTCGTCACCATCACCGATGCCGGGCGGGCCCTGGTGGACCAGGTGCTGCCCGGCCACGAGGACGTCGTCCAGGGCGCCCTGCTGGACCACCTGGACCCCGAGGACTCCGGTCGGCTCACCGCGCTGCTGCAGGACCTGCGCGACCGGATGCGCGCCCGTCCGCCCCGCTCCGCCCGCCGGCGCTGAGCCGGCTCAGCCCCGCGGGTGGGCGGTGGCGATGACCGAGCCGACCTTCCGGGGACCCGGGTCGGTGTCGACGTGGTCGGCGACGCCGGCCTGCAGCAGGACCACGATGTCGGACCCGCCGAACTGGAAGAAGCCGAACTGCTGGCCCTTGGCCGCCGTCGTCCCGGGCACCGCGGTGATCCGCACCGACGCGACGTGGGCCATGCCGACCGCGACCACGGCGACGAGGCCGAGGTCCGGTCCGTTGCCGACCGCGGTGTCCAGCACGACCCAGCCGCGGGTCTGGTGGAACTCGTAGCCGCTGTCGGCCGCGTCGACCGACTCGAGCTGGCCGTCGACGAGGTCCACCTGCATGTACGCGTGGCCCTGCACCACGGGGGCCTCGAGCACCCGCCCGGCCACCGGAAGGTGGAACCGGTGGTAGGAGGACGGCGGGAGCATGTAGTGGGTGAACGTGCCGCCGGCGACGGCCTCGGCGTGCTCGCTGCCGGTCATCAGCTCGGGGATCGACCCGTAGGTGTGGGTGCGCTTGATGCTCGTGGCCGGGATGCGGTGGTCGGCCCCGATGTCGTAGTGGTGCACGAACGAGCAGTCCGCCGGCGAGGTGACCACCCGGACGTCGTCGGGCGCGCTGATCGGCCGCAGGCCGGGGTTGAGCTCGCGGGCGAAGAACTGGTTGAACGTCAGCCACCCGCTGGGGGCGTTCGGGAAGCCGTCGACCATCGACTCCTCGACGGTGTAGTCGGGCGCGTCGTCCAGGAAAGACTGCAGGATCTCCGGGCCGAAGGACTCCGGGGTGTCCAGGAACGCGCCCCACTCCCGCGCGTAGTCGGTGAGCCGGTCGGCGAAGTCGGCGGACTCCTCGACCGCGCGCGGCTCGTCCTCGTCGTGCTGGTCGACCAGCCAGAACAGGTGGGCCAGGCGGGTGCTCACCTCCTGGGCGGACCGGTGGGCGGGGTCGGGCTCGCGCCAGGCCGGGTGGTCGCTCTCCTGCGGGATCCACCGGAGGAAGTCGTGCAGGTAGGACCGGTAGGCGGCCAGGTCGGTGGGCCAGGTGAGGACGCCGAGGACCTCGGGGTCCAGGCCGGCGCGGGCCCGCTCGGCGGCCAGCACCAGGGAGTGCTCCAGCCGGTCGCACAGGCGCGGGTCGTCGGCCAGCAGCGCGTCCAGCGCGGCCAGGACGTCGGGGCGGGCGTGGGTGGGCGGCACGGCGGACCTCTCGGTGCGGGGACCGGCCCGAGCTCGACCGCGACCTGCGCACCCGACCCTGGGGTCCGCCGTCCCGGGCCGCCCGCCCTGCGCGCCCCCGGTGCTCAGGCCGTGCTGCCGACCACCGCGCGGGGGCCGGGCTGCACGACGACGGCGTTGCGCAGCCGCTTGGCCTCGTAGAGGTGGGTGTCGGCGGCACGCAGCAGCTCCTCCGGACGGGCGCCGACCGCACCGACGGCGACCCCGACGGAGACGGTCACCGGCTCGCCCACCCCGCCGGCGGCGAACAGCTCGACCTCGCGGCGGACCCGCTGGGCGACCAGCTGCGCCTGCACCGGACCGGTGGCGGGCAGCAGCAGGGCCAGCTCGTCGCCGCCGAGCCGGGCGGCCAGGTCGTCGGCGCGCACGGTGCGGCCGAGGACCCCGGCGATGCGCTGCAGCACCCGGTCCCCGCCGTCGTGCCCGCGGGTGTCGTTGACCGCCTTGAAGTGGTCGACGTCGATGAGCGCCACGGCGACCGGGGCGCCCTCGGTGGCCTGGTCGCAGGCCCGCTGCAGGTGCTCGTCCCACGACCGCCGGTTGGCCAGGCCGGTGAGCGCGTCCTGGGTGCTCAGCCGGCGCAGCTCGCCGACCAGCTCCAGGGTGGTGGCCTGCTCGGCCTCCAGCGCGCACCTCCAGTGCACCTCGCCCCGCAGCGCGTTCCAGCGCAGTGCGTGCCCGGTCGTGGCGACCACGGCGGCGCTGCCCAGGTAGCAGGCGGTGGCGACCAGCCCGTCGGCGTCGACCGTCCCGGCGGTCGCGCAGCCGGCGAGGAAGCCCACCGCGGTGACCCCGACCAGCAGCAGGGTCCACAGCGAGCTCGCCGGCAGGATCGCGCCGCAGGCGTAGAGCACCAGCGTCGCGCCCAGCAGGTAGAGCTCCAGGTGGTCGACCTGCGGCAGCATCCAGCCGACGGAGAGCTGGACGACGGCCAGCACGGCGGTGGTGACCTCGGCGGGGCGCCGCCGGCCCAGCGGGGTGGTCCACAGCAGCAGGACCAGCAGCGCCATCGGCACCGTGCCGGCCAGCCGCACCCCGGTGAGGGTCTCCGCCAGCGGGGCCGGTTCCAGCGCCCGGTCGAAGAACGACCACAGCGGGTAGAGGACCACCGCCCCGGTCGACAGCGCCAGGCCGCTCGTGCGGGCCCGCAGGCGCAGGCGGCGGGCGGCCTCGGCGTCCAGCCGTGGGTCGTCGGTCATGCCTCCCCATCGGCCGGTCCGGCCCCCGACCTGCGGGAACGTCGCTGTGCGTGCCCCGTGGGGGTGAGGTGCAGAGGGCGGATGGGTGCCGGTGCCATCATCGGCCGATGACGACCTCGCCGACGTCCGGGTTCGGTCCGCGCAGCCGCGGCGTGTGGTGCAGCGAGGCCGGGCCCGGCGGGCTCTGGCGGCTGGCCGGCGCGGGCTTCGACTGGGTGTCGGTGGACCTCCAGCACGGGCGGTACGACCGGCGGGAGCTGCTGGAGGCCGCCCGCGGCTGGCTCGGCCCGGCCGAGCTGGTCGTCCGGGTGCCCGCGCTGGACCCCCCCTCGATCGGGCTCGCGCTCGACGCCGGGGCGGCCGCGGTCGTCGTCCCCCAGGTCGAGGACGCCGCGCAGGCGCGCGCCGCCGTCGAGGCCGCGCACTACCCGCCGCTGGGCCGCCGCAGCGCCGGCCAGCTCGGGCCGACCTGGGGTGGGCCGACCCGCGACGAGGTGCTGTGCGCGGTGATGGTGGAGTCGGCGGCCGCCCTGTCCGACGTCGAGGCGATCGCCGCCGTGCCCGGGGTGGGCATGGTGTTCGTCGGGCCCAACGACCTGTCGCTGTCCCTGGGGACGACGGTCGACGCGCTGCTCGAGGACCGGTCCCCGGGCTCGCCGCTGGCCCGCATCACCGCGGCGTGCGCCGCGGCCGGGGTCCCGGTGGGCGCCTACGGCGGTGACCCGGCGACGGCGGAGCGGTTCCGGGCGCACGGCGTCGACTGCCTGGCGGTGGCCACCGACCTGTGGATCACCCAGGCGGGGGCGGCCGCGGCGCTGGGCTGACGCCGGGGAACTTTGTGCAACAATCCGCCGCGTGAAGCCCGTCGCCGCCGTCCTGCTCGCCGCGGTCTGCTTCGGCACCACCGGCACCGCGCAGGCCCTGCTCGACGTCGACGCCTCCCCGCTGGTGGTGGGCCTGGCCCGCATCGCCCTGGGCGGCGGCCTGCTCGCCGCGGTCGCCCTGCGCCGCCGTCCCGCCGCGGGCGGCGCGCCCGGCACCGGGCTGCTGGCCCGGGTGCCCACCGGGCTGGTGGTCGCGGCCGGCGCCGCCGGCGTGCTGGCCTACCAGCCCACCTTCTTCGCCGGGACGACGTCCAACGGCGTGGCCATCGGCACCGTGGTGGCCCTCGGCTCGGCGCCGGTGGCCACCGGGCTGCTCGACGCCGGGCTGCGCGCCCGGCGACCCGAGCGCCGGTGGTGGGCCGCGACCGGCCTGGCCCTGGTCGGGCTGGTGCTGGTGGCCGGCGGGTCCGGCGGCGGGTCGGCCGGCGGCGGGGTGCTGTGGTCGGTGGGCGCCGGGGCCTCCTACGCGCTCTACGCCGTGGCGGTCAAGGAGCTGCTCGACCGCGGCTGGTCGTCGGGCCCCGCGGTGGGCGCGGTGTTCGGGGCAGCCGCGGCGGTGGCGCTGCCGCTGCTGCTGGTCGTGGGCCCGGCCGGCCTGCTCACCGTCGACGGTCTGCTGCTCACCCTCTGGCTGGGCGTGGTCACCACCACGGTGGCCTACCTGCTCTTCGGCTGGGGTCTGGCCCGGCTCCCGGCGACCACCGTCGCCACGTTGACCCTCGCCGAGCCCGTGTGCGCGGCGCTGCTGGGCGTCGGCCTGCTGGGGGAGCGGCTCGGCGGGCCGGCGTCGGCGGGGGTGGTCGTGCTGGGGCTGGGCATCGCCGTCCTCACCGCGCGGCGGCGCACCCGGGCGGTGGCCGGTGCCCCGGCGGCGTGAGGCGCCGCCGGGGCCCACCGCGGTCGACCGGCTGGCCGCCGACCTGCGCCGGCAGGTCCTCGCCGGGGAGCTGGGCCCGGGCGAGCCGGTCCGCGAGGAGGACCTCGCCGCGGCGACCGGCGCCTCCCGGCACACCGTGCGCGCGGTGCTGGCCCGGCTGGCCGACGAGCGGCTGCTGGTCGCCGAGCCCTACCGCGGCGTGCGGGTGACCGCCTTCGCCGACTCCGACGTGGTGGCCCTGCAGGAGCTGCGCGGTGCCCTGGAGAGCGCCGCGGTGCAGCTGCTCGCCGACGCCCACGGCCCGCGCTGGCCGGCCGCCGTCCTCGCCCCCGCCCGCACGGCGGTCGCCGCGCTGGGCGCGCTGGCCGGCGACGACTGGCCGGCCGTGGCCGCCGCGCACGCCCGGGTGCACACCGCGCTGGTCACCGCCGCCGGCAGCCCGCGGATCACCGACGCCTACACCCGGCTGCACTCGGAGCTGCTGCTGCTCCTGGTGCACGTCGCCCCGGCCTACGACGTCGCGCGCCTGGTCGCCGAGCACGAGGCCTACCTCGACGACGTGCAGGCCCGGGGTCCGGTCGCGGTCCGCGAGCACCTGGCCGGCAGCACCGCGGCCATCCTGGCCGCCCGGGGGGTCAGGGGCGGGGGAGCGGCCGCAGCACGGTGACCAGCAGCCAGACCACCCCCGCGGTGAGCACCATCGCGCCGGGGATGTGCACCCAGAGGGTGTCCCGGCCGCCCACCGCGGCCTGCGCGATGGTGGCCAGGAAGACCGCGACGGCCAGTGCGGCCAGCCCGACCCGGGCCCGGCCCTGCCGCCACAGCACGACCGCGGCCAGCGCGCCCACGCCGGAGACGACGTGCAGCGCGACCGCCCCGGCGGCGTGCAGCTCCTCGGGCCCGCCGCTGGGGAACAACTGGCCCGCGGTGACGAACTGGAACAGCACGCCCAGCGCGGTGAGCACGGTGGCGACCTGGAGGACGCGGACGACGGCGGTCGGCGCGGTGGTGCCGACGGCGGGGGTGGCTCGGGTCATGCGGGGAGTGTGGGGACGCGGCACCGGCGACCGCTCGCCCGGTCGCCGGATGCACACCGAACCCACAGGTCAGGGGCGCCAGGCACCCCGGCGGAGCAGGCGCAGGCCGTTGAGCGCGACCAGCACCGTGGAGCCCTCGTGCCCGGCGACGCCCAGGGGCAGGGGCAGGTGGCCGACCAGGTCCCAGGTGACCAGCGCGGCGATCACCGTGCCGGCCAGCACCAGGTTCTGCACCACGACCCGGCGGGCCCGGCGGGACAGGCCGACCAGCGCGGGCAGGGTGGCCAGGTCGTCGCGCACCACGACGACGTCCGCGCTGGCCACGGTCAGGTCCGAGCCCACCCCGCCCATGGCCGCACCCACGTCGGCGGCGGCCAGCGCCGGGGCGTCGTTGACCCCGTCGCCGACCACCAGCACCCGGTGGCCCTGCGCCTGCAGCCCGCGGACGGCGGCCACCTTGTCCTCGGGCAGCAGCCCGGCGCGGACGTCGGTGATGCCCAGCTCGCCGGCCAGCGCGGCGGCGGCGCGCCGGCCGTCCCCGGTGAGCAGGACCGGCGGGCGGCCGAGGGACCCCCGCAGCGCCGCCACCGTCGCCGCGGCCTCCGGGCGCAGCCGGTCGGCCAGGGCCAGCCACCCGGCCGGGGCGCCGTCCACCGTGACCGCGACGACGGTGCGACCACGCTCCTGCTGCTCGGGCGCGGTCGCCGGGTCGGCGGCGGCGACCGCGACCACCCGGCCGTCGACGGTGCCGGTGACCCCGCGCCCGACGGCGGCCCGGAACCCGGTGACCGGCTGCAGCGCCAGCCCGCGCTGGCGGGCCGCGGCGACCACGGCCCGGCCGACCGGGTGCTCGCTGGGCGCCTCGGCGGAGGCGGCGAGCGCCAGCAGCTCGTCCTCGGCGGTGCCGGGCGCCGGCCCCGTGGCGACGACGGCCGGCGTCCCGTCGGTGAGCGTGCCGGTCTTGTCCACCACCACCGCGGTGACCTGGCCCAGGCCCTCCATCGCCACCGCCGAGGTGACCAGCACGCCGCGCCGCCCGGCGGTCGCGATCGCCGACAGCAGCGGCGGCATGGTGGCCAGGACCAGCGCGCACGGCGAGGCCACGACCATGAACGTCATCGCCCGCAGCAGCGCGTCCTGCAGCTGCGCGCCCAGCAGCAGGGGGACGGCGAAGACCGCGAGCGTGGCGACCACGACGCCGACGGCGTAGCGCTGCTCGACCTTCTCGACGAACAGCTGGGTGCCGGCCTTGGTCTCCGCGGCCTGCTCCACCAGCGCGCCGATCCGGGCGACGACGCTGTCGTGGGCCGGCCGGCCGACCCGGACCACCAGCGCGCCCGTGCCGTTCACCGTGCCGGCGTAGACCTCGTCGCCGGGGTGCCGGTCGACCGGCAGGGGCTCGCCGGTGATCGAGGCCTGGTCGACCTCGGAGGCGCCCTCGACCACCCGGCCGTCGGCGGGCAGCCGGTCACCGGGGCGCACCAGCACCCGGTCGCCGACCTGCAGGTCCGCGGCGGGCACCCGCTCCTCGCCGCCGTCGGTCAGCAGGGTGGCCTGCACGGGTGCGAGGTCGGTCAGCGCCGAGACGGCGTCCCGGGTGCGCCGGGTGGCGAAGGCCTCCAGGGCGCCCGAGGTCGCGAAGATGACGATCAGCAGCGCGGCGTCCAGGGCCTGGCCGATGGCCAGGGCGCCGGCCGCGGCCAGGACCATGAGCAGGTCGACGTCCAGGGTCCGGGCCCGCAGCGCCTCCCACCCGGCGACCGCGGGCTCCCAGCCCCCGGCGGCGCAGCAGGCCAGGTAGGCGGCCCACGTCACCGCGGCGGGGGCGCCGGCGAGCTGGAGCACCAGGCCGACGAGGAACAGGCCCAGCGACAGCGCGGCCCAGCGGACCTCGGGGAGGGTGGCGGCCACCCGGATACCCGCCCCCGGGCGGACCGAGCGGGACGGGGGCCGGTCGAGGGTCGCGGTCACGGCTGGGACAGTACCTGCGCATGCGCGAAGGTGTGCAGGTGTGCATCGGCTGCCGGCCGGGCAGGGCGCGGGGCATGGAGGACCGCGCGGAGGAGCTGGCCCGGAAGGTGCACGCCGGCCAGGTGGACAAGGCCGGACAGGACTACGTCACCGCCCACGTGGCCGACGTGGTCGGCCGCCTGGACCCCGAGGACGAGGTGGGCCGCACGGTCGCCTGGCTGCACGACACCGTCGAGGACGGCCCCGCGGGCACCCGCGACGAGCTGGTCGCCGCGTTCCCCGACCAGGTGGTGGCGGCCGTCGACGCGCTGACCCACGGCCCCGACGAGGACCGTGCCGCCTACTACCGGCGGGTCGCGGCCGACCCGCTGGCGCTGCGGGTCAAGCACGCCGACCTGGGCTCCAACACCGACCCCGACCGGCTGGCCCGCCTCGACCCGGCCACCCGGGAGCGGCTGGAGGAGAAGTACCGCACCGCCCGCGAGGCACTCGGCCTCTGACCGGCTGGCAGGGTGGGGGCGTGTCCGTCGCCGCGCTCGTCCTGGCCGCCGGGGGCGGCTCCCGCTACGGAATGCCCAAGGCCCTGGCCCCGCTGCCCGACGGCGAGCTGTTCGTCGAGCGCGCCGTGCGCACGGCCCGGACGGCGTGCGACCCCGTGCTGGTGGTGCTGGGCGCAGCCATGGTCGAGGTCTGGCAGCGGGCCGACCTGGACGGCGCCACCGTCGTCGGCAACCGCGACTGGGAGACCGGCATGGCCTCCTCGCTGCGCACCGGCATCCAGGGCCTGCAGGCGCTCGGGTCGGGCATCGAGGCGGCCGCGGTGATGCTGGTCGACGTCCCCGGGACCACCCCCGACGTGCTGCAGCAGCTGCTGCCGCACGCCGCACCCGGCGCCCTCGTCGTCCCCGTCTTCGACGGCGTCCCCGGGCACCCCGTGCTCATCGGGCGGGACCACTGGGACGGCGTCGCGGCGTCGGCGACCGGCGACGAGGGGGCGCGGGCGTACCTGCGCACCCACGAGGTCACCGAGGTCGACTGCACCGGGCTGGGCGACCCCACCGACCACGACACCCCGCGCGCGTAACGTCCCCCGGGTGATCGCCGCCATCAGCGACCAGCCGCTGGACGTCGCCGCCCACGAGGCCGCCGTCGCCCACCCCGCGGCCGGGGCCACCGTCAGCTTCGCCGGGGTCGTCCGCGACCACGACGGCGGGAAGTCGGTCACCGAGCTGGAGTACGTCGGGCACCCCACCGCGCAGGCGCTCGTCGAGGAGATCGCCGCGGAGTTCGCCGCCCGGCCCGAGGTGCACGCGGTCGCGATCAGCCACCGGGTCGGCCTGCTGGGCATCGGCGACGTCGCGCTGGCCTGCGCGGTCTCGGCCAGCCACCGCGGTCAGGCGTTCACCGCGTGCGCCGAGCTGGTCGACGAGGTCAAGGCCCGGCTGCCGATCTGGAAACGGCAGGTCTTCCTGGATGGCGCCGAGGAATGGGTGGCCTGCCCCTAGGCTGTGAGCAGCCTGAGGGGGTGGCCGTGGTCGCGGAGGCCGGCACGAGCGTGCTCGAGGGCATGCCCATGGGCTTCCTCCAGGTTGCGGCCGACTGGCGCATCACCTACGTCAACGCCGCCGCGGAGCGCGCCTTCGGCCGCCGCCGCGCCGACCTGCTGGGCCGCAGCGCGTGGCAGGCCTTCCCGGGCAACGAGGACAGCCTGCTGGGCCGCGCCTACCGCCGGGTCGCCGCCACCCACCGCCCGGAGCTGTTCGAGTCCTACTCGGTGGCGCGCGGGGTCTGGTTCGAGGTCCGGCTGGTCCCCGCCGAGGGCGGGCGCATCAACGCCTTCTTCAGCGACAGCACGGCCCGGCACCGCATCCAGGAGCGGCTGGCCGTGCTGGCGCGGGTCAGCGCGGAGCTGGCCGACACCCCCGACGCGGTGCAGTCGCTGAGCCGGATCCCGCGCGCGCTGGTGCCCGTGCTAGCCGACTGGGCCGTCGTCACCGTGCTGGACGACGACGGCCGGCCCCGCGACGTCGGTTGCTGGCACAGCGAGCCGGAGATGCGGCCGGTGCTGGCCCGCTACAGCGAGCTGCGGCTGGGCGCGCTGCCGGCCACCGCCCCGCTGGTGCGCTCGATGCACACCCAGGAGACCACCCCGGTCACCGCCGCCGACGTGCACGGCAGCCTGCCCCCGGGCGAGGCGCGCGACCTGCAGCGGCGGCTGGCCACCGGGACCGGGCTGTACCTGCCGCTGCTGGGCCGCGGCCGCACCCTCGGCGTCATCACGCTGTGGTGGCGGCACGGCCGCACGCCCGACGCCGAGGACCTGGCCGCCGCCCGCGAGGCCGCCGAGCGGATCGGCCTGGCGCTGGACAACGGCCGCCTCTACCGGTTGCAGGCCGCTCTGGCCGAGGAGCTGCAGCGCAGCCTGCTCACCCAGCCGGTGCAGCCCGAGGGTGCCGAGGTCGCCGTCCGCTACACCCCGGCCGCGGAGGCCGCCCGCGTCGGCGGGGACTGGTACGACGCCTTCCGGTCGCCGTCGGGGGCGATGACCCTGGTCATCGGCGACGTGGTCGGGCACGACACCGCCGCGGCCGCGGCCATGGGGCAGCTGCGCGGGCTGCTGCGGGGCATCGCCACCTACTCCGACGCCGGGCCGGGGGAGGTGCTGCGCGGGCTGGACGCCGCCATGGCGCAGCTGTCCTTCCCGACGCTGGCCACCGCGGCGGTCGCCCAGCTGACCCGGGAGGAGGGCTGCGGGGCGACGATGGTCTGGTCCAGCGCCGGCCACCTGCCCCCGCTGGTCCTGCACCCCGACGGCTCGCTGGCCGACCCCTCGCCCTGGCCCGGGGACCTGCTGCTGGGTGTCGACAGCCTCGCCGCCCGCACCGAGCACCGGGTGGCGTTGCCGGCCGGGTCGACGGTGCTGCTGTTCACCGACGGCCTGGTGGAGCGGCGCGACGAGGACCTCGACACCGGCCTGGCCCGGCTGCGCAGCACGGTGGCGGAGCTGGCCGACCGGCCGTTGCAGGAGCTGTGCGACGAGGTGGTCGACCGCATCGTGCACGGCCGCCCCGACGACGACGTCGCCCTGGTTGCCGTCCGCCTCGCCTGACCCCGCCGCGCCCTCGGCGGGGTGGGGGCCGACGGGTCAGGTGCGGGGGACCCTGCCGTCGTGGAAGGTGGTGGCGCCGGCGCTGCGCGTCTCGACGTCGTCCAGCCGCTCGCGCACCCGCTGCGCCACCTCGACGTCCCCGGCCGGGCCCGCGGTGGTCAGCCGGTCGGCGCCGGCGACCTCGGGCACGTCCAGGACGGCGTCAACGAGCTCGGTGCGGGTGCCCGGCGGCAGCTGGCCGGGCTCCACGTGCAGGGCGGCGACGGCGGCCGGGCCGGTGGCCGCGACGTCGGCGCTGGCCACCACCCGTCCGTCGTCCACGACCTCGACGTGCTGGGTCTCCTCGGGTGCGTCCACGGCGTCTCCCACGGTTCCGGCGGTCTCGGGAACGGCGGCGCGACGGTGCACCACGAGCAGCGTCCCCCGGGCCGCCGACCTGCGGCAACCCGACCGGCGCGTCGCGGGCGGGTGCGTCAGTGCGGGCCGGGGCGGTCCCCGTGCTCGCGGGCCTCGAGGGCCTCCTCCTCGGCCTCGCCCTCCAGGCGGCGGGCCTCGCCGGCGGCCTCGGCCGCGGCGTCGCCGTGGGACTCGCCGTAGACCTCGGTGGCCCGGCCCACCAGCTCCTCGGCCTTGGCCTTGGCCTTGTCGAACAGGCTCATCTGCCCCTCCTCATCGGTGCACGCCGTCGCGGATCTCGCCGACCAGCTCCTCGAGGATGTCCTCCAGGGCGACCACGCCGACGACCTGGTCATGATCGACGACGGCGGCCAGCTGCGCACGGTCGCCCTGCATGGTCTGCAGCGTGCTGCGCAGGTCGCTGCCGGCGTCGACCCGGGGGAGCGGGCGCTCGATGTCGGCCACCCGGACGTCGGGCTCGCCGTCGGCGACCAGCACGTCCTTGACGTGCACGTACCCCGACAGCTCCCCGGCGGTGACCACCGGGAACCGGGAGAAACCGGTGGTGGCCGCCGCCCGCTCGACGGCGAGCGCGTCGTCGGCGGGGGAGAGCACGGTCAGCTCGGCGCGGGGGATGAGCACCGTGCGCGTCTCCCGGTCCGACAGGGTCAGGGCGCCGGTGAGCAGGTCGTGGTCGGCGTCGTCGAGCAGCCCGCCGGCCCGGGACTCGTCGATCAGGCCGGCCACCTCGTCGCGGGTGAAGGAGCTGGCGACCTCGTCCTTGGGCTCGACCCGCAGCAGCCGCAGCACGGCGTTGGCCAGCGCGTTGAGCACGACGATGACCGGCTTGAGGACGGTCACGACGGCGGCCAGCGGCGGTGCGAGGGACAGCGCCGCGCGGTCGGGGCCGGCCAGTGCCAGGTTCTTGGGCACCATCTCGCCGATCACCACGTGCAGCGCGACCACCACGGTCAGCGCGATCACGAACGAGATCGGGTAGACCGCGCCCTCGGGGACGCCGACCGCGTCGAACAGCGGCTCCAGCAGGTGCGCGACCGCGGGCTCGCCGATGGCGCCGAGGCCGAGCGAGCAGACGGTGATGCCCAGCTGCGCGCCGGCCATCATCATCGAGACCTGCTCCATCGCCCGCAGCGTCGTGCGCGCCCGCCGGCTGCCGGCCTCGGCCAGCGGCTCGATCGAGGACCGGCGGGCCGAGATCAGCGCGAACTCCGCGCCCACGAAGAAGGCGTTGGCGGCCAGCAGCACGACGGCCAGCCCCACGCCCAGCCAGTCACCCACGGTCGGCCTCCTCGTCGTCGGTGTCGTCGGCGGGGGTGGGCACCAGCTCACCGAAGCGGGCGCGGTCCACGCGGGCGCCCTCGACGGCGGTCACCTCGACCCACACGCCACCGGGGTGGCCCTCGGCCTCGTCGGCGTACTCCGGCGGGAGCACCCGCTCGGCCTCCACCCGGTCGCCGACCTCGGGGATGCGGCCCAGGTGGTGCAGCACCAGGCCGCCGACGGAGTCGTAGTGCCGGTCGGCGGGCACGGTCAGCCCGGTGGCCGCGGCGACCTCGTCGGGCCGCAGCAGCCCCGACACCGACCAGGTGCCGTCGCCGAGGTCGACGACGTCGTCGGTGGCGGCGTCGTCGTCGTGCTCGTCGGACAGGTCGCCGACCAGCTCCTCGACCAGGTCCTCGATGGTGACGACGCCGTCGGTGCCGCCGTACTCGTCGACCACCACGGCCATCTGGAGGCTGCCGCGGCGCAGGTCGACCAGCAGCTCGTCCAGCTGCCGCGACGTCGGCACGAAGAGGGCCTCGACCATGACGTCGGCGACCAGCACGGTGCTGCGCCCGGGCCGGGGGACGGCGAGCGCGTGTTTCACGTGGACCAGCCCGACCACGTCGTCCACGCCGTCGGGGCCGGTGACCGGGAAGCGGGAGTGGCCCGAGTCGCGGGCGCTGGCCAGCACCACCGCGACGGGGTCGTCGCTGCGCACCGTCGTCATCCGCACCCGGCGGGTGGCCACGTCGTTGGCGCGCAGCTCGCCGAAGGCCAGCCCGCGCTCGAGCAGCGCGGCGGTGCCGGCCTCCAGCGTCCCGGTGCTGCCCGACCGGCGGACCAGCGAGGTCAGCTCCTCCGCCGAGCGGGCCGAGGCGAGCTCCTCCTGCGGCTCGACGGAGAAGACCCGCCGCAGGATCGCGTTGGCCCAGCCGTTGAGCGCCCGGATGACCAGCGCGGTGCCCCGGGTGAACCCGCGCTGGAAACCCGAGACGGTGCGGGCCACCTCGTAGGGCTTGCTGATCGCCAGGTTCTTGGGCACCAGCTCGCCGAACACCATGGTCAGCACGGTGGCCAGCACCAGCGCGAGCGTGATCGACACCGAGCGGGCGGCACCCCCGGACAGCCCCACGGACTCCAGCGGCCCGGCCAGCAGCGCCGCGATCGAGGGCTCGGCGACGAAGCCGATGGCCAGGTTGGTGACCGTGATGCCGAGCTGGGCGCCCGAGAGCTGGGTGGACAGCGTCTGCATGGCGGCCAGGACGCCGTCGGCGCCCCGTTCGCCCTCGGCGGCGCGGCGCTCGACCGAGGCGCGGTCGACGGTGACCAGCGAGAACTCGAAGGCCACGAAGGCGGCGCAGGCGGCGACCAGGAGCAGACCGACCCCGACGAGCAACCACTCGGTCATGCGGGCACCCGCCGGTGGGGGTCGGCGGGTCGGGGACTGTGAGGCAGCGAGCTCACGAGGGGGGTGGATCAGCCTCCGGCGAAGGGGGGCAGCACGTCGACGACCGCCCCGGGGTGGAGTGCCACCGCGCGGTCCCGGGTCGACGTCCCGTCGACCAGGAAGGAGCACGCGGTCAGCACGCGCTCCAGTTTGGCACCGTGGTCGTCCACGATCAGCGCCACCAGCTCCTCCAGCGTGGTGGCGTCGCGCACCTCGGTGTCGGTGCCCACGGCCGCGCGGGCCCCGGCGAAGTACCGGACGGTGACCGCCACCTCAGCCGCCGATGGCCGACATCGGCCGGCTGGGCTGCAGGAACGAGGGGTCGTCGATGCCGTGGCCGGGCAGCTTGGTGAGCGTGGCGATCCGCCAGCGGTCGGCCAGCTCGGCGTCCGTGGCGCCCTCGCGCATCGCCGTCCGCAGGTCGGACTCGTCGCGGGCGAACAGGCAGTTGCGGATCTGCCCGTCGGCGGTGAGCCGGGTGCGGTCGCAGGCGCCGCAGAAGCTGCGGGTGACCGAGGCGATGACGCCGACGGTGAGGTCGGTGCCGTCGACCAGCCAGCGCTCGGCCGGGGCCGCGCCGCGCTCCTCGACGTCGGGGACCAGGGTGTGCGAGGCGGTGAGCCGGGCCAGGATGTCCTCGGCGGTGACCATCTCGCCGCGGGTCCAGGCGTGGTGGGCGTCCAGCGGCATCTGCTCGATGAACCGCAGCTCGTAGCCGTGCTCGAGGCAGTACTCCAGCAGCGGGACGGCGTCGTCCTCGTTGATGCCGCGCAGCAGGACCGCGTTGACCTTCACCGGCGTCAGCCCGGCGTCCTTGGCGGCCTTCAGCCCGGCGAGCACGTCGGCGAGGCGGTCGCGGTGGGTGAGTTGCTTGAACCGCTCCCGGTCCAGGGTGTCCAGGCTGACGTTGAGCCGGTCGAGGCCGGCCTCGGCCAGCGCCGGCGCCATCCGCGACAGCCCGATCGCGTTGGTGGTGAGGCTGACCTCGGGGCGGGGGGCGAGCGCGGTGGTGGCCGCGACGATGCCGGTCAGGCCGGGGCGCAGCAGCGGCTCGCCACCGGTGAACCGGACCTCGCGGATGCCCAGCTGCTCGACGCCGATGCGGACCAGCCGGACGACCTCGTCGTCGGTGAGCTGCTCGACCTTGGGCAGCCACTGCAGCCCCTCGGGCGGCATGCAGTAGGTGCAGCGCAGGTTGCAGCGGTCGGTCAGCGAGACCCGCAGGTCGGTGGCGGTGCGGCCGTGCCGGTCGACCAGCCCCCCGGTGCCCGGGGCCGGCGCGGGCGCCCGCACGACGGGGTCGGGGAGCGGGCTGTGCGTCGTCACCCGCCCGACTGTAGAGCGGCTGGTCACGCCGTCCGGAGCCACCGTGCCCTCGGTCACACCCGGATCCGCACCTGCGGCGCCTCGCTCTCCCGACTTCCGCACGGGCGGGTTGCAGAGGGTTGCGACTAGTGGGTCAGCGTCAGCTTGAGGACGACGACGAGCAGGGCCACCGCGGCGGCGACGGCACCCACGGCCACCGCGCGGCCGAAGGGGACGTCGGCCTGCAGGCGCCGGTGCACGACGCCGATGCCGGCCACCCGGACCAGCCCGACCGCCGCGGCCAGCGACTGGCCCCACGCCTCCGACGGCCAGCCGAGCGCCGTCACGAGCAGGACCAGCGCGGGCAGCGCGCCCGAGCTGAGGATCGGCGTCGCGTCGCGGACGGCGTTGCGCAGCTCGACGTGGCGGCCCCCGGTGAGAAGCGAGCCGACGGTGTGCGCCAGCACGTGCGCGACGTAGGTGGACAGCACCGTGCCCAGCACGACCACCACCCCGGCCCCGGAGTCGACCGCCTCCGGGGAGACGCCGACGACGGCGGCGAGCACCAGCACGGTGCCGTAGACGTAGGCCGACACCCGGCTCTCGGCGCGGTGCGGGTCGACGTCGTGCCGCCGGCGGGTCAGCGGGCGTACCACGCGTGACTGGGACATGCGGGCATCCTTCTCGCCGCGGGACCGTTCTGCGTGGACGCGGTCGTTAGCATCGGCAACGCCACCCGGACACACGGCAGGCCCCCCTGTCTCCGCCTGTGGCCAGGAAGTCGAGATCGATCCCGTGCGCAACCCCTTCGCCCCGTACGGCCGCATCTTCGCGGTCCCGGGGTCCCGTTCGTTCTCCTTCGCCGGGTGGCTGGCCCGCGTCCCCATGTCGAGCATGGGGTTGGGCTCGGTGCTCATGGTGGCCGGCGAGTCCGGCAGCTACGGGCTGGCCGGCGCGGTCTCCGGCACGCTGGCGCTGGCCTTCGCCGTCGGCAGCCCGCAGTGGGCCCGCGGCATGGACCGGCTCGGCCAGGGCCGGGTGCTCGCGGTGTCGGCCGCGGTCTACCTGCTGCTGGGCGCGGCGTTCGTCGGCGTCGTCGTCGGCGGGGCGCCGCTGTGGTCGTGGTTCGTGCTGGCCGCGCTGACCGGCGCCTCCGCCGCCAACGTGGGGGCCGCCGTCCGGGCGCGCTGGGCGCACGCCCTGCCCGCCGCCGAGGCCCGGCAGACCGCGTTCGCCTTCGAGTCGGTGGTCGACGAGGTCGTCTTCGTCGTCGGCCCGCCGACCATCACCTTCCTGGCCACGCTCATCGCCCCGCCCGCGGGGTTCGTGGTCGGGCTGCTGGTCGGGATCGGCGGCACCGTCTGGCTGTCCCGGCAGACCGCCACCCAGCCGCCGGTGCACCGCGCGGAGCCCGGGACCACGCGGTCGGCCACCTCGGTGCTCAGCCCCGCCCTGCTCGTCGTCGCGGTCTCCTACCTGGCGGTCGGCACGGTGTTCGGCGCGATGGACGTCGTGGTCGTGGCCTTCGCGGAGGAGCAGGGCCAGCCGGTCATGGCCGGGGTCGCGCTGGCCGCCTACGCGGCGGGCAGCCTGGTGTCCGGCCTGCTCTACGGCATCCTCACCCTGCCGGGGTCGCTGCTGGCCCGGTTCGTCGGCTGCGGGCTGCTGTTCGCCGTCGCCACCCAGACGCTGTTCCTCGTCGGGTCGGTCCCGGTGCTGGTGGTCGCGGTCTTCCTGGCCGGGCTGACCATCGCGCCGGTGCTGGTCGCGGGCATGTCGCTGGTGGAGTCCCGGGTCGCGCGCGCCGCGCTCAACGAGGGCCTGACCTGGACGTCGACCGGCTTGACGCTCGGTGTGACCGCGGGCGCGGCGGCCGCCGGTGCCGCGGTGGACGCCTGGGGCGGGGAGCAGGCGTTCCTGGTGCCCGCACTCGGCGCCGCCGCGGCCGGTGCGCTCGCCCTGCTCGGCGGCCTGCTGGTGCGCGGTCCCGCCCCGGCACCCGGTGACCACGGACCTGCACCCGCGGCGCGCCGCGACGAGGTGTCCCCGGCTCCGTGATCGCCGGGCCGGGCGGCCGCCGGGCGGCGTCTGGTTGGGTCGGGGCGTGGCCACCACCATCCGGCTGATGACCGAGGACGACCTGGCCGAGTCCTGGACGCTGGGCCGGTGGGCCTTCGGCGGGCCGGCCGAGGCGCCGCCGCAGGCGATGCGGGTGCTGCCCGAGACGCACCGCTGGGGCGCCTACGACACCGCCACCGGCCGGCTGCTGGGCAAGGTCACCGACCACGAGGAGCACTCCTGGTGGGGCGGCCGGGCGCTGGCGTCGGCGCACGTCAGCGGCGTGGCGGTCTCCCCGGAGGTGCGCCGCGGCGGGCTCGCCCGGCAGCTGCTCACCGCTGCGCTGGCCGCCGCCCGCGAGCGCGGGGCCGTGGTCAGCGCGCTGTACCCGACGGTCTCGGCCGCCTACCGCGCGCTGGGCTGGGAGGTCACCGGCGTCCTCGGGTCGGCGGTGCTCGACACCGCCGCGCTGCCGTCCGCGCGGGAGCCCGGCGTGCTGCTCCGGGCGGGGACGCCGGCCGACCGCGGTGCCGTCGTGGACCTCTACGAGCAGGTGGTCCGCGGGTACGACGGCCCGCTGACCCGCCGGGGCGGCCGCTGGGACGCCCCGCCGCCGGAGGAGCAGCCCCTGGGCGCCGGGGTCGACCTGCTCACCCTGGCCGAGGAGGACGGCGTCGTCACCGGCGCGCTGGGCTACGAGCGGGGCCGCGGCTACGGTCCCGAGGCCGCCCTCGACGTCAGCGACCTGCTGGCCACCACCCCGGCGGCGGCCCGCGCGCTGGTCGACGTCCTCTCCGGGTGGCGGACGGTGACCCGCAGCGTCGACGTCCCCCTGCTGGCCGGGGACGCCGTCTCCGCCGTCCTGCCGCTGGAGCGGGCGACCCGCCGTGGCACCCAGGTCTTCATGCACCGGGTGGTCGACCTGCCCGCCGCGGTGGCGGCCCGGGGCTGGCCGGCGCACGTGCGCGGGGTGCTCGACGTCCGGGTGGTCGACGACGTCGCGCCGTGGAACAGCGGCGCGTGGCGGCTGGAGCTCGACGGCGGCGAGGGCCGGGCCACCCGCACCGGCGGCGACCCCGACCTGGTGCTCGGCCCCCGCGGGCTGGCCCTGCTGTGGACCGCCGCGGCCGGTGGCCGGGCCGTCGCCGACGCCGGGCTGGTCACCGGCCCCGGCGACCCGGCCGCGCTGGACCTGCTCGCCTGCGGTCGCCCCCCGCAGCTGCTGGACTACTTCTGAACCTGTGACGTCCCGGACCGCCTGCATGACCGGCGGTGCGCCAGGGAAGTGCACCCTGCATGACCGTCCCGAACATCACCTTGAACAACGGTGTCGAGATCCCGCAGCTGGGGTTCGGCACCTACCAGATCGAGCCCGAGAACACCCGCGAGGCGGTGCGGACGGCGCTCGAGGTCGGCTACCGCCACATCGACACCGCCGAGATGTACGGCAACGAGAAGGAGGTCGGCGAGGGCTTCCGCGACTCCGGCCTGGACCGCGCCGACGTCTTCATCACCTCGAAGCTGAACAACGGCTTCCACGCCCACGACGACGCCCTGCGCGCGATGGACCAGACCCTGGCCGACCTGCAGGTCGAGCAGCTCGACCTCTTCCTCGTGCACTGGCCGCTGCCGGGCATCGACGTCGACTTCGTCGAGACCTGGAAGGCGATGGAGCAGATCTACCGCGACGGCAAGGCCCGCGCGATCGGCGTCTCCAACTTCCAGACCAACCACCTCAACCGGCTGCGCGACCAGACCGACATCACCCCGGCGGTCAACCAGATCGAGGTGCACCCGTACCTCACCCAGGACGAGCTGCGCGCCTTCAACGCCGAGCGCAGCATCGCCACCGAGGCCTGGTCGCCGATCGCGCAGGGCAAGGTGCTCGACGACGCCGAGATCGTCCGGGTGGCCGAGCGGCACGGGAAGACCCCGGCCCAGGTCACGCTGCGGTGGGCCATCCAGCGCGGCGACATCGTGTTCCCGAAGTCGGTCACCCGCAGCCGGGTGGAGGAGAACTTCGCGCTGTTCGACTTCGAGCTCACCGACGAGGACGTCACCGCGATCACGAGCCTGAACCGCGACGAGCGCACCGGCCCCGACCCGGACACCTTCAACTACATCCCGGGCTGACCCGCCCGCCCCTGGTCCAGGGTTGATCAGGGGAGTTGATCGACGTCCGTCCTCCTGCACGAGATCCGGTGCAGGAGGACGGACTCCCGTGCAGGGGGACGCTCAGTCGGCCGTCACGAAGTCGATGAGCTCCTCGACGCGGCCGATCAGCTCGGGCTCCAGGTCGGTCCAGGTGCGCACCCGGGCCAGGATCCGCTGCGCCCAGACGTAGCCGGTGTCGTCCTCCCAGCCGAGCCGCCGGCACACGCCGGTCTTCCAGTCCTCGCCGCGCGGCACGGTCGGCCACGCCCGGATCCCCACGACGGAGGGTTTCACCGCCTGCCAGATGTCGATGTAGGGGTGCCCGACCACGAGTGCGTGCGCGCCGGTGACCTGCGCGGCGATCCGCGACTCCTTCGACCCGCCCACCAGGTGGTCGACCAGCACGCCGAGGCGCCGGCCCGACGCCGGCCGGAACTCGCGCACGATCCCGGGCAGGTCGTCCACGCCGTGCAGCGGCTCGACGACGACCCCCTCGATGCGCAGGTCGTGGCCCCAGACCTTCTCCACCAGCTCGGCGTCGTGCTTGCCCTCGACGTAGACCCGGCCCTCCCGTGCCACCCGGGCCCGGGCACCCGCGACGTAGGTCGACCCCGAGGCGCTGCGGGTGGGGGCGACGGGCGCGGCGGCGCGCGGCCGGACCAGGGTCACCGGCCGGCCCTCGACCCAGAACCCCGGCCCGAGCGGGTAGCCCTTCACCCGGCCGAAGCGGTCCTCGAGGTGGACCACGTCCTTCTCGCAGCGCACCACGGCACCGACGAAGCCCGAGCTCGGGTCCTCGACGACGAGGTCCTTCTCGGCCTCGACCTGCACGGGTGGCTTCTTCACCGTGCGCGGGTGCACCAGGTTGTCGTACTGCGAGCGGGGAGGCACCGACCGAGTCTGCGCAGCGGGCCGCGCCGGTCGGCGGAACGACACGCGGTGCGCGTAGCGTCCGTGGTCCAGCCGCAGGCGCACGCCACCTCGGACCACGCTCCGTGATCGACCACCGGCGAACCGGTGGCGAGGAGTCCCCCATGTCCGGCAAGAACAAGGGCGGCCGCGAGGCCAAGAAGCCCAAGGCCGCCAAGGTCAAGAACAACGCCTCGCAGCCCAGCCTCAAGGGCGGGGCCGTCGACGCCATCGCGCAGAAGGCCCGCTAGCGGGGCCGGAGGCGGCCGGCGTGCAGGTCGGCCACGCAGGCCGCCCACGGGCTGGCCGGGTCGCGGGGACGGCGGGTGTGCCCGCGCAGCCCGGCCCGCGGCACCGGCCGGCCCCGGCGCCCCGGCGACCCCCGCCACCAGTCGGCCAGCAGCTGCGCCTGCTGCTCCAGCCCATAGCCGGCCAGCGGCCGCACCGGGCCGTCGTAGGCGTAGGCGTCCCGGCCGAGCGTGTGCGCGACCTGGGTGAGCGCGGCCCGGGTGGTGAACGCCCGCACGCCCAGCGCCTGCACCTGGCAGACGTGCACCAGCTCGTGCAGGAACGTGTGCGGGTCGGTGCCGGCCGGGTCGGCGAACAGGTCGGGCCCCAGGTTGACGGTGACCGCGCCGTCCCACCGTGGCACGACGAAGGGCCGGTCCCCGGCGCCGACGGTGTCGGTGACGACCACCCGCCCGCGGGGCGGCAGTGCGTCGCCGAGCAGCTCGGCGCGCGCCCAGGCCTCCTCGTCGGCGGTCAGCACCCGCTCCCGGGCGCCGGCCGACGCCAGTGCCGACGCGGCCACCGCGAGCAGGGAGTTCTCCGGGCCCGCGCCCCACAGCAGCCCGCCGGCCACCCGCGCGCCGGGGGTCGGGGACCCGGTGGTCAGCACCGAGCCGACCAGCAGACCGGCCCCGGCGACGAGCCCGGCCGGGTGCAGGGCGGTACCCCCGACCCAGGCGAGGACGGCGGGCAGGCGGCTCACCGGCGCAGCCTCGCACGACACGCCGGACCAGGTTTCGCTCGGAGCGGTTCCGAGAAAGCCCTCCCGGTCGGCAAGCAAGGTCCGGCTCCGAGCACCTCCCCCAGATCGAGGAGCAACCCCGTGATCAGCACCGAGAACATCGACCGCGTCATCGGCAGCGACGTCTACGACGCGGACGGCGACAAGATCGGCTCCGCCACCGAGGTCTACCTGGACGACCAGTCCGGCAACCCCGAGTGGGTCACCGTGAGCACCGGCCTCTTCGGCACCCGCTCCAGCTTCGTCCCCCTGCGCGACGCCGACCTCACCGGCGACGGCGTGCGCGTCCCGGTCAGCAAGGCCGCGGTCAAGGACGCCCCCAAGGTGGATGCCGACCAGCACCTGTCCCCGGAGGAGGAGCAGGAGCTCTACCGCTACTACGGCATGACGGGCCAGGCCGGCCACGGCGACGGCCTGGACGACCGCGGCACCCGGATGGCCGGCGAGGCCCGCCTGGGTGACGACCTCGACGACCGCGGCCAGCACGCACCCCGCCGCACCGAGGACGGGGTGCAGGGCCGGGACACCTCCGGCCCCACCACCGACGACGCGATGACCCGCTCCGAGGAGCGCCTGCAGGTGGGCACCGAGGCCACCGAGGTCGGCCGCGCCCGGCTGCGCAAGCACGTGGTCACCGAGAACGTGACGACGACGGTGCCGGTCTCCCGCGAGGAGGTGCGCATCGAGCGCGAGCCGATCACCGAGGCCAACCGCGGCGCAGCCCTCGACGGCCCGGAGCTGTCCGAGGAGGAGCACGAGGTCACGCTGCACGCCGAGCAGCCGGTGGTGCAGAAGGAGACCGTGCCGGTCGAGCGGGTACGGCTGGGCACCGAGACGGTCACCGACCAGGCCCAGGTGAGCGAGCAGGTCGCGCACGAGGAGATCGAGCAGGTCGAGGACGGCGGGACCCGCGGCACCACCCGGTGAGGCCCCGGGCCGCCCGCCCCGCGCACCGGCGCGGGCGGCCCGGCCGGTTGGCCCGGGCCCGCCCCGGGCACCCCGGGAGCCCGACCCACCCGAGGAGGACCCCGTGACCCACGCCCAGGACCCCCGCACGCCCGACGCCACCGACGACCTGCTGACCGGCCGCGACCGCGACGCCGCCGGGCGCGAGCACGACGTCGTCACCGAGGCCACGGCCGAGGCCGCTGCCGGGACCACCGGCCGCGCGGTCACCGAGGAGGACCGGGCCACCGGCGTGGTGACCGACCGCTGAGGTCGTCCACCAGGGGGTGGCACTGAGTGCCACCCCCTGGCATGCTGTGGTCCACAGCACAGCCGGCGTCGAGGAGGACCCCATGGCCAACCCCTGGTTCGAGACCGTCGCGGAGGCGCAGCGGCGGGCCAAGCGGCGGCTGCCCGCCTCCGTCTACGGAGCGCTGATCGCCGGCTCGGAGCGCGGTCTGACCGTGGAGGACAACACCGCCGCCTACGGCGAGCTCGGCTTCGCCCCGCACGTGGCGGGCCTGCAGGGCGAGCGCGACCTGTCCACCACGGTGATGGGTCAGCCGCTGTCGATGCCGGTGATGATCTCCCCGACCGGCGTGCAGGCGGTGCACCCCGACGGCGAGGTGGCCGTGGCCCGCGCCGCGGCCGCCCGCGGCATCACCATGGGGCTGTCGTCGTTCGCGTCCAAGCCGGTGGAGGAGGTCGCGGCGGCCAGCCCGCAGACGTTCTTCCAGATGTACTGGGTGGGGTCCCGCGACGTGCTGGTGCAGCGGATGGAGCGCGCCCGCGCCGCCGGCTGCGTCGGGCTGATCATGACCCTGGACTGGTCGTTCTCCAACGGCCGCGACTGGGGCTCCCCGGCCATCCCGGAGAAGATCGACCTGAAGACCGCCGTGAAGTTCGCCCCCGAGGTGGCGCTGAAGCCGCAGTGGCTGTGGACCTTCGCCAAGACCGGGAAGATCCCCGACCTCAAGACCCCCAACCTGGCCCCGCCCGGCGGCGGCGAGGCGCCCACCTTCTTCGGCGCCTACGGCGAGTGGATGGGCACCCCGCTGCCGACCTGGGACGACGTCGCCTGGCTGCGCGAGCAGTGGGGCGGGCCGTTCATGCTCAAGGGCGTCATGCGGGTCGACGACGCCAAGCGCGCCGTCGACGCCGGCGTCACCGCCATCTCCGTGTCCAACCACGGCGGCAACAACCTCGACGGCACCCCCGCCCCCATTCGGGCGCTCCCGGCGATCGCCAAGGCCGTGGGCGACGAGGTGGAGATCGTCACCGACGGCGGCATCCGCCGCGGTTCCGACGTCGTCAAGGCCCTCGCCCTGGGCGCCAAGGCCGCGATGATCGGCCGCGCCTACCTGTGGGGCCTGGCCGCCAACGGGCAGGCCGGGGTGGAGAACGTGCTGGAAATCCTCCGCAGCGGCATCGACTCCGCCGTCCTGGGCCTGGGGCACCGCGACGTCAAGGACCTGCGCCCCGAGGACGTCGTCGTCCCCGCCGGGTGGCCCCGCGTGCTCGGCACCCCCGACCAGCAGCACGTGGTCTAGGAGCCCAGCAGGTCGACCCGCCAGTCGGCCTCGGGGTGCCGGCCGCCGCGCCACCACGGGCGGACCAGCTCCAGCCGGACGAGCACCCCTCCCCGGTCGGCCCACAGCAGCGCCAGGTGGTTGCCGACCGGGGGCGCACCGTCCAGCGCCAGCTGCGTGGTCGGCGCCTGCGCGTAGAACGCGCGCAGGGCCGACGTGTCGGCCGGCGGCAGCTCGCCGTCCTCGGAGTACCAGACCCGGACGACGTCGGTCTCGGTGGTGATGATCAGCCCGCTCATCGGCAGGCCCAGGTTCTCCCCGGCGTTGTCGCCGACGTCGAAGGTCAGCTGCTCACCGATCGACGCCGACCAGGGCAGCAGCTGCTCCATGGCGTGCCGGCGGACCAGCTGCCGGTCCAGGTGCGGGTCGGCGGCGCGCTGCCAGCCGTGCTGCCGGTGGATCTGCTGGCTGACCGCCACCCCGGCGACCAGGGCCTCGTGCACTGCCCGCAGCAGGGGCCGCAGCCGGGCCGTCGTCGCCTCCCGGGTCCCCTCCACGGGGCGATCATGCCTGGCGGGCGCCGCTCAGCCCGGCAGCAGCACCGTGCGCAGCTCGTGCGCGCCGTCGGGGCGGGTGATCTCGTAGAACCAGCGGACGTCGCCGCCGGGCAGCGGCACCGCGTCGGCGTACCGCAGGCCGCCGTCGGGCCCCTGCAGGTGCGGGCCGCCGGGCAGCGCCGTCCACCCGTCCCCGTCGCGGACGGCGACCCCGGTGCGCTCCTCCCAGTTCTCCGCCGCGCTGGCCCGCCCGTCGTAGAGGGCGAAGCCGTCGAGCACGGCGGTGAACCGGACGCCGCGGGCGTCCCACCCGCCCGGCGTCCCGGTCAGCGAGGTGCCCGCCCACGTCCAGGCGACGCCGTCGGCGCTGACCGCGTGCTCGGTGGTCATCCGGTCGGTGGCGTCGGGGTCGTCGAGCGGGTGCACCGAGGCCCACAGGTGCCAGCGCGCCCCGTCGTGCCGGATGACCGGGTCCTTGACCGCCGACCCCGGCACCGGGCCCGAGGCGAGCACGGTGCGCGCGGGGGCGCCGGCGAGCTCCTCGGGGCGGGCGGCCTCCAGCAGGTCGACCCGCCAGTGCGTGGTGCCCGGTGTCGCGCAGCTGACGTAGAGCCGCCACCGGCCCTCGGGGGTGCGCACCAGCGCCGGGCGCTCGAGGGAGTCGCAGGCGAAGGACTCCCGCCGCACCGTCGCCACCGGGGTGAAGTGCACGCCGTCGGCGGAGCGGCCCACCACGTTGGCGAACCCGCGGCCCTCGCCGACGGGGCGGCGCAGCCGCCAGGCCAGCCACCAGGTGCCGTCGACGAACTGCGCGCTCGGCCCGCCGGCCCACGAGCCGGGCCGGGGGTCCTCGGGGGCCGCGACCAGCTCGGCGTCGGCGAGGAACCGGTCGACGTCCAGGGGCAGCGTCACGGGGCCGGGTCCGTCTCCCGGGCGGCGGCCCGGCTGGCGTAGTCCCCGCGCCCGGTGTCGGCCCGCCAGTCCGCGAAGGACTCCCCGGTGACCTCCTCGAGCAGCGCGACGTCGTCGAGCACCCGGTCCTGCACCGCCCGGCGCACCTCGACCGGCAGCGGCGGGCGGGCCGTCGCGCCGGCGTGCAGCGCGGCCAGCAGCGGCCGGCTCGCCTGCCGCCAGACCTGCGGCGGCACGTGCGCGCCCGCGGCGGCCCCGGCCCGGGCCAGCCGGGCCAGCGCGCGGTACCGCGGGGTGTCGGCCACGTAGGGCTTGACGTTCTCCGGCGGGACGGCGCGGGCCACCCCGGTGCGCACCCCGAGGAACTCGCTCACCCGGTCCAGGGTGCGGGCCTGCTCGGAGACCACCTCGCGGAACCGGAGCAGCAGCAGCTGCTCGCGGGGGAGCAGCGTCAGCAGGTGCTGCAGCTGCTCGCCGTAGCGGCCCATCCGGGTGTAGTGCCAGAACGGCGCCCAGCCGTCGGCCACCCGCCGGTCCTCCAGCTCGACGGCCCGGCCGAAGTCGGCCTCGGGCTCCAGGCCGTCGGCGCGCAGGTGCACCCAGTTCGACAGCGCCCGGTCGACCGGGTCGCGCACCACCGCGACCACCTTGACGTCGGGGACGTCGGCGACCAGCCGGCGCTGGGCGGCGAGGTCGTGGAGGTAGAACGGCGTGCTCTCCCCGCGGACGGCGTCGGCCGGCGCGCGGTCGAACAGCGCCAGGTAGCGGTCCCGCCGCCACACCCACTCCCGGGCGCTGTGCGCGTCCCCGGGACCGCGCTGGGTGCGGGCCGGGGGCGGGCGGCCGTCGGTCAGGTAGAACTTCGGCTCCTTGACCGGGGACAGGTACAGCTGCGGGTGGGTGGCCAGCGCGGCGTGCAGGGCCGTCGTGCCGGCCTTGGGGGCGCCGGCGAGGACGAACTGCGGCAGCCGGTCGGTCACGGGTGCATGCCTACCATCCCTACCGGCTTGGTGATGAATGCTGATCCCCGCGCCGTCGAACCCGCGCCCCGAGGCGTGCTCCGGGTTCTGGTTCATCGGCCGACCGGGCCTGAGCCCTTCGTCACAGCTGGTGCACCGAAGTTGTAGAGAGTGCACCCAGGTGGGCACGATGGCCGGGTGACCCGGCTGCTCCTGACGCGCGACCGCGCCGTCGACCACGCCGGCACCGCCAGTTCCCTCTGTCGCTGACGACGCCGTCCTGCCGAGGAACCCCCTCGCACCCGTCGCCTGCCCCGAGGAACCCCGTGATCGAGCTGAACCACGTCCGCAAGGTCTTCCCGGGCCGCCGCGGCGGTGCCGACGTCGTCGCCCTGGACGGCGTCGACCTCGCCGTCCCGGCCGGTGACTTCGCCGGCGTCGTGGGCCCCTCGGGCTCGGGCAAGAGCACCCTCATCCGGCTGGTCAACCTGCTGGAGCGGCCCACGTCCGGGTCGGTGGCCGTCGACGGCCGGGTGCTCACCGACCTGCCGGCCGACCAGGTCCGGCAGGCGCGCAGCTCCATCGGGATGGTCTTCCAGCACTTCGAGCTGATGGACTCCCGCACCGCGGCCGAGAACGTCGAGCACCCGCTGGAGCTGGCCGGCGTCGGCCGGGCCGAGCGCCGCCGCCGGTCGGCCGACCTGCTGGACCTGGTCGGGCTGGCCGAGCGCGCCGGTGCCCGGCCGCGGCAGCTGTCCGGTGGGCAGAAGCAGCGCGTGGCGATCGCCCGCGCACTGGCCGCCCGGCCGCAGGTGCTGCTGTGCGACGAGGCCACCTCCGCGCTCGACCAGGCCAGCACCACCGGCGTGCTCGAGCTGCTGCGCCGGGTGCGCGACGAGCTCGGCCTCACCGTGCTGCTGATCACCCACGAGATGGCCGTGGTGAAGGCGGTCTGCGACTCCGCCGTCCTGCTGGAGGCCGGCCGGGTCGTCGACGGCGGCCGGCTGGACGACGTCCTCACCCGGGACGACTCCCCGCTCGCCGCGGCGCTGCTGCCGGCCCCGGTGGCCGACGACCGCGTCGCCGGCACCCTGCTGCGGGTCACCGTCACCGAGACCGCGCCGGAGGCCGACGTGCTGCGGGTGCTGGTCGGCCGGCTCGGCCTCGCGGTCGAGGTGGCCGGCGGCTCGGTGGAGACCGTGGCCGGCGGCCGGCACGGCCGGCTGCTGCTGCGGATCACCGACGGCGACCTGTCCGGCCTGGACACCGCGCTGACCCGGCTGCGCGCCGAGGGCTCGAAGGTCGAGCGGGTGGCGGCATGAGCGACTGGTCCCGGATCGCCCCGCAGCTGGCCGACGCCACCGGCGAGACCCTCTACATGGTCGCGGTCTCGGCCGCGCTCACCGTGCTGGCGGGCATCCCGCTCGGCGTCCTGCTCATCGTCACCGCCCCCGACGGGCTGGCCCCGCACCGCTGGACCCACCGGGTCCTCGGCCTGCTGGTCAACCTCGGCCGGTCGCTGCCCTTCATCATCCTGCTGGTCCTGGTCGCACCGGTGACCCGCGGTCTGGTCGGCACCACCATCGGCTCCACCGCGGCCATCGTGCCGCTGACCATCGGCGCCGTCCCGTTCCTGGCCCGGCTGGTGGAGACCTCGCTGCGCGAGGTGTCGCACGGCAAGGTCGAGGCCGCGCTGGCCATGGGCGCCCGGCGCCGGCAGGTGGTGCGCACCGTGCTGCTGCCCGAGGCGCTGCCCTCGCTGGTCGCCGGCGTCACCGTCACCGTCGTCGCGCTGATCAGCTACTCCGCCATGGCCGGCGCGATCGGCGGCGGCGGGCTCGGCGACTTCGCCATCCGGTTCGGGTACCAGCAATTCCGCACCGACATCACCCTGCTCACCGTCGTCCTGCTGCTCGTCGTCGTCCAGGCGCTGCAGTTCGGCGGCGACACCTGGGCGCGCCGCCTGGCGCGCCGCTGACGACCCTGGAGACCACCACCGTGCGACGCCTCGCCCTCACCCTGTCCGCCCTCACCGCCACCGCCGTCCTGGCGGCCTGCGGTGGCGGGGACGCCGAGCTGTCGGCGGCCGACGAGCCGCTGCGCGTCGGCGCCTCGCCCGTGCCGCACGCCGAGATCCTGCGGTTCATCGACGAGAACCTCGCCGAGGACGCCGGGCTGGACCTCGACGTCGTGGAGTTCACCGACTACGTGCAGCCCAACGTGGCCCTCGACGACGGTTCGCTCGACGCCAACTTCTTCCAGACGATCCCCTACCTGGAGGAGCAGGAGGCCAGCGCCGGCTACGACTTCACCGCGCTGGAGCCGGTGCACATCGAGCCGCTGGGCATCTACTCCGACAGCCTCACCGACCTCGCCGACCTGCCCGACGGCGGCACGGTGGCCATCCCGAACGACCCGACCAACGCCGCCCGCGCGCTGCGGCTGCTCGAGTCCGCCGACCTGATCACCCTGGCCGACACCGGTGACGCCGCGCCGACCTCGCTGGACGTCGAGGAGAACCCGAAGGACCTGGAGATCTCCGAGGTCGAGGCGGCCCAGGTGCCCCGCTCGCTGGCCGACGTCGACATCGCCGTCATCAACGGCAACTACGCCATCGACGCCGACCTCTCCCCGGCCGAGGACGCCCTCGCGCTGGAGGACGCCGAGGGCAACCCCAACGCCAACCTGCTCGTGGTGCGGGCCGGCGACGAGGGCGACGAGCGCATCGCCACCCTGGAGGAGCTGCTGCACTCCGACGAGGTGCGCCGGTACATCGAGGACGAGTACGACGGCGCGGTGCTCCCCGCCTTCTGACCGGTCACCCCGCCCGGCCCCGGCTGACAGGATCGGGGCATGCCCGACCTCCTGATCGCCAGCTGCGCCGAGGCACTCGGCCGGGACGACGACGAACCGCTGCTGGTGGCCGCGCTGGCCGCCCGCGGGGTGACCGCGCGTGCCGCCGACTGGGCCGACCCCGCCGTCGACTGGGCGGCCGACCTCGTGCTGGTCCGCTCGACGTGGGACTACGCGCGCCGGCGTCCGGAGTTCCTGGCCTGGGCCGAGCGGGTCGAGCGGGTCGCCACGCTGCTCAACCCGGCGGCGGTGCTGACCTGGAACACCGACAAGGTTTACCTGCGCGACCTGGCGGCGGCCGGCGTCCCCGTCGTCCCCACCGGCTGGGTCGGGCCGGGGGACGACGCCGTGGCCGCCGTCGCGGCCTGGCCGGGCGACGTGGTGGTCAAGCCGGCGGTCTCGGCCGGTGCCCGCGACACGGCCCGCTTCGCCCCGGCCGACCGGGACGCCGCGGTCGCGCACGTGCGCGCGCTGGTCGACGGCGGCCGGACGGCGATGGTGCAGCCCTACCTCGAGCGGCTCGACGGCGAGGGCGAGACGGGCCTGGTCCACCTCGACGGGGCGTACAGCCACGCGTTCGGCAAGGGCGCGCTGCTCGCGGCGGGTCCGCTGGGCGAGGGCCTGTTCGCCGAGGAGACCATCACCGCCCGGACCGCCACCGACGAGCAGCGGGCCCTGGGTGACCGGGTGGTCGCGTGGGCGGCCGACCGGTCCGGCGGGCCGCTGCTCTACGCCCGGGTCGACCTGGTGCCCGGCGCCGACGGCACGCCGCAGGTGATCGAGCTGGAGCTCACCGAGCCCAGCCTCAACCTGGCGGTGGCCGACGGCGCCGCCGACCGGTTCGCCGACGCGGTGGTCGCCCGGCTGGGGTGAGGCCTACAGCGCCCCGGAGAGCGAGCCGAGCACCGGCTGCCACTCGGCCAGGGTGGCCGACGCGACGACGCCGCGGACGCTGAACGGGTCGGCGTCCACCCAGCCCTGCACCTGGGCCTCGTCGTCGGCCCGGAAGACCAGCAGCGCACCGGCCGGCGCCCCGGCGCCGAACGGCCCGGACAGCAGCAGGGACCCGGCGTCGGCGAGCTCGCGCAGGTAGGCGCGGTGCTCGGGGCGGACCTCGTCCCGGAGGGCGGTGTCCTCGGTGTAGCGGTAGGTCACGGCGACGATCACGGGGGCTCCTGCCGGTCAGGGGTGCGGGCGTCTGCGATCCTGCCGCGCCCGGTCAGCCGACGATCGCCCGGGTGACGGCCACCTGCTCGGTCAGCACGCCGCCGATGACCGCCTGGGTCTCGTTGATCGTCTCGATCACCCCGCCGATGGAGGCCAGGGAGGCGACGACGGCGTCCACCTGCTCCTGGATGGCGCCGATCCGGTCGCCGACGTCGGTGGTGGCCGCCGCGGTCTCCCGGGCCAGCTCCTTGACCTCGCCGGCGACGACGGCGAAGCCCCGGCCGGCCTCCCCGGCGCGGGCGGCCTCGATGGTGGCGTTGAGGGCCAGCAGGTTGGTCTGCGCGGCGATGCCGCCGATGGTGTGCGCGACCTGGCCGACCTGCTGGCTGGACTCGCCGAGCAGGGCGACGGCGCGGTTGGCCGCCTCGGCCAGCGAGCGGCCCTCGGTGGCCACCGTGGTCGCCGACAGCACGTTGCGCTCCACCTCCTCGATGCTGGCCACCAGCTCCTTGCCGGCCGCGGCCAACCGCTCGGTGGCCGCGATCCGGTCCAGCGCCTGGCCCAGCAGGTAGGCGGTGTTGCGCAGCGCCGCCTCCCGGCCCGGCGACAGCACCATCGTCCAGGTGGCGAAGAAGTCCATCGTGCCGATGACCTCGCCGCCGCAGACGACGGGCAGGCAGACGCCCGACCGCACCCCGGCCCGCTGGGCGACCGGGGCGCGCACGCAGTCGGTCATCTCGCCGAGGTCGGGCACGAAGAGCAGGTCCCGGCTGCGCCAGGTGCGCCCGGACAGCCCGACGCCGGGGGCGAAGGTCGCCGCCAGCGTGACCGCGCGGAACTCGGGGCCGGCGTCGCCGGACTCCCGCGCGAAGCGCAGCACCCCGGCGGCCGGGTCGACCCGCCAGAACGAGCCGTAGGCCCAGCCGAAGCCGGTGCGGACGGTGTCCAGCGCGATCCGCAGCGCGGCGTCGGCGTCGGTCGCGGTGGTCAGCTGCTGCAGCACCGCGGTGACCGCGGCGACGTCCTGGGCGGTCTTGCGGTCGGCCTCGACGGCGGCGAAGCGGGCGATGCTCTGCGAGACCAGGGTGCCCACGCAGCGCAGCGTGCGCAGCCGGCGCGGGTCGGGGGTCAGCTCCTTCATGCAGAAGAAGTCCATGGTCCCGGTGACGACGCCGTCGCTCACCAGCGGGAAGCAGATCCCGGACCGGACGCCGACCCGCTGCGCCACCGGGGCGCGCACGCAGTCGGTGACGCTGCCCAGGTCGCTGGTGAAGACCAGGTCGCCGGTGGCCCAGGCGCGGCCGGACAGCCCGACGCCCTTCGGGAAGGTCGCCCGGGCGGTGACCGCGGCGAACTCCGGGCTCACCGAGCCCGACTCGGAGGAGAAGTGCAGCGCCCCGTCGGCGGGGTCGACCACCCAGTGCGAGGCGTAGGCGTAGCCGAAGGCCTCCCGCACCGCGGTCATCGCGGCGACCACGGCGCCCTGCAGGTCGGTCGCCGCGGCCAGCGCGGTGACCACGGCGGTGACGGCGTCGACGTCCGAGGCGGCGTCGACCGGCTCGGGGTCGGTGGTGCGGGCGGTGCGGCTGGCGAACACGGTGCTCCTCGGGGCCGGGGCGCGGGACGGCTGCCGCACGACCGGGTTGTCGGCCATCCACCCCGCGCCCTCCAGCCGGGACGACCATGGAACGAGAAAGGGCGGAACGGCGGACTGCAACGGTCTGCAACGCGGCCGCGCACGGTGCGTGGGAAAGTGGGCCGGTGAGCCAGCCCACAGCCGTCCCCTCCCGCCCGGACGCCGCCTCCCCGGCCGACCCGCAGGAGCTGGCCGCGGCGCTGGAGGCCACCGGCTACCTGCCCGACGAGGGCCTGGCGACGGCCGCGTTCCTGGCGCTGGCCATGCACCGGCCGCTGTTCCTGGAGGGCGAGGCCGGCGTCGGCAAGACCGCGCTGGCCCACGCGCTGGCCGAGGTCACCGGCCGGCCGGTGCACCGCCTTCAGTGCTACGAGGGCCTGGAGGCCAGCCAGGCGCTCTACGACTGGGACTTCGGCCGGCAGCTGCTGCACCTGCGCGCCGCCGAGGCCGCCGGCGAGGGTGCGGACACCGCCACGCTGGAGGCCGGTCTCTACGACCGCCGGTTCCTGCTGGCCCGCCCGCTGCTGCAGGCCCTGGAGGACTCCCCGAGCGTGCTGCTGGTCGACGAGGTCGACCGCGCCGACGACGAGTTCGAGGCCTTCCTGCTCGAGCTGCTCAGCGACTACACGATCTCCATCCCCGAGCTCGGCACCGTGCGCGCCGAGGTCCCGCCGTTGGTGGTGCTGACCTCCAACCGCACCCGCGAGGTGCACGACGCGCTCAAGCGCCGCTGCCTCTACCACTGGCTGGAGCACCCCGACTTCGAGCGCGAGGTGGCGATCCTGCGCCGCCGGCTGCCGCAGGTCACCGAGGACCTGGCCCGCCAGGTGGCCCGGGCGACGGCGAAGCTGCGCAGCCTGGACCTGCTCAAGCCCCCGGGCATCGCCGAGGCGATGGACTGGGCCACCGCGCTGCACACCCTCGGCGCCCGGGAGCTGGACCCCGACACCGCCGCCCGCACGCTGGGCGCGGTGCTGAAGTACCGCGAGGACACCGACCGGGTGCACGCGCTCACCCGGGGCGCGCTCTTCGGATGACGTCCCTGGCCTTCTCCGCCGCCGCCGAGCGGCGGCAGCGCGACGTGGTCGAGGTGGTGCTCGGCTTCGCCCGCACCCTCCGGCACGCCGGCGTCGCGGCCTCGCCCGACCGGGTCGAGGCGATGCTGGCCGCCGTCGGGCACCTGGACGTGCTCGACCCCGGCGACGTGTACTGGGCCGGCCGGCTGACCCTGTGCGGCAGCCCCGACGACCTGGACCGCTACGAGGCCGCGTTCAACGCCTACTTCGCCGGCGAGGCGCCGCGGGCCAGCCGGACCAGCTCGACGCAGGAGCAGCGGCTGGCCGAGTCCGCGCCGCTGGGCGCGACCGACGGCGGCGGCACCGACGCCGAGGAGGAGGCGCCCGACCTCAAGGCCGCGGCCAGCGAGGCCGAGGTGCTGCGCAGCCGCGACGTCGCCGACCTGACCGTCGCCGAGCGCGACCAGCTGCGCCGGCTGTTCGCGCTGCTGGTGCCGGCCGCGCCGATGCGGCCCTCGCGCCGCCGCCGGCCCGACCACCACGGCGGGGTTGACATGGCCCGCACCATCCGGCACGCGCTGCGCGACGGCGGCGAGATCACCTCGCTGCGCCGTCGGCGGCCCCGACCGCGGCCCCGCCGGGTGGTGCTGCTGGTCGACGTCTCGGGGTCGATGAGCCCCTACGCCGACGCGCTGCTGCGCTTCGCGCACGCCGCCGTCCGGGCCCGGCCGTCCTCGACCGAGGTGCTCACCATCGGCACCCGGCTGACCCGGGTCACCCGCGAGATGCGGCTGCGCGACCCGGACAAGGCGCTGGCCGCCAGCGGCCACGCCATCCCCGACTGGTCGGGCGGCACCCGCATCGGCGAGGTGCTCAAGGCCTTCCTGGACCGGTGGGGCCAGCGCGGCACCGCCCGCGGCGCCGTCGTCGTGCTGTGCAGCGACGGCTGGGAGCGCGGGGGCACCGAGCTGCTGGCCGAGCAGATGGTCCGGCTGCAGCGGCTGGCGCACAGCGTGGTGTGGGTGAACCCGCACAAGGGCCGCGCCGGGTACGAGCCGCTGACCGGCGGGATGCAGGCGGCCCTGCCCGCGGTTGACCACTTCGTCGCCGGGCACAGCCTCGCGGCCTTCGAGGAACTGGCTGGAGTGATCGAGAATGCGTGACGTCCTGGAGGACCTCGTCGGGTGGTGGCGGGCGGGGGAGACCGTCGGCATGGGCACCGTCGTCGCCACCTGGCGCTCGGCGCCGCGGCCGGCCGGGGCGTCGATGCTGGTCGGCCCCGACGGCACCGCGGTGGGCAGCGTGTCCGGCGGCTGCGTCGAGGGCGCGGTCTACGAGGAGGCCAAGGACGTCGTCGCCTCGGGCACCCCGACCCTGGAGCGCTACGGCGTCAGCGACGACGACGCCTTCGCCGTGGGCCTGACCTGCGGCGGCATCCTCGACGTCTACGTGGAGAAGGTCGACCGGGAGAGCTTCCCCGAGCTGGGCGACATCGCCGACTCGGTCGCCGCGCACGAGCCGGTCTGCACGGTCACCGTGGTCAAGGGGGCGCAGGACCGGCTGGGCCACCGGCTGGTCATCTGGAACGACCGCACCTCGGGCACCCTGGGCTCGCAGCGGCTCGACGACGCCGTCACCGCCGACGCCCGCGGCATGCTCGCCGCCGGCCGCACGGCCACGATGACCTACGGCCACGACGGCGAGCGGCGCGGGGACGAGCTGACCCTGTTCGTCTCCTCCTTCGCCCCGCCGGCCCGCATGGTCGTCTTCGGCGCCATCGACTTCGCCGCCGCCGTCGCCCGGGTCGGGGCCTTCCTGGGCTACCGGGTGACCGTCTGCGATGCCCGCCCGGTGTTCGCCACCAAGCGCCGGTTCCCCGACGCGCACGAGGTCGTCGTGGAGTGGCCGCACAGCTACCTGCGGACCGAGGTCGACGCCGGGCGCATCGACGAGCGCACGGTGCTGTGCGTGCTCACCCACGACCCGAAGTTCGACGTCCCGCTGCTCGAGGTGGCCCTCGACCTCGACGTCGCCTACGTCGGCGCGATGGGGTCGCGGCGCACGCACGACGAGCGGCTGGACCGGCTGCGCGAGGCCGGCCTGACCGACGCGCAGCTGGCGAAGCTGTCCAGCCCGATCGGCCTGAACCTGGGCGCCCGCACCCCCGAGGAGACCGCGATCAGCATCGCCGCGGAGATCATCGCCGGCCGCTGGGGCGGCACCGGGGAACGGCTGACCGGCGCCAGCGGCCCCATCCACGCCACCGCGGAGCGGTGACCGCTACGGGGTGACGACCCCGGGCAGCACCCGGTGGGGAGCGGTGGTCGCCGGCGCGGCCTGCGGGTGCAGCCGGACGGCGACCAGGGCGATGTCGTCGTCGTTGCTGCCGTCGACCAGCCGGCCGACCAGCCCGTCGCACAGCGCGTCCAGGCCCACGCCGGCCAGGTCGGCGACGGCGTCCTGCAGCCGGGCGATGTCGTCGTCGAGGTTGCTGGCGCGGCGCTCGACCAGGCCGTCGGTGAACAGCAGGATCGTCGACCCGCGGGCCAGCAGGACCTCCCGCTCGGTGCGCTCGGTGTCGGGGTCGACGCCCAGCAGCAGGTTGGCGCGGCGGTCGGTGAGCACCGCGATCGCGCCGTCGGGGTGCACCACGACCGGGGGCAGGTGGCCGGCGTTGGACCACACCATCCGCGTGGTGCCCGCCGCCCGCTCCTCGGGGGTCTGCTCGAACCGGGCCACCGCGGCGCTGGCCAGCGTGGACACCGCCAGCACGTCCATCGCGCAGTCCAGCCCGCGCAGCACCTCGGCCGGGCCGGCGTCGCTGTAGGCGGCGATGCCGCGCAGCAGCCCGCGCAGCTGGCCCATCGCGGCGGCGGCCTCGATGTCGTGGCCGACCACGTCGCCGATGACCAGCATCGTGGTGCCGCCGGGCTGCAGGAAGGCGTCGTACCAGTCGCCGCCCACCTTGGCCGACTGGGTGGCCGGCACGTAGCGGACGACGATCTCGGTGTCCTCGGGCGCCGGCGGCTCGGTGAGCAGGCTGCGCTGCAGACCCTCGGCCACCTGCGACTGGCTCAGCAGCAGCGCGGCGTTGTCCAGCGCCAGCCCGACGCGGTCGGCGATCTCCCGGGCGGTGGCCTCGTCCTCGGGGTCGTGGACGCGGCCGGGGCCGGCGTAGAGGGTGATCGCGCCGCGCACCCTGTCGCGGCCGTGCACCGGCAGCACCAGCACGTCGACGGCGTCGAGCTGGTCGTGCAGGTCGCGGGCCTCGCCCTCCACGAGGGAGGCGCGCACCTCGGCCGCGGTGGTGCGCTGCACGTCGCCGCCGGTCAGCGCCCGGGCCAGCGGGGAGGTCATCGACTGCGCCGCGATCCGGGTGCGCGTGTAGCGCTGGAGCAGCGACCGCTGCGCCGGGTCGACGTGCCAGGAACCGACGTCGTGCGGGCGGCCGTCCTCGGCCAGCAGGGTGACCACGCAGCCGTCGGCCAGCACCGGCACCACCAGCCGGGGCAGGTCGGCGACGGAGTCGGGGACGTCGGTGGAGTCGACCAGCGAGCGGGCGACGGCGGCCAGCATCGACAGCCGGGCGCTGGACGCCTCGGCCCGCCGGGTCGTCTGCGTCCGCTCGGTGACGTCGGTGAAGAACAGGCTCAGCCCGTCGGGCGAGGGCCAGCACAGCACCTGGTACCAGGCCTCCAGCGGGGCCGGGTAGTACGCCTCGACCTCCTGCGGCTGCCCGGTGTCGACCGCCGCGCGGTAGGCCCGCTCGAAGTCGCTGCCCGCGTGGGCCGGGAAGGCCTCGAGGAGGCTGCGGCCCAGCAGCTCGTCGCGGGTCTGCCCGAGCAGCCGCTCGGCGGCGCTGTTGAGCACGGTGAACCGCCAGTCGTGGTCGACCGACAGGTAGCCGGTCGGCATCGCCTCCAGCACGCGCGAGGTGCGGGCCTCGCCGTCGTGCACCGCGGTGGTGTCGTAGGCGACGCCGATCAGCCGCTCGGCCGTGCCGTCGGGCCCGGCGAGCGCGTGGCCCCGGGCCTGCACCCACCGGGTGCGGCCGTCGGGCAGCAGGATCCGGTACTCGGCCTCGTAGATGCCGAGGGTGTCCAGGGCCCGCTGGATGGCGTGCGCGACCCGCTCGGAGTCGGCCGGGTGCACGGCGTCGTCGAACGCGGAGATGGTGCCGCCGAAGGTCTCCTCGGTCATGCCGAAGATCTCCAGCAGCCGGTCGTCCCAGGTCAGCACGTCGTCGGCGAGCGCCCAGTCGAAGCTGCCGATCTGCCCGGCGTCCATGGCCAGCGCCCAGCGCGCCCGGTCGCTCTCGTGGCGGGCGGCCATCTCCACGTTGCGCCCCTGGGTGCGGCGCAGCGTCAGCTCGGAGCTGCACGCCTCGGCCAGGTCGCGCAGCACGGCCAGGTCGCGCTCGGCCCAGGTGCGCGGCTCGGTGTCGATGGCGCACAGCGACCCGACGACGGTGTCCTCGACCCGCAGCGGCATGCCGGCGTAGGCGACCACGCCCAGGTCGGGGATGGCCAGGTTGTCGCGCACGAGCGGGTGCTCGCGGGCGTCCGCGATCACCAGCGGTTCCCCGGAGACGACCACGTACTGGCAGAACGAGTGGCTCAGCGGCGTGCTGCGCCGGGTCTGGTACGGCTCGGGCAGGCCGGCCGCACCGGGGAAGACCTGCTCCTCCTGCGACACCAGGGACACCAGGGCCACGGGGACGCCGAGGCCGGTGCGCACCAGCCGGACGAAGCGCTCGAAGGCGGGGTCGGACGCGGCCGGCAGCGGGGTCGACGGAGGAAGGGCAGTCATGCTCCTCCGTCCCGGTCGGTCGCGAATCCCGACGTCGGACGCGTGTCAGGGGTGGGCCGAGCGTACGGCCTGCGGCTCGCCCGGGCTGTCTGGTGGACTGTGGACGTGCAGGTGGAGGTCGTGTCGCTCATGGCGTCGCCGGGGCACCGCTACGCCGGCCGGCCCGGCACCGAGGTGCCCGAGCAGGCCGGTGACCGGCGCGACGAGCTCGTCGTGCGGGCCGGGTTCGGGGTCGTCGGCGACCGCTACGCCGGGAAGCCGGCGCACCGCGACGCCTCGGTCACCGTGCTGGCGGTGGAGTCGCTGGAGGCCCTGGCCGCCGAGCTCGGCGCCCCTGCCTTCGACCCGCTGCTGGCGCGTCGCAACGTGGTGCTGCGCGGCGCCGACGTCGACGCCCTGCGCGGGCGCACCTTCACCCTCGGCGGGGTCACCCTGCTCGGCGGCCGGGCCGCGAACCCGTGCCGCTGGATGGACGTCGTCCTCGCCCCGGGTGCGCACCGCGGGCTGCGGGGGCGTGGTGGCGTGCGCTGCCGGCCGCTGACCGACGGCGTCCTCCGGCTGGGCCCGACCACGCTGGAGGTCGACCCCGCCGGGTGACCGGCGTCACCGGGCAGGCAGGATCCGGCCATGGACGTCATCGGGCTGCGCCGCGAGCGCGAGGTCCTCACCGTGGCCCTGCAGACCGACCGGCACGTGGTGCTGGAGGGCCCGCCGGGCACCGGCAAGTCGACGCTGCTGCGCTCGATCGCCGCCGAGGTGGGCACCGAGGTGGTCTTCGTCGAGGGCAACGCCGAGCTGACCCCCGCCCGGCTGGTCGGCCAGTACGACCCCGCGGCGGTGATGGCCGAGGGCTACGTGCCGGGCAGCTTCACCGACGGCCCGCTGCTCACCGCCATGCGGGGGTCGGGGCTGCTCTACCTCGAGGAGCTCAACCGCATCCCCGAGGAGACGCTCAACGTCCTCATCACGGTGCTCACCGAGGGCGAGATCGCCGTCCCCCGCCTGGGCCGGGTGCGCGCGGCCGCCGGGTTCCGGCTGATCGCCGCGATGAACCCCTTCGACGCCATCGGCACCGCCCGGGTCGGGCAGGCCATCGCCGACCGGATGTGCCGGGTCGTGCTCGGCTACCAGGACGCGGACGCCGAGCGCGCCATCGTCACCCAGGTGACCGCGGCCGACCCCGAGCTGGTGACGCTGGCCGTCCGGCTGGTCCGGGCCACCCGCGAGCACCGCGACCTGCGCACCGGCTCCTCGGTCCGGGGGGCCAACGACCTGGTGCTGCTGCTGTCGGGCCTGCTGCGGATGCGCGGGGAGCAGCTGGCCGAGGGCCGGGAGACCGTCCGCGACGCCGCGCACGCCGCGCTGTCGGGCCGGGTCAAGGTCGTGGACGGCGTCGACCGCACCCCCGAGGCCGTGCTGGACCAGATCCTGGACGACGTCTGGCCCGCCGACGCCCCGCCGCCCGAGCCAGCCGACGAGCCGGAGGAGCAGCCGGGAAAAGCTGAGGGCCCGCAGGCGCAGCAGCCTGCGGGCCCCGACCGACCCGGCCCGGCCCGGCGCGACCGCAAGGACCCCCAGCGCTCCCGGTCCACCCCGCGCGCCGAGCTCGCCCAGCAGCACGAGCAGTTCACCCAGGTCAGCCCCGAGGCCGGCGAGCTGGACGAGGGCGCCTTCTCCGACCTGCTGGCCACCGACCCCGACGCCGCCGCGGCGATGCTGGCCGACCTCGGCCGGGCCACCGACCGGGAGCTGCGCGCCGCGGCCCACCGGCTGGCCCGCCGGGTGTTCGTGCAGGTCGCCCGGGTGGGTTCCGCCCGCTCGCGCGGCACCCGCCGGCTGGTCGCCAACCGGCGCGCCGACGGCGACCTGGACCTCGACCTCACCCTGGACCGCTGGACCGGGGAGTGGCCGCCGGCCGCCGAGGACCTGGTCACCCGCACGTGGACCGGCCACCGCCGCGCCGCCTGCCTCGTGGTCGACGCCTCGGGCTCGATGCAGGGGCTGGGCGTGGCGATCGCCGCGGTCGCCGCCGCCGGGGTGGTGCTGGCCGCCGACGAGAAGCTCACCACCAGCGTGGTCAGCTTCGCCGGCGAGGTCACCGAGCTGCAGCCGCTGGGCCGGCCGGTGCCGCCCGAGGAGCTGGTCGGCCGGCTGGTCGCGCTGCGCGGCCACGGCATGACCGACCTCGCCGCTGCCCTGCGCGCGGCGTCCCGGCAGCTGGCCCCGGCCGTCGTCGACGAGCGGGTCGTCGTGCTGCTGTCGGACTGCCTGCACACCGCCGGGGACCCGCCGGAGGCCGCGCTGGCCGGCATCGACCGGCTGCACGTGCTGTGCCCGCTGCCCACCGAGCCCGCCGAGGCCGCCTCCCGCGCGCTGGCCGCCCGCGGTGCCGGACGGGCCGAGATGGTGCGCACCGTCACCGAGACCGGGCCGGCCCTCACCCGCCTCCTGGGGTGACGGGCCGACCGGCCGCCGGAACCGGAGGGGTCAGGAGCGGGAGGTGGCGGCCGTGCCGGGCAGCACCTCGGACGGGCGCTGCTGCTCCCCGGCGTAGCTGCTCACCGCGACCAGCGCGCCGGTCAGCGCCGGGACCACCCACTGCAGCTTGTCCAGCTGCTCCTGCGCGGCGGCCGCGTCGGCCCTGGTCCTCTTGCTGGGCTTGGTGCCCGAGCGACCGGGTGCACCGGCCGCGGACACGCGCTGGCCGAGGACCCGGCTGTACCCGGTGACGCCGAGGGCGGCGACGGTCAGCAGCGTCTTGGCCGTGGACATCGTGGCGACACCCTGCTGACCGGCGACCCGGTCGGCGTGGGCGCGCAGCTGGCCCAGGCTGCCGATGAGGTGGGCACCGATCGCGACGGCGTTGACCGGCGTCCACCGGTCCCACCCGGTGTTGGCGACGTCGCCGGTGGCCTGGTCACCGCCGGCCCTGGCCGCGGCGGGGTTGAGCGCGACGGCGTTGGCGAGGGTGCCGCCGAACCAGGCGGCGAGGCCGACGTCGTGCAGCGAGCGGGACAGCGTGTTGCGGGCCATGAGGGCTCCCAGGGGTGTCGGGGTGCGCAGCGTGCGCACCACCGGGCTACCCGGGCCGCCTGGGGGCTCACGCCCCGATCCGGTACGAGCCGGTACCGACCCGGGCGGGGCGCCCGCGGCGGGGTGAGAATCGGTGACCGTGCCCTCCGTCCTGCTGGTCGACGACGAGACCGCGATCACCGACAACCTGGCGTCGTTCCTGCAGCGCTCGGGCTTCGAGGTCGTGGTGGCCGGGGACGGCGACGCCGCGCTCGCCCGGGTCGCCGCCGGCCGGCCCGACCTGGTGGTGCTCGACGTCCTCATGCCCGGCCGCGACGGCCGCTCGGTGCTCCGCGAGCTGCGGCAGGGCGGCAGCACCGTGCCGATCATCCTGCTCACCCAGGTCGGGGAGTCCGTCGAACGGGCGATGGCGCTCGAGGAGGGCGCCGACGACTACCTCAACAAGCCCTTCGACCCGCACGAGCTGGTCGCCCGCATCCGGGCCGTGCTGCGCCGCGGCACCCCCGCCGCCGGGCCCTCGCTGAGCGCCGCGCACCGGCTGCGCAGCGGGTCGCTGGTGCTCGACCGCACCTCCCAGCGGGTGCTCCGGGACGGCGCCGAGGTGGTGCTCACCCCGCGGGCCACCACGCTGCTGGCCTACCTGATGACCCACGCCGGGGAGACCGTGTCGCGGGAGCGGCTGCTGGAGGAGGTGTGGGGCTGGTCGTTCCACACCAGCACCCGCACCGTCGACACCCGGGTCGCCGAGCTGCGCCGCGCCGTGGAGGCCGACTCCGGCGACCCGCAGCTGGTGGTCACCGTGCCCGGCGAGGGCTACCGGTTCGCCGGCCCCGTCGAGGCCGTCTGATGCGCCGCGCGCTCCTCCCGGTCGCCGCACTGCTGCCGCTGGCCGCGGGGACGGTGCTCGCCGTCCTGGGCCGGGCCGGGCACCTGCCCGGGCAGCGGTTGTTCCTGAGCGCGCTGCCCGGCGACTGGGCGCTGGCCGCCGGCGCCGCGCTGTCCCTGCTGGCCGTGGTCGCGCTGGGCACCGCCGCGCTGCGCGACCGGACCTGGCGGCGGCGCCTGGCCGAGCGGGTCGCCGAGGCCGGCCAGGACCGGCGGCTGCTGCTGTCGCGGCTGGACCACGAGCTGAAGAACCCGCTCACCGCCATGCGCGCGGCCACCGCCAACCTGGCCGCGGTCGCCGACCCGGCGCAGCACGCCGCCGTCGGGACGATCGAGGAGCAGGTGCTGCGGCTGAGCCGGCTCACCACCGACCTGCGCAAGATCGCCGACATCGAGAGCGCCCGGGTCGAGCGCCGTCCGGTCGACCTCACCGACCTGATCGAGGAGATGGTCGACGTCGCGCGCGACCTGCCCGGCGCCGCGGAGCGGCAGATCTCGGTCGACCTGCCCCGCGCGCCGTGGCCGCTGCCACCGGTCCCCGGGGACGCCGACCTGCTGTCGCTGGCGGTGGCGAACCTGCTGGACAACGCGCTGAAGTACACCCCGCCCGGCGGCCGCGTCGAAGTCCGCGCCCGGGAGGCCGCCGGCGAGGTGCTGGTCGAGGTCGCCGACACCGGCCAGGGCATCCCGCCCGACGAGCTGCCGCAGGTGTGGGAGGAGATGTACCGCTCGCCGTCGGCCCGCGCCGTCCCCGGCAGCGGCCTGGGCCTGCCGCTGGTCCGCGCCGTCGTCCAGCGCCACGGCGGCTCCGTCCACGCCGACAGCCGCGTCGGCAGCGGCACCCTCGTCAGGCTGGCGTTGCCGTGCTGATGACCCACCGCGGGGGCCCGCCTCAGGCCGGGGCGTACGGCGTCTGCTCGATCTCGCCCATGCTGCAGACGGGGCCGAAGGTCCAGGCCACGGAGAGGCTGTCGGTCTCGTTCGGCGGGATGACGGTCAGCTCCGACGGGGTGGGCTCGCACTGGCCGGTGGTGGGCTCGGGGCCGGTGGCGACGACGGTCCAGTGCAGCTGGGCCGAGACGGAGTCGCCGGGCTGCAGGGTGGTGCGCCGGCCGCCCGAGCCGTCCTGCGCGGGCACCCGCTCCTGCGTGCTGGGGACGACGCTGCCGCCCGGGCCGACCAGGCCGATGCCGCCGTAGCCGTAGACGGTGCAGACCTCGCCGCCGGTGTTGGTCAGCGTGAGGGTGGCGTACCGGTTGCCGGCCGCGGCGTCGCCCTCGGACAGCGAGCCGGCCAGCTCGCTGGTGTGGCAGCGGTCGGGGTCGCCGGCGGCGGTGGGCTGCGGGTCGCCGGACTCCGGGGCGGCGGTGACCGCGGCCGCGCTGCTGCTGGTGGGCGCTGCGGCGGTGGTCGTCGCGGCCGGGGTGGAGGCCGGTGCGCTGCTGGCGGAGGTGCCGCTGCCGGTGGCGGCCGCGGCGTCCTCGGTGCCCCCGCTGAACGAGCACGCACTGGTGAGGACCCCGGCGGCGAGGAGAACGGGCAGGGCCAACCGCTTCGTCGAGTTCGTCATGACCACCATGTTGCCCCGTGCAACCACCGCTCTCACCTGCGCGGACGTCACCATCCGGGCGACCGGTGTCACGGATCGGTGACGTCCTGGCCCCGGACGCACGACGGCCCCGGACGCACGACGGCCCCGGACGCCAGCACGCGTCCGGGGCCGTCGGGATCAGGGGGTCAGCGACGGACGGCCCTGCGCCCGGTGACCGACTCGGCGACACCGATCAGCAGCACCGCGGCGACGATGGCCACGATCGCGCCGAGGACGTTGAGCTCGGTGAAGCTGCCGGTGCCCAGCGCGGACGCGACGACGCCGCCGATCAGCGAGCCGACGACGCCGAGGCCGAGGGTCGCCAGGATCGAGAGGTTCTGCTTGCCGGGCTTGATCAGCCGGGCGACGGCGCCGACGACCAACCCGAAGACGAGGAAGCCGATGATGCCCATGGTGGTGCGCTCCTGACGTGTGGCGACCGCCATTCCTCGACGGCCGCGGGTGCACGCCTGCTACCCCGGTCGCGCGTGGTCCACACACCGTGGCCCGTCTCACCCGGGCGGGTCACCGGTGCACGGCCCGGTCAAGCGACGCGCTCCTGCTGTCGAACGTCTCTGCGAGGACCCGCCCGGGGTCCGTACGGAGGGACCATGGAGCAGCACGGGGGAGGGCCGACGGCCCCGCAGGCGTCGCCGTGGCGCGTCCTGCTGACGTTGCTGGGCACCCTCGCCGTCATCGGCGTGGAGTTCGTGCTCCTCTTCGGCGTCTACGCCCGGTCCACCCCGGTCGCCGAGCAGCGCGCCGTCGTCGCCCAGGCCGTCGGGTCCGTCCAGGCCGGCGACACCGCCGAGCTGGCCGCCCTCGCCGGCCGGCTGTCCGCCGCCGGGGCCGACGACGCCCAGGCACAGGTGCTCCGCGACGCCGCCGACGCCGCTCCCGGCGCCGCCCTGTCCCAGGTCACCGCGCTGGCCGAGGACCTCGCCGACCACAGCGCCGCGCTCGACGTCCAGGCCGGGCTGGCCTACGCCGGCATGCTGGTCATCGCCTCGGTGGGCTGGATGGTCTGGTTCCGCCGCCTGGTCTCCCGGCACCGCCGGCTGCAGGCCGAGGTCACCGAGCAGGCCGCCCTGGTCGCCAGCGAGGGCCGGCTGGCCAGCCTCGTGCGGCGCAGCGCCGACGTCATCGTCGTGCTCGGCACCGACGGCCGGGTCTCCTACGCCACCGACTCCGCCGCGGGCATGTTCGACGCCCCGGTCGCCGAGCTGCTGGGTTCCCGGCTGCACGAGCGCGTGCTGGGCGGGGACGCCGAGCCGCTGGTCGCCCTGCTGGACGCCCGGCCGGACGGCGACGCCGAGGTCGGCTTCCGGCTGGCCCGCCCCGACGGCCGCACCGTGCGGGTCGAGGGGACCTTCACCAACCTGCTCGACGACCCCGGTGTCGGCGGCCTCGTGCTGACCCTGCGCGACGTCACCGCCCGGGTCGAGCTCGAGGGGCAGCTCACCCACCAGGCCCTGCACGACCCGCTCACCGGGCTGTCCAACCGCCGGCTGTTCGCCGACCGCCTGGACCACGCGCTGCGCCGCCGCGGCAACCGCGAGCTCACCGTCCTCCTGTGCGACCTCGACGACTTCAAGGACGTCAACGACCGGCTGGGCCACGCCGTCGGGGACCAGCTGCTGGTCGAGGTGGCCACCCGGCTGCGCACGGTGGCCCGCGAGGGCGACACCGTGGCCCGCCTCGGCGGCGACGAGTTCGCCCTGCTGCTGGAGGACACCGGCCTGGACGGCGCCCGCGAGGTGGCCGACCGGGTGCACGAGTGGCTGGCCGCGCCGGTGCTCGTCGACGGGCACACCATCGCGGTGAGCGCCAGCGTCGGGCTGGCCGACGCCCCGGCCGAGGGGGTCACCGGCGAGGAGCTGCTGCAGCACGTCGACGTGGCGATGTACCTGGCCAAGGACGGCGGCAAGCACGGCACCGCGGTCTACGAGCCCTGCCTGCACTCCGCGGCGCTGGAGAGGTTGCAGCTGCGCGCCGACCTGGAGCGGGCGCTGGTCGAGGGCGAGCTGGTGCTGCACTTCCAGCCGACCATCACCCTCGCCGACGACGGCGCCGTCCCCACCGTCCACGGGTTCGAGGCGCTGGTGCGCTGGCAGCACCCCGAGCGCGGGCTGGTGCCCCCGGTGCACTTCGTGCCGCTGGCCGAGGAGTCGGGCCTGATCGTGCCGATGGGCACCTGGGTGCTGCAGGAGGCCTGCCGCGCCGCGGTGACCCTGCAGCTGCCGGGCCGCCCGCCGATCGCGATGTCGGTCAACGTGGCCGTCGCGCAGCTGACCGCCCCCGGGTTCGTCCAGCTGGTCGCCGACGCGCTGGCCGACAGCGGCCTGGCCCCGCAGCAGCTGGTCCTGGAGATCACCGAGACCTCCCTGCTGGCCGGCGCCGACGTGGTCGCCCCGCTGCTCGGCCAGCTGCGCGCCACGGGCATCCGGATCGCCATCGACGACTTCGGCACCGGCTACAGCTCGTTGTCCTACCTGCGTGACCTGCCGGTCGACGTCCTCAAGGTGGACAAGTCCTTCGTCGACCACGTCGTCGGCGACGAGCAGGGCGCGTCCCTGGCTGAGGCGATCATCGCCATGGGCCAGTCGCTGCACCTGACCACCGTCGCGGAGGGCGTGGAGGGCCCCGAGCAGGCCGCCTGGCTGACCGCGGCCGGGGCGACCTACGGCCAGGGCTACCTGTGGTCCAAGCCCGTGCCGCTGGTGGAGGCCGCCGCGCTGCTGGCCCCGGCCCCGGGGGTCGCCGTCCAGGTGTGACCGCGGGCGGGGCGTGGCACGGTGGGTGGAGCGACTCCACCGACCGCGAAGGGACCGCGATGACCGAGCCCAGCACGCCCGCCCCGGCCGCCACCTCCTCCACCGAGCTGGTCTCCAGCCAGGGGAGGACGACGATCGCCGACACCGTCGTCGCCAAGATCGCCGGGATGGCGGCCCGCGAGGTGCACGGCGTGCACCGGCTCGGCGGCGGCGCGGCCCGGGCGTTCGGGGCCATCCGGGAGCGGATCCCGGGCTCGGGCGGGCCGAACGTCAGCCAGGGCGTCTCGGTGGAGGTGGGCGAGACCCAGGCCGCCGTCGACATCGACGTGGTCGTCGAGTACGGCGTCGCGATCGCCGACGTGGCGGCCGGGATCCGGCGCAACGTGATCCAGAGCCTGCAGCAGATGACCGGCCTGCAGGTCGTCGAGGTCAACATCGCCGTCGACGACATCCACCTGCCCTCCGACGACACCGAGGACGCCGAGCCCGTGCCCAGCCGGGTCCGGTGACCACGGCGGCCGCCGCCCTCGTCGCCGGCCTGGACCCGCGGGTCCTCGCCGCGGCGGTGCGGGCCTGCCCCGGCGTCGCCGGCCTGTCCGGCGGGCCGTTCGGCGGCGTCGGCACCTACCTGCCCGGTGAGCGGGTGACCGGCGTCGTCGTCCGCGAGACCGCCGTGGGCCCGCCGGACGTCGCGGTGCACCTGGTCTGCCGGGCAGGGGTGCCGGTCGCCGAGGTGGCCGGCCAGGTGCGCAGCGCGCTGGCCACCGCGGCACCCGGGTCGCGGGTCGACGTGCGGGTCGAGGACGTCGACACCGGGGAGGACCGGCGGTGACCCGGGACCGGGCGGCCGAGCGGGCCTTCGTCCGGGCGCACCACCCGGACGTCGGCGGCGACCCCGCGGTCTTCGTGGCCGGCCTCGCGGCGCTGCGGGCCGGCGCCACCGCCACCCCGGGGCCGGTCACCGTCGTCGCCACCCGGCGGACGGCCCCCGCCCGGTTGCTGCGCCGGCTGCGCCGGGCCCGCCGCGCCGCGCAGCGCTCCTCCCGTCTCGACTGACACCCCTGGAGATCCCCATGCGTCCCAGCACGGTCGGCCTGCTCGTCGGGATGGTGCTCGGCCTCGCCGGCGCCTTCGGCGGGTTCGGTGCCTTCGTCCTCGTCGCCGTCCTCGCCGCGCTCGGCTTCGTCGCCGGCAAGGTGGTGGAGGGCCAGCTCGACCTGTCCTCCCTCCTCGGCCCCGGCGACCGCGGCCGCCGCCGCGACCGGTGACCGCACCGCCCGCGGCCGTCCCGCCGCTGCCCGAGCCGGAGCAGCGCGGGCGGACGACGATCGCCGACCGCGCGGTCGAGCGGGTGGCCGCCGCGGCCGCCGCCGAGGTGGACCTGGCCACCGGCAGCGCCCGGCGCGTGCTGGGCGTGCCGGTGAGCGCCGCCGACCTGCCCCGGGTGACCGCCCGGGTGCACGGCGACGAGGCCACCGTCGAGGTCGACCTGGCGGTCGCCTGGCCCGCGCCGGTGCGGCAGGTCGCCCGCCAGGTGCGCGCACGGGTGGTCGAGCAGCTCACCGGCCTGCTGGGCCTGCGCGACGTCCGGGTCGACGTCCGGGTCGGCGCGCTGGTCCCCGAGCGGGCCCCGGAGCAGCGGAGGGTGGTCTAGGTGCGCGGCGTGGACCGGGTGCTGGCCCTCGTGCTCGGCCTGGCCGGGCTGGGCGGCGGGGTGCTGCTGGCCGCCGAGGTGGTGCAGGCCCTGCTCGGCCGGCCGGGCCACCTGGTCGTGCCGTACGAGGGCGCGGCCCGCTGGCTGCGGGAGCAGACCTGGTCGGGGGCGTGGGTGCTGGCGGTCGGCGCCGGGCTCGCGGCGCTGGGCCTGCTGCTGCTCGCCGCGGAGCTCGCCCCCCGTCGCCGCACCCTGCTCGTCGTGGCGACCGAGGAGCCCGACGTGGTCACCGCGGTCACCCGCGGCGGCGTCGGCCGGGCGCTGGAGCAGGCGGTGGCCGCCGTGCCCGGCGTGGACGGCACCCGCTCCCGGGTCGGCCGGCGGACCGCGCGGCTCACCGTGCGCACCGCGCTCCGGGACAGCACGGAGCTGGAGGCGCAGGTGCGCGAGCGGGCAGCGGCGGCCCTGGCGGGCCTGGGCCTGGCCGCCGCGCCGGCGCTGGACGTCGACCTGCAGCGGGTGGCGGCGTGAGCGGGCCCGCGGCGCTGGCCCCGGCGACCCGCACGCCCGGCGCGGTCCGGGTCAACCGGGTGGTGCTCGCCGTGCTGGGCGCGGTGCTGCTCGCCGCCGGCGTGCTCGTCCTGCTGCTCGGCCTGGGTGCGCTCGGCGCCGACCGGGCCGACCGGGCCGTGCTGCCCGGCGGCGGGACCGCGGGGTGGGTGGCGCCGGTCGTGGGGGCCGGCGGGCTGGCGGTGGCCGGGCTCTCGGCCTGGTGGCTGGTGCTCCAGGCCCGCACCGACCGGCTGGCCCGCATCCGGCTGGAGGACGCCGACGGCGGCCGCACCGTGCTGGACGGCGCCGCGCTGACCCGGGTGGTCGAGGAGGAGGTCGAGGCGCTGCCGGGCGTGGCCCGCGCCTCGGCGCACCTGTCCGGCACGTCGGCGGCGCCGCGGCTGCACCTGCGGGTGCGGCTGGCCGGCCGCGCCGACCCCGGGGAGGTGCACCGCGCGGTCACCGGGGAGGTGCTGGCCAGGGCGCGGGAGGCCCTCGAGCTGGACCGCCTGCCGGCCCGGGTCGAGCTGGACCTGCCGCGCGCCACCGGACGGCCCCTGTCGTGAACCGGACCCCGGGATCCCGGAACACGGCCGACCGGTGACCTGCCGCTGTCGGGGGTGTGGGGCATGATCGGGTCAGCTCGCGGGACCCGGGGGCGGGGACGAGGGGGACGGGTGGCCGAGAAGACCGCGACCCTGTTCACCGCAGGGCTGGACGACGGCATCCGCGAGGTGGTGCTGGCCACCGACTGGGGGGCCACCCCGCTGGGCGAGGTGAGCACCTGGCCGGAGTCGCTGCGCGCCGCCGTCGGCATCTGCCTGAACAACCCGTTCCCCATGCTCGTCATGTGGGGCCCCGAGCTGGTCATGGTCTACAACGCCGGCTACGCCCCGATCCTCGGGGACAAGCACCCGTGGGCGATGGGCCGGCCGTGCGCGGAGGTGTGGGCCGAGCTCTGGCCGACCATCCGCGGCCGGCTGGACGGCGTGCTGGCGGGCACCGCCACCTACGACGTCGACCTGCCGCTGCTCATGCACCGGCACGGCTTCGACGAGGCCACCTGGTTCACCTTCGCCTACTCCCCGATCACCGACCCCGACGGCCGGGTGGTCGGGGTGCTGAACACCACCAGCGACACCACGGGCCGGGTGCTCGGCGCCCGCAGGCTGACCGCGCTGCAGGCCTTCGCCGAGGTCGGCGCGGCCCGGCACGGCGACACCGACCGCGCGGCGAACGCGGCGATGGCCGCGCTCACCCGCGCGCCCGACGACGTCCCGTTCGGCCTGGTCTACCTGCTCGACCCCGACGGCCGGTCGGCGCACCTGGCGGCCACCACCTGGCAGTCCGGGCCGCCGCCGGCCCCGCTGGTGCCCCGGTTGCCCACCGGCGGCGTCGCCGACTGGGCGTGGGAGGCGATCACCACCGGCACCGTGCAGGTCACCGGGGGGCTCGCGGCCCGGCTGCCCGGGCTGGTGCCGCCGCGGCCCGACGCGCTCACCCCCGCCGACGTCGACCAGGCCGTCGCGCTGCCTTTGGTGGTGGCCGGCCAGTCCGCGCCGATCGGCGTGCTGGTCGTCGGCGTCGCCCCCCAGCTGCGGCTGGACGAGGACTACCTCTCCTTCCTGGAGCTGGTCGCCGGGCAGGTCGCTGCCGTGGTCACCGACGCGCAGGCCTACCAGGCCGAGCGCCGCCGGTCGGCCGAGCGCGCCGAGGCCGAGCGCGAGGTGGCCCGCGCCGCGGTCGAGGTGTCGGTGACGCTGCAGCGCTCCATCCTCGGCCCGGTCGAGCTGCCCGGGGGGTTCGCCGTCCGCTACGAGCCGGCCGCCCGCGCCCTCGAGGTGGGCGGCGACTGGTACGACGTGGTCGAGCTCGCCGACGAGGTGTTCGGCGTGGTGGTCGGCGACGTCGTGGGCCGCGGCCTGCCGGCCGCGGCCGTGATGGGCCAGCTGCGCAGCGCCGGCCGGGCCCTGCTGCTGGAGGCCAACGGCCCCGCCCAGGTGCTCTCCGCGCTCGACCGCTTCGCCGAGCTGGTCGAGGGCGCGGCCTGCAGCACGGTGTTCTGCGCCGTGGTCGACCGCCGCGCCGGCACGCTGCGCTACAGCAGCGCCGGGCACCTGCCGGCCGTGCTGGGCGGGGCCGACGGCGGCACCCGCCTGCTCGACGGGGCGCAGTCGCTGCCGCTGGCGGTGCGCACCGGCCTGGCCCGCCCGGAGGCCGAGGTCGCGCTGGCGCCGGGCGACAGCCTGCTGCTCTACACCGACGGGCTGGTCGAGCGGCGGCACGAGGCGCTGGACGAGGGCATCGCCCGCGCCGTCACCGCGGTCGTCGAGGGCCGGGCGCTGTCCCCGGACGTGCTCGCCTCGGTCCTGGTCGACCAGCTGCTGGACGAGCAGGAGGACGACGTCGCGCTGCTGGTCTACCGGCACCCCGCGGAGGTGGCCGCCGCGCCATGACGCGCGGGCGGGTGGTGGTCGTGGGCGCCGGGCCGGTGGGGCTGACCGCGGCCCTGCTGCTGGCCCGCCGCGGCCACGACGTGCAGGTGCTGGAGCGGCGCACCGGGCCCTCCGAGCTGCCCCGCGCGGTGCACCTGGACGCCGAGGCGCGGCGGGTGCTCGCCGACGCGGGGGTGGGCGAGGCGTTCGCCCGGGTCAGCGCGCCCGGGGCGGGGCTGCGGCTGCTGGACGCCGACCACCGGGTGCTCGCCGAGTTCCCCCGCGAGCCGGGCGCCGCGTCGATGTTCCACCAGCCCGACCTGGAGCAGCTGCTGCGCGGTGCGGCGGCCGCCGCCGGCGTGGAGCTGGTCACCGGGGTCGAGGTGCAGCGGGTCCGGCGCACCCGGCGGGGCGCGCAGGTCGAGACGGACCGGTCCACCCTGGCCGCCGACGTCGTGCTGGGCTGCGACGGCGCGCACTCGGTGGTGGCCCGCGAGGTCGGCGCCCGGTGGCGGCAGCTGGCCCGCCCGGACCGCTGGCACGTGGTGGACCTGCTGGCCCCCGCCCCGCTGGCCGGTTGGCCGGGGGTGCACCAGGTGTGCGACCCCGACCGGGCGGCGACGTTCATGCCGGTGTCCGGACGGCGCTACCGCGCCGAGTTCCGGGTGACCGGCCAGCCGCTCGACCTGCCCGCCGAGCTCGCCCGGTTCGGCGCGCAGGACTGCGAGGTCGTGCGGGCCACCGACTACACCTACGGCGCCCGGGTGGCCCGGCGCTGGCGGTCGGGGCGGGTGCTGATCGCCGGGGACGCCGCCCACCTCACCCCGCCGTTCATCGGCCAGGGCCTCGGGCTGGGGCTGCGGGACGTGCACCAGCTGGCGTGGAAGGTCGACGCGGTGCTCGCCGGGGCGCCCGACGCGCTGCTGGACACCCACGGCCGGGAGCGGGCCGCGCACGCCCGCGCGCTGGTCCGGCTGGCCGCGTTCACCGGCTGGCTGATGACCGCCGGCGGCCCGCGCGCCGCCCGGGTGCGCCGGGTGGTGCTGCGGCTGCTGCCCCGCACGCTGCTGGCCGCCGGCACCCCGCCGCTGCGCCGCGGGCCGTGGGTGCGCCGTCCGCGGGTCGGCCCGTCCCGGGGCGTGGGGCGGCCGGTGCCCGACGTCGAGCTGCGCCGCGGCCGCCGGCTGGACGACGTCCTCGGGCCCGGGTGGGCGCTGCTGGTCTGCTCCACCGAGGTGCCCGAGCTGCCGGTGCTGCCCGGCGGGGCGCGGCCGCGGGTGCTGCACCGGGGTGCGCTGCCCGACCTGGGCCCGGCGCTGCGGGACCGCTGGGTGCTGGTGCGCCCGGACCGGGTGGTCGCCGCCGTCGGCCCCCGCGTCCAGCGTTGATCAGGGAGGTTGATCGACGTCCGTCCTCCCTCGCGAGATCTGGTGCAGGAGGACGGCGTCCGGTGCAGGAGGACGGCGGGGCAGGATCGGGCCCATGAGCTTCGACGTCGCCGCCGTCCGGTCGCACTTCCCCGCGCTGCAGGGCGGCGCCGCCCACTTCGACGGCCCCGGCGGCACGCAGGTGCCCACCCCGGTCGCCGACGCCGTGCACGCGGCCCTGGTCGCCCCGATGGCCAACCGCGGGGCGACGACGCAGGCCGAGCGCAACGCCGACGACGTCGTGCGCGCCGCGCGGCAGGCAGTGGCCGACCTGGTCGGCGGGCAGCCCGGCGGCGTGGTGTTCGGCCGCAGCGCCACCGTGCTGACCTACGACCTGGCCCGCACGCTGTCCGCCGGCTGGGGGCCCGGCGACGAGGTGGTGGTGACCCGGCTGGACCACGACGCCAACGTGCGCCCGTGGGTGCAGGCCGCCGAGCGGGCCGGCGCGACGGTGCGGTGGGCGGAGTTCGACCCGGCCACCGGCGAGCTCACCGCCGCCGACGTCGCGGCCGTGGTCACCGACGCGACCCGGCTGGTCGCCGTCACCGGGGCGTCGAACCTGATCGGCACCCGCCCGCCGCTGCCGCAGATCGCCGGCGTGGTGCACGCCGCGGGGGCGCTGCTGCACGTGGACGGCGTGCACCTGACCGCGCACGCCCCGGTCGACCTCGCCGAGCTGGGCTGCGACACCTTCACCTGCTCGCCGTACAAGTTCCTCGGCCCGCACTGCGGCGTGCTGGTCGCCGACCCGGCCTTCCTGCAGACGCTGCACCCGGACAAGCTGCTGCCCTCCACCGACGCCGTCCCCGAGCGGTTCGAGCTGGGCACGCTGCCCTACGAGCTGCTGGCCGGCACCACCGCGGCGGTGGACTTCCTGGCCGGTCTCGGCGCCGGCGCGACCCGGCGGGAGCGGCTGCTGACCGGCATGGCGGCGCTGGAGGAGCACGAGGACGCGCTGCGCGCCTCGCTCGAGGACCGGCTGCGCGAGCTCCCCGGGGTGACCCTGTGGTCCCGTGCCGAGCGCCGGACGCCGACGCTGCTGGTCACCTTCGAGGGCCGGGACGCCGCCGACGCCTACCGCTACCTCGCCGCAGGCGGGGTGAACGCCCCGGCGGGGTCGTTCTACGCGCTGGAGTGCTCGCGCCGGCTGGGCCTGGGCGACACCGGGGGCCTGCGCATCGGTCTGGCCCCCTACAGCGACGACGCGGACGTCGACCGCCTGCTGGAGGGCCTGCGCGGCTTCCTCGCCCGGGCCTGAGGGCGGGTCAGCGGAGGGTGGGGAACCCGCCGGCGAGCTGGTCGAAGGCGGCGTGCAGGTCGTCGGCCAGCGAGCCCTCGCCGGCCAGCCACGCCTCGAACGCGGTGGTCGCCGCGGCACGGGTCGAGAGCGCGACCAGCCGCGGCACGAGGGAGTCGGGGCGGCAGCCGGTGCGCCGGGCGACGTGCTCGGCGACCACCCGGTCGACGTCGGCGTAGCGCACCTGCGAGTGCGCCTGCAGCGCCGGCTCGGTGAGGATCAGCCGCATCCGCTCGCGCAGCAGCGGCAGGTCGGCGCCGGGGTAGTCGTTGACCTCGACGTAGGCGGCGCAGATGGAGGCGAGCACCGGCTGGTCCTCCGACGTCGCGGCCAGCAGCTCCTGGAGCCGGACGACGTGGGCGTGGAAGTCGCCCCACACCGCGTCGGCCTTGGTGGCGAAGTGCCGGAAGAACGTGCGCCGGCTGATCCCGGCCGCGTCGGCGAGCTCGTCGGCGGTGACGGCGTCGAAGTCGCGCTCGGCGAACAGCTCCAGGGCGGCGGCCTCGATGCGGGCGCGGGTCACCTCGCGGGTGGCGGGTTCGCTCACGACGCGCATCATCCCCCTCTTGCCCGGTGGCACTGGGTGCCACTAGCGTCGGCCGTGTCCGTGACCCAGCTCACCAGGAGGCATCCGTGCCGGAGCAGACCGAGACCGAGACCCCCGCCCCCGCCGCCGAGGAGGTCCTCACCGAGGAGTCCCTGGTGGAGGAGGTCTCCATCGACGGCATGTGCGGCGTGTACTGAGCCGTTGGCCGACACCCTCGTGACCGGGCCCGGCACGGGCCCGGTCACGATCCCCGCTGACGAGGTCCCCTTCGACCCCACCGTGGGCTGGCGGAAGTCGCCGTCGGTGGCGCTGCGCCCGGAGCCCTTCGGCGCGCTGGTCTACCACTTCGGCAACCGCAAGCTGTCGTTCCTGAAGTCGAAGCCGCTGGTCGCGGTGGTCAAGGCCCTGGAGGCCCACCCCGACGTCGCGTCCACCCTGCGGGCCTGCGACGTCCCCGAGGCCCAGCACCCCGCCTACGTGACCGCCCTGGCGACCCTGTCGCGTTCCCAGATGATCGAAAGGAGGACCCCGTGACGGCTGTCCTGCCCCAGCGGCCCACCGGTGGCCGGTTGATCGACCAGTTCGAGTACGGCCTGGACGCCCCCATCTGCCTGACCTGGGAGCTCACCTACGCCTGCAACCTGGCCTGCGCGCACTGCCTGTCCAGCTCCGGGCGGCGCGACCCCCGCGAGCTGTCCACCGCCGAGGCCGAGGCGGTCATCGACGAGCTGCAGCGGATGCAGGTCTTCTACGTCAACGTCGGCGGCGGCGAGCCCACCGTGCGGCCGGACTTCTGGCACCTGCTCGACTACGCCATCGGCCACGACGTCGGGGTCAAGTTCTCCACCAACGGCGTCAAGCTGGACAAGCAGCGCGCCGCGCAGCTGGCCCGCACCGACTACGTCGACGTGCAGATCTCCCTGGACGGCGCCACCGCCGAGGTCAACGACCGGGTGCGGGGCACCGGCTCCTACGCCACCGCGATCCGGGCGCTGGAGAACCTGGCCGAGGCCGGGATGAAGGACTTCAAGGTCTCCGTCGTCGTCACCCGGGAGAACGCCGGGCAGCTCGACGAGTTCAAGGCCCTCACCGACTCCTTCGGCGCGCAGCTGCGCATCACCCGGCTGCGGCCCAGCGGCCGCGGCGCCGACGTGTGGGACGAGCTGCACCCGACGATGGCCCAGCAGAAGGAGCTCTACCACTGGCTGCTGGCCAACGGCGACGGCGTCCTCACCGGTGACTCGTTCTTCCACCTGTCCGCCTTCGGGGAGGCCCTGCCGGGGCTCAACCTGTGCGGCGCCGGGCGCGTGGTGTGCCTGATCGACCCGGTCGGCGACGTCTACGCCTGCCCGTTCGCCATCCACGAGAACTTCCTCGCCGGCAACGTGCGGTCCCCCGGCGGCTTCCAGCGGGTGTGGCAGACCTCGGACCTGTTCACCGAGCTGCGCAGCCCGCAGACCGGCGGCGCCTGCACCAAGTGCGCGCACTTCGACGCCTGCCGCGGGGGCTGCATGGCGGCGAAGTTCTTCACCGGCCTGCCCCTGGACGGCCCGGACCCCGAGTGCGTGCAGGGCTACGGCGAGAACGCCCTGGCCGCCCGGGACCTGGACCTCGTCACGCCGAAGTCGCACATCGACCACTCCCACAAGGGCCCGGTGCGCGGGCAGCCCACGCTGCTGGGCATGCCGAGCATCCCGGCGAAGATCTGCGACGAGTCGCCGCTGGCCGGGCTCGACCTGCGCTGACGTGCCGCTGACCGGTCCCTGGGACCTCGCGGGGAGGACTGCGCCCTCGCGGACGCTCTTCGGCCCCCACGAGACCAACCTGGGGACCGGTCGCGGCCTCGCCGCGCGGCACGTCGCCTACTACGCGCGGCGGGCCGCCGGCGGCACCGGCGTGCTGGTCACCGAGGCCGCCTCGGTGCACCCCTCCGACCACCCCTACGAGCGCGCGCCGCTGGCCGCCGACTGCGCCGCCGGGTGGGCCGCGGTGGGCGACGCCTGCCGGCCGCACGGCACCGTGGTGCTGGCCGGGCTGACCCACACCGGCGGCCAGGGCTCGGCGTCCTGGACCCAGGCCCCGCCGTGGGGGCCGAGCAGGGTGCCCGACGTCGTCACCGGCCTGGTCCCCGTCCCGATGGGGGACGCCGAGGTCGCTGCCCTCGTCGCAGGCTTCGCGGGTGCCGCGGCCACCGCCGTCGCGGCCGGGCTGGACGGCGTCGAGGTGGACGCCGGCCCGCGCGCCCTGCTCCGCCAGTTCCTCTCCCCGCTCACCAACACCCGCGACGACGGGTACGGCACCGACCGCGCCCGGCTGCTGCGCGAGGTGCTCGCCGCCGTCCGCGCCGCGCAGGGCCCCGACCGGGTGCTGGCGCTGCGGTTGTGCGTCGACGAGCAGGCGCCCTGGGCCGGGCTGGCACCCGAGGGCGCGGCCCCGCTGGTCGCCGAGCTCGCCCCGCTGGTCGACCTGCTCACCCTGGTCCGCGGCAGCGCGCTGGACGGCGAGGCCTACCGGCCCACCGCCCACCGCCGGCCGGGGTTCCACGTGGAACTGCTCGTCGCCGCGGGCGCCACCCCGGTCGTCGCGCAGGGCTCGGTGGTCGACCCCGCGCACGCCGAGGAGCTCCTGGCCGCCGGGTACGCGGCGGTGGAGCTGACCCGCGCGCAGATCGCCGACGCCGGGTTCGTCGCCGCCGTCCGGGCCGGCCGGGCGCCGCGGCCGTGCCTGCTGTGCAACCAGGCCTGCCAGGTGCTCGACACCCGGAACCCACCGGTCAGCTGCGTGGTCGACCCGCGCAGCGGCCACGAGACCACCGAGCCCGACGTCGACGTCCCCGTCCCGGGCGGTCGGCCGGTGGTGGTGGCCGGGGCCGGGCCGGCCGGGCTGGAGGCGGCGCGGGTGCTCGCGCTGCGCGGCCACGACGTCGAGGTGGTGGCCCCCGCGGTCGGCGGGCTGCTGCCCGTGGTGGCGGCTGCGCCGGGACGGGATCGATTCCACCGGTTCGGTGACTGGCTCGCCGCCGAGTGCACCCGGCTCGGCGTCCGGTTCACCGCGGGGACGACGGAGGACGCCGACGTGGTGGCCACCGGCGGGCTGCCCGGCGCGGCCGCCGTCCCCGGGGCCGTCCCCGCGGCCGACGTGCTGGCCGGCGCGGCGCTCCCGGAGGGCCCGGTGCTGGTGCACGACCCGGTCGGCGGGCCGGTGGGGGTCGGGGTCGCCGAGCTGCTCGCCGCCGGCGGCCGCGCGGTCGTGCTGGCCACGCCGGACGACGTCGTCGGCACCCGGCTCGGCCCGGCCGGCGACCTGGTGGGCGCCAACCGCCGGCTGGCCCGGGCGGGCGTGCGCCGGCTGACCGCCGTCCGGCTGGTGTCATGGGACGGCGCCGAGGCGGTCCTCGAGCCGGTGTTCGCCGCTCCCTTCCCCGCCGAGGCAGGGGAGCCCTTCCCCCACGCATCGGCTCCGTCCGTGGTGGAGGGGATCCCTCGCCCCGGCGGCGAGATCCGAGTCCCGTGCGCCGCGGTGGTCGACGCCGGGCACCGGCTCCCCGGGCGGACCCTGCCCGACACCGGCCGTGCGCGGTTCGCCGGTGACGTCGTCGCCCCGAGGACGGTGCTCGACGCCGTCCTCGAGGGCCGGCGGGCGGCGCTGGCGGTCGCCCCGTGACCCCTGCCCTGGCCCACCTCCGGGTGGCCAAGCCCTGGTACCTGCGCGGCCCGGCCGCCTGGAAGCCGAGACCCGTGCGGCTCCAGGCCGCGGCCCTCCGGGGCCCTGTGCACCAGTCACAGCCGTAGCGGGGGAACACCGAGAGGAACCACTGATGGGCAAGCTCGAGGGCAAGGTCGCCTTCATCACCGGCGCGGCGCGCGGCCAGGGCCGCAGCCACGCCGTACGCCTGGCGCAGGAGGGCGCCGACATCATCGCCGTCGACCACCTGCAGGACATGGCCAGCGTCGGCTACCCGCAGGCCACGCAGGCCGACATGGACGAGACGGTCCGCCAGGTCGAGGCGCTGGACCGGCGGATCATCGCGAGCAAGGCCGACGTCCGCGACACCGCGGCGCTCGGGGCGGCGGTGGACGACGGCGTCGCGCAGCTGGGCCGGTTGGACATCGTGCTGGCCAACGCGGGGATCGCCAGCTTCGCGCCGGTCGAGGACCTCACCGACGAGATGTGGGACGAGATGGTCGGGGTGAACCTCACCGGCGTCTTCAAGACCGTGCGCGCGGCGATCCCGCACATCAGGGCCGGGGGTCGGGGCGGGGCGATCGTGCTGACCAGCTCCACGGCCGGCATCAAGGGCCTGGGCAACCTGGCGCACTACGTGGCGGCCAAGCACGGCGTCGTCGGGCTCATGAAGACCTTCGCCAACGAGTTCGCCCCGGACATGATCCGGGTGAACTCCGTGCACCCGACCTCGGTCAACACGGACATGATCCACAACGAGTTCACGTACGGGCTCTTCCGTCCGGACAAGGCGGCGTCGGAGGTCACCCGCGAGGAGGCCGGCGAGTCGTTCAAGACCCTGAACGCGCTCCCGATCGAGTGGGTGGAGCCGGTCGACATCTCCAACGCGATCCTCTTCCTGGTCAGCGACGATGCCCGGTACGTCACCGGCGTCCAGCTGCCCGTCGACGCCGGGTCGGTGCAGAAGTGACGGGCCGGGTCGAGGGGAAGGTCGCCTTCATCACCGGGGCGGCGCGCAACCAGGGCCGCAGCCATGCGCTGCGCCTGGCCCAGGAGGGCGCCGACATCATCGCCGTCGACGTCTGCGGGCCGATCGACTCGATCGGCATGTACCCGCCGGCGACCGAGGAGGACCTGGCGGAGACCGTGCGCCAGGTCGAGGCGCTGGACCGGCGGATCGTGGCCACCAAGGCCGACGTCCGCGACGTCGCGGCCATGAAGGCGGCCGTGGACGACGGGGTCGCGCAGCTGGGCCGGCTGGACATCGTGCTCGGCAACGCCGGGGTGTTCGAGATCCAGCCCGCGCTGGAGCTCTCCGACGAGGCCTGGCGGGAGATGATCGACATCAACCTGACCGGGGTCTGGAACACCTGCAAGGTGGCCCTGCCGCACCTCGTCGAGGGCGGCCGCGGCGGCGCGATCGTGCTGACCAGCTCCACGGCCGGGCTCAAGGGGACGCCGAACACGATCCACTACACGGCGGCCAAGCACGGCGTCGTCGGTGTCATGCGCACCCTGGCCAACGAGTTCGCGCCGCACTCGATCCGGGTCAACTCGGTGCACCCGACCGGGGTGGACACGGTGATGATCCAGAACGAGAAGACGTGGGGGCTGTTCGCCCCCGACGACCCGTCGCCCAGCCGCGAGAAGGCCGAGCCGATCTTCACCTCCACCAACGCCCTGCCCATCCCGTGGGTGGAGCCGGTGGACATCTCCAACGCGATCCTCTTCCTGGTCTCGGACGAGGCGCGGTACATCACCGGCGTGACCCTCCCGGTCGACGCCGGCTACACGGTCAAGTGACCCCCGGGCGGCGCGGGGGCGACCTCGCGCCGCCCCCTCACGACAGGACTCCCTTGGACGAGATCAACCGGACGACGTCGTCCGCGGCGGCGGACGTGCGCGCCGTGCGCGAGCGCGTCGCCACCCACCTGGTCGGCCGCGAGCGCGAGACCGACCTGCTGCTGGCCGCGGTCGCCGCCGGCCGCGACGTGCTCATCGAGGGCCCGCCGGGGACGTCGAAGTCGACGCTGCTGCGGGCGATCACCGGCGAGTGGGGCATCCCGCTGCTGTTCGTCGAGGGCAACGCCGACCTCACCCCGACCCGGCTGGTGGGCCACCACAACCCGGCCCGGGTGCTGCGGGAGGACTACACCGCCGACAACTTCGTGGCCGGCCCGCTGGTCGAGGCGATGCGCACCGGCGGCTTCCTCTACGTCGAGGAGTTCAACCGGGCGCCCGAGGACACCCTGAACACGCTGCTCACGGCCATGGCGGAACGCTCCGTCACGGTGCCGACGATGGGCACGGTGCGCGCCGCGGACACCTTCCGCGTGGTGGCGAGCATGAACCCCTACGACGCGGTGGGCACGACCCGGATGCCGACGTCGGTGTCGGACCGGATGTGCCGGCTGGCGGTCGGCTACCAGGACGCCGAGGCCGAGCGCGGGATCGTCGGCCGGCGGACCGGCATCGAGGCGCGCCGGCTGGTCGCCGACGCCGTGGCGCTGACCCGGGCGACGCGGGAGCGGGACGACGTCCGACAGGGCAGCAGCGTGCGCGGGGCGATCGACGTCGCGCTGGTGGCGTCGCAGCTGGCTGCGATGCGCGGGGTCGCCGTCCCCGACACCGACGAGCTGCGCGGGCTGCCCGAGGACTACACCGCGGTGGTGTGGGACGCGATGCTGGTGGCGCTGAGCGGCCGGGTGCACCTGGACGAGATCGCCGAGCAGACACCGGAGGGCGTGCTGCGCGAGATCTGGGAGGACCACTTCCTGCTGCAGCCGGCCGCCGCCGCGCCCGGTTGAAGGACGGTCGAGGCCGACTCGCCGGTCACCCGCCGGGACCGGCCCGGGGCGCCGCGGGGCATGCGGCCGCTGCGCCGCCGTCCCAAGCAGCTCACCGAGCAGCCCGCCACCTACGAGCCCTCGCGCGGGGGCGCCGGTCTGGCGCTCTCGTCGGGTGACCGGCGGCGGCAGCGCGCGAAGGCGGTCGGCGGCGGTTCGACGCCGGGGACGACCGACGAGCCCGCCGACCTCATCCCGCTGGCGGACCTGGCGACCCTGCCGGAGGCCGACGCGGTGACCCGGGCGCGGGCCCGGCAGATCGCCCGGCGGCTGGCCGTGCCGCGCCCGCCGCGCGACCGGCGGGCCCGGCGCGGGGTGGGGGAGCTGACCAGCGTGCGCTGGACCGGCGGCTCCGACGAGCTCGACCTGGACCGCACCGTCGACGCGCTGGCCGGCAAGCCCTGGCCCGAGGACGACGACGTGGTGGTGCGGGAGCGGCTGCGGCGGCGCCGGTCGGTGGTGCTGGTCGTGGACGTGTCCGGCTCCATGAAGGGCGAACGGCTGCGGACGGCGGCGGCCACCGTGGGGGCGCTGGCGGGGCAGCTCGGCCGCGACGCGCTCGGGGTGGTCGCCTTCTGGTCCGACGCCGCGGTGCTGGTGCCGCTGGGCGAGCCGGTCGAGCCGCTGGCCGTGCTGGACCTGCTGCTGCGGGTGCCGACCCAGGGGCTGACCAACGTCTCGTTCGCGCTGGAGACCGCCGGCCGGCTGCTGGCCGGGGTGCCGCCGCGCGACGCCCGGGTGCTGCTGCTGTCCGACTGCGTGCACAACGCCGGCCCCGACCCCCGTCTGGTGGCCGGGCGGCTGCCGCGGCTGGACGTCCTGCTGGACACCTCGGGCGAGCAGGACGTCGACCTCGGGCGTGACCTGGCGACGGTCGGCCGGGGCCGGGTGCGGCTGGTGCGCGACCACACCGACGTCGCCCGCGCGCTGACGGCGGTGTTCGCGGAGTAGCGGGGTCGGCGCTCAGCCGCCGAGCGCCCGCCGCAGTGCCTCGAGGGCGGGCGTCGGGTGCCCGTCGTCGAACAGGAGGTCGTGGCCCTGCCGCAGGTCGCCGTCGTCGTCGACGAACCAGTCGTAGCGGTCGTCCACGCCCCAGGTGGTGTACGCGACGCAGGTGGGTGATCCCAGGCAGGTGGTCAGCACCGTCGCGTACTGCTCGGCCTGGGCGTCGGCCCCCTCGGCGTCGGTGACGTCGTTCTCGGAGATGCGGACCTGCAGTCCCGCCGCCCCGAAGGTGTCGAGCGTGGTCGCGAGGTCCTCGGCGGAGATGGCGTCCGTACCGAGGTCGTAGACGTGGGCCTGCAGGCCGACGCCGTCGACGTACCCGCCCAGCTCGTTGGTGCGGCGGACCAGGTCGAGCAGCGCGTCCTGGCGTTCGCCGGGCACGTCGGCCCCGTTCTCGTTGACGAACTGCGCGACGTCGGGGTCGGCGTCGTGCACGGCCCGGGACACGACCACCGGGTAGTCGGGCCCGAAGGTCCGGTACCAGACGTTCTGCTGGAGGTCGGTCCCCTGGTCGACGTCGAACGGCTCGTTGACGACGTCCAGGGAGGCGAGCCGGCCCCGGAAGTGGGTCACCACGGTGGTGACGTAGCCCAGCAGCGCGTCGGCGCTGGCGGCGCGGTCCTCCGCGGAGTCGGTGGGCAGCTCCTGCATCCAGCGCGGCATGGCCTCGGTGAAGGCGATCGTGTGCCCGTGCACCGCCATGCCCCGGCTCTCCGCCACGTCGAGCAGCGCGTCGGCCTCCTCGAACGTGTACACGCCGGGCAGGGGCGAGAGGGCCTGCGGCTTCATCGCGTTCTCCGGCGTGAGGGCGCCGAACTCCCCGATCAGCTGCTGCGCGTAGTCCGTGTCCGAGGCGAGCGGGCCGAGTGCCACCGCCGCACCGATCGGGAGGTCGGGACGGGTGCGGGCGGCGAGCGCCTGCAGCCCCTCGGGTGACGGCTCGGCCTGCTCGAACGCCGGGCCCGCGGTGCGCAGCGAGGCCCCGTCCGGCGCGGCGGCGGTGAGCGAGGCGACCCGGAAGGTGCCCTCGTCGCTGGACAGCCCGAACCAGAGCTCGCCCGACCCGAACACCCCGCCGAGGGGCGCCGAGGCCAGCGTCTCCCCGCCGCTCGCGACCTCGAGCAGCTCCCCGGACCGGCGCACCGAGACCTCGGCTGCGGGGCCGGGGACCGTGACCTGCTGGTCGAGCACCGGGCGCGGGTCGGTCACGTCCTGCTGGGGTGCGCCGTCGAGGACGGCGATCCGCAGGTCGTCGCCGTCGAGGGTGAGCCGGATGCCCGCCGGTTCGATGCGGAACTCGTCCGCCACGACCGGCGGGCTGTCGTAGACGGCCCAGGTGGCATCGGCGGTGACGTCGGCGAACCGCGCGCCGAGGGTGAAGTCGCCGTCGACGACCAGGTGGGTGCCGGCCAGGTCGAGCAGCGGGTTGGCCTGGCGGTCCCCGCCGTCCTGGCTGACGATGCCCAGCCCGGTCGCGGTGACCCGCAGACCGTCGCCGTCGGCGGTCACCCCCGGGACGTCGCCCCAGTCCTGCTGCAGCAGGTCGACGACGTCCCGTCCCGGCGCCGCGGCGGGCGCACTGCACCCCGCGAGGGCGAGCGCCACGGCCGACGCCAGCGGGACGAGCGCGCGGGCGTGCCCGGCTGCGCGACCCCGTGACGGGGGTCCCGCAGCGCCGAGCACGCCGGCAGCCTAGGGCCTGTGCCGCGTCCGCCCGCTCCGTCACGGGGTGACGTCGGAGCCCTGTCGAGGCGGTTCGCCGGGGGGCGGGTGGACGAGGTGGGTGCTGCCGTAGGAATGTGGGGCATGCGCGCACAGGTCGTTCGTCGTGAGCTGCATGAACTGGTCTTCCCACTGGTGCTCGTCCTGGTCGGGGAGCTCGTGGTGCAGGTGTCCCGCTGGGACCGGTTCTGGGTCCTGCTCGGTGCACTCGTCGCGGGTTACCTCGTCCGGGCCGTCATCCGCACCTCAGCGCAGCGGGTCGAGCGAACGGACGGCGAACGGTCCCGGTAGGCCCGCGGGATGTGCCGCACGACGCCCCTTCCGAGAGGTCGCATCGGACACGGCGGCGGCGTTCGAGCAGGGCCAGCCCGTCTACGTCAACGGCGAGACCGGCCACTGCGCCTCAGATGGTCTGCAGGCAGAGGAGCGTGTCCTCGCTGTCGGGAGCGTTGTACGGTCCCAACCAGACGGAATCGTCCACCTGCGGCTCATCGTCCTCGAGGCGGCAGAGAGCAACGGCGTTCGCCGTGGATTCGCCGAAGGTGACGCCTGGGACGACCTTCACGATCCTGGCTTCGGCGCCATCGTCCTCGCAGTCGACGACCGTGATGCTGTCAGCTCCCGTGCCGTCACCGGCGAGTGCCTCATCAAGTTCTTCCTGCGTGTCCACCGTCTCCAGCAGCTCGATGGGCCGGGTCGTGCAATCACCGACTTCGGCGTCCTGCGGGCCGGACGAACAACCCACCAGCGTCAAGGTCGCGCTGGCCACGACCAAGGGCAGCAACTGCAGGCGCACAGGCACAGGGTCGATGCTAGGAGCCCTTCCCGCAGGCGTTGGCAGCCCGTCCGGCGGGGAGGACGGCACGGACGAGGAGCGGCTCACGCTGTGGATCGTCTCGTCAGCCGAGCTGGCCATCGAGCAGGCTGAGACGGAGGCGGAGGAGTACGTGATCGGCCCGCAGGGGGTCAGCAACCTACGGTTCGCACACTCCTCTGCTCTCTCCGATGTCCCGGGCGACGGCGCAGAGACGTTCTCGCTCATGCGCGACAGCCGGCTCTCGCCCGACGACCAACCCACTACGCACCCCGGTACCGGGACCGAACGCGAGGTCAATCTGTCTTCGGACGTGCGCACGTCCCGGTAGTCGGCCGTGTCCGGGGACAGGGGGAGGATGCGCCGGCCCCCGGGCAAGGTCTCCACGGAGACGTCGTGCAACGCATGCGGGCGGGCAACCTCGCGCATTGCCGGCGTGGTTGCTCACCGGCCCGTGGCAGCGCGACTGAGCGGGCAGCAGGTCGGCTACAGGCCCGGACGACCGCTCCTGGCGTCGCGCCCACGCGGACGAGGTCCCCGGCCGCGATCTCGGCGACGAGCAGGTGTTCCCGCGGGAGCGCGGCCGGGAGCGTTTCCGCGGAAACGCGCGCAGCGTCGCTACCGGTCAGCGGACGGCCGAGGGGAGCAGGTCGGCGACGGACAGCAGGGCGAAGAAGGCGAGCAGCGCGACGATCGTCGTCATCGGGGACCTCCAGGTGTCGGTGGACCCGACGGTGCCCCCGGTTCCTGCACGTCCGCGGTGGTCTCCCTGTGCGGTCCCGGTGAGGTCGCCGCACGTCCGCGGTGGAAGCGCAGCGACGCCACGACGAGCACCACCGCGACGAGGGCCAGCTGCAGGGCCGGGGCCGCGCCGGGCAGGGCCGACACCACCGCCGCGCCCGCGGCGGCACCGGCGACCAGGCCGACCACGACCTGGACGCCCGGCAGGACCTCCCGCAGCGGACGGCGGGTGGTCAGCCGGACGACGATCCCGGTGAGCGTCCCGGTGAGGAAGGTCGTCGACAACCCCGGCACCCCGAACCGCTGCACCGTGCTGCTCTGCACCCCCAGCGCGACGGCGGTGGTCGCGAGCAGCAGCAGTGCGGCGGTGGCACCGCGGTCGGCGCCGGTCACCCACCAGCCGGCCGCGTAGCCGACCAGCAGCGCGCCCTCCACCGCCAGCGCCACGGTCACCCTGGCCGGCCACACGCCGTCCTCGCGCCGCGGTGTCCCGGCCAGCAGCGTGCCCAGCGCGACGCCGAGGCAGAACGCGAGGACCGCCGTCCCCGAGGAGAGGGCCAGGGCACCGTTGGTGGTGGTGGACGCCGTGCCCAGCAGCACCAGGTTGCCGGTCATCACGCTGGTGAACGCCCCGCCGAGCGCGAGCAGGCCGACGGCGTCGGTCGCCCCGCTGAGCGCGGCCAGCGCCGCGACCAGGACCTGCCGGGTGCGCAGGTCGCCGGACGTCGGTCGCGCGGTCACCCCCGCATCGTCGTCCCGCCCCGGCGCGGGCCAGGATGCGGGCATGCCTGCCTCCTTCCCCTCCCCGGCCGACGGACTGGCCATCGCCACCTACACCTGGGACGACGTCCCCGGCGCCCCGGTCGGCGTCGTCCAGGTGGTGCACGGCCTGGCCGAGCACGGCCCCCGGTACGACCGCTTCGCCCAGGCGCTGGTCGCCGCCGGGTTCGTGGTCTCCGCGGCCGACAACCGCGGGCACGGCGCCTCGGTGTCCGACGCGGTGCCGCTGGGCAGCTTCGGCGCGGCCGGCGTCGACGGGTTCGTGGCCGACATCGGCGCCCACGCCCGTCAGCTCGCCGAGCAGCACCCCGACCTGCCGCTGTTCGCCTTCGCGCACTCGCTGGGTTCCATGGGCATGCAGCTGGCCCTGCTGGACGAACCGGTCCGCTACGCCGGCGTCGTGCTCAGCGGCTCCACCACCCTCGACGGCCTCGGCGAGGTGCTGGCGGGGCTGCCCGCCGACGCGCCCGGCCTGGCCGCGTTCAACGCCGGCTTCAAGCCGCGCACCGGCTTCGAGTGGCTCAGCCGCGACGCCGCCGAGGTCGACGCGTACGTGGCCGACCCGCTGTGCGGCTTCCCCACCGAGGACGCCATCATCGGCGGCGTCCTGGGCCAGGCCGGCCGCGCCGCCGACCCCTCGTCGGTCCGCGACGACCTGCCGCTGCTGCTGGTCTCCGGCGACCGCGACCCGGTGGGCGGTCGCGGCGGCACCAACGTCACCGCGCTCGGCGACCGCTACCGCGCCGCCGGCCTGACCGACGTCACGACCACCCTCTACCCCGAGGCCCGGCACGAGCTGGTCAACGAGACCGTCCGGGACGCCGTCACCGTCGACGTCGTCCGCTGGCTGCGCGCCCACCTGCCGGGCTGATCACCCCGCCAGCTGGTCCAGCACCACGCGGGCCGCGGCCGGGCCGGCGTTGAGGAACCACGCCTCGTCGTCGACCCGGACCGCGGTGCCGTCCGCGATCGCCGGCAGCCCCGTCCACAGCGGGCTGGCCAGCGCGGTCGCGTCCTCGGCGCCGGCCTGCACCCCGTAGAACAGGCGGTCGCCGGCGGCGCGCTGCAGCTCCTCGTCGGAGAGGTCCTGCGAGGTCCCGGTGAACCGCTGGTCGGCCGGGCGGGCGACGTCGCCGGCGGCCAGGATGCTGCCGACGAAGGAGCCGGTGCCCCAGATCCGGGTCCGGTCGCCGCTGACCCGCACCACCGACGCCGTCGCGTCCCCGAACCCCGCGCCGACCTGCGCGGCGTCGTCCAGCAGGTCCTGCAGCAGGTCCTGGGCGGCAGCGGTGCGGCCCAGCGCGGCGGCGACCAGCAGCAGGTCCTGCTGCCAGTTCACCCCGGTGCCCTCGGTGACCACGGTCGGGGCGATCCCGGACAGCGCCGCGCCGATCGGTTCCGCGCCGACCGTGTTGACCAGCACCAGGTCCGGCTGCAGCGCTGCGATCGCCTCCAGGTCGGGCTCCAGGCGCAGCCCGACGGAGCCGACGGAGGTCAGGTCGGCGTCGGGGAAGGCGTCGGCCAGGTAGGCCGGGACCAGGCCCGCGCCGCTGGCCTGGGTGGCGCCCACCGGGACCACCCCGAGGGAGAGGACGCCGTCCAGCTGGCCGGTGCTGATGACCACCACCCGCTGCGGCTCCGCCGGGAGGGTCGTCGTCCCGCCGAAGTGCACGACGTCGCGGGGGAACTCCCCGTCGGCGGCGGTCGAGCCGTACCCCCCGGGCAGCTCCTGCGGGGCCACCCCGGACACGGGTGCGGCCGCCGCGGCGGCGTCCGGGGGCGGGTCGGCCGAGCACGCGGTGAGGACCAGGGCCAGCAGGACGACGACGGCGCGGAGCACCTCGGAAGGGTAAGGGTGACCTAAGTTCGCCTGGTCGGCGGGGCGTGCGGCACAGTCCGCGGGGTGGCGCTGACCGACCCGCTGGTGCTGCGCGGCCGCGTGCTGCGCAACCGGCTGGTGTTCTGCGCGCACCTGACCAACCAGGCCGTCGACCGGCTCCCGTCGCCCGCGCACACCGCCTACTACGCCGCCCGCGCCGCCGGCGGCGCCGCGCTGGTCATCACCGAGGAGCAGGCCGTCGACCCGGCCGACCAGCCCTACGAGAAGGTCGTCGACGGCACCGACCCCGCCGTCGTCGACCGGTACCGGGAGCTCGCCGCCGCGGTGCACGCCCACGGCGCACTGGTCGTCGCCCAGCTCAACCACAACGGCGGCCAGGGCAGCTCCCTGCACTCCCGCACCCCGCTGGTGGCGCCCTCCCCGGTCGCCGACCCGCTGTTCGGCGAGGTGCCGCGCGAGGCGACACCGGCTGACCTGGCCGCCGTCGTCGCCGGGTTCGCCCGGGTCGCCGGGCACGCCAGGGACGGCGGGCTGGACGGCGTGGAGCTGCAGGCCTCCCAGTCCTCGCTGCTGCGCGCCCTCCTCGACCCCTCCACCAACCGGCGCACGGACGGCTACGGCACCGACCGCGCCCGGCTGCTGCTCGAGGTGGTCGCCGCCGTCCGCGGGGCGCTGGGGCCGGACCTGCTGCTCGGCGTCCGCCTGGCCACCGCCGAGCCCGGGGGGACGACGACGGAGGACGCCGTGGCCACCGCGCACCGGCTGGCCGCGACCGGCGCCGTGGACTGGCTGTCCACCACCACCGGCGTCGCCACCGCCTCCCTGCACCTGGTCGAGCCCTCCATGGCCGGCCCGCACGGGTACGCGCTGCCGCTGGCCGCCCGGCTGCGGACCGCGGGCCTGCCGGTCATCGGCGTCGGCCGGGTGACCACGCCCGCCGAGGCCGAGGCCGCCCTGGCGCACTGCGACCTGGTCGGGGTGGTCCGCGGCCAGCTCGCCGACCCCGACTTCGCCGCCACGGCGTTGCGCGGCGACCCGGTGCGGGCGTGCACCGGCTGCAACGAGTGCGCCGCGGGCATCGGGGCCGGCCTGCCGATGCGCTGCGTGCAGGGCGTGCTGCCGGTGCCCGCCGTCCCGGCCCGGGCGCGGCACGTCGTGGTGGTCGGCGGCGGACCGGCCGGGCTCCGGGCCGCCGCGCACGCCGCCGCCCGCGGCCACCGGGTGACGCTGCTGGAGGCCGCCGAGCGGCTCGGCGGGGCGCTCGCCCTGGCCGCCACCGCGCCCGGGCGGGGGGAGCTGGCCGGGTTCGTCGAGGCCGACGTCCGGGCGTGCGCGGAGCACGGCGTCGACGTCCGCACCGGGGTGCGCGCCCGTGACGAGGACCTGGTCGAGCTGCGGCCCGACGTCGTCGTCCTGGCCTGCGGCGCGGTCCCGGCCCGGCCGGCCTGGGCCGGGGACGCCGAGCGGGTGGTCGACGTCGCCGACGTGCTCGCCGGGGTGGCCGCGCCGTCCGGTCGGGTCCTGGTGGTCGACGAGCTCGGCGGCCCGCACGCCACCTCCACCGCGGAGCTCCTCGCCGCCCGGGGCTGCGCGGTCGAGGTGGTCACCGGGGCGCTGGTCGCCGCGCAGCGGCTGGGCCCGACGCTGGACCGCGGGCCCTGGCACCGGCGGGCCGCGGCGGCCGGGATCGTGCAGACGGTGGAGCGGGTGCCGCTGTCGGTGCAGGACGGCGTCGTGACCCTGCTGCACCACCTGACCGGGGACGTCGAGGAGCGGGTGGTGGACTGGGTCGTGGCCGCCACCCCGCCCGACCCCGTGCCGGGCCCCGCCGTGCCCGCCGGCGTCGCGGTGCACCGGGTCGGCGACTGCCTCGCCCCGGCCGGCCTCGCGGTGGCCGTGGCGACGGCGGAGCGGGTGGTGGGGTCGTGGTGATCCTGGGGTCGGCGCGGTCGCCGGAGGTGGTGGAGCGGCCCACGGTCGTCGTCCCGCTGGGGTCGGTGGAGCAGCACGGGCCGCACCTGCCGCTGGCGACCGACACCGCCGTCGCCGCGGCGGCCGCGGCCGGCCTGGTGGGGCGGCGGCCCGACCTGCTGCTGGCCCCGGCCGTCCCCTACGGCGCGAGCGGCGAGCACGAGGGCTTCCCCGGCACCGTCTCGATCGGCACCGGGGCGCTGCGCACGCTGCTGGTCGAGCTGGGCCGCTCGGCCGGGTTGTGGGCCGGGCGGGTGCTGGTGGTGAACGGCCACGGCGGCAACCTGGACGCGCTGCGCTCGTCGGTCCCCCTGCTGCGGCACGAGGGCCGGGACGTCGCCTGGTTCCCGTGCGGCGTCCGCGGCGGCGACGCGCACGCCGGGCGCACCGAGACGTCGCTGATGTTGCACGTGGAACCCGGCGCGGTCCGGCCGGAGCTGGCCGAGGCGGGGGAGACCGCGCCGGTGGCGGAGCTGCTGCCCCGGCTGCGGGCCGGCGGGCTGGCCGCGGTCAGCCCGAACGGTGTGCTCGGCGACCCGGCGGGCGCCTCGGCGGACGAGGGTGCACGGATGCTGGCCGACCTGGTCGACCGGCTGGCCGCCGCGGTGCAGACCTGGGACGTGGGCGCCGACGGGCGGCTGGCCGGGTGACCCTGCCCGCCCCGCCCGCCGACCGGTTGCCCGACGGGTTCCGGGTGGTGCTCGACCCCCGCACCCGGCGGCGGGACGGCGGCGCCGCCCTGCTCGGCGGCTCCCCGCTGCGCCTGCTGCGACTGGCCCCCCGCGCCCGCGCGCTGTTGACCGGCGACGCGCTGACCGTCACCGACCCCACCACCGCGGCGCTCGCCGCCCGGCTGCTCGACGCCGGCCTCGCCCACCCGCACCTGCCCCCGGTCGACCCGGCCGACGTCACCGTCGTCGTCCCGGTCAAGGACCGCACCGCCGAGCTCGACCGCCTGCTGCGCGCGCTGCGCGCCGACCTGCCCGGCACCCCGCTGCTCGTGGTGGACGACGGCTCGGCCGACCCCGCCGCCACCGCCGGCGTCTGCGCCGCCTCCGGTGCCCGGGTCATCCGGCACGCGACCGCCCGTGGGCCGTCCGCCGCCCGCAACGCCGGCCTCGCCGCCGCGACCACCACCGCCGTCGCGTTCGTCGACTCCGACTGCGTGCCGGTGCCCGGGTGGCTGGGCGTGCTCGCCGCGCACCTGGTCGACCCCCGGCTGGCGGTCGTCGCCCCCCGGGTCGTCGCGCTGCCCGCGGACCGGCCCGGCTGGGTCGGCGCCTACGAGGACGCCGTCAGCGCGCTGGACATGGGACCGCGCCCGGCCCCCGTCGCCCCGCTGACCGGCGTCTCCTACGTGCCCAGCGCCGCCCTGCTCGCCCGGCGCACCGCCCTCGGCGGCGGCTTCGACGAGGACATGCAGGTCGCCGAGGACGTCGACCTGGTGTGGCGGCTGGCCGCCGCCGGCTGGCGGGTCCGCTACGACCCGGTCGCCCGGGTCGCCCACGAGCACCCCGCCCGCACCGGGGCCTGGCTGCGCCGCCGGGCCTACTACGGCACCGGCGCCGCGCTGCTCGCGCAGCGGCACGGCTCCGCCGTCGCGCCGGTGGTCATGTCGCCCTGGTCGGCCGCCGCCTGGGGCCTGGCGCTGCTCGGCGGGCGGCCGGGGCTGCTCGGCGCGGCCGCGGTGCTCGGCGGCGCGACGGCGAAGCTCGCCCCGCGGCTGGGCGACCCGCCGCCCGCCGGTCTCGCCGCGACCCTCGTCGTCCGCGGCTCCTGGTCGGCCGGGCGCACCCTGGCCCGGTCGGTCACCCGGCACCACTGGCCGCTCGTCGTCCCGCTGCTGGGCACCCGCCGGGTCCGCCGGCTGGTCCTGGCCGCCGCGGCCGTCGACGCCGCCGGCGCCTGGTGGCCGCACCGCCACGAGGTCGGCCCGCTCCGGTTCGCGGCCGGTCGGCGGCTCGAGGACCTGGCCTACGGCGCCGGGCTCTGGCGGGGTGCACTGCGGGCACGCAGCGTTCGCGCGCTGTCGCCCGCCCGGCCACGCTGACCCGGGAACAAGACCTCCCGGTCCGGCCTTGCCCCTCCCGTGCCGCCCTCCCAGCCCGCGCTCAGCCCGCTCAAGGTCACCCTGGTCCTCGGTGCCTTCGTCGCGCTCGGCCCGCTGACCATCGACCTGTACCTGCCGGCGCTGCCCACCATCGCCAGCGACCTGATGACCACCGACGCCGCGGTGCAGCTCACCCTGACCGGCACGTTCGCCGGCCTCGCGCTCGGCCAGCTCGTCCTCGGCCCGCTCTCCGACGCCGTCGGCCGGCGCAAGCCGCTGCTGGCCGGCACCGCGCTGCACGTGCTGGCCTCGCTGCTCATCCTCGTCGCGCCGACGGTGGAGGTCCTCGGCGCGCTGCGGGTGCTGCAGGGCATCGGGTCGGCCGCCGGCGCCGTGGTCGCCCTCGCCGTCGTCCGGGACCTGTACTCCGGCCGGGCCGCGGCCAGCCTGCTGTCCCGGCTGTTCCTGGTCATCGGCGTCGCCCCGGTGCTCGCGCCCACCCTGGGCGGGGAGCTGCTGCGGTTCACCTCCTGGCGGGGGCTGTTCGTCGCGCTGGCCCTCATCGGCACCGCCTCGCTGGTCGCGGTCGCCCTCACGCTGCCCGAGACGCTGCCGGCCCGGCACCGGCACCCGCTGCGCTTCCGCCGCACCGTCACCGACTACGGCCGGCTGTTCCGCGACCGGGCCTACGTCGGTCTCGTGCTCGTGGCCGGCCTGGTCATCGCCGGGCTGTTCAGCTACGTCTCCGGCGCCTCGTTCGTCTACCAGCAGCAGTTCGGCCTCGACGAGCAGCAGTTCGGCCTGCTGTTCGGCGCCGGGGCGGTCTTCCTGATCGGCACCACCCAGTTCAACCCCGTGCTGCTGCGCCGCACCTCCCCCCAGGTGCTGCTCACCGTCGCGGTGCTCGCCGGGCTGGTCTCGGCCACCCTCCTGGTGGTCACCGCCGCCACCGGGTTCGGCGGCCTGTTCGGCGTCGCCGTCCCGCTGTGGCTGGTGCTGGCCAGCGCCGGGCTCGGCATGCCCAACGCCCCCGCCCTCGCGCTGTCCCGGCACGGCGAGGCCGCCGGCACCGCCGCCGCGCTGCTGGGTGCGGTGCAGTTCGGCGTCGGCGCCGCCGTCTCCCCGGTCGTCGGCCTGCTCGGCAACGACGCCCTCGCGCTCGGGTCGGTCATCCTGGCTGCCGCGGCGCTGGCGGTGCTGGTGCTGTTCCTGGTCGTGCGGCCCAGGTCCCTGCCCGACGTCGACGAGCCCGCCGTGGTGCAGGAGGCGGAGGTCCCTGGCGTGATCGCCCGGTAGCGGTCACCATGGCGGTGACATGAGCCACCGGGCAGCGTTGCCTCGGGTGACCGCGTGACCGCGGTCAACCCGTGGCTCGCGCTGCCCGACGGCGCCCCGGGGCCGCTGCTGACCCGTCGCCTGCGCGCCGCGCACGAGGCGCTGGTCACCCGCGGCGGGCCCCCGCGCGCCGGCCAGGACGTCCGCGCCGTCGTCTGGGACTCCTGGCGGCGCAGCCTGGGCAGCGGTGTCGATCCCGACGCCGGGGCCGCGCCGGTCGACCTGCTCGACGACGACCTGGTCAGCTACCGCGACGCCCACCCGCTGGCCGCCGTCATGCCGGTCATCCGCCGGCTGCTGGTCGCCGACGCCGAGGTGGACAAGATGATCGTCGCGGTCGCCGACGCCGCCGGCCGCATCCTCTGGGTCGAGGGCGACCGGCGGCTGCGCAGCCAGGCCGAGGGCATGCACTTCGTCGCCGGGTCCCGCTGGAGCGAGGACGTCGTCGGCACCAACGCCCCGGGCACCGCGCTGGCCCTGGACACCCCGGTGCAGATCTACGGCAGCGAGCACTACAGCCGCACCGTGCAGCCCTGGAGCTGCTCGGCCGCTCCCGTGCACCACCCGGTCACCGGCCAGCTGCTCGGCGCCATCGACGTCACCGGCGGCGACCACGTCGCCAGCCCCGCCGTGCTCACCCTGGTGCGGGCCACCGTGGCCGCCGCGGAGTCCGAGCTGCGCTGGCTGCACCGGGAGCAGCTCGCCACCCCTGCCCCGGCCCCGCCGCGGCCCCGCCCGGCGAGCCCGCTGCTGGAGGTCCTCGGCCGCGACCGCGCCCGGCTGGTCACCCCCGACGGGCCGGTCGAGCTCTCCCTCCGGCACTCCGAGCTGGTCCTGCTGCTGGCCGAGGCCGCGCACTCCGGCGGTGGCCGCACCGCCGAGCAGCTGGCCATCGAGGTGCACGGCGGGGACGCCGCCCCGGTCACCGTGCGGGCCGAGCTCTCCCGGCTGCGCAAGCTGCTCGGCGACGAGCTGCTCGCCTCGCGCCCCTACCGGCTCACCGCGCCGCTGGACACCGACCTCGACCAGGTCCGCCGGCTGCTGGCCCGCGGCCAGGTCGCCACCGCCCTCGACCGCTACACCGGGCCCGTCCTGCCCCGCTCCGACGCGCCCGGCGTGCGGGCCGCCCGGGCCCGGCTGGCCGGGTCGCTGCGCGCCGCCGTGCTGCGCAGCCCCCGCCCCGACCTCCTGCTGCGCTGGAGCCGGCTCCCCGAGGCGGTCGACGACCCCGCCGTCTGGCAGGCGCTGCTGGACGTGCTGCCGGTCAGCTCGCCGCGCCGGGCGGCCGCGGCCAACCACCTGCTCCGGCTGCGCCGCGCCCCCCGCCGCCCCTGACGCCCGCCCGGCCGCGCTGGCATGCTCGGGCCACGTGACCGCCACCGCGACCCGCCCGACGGCCACCCGCCGGGCCGCCCTGGCCATCGCGGTGCTCGGCTGCGGTGCCTTCGGCATCGGCATCAGCGAGTTCGTCGTCATGGGTCTGCTGCCCGAGATCGCCCGCGGGGTGGACGTCGACATCCCCACCGCCGGGCACGTGGTGTCGGCCTACGCCTTCGGGGTCGTCGTCGGCGCCCCGGTCATCGCGGCCACCGCCGCCCGGCTGCCCCGCAAGGGCCTGCTCGTCGGGCTGCTCGCCGCCTTCCTGGCCGGCACGGTGCTCACCGCGGTCGCACCCGGTTACGGCACCCTGCTCGCCGCCCGGTTCGTCGCGGGCCTGCCGCACGGCGCCTACTTCGGCGTCGCGTCCCTGGTCGCGGCCTCGCTGGTGGCCCCGGAGGCCAAGGGGCGGGCGGTCAGCTCGGTGATGCTCGGGCTCTCGGCCGCCACGCTGGCCGGGGTACCCGCGGCCACCTGGCTGGGGCAGCACCTGGGCTGGCGGACGGCGTTCGTGGCGGTGCTCGCCGTCGCCGTCCTCACCCTGCTCGCGGTGCTGGCCGTCGTGCCGCGGACGCCGGGCAACCCGCGGGCGACCGTGCGCTCCGAGCTCGGGGCACTGCGCCGGCCGCAGGTCTGGCTGACCCTCGGCGTCGCCGTCGTCGGGTTCGGCGGGTTCTTCGCCCTGTACGCCTACATCGCGCCGCTGACCACCGAGGTCGCCGGTGCCCCAGCCGGGTTCGTGCCGCTGGTGCTGCTGGCGTTCGGCGTCGGCGGGGTGCTGGGCACCGTGCTCGGCGGGAAGCTCGCCGACGTCGCACTGTTCCGCTCGCTGGTCTGGTCGATGGCCGCCACCGGCGTCCTGCTCGGCGCGGTGTACGTGGGCTCGCGGTCGGTGGTGTCGCTGGTCGCGCTGGCCCTCTGCACCACGGTCGTCACGTCGGTGCTGGTGGTGACGCTGCAGCTGCGGCTCATGGAGGTCGCCCGCGAGGCCGAGCTGCTGGGCGCCGCGCTCAACCACTCCGCGCTCAACGCGGCCAACGGTCTGGGGGCGCTGCTGGGCGGCTGGGTGATCGCCTCCGGGTGGGGCTACCGGTCCACCGCGCTGGTCGGCGTCGTCCTCGCCGTCCTCGGGCTGGGCGTGCTGGCCTGGTCGGCGGTGCTGCGGCGCCGCGAGCTGCGCTGACGTCTGCAACCCGCTGCAACGTTGCAGCCTCTCGGATCTGCGGACCTCTCCTCGCCACTGCCCCGCACCTGCGGGTCCTGGCCGCCTCTCGATCCGCACCGTCGGACGGCGGCACCGGGCGCCGCGAGGTAAGCGTGGCCTAAGAAGTGTGTCCGTCGGCACACTCGCTGCAGGTGGCGGGAGACCGCCGTCACACGACCCTGCAACGAGGCGGAGGACATGACGCAGATCAACGTGCGGGTCGACGGGGCGTCCTACTCGGACGACGTCGAACCCAGGACACTCCTGGTCCACTACCTGCGGGAGCAGCTCGGCAAGGTCGGCACCGTGGTCGGCTGCGACACCAGCAACTGCGGCGCCTGCACCGTCCACCTGGACGGCGAGAGCGTGAAGTCCTGCACCGTGCTGGCCGTGCAGGCCGACGGCAGCGAGGTCACCACCATCGAGGGCATCGCCGAGGGCGGCGAGCTGCACCCGATGCAGAAGGCCTTCCACGAGAAGCACGGGCTGCAGTGCGGCTACTGCACCCCCGGGATGATCATGGCCTCGATCGACCTGCTCAAGAACAACCCGGACCCCAGCGAGTCCGAGATCCGTGAGGGCATCGAGGGCAACCTCTGCCGCTGCACGGGCTACGTGAACATCGTCCGCGCGGTGCAGCAGGCCGCCGGCGAGATGAGCAGCACGGCAGGAGCGCAGGCATGACCCTCACCGACGAGCCCACCACCGCCGAGGCGCCGGCCAAGGAGGTCGGCAACGCCCGCCTCCGCAAGGAGGACGCCCGGCTGATCACCGGCAAGACCACCTGGACCGACAACATGGTCCTGCCGGGGATGCTGCACATGGCGTTCCTGCGCTCCCCGGTCGCGCACGCCACGATCAGCCACCTCGACGTCAGCGCCGCCAAGGACCGCCCGAACGTCGTCGCGGTCTTCACCGGGCAGGACTTCAAGGACGAGCAGGGCACCATCCCCTGCGCCTGGCCGGTCACCCCCGACATGGTCAACCCCGGGCACCCCTCGATCGCGGTCGACACCGTCAACCACGTCGGCGAGGCCGTGGCCATCGTGGTGGCCCGCACCCGCACCGCCGCGGTGGACGCCGTCGAGGCCATCGACGTCGACTACGAGAACCTCCCGGTCGTGCTGGACATGGAGGAGGCGGTCAAGGACGGCGCCGACCTGGTGCACGCCTCGACGTCGTCCAACACCAGCTACCACTTCGTCTTCGACGCCGGCGAGGCCGGCACCGGCAGCGACACCGAGGCCGCCTTCCGCGACGCCGAGGTCACCGTCTCCCGCCGCTTCGTGCAGCAGCGCCTCATCCCGGCGTTCATGGAGCCGCGCTCGGCCGTCGTCGGCGTGCAGGGCGACAACTTCACCCTGTGGTCGGCCACCCAGATCCCGCACATCCTGCGGGTGATGGGCGCGCTGACCACCGGCATCCCCGAGCACAAGCTGCGCGTGGTGGCCCCCGACGTTGGCGGCGGCTTCGGCGGCAAGCTGCAGGTCTGCCCCGAGGAGATCCTGGCGCTGCTGGTCGCCCGCCGGTTGGGCAAGCCGGTCAAGTGGACCGAGACCCGCTCGGAGTCCCTGATGACCGCCCACCACGGGCGCGACCAGATCCAGTACATCGACGTCGCGGCCAGGAAGGACGGCACCGTCACCGGCCTGCGCGTGCGGCTGCTGGCCGACATGGGTGCCTACCTGCGGCTGATCACCCCCGGCGTCCCGGCGCTGGGTGCGTTCATGTTCCCCGGCATCTACAAGTTCCCGGCCTATCGCTTCGAGTGCGACGGCGTGTTCACCAACAAGGTGCCCACCGACGCCTACCGCGGCGCCGGCCGGCCCGAGGCCACCTTCGCCATCGAGCGGATCATGGACGAGCTCGCCGTCGAGCTGGACATGGACCCGATGGAGCTCCGCCGCAAGAACTGGATCGGGGCGGAGGAGTTCCCCTTCACCACGGTCGCGGGTCTCGAGTACGACTCCGGTGACTACGAGCAGGCCACCCAGGCCGCGCTCGAGCTGCTCGGCTACGACGAGCTGCGCGCCGAGCAGAAGCAGCGCCGCGAGTCGGGCGACCCGGTGCAGCTGGGCATCGGCATCTCGACGTTCACCGAGATGTGCGGCCTGGCGCCCTCCCGGGTGCTGGGGTCGCTCAGCTTCGGCGCCGGCGGCTGGGAGCAGGCCTCCATCCGGATGCTGCCCACCGGCAAGGTCGAGGTCGTCACCGGCTCCACCCCGCACGGCCAGGGCCACGAGACGGCCTGGAGCCAGATCGTCGCCGACGAGCTGGGCGTGCCGTTCGAGGACGTCGAGGTGCTGCACGGCGACACCGCCATCTCCAGCCGCGGCCTGGACACCTACGGCTCGCGCTCCCTGGTCGTCGGTGGCACCGCCGTGGTCAAGGCCGCGGAGAAGGTGGTCGCCAAGGCCCGCAAGATCGCCGCGCACCTGCTGGAGGCCAGCGAGGACGACCTGGAGTTCTCCGGCGGCACGTTCTCCGTCAAGGGGACGCCGGGCGCCGGGCTGGGCATCCAGGAGATCGCCCTGGCGATCTTCGCCGCGCACGACTACCCGGAGGGCATCGAGCCCTCCATCGACGCCGAGGCCGCCTTCGACCCGGTCAACTTCTCCTTCCCGCACGGCACCCACCTGTGCGCGATGGAGGTCGACACCGAGACCGGCTTCGTCAAGATCCGCAAGTACGCCTCGGTCGACGACATCGGGACGATCGTCAACCCGATCATCGTCGAGGGCCAGATGCACGGCGGTCTCGCGCAGGGCATCGCGCAGGCCCTGTACGAGGAGGCCATCTACGACGCCGACGGCAACCTGACCACCGGCACGTTCGTGGACTACCTGCTGCCCTCGGCCGCCGACCTGCCGACCTTCCACACCGGCAACACGGTGCACGCGGCGACGTCGAACCCGCTGGGTGCCAAGGGCGTCGGCGAGGCCGGGTGCATCGCCAGCACCCCGGCCGTGGTCAACGCCGCGCTGGACGCCGTCCGGCACCTGGGCGTGTCCGACATCCGGATGCCGCTGACCCCCGAGCGGGTCTGGCGGGCCATCCACCAGGGCGGCGACGGCGGCGACCGCGCCGCCGAGGGCAGCAACGCCTACGGCGGTGCCCGCACCACCGAGTCCGGCATCGAGGAGGCAGCGCAGTGATCCGCGGAAACGACTTCGGAGTGGAGCCATGATCCCCGCATCGTTCGCCTACGCCCGCCCCACCACCGTCGACGAGGCCCTGCAGGCCATCGCCGCCGGCGGGGAGGACGTGAAGATCATGGCCGGTGGGCAGTCGCTCATCCCGGTCATGCGGCTGCGCCTGGCCGCCCCCGAGACGGTCGTCGACCTGACGAAGGTGACCGAGCTGCGCGGCGTCCGGGAGGACGGCGACTCGCTGGTCATCGGGGCGATGACCACCCACTCGGACATCCTCCGCGACCCGCTGGTCGCCCGGTACGGGAAGCTGATCGCCGAGGCGACCGAGACGGTGGCCGACCCCGCCGTCCGGCACCGGGGCACCTTCGGCGGCGCCCTGGCGCACGCCGACCCGGCCGGTGACCTGCCGGCGGTGGCCCTGGCGCTGGACGCCGAGTTCGTCATCGCCGGTCCCGGCGGTGCGCGGCGCTCGGTGCCGGCCTCGGCGTTCTTCGTCGACTACCTGACGACGGCGCTGGAGGAGGGTGAGCTGCTCGTCGAGGTGCGGGTGCCCAAGCTGGGCGAGGGCTGGGGGGTGCGGTACGAGAAGTTCAACCGCGTCGCCCAGGCCTGGTCGATCGTGGCGGTGGCCGCGGCCGTCCGGCGCGAGGGCTCGACCATCGCCGAGGCCCGCATCGGGCTGACCAACATGGGCTCCACCCCGCTGCGGGCGACCGCGACGGAGCAGGCCCTGGTCGGTGCCGACGTCAGCCTCGAGACGGTCACCGCGGCGGCCGCCCAGGCCGCCGAGGGCACCGAGCCCAGCAGTGACCTCAACGCCCAGGCCGACTACCGGCAGCACCTCGCCCGGGTGCTCACCGGACGAGCGGTGCGGGCAGCCGCCGGGCTGTAGCGTCCGTCTCAAGCAGTTCACGGCCGACCCGCCCCGCCCGGGCGGGTCGGCCGCCCCACCTACGGAGGTCCCACCCGTGCAGTTGGAGAACTCGTTCCTCGTCCCCGTCCCCGTCGACGACGCGTGGAAGGTGCTGCTCGACATCGAGCGGATCGCGCCGTGCATGCCCGGCGCAGCGCTCGACAGCGTGGAGGGCGACGACTTCACCGGCCGGGTCAAGGTCAAGCTCGGCCCGATCAACCTGACCTACGCCGGCAAGGCGTCCTTCATCGAGAAGGACGAGGCCGCGCACAAGGCCGTCATCGACGCCCGCGGCAAGGACCAGCGCGGCAACGGCACCGCCGCCGCCGTGGTCACCGCCCAGCTCAAGAGCGAGGGCGACTCGACCCGCGTCGACGTCCTCACCGACCTCAACATCACCGGCCGCCCGGCCCAGTTCGGCCGCGGCGTGATGACCGACGTCGGCAACAAGCTGCTCGGCCAGTTCGCCGACAAGCTCGCCGCCCAGCTCGGCGAGACCGAGGCCCCGGCGCAGGAGCCGACGGTCGAGAGCACCGTCAAGGAGAAGGCCGCCGACGCCGCGGCCACCGCCGCCGGTGCGGTCGGCGAGGTCGCCGAGTCCGTCGCGGGCGTCGACGGCGACACCCCGATCGCCGAGGCCGCCCGCAAGGCCGCCTCCACGACGGTGCAGGCCGCCGACGCCGCCGCCGACAGGGCGGAGGAGGCCAAGAAGGAGGCCGCGAAGCCGGTCGCCGCCACCCCGGCCGCCCGCACGCCGCAGGCCGAGCCGGAGCCCATCGACCTGCTCGACGTCGCCGGCGGTGCGGCGTTCACCCGGTTCGCCAAGCCCGCCGCGATCGGCGTCGGCGCGCTGCTGCTGGTCGCCCTCGTCGTCCGCCGCCGCCGGCGGTAGCCCTCCCCGCAGCGTTGATCAGGGGGGTTGGTCGAACTCCCGCTCCCTGCGCCAGATCTGGTGCAGGAGGACGGAGTTCGATCAACCCCCCTGATCGTTGCTGGGCCTAGGGGAGCGCGGCGAGCCAGGTCGTCACGGCGGCGCGGACGGCGGGCGGGTCGGCCTTGAGCGCGTGGTCGCCGCGCACCGCCACCACGGTCGCCGGGTGCTCGCCCAGCTCGGCGACCACCGCGGTCGGCCCGCCGAACGCGTCGCTGTCGCCCTGCACCACCAGCACGGGGACGGCGACCGCGGTCAGCTCGCCCGCCCGGCTCTTCTCCGGCTTGCCCGGCGGGTGCAGCGGGAACGCGAGACACAGCACACCCGCCGCACCCAGGGCCCCCGCCGTCCGGCAGGCCACCCGCGCGCCGGCGCTGCGGCCGCCGAGCACGACCGGGCCGGTGAGCAGGTCGCCGACCGCGCCGTGGATCGCCGTCCAGCCCTCGTCGAGCTTCGGCGGCGCCGCGGCGACGCGCTTGCCGGCCACCCGCCAGGGCTGCTCGACGCGCAGCACCCGCCAGCCCAGCCCGACCGCGGCGTCGGTGGCCGCGAGCAGGTCCGGTGCCTCGATGCCGCCGCCGGCGCCGTGCCCCAGCAGCAGGGTGCCGGCGACGTTCCCCACCGGGTCGTCGACGGTCACCCGGGCGGGGCCGAGCGGGGTGTCGACGTCCCGGGTGGTCACGCCGGGCGGCGCTGCAGCGGCGGCAGGGCGAACCCGTCCGCGACGTGCGCGGCGAGCTCGAGGTACGCGGTGCGGGCAGGTGCGCCCACCCGGTCGAGGTCGATGAGCCCGCCGGTGACCAGGTGCGGGTCGTAGGGGATCTCGACCACCGCGCGGCACCGGGCGGCGAAGTGGTCGCGCACCATGCCCATGTCGACGTCGCCGGTGTTGGGCCGGACGCTGGAGATCACCGCGACGGAGCGCGCGACGAGCTCCTCGTGGCCGTGCGCGATCAGCCAGTCCAGGGTCTTGCTCGCCCGGCTGGCGCCGTCGACCGAGGGCGCGCCGACGACGACCAGCGAGTCGGCGATGGCCAGCGTCCCGGACATCGCCGAGTGCAGCAGGCCGGTGCCGGAGTCGGTGAGGATGATGTTGAAGTACCGCGCCAGGATGTCGGCGACGGTCGTGTACTCCTCCTCGCTGAAGGCCTCCGACAGCGCCGGGTCCTGGTCGCTGGCCAGCACCTGCAGCCGCCCGGCCAGCGACGTGAACGCCGAGACGTCGGTGAAGGAGCGGATGCGGTCCTTGGCTGCGAGCAGGTCGCGCACGGTCACGTCGGTGACGTTGGTGAGCCGCTCGGCCAGGGTCCCGGCGTCGGGGTTGGCGTCGACGGCGACCACCCGGTCACCGCGGTGGTGGGCCAGGGTCAGCCCGAGGCAGCAGGTGGTGGTGGTCTTGCCGATGCCGCCCTTGAGCGAGACGACGGCGATGCGGTTGGAGCCGCGCACCGGCGTGGTCACCCGCTGCACCATCGCCCGGTGCTCGATCTCGGCCTGCGACAGCCCGGGGTTGTAGCTGCCACCGGTGGCCTTGTGCACGAACCGGCGCCAACCCCGGGTGGGGGCCTCGGGCGCCTGGCGCAGCAGGGACTGCGAGGTCAGCGACGGCGGAGGAGTCGCCGGACCACCGCCCGGACCGCCCTGTGCACCACCCTGCGGCGTCCAGGACGTGCTGCCCTGGCTGCCCCACCCGCCCGAGGGCTGCTGCCCCCACTGCTGCGGCTGCTGCGGGGCCTGCTGGGCGGGTGCCTGCTGGGTAGGTGCCTGCTGGGCAGGTGCCTGCTGGGCGGGCGGCTGCGGGGTCTGCTGCTGCTCCCACGGGCGGGCACCCGGCGGCGGCTCCCAGGCCCGGGGCTGCTCGGCCGGTGCCTGCCGGGCCTGGCCGCCCTGCTGGTCCCAGGACCGGTTGTCCCAGCTCTGCTGCTCCCACGTCGGGGGCTGCCCGACCGGCTGGTCGGCCGGCCGCCAGCTCGGCTCGCCACCCTGGTCGGCGGGCTGCGAGGGGGCCGGCGCGGGCTCGGCGGCCTGCCGGGCCTGGGCCTCCTGCTGCCAGGACGGCGGCTGCTGCCACGACGCGATGTGCTCGGCGGACTGCTGGTCCCAGGGCCGCTGGTCCTCGGGGACGTTGGGCTGCTGCGCCGTCTGCTCCCAGGACCCCGCGCCGCCGTCCAGGCGGATCTCCCGGGTGCCGCCCTCGGGCGCCGGGCCCGACCAGCTGTCCAGCGCGGCCTGCCAGCGGTCGCCGTCGGTGCGGCGGCGCGCCTCGTCCGACGGCACCCCGGTGTCGGCGGGCGACCCCTCGGCGGGTGCGTCGGCGGGGTCGGTCGGGCGGTCTGGCACGGATGGCCCCCATCGGGAGTCTGGGACGGAACCTGCAGGCCGGGGCCACGCTAGTGCAGGGTTGTGGCCCCGGCTCGTCCGATCACCCCTGCGGGGGCAGTGCCAGCAGCCCGCGGACGACCTCGACGAGGTCGGCGCCGCTGACGTGCGGTTCGTCGAGCACCGGGGCGTGGCGACGCTCGGCCCGGGCGGCCCAGCCACCGGTCAGCCCGGCCCGCTGCGCGCCGTGCACGTCCCAGCCGTGGACGGCGACCAGGGCCAGGTCGGCCGGGACGACGTCGCAGACCCCCGCCGCCCACAGGTAGACCTCGGGCGCCGGCTTCCACGCCCGGATCGCCTGCGAGGACAGGGACCGCTCGACGAGGTGGTCCACCCCGCCCCGGGCGAGCCCGGCCTCGGCGACGCCGGGACCGCCGTGCGTGAGGGTGACGGCCCGGACGCCGGCCCCGGCCAGCAGATCGAGGGCGGGCCGGACGTCGGGGTGCGGCGCCAGGTCGCCGAACACGTCGGCCACCGCCGAGCGGGCCTCGTCGTCCAGGTCGGTCAGCTGGGCGAGTGCGGCGTCGAAGGAGTCGCGGAAGGAGCACCACGCCCCGGTCAGGGTGGCGGCGAACCCGGTGCCCAGGGTGCGGCCGAAGACGGTGCCGAAGAGCTCGGCGGGCACGCCGCGGTCGGCGAGCGCCGCGGCCACCGGCCCGACGTCGAGCAGCGTCTCCACGACGTCGAAGGCGACGACGGCCGGCCGGGTGCGGGTCACCGGTCGTCCTCCTCCCGCCGCCGGTCGGCCTCCAGGATGCGGTCGGCCGCGCTGCGGTCGGGCTCGACGTCGCCCTGGGTGATCTTCTCCTTCACCGCGCGGTAGACGAACCAGGCGACGACCAGCACGACGGCGGCGTAGATGACGTAGTCGAAGTACTGCAGGTAGTCGTTCACCACGTCGCCCAGGGCCACGCCCAGGCCGATGAGCAGCGAGTTCCAGATCAGCGACCCGGCGGTCGTGTAGGCCAGGAACTGCGCCCACGGCATCTTGACCACCCCGGCGGGCACCGACACGAAGCTGCGCACGATCGGCACCATGCGGCCGAAGAACACCGCCGGCCGGCCGTGCCGCTCGAACCACTCGAAGGTGCGGTCGACGTCCTCGGTCTTGACCAGCGGCAGCCGGTCCAGGAAGGCGTGCGACCGGCGCGGGCCCAGCGAGCGGCCGACCTGGTAGAGCACGGCCGCGCCGAGCACCGACCCCAGGGTGGCGAAGAGGATCACCGGGACCAGCGCCATGCGCCCGTCGTTGATGAGCACCCCGGCGGCGCTGAGCACGACCTCGCTGGGGATGGGCGGGACGACCGTCTCGATGAAGATGGTCATCCCCACGCCCACCGGGCCCAGGGTCTCGATCAGGTCGAGCAGGAACCCGGTGATGCCACCCTGGTCGGACGAGGTCGCGGCGAGGACGGACATGCGCCCACGGTATCGGCGGCTAGCGTCCGGGGGCATGGCGCACCGATTCACCGCCCGGGCCGTCGTCGTCGGCGACCGGGCCGGCACCGTCGTCCCCGATGCCGTGCTCGACGTCGAGGACGGGCTGATCAGCTGGGTCGGGCCCGCCGGCGAGGCGCCCGCGTCGGACGCCGAGGGGACCCGGCTGCCCGGGGTGCTGGTGCCCGGCATGGTGAACACGCACTCGCACGCGCCGATGGTGCTGTTCCGCGGCCAGGGCGAGGGACTGCCGCTGGACCGCTGGCTGCGCGAGGTCATGTGGCCCCGCGAGGCCCGGCTGACCCCCGAGGACATCGAGGTCGCGATGACCGCGGCGTCGGCGGAGATGCTGCGGCACGGCGTCACCACCAGCGTGGAGATGTACTTCCAGCCCGAGCGGCTGGCCGCCGCGGTGCGCACCACCGGTGCCCGGGCGGTGGTGGCCAACCCGCTGATCGGGCTGCCCGGGTTCGGCACCTTCGACGAGCAGCTGGCCACCGCGGTCGGGCTCGCGGCGTCCTCGGACGAGCAGGTGGAGTTCGGCATCGGCCCGCACTCGGCCTACACCGTGCCGCTGCCCGTGCTCCGGGACGCCGGGGCCGCCGCCCGCGAGCACGGCCTGCTGCTCACCGTGCACGTCGCCGAGACCGCCACCGAGGGCGATGACCTGCTCACCGAGCACGGGGTGTCGGTGCCGCAGCTGCTCGCCGCCCACGACGTCCTCGGCGGCCGGGTGATCGGCGCGCACTGCGTGCACATGGACGACGCCGACCTCGAGATCTGGCGGGAGCACGACGTCGCCGTCGCGCACTGCCCGGGCTCCAACACCAAGCTGGCCAGCGGGACGGCGCGCCTGCGCGACATGCTCGACCGCGGCATCCGGGTCGGGATCGGCACCGACGGCCCGGCGTCCAACGACAACCTCGACCTGTTCGAGGACCTCCGGCTGGCCGCGCAGCTGGCCCGCCTGCGGGAGCGCGACGCCCTCGCCCTGACCGCGCCCGAGGCGTTCTGGCTGGCCACGGGCGCGGCGGCCGCGGCGATCGACCGGCCCGACCTCGGTCAGCTGGAGGTGGGCCGCCGGGCCGACCTGGTGCACGTGGACGCCGACGACATCGCCTTCACCCCGGTCGGCGACCTCACCGACCTGGTCACCCACCTGGTCTGGTCGGTCGGCTCGCGGCACGTCCGCGACACCTGGGTCGCCGGCCGCCAGGTCGTCCGCGACGGCGTCTCCACCACCGTGGACGAGGCGGAGCTGCGCGCCCAGGTGCAGGAGCGCGGCCTCCGCCTGGCCCGCGGCTAGGGCGCCAGCGACACCGTCTGGCCGCGGACGACGGTGCGCAGCGTCCCGGGCAGCCGGCGGCGGGCGACCTCCTGGACGACGGTGCCCAGCGGGTCCTTGAACAGGCCGTAGTCGTCGTAGTGCACCGGCACGGTGACCCCGGGCCGCAGCAGCTCGACCAGGTCGGCGCCCTGCCGGCCGTCCATGGTGACCAGGAACGGGCCGAGCTTCGTGCCGCCGAGGTGCGGCACCAGCGCGTCCAGCGGGCCGCACCGCTCCAGCACCTGGGCCAGCGCGGGGCGGAACAGGGTGTCGCCGGTGACGTAGCCGCGCCAGCGCACCTCGCCGTCCCGCACCAGCTCCAGCACGCTGCCCATCACCTGCGGCAGCAGCCGGGCCAGCGGGCCCGGGCCGTGCACGCCGGGCACCGAGGTGACCCGGACGACGACGCCGTCCCGCTCGACGGTGGTGGTCTGCCACGGCCGGAGGTCCTCGGTGGCGGTGAACCCGCGGTCGGCCAGGCAGCGGGAGGCCTCCGGCGTGGTCAGCACCCGCGACGGCTTCGGCAGGCCGCGGGTGGCCCGGCGGTCCCAGTGGTCGCCGTGCATGTGCGAGAGCAGGACGGCGTCGAGCTCGGGCAGGTCGTCGGGCTGCAGGGCCGGGTCGGTGAGCCGCCGGCTGGACAGGCCGTAGCCGAGGCGGGCGCGCTCGCCGCGGTGCAGGAAGTTGGGGTCGGTGAGGAGGGTGACCGGGCCGAGCCGGAGCAGGGTGGTCGCCGTCCCGCCGAAGGTGAGGGTGACGTCGTCGGGGGGCACCCCCGACCCCCTACCCCGCTGCGCGCCGGTCCATGAGTGCCGGCAGCTGCGCGACCAGGCCGGCGCAGGCCGCCTCGACCTGCCGGTACACGGTGGTGAAGCCCTCGGCCCCGCCGCCGTAGGGGTCCGGGACGGACTGGTCCGGCTCGCCGTCGGGGTCGAAGTCGCGCAGCAGCACCACCTGCGGGTGCGGCCGGTCGCCGACCATGTCCAGCAGGTCGTCGCGGTTCGAGCGGTCCATGGCCACCAGCAGGTCGAACTCCCCGACCCGCCGCGCGGTCATCTGCTGTGCGACGTGCCGGCTGGGGTCCAGGCCGTGCTCGGCCAGGACGGCGGCCGACCCGGGGTCCATCGGCCCGCCCACGTGCCAGGGGCCGGTGCCGGCCGAGGTGACGACGACGTCCAGCCCCTCGGCCTCGACCATCCCCCGCAGCACCACCTCGGCGATCGGGGAGCGGCAGATGTTGCCCAGGCAGACCATCGAGACGCGGTAGGGACCGGTAGCCGTGCTCACGAACTCCAGTGTCCCCGTCGCCCCCGACTGGTAGGAAGGACAGGTGGCAGAACCCCGTTCCGTGGACGCGTCGTTCCTGGCCCTCCCGCTGTCCGCGCTCACCGACGCCGCGCTCACCCGCGCCGTCGACCTGGGCTGCGAGCACGCCGACATCCGGGTCGAGCGCATCCGCACCCAGACCATCCGGCTGCGCGACGCCCGGGTCGAGGCAGCCGCCGACGGCGAGGACCTCGGCCTGGCCGTCCGGGTCGTGCACGAGGGCACGTGGGGGTTCGCCGCCGGCGTCGTCCTCACCGCGGCCGAGGCGGTCCGGCTGGCCGAGGAGGCCGTCGCCGTCGCCCAGGTCTCCGCGGCGCTGAACACCGACCGCGTGGAGCTCGCCCCCGAGCCGGCCTACCCCGACGCCGAGTGGGTGTCGGCCTACGACGTCGACCCCTTCGAGGTCCCCGAGGCCGAGAAGACCGGCCTGATGGTCGAGCTGTCCGAGCAGCTGCTGGCCGCCGACGGCGTGGAGCACGTGCAGTCCGACGTCATGCACGTCAAGGAGCAGAAGTACTACGCCGACACCGCCGGCACCCGCACCCGCCAGCAGCGGGTGCGCATCCACCCGACCTTCACCGCGCTCACCGTCGACCGGGTCACCGGCGGGTTCGAGTCGATGCGCACGCTGGCCCCGCCGGCCGGCCGCGGCTGGGAGTACCTCACCGGCACCGGTTGGGACTGGCGCGGCGAGCTGGCCGAGATCCCCGAGCACCTGCGGGAGAGGACCAAGGCGCCCTCGGTCGAGCCGGGCCGCTACGACCTGGTCGTCGACCCCTCCAACCTGTTCCTCACCATCCACGAGTCGATCGGCCACGCCACCGAGCTCGACCGCGCGCTGGGCTACGAGGCCGCCTACGCCGGCACCTCGTTCGCCACCGTCGACAAGCTCGGCAGCCTGCAGTACGGCTCGTCGCTGATGAACGTCACCGGCGACCGCACGGCCGAGCACGGCCTGTCCACCATCGGCTGGGACGACGAGGGCGTCGCCGGCCAGCAGTGGGACATCGTCTCCGACGGCGTGCTGGTCGGGTACCAGGTCGACCGCAACATGGCCCGGCTGCGCGGGATGGGCCGCTCCAACGGCTGCGCATTCGCCGACTCCGCCGGCCACGTGCCGGTGCAGCGGATGGCCAACGTGTCGCTGCAGCCCGCCCCCGACGGGCCGAGCACCGAGGAGATCATCTCCGGCGTCGAGCGCGGCATCTACGTCGTCGGCGACAAGAGCTGGTCGATCGACATGCAGCGCTACAACTTCCAGTTCACCGGTCAGCGGTTCTACCGGATCGAGGGCGGGAAGCTGGCCGGGCAGGTCAAGGACGTCGCCTACCAGGCCACCACCACCGACTTCTGGGGCTCGATGAGCCGGGTCGGCGGCCCGCAGACCTACGTCCTGGGCGGCGCCTTCAACTGCGGCAAGGCCCAGCCGGGGCAGGTCGCCCCGGTCAGCCACGGCTGCCCGAGCGCCCTCTTCGAGGGCACGACCATCCTCAACACGGTGCAGGAGGGCGGCCAGTGAGCGCTCAGTCGAAGTCGCAGACCGGTCAGCAGATCGTCGAGGCCGCGCTCGCCGCCTCCACCGCCGACGGGGCCGTGGCCTACGTCGTCGACAGCTCCGAGGCCAACCTGCGCTGGGCGAGCAACAGCCTGACCACCAACGGCGCGATGCGCTCGCGCCAGGTCGTCGTCATCAGCTTCGTCGACGGCGGCGCCGGCATGGCCGCCGGCACCGTCGCCCGCACCGGGACGCCGGACGTCGCCGAGCTGGTCGCCGCCAGCGAGCAGGCCGCCCGCGACGCCGGGCCCGCCGAGGACGCGGTGCCGCTGATCGGCCCCGGCGACCCGATGGCCCCGGTGTCCACCGGCGACTGGGACGCCGACCCGGCCACGACGTCCATCGAGGTGTTCCGCGACGTCGCCCCGGCGCTGGGCCAGGCCTTCGGGGAGGCCGGCGGGCGCGACGAGCTGCTGTTCGGGTTCGCCGAGCACCAGATGTCCACCACCTGGCTGGGCACCTCCACCGGCCTGCGGCTGCGGCACGACCAGCCCACTGGCCGGGTGGAGCTCAACGGCAAGAGCCGCGACTTCGGCCGCTCCGTGTGGGCCGGCGTCGGCACCCGCGACTTCACCGACGTCTCGATCGAGGCGCTGGCCGCCGACGTGCAGCGCAAGATGGCCTGGTCGCAGCGCCGGGTCGACCTGCCCGCCGGCCGGTACGAGACGCTGCTGCCGCCGTCCGCCGTCAGCGACCTGATGATCTACGCCTACTGGACGATGGAGGCCCGCGACGCCGACGAGGGCCGCAACGTCTACGCCCGGCCCGGGGGCGGCAACCGCATCGGCGACCGCATCTGCGGGCTGCCGCTGACCCTGCGCAGCGACCCGGCCGAGCCGGGCCTGGAGTGCGCGCCGTTCCAGGTGGTCGGCGGGTCCTCCGGGGCGGCGTCGGTGTTCGACAACGGCATGGCCACCCCGGCCACCGACTGGATCTCCGGCGGCGTGCTGACCAACCTCGTCCGGCCGCGGGCGTGGGCGCTGCAGCAGACCGCCCCCGCCGTCGCCGCGCTGGACAACATCGTGCTCAGCGACCCGGGCGCCACCGCGACCACCGACGAGATGATCGCCTCGACGCAGCGCGGCCTGCTGCTGACCACGCTCTGGTACATCCGCGAGGTCGACCCGCAGACGCTGCTGCTCACCGGGCTCACCCGCGACGGCGTCTTCCTGGTCGAGGACGGCGAGGTCACCGGCGCGGTGAACAACTTCCGGTTCAACGAGTCGCCGGTGTCGCTGCTGGGCCGGGCCACCCAGGCCTCGGTCACCGAGCGCACCCTGCCGCGGGAGTGGAACGACTGGTTCACCCGCGCGGCCATGCCGATGCTGCGGGTGCCGGACTTCAACATGAGCTCGGTCTCGCCGGCGAGCTGATCCCGGTCGGGCCCGGCGCGGGGGTGGGTACCCTCGTCGCCGGGCCGTGACTGGCGCACAGGTGGTCCACCACCGGGGAGCGGCTCCGACGTGACCGCCGCGCGCCTGGGCACCGAGCCATCCACGGAGGAGCCCCGATGACCACCACCCCGTCGCCCGAGAGCACCGCCTTCCAGGCCGCGCTGCAGGTGATCGCCGACGTCGAGCCCGCCGTGGCCGCCGCGATCGGCCAGGAGCTGCACGACCAGCGCGAGAGCCTCAAGCTCATCGCCAGCGAGAACTACGCCTCCCCGGCGACGCTGCTGGCGATGGGCAACTGGTTCAGCGACAAGTACGCCGAGGGCACCCCCGGCCGCCGCTTCTACGCCGCCTGCCAGAACGTCGACACCGTCGAGCGGCTCGCCGCCGAGCACGCCCGCGCCCTGTTCGGCGCCGAGTACGCCTACCCGCAGCCGCACTCGGGCATCGACGCGAACCTGGTCGCCTTCTGGGCGATCCTCGCCCACCGCGTGGAGACCCCGGCGCTCGCCGAGGCCGGGGTGAAGAACGTCGACGCGCTCGGCGAGGCCGACTGGGCGAACCTGCGCCGCGCGCTGGGCGACCAGCGGATGCTCGGCATGAGCCTGGACGCCGGTGGCCACCTCACCCACGGCTTCCGGCCGAACATCAGCGGCAAGATGTTCCACCAGGCCAGCTACGGCACCGACCCCGAGACCGGGCTCATCGACTACGCCGCGCTGCGCAAGCAGGCGAACGAGTTCAAGCCGCTGATCCTGGTGGCCGGGTACTCGGCCTACCCGCGGCGGGTCGACTTCGCCGCGATGCGCGAGATCGCCGACGAGGTGGGCGCGACCCTGATGGTCGACATGGCCCACTTCGCCGGGCTGGTCGCGGGCAAGGTGTTCACCGGCGACGAGGACCCGGTGCCGCACGCCCACGTCGTCACCACCACCACGCACAAGTCGTTGCGCGGCCCGCGCGGCGGCATGGTGCTGGCCACCGAGGAGTACGCCCCCTCCATCGACCGCGGCTGCCCGCTGGTGCTCGGTGGCCCGCTGGGCAACGTGATGGCCGCCAAGGCGGTCGCGTTCGCCGAGGCCCGCCGGCCCGACTTCGCCGACTACGCGCAGCGGATCGTGGACAACTCCCGGGCGCTGGCCGAGTCGCTGCTGCGCCGCGGCGTCGTGCTGGTCACCGGCGGCACCGACAACCACCTGGTGCTCGCCGACGTCTCCGGCGTCGGGCTCACCGGCCGGCAGGCCGAGGCGGCCCTGCTGGAGAGCGGCCTGGTCACCAACCGCAACGCGGTGCCGGGCGACCCGAACGGACCCTGGTACACCTCCGGCATCCGGCTGGGCACACCTGCGCTGACCACCCGTGGGCTGGGCACCGCCGAGCTGGCCGAGGTGGGCGACCTGATGGCCGACGTCCTCGAGGCCACCACCGCGGTGGGCGACTCCAAGGTCAAGTTCACCATCGCCGACGGCGTGGCCGAGCGGGTCCGCGCCCGGGCCGCCGAGATCGTTGGCGCGCACCCGCTGTACCCGGGCGTCGAGCTGGTCTGACCCGGGTCCTCCCGCGCAGAAGTCCGGCCCCCTGCACCAGATCTGGTGCAGGGGGCCGGACTTCGATCAACCTCCCTGGTCATCGCTGAGCGGGAGGGGTGGTCCGCCGGCCCGGGGTCAGAGGGTCGGCGGACCGGGCTCGGTCAGGCCGCCGAGCGGCGACGGCCGGCCAGGGCGAGGCCCAGGCCACCCGCCAGGGCCAGCAGGCCCAGGGCGGCCGCGTCGGAGACGTCGGCACCGGTGTAGGCCAGCGACGACGGAGCCGAGTAGGACGCGTTCACCGTGGTGCCGTGGCCGGAGCCGGCGACGACCGGGGCGGCGTGCTGCACCGCGGCGGCCGGGTGCGCGGCAGCCGGGGCGGCCGGGGCCGGGTGGGCCGGCTGGGCCGGCTGGGCCGGGGTCCCCGGCTGCGCCGGGTGGGTGGGACCGGCCGGGCTGGTCGGCTCCTCGGCGGAGCAACCCGAACCGGAGGCGGCGCCGTTGGCCGAGCCGCCGACGGCGGAGGTGCAGCCGTCGACCGTGGTGTCGCCGACGTGGTTGGAGGCGTTGCCGCCCTCGTTCACGACGGTGGCGTCACCGCTGGTGGTGATCGGGTTGCAGTTGTTGTCGCTCTTGTAGTTGAAGCAGTGGACGACGACGGTGTTGCCGGAGTTGGCCCAGCCCTTGTTGCCGCCGGTCCAGGCCCACTGCCACGGGGCGACCTCGACCCAGTGGCCCTCGGCGTCGGCGTCCCCACCGGAGGCCGAGTTGCCGACGCCGGTGCTGGCACCGCCCGAGCCGGAGCCCAGGCTGACGCTCTCGGACGAGCCGGTGGCGCTGCCCGTGGAGGCGTTGCCGCCGGTGGCGCCGGTGTTGCCGCTGACCGTGGTGTCACCGACGTGGTTGGAGGCGTTGCCCCCGTTGTTGCTGACCGACGCGTTGCCGCTGTGCGTCACCGGGTTGCAGTTGTCGTTGCTCTTGAAGTTGAAGCAGATGACGTGGACGGTGTTGCCGCTGTTCGCCGCGCCCGTGTTCCCGCCGCTGCCGGCGAACTGCCACGGGGCGACGGTGACGCCGTGCCCGTAGGCCTCGGCGTCACCGCCGCCGGCCGAGTTCGACACCGAGGTGTCGGCCCCCGACGAGCTGCCGTAGAACCAGCCGTTCAGCCAGGACAGGAAGTCCGAGACGTCGACGCTCTCCGAGCTGCCCGACGCGCTCCCGGTCGAGGCGTTGCCCCCGGTGGCGGAGGTGTTCCCGCCGACGGTGGTGTCCCCGACGGTGTTGGAGGCGTTGCCGCCGGTGTTGGTCACCGAGGCGTTGCCCGTGCTGGTCACGGGGCTGCAGTTGGAGTGGCTCTTGTAGTTGAGGCAGAGGACGTAGACCGTGCTGCCGCTGTTCGCCGCACCCGAGTTGCCGCCGGAGATCGCCCCCTGCGTCGGCTCGACACCCACCACGTGACCCCCGGCGGTGGCGTCGCCGCCGGTCGCGGAGGAGTCGACGGAGGTCGAGGCGCCCGAGCCGCCGCCCGACGTGGACGCGACGGCCTCGGAGCCGCCGCCGGAGCTGCTGCCGCCGGTGCCGACCGCCTCGGACGAGCCGGACGTGCTGCCGGTGGAGGCGTTGCCGCCCGTCGCGGTGGTGGTGCCGGTGACGGTGGTGTCGCCGACGGAGTTGCCGGCGTTGCCCCCGGTGTTGCTCACCGAGGCGCTGCCGCTGCTGGTCTGCGGGTTGCCGTTGCCGTCGCTGTGGACGTCCGCCCCGCCGACGGAGACCTCGTTGCCGCTGTTCGCGACGCCCTCGTTGCCGCCGCTGCCGGCGACCTGGGTGGGGGCGACGTAGACGTCGTGCCCGACCGCGTCGGCGTCGCCGCCGGTCGAGGAGTTGCCGACCTCGGTGACGGCGGTGCCGCCCCCGACGGACTCGGAGGTGGCCCCGGTGTCGGCCGAGGCGACCGCCTGGCCGAGGAGCCAGATGCCCCCGGCCATGGTGGCAACGGCGAGGCCGTTGCGCACGGTTCGGTTCATGTCGTGTCCTTCGTGCTGGTGTGCGTCGTTGCGCACGAGCGGGTGGTGCGGGATGGGTGGCGCAGGGTGGTGCGGTCTCGAGCCCCCGTGGGGACCGCGGACCCGTGGTGCCGGTCCGCCGAGCCGGGCTCGGTCGGGGCGGGGCTGCTGCGCGGGTGCCGGACTGGCCAGGCCCGGGGTGGTCGCCCGTCGTGATGTGCCCCCCGTGGGCACACCGGGGACGGGGCGGGACCGCGCGAGGAGGCGGTCAGTCCGGGCGGGAGCCCGGGTCGTCGTCGGTGTCGACGACGGTGGCCACGGCGGCGAGGGTGCGCGCGGTGGCGGTCCCGGCCGGGGCGGCGGGGACGGCGGAGCCGAGGACGGCGGAGGCGTTGCCGCCGCCGGTCAGTGCGGAGGCGGTCGAGGTGCCGCCGCCGGAGCTGCAGGGCGCGGGGACGGCGACCGGGGCGTCGGGCGAGCCAGGGGCCGGCAGCGGCGCGGGCGCACCGAGCGCGGACGGGCCGGCGGGGGCGACCGGGACCGCCCAGGGGGCGGGGGCCTGCGCCGGCGCGATGACCGCGTGCTGGGTGAGGGCCGTCGGGCGGTGGTGGGCGGCGGTGCGGGCCGGGGTGCCGGTGGGGGCCTCGACCGCGGCGGTGGCCGGTCCGCAGAGCGGCCCGGCGGCGGCGGTGGCGGGAGCGGTCGTCCCGGCGTCGGTCGCCCCGGCGGCCTGCGCGGCGGCGGCCTCGGCGACGGCGGTGGCGGCGTCCGCGGTGGCGGGGCGGTCCGCGGTGTCCGCGGTCGCCGGGTCCGAGCCGGCGGCCGCCGTCGTGCCGGTCGTCGTGCCGGCCGCGGTGCCCGTCCCGGTGGTGGTGGCCGTCCCGGCGGTGGAGGTCGTCCCGGTGGATGTCGTCCCGGTGGAGGTCGTCGCGGTGGCCGGGTCCGACGACGCCGCGCTGCCCGTCGCGCCGCCCGCGGCCGGGCTCGACGCGGCGGTCGTGCTGGTGGTGGTGGTGCTGGGGGTGGTGCTGGTGGTCGGGCTCGTGGTGGAGCTGGTGCCGTTGGTGGTCCCGGACGACGTCGTGTCGCCGGCCGCGGCGGGGTCGGCGGGTGGGGGCCCGGCCGGTGGCGGCTCGGCGGGCGCGGGGTCCGCGGGCTGCCCGGACGACGGCTCGGCCGGTGCGGGGTCGGCGGGGGCCGGCTCCGTCGGGGTGACGACGTAGGTCGCCACGCCGCTGTCGGGGGCGGGTTCGGGGGCGGCGGTGGAGCTCTCCGCCGTCCCGGTGCCCGGGCTCCCGGCGGTCTCGACGGCCGCGGTGCCCGGGTCGGCGCCGCTCGCCTCGTCGGCGGACGCGGGCCCGGCGAGGGCGACCCAGGCGGCCGCGGAACCGAGGCCGAGGACGGCCCCGGTGAGCAGCCGACGGCGCCACGGCCGACCACCGGACGGCGGTCGGCCGTCTCCGGGGAGGTCGGCCTGGGTCACGGGTCGGAAGTTAGGGAGACCGCAAGGTCCTGACCACGAAACGAGTCACCCCTGGTCCGTTGCACGGCGTGTCGGGCCCGCCGGATCGACGGACCGTTCCGTCTCCATCACGCTGGGTTGACCCTTCCCTCGTCGGTGTGACGCGTGACACCATGCTGGTATCACCGGAACGGGTCGGTGCGGTGGGCGAGGGGGCCCCGGGTGGCGATGACGTTGCGGCTGTCGGCCGCGCAGAGCGAGGCGCTGCGGATCCAGGCGCGGGCCGAGGGCGCGTCGATGCAGGACGTCGCCAAGCGGGCCGTGTCGGAGTACCTGGACCACCACGGCCGCACCACCCCGCTCGACCTCGTGCTCGACACCGAGATCCCGCGCTACGCCGACGCGCTCGCCGAGCTGGCCCGGTGGACGGACTGACCACCGACGACCTGCTGCAGGTCGCCGTCCGGGTGGTCGGGCCCGACGTCGTGGTCGCCGACCACGGCCTGCTCGCGGCCGCCGTCGCCCGGGTGACGGCGGTGGTGGACGGCGAGGACGTGTACCCCGGCCCGACCGAGAAGGCCGCCGCCCTGCTGCACTCGCTGGCGCTCAACGGCCCCCTGGCCACCGGCAACCGGCCCTTCGCGCTCGCCGCCGCCCTCGTGCTGCTGGGCCTGCACGACCAGCCGGCCACCATCTCCGGCCCCGACGCGGTCGACCTGGTCACCGGGGTGATGACCGGCCGGGTGGAGTCGGTCCACCAGATCGCGCGCGCACTGCGGGCGTCCTGAGACGGAACCCGCCCGTCACGACCGCGGAACCGGGTGGGAACGCCGCCGGACCAGACTCCGGGTCCCGGCGCCCGGTGCGGGGCCCGGTCGAGGGGAGGCAGCGTGGTGCGGGAGCAGAGGCCGTCGATCTTCCAGCTCGGTGCGGTCGAGGGGACCGGGGGCGACACCGTGGTCTCCGGGTGGGGCCTGGGCATGTGCGCCGGCCGGTGCGCCTGCCACCGCGACCCCGCGGGCGGGCAGCTGCGGATCAGCGAGGACCGGGTCGCCGGCACGCTGGGGCTGCACTGCTTCACGGCCGCGGGGTGCGGGTGCTGCCGACCGTGGAGGGTCGACGAGCTGCGGGCCGTGCTCCGGGACGTGGCCGCGGTCGCCGCCCTCGAGGCACGGGAGCGCACCGCCGGCTGATGGACGCCGCCGTCCTGCGGTGACCAGGGGCTGTGACGGATGGGGCGGGTGGGACAGACACACCTCCGCGAGTGTCCGGACCGTCAGCACCGGCCTCGTTACGTTGCGTTCCGACCCGCTCGGCGACGTCACCCCTCCCCGGGTGCGCGGGCAGGGACCGGAGGCATCCATGGCACCGCGATCGACCGCGCGACGCTGGACCCGGACGGCGGTGCCGGCCGTCGTGGCCGGCGTGCTGCTCACCCTCACCGCGGGGCCCGCCGTCGCCGAGCCGACCACCGCCGCCGAGGCCGCCGACGCGGTCACGCAGGCCGCCCAGCAGGTCGAGGCGCTGGGCGAGCAGGTCCACGACGCCGAGCTCGCCGTGGCCGACCAGCAGGCCGCGGCCGCCGCCGCCGCGGGTGCGGCCGACACCGCCGCCGCCGCGGTGACCGCCCTGCAGCCCCAGGTCGACGCCATCGTGCGCAGCGGCTTCGTCGACGGCGTGCCGTCGGGCCTGGAGACCATGCTGAGCAGCGACTCCGCGGACGAGGTGCTGCAGCGGGTGTCCACGATCAACCAGCTCACCTCGCACACCGACGCCGTCCTCGGGCAGCTGGCGCTGGCCCAGCAGGCCGCGCAGCAGGCCCGCGCCGACGCCGACGCCGCCGCGGCGCAGGCCGCCACCGCGCTGGCCGACCTGGAGGCGCAGCAGGACCAGGTGCAGGCCCAGCTCGCCGCCTACCGCGCCGACTACGCCCGGCTGGCCGCCCCGCTGCAGGCGCAGGTGGACCGCGCCGTCGCCGGGCCGGAGCTGTCCGCCGCGGCGATGGCCGACGCGGCGGCCGCCGCTCCCGCGGCCGCACCGAGCGAGGCGGCCGGGGTCGCGATCGAGGCCGCCCTCGCCCAGCTCGGCAAGCCCTACGTGTGGGGTTCGTCCGGTCCCGACGGCTTCGACTGCTCGGGTCTCATGCAGTACGCCTACGCGGCCGCCGGCATCTCGCTGCCGCACTCCAGCCGCGCCCAGTCCGGCCTGGGGACGCCGGTCTCGCGAGCCGAGCTGCAGCCCGGTGACCTGGTGTTCTTCTACTCACCGGTGAGCCACGTCGGCATGTACATCGGCAACGGGCAGATGGTGCACGCCAGCGTCAGCGGCCGTCCGGTCGCCGTCACCAGCGTCGACCAGCGGGGCTACGTCGGCGCGCGCCGCGTCGCCTGACCGCTTCCGCGACCGCCGCCCGCGCACCTTCCACGCGACGACGACGGCGACCACCACGACGGCGGCGACCACCGCACCGGTGGTGCCGACCTTCGAGGCCACGGTCTCCCACGAGGCCCCGGCCAGGTAGCCGAGGAGCACCGCACCGACGCCCCAGACCAGCCCGCCGACCGCGTTCCAGGCCAGGAAGGTCCGGTAGCGCATCCGGGCGGCCCCGGCCAGCGCCGGGGTGACCGCGCGCAGGAACGCGGTGAGCCGGGCCAGGAACACCGCCGGGCCGCCGCGCCGGGCCAGGGTGTCCGACGCTGCGTCGATGCCCTGCTGGTGCCGGCGCGCCAGCCGGCCGGCGAGCAGGCGCGGCCCGAACCGCCTGCCGACCTCGTAGCCCAGGCTGTCGCCGACGACCGCCGCCGCGACCACCAGGGCGCCGAGCAGCCAGACGTCGCCGTGGCCCTGCGAGGCGGCCACCCCGCCCAGCACGACCGCGGTCTCCGCCGGTACGACGAAGCCGACGAACAGGGCGTCCTCGACGACGACCAGGGTCACCACGACCGCGTAGACCCAGATCGCCGGGACCGACAGCAGGCGTTCGAGCAGGGCGGTCATGCGACGGGTCGTGCCCCACCGACTGGGCCGTGGCTGTCCGGACCCTGTGGGTCCCCGGGGATCAGCCGCCCTCGCGCATGCCCCAGGGCGAGCCGTAGGCGGTGAGCAGCTCCAGGAACGGCACCGCGTCGAAGGCCTCCGGACCCAGCACGCCCGAGCCCGACCAGGTGCCCGCGGCCAGCAGCTCCAGGGCCACCACCGGGTTCACCGCGGTCTGCCAGACCACGGCCTGGTGGCCGTACTCGCGCATGGACCACTCGTTGTCCACCACGTGGTACAGGTAGACCTGCCGGGGCTCGCCGTCCTGGCCGGTACCGGTGACCCACAGCCCGGCGCAGGTCTTGCCCGTCATCCGGTCGCCCAGCCCGGCCGGGTCGGGCAGGCACGCGGCGACGACGTCCCGCGGGCTGACCTGCACACCCTTGACCGTCACCGGGTCGGTGCGGTCCAGGCCCACCTTGTGCAGCGCCTTGAGCACGTCGATGAACTCGGTGCCCAGGCCGTACTTGAAGGTGACCCGGCCGGCGTCCACCCAGCGCGGCATGAGGAGCACCTCCTCGTGCTCCACGTTCACGCACTCCACCGGGCCGATGCCCTCGGGGAACTCGAACACCTCGGGCTCGCTGAACGGCGGGGTGGTGAAGAACCCGCGGCCGGCCTCGTAGACCACCGGCGGGTTCAGGCACTCCTCTATCGTGGTCCAGATGCTGAACGACGGGGCGAAGTCGTAGCCGCTGACCTCGAGGTTCGCCCCGTCGCGCACGCCGAGCTCGTCGATCGAGGAGAACAGGTGGTCGGCGGCGTAGCGGGCGAACACGTCGGACAGCCCCGGTTCCACGCCCATGCCGACCAGTGCCAGCTGCCCGGCGGCCTCCCACTCGCCGGCCAGCTCGAACTGCTCGTCGCCGAGCTTGACGCCGGTCTCGGCGTACGGGTTCTCCGGGTGGGGGCGGGACAGCGACATGGCCATGTCCACGTAGGTCGCCCCGCCGGCCAGCGCCGCGCGGAACAGCGGCATGACGAACCGGGGGTCCACGGCGTTCATCAGCACGTCGCAGCGGTGCTCGGCCAGCAGCGCGGCCACCGCGTCGGCGTCCCCGGCGTCCACCGACCCGGCGGAGCTGAACCGCGGGTCCCCGACGGCCTCGGCGGTGGCCCGGGCCCGGTCGCCGTCGTAGTCGGTGACGACCACGGCCTCGGGGAAGGCGCGACGGGCGGCGATGGCGGCGAAGGCGCTGCCGACGCCGCCGGCACCGACCAGGAGGATGCGCATGGGGACCTTCTTCTCTCGCGGGACGGGTGCGCCGACTGTAGGTGACGACGATCACGAGGGCGACGGCTTCCGTCGCCTCACCAAGTCGTAACACGGGAAACCCTTGTGAAGAAGGTCTCTACCTGCGATAACCGTGGGATGACGGACAGCCCGGGCGCCCCATGAGCGCCCCCTCGCAGGAGCCGCAGCTCAAGCAGGGCGCGATCGGCTTCGTCGACGCCCTGGTCATCGGCCTGGCGTCCACCTCACCGGCCTACTCGCTGGCCGCCGTGGTGGGTGCCGTCGTCGCCCTCGTCGGCGTCTACGCGCCCGGCGTCTTCCTCGCGTCCTTCGTCCCGATGCTGCTCATCGCCTCGGCCTTCTACTACCTGAACAAGGCCGACCAGGACTGCGGGACGACGTTCTCCTGGGTCACCCGGGCGATGGGCCCGTGGGTGGGCTGGATGGGCGGCTGGGCCATCTCGATGACCGGCGTGCTGGTCATCGGGTCCCTCGCCGACACCGGCGTCCGGTTCGGCCTGCTCGCCCTGCAGCTGGACGGCCTGGCCGACAACACCTTCCTGGTGCGCACGCTGACCGTGCTGCTGATCTTCGCCATGACCTGGATCTGCGTGATCGGCACCGAGGTGAGCGCCAAGCTGCAGAACGGCCTGATCATCGCCCAGGTCGGTGCGCTGCTGGTGTTCGCCGTCGTCGCCCTGGTGGCCGGCCTGTCGGGCAACGGCGAGGCCGACGGCGGCAACCTGACCCCGTCGCTGGACTGGCTGAACCCCTTCGGCGCCGGCGGTGCCGCGCTGACCGGCGGGCTGCTGCTGGGCGTGTTCATCTACTGGGGCTGGGAGTCCGCGGTCAACCTGACGGAGGAGACCTCCGACGCGGAGTCGACCCCCGGCAAGGCGGCGATCGTGTCCACCGTCGTCCTGCTGATCACCTACCTCGGCGTCACGATCGCGATCCTCAGCTACTTCGGCACCGACTTCCTCGCCTCCCGCGAGGACGAGGCCGAGACGATCTTCGCGACCATGGCCACCGAGGTGCTGGGCGGCTGGGACTGGGTGCTGCTGCTGGCGGTGGCCACCTCGGCGATCGCGTCGACGCAGACCACGATCCTGCCCGCGTCGCGCACCGGGCTGTCGATGGCCCGGCGGCACGCCATGCCCCGCTCGCTGGCCCGCATCCACCCCCGGTTCCGGACGCCGGACGTCTCCACCTGGCTGGTCGCCGTCATCGCCGCCGCCTGGTACGTGGTGGTCAACCTGATCAGCGAGAACGCGCTGTTCGACTCGCTCACCGCGCTCTCGCTGCTGATCGCCTTCTACTACTCACTCACCGGCATCGCCTGCGCGGTGTTCCACCGCCGCCAGCTCACCCGCAGCGTCAAGGACTTCCTGCTCATCGGCGTCGGGCCGCTGATCGGTTCGGCGCTGCTGATCTGGCTGCTGGTCGAGTCGATCGGCGACCTGGCCGACCCGGCCAACTCCGACCTCGGCACCGCCTGGTTCGGCCTCGGCCCGCCGCTGGTGATGGGCATCGCGATCTTCCTCGTCGGGGTCGTCTTCATGCTGTTCTGGCGGGCGAAGGACAAGCGGTTCTGGGCCGAGCAGACGACGACGTCGGACCGCATGCAGGCCGACATCGCCGCCGGCCGCTCCGGCGCCGCCGTCGAGGACCCCGCCTCGTGACCCCCTGGAGCAAGCAGTGAGCATCGTGCTGGGCTACGACGAGTCCCCGGGCGCCCGCCGGGCGCTGTCCCTGGCCATCGACCTGGCCGGCCGGCTGGACGAGGAGCTGGTGCTGGTCTTCGGCGCCGCCCCGCCGGGCACCGTGGGCGAGGAGTCCGGCGCGCACGCGCAGGCGCTGGCCGAGATGGGCGGCACGGCGGTCGCCGGCGCGGTGGAGGCCGCCGACGCCGCCGGGGTGCGCACCGTGGTGGAGGTGCTGCCGGCCAAGCCGGTGGACGCGCTGCTGGACTCGGCCGACCGGCACGACGCCCGGGTCATCGTGGTCGGCACCTACGGCGAGACCCCGCTGCGCGGCGCGATCCTCGGGTCGGTGCCGCACAAGCTGCTGCACCTGTCCCCGCGCCCGGTCCTCTGCGTCCCCGCCGAGGCCTGACCCCCAGCGTGGATCAGGGGGGTTGATCGACGTCCGTCCTCCTGCGCCAGATCTGGCGCAGGAGGACGGACCCCGGTGCAGGAGGACGGCGCCTAGAGCCGGGACCAGGCCTCGCTGAGGACGCCGCGCAGGACCTGCTCGATCTCGTCGAACTCGGCCTGGCCCGCGGTCAGCGGCGGGGCGAGCTGGACGACGGGGTCGCCCCGGTCGTCGGCCCGGCAGTAGAGCCCGGCGTCGAACAGGGCGGCGGAGAGGAAGCCGCGCAGCAGCCGCTCGCTCTCGTCGGCGTCGAAGGTCTCCTTGGTCGTCCTGTCCTTGACCAGCTCGATGCCGTAGAAGAACCCGTCGCCGCGGACGTCGCCCACGATTGGCAGGTCGGTCAGCTTCTCCAGGGTGCGGCGGAAGTCGTGCTCGGTGTCCAGCACGTGCTGGTTGAGGCCCTCGCGCTCGAAGATGTCCAGGTTGGCCAGCCCGACGGCGGCCGACACCGGGTGCCCGCCGAAGGTGTAGCCGTGCGGGAAGGTGACGCCCGGGCGCAGGAAGGGCTCCATGACCCGGTCGCTGGCGATCATCGCGCCGATGGGGGAGTAGCCCGACGTCATCCCCTTGGCGCAGGTGATCATGTCGGGCACGTAGCCGAACTTCTCGCAGGCGAACGTGGTGCCCAGTCGGCCGAAGGCGCAGATGACCTCGTCGGAGACCAGCAGCACGTCGTGCCGGTCGCAGATCTCGCGGACCCGGTCGAAGTAGCCGGGCGGGGGCGGGAAGCAGCCGCCGGCGTTCTGCACCGGCTCCAGGAACACCGCGGCGACGGTGTCGGGGCCCTCGAAGAGGATGGCCTGCTCGATCTGGTCGGCCGCCCAGTGGCCGAAGGCCTTGGGGTCGTCGCCGAAGTACGGCGCCCGGTAGATGTTGGTGTTGGCGGCCCGGAAGGCGCCGGGCACCAGCGGCTCGAAGTCCTGCTTGAGCGCCGGCAGCCCGGTGATCGACAGCGCCCCCTGGGTGGTGCCGTGGTAGGCGATGGCCCGGCTGATCACCTTGTGCTTGGCCGGCTTGCCGACCAGCTTGAAGTACTGCTTGGCCGCCTTCCACGCCGTCTCCACGGCCTCCCCGCCGCCGGTGGTGAAGAAGACCCGGTTCAGGTCCCCCGGTGCCGCGGCGGCCAGCCGCTGCGACAGCTCGATGGCCGAGGGGTGCGCGTAGGACCAGATCGGGAAGAAGGCCAGCTGCTCGGCCTGCGCGGCGGCGGCCTGGGCGAGCTCGCGGCGGCCGTGCCCGGCCTGGACGACGAACAGCCCGGCCAGCCCGTCGAGGTACTTCCGGCCGCGGTCGTCCCAGATGTAGCAGCCCTCGCCCTTCACGATGACCGGCGGCGCCTGCTGGGCGTAGCCGCCCATCCGGGAGAAGTGCAGCCAGAGGTTGTCGACGTCGGCCGGGCCGTAGTGCCCGGGTTCGGTGACCGGCTGCTCGGTGGTGGTCATGTCAGCACTCCTCGAACTGCGGATTCCGTCGTCGGACGACGGGTCGACGAAGCAGAGCGTAGCGAGGAGGCCCCCCGGAAAGCGAGACCGTCGTCACGTCCGTTCCGGATCGGTCAGCCGCACGACCGCGTCGGCGATCGCCGACGCGCGCCCGGCGGCGGTCCGCCTGGTGTGCACCCGGTACAGCACCGCGTACCGGCCGGCGGCGTCCAGTGCGTCGAAGGCGGCCCGTGCGCCGGGGGTGGCGGCCAGCGCCGCGGCGAGGTCCTCGGGCACCGGCATGGCCGCCGACCCCGGGTAGGCCGTGGCCCACCGGCCGTCGGCCCGTGCCGCCTCCACCTGGGCGAGCCCGGCCGGGCGCATCCGGCCGGCGTCGACCAGCCGGGTCACCGTGGCGACGTTCTTGGCCGACCAGACGCTGCGCGGGCGGCGGGGGGTGACCCGGATCGTCCAGCTCTCCTCGTCCAGCCGGTTGGCCCGGCCGTCGATCCAGCCGTGGCAGAGCAGGCCCTCCACCAGCTCCTCCCAGGTCACCGACGGGAAGCCGGCCCCCTTCTTGGCCAGCCGGACGTACAGGCCCGGTGCCGACGCCCCGTGCTCGGCCAGCCACGCGTCCAGCTCGGCGCCGTCGGCGAAGGACCGCACCTCGAACTCCCGCTCCACCACGAGCCCTCCCCGCGTTTCGGAACCTGCCCGGACGGTCAGGGGTCGAGGGTGACCCGACGACCTCCCGGCCCGGAGCAACTGTGGCTGGTGCGGCACGGGGAGAGCCAGGGGAACCTCGCCGACGCCCGCGCCCACGAGCTCGGCGTCGACCGGCTCGACCTCGACGTCCGCGACCCCGACGTCCCGCTGTCCCCGACCGGGGAGCGGCAGGCCGACGCGCTGGGCGCGCACCTGGCCGGGCTGGCCGAGCGGCCCACCGCCGTCCTGGCCTCGCCGTTCACCCGGGCCGCCGACACCGCGCGCCGTGCCGCCGAGCCGCTGGGCCTGCCCGTGCGGTTCGACGAGCGGCTGCGCGAGCGGGACTTCGGCGCCTTCGACGGCATGACCGGCCGGGGCATCCGCGAGCGCTACCCCGAGGAGGCCGCGCGGCGCGAGCTGCTCGGCAAGTTCTGGTACCGCCCGCCGGGCGGGGAGAGCTGGGCCGACGTCGCCCTGCGGGTGCGCAGCGCGCTGGCCACCGAGGCGCTCCGGCACGACGGCGAGCGGCTGCTCGTGGTCAGCCACCAGGCCGTGGTCATGGTCTTCCGGTACGTGCTCGAGGAGCTCTCCGAGCAGCGGCTGCTCGAGCTCGACCGCGCCGAGCAGGTCGCCAACGCCTCCCTCACCCGCTACCGCGCCGCCGGCGCCGGGTGGGAGCTGCAGGACTTCAACGCCGTCGAGCACCTGGCGGGCACCCGTGTCACCGAGGAGCCCGATGTCCCCGACCCCTGACCTCGTCACCCCGCAGCTGCTGCGTGGCTGGCGGCTGCCCGAGCCCACCGGCGGCAAGGACGCCCGCGGCTCCGTGCTCGTCGTCGGCGGCAGCACCGAGACCCTCGGGGCGGTGCTGCTCGCCGCGGAGGCAGCGCTCCGGTCCGGCGCGGGGAAGCTGCAGGTCGCCGTCCCGCGCAGCCTGGCGCCGGTGACGTCGGCGGCGCTGCCCGAGGCGCTGGTCCGGGGCCTGGTCGAGACCGAGGACGGCGCGGTCCGCGCGGACGCCGCCGAGCGGGTGCTGGACCTGGCGCAGCAGGCCGCCGCGGTGCTGGTCGGGCCGGGCATGGTCGACGAGCCGCAGACCCGGCAGCTGGTCGAGCGACTGCTCCCCGAGCTGACCGGCCCGCTCGCGCTGGACGCGCTCGGGCTGGCCGCGGTCACCGCCGACCCGACCTGCCTGCACCACCTGGGGGGCCGGGTGGTGCTCACCCCCAACCCGACGGAGCTCGCCTTCGGCCTGCACGTCGACGAGGTGGACGACGCCCCGGCCGCGGCGGCGGAGATGGCCCGGCGCGCCCGGGCGGTGGTGGCCCTCGGCGGGGAGACCAGCTGGGTGGCCGCCCCCGACGGCCGGCTGTGGCGGGACGAGAGCGGCGGCGCCGGCCTGGGCGTCTCCGGCTCGGGCGACGTGCGGGCCGGGGTGGTCGCCGGGCTGCTGGCCCGTGGCGCGGACCCCGCCCAGGCCGCGGTGTGGGCGGCGCACCTGCACGGCCGCGCGGGGGAGCGGCTGGCCGCGGCGGTCGGCCGGCTGGGCTTCCTCGCCCGCGAGCTGCCGCCCGAGCTGCCCCGGGTGATCAGCGAGGTCGACCTGTAGGGCCTTGCCGGACGACGGGGGGCATCCATAAGCTGCTGCTTATGCTGACTGACCCCGTCGCCACCGCCGGTCTCGTCGTCCGGGAGGTGCGCACCGGCTCCCGGGACGGCGTCCCCACCCGGCTGGTCGTCGCCCGGCGCCGCTACCGCACCGACCGCGCCGACCTCTGGCAGGCCGTCACCGACCCCGAGCGCATCCCGCGCTGGTTCCTCCCGGTCACCGGCGACCTGCACGAGGGTGGCCGCTACCAGCTGCAGGGCAACGCCGGCGGCGTGGTCGAGCGCTGCGCCGCCCCGGAGTCGTTCGCGGTCACCTGGGAGATGGGCCCGATGGTGTCCTGGGTGACCGTCTCCCTCGCCGAGGCCGACGGCGGCACGGACCTGGAGCTGGTGCACGAGGCGCCGGTCGACCCGACCATGTGGGACACCTACGGCCCGGGCGCGGTCGGCGTCGGCTGGGACCTCGGGCTCATGGGGCTGGGCCTGCACGTCGACACCGGCGCCCCGGTCGACCCGGACGAGGGGCTGGCCTTCGCGACCACGCCCGAGGGGCACGCGTTCGTCGGCGCCGCGGCGCGGGACTGGGCCGACGCCGCGGTGGCGGACGGCGACGACCCGGCCGCGGCCCGGGCGGCCGCCGCGCAGACCGCCGCGTTCTACACCGGCACCAGCGCCGACTGAGTGGCCGCCGACCCGTTCGGCGCGCTCGGCGACCCCACCCGCCGCCGGATCCTGGAGCTGCTGGCCGGCACCGAGCGCACCGTCGGGGAGCTGGTCGCCGCGCTCGGCCGGATCTCCCAGCCGGCGGTCTCCCAGCACCTGGCCGTGCTGCGGGACGCCGGCCTGGTGCGGGTGCGCGCCGAGGGCACCCGCCGGTTCCACGCGGTGGACGACGCCGCGGTCGCCGCCGCGGGGGACTGGCTGGCCCGTCTCGTCGACCCCTTCGCGCAGCCCCTGGACGCCCTGGCCACCGAGGTCGCCCGCGGCCGCCGAGCCCGGGCGGGGGCTCAGTCGCCCGGGGTGGAGGCCCGGCGCGCCCGGTAGGCCGCGGCGTGCGTGCGGTTGGCGCAGCTGGTGTCGCAGAAGCGGCGCGACCGGTTCTTGGTGAGGTCCACCAGGGCCGCGCCGCACCCCTCGGCCTCGCAGCGGCCCAGCCGGTCCAGCTCCCCGGCGCGCACGAGGTCGGCCACCGCCATCGCGGCCTCCACCGCCATCCGGTGCGCCAGCGGGGCGTGCGGCTCGGTGGCGTGGATGTGCCAGCCCCACTCGCCGTGCCGGACCAGCTGCGGCTGGGCGTCGCCGTCGCGCAGCAGCCGGTTCACCACGCCGACCACGGCGTCGGACTCGTCGTCCCACATCTCGCCGAGCCGGGCCCGCAGGCGGTGCACCGCGGCGAGCTCGCCCGCGTCGCCGGCACGGTCGCCGGTGTAGCCCCAGGTGTCCAGGAACGCGTCGAGCGCGGCCGGGTCGGGGAGCAGCTCGGTGCCGGTCCCCGAGCCGGTGGCGGTGTTCACCAGGGCGGCCGCCGCCTGCAGCGCCACCTCGGTGTCATGAGCGAAGAGCATGTTGCTCCTGACGTCTGCTACGGTCGCGCACATCAGGATCGTACGTCCCTTCGGTCCTGACGGGTCTCGAGGAGGACGCCGTGCTGGACCGTCGTGCCGGGCTGACCGGTCTGCTGCTCGCACTGGCCTCCGCGGCCGCCTTCGGCACCTCCGGCGTCTTCGCCTCCGCGCTGCTGGACGCCGGGTGGAGCGCCGCGGCGGCGGTGACCGTCCGGGTCGGGCTGGCCGCGGTGGTGCTGACCGTCCCCGCCGTGCTGCAGCTGCGCGGCCGGTGGCACCTGCTGCGCGCCAACGCAGGCTCCGTGCTCGCCTTCGGCCTGCTGGCCGTCGCCGGCTGCCAGCTCGCCTACTTCCTGGCCATCAGCCGGCTGTCGGTGGGCGTCGCGCTGCTCCTGGAGTACTCGGGCGTGGTCCTCGTGGTGCTGTGGACCTGGCTGCGGCACGGCCAGCGCCCCAGCCCCGTCACCGCGGCCGGCGTCGTCGTGGCCGTGGCCGGGCTGGTGCTGGTCCTCGACGTGCTCTCCGGCGCCCGGATCGACCTGCTCGGCGTCTTCTGGGGTCTGCTGGCCGCGGTCGGCCTGGCCGTCTACTTCGTCGTCTCCGGCCGCACCGACGACGCGCTGCCCCCGCTGGTCAGCGCCTGGGGCGGTCTGGGCGTCGGCGCGGTGGCCCTGGGCGTCGCCGCGGCCGTCGGCGTCGTCCCGTGGCGGACCACCGCCGCGCCGGTCGATCTGGCCGGGCACGGGGTGAGCTGGCTGGTCCCCGTGCTGGGCCTGGCGCTGCTGGCCGCGGCCTTCGCCTACGCCACCGGGGTCGCCGCCATCCGCCGGCTCGGCTCGCGGACCAGCTCCTTCGTCGGCCTCACCGAGGTGCTCTTCGCCGTCGGCTTCGCCTGGCTGGCGCTGGGTCAGCAGCCCGGGCCGGTGCAGCTGGTCGGCGGGCTGGTCGTGCTGGCCGGGATCGTGCTGGTCCGGGTGGGGGAGCAGCGCCCGGTGCCGGCCGTCGAGCCGCTGCCCGAGCCCGCCGGGGCGCCCGCACCCGGCCGTTGACCTGCACATCCGGGCTGGTCACGGCCCCGTCGGACCCCCCAGCCGGCGTGCGAGCGCCTATCGTGGGGTGATGACCGGCAGCCAGGACACCGCCAAGGACGCCGCCGTGCAGGCCATCCGGGCCGCCGACGCCGAGCGCCAGGCCGCCCAGGCGGCTGCGCGGGAGGCCCAGCGGCGCTGGGAGGCGGCCCTCGTGGCGGCCGTCGACGCCGGCCACGCGCCCTCCGCCGTGGCCCGCGAGGCCGGGGTGACCCGCAACCGGGTGTCCCAGCTGGTATCCGCGCGCCGCGCCGCCGAGGCCGAAGGTCGCGCCCCCCGCGCGCCGCGGATCGTGCCGAGCCCGTTCGGCTGAGCCTTCCCGCTGCGTAAACGCAGTTTGCAGATCGGCGTACGGTGGTAGTCAGACCGCGCCGACGAGGAGGCTGCCGTGCCCGACAACCTGCGCGGCTCCCGCATGGGGGCCACGAGCCTGGAGAGCGTCCGCGGGGCCGTGCTCGCGGACGCCGCCACCCACACCTACGTCTGCACGCGTGACCACGACGTGCAGGTGACCTTCGCTGCGGACGCCGTCCCGCCGTCCACCTGGACCTGCCCCCGGCACGGGACGCCGGCCGCGCTGGTGGTCACCCCGGACACCCCGGTGGCCCCGCCGGTCGGCGAGGACGAGGAGCAGCCCCGCCGCGGCCGGGCCCGCAAGACCGGTCCGCCCCGGGTCAGCAAGACCCCGTGGGAGATGCTGCTCGAGCGCCGCGACATCGCCGACCTGGACGACCTGCTCGCCGAGCGTCTCGAGGTGCTGCGCGCCCGGCGGACCCGCGCCTCCTGACCTCAGCGGTCGGGGTCGACCACCAGCTCGACCTCGACCTCGTCGCCGGCCCCGCGGCCGGTGCGCTTGCGGGTCTCGGCGTTGAACGAGACCAGGTACCGGCCGCCCATCACGCCGATCGTGGTCGGGTAGGTGTAGTCGCCGTCGATCGTCACGACGACGGGCACCCGCTTGCCGCGACCGAAGCCGAGGACGACGTCCTCGGGCACGACGATGCCGACGTTGGTGCCGCCGGTGGCTTCCAGGGTGGTCCGGAACACGGTCACGGGCGCCGATGGTGCCGGGTCCGGGGCCCGTGCGGTAGGCAGGTGCGCATGACCGCACCCCTCATCGCCGCTCTCGGGGACCGCGTCCCCGCCGTCGACCCCACCGCCTTCGTCGCGCCGTCCGCCGTGGTGGTGGGCGACGTGGCCCTCGGTCCGCGGGCCTCGGTCTGGTACGGCGCGGTGGTCCGGGCCGACGCGGAGTCCATCCGGATCGGCGCGGACTCCAACGTGCAGGACGGCTCCACCCTGCACAGCGACCCCGGCTACCCGCTGGTGCTCGGCGACCGGGTCACCGTGGGCCACCGGGTGGTGCTGCACGGCGCCCGGGTGGACGACGACGTCCTCGTCGGCATGGGCGCGGTGGTGATGAACGGCGCGCACATCGGCTCGGGCTCGATCGTGGCGGCCGGCGCGGTGGTGACCGAGAACGCGGAGGTGCCGCCGGGGTCGCTGGTCGCCGGCGTCCCCGCGAAGGTCGTCCGCGACCTCGGTGACAGCGCCGTCGAGCGCATCCGGGCCAACGCGGTCAGCTACACCGACCGGCTGGACCAGCACCGCGCCCTCAGGCCAGTTGGGCAGCCACCAACGGCGTGAGCGTGAGGTGCGGCTTGTTCTGCTCGAGCGTGCGCAGCGCCCACTTGTCGGTGAACAGCGCCAGCAGCTCGCCGTCCGGCCGGGTCATCACCTCGGCGCCGCGGGCCTTGGCGACCTCGGGTGCGGACTCCGCGTCGGTCACCCGGGCCACGGTGTAGGGCAGGTGGTCCAGGCTGATCCGTGAGCCGAACTCGTGCTCCATGCGGTGGCTGGCCACCTCGAACTGCATGGGGCCGACGACGGCGAGCACCGGCGCGCCGTCGCCGCGGCGCTCGGAGATGAGCACCTGGACGACGCCCTCACCGGCCAGGGTGTCCATGCCCTTGCGGAACTGCTTGTACTTGCTGGTGTCGGCGGCCCGGGCCACGGCGAAGTGCTCGGGCGCGAACGTGGTGATCGGCGGGTAGACGACGGGGGTGTCGGTGTAGAGGGTGTCGCCGACGCCCAGCGCGCTGGCGTTGACCAGGCCGACGACGTCGCCGGGGTAGGCGGTCTCGATCGTCTCCCGGTCGCGGCCGAAGACCTGCTGGGCGTACTTGGTGGCGAAGGGCCGGCCGTTGGCGGCGTTGGTGACCACCATCCCGCGCTCGAAGACGCCGGTGCAGACGCGGATGTAGGCCAGCCGGTCGCGGTGGCCGGTGTCCATGCCGGCCTGCACCTTGAACACGAACGCGCTGAACGGGTCATCCAGGGCGCGCGGCTTGCCGTCGGCGTCGGGCCGGTCGGCCGGGGGCGGGGCCAGGTCGACCAGGGTGTCCAGCAGCGCCGCGACGCCGAAGTTGGAGACCGCCGAGGCGAACAGCACCGGGGTGGTGGCGCCGGCGAGGAACAGCTCCTGGTCGTGCTGGGCGCCGGTCTCCTCGAGCAGTTCGCTCTCCTCGAGCGCGGTGGTCCAGGCGTCGCCCTCCTGGGCGAGCGCGGCGTCGGCGTCCATCACCTTCTCCGGGGCGATGGTCGCGCCGCCGGCGGTGCGGGTGAAGTGCCGGTAGCTGCCGTCGCGGCGGTCCAGCACGCCCCGGAAGTCGCCGGCGATGCCGACCGGCCAGGTGAGCGGGGTGGGCTGCAGGCCGGTGCGCTCGGCGATCTCGTCCATGAGCGCCAGCGCCTCGTTGCCGGGCCTGTCCCACTTGTTGATCACCGTGATGATCGGGATGCCGCGGTGCTTGCAGACCGCGAACAGCTTCATGGTCTGGGTCTCCAGGCCCTTCGCCGCGTCCACCAGCATCACCGCGGCGTCGACGGCGGTGAGCACGCGGTAGGTGTCCTCGGAGAAGTCCGCGTGGCCCGGGGTGTCCAGCAGGTTGACCACCGCGTCGCGGTAGGCGAACTGCAGCGCCGCGGAGGTGATGGAGATGCCGCGGGCCTTCTCCATGTCCATCCAGTCCGACACGGTGGCACCCCGGCCGGCCTTGCCGTGCACCGCGCCGGCCCGCCCGATCACGTGCGCGTGCAGCGCCAGCGCCTCGGTGAGGGTGGACTTCCCGGCGTCCGGGTGGCTGATGACCGCGAAGGTCCGACGGCGCGCGGCCTCGCCGGCGGCAGTGCTCATTCCGACGAGTCTACGACCGGGACGCCGACCACCCCGCGCTGTGATCCCGGGCGCACTCCGGGGAATGGTCCGCGGGCCCGTGTCGACAACGGTGACGGTCACCGTCCGCAGGGGTGTCGACACGTCGACCCGGAATGGCGCCGACCATTCCACCCCATTGTGCGCAACCGCCCCCGACCTGCAGGTTCACCCCTCCGAGGGGGGTTTCCTCCCGTGGTCGCCGAATGGCGCGGGAAGGGTCACCGGAATGGTGCCGGAGAACGGTCGCGCGCATCGGCAGAAAGGGGACGGAACTGGAGCGGTTCGAGTGGAGGACGTGGCGGGGCTGCCGTAACCGGTCCTGACGACGCGGGGCGGACAGCGCCCCGCAGCAGGGGAGGACGACCGTGGACGGCTTGGACGACATCGTCGAGGACTTCCTCGTCGAGAGCCACGAGAACCTGGACCAGCTCGACCGCGACCTGGTCGCGCTGGAGCAGGACCCGGGTTCGCGGGAGCGGCTCTCGAGCATCTTCCGCACGATCCACACGATCAAGGGCACCAGTGGCTTCCTGGCCTTCGGCAAGCTCGAGCAGGTCGCCCACGTCGGGGAGAACATGCTCTCCAAGCTGCGCGACGGGGTGCTGGAGCTGACCCCGCACCGCACCGACGCGCTGCTGGCGATGGTGGACACGGTGCGCGAGCTGCTGGGCTCCATCGAGACCGCCGGCGGCGAGGGCGCGGTCGACGTGACCCGCGCGGTCGAGCTGATCACCGCCGCGATGGACGACGAGCCGGCCCCCGCCGCCGAGCCGGCCGCCGCGGAGCCCGTGGTCGCGGAGGTGGTCGCCGAGGTGGTCGAGGCGCCCGTCGTGGTCCCGGCCCCGGTCGCGGTGGCCCCGGTCCCGGTCCCGGCCGCCGCCCCGGTCCCCGCCCCGGCGCCGGCCGCCGAGGACGAGCAGGCCCCCCGCCGGGCGGTCGCCGACTCCACCATCCGGGTGGACGTCGACCTGCTCGACGCCCTGATGCAGCTGGTCGGAGAGCTGGTGCTGACCCGCAACCAGATCGTGCAGTACGTCTCCCGGCAGACCGACACCGACCTGGTGCGCGCCGGCCAGCGGCTCAACCTCATCGCCAGCGAGCTGCAGGAGGGCGTCATGAAGACGCGCATGCAGCCCATCGACCACATCTGGTCCAAGCTGCCGCGCGTCGTCCGCGACCTGGGCCAGCAGTGCGGCAAGTCCGTGCGGCTGGCGATGGAGGGCAACGAGACCGAGCTGGACAAGACGCTGCTCGAGGCGGTCAAGGACCCGCTGACCCACCTGGTCCGCAACTCCGTCGACCACGGCATCGAGACCCCCGAGGCCCGCCGCGCCGCCGGCAAGCCGGCCGAGGGCGTGCTGAGCCTGCGGGCCCGGCACGAGTCCGGCCAGGTCGTGGTCGAGGTCATCGACGACGGCGCCGGCATCGACCCGGCCAGGATCGGGGAGAGCGCGGTCCGCAAGGGCCTGGTGACGCCCGACGCGCTGGCCCGGATGGCCACCGCCGACGTCCTGCAGCTGATCTTCGCCCCGGGCTTCTCCACCGCCGCCGCGGTCACCAACGTCTCCGGCCGCGGCGTCGGCATGGACGTGGTGAAGACCAACATCGAGGCCATCGGCGGCACCATCGAGATCGAGTCCGAGCCGGGCACCGGCACCTGCACCCGGCTGCGCATCCCGCTGACCCTGGCCATCGTCCCGGCGCTGACCGTGGAGTGCGCCGGCGACCGCTACGCCATCCCGCAGGTCAGCCTGCAGGAACTGGTCAGCCTGGACGCCGAGAAGGCCGCCGCCGCGGTCGAGGAGATCGGCGGGGCGCAGGTCTACCGGCTGCGCGGCGAGCTGCTGCCGCTGGTCCGGCTGGCCGACGTGTTCGGGCTGAGCTCCGACCGGCACGACGGGCACGTGGTCATCGCCGTCCTGCGGTCCGAGGGCCGCCGCTTCGGCCTGGTCGTGGACCGGGTCATCAACACCGAGGAGATCGTGGTGAAGGCAGTCGGCGCCCAGCTGAAGTCCATCGGCCTCTACTCCGGGGCCACCGTCCTGGGCGACGGCACCGTCGCGCTCATCCTCGACGTGCAGGCCCTGGCCCGCCGGGCGCTGCGCGCCGAGACCGTCGAGCGGGCCGAGCAGCGCACCGCGGCCAGCGTCGCGGCGGCCACCGCCCGCGCCGGCGCCGAGCGGCAGCGGATGCTGCTGGCCTCCATCGGCGGCGGCCGCCGGGTGGCGATCCCGCTGGACACCGTCACCCGGCTGGAGCAGATCCGCACCGCCTCGGTGGAACGGGTCGGCTCGCGGGAGGTGGTGCAGTACCGCGGCGCGATCCTGCCCATCGTCCGGCTGGACCGGCACCTGGGCGCGACGTCGTCCTACGGCTACGACGAGCCGGCCCCCGAGACGCTGGAGGTCATCGTCTACGCCGACCGCGACCGCAGCGTCGCGATCGTGGTCGAGGAGATCCTCGACATCATCGACGACAGCGAGGCCAAGCACTCCGACATCGACGACATGGGCCTGCTCGGCTCGGCGGTGTTCGGCGACAAGGTCACCGAGCTGCTCGACGTGCGCGCGGCGATCCTCGCCGCCGACCCCGGCTTCTACGCCTTCGACACCGCCGCCGGCTCGCCGGCCCGCGACGACCTGATGGTGGTCTGACATGAGCACGGCAACCGCCCCCCGCACCGGCACCGCCCAGCTGGCCACCTTCTGGCTGGACGGCGACCTCTACGGCGTCGAGGTCGAGCACGTCCAGGAGGTGCTCCGGGCGCAGAAGCTCACCCGGGTGCCGCTGGCCCCGCCGGCCGTCGCCGGCCTGATCAACCTGCGCGGCCAGGTGGTCACCGCCATCGAGCTGCGCGAGCGGCTCGGCCGCCCGGCCCGCGCCGCCGACGCCGAGTCCGTCGTCATCGTGGTCCGGATGCACGGCGAGGCCGTCAGCTTCCTGGTCGACGGGATCGCCGACGTCGTGCACGTCGACGCCGCGGACTTCGAGCAGCCGCCGGACACCCTCGACGGCCGGGCCCGGGAGCTCATCCTCGGCGCCTACAAGCTCGACGGCCGGCTGCTGCTGGCCCTGGACGTCTCCCGCGCCGTCGCCGCCTGACGCGCCGGACCCGCCCGCCCCCTCCCGCACCGGACCGCCGGCGACCCCGTCGCCGGCGACCCGGCCCCACCCCTGCCCGGAAGGCCATCCCGTGAGAACACCCGGACGCCGCCTCGCCGACCTCGGCCTGCGGACCCGCCTCGGACTCGCCTTCGGCGTCGTCGCCCTCGTCGTCCTCTGCTGCGCCGGTGGTGGCGTCGCCGCCGTCGCCCAGCAGCGCGAGCTCGCCGGCCAGGTCCGCGCCGTGGACGGCGTGCTCCGCGACGCGGAGACCATGCGCTTCCAGATCGCCGACGCCACCGGCTGGCAGGGCTTCGTGCTGGCCGACGTCGCCGCCTTCGGGCCGGAGGAGTCGCTGCGCGACGACTCCTACAACCGGGCCGGGTTCCTGGCCAGCAAGGCCTCGATCTACGCGTGGCTGGACGGCGTCGACACCTCGGGCATGGACGCCACCGAGCGGGCCGCCTTCGACCAGCTGCGGCCGGCGTGGGACGACTACTACCGCTGGGACGACCAGGTGGTGGAGTGGGTCCGCCCGGGCACGCAGGCCGGGCTCGCCGAGGCGCAGACCTCGATCAACGGCGGTGAGGCCGGCGAGGCCTACACCGTGGTGCTGGGCATCGCCGACACCATCGCCGGCTCCGCGGAGGACCGGCTGACCGCACTGGGCGACCGGCAGTCGGCTGCGCAGACCCGCGCCACCTGGCTGCTGGTGGCCGCCGGCGTCCTCGGCCTGCTGCTGGCCGGCGGGCTGGCCTGGCACCTGACCCGCTCGCTGGTCGGGCCGCTGCACCGCATCCGGGACGTCGCCGAGGGCATCGGCAGCGGGGACCTCACCCGCCGCACCGGGCTGACCGGGGACGGCGAGATGGGCCGCGCCGGCGCCGCGCTGGACCGGGCCACCGAGCAGCTGGCCGGCGTGGTCGGCTCGGTCACCGGCTCGGCCGACGCGGTCGCCGCGGCCAGCACCGAGCTGTCGGCCTCGGCCGGGCGGATCGCCGCCTCGGCGGAGGAGACCAGCGCGCAGTCCGGCCTGGTGTCCGGCGCGGCCGACGAGGTCTCGCGCAGCGTCGCGACCGTCGCCGCCGGTGCGGAGGAGATGAGCGCCTCGATCCGGGAGATCGCGCAGAACGCGAACGAGGCCGCGCGGGTGGCCGCCGAGGCCGTCAGCGAGGCCGACGCGACCACCGCGACCATCCAGAAGCTGGGCCAGTCCTCCCGCGAGATCGGCGACGTGGTCAAGGTGATCACCTCGATCGCGGAGCAGACCAACCTGCTGGCCCTGAACGCGACCATCGAGGCGGCGCGGGCCGGTGAGGCGGGCAAGGGCTTCGCCGTCGTGGCGAACGAGGTCAAGGAGCTGGCGCAGGAGACCGCGCGGGCCACCGAAGACATCGCCCGCCGGGTGGAGGCCATCCAGGCCGACACCACCGGCGCCACCGAGGCGATCGGCCGGATCGGTGCGGTCATCGGCCAGATCAACGACTACCAGCTCACCATCGCCTCCGCGGTGGAGGAGCAGACCGCCACCACCAACGAGATGTCCCGCAGCGTCGCCGAGGCCGCCGCCGGGACCACCGAGATCGCCGCCAACACCGCCGGCGTCTCCGGCGCCGCGTCGGCCACCACCCAGGCCCTGGGCCAGACGCGGGTGTCGGTCGACGAGCTCTCCCGCATGGCCACCGACCTGCGCGCCGCCGTCGGCCGCTTCACCACCTGACCGACCGACACCTCCCTGGAGCCCCCGTGACCACCCTCCGCCGCCACCTCGGCTCCCTCGGCGTCCGCGCCCAGGTCCTCGCCGCCGTCCTGGTCGCCGCGCTCGTCGCCGGCGCCGTCGGCCTGGCCGGGCTGACCGCCCTGTCCGCCTCCGCCGACCGCACCCAGTCGGTGTACTCCGACGACGTGCGCGGCGTCCTGCTCGCCCAGGAGATGCGTTTCCAGCTGGTCTCCATCCGCTTCGCGCAGTCCAGCCGCACCAACGCCGCCCGGGCCGGCGACACCGAGTCCCTGGCCCGGTGGACCACCACCCGCGGCGAGGCCGTGGACGGCCTGACCTCGGCCGGCGAGGAGCTGCTCGACACCGTCGAGCTGACCCCGGCCAACCGGGACACGGTGCAGGGCGCCGTCGACGGGGTGGGGGAGTACATCGACCTGACCGCGGAGCTGGACGCGCTGACCGCGGCCGGCGACACCGCGGGGTGGACCCGGCTGCGCGACGGCCAGGTGACCCCGCTGATGACCGGCCTGGTCGACTCCCTGGACGCCCTGGTGCAGGACCGCACCGCGTCCGCGGCCGACGACGCCGCGGCGGCCGCGGCGGCCTACCGGTCCACGCGCACCGAGCTCGCCGTGGTGCTGGTGCTCGGCGTCGGGCTGGCACTGGGCATCGGGTACGCGGTCGCCCGCTCCTTCGTCCGGCGGCTGGGCCGGCTGCAGGCCACCGCGACCGCGCTGGCCGGGGGTGACCTGACCGTGCAGACCGGCATCACCAGCGCCGACGAGGTGGGGCAGACCGCGGCCCTGCTGGACAGCGCGCTGGTGGACCTGCGCGCCCTGATGGCCACCGTCGCCGGCTCCGCCGACTCCGTGGCCACCTCCAGCGAGGAGCTGTCCGCCTCGGCCGCCCAGATCTCGGCGTCGGCCCAGCAGACCAGCGCGCAGTCCGGTGCGGTGTCCGGTGCCGCCGACGAGGTCTCGCGCAGCGTCGCGACGGTCGCGGCGGGTGCGGAGGAGATGAGCGCCTCGATCCGGGAGATCGCGCAGAACGCGAACGAGGCGGCCCGGGTGGCGGCCGAGGCCGTCGCGGAGGCCGAGACCACCAACGCCACCATCACCAAGCTCGGCGTCTCGTCCAAGGAGATCGGCGACGTGGTCAAGGTGATCACGAGCATCGCCGAGCAGACCAACCTGCTGGCGCTCAACGCCACCATCGAGGCCGCGCGGGCCGGCGAGGCGGGCAAGGGCTTCGCCGTCGTGGCGAACGAGGTCAAGGAGCTGGCCCAGGAGACCGCCCGCGCCACCGAGGACATCGCCCGCCGGGTGGAGGCCATCCAGGCCGACACGACCGGGGCCACCGAGGCGATCGGCCGGATCGGTGCGGTCATCGGGCAGATCAACGACTACCAGCTGACCATCGCCAGCGCCGTCGAGGAGCAGACCGCCACGACCAACGAGATGTCGCGCAGCGTGGCCGAGGCCGCCGGTGGCACCACCGAGATCGCGGCCACCATCACCGGCGTCTCCACCGCCGCGGACTCCACCACGCAGGCGCTGTCGCAGACCCGTGTCGCCGTCGACGAGCTGTCCCGGATGGCCAGCGACCTGCGCACCACCGTCGGCCGCTTCACCCACTGACCATGCCCTACTCCCTGGTCAGCGCGGCCACGATCGGCTTCGACCTGGTCCGCCTCCCCGGCGGGCCGGACGTCGCCACCGTGCTGCTCGCCGGCCTCGGCGCCGGACCGGACCACCTGCACGGGTGGGCCGCCGGGCACCCGGTGGTGTCCGGCAGCGCCGCCCAGCGGACCCGGTGGGCGGACCGGTCCGTCCGGGTGCGCGAGCTCGCCGCCGCCGGCGTGCCCGGCCTGCGCGACGTCCGCGCCGAGCACACCCGCAGCGAGGCGCTGGTGGCGCTGCTCGAGCAGGGCATGCTCGGCGACGCCGCCGCCGTGGAGCGGGTGCTCCGCGACGACGTGCTCGGACCCGAGTCGGCCGCGGTGGCCGCGGTGCCCCCCGAGGTCGCCCAGCTGGCCGCCGACGTGCTCGCCGACGCCGCCGTCGCCGGCTGGGCCTCGGCCACGGTCCCCGAGCGCGACCGGAGGGCCCTCGCCCAGGTGCTCGACCGGGTCGGCGCCGTACCGCTGCCCGACCTGGGCCCGGCCACCACCGCCCTGCTCGGCATGCTCGACCACCTCGCCGCCGCCGACCCCGTCGTGCTGGGCCGGTGGCGGGTGGCCGTCGACGAGGTCCGCGACACCCGGCAGGACTGGGCCGCGGCCATGCACGGCGCCTCCTGGGCCGCGCACGTCTCCGGCCGCACCCGGGCCCTGGCCGCCGCGCTGCTGGCCGCCGTCCGGGCCTTCCGCGCCGCCGGCTTCACTCCCGGGGACGGCGCCCGCGGGGTCTGGAACGCCGTCGCCGGCTGCGTGCAGGGCGTCGCCATGGCCGACCTGGTCGACGGCGCCGCGCTGGACCAGCTGCTGCTGCCCTGGCTGCTGGCCGAGGGCGACCACCCGTCGGGGGTGCTGCCGCCCGCCGGTTGAGCGACCCGGCTCAACTCCTGACGATCCCGTGCCGAAACCAACCCCACGGCCGAACCCCGGCCCGAGCAGAGAGCAGGACACCGTGCCCCCGATCCGCGTGATGGTGGTCGACGACTCGGTCGTCGTCCGCAAGATCGTCACCGACGTGCTCGGCGCGGACCCCGCCATCGAGGTCGTCGGCACCGCGGTCAACGGCAAGGTCGCCCTGGCCAAGGTCGACCAGCTGCGCCCCGACGTCATCACGATGGACATCGAGATGCCGGAGATGGACGGCATCGCCGCGGTCCGGGCGCTGCGCGCCGCCGGCCGCCGCACGCCGATCATCATGTTCTCCACGCTCACCGAGCGCGGCGCGTCCGCCACCTTCGACGCGCTGGCCGCCGGCGCCGACGACTACGTCACCAAGCCCGCCAACGTCGGCAGCGTGCAGCAGTCGATGGAGAGCGTCCGGGCCCAGCTGATCCCCCGGATCAAGGTGCTCACCGGCCGCCCCGTCGGGCTGCCCGCCGCCCCGGCCGCCGCCCCCCGGCCGGCCACCCCCGCGCCCGCCCCGGTCGCCCGCGGCGTCCGCAAGGCCCCCGCCGTGCTGGTCATCGGGTCCTCCACCGGCGGCCCCGACGCGCTGACCCGCGTCCTGCCCCGGCTGCCGAAGGACTTCCCGCTCCCGGTGCTGGTCGTGCAGCACATGCCCCCGGTGTTCACCACCCAGTTCGCCGCCCGGCTCGACCGGCTCAGCGCGCTGCGCGTCGTCGAGGCCACCGCCGGCACCCCGGTCGCCCCGGGCACCGTGCACATCGCCCCCGGCGACTTCCACCTCACCGTCGCCGCCGGCGCCGGCCCGCGGCGCACCGCGCTGGACCAGGGTGCGCCGGAGAACTTCTGCCGCCCCGCCGTCGACGTGCTCTTCCGCTCCGCGGTGGCCGCCTACGACGGCGCCGTGCTCGCCGTCGTCCTCACCGGCATGGGGTCCGACGGCAAGGTCGGCACCGGCCAGGTCCGTGCCGCCGGCGGGACCGTCGTCGCCCAGGACCAGGCCACCTCCGTCGTCTGGGGGATGCCCGGTGCGGTCACCCAGGCCGGCCACGCCGACGAGGTCGTCCCGCTCGACCGGGTGGCCGACACCGTCCTCCGCCTCACCACCCGATCCCCGTCCCTGGTCGGAGCCCGCCCATGACCGCCAGCCTCGCCACGTCCGGCTTCGACTGGGTCTGCCAGCTCGTGCGCCGGGAGTCGGCCATCGTCCTCGCGCCCGGCAAGGAGTACCTGGTCGAGGCCCGGCTCATGCCGCTGGCCCGCCAGCTCGGGCTGTCCGGCGTCGCCGAGCTCGTCGAGCGGGTCCGCGCCCGGCCCGAGCCGGCGATCACCCGCGGCATCGTCGAGGCGCTCACCACCAACGAGACCTCGTGGTTCCGCGACGGCGACCCGTTCACCGCGCTCACCGGCACCGTCGTCCCCGCCCTGCAGGCCGCCCGCCGGCCCGGCGAGCCGATCAGCATCTGGTCGGCCGCCTGCTCCAGCGGGCAGGAGGCGTACACGATCGCGATGCTGCTGGCCGACTCCCTGCCGTCGGCGACCACCCGCGTGCGGATCACCGCGACCGACCTCTCCCGCGCGATGGTCGACCGCACCCGGGCCGGCCGGTTCAGCCAGCTCGAGGTCAACCGGGGCCTGCCGGCCCCCATGCTCGTCCGGCACTTCAGCCGGGTGGGCGCGGAGTGGGAGATCTCGCCCGCCCTGCGCCAGATGGTGACCGCCAGCGAGCTCAACCTCGCTGGGCCCCTGCCCCGGCTCGGTCCCTTCGACGTGGTCTACCTGCGCAACGTCCTCATCTACTTCGACCCGCCCACCAAGCGCGAGGTGCTGCGCAAGGTGCGGCAGGTGATGCGCCCGGACGGCTGGCTGTTCCTGGGTGCCGCCGAGACGACGCTGGGCGTCGACGACTCCTGGGAGCGGGTCCCCTGCGGCCGCGGCTCCGCCTACCGACCGATGAAGGGGAAGTGACATGCGAGCGCTGGTGATCGACGACTCGCGCGCGATGCGCCGGATCGTCGCCTCCATCCTGGAGGGGTTCGGGTACGAGACCCGGCCCGCCGGGCACGGCCGCGAGGCCCTGGACGTCCTCGAGGAGGGCTGGGTCCCCGACCTGGCCTGCATCGACTGGAACATGCCGGTGATGGACGGGCTGCAGTTCGTCTCCGCCGTCCGGGCGGTCCCGGCCTGGCGGCAGGTGACGCTGATGATGGTCACCACCGAGAGCGAGCACGGCCAGATCGTCAAGGCGCTGGCCGCCGGCGCGCACGAGTACGTCATCAAGCCCTTCACCGCCGACGCCATCGGCGACAAGCTGTCCCTGCTCGGCCTGATGCCGGTGCCGGCGTGAGCGCCCCGATCACCGCCCTGCTCGACGGCGAGACCGTGACCGCGGTCGCCGGCGAGGTGTGGAGCGCGCTGGTCGGCGAGGGGGAGCTCCTCCTGCCCGGCCTCGGCCCGGTCGCCCCGGCGGTCGACGGCCCCAGCGCCTGGGTCACCGTCACCGGCCCCTGGGACGGCGTCGTCGTGCTCACCTGCGGCGCGTCCGGCACCGCCGACCTGACCCGGTCGGTGCTGCAGCTGGACGACGACGAGCAGCCCACCGCCGAGGACGTCGACGACGTGCTCCGCGAGCTGGCCAACATCCTCGGCGGCAACGTCAAGTCGCTGCTCCCCGGACCGTCGGCCCTCGGGCTGCCGGAGACCGGACCGGCCCCGCTGCGCGCCGAGGACGAGGACACCTGCCGCGTGTCCGCGAGCTGGCGGGGCCACGACCTCGCCATCACCATCCAGGGCGCCTCGGAGGCGCCCGCCCACCACACCACGGAGGTCCCCAAGTGAAGATCCTGGTCGCCGACGACAGCCGGGTGATGCGGCAGATCGTCGTCCGCACCCTCCGCCAGGCCGGCTACGACGACGTGGACGTCGTCGAGGCCGAGGACGGCGCCGACTGCCTGGCCAAGGTCGGCAGCGAGTCCCCCGACCTGGTCCTGTCGGACTGGAACATGCCGAACATGACCGGCATCGAGTGCCTGCGCGCGCTGCGCGCCCAGGGCTCGGCCGTGCCGTTCGGGTTCGTCACCTCGGAGGGCTCGCCGGAGATGCGCGAGACCGCCTCCGACGCCGGCGCGCTGTTCCTCATCGCCAAGCCGTTCACGCCGGACACCTTCCGCGACGCGCTCGACGCGGTGCTGGCGTGACCGCCCCGGCCAAGACCGGGCTGCCCAGCAACAAGGCGGTCCGCGACCTGCTGGAGGGCCTGCTCGGCCGCGACGTCACCGTCGGCCCGGGCGCCCCGGTGACGCCGAACCCGTCCCGGCCGGCGGCCGTGGCCGCCTACGTGGACCCGACCTCGCGGCTGAACGCGATCGTCCTGATCGACCTGCCGCTGTCGGCCTGGTGCGCCGGCGCGCTCGCGCTGCTGCCCAAGGGCGGCTGCGAGGACTCCGTCGAGGAGGGCGAGCTGACCGACATGCAGGTCGAGGTGCTGCACGAGGTGGTCAACGTGGCCGCGTCGCTGTTCAACGCCGGTGGTGTCACGCACTCCAAGCTGGACCGGCTCTACGCCCCCGGCGAGGCGCTGCCCGGCGACATCGCCGGGCTGACCGCCTCCACCAACCGCGTCGACATCGACGTCACGGTGGCCGGCTACGGCAGCGGCTCGCTGTCGGTGGTCCTCGCCTAGGGGTCAGTCCAGCAGTTCGCGGAGGAGGGCCCCCACGGCCGCTGTCTCGACCAGGAAGCCGTCGTGGCCGTAGGGGCTCTCCACCACCCGCAGCGGGACGCCGAGCGCGTCGGCCACCCGCTGCTGCTCCTCGATCCGGTACAGCCGGTCGGAGTCGATGCCGGCGACCAGGCTGCGCGCGGTGACCCGCGCCAGCGCCGCCTCCACCCCGCCGCGGCCGCGGCCGACGTCCCAGGTGTTCATGGCCTGGGTGAGGACGACGTAGCTGTCCGGGTCGAACCGGCCGGCCAGCTTGGCGCCGTGGTGCTCCAGGTAGCTCGTGACGGCGAACCGGCCGTCGGGCTGCACCTCGTTCCCGAAGCGGGTCTGCAGCTCGAAGGCGCTGCGGTAGGTCAGGTGCGCGATGCGGCGGGCCACCTCCAGGCCGCCCACCGGGTCGAGGGCGACCGCGGCCTGCTGGGTGGTCTGCGTGCCGATCTGGTCGGCGGTGGCCACCGCGCCCGAGGCCAGGAAGAACAGCCGCGCCACCCGCTCGGGGTGCGCGACGGCCCACTCCATGGCCCGCATGCCGCCCATCGAGCCGCCGATGACCGCGTACCAGCGGTCGATGCCCAGCGCGTCGGCCAGCGCCACCTCGACCGCGACCTGGTCGGCGATGGTGACCTCGGGGAACCGTGACCCCCACGGCCCGCCGTCGGGTGCGTCCGAGGCCGGACCCGTCGTCCCCTGGCAGCCGCCGAGCACGTTGGCGCAGACCACGAAGTGGCCGGTCACCCGCTGCTCCAGGGCCGCCCACCAGCCGGGTGTGGGGTGGCCGGGCCCGGTGTCGCCGAACAGGTGGCTGTCGCCGGTGAGGGCGTGCTCGACCAGCACCGGCGGGTCACCCGGGTCGCCCCAGGTCTCGTAGGCCACCCGGACACCCGGCAGCGACCCGCCGCGCTCGAGCTCCAGCGGGCCGAGGTCGAGGAACTGCCGGGCGCCGGACGGGTCCCCCTCCCGCCAGGCGCCCGCCACCTCAGGCGCCCTTCGCTGCGCGGAAACCCGCCTCGAGGTCGGCCAGGATGTCCTCGATGCCCTCCAGGCCCACGGCGAGCCGGACCAGGCCCGGGGTGACGCCGGTGGTCAGCTGCTCCTCAGGGGTCAGCTGGGAGTGCGTGGTGGAGGCCGGGTGGATGACCAGGCTGCGCACGTCGCCGATGTTGGCCACGTGGCTGTGCAGCTCCAGGGCCTCCACGAACGCCTTGCCGGCGTCGACGCCGCCGGCGATCTCGAACGCGAGCACCGCGCCGGGGCCCTTGGGGGCGTACTTCTGCGCGGCGGCGTGCCACGGGGAGGAGGGCAGGCCGGCGTAGTGCACCGACTCGACCTCGTCGCGGGCCTCGAGCCACTCGGCCACGGCCTGGGCGTTGGCCACGTGCCGGTCCAGCCGCAGCGACAGCGTCTCGATGCCCTGGACGACGAGGAAGGCGTTGAACGGGCTGATCGCCGGGCCGAGGTCGCGCAGCAGCTGCACCCGGGCCTTGAGCGCGTAGGCGGGCGCGCCCAGGTCGGCGTAGACCACGCCGTGGTAGGTCGGGTCGGCGGTGGTGAACATCGGGTGCTTGCCCTGGGTCCAGTCGAAGTTGCCGCTGTCGACGATGACCCCGGCGACGGCGGTGCCGTGCCCGCCGAGGTACTTGGTCGCCGAGTGCACGACGACGTCGGCACCGAACTCGATCGGGCGGATCAGGTAGGGCGTGGCGATGGTGTTGTCCACGATCAGCGGGACGCCGTTGCGGTGCGCCACCTCGCTGACCGCGGCGATGTCGAGGACGTCGCCCTTCGGGTTGCCGATGGTCTCGGCGTAGAAGGCGCGGGTGTTCTCCTGGACCAGGGCCTGCCAGGCCTGCGGGTCGTCGGGGTCCTCCACGAAGGACACCGTGATGCCGAGCTTGGGCAGCGAGTGGTGCAGCAGGTTGTAGGTGCCGCCGTAGAGGCTGGCGGAGGCGACGACGTGGTCGCCGGCCTCGGCCAGGTTGAGGATCGACAGCGTCTCCGCGGCCTGCCCGCTGGCCACCGCCAGCGCGGCGACGCCGCCCTCGAGGGAGGCCACGCGCTGCTCCAGCGCGTCCTGCGTCGGGTTCATGATCCGGGTGTAGATGTTGCCCATCTCGGCGAGGGCGAACAGGTCCGCGGCGTGCTGGGAGTCGCGGAACTGGTAGCTGGTGGTCGCGTAGATCGGCAGCGCGCGGGCCCCGGTCGTGGGGTCGGGGCTGGTGCCGGCGTGGATCTGCCGGGTCTCGAAGCTCCAGGAATCGCTCATCTGCGCCGTCCTCCTCGGTGTCGGGAGGGCCCGCGGCGCGCAGGCACTCCGTCGTTTGCTCCCCCGGCGGGTGCCGGGCGGCCGGCTCTTCCCCTGGGAGCACCGCAGACGGAGTAGCGGTTGCCGGGCAGCAAGCCAGGTGCTTGTCGCTGCCTCTCGTGAGCCAGGAGCGATGGTAGGTGATGCCCGGGTCAGGCGGCGAGGGCCACCGCACCCGCCAGCGCCGCGTACCGCCCACCGGCGGCGGCGAGCTCGTCGTGGGTGCCCTGCTCGACGACTCGGCCGTGCTCCAGGACGGCGATGGCGTCGGCGTGCCGCACGGTCGACAGCCGGTGCGCGATGGTGATCGTCGTCCGGCCCTGGGCGACCTCGTCCAGGGCGGCCTGCACGGCGCGCTCGGTCTCGTTGTCCAGCGCGCTGGTGGCCTCGTCCAGGACCAGCACCTTCGGGTCGCGCAGCAGCGTGCGGGCGATGGCCAGCCGCTGCTTCTCCCCGCCGGAGAACCGGTGGCCGCGGGCCCCGACCAGCGTGTCGTAGCCGTCGGGCAGCGCCGCGACGACGTCGTGCACCTGCGCCCGGCGGGCGGCGTCCTCGATCTCGGCGTCGGTGGCGTCGGGCTTGGCGTAGCGCAGGTTCTCCCGGATGGTGGTGTGCAGCAGGTAGGTCTCCTGGCTGACCACGCCGACCACCCGCGACAGCTCGGCCAGCGGCAGGTCGCGCACGTCGACGCCGTCCACGGTCACCCGGCCGGTGGTCACGTCGTTCAGCCGGCTGACCAGCGAGGCGAGGGTGGACTTGCCCGAGCCGGTCTCGCCGACCAGCGCCAGGGTCGTGCCGGCGGGGACCACGAGGTCGACGTCGGTGAGCGCGGGCCGGTCCCCGTAGGAGAACCCGACGCCCTCGAGCCGGACCTCGCCGCGGACCTCGGGCAGCACCACGGGCTCGGCGGGGTCGTCGATGTCGACGGGCAGGTCGAGGTACTGGAACACCCGGCTGAACAGGGCCATCGAGGTGATGACCTGCCCGCCGACGTCGAGCAGGCCCATGAGCGGGCGGAACAGCGTGCCCTGCAGGGCGGTGAAGGCGACCAGCGTGCCGATGGTCATGCCGCTCGACGTCGCCGGGAGCCCGGCGAACAGGTAGATCAGCGCGGGGATGCCGGCGAACACGATGCTCATCGAGGCCATCCGCCAGCGGCCGGCCAGCTGCGAGCGGACCTCGAGGGCGACCAGCTCCTGCGAGGTGCGGGCGAAGCGCTCGGACTGGGCCGGGCCGGTGCCCAGGGTCTTGCTCAGCTGGACGCCGGAGATCGACAGCCCCTCCTCGACCTGGGTCTGCATGTCGGCCATCCGCCGCTGCCGCTCGCCGGTGACCTCGCGGCGCATCAGCGCGACCTTGCGGGTCAGCCACACGGCCGGCGGGAGGACGACGAGGGACAGCAGCGACAGGCGCCAGCTCAGCGCGGCCATGGCGACCGCGGTGCCGACGACGGTGGTGGCGTTGGAGGCCAGGCTGGTGGCGGTGGTGGTGACCACCGACTGCATCGAGCCGATGTCGTTGGTCAGCCGGGACTGCACCTCACCGCCGCGGGTGCGGGTGAAGAAGCCCAGCGACTGGCGCTGCAGGTGGGTGAACACGGCGGTGCGCAGGCCGTGCATGACGCGCTGGCCCACGGTGGTGGAGATCCAGGTCTGCACGACGCCGAGCAGGGCGGTCGCCGCGGCGACGGCGACCATGCCGGCCACGGCCCAGGCCAGCAGCCGGACGTCGGAGTGCGGGAGGGCGTCGTCGATGACGGTGCGCACCAGGAAGGGCGTGGCGAGGGCGATCAGCGAGCTGGTCACGATCAGCGCCACCACCGTGCCCACCTGGAGGTGGAAGGGTCGGAAGAGCGCGACCACCCGGCGCAGCGGCACGGGGGAGCGCTCGAGCTGGGTGCGGTCGGCGGGGTCGGTGCGGGTCCCGGGGCGTGGCATCCACGTCCCCCTCTCTGTCGCGGTTGATGCTGAGGTTACCTCACGGTGAGGCAACCACGCTGCTGCCGCTAGCATTCCCGCCGTGCCGACCGACGACGACCTGGGCGAGCTGATCGTCCGCGCGGCGCGCTCGCTGCGCGGTCGCTGGCGGGCGGTGCTCGAGCCGTGGGACCTCTCCCCGCACCAGGTCAGGGCGCTGATGACGGCCGGTCGGGACGACGGCCTGCGGCTGTCCGGGCTGGCCGAGCGGCTGCACATCGCGCCCCGGTCGGCGACCGAGGTGGTCGACGGACTGGCCGGGCGCGGGCTGGTCGAGCGGGTCCCCGACCCCACCGACCGGCGGGCCGTGCTGGTGCGGCTGACCGCCGAGGGCACCCGGGTGCGCGACGAGGTCGCCGCGGCGCGGGCGGCCGACGCGAAGGCAGCGCTGTCCCGGCTGCCGGCCGAGGACCGGGCCGAGCTGGCCCGGCTGCTCCGCCGCTTCCTGGACGGCTGACCGACAGCTGCCGTCCAGACGTGTGGTGCACCCTGGGGGCATGAACCTGGGTGCACCCGAGATCGGCCTGATCATCCTGGCCGTCTTCGTCCTGTTCGGCTACAAGAAGCTGCCCGACGCCTCCCGGTCGCTGGGCCGCTCGCTGCGCATCTTCAAGGGCGAGATGGGCGGCATGGCCGACGACCAGCGCCGCGCCGCCGCGGCGCAGTCCTCCCCTCCGGCGTCCCCCGAGGACCTGGAGGCCGCCGCGGCCGAGGCCGAGGCCGTGGCCCTGGAGGCCCGGGCCCGCGCGGCCCGCGCCCGCGCCGACGCCGCCCTCTGACACCCTCTCGGGCGTGCGCGCCCTGGTGTTCGAGGAGTTCGGCGGCCCGCTGACGGTGCAGCAGGTGCCCGACCCGGCACCCGCCCCCGACGGCGTGGTGGTCGAGGTGGGGGCCAGCGGCGTGTGCCGCAGCGACTGGCACGCCTGGTCCGGCCACGACCCCGACGTCGTCCTGCCGCACGTGCCCGGGCACGAGCTGGCCGGGACCGTCGCCGCCGTGGGCGACCGGGTGCGCGGCTGGTCGGTGGGCGACCGCGTGACGGTGCCCTTCGTCTGCGCCTGCGGGACCTGCCCGCCCTGCCGGGACGGCGACGGCCAGGTGTGCCTGCGCCAGACCCAGCCCGGGTTCACCCACTGGGGCTCGTTCGCGCAGTACGTCGCCCTCGACGCCGCCGACGTCAACCTGGTCGCGCTGCCCGAGGACATGTCCTTCCCGGTCGCCGCCGCCCTGGGCTGCCGGTTCGCCACCGCCTTCCGCGCGGTCACCGGCGTCGGCCGGGCCGCGCCGGGGGAGTGGGTCGCGGTCGTCGGCTGCGGCGGCGTGGGCCTGTCGGCCGTGCAGGTCGCCGTCGGGGTGGGCGCCCGGGTGGTCGCCGTCGACCCCTCGCCGGGTGCCCGTGAGCTCGCCGTCGCCATGGGGGCCGAGCACGTGCTGGCCTCGACCGGGGGCGTGGTCGAACTGACCGGCGGCGGGGCGCACGTGGCGCTGGACTGCCTGGGCTCGCCCGCCACCTGCGAGGCGTCGATCCGGTCGCTGCGCCCGCGGGGCCGGCACGTGCAGGTCGGGCTGCTGCCGCCGGCGCAGGGCCGGGCCGCCGTGCCGATGGAGCTGGTGGTGGCCCGCGAGCTCGCCGTGCTGGGCAGCCACGGCATGGCCGCGCAGGACTACCCCGCGATGCTGTCGATGATCACCGCCGGCCGGCTGCGGCCGCAGGACCTGGTCACCCGCGAGCTGCCGCTCACCGAGGCAGGCCCGGCGCTGGTCGACGTGGGTCGCATCTCCGGCGTCACGGTGCTCACCTCGTTCTGACCCTCGTCGCCCGCCCACCCCGGTTCTCGTTGATCTTGCAGAACCGCAAGATCACGCCCCGGTGGGCGCGGGTCTGGCCTGAGTGGTGCGTGAGCGTCATACGACGGTTGACCTGGGGATTCACCTCGCGGGTGGCGGCTCGACGCGGTAGACTTCGAACACCTGATCGAACGGGTGGGTGGAGGTGCCTGGTGGGTCTCGACGAGACGCAGCCCTGGGTGCCCGAACCCCTCGCCCCCGGCGCGCTGGGCGCCGACCGTCCGCCGGCGCCCTCGCCGATGGCGGCAGCGTCCCGGCGGCCGGAGCCGCCGCCGGCAGATGTGTGTGCGGCGATCGAGGCAGTGCTCGCGGCCGGGCAGAGCCCGCTGGACGGCGGGACGTCGAGCGCGCAGTTGCTGGACCGTGCCCGTGGCCTGGCGCGCCTGGTCAACCTGGCCCAGGCCGAGCTGGCCCGCACCGCCGCGCACGCGGAGTCGGTGGATGCCGCCTACGCCGATGGGTTGACCGGGATGAAGCCGTGGCTGCGCGGCCACGCCCACCTGTCCGGCCCGGAGGCTGCCGCGGTGCTGGCGGCGGGGCGGCTGGCCCGGCGGATGCCCGCCGTCGGTGCCGGGTCAGCTGCAGGCGGCATCACCGCCGGCCAGCTGGCGCTCATCGGGCGGATCCTGACCGACGACGTCTGGGCCACCGGCGCCGCGGTGGGTGCCGACCTGCCCGCGCTGGATGCGTTGGTCGCGCACACCGCGGTGCACGCGCCCCGCACGCTGGCCGATGTGTGCCGGCGGATCGCCGACGCGATCGACCCCGACGGGCCACCGCAGGTCGATCCCACCGAGGGTCGGGGGCTGCGCATCAGCCGCCGTGCCGACGGGTCCCGCGGCATCCGCGGGCAGCTCGACGCCGCCGGCGGGGAGCAGGTCGAGGCCGCGCTCGAGGCGATCGCGGCCGCCGGGCGCTGCGAAGGTGACCTGCGCTCCCGCGAGCAGCGGGCCGCCGACGCCCTGGTGCAGTTGGCGGCGCTGCACCTGGCCGCCGGGGACCTGCCGATGCTGCGCAAGACCAAGCCGCAGGTGACCGCGCTGATCCAGCTGGAGGACCTGGCCGACCCCGACACCCGCCCCGCCGCCACCCGCCTGGGCTCCGGCGCGACGACGTCGAACACGGTGGCCCGGCAGGCCGCGTGCGACGGCGACGTGGCCCGCATCCTGCTCGGCCCCGATGGCCTGCCGCTGGACGTCGGCCGGGCCCACCGGCTGGTGCCCGCCCACATCCGGCGGGCCGCCGAGGTCCGCGACGGTGGCTGCGTGTTCGCCGGCTGCCACGCACCGGCCTGGTGGTGCGACGCCCACCACCTGGTGCACTGGATCGACGACGGCGAGACGTCGCTGGCCAACACGGCGTTGCTGTGCGAACGGCACCACACCCAGGTCCACCACGGCTACCGCCTGGAACGGGACCCCGACGACGGGTGCTGGCGCACCTACCGCCCCGACGGCCGGGAAATCATCACCGGCGTCCTCACCGACACCACCGGCGAGCCGATCGACCACCGCCGAGAACCCGACCCGCCCCTGTCCGACCACACCTGAGCGCCTCGCAACCTCCTGGTGGTCCCACCGCGTCTTGGATGCAGGGACGAGGGCGGGGAGGAACCGGGTGGACGACGAGCGGGACGACGCGTTCGACGCGTTCGTCGTCCGGCGGTACGGGGCGCTGCTGCGCACCGCGCACCTGCTCACCGGGGACCGCGGGCTGGCCGAGGACCTGCTGCAGACCTGCTGCAGACCTCGCTCCTGCAGACCTACCGCCGCTGGGACGGCCTCGACGACCAGATCGACCCCGTCGGGTACGTGCGGCGGGTGCTGGTCACCACGCAGACCAGCTGGGCGCGGCGGTTCTCCTTCCGCGAGCAGGTCGTCGCCGCGCCGCCGGACACCTGGCGGGAGGACACCGGGCCGGCCGACCGGCTCGACCTGTGGCGGGCGCTGACCGCCCTGCCCGCCCGCATGCGTGCGGTCCTTGTCCTCCGCTTCTACGAGGACCTCAGCGAGGCTGCCACCGCCGAGCTGCTCGGCTGCTCCGTCGGCACCGTCAAGAGCCAGACCTCCCGCGGCCTCGCCCGGCTGCGCACCCACCTGCCCGCCGACGACCTCGTGGAGGAGAACCGGTGACCGTCGAGGACCAGCTCCGCACCGCCCTGCGGCACGCCGCCGACGACCTGGGCGAACCGGTCGTGCCCCATCGCGTGCTGGCCGCCGGGCTCCGGCTGACCGCGCAGCGGCGTCGGCGTCGCCGTCTCGGCTCCATCACCGTAGGGGTGGCCGTCGCCGCGGTCGTCGTCGCCGTGCCGGTCGGGCTCGGTTCGTTGCGCACCGACCCACCGACGGTCGCCGCGCCGTCGACCTCGGCCGTCGATGTGCTGGCCGGTCCGACCCGGGGCTCCCTCGCCGGCGACCAGGCCTTCCTGGACGGCCTCGTCCAGCGGGGCTGGGGCGACGTCCCGGCCGACGCGCCGGTCGCCGAGGTGGGCAGCCGGCGGGTCGTGTTCGCCGGCGACGTCGGCACCGGACGGTGGGCGCTCGTCGTCGGCACCAACCCGGCGCCGTCCACCCTCCCGGCCGAGCAGCAGACCGACCTGGGCGCGATGAGCGCGGTGACCGGTGTGTGGTTCGTCGGCCCCGCCGGGGCCACGCCCGAGGAGATGCAGCCGGTCACCTACCCGCGCGGGCTGGACCCGGAGCAGGTGCAGACCCTCGGCGACCCGCTGACCGGGGACGTGGTGGTGCTGGCCGCCCCCGGGGACGACGTGGCGTTGTCCGACCGGCCCGAGGTGCGCGCCGACGGCACGGTGACCCGGGCCTGGCGCCAGGCCGAGGTCACCGACGGTCTCGCCGTCGACCGCTTCGAGGTCGCCGCACCGACGTCCACCTACAGCAGGGCCGGGCACGTGCGGGTCACCCGCGACGGCATCCAGGTGCTCGACCGGTCGCCCGACCAGTTCGGCCCGGCCGACGGGTTCACGGTGGTCGACGTGCCGATCGCCTACCCGCGCGGCCGGGTCGAGGGGCCCGACGTGCTGGACCAGGACCGTGCCGGGGACGTGCTGAGCCTGACCGGGCTGCCGGCCGACCAGGTCCGGTTCGAGGTCGTCTGGTCCGGCGCGGTCCCGGGGCCGGGCGACGACCCGACCTGGGCGTCGTTCATGGTGGCCACCCTCCCGAGCGGGGCCCGGATCGTTCAGGGCAGCGACGTCCGGCTCCTCTCCGCGGGCACGAGCGCCACCGACGCGCCCACCTACGGAGCGGGCCAGTCGGTGTTCCAGGTGCTCCCGGCCGGGGGCCCGGCCACCGACCTGGTGCTGCCCATGGAGGCCGCCGTGAGCGGCAACGGCGGCGAGGGCACCGTCCGCAGCCTGGTCGTCGCCGTCCCCGACGGGGTCACCGCGGTCACCGCGCTGGACGAGGACGGCACGACGCTGGCGACCCTGGTCCCGTCCGGCGGTGCCGCGGTCGGGCCGTTCCCCGACGGCACCACCTCGGTCGCGGCCGCCTTCCCCGAAGGCGTCGTGCAGACCTTCCCGCTCGGCAGCTACACGGGGGACCTCTAGCCCGTCGGGCTGCTGGTGGGCTCGGGGGCCGTGGTGGTCGGCGGGGCCGGCGTGGTGGTGGCCGGGGGTGCGGTCGTGGTCGTCGGCGCCGTCGTGGTGGGGTCGTCGTCCTCGGTGGTGGTGCTCGGCGCCGTGGTGGTCGGCCGGGACGTCGTGGTCGGCACCGACGACGGGGTGGTCCCCTCCGGCGTGGTGGTCGGCACCTCGGACGTCGTGGTCGGCGCCGGGGTCTCCCTGGTGGGCGCGGGCTGTTCGGTGGTGGCCGGCGCAGGGCTGGTGAACGACGCGGACATCGCGGAGGGGTCCCAGGCGAAGAACAGCGCCACGAACAGCACCGCGAGGACGACGGTCGAGGTGCGGGCCCGGCCGATCCGCGCGGGCACCCGCTTCGGCAGCAGCCGCGGACGGCGGCGGGTGGCGGGCTCGGCGGTCACGGTCGGCACCGGGGTGGTCGGCTGACGGTCGGTCACGAGCTCACCTCGCGGGGGTCGTGGCTGGTCACCGGGTCGTCGGGGCTCTGCGGGCGCACCACGATGCCCTCCCGACGGAACGCCAGCGCGATGCGCGAGCGCAGGTCACGGCCGACGTCGAACTGCTTGCCGGGCAGGGTCCGCGCGACGATGCGCACGTTCACCTCGTCCAGGCCCAGACTGGTCACGCCCATCACGCTCGGGGCGTCGAGCAGCAGCCTGGCCAGCTGCTCGTCGGCGAAGGCCTGCTCGCCGACCTCGCGCAGCACGTCCTGCACGTGGCTGACGTCGGTGGACGCGGGCACCGGGACGTCGATGACCGCCCGGGCCCAGTCGCGGGACAGGTTGATCACCTTGACGATCTGGCCGTTCGGGATGATCACCACCTCGCCGTTTATCGACCGCATCCGGGTGATCCGCAGCGTGACGTCCTCGACGGTGCCCTCGGCCGGGTCGCCGCCGCCGACGACGGCGATCGAGACGACGTCGCCGAAGCCGTACTGCCGCTCGGTGATCAGGAAGAACCCGGCGAGCACGTCCTGCACCACCCGCTGCGCGCCGAACCCGAGCCCGACACCGAGCACGGTGGCGGGGGCGACCAGGCTGGTCACGGGCAGGCCCAGCGTGGACAGCACGGTCACCGTGGCGACGGTGTAGATCACCACCACCGCGACCCACTGCAGCACCTGGGTCAGCGAGTGCCGGTGCTTGGCGGCCTCCGAGCGCACCAGGGCGTCCCCGCCGCCGGCGCTGGCGTCGATGCGGGAGGTGACCTTGCCGCCCACCCAGGTGACCAGGCGGGCCAGCAGCACCGCGCCGATGACGATGAGCAGCACCGCCAGACCCCGGCCGCGGACCCAATCGCCCAGGCCGGACAGCGGTGCGAGCGCGACGACGTCCATCCACCCCAGTGTGCCGCCGTCCGGGCCGGGGCAGCATGTCCGGGTGTCCGACATCGTCGCCCGTGCCCGGGTCCTCGCCGACGACGTGCTGTTCCCCCAGGCCGGAGCGGTGGACGACGCCGGCGCCGTCCCCTCCGTGACCCTGGACACCCTCGCCCGGGAGGGCCTCTACGGCCTCACCGGACCGGCCTCGCACGGGGGCCTGGCCGCCGACCCCGCCACCGTGCACGCCGTCGCCGAGGCGATGGCCGGCGGGGACCTCTCCACCGCCTTCATCTGGCTGCAGCACCTCACCGTGCCGGCCATGGTCACCGGCTCCCCGCTGGCCGACGAGTGGCTGGCCGACCTCTGCGCCGGGCGGCGCCGGTCGGGCATCGCGCTGCTCGCGGCCACCCGCCCCCAGCCGGTGGCCATCACCGCCCGCCGGGAGGGGGACACGTTCGTGCTGGACGGCGGGGTCCCCTGGGTCACCGGCTGGGAGCACGTGGACGTCGTCCTGGTCGCCGCCCGCGACGACGACGACGTCGTGCACTTCCTGCTGGTCGACGCCGAGGAGGGCCCGACGCTGACCGCGGTGCCCCAGCAGCTGGTCGCGGTGCAGGCCAGCTCCACGGTGGAGTTCCGGGTGTCCGGGCACGTCGTCCCCGCCTCCCGGCTGGTCCGCTCCGTGCCGCTGGCCGCGTGGCAGGCCCGCGACCCGGGGAACCTGCGCGCCAACGGGTCGCTGGCCCTGGGCCTGGCCGCCCGCTGCGCCCGGCTGGCGGAGCTGCCGCAGCTGGACGCCGACCTGGCCGCCGTCCGGGCCCGGCTGGACGCCGCCGGACCCGACCAGCTGCCCGACGCCCGCGCCGCCGCGGCCGCGCTGGCGCACCGGGCCGCCGGCCTGCTGGCGGTCGCCGTCGGCAGCGGGTCGGTCTCGGCCGGGCACCCGGCGGAGCGGCTGGCACGCGAGGCGCACTTCCTGCTCGTCTTCGGGTCCCGCCCGGCCATCAAGGCGGCGCTGCTGCACCGGCTCGGCGGGGTGGGTTGATCACGATCCGGTCTCGGCGGGCGGAGGGACCTGGTCAGGACGAAGGGGTCAGGTGAGGCTAGCCTTACCGTCCGCCCACTCCGAGGAGATCCGTGTCCCGCCGCACCACCCTGGCCGCGCTCGCCGCCGTCACCGCCCTCGCCCTGACCGCCTGCGGCGGCTCCCCCGAGGAGACCGACCCCGCGGCCGGCCCGACGGCGGGCGACGACGCCTTCCCGGTCACCGTCGAGCACATCTGGGGCGAGACCACCGTCCCCGACCGGCCCGAGCGGGTGGTGGCGCTGGGCGTGACCGACACCGACCCCCTGCTCGCGCTGGGCGTGGTGCCCGTCGCGGTCACCCCGTTCGTCTTCTACGCCGACTCCAAGGGCGTCGGGCCCTGGGCCGAGGACCGCTTCGGCGACGTCGAGCCCGAGGTGTTCACCTCCGCCGAGGTCGACGTCGAGGCGGTCGCCGCGCTGGCGCCGGACCTGATCGTGGGTGTCTCCGCCGGCTTCGACGAGGCCGTCTACGCGCAGCTGTCGGAGATCGCGCCCACGCTGGTGCGCCCCGAGGGGACGGTGGCCTACGGCGTGGACCGGGACACCGCCACCCGGATGATCGCCCAGGCGGTCGGTGAGGAGGCGCGCGGCGAGGAGCTGATCGCCGAGGCCGACCAGGCCTTCGCCGACGCCCTGGCCGAGCACCCCGAGCTGGAGGGCGCCACCGGCACCGCCGCGCTCTACTCCGGCGGCACCTACTACGCCTTCCTGCCCGCCGACGCCCGCGGACGGGTGCTCGGCGACCTCGGCATCACCGCGCCCGAGGCCGTGCTCGCCGAGGACACCGGCGACAGCTTCTACGTCGAGCTGTCCGCCGAGCGGCTGGACCTGCTCGACGGGGACGTGCTCGTCGTCCTCACCGACCCCGACTCGGTCGCCACGGTCGAGTCCGACGCCCTGCTCGCGCAGGTGCCCGTGGTCGCCGGCGGCGGCCTGCTCGTCGACGCCGGTGACGTCCGCGGCGCGATGTCCTACAACACCGTGCTCTCCGCGCCCTACCTGGCGCAGAACCTGACCCCGCTGCTGGCCTCGGCGCTGGCTGCGACCGCCTGACCGGAGGAAGACCGACCATGACACACCGCACCACCCTCGCCGCGCTCGCCGCGGTCACCGCCCTCGCCCTGTCCGCCTGCGGCGGCTCCTCCGGCGGGAGCTCGTCCGAGGAGGCCGGTGGCTCCGCGGCCGCCGACGGCGCCTTCCCGGTCACCATCCCCAACGCGTTCGGCGAGACCACGATCGACGCCGAGCCCGAGCGCATCGTCGTCATCGGCTACACCGAGGTCGACACCCTGCTGGCCCTGGGCGTGCAGCCGGTGGCCTTCCAGGAGTTCGTCACCTTCCCCGACGCCGCCGTTCCGGGCCTGGGCCCGTGGGCGGAGGACCTGGCCGGCGAGGCCGAGATGCAGGTCTTCCCGGTCTCCTCCCCGCCCGGGGTCGAGGAGGTCCTGGCGCTGCAGCCCGACCTCGTCGTCGCCGTCGGCAGCGGCATCGAGCAGGACGAGTACGACCAGCTCTCCGCGGTGGTCCCGGTGCTCGCCCGGCCCGAGGGCTCGACGGCCTACCTGGTCGACCGGGACGACGCGACCCTGGCCATCGGCCAGGCGCTCGGCAAGGAGGACCAGGCGCAGGAGCTCGTCGACGGCGTCGAGGACGCCTTCACCGAGGCCCGCGACGCCAACCCCGACTTCGCCGGCAAGACCGTCGTGGTCACCCTGCCCGCCACCGACGGCAGCGGCGGCTACTCCGCCTACGTCAGCGGCGACACCCGCGTCTCCTTCTTCGAGGACCTCGGCTTCGAGCTCACCCCCGGCATCGCCGACATCGACGCCGAGGGCGGCTTCTTCGTGACGATCTCCGCCGAGCAGGTGCAGCTGCTGGACGCCGACCTGGTGGTGGTGCTCGCGCTGGACAGCGTCGAGGAGACCCGCGCCACGCTGGAGGCCGACCCGGTGTTCGCCACCGTCCCGGCCGTGCAGGCCGGCCGGGTCATCTACACCGACCCGCTGTCCGGCGGTGGCGCGATCAGCTACAACGACGTGGTCAGCGTGCCGTTCGCGCTCGACCAGCTGGTGCCGCAGATCCAGGACGCGCTCGGCTCCTGAGCCCCACCGCGACGCCCCGCCCCGGCTCCGGGGCGGGGCGTCGTCGTGTCACGGAAGGGTTGCTGTGACCCTTCTCGGTTTGCGCTGTGGTGCAGGTGGGGCGGACGGTGGGAGACCGCAATTGGTTCCCCGACCCGGACAGGAGAGCGCCGAGACCGTGCGCCGCGCATCGTGAGCACCACCGCAGACAGCCCCGAGAGCACCGGCTCCCACCCCGCCATCGCCGACCCGCCCCCCGCGCGGGCCGACGAGAAGGGCCACCTGGACACCGTGGTGTTCGGGGTCGCCGCCGTCCTCGCGCTCGCCTTCGTGGCCTGGGGCTTCGCCAGCCCGGCCGGCCTGGGCTCGGCGAGCTCGTCCGCACTGGGCTGGATCGAGTCGAACCTGGGCTGGTTCTTCGTGCTCGCCGCGTCCTCGTTCGTGGTCTACGTGATCTGGTTGGCCGCCTCCCGCTACGGGCGCATCCCGCTCGGCCGCGACGACGAGGGGCCGGAGTTCCGCACGGTCTCCTGGATCGCGATGATGTTCAGCGCCGGCATGGGCATCGGGCTGATGTTCTTCGGCGTCGCCGAGCCGCTGGCGCACTACACCGAGCCGCCGCCGGGCACCGTCGAGGGCCAGAGCGCCGACGCCGTCTCCACCGCCATGGCCACCACGCTGTTCCACTGGACGCTGCACCCGTGGGCGATCTACGCCGTCGTCGGGCTGGCCATCGCCTACGGCACGTTCCGGCGCGGCCGCAAGCAGCTGATCAGCGCCGCCTTCGCCCCGCTGCTGGGTGAGCGGCGCACCGAGGGCCCGGCCGGGAAGGTCATCGACGTCCTGGCCATCTTCGCCACCCTGTTCGGCTCGGCGGCGTCGCTGGGCCTGGGTGCCCTGCAGATCGGCTCGGGGGTCGAGATCCTCGGCTGGGCCGGCGACGTCGGCAGCGGCGTCCTCGTGGTGATCATCGCCGTGCTGACCATGGCCTTCGTGGCATCCGCGGTGTCCGGGATCTCCCGCGGCATCCAGTGGCTGTCCAACACCAACATGGTGCTGGCCCTGGTGCTGGCCGTGTTCGTGTTCGTGGTCGGCCCGACCGTGCTGATCCTGAACCTGCTGCCGACCGCTCTCGGCAGCTACTTCTCCGACCTCGGCGAGATGGCCGCCCGCACCGAGGCCTCCGGCGGTGACGCCATGGCGACCTGGTTGCAGGGCTACACCGTCTTCTACTGGGCCTGGTGGATCAGCTGGACGCCGTTCGTCGGGCTGTTCATCGCCCGGATCAGCCGCGGCCGCACCATCCGGCAGTTCGTCACCGGCGTGCTGCTGGTGCCCAGCGTGGTCAGCCTCGTCTGGTTCGCCGTCTTCGGCGGCGCGGGGATCGCCGCGCAGCAGGACGGTGCCGACATCGCCGGGCAGGCCACCGAGGAGGGCAAGCTGTTCGGCGTCCTCGAGCAGTACCCGCTGGCCACCGTCGCGACGGTGCTGGTCATGGTGCTGGTGGCGATCTTCTTCGTGTCCGGCGCCGACGCCGCCTCGATCGTGATGGGGTCCCTGTCGCAGCGCGGCACGCTGGAGCCCTCGCGCTGGGTGGTCGTGTTCTGGGGCGTCGTGATGGGCTCGGTCGCGGCGATCATGCTGCTCATCGGCGGCGACGAGGCGCTCACCGGCCTGCAGAACCTGACCATCATCGTGGCGCTGCCGTTCGTGCTGGTCATGGTCGGGCTGGCCGTCTCGCTGGCCAAGGACCTGCGCAGCGACCCGATGGTGCTGCGCAGCGTGGTCGCCACCGAGGCGGTCGAGCAGGCCGTGGTGCACGGGCTGCAGACCCACGGCGACGACTTCGTCCTCACCGTGCAGCACGCCCCGGACGAGGACGGCGACGGCGTCGCCGACGGCCCGACCCCGTCGCGCACCGTGCAGGCCCGCACCGGGCGGCCCAACACTGCGTCCGACGTCGACCTGATGGCCCAGGAGCCGGTGGGCGCCGGCCGCCCGCAGGAGCCCCGGGACTGACCGTCGACAGGACGGGTGGGGCGAGGTTAGCCTTACCTCATCCGTCCTGGAGGTCCTGCGTGTCCCTGAAGCTGCCCGTCTCGTCCGTCGTCGCCCTGCTCGGCCCCGCCCCCGTGCGGTCGGCCGTGTGCGGCGCGCTCGACGAGGGCAGCGCGCGCTGCGCCGACGGGCACGGCGGCCTGGGCGTCGTCCGCCTGACCGCCCCGGCGCACGAGCCGCTGGCCGACCGGCTGGCCCGGGTGGACGGCGTCGACGCCGCGGTCGTGCTGGTGCAGCGGTTCACCGACGGCCTGCCCGCGGCGCAGCGGCGCACCCTGCTCGGTGCCCTGCGCGCGCTGGCCGGCCACGGCGCCACCGTGCTGGTGGACGACGTCGACCCGGTGGCCGCGCTCGCGGTGGCCGACACGGCGCTGCGCGCGCACGCCGACGGCCGCGTCGAGCTGGAGCCGCTGCCCGACGTGGCGGCGCTGCTGGCCTAGCGGCCGGAGGTCAGCGGGCGGAGTAGGTCAGGCAGTCGGCCTGGTCCGACGCCGACCCCACCTGCACGGCCGACGCGGTGCACTCGAGCTTCTCGTTGTGCCGGCAGTCGGTGCGGTGGCACGCGCCGACGACGCCGGTGCGCTCCATGCCGGCGCGGAACGAGATCTCGACGAACGTGCCGCAGTGGGCGTGGTCGCCGCCGATGGTGATGGCCCCGGCGTGGCAGCCGGAGTCGGCGTTGTAGGAGCAGGCGCTCACCGAGCAGTCCTGGACCTGGGGCATCTCCTGGGTGCTGGTCATGGGCTGACGGTGACAGAGGTGCGCGCACTCCGCCAGCGAAGGAAGGCTGCCCTCACCAGCGGTTATGCGGTTGACGAGGTCAACGGAGCCGGCGGACGGGGACCACCATGGGGGTCCCCGAGACCGGGTCGGTGATGACCCGCGCCTCGAGGTCGAACACGTCGGCCAGCAGCTGCTCGGTGAGCACCTCGGCGGGGGTGCCCGCGGCGACGACCACGCCGTCCTTCATGGCGACCAGGCGGTGGGCGTAGCGGGCGGCGAGGTTGAGGTCGTGCAGCACGACGGCGACGGTGCGGCCGCGCTCGGCGTGCAGCCGGGCGACCAGCTCCAGCACGTCGATCTGGTGCGAGAGGTCCAGGTAGGTGGTGGGCTCGTCGAGCAGCAGCAGGTCGGTGCCCTGCGCCAGCGCCATCGAGATCCAGGCCCGCTGCCGCTGACCGCCCGACAGCGCGTCCACCGGGCGGTCGGCGAACTCCTCCATGTCGGTCCAGCGCAGCGCCTCGGCCACGACGTCCTCGTCGTCCCGGGACCACTGCCGCAGCCAGGACTGGTGCGGGTGCCGGCCGCGGGCCACCAGGTCGGCGACGGTCAGGCCCTCGGGGGCGATCGGGGTCTGCGGCAGCATGCCCAGCACCCGGGCGACCTCGCGGGTGGGGGTCTTGGCGATCGGCCGGCCGTCGAGCACGACCTGGCCCGAGGTCGGGCGCAGCAGCCGGCCCAGGGCGCGCAGCAGGGTGGACTTGCCGCAGCCGTTGGGGCCCACGATCGCGGTGAACGAGCCGTCGGTCAGCTCGAGGTCCAGGCCGTCGACGACCACGTGCTCGCCGTAGGCCAGCCGCACCTGCTCGGCGGCCAGCCGCACCCGGGGCGTGGCGGACGAGCGCAGGTCGGGGTGGGCCAGCGTGGCGGTCATGGCAGGTACCTCGTTCCGATGTGCGGTTCGGCCCGCATGCAGGGACCCGCCGCGTGCGTAGCGCGTGGTGGGGGGCATGGGGGTCCTTCTTCCTTCACGCGGTGATCGATCGGCGGCCGCGGACGAGCAGCCAGAGCAGGTAGGGGGCCCCGACGACGGCGGTGACGATGCCGACGGGCAGGGCGACGGGCAGCACGGTGCGGGCCAGCAGGTCGGCCCCGACGACCAGGACCGCGCCCAGCAGGGCCGAGGCCAGCAGCGGCGGCCGGGACCCGCCGGCCAGCCGGACGGCGACCTGCGGTACGACCAGCGCGACGAACTGCACCGGTCCGGCGGCGGCCACCGCGGCGGCGGCCAGTGCGACGGAGACCAGGACGACGACCGCCTGGGTGGCGCCGACCCGGACGCCGAGCGCGCGGGCGGTGTCGTCGCCGAACTGCAGCACCCCCAGCTGGCGGGACAGCGCCAGGGCCACCGGCAGCAGCACGGCCAGCGCGAGCCCGAGCGGCCAGGCCTGGTCCCAGGTGCGGGCGTTGAGCGAGCCGGTCAGCCAGACGGTGGCGGCTGCGGCCTCGGTGATGTCGGAGCGGGTGAGCAGCCAGTCGACCAGGGCGAACCCGACCGCGGACAGGCCGACGCCGACCAGCACCAGCCGGTAGCCGTCGACGCCGCCCCGCCAGGCCAGCGCGAAGATCAGCAGCGCGACCAGCAGGCCGCCCAGCAGTGCCGCGAGGGGCAGGCCGAGCCCGCCGAGCAGGCCCGCGGCGGCGCCGGAGCCCCCGCCGAGCACGATGACGCCGACCGCGGCGGCCGAGGCCCCGGCGTTGATGCCGAGGGTGTCGGGGGAGGCCAGCGGGTTGCGGGCGAAGGTCTGGATGAGCGCGCCGGACAGGCCGAGCGCCAGGCCGACCAGCACGCCGACGACGATCCGGGGGGCGCGCAGCTCGGTGACGATGAACTGCTGCGTCGGGTCGCCGAGGCCGACCAGGGTGCGCAGCACGTCGCCCAGGCCGATCGGGTAGTCGCCCCGGCCCAGGCTCACCGCGCTGACCAGCACCAGGACGACCAGGGCCACCACCGGCAGCAGCAGCTGGCGGGTGCGCACGACGCCGGAGAACGGGCCGACCCGGACGGTGCGCCGCCGGTCGGTGCGCACCCCGGGCCCGCGGGTGGTGATCGTCGACGTCATCGCAGCACCGTCACAGCGCGACCAGCCGGCGGCGGCGGACCAGGGCGATGAAGAACGGCGCGCCGACCAGGGCCAGCACGATGCCCACCTGCAGCTCGCCCGGCCGGACGACGACCCGGCCCACCACGTCGGCGACCAGCAGCAGCACGACCCCGAGCAGCCCGGAGTAGGGCACCAGCCAGCGGTGGTCGGGGCCGGTGATCGCCCGGGCGATGTGCGGCACCACCAGGCCGACGAACCCGATCGGCCCGCAGGCCGCGGTGGCCGCGCCGGTGAGCAGGGTGATCGCGGTGATGCCGGTGACCCGGGCGAGCAGCACGTGCTGGCCCAGCCCGCGGGCGACGTCCTCGCCCATGCCGAGCAGGTTCAGCGCCGGGGCGTTGACCATCGCCAGCACCAGGCCGACGACGACGAAGGGCAGCACCTGCCAGGCGACGGCGGAGTCGCGGCCGGCCAGCGAGCCGACCACCCAGAACCGGAAGCTGTCGAGGGTCTGCTGGTCGGTGATCAGCACGGTGCGGATGAGGGCGTACAGCAGCGCGCTGAGCGCGGCGCCGGCCAGCGCGAGGCTGACCGGGGTGGCGCCGCCGCGGCCGCTGGAGCCGATGAGGAAGACCGCGACCGAGCCGAGCAGCGCGCCCAGGAAGGCGAACCAGACGTAGCCCGAGGGCGTGGTGATGCCGAGCAGGAAGATCGCGCCGACGACGGCGGCCGACGCACCGGCGGCGACGCCGAGCAGGCCCGGGTCGCCGAGCGGGTTGCGGGTGTGGCCCTGCATGAGCGCGCCGGCCACGCCGAGCGAGAGCCCGACGAGGATGCCGAGCACGGTGCGGGGCACCCGCAGCTCGCGGATGACCACGACGTCGTCGCCGGTGGCGGAGGAGTCGGTGAGGGCGTGCCAGACGGTGCCGAGGTCGACCGCGCGGGTGCCGACGGCGACGCTGAGCCCGGCGGCGACGACGACCAGGGCCAGCAGCAGCCACAGCCCGCCGATGCGGGTGGCGGGGCCGCGCAGCAGGCCGCGGCGGCGCTGCTCGGCGGCGACCTGCTCGGCCAGCTCAGCGGGCGCCGGGCGCACGGCTGAGGCCACGGGCATCTCCTGGCACGGTCGCGGGCTGGCCCGGACGGACCATGGTCGGTAAGCCTCACCTTACCCACGCGTCCCGCGCGGTCAAGGTTCAGCTGCGGTGCAGCCCCGCCACGACGAGGGCGGCGAGCTCGGCGTAGGCCGCGGCGTCGTCCAGGTCGGTGGCCGCGGCGATGCGGCCGGCGTGGATGGCGGCCATCACCTCGGTGACCGCGGCGCCGACGAACGAGGCGTGCGCTGGGCGCAGCTCCCCGGTGCCGACCCCGGCGCTGACCAGCTCCTGCACCCGCCGGGCCGCCGTGCGGGTGTTGGCGGCGTAGACCTCGGCCGCGGGCGGGAAGGCGGCCAGGTCGGCGAAGAAGGCGGCCGACGCCGGGCGCAGCTGCTCGCTGACCGCGAGCAGGTAGGCCTCGATCCGCGCGCCCGCCGTGGCCGGTGCGGCGGCCCGCTCCTCGACCGCGACCGTGGCCCGGGCGAAGAACCGGCGGACGGCGGCCACCACCAGCTGCTCCTTGCTGCCCGCGACGGCGTACAGCGTGGACTTCGAGCAGTGCAGCCGGCGGGCCAGCTCGTCGAGGGTGAACGCGGCGAAGCCCTCGGCCAGGAACACCTCGACGAGCTGGTCGAGCAGCTCGGCGCGACGGGCCGGACCGCGGGTGGCGGTCCTGGCGGCGGTCATGGCGCCCAGGCTATCTTCGGTACTGCGAAGCGTCCTGCAGTACTGATGAGAGGTACCCGCCATGCCGGTCCAGCGTCTGGTCCCCACCCAGGAGGCCGCCGACCTGCTCGAGCTCACCCGCGAGCTGGCCCGCGAGGAGCTCGCGCCGAAGGTGGTGCAGGCCGAGGCGGAGGAGGCGTTCCCCCGCGACGTCTTCCGCACCCTGGGCAGGGCGGGCCTGCTGGGCCTGCCCTACGACGAGGAGCTCGGCGGTGGCGGGCAGCCCTACGAGGTCTACCTGCAGGTCCTCGAGGAGATCGCCGCGGTCTGGGCCAGCGTCGGCGTGGGGGTGAGCGTGCACGGGCTGTCCTGCTTCGGGCTGGCCACGAAGGGCACCCGGGAGCAGCAGGAGCGCTGGCTGCCCGGGATGCTCGGCGGTGAGCTGCTGGGCGCCTACTGCCTCTCCGAGCCGCACGCCGGCTCCGACCCGGCCGCGATGCGCACGAGGGCCGTGCGGGACGGCGACTCGTACGTGGTCACCGGCGAGAAGGCATGGACCACCCACGGCGGCCAGGCCGACTTCTACAAGGTCATGGTCCGGACGTCGGACCACCGCTCCCGCGGCATCTCCTGCTTCCTGGTGCCCGGCGACGCCGAGGGCCTGTCCGCCGACCCGGCCGAGCGGAAGATGGGCCTGACCGGCTCGACCACCGCGCTCGTGCGGTTCGAGGGCGTGCGGGTCGACGCCGACCGCCGGCTGGGTGAGGAGGGCGAGGGTCTGCCGATCGCGCTGTCCGGCCTGGACGCCGGCCGGCTGGGCATCGCCGCGGTCGCCGTCGGCCTGGCCCAGGGCGCGCTGGACGACGCGCTGGCATACGCGAAGGAGCGCGAGACCTTCGGCGTCCCGATCATCGACCACCAGGGTCTGGCGTTCCTGCTGGCCGACATGGCCGCCGGCACCGAGACCGCCCGGGCGATGACGCTGCACGCGGCGCGGCTCAAGGACGCCGGCCTGCCCTACTCGCGGCAGGCCTCCATCGCCAAGCTGGTGGCCACCGACAACGCGATGAAGGTGACCACCGACGCCGTCCAGGTGCTCGGGGGGTACGGCTACACCCGCGACTTCCCGGTCGAGCGCTACATGCGCGAGGCCAAGGTCATGCAGATCTTCGAGGGCACCAACCAGATCCAGCGGCTGGTGGTCAGCCGGGCGCTGGCGAAGGGTGTCCCGGCGCAGACCGCCGTCCTAGCCTGAGGGGCATGTGCCGCAACATCCGCGTCCTGCACAACCTCGCCCCGGCCACCACGCCCGACGAGGTCGACGCCGCCGCGCTGCAGTTCGTCCGCAAGGTGAGCGGGTCGGTCAAGCCCTCGCAGGCCAACCAGGCGGCGTTCGACCGCGCGGTCGCCGAGATCGCGCACGCCACCCGGCACCTGCTGGAGGACCTGGTGACCAGCGCACCGCCGCGCGACCGCGAGGTGCTCGCGGCCCGGGCGCGCGAGAAGGCCGCCGCCCGCTACGCGAGGTAGCGGACGGCGGCCCCGTCCGTCAGTCGTCGAAGACGATGACGCCGCGGATGTTCTTGCCCTCGTGCATGTCCTCGTAGGCCTCGGTGACCTGGTCGAGGGTGTACTCCTTGGTGATCAGCTCGTCGAGCTTGAGCTGACCGGCCTGGTACATGCGCAGCAGCTTCGGGATGTCCGAGTGCGGCGACTGCGCACCGATGATCGCGCCCTGCAGCCGCTTCTGCATGAGGGTGAGGTCGAAGGCCGAGATCGGCGTCAGCTCGGTCATCTTGCCCAGGCCGGTGACGACGACGGTGCCGCCCTTGCGGATCGAGGCCAGGGCCTGGGCCGGGTGGTCGGCCTCGAGCACGCCCACGGTGACCAGGGCGACGTCGGCCCCCTGGCCCTCGGTGATCGACTGGGCGAACTCGGTCGCCTGCTCCATGTTCTCGAAGACGTCGGTGGCGCCGAACTCCTGCGCCATCTCGCGCTTGAACGGGGTGGGGTCGACGGCGATGACGCGGGTGGCGCCGGCGTGCGCGGCGCCCTGGACGGCGTTGATGCCGATGCCGCCGATGCCCATGACGATGACGACGTCGCCGGGCTTGACCCCGCCGGCCTTGACCGCGGTGCCGAAGCCGGTCGGGACACCGCAGCCCACGAGAGCGGCGGACTTGAGCGGGATGTCCTTGTCGATCTTGATGACCGAGGCGACGTCGGCGGTGGTGTACTCCGAGAACGTCGAGATGCCGCACATCTGGCCCACGTTCTGGCCGTCGAGCTTCATCCGGAAGTCCTCGGCGTCGTCGGCCCGCGAGCCGACCAGCAGCAGTGCGCCCTTGTCGCAGAGGTTGAAGTCGCCGCGACGACAGGCGGAGCACTGGCCGCACGAGGGCACGAACGAGAAGACGACGTGGTCGCCGACCTCGAAGCCGGGGGTGTCGGGGCCGACCTTGGTGATGACACCGGAGCCCTCGTGGCCGCCGCAGAACGGGTAGGTCATGACCTGGAGGTCGCCGGTCTGCAGGTGGTCGTCGGAGTGGCACAGGCCCGAGGCGGCCATCTTGACCTGGACCTCGCCCTTCTTCGGGTCGTCCAGCTCGAGGGTGACCGTCTCGTACTCGCCGGGGGACTGGCGGATGATCGAGGCGCGGGTGGTCGTGGGCATCGTTGCTCCTGCTTCGCTCGGCCTGGTGGCACCTGGTGTCACGTGCCGGTGTGACCATAAACGCATTCGTCAGACGATGGTGACGGCGGTCACCACGAATTGCCTGTGTGCAACGTGCCGCAACGGTCTACAGGCCGCCGGCCACCCGCAGCACCGTGCCGGTGACGTAACCGGCGTCGGGGCCCAGCAGCCAGACCACTGCCGGCGCCACCTCGTCCGGCTCGCCGGGCCGGCCCATCGGCACCCGCGCGGTCACCCGCTGCAGCCGGTCCGGGTCACCGGCGCCGGCGTGGATGCCGGTGCGCACCAGGCCCGGCGCCACGCCGTTGACCCGCACGCCCGACGTGGCCAGCTCCTTGGCCAGCCCCACCACCAGGGCGTCGACGCCGGCCTTGGCCGCGGCGTAGTGCACGTACTCGTGCGCCGAGCCCAGGGTGGCGGCGGCGGAGGAGACGCAGACCACCGCGCCGCCGGCACCGCCGCGGTCGGTGGCCATCACCTGCGCGGCCCGGCGGCAGCAGAGCACCGCGCCGAGCAGGTTGACGTCCAGCACGTGCCGGACGACGTCCACCGGGGTGTCGGCCAGGTCGCCGAGGTGGGCGGTGAGCCCGGCGTCGGCGACCAGCCCGGTCGGCGTCCCCAGGTGGGTGTCGAACAGGCGGTCGACGTCGTCGGGGTCGGTGACGTCGGCCCGCACCGCCACCGCCCGGACCCCGGCGGCCTCGGCGTCGGCGACCACCCGCGCGGCCTCCTCCGCGCCGGACCGGTAGCCGACCACGACGTCGTGGCCGGCGCGGGCGAGCGCGGCGACGGTGGCGGCGCCGATGCCGCGGCTGCCCCCGGTGACGACGGTGAGCGGGCGGTCCATGCCGGCATCCTGCCCCGGACGCACAGCGGCCCCGGTCCAGGAGGACCGGGGCCGCTGCGGGTGCACCTGTCAGGCGGGCTGCATGGCCCCCAGGACGGCGAGGACGTCGTCCTCGGTGCGGGCCTGCTCCAGGCGGGCCACCTGCGACTGGTCGCTGAACACCTCGGCGATGCGGGCGAGCAGGGCCAGGTGGTCGTCGCCGGCGCCGGCGATGCCGATCACGAAGCGCACCTCCGAGCCGTTCCAGTCGACCCCGCGCGGGAAGCGGACGAAGGAGATCGCCGAGCGGCGGATCGCCGACTTGGCCTCGTTCGTGCCGTGCGGGATGGCCAGCAGGTTGCCCATGTAGGTCGACACCGAGGTCTCCCGCTCGTGCATGGCCTGCACGTAGGAGGACTCGACGGCCCCGGCGGCCACCAGCAGCTCACCGGCCTGCTGGATGGCGGCGGCGCGGTCACCGCTGGCGTCCAGCACGATCGACTCGCGGGCCAGCAGACCGCTCGCCCCGCCGGCGGCCGGGGCCGCCGCGGCTGCACCGGCACCGGCGCCGGCGCCGTTGCGCTCGCGCAGCAGCTCGACGATCTCGTCGTAGCGGGGGCTGCCCATGAAGTTGTCCACCGAGACGTGCGCGGCCGACGGCGACTTCGAGCGGGCGCGGTCGGTCAGGTCGCGGTGGGTGACCACCAGGTCGACGTCGTCGGCCAGGTTGGAGATGGCCTTGTTCACCACGGTGACGTCGGAGAACCCGGCGCTCTGGACCTTCTTGCGCAGCACCGAGGCGCCCATGGCCGAGGAGCCCATGCCGGCGTCGCAGGCGAACACGATGGAGTGGATGGGGCCGGTCGAGCCCGCCGCGGCCGAGCCGCCGAGCATGCCGGCGACCGAGGACTTCTTGCCCTTGTTGGCCTCCATCTGCGCGGTGGCGGCGGCCAGGTCGCCGTCGTCGTCGCTCTTGTCGATCTTCAGCAGGAAGGAGGCGACCACGAAGCAGACGCCGGCCGCCACGACCACGGACGCGGTGACGCCCAGCAGGCTGCTCGGCGGCGACGACGCCCAGACGGCGATGATCGAGCCGGGCGAGGCCGGGGACCGCAGGCCGGAGGAGAAGGCCAGGTTGGTGGCCACGCCGGCCATGCCGCCGAGGATCAGCGCGACGATCAGCTTCGGCTTGGCGAGCACGTACGGGAAGTAGATCTCGTGGATGCCGCCGATGAACTGGATGAGGATCGCGCCGGGGGCCGAGGACTTGGCCGCGCCCCGGCCGAACAGCGCGAAGGCGAGCAGCAGGCCCAGACCGGGGCCGGGGTTGGCCTCGAGCAGGAAGAGGATCGACTGGCCGGCGCTGGCCGCCTCGTTGGTGCCCAGCGGGGTCAGGATGCCCTGGTTGATGGCGTTGTTGAGGAACAGCACCTTGGCCGGCTCGATGAAGATCGAGGTCAGCGGAAGCAGGTTGCGCTCGACGAGGAAGTCGACGACGTTGCCGGCAGCGGTGCTGAAGGCGCTGACGAACGGGCCGGCGATGACGAAGCCGACGACGGCGAGGAAGCCGCCCCAGATGCCGGCGGAGAAGTTGTTGACCAGCATCTCGAAGCCCGGGCGGATCTTGTGCGCCCACAGCGCGTCGAGCTTCTTCATCGACCAGCCGCCGAGCGGGCCCATGATCATGGCGCCCAGGAACATCGGGGTGCCCGCGGCGCCGGCGATGGCGCCCATGGTCGCGATGGCGCCGACGACACCGCCGCGCAGGTTGTCGTTGTAGGTCATCCGGCCGCCGGTGTAGCCGATGAGCAGCGGCAGGAGGTACGTGATCATCGGGCCGACGATCCCGGTGCCCTCGTGCATCGGGGTGCCGTCGGCGTTGGTCCACGCACCCAGCTGCGAGACGAAGCCGTAGCTGCCCTCGTAGCCGAAGGCGTCGCCGATCAGCTTGATCCAGCCGGTCTGGATGAACAGGGCCGTGATCAGGCCCCAGGCGATGAACGCGCCGATGTTCGGCAGGACCATGTTCGACAGGAACGTGCCGAACCGCTGCACGCGCAGGCGGGCCGAACCCCGCTGCGCGGTGTCGGTGCTTGTGGCCATGGATGACCTTCTTCTCGGGAGGGTGCAGCCGCGGCCAGCTGTCCGCGGACGGCGGTGGATCGGATCGTAGGCACAGTCTGTGACAGCTGTCACGGATCTGCGTTTGAGTTTGTACAAGTTGTTTCCGGCCCGGTCAAGGGGTCCGGTCCGACCAACCCGGGCCGACCCGGGGCCCGGATGCGTACGATCGGATGCGAAGAGCCCCGTCACTACAGTGATCGCGGGCACATCCGCGCGATCGCACCCTGTGGAGGACACATGAAGGCCTTGCGTTTCTACGCCCCGGAGGACGTCCGCCTCGAGGACGTGCCGGAGCCGGAGTGCGGTCCGCGCGAGGTGAAGATCAAGGTGCGCAACTGCTCGACCTGCGGCACCGACGTCAAGATCTTCCACAACGGGCACCAGAACCTCAGCCCGCCGCGCACCATCGGTCACGAGATCGCCGGCGAGGTCGTCGAGGTCGGCGCCGAGGTGGAGAGCGCCTTCGGCACCAGCTGGGCCCCCGGCGACCGGGTGCAGGTCATCGCCGCCGTGCCGTGCGGTGAGTGCCACGAGTGCCGCAAGGGCTGGATGGCCGTCTGCGAGAACCAGACCTCCGTGGGCTACCAGTACGACGGCGGCTTCGCCGAGTACATGGTCGTGCCCGAGCAGGTGCTCAAGGTCGACGGGCTCAACCGCATCCCCGAGGGCGTCGGCTTCGACGAGGCCTCGGCCGCCGAGCCCTTCGCCTGCGCGATCAACGCCCAGGAGCTGCTCGACATCGAGGAGGGCGACACCCTCGTCGTCTTCGGCGCCGGCCCGATCGGGTGCATGCACATCCGCATCGCCCGCGGCGTGCACAAGGTCGGCAAGGTGTTCCTGGTCGACGTCAACGCCGAGCGGCTGCAGATGAGCGCCGACGCCGTGCAGCCCGACGAGGTCATCAACGGCGCCGAGGTCGACGTCGTCGAGCGGGTCATGGAGCTGACCGGGGGCCGCGGGGCCGACGTGGTCATCACCGCCACCGCCGCGAACGTGACCCAGGAGCAGGCCATCGCCATGGCGGCCCGCAACGGCCGCATCTCCTTCTTCGGCGGGCTGCCCAAGACCAACCCGACGATCACCTGCGACTCCAACGTCGTGCACTACCGGCAGCTGCACATCCACGGCGCCAACGGCTCGGCCCCCGAGCACAACAAGCGCGCGCTGGAGTACATCGCCTCCGGTCAGGTGCCGGTCAAGGACCTCATCACCGAGCGCATCCCGCTGGAGCGCGCGCTGGAGGCCTTCGACATCGTCAAGAGCGGCAAGGCCATCAAGGTCACCGTCGAACCCTGACCTGCACGCGCGAGGGGCCCCGGGTGCGCGCACCCGGGGCCCCTCGTCGTCTCAGTGGCGGATGCCCGCCTGCACCATCAGCGGCAGGATGTCGCTCTCGAAGACGTCGAGCTCCTGCACCGGGTCGATGAGGCCCATGATCATGCCGTCCATGCCGGCCCGGTTGAGCTTCACCAGCTCCTCGGTCACCTGCTCCGGGGTGCCGACGATCGGGTAGCCGCCCCAGCCGGCGATGAAGCGCTCCTGGTACTCCTTCACCACGTGGTCGAAGGACTGCGAGGCGCCCGATCCGGCGATCTTGATGACGTTGCCGGCGGCGCCCCAGTCGCCCTCGTCGATCACGTTCTGGAACGCGGCCTTGGCCTCGGCCTCGGTGTCGCGGCAGACGATGAGCCCGTAGGTCATGGTCTGGATGTCCCGCTGGTGCTCGGTGCGGGCCTTCTCCTTGAGCGTCGAGGTGTAGGTGGTGACGTTCTCCAGGGTGTCCAGCGAGGCGAAGTTGACGTCGACGTTGCGGGCGGAGAACTCGATGCCGGCCTTGGAGTTGCCCGCGTTGATCAGCGCCGGCCGGGGCCCCTGCACCGGCTTGGGGTAGGCCTCGACGTCCATGCCGTTGAAGTACTTCCCGTCGACGTCGAAGCTGCCCTCCTCGGTCCACAGCTTGACCGCGTAGTCGATCCACTCCTGCCCGAAGGCGTAGCGCTCGTCGTGCTCGCGCTGCTCCCGGCCGAACATCTCCATCTCCGGGGTCACCCAGCCCATGACCAGGTTGAGCACGAACCGCCCGCCGGAGATGTGGTCGATGGTCATCGCCTGCTTGGCCGAGACGATCGGGTGCATGGTGGGCAGGTGCGAGGTCGCGGCGATCGCGATGTTCTCGGTGGCCTCGGCCAGCCCCGCGGCCCAGGTGTAGGTCTCGAAGCAGTTGCCGTTGAAGTTGGTCGAACCGCCGAAGCCCTTCCAGCGCGCGACCGGCACCATCGCCTCGAAGCCCAGCCGGTCGGCCTTCTGCGCGATCGCCTTGGTGTGCTCCCAGGTGATCTCGTAGCTGCTGGCCGCGTGGCTCATGATCAGCCCGTAGGAGCAGTTCGTGCCGAACAGGCCCAGCTTCATGCCCTGGTCGTTGAACAGCGGGTTGGTCGTCGTGCGGTCCGCGCGCGGCTGGGTCTCGGCCGGCGGGCGCGGGTCGGTGGGGGCCAGCCCCAGACGCTCGTTGGCGCGCTGGGTGGGACGGTCGTCGGTGGTCGTCACGCGGGGCTCCTCAACAGGTCGGCGGGCCGCGCGCGGTGTGCGCTGGGCCACGTTCAGCACCGACGCTAGGAGCCGTGGACGGCGCCCGACAGCCGCCCAGCGCACCCGCCTGACCGTTCGCCGCAGACCTCGATACGGCGCCCTGACCTGGGCTTCAGGTGCCGGCGACGGGGAGGTCGACGACGGTGGACAGCCCGGGCGCCGGCGCCCCCGCGTGGCCCATCCGTTCGCGCTTGGTGCGCAGGTAGCGGAGGTTGTGGGGGGTCTCGGCGGTGGGCAGGTGGACCCGGCCGGTGATGGTGAGGCCGTAGCCCTCCAGGCCGCCGTACTTGGCCGGGTTGTTGGTGATCAGCCGGATCCGGGTGGCGCCCAGGTCGCCGAGGATCTGCGCGCCGACGCCGTAGGAGCGGCTGTCGACGGGCAGGCCCTGGGCGGTGTTGGCGTCCACGGTGTCCAGGCCCTGCTCCTGCAGGGCGTAGGCGCGGATCTTGTGTCCCAGGCCGATGCCGCGGCCCTCGTGCCCGCGCAGGTAGACCACCGCCCCGACCCCCTCGGCAGCGATGGTGGCCAGGGCCTGCTCGAGCTGGGCGCCGCAGTCGCAGCGCAGCGAGCCGAGGATGTCGCCGGTCAGGCACTCCGAGTGCACCCGCACCAGCGCGCCGGCGCCGGTGCGGGAGGCCGCGGCCAGGTCGCCCATGACCAGCGCGAGGTGCTCGGTGCCGTCGAGGGTGGTGCGGTAGGCCAGGGCCCGGAACTCGCCGAACTCGGTGGGCATCTGTGCCGACCCGACCAGCTCGACGAGGGTCTCGGTGGCCCGGCGGTGCCGCACCAGGTCCGCGATCGCCAGCACCGGCAGCCCGTGCTCGGCCGCGAAGTCGGTGAGGGAGGCCCCGGCGCGCATGGAGCCGTCCTCGTCGACGATCTCCCCGATCACCCCGACCCCGGACAACCCGGCCATGGTGGTGAGGTCGACGGCGGCCTCGGTGTGCCCGGCGCGCACCAGCACCCCGCCCTCCCGGGCGATCAGCGGGAACACGTGCCCGGGACGGCGGAACTCCTCCGCCGGCGCCGAGGTCAGCGAGCGGACGGTGAGCGCCCGGTCGGCCGCCGACACCCCGGTGGAGGTGCCGAGGTGGTCCACGGTCACGGTGAACGCCGTCCCGTGGGCGTCGGTGTTGTCGGTGACCATCAGCGGCAGCTGCAGCTCCCGGGCCCGCGCGGCGGGCATGGGCGCGCAGACGATGCCGGTGGTGTGCCGCACCACGAAGGCCATCTGCTCCGGGGTGCACAGCTCGGCGGCCACGATGAGGTCGCCCTCGTTCTCCCGGTCCTCGTCGTCGACCACGACGACCATGCCGCCGGCGGCCAGCGCGGCGACGGCGGTCTGCACGGCCTCGGTCGGGGTGCGCTTCACGGTGCGACCTCCAGTGCGGCGTGGGTGCCGAACACCCGGGAGTGGTAGGTCAGCGGCTGCCCGTCGACGGTGGCCGCGGCCCGGACGAGGCCGAAGGCGACGACGTGGTCGCCGCCCTCGACCAGGGACTCCACGTCGCAGGCCAGCCACCCGGGAGCGCCGGGCAGCCGGGGCAGGCCGGAGTCGGGCACCCAGTCGACGTCGGCGAACTTGTCCGGGCCCTTGCGGGCGAAGGACAGCGCCAGCGCCGACTGGGTGGAGCCGAGCACGTTCACGCCGAACCGGCCGGTGCCCCGGACCAGGGCCAGCAGGTCCGAGCCGCGGTCGAGGGAGACCAGCACCATCGGCGGGTCCATCGACAGCGACGCGAACGCCGACACCGTCGTCCCGTGCGGGACGCCGTCGGCCGACACCGCGGTGATGACCGAGACCGGGGTGGCGACCCCGGCCATCACCTCGCGGAACGCCTCGGCCAGCACGGCTCAGCCCAGCTGGAACGGGTCGCGGGTCCCGCCGGTCAGCTCGATGAACACCGACTTGTTCTCGGTGTACTCGTTGACCGCGTCCACGCCGTTCTCCCGGCCGATGCCGGAGTTGCCGAACCCGCCGAAGGGCATGTTGGGCGCGACCACGCGGTAGGCGTTCACCCACACCGTGCCGGCCCGCAGCTTCGCGGCCACCCGGTGCGCCCGGTGCACGTCCTTGGTCCAGACCGCCCCGGCCAGGCCGTAGGGGGTGTCGTTGGCCAGCTTCAGCGCCTCGTCCTCGTCGGTGAAGGTGTAGGCGGCGAGCACCGGCCCGAACACCTCCTCGCGGACGATGGTGTTCTCCGGCGTCACGTTGGTGACCACGGTCGGCTTGACGAACAGCCCGCCCAGCTCGGCGGCCGGCTCGCCGCCGCAGGCGAAGGTGGCGCCCTCGGCCGCGGCGCCCTCGAGGTAGCCGAGCACCTTCTCGTACTGGGGCCGGTTGGCGACCGGGCCCATCTCGGTGTCGGCGTCGTTGGGGTCGCCCAGCACGATCTCGTTCGCCCGGGCGGCGATCTTCTCCACCAGGGCGTCGTGCACGTCGGCGTGCACGATCAGCCGCGAGCCGGCCATGCAGGTCTGCCCGGTGGCCGCGAAGACACCCGCCACCAGGCCGTTGGCGGCGGCGTCGAGGTCGGCGTCGGGGAAGACGATCTGGGGGCTCTTGCCGCCGAGCTCCAGGGTGACCCGGTTGAGGTTGCTCACCGCGGCCCGGGCGACGGCGGCACCGGTGGCGGTGGAGCCGGTGAACGCGACCTTGTCCACGCCCTCGTGGGAAGCGAGCGCCTCACCGGTGGAGCGGTCCCAGCCGGTGACCACGTTGAGCACGCCCGCGGGCAGCCCGGCCTCGTGCAGCACCTGGGCGAAGGCGACGGTGGAGGCGGGGGAGTGCTCCGAGGGCTTGACCACGCAGGTGTTGCCGGCGGCCAGCAGCGGGGCCAGCTTGAAGGTCAGCAGCAGCAGCGGGGAGTTCCACGGCGTGATGGCGCCGACGACGCCGACCGGCTCGCGCACGGTGTAGCCGAAGTAGTTCGGGTTGACCGGCGGGACGGTGCGGCCCTCGATCTTGTCGGCCAGCCCGGCGAAGTAGTAGTACCAGTTCGGCAGCCCCTTGAGCTGGCCGAGCATCTCGCGCATCAGCTTGCCGGAGTCGTTGACCTCGAGCTGGGCCAGCCGCTCGGCGTTGGCCAGGATCGCGTCGCCGCACTTGCGCATGATCGCGCTGCGCTGGAAGCCGGTCATCTGGCCCCACTCGCCCTCGAAGGCGGTGCGGGCCGAGGCCACGGCCTCGTCGACGTCCTCGGGGGCGCCGTCGGCGAGCACCGCCCAGGCCTGGCCGGTGTAGGGGTTCTGCGACTCGAAGGTCTTGCCCGAGCGGGCGTCGACGGTCTTGCCGCCGATGAACAGCCCGAAGGACTCGAGCTCGGTGGACGTCGCGGTCGTCATCGACTGCTCCTTCTCGGTGTAGTGCCGGTCACGGCAACGGTAGGGAGACGTGCCGGTCGGCGACCATCCGTTGTCCGCCGACCTGTGTCCGCGCAGCGCTAGACCTGCGGTTGCAGTGCGCGGATGGCCGCCGACCCCTGGACGGCACGGGTCAGGTCGACCAGCGCGCGCCCGTGGGAGGCGGCCAGCTCGGCGGCGTCGGCGGTGAGCTCGGTGCCGTCGAAGTGCGGGTGGGTGAGCACCAGGCCGGGGCTGAGCACCTGGCAGCCGTAGAACCCGGCGAGCAGGCTGCGCAGCGAGTCCTGTGCGAGGAAGTGCTCGGCGGCGTTGCACGTCATCACGACCGCGGCCGTCGTGCCGGCCAGGTGGGCCTTGGTCTCGGTTGTGTACCGGCCGCGCTCGGCGGACTCGAACAGGCTGCGGAGCAGCGCGGAGAACGACGCCCGGTAGGTGGGGCTGCCGAAGACGACGGCGTCGGCGGCCTCCACCGCGTCGAGCACGGTGGCGATGTCGGTGTCGGCCAGGCTGAGCCGATCGGTCTCCGCACCCTCGCAGCCGGCCAGCACGCCGGCGACGCCGGCGTCGGTGCGGCCCCCGACCGAGGGGCTGCCGACGACGCCCAGCACCTTCACGACCGGTACTCCCCGCGCGGCTGGTTCGCCCCGCCCGCCCGGTACAGCGAGCTCGGCAACGGGTGCTCGACGGCCCGCTCGGTGACGGCGGCCGCGGCCAGCACCCGGTCCAGGTCGATGCCGGTCTCCACGCCGGAGTCGGCGAGCCAGTAGACGAGCTCCTCGGTGGCGATGTTGCCGCTGGCCCCGGGGGCGAACGGGCACCCACCGAGCCCGCCGACCGACGCGTCCAGCTGGGTCACCCCCGCCTGGACGGCGGCCAGCGCGTTGGCCTGGCCGGTGCCGCGGGTGTCGTGGAAGTGCGCGCCCAGCGGCAGACCCGGTGCGGCCGCGCGGACGGCATCCAGCAGGTCGACGGTGCGCCGCGGGGTGACCGTGCCGATCGTGTCGCCCAGGCACAGCTGGTCGGCACCGTTCGCCACCGCGGTGGCGACGACCTCCAGGGTGCGGGACGGATCGGTCCGTCCGTCGAACGGGCAGTCCCACGCGGTGGCGATGATGACCTCGAGCGACCCGCCGGCGGCGTGCGAGACCTCGGCGATGGCGCCGATGGCGTCGGCGGCCTCGGTGGTGGGCTTGCCGGCGTTGGCCCGGGAGTGCGAGTCGGCGGCGCTGACCACGTACTCCAGGTGCGGGATCCCGGCGTCCACCGCGCGCTGCGCGCCGCGCAGGTTGGCCACCAGCGCGGAGAAGTGCACACCCTCGTACCGGCCCAGCGCCGCGGCGACCTGGTCGGCGTCGGCCAGGGCGGGCACCGCCTTCGGGGACACGAAGGAGGTCACCTCGATGCGCTGCACGCCGGTGGCGACGAGGGCCTCCAGCATCTCGAGCTTGGCCTCCAGCGGGACCGGGTCCTCCAGCTGCAGGCCGTCGCGCATCCCGACCTCGCGGACGTCGACCCTCGGTGGCAGCTGCACTCAGATCACCCCTTCGGCGGCCAGTGCCGCCACGTCGGACTCGGAGAGGCCCAGCAGTTCCCCGTAGACCTCGGTGTTGTGCCACCCCGGCCTCGGCGGGCCCGCCCACTTCACCGTCCCCGGTGTCGCCGACAGCTGCGGCACCACACCGGGGCCGAGCACGTCGGCGTCCACGCCGAGGTCGTGGTGGTCCACCAGCATGCCCCGGGCCAGGAACTGCTCGTCCACCGCGACGTCGGCGACCGTGGCCACCGGGCCGACGACGACGCCGGCGCCGCTGCAGCGGGCCACCACCTCCTCGGGCGGGAGCTGCACCGCCCAGGCGCCGATGAGGTCGTCGAGCTCGTCCTGGTGCCGGGCGCGGGCGGTGTGCGTGGCGTAGCGCTCGTCGTCGGCGAGCTCGGGCCGCCCCATCGCGGTGCACAGCCGGCGGAACAGGGTGTCCTGGTTGGCCGCGATGATGACGAAGGTGCCGTCGGCGGTCCGGTAGCTGTTGGACGGCGCGATCGCGTCCAGCCGGGTGCCGCTGGGCTGGCGCACCAACCCGGCGCGGGAGTAGTCCGGGACCATCGACTCGGTGACGGCCAGGCAGGAGTCGGTCAGCGCGGCGTCGACCACCTGGCCGCGGCCGGTGCGGGCCCGGGCGACCAGCGCGGTGAGGATGCCCTGGCAGGCGAACATGCCGGCCAGCGAGTCGCCGATCGACAGCGCCATCCGCACCGGCGGCTGGCCCGGGAAGCCGGTGACGAACCGCAGGCCGGCGCGGGCCTCGGCGACGCTGGCGTAGCCGGGCTGGGCGGCCATCGGCCCGGTCTGCCCGTAGCCCGACACCCGGGCGAGCACCAGGCCGGGGTTGGCCGCCGACAACCGGTCGTAGCCCAGGCCCCAGCGCTCGAGCGTGCCGGGCCGGAAGCTCTCCACCACCACGTCGGCGTCGGCGGCGAGGGCCAGGAAGAGCTCCTGGCCCCGCGCGCTCCGCAGGTCCAGGGTGATGCAGCGCTTGTTGCGGGCGTGCACGGTCCAGAAGAAGCCGCGGCCGTCCTCGTGGGCCTGGCCCCAGGTGCGCAGCGGGTCGGGCCGGTCGGGGGCCTCGACCTTGATCACGTCGGCACCCTGGTCACCCAGGAGACGCCCCGCGAACGGCCCGGCGATCAGGGTGCCGATCTCCAGCACCCGGATGCCCTCCAGCGCTCCGGCGGTCATCGAGCTCCTCACGTCGTCGTGCGGGGACGGGGCCGACGGTAGGGAGGCCGCCGGGCCCGGACCATCCGCGCCCGGCGGACCTGCATCCGCAGAGCGCACGCCTGCGGAGGCCCTCTGGACCCCACATGCGTTGCGCCCTACCTTTCCCCGTGACGCCGGGCACCGCAGCCCGGCCAGACGACGGGAGCACCATGTCCGACATCGTCGAGACGCAGACGCGGATCGCCGACCGCACCCTGACCGCCGTCGAGGAGCTGCTGCGCAGCATCCCGGACGGCGACCTGCACGTGGCCGACCCGGGCGGCGGCTGGACCGGCGCCACCGTGGTCAGCCACATGACCCTGGCCGGGCTGCTCTGGGTGGCCGACGTCGCCCGGCTGCAGGCCGACCCCGACCTGGACTTCTTCTTCCGGGAGGAGATCGGTCACGACACCATCGGGGCCATCCCGCCCACCGCAGCCGAGGCCGCGGACAAGATCGCCTCGCTGCGCCGCACGATGGTCTCGACGATGCCCAACCACACCCCGGAGATCCTCGAGCGCTCGGTGGAGATCACCACGCTGGGCCGGATGACGGTGGCCGAGTGGCTGCCGATCATCGTCGGCCACGTCGTGCACCACCGCGACCAGCTGCACGCCGTCCTCGCCTCCCGCGGCAAGCTGCCCGAGCGGTTCGTCGTCCCCGAGGGGTACACCGGCGAGGACGCCGCGTGAAGGCCGTCGTCCTCACCGGGGTCGGGCAGGTCGAGGTCCAGGAGCGCCCGGACCCCACCGCCGACCCGCTGCACGTGGTGGTGCACGTCGACGTCGCCTCGCTGTGCGGCACCGACGCCCACCAGTTCGAGGGCCGCATCGACTCGCCCTTCCCCCGGGTGCCCGGGCACGACTTCGCCGGCACCGTGGTCTCGGTCGGCGAGGGCGTCGACGAGTCGCTGGTGGGCCAGCAGTTCGCGGTCAAGCCCTCGCTGCCGTGCGGGAACTGCGCGGCCTGCGTCGACGGGCCCTCGCTGGACTGCCCGAACAAGAAGCTCATCGGGCTGTGGAGCGACGGCTGCTTCGCCGAGCTGGTCGCCGTCCCGCGGGTGAACCTGGTGCCCATCCCCGACGGCGTGCCGATCTGGGGCGCGGCGCTGCTGGAGCCCTTCGCCGTCGCGCTGAACTGCATCGACCGGCTGCAGATCAAGCTGGGCGACTCGGTGCTGGTGCTCGGCCAGGGCCCGATCGGGCTGGCCGTGGCGCGGTTCGCCGCGCTCTCCGGGGCCGGCCGGCTGACCGTGACCGATGTCCGCGAGGAGGTCTTCGAGGTCTCCCGGGCCTTCGGGGCGACCGACTGCCTGGACAGCCGCACCGACGGCCTGGTCGACCGGGTGCTGGAGATGCACGGCGGGCGCGGTGCCGACATCGTCGTGGAGACCTCGGGCGCGCCCGCGGCGTCGGCGTCGGTGATCGACCTGGTGCGCAAGGAGGGCAAGGCCAGCTTCATCGGCTACGCCAACGACCTCCCGGGCATCCCCGTCGTCCCGATGATGCTCAAGACCGCGACCGTGTTCGGGGTCGGCGGCAACGGCGGGCGCGGGCAGTACGAGCGCTCGCTGGAGCTCATCCGCGCCGGCCGGGTCGACCTGTCCCCGCTGGTCACGCACCGGTTCTCCCTCGACGAGGCCCCGGAGGCCTTCGAGGTCGCCAGCACCAAGCGGGACGGCGCCATCAAGGTCCTGCTCGAGCCCTGACGCCCCCGCTCCACCAGGCATGGGAGCCCATGCACCCGCTCACGAGGCCCGTGGCCGGGTGCATGGGCTCCTCTGCCTGGGTCGGCTACCCGCTGACGCGCTTGTAGGGGTCGGACGGCGCCGCGCCCGCGGCGACGATGCGGTTGCTCCACCCGTCCAGCTGCGCGGTCAGCGACGCGATGTCGTCGCCGATCGGGGCCAGCACCCGGGTCATCGCCTCGTCGGTGACCTGCTCGATGCGGTCGCGCTCGGCCCGGCCGGTGGCGGTCAGCTCGCCGTCGGCCAGCCAGCCGCGCTCGCGCAGGTCGGCGTCGGCGGCGTCCATGACCTCCGGGGCCCAGGCGCGGGTGCCGGCGTAGGCGCGGGGCTCCCAGCCGATCCAGTACTCGGTCACCAGGTTCATCTGCACGCCCGAGAGCCCCGCGGCGACGTTGGCCGCCTGGTGGGTGTCGCCGCGGTACTCGCGCAGGATGTTCAGCGCGTGCCACAGCTGGCCCCACGGGTCGGTCGGCCACTCCAGCGAGGCCAGGCCCGCCACCAGCGGCCGGCCGGTGACGTCGGCGACGGCGACGTCGGTGGCCCGGCGCAGCTGCGCGACGGCGGTCTCGACCTCGCCGGTCGGGACGTCGCCGAGCACCTCGTGCAGCGAGTCCACCGCGCCCTTCTCCCGGGCGGCCAGCACGTCCTCGCGCGAGGCGATCCCGCGGGCCTGGTCGTACAGGGAGGCGATCAGCCCGGGCTCGAACACCCCGAACGCGGCGACGACGACCGGCGGGGTGGGCTCGCCCATGGGCGCGGTGCGGCCCCAGACGTAGCCGGTCAGGAACTCCAGGCCGAGGGCCTCCATCGCGGCGTAGGCCGGCTTGCCCCAGAAGCCGATGGTGGCCAGCGGCTCGGCGGCGTCCCGCAGTGACCGGGCGGCGCCGGTGGGGATGCGCGGGGCGGGCCGGCCGGCGGAGGGCTCGGCGAGGAAGGCGGCGGACAGTTCGTCGTAGTCCACGAGTGTGGTCTCCCGGGTCAGTGGCGGAGGGTGGCGGACGGGAGCTCGCCGAAGCGGTCCCGGTACTGCTGGGCGAAGCGGCTCTGGTGGAAGAAGCCCCAGCGCACGGCGACGTCGGTGACCCGCACCGTGCTGGGGTCGGCGTGCACGAGCTCGGTGCGCACCCGGTCCAGCCGGACCCGGCGCAGGTAGCTCATCGGGGACTCGCCGTACTGCTGCTGGAAGGCCGCGTGCAGGGTGCGCACGCTCATGCAGCCCACCCGCGCCAGCTCCTGCGGGGTGAGCGCCTCGTCGGCGTGCTCCTCGAGGTAGGCGACCACCGGGGCGAGCCGGCCGTGCTCGAGGGCCCGGGCGGGGGCGGCGAGGGCGTCGGAGAACTGGTGCCGGCCGGCGTGCAGCAGCTGGGTCATCACGAACGCCTCGAGCTGCTCGCGGGCCAGCGGCATCTCCGCGAGCCCACCGGGGCGGTCGAGCTCGCGGGCCAGGAACTCCACCGAGTTCAGCAGCGACTGCCCGGCCGGGTCGGTGAGGTCCAGGCCGAAGTCGAAGTCGACCACCTCGGCCACCGACCGGCCGATCAGGTCGCCGAGGTGGGACTCCAGGCTGGCACGGGGGATCTTCAGGATCAGCTGCTCGGCGTCGGGGGTCCAGCGCACGGTGTTGCGCTGCTTGGGGTTGAGCACCGCCCCCGAGGTGCGGGCCTCGGTGCGGGTGCGGGCGCCGTCGGACCTGTCGGCGTCGGTGGAGCCCGCGGTGGTGAGGTTGACGTGGTAGCAGTCCTCGGTGGGTGGCATGACCAGCTCGGTCTGCGCACCGTAGGTCAGGTACCCGAGGGTGAAGTTCCGGTCCGTGACGGCGTTGAGGTGCATCGCGACCTGGTCCCCGCGTGCGGTCAGGTCGTGCTGGAGGTAGACCCGGGTGACGGCGTCCTGCGCCTCCTCGAGGCTGCGCGTGCCGACCACCGGGAACCGCGACAGGGGCTGGTCCACGGTCACCTCCGCACGGACGACGTCGTCTCGGATGTGGCACGGGCCACAGCTGGCGCCCGCAATCTAGGTCGTGCACCACCGGAACGCCAGCCGCTGGGCGCGCGGCGGTGTCCGCGCAGCGCACGGGGCGGATGCCGGGCTGCAGCATGCGGCTGGCCGGGGGCCCGGACGGTCGGTCAAGCTGGGTGCATGACCGCCACCCTCGCCAACGCTGCCGGCACCAGCACCGACGACGCCGCCCTCCGCGAGGTCGAGCAGCGGGTGCTCTGGCTGGCCAGCGCGATCGTGGACCACGCCAACCGGGTGCGGCCCAACCCGACCGGGCTCAAGGTGGGCGGCCACCAGGCGTCGTCGGCGTCGATCACCACGATCATGACCGCGCTGTGGCTGGAGACCCTGGGCCCGGAGGACCGGGTGTCGGTGAAGCCGCACGCCTCGCCGGTGCTGCACGCCCTGGAGTACCTGCTCGGCCAGCTGCCGGCGTCGGCGCTGACCACGTTGCGTGAGTTCGGCGGCCTGCAGTCCTACCCCTCGCGGCTCAAGGACCCGGTGCCCGCCGACTACTCCACCGGCTCGGTCGGCATCGGGGCCACCGCGCCGATCTGGGGCGCGATCGCCCGCCGCTACGTCAACACCCAGTTCGGCACGGGCGGCGCGGGCCGGCAGTGGTCGCTGGTCGGCGACGCCGAGCTCGACGAGGGCGCGGTGTGGGAGGCCGTGGTCGACCCGATGGTGGCCGAGCTGGGCGAGGTCTGCTGGGTCGTCGACCTCAACCGGCAGTCCCTGGACCGCGTCGTCCCGACCTTCGGCGCGACCCGGCTGCAGGGCATGTTCGCCGCGGCCGGCTGGCAGGTGCTCACCGTGAAGTACGGCGCCCTGCTCGAGGAGCTCTACACCCGCGAGGGCGGCCCCGAGCTGCGCGACCGGATCGACGAGATGACCAACCCCGAGTACCAGCGGATGCTGCGCCGCTCGGCCGGCGAGCTGCGCGAGCACCTGCCCGGGGACGGCGCCGGGGCCGCCGCGATCGCCGGCCTGATCGCCGGGGTCGCCGACGACGACCTGGTCGCCGCGGTGCGCAACCTCGGCGGGCACGACCTGGCAGCGCTGCGGACGGCGTTCGCCCAGATCGACGACACCCGCCCCACCGTGGTGCTGGCGTACACGCTCAAGGGCTACGGCCTGGCCATCGAGGGCCACCCGCAGAACCACTCCGCGCTGCTCACCGAGGCCCAGCTGCACGAGCTGGCCGACCGGGTGGGCGTGGACCCGGCCGACCCGTGGCAGCGCTTCGACCCGGCATCGGGCCCCGGCCGGCTGCTGGCCGCGGCCGCCGACCGGCTGCACCGCACCCCGCACCAGGGCGCACCGGCGCCGTCGGTCCCCGGTGACCTGGGCCGGACGCCGAACGGCACCGGCACCACCCAGGCCGCGCTGGGCCGCACGCTGCTGGACCTGAACCGGGCCGCGCCCGAGGCCGGCGCCCGCATCGTGACCGTCAGCCCCGACGTCTCGAGCTCCACCAACCTGGGCGGCTGGGTGAACAAGGTCGGCGTGTGGGCCGCCGAGGACCGGCGCGACTGGTTCTCCGACGACCCCGAGACGATCCTGCACTGGCGGGAGCGGCCCAGCGGCCAGCACGTGGAGCTGGGCATCGCCGAGGTCAACCTGGTCGGGCTGATGGGTGAGTTGGGTTCCACGTGGAACCGGTGGGAGCAGCCGCTGCTGCCGATCGGCGTCATGTACGACCCGTTCGTCTCCCGGGCGCTGGAGCCGTGGAGCTTCGGGGTCTACGCCGGGGGCCAGTCGATCCTGGTCGGGACGCCGTCGGGGGTGACGCTGGCCGGCGAGGGTGGCGCGCACCAGTCGATCACCACGCCGTCCATCGGGCTGGAGCAGCCCGGCGTCGTCACCTACGAACCCGCCTTCGCCCTGGACACCGAGTGGTGCCTGCTGGCCTCGCTGGGTCGGCTGGGCAAGCCGGGCGGGACCAGCGCCTACCTGCGGCTGTCGACCCGGCCGGTGGACCAGAGCCTGGCCGCGGTGCCGGAGGACCCGGCGGCCCGCGAGCGCCGCCGTCGTCAGGTGGTGGCCGGGGCGTACGCGCTGCGGCGGGTGCCCGACCCCGCGGTCACCGTGGTGACGATGGGTGCGCTCGTCCCCGAGGGGATCCAGGCCGCCGACCGGCTCACCGGCCTGGGCCACCCCGCCGACGTCGTGGTGCTCACCTCGCCGGGGCTGCTGTTCCGCGCGCTGCAGGCCCGCCGCGGCCAGGACGACGCCCCCACCGCGGTGCTCGACCAGGCCTTCCCCGCCGACCGGGCCGCACCGATGGTCACCGTGCTCGACGGGCACCCGCACACGCTGGCGTTCCTCGCGGGCATCCACCGGGTCCCGGCCGTGCACCTGGGCGTGACGCGGTTCGGGCAGTCCGGCGACCTGGCCAGCGTCTACCGGCACCACGGCATCGACACCGACTCGGTGGTCGCCGCCGCCCTCGACCTCCTCGACTGAGGCCCCCGCGCGGCCAGCGTTGATCAGGGGAGTTGATCGAAGTCCGTCCTCCTGCACGAAATCTGGTGCAGGAGGACGAACCTTGATCAGGGAGGTTGATCCACGCTGCGGCCGCGGGAGGTCAGTGGCGCAGGCCGTTCTTCTTCATGATCGGCATGACCTCGGCGCCGAACTCCTCGAGCTCCTTGGCGTAGTCGTGGAAGCCGAAGATGGCCCCGCCCATGCCGGCCTCGCTCAGCTCGTGGAACTGCTCGGCGACCTGCTCCGGCGTGCCGACCAGGTTGGGTCCGCCCCAGCCGGCGATGAAGCGCTCCTGGAACTGCTTGATCTGGCTGCCGAAGCTCTGCGACTGGATGCCCAGGACGTCCATGATGATGTTGGCGCCCGGCCAGTCGCCGGCGTCGATGATCGCCTGCTGCGCGGCCTTGGCCTCCTTCTCGGTCTCCCGGCAGATGACCAGGCAGTAGGTCCAGACGTCGATGTCGCGCTCGTACTCGTCGTTGGCCATCTGCTTGATGCCCTTGATGTAGGCCGGGGCCTCCTCGGTGGGCAGCGCGATGAGGTTGATGTCGACGTTCTTCGCGGAGAAGCGCTGGCCGGCGGGTGAGGCGCCGGCGTTCAGCAGCGCCGGACGGGGTGCCTGCACGGGCTTGGGGAAGGCCTTGGCGCCGTGGGAGGTGAAGTACGTCCCGTCGACGTCGAAGGTTCCCTCCTCGTTCCACAGCTTCATGGCGAAGTCCAGCCACTCCTGGCCGAACGCGTACCGCTCGTCGTGCTCCAGCTGCTTCTTGCCGAACAGCTCCATCTCGGGCGTGAACCAGCCCATCACCACGTTCATCCCGAACCGGCCGTTGGAGATGTGGTCGATGGTGGCGGCCATCTTGGCGCCGACGATGGGGTGGATCGTGGGCAGGTGGGTGGTGGTGAAGATGCCGATGTTCTCCGTCGCCTGCGCCAGGCCCGCGGCCCAGGTGTAGGTCTCGAAGCAGACGCCGTTGAAGTCGGTGTTGCCGCCGAAGCCGGTCCAGCGGCCCACCGGGACCATCGCCTCCATGCCCAGCCGGTCCGCCGTCCGGGCGATCTCGAGCTGCTGGTCCCAGGTGACCCGGAAGCCGGTGGGCGCGTCGCTCATGATCACGCCACCGGAGCAGTTGGACGAGAACACCCCCAGCTTCAGCTTCTGGTCGTTGAAGACCGGATTCTCGGTGACCGGCTTGTAGTGGCCGAGCAGTCCGTCGGCCTGGTGCATGGGCAGCGTCATCGATGACCTCCGCATCAGGGCGGCCGCGTCTCGACCGCCGCGGCCCGATGGTGTCGACGGTCACACCTGCCGCACCATCCGTTGCGCGCGACCCGGTGGCCGCCGCGCGCAGGGTTCAGACCAGGAAGCGGTAGGCCGTCGTGCCCGGGGCCAGGTGCTGGATGCGCAGCGGGCCGGCGGCGATGCGGGCCAGCAGCGGGGTGAGCCCGGCGGCGGCGCCGAGCTCGATGCCGACCAGCGCCGCGCCGGTCTCCCGGTTGTCGCGCTTCTGGTACTCGAACAGCACGATGTCGTCGTCCGGGCCGAGCACCTCGTCCAGGAACCGGCGCAGCGCGCCCGGCTCCTGGGGGAACTCGACCAGGAAGTAGTGCTTGAGCCCGCGGTGCACCAGCGAGCGCTCGACCACCTCGGCGTACCGGCTGACGTCGTTGTTGCCGCCGCTCAGCAGTGCCAGCACCGTCTGCCCCGGCTCCACGGCCACCGCGCCGCTGGCCAGCGCCGCCGTCGCGAGGGCCCCGGCGGGCTCGGCGATCACGCCGTCCACCTGGTACAGCTCGAGCATCTCGGTGCAGACCGCGCCCTCGGGGACGGCGACCAGCTCCACCCCGGCGTCCCGGATCAACGGGAAGGTGACCTCGCCGGCCCGGCGCACCGCGGCCCCGTCGACGAAGGTGTCGATCTCGGCCAGCGTGACCGGCTCGCCCGCCGTGAGCGCGGCGGCCATCCCGGCGGCCCCGGCGGGCTCCACGCCGACCACCCGGGTGGCGGGGGAGTGCTCCCGCAGCCAGGTCGCGCAGCCGGCCAGCAGGCCGCCACCGCCGACCGGCAGGACGACGACGTCGGGCGCGACCGGCAGCTGGGCCAGGAACTCGACGGCGACGGTGGCCTGCCCGGCGACCGTGGACAGCGCGTCGAAGGCGGGGACGACGACGGCGCCCGACGCGGTGGCCAGCTCGGCGGCGACCCGGGCCGAGTCGTCGTAGGTGTCGCCCTCGACCCGCAGCGTGATCGCGTCGCCGCCGAGGGCCGCGATGCGCTGCCGCTTCTGCTTGGGCGTGGTGCCGGGGACGACGACGGTGCCCCGGACGCCGAGGGAGGCGCAGGCGTACGCGAACCCCTGGGCGTGGTTGCCCGCGCTGGCGGTGACCACCGTGGTGCCCGGGTCGAGCTGGGCGATCGTGTTGTAGGCGCCGCGCACCTTGTACGAGCGGCCCACCTGCAGGTCCTCGCGCTTGGTCCAGACCTCGGCGCCGGTCAGCTGCGACAACCGCGGGAGCCGCTGCACCGGCGTCGGCAGCGCGATGCCGTCGAGCCGGTCGACGGCGTCGCGGACGAGGCGGGTGAAGTCCACGAGGGGACATCTTCCCCTGCCCGCAGTTGATCATCGTCAGGTGCAGGCCGGACGCGCCCGGCGCCGCGTGTCCTCAGCTGCGGATGACGATGATCAACGGGGCGGGGGAGGGGTGCGTGCGGCCCAGGCGGGGGCGGGGCCCACCCCCAGGCGCCATCTGGCTGCCTCCTCGCTGGGGCTGTGCGAGCCCAGGGCCAGGTTGAGGGCGCGCAGCTGGGCCTCGGTGACCAGGAGCTGGGCGCGGTCGCGCGGGGTGCGCGACGCCCGGCCCGGCACCCGGGCCAGCGGGGCGATGGTGGGGGAGACCAGCCGGGCGGCCCCGGCGGAGAACCCGGCGTAGACCACCTTCTCCGGCGCCGACAGCCCGGGCGGGCCCTGCAGGAAGGCCAGCAGGGCGTCGGGCACCGGCTCCAGCACCGGCGCACAGGCACGGATGGCCTCGGCCAGCTCGGCGCGGGTGTGCGGCAGGTCGGTGGCGCCCAACCGCTCGGCCGAGCGCGCCCAGTCGTGCACGTAGTCGTCGTGCCAGCGGCGGCCGTAGCGGGTCATCGACCGGCCGACGGCGTCCTGCGCGGCGAGGAAGGCGTCGGTGAAGGCCAGGTGCACCCAGCGCAGCAGGTCGGGGTCGCCGGCGGAGTAGGCGCGGCCGTCGGGGAGCGTGCCCTTCACCCGGCGGTGCATGCCGCGCACCCGGGCGGACTCCCGCTCGGCCAGCTCGGCCGAGCCGAAGGTGGTCACCACCAGCCAGCGGGCGGTGCCGGCCAGCCGCTTCCACGGGTCCTCGCGGTAGGCCGAGTGCCGCTGCACCCCGGCCAGCGCCAGCGGGTGCGCGCCCTGGCCCAGCAACGCCGCCACCCCGCCGACCAGCGTCGACAGGTCGCCGTGCACCCGCCACACCACGCCGTCCGGGTCGTACCAGCCCGCGCCGGAGCCGACCGTGGCGATCTCCCGGACCCAGTCCGGTGCGCCGGTGGGGTCCCCGGACACCCGTCCGCGGAAGGCGGCCCGCGCCGCGTCGAAGGGGTTCACCACCTCCCCATCGTGCGGGTTCAGCCGAGCAGCAGCAGGACGGCGGCGGCAGTCGCGGCGGCGGTGCGCAGCGTGTTCCACCGCGTCCACAGGCGCAGGTAGCGCGGCCAGGTGCCCGGGTCGCGCTCCAGCGCGTCGTTGAGCGGCACGTTCGCCGCGATGGTCACCCCGCCCGTGCCCACCAGGTACAGCGCGGCGCCCACCCGGTCCAGCGCCTCGGGGCCGACCACCAGCACCGCGACGCAGGCGGCCGCCGTCCCGAACAGCAGCACCATGAGCGGCGGGCGGACGGCGGCCACGTTCACCGCCCGCATCGCGCCGGCGCCGTCCGGGGCCCGGGCGAGGGCGGGCACGACGAACCCGCTGAAGGCGAAGAACACCCCGCCGACCAACGCGCACCCGACCGCGGTCAGCGTGCCCAGCAGCTCCACGCCCGCACCGTAGCGGGGTCAGAGGTCGTGCCAGGGGCCCTTCTCGGCGTTCCTGCCCGGCACCGAGGCGAACACGTTGCCCTCGGTGGCGGGCACCGAGTCGCGGGCCATGCCGAACACCTTCAGCAGCGGCCCGACCAGCGCGTCGTACACCGGCGGCGCCAGCCGGAAACCGGCGATGACCAGCGGGTTGGCGAACCCGGACTGGCGCAGCCGGCGGTGCGACCCGGCGACGTCGAGCACCGCGCGGGCGACCCGGCGCGGGGAGTACACCGGCGGCGGTGGGTGACCGGTGTTCCCGAGCACCGTCGCGGCCTGGTAGTAGATCGGGGTGTTCACCCCGCCCGGGGCGACCGCGCCGACCCGGATGCCGGGCACGTCCCGGGTCTCCTGCTGCAGCGTGCGGATCAGCCCCAGCTGGCCCCACTTCGCGGTGCAGTAGGCGCCCATCGTGGGCGCGGTGACCGAGGCCAGCAGCGAGCTGACGATGACCAGGTCCCCGCGCTGCTGGCGGCGGAAGGTCGCCAGCACGGGGCGGGCCAGGTTCGCCGTCCCCTTGATCGCGGTGTCGACCACGTGGTCGAACACGTCGGCGGGCAGGTCCTCCACGTCGCCATAGGCCATCACGGTGGCCGAGTGCACGACCAGGTCCAGCGCCCCGGCCCGGCGGACGACGTCGGCGACGGCCTCGCGGTCGTTGACGTCGCACGGCTCGACCACGACGTCGGCGGCGCCGGCGGCACGGCACTCCTGCGCCGTGGCCTCCAGCGCGGGGCGGCCGCGGGCGAGCAGCACGAGCGAGGCGCCCTCGGCGGCCAGGAGCAGGGCGGTGGCCCGGCCGATGCCGCTGGAGGCGCCGGTGATCAGGGCCGTGCGGGGAGAGGTCACCGCTGGCCCCTGCCCGGCCGCTACCGTGCCCACACACGGATCACCGGAGGCGCGCGTGTTCACCAAGGTCCTGGTCGCCAACCGCGGGGAGATCGCCGTCCGGGCGTTCCGCGCCGCCTACGAGCTGGGCGCGGGCACGGTCGCGGTCTTCCCGCACGAGGACCGGAACTCGGTGCACCGGCTCAAGGCCGACGAGTCCTACGAGATCGGCGAGCCCGGCCACCCGGTGCGGGCCTACCTCGACGTGCAGGCCGTGGTGGCCGCCGCCCGCCGGGCCGGCGCCGACGCCGTGTACCCCGGCTACGGCTTCCTCTCGGAGAACCCGGACCTGGCCGCGGCCTGCGCCGAGGCCGGCATCACCTTCGTCGGCCCCAGCGCCGAGGTGCTGGAGCTGACCGGCAACAAGGCCCGCGCGATCGCCGCCGCCCAGGACGCCGGCCTGCCGGTCCTGGGCTCCACCGAGCCCAGCGACGACGTCGACGCCCTGCTCGCCGCCGCCCGCGGCATGGACTTCCCCGTCTTCGTCAAGGCCGTCGCCGGCGGTGGCGGCCGGGGCATGCGCAAGGTCGACGAGGCCGAGAAGCTGCAGGGCGCCATCGAGGCGGCCATGCGCGAGGCCGAGTCCGCCTTCGGCGACGCCACCGTGTTCATCGAGCAGGCCGTGGTGAACCCGCGGCACATCGAGGTGCAGATCCTCGCCGACACCACCGGTGAGGTCATCCACCTGTTCGAGCGCGACTGCTCGGTGCAGCGCCGCCACCAGAAGGTCATCGAGCTGGCGCCCGCGCCCAACCTCGACCCCGAGCTGCGGGAGCGGATCTGCGCCGACGCGGTCGCCTTCGCCCGGGCCATCGGCTACTCCTGCGCCGGCACGGTCGAGTTCCTGCTCGACGAGTCGGGCAAGCACGTGTTCATCGAGATGAACCCGCGCATCCAGGTCGAGCACACGGTCACCGAGGAGGTCACCGACGTCGACCTGGTGCAGGCCCAGCTGCGCATCGCCTCGGGCGAGACCCTCGCCGACCTCGGCCTGTCCCAGGACACCGTGCACCTGCGGGGCGCGGCGCTGCAGTGCCGGATCACCACCGAGGACCCGGCCAACGGCTTCCGCCCCGACACCGGCCGGATCACCGCCTACCGCTCGCCCGGCGGTGCCGGCGTCCGGCTGGACGGCGGCTCGTCGATGGGCGCCGAGGTGGGCGCGCACTTCGACTCGATGCTGGTCAAGCTGACCTGCCGCGGGCGCGACTTCGGCGTCGCGGTGGCCCGGGCCCGGCGGGCGGTGGCGGAGTTCCGGATCCGCGGGGTGGCCACCAACATCCCGTTCCTGCAGGCGGTGCTGGACGACCCGGACTTCCGCGCCGGCCGGGTGACGACGTCCTTCATCGAGGAGCGGCCCGAGCTGCTCACCGCGCGGCAGTCCGCCGACCGCGGCACCCGGCTGCTGGCCTACCTGGCCGACGTCACCGTCAACGCCCCGCACGGCGAGCGGCCGCACCTGGTCGACCCCACCGACAAGCTGCCCGCCGCCGACCTCGCGGCGCAGCCCCCGGCCGGGTCGCGGCAGCGGCTGCGCGACCTCGGCCCGGTCGGGTTCGCCCGCGCCCTGCGGGAGCAGACCGCGCTGGCGGTCACCGACACCACCTTCCGCGACGCGCACCAGTCGCTGCTGGCCACCCGGGTGCGCACCAAGGACCTGATCGCCGTCGCCCCGCACGTCGCCCGCACCACCCCGCAGCTGCTCAGCCTGGAGTGCTGGGGCGGGGCCACCTACGACGTCGCGCTGCGGTTCCTGCACGAGGACCCGTGGGAGCGGCTGGCCGCGCTGCGCGAGGCGGTGCCCAACGTGGCGCTGCAGATGCTGCTGCGCGGCCGCAACACCGTCGGCTACACCCCCTACCCGACCGAGGTCACGACGGCGTTCGTGGACGAGGCCGCCCGCACCGGCATCGACGTCTTCCGGGTGTTCGACGCGCTCAACGACGTGTCGCAGATGCGGCCGGCGATCGAGGCGGTCCGGGAGACCGGGACGGCGCTGGCCGAGGTGGCGCTCTGCTACACCGGCGACCTGTCCGACCCCGCCGAGCCGCTGTACACGCTGGACTACTACCTGCGGCTGGCCGAGCAGATCGTCGCCGCCGGGGCGCACGTGCTGGCCATCAAGGACATGGCCGGCCTGCTGCGCCCGCCGGCCGCGGCCACCCTGGTGAGCGCGCTGCGCGAGCGCTTCGACCTGCCGGTGCACCTGCACACCCACGACACCGCCGGCGGTCAGCTGGCCACCCTGATGGCGGCCTGGCAGGCCGGGGTGGACGCCGTCGACGGCGCGGTCGCCTCGATGGCGGGGACGACGTCGCAGCCGCCGCTGAGCGCGGTCGTGGCGGCCACCGACCACACCGAGCGGGCCACCGGCCTGGACCTGGCCGCGGTCAACGACCTCGAGCCGTACTGGGAGGCCGTGCGGCGGGTGTACGCGCCTTTCGAGTCCGGGCTGCCCAGCCCCACCGGGCGGGTGTACACGCACGAGATCCCGGGCGGGCAGCTGTCCAACCTGCGCCAGCAGGCCATCGCGCTCGGCCTGGGCCAGCGGTTCGAGGAGGTGGAGGACGCCTACGCCGCGGCCGACCGGCTGCTCGGCCACCTGGTCAAGGTCACCCCGTCGTCGAAGGTGGTCGGCGACCTGGCACTGCAGCTGGTCGGCGCAGGGGTCGACGTCACCGCCTTCGCCGAGGACCCCGGGAAGTTCGACCTGCCCGACTCCGTCGTCGGCTTCCTGCGCGGCGAGCTGGGCGACCCGCCGGGCGGCTGGCCCGAGCCCTTCCGCAGCAGGGCGCTGGAGGGCCGGCGCGCCGCCGAGCCCGCCGCGGAGCTGTCCGACGGCGACCGGGCCGGGTTGCGGGACACCCCCCGACCGACGCTGAACCGCCTGCTGTTCCCCGCGCCCACCCGGGAGTTCGAGGCGCACCGGGAGACCTACGGCGACACCTCGGTGCTGCCCAGCAAGGAGTTCCTCTACGGCCTGCGGCGGGGCACCGAGCACGCCGTCGACCTCGAGCCCGGTGTCCGGCTGCTCATCGGGGTCGAGGCGGTCAGCGAGCCCGACGAGCGCGGCATGCGCACCGTCATGTGCACCCTCAACGGCCAGCTGCGGCCGGTGAGCGTGCGCGACCGGTCGGTGGACTCCGCCGTGAAGGCCGCGGAGAAGGCCGACCGCGCCGACCCCGGCCAGGTGCCCGCGCCGTTCGCCGGCGTGGTGACGCTGCAGGTGGCCGAGGGCGACCAGGTCGCCGCCGGGGACACCCTGGCCACCATCGAGGCGATGAAGATGGAGGCCGGCATCACCGCACCGCGGGCCGGCACCGTCTCCCGCGTCGCGATCGGGCAGGTGCAGCAGGTCGAGGGCGGGGACCTGCTCGTCGTCCTGGGCTGACGGGCCGACACGCCGCCGTTTGCGGTCGGGGTTGTCCCGGATGTCGGGCAGACTCGATCGCGCACCGCCGGGTGGCGTGCGTCCCGAGCTGGAAGACGGTGCTGGTGTGTCGGCTGCTGCCGTGGAACCCCTGACCCATGTCCTCGCGCGCTTCCAGCAGGTCCTGGGCGCGGGCCGCGAGGCCGACGAGGGCGCGCTGTCGGTGGCCGTCCGGTTCCTCCGGGGCGAGGAGCCCACCTGGCTGCGCCGCCGTCCCGACGCCGTCCGGCTCGACGTCCTGGTGGTCTGCGAGCTGCTGGCCCGCCGCCGCGGCTGACCCACCCGGTCGACGTGTCGACCGGCCGCGGACGGTCACCGAGGAACTTCCAGCGGCCTCCCAGGTTGCGCTCAACACCGGAACGACTTCGGCCGTTCACGGGGACGCCCGGGCGCTGGCCCGGGGATGCCGGGACCCCAGCCACGGGTCGGCATCGCGACCCGGAGGAGATCCCCGTGCCCCACCTGACCGGCCCCGCCCGCTTCTGGGCCGACCGCAGCGTCCGCGTCAAGGTCCTGACCGCCGTCACCGCGGCGTCGACCGTCGCCGTGACGATCGGCCTGGTGGGCGTCGACGCGCTGCAGGACAGCGCCAGCACCACCGAGCAGATGTACTCCGAGAGCCTCGTCGCGGTCAGCGCGATCGCCTCGCTGGAGAACGACGTCCAGTCCATCCGGGTGCAGAACCGCAACGCCATCCTGGCCGGCGACGCCGCCGGGACGCGGGCCGCCCTGGACGCCGTCGACGCCGCCCGCGCCCAGTTCGACGAGACGGTCGAGGCCTACCGCGCCACCGGCCTGGACGCCGAGCAGGAGCGCCTGGTCTCCGACGCGGTCTCGAAGCTCGACGACGCCGCTGCCGTCAGCGACCGGGTGCTCGTGCCCCTGGCCGAGGCCAAGGACTACGCCGGCTGGGTCGACGCCAACTCCCAGCAGGTCGGCCCGCTGTTCGACGCCGCCCAGGACGACCTGCAGCAGCTGGACACCATGGAGAACGAGGCCGCGGCCCAGGCCGCCGAGGACGCGCGGTCGTCGGCCACGTCGGCGCAGACCACCGACCTGGTGGTGCTGGTGCTCGGCGTGCTGCTCGCGCTGGCCATCGGCTGGTGGGTCGCCGCCGGCGTGGCCGGCCGGGTCCGCCAGGTGCAGGTCGCGGCCGACCGGCTCGCGGCCGGCGACCTCACCGTGCAGGTGGGCCTGACCAGCAAGGACGAGCTGGGCCGGATGGGGGCGTCGCTGGACCAGGCGCTGGCCCACCTGCGGGTGGTGATGGCCCAGGTCGCCGGGTCGGCCGACGCGGTGGCCGCCTCCAGCGAGGAGCTGTCGGCCTCGGCGGCGCAGATCGCGGCGTCGTCGGAGGAGACGTCGGTGCAGTCCGGCGCGGTCTCCGGTGCCGCGGAGGAGGTCTCGCGCAGCGTCGCCACCGTCGCCGCCGGCGCGGAGGAGATGAACGCGTCGATCCGGGAGATCGCGCAGAACGCGAACCAGGCCGCCCGGGTCGCCGCCGAGGCGGTCACCGAGGCCGAGGCGACCAACGCCACCATCACCAAGCTCGGCGTCTCCTCGAAGGAGATCGGCGACGTGGTCAAGGTGATCACCAGCATCGCGGAGCAGACCAACCTGCTGGCGCTCAACGCCACCATCGAGGCCGCGCGGGCGGGCGAGGCGGGCAAGGGCTTCGCGGTGGTGGCGAACGAGGTCAAGGAGCTGGCGCAGGAGACCGCGCGGGCGACGGAGGACATCGCGCGGCGGGTGGAGGCGATCCAGGCCGACACCGGGGGTGCGGTGGCCGCGATCGGGCGGATCGGCGAGGTGATCGGGCAGATCAACGACTACCAGCTGACCATCGCCAGCGCGGTCGAGGAGCAGACGGCGACCACCAACGAGATGTCGCGCAGCGTGGCCGAGGCCGCGGGCGGGACGACGGAGATCGCCGCCAACATCACCGGCGTCTCCACCGCCGCGGACTCCACCACCCAGGCGCTGTCGCAGACCCGGGTGGCCGTCGACGAGCTGTCCCGGATGGCCGCCGACCTGCGCACCAGCGTGGGCGCCTTCACCTACTGAGGCGCTCAGCCGCCGGGGCGGACCTCCACGTGGGCCCGCACCCGGCGGCCGGTGGTGTCCAGCCAGCCGGCCCCGGCGGCGTACTGCACCATCGCGGCGAACCCGTCCGCCCAGGCCGGGTCCCCGGTGTCGGCGCGGGAGCGCAGCTCGTCCACGTCGAGCCAGACGTGGTCCCCGTCCAGCTCGCCCAGCGGCCCGAGGGCGGCCTGCCACCCGTCGCCGTCGGGCGCGCTGACCCGCAGGTCGGTCAGGACGTCGGGGGCCTGCACGGTCACCGTCGTCCGGTCGTCGTCCACGTGCACGATCACGGGTGCCTCCAGGGGGATCGGCTGGACCCCGGGCCCTACCCCCGGTGGGGTGGGCCTCAGACGGCGAAGCGGGCCTCGTCCTCGCGGATCGCGGGCAGGCCGATGGTCTCCAGGAACCCGCCGAAGTCGCCCATCGGGGCGCCCTCGGTGGAGGAGGTCCGCTTCAGCGTCGACAGCGCCGTCTGCATGGCCTGGGTGGCGGCCAGCAGCGTGCTGATCGGGAACAGCACCAGCGAGAAGCCCAGCTCGGCGACGGTGTCCATGGTCAGGCCCTCGGTCGCACCGCCCTCCACCCAGTTGAACAGCAGGTGGTGGCCCTCGAGCTCGGTGGCGACCAGCTCGACGTCCTCGGCGGTGCGGGGGGCCTCGACGAACAGGACGTCGGCGCCGGCGTCGGCGAACCGCAGTGCCCGGTCGATCGCCGCGCGGGTGCCCTCGACCTGCGCGACGTCGGTGCGGGCGATGACCACCAGGTCGGGGTCGGTCCGCGCGGCGACGGCGGCACGGACCTTCGACACCGCCTCCTCGACGTCGACCACGGCCTTGCCGGTCATGTGCCCGCAGCGCTTGGGCGAGACCTGGTCCTCCAGCTGCAGCCCGGCGACGCCGGCCTGCTCGTACTCCCGCACGGTGCGGACGACGTTGAGCGCGTTGCCGTAGCCGGTGTCGGCGTCGGCGATGAGCGGGACCTCGACCGCCTGCGCCATCCGGCGGGCGTTGTCGGTCATCTCCGCCCCGCCGAGCAGGCCGATGTCGGGCCGGCCGAGCAGCGAGGCCGACGTCCCGAAGCCGGTCATGTAGACGACGTCGAAGCCGGCCTGCTGCACCAGCCGCGCGCTCAGCGCGTCGTAGGCGCCGGGGGCCACCAGCGGACCGGGGGCGGCCAGCAGCTCACGGAGCCGGGCGCGCGGGTTGGTGCGGGGGGCGACGAACGAGGTCACGGAGGTCCTTTCCACGAGGAGCGGGCCGACGGGGCTCCCGCACGGGGGAGCGGGAGCCCCGCCGGCGTTCAGCCGAGCAGCGGCTTGACCTTCTCGCCGAAGGTCCTCACGCCCTGCTCGAAGTCGTCGAAGGTGAACATCATCCCCTTCACGCCGGGCATCTTGGCGACCTCGTCGATCTGCCGGGCGACGGTCTCCGGGGAGCCCACCAGGGTGGCCATGTTGAAGTTGACCGCGCCCTCGGGCAAGTTGATCGTCCGCGCGGTGCCGCCCTCGTCGGCGGTCGTGTCCTTCGAGCCCTCGTCGGCCATGTAGCCCAGCGCCGCCAGGTCAGCGCCGTCGTGGTAGCTCCTCCACTTGGCCTGGGCCTCCTCGTCGGTGTCGGCGATGATCGCCATGAACAGCGGCAGCGAGCCGACGTCCCGGCCGGTCTTCGCGGCCGCCTCGGCGAGCTTCTCGGTGGGCTCCCGGTAGGTCTCGGGGGTGTTGATGCCCGGGGAGAGGATGAAGTTGTAGTCGCCGTGCTCGGCGCAGAACCGCATCCCGCGCTCGCTCTGGCCGGCGCACACGATGTCCACGTGCCCGCTGGGCTTCGGGGACAGCTTGCAGTCGGTCATCTGGAAGTACTGCCCGTCCAGGTCGCAGGTCCCCTTCTCCCAGAGGTCGCGCAGCACCTGGACGTACTCGGTGGAGTAGTCGTAGCGGTAGCCGAAGTAGTCGTCGCCGGGCCACAGGCCCATCTGCGAGTACTCACCCGACGCCCAGCCGGACACGATGTTGACGCCGAACCGGCCGGGGGCGATCGAGTCGATGGTGGTGGCCATCCGCGCCACCAGGGCCGGGGGCAGGGTGAGGACGGCGGTCGACGCGTAGAGCTTGATCCGCTCGGTGACGGCGGCGAGGCCGGCCATGAGGGTGAAGGACTCCAGGTTGTGGTCCCAGAACTCGGTCTTCCCGCCGAACCCGCGCAGCTTGATCATCGACAGCGCGAAGGCGAAGTCCTGCGCCTCGGCCTCCTGCACGATGCGCTTGTTGAGGTCGAAGCTCGGCATGTACTGGGGTGCGTTCTCGCTGATCAGCCAGCCGTTGTTCCCGATCGGGATGAAGACGCCGAAGTCCATGACCGTTGCTCCGCTTCTCTGGAAGGTGGGTGTTCCGGCGCCTGTGCCGGGGTCTGGGGCGATCAGCCGGCGGCGCAGGCCTCGGCGAAGTCGCGGGCGGAGCCGCCGTCCCCGAGGGACAGGACGGCGGCGAGCACCCGCTCGGTGGTGGCGTCGTCGGCGACCGGGGCCATGGACTCCCGGTACTTGGCGACGACGTCGGCGTCGGTGAGCGGCCGGTCGGCGTGGCCGCGGTTGACCTGCTCGCGGTGGGTGAGCACCCGGCCATCGGCGGTGGTGACCTGCACCCAGCCGGAGTAGGCCTGCGGGAAGGCGCTCTCGTCGTCCGGGACGACCTCGACCTTCCGGGCCAGGGCGAGCACCTCGGGGTCGCGCAGCGCCTCGTCCGAGAGCTCGGCCAGGGTGAACCGGCCGCGGGCCAGGGCGGTGGAGACGATGTAGGGCAGCGAGAACTTGGCGTCGTACTCGTCGCGCGGCGCCCACTTGGCCGCGGCGGGCTCGCAGACCACCTTGCCCGGCACCGGGTGGATGGCGCACCGAACGGACGCGACGTCGGCGGCGGTGAGGCCGTGCTCGGCGCGCAGCAGGAGGACGGCGTCGGCGAAGGCGTGCGCGAAGTGGCAGACCGGGTAGGGCTTGACGGCCGTCTCGGGGGTCTCCCACCGCTGCCCGAGGCCGTCGGCGACCAGCTCGGGGTGGGTGTCCCGGCCCGCGAGGTGGCTGGCGAACAGGCCGAACCGCCCCTCGTACACCGCCTCGGGCCCGCTCCAGCCGGCCTTCGCGAAGGTGGCGGCGGTGATGCCGGACTGCGCGGCCCAGCCCGGGTGCAGCCGCTTGGTCCACGACCCGTCCTCGAGGAACTCCAGCAGCCCGGCGGCCATCGAGCCGACCACGCCCTGTGCGGCGACCAGCTGGTCGGCGTCGAGCCCGGCGATCTTCCCCGCGGCGACGGCGGAGCCGAACGCGCCAGCCACCGCGGTGGGGTGGAAGCCCAGGTCGTGGAAGGCGCCTGCCCCGGCCAGGCCGACTCTCGCTGCGACCTCCACGCCGAGCACGTAGCCCAGCAGGAGGTCGCGGGTGGAGGCGTCGGCGGCGACGGCCGCGCTGATGGCGGCGGGCAGGGCCGCGGCGGAGACGTGGGTGACGGCGCCGATGTGGGTGTCGTCGAAGTCCAGCCCGTGCACGAGGACGCCGTTGAGCACGGCGGCGTCGCGCGCGGACAGCCGCGTCCCCGAGCCGAGGGTGGGGACGTCGCCGGTGCCGAAGGTGGCCAGGGCGTCGGCGGCGACGTCGGCGAACGGGTGCGCGGACGAGGCGAAGGCCAGGCCCACGGCGTCGAGCACGAGGTGGCGGGCGCGCTGCAGCACGGGTGGGGGGACGTCGTCCCAGGTGGTGCGGGCGACGACGTCGGCGACCTGTCGGGCGATGCTCATGGGGCTCCCTCCTGTGATCGCGACCATAGGTCAGACGTTTAGGGCTGGGAAGACCCCAGCGCCCGGAACCAGGCCACCCCGTCGGGCACGACGTCGGCGTACCGGGCGTCGAGGTCGACCAGCGCGGCGTCGTGGATGGCGGTAGACCGGTCGGCCACCGCGTCGGCCAGGACGACGGGGGCGTAGTCCAGCGAGGCGGCGTCGACGACGGTGGCCCGCACGCAGCCGGCGGTGGTGAACCCGGCGACGGCGAGGGTGTGCACGTCCAGGTCGTGCAGCAGGTCGTCGAGGTCGGTGCGGACGAAGCCCGAGGCGCGCTTCTTGGTGACGACGGGCTCGCCCTCGGCGTAGCCGACGCGGGGGTCGAACCCCGCCAGGTCCGCGCCGGGGCGCAGCTGGGTGAGCGCGGGGGCCTTCGCCGTCCAGACCGGGCCGAGGTCCTCGCCCTCGTCGAAGACGACGCGCAGCCAGACGACGGGTACGCCGGCCTCCCGAGCCGCCGCGGCCGCCCGGCCGCAGGCCAGCGCGGCGTCGTCGACCGCGGGGTCGAGGGTGAACAGCTTCTGGCAGTCGACCAGGACCAGGCCGGGGCGCTCGGTGGTGTCCAGCCGGCCGACGCCGACCCGGACCGCCTCGGCGGTCACCCGGCGAGCCCGGTGGCCACGGCGCCGGCGAACCGGGCGAGGCGGACGCCCTGCAGCCGGCAGGCCTCCAGTGAGACGTCGTCGGGGGCGGCGCCGGAGCGGGAGACGAACGAGCCGCCATAGGGGTTGCCCGACTCCTTCATCAGGTGCCGCTCGCCGTAGCCGAGGGGCAGCACGAGCGAGCCCCAGTGGTAGAGCACGTTGTTCATCGCCAGGATCGTGGACTCCAGGCCGCCGTGGCCGGTGCTGGCGCTGGTGAAGGCGGTGCCGACCTTGTCCGCGAGCTTCCCCTGGAACCACAGGCCGCCGGTGGTGTCGAGGAACTCCTTGAGCTGGCCCGAGGGCAGGCCGAAGCGGGTGGGGCTGCCCAGTGCGATGCCGTTGGCCCACTCGAGGTCGTCGAGGGTGGCCGTCTCGTAGGTGGCCGCGTCGACGAAGGCCTGCCACCTCGGGTTGGCCGCGATGGCCTCGGCGGGGGCGAGCTCGGGGACGATGCGCAGCCGGACCTCGGCACCGGCCTCCTCCGCGCCCTTCCCGATCGCCTCCGCCATCGCGGCCAGGTTGCCGGTGGCGGAGTAGAAGACGACGGTGATGCGGGGGGTGACGGGCACCGGGGGAGCTCCTCTGCTCGGGAGGCTCCATCCAAGTGTCAGACGATTGGCGTCGTCAACGCCCCCGGTGTCAACACCGTGTGAACCCGTCCCGCTGGCAGACTGCGCAGGGTGACCGGCCCCGCGTACGCCGTGCTGGCGGGCAGCATCCGCGCCCGCATCCTGTCCGGCGAGCTCGTGCCGGGGGAGCGGCTGCCCAACGAGCAGGAGCTGTCGGCGGAGTTCGGGGTCGGCCGGTCCACGGTGCGCGAGGCGCTGCGGTCGCTGGCCTCGCAGGACCTGATCCAGACCACCCGCGGGGTGTCCGGTGGCAGCTTCGTCAGCGTGCCGACCGCGGCGCACCTGTCGGCGCACCTGGAGACCGGGGTGGCGCTGATGGCGGCCGCCGAACGGGTGACGGTCGGGCAGCTGATGTCGCTGCGCCACCTGCTGGAGGTGCCCGCGGCCGGCGAGGCGGCCAAGCACCGGACCGACGAGCAGCTCGACGACCTGCGCCGGGCCGAGTTCGACCCCTCCGTGGACTCCGGCGACGCGACCTACGCGGCGAACCAGGACTTCCACCTGGTGCTGCTGCGGGCCACCGGCAACCCGCTGCTGGAGGTCATCACCGCACCGCTGTTCCGGGTGCTGGCCACCCGGTTCGGCCGCGACCACGCCCCGGACGGCTTCTGGGCCTGCGTCGCCGACGACCACGCGGAGCTGCACGACCTGGTCGCCGCCCGCGACGCCGACGGCGCGGTCACCGCGATGCGCCGCCACCTGGACCACCTGACCGGCGCGTACCAGCAGATGGACCGCCTCAGCCGCGGGTGACCGTCACGTCGTCCGGGTGACCTTGGCGAGACCGGGCGGGTTGTCGGGGTCCAGACCGCGGCCCAGCGCGGCGGCGTGGGCCAGCAGCTGGAACGGGAGGATCTCCAGCAGCGGCAGCAAGGTCTCGTCGACGCCGTCGGGCAGCGGCACCTCGAACGAGGGCGCGAGCCGTGCCGCCGGGCCGACGGTGACGACGACCCCGCCCAGGTCCGCCGCCCGGCGTCCGAAGTCGACGACCGAGGCCCGGGTGGCCTCCCCGGCGGTCAGCAGCAGGACCAGCGTGCCCGGACCCACCTGGCCCAGCGGGCCGTGCGTTGCGTCGGCCGCGCTCCACCCCGACGCGGCTACCCGGTTGGTCTCCATCAGCTTCAGCGCACCCTCGCGGGCGCTCGACATCGACAGGCCCCGCCCGACGACGACCATCCGGTCGGCGGTCAGTGCCGCGTCGAGCAGACCCGGCTCCGGGACGTCGTCGTGCAGCAGGTCCTCGGCCGCCTCGACGGCGGCGCCCACCCGTGCCCGCAGCGTCTCCCAGGCATCCCCGGCCGCCAGGCCGACCACGACGTGCAGGGCGAGCAGGCTGGCGGTGTAGGTCTTGGTCGCCGCCACCGAGAGCTCGGGGCCGCAGCCGAGGTCCAGGTGCAGGTCGCCGAGCCGGGCGACCGTGCTGCCCGGGGTGTTGGTGATCGCCAGGACGGTGACCCCGGCGGCCTTCGCCGACCGCACCGTCTCGATGAGGTCCGGCGACTCCCCGGACTGCGACACCGCGACCATCAACGTGCGCGGGTAGCGCAGCTGCGCCCGGTAGGCGGTGAACGCGCTCGGCGTGGCCAGCATCGCCGGGACGCCGAGCCGGGAGTGGATCAGGTACTGGGCGTAGGTCGCGGCGTGGTCGCTGGTGCCCCGGGCGGCCAGCACGACCAGTTCGGGGTCGACGTCCCGGAGCAGGTCGGCGGCCGCCTGCAGGCCGGCGGCGCCCTCGCCGACCAGTCGCGCCCAGACCGCGGGCTGCTCCTCGATCTCCCGGCGCAGCAGGCCGCCGGGCAGCACGGCGGTCACGACGAGAGCCCGGTGATCATGCCGATGACCTCGTTCTTGTCGGTCCCCGCGGTGGGCCGGGTGCCCACCTGGGTGCCGCGGCGCAGCACGGTCACCCGGTCGGCGATGCGGAAGACCTGGTCCAGGTTGTGCGACACGATCAGCACGGCTGCCCCCCGCTGCTTGAGCTTGAGGATGACCTCCTCCACCTTGGCCGTCTCGGCCACGCCGAGGGCTGCTGTGGGCTCGTCCATCAGCACCAGGCCCGAGGCCCAGTGGGTGGCCCGGGCGATCGCGATGCCCTGCCGCTGCCCGCCCGAGAGGTCGCCGAGCAGGGCCCGGGCCGAGGGGATGCGGACGTCGAGGTCGTCGACCAGCTGCTGGGTCTGGCGGGCCATCTCCTTGCGGTCGAGCACCCGCAGTGGGCCCCGGCGCAGCTCCCGGCCGAGGAAGAGGTTCATGTAGACCGGCTGCAGGTCCACCAGCGCGAGGTCCTGGTAGACGACCTCGACGCCCTTGGCGCGGGCGTCGGCGGCGTCGCGGAAGGTGACCTGCTCGCCGTTGATCTCGATGCTGCCCTCGCTGGGCTGGTAGAGCCCCGAGATGATCTTCACCAGGGTGGACTTGCCCGCCCCGTTGTCGCCGACCAGCGCCACGATCTCACCGGGGGCGACCTCCAGGTCGAAGCGCTGGATGGCGGTCACGCCGCCGAAGTGCTTGCTGACGCCCTCGAGGCGGAGGGGTGCTGCGGTCGTGGTGGTCATGACGGCCTTCCGGTTCCCAGGGCTGCGGTGACGGTGAGGGGGGCGGACCCGTCGGCCGCCCAGATGCCGGCCAGCTCGGGCCGGCCGGTGGACAGGCCGCGGATGCCCGCGGTGAGCGCCCGGGTGACGAACACCTGGGGTCGGAAGCCGAAGAGCACGGTGTCGCCGGGGCGCGCCCGGCCGGCCGCCCCCGGGACGACGGCGTAGTAGTCGATGGCCGAGGGCGCCGGCATCTCGACGTCCAGCTCGGCGGCGTCGGCCACGTCGACGTCGTCGCCCAGCACGAGCGCCCGGGTCGGCACGTCACCGAGCACGGGGTCGACGTAGAGCCCGCCGCCGAAGACGTACGCGTCGCCGTCCCAGGTGTGCGAGACCTCCGAGAGGTAGACGATCGCGGGGTCCTCGACCAGGTCCTGCACCGCGTGCAGCGGCGTGGTGCCGGTCAGCCCGTGGCCGGGCTCGACCTGCGTGGCCCCGGCCTCGGCCAGCGTCTGCAGCACCGACACCGAGGTGGTGCCGGGGGCGTTGAGCTCGACGTCGGTGCGGCCGGCGGCCAGGAGGGCCCGCTTGACCCGGGTGAGCGTGCCCAGGTTGGGCGTCGAGCGCGCCGTGCCCGACCCCGGGTCGAACAGGGTGGCCGGGAAGCTGGTGACGCCGGCGAACCGTGCACCGGGCAGGCCGTCGACGAGGTCGGCCAGCGCGGCGACGTCCTCGGGGGCGATCCCGCCCTCGTGGCCCCGGTAGAAGCGGTCGCCGGGAGCGGCGACCCGGATCAGCAGGTCCTGCACCCGCCCTGCCCGCTCGGCCGCCGCAGCGGCCTCCCGGGCCTTGGCCTCGGAGAAGACCGTCCAGAAGGACGGCTCCAGTGCGGCGGCGTCGTCCGCCGAGTGCCGCGGGATCTGCACCAGGTGGCCGAGGTGGCCGATGCCCAGACCGCCGGCTGCGGCGGCGACCGCGCACTCCAGGTCGACCCCGACGGCGTGGCTGATGCCGCCGGCGGCGATGGCCCGGGACGCGTCGGGGTTGCGGCCGATCTGCTTGGTCATCGCGAACGGTGTCAGGCCCAGACGCTGCGCCTCGGCGGTGACCGCCGCTGCGTTGCGCTCGACCGCGTCGAGGTCGAGCACGTAGGTGTTGGGCGGCAGCACACCGGCCCGGTGGAAGGCGTGGGCCGCGCGCAGCAGCGGGACCGCGCGCCGGCGGAGGAGGGGGAGGAACACGGGTCAGCCCTGCTTCTTGCCGCGGAGGGACAGGGAAACCGCCAGCAGGATGATGATCCCGCGGACGATCATCTGCTGGGACACGTTGAGCCCGGCCAGGATCAGGCCGTTGTTGATCATGCTGATGAGCAGAGAGCCGATCAGGGCGCCGACCATCGAGCCCTTGCCGCCGGTCAACGCCGTGCCGCCCACGATGACCGCGGCCAGCACGGAGAGCAGGTCGCTCTCGCCGAGGGTGTAGCGGGCGCCCTGGAGGCGGCCGGAGTAGAGCAGCGCGGCCATCGCGGCGGTCATCCCGCTGAGCACGAACACCCACATCCGCACCCGGTCGACCCGCACGCCGCTGACGCGGGCCGCGGGCGTGTTGTTGCCGACGGCGAGCACGTGCGCGCCGAAGCGGCGCTGGCGCAGCAGGTGCGCGCCCACGATCGTCACCACGACGGTCCACCAGATGATGGTGGGGACACCGAGCAGGTCGCCCCCGCCGAAGATCCACACGAACGCGTCGTCGGTGACCGGCACCGACTGCAGGTCGGTGAGCTGGCGGGCGATGCCGGTGACCAGCCCCATCGAGGCGAGCGTGACCAGGAACGACGGCAGCCGGACGTAGGTCACGAAGACCCCGTTGACCGCGCCGACCGCGGCGCCGACCGCGAGCCCGGCCGCTGCCCCCAGCAGCCAGTTGCCGGTGGACTCCAGCACCAGTGCGGCGCCCAGGGAGGCCAGCGCGACCGTCGAGCCGATCGACAGGTCGATCTCACCGGTGCTCAGCACGAAGACGGCCCCGACCGCCATGATCGCGATCGGCGCGGCCTGGATCACGACGTTGGTCAGGTTGGTCGGCGTCAGGAAGTACTGCGACTGGGTGACGGCGAAGAACAGGAAGGTCAGGACGAAGCCGACGTAGACGACGCTCGCGCGCCAGTCGACCGCCGGCAGCCTCCGGGTCGTGCCCTCGCGGGTGTCGGTGTCGGTGGTGCTCATCGGGTTCCTTCCAGGGCGGGTCCGGGGGCGTGCGCGCGGGCGAGGTGGATGGCCCCGAGGACGGGGGCCTGCGGGCCGAGGGTGCTGGCCTGGACGGCGAGGTCGGCGGCGCCGAGCTCGCCGAGGGTGCGTCGCAGCGGGGGGAGGAGCTCCGGCCGGGACCCGATGCCGCCGGTCAGCACGACGACCTCGGGGTCCAGGACGGCGCGGACGGCGACCAGGGCCAGGGCCAACCAGTGGGCGTGCTCGGCGACGGCGTGCGCGGCGGCCCGGTCGCGCGCGGCCGCGTCGAAGATCTCCGTCGCCGTCCAGCTGCGTCCGTCGCCGGCACGCGGCGGGACCCGGCCGGCCAGCACGTCGCCGGCCACCGCCTCCTCGAGCGGACCGCGCCGGTGGTGGGCGGGGTCGAAGGGGTCGGTGCCCAGCGGCAGGAAGCCGATCTCGCCGGCTGCGCCGCGGGCTCCGCGCACCAGCCGGCGGTCGACCACGACCCCCATGCCGATCCCGGTGCCGGAGGCGACGACCACGAAGGAGTCGTGCCGGGTGCCCACGCCGTGGTGCAGCTCGCCGAGCGCGGCGACGTTGACGTCGTTCTCCAGCACCACCGGGTGGCCGAGGTGGCGGGCCAGGTCGGGGCCGAAGGACGCGCCGGTCGGCAGGTCGAGGTTGGGGTGCAGGTCGAACCCGTCGTCCTCGGCCGCACCCGCCCCGCCGACGGCGGTCACCTCGACCGCGGACAGCGGTACACCCACCTCGCGGACGAGGGCGTGCTCGACCTCCAGGATGCGGCCCGCAAGGTCGCCGTGGGTGGGCACGCGGGTCTCGGCCAGCAGGGCGCCGTCCGGGCCGGAGATCCCGGCGTGGATCTTCGTGCCGCCGAGGTCGACGCCGACCACGTAGCCGGCGCTCACGCGGCGACCGCCAGCAGCCGGGCCGGGGTGTGCCGGAGGAGCTGCTCGACCTGCTCGTCGGTGACGCCGCGGTCGGTGAGCATGGGCACGAAGACGTCGGCGAGGTAGCGGTAGCCGGCGGTGCCGTGGGTGCCGGCGTTCATCCACGCCTCGGCGCCGGTGAGGTCCTGGGCGAGCACGACGCGGTCGCCGAACCCGTCGGCCACCAGCCCGGCGACGAGGTCGGCGCGGCCGGCGTCGGAGCGGTGGAAGCAGCGCTTGGCGAACTCGCCGTCGGCGCGGCCGGTCTGCGGCGGGCCGAGGAAGAACTCCCACTCCTGCTTGCCGATGGTGTCCACGGCGACGCAGGCACCGGTGGCCAGCACACGGCGCGGCAGGTCGGGGTCCAGTTGGGTGTCGAGGTGCCCGACGACGACACGGGACGGGTCCAGGCCCTCCGCCACGAGGAGGTCGACCTGGTCGAGGGCCAGGGTGCCGTGCGTGGTGTGGGTCATGAGGGCCGTGCCGGTGCGCAGCGCGGCGCGGGCCGAGGCGCGGAGGGCGCGCTCCTCGAAGGCGGACATCTCGCCCAGGCCGGTGGCCTGCTCGCCGAGGACGCCGGCCCGGATGCCGGTGCCGCCGAAGCCGGTGGTGAGGTCGGCGACCAGCCGGTCGGTCAGCTGCTCGACGGTCGCCTCGCGGGCCCAGGCCGGAGCCCAGGACTCCAGGTAGAGGGCGGTGCCGCTGACCACGTGCAGGCCGCTGCGCCGGGAGACCTCGGCCAGCAGGGCCACGTTCTCGCCGTCGGCGTCGCGGCCCACCACGCCGTAGGGGGAGAGGTCGACGACGGTGCCGAACCCGCGGTCGGCGAGGCCGCGCAGCGCGTGCACGGCGAGCTCGACCGGGTCGCCCAGCGGGGCGTCGTCGGCGGTCCACGGACCGGGGGAGAGGGAGAGCAGGTGCTCGTGCGGCATGACGCGGCCGAGCTCGTCGGCCGGCACCGGGCCGAGGACGGTCTGTACGTGGGGCATGGGGTCCCTGCCTGTGGGGGTGGGGCGGCCCGGGCGGGCCGCCCCACCGGCGATCAGTTGACGCTGTCGGGCAGGTCGGTGCCGTAGTCCTCGCGCCAGGCGTCCTCGAGGTTGTCGGTGGTCACCTTGACCGGCGGCGAGGCCACCAGTGCCGGGGCCTCCTTGTCCAGCACGCCGTAGGCGGCGGCCAGGGCCAGGCCGCGGCCGATGTCGATCGAGCCGTTGCCGACCAGGCCGACGACGTTGCCGCCGTCGACCATGTCCGCGGCGAGGGTGGCGTCCAGGTCGTTGGTCACGACCTTGATGTCCGAGCGGCCGGCGTTGCGCAGCGCCGAGACGACACCCTGGGCGGCGGTGGCCCAGGAGACGTAGATGCCGGTGATGTTCGGGTTGCGGGCGATCATCGCCTGCGCGATCTCCTCGGTGCGCGCCTCGTCGGCGAAGCCCTCCTCGGCCACGATCTCCATGCCGGGGTACTCGTAGCCCAGCCAGTTGCGGAAGGCCTCGTCGCGCTGGTTGGTGAACCAGAAGTCCGCGTCGTGGTAGATGTAGCCGACCTGCCCGGAGCCGTCGAGCGCGTCGCCCAGGATCTCCGCGTTCGCCCGCCCGGCCTCGGTCAGCGACTCGGTGACGATGGAGACGAACTGGTCGCCCGCGGTGTAGCCGGCCGGCGGCGTGGTCATGACGACCAGGGTCTTGCCGGCGTCGACGGCGGGCTGGAAGGCCGCTGCGGCCGAGGTCGGGTCGACCGCGATGGTCACGATGATGTCGGGGTCCAGGGCCAGCACGCTCTGCACGTTGTTGGCCTGGGTGGCGGCGTCGAAGTCGGCCTGGGTGCTCGCGACGACGTCGATGCCGAGGTCCTCGAACTCCTGGCGGGCGCCGTCCTCGACGGCGGAGACGAACTCCGACGACGTGTGCCACACGAAGGCCGCGGTGTAGGAGCCGCCGCGGACGGTGGCCTCCTCCTCGTCGGTGAGCGACAGCTCGTCGAGGTCCCCGGGCTGCTCCCCGTTGGGACCCTGGAACTCCAGGCTCGGCTCGCTCGCCGGTGCGGCGTCGCTCGACGAGGACGGGGTGTCGCCACCGCCGGAGCAGGCGCTGAGGGCCAGGGTCGTGCCGACGAGCGCGGCGGCCAGGGGCCGCAGCCGCCGGGAACGGGAGAGCTGCATGGGGGACCTCTCGAAGGGGTGTGCTGGGTGGTGCTGCGGAGTTTGCTTTCTGCTCGCAAGCAAAGTCAAGGTCGAATGTCGTAACGATCACGTTGCAGGCGGGTGCGACTAGGTGATCCGGGTCGATCCCGATACTTTTGCTCTCACATCGAGTGGAGTGGAGCCATGACCGACCTGCGTGAGGCCAACCGTGGTGCCGTGCTGTCGGACCTGCTCGTGCACCGGCCGACCACCCGGACGGCCATCGCGCAGCGCACCGGGCTCTCGGCCGCGACCATCTCCCGCGCGGTCGAGGTCCTGGTCGCCGACGGTGTCGTCCGCGAGGTGTCGGAGGTCGTGTCCGCCAACCGCGGTCGCCGCGCGGTCGCCCTCGACCTCGTGGGCGAGCGCAGCGTCGTGGCCGGCGTCGACCTCGGCGCCAGCACCACCCGTGTCGTGCTGGCCGACTTCGCCGGGGCCGAGCTGCGGCGGTGGGAGGAGCCGACCCGGAGCGACCTGCCGGCGGCGGCCCTGGCCGACTGGTTGGCCGGGATGGTGACCGGGCGGTCGGCCGGTCTCGGTGCCGGCCTGGCGGCGGTCTCGGTGGGCCTCCCGGGAGCGGTGGCCGAGTCGGGGGCGGTGTCGAACGCCCCGAACCTGCCCCAGGTGATGGACGCCGAGTTCACCTCCGGCCTGCGCCGGGCCGGCGCAGTCGGCATCCGGGTGGACAACGACGTCAACTACGCGCTGCTCGGCGAGCAGCGTCGCGGCGCCGCCGCCGACGCGGGGGACGCCGCGATGGTCACCATCGGGGCGGGGCTCGGCGCCGCGCTGGCCATCGACGGCCGCATCCTGCACGGCCGGCACGGGCTGATCGGGGAGTTCGGGCAGCTCCCGGCCGGGCCCATGGGTACCCGGCTCGAGCACATGGTCACCGGCCCGGGCATCCTGCGCCGGGCGGAGGAGGCCGGAGTGCCGCTCGCCCGGCCGCAGGACCTCTTCGACGACGAGCACCGGCTCTCACCGCTGCGCACCCAGTTCGACCACGCACTGCAGATCGTGCTGACCGCGGTCGCGGTGGCCAGCGAGCCGGAGGTCGTCGTCCTCGGCGGGGGCATCGCCGAGTCGCTGGCCGGTGACCTGGACCGGTACCAGGCCACGCTCGGCGCCACGCTGCAGGTCGCGCCGCGGCTGGTGCCGGCAGCGCTGGGCTCGTTCTCCGGTGCGATCGGTGCCGCGATCGACGCCGTCCACTCCCTCTACGCCGACCTGGGGGCCGAGCCCGGCTTCGGGGGCGGCCACGGCCGCAGTGCTGCGTCCTGAGCGGGTTCCCCGCACGGGCCCCCGGCACTACGGTGCCGGGATGGCGGACCCGGACGACGGCTGGCGGACCCTCGACGGCGACGTGACGGGCTGGTCCGCCACGCCCTCGCTGCGGGAGTCGGTGGAGCTGGCGCGCGTCGTGCTGGAGCAGGCGCCGGACGCCGCGCTCGACCTGCGGGCCACCGGCGTCCTGGTGCGGACCTCCGCCGCGCTGCCCGTGCTCGTCGACCCGGCCGGCCTGCAGCGGCTCGGCGTCGTCCTGGAGGCGGCGGACCCCGCCGCGGCGGCGGGCTTCTGGGGTCCGGTGCTCGGCCGGGCCGACCTCGTCGACCCGTTCCGGCGCGAGCCGTCGTTCCAGGTCGTCCCGTCGGGCGAGCACCGGCCGCTGCGGCAGCGGGCGCACCTGGACGTCGTCCGGCCGGCCGGCGTGGTCGAGCAGCTCGGGCTGGGCGAGGCGGGCGGCCCGTACGGGGTCCGGCACGCCGACCCGGAGGGCAACGAGGTCGACGTGGTGCCCGGCGGGCCGCTCGGCGAGGGCGCCGAGGACTGGCAGGCCGTGTTCAGCGCGATGGCCGTCTACCGGACGCCGGAGCCCGCCCGGCTGGCCGCGGCCGTCGCCGAGCTGGTCGGCGACCTGCCGCTGGGCATCGACCTCCGCCCGGGCCTGGTCGTGCTGGACAGCGGCAAGGACCAGTGGGAGGACGGCGTGGTCGCGCCCGCCGCCGACGTCCTCGCCGTCGCCTCCCGCATCCAGGCCGCCGCCCGCGACCTGGGCGCGGTGGCCGACCCGGCGGCGCCGGTGTTCGTGCAGCTGTTCCTGGACGCCGCCGACGTCCCTGCCGTGCAGGCGTTCTGGGCCGCGGCGCTGGGCTACGTCGCCGACCCCCGGCCAGGGCTCACCGAGATCCACGACCCGCGCCGGGTCGGCCCCGTCGTCGTGTTCCAGCCCCTGGACCCGGCCGAGGGGGACCGCCGTCGCCAGCGCAACCGCACCTCGTTCGTGCTCACCGTCCCGGCCGACGCCGTCGAGGAACGGCTCGCGACGGCCGAGGTCGCCGGGGGGCGGCTGCTGGGCGGCGGGCGGGTCGCCGACCCGGAGGGCAACGAGCTGGTCATCCGCGCCGGCTGACCCTCGGGCGTCCCCGCGGGAACGCCGTCGCGCCTGTTGATCATCGCCAGGTGCAGCTGGGACACGCCGCGGGCCGGCGTGCCCGACCTGCCGATGACGATGATCAACTGGGAGGCAGTGCCGGCCCGGCCGGTGGGCGGCGGGTGTGCCACGCGGTCTGCTGCTGGTACCACTCGCCGGCGGCGAACAGGACGTCCTCGGCGTCCTCCGGGGCGGTGAGCTGGACGCCGACCGGCATCCCCGACACCGGGTGAAAGCCGACCGGCAGCGCCAGCGTCGGGCCGGCGTGCAGGGACCACGGGTAGGTCAGCGACCCCAGCCGGCGGGACACCCGCAGGACGTCGTCGGGGTCGGCGCGGGGGACGTCGACCGGCAGCGTCGGCGTCAGGAACAGGTCGACGCCGTCCAGCGCGGCGGAGATGCGGGACTGCAGACCCCGTCGGGCCTCGACGGCAGCGGCGTGGTCCAAGGAGGTCAGGTCCCGGCCCAGGCCGATCCGCACCAGGCTGTCGGGGTGGAACCGCTGCGGTTCCGACGCGAGCCGGCCGGCGTGGATGCGCGCCAGGTCGGCGTAGACCAGCGTGTAGACGATGTCCTGCGCGTCCAGCAGACCCTCGACCTCCACCGGCACGACCTCGGCGCCGAGCACCGCGACCGCCGCGTCGACCACCTGCTGCACGCCCGGGTCGACGTCGGTCAGCAGCTGCACCGGGATGCCGATCCGCCTCGGGGCGGCCGCAGCAGGCAGGGGCGCCGACGACCCGGTCAGCACCCGCTGCGCCCGGGCCACCAGGTCGACGGTGCGCGCCAGGGGTCCCACGGTGTCCACGTCGTCGCAGACCGGGAAGACGCCGTCCATCGGGATCGAGCCGTGCGTCGGTCGCAGTCCCACCACCCCGCAGGCCGACGCGGGCAGCCGGATCGAGCCGCCGGTGTCGGTGCCCAGCGCCAGGTCCACGATCCCCGCCGCCACGGCGGCCCCCGACCCGCCGCTCGACCCACCCGGGATGCGGGCGAGGTCCCACGGGTTCCGGCACGGCCCGGCCGCGGAGTTCTGGTTGGTCACCCCGACGGCGAACTCGCTCAGGTTCAGCGTCGCCACGACCGAGGCCCCGGCGTCGGACAGTCGGCGCACGACCTCGGCGTCGTGCGACGGGACCCGGTCGGCGAAGAACGCGGACGCGCACGTGGTGGGCCCGCCGGCGATGTCCACGTTGTCCTTGACGCCCACCCGGACCCCGGCGAGCGGGCCGGGGCCGCCGGGACGGTCGACCCACCGGATCACCGCGTTCACGTGGTCGTCCACCGGCACTCCAGACGTCGCAGGGGGCTTGCGCTCCGAATCATCAGACAATTAGCGTGCGGCTGTCGAGGGAGGTCCATCATGGCCACGCACCCCGCCGTCCTGGGGCGGTTCTTCGAGGACTACGTCGTCGGCGACGTCTACCAGCACCCGCTCGGCCGCACGATCTCCGAGGCCGACAACACCTGGCTGACGATGCTGACGATGAACACCAACCAGCAGCACGTCAACGCGCACCTGGCCGCGCAGAACCCGATCACCGGGGGCCGGGTCATCGTCAACTCCGGGCTGACGATCGCGCTGGTGCTGGGCCTGAGCGTGCTGGACATGAGCCAGAACGCCGTGGCCAACCTGGAGATGACCGACGTCAAGCTGACCCACCCGGTCTACGTCGGCGACACCCTCTACGCCGAGAGCCTCTGCACCGCGCTGCGGGCGTCGAGGTCCCGGCCGTACGCGGGGATCGTCTCGATGGTCACCCGCGGCCTGAACGCCGAGGGCGACGAGTGCATCTCCCTCAAGCGGTCGGTCATGGTCGCGACGAGGGAGTCCGGCATCGGGCAGGGCCACTTCCCGACGGCGAAGAACGGGCCGATCACCGCATGAGGCCGCTCGAGGACGTCCGGATCATCGCGCTCGAGCAGTACGGCGCCGGTCCCTTCGGCAGCGTGCACCTGGCCGACCTCGGCGCCGAGGTCATCAAGATCGAGGACCCGCGCACCGGAGGCGACATCGGCCGCTACGTCCCGCCCTACGTGCACGGCGAGGACTCGTTGTTCTACGAGACCTTCAACCGCAACAAGCAGAGCCTGTCCCTGGACATCTCCACCCCCGCCGGCCGCGCGGTCTTCGAGGACCTGGTGCGCACCAGCGACGCGGTCTGGTCCAACCTGCGCGGCGACGTCCCGGCCAAGATCGGCATCCGGTACGCCGACCTCGCCCACCTCAACCCGGCGATCGTCTGCTGCAGCCTCACCGGGTTCGGCATGACCGGCCCCAGGCGGAACGAGCCCGGCTACGACTACGTGCTGCAGGGCATCGCCGGCTGGATGAGCCTCACCGGCGACCCGGACGGCCCGCCCACCAAGACCGGGCTGAGCCTCGTCGACTTCTCCAGCGGCTTCGTCGCCGCGCTCAGCCTGCTGGCCGGCCTGCACGTCGCGCGGCGGGACGGCGTGGGCGGGGACTGCGACGTCTCCCTCTACGACACCGCCGTCTCCCTGCTGACCTACCCGGCGACCTGGGCGATGACGGCGGGGTACGAACCGGTCCGCACCGTCGACTCCGCGCACCCCTCGCTGGTGCCCTTCCAGGCCTTCGCCGCCTCCGACGGCTGGCTGGTCGTCGGCTGCGCCAAGGAGAAGTTCTGGCAGCGGCTGGTCGCCGTGATCGGCCGGCCCGACCTGGGGGACGACGCACGGTTCGCCACCTTCGCGCTGCGCGACCGCAACCGGGAGGCCCTCCTGCCGCAGCTCAAGGAGGCCTTCCTCGGCGACACCGTCGAGCACTGGCTGGCGCAGCTGCAGGCCGCCGGGGTGCCGTCGTCCCCGATCAACGACGTCGGCCAGGCCCTGGCCGACCCGCAGGCCGCCGCCCGCGGCCTGCTGCTGGAGACCGAGCACCCGCACTGGGGCACCGTGAAGCAGGTGGGCAGCCCCGTCCGGTTCGGCCCCCAGCGCACCGACCACGTGCGGGCGCCGCACCGCAACGAGCACCAGGACCGCATCACCCGCGACCTGCTCGGCTACTCGGCCGAGCGCGTGGCCGAGCTCGAGGCCGCCGGCGCGTTCGGACAGCAGGGGAGCTGACCGGTGGACTTCACCCTCAACGAGGAGCAGCGCGACTTCCAGCAGACGCTGCGCCGCTTCGTCGACCGCGAGATCGTGCCGGTGGCCTCGGACTGGGAGCGCACCGGCCGCTACCCGACCGAGATCGTCGACCACCTCAAGGCCCTCGGCCTGTTCGGGCTCACCACGCCCGAGGAGTACGGCGGCCTGGCGCTGGACATGGTCAGCTTCACGCTGGTCTACGAGGAGATCAGCCGCGGCTGGATGGGCATCGCCGGCATCCTCGGCAGCCACGGCCTCTCGGCCTGGATGATCGCCAAGCACGGCACCGAAGAGCAGAAGCAGCACTACCTGCCCAAGCTGGCCAGCGGCGAGTGGCGCACCGGGGTCGGCCTGACCGAGCCCGGCGCCGGCACGGACCTGCAGGGCATCGCCACCCGCGCGGTCCGCGACGGCGACAGCTACGTCGTCAACGGCACCAAGACGTGGATCACCAACGCCCGGCACGCCGACGTCCTGCCGGTCCTGGTCAAGACCGACCCCGACGCGCAGCCCCGGCACCGCGGCATGTCCCTGCTGCTGATCCCGACCGGCACCCCCGGCTTCGAGGTCAGCCGCGACCTGGGCAAGCTCGGCTACAAAGGCACCGAGTCCTGCGAGATCAACCTGGTCGACGTCCGGGTGCCGGTGGACGCCGTGCTCGGCGGGGTCGAGGGCCGCGGCATGCAGCAGGCGCTGTCCGGCCTGGAGATCGGCCGGCTCAACATCGCCGGGCGCAGCGTCGGGGTCGCGCAGGCCGCCTACGACGCGGCACTGAAGTACGCCGGCGAGCGGGAGGCGTTCGGGCACCCGATCGCGGAGTTCCAGGCCATCGCGCTCAAGCTCGCCGAGATGGCCACCCAGCTGCAGGCCGCCCGGCTGCTCACCTACTGGGCCGCCTCGCAGGCCGACGCCGGGAAGCGGGTGGACGCCGAGTCCGGCATGGCCAAGGTCTTCGCCTCCGAGACCGCGCTGGCGCTGTCCCTGGAGGCGATGCGCATCCACGGCGGCTACGGCTACTCCACCGAGTTCGTCGTCGAGCGGCTCTACCGCGACGCCCCGCTGATGGCGATCGGCGAGGGCACCAACGACGTCCTGCGCACCGTCATCGCCAAGTCCCTGGTGGCGGGGAAGACGGTCGTCGGGTGACCGTCCGGTCCTGGCTCTACGTGCCCGGCGACCGGCCCGACCGGTTCGCGAAGGCCGTGGCCACCGGCGCCGGCGCCGTCGTCCTGGACCTGGAGGACGCCGTCGCCCCGGCCGGCAAGGACGACGCCCGCGCCGCCGTCGTGGACTGGCTGGCCGGCCCGCGCGAGGACGTGCAGGTCTGGGTGCGGGTGAACACCGGGCAGCGGGGTGCCGACGACGTCGCCGCGGTCGCCCGGGGCGCCCGGCTCACCGGGGTGGTGCTGCCCAAGGCGTCGTCCCGGGCGCTGCTGGAGCGGGTGCACGACCAGCTGCTGGCCGCCGAGGCCGCGACCGGCCGGGCCCCGTGCAGCCTGGGCGTGAGCCCGCTGGTGGAGAGCGCGGCCGGCGTGCTGGCCGCGCCGGCGCTGGCCGGCGGTCCGCGGGTGCGCTGCCTGCAGCTGGGTGAGGTCGACCTGGCCGCCGACCTCGGCGTCGTCCCCGGACCGGACGGCGCCGAGCTGCTGCTGGCCCGGTCGTCGGTGGTGCTGGCCTCGGCCGCGGCCGGGATCGCGCCGCCGCCGGCCGCGGTGTCGACGCAGTTCCGCGACCTGGCCGCCTTCGAGGCCGAGACCCGCCGGCTGGCGGCCCTCGGCTTCCGGGGGAGGGCCTGCATCCACCCCGCCCAGGTCGAGGTGGTCGAGCGGGTCTGCCGGCCAACGGCCGAGGACGTCGCCACCGCCCGGGACGTCCTCGCCCGCCTGGAGGCCTCACCCGGGGTCGCGGTCGGCGCCGACGGGAAGCTGCTCGACGAGGCCGTCGCCCGCCAGGCCCGCGCCACCCTCGGCCTCGCCTGACCCGCCCGGCTGCGCGGCCGCGGACAACCGGGCGGCCGTGTGCGCCATCGCGTCGCGCAGCTCGGCGGGGGCCACGTCGGTGAGGTCGGCGTCGAAGGTGGCCAGGATGCCCACGACGCCGGCCCACGACCAGGCGCCGAGGGTGACCCGGCACCGGTCGCCCAGCGCCTCGACGACGGCGCCGGCCGGCACCCAGCGGGCCACCACGTCGGCCGGCAGCGCCATGGTGACCCGGCCGGTGCAGGGCCAGGCCCCGACGGTGTCCCCGCGGTCGTGCCGGCCCATCACGTACTCGGCGACGTCGTCGGCCGGCAGCGCCCGCCGGGCGAAGGGCAGCCCGGTCGGGCCGTGGACGTGCAGGGCGTCGACCCGGTGCACCCACCAGCCCGACGGCCCGTGCGCGACCAGGTACCAGCGGCCGGCCCACACGACCAGGTGGTGCGGCTCGACCAGCACGGGGTCGCCAGCACCCGGGAGCCGGACCCGCAGCAGGTGCCCGCGGCGGACGGCGTCGCCCACCGCGGCCAGCACGGACTGCTCGACCGGTGGGGCGCCGAAGTCCCAGGCGTTGGGCACCGCGGTGACCCGCAGCGCGTCGACCTGCGGCTGCAGCCGGGCCGGCATGACCTGGCGCAGGGTGGCCAGGGCGCGGGCCGCGCCGTCCCCTGTCCCGGTCACCGTGACCGGCGCGGTCTGCAGCGCGAGGGTGACCGCGACCGCCTGCTCGTCGTCGAACAGCAGCGGCGGCAGGGTGCTGCCCGCCCGCAGCTGGTAGCGCCCGGTCGGGCCCGGGGTGCCGGCGACCGGGAAGCCGAGGGACCGCAGCATCTCGACGTCCCGGCGCACCGTGCGCTCGCTGACCTCCAGCCGCCCGGCGAGCTCGGCGCCGGTGCGCGGTCGACCGGTGGCCAGCAAGGAGAGCAGGGTGAGCGCCCGGGCGGATGTGGTCGGCACGCGGTCAGTGTCGCGGACAACCGGTGTCCGCGATGCCTCCGAAGGTGATCGCATGACCGACCGCTCCGGATCCCGCATCGACCACCTCAACATCGCCGTCCCCGACATCCGGGCGGCCATGGCCTTCTACCGGCCCGTCCTCGCCTCCATCGGCATCGCGCAGATGCTGGTCGTCCCCGCCGGTGACCACGGCCCGGCGATGACCGGCTACGGCTGGCCCGACCGCAAGCCCTACTTCTGGCTGGTCGACGGCGGGACCGTCGGCACCAACATGCACCTGGCGTTCACCGTGGACACCCGCGCGGAGGTCGACACCTTCCACCGCGCGGCCCTGGCCGCCGGGGCCACCGCGCGCGAGGCGCCGGCCGTGCGCACGGAGTACCACCCGGACTACTACGGCGGCTTCGTCGACGACCCGCACGGGATCAACCTGGAGGCGGTGTGCCACCACCCGGCCGCCTGACCGGGTCTCCGTAGCCTGCGGGGGTGGCGGGCGAGGGGTGGGGACGGCGGCTGCCCGACCGGGCGCGGCGGGCGGTCAGCGGCTCCGGCCCGCCCACCGAGCCGCTGGCGCTGCGGGCCGGGCCCGGCGGGGTGGACGAGGACACCGCCCGCTCCGTGCTCTCCCTCGGCCTGCGGGTCGGCGAGGCGATGATGGCCGTCGGGGCGTCGGCGGCCGACGTCACCGCCGGCGTGCTGCGGGTGGCCGCCGCCTACGGCCTCACCGACTGCCAGGTGGACATGACGTTCACCTCGCTGACCATCGGCTACGACCCCGACGACGTCCCGCCGCTGGTGCTCATGCGGATCGTCCGGCCGCGCGGCGTCGACTACACCCGGCTGCAGGGCGTCGCCGACCTCACCGCGGAGGTCACCGCCGGCCGGGTCGGCCTGGACGAGGCGCACCGCCGGCTCGACGACGTCCTCGCCGCGCCGCACCCCTACCGGCGGGCGCTGCACGCACTGGGCTGGCCCGGGGTGGCCGGCAGCGTGGCCTTCCTGCTCGGGGGCGGCTGGCTGGTCGCCCTCGTCGCCGCCGTCACCACCGCGGTGGTCGAGCGGACCATCCGGGCGCTCAACCGGCGCGGGCTGCCGGTGTTCTTCCAGCAGGCCGCGGGCGCCGCGATCGCGACGGGCACCGCGGTCGGGCTGGTGGTCGCCGGGGTGGAGATCCGCGCGTCGCTGGTGGTCGCCGCCGGGATCGTGGTGCTGCTGGCCGGGCTCTCGCTGGTCGGCGCCGCGGAGGACGCCATCAGCGGCTTCCCGGTCACCGCCGCCGCCCGCGCCTTCGAGGTGGTCACCCTGACCACCGGCATCGTCGTCGGCATCGCCGCGGTGCTGGACGTCGCCCGCCGGTTCGAGGTGCCGCTGCGGGTGGTCGACCCCGCCACGGTCAGCGTTCCCTTCGCCGTCTCCCTGGCCGCCGCCGCGGTGATGGGCGGGGCGTGGGCGCTGGCCTCCTACGCCGGCCCGCGCGGGCTCGCCGTCGCCGTCCTCGCCGGCGGGCTGGCCTGGGCCACCACCACCGGCGCCGCGGTCCTCGGCGCCGGGCCCGCCGTGTCCAGCGCGGTCGCCGCCGCCGTCGTCGGGTTCGCCGGGGAGGCGCTGGGCGACCGGCTCCGGGTGCCGCCCCTCCTGGTCGCGGTCTGCGGCATCGTGCCGCTGCTGCCGGGGCTGGCCATCTACCGCGGGCTGTTCGCCGTCGTCGTGGACGGCGACGTCCCCGCCGGCACCTCCGGCCTGGTCGGCGCGGCCGCCGTCGGGCTGGCCCTGGCCGCCGGCGTCGTGCTCGGCCGCTACCTCGGCCGCCCCCTCGGCGGGCGGCTGGACCGCTTCGAGCGGCGGGTCCGCCGGCGCGCCACGCTGCGGGACTGAGCCACCCGGGACGGCTACGATTCCCGTCGTCCGGGCACGGTGGGACGACGGGATCCGTAGGGGGAAGCATGGCCGAGCGGCACGCGGTGGCCCTGGACGACACGTCGCGGGCGATCATCGAGCAGCTCCAGCAGGACGGCCGCCGTCCCTACGCCCGGATCGCCGAGGCCGTCGGGCTCAGCGAGGCCGCCGTCCGGCAGCGGGTGCAGCGGCTGCTGGACGCCGGGGTCATGCAGATCGTCGCCGTCACCGACCCCCGCCAGGTCGGGTTCCCGCGGCAGGCGATGGTCGGCGTGCGGGTGCGCGGGGACAGCCGGGTGGTCGCCGACGCGCTGGCCGCCTTCGACGAGGTCGACTACGTCGTCATCTCCGCGGGCTCGCTGGACCTGCTGGTCGAGGTGGTCTGCGTCGACGACACCCAGCTGCTGGACGTCGTCAGCCGGATCCGGGCGGTGGAGGGCGTGGAGTCCACCGAGACCTTCCTCTACCTGGGCCTGGCCAAGCAGACCTACGCCTGGGGCACCCGTCCCCCGGAGGCCTGAGCTCCCGGTAGCCCAGCCTTCCCTCGCTGGCACGGTGATCATCCGCGACCTACCGTCGCCGCCGTGACCACGCAGGACGCACCGACCCACGAGGGCGAGCCGCACGCCGGCGCCCTGAGCTCCCGGCTGAACTGGCTGCGCGCCGGCGTGCTCGGCGCCAACGACGGCATCGTCTCCACGGCCGGCCTGGTCGTCGGCGTCGCCGGGGCGACCGCCGCCGACGGCCCGGTGCTCACCGCCGGCGCCGCGGGCCTGGTCGCCGGTGCGGTGTCGATGGCCCTGGGCGAGTACGTGTCGGTGAGCAGCCAGCGCGACAGCGAGCGCGCGCTGGTGCGCAAGGAGAAGCGCGAGCTGGCCGAGATGCCCGAGCAGGAGCTCGAGGAGCTGGCCGCGATCTACGAGACGAAGGGCCTGTCGCCGGGCACCGCGCGCCGGGTCGCCGAGGAGCTCACCGAGCACGACGCGCTGGCCGCCCACGTCGAGGCCGAGCTGGGCATCGACCCCGACGAGCTGACCAACCCGTGGCAGGCCGCCGGCGCCTCCGCGCTGTCGTTCACGCTCGGCTCGCTGCTGCCGCTGGCCGCGATCCTGCTCGCCCCCACCGGCGTCCGGGTGCCGGTCACCTTCGTCGTGGTGCTGCTGGCCCTGGCGCTCACCGGTGCGGTCAGCGCGACGCTGGGCGGGTCCAGGGTGCGCACCGCCGTCGTCCGGCTGGTGGTCGGCGGGGCCATCGCGATGGCCGTGACGTTCGGGATCGGCGCCCTGGTGGGCGGCGCGGTCGGGTAGCTCAGCGGCGGTTGAGCGCCAGGACGCTGAGCAGCTCGTAGGCGGTGTGCGAGGCCGCCACCGCGGTGAGCTCGGCGTGGTCGTAGGCGGGGGAGACCTCGACGACGTCCGCGCCGACCACGTCCAGGCCGACCAGCCCGCGCAGGGTGTGCAGCAGCTCGCGGCTGGTCAGCCCGCCGGCCTCCGGGGTCCCGGTGCCCGGCGCGTGCGCGGGGTCGAGCACGTCGATGTCCACCGACACGTAGACCGGCCCGTCGCCCAGCCGGCGGCGCATCCGCTCCACCACGCTGGCGACGCCGTCGACCTCGTAGTCGTCGCTGCGCACCACCTGGAAGCCGAGGACGGCGTCGTCCTCGAGGTCCTGCTTCGAGTACAGCGGGCCGCGGATGCCGATGTGCATCGACCGCTCCAGGTCGATCAGCCCCTCCTCGCTGGCCCGCCGGAACGGGGTGCCGTGCGTGTAGGGCGCGCCGAAGTAGGTGTCCCAGGTGTCCAGGTGCGCGTCGAGGTGCAGCACGGCGACCGGGCCGTGGTCGCGGGCCACCGAGCGCAGGATCGGCAGCGCCACCGTGTGGTCACCGCCCAGGGTGAGCACCTGGGCGCCGTCGGCCCGCAGCGCGGAGATGCCGTCGTCGATGGTCTGGATGGCCTCCTCGATGTCGAACGGGTTCACCCCCAGGTCACCGGCGTCGGCGACCTGCTGGGTGCCGAAGGGCATCGCGTCCAGCGCCGGGTTGTAGGGCCGCAGCAGCTTCGAGCCCGCCCGCACGTGGCCGGGGCCGAACCGGGCGCCGGGCCGGTAGCTGACGCCCGAGTCGAACGGGATGCCGACGACGGCGACGTCGGCGCGGGACACCTCGTCCAGCCGGGGGAGCCGGGCGAAGGTGGCCGGGCCGCCGTAGCGGGGGACCTTCGTCGCGTCGACCGGGCCGATGGGGGTGGTCACTGCGCTGCTCCAGACGGTGAGAGGTGCTCGTGGACGACCAGCCAGCGGTCGCCGTCCGGGACGAGGACGACGGTCTCCCGCTCGTGCGTCGTCACCTCGCCCCCGTGGGTGGCGACCGTGGTGAGGACGGCGTGGGTCGCCACCGCAGTCTTCCCGACCCGCTGCACGTGCTGGTCGGCGGAGGTGCAGGCCAGCACCCGGAAGCCGTCGTCGGCCACCCACGACCGCCAGGCCGTCCGGTACTCCTCGCGGGAGCCGAACCGCGGGCTGCCGGGCAGCACGAAGGTGGCGTCGGGGTGCATCCAGGCGAAGTAGGCGTCCTCGTCGGAGGAGGCGAACGCCGCGACCAGGCCGTCCAGGGCCTCCAGCGGGGTCACGCCGGGGTCTCGGCGCCGGCGGGGCGGACCGGGTCGGTGATCGGCGGCGCCTCGCCGGGCGTGCTGGGCACCCACCGCGGGCCCTGCGGGCCGAAGACGTAGCGCGGCTCGGGGAAGGCGTACAGCGACCCCAGGTAGATGACCGCGGCCAGCAGCAGCGCCACCGGCAGGCTGACGTCGACCCCGCCGAAGGCGTTCGTGAACGGCCCGACGATCAGCGGCGGGTAGTTGGCGAACAGCAGGCCGATGACCGCCGAGGGGATCCAGGCGACCATGCCCCGCCAGTTGACCCCGCCGGAGAACCAGTAGATGCCGCCCTCGCGGCCCTGGTTGAACACCTGGACGGCGGCCGGGTCGTAGAAGCCGCGGCGCACCACGTAGCCCAGCGCCATGATCACCATCCACGGCGTGGTGCAGATGACGATCGCGCCGATGAAGGCGTTCACGCTGCCGACCAGGTCGAAGGCCAGCCGGCCGACCAGGATGAAGGCGAAGCTGAGCGCGCCGATGACCAGCGAGGCGCGCACCCGGCCCAGCCGCGGGAAGACCGAGGAGAAGTCCAGCCCGGTGCCGTAGAGGGAGGTCACGCCGGTGGACAGGCCACCGAGGACGGCGACCACCATGAGCAGCAGGGCATACCAGAGCGGGGAGAGCTGGACCAGCGCGAACACGTAGTCGACCTCGCCGGCCACCAGCGTCGCCGTCGCCACGCCGAAGAGGAACGGCACCAGCGTGGCCAGCTGCGCGGCGACCGTGGCGCCCAGCAGCCGGGTCCGGGACGTCGCGGCCGGGATGTAGCGCGACCAGTCGCCGAGGAAGGCGCCGAAGGACACCGGGTTGCCCATCACGATGAGCACGCTGAGCACGAAGGTCGGCAGGAACGAGCCCAGCGCGTAGGCGTCCGGGCCGGGGTCGTAGCCGGCGTCGAAGACGCCCGCGTAGGCGACGAGGCCGAGCAGGATCAGCACGGTGTTGCCGATGACCACGACCTTGTTGACCAGCAGCATGAACTGGTAGCCGTAGACCACGACCACGATGACCAGGCCGCCGAGCAGGGCGTAGACCAGCGCGCGGGTGAGGTCGCCGTCCGGCAGGCCGAACAGCCGGTTGCCGGCCGCGACCAGGGCGTCGCCGGAGACCCACACCGAGATCGAGTAGAAGGCGATGGCGGTCAGCAGCGACAGGAACGACCCGACGATCCGCCCGCGGACGCCGAAGTGCGCCGAGGAGGACACCGCGTTGTTGGTGCCGGTGCGCGGCCCGAACAGGCCCATCGGCGAGAGGATCAGCCCGCCGAGGACCACGCCGAGCACGGTGGCCGCGGCGGCCTGGGCGAAGGACAGGCCCAGCAGCACCGGGAAGGTGCCCAGGATGATGGTGGCGAAGGTGTTGGCCCCGCCGAACTGGATGCGCAGCAGGTCCAGCGGCCGCGACGTCCGTTCGGCGTCGGGGATGGTGTCGATGCCGTGCTGTTCGACCTCCAGCGCCCGCGGGCGGCGGGTCGGGGTGGGCGTACTGGCCATCGCGGCTCTCCTCGCTCGGGGTGACGGGGGCCACCGAGCGGTACCGTAGAGCCCCGGTTGCCCTGTAGGCAACGAAAGTTCACCAGCGCGAAACGAGGACACGTGCGCGTCACACGGCTGGTCGACCTCTCCGTGCCCGTGGACACCGGCACCCAGGTCTACCCGGGTGACCCGGTGTTCAGCTCGCACCCGCACGCCACCGTCGCCGCCGACGGCTTCCACGTGCAGGCCATCAGCATGGGCTCGCAGACCGGCACGCACGTCGACGCGCCGTTCCACTTCGCCGACGACGGCCCGCGCATCGACCAGCTGGACCTGGCCCTGTTCACCGGCCCGGCGGTGCTGCTCGACGTCCGCGGCCGGGCCCCCCGCACCCGGCTGACCTGGGCCGACCTCGGCGAACCCGACCTGGCCCCCGGCACCCTGGTGCTGCTGCACACCGGCTGGTCGGCGCACTACGGCACCCCGGCCTACTTCGACCACCCGTACCTCGACGCCGGGGCCGCCCGCCGGCTGCTGGAGGCCGGGGTGCGCACGATCGGCCTGGACGCGCCCAACCTCGACCTCACCCCGACCGACGACGACCCCGGCGAGGGCTACCCGGTGCACCACCTGCTCGCCGCGGCCGGCGGCGTCATCTGCGAGAACCTGACGAACCTGGCCGCGGTCGACTTCGCCGACCCCTTCGTCTCGCTGCTGCCGCTGCGGCTGACCGGGGCCGACGGCGCCCCCGTCCGCGCGGTGGCGATGGAGCTGGCCCCGTGACCCCGCCGGAGGCCCGGATCGGCGGCCGGCTGCGGGCCGCCCGGCAGGCCCGCGGGCTGACCCTGGAGCAGGTCGCCGCCGCGGCCGAGCTCACCAAGGGGTTCCTGTCCCGGCTGGAGCGCGACGAGGTGTCGCCGTCGGTGGCCTCGCTGGTCGCCGTCGCCGGCGTCCTCGGCATCAGCATGGGCGAGCTGTTCGACCCGCCGACCACCCAGCTGGTGCGGGCCGGCACCGGCCCGCCGATCGCCTTCGGCGGCCAGCGGGTGCACGAGACGCTGCTCACCCCCGGCACCCAGCGCGAGCTGCAGGTCATCCACTCCCGCCTCGACCCCGGCGGTACCGGTGGCGCCGACCTGTACACGCTGCGCTCCACGATGGAGTTCGTCTACGTCGTCGCAGGTCGGCTGGACGTCGTCCTCGCGGACGAGACGGTCTCGTTGGGCCCCGGCGACGCGCTGACCTTCCCCGGGCGCACCCCGCACACCTGGCGCAACGGGTCGACCGACGAGCCCGCCGAGGTGCTCTGGGTGCTCAGCCCGGCCCCCTGACCCACCCCCACCGGGTCGCACCCGCGCCCGGCGCGCGGGCGACGGCGCACCCTGGCTGGTCTACTGATCACCGGCCGCAGGGTGCGGCCGGGACGGGGGTGGACGTGGCGCTGTCGCTGCACGCGTCCGCCCGCTCGCACACCGGGCCGCGGCCGGACAACCAGGACTCCGGGCTGGTCTCCCCGGCCCTGGTCGCGGTCGCCGACGGCGTCGGCGGCAACGTCGGCGGTGCGGCGGCGTCCGGCCTGGTCGTCTCCTGGCTCGCGCCGTTGGGCACGGGGCTGATGGCCGACGAGCCCGACGGCGGCCTGGCCCGGCTGATCGCCGCCGCCAACGAGCGCATCCGCACCGCGGTCACCCACCGGCCCCGGCTGGAGGGCATGGCCACCACGCTGTGCGCCGTCGGGGTGCAGGGCGACACCGCCGTGCTCGCCCACATCGGGGACTCCCGGGCCTACCGCTGGCGCGCGCCCGAGCTGGTGCAGCTCACCCGCGACCACACCCTGGTGCAGGCCCTCATGGACGCCGGCTCGATCACCGCCGAGGAGGCGCTGGTGCACCCGCAGCGCTCGGCGGTCTACGCGGCGCTGCACGGCGGCACCGACGACGTCGAGGGCCTGGAGGTCCTCGCCCTGGACGTCCGCCCCGGCGACCGGCTGCTGGTCTGCTCCGACGGCCTGTCGGGCGCGCTGCCCGCGCAGGTCATCGCCGAGCTGCTGGCGGTGGCCGAGAACGCCGACCAGGCGGCGGCCACCCTGCTCGGCGCCGCGCTCGCCGCCCCCGCCTCGGACAACGTCACCGTCGTGGTCGCCGACGTCCTCGACGACATGGTCGACGGCCGGCCGCCCACCCGGTACCGCACGGTCGGCGCCGCCTCCGCGTCGCGCGACGAGACCGTCGAGGTGCTCGAGGCCCTGTGGCCCGGCCCCGCCACCGGCGCGTTCCGCCCGGTCACCGCCTCCTCCGACTGATCACCCCTGCGGGGGATGCGCCCTGCAGGACCCGCGCGACGGGCCGACATCTCCGGCGTGACCGCTCTTCTCGACGTCGACGCCACCACGCTGCTGCCCGGCCGGGCAGCGCTGCTGGACGTGCTCGCCCTGCGCCGGCCCACCCCGCCGGCGACCCCCACGACCGGCCTGGTGCTGGTCGGCCTGCCGGCCCCGGCCGGCCTGCCGCTGGGCGCCGCCCAGCTGGTCGAGGCCGCCGCCGCGCTGTCGGCCGCGCTGCTGCCCGGCGAGTGGCTGGCCCGGCACGGCGCCGACGCGTTCGCCGTCGTCACCGAGGAACCGATGCCGGCCACCGCCGCGCGGCTGCTGGCGGCGCTGCCGTCGGGGGCGTCGGCCGGGCTGTGCCCGGTGACCGCCGACCGGGCCGCCCCCGACGTCCTCCGCCTGGCCGCGCTCGGCCTGGTGCTGGCCCGCCTCGGCGAGCCCGGCGCGGTGGTCCGCTACCCCACCGCCTGACCCGGGCTCAGTGGCAGTGCGGCTTGCCCGACGCCGACGGGGGCATGGCCAACGTGGGGTTGCGGTCGAAGAACCCGGTGGGCTTGAGCTCGAACCGCACGACGTCCACCGGCATGACCGGCCAGTCCTCCACCCGCGGCACGTGGTGCAGGCCGAACACGTGCCACAGCACCACGTCGGTGGCCTCCACCGAGCGCCCGGCCCTGGTCCACTCCGGCAGGCCGGCGTCCCGGGAGCTCTGGTTGCAGAACTCGCCCGACGGCCAGCGCTCCTCGGGGTCGAACGGGCTGACCCACACCGGGTGGGCCACCACGCCGGCCCGCTGCATGAGCGGTGACTCCGGCCCGGCCAGCGCCGGGATCGCCGCCGTCGGCACCAGCTTGTAGGACGTCGGCGCGCCCCACGCGTTCCGCCGCGACGCCGAGGTGACCGAGAACCCGCGCTGCGAGGCCCAGTCCAGGTCGAACCCGCCCTCGGTGGTGATCGGCTGCTTCCGCGGGGTCAGCGCCATCCCGTAGGGGTTGTCCGGGCCGATCGGCGGCACCTCGGTGTGCGACTGCACCACCGTGTTGTCGGGGGTGTCGACCTCCAAGTCCAGCCGCGCCACGATGAAGTGCTGGTGGGCGGGGGCGTAGGTGTGGTCGTCGACGACGGTGCCGTGCTCGGGCGGGGTGCCCTCGAACGCCGAGGTGACCATGATGCCGGTCGCGCGGACCTCGCACTCGATCTGGCCGTCGGGGTAGAAGCGCCAGTAGGTCAGGTACTCGTAGTTGGCCACGGTCGCGTGGAAGCTGACCACCAGCCGCCGCGAGCGCCGCACCTCGGCGCCGGCGTGCTCGTCGACGTGCTTCCACAGCACGCCGTCGTCCTCCTCGTGGATGCACACGGCGTTGGTGATCGTGTACGGCTCGCCGTGGCTGTCGTGCAGCACGGCGTCGAGGTAGGTGATCTCGCCCAGGCAGTCGCAGCCCAGCTCCAGCGAGGTGGTCATGAAGCCCAGGCCCCACTCGCCGATGTCGAAGGCGGTGCGCCGGTAGTGGTCGGTGCTGGGGTCGCGGTAGGGCACGACCATCTCGGCGAAGCTCATCCGGTGGGCCACCGAGCGGCCGTCGATCGACACCCGGTGCAGCACCAGGCCCTCGCGGTGGTTGAACCCGATGCGCATCGACCAGTCCAGCCAGCGCAGCTCGTTGCCCTCCATCGACAGCGAGACGCCCTCGGGCTGGGTGAGCTCGAAGGGCTTCACGTCGGTGCGCTCGACGAGGCCGGGCACGAGGGAGGGGACGTACTCGCCCATCGCGCCGGTCGGGGCCTCGACGCGGAAGGTGTCCTCGATGTCCAGCAGCTCCATGGTGTTGAGGTCCACCACGTGGTGCAGGCCGTTGACCGGGTGCGCGTAGGGGTTGCCGTTCGGGGTCTCGCGCACCCAGACGTCGGTCCAGCCGACCCGGCGGCCGGCGAACTGCTGCGGGATGAGCGAGTGCCCGTAGGCCCAGGTGTCGATGAGCACCAGCTCGGGGTCGGTGATGCCGCGCCCGGCCAGCGAGGCCAGCACCCGTTCGTCGCGGATGAGGGTCTCGTGCGCCTCGTGCCACTCGTCGACGGTCATGTTCGGCTGCTCGCCCGGGACGGGCGTCCACTCGAGGACGGCGTCGTCGGTGAGCGAGACGACGGCCTTGTAGGCGGAGTTGGACGCCCGGTCGAAGCAGGTCACCCGCGCCTCGCGGGGGACGACGGTGCCCGGCACCCAGCTGCGGACGACGTCCTTGGCGGGCTCGCGCAGCTCGATGCCGGCGAACCGCCAGCCGTCGCCGACCCCCCTGTCGCGGCGGAGCACCGCCGCGGCGGCGCGGAACTCGTCGGCGGACAGCGGGTCGAGCGGGTGTGCGGTCACGGCAGGTTCCGATCTGCGAGCAGGGGGAGCGAGGGGTCGAACGGGGGGAGGGCCGAGCGGCGGCGGGCGATGGCGGACAGCGCCTCGAGCACCACCCGGTTGGCCAGGGCGGCGGTGATGTCGGCGTGGTCGTAGGGCGGGGAGACCTCGACGACGTCGATGCCGACCACCGGCAGCTCCAGGCAGATCCGGCGCACCGAGTCCAGCAGCTCGCGGGCGGTGAGGCCGCCGGGCTCGGGGGTGCCGGTGCCCGGGGCGTGGCCGGGGTCGCAGACGTCGATGTCGACGGAGAGGAAGACGCCGTCGCACTCGTCGGTGGCGATCGAGAACGCCTCGGTCAGGCAGGTCTGCAGGCCGCGGTGGCCGATCTCGGTCATCTCGTAGGAGCGCATCCGCTGGGCTGCCATCCAGTCCAGCGTCTCCGGCGGCGGCCAGTAGCCGCGCAGCCCGATCTGCAGGAACCGGTCGCCGCGCAGCGCGCCGCTCTCGATGAGCCGGCGCATCGGCTGGCCGTGGCCCCACAGCGAGCCGAACTCGATGTCCCCGGTGTCGGCGTGCGCGTCGAAGTGGATCATCGAGACCCGGCCGTGGCCGAGGACGTCGGCCACCCCGCCGGCGTCGGGGAAGGCGATGGAGTGGTCACCGCCCAGCACCACCGGGATCGCCCCGGCCCGGACGACGTCGGCCACCGCGGCGCGCAGCGCGGGCAGGGCGGTCTCGATGTCGCCGGAGTACATCTCGACGTCCCCGGCGTCCAGCACGCGCAGGTCGCGCAGCCCGTCGGTGCGCAGCGCCAGGGAGGGCCGCGAGCCGTCGTGCGGCAGGTAGTCGGTCATCCGGATCGCCTGCGGGCCGAACCGGGTGCCCGGGCGGTGGGAGGTGCCGCCGTCGAACGGGGCGCCGAGGACGACGACGTCGGCGCCGGCCATCGAGGCGGGGTCGGTGTGGTCGCACCGGTCGACGCCGAGGTAGGTGATGTCCGGGCCGAACTGCGGACCGTAGCGCGCCATCTCTCCCCCTAGCTCACGACGGAAACCGTCGATACGGTGTGCTGCAGCGACGCTATCCGTTGCCAGCGGCGGCGTCGAGCCGCGTCGTCCCCCCGATCGGAGCCCACCATGAGCGAGTACGCCGTCGTCGACCCCGCCACCGGCGAGACCGTGGCCAGCTACCCCACCGCCACTGACGAGCAGGTCGAGGCAGCGATCGCCGCGGCCACCGCCGCCCACCGGGGCTGGTCGCGCAGCTCCACCGCCGCCGAGCGCGGCGAGCTGGTGCGCCGGGTCGCGCAGCTGCACCGGGAGCGCAGGGCCGAGCTGGCCGCGCTCATCGTCCGCGAGATGGGCAAGACGATCACCGCCGCCGAGGGCGAGGTCGACTTCGCCGCCGACATCTACGAGTACTACGCCGACGTCGCCGAGCGGATCACCGCCGACCAGCCCATCGACCTGGCCGAGGGCTCGCAGGGCACCGCGGTCATCCGGCGGGCCTCGCTCGGCCCGCTGCTGGGCGTCATGCCGTGGAACTTCCCGTACTACCAGGTGGCCCGGTTCGCCGGCCCGAACCTGGTGGTCGGCAACACGATCATCCTCAAGCACGCCCCGCAGTGCCCGGAGTCCGCCGCGGCGATCGAGCAGGTCTTCCTCGACGCCGGGTTCCCCGAGGGTGCCTACGTCAACGTCTACGCCAGCAACGACCAGGCCGCGACGATCATCGGCGACCCCCGGGTGCAGGGCGTCTCGCTCACCGGCTCCGAGCGCGCGGGCACCGCGGTGGCCGAGGTCGCCGGGCGGAACCTGAAGAAAGTGGCACTCGAGCTGGGCGGGTCCGACCCGTTCATCCTGCTGTCCACCGACGACCTGGACGCCGCCGTCGGCTCGGCCGTGGACGCCCGGATGGACAACAGCGGGCAGTCCTGCAACGCGGCCAAGCGGTTCGTGGTGCACGCCGACCTGTACGACGAGTTCTTGGCCAAGCTCACCGAGCGGATGACCGCCATCCGGCCCGGCGACCCGACGCAGCCCGCGACCGAGCTGGGCCCGCTGTCCTCGCTGCGTGCCGCGGAGACCCTGGACCAGCAGGTGCAGCGGGCGGTGGCCGCCGGCGCCACCCTGGTCGCCGGCGGGAAGCGGGAGGGTGCGTTCTTCGAGCCCACCGTGCTCACCGGCGTCGGCCCGGACAACCCGGCCTACGGCGAGGAGTTCTTCGGCCCGGTCGCGGTCGTGCACTCCGTCCCCGACGAGGACGCCGCGGTGGAGCTGGCCAACGACACCGGCTTCGGCCTGGGCTCCTACGTGTTCACCACGGACGCCGATCAGGGCGAGCGGGTGGCGAACCGGATCGAGGCCGGCATGGTCTACGTCAACCTGGTGCTCGCCGACTCCCCGGAGCTGCCCTTCGGCGGGATCAAGCGCAGCGGCACCTCCCGCGAGATGGGCCTGCTGGCCGCCGAGGAGTTCGTGAACAAGAAGCTGGTGCGCATCGGCTGAGCCCGGGCGATGAGTTCTCGGCGGTGGGCCCGTCAGAGGGTGTGACGGGGCCGGGAGGGCCGGCCCGAGCATCCGAGGAGCACCCCGTGCGCATGATCTTCGTGAACCTGCCCGTGTCCGACGTCGACGCGGCCCGGACGTTCTACGCCGGCCTCGGGTGGCAGCTCAACGAGCAGTTCTCCGACGAGACCACGGCGTCCTTCGTCGTCTCCGACACGATCACCGCGATGGTGCTCAGCCGCGAGAAGTTCGCCGGCTTCCTGCCCGAGGGCGTGACGGCGGGCGACCCGGCGCAGCACGTGTCGGTGATGAACGCGCTGTCGGCCGACAGCAGCGAGGAGTGCGACGACCTGCTCGCGAAGGCGGTGGCCCACGGCGGCCGGCAGTTCAACCAGCCGCAGGACCACGGCTTCATGTACGGCACCAGCTTCGCCGACCCCAGCGGCAACGTCTGGGAGGCGGTCTGGATGGACCCGTCGGCCCTGCAGGGCTGACGGCGGAAGGGCCCCCTCGCCCCCGACCCGAGCACGCTCGCGGCGGGGCCCTGCGAGGGGGCCGTCCCCTCAGCTCAGCGGCGGGCCAGCTGGCGCTCGCCGTTGGGGCCGGTGGCGTAGGGCAGCTGGTAGTGCGCGAAGACGTTCGGCTCGTCGGCGGCGGTGAGCTCGCCGTCGGTGTCGATGCTCGGCGCGGCCTTGGCCAGGTCGCGGGAGTAGGCCACCCGGACCTCGCGCGGGCCGACGGTGGAGTCCTTGAGCGGGATGAACACCAGCGACTTCCCGCCGATCAACCCGCCGACCTCGACCCCGATGAACGAGGGCTCGTCGCTGACGACGTCGACGTAGATCGACTCGAGCGTGCCGATCTTGTGGCCCTCGGGGTCGACGACGTTCTCGCCGCGCCAGTCGCGGATGTTGCCAGCGGGGATCATGGACGGGGCCTCCGTGTTCGCGGGCCCCTGGTCCGGGGCCGGTCCCCGCGCCCATGCCCCGGATGGGTCGCGCGCAATCGTCCGCGGCGAGGTGACTTACGTCGTCAGCAGGCCCTCGATCGCGGCGCGGACCTCGGGTGCGGTGGGCTCGGTGCGCGGCCGGAACCGGGCGACGACCTCGCCGTCCGCGCTCACCAACCACTTCTCGAAGTTCCACTGCACGTCCCCGGCCTCGCCGGCGGCGTCCGGGGCGGCAGTCAGCGACCGGAACAGCGGGTCGGCGTCCGGGCCGTTGACCTCGACCTTCGCCGTCATCGGGAAGGTGACCCCGTAGGTGGCCGAGCAGAACTCCTCGATCTCCTCGGCCGTGCCCGGCTCCTGGCCGGCGAACTGGTTGCACGGGACGCCGATGACGGTGAACCCGCGGTCGCCGTACTCCTGCTGCAGCTGCTCGAGCTGGGTGTACTGCGGGGTCAGCCCGCACCGGCTGGCCACGTTCACCACCAGCGCCGGACGGCGGCCGGTCAGCTCGCCGAGGGTGGTCGGCTCGCCCTGCAGGGTGGTGACGGGTGCGGCGTTCAGGTCGGTCATGGTCAGGGCGAACCCGCGGGGGGCGGCGGCGATTCCAGCCCGGACAGGTCGTCGGGGACGTCGACCGCCTGCGCCCGCAGCATCTCCAGCGGCACGACCTCCAGCGCGGCGATGTTGGTCGCGGCCAGCACCACCCCGGCCGGGACGCCGGCCTCGTAGGCCTGCCGCCACCGGACGGCGACCACGCACCACCGGTCCCCGGGCTCGAGCCCCGGGAAGCCGAACTCCGGCCGCGGCGTGGTCAGGTCGTTGCCGAGGCCGGCCTGGAGCGCGAGGAACTCCGCGGACACCACCGCGCACACGGTGTGGCTGCCGATGTCCTCGGTGCCGGTGCAGCACCAGCCGTCGCGGTAGAAGCCGGTCACCGGGTCGGTGCCGCACTGCTCCAGCGGCCCGCCCAGCACGTTGAGCTGACCGGGCACGAACGGGCCGCTCACGCCGGGCCGTCCGAGCCGGCCGGGTAGTCGACCATCGGCACGCGGTCGGCGGCCCAGGCGTCGAGCACCGGCTGCACGATCCGCCAGCCCTGCTCGGCCTCCACGTCGGAGATGGACAGCGTCGGGTCACCGGCCAGCATCTCGCGCAGCAGCAGGCCGTAGGCGGGCAGGTCCTGCTCCGGCGAGGCCGCCCGCAGCACCTCCCGCTCCAGGTCGAACGGGTCGCCGGCGCCGTTGAGGTTGATCTCCAGCGCGATGCCGTCGGGGGACAGCTGCAGGCGCAGCACGTCGGGCTGGGGCTGCTCGTCGGTGAAGGCGAGGTGCGGGACCGGCTTGAAGCGGACCACGATCTCCTTGCGCTTGGTCCCGAGCGCCTTGCCGGTGCGCAACCGGAACGGGACCCCGCTCCACCGCCAGTTCTCCACGGTGACGGTGAACTCGGCGAAGGTCTCGGTCATCCGCGCCGGGTCCACGCCGTCCTCGTCCACGTAGGCGGGCAGCTCCCGGTCCCCGATCCGGCCGGCGGTGTACCGGCCGCGCACGCTGTGCGCCGGGTCGGCCCGCACCGCGCGCAGCACGTCGGCCTTGCGGGCCTGCAGGGTGGCGGCGTCCAGGGCCTGCGGCGGCTCCATGGCGACGACGGCGAGCAGCTGCAGCAGGTGGTTCTGCAGCATGTCCCGCAGCGCACCGGCCTTGTCGTAGTAGCCGGCGCGGCCCTCCAGCCCCAGGTCCTCGTCGAACACGACGTCCACCGACTCGACGTGCTGGGCGTTCCACACCGGTTCGAAGATCCGGTTGGCGAACCGCAGGCCCAGCACGTTGAGCACGGTCTGCTTGGCCAGGAAGTGGTCGATCCGGAAGACCGCCTCCTCGGGCACCAGGCCGTGCAGCACCTCGTTGAGCTCGTGGGCGTCCTCGATGCCGGTGCCGAAGGGCTTCTCCACGACCACCCGCGCGCCCTCGGGCAGCCCCACCTCCCGCAGCGCGGTCAGGGTGGGCAGGAAGACGGTGTTGGGCAGCGCCAGGTACACCACGGGGACGCCGTCCACCCGGGCCAGCGCCGTCCGCAGGTCGTCGGGGGAGGTGACGTCGCCGGGCTGGTGGCCGAGCTGGGCGACCACCCGTTCCCGGGCGTCCTCGGCGAGGTCGGCGGCGTGCGCGGTGAGCCGCTCCCGCGCCCACTCCCGGTACCGCTCGTCGTCCCACTCCTGCTGGCTGACCGCGAGGACCTCGACGTCGCCGTCGAGCACGCCGAGCTCGTACAGCTCGGCCAGGCTGGGCAGCAGCAACCGCCCGGTCAGGTCTCCGGAACCACCGAGCACGACGAAGGAGCGCTTCACGGCCAGCCCCTGCCCGGGTGAGGGCCTCCCGAACCGCCGCGGTTCTGGCAGGGTGCCCGGGGTGACGCTGTGGTCCCCGACACCCGAGTCCGCCGCCGCCTCCCAGCTGGGCCGTTTCGCCGCCTGGGTCGACCGGCGCCGCGGGCTCTCGCTCGGCACCGACTACGACGCGGTCTGGGCATGGTCGACGCAGCACCTCGACCAGTTCTGGGCCGACGTCGCCACCTGGTTCGAGGTCTTCGACACCCCGGTGGACGACGACGAGGTGCTCGGGTCCCGGGCCATGCCCGGGGCCGAGTGGTTCCCCGGCCGGACGACGAACCTGGCCCGGCTCGCGCTGCGGCACGGGGTGGCCGACCGGCCGGCGATCGTGTCGGTGCGGGAGACCGCCGACGGCCTGTCCGCCCCCGAGGAGCTGTCCTGGGCGGACCTGCGCGGCCAGGTCGGCGCGTTCGCCGCGACCCTGCGCCGGCTCGGCGTGCAGCGCGGGGACCGGGTGGCCGGTTACCTGCCCAACGTGCCCGAGGCCGTCGTCGCGTTCCTCGGCTGCGCCTCCGTCGGCGCGGTCTGGTCGGCCTGCGCGCCCGACTTCGGCCCCCGCGCCGTCCTCGACCGGTTCGCCCAGATCGAGCCGGTGGTGCTGGTCGCCGTCGACGGCTACCGGTTCGGCGGCCGCGAGCACGACCGGCGCGACGTCGTCGAGCAGCTGCGCAGCTCGCTGTCCACGGTGCGGACGACGATCGCGCTGCCCCGCCTGCGCGACGAACTCCCGGACGGCGCGCTGGCCTGGTCCGAGGCGGTGGCCGACGTCCAGGAGCCGGTGTTCGAGGAGCTGCCCTTCGACCACCCGCTGTGGATCGTCTACTCCTCGGGCACCACCGGGCTGCCCAAGGGCATCGTGCACGGGCACGGCGGGGTGGCCCTCGAGCAGCTCAAGCAGGGTGGCCTGCACCTGGACGTCGGGGCCGGCGACCGGTTCTCCTGGTACGCCTCCACCGCCTGGATCATGTGGAACATCGCCTCCTGCTCGCTGCTGACCGGCGCGACGCTGGTGGTGCACGACGGCGCCCCCGGGTTCCCGACGCTGGACGCGCAGTTCGCCGTCGCGGCGGCCTGCCGGACCACCTACCTGGGCACCAGCGCGGGCTACCTGACCGCGTGCGAGAAGGCCGGCCTGCGCCCCGGCGACGACCACGACCTGTCGGCGCTGCGGGGCATCGGGTCGACCGGGTCACCGCTGCCGGCCTCGACCTTCGAGTGGGTGTACGCCGCGGTCGAGCCCGACGTGTTCCTGGGGTCGCTGTCCGGCGGCACCGACGTCGCCACCGGGTTCATCGGCTCGTCGGTGCTCCTGCCGGTGGTGGCCGGGGAGCTGCAGCGGCCGATGCTCGGGGTGGCCGCGGCGTCCTGGGACGAGGACGGGCACCCGGTGGTGGGCGAGCTCGGCGAGCTGGTGGTCACCGAGCCGATGCCGACCATGCCGCTGCGGTTCTGGGGCGACGAGGACGGCTCGCGCTACCGGGAGGCCTACTTCGAGCCCTGGCCCGGGGTGTGGCGGCACGGCGACTGGCTGGAGATCACCCCCACCGGCAGCTGCATCATCACCGGCCGCTCGGACTCCACCCTCAACCGCGGCGGCGTCCGGATGGGGACGGCGGACCTCTACGCCGCGGTGGAGAGCATCCCGGCGATCGCCGACTGCGTCGTCCTCGGCGTGGAGCAGCGCGACGGCGGCTACTGGATGCCGCTGTTCGTCCAGCTCGCGCCGGGGTTCGAGCTCACCGAGGCGCTGGTCGCCGAGATCCGCGGGGCGGTGAAGCGGGAGGCCAGCCCCCGGCACGTGCCCGACGAGGTGGTCGTCGTCCCCGGCGTGCCGCACACCCGCACCGGCAAGCGGCTGGAGGTCCCGCTCAAGCGGCTGTTCCAGGGCGTCCCGCCGGAGAAGGCGCTCAACCTCGGCGCCGTTGACGACGCCGACGTGGTCCAGCACTACGTGCAGCTCGCCCGGGAGCGCGGCGCCCGCTGACCGGTGTGATCCTCGCCGGAGCGGGTGCCCGGACGGTTACCCGCCGGTAACTTGGCACCGACCCCGCCCGACGACGTGCAGGAGACCGCTGTGACGACCGACGAGACCACCACCGGCACCGTCGAGATGGAGCCGCGCCGGCCCGACCTGCTGCCGCCGTGGCACACCCCCGAGCGCGAGGCGCTGCAGTTGCAGGCCCGGGCGTTCGCGATGGACGAGGTGCTCCCGGTCGCCGACGAGCTCGACCCGCAGAAGGGCGAGATCCCGCAGCACCTGCTGGAGCGCCTCGGCGAGCTGGGCTACTTCGGCATCACGATCGACCGCGAGCACGGCGGGATGGGCCTCGGCGTCTTCGAGTACTGCATGGTCAGCGAGGAGCTGGCCCGCGCCTGGATGAGCGTGGCCTCGATCCTGGCCCGCTCGCAGGGCATGGGGACGTCGGTCGCCGACCCCACCCGGCGCGCGGAGCTGCTGGCGAAGTCGGCCGCGGGCTCCTGGATCGGGGCCGTGGCGCTGAGCGAGCCCGACGCCGGCTCGGACCTGGCCAACGTGCAGACCCGCGCCGTCCGCGACGGCGACGAGTGGGTGATCACCGGGCACAAGCGCTGGTGCGGCAACGCCAAGGCCGCCGACTTCATCCAGGTGCTGGTGCGGGTGGCCGACCCGCAGCCGGGGGAGTCCCGTTCCCGCGGGCTGCGCAACGTGCTGCTGGCCAAGGAGCGCGGCTCCTTCCCGGAGGGCCTGTCCGGCTACCCGATCGACAAGGTCGGCTACCACGGCTTCCTGACCTGGGACCTGCGGTTCGACGGCGTCCGCATCCCCGCCGACGACCTGATCGTGGGCCCCGGGGACGGCGACGGCGACGGCGGGTCCAGGGCCGGGTTCGCCGAGGCGCAGGCCTTCCTCAACACCGCCCGGGTGCACACCGCCGCCCGCGCGGTGGGCCTGGCTCGCGCGGCGGTCGAGGACTCCACGACCTACCTGCAGGAGCGCGAGCAGTTCGGCCACCCGATCGGCGACTTCCAGGCGCTGCGCTTCGCCCTGGCCGAGATGGCCGCCCAGGTGGAGGAGTCACGGGCGTTCTACCGGCAGGTGGCGCACCTGCTCGACGTCGGCGTCCCGTGCGAGCGCGAGGCCGCGATGGTGAAGCTGCAGGCCACCGAGATGGCGGTGCGGGTGACCAACCAGGCCATGCAGCTGCACGGCGGCAACGGCTACACCACCGAGCGGCAGGTGGAGCGGCACTGGCGCGACGCCCGGCTGACCACGATCTTCGAGGGCACCAGCGAGATCCAGAAGCGGATCATCAGCGACCGGATGCTCCCGCGCTCCCCCCTCACCTGACGCCCCGCCCTCCTGCTCCCTGGCCAGCGTTGATCAGGGAGGTTGATCCAACTCCGTCCTGGTCCACCAGATCTCGTGCACCAGGACGGACGTCGATCAATTCCCCTGATCAACGCTGGGCCGGCGGACCGTTCAGGTGAGCTGGGCGCGCAGCTGGCGGCAGCGGTGCGCGGTCTCCGCGGCGGCCTCGGCCTGCAACCGGCAGGTGCGCCACTCCAGGTTCTGCGCGCCCAGGTGCGCGGCGCGGTCCAGCGCGTGCACGGTCGTGCCCAGCACCGAGCGCCACACCGCGCTGGCGGCCGGGGTGTTGCGGGCCAGCACCCGGCGGCACACCGCGGCCAGGTCGGCGGCGTCCTGGGTGGCGGCGACGCAGGTGCGCAGCTCGGCCACCCTCGGGTCGCCCATCAGCGTGGCGACGCTGGTCAGCGCCACCTGCTCGTAGCCGGCCAGCGCGTCCAGGGTGGCGGCGAGCTGGTCGGGGGCGGTGCCCAGCGGGACGACGCGGGCCTCTTCGCGCAGCATCGTGGTGGTCGACTGCATGACGTCCTCCCTCGGATCGGTGGTACGGGTCAACCTGACGCCCCGGACCCGGGAACGGGCTGTGAACCTGCTCCGAGCTCGCTGCCGGGCCGGTGCAGGACGCCTGTGCGCGCACACGATGGGGACCGTGGAACGCACACGGCTGCACGGGGTGGACGTCGCCCGCGGCCTCGCCGTCGTCGGCATGCTGTTCGTCGACAACCGCGGCAACGCGCAGATCGGCGAGCAGCTGGTGCACGCGCCGTGGCACGGGCTGCACCTGGCCGACGTGGTGTTCCCGGTGTTCCTGCTGGTCGTCGGGGTGTCGATGCCGTTCTCCCGGCGCGGCGACCGGTCCCGCGCCGTCCTGGTCCGGGTGCTCAAGCTCGGCCTGCTCGGCTGGGGGGTGGTCACCGCCAAGTACGGGTTCGGGGCCGTCGGCGCCGGCGTGCTCGGGCACGTCGCCGGGGCCTACCTGCTGTGCTGGCTGCTGCTGCGGCTGCCCCGGCGGGCGCAGGTGCCCGCGGCCGCGGCGGTGCTCGCCGTCCTCACCGCGGTCGCGGTGTGGGTGCCGGTCCCCGGCAGCGGCCGGACGGCGGTCGACCCCGACCTGTCGTGGGCGCACTGGTTCGACCAGACCCTCGGGTTGGACTTCTCCGCCGAGGCCCCGCACTCCTACCTGCCCAGCGCGGTGACCGTGTTCATCGGCGTGCTGGCCGGCCGGGTGCTGCTCGAGCGCGGGGTGCGGGCCACGCTCCCGCGGATGCTGGCCGGCGCCGCCGTCCTGCTGGTGCTCGGCCTGGCGCTGGCCCCCCTGCTGCCGGTGAACAAGCGGCTCTGGACGCCGTCGTTCGTGCTGGTCACCGGCGGGATCGGGCTGGTGGTGCTGGCCGCGGCGCTCTGGCTGGTCGACGTCCGCGGGGTGCGCCGGCCCGTCCGTCCCGCCGAGGTGCTGGGCCTGAACGCGATCGTGGCGTTCGTGACCTCGGAGCTGCTGTTCCGTGCGGTGCTCCGGCACGACGTGCAGCCCGCCGTCGACCGGTGGCTGACCGACCTGGCCGGCGCGACGGCGTCGGCCTACCTGTACGCCGCGTTCTCCGTCGTCGTGGTGTGGGCGGTGTGCCAGGTGCTGGCCCGGCGAGGGGTCGTCGTCCGGGTCTGAGCCGGGCCCGGTCGCCCCCCGGCGATCAGCGAACCGCGTCGCGGTTGCGGGTCAGCGGGAACGCGGCGGCCCGGAACCCCAGGACGGCGGCCGCGGCGCAGCCGAGCAGGGCGAGGGGCAGACCCGGGTGCCCGCCCACGACGTCGTCGTCGACCGCCACACCCAGGACGACCAGCAGCAGCGCCAGCGTGGCGGCGACGCCCAGTCCGGCCAGTGCCCGGCAGCGCCGCCGGCCCGGGTCGTTCGACACCAGGCCGGCGGCCACGGCGGTGGCCAGCACCAGCACGGGCGGCAGCGACGACGCCAGTGCCGCGGCGACCGACCCGTCGGCGTCCCGCGCGCTCGCGGCCGGGCCGTAGCCCAGCCCGAGCACGTCCTGGACGGGCTCGGCCGAGGTGTCGGTCAGCCACGTCGAGAACAGCGAGACCACCAGCAGCAGGCCCAGGACGGCGGCCACGGCCCGGACGGCTGCTCGACGTTCGGCGTTGCGGGCGTGGTCCCAGGTGCTCACCGCGCCATCGTGCCCCGGGCAGGCGTCACCAGGAGGCGGCGACGTCCAGGACCCAGGTCACGCCGAAGCGGTCGGTCACCATGCCGTACAGCGGGGAGAACCCGGCCGGGCCCAGGTCGGCGCGCACGGTGCCGCCCTCGGCCAGGCCGCGGAAGAACCGGGTGATCTCCTCCGGGTCGTCCCCGCGCACGGAGACGTAGACCGCGTCGGTGCCCGGGTCGTACGAGCGGCCGGGCGGCACGTCGAAGGCCATGACGGAGAACCCGTTCGGCGCGGTCACCCCGCCCCAGATGACCTGGTCGTCGACGGCGCCGTCGGCGCGGTCCCGGTCGGTGCCGCCCTGGGCGAACGTGAAGGCCTGCACCTGGCCGCCGAACACGTCGGCGTAGTGCTCCAGGGCCGCCCGGGCCTGGCCGCGGAAGTTGAGGTGGGTGGTCGTCGTGATGCTCATGCACCCAGCCTGACGGCAGTGTAGGTCAGGTCCTGACCTATACGTGCGCGATCCTGGACCGGTGAGCGGAACCCCCGGCCGGCTGCTGTCCCTGCTGTCGCTGCTGCAGTCCCGTCGCGACTGGCCGGGCTCGCTGCTGGCGCAGCGGCTGGAGGTCAGCCCCCGCACGGTGCGCCGGGACGTCGACCGGCTGCGCGACCTGGGCTACCCGGTGCAGGCCACCATGGGCCCGGACGGCGGCTACCGGCTCGCCGCGGGGGCCGACCTGCCGCCGCTGCTGCTGGACGACGAGCAGGCCGTCGCGGTCGCGCTCGCGCTGCAGCTGTCCGCCGACGACGCCGCGCACCGCGCGCTGGCCGTGCTGCGCCAGGTCATGCCGTCGCGGCTGCGGCACCGGCTGGACGCCGTGCAGGTCGCCGCCGTCCCGGGCCGGCCGGTCGCCGAGGTGGACCAGGAGGTGCTGGTCGCGGTCACCGCCGCGGTGCGGGCCCGGCAGGAGCTGCGCTTCGACCTGGGCGACGCGGTGCGCCGCACCCAGCCGCACGCCGTCCTCGCCCGGGAGGGTCGCTGGTACCTGCTGGCCTGGGACCTCGACCGCGACGACTGGCGGACCTTCCGGCTGGACCGGATCACCCCGCGCACCCCGCTGGGCGCCCGGTTCACCCCGCGCGAGGTGCCCGGCGGGGACCCCGGCGCGTTCGTCGCCGCGCTCTTCCGCGGCTCGCGCGACCCGGCCGCCGGGTGGCCGTGCCGGGGCCGGGTGGTGCTGGCCGCGCCGGCTGAGGCGGTCGCGCCGTACCTGGGGGACGGCGCCGTCGAGCCGCTGGACGGCGGCCGCTGCCGGGTCTCGGCCGGCTCCTGGTCCTGGGTGGGCCTGGCGGCCGCGCTGCTGCGCCTGGACGCCGACGTCTCCGACGTCCGACCGCCGGAGCTGGCCCGGGCGTTCGCCGACCTGGGGGCCCGCTGCGCCGCGGTCAGTCGACCGTCGTCGCCGGCTGGCCGCCGACCGGCTCGGCCTCGCTCATCGCCAGCAGCCGGTTCGCGCTCATCAGGGTGATGCCGCGGTCGGCGATCTGCTGCAGCGCCGAGGGCAGCGCCCGCACCTCGAGCTCGCGCCGCTCCGACAGCGCCTGCGCGAAGGAGGCGGTGGGGTCGAAGGTGCCCTGGCCGATGCCGTCGTGCAGGCCCAGCACGTCGCCGGCGACCACCGTCGCGCCCATGTAGTCACCGATCTCGCGCACCTCCTTCTTGTCCCCGGGGCCGCGGGTGACCGACCAGATGTAGGTGTCGTAGCCCAGCTCGGCGGCGACCCGCAGCGCGTAGCCGGTGATCTCCCCGCGCGGGGGCCGGAAGCTGGTGAACGGCTGGTCGACCAGCGCGGCGACCTCGTCGCGGCAGCGCACCAGCTCGTCGCGGGTCTGCGCCGCGGTGAGCGTGGTCAGGTCCTTGTGCGTCCAGGTGTGGTTGCCGATCTCGTGCCCGGCGGCCAGCACCTCGCGCAGCAGGTCGGGGTGCTGCACGGCGTTGTAGCCCATCACGTTGAACGTCGCCGTCACCCCGGCGGCGGCCAGCGCCTCCAGGATGCGCGGCGTGAACTCCGGCGTCGGGCCGTCGTCGAAGCTGATGCAGGCGACGGGTGAGGTCACCGTCGTGCTCCAGACGACGCGGTGCGTGCCCAGCCGGGCGACCGCCTCGCCCTCGTCGGCGGCGCCGCCGGCCTCGGCGAAGCGGGCCTCGGCCGCCTGCCGGGCCTCGTCGCGGACCTGGTCGTCGTCGCGGGCCACGACCGTGCCGATCGTCCCGCCGGCCGCCGCGCCGACCACCAGGCCGCCGATCCCGAGCCCGGCGCGGCCCAGGAACTGCCTCCTGCTGCTGCTCATGGCCCCGTTCTACCGCCCGGGGCCTGGGAGAACGCTGCCAACCGGGCAGATCCGGCTGTGGGTCTCCTGGGAGCGGGCGTCGAACGGCTGCGCGCGACCTACCGTCGCCCGACGTGAGCGCACGGGGGACGACGACGGGCCGGCGGCTGGCCGTCGCCGCGGTCGTCACCGCCGTGGTGCTCGGTGCGGCCTGGACCCAGCGGCGCGACCTGGCCGGCGTCGTCCGCGGGGTGCACCTGGCCGACCCGCGCTGGCTGCTGGTCCTCGGCGCCGCGCTGCTGCTGTGGTGGGCCGCCTGGACCGCGCTGCACGCCGCCGCGCTGGCCGGGGTCACCCGGGTGCGCGCCGCCGACCTGCCCGCGGTCGCCGGCGGCGCGGTCGCCGCCGTCGCGCTGAACTCCGTCGTCACCTCCGCCGGGCTGGCCGGGCTGGCCGCGATGACCCGGGCCGGACGGCGCCGCGGGATGCCCGGCCCGCAGGTGGCCACCGGGTACCTGCTGGCCGCCACCGTCACCGACCTGGGCTTCCTGCTGGTGATGCTGGCCGGGTTCGGGGTGCTGGGCGCCCGCGGCGAGCTGACCGGCCTGGACCGGCTGGCCGGCGGGCTGTTCGGCCTGCTGTCGGTCGCCCGGGTCGCGCTCACCGTGCTGGCCGTCCGCCGCCCGGCCGCCCTGGAGGCGCTGGCCGCCCGGGCCGCGCGGGTGCGGGCCGCCGTGCTGCGCCGTCCGGCCGCTCCGCCGGACCAGGCGCGCACCCGGGAGCTGGTCGAGGCCGCCGACGTGCTGACCCGCCGCCCGGTGCGGGCGGTGCCGCCGCTGCTGGCGGCGACCGCGGTCGACGTGGCCGGGGTGCTCATGCTCTGGGCGGCGCTGGCTGCCGTCGGCGGACCCCGCGACCTGGGCCTGGCCCTGTCGGCCTACGTGCTGGCCTCGGTCGCGGCGATCCTCGGCCCGCTGCCCGGCGGCATCGGCGCGGCCGAGCTGGGCGCGGCCGCCGCGCTCGCCGTCGCCGGGGTGCCGCTGGGCACCGCCGCCGCGGCCACCCTGCTGTTCCGGGTCGCCGAGTTCTGGGTCCCGCTCGCCGTCGGCGGGCTGGCCTGGGTCGCGCTGCGCGAGGAGGAGTCGTGAACGTCGTGTCCGCCGGCCGCTGGGTCCGGCGCAGCAACGCCGTGGTGGCGCTGGTCGTGGGCCTGTCCGCGCTGGCCTCGGTGGCCGCCGTGCTGCCGCAGCCGCACCACCGCCGCCCCCCGGGCCTGCGGCCCCTCGACAGCGCCGTGGCCGCCGTCGACGGCGGGCGGTACCTGCTGCTGGGCGCCGGGCTGGTGCTGCTGCTGGTGGTCCGGGCGCTGCTGCGCGGCCGCCGGGCCGCCTGGGTGGCCGCCGTCGCGGCGCTGGTGGCCGCCACCGCCGGGTCGCTGGTGGTGCACCGGCACCTCCCCGTGTCGGTGGTGCTCGCGCTGCTCACCGTCGGGGTCGCGCTCAACGGCCGGTCGTTCGTGGCCCGCGGCGACCCGATGCTGGTCCGGCGCGGCGGCGCCGTGCTGGTCGGCGGCGCGGCGCTGGTGGGCGTCGTCGCCACCGTCGGGCTCTACGAGCTGGACGGCCAGTTCCGCGGCGGGACGACGTTCCTGGGCTCGGTCCGCTCGGCCGCCCGGCTGCTGCTCATGCTGCCGGTGGACGACGAACCGCTGACCCGGCACGCCGAGTGGCTGGTGTCGGCCTCCCGCGGCGCGGCGCTGGCCGTGGTGCTGGTGGGTGCGGGGCTGCTGGTGGCCGCGGTCTCCGGCGGCCGGCAGCACGGCGCCGACCGGGCGGTGGTCGCCCGGCTGCTGGCCGAGCACGCCACCACCTCGCTGGCGCACTTCCAGCTGCTGCCGGACAAGCGGTGGCTGATCGGCCGGGACGGGCAGGCCTTCGTCGGCTACGGCCTGCGCGGCCGGACGGCGGTCGCGCTCGGCGGGCCGGTCGGCGCCCCGGGCAGCCGGCGCGCGGTGGCCGGGGAGTTCCTCGAGCTGTGCCGCCGCAACGGGTGGACCGCGGGGTTCCACCAGGTCACCGGTGACGAGCTCGACGACCTGGCCGCGCTGGGCCTACGCGCGTACAAGATCGGCGAGGAGGCCGTCGTCCCGCTGGACGCCGAGGTGCCCCCGGCCGGGCGGCTCGGCAAGTCCATCCGCTCCGCAGTGCGCCGCTGCGAGCGGGCCGGCTACCGGGTGGTCGCGCTCGAGCACCCGCTCACCGACGCCGACCTGGCCCGGCTGCGCGAGGTCTCCGACGCCTGGTCGGCCGACGGCGAGCACCGCGAGCGCACCTTCACCCTCGGCCAGTTCGACGCCGACCAGCTGCGCGCCACCCCCGTGCTCGCCGTCGTCGACGCGGAGGACCGGGTGCAGGCCTTCGCCAACACGCTGCCGCCCTACCGCGGCCGCGAGCGCAGCTTCGACCTGATGCGCCGCCGGCCCGGCTCGGTCAACGGCGTGATGGACCAGCTCTTCGTGGCCATGGCCGACCGGTTCCGCGCCGACGGCGGCACCGGCATGAACCTGGGGCTGGCCCCGTTCACCGGCCTGGAGGGCCAGCCCGGGGTGCCCGCCCGGGTGATGCGCCTGCTCTACGAGCACGGCGGCGCGCTGCTGGACTACGCCGGCCTGCGGTCGTTCAAGGACAAGTGGGCGCCGCGCTGGGAGCCCCGCTACCTGGTGACGACGTCGGAGAGCGCGCTGCCGCGGGTGGCCGTGGCGGTCGCCCGGCTCGGCGAGCTCCCCGACCGCCGCAACCCGCTGGTGCGGGCCGCCGACCTGGCGCGCCGGTTCCCGGTCACCGCGGCGGCCGTCGCCGTCCAGCTGTGGCTGATGCTGTCCAGCGCCTACGACCCGCAGGTGCACCAGCAGCTCTTCCAGGCCGCCGGGTCGTCGTGGGACCTGCTGACCCACGGCCAGGTCTGGCGGCTGCTCACCTCACCGGTCGTGCAGGCCAGCCCCGGTCTGGTGTGGGTGAACGTGCTGCTCCTGGCGGTGCTCCCGGTGGCCGAGGCGCGGCTGGGCAGCCGGTGGACCGCCGTCGGGTTCTTCGCCGGCGACCTGCTGGGCTCCGTGCCGGTGCTGGTGGGCACCCGGGTGGCCGCGGCGCTGGGCTTCGACCCGGCCCGGCTGCAGCTGCACGAGGTCGACGGCGGCACCTCGGCCGGCTGCTGGGCGCTGGTCGCCGCGCTGGTGGTGACCCTGCCGGCCGGGCGGTGGCGGCGGTGGGCCGGGGCGGCGCTGGCGCTGGTGATGGTCGGCGGGCTGGTGCTGGACCAGGGCATCGCCGACGTGCAGCACGCGGTGTCGGTGGCCGGGGTGGTGCTGGTGCTGACCGTGGGGCGGCGGCTGCTGGAGGCCCGGCGGAGACCGGCGGAGACCGCCGACGTCCGTCCTGGGGCGCCGGAGCCGGTGACCCAGGACGCACGCTGATCAGCCGGGCTGGTCCGTGCCGAGCGGGAGGTGCATGAGCAGCTCGTCGCGCAGCTCGCCGTCGCCCAGCCGGATCGCGCCCGGCCACCGGCCCACCTCGCGGTAGCCGTACCGGGCGTAGAAGCCGTCGGCGCCCGTGCCCGCCCGGACGGTCAGGTGCAGGGAGTGCAGGCCCAGCCCCCGCGCCCGGTCGGCGGCCGCGGTCAGCAGGCGGCCGCCGACACCGGTGCCCCGGGCCGTCGGGTGCGTCTGCACCCGCTTCAGCGTGGCCCAGTGCGCGAAGATCGGCTGCGGGTTGCGCTCGAGCACCAGCCACCCGGCCAGGCCGCCGTCCCCGGTCGCGACCAGCAGCTGGACGCCGCCGGACAGCGAGCCGACCAGCGCGTCGAGCACCGGGGCGACGGTCGCGTCGTCCACCGGGACGACGGGGAACCCGACGGCGCCGCCGGTGTTGGTGACGTCCCGCCAGCAGGCCAGCAGCGCCGCGCGCAGCGACGGGTCCACCTCGGCCGGGTCGGTCAGCCAGCGCAGCTCGCTCACCCGGTGATCCCACCAGGCCCGACCAGCAGCGAGACCGCGAGGGTGGCCATGACGACGGCGATGACGCCGTCGAGGACCCGCCAGGCCGCGGGGCGGGCGAACACCGGGCGCAGCACGCGGGCGCCGGAGCCCAGCCCGGTGAACCACAGCAGGCTGGCCGCGCAGGCGCCGGCGGCGAACCACCAGCGGTCCCCGCCGTGCGTGCCGGCGACGCTGCCGAGCAGCAGCACGGTGTCCAGGTAGACGTGCGGGTTCAGCCAGGTCAGCGCCAGCGCCGTGCCCACCACCGCACCCGCCCCGGCCCGGGAGCCACCGGCGTCGGCGGCCAGCGCGGCCGGTCGCAGCGCACGCCGGGCGGCGAGCACCGCGTAGCCCCCGAGGAACAGCGCCCCGGCCACCCGGACCACGTCCACCAGCCACGGCACCCGGGTCAGCACCGCCCCGGTCCCGCCGACGCCGGCGAGGATGAGCACCACGTCGGAGACCGCGCAGACGGCCACGACGGCGGCCACGTGCTCCCGGCGCAGGCCCTGGCGCAGCACGAAGGCGTTCTGCGCCCCGATGGCGACGATCAGCGACAGACCCAGGCCCAGCCCGGCGAGCACAGCGGTTCCCACGGGCCCGACGCTAGGCGGCCCGGCGCAACAGTTCCGCGCACGGTTCTGCGGCACCGTAAGCTGTGCTGTCGATGGACCTGGCCCAGCTGCAGGCGCTCGCCGCCGCCGTCGAGGCGGGCACCCTCGACGGCGCCGCCCGGCTGCTGCACGTCACGCCGTCCGCGGTCAGCCAGCGGCTGCGGGCCCTGGAGTCCGCGACCGGCCAGGTGCTGCTGGTCCGCAGCCGGCCCGTCGTCCCCACCGAGGCCGGTGCCGCGGTGCTCCGGCTGGCTCGGCAGGTGGAGCTGCTGGTCGCCGACACCACCGCGCAGCTCGGCGGCAGCACCGCGCCCGGGGCGCCCGCGCTCCCGGTCGCGGTCAACGCCGACTCGCTGGCCACCTGGTTCCTGCCGGCGGTCGCGCCGCTGGCCGACCGGGTGCAGCTCGACCTCCGGGTCGCCGACCAGTCGCTGACCAGCGCGCTGCTGCGCGACGGCACGGTGATGGCCGCGGTCACCGCCGACCCGGTCGCCGTCCCCGGGTGCTCGGTGCACCGGCTGGGGTCGATGACCTACCGGCCGATGGCCACCGCCGCCTTCGCCCGCGCCTGGTTCCCCGGCGGTGCGACGCCGGGTGAGCTGCGGCGGGCGCCGGTGGTGGTGTTCGACCGCACCGACGACCTGCAGGCGGCCTACCTGCGCCGGCGCACCCACGACCGGCCCACCCCGCCCACGCACTTCGTGCCGGCCAGCGCGGACTACCTGGCCGCCGTCCGGCTCGGCCTGGGCTGGGGCATGGTGCCCGACCTGCAGACCGGCCCGGACGACGGCCTGGTGGAGCTCGACCCGGCCGGTGCGGTGGACGTCGTCCTGTGGTGGCAGCAGTGGAAGCTGCGCTCGCCCAGCCTGGACGCGCTCGCCGACGCCGTCCGCGCCGCCGCCCGGGCCGCCCTGGGCTGAGCCGGGTCAGTCGTCGCCGGTGTGGCGGCCGGCCAGGCGGGCCAGCACGCGGCCGCCCTCCTGCTTCACCAGCAGCTTCTCCTGCGGGACGGCGACCGGGCCGCGGGTGGGCTGGCCGGCGTCGAGCTCGAAGGCCGAGTCGTGCCACGGGCACACCAGGCAGTCCCGGCCGCGGACCTGCTCGACCGCGCCGTCGGACAGCTGCCCGCCCAGGTGGGCGCAGGCGTCGAGGAACACGTCCACCCGGTCGCCGCGGCGGACGACGGCCAGCGGCACCGGGGTGCCCTGGCCCGGGCCGGTGCGGCGGGCGGGCCGGCCGTCGGGCAGGTCCTCCAGCGGGCCGAGGTCCACCCAGTCGTGGCCGAGCGAGCGGGCGGCGGTGGCGGCGTGGGAGACCCCGGAGCTCTGCGCGTAGCTCATGTGCCCGCCGACCGCGGCCGAGCCGCCGGCCAGCGCCAGCCCGGCGTAGGCGAGCACCCGCCCCGCCGTCCCCGCGCCGCGCCTGCGGGCGACCAGCGACCCGGCGTAGAGGCCCAGCGCGACGGAGTTCAGCGCGGCGTGCACCAGCCCGACCCGGCGCACGCCCACCTCCTGCTGCGACCAGTCGGCCGACCCGGCCAGGGCGGTGGGGACGGCGGCGGCCACCCCGGTGCCGATGAGCAGGGTCGCGGCCGGCCGCAGGGGAGGGACGGCGTCCAGCAGGCCGGCGGCCACCCAGCTGCCGACCGGCACCTGGGCCAGCACCGGGTGCAGCGGGTGGCCGAGCCAGGTGCCGTGCAGCGCGTCCTCGACCGCGCGCGGCCGCAGCGCCCGCTGCACGGCGGCGCGGGCGGGGCGGTCGGCGCCGTCGAGGGCGGGGGAGTCGGCGATGCGGTCGAGGAAGCCCAGGAGACTCATCGCCCGGGCCTACCCGGACCCCCGGGGTTCGGAACCGGTCCGGACGGATCGGGTCAGATGCCGGTGGGCGGCGGGGTGAGGAGCTCGGCGTCCTCGGTGGGCGGGGGCAGGTGGTGCGCGCCGGTCTCCAGCATCGTCTGCAGCCGGTCGAGCAGGCTCTCCAGCGACTCCTCGAACTCGGTGAGGGTCTCGTCCAGGGACAGCAGCGGCTGCAGCTCGGTGATCAGCGGGAACTCGACCAGGTCCAGCTGCTTGGTCGACGGCTTGCCGTCCGGGTCGTCCTCCGGGTGCACCGACACCCCGCGCTGGGCCACCTCGAGCAGCAGGTGCCCGAGCAGGAAGCTGGTGTAGGCACGGTAGGCCACCACGGCCTGCACGCTGGTGAACCCGTGCGTGTGCAGGGCGCGCAGCAGCGACTCGACCCACTTCAGGCTGCGCAGCGGCGGGCGCACCCACGGGGCGGCCGGCGGGCGGGTGGCCACCAGCGGGAACAGCGCCGGGTGGGCCAGGGCGATGCGCCGGACGCCGTGGGCCAGCCGCTGGAGGTAGTCCTGCCAGCCGAACCTCGGCTCGAAGAGCACCTCCTCGTCGGCGAACAGCTCGTCGACGACGGTGTCCACCACGCCGTCGAGCAGGTCGTCGCGGCCGGGCACGTACCGGTACAGGCTCATCGCCTCGACCCCGAGCGCGGACCCCAGGCGGCGCATGGTCAGCAGGGGCAGGCCGTGGGCGTCGATGTAGTCGATGGCCGCGGAGATGATCCGCTCCCGGTCCAGCGGCACCCGGGTGCCCAGGCTGGGGGGCCCGGTGGCGTCCTCGGCCGCGCGTCGACCCCGGTTCTCGGGCAGGTCGGGGTCGTCCGGGTGGTCGGGCGCCTCGAGCCCGCCGTCCTGGATCGCACCCACGTCCGTACCCGGCTGGTCGTCCCCGGGGGCTGCCACTGGTCCACCTTCCGTCGTGCCGTCCGGTCGAGGTTGCCTTGCACACGGGGGCGCCGCACGTCGAGACGCGGGGGGTGTGATCTGTCCCGCACATGTTTGGCCGGCGCGCTTACGGCGTAATGAAGCCCTGTCCGCAGGGCGCTTACGACGTAGGAACCATTGCGGACGATCCGGTTGCGGACTCATCCGTCCCTCCGGGCCCGGCAGGGCGACCGCTCTGCCGGAACCGGCACCACCCACGGTGCCCGACCCACGGGAGCAACGCCATGAGCGGTCTCGACAAGATCAAGAACAAGGCCGAGGAGCTGGTCGGGGAGGCCAAGGAGGCCATCGGCAAGGCCACCGACAACGAGAAGCTCCAGGCCGAGGGCCAGGCGGACCAGACCTCCGCCAACACCAAGCAGGCCGGCGAGAAGGTCAAGGACGTCTTCAAGTAGGCCGCCCTCGGGGCCGGGCGACGACCGCCCGGCCCCGGCCCCGCACCACCCGTCCACCCGTCCACCCCCGCCCGGAGCGGGAACCCGTCCCAGGAGTGACCGTGTCCATCGACCCGAACCCCCGCCCCGCGACCACGCCGGGCGCCCACGCCGCGCCCGCCGACACCACCGTGGCCGCCACCCCCACCCGTCGTGACGTCGTCGCCGCGGAGAAGCAGCGCGCCGGCGGCGTGAAGATCGGCTCGGCCTTCTTCGGCTGGCTGACCGCCACCGGCATGGCCGTGCTGCTGACCGCCCTCGTCGCCGCCGCCGGCACCGCCGTCGGCCTGGCCACCGACACCTCGCTGTCGCAGGCCGCCGACGACGCCACGAACAACCCGCAGGCCGTGGGCTGGGCCGGGGGCATCGCCCTCCTGGTGATCCTGTTCCTCTCCTACTACTCCGGTGGCTACGTGGCCGGCCGCATGGCCCGCTTCCACGGCGCCCGCCAGGGCATCGCGGTGTGGGTCTGGGCCGTCGTCGTCGCGGTCGTCGTCGCGGTGCTGGCCGCCGTCGCCGGCAACCAGTACGACGTGCTGGGCCAGCTCAACGCCTTCCCCCGACTGCCCGTCAACGAGGGTGACCTGAGCACCACCGCGATCGTCGTGGCGCTGGTCGTCGCCGGTGTCGCCCTGGTCGGCTCGGTCCTCGGTGGCCTGGCCGGCATGCGGTTCCACCGCAAGGTCGACCGCGCCGGGCTCGGCGACTGATCCACCCCCTGCGCTCCGGCCCGGCCCCCGCACGGGGGCCGGGGCGGAGGCGTGCTCAGGTGCGGAAGTTGGCCTGGATGCGACGCAGCAGGAAGTCCCCGGCGGTGATCGGCTCCTCGCCCGGGGCCTCGATCACCGCGTCCTTGTCGGCCTGGGCGAAGTAGGCGATCGAGAAGCGCGGGTCGGTCGGGTCCCCGGGGCCGGGTGCGGCCACCCGGTGGAAGTTCGACGGCAGCCGCCCGCCCGACCAGCGCTCCAGCATGTCCCCGATGTTGCAGGTGATGGCCTCGTCGGTGGCCGGCACCGGCGTCCAGGCGTACCCGACCGCCGAGGGCCGGGCCGCCTCGGCGCCCGGGAGCACCTGCAGGCCGTCCTGCCCGGCCCGCTGGAAGAGCAGGGTCAGGCAGTCGAAGTCGGTGTGCGCGCCGGCCCGCCAGGTGCCCGGGACGCCGACCAGCTCGTCCGGGAACGCCATGTAGTGGATCAGCCGCAGGCACGACTGGTACTGCGGGTTCGCCGGGTCGTGCACGCCGGCGAAGAAGTCGCGCGGCAGCTCGAGCACGTCGGCGAAGCAGGACAGCACGGTCATGGCCACCTCGTGGCAGTGCGCCTCGAAGGCCAGCACGGTGTCGCGGAACCCGGCCACCTCGCCGTCGGTGGGCCACAGCCCCTCCATGTGCGGGCGGGTGAGCTGCCAGGACTCCTTCTGGTCCGGCGTCCCGACCGAGGGTCGCACCTGGGACTTGAACTCGTAGCCGGCGTTGAGGCCCTTCTTCATCGGGTAGCGCGCCTTGACCTCGGCGGGCAGCGCGAAGAACGCCCGCGCGGCGGCGAAGGCGCCGTCCACCTCCGCGGGGGTGATGCCGTGGTCGACGACCTGGAAGAAGCCGATGTCGGTCGCGGCCGACCACAGCTGCTCGGTGACCTCGGCCCGGCGGGTGGCCAGGTCGGCGAGGGAGATGCGGCGGACCTCGCGGTCGGTCGTCAGGGTGCCGGGGGCACCCATCCGGGACTCGCGGGCCAGCTCGGACAGGGTGGGCGTGCTCATGGTGGGGACCCCCGAGGGGTGGCCGCACGGCAGCTGCCGCGGCTCTGCGGCCCATTCGAACCGGGGTCCCGGCAGCCGGCAAGGCCCCGCGACCAGACGTAACGCAGGCTTCACACCGGCAGGTCTGGTTGGGTGGTCCACGGACGCCGGGACCTCCCCGGCACCCGACCCGAGGAGAACCGCGTGGCCGAGCTGACCCGTCCCGACGTCGAGCCCCCCACCGGCCCGGCCCCCGACGACCTCGTCGTCGAGGACATCACCGTCGGCGACGGCGCCGAGGCCACCCCCGGCAGCCTGGTGTCCGCGCACTACGTGGGCGTGACCCACGACGGCGGCGAGCAGTTCGACGCCTCCTGGGACCGCGGCGACCCGCTGGAGTTCCGCCTCGGCGTCGGCATGGTCATCACCGGCTGGGACGAGGGCATCGCCGGCATGAAGGTCGGCGGCCGCCGCCGGCTGACCATCCCGCCGCACAAGGCCTACGGCGACCGCGGCGCGGGCGGGGTCATCAAGCCCGGCGCCACGCTGGTCTTCGTCGTCGACCTCGTCGGCGTGCGCTAGCCGACGGAGTGGTGCACGGCCTCGGCGTTGTTGCCGTCGGGGTCGCGCAGGAACGTGCCGTAGTAGCCGGGGTGGTACTCGGGCCACACCCGCGGCGCGTGCAGCACCTCGAAGCCGGCCGCGACCGCAGCGGCGTGCACGGCGTCGACCGCGGCCCGGTCCGGCGCGGTGAACGCCAGGTGCACCTCGCCGTCGGTGCGGCCCCCGTGCGGGGCCAGCCAGAAGTGCGGGACGCCGTCGGCGCCGGCGACGCCGATCACCGGCCCGGCGGGGGTGCCGAACCGCGCCGCCTCCCGGAACCCGAGCGGGGCGAACGCGGTCAGGTAGAAGCGCAGCGCGGCCTCGGGGTCGGCGCAGGGGATGCCCAGGTGGTCCAGCACGGCCCCGATCCTGGCCCGGGGAACACCGCGGGCGGAAGGGGTGTTGGGCCGCGCGTGAAGGTGGAGATCTGGTCCGACGTCGTGTGCCCCTGGTGCTACATCGGCAAGCGCCGGTTCGAGACCGCCCTGTCGCGGTTCGAGCACGCCGACGCCGTCGAGGTGGTCTGGCGCAGCTTCCAGCTCGACCCCACCGTCGCCGAGGGCGACGTGCACCCGACCCTGCCGGCGCTGGCCCGCAAGTACGGCCGCTCCGAGGACGAGATGCGCGAGCAGATGACCTCGCTGGACGCGCTGGCGCTGCGCGAGGGCCTGCACTACGACCTGGCGAACGGGGTCAGCGGCAACACCCTGCTCGCCCACCAGCTCATCCACCTGGCCGCCGAGCAGGGGAAGCAGGACGCCATGAAGGAGCGCCTGCTGCACGCCCACTTCGAGCAGCAGGTGTCGGTCTTCGACCTGGACTCGCTGGTGGGCCTGGGCGCCGAGGTCGGCCTGGACGCCGACGAGGTGCGCGCCGCGCTGACCGACCGCCGGTACCTGGACGCCGTCCGCGAGGACATCGCCACCGCGCAGGCCCTCGGCGCCACCGGCGTGCCGTTCTTCGTGGTCGACCGCACCTACGGCGCCGCGGGCGCCCAGGACCCGTCGGTGCTGCTGCAGCTGCTGGAGCGGGCCTGGGCCGACAGCCACCCGCTGGCCACCGTGCCGCCGGCCGCGGGCTGCGAGGGCGACAGCTGCACCGTGTGACCTAGGGTCGCGGTCATGGAGGGGACGCCGCGGATCCGTATCTCGGACGCCGACCGGGAGCGGGCCGCGCAGCGGCTGCACACCGCCATGGCCGAGGGGCGGATCAGCTTCGCCGAGCTCGACGAGCGGCTGACCACCGTCTACGCCGCCCGGTACGCCGAGGACCTCCAGCCACCGCTGGCCGACCTCCCGCCCGAGCACCCCCCGGCGCCGTCGGGCCTGGCCGTCGTACCCCCGGCCACCCCGACCACCTGGCAGCCCGCGCCCCCCGCGGGCCCCGCGCCGGTGGTGCTGAAGTCCGGGATGGGCGACATCAAGCGCACCGGCGCCTGGCAGGTGCCCCCGGTCCTCGAGGTGCAGAGCACGATGGGCGACGCCGTCCTGGACTTCACCCGGGCGGTGCTGCCCCAGCAGGTGGTCGAGGTCCGGGTCAAGCTCGGCGCCGGCACCGCCAGGTTCATCCTCCCCGACGGCGCGACCGCGGACGTCGACGGCGTCTCGGCGGGGATGGGCAGCGTGAAGAGCAAGGTGCCCGCCGGGCCGCAGCACGGGCAGCTGCACCTGGTGGTGCGCGGCAAGGTCTCGATGGGCGACGTCGTCGTCCGGTACCCGTACGAGGTCGGCCGCTTCCGGTTCTGAGCCGCCGGGTAGTGGCCGACGGTGCTGAACCGAGCCGACCCCTTCCCCGACCGGCCCGGCCCGGTCGTCGTCCTGCTGCCGGCCTTCCCGCTGGACCACCGCCTGTGGGACGACGTCGCGGCCCTGCTGCCGGCCCCGCTGCGGCCGGTCGCCGTCGACCTGCCCGGCCTGGGCTCCCCGGCCTCCGGCGAGCCGTCGCTGGAGCTCGCCGTCGACGGCGTCCTCGAACTGCTCGACGAGCTCGGCGCCGACCGGGCGGTCGTGGCCGGGCTCTCCACCGGCGGGTACGTCGCCGCGATGCTGGCCGGCCGCGCCCCGGAGCGGGTGGCGGCCCTGGCGCTGTGCGACACCACCACCGAGGTCGGCCCGCCCGACGTGCCCGCCGACCGCCTCGCCGTCGCCGACGACCTGGAGCAGCACGGGATCGGGGCGGTGCTGGACTCCGTCGCCGAGGGCCTGGGCCCGCACGCCGGCCCGGAGCTGGCCGAGCGGGTGGCCACGATGATCCGCTCGCAGGACCCGGCGGACGTCGCCTGGGTCTGCCGCGCGCTGGCCGCGCGGCCGGACACCTCGGCCGCCGTCCGGGACCTCCCGGCGCCGGTGCTGCTGCTCTTCGGCGAGCACGACGCGCCCACCCCGCCGGAGGACCGGCTGGCGGAGCTGCGCGCGCTGCGGCCCGACGCGACCGCGGTGGTGGTGCCCGGCTCCGGGCACCTGACCGCGCTGGAGGCCCCGGCCGAGGTGGCCGGGGCGCTCGCGGCGCTGGCCCGGGCCTAGCCCGGGGGCTGCTGCTCGGTCAGCTGCTCGTCGGCCTCGCCGGCCGGGTCGTCGGACAGCTCGTCCTCGCCGGCGGCCAGGTCGTCGTCCTCGGCGGAGGCGAGGTCGGCGCCCTCGGCGAGGGCGCCGGGGTCGGCCTGGGTGGTGCGCGGGTCGGCGGCGGGGTCGGGGACGTCGGGGTCGGTGACGGTCATGGCCGACCCCGTGCCCGCGCAGGGCCGTCGCCAACCGGACCTGCAAGACGTCCCAGACGTCTGGTCACGGACAAGACGTCAGATACGTCTCACCCGTTCCATCTGTCCGTGGCCCTGCTGCGGCGCTAGCCTCGTCCGATCGCACCAGCGCCGGGGCGAGCTCCGCACCGGCGGCAACGATGGATGGAGACGCCCGTGACGTCCGTGGCCACCCCCGGTCTGGAGAACGCCCCCACCACCCACTCCCGGCTGCTGGCCTGGGTGGCCGAGATGGCGGAGCTGACCACCCCGGACCGCGTGGTGTGGGTGGACGGCAGCGACGAGGAGTGGACCCGGCTCACCGAGCAGCTGGTGGCCGCGGGCACCTTCACCCGGCTGGCCGCCAAGCCCAACTCCTTCCTGGCCCAGTCCGACCCCAGCGACGTCGCCCGGGTCGAGGACCGCACCTACATCTGCTCCGTCGACGAGGCCGACGCCGGTCCCACCAACAACTGGATGGACCCGGCCGAGATGAAGTCGGTCATGACCGGGCTGTACCGCGGCTGCATGCGCGGCCGCACCATGTACGTCATCCCGTTCTGCATGGGCCCCATCGACGCCGAGTCGCCGATGTTCGGCGTCGAGCTCACCGACTCCGAGTACGTCGTGGTCTCCATGCGGGTCATGGCCCGCATCGGCACCGCAGCGCTGCAGGCCATGGGCACCGACCGGCCCTTCGTGCCGGCCATGCACTCCCTCGGCGCCCCGCTGGAGCCCGGCCAGGCCGACGTCCCGTGGCCGTGCAGCACGACCAAGTACATCGTCCAGTTCCCCGAGGAGCGGATGATCTGGTCCTACGGGTCGGGCTACGGCGGCAACGCCCTGCTGGGCAAGAAGTGCTACTCGCTGCGGATCGCCTCGGTCATGGCCCGCGACGAGGGCTGGCTGGCCGAGCACATGCTGATCCTCAAGCTCACCAACCCCGAGGGCGCGGTGCACTACATCGCCGCCGCGTTCCCCAGCGCCTGCGGCAAGACCAACCTGGCGATGCTGGAGCCCACCATCCCGGGCTGGAAGGTCGAGACCCTCGGCGACGACATCGCCTGGATGCGGTTCGGCGAGGACGGCCGGCTCTACGCCCTCAACCCCGAGTTCGGCCTGTTCGGCGTCGCGCCGGGCACGGGCTGGGACACCAACCCCAACGCGATGCGCACCATCGAGCAGGGCAACTCGGTGTTCACCAACGTGGCGCTCACCGACGACGGCGACGTCTGGTGGGAGGGCATGACCGACGAGCCCCCGGCCCACCTCACCGACTGGAAGGGCCGCGACTGGACGCCGGAGTCCGACGAGCCCTCCAGCCACCCGAACAGCCGGTTCTGCACCCCGATCACTCAGTGCCCGATCCTCGCCCCCGAGTGGGACGACCCGAAGGGCGTGCCGATCTCGGCGATCCTGTTCGGCGGCCGCCGCAAGACCACCATCCCGCTGGTCACCCAGGCCCGGGACTGGAACCACGGCGTGTTCATGGGCGCGACGCTGTCCTCGGAGACCACCGCGGCGGCCACCGGCGCCGTCGGCGTCATCCGCCGCGACCCGTTCGCGATGCTGCCCTTCATCGGCTACAACGCCGGCGACTACTTCAACCACTGGGTGGAGACCGGCAAGTCCGCCGACGCCACCAAGCTGCCGGCGATCTTCTACGTCAACTGGTTCCGCCGGGACGACGAGGGCGGCTTCCTGTGGCCGGGCTTCGGCGAGAACTCCCGCGTGCTCAAGTGGGTCGTCGAACGGCTGGAGGGCACCGCCTCGGCCGTGGAGACCCCGGTCGGCCACGTGCCCACCGCCGACTCCCTCGACGTCGAGGGCCTGGGCATGACCCCCGAGCAGGTCGAGGCCGCGCTCGCGGTGCGGCCCGAGGAGTGGCGCGAGGAGATCCCGCAGATCACCGAGTGGTTCGAGAAGTTCGGCGACAAGCTCCCCACCACGATGTGGGACGAGCTGGAGATCCTCCGGAGCCGCCTCGCCTGACCGCCACGCCGGGCCGGGCCGTTCGCGTCGACGGTCGGGCCCGGCGCGGCTACGGTCCGTCGCATGAGGCATGTCGCCGGCTTCGTCCTCGGGCTCGTCCTCGCCGCGGGCGCCCTGCTGGCCGTCGGGCAGGGCGTGGTGCGGCTGGCGACCGCCGTGGCGGCGAACGCCACGAGCACCGAGGGCTTCGTCTGGCTCGCCGTCGGGGCGGGGGTCCTCGGGCTGGCCGCGGCCGCGCGCCGGGTGTCCCCGCTCGTGCCCTTCCTCGCCGGCGCCCCGTTCCTCGCCCTCGGCGTGCTCGCCCAGGTGGCCCCGGGGACCCTGTCCGGGACCGAGCTCCCCGCGGCCGGCGCGGCGCTGGACGGGCTCCGCACCTTCGGCGCCCTCGGCGGTGCGCTGGTGGTCGGCGGCGTCCTCGTCCTGCTGTCGCTGGTCCCGCAGGGGCGTCGTCCCCGCCGCCGGGACGACGACGAGGACGACGGGTTCACCGCGGTGCCCGACGGCCAGCCGCAGGCCTGGCGCTCACCCGAGTCCAGCACGAACGCCTACCCGCGGGCCGAGCCCTACCAGCGCCCGCCGCTGCCGCCGTCCTGACCCTCCTGCGGGCACCGGGCCCGCCCGGCGGTTAGCGTCGGGTCCGCATCCCCCACCCCCGCCGGAGGCCACCTCCCCGTGCCCAACCCGTACCTGCACGTGCTGCGCACGCCGCACGTGCTGCCGATGGTGGCGGCGGCGTTCATCGGGCGCCTGCCGCTGTCGATGATCGGGCTGGGCAGCGTGCTGCTGGTGCAGGACTACACCGGCTCGTACGCCCTGGGCGGCGGTGTGGCCGCGGCCGGTGCGGTGGCCACCGCGATCAGCGGCCCGGTCCTGGGCCGGCTGGCCGACACCCTCGGCCAGCGCCGGGTGCTGCTGCCGGTGCTCGTGGTCTTCGTGCTGGCCGGCTTCGGCTTCCTGTTCTCGGTGCGCGAGGGCTGGCCGCTGTGGGTCGTGTTCGCCACCGGCGCCCTGGCCGGGGCCTGCATCCCGCCGGTGGGGTCGATGATCCGGGTGCGCTGGACCCACCTGCTGCGCGGCACGCCGCGGCTGCCCACCGCGCTGGCGATGGAGTCGGTGGTCGACGAGTTCGTGTTCATCGTCGGCCCGGTGCTCGTCACGTTCCTGTCCACCACCGGGCACACGACCTCCGGCGTGGTCACCGCGTTCACCCTCGCCGTCGTCGGCAGCCTCGCCTTCGCCGCGCAGGGCCGCACCGAGCCGCCGGCGCACGGCCACGAGTCCCGGCAGGGTCCCTCGGCGATGCGCACCGCCGGGCTGCGGGTGCTCTTCGTCGTCGGCCTGGCCGTGGGCACCATGCTCGGCACGCTGGAGATCGCGCTGGTCGCCTTCGCCGACGAGGTGGGCGCCAAGTCCTACTCGGGCGTGCTCATCGCCGCGCTGGCCATCGGGTCCATGGTGTCGGGGATCGGCTGGGGCACCGTGCACTTCCGATCCCCGGTGCGCCGCCGGCTGCTCGCCGTCCTCGGGCTGTTCGTGCTCACCAGCCTGCCGCTGCTGGTGGTGGGCGGGCTGTGGCTGATGATCCCGTTCGTCGTGCTGGCCGGGCTGGCCGTCTCGCCGTCGCTGATCAGCGCGTTCACCCTGGCCGAGGTGCTGGTGCCCCGGGCGGTGGTCACCGAGGCCTTCACCTGGATCGGCACCGCGCTGGCGATCGGCGTCGCGCTCGGGGCCTCGGTGGCCGGCAAGGTCGTCGACGTGGTCGGGGCGAACGCGGCCTTCTCGGTGGCCACCGTCGCCGCCGCGGCGGCCGGGCTGGTCGTGGCGGTCTTCCAGCGGCTGCTGGTCGTCCCCGCCGAGCACGCCGGCGACCCCGCGCTCGCCCGCTGAGACAAAGTGCACCAAACCGGTGCGGATGCTTGCACCGGCGTCCCCGGTGTGGTGTCCTCTTCCGCGTGACGTACTCGCTCGAGCTGCACCGGAGGTCCGCCGTGGACCTGCTGCGTGTCGCCAGCGCGCTGTGTCCGGGCAGCTGACCGCACCCCAGCCCCGACCCCCGTCACCCCGCCGCGCGGACCGTCGTGCCCCGCTGCGCCCCCACCCGGAGACACCTCTGTGACCAGCACCGTGCTGCCCACCGCCCTGACCACCCCCGCGCCGCAGACCCCGGCCGACGCCCCCGCCGGGGCCGCCGCCCTCGCCGTGGCCCTCGCCATCCGCACCGACCTGTGGGCCGACCGCGTCGAGTACCGCGAGCAGTCCCGCTGGACCGCGCTGCTCGACCCCGCCGACGTCGTCCCCGCCCTGGACCCCTCGCTGCACGCCGAGCTGCGCGACGCCCAGATCTGGCTGCTGTCCTGGCTGCCCGGCCAGGGCACCCCGCTGCACGACCACGGCGCCTCCGCCGGCGCCTTCGCCGTCGCCCGCGGCACGCTGACCGAGCGCGTGGTCGCCCGTGGCACCGGCACGGCCGCGCGGCAGAGCACCGCGGACCTGGCCGCGGGCCGGGTGCGCTTCTTCGGCTCGCACTACGTGCACCAGGTGGTCAACACGCTCCACGAGCCGGCGGTGAGCGTGCACGTGTACGCCCCGCGGCTGACGCTGATGAACACCTACCGGATCGAGGGCGGCCGGCTGGTCCGCACCGGCACCGAGCGCGCCGGGGTGGACTGGTGACCGCCCTCCTCGAGCCCGCCCGCAGCCGCCCGGCCGGGGCGGTGTCGGTCGACGACCTGCTCGCCGCCGCCCGGGCCCGCATCCAGCGCGTCGCGCCGCTGCAGGCCGCCGCGCGCATCGCCGCCGGTGCGCTGCTGGTCGACATCCGCCCCGCCGCCCAGCGGTACCGGGAGGGCTGGGTGGCCGGCGCGCTGGTCGTCGAGCGCAACGTGCTGGAGTGGCGGTTCGACCCCACCAGCGACGCCCGGCTGCCCGAGGCCACCGGCTACGACGTCGACGTCGTGGTGCTCTGCTCGGAGGGCTACACCTCCAGCCTGGCCGCCGACGCCCTGCGCTCGATCGGGCTGTCCACCGCCACCGACGTGGTGGGCGGGTTCCACGCCTGGGTGGCCGCTGGCCTGCCGCACGTGCCGGGTCACGGAGTGTCCTGACCCACAGTGACCTCCTGCCCCCTCGTGCGGGGGAGTTCCCGGGTTCAGGCTGCAGTTCCGGACGGCACCGTTCGACAATGCGTCCGTGACGACCTCGAACCTGGCGGGTGAGCTGCGCGGTGCCCTCGCGGGCGTGCCCGGTACCGGGCTGCTCGAGGTCCACTTCCAGCCGGTCGTGAGCATCGCCGACGGCGACCCGCTCGGGGCCGAGGCGCTGGTGCGCTGGTGCCACCCCCGGCTGGGCCTGCTGTCCCCGGACACCTTCGTCCCGGTGGCCGAGCGCGCCGGCCTGGGCCTGCGCCTGGACGCCGCCGTCCTCGACCTGGCGCTGCGCCAGCTGGCCACCTGGGACGCCGCGGGCGTCCGGGTGCACCGGGTGGGCGTCAACCTGGGCCGCACCAGCCTGCACTCGCCCGAGCTGCTGACCACCGTGCAGCGCGCCTGCGAGCACGCCGGGGTGCTGCCCGGCCGGTTGATGCTCGAGGTCGTGGAGCACGACGAGCTGACCCTGACCCCGGAACGGCTCACCGCGGTGCAGGCGCTCGCCGACGCCGACATCACCCTGGCCCTCGACGACTTCGGCGCCGGCCACGCCGGCGTCGGCCTGCTCGGCCGGCTGCCCTTCGGCGTGCTCAAGGCCGACCGGTCCCTGCTGCCCGGCCCGCACCGCACGGCCGCCCTGCGCGCCCCCGACGCCCGCCGGGTGCTCGCCGGGGTGGTCGCACTGGCCGCCGCGGTCGGGGTGGAGGTCACCGCCGAGGGCATCGAGACCCCCGCGCACCGCGAGCTGGTCGCCGACCTCGGCGTCCCGCACGCCCAGGGCTGGCTGTACTCCCGCGCGCTGCCCGCACCGGCGTTCGCCGCCTGGTGGCGGCAGCGGGTCTCCGCGCTCGCCGCCTGACCCTGGCAGGGTGGGCCCGGTGACCCGGTCCCGACCCGCCGCCGGGGGCGGCCGGCTGGTGCTGGTGCCCCCCGCCCGGGTCGAGCGCTGGCTGGACAACGCCGCCACGCGGCACGGGTCCTTCGCCGACGTGGCCGCCGACGACGAGGGCGTGACCGTGACCTGCGCCGACGGCGCGGTGCTGCGCCTGGTGCCGCCCTTCGGCTGGGACGGCCCCGGCCCCGCCGCGCTGACCCGGCTGGGCGCCGCGGCCCGCTCGGCGCACCGGGTCGCGGTCCTGCTGGTGCGCCGGGGCCGCTGGGCGGTCGGCGTGTTCGACGGCGGCGACCTGGTGGTCTCCAAGGTCGACGCCCGGCAGGTGCAGGGCCGCACCGCCGCCGGCGGCTGGTCGCAGCAGCGCTTCGCCCGCCGCCGGGGCAACCAGACCGGCGCCGTCGTCGACCACGCGGTGGAGACCGCCGTCCGGGTGCTGCTCCCGCACGCCGGGTCCTGCGCGGCGCTGGTCACCGGCGGCGACCGCGGGCTCGTGGACGACGTCCTGGCCGACCGCCGGCTCGCCCCGCTGACCGCGCTGCGCCGGCTGGAGCCCGTCGACGTCGGCGACCCCACCAAGCAGGAGCTGCTCGCCACGCCGGACCGGTTCCGCGCCGTCCGGGTGCGCGTCCTCGACCCCGGCGTGGGCTAGGGCCGAGGACGCGTGGTCACAGCAGCTCGAGGATGGTGGCGTTGGCCTGGCCGCCGCCCTCGCACATGGTCTGCAGGCCGTAGCGGATCCCGTTGTCGCGCATGTGGTGGACCATCGTGGTCATGATGCGGGCGCCCGAGGCGCCCAGCGGGTGACCCAGGGCGATGGCCCCGCCGACCGGGTTGAGCGCCTTCTCGTCGGCGCCGATGTCGGCCAGCCACGCCAGCGGCACCGAGGCGAAGGCCTCGTTGACCTCGAACACGCCGATCTCGTCCAGCCGCAGGCCGGAGCGGTCGAGCACCTTCTTGGTGGCCGGGATGGGCGCGGTGAGCATGATGACCGGGTCGTCGGCGGCCAGCGCCACGCTGTGCACCCGGGCGATCGGCGTCATGCCCAGCTCGGTGGCCTTCTCGCCGGTCATCATGAGCAGCGCGGCCGAGCCGTCGGAGATCTGGCTGGCGTTGCCGGCGCTGACCACGCCGTCGGCCTGGAACGGGGTCTTCAGCCCGGCCAGCGCCTCGACGGTGCCGCCGCGGCGGACGCCCTCGTCGGCGGTGACCCGCCCCTCCGGGGCGTCGACCGGGGCGATCTGGGCGTCGAAGCGGCCCTCGTCCTGGGCGGCTGCGGCGCGCTCGTGCGAGCGCAGCGCGAACTCGTCGAGCTGGGTGCGCGACAGGCCCCAGCGCTGGGCGATCATCTCCGCGCCGATGCCCTGGTTGGGGCTCACGCCGTCGTAGCGGGCCATGAACTGCGGGCCCATCGGGTCCTGGCTGCCGCGGGAGGAGCCCATCGGCACCCGCGACATCGACTCGATGCCGCCGGCGACGACGACGTCGTAGTGCCCGGCGACCAGGCCGGCGGCGGCGAAGTGCACCGCCTGCTGGGAGGAGCCGCACTGCCGGTCGACGGTGGTGCCGGGGACCGACTCGGGCCAGCCGGCGGCCAGCACCGCGGTGCGGGCGATGTCGAACGTCTGCTCGCCGCTCTGCGAGACGCAGCCCCAGACCACGTCGTCGACCAGCGCGGGGTCCAGGCCCGCGCGGCCCACCAGGCTCTGCAGCACGTGCGCGGACAGGTCGGCCGGGTGGACGCCGGACAGGCCGCCGTTGCGCTTCCCGACCGGGGTGCGCACGGCCTCGACGATGACTGCGTCGCGCATCCGGCGACTCCTCTCGTGGAGCGCCGGCCCCACTGCCGGCGCTGGAACGGTCAGCTCTGACTGTAGCGCTGTTCGCGGGCCTCCGGGGCGCTGGTGACCGCCTGGTCCCCGCGCGCCCCCTGCTCGGCCTCCCGCTGCACCCGCACGGGCTCCTCGATCGGCCGGAAGAAGCCCTTCACCGCCCGCCGGGCGCCGCCGACCTGGTTCATCCGCCGCGGCACCGGCGCGCCGCCGTAGGTGAGCTCCCCGTGGCCGTGCGCGTCGACCGGGCCCAGCGGCTGGTGCACCTCCAGGTACTCGCCGCCGGGCAGCCGGCGCAGCACGCCGGTCTCGATGCCGTGCTCGAGGACCTCGCGGTCGTGGTCCTGCAGGCCCAGGCAGACCCGGTAGGCCACGGCGTAGGCGATCGGCGGGACGACCACCAGGCCGATCCGGCCGGCCCAGGTCATCGCGTTGAGGCTGATGTCGAACTTGTCCGCGATCAGGTCGTTGCCGCCGGAGACCAGCAGCACCAGGTAGAAGGCGAGCGCCATCGCCCCGACCGACGTGCGCACCGGCACGTCGCGGGGGCGCTGCAGGAGGTGGTCGGAAGCCGTGTCGCCGGTCATCCGCCGCTCGATGACGGGGTAGAGCGCCAGCACGGCGAACACCAGCCCGGCCAGCCCGACGCTGGGCCAGAACAGCGCGGGCACCTGGTAGTCGCCGGGCAGGACCAGGTCCCACGAGGGGAACAGCCGGGTCGCGCCGTCCAGCCAGCCGATGTACCAGTCCGGCTGCGACCCGGCCGAGACCTTCGCCGGGTCGTAGGGGCCCCACAGCCAGACCGGGTTGATCTGCACCAGCCCGCCGAGCGCGGCGCAGAGCCCGAAGACCAGGAAGAACAGGGCGGTGGCCTTGCCGGCGAAGGCCGGGAACAGCCGGTTGCCCACCACGTCGTGCTCGGTCCGGCCCGGGCCCGGGAACTGGGTGTGCTTCTGCTTGACCAGGATCAGCAGGTGCAGTGCGATGAGGGCCAGCAGGATCGCGGGCACGAGCAGCACGTGGACGACGTAGAGCCGTCCCATGATCTGGTCGCCGGGGAAGTCGCCGTCGAAGACCGCCCAGTGCGCCCACGTCCCGATGACCGGGATGCTCAGGATGATCGCCGACGCGATCCGCAGGCCGGTGCCCGAGAGCAGGTCGTCGGGCAGCGAGTAGCCGGTGAACCCCATGACCAGGGCGAGCAGCAGCAGTGCCACCCCGATGTACCAGTTCGTCTCCCGCGGCCGCCGGAACGCGCCGGTGAAGAAGATCCGCAGCAGGTGGACCACGATCGCGGCCACGAACAGCAGGGCGGCCCAGTGGTGCAGCTGGCGGATGAACAACCCGCCCCGGACGTCGAAGCTGAGGTCCAGCGAGGACTCGTAGGCCCGGGACATCTCGACCCCGCGCAGCGGGGCGTAGATGCCCTGGTAGGTGGTCTCCATCAGCGACGGCTCGTAGAAGAACGTCAGGAACACCCCCGACAGCAGCAGGACGACGAACGCGTAGAGCGCGATCTCGCCCAGCAGGAACGACCAGTGGTCGGGGAAGACCTTGTTCAGGGTGCGGCGCAGCGGGCCGGCGACCAGCAGCCGGTCGTCGACCTCGGCGGCGGCGCGGCCGATCCGGGTACGCGGCGCGGAGCGGTCGGCGGCAGGGGTGTGGGCGGGCATCGGGGCTCCTGGCGGTGGAGGTCCACCGCGTGCGGGCCGGCTCACCATCGTCTCGACGTCGGCTGGGAGAACCGTACGACCCCGTTCCGCGATGTCGCCACACGAGCGGGTGCGGGTGCCCGGCCCGCAGGGCAGTGTTGACCCGTGCAACCGACGAGCTGGCGCACCGCCGCCCAGGCCACCCGGCACTGCCTGACCGGCTGCGCCGCGGGAGAGGTCGCGGGGATGGTGCTCGCCGCCGCCTTCGGCTGGGGCAACGGGACGACGATCGTGGTCAGCCTGCTGCTGGCCTTCCTGTTCGGCTACGCCCTCACCGTGCGCGGGGTGCTGCGCGCCGGGCTGCCGTTCGACCGGGCGGTGCGGGTGGCCTTCGCCTCCGACACCGTCTCCATCGCCACCATGGAGGTCGTGGACAACGGGTTCATCGCGCTCATCCCGGGCGCGCTGGCCGCCGGGCTGACCACGTCCCTCTTCTGGTGGACCCTCGCCCTGTCCCTGGGCATCGCGTTCCTGGTGGCCTGGCCGGTCAACCGGTGGCTGATCTCCCGCGGCAAGGGCCACGCGGTGGTGCACGCGATCCACCAGGGCTGAGCCGCCGCACCGATCGGTGGAGGCAGGTGCAGCCGGTCGGTGGATGCCGCCGGCGGGCCCGCCCCGCCAGGGTCGGGCCATGGCGTTGATCGAGGTGCGCGGACTGCGCAAGACCTACGGCCGCACGGTCGCGGTGGACTCGCTGGACCTGGACGTCGACGAGGGTCAGGTGGTCGGCGTCCTGGGCCCCAACGGGGCGGGCAAGACCACCACCGTCGAGTGCGTGGCCGGCCTGACCCGCCCCGACGCCGGCACCGTGACCCTGGCCGGGCACGTGCCCTGGCGGGACCGCGTCGCGGTGACCCGGCTGCTGGGCGTGCAGCTGCAGAGCTCGGGGCTGCCGGCCAAGCTCACCGCCCGCGAGGCGGTGCAGCTGGTGGCCGCCTGCCACGACGACCCGGACGACCCCGACGAGCTGGTCGACCGGCTCGGTCTGGGACCGGTCGCCGGCACCCGCTACGCGAAGCTGTCCGGCGGCCAGCAGCAACGGCTGGCCATCGCGACCGCGCTGGTCGGCCGGCCCCGCGCCGTGGTGCTCGACGAGCTGACCACCGGCCTGGACCCCGAGGCCCGCCGGCAGACCTGGGACCTGGTCCGCGACGTCCGGGACCGGGGGACGACGGTCGTGCTGGTCACCCACCTGATGGAGGAGGCACAGCAGCTGTGCGACCGGATCACGGTGGTGGCCGGTGGCCGGGTGGTCGCCGAGGGCACCCCGGACGAGGTCGTGGCCGGGCGGTCCGCCGCCACCACGATGACCTTCGTCCCCACCGCCGCGTTGCCGCCGGGTGCGCTGGACGGGCTGCCGGGCGTGGCCTCGGTGCGCCGCGCCGGCGACCGGGTCGAGGTGACCGGGTCCGACGACGGCGTGCGCGCGGTGCTGCGGGCGCTCACCGCGCACGGTGCCGAGCCGGCGGGCCTGCGGGTCGCGGCCAGCACCCTGGACGAGGCGTACCTGGAGCTCGTCCGGTCCGCCGCGGAGGCGACCGCGTGAGCGCCCCCGCCGTCCGCCGCGCCCGGCCGGGCCGCGCCGTGCTGACCGCGGAGACCCGGCTGTTCCTGCGCGAGCCGGGCTCGCTGTTCTGGGTGCTCGCGTTCCCCACCCTGCTGCTGGTCGTCCTCGGTCTGGTGCCGGGGATGACCGGGTCCACCGACGACCTCGGCGGGCGCAGCTTCGTCGAGCTGTACGTGCCGGTGTCCTGCCTGCTGGCCGCGATCATGGCCGGGGCGATGGCGCTGCCGACGGTGGTCGCCACCTACCGCGAGCAGCGGATCCTGCGCCGCACCGCGACCACCCCGGCGCGCGCCGGGCACGTGCTCGGCGCCCAGCTGGTGCTGCACGGCACGGCGGTCGCGGTGTCGGTGGTGCTCGTGCTGGCCTACGGCCGGCTGGTGCTCGGCGTCCCGCTGCCGGCCCAGCTCGCCGGCTGGGCACTGGCCTACCTGCTCGCGCTCGTCGCGGTGCTCGCCGTCGGCGGCCTGGTGGCCGGCACCGCGCCGTCGGTGCGGATCGCCGCGGCGCTGGGGACGGCGGTGTTCTTCCCGCTGATGTTCACCGCCGGGGTCTGGTTCCCGGTCAGCGGCATGGGCGGTGCGCTGCGCGACGTCGTGGCGGCCACCCCGCTCGGCGCGGCGGCGCTGGCGCTCGAGCAGGCCCAGGCCGGGGTGTGGCCGGACGCGGTGCACCTGCTGGTGGTGGCCGCCTGGGCGGTGGGGCTGACCGCCCTGGCGGTGCGATGCTTCCGGTGGCAGTGACGCGCAGGGAGGCCCGGTGACCGACCTCGGCAGCAGCATCGAGCTGCGCTGGCGTGCCCTGCTCCGCCGCGGGCCCTACCTGCTGCTGGCGCTGGCCACCGTGGTCTCGGCGGGCACCATGCCGCTGTTCGGCGCCGGACCGGTGGCCTGGACGCTGCTGCTGGCCGGCGCCGCGGTCATCGCGCTGGCCCACCGGTTCGCCGTCGACCGGCGGTGGGGGGCGACCAGCCCGGGGCCCGACCGCGTCAGCGCGGCCTACGTGACCGGCCGGACGGCGCTGGCCTTCGTGCTGACCTGGGTGAACCCGTTCTTCGCGCTGTTCGCCTTCGTCGGCTACTTCGACGCCTTCGAGCACGTGCGCCGCCCCTGGGTCACCCCGGTCGTGCTGGTCACCGCGGTCACCATGGCCGGCTCGCAGTCCGGCGGGCTGCCGCCGCAGACCCTCACCCAGGCGTTCGTCTTCGCCGGCCTGCTCGCCCTCAACGGCGGCCTGGCCGGGTTCTTCGTCCGCATGGAGCTCGACGAGAACCAGCTGACCGCGCAGCGGCTGGCCACCATCACCGAGCTGGAGCGCACCAACGCCCGGCTGGCCGAGGCGCTGGCGGAGAACGCCGACCTGCAGACCGAGCTGGTGCAGCGGGCCCGCGACGCCGGGGTGCACGAGGAGCGGGAGCGGCTGGCGCTGGAGATCCACGACACCATCGCGCAGAGCCTGGTCGGGGTGGTCACCCAGCTGCAGGCCGTCGGGCCCGACGACGCCCCGGCCGCCGTCCGGGAGCGGGTCGGCCGGGCCACCGAGCTGGCCCGCGGGGCGCTGGTCGAGGCGCGGCGGTCCGTGGCGGGCCTGCTGCCCGCCGAGCTGGACGGCGCGCAGGCGCCCGCGGCGATCGAGCGGCTGGCCGCGGAGTGGACCGCGCGCACCGGGTCGCCGCTGGAGGTCGTGGTGACCGGCGAGCCGCGGGCGGTGCCGGCCGAGGTCGAGGCCACCCTGCTGCGGGTGGCGGGGGAGGCGCTGGCCAACGTCGACCGGCACGCCCGGGCCCGGCGGGTGGGCCTGACGCTGTCCTTCATGCCCGACGAGGTGGTGCTCGACGTCCGCGACGACGGCGTGGGCTTCGCCGGCCCGGTCGCCGACGGCGCCCGGTTCGGGCTGCGCGGCATGCGGCAGCGGGCCGACCGGGTGGGCGGGGAGCTGGTGCTGGAGTCCGAGCCCGGCGCGGGCACGGCGGTCTCGCTGCGGGTACCGGTGCCCCGTGGCTGACGCGCCGGTGCGGGTGGTGCTCGCCGACGACCACCCCGTCGTGCGGGACGGGCTGCGCGGCATGCTCGCCGCCGTCCCGGGGGTCGAGGTGGTCGGGGAGGCCGCCGACGGGGTCGAGGCGCTGGCCGTGGTGCGGGCGACCCGGCCCGACGTGCTGCTGCTGGACCTGCGGATGCCCGGCGGCGACGGCCTGGACGCGATCGCCGCGCTGCGCGGGGACCCGGTGCGCGTGCTGGTGCTCTCGACCTTCGCCACCGGCCGGGACGTCGCCGCCGCGCTGGAGGCCGGCGCCACCGGCTACGTCCTCAAGGACACCCCGGCCGAGCAGCTGGTCGCGGCGCTGCGGGCCGCGGCGGCGGGGGAGTCGGTGCTCTCCCCGGCGGTGGCCACCCAGGTGGTGTCCCGGCTGCGCGGGGACGCCGACGGCGGGCTGACCGACCGGGAGCTGGCGGTGCTGCGGCTGGTGGCCCAGGGCACCCCGAACCGGGCGATCGCGGCGTCGCTGTTCGTCAGCGAGGCGACCGTGAAGACCCACCTCGGGCACGTGTTCGGCAAGCTCGGCGCCGCCGACCGCGCCGCGGCCGTGGCCACCGCCTACGAGCGCGGCATCCTGCCCTGACCCGCGACGGCGGCCAGGAGGTCGGCGCGGGCGGTGGTCAGGGAGGGGCCGTACCAGGTGAGCTGCCGGCCGCTGACCAGCGCGGTGGCCCGGCCGGGGAAGGCCTCGGGGCCGTCGTGGGCGGTGAAGACGTAGGGCTCGTCGGGGAGCAGCACCAGCTCGGCGTCGACCTCGGCGGGGTCGGCCACCGGGTAGCGCTCGGCGGTGACGGCGTTGGTGCAGCCCAGCCGGGCGAGCAGGTCGCCGGTGAAGGTGCGGGCGCCCACCCACATCCACGGGTCGCGCCAGATCGCCACGGCCACCCGCGGGCCGGGCTCGGGCGGCTCGGCCCAGGCCTGCTCGGCGTCGGCCAGCCAGTCCGGGGTGCTGACCTGCAGGACGTCGCCGAACAGCCGCCGCATCGAGGCGAAGGCGTCGTCCAGGGTCTCGATCCGGGTCACCCAGACCGGGATCCCGGCCTCCCGGAGTCGGCGCACGTCGAGCTCGCGGTTCTCCTCCTGGTTGGCCACCACCAGGTCCGGCGCCAGGTCCCCGATGGCGGCCCGGGAGGGGTTCTTCGTGCCCCGCACCCGGGGGACGTCGAGGCCGGCCGGGTGGGTGCACCAGTCGGTCGCCCCCACGAGCCGGTCCGGGACGCTGACCGCCAGCGCCTCGGTCAGCGACGGGACGAGGGAGACCACCCTGCGCGGCGGGCGCGGGAGGGGGACGGGGTGCCCCAGGTCGTCGAGTGGCACGTCAGCGGGCGTGCGGGTACTTGGGTCGCCCGCTGCGGTGCCAGTCGACGGGGTCACCCGAGGTCCCCGGCGTCGGCGCGGAGCTCGCGGAGGACGTCGACCAGGTCGCGCACCCGGTCGGGGGCCAGGCCGGGGCGGGTGAACACCTCGGCGTTCAGGGCGTCGGTCGCCTTGGCGGCCAGCCGCCGTCCCTCGTCGGTGATCGAGACGACCACCACCCGGCCGTCGGACGGCGACGGCCGGCGCGCCACCAGCTCGGCCGCCTCCAGCCGCTGCGCCGCGTTGGTGACCGACGCCGGGTGCACCTGCAGCAGTGCGCCGGCGCGGGTCATGGGCAGCGAGCCCTCCCGGGTGAAGGACAGCAGCTGCAGCAGCTCGTAGCGGGCGAAGGTCAGCCCGAGCGGGCGCAGCACGGCGTCCACCCGGGCCTGCACGATCGCCTGCGCCCGCATGATCGAGGTGACCGCGAGCATGCCGGGGGTGGCGTCGCCCCACCCGCGGGCGGTCCACTGCCTCCCGGCCTCCTCGATCGGGTCCACGTCAGACGTTGCGGCGGTACTGGCCGCCGACCTCGAAGAACGCGTCGCTGACCTGGCCCAGCGAGCACACCCGGACGGCGTTCATCAGCGCGGCGAAGACGTTGCCGCCGTGCATGGCGGCGTCCTGCAGCGCCGAGAGCGCGGCCGGGGCCTCGGCGGCGTGCCGGGCGTGGAAGTCGGCCAGCCGTGCCAGCTGGGACTGCTTCTCGTCCTCCGTGGCCCGGGCCAGCTCGACGGTCTGCGGCGCCTCCTCGGCGGCGTGCGGGTCGAGGAAGGTGTTGACGCCGACGATGGGCAGCGAGCCGTCGTGCTTGCGGTGCTCGTAGAGCATCGACTCGTCCTGGATCCGGCCGCGCTGGTAGCCGGTCTCCATGGCGCCCAGCACGCCGCCGCGCTCGGCGATCCGGTCGAACTCGGCGAGCACGGCCTCCTCGACCAGGTCGGTGAGCTCGTCGACGACGAAGGAGCCCTGCAGCGGGTTCTCGTTCATCGCCAGGCCCCACTCCTGGTCGATGATCATCTGGATCGCCAGGGCCCGGCGGACCGAGTGCGCCGAGGGGGTGGTGACGGCCTCGTCGTAGGCGTTGGTGTGCAGCGAGTTGGCGTTGTCGTAGATCGCGCACAGCGCCTGCAGGGAGGTGCGGATGTCGTTGAAGTCCATCTCCTGCGCGTGCAGCGACCGGCCCGAGGTCTGCACGTGGTACTTCAGCTGCTGGGCGCGGGGGTTGGCGCCGTAGCGCTCCTTCATCGCCACCGCCCAGATCCGGCGGGCGACCCGGCCGATGACGGTGTACTCGGCGTCCATGCCGTTGGAGAAGAAGAAGCTCAGGTTGGGCGCGAAGTCGTCGATGGACATGCCGCGCGCCAGGTAGGCCTCGACGTAGGTGAACCCGTTGGCGAGGGTGAAGGCGAGCTGGCTGATGGGGTTCGCCCCGGCCTCGGCGATGTGGTAGCCGGAGATCGAGACCGAGTAGAAGTTCCGCACCTTCTCGGCGATGAACCACTCCTGGATGTCGGCCATGCAGCGCAGCGCGAACTCGGTGGAGAAGATGCAGGTGTTCTGGCCCTGGTCCTCCTTGAGGATGTCGGCCTGCACCGTGCCGCGGACGTTGGCCAGCACCCACGCGCGGACCTCGGCCGGGTCCTCGTCGGGGTGGGTGGCCAGCCGCTGGTCGATCGCGGTGTTGAGGAACATGGCGAGGATCGCCGGCGCGGGGCCGTTGATGGTCATCGACACCGACGTGGTCGGCGAGCACAGGTCGAACCCGTCGTAGAGGGCCTTCATGTCCTCGAGCGTCGCGATGGAGACGCCGGAGGTGCCGACCTTGCCGTAGACGTCCGGGCGCGGGTCGGGGTCGCGGCCGTAGAGGGTGACCGAGTCGAACGCGGTGGACAGCCGGGTGGCCGGCTGGCCCTCGGACAGCAGCTGGAAGCGCCGGTTGGTGCGGAACGCGTCGCCCTCGCCGGCGAACATGCGGGCCGGGGCCTCGCCGTCGCGCTTGAACGGGAAGACGCCGGCGGTGTAGGGGAACCGGCCGGGCACGTTCTCCGAGCGCAGCCAGCCGACGAGCTGGCCGTGGTCGTCGGTGCGCGGCAGCGACACCCGCCGCACCTGGTTGCCCGACAGGGTCTCCCGGGTCAGCGGGACGGCGATCTCGCGGCCGCGGACGGTGTAGGTGTACTCGTCGCCGGAGTAGTCCTCCACCAGCTGGGGCCAGCCCTCGAGCAGGTGCACGGTGCCGGGCAGCAGGTCGATCCGCTCCGCACGGGCCCGGGCGGCGTCCGCCGCGTCGCCGTCGAGCAGCTGCGCCGCCGTCCCCAGGTGCTGGCGGTCGCGGGCGAGGGCGGCCTGCTCGGCCGTCGTCCGGTGGTAGCCGCGCACGGTGTCCGCGACGTCGGCCAGGTACCGGGCCCGCGACGACGGGACGACGCTGGTCAGCCCGGTGGAGGCCTGGACGTCGACGGTCGGCAGCACGCCCTGGGCCAGGTCGAGGCCCTTCGCCGCCAGCAGCTTCTTCAGCTCCTGGAACAGCGCGGTGACGCCGTCGTCGTTGAACCGGGCGGCCGAGGTGCCGAAGACCGGCATGGTCTCCCAGCTCTGCCCGAACGCCTCGCGGTTGCGCACCAGCTGGCGGGCGACGTCGCGGCGGGCGTCCTCCGCGCCGCGGCGCTCGTACTTGTTGACCGCGACGACGTCGGCGAAGTCGAGCATGTCGATCTTCTCCAGCTGCGACGCGGCGCCGAACTCCGGCGTCATCACGTACAGCGAGACGTCGGAGAACGGCAGGATCGCCGCGTCCCCCTGCCCGATGCCCGGGGTCTCGACGACGACGAGGTCGAAGCCCGCGGCCTTGGTCGCGGCGATGACGGCGTCGAGGTGCTCGGGCACCTGCGCGCCGGCGGTGCGGGTGGCCAGCGAGCGGAAGAACGTCGAGCCGCGGTCGCCGGTCTCCAGCGCGTTCATCCGGATCCGGTCGCCGAGCAGCGCGCCGCCCCCGCGGCGCCGCGACGGGTCGACCGCGAGGACGGCGACGCGCAGCTTGTCCTCCTGGTCCAGCCGCAGCCGGCGGAGCAGCTCGTCGGTGAGCGAGGACTTGCCCGACCCGCCGGTCCCGGTGATGCCCAGGACCGGGACGTGCCGCTGGGCGGCCTCGCGGGTGACCCGCTCGGCGAGCTCGGCGTCGGCGCCGGCCTCGAGCACCGTGATGGCGCGGGCCAGGGCGGCGGGGTCGCCGGTGAGCAGGCGCGTCAGGAGTGCGTCCGCGTCGGGCACCTGCGTCGTCAGGTCGACGTCGCAGGCCGCGATCAGCTCGTTGATCATGCCCGGGAGGCCGAGCCGCTGGCCGTCCTCGGGGGCGAAGATGCGCACGCCGCGGGACCGCAGCAGCGCGATCTCCTCGGGGACGATCACGCCGCCGCCCCCGCCGAACACCTGCACGTGGCCGGCGCCGTGCCGCTCCAGCTCCTCCTTGAGGTAGCTGAAGTACTCCACGTGCCCGCCCTGGTAGGAGCTCAGCGCGATGCCCTGCGCGTCCTCCTCCAGTGCGGCGCGGACGACGGTGGCCACGCTGCGGTCGTGGCCGAGGTGGACGACCTCCGCGCCCTGGCTCTGCAGCAGCCGCCGCATCACGTTGATCGCGGCGTCGTGCCCGTCGAACAGGCTCGCGGCGGTGACGAACCGGACGGGGTTCACGGGCACGTGCAGGTCGGCCACGGGTCCTCCAGGCAGGGCGATGTGTGGACGTCCAAGCAATCTACGCACGGATTGCTTGGACGTCCACGGATCAGGCGGTCGCGGCCACCTGGGCGACGAACGCCGCGGCGCGTTCCCGCAGCCCGGCCACCCGCTCGGCGACGGCGACCAGGTCGGCGGCGACGGTGGCCTCGTCGGGGTCGCGCCGCGGCGGGGTCCACCGGGCGTGCGCGGAGCAGTCGAAGCCCTCGCAGACCAGCGTGCCGATGGTGTTGCCGTTGCGGCCCGCCGCGCCGGCCCGGCGGGCGACGACCAGCACGGCCTCGGTGGTGCGGACGTCCTGGCACCAGGTGCACAGCGCGCCGTGCCGGCGCCGGCCGCGCTCGGCGGTCGGGGTGCGGAACCGGACGCCGGTCAGGGCGCCGTCCAGCTCGAGGACGACGTAGGCCAGCAGCGGGGCCTTCCGGTCGGTCCAGCCCAGGTAGTCCAGGTCTGCCCAGGGCCGGGTGGCCAGGTCGGGGAGGGCGGCCTGCGCGGCCTCCTTGCGGGAGGCGTTGACGAAGGACGCGCGGATCTGCTTCTCGGTGAGGGCGTGCACAGCTGTCTCCGGTGCGGGAGGAGGGGTGGGGGATGCGTCGTCCCGCCCCGGGCACGCTGCCGCGACCGGCCCCGCCCAGGGGTCGTCGGTCGTGCGGGTCAGCGGAGCCGGACGCGGGTCCGGCTCGGGGTCGACCAGGCCATCGCGGCCACCTGCCTCCCCGCGGGTCCCCCCGCACACGTGCCTTCCCCGGACCACCCCGACGCTACGCCCGGCCCGCGGTCCGGTGCACGCGGATTGCGCCGGGCGTGGCACGGTGGGGGCACACGTTCGAGCGAGGAGTGGCAGTGCAGCGGATCGCAGTCATCGGTGGCGGGCAGATGGGGGCCGGCATCGCCGAGGTCAGCGCCCGGGCGGGGTGCGACGTCGTCGTGGTGGAGGCCGACGAGGCCGGTGCCGAGCGGTTCCGCGCGCGGCTGGAGAAGTCGCTGCAGCGCGCGGCGAAGTCCGGTCGGCTGAGCACCGAGGACGCCGACGCCGCGTTCGCCCGGGTCGACGTCGCCACCTCGCTCGAGGGGGCCGCGCACGCCGAGCTGGTGATCGAGGCCGCGCCCGAGGTCGAGGCGCTGAAGCTGGACCTGTTCCGCAGGCTCGACCAGATCCTGCCGCCGGAGGCGGTCCTGGCGTCGAACACCTCGTCGATCCCGCTGGTGAAGATGGCCAGCGTCACCAAGCGGCCGGACAAGGTCGTCGGCGTCCACTTCTTCAACCCCGCGCCCGTGCTGCCGCTGGTGGAGGTCGTGGCCAGCCTGCTGACCAGCGACGAGACCCTGGCCGCGGTGACCGCCTTCGCCGAGGACCAGCTGGGCAAGACCACCATCCGGTCCAAGGACCGGGCCGGGTTCATCGTCAACGCGCTGCTCATCCCGTACCTGCTGAGCGCGATCCGGATGATGGAGAGCGGCTTCGCCTCCGCCGAGGACATCGACGCCGGCATGGTGCAGGGCTGCGCCCACCCGCAGGGCCCGCTGGCCCTGGCGGACCTGATCGGCCTGGACACCACCGCCGCGGTCGCGCAGTCGATGTACGAGGAGTTCAAGGAGCCCCTCTACGCCCCGCCGCCGCTGCTGCTGCGCATGGTCGACGCCGGCCTGCTGGGCCGCAAGACCGGCCGCGGGTTCTTCCCCTACGAGCGGTAGACCGCCGGCAGCCAGCCGCGCAGCGAGCTGACCAGCGCGATCTCGGCGCCGGGCAGGTCCGCGGGGGTGATCCGGCCCTCGACGAGGGTGCCGTCGGCGACCAGCCGGGCCCGCTCGACGCCGGGCAGGCAGCCGCTGCCCAGCGGTGGGGTGACCCATGCACCGCCCAGCCGGACGGCGACGGTGGCGCGGCAGCTCTCGGTGACCTCGCCGGCGGTGTTGACCAGCAGGACGTCGTCGGCGCCGGGGTGGCGGGCCAGCCGGGTGTCGTAGGGCGCCCGCAGGGTGGTCTTGTGGTGCGGCCACGGTGCCTGCTCGTCGACGGGCTCGTCGTCCAGGGCGAGGCGCACCGGGCCGGGTAACGGCGCCGGCGGGGGGAAGGTCTCGACGGTGGGCGTGCCGTCGCGGGCGACGGTCAGCCGGACCCGCAGGTCGCCGTCCAGGCCGGCCAGGGCCCGCTCGACCTCGTCGACGTCGACGGTGAACCCGAAGTACGCGGCGGAGTCCAGCAGCCGGGCGCGGTGGCCGGGCCAGTTCCGCAGCCCGTCGGCGGTGTGCCGCATCGTCTCCAGCAGTGCGAACCCCGGCGGCCCGGCGGTGAGCACCCGGGTCTTGGCCAGCAGCTCGGCGTGCTCGGCGGCGGGGTCGGAGGCCCAGGTGATGCCGCCACCGGCGCCGTAGGCCGCCGTGCCGGCCTCCCGGTCGACGACGAGGGTGCGGATGGCGACGGAGAAGCGGGCCTCCCCGGGGCCGACGAACCCCACCGCGCCGCAGTAGACCCCCCGCGGTGAGGTCTCCAGCTCGCGGATGACCGCCATGGACGACGCCTTGGGTGCGCCGGTGACCGACCCGCACGGGAACAGCGCGGTGAGCAGGTCGACCAGCCCGGTGCCCGGCCGCAGGGTGGCCCCGACGTCGCTGGTCAGCTGGTGCACCGTCGGGTAGCGCTCGGCGGCCAGCAACCGGGTGACCTCGACGCTGCCGGTGACCGCGACGCGGGCCAGGTCGTTGCGCACCAGGTCGACGATCATCACGTTCTCGGCGCGGTCCTTGGTGCTGGCCAGCAGCGCGGTGCGGGCGGCGTCGTCCTCGGCGGTGGTGCGTCCGCGGGCCGCGGTCCCCTTCATCGGCCGCACGAGCACGGAGTCGCCGGTGCGGTGCAGGAACAGCTCGGGGCTGGCGCTCGCGACCACGGTGCGGCCGGTGTCCAGGTAGCCGTTCCAGGCCCCGCGCTGGGCGAGCGCGAGGCAGCCGTAGGCGGCGAGCGGGTCGACCGGGGCCGGTCCGCGCAGCCGGGTGGTCAGGTTGACCTGGTAGGTGTCCCCGGCGGCGATCCGCTCCCGGACGGCGGCCACCGCGGCGGTGTGCTGCTCCGGCGTCCAGTCGGGGACCCACGGGCCGGGCGGGGGAGCGCCGGTGGCGACGACCGGGACGGGCCGGGGTGGGTGGTCGGTGATGCCGAACCAGACCAGGTCGCCGTCCGGTTCGTGCGTGGTGAGCACCGGGTCCAGGCCCGGGGCGGCCTCGTAGGCGAGGAACCCGGCGGCCCAGCGGCCGGCGGCGGTGTGCGCCTCGACCTCGCGCAGCGCGCCGGGCACCTCCGCGGGGGTGCCGGCGGTGACGACGGCGACCGGTGGGTCGAAGGCCAGGGCGGTGCCGGCGACGAGGTCGTCGAACCGCGCCCAGGTGCCCTGCTCCACCTCGCCATCGTCGCCGACGGGGGCCTAGAGCTGGGGGCGGGGGCGGCGCAGCGGCCAGCGGAAGGGCGGGGTGCCCGGGCGTGCCGGCACCGGCGGGACGGGGCGACGGGGTGTGGTCATGCCCCACGGTCTCACACTTGTTTGTTCGCATGCAAGTAAAACCGGTGCGACACTGCGCGGGTGGTCGAGCAGGTGCGCCGGACGCAGCAGCAGCGCCGCGCGGAGACCGAACGCCGGGTGCTCGACGCGGCGGTCGCGCTGATCGCCGAACGCGGGTCGCGGGCGGTCACCCTCGCCGAGGTGGGGGAGGCCGCCGGCTACAGCCGCGGGATCGTGCACGCGCACTTCGGCAGCCGGGAGCAGCTGCTGGCCGCGGTGGTGCGCGACGCGCAGCGCTTCGACGTCCCCGAGGTCGCCGGCTCCGGGCTGGACCGGCTGACCGCGCTGGTCCGGGCGTACCTGCAGAACGTGGCGCTGCGGCGGCCGGCGATCGGGGCGTTCCTGCTCATGTGGGCCGAGTCGCGGGCGTCGGACCCCGTGCTCGGCCCGCTGTTCGCCGAGCGCGACCGGGCCTTCCGCGCCGACCTGGCCGCGGTGGTGCGGGCCGGTGTGGCGGACGGGTCCGTCCGCGCCGACGCCGACCCCGAGGCCGTCGCCGTCCTGCTGCTGGGGGCGCTGCGCGGGATCGGCATGCAGCAGGCGGGGTCGGCCGCCGCGGTCGCGGGGGACGGGCTCGTCGAGCAGACGGTCGCGGTGCTGCTGAACGGCCTGGGCTCGGGGGCCGGACCGGCGTAACGTCCTCCGACCGTGTCCCATGCCGTCCTCGCCGCCGAACGTGCACACCTCGACCTCGCCGCCGCCTGCCTGACCGACATGCGCGCGGCCACCGTGGCCACCGCCGACGCCGGTGGCGACGCCTGGGCCTCCGAGCGCCTGGGCGCGGCCCGCGCCGAGCGCCTGCGCAGCCTGGCCGCCGACCCCGGCGCCCCGCCGTTCTTCGGCCGCACCGACACCCCCGCCGAGACCTTCCACATCGGCCGCCGGCACGTGCGCGACGCCGCCGGCGACCCGGTGGTCATCGACTGGCGGGCGCCGATGAGCCGGCCGTTCTACCAGGCCAGCCCCACCGACCCCCAGGGCCTGACCCGCCGCCGCCGGTTCGGGTTCGCCGACGGGGCGCTCACCTCCTACGAGGACGAGTCGCTGTCGGCCGACGACCGGCCGTCGGCGCTGCTGCGGGAGGAGATCGAGCGCCCGCGCTCCGGCCCGATGCGCGACATCGTGGCCACCATCCAGCCCGACCAGGACGACATCGTGCGCGCGCCGCTGGCCGAGTCGATCTGCGTGCAGGGTGCGCCCGGCACCGGCAAGACCGCCGTCGGGCTGCACCGCGCGGCCTACCTGCTCTACACCCACGGCGAGCAGCTCTCCCGCACCGGCGTGCTGGTGGTCGGGCCCAACCGGGCGTTCCTGCGCTACATCGAGCAGGTGCTGCCGGCCCTCGGCGAGGTGGAGGTCGACCAGGCCACCGTCGCCGACCTGACCGGCCGGGTGCCGGTGCGCGCCGAGGACCCCGACGACGTCGCCGTGCTCAAGGGCGACGCCCGGCTGGCCGAGGTGCTGCACCGCGCGCTGTGGCGCCGGGTGGCCAAGCCGCGCGACTCGGTGCAGGTGCCGCTCAGCGCCCGGAGGTACCGGATCCCGGAGGAGCGGCTCAAGCGCTACGTCGACGACCTGCGCCGGGCCGGCATCTCCTACGGCGCCGGCCGGGAGCGGCTGGCCCTGTCGCTGGCCGAGGACGCCCGCCGGCAGAAGGAGGAGGTCGGCGGCAGCCCCACGGACGCCGAGACGCGGCGGTGCGCCCGCTCGGCCGAGGTCCGCGCGTTCTGCGACGAGCACTGGCCGGCCGTGGACGCCGCGGCGCTGGTCGCCGAGGTGCTCGCCGACCCGTCGGTGGGCCGAGGCGTGCTCACCGACGCCGAGCAGGACCTGCTGCGCCGGGCCCCGGCCCGCTCGGTCCGGGCCACCCGCTGGACGGCGGCCGACGCGGTGCTGGTCGACGAGGTGGCCGGGATGCTCGAGCGCACGCCGGGCTACGGGCACGTGGTGGTGGACGAGGCACAGGACCTCTCGCCGATGCAGTGCCGGGCCGTCGCCCGCCGGCTGGCCTCGGGGTCCCTGACCGTGCTCGGCGACCTGGCGCAGGCCACCAGCCCGTGGTCGGTCGCCGACTGGTCGGCGACGCTGGCCGCGCTGGGCCGGCCGGGCACCTCGGTCCGCCCGCTGACCACCGGCTACCGGGTGCCGGCCGAGGTGCTGGAGTTCGCCAACCGGCTGCTGCCGGTGCTGGTGCCCGGGCTCGCGCCGGCCACCGCCGTCCGGTCCGAGCCGGGGTCGCTGCAGGTCAGGCCGGTGCCAGCGCTCGCCCCGGTGCTCGCCGAGGTGGTGCGGTCGGCCGGTGCCGGGTCGGTGGGGATCGTCTGCGCGGACGCCTCCGTGGCGGAGCTGGTGGCAGCGCTGGACGCCGAGGGGGTCGAGGCCGCTGCGCTGGCCGACGACGGCAGCGAACCGGCGCCGGTCGCCGTCGTCCCGGCGACCCTGGTCAAGGGCCTGGAGTTCGACCGCGTGGTCGTCGTCGAGCCCGCGGCGATCGTTGCGGCCGAGCCGCGCGGGCTGCACCGGCTGTACGTGGCGCTGACCCGGGCGGTGAGCAGCCTGGTCGTGCTGCACCGCGGCGAGCTGCCGGACCTGCTGGCCGGGTGATGCCTCACTAGGGTCACGATCATGGCCAAGAAGACGGTGTCGATGCGCGAGGTCCTGCGAGCTCCGTCCGGGCCGGTGTCGTTGGCCGACCTCGACCCGCGCGACACCCCGTCGGCCCCCGGCGACAAGGACGCCACCAAGGCGCAGCTGGCCACCGACGGCGCCGAGCTCGCCGTCCTGCAGGAGAAGCTCTACGCCGAGGGCGCGACCGGCGGCACCCGGCGGGTGCTGCTGGTGCTCCAGGGCATGGACACCAGCGGCAAGGGCGGCGTCATCGAGCACGTCGCCGGCGCGGTGAACCCGCAGGGCCTGGCCATCACCAGCTTCAAGAAGCCGACGCCGGAGGAGCTCCGGCACGGTTTCCTGTGGCGGGTCCGCCGGGCCGTCCCCGCGCCCGGGCTGATCGGCGTCTTCGACCGCTCGCAGTACGAGGACGTGCTCGTCGGCCGGGTCCGCGAGCTCGCCACGCCCGCGGTCATCGAGCGGCGGTACAAGGAGATCGTCCGGTTCGAGGACCAGCTCGCCGAGGCCGGCGTGACGATCCTGAAGTGCATGCTGCACGTCTCGAAGTGGGAGCAGAAGCAGCGGCTGCTGGCCCGCCTGGACGACTCGACCAAGCGGTGGAAGTTCAACCCCGGCGACATCGACGAGCGCGCGCTGTGGGACGAGTACCAGCGCGCTTACGAGATCGCGATCGAGCGGACCTCGACGCAGACCAACCCCTGGTACGTCGTGCCCTCGGACCGCAAGTGGTACCGCAACTGGGCCATCGGGCGGCTGCTGCTGGAGACCGTGCAGGACCTCGACCCGCGCTTCCCGCCGGCCGACTACGACGTCGCCGCCCAGCGCGACCGCCTGATCGACGAGGCCGACTGACCCGTTCCGCTGTTGATCATGCAGAACCGCAACGGTGATGCGCCGTCCATCGGCGTGACGGCGGTGCCGTTCTGCATGATCGACGTCCGGCTCGTGCCGCGCGGTGGCCGGCTGGTGCCACCTCGCGTCTGACCTGGAGATTCGCCTCGCCGGGGGCTCCGTGCTGCGGTAGACTTCGAACACCTGATCGAACAGGTGGGAGGAGGTGTCCACGGTGGGACTCGACGACGCCGCTGCCCCGAAGTGGACGCCGGAACCTCTCGCTCCCGGGGCTCTGGGTGCCGACCGGCCGGCGGCGCCCTCGCCGATGGCAGCGGCTGCGCGGCAGCCAGACCCGCCGCCCGCGGAGGTGTGCGCGGCGATCGAGGCGGTGCTGGCCGTCGCGGCGATGGACCTGAACAGCGGGACGTCGACGGCGCAGCTGCTGGACCGGGCCCGGGGCCTGGCGCGGTTGCGGAACCTGGTGGCCGCCGAGCTGGCGCGCACAGTCGTGTACGCGGATTCGGTGGATGCGGCCCACGCCGACGGGTTGACCGGGATGAAGCCCTGGCTGCGCGGGCACACCGCAGCCACCGGACCCGAGGCGGCCGCTGTTCTGGACGCCGGGCGACTGACGCGACGGATGCCTGAGGTCGGCGCCGGCGCCGCCGCGGGTGGGATCAGCGCCGGGCAGGTGGCGGTGATCGGGCGGATCCTGACCGAGGACGTCTGGGCCACTGGTGATGCCGTCGGTGCCGACCTGCCCGCGTTGGATGCGCTGGTCGCGCACACCGCAGTGCACGCACCCCGCACCCTGGCCGATGTCTGCCGGCGGATCGCCGACGCCATCGACCCAGATGGACCTGCCCCGACCGACCCCACCGAGGGCCGTGGGCTGCGCATCTCCAGGCGCGCAGACGGGTCCCGGGCCATCCGCGGGCAGCTGGACGCCGCCGGTGGCGAGCAGGTGGAGGCCGCACTGGAGGCCATCGCCGCGGCCGGCCGCTGCGAGGGCGACCTGCGGTCCCGCGACCAGCGGGCCGCCGATGCGCTGGTGCAGTTGGCGGCGTTGCACCTGGTCGCCGGTGACCTGCCGATGCTGCGCAAGACCAAGCCCCAGGTCACGGCGCTCATCCAGCTGGAGGACCTCGCCGACCCCGACACCCGGCCCGCCGCCACCCGGCTCGGGTCCGGTGCAACGGCGTCGAACATGGTGGCCCGGCAGGCGGCCTGCGACGGCGATGTCGCCCGCATCCTCCTCGGCACCGACGGCCTGCCCCTGGACGTCGGCCGCGCCCACCGGCTCGTCCCGGCGCACATCCGCCGGGCTGCCGAGGTGCGGGACGGCGGGTGCGTGTTCGCCGGCTGCCACGCCCCCGCGTGGTGGTGCGACGCCCACCACCTCATCCATTGGATCGACGGCGGCGAGACGTCGCTGGCCAACACCGCGCTGCTGTGCGAACGCCACCACACCCAGGTCCACCACGGCTACCGCCTGGAGTGGGACCCCGACGACGGGTGCTGGCGCACGTTCCGCCCCGACGGCCGGGAGGTCATCACCGGGGTCCTCACCGACACCGCCGGCCGGCCGATCGACCACGAACGGCAACCCGACCCACCCTTGTTCGACCGCGGCTGACGGCCCTGGGCGAGGCGCCACCCTGCCTCAGTGCTGCGCGGCCGCGGCCGGCCACAGCCGGGGGACCGGTACCGACCGCACCTCCCGGCTGAGCGTGACCACCATCGCCGTCCCCAGCAGCGCGACCAGGAGGACGACGGTCGCAGCGCGGCCGCCGAGGTGCGCCAGGGCCAGGCCGCCCAGCAGCGGGGCCAGTGGCATGACCGCCATCGACAGGAATGTCGAGCTCGCGTCGACCCGGCCCTGCAGCGACGCCGGGGTGACCGCGATGCGGTAGGCGGCGATGCCGGCGTTGCTGGCCGGGAGCAGCAGGAGCACCGTGAACAGGGCCGCCGCCGCCACGGCCGGGTGTGCCCAGAACGCGAGCGGGACCAGGGGGAGGCCCGCCGTCCAGGCCAGGGCCACCGTCAGCCGTCCGGTGGCCACCCGGGCGATCAGCCACGGGGCTGCGACGGCACCGAGGACGCCGCCCACCCCGGCGGCCGCGTTGACCAGGCCGATCTCCGCCGGGTGCGCGCCCTCGTCCACCAGCCGCAGCACCACGACGAACAGCAGTGCGTTCAGCACCAGGTTGACCAGCGCCGACCAGCTCAGCAGCACCCGGAAGAACGGCCGGGCCAGCACGAACCGCAGTCCCTCACCCAGCTCGGCGACCATCCGTGGCCGGGGACCGGGATGCGCAGGTGCCGACAGGTCGGTGCGGATCCGGCTGAGGGTCAGGCACGACACGGCGAACGTCAGGGCGTTCACGGCAAAGGGCAGCCACCGGGTCACCGCGAACAGCACGCCGCCCAGCGGGCCGCCGAGCAACCCGGCGAGGTGCTCCCGGGCCTCGTTCTGGCTCAGCGCCGTCGGCAGGTCCTCGGTGCTGACGACGGAGCGGATCGCCGAGACCTGCGCCGGCCCGAACACCCCCGAGGCCACCCCCACGACCAGCGCCACGGCGGCCAGGTGCACAGGCGTCAGGTGCCCTGCCGCACCCGCCACGGCCAGCGACGCGTAGCTCACCGCACCCGTCGCGGACGCCCCCAGCATCAGCCGGCGGCGGTGCAGCCGGTCGGCCAGCACGCCTGCCGGCAGCAGTGCGGCGACGGTCCCGACCAGGTAGGCGGCCTCCACGGTGGCGGCGAGCACCGCCGACCCGGTGAGCGAGTAGGTCAGCAGCGGGAAGACGAACAGGCTCATCCGGCTGCCCAGGGTGCTGATCGTCTCGCCGACCCACAGCACGGTGAAGTCGCGGTTGCGGGCGAGCGAGCGGTAGCCGGGCATGTTCCGCACGGTAGCTTGCGCAACAAAACGTGCGCAATGAGGCGTGCGGGACCCGGTTAGGCTGCGGCCGTGAGCGAGGAGCGGGCACCCGCCCAGCCGGTCCGCGACCCCACGGTCCTGCGCGGCCTGGCCCACCCGGTGCGGTCGCGGATCGTCGACGAGATGTACGCGACGGGCCCGGTCCGGGCGGCCGACATCGCCCGCGACCTCGGCATCCCGGCCAACCAGGCCAGCTTCCACCTGCGCCAGCTCGCGAAGTACGGCCTGGTGGAGGAGGCCCCGGACGCCGGCCGCGACCGCCGTGACCGGGTCTGGCAGCTGACCGCGCGGACCGGGCTGAGCATCGACGTCGGCGACCTGGCCACCGTCCCCGGCGGTCGGGCAGCGGTCGACCTCTGGCGGCAGCAGGCCAGCGCCTGGGCGCACGGGGTGGTCGACAGCGCCTACCGCCGCGAGCCCGACGACGCGGTCACCGTGCACATCAGCGCCTCGACCGTGCGGTTGACGAAGGACGAGGCCGCGCGGATGGCGGCCGAGCTGGACGACGTCGTCCAGGCGTGGGCCGACCGGACCCGGGGGCGGGACGGCGACCGCTCCACCTACGCCCTGTTCAGCGTCCTGCAGCCCTACCCCGAGGGCTGATCAGCCGCGGACGCGGTCGCCGTCCACCCAGACGCCAGCGACGTCCGCGGGCCCGCCGAGGGCGAACACCTTCGCCAGCGCGTCGTCGGGGCCGGCGGCTGAGCGGAGGACGACGTCCAGGGTCGAGCCCTCCGGCGGGCGCAGCCAGACCGCGTCGAAGCGCATGCCGACCGACAGGTGCCCGACGTCGGCCAGGCCCAGGGCCTCGGCGCCGGCCACCGTGGCCAGGTGCAGCAGGTCCGCCGGGGTCAGCGGCACGCCCTCGGGACCGAGGAGCTGCTGGGCGAAGTAGGCCTGCAGGCCCTCCTTGAGCAGCGAGAACCCGGTGCCGGCGCCGACGTCCGAGCCCAGCGCCACCCGGACGCCGGCCTCCCGGTGCCGGCGCAGCGGGAACAGGCCGCTGCCCAGCGCCGCGTTGGACGTCGGGCAGTGGGCCACCGCCGTCCCGCGCGCGGCCAGCACCCCGAGCTCGGCGTCGGTGGGGTGCACGTCGTGCGCCAGCACCGCCGCGGGCCCCAGCAGGCCGTACCGGTCGTAGCTGTCCACGTAGCCGCCGTGCAGGTCGGCCACCGCGGCCACCTCGGCGGGGTTCTCGTTCACGTGCGAGGTGAAGAACGCGTCGTCGAGCGAACCGAGCAGGTCGGCGCCGGCCTCCAGCAGCCCGGGTGAGCAGGACAGCGAGAAGCGCGGCGTCACCGCGTACCGCGACCGGCCCACCCCGTGCCAGCGGGCGGCCAGCGCCGCGCCCTCCTCCACCGAGCGGTCCGGCGTCGTCAGCAGGTCCTCCGGCAGCAGGCGGTCGCTGACCACCAGCCCCGAGGTCACCCGCAGCCCGACCCGCGCGGCCTCGGTGAACAGCGCGTCCACCGCCGTGGCGAAGTGCGAGCCGAAGACCAGCGCGGTCGTCGTCCCCGCCCGGACCAGGCCGTCGACGAACTCCGTCGCCACCGCCGACGCGTAGGCGGGCGCGGCCAGCTTGCACTCCTCGGGCAGGGCGCAGCGGTCCAGCCAGTCCAGCAGCGGCATGCCCAGCCCGCCGATCGCCCGGACCTGCGGGTAGTGCACGTGGGTGTCCACCAGCCCGGGCAGCACCACGCCGCCGCGCAGGTCGACGTCCGCCGCGGGGAAGTCCTCGGCCGGTCCCCGGGCCGTGACGACGCCGTCCTCGACCTGCAGCACCCCGTCGAGCGTGCGCAGCTCCCCGGCGACCGGGGTGTCGAGGAACGTGCCGCGGACCAGGGTCACGACGGCACGCGGGCGAGGGCGCCGAGCAGCGCCGCCGCCACGCTGACCGCGATGACCGCGGGGTCCTTGCCGGCCAGCTCCGGCAACCCGATCGGGCAGGTGATCCGGTCGGGGTCCGGGGCGCCGTCGGCGACCAGGGTGCGGCGGAACCGCGCCCACTTGCCGGCCGAGCCGATCAGCCCGATCGACGCCAGGCCCGGCGTCCGCAGCGCGGCGTCGCACAGCGCGGCGTCCTCGGCGTGGTCGTGCGTCATCACCAGCACGTGGCTGCCCGCGGGCAGCTCGGCCAGCACCAGCTCGGGCAGCACCGGCACCTGGTGCACGCGCACCGCGGCGACGGCGTCGTCCAGCACGGCGAGCCGCTCCGGGGTCAGCTGACCGGGCCGGCTGTCGACCAGGTGCAGGTCCAGGTCGTGCCGGGCCAGGATGCGGGCCAGCTCCAGCCCGACGTGCCCGATGCCGAACACCGCCACGGCGGGGACGACGGGCAGCGGCTCCAGCAGCAGCCCGACCTCGCCGCCGCAGCACTGCACGCCGTGCCGGTAGGGCGCCTTGTCCGACAGCGCGACCTCGACCAGCTCGGTCGCCCCGCCGGCGGCCAGCAGCTCGCGGGCCCGCTCGACGGCGACCGCCTCGAGGTTGCCGCCGCCCACGGTGCCGTGCAGCTCCGACGCCGTGACGACCATCTTGGCGCCGGCCTCCCGCGGGGAGTGGCCGCGCACGGTCGCCACGGTGACCAGCACGCCGGCCTCCCGGCGCTCGCGCAGCGCCTGCACGGCGCGGTCCCAGCGCATCAGGTCTGGCCCAGCACGCGCTCGGACTCCGGCCGGATCGGCGGGCCGTCGGGTTGGGGCGGCGCGGAGCCCCCGTCGCGCACGTGCGCGCCCTCGGCGGCGCGGGCCGCCTCGACCGCCCAGAACACCGCCTCCGGGGTGGCCGGCGACGCGAGGTCCACGGAGACCCTCGCTGGCCCGAACGCGGCGGCGGCCTGGCGCAGGGCCTCCCGGACCGAGAACGCCAGCATCAGCGGGGGCTCGCCGACCGCCTTGGAGCCGTAGACCGCGCCGTCCTCGTGCGCGGCGTCCAGCAGCGAGACCCGGAAGTCCTCGGGCATCTCGGAGAAGCTCGGCAGCTTGTACGTCGACGCCGAGGACGTGGTGATCTTGCCGGTGCGCTCGTCCCAGCGCAGGTCCTCCAGGGTCAGCCAGCCCACGCCCTGCACGAACCCGCCCTCGACCTGGCCGAGGTCGACCAGCGGGGACAGCGAGTCGCCGACGTCGTGCACGATGTCCACCCGCCGCACCCGGTAGGCGCCGGTGAACCCGTCGACCTCGACCTCGGCGGCGGCCACCCCGTAGGCGAAGTACTTGAACGGCTCGCCGCGCATCGCCGCGGAGTCCCAGTGCAGGCCCTCGGTCCGGTAGAAGCCGGCCGCCCACAGCTGCACCCGCGAGAAGTAGGCCAGCCGGACGACGTCCTCCCACGGCAGCGAGGCCCCGTCGGCGTCCAGGCCGCGCACCCGGCCCCCGACGAACCGCACGTCGGCCGCGGGCACGTGCAGCTCCTCGGCGGCGACCTGGGACAGCCGGGCCAGGATCTGCTCGCAGGCGTTCTTCACCGCGCCGCCGTTGAGGTCCGCGCCCGAGCTCGCCGCGGTGGCCGAGGTGTTGGGCACCTTGTCGGTGCGGGTGGGGGCCAGCCGCACCCGGGACAGCGGGACGCCGAGGGCGGTGGCCGCGACCTGCAGCATCTTGGTGTGCAGGCCCTGGCCCATCTCGGTGCCGCCGTGCGTGATGAGCACCGAGCCGTCCTTATAGACGTGCACCAGCGCCCCGCCCTGGTTGAAGGCGGTGAAGTTGAACGAGATGCCGAACTTGACCGGGGTGATGGCCAGCCCGCGCTTGAGGTGCGGCGACCCGGCGTTGAACGCCTCGATGCCGGCGGTGCGGGCGTGGAAGTCCGAGGAGTCCAGCACCTGCTGCCACGCCGTCGCGAGCCGGTCGGCGTGCCGCACGGGCTGGCCGTAGGGGGTGTCCTGGCCCGGCGCGTAGAAGTTCCGCCGGCGCAGCTCCTCGGCCGTGAAGCCCAGCGCCGGGGCGCAGCGGCCCAGCACGTCCTCGATCACCAGCATGCCCTGCGGCCCGCCGAAGCCGCGGAACGCCGTCTGCGAGGTCTTGTTGGTCTTCGCGATCCGGCCGTTCACCCGCACCGCGGGGATCCAGTACGCGTTGTCGATGTGGCACAGGGCCCGGGCCAGCACCGGCTCGGAGAGGTCCAGGCTCCAGCCGCCGTCCGAGGTCAGCGTCGCGTCCAGCGCGGTCAGCCGGCCGTCGTCGTCGAACCCGACCCGCCACTGGGCCAGGAAGCCGTGCCGCTTGCCGGTCATGGTGATGTCCTGCGCGCGGTTGAGCCGCAGCCGCACGGGCCGGCCGGTGAGCCGGGCGCCGAGCGCGGCGACGGCCGCGAGGCCGTGCGGCTGCATCTCCTTGCCGCCGAACCCGCCGCCCATCCGCAGGCACTGCACGGTGACCTCGCTGCTGGCCAGGCCCAGCACGTGCGCGACGATCTCCTGCGTCTCGGTGGGGTGCTGGGTGCTCGACTGCACGAACACCTGGCCGTTCTCGTCGACCTGGGCCAGCGCGCAGTGGGTCTCCAGGTAGAAGTGCTCCTGGCCGGCGAACTCGAACTCGCCGCTGAACACGTGCGCCGACCCGGCGAGGGCCTCCTCGACGTCCGGGCCGCGCAGCAGGGTCGGCCGGCCGCCCTGGAAGGACTCCGCGGCCACCGCGTCGCGCACGGTGACCAGCGCGGGCAGCTCCTCGACGTCCACCTCGACGGCGACCGCGCCGAGCCGGGCGGCCTCCAGCGTCTCGCCGAGCACCCAGGCCACCGCGTGGCCGAAGAACATGACCTCGTCGGGGAACAGCGGCTCGTCGTGCTTGACCCCGGCGTCGTTCACGCCGGGGACGTCGGCCGCGGTGAGCACCCGCACCACCCCGGGGACGGCGGTCGCGGCGTCGGTGCGGACGGCGGTGACCCGCGCGTGCGCGGCGAGCACCTGCACCGGCCACGCGTGCAGCACGCCCTTGGTGCGGCCGACCAGGTCGTCGGTGTAGAGCGCCTGCCCGGTGACGTGCAGCGCGGCGGCCTCGTGCGGCACGGACGCGCCGACCACGGCGCCGAGCGGGCGTTCGGACAGGGCACTCATGCCGGCACCTCCGCGGCGGTCTTGAGCAGGGCCTGGCGCAGCATCGCCCGGCGGTAGGCGGCGCTGGCCCGGTGGTCGTCGAGCGGGGTGCCCTCGGTGGCCAGCACGTCGGCGGCCGCGGCGACGTCGGGCCACCGCGCCCCGACCAGGGCCTCCTCGGTGGCGCGGGCCCGGATCGGGGTCGCGGCGACCCCGCCCAGCCCGATCCGGGCCCGGGTGACCTCGCCGTCCACCACGTCCAGGCCGATCGCGACGGCGACGCTGGAGATGTCGTCGAACCGCCGCTTGGCGATCTTGGTGAAAGCGACCAGCCCGGGTTGCGGCTGCGGGATGCGGACGGCGCGGATGAGCTCGCCCGCCGTCCGCACGCTGCGCCGGTAGCCGGTGAAGTAGTCGGCCAGGGCCACCTCGCGCTCGCCGGCCGCCGAGACCAGCACCAGCGAGGCGTCCAGGGCGAGCAGGCCGGGGGCGGTGTCGCCGATGGGGGAGCCGGTGCCCAGGTTGCCGCCCAGCGTCGCGCCGTTGCGGATCAGCACGGAGGCGAACTGGGGGAGCAGCAGGTCCAGCAGCGGGACCGCGCCGTCCAGCCGGGCGGCCACCTCGCTGAGGGTGACCGCGGCGCCGATCTCGACGACCTCGTCGGTGACCGAGACCCCGCGGAGCTCGGGCAGCCGGTCGATGGCGACCACCTGGGCCGCCCGCAGGCCGCGCAGGTTGACCTCGACGCCGTGGTCGGTGGAGCCGGCGACGACCACCGCGTCGGGGTGCTCGGCGAGCAACGCCAGCGCGGCGGGCAGGTCGGCGGGGCGGGTGAACCCGGGGACGTCGGTCGGGGCCGCCTCGGGGGCGGGACGGGCCTGCCGGCCGGCCAGCGCGTCGTCGGCGGCGGGGGAGGCCAGGGCGTAGGCGGCGTCGCGGATCGGCCGGTAGCCGGTGCAGCGGCAGAGGTTGCCCGACAGGGCGTGCAGGTCGAAGCCGTTCGGGCCGTGCTCGGGCGTGGGCTCGCCGGGCGCCTCGATCGGGACCCGGTCGGGCCGGTAGAACTCCGCGGCCATCGAGCAGACGAAGCCCGGGGTGCAGTAGCCGCACTGCGAGCCGCCGCGCACCGCCATCTCGTGCTGCACGGGGTGCAGGTTGGCGGGGGTGCCCAGGCCCTCGGCGGTGACCACCTCCTGGCCGTCGAGCGCCAGCACCGGGACCAGGCAGGCGTTCAGCGCCGTCCAGCGGGTGGGGGTCGTCGTCCCGGGGCGGGCGACCAGCACCGAGCAGGCGCCGCACTCGCCCTCGGCGCAGCCCTCCTTGGCCCCGACCAGGCCCGACTCCCGCAGCCAGTCCAGCGCTGTGGTGTGCGCGGGGACGCCGTCCAGGGGGACGGTGCGCCCGTTCACGGTCAGGCTCGGGGACGTCATGGGACGGACTCCTCGGGGTCGGTGCGGGGCTCCAGGGTGCACCCCCGAGATTGCGAGCAGGTCTCGACGGGCCCGCCGACCGTTGTGGAACGTCTCCGTCCCAGGTTCTATGGGGGCTCCGACCTGCAGGGAGGCACGTCGATGAGCGCCGCGCGCCGGATCGGCACGCTCGCCCAGCTGCTGGGCGCCGTCGTGCTGGCCGGGGTGCTGGTGGCCGCCGCCCTGTTCCCGGTGGTCGGCGGGATCGGCGTGACCGCGCGCAACTCCGCGTCGCTGTTGGACGCGCTGCCGGTCGAGCTCACCGACCGCACGCCGCCGGGCAACACCGTGGTGCTGGCAGCCAACGGCGAGGTGATCACCGGGTTCTACGACGAGAACCGCGCCCCGGTCGCCCCCGACGCCATCGCCGAGGTCATGAAGCAGGCGATGGTCGCCATCGAGGACGCCCGCTTCTTCTCCCACAACGGCCTGGACGTGCAGGGCACGCTGCGCGCCGCGGTGACCAACCTGGTCGCCGGCGACGTGCAGGAGGGCGGCTCGACGCTGACCCAGCAGCTGGTCAAGCAGACCCTGCTGCAGACCGCCGAGACGCCGCAGGAGGCCGCCGCGGCCACCGAGCAGACGCTGGAGCGCAAGCTGCGCGAGGCCCGGCTCGCCCTGGCGCTGGAGGAGACCTACTCCAAGGACGAGATCCTCACCCGCTACCTGAACATCGTGTACTTCGGGCAGAACGCCTACGGGGTGCAGGCCGCCGCCCGCATCTACTTCTCCGTCGACGCGGCCGACCTGACCCTGCCGCAGGCGGCGATGCTCGCCGGGCTGGCGCAGAGCCCCACCAACGACGACCCCACGGTCAACCCGGACGCCGCGACGACCCGGCGCAACCAGGTGCTGGACCGGATGGCCGCCCAGGGGATGGTCAGCACCGTCGACGCGCAGGCCGCCCAGGCCGCCCCGCTGGGCCTGGCCCTCGGCGCGGCCCCGCCGCGCGGGTGCGTGCAGGCCTCGGTCGGCGCCTTCGTCTGCGACTACGTGCAGCGCTACCTGACCCAGACGCTGGGCATCAGCCAGGAGCAGCTCGAGCACGACGGGCTGACCATCCAGACCACGCTGGACCCCGACCTGCAGCGGGCCGGGGACGCCGCGGTGCTGCAGACCCTGCCGATGGGCGACTCCCTGGCCGGCATGTTCACCGCCGTCCAGCCCGGCACCGGCCACCTGCTGGCGATGAGCGTGAACCGGGTCTTCGGCTACGACCCGGCCGACCCGGCGCAGGAGTCCTACAACCTCAACGTCGCCGCCAGCCAGGGCTCGGGGTCGACGTACAAGGTGTTCACCGCCGCCGCGGCGCTGGCCCGGCAGTACTCGCAGTACTACACGCTGACCACCTCGGACCCCTACGTGTCCCGGGTCTACCGCGACGGCAGCGAGCCCTACGACGTGCGCAACGCCGGCCGCTACTCCCCGACGCTGGACCTCTCCACCGCGCTGTACCAGTCCTCCAACACCTACTTCCTGGCGCTGGAGGACGCGCTGGGCAGCGTCGAGGAACCGGTGCGGATGGCCGAGGCGGCGGGGCTGTTCCAGTTCAGCGACCCGGGCCTGCCGCAGCAGATCATCGACGAGAACCGGGGGTCGTTCACCTTCGGCGCCGAGGCCACCAGCCCGCTCGCCCTGGCCAGCGCGTACTCGACCTTCGCGGCCAGCGGCACCCGCTGCCTGGTCACGCCGGTGACCGCCGTCCTCGACCGCACCGGCGCCCCGCTCACCGACGCCGACGGCGCCCCCGTCGTCCGCGGCGACCAGTGCACCCCCGGGGCGATCAACCCGGGCGTGGCCACCACGATGAACCAGATCCTGCGACGCGACGTCGAGCCCGGGAACCCCGGCCAGACCGGCTCGCGCGCCTACGTCGCCGGCCACCAGATCGCCGGCAAGACCGGCACCTCGCAGGACAACTTCTCCGCCGCCTTCGTCGGCTACACCCCCGAGATCACCGCCAGCGTCATGGTGCTCAACCCCAAGCAGAACCAGGACGTCGGCGGCTTCGGCGGCAACAAGCCGGCCACCATCTGGCGGGCGGCGATGGCGCCGATCCTCGAGGCCCGCGGCAGCGGGGAGTTCCCGCCCGCCGACCCCTCCGTCGTCAACGGCAACACCCGCCCGGTGCCCGGCTGCGGCTCGGTGTCGGCCTGCCGTTCGGCGCTGACGTCGGCCGGGTTCGTGCCGCAGACCGTGACGGTCAACGGCAGCAGCCCGTCGGGGTCCCTGCTGGGCACCAGCCCGCCGGCCGGGGGCCGCGCCGTCGTCGGCCAGGTGGTCACCATCCGGGTCAGCAACGGCGCCTCCTACGTGCCGCCCGCCCCGGCACCCGCACCGGCGCCGGCGCCCGCCCCGGGACCGGCGCCCCCACCGGGGCTGCCGGTCCCGGGGCCGCCGGTGGTCCCGGGGCTGCCGACGGACTAGCTCGTGTGGTGCACGGCGGCCGGCTCGCTGACCGGCGTCGGGATGCCCTCGTACCGGGCCTTGAGCTGCAGGGCCAGGTACAGCGAGTAGTGCCGCGACTGGTGCAGGTTCCCGCCGTGCATCCACAGCTGCGGGACGGCGGTGGGCTTCCACATGCCGCGCTGCTCGCCCTCCCACGGGCCCGGGTCCTTGGTGGTGTCCGAGCCCAGCCCCCAGACCTTGCCCACCCGGTCGGCGGTCTCCGCGTCGACGAGGTCGGCGATCCAGCCGTTCATCGAGTCGTAGCCGGTCGCGTAGACCACCAGGTCGGCCGGCAGCTCCGTGCCGTCCTCCAGCACGACGGCGTCCTCGGTGAGCTCGCGCACTTGGCCGCCGACCAGCTTCACCGACCCGTTCGCGATGAGCTCGGAGGCCCCCACGTCGATGTAGTAGCCCGAGCCCCGCCGCAGGTACTTGAGGAACAGCCCGGAGTCGTCGTCGCCGAAGTCGAGCTGGAACCCGGCCTTCTCCAGCCGGGAGTAGAACTCGGCGTCGTCGATGCGGATCTGGTCGTAGAGCGGCTTCTGGAACTCGCCCATGATCCGGTAGGGCAGCGAGGCGAAGGTCAGGTCGGCCTTCTCCGTGGTCACCCCGTTGGCCACGGCGCTCTCGGAGTACAGGCCCTCCATCGTGCCCATCAGCGAGGCGCTGGTGACGATGTGCGTCGAGCTGCGCTGCACCATCGTGACGTCGGCGCCGTGCTCCCACAGGGCGGCGCAGATGTCGTGGGCGGAGTTGTTGGAGCCGACGACGACCACCTCCTTGCCCCGGTACTCCTCGGGGCCGGGGTGCTGCGAGCTGTGCTGCTGCTCCCCGCGGAAGCGGTCCATGCCCGGGAAGTGCGGCATCCGGGCCTTGCCGGACATGCCGGTGGCGAAGACCAGCTGGGTCGGGTGCAGCGTCAGCCGCTCGCCGTCGCGGGTGAGCTGGACGGTCCAGGTGCCGGCGGCCTCGTCGAAGGAGGCGGACTCGACCGTGGTGGAGCTCCAGTAGTTCAGCTCCATGACCTTGACGTACATCTCCAGCCAGTCACCGATCTTGTCCTTCGGCGCGAACACCGGCCAGTTCTCCGGGAACGGCAGGTAGGGCAGGTGGTCGTACCAGACCGGGTCGTGCAGGCACAGGGACTTGTAGCGGGACCGCCACTGGTCCCCGGGCCGGGCGTGCCGGTCCACCACGATCGTGGGGACGTCGAGCTGGCGCAGCCGGGCACCCAGCGCGATGCCGCCCTGGCCGCCGCCGATGACCAGCACGTAGGGCTGACGGGTGTAGCCGAGCTCGACGGCCTCGGCGTCACGACGCTCCAGCCAGGTCTGCCGGTCCTTGTTGGCCCCGTGCTCGGCGCCCATCGGCCGCTCCCGGCCGGCCTTCTCCTCGTGGCCCGTCAGCTCGAAGAGGGTGGTCAGCAAGGTCCACGCCTTGCCGTCCTGGAGCCGCAGGTGGCCGCGGCCGCGACCGACGGCGGTCTCGAAGTGGATCCACGCCTCGTCGACGCCGTCGGCACCGGTGGGCTCCTCGCCCTCGGTCACCCGGAACCCGGTCGGGTCGACCCGGTCCAGCACCTCGGTCAGCCGGGCGCGGACGGCGTCCTGGCCCTCCGCGGTGGTGATGTTCCAGGTGAAGGCGATCAGGTCGCGCCAGAAGCAGGTGGGCGCGAACAGCTCGACGGCCGCGTCCACGTCGCGGGCGGTGAGCGCGGCCTGGAAGTCGGCCAGCCAGGACTCGACGCGGCCCGCGGGGGTGTCGGTGGGCCGTTCCAGGGTCTGGGTCATGCGGGTCCCTCCTCGTCGCGGCCGGCCTCGTCGCCGTCCGCGCGCCCATCGCACACCTGGCGCGGGCGTCGCGGCAGGGTTGCAGAGGGTTGCGCGATCGGTGGTCCAGGTCACACGCTGGACGGGTGCCCCGGCAGCTGATCGACGCGTCCTGGCGCCGGGTGGCCGCCGCCGGGGTCGACCCGGGCGGCGGCCCCGGGCAGGCGGTGCTGACCGACGCCGAGGTGTCCCGGCGGGTGGTCAGCGGCCCGCTGGCCCCGATGCTCCCCGTGCTGCGCGACCGGCTCGAGCCCGTGGCGCGGGCCTGCGGCCAGCTGGTCGTGGTCACCGGCACCGACGGCCGGGTGCTCTGGCAGGGCGGGGCGCCGGAGGTGCGGCGGCGGGCCGACGGCCTGGGCTTCGTGCCCGGCGCGGCCTGGGACGAGCCGACCGTGGGCACCAACGCCATCGGCACCTGCCTGGTGGTGGGCACTCCGGTCGGCGTGCACGGCGGCGAGCACTACGTCGACGGCCACCAGCAGTGGACCTGCGCCGCCGCCCCGCTGCGGGACCCGGTCGGCGGCGGTCTGCTCGGCGTCGTCGACCTGTCCGGGCCGGCCCGCACCGCGCACCCCGGTGCGCTGGCGCTGGTGTCGGCGGTGGCGGCACTGGCCGAGCACGAGGTGCGCGCCGCGCACGACCGGGTGCTGGAGCAGCTGCGCCGGGTGGCCGGCCCGCTGCTGGCCCGGGTCGAGGGCCGCGCCCTGGTGCTGGCCCCGGACGGCGCGACCGCGGCGGCCACCGGGTTCGCCGGCCCGGCCCGGGTGGTGCTGCCCGCCGGCCTGGACGGCGGCCCCGCGGTGCTGCCGGGGCTGGGAGCCTGCCGGGTCGAGCCGCTGCCCGGCGGCTGGCTGGTGCGGCTGGACGACGCCGAGCCCGGCGGTGCGACCGACGTGCTGCTGGACCTGTCCGGTGACCGGCCGGTGCTGCGGGTGGCTGCGCCGACCGGCTCGTGGACCGACGTCCTCGGGCTGCGGCACGCGGAGATCCTGCTGGCCCTGGCCGAGGCGCCCGGCGGCCGCAGCGCGGGGGAGCTGGCCGACGACCTGTTCGCCGACCCCACCCGCACGGTCACCGTGCGGGCCGAGGTGTCCCGGCTGCGCCGTGCGGTCGGGCCGCTGCTGGCGACCCGGCCCTACCGGTTCGCTGAGGGCGTCACGGTGCAGGTGCGCCGGCCGGCCGGTCGGCTGCTGCCGGGGTCGGTGGCGCCGGTGGTGCTCCGCGCGCGAGCCGCTCGTCCAGTGCCTGCGTGAGCAGCCAGCCCGCGACCACCACCAGGTGCAGCACCCACAGCCACAGCCCGATCGCGATCACCCCGCCGACCACGTCCAGCCCGCCGAACGGGGCACCCAGGGCGAACGGCAGGCGCAGGAACAGCACGAACCCCTGGAGGAACCCCGACAGCGACGCCGCGGTGAAGAACGCGCCGACCACGATGGCCCGCCAGCGCAGCATCCCCGGCGCCACCACCCGGAACCCCCACACCAGCGGGACGGCGAGGGCGAACAGCACCGTGTAGAAGCCGACCGCGATCGACCCCACCCGGCCCCAGAACCCGTGCTCCTGCAGGTCGGCGAGCACGGGCACGACCATGAGCACGGCCAGCAGCAGGAACGGCGCGACGACCAGCAGGGGGACGACGGCCAGCCGGCCCCGCCAGCCGGTGAAGCTGTCCTCCTGGCCGGTGAACCGCAGCAGGGCCCGGCGCAGGCCCTCGCCCCAGAACGTCATCGGCAGCAGCGCCAGCAGGCCGCCCAGCCAGGTCAGCGTGGTGCCCGCCTCGGCGAGCGCCGCGAGCGCGTCGGGGGCGCCGAGCTGGTCGGGCAGCACCTCGCCGAGGGTGTCGAGGTAGCCGCGCACCGTCCCCCGGGAGGTGAGCAGGCTGGTCAGCCCCAGCGCGAGCAGCAGCAGCGGGACGACGGAGATGCCCGCGTAGAAGGTCAACCCGGCGGCGATCAGCGACAGGTCCCGGCCGCGCAGCCCGCGGCGCACGGAGCGCAGCAGCCCGCGGGTCTCGGAACGCCATCGGGTCACCCGGCCCACTCCACCACCCCGCGGGCGCCGCCGCCCGGTCAGCCGAGCACGACCTCCCCGGAGAAGCCGGTGACCTCGACCTCTCCCGCGGCGCTCACCGCCACGGTGACGTCGTCGGACCCGATGCGCAGGCCCTCGACCCGCAGCGCGCCCAGCGGCGCCGGCCGCAGCGGTGCCACCTCCAGCCGGCCGGCCGGCACGTCGGGCCGCAGCCCCAGCACCGCGGTGAGGACCGCGACGGGTGCGGCGGCCGACCACGCCTGCGGACGGCAGGACGCCGGGTAGGCCAGGGCCCGCCGGACCTCGGTGGCCGGGTCGCCGGCGAACAGCTCGGGCAGCCGCTGGCCGAAGGACTCCCCGGCGGCCAGGACCCCGCGGGCCAGCGAGGCCGCCGGCGCCCGGTGGCCGTCGCGGGCCAGGCCGGTCAGCGCGATCGCCGTGTCGTGCGGCCACACCGAGCCGCAGTGGTAGGTCAGCGGGCCGTAGCCGCCGGCGGTGGTGGCCATGGTGCGCAGCCCGAAGCCGGAGTCCATCGCCGGGGAGCCGAGCCGGGCGGCGACCTGCGCGGACTCCTCGGCGTCGAGCAGGCCGGTGCCCAGCAGGTGACCCATGTTCGAGGCGGGCGCGTCGACCGGGACCTTGTCGCCGTCCAGCGCGATGGCGGGGTAGCGGCCCTCGGCGTCGCCGACCCAGAACGCGTCCCGGAACCGGGCGCGCAGGTCGGCGGCCCGGTCCCGCCACCGCTGCGCGCCGGGCCGGCCGAACGCCTCCAGCAGCGCGGCGCCGCCGAGCATCGCCTCGTGCGCGTAGGCCTGCGCCTCGGCCAGCGCGATCGGGCCGTCGGCGATCCGGCCGTCGACGAACCGGACCGAGTCGTGGCTGTCCTTCCACCCCTGGTTGGCCAGGCCCGTGCCGGTGCGGTCGAGGTACTCCAGGAAGCCGTCGCCGTCGGGGTCGGCATCGGTGGCCAGCCACCCCAGCGCCCGCTCCAGCGGGTCCAGCAGTGCCTCGACCTCGTCCGCGGGCAGGCCCCACCGCCAGGCGTCGTGCAGCAGGCAGACCCACAGCGGGGTGGCGTCGACGGTCCCGAAGTACACCGGCGGCAGGAACGGGGTGGTCCCCTCCTCGGCCACGGGCGGACGGCGGATCTCGTGCAGGACCTTGCCCGGCTCCTCGCCCGTCGCGTCGTCCCGGCGGGTGCCCTGCCGGGCGGCCAGCGTGCGCAGCGTGCCGCCGGCCAGCTCGGTGCCCAGCGGCAGCAGCAGCCGCGCCGTCCAGAGGCTGTCCCGGCCGAACAGGGTCAGGTACCAGGGCGCACCGGCGGCGGCGAAGACGTCGTCGGGCTCGGTGGTGGTCACCATCCGCAGCCCGGCCAGGTCCTCCAGCGACTGGGTCAGCAGCGGGGCCAGGCGGGAGTCGTCGCAGGTCACCCGCGGGGTCGACCAGGTGGACGGCGTGGGCGCGGCGGCGGTGACCCCGCCGGGGTCGACCACCCGCACCGACCAGTCCAGCGCCACCTCGCCGCGCGGCGGGACCTCGACGGTCCAGGTGAGCCGGCCGTGGTCGCCGTCCGCCTCCAGCCCGGGGACGGCGACGACGACGCCGCGTCCGGCCCAGCCCTCGCCGTCGGGGGCGACCAGCGGGCGGGGCTGCCCGCTCTTGACCTCCTCGACGGTGGCCAGGTCGGTGGCCAGGGTCAGCACCACCTCGGCGTGCAGCGGCTGCGCTGCGCCGGAGACCAGGCGGAGGGTCTCGGTGAGCCCGTCGTCGGCCAGCTCGCGCACGGTCTCCAGGCGGATCGTCGGGTCGGGGCCGGGGTCGCCGAGCCCGCGCAGGACGGCGACGTGCCGGCTGGTGCCGGTCCCGGTGCTGCCGCCGCCGATGCCGTCGGGTGCCCGGCCGGCCACGGTCACCCCGACCACCGACAGCACCCGGACGTCGCCGCAGTAGACGCCCTCGGCGCCCTGGCCGCGGACCGTGCCGTCGTGGGCCGACAGCACGCTCACCGGCGCCCGCAGGCACACGTCGAGCTCGTGCACGGTCGGCTGCAGACCTGGGTCGCTCGTCATTCGACCGATCCAACCCGATCCCGGGGCCGACGCACAAGCTGGGTCCGAGGTCGACTTGACACGGGCCTGTCAGCGGCGCACTGTGCCAGCCATCACTTTGGATCGGTCAAATCTAGGAGGTGCGCGGTGGACCCCGACGACGGCGTCGAGCGCCCGACCCTGGCCAGCGTGGCGGCCCTCGCGCAGGTCTCCAAGCAGACCGTCAGCAACGTGCTCAACGCGCCGCACCTGGTCAGCGAGACCACCCTCGACCGGGTCCGCGCCGTCATCGACGAGGTCGGCTACCGACCGCTGCGGGCCGCGCAGCAGATGCGCAGCCACCGCTCCCAGCTGATCGGCATCCGCATCGACCCGGTCCGCGAGGGCCTGGGCGGCATCGTCCTCGACCAGTTCCTGCACGCCCTCACCCGCAGCGCCGAGGAGTCCGGCCACCGGATGGTGCTGTTCACCGCCGACGACGCCGAGGGCGAGGTCGAGGCCTACGACGAGCTGGTCGCCGGCTTCGCCGTGGACGCCTTCGTGCTCACCGGCACCTCGCACGGCGACCCCCGCACCGCGTGGCTGCGCCGCCGCCGGCTGCCGGTGGCCAGCTTCGGCCGGCCCTGGGACGACCCCGCCGGGCGCAGCTGGGTCGACACCGACGGCGCCGCGGGGACCCGCGCGGCCGTCGAGCACCTGGTCGCACAGGGCCACACCCGGGTCGCCTTCCTCGGCTGGCCGGTGGGCTCGGGCACCGGCGACGACCGGCGGGCCGGCTGGGTGGACGCGATGTCCTCGGCCGGCCTGCCCGTCGCCGGCCTGGACGCCGGCCTCCCCGACGACCCCGCGGTCGCCCAGGCCGCGGCGCTGGGCCTGCTGGCCGCCCGCGGGGTGACCGCGCTGGTCTGCGCCTCGGACTCCCTGGCCCTGGGTGCGCTGGGCGCGGTGCAGGAGCTGGGCCGCCGTCCCGGGGCCGACGTCGGCGTCGTCGGGTTCGACGACAGCCCGGTGGCCGCCGCGATCGGGCTGTCCTCGGTCGCCCAGCCGGTCGCCGCCGCGGCCGCGGCCTGCATCGACCTGCTGCGCGCCCAGCTGGACCCCGGCCCCGGCGCCACCGCCGACGAGCCCGTGCTGCTCGCCCCCCGGCTGGTGGTGCGGGCGTCGTCCGAGCGCGGCGGCCCCCCGGCCGTCGTCCCCCCGGTCCTGGCCACCCCCTGACCCACCCGACCGGCGGCACCGCGCCGCCGGCCACCTCGACGAGGAGGAACCCCGTGAGATCCCCGATCCGACGGTCCGCGCAGGCGGCGGTCGCCGTCGCCGCGCTGTCCCTGGCCGCCGCCTGCGGCGGCGGGTTCGACGACACCGCCGAGCAGCAGGAGTCCGGCAGCGCGTCGCTGACCATGCTCATCGCCAGCTCCGGCGACGCCGAGACCGAGGCCGTGCAGGCGCAGGTCGACGCCTACGAGCAGGAGTCGGGCAACACCGTCGAGGTCCAGGTGGCCGCGGACCTGTCGCAGGAGCTCGCGCAGGGCTTCGCCGGCGGCAACCCGCCCGACGTGTTCTACCTCGACGCCAGCCGGCTGGCCGACCAGGCCGACGCGGGCAACCTGTTCCCCTACGTGGACCAGGTCGACGACGTCGACGACTTCTACCCGAACCTGGTCGACGCCTTCACCTACCAGGACACCCAGTACTGCCTGCCCAAGGACTTCTCCACCCTCGCGCTGGAGATCAACGACGCCGCCTGGTCGGCCGCGGGCCTGACCGAGGCCGACTACCCGACCACCTGGGACCAGCTGGCGTCGGTGGCGCAGCGGCTGACCACCGGCACCCAGACCGGCCTGGTCATCGGCGACACCCGCGACCGGGTGGGCGCGTTCATGGTCGAGGCCGGCGGCTGGTTCCTCAACGGCGACGGCACCGAGGCCACCGTGGACACCCCGCAGAACCTCGAGGCGCTGCAGTACCTGCAGACCAACCTCGCCGCCGGCTCCTTCGCCTACCCGAGCGCCGTCGACGCGGGCTGGGGCGGCGAGGCCTTCGGCACCGGCAAGGCCGCGATGACCATCGAGGGCAACTGGATCGTCGGCGCGATGGAGTCCGACTACCCCGAGGTCGGCTACACCGTCGTCCCGCTGCCCGAGGGCCCGGACGGCCCCGGCACCCTGTCCTTCACCAACTGCCTGGCCGTGGCCGCCGACAGCGACGCCCAGGACGCCGCGGTCGACCTCGCCACCTACCTGACCGGCGCGGACGCGATGACCGCGCTCACCCAGGACACCGGCGTGCTGCCCTCCCGCCAGTCGCTGGCCGACGCCTACCTGGAGCAGTTCCCGGAGCGGCAGGCCTACATCGACGGCGCGGAGTACGCGCAGGGCCCGGTCAACGCCCCGGGTGCCGAGCAGGTGCTGCTGGACTTCGACAGCCAGCTCGGTGGCCTGGCCACCGGTGACCCGGAGGCCATCCTGCAGTCCACGCAGACCAACCTCGAGCCGCTGGTCGGCGGATGACCGCCGCCCCGGCCCCCGCGGGGGGTCTGCAGACGCGGCCCCTGCGGGGGTCGGGGGGCGCCTCGCGCGCGGGGCAGGGCCGGGCGGGGTGGGCCTTCGCCACCCCGCAGGCCGTGCTCATCGGGCTGTTCGTGCTCATCCCGATCCTCATGGCGTTCTGGGTGAGCCTGACCGACTGGCGCGGCCGCGGGTCGCCGTTCAGCGGGTCGGTGGGCTTCGTCGGGTTCGACAACTACGCGGCGATCCTCACCGAGCCGGGCCTGGCCCGGCAGGACTTCATGACCTCGCTGCGCAACAACGCCTGGTACGTGCTGCTGGTCGTGCCGCTGCAGACCGCGATCGCGCTGGGCCTGGCGCTGGTGCTCAACTCCAGGATCCGGGCCAAGGGCTTCTTCCGGACGGCGTTCTACTTCCCGACCGTCACCAGCTCGGTGGCCATCAGCCTGGTCTTCATCTTCCTGTTCACCGGCGGGGGCGCGGTCAACGCGCTGCTCGGGGTGTTCGGCATCGACGGGCCCAACTGGTTCAGCGACAGCCGCGGCCTGCTGCACCTGGCCGGCGACGGCCTCGGGCTGTGGGACTCGGCGAACCCGCCGGCCGCGCTCACCGACGGCGGGCCCCTGGGCCTGACCTGGTGGGACTGGCTCAGCGGCCCCTCGATCGCGCTGGCCGCGCTGATCCTGCTGGTGGTCTGGACGTCGGCCGGCGGCTACATGCTCATGTTCCTGGCCGCGCTGCAGGACGTGCCCGCCGACGTCCGCGAGGCCGCGGTCATGGACGGCGCCAACCGGTGGCAGCGGTTCCGTGCCGTGACGTTGCCGGCGCTGCGCCCGACCCTGTTCCTGGTCACGACGCTGGGCCTGATCGGCACCTGGCAGGTGTTCGACCAGGTGTACCTGATCAGCCAGGGCAACCCGGCCAAGACCACGCTGACGCCGGCCTACCTGAGCTACACGTCGGCCTTCGAGACCGGGCAGTGGGGCCGCGCCGCGGCGATGTCGTTCGTGCTCTTCGCGATCATCGTCGTGCTGACCACGCTGCAGCGGTTCCTCATGCGCGACAAGGACGCCATCGCCGAGAGGAGGGCGGCCCGCGCGGTCGCCCGGCGGCGGACGTCCACGACCTTCTTCCACGCGGACCGGTGAGGCAGCCATGACCACCACCCTCGAGGCACCCCCCGTCGAGACCCCCGCCCCCGCGCCGGCCCGCCGCCGGTTCCCGGTGGGCCGGTTCCTGGCCTACGTGGTGCTGGTCTTCTTCTCGATCGTCTACCTCTACCCGTTCCTCATCCAGGTCGTCACGTCGTTCAAGACCGACAGCGACGCGACGAACTCCCCGCTGTCGCTGCTGCCCGACCCGGTGACGACGGCGGCGTTCGGCCGGCTGTTCGACACCGACTTCGCCCTCTGGGGCTTCAACTCCGTGTGGGTGTCGGTGCTGGTCACCCTCGGCCGGGTCCTCCTCTGCTCGCTGGCCGGCTACGCGCTGGCCCGGCTGCGCTTCCGCGGCCGGTCGGCGTTGTTCACCGCCGTCCTGGCGGTGATGGCCGTGCCCGGCGTCGTGCTGCTCATCCCGAAGTTCCTGGTGCTCAACCAGCTCGGCATCTACGACACCCCGGTCGCGCTGTTCCTGCCGCTGGTCGCCGACGCCGCGGGCGTGTTCATCATGAAGCAGTTCTTCGAGAGCGTGCCGGCCTCGATCGAGGAGGCCGCCCGCATCGACGGCGCCGGCACCTTCCGGGTCTTCTGGTCGGTGGTGCTGCCGATGGCCCGCCCGGCGCTGATCACGCTGACCATCCTCAGCTTCCAGGCGTCGTGGAACGAGCTGCCGCACTTCATCGTGGCCAGCCAGGACCGCGACCTGTACACGCTCACCAAGGGCGTGGCCACGCTGACCACCGGCCAGCTCGGGTCGGGCAACCAGTTCCCGCTCACCCTGGGCGCGGCACTGCTGATGACCCTGCCGGTGGCGATCGTGTTCTTCGTCTTCCAGCGTTACTTCGTGGCCGGGGCCAACGAGGGGGCGGTGAAGGGCTAGTCCGCGTGCACCAGCAGGCCGCGGATCGTCTCGCCGGCGGCCTGGTCGGCGAAGCCCTGGTGCAGCTGGTCCAGGGAGTAGCGGCGGGTGACCAGCCGGTCGAGCTCGAGCTTCCCCTCCTCGGCCAGGCGCAGCAGCATCGGGACGTCGCGGTGGGCGTTGCAGCTGCCGAACAGCGCACCCTGGATGCGGTGCTCGTAGGCGGTCACCCCGTTGCCCTGCAGGGACACGGTGACGTCGGAGGCGACGTCGGCCAGCGCGGTGAGCACCAGCGTGCCGCCCTTGCCCAGGCAGCGGGCGGCCAGCCGGGTGCTCTCGGGGTCGGTCGACCCCAGTGCGAGGACGACGACGTCGGCGCCGTTGCCCCAGGTCAGCTCGCGGGCCAGCGCCGCCGCCTCCTTCGACGTCCCCACCGCGTGGGTGGCGCCGACGGTGAGCGCGAACTCCCGGCGGAAGGCGACCGGGTCGACGGCGACGACGTGCGAGGCCCCGGCGTGCGCCGCGCCCTGCACCGCGTTGGCGCCCACCCCGCCGCAGCCGACGACCACCACGGTGTCCCCGGGCCGGGTGCCGCCGGCGTAGACCGCCGACCCCCAGCCGGTCGGCACGCTGCAGGCCATGAGCGCCGCGGTGTCCAGCGGCAGCCAGGGGTGGATCTTGATGACCGAGGCCTCGTGCAGCAGCGAGTGCCGGGCGAAGGCGCCGACCATGCAGAACGCGCCGAGCTCCTCGCCGTCCAGCCGGAAGGGCCAGGTGCCGGTGGGCAGCTGCCCGGTGGCGATGGTGGCGCCCAGGTTGCACAGGTTGGACCGGCCCGAGGCGCACCAGCGGCAGGTGCCGCAGGCGGGCAGGAAGCTGGCGACGACGTGGTCGCCGGGGGCCACCCGGCTGACCCCCGGCCCGACCGCCAGCACCCGGCCGGAGCCCTCGTGGCCGCCGACGATCGGGTAGCGCCCGCCGGCGTTGGACTGCCGCAGGTGCTCGTCGGAGTGGCACAGGCCCGCGTAGGCCATCTCCACCAGCACCTCGCCGGGGCCGGGGTCGCCCACCTCCAGCGTCACGAGCTCGTACTGACCACCCTGGCTGCGCAGCACTGCGCCGGTCGTCTCCACCGGCTCATCCCAGCAGATGCCGGGCCGCGGCGTACCCGCCGAGCCCGCTGACCGCGCCGCCGCGCACCGTCCCGCCCGAGGACGCCGACACCACCCGCGGGTGGGCGGTGGCCGCGCCCCAGGTGCCGGCGGGGTGCGCCTCGTCGGCGACCGGCCAGGCCAGGTCGCCGTGGAAGATGTGCCCGCCCGGCATGGCCAGCGACGCCTCGACGTCCAGCGGGGACGCCGCCTGCAGGCACGGCCGGCCCTCGGCGTCGGTGGCCAGGCAGTCGGCCAGCGGCTCCTCCAGCTGCGCGTCGAGCTTGGCGACCACCCGGCGCACGGCCTCCTCGCGGGTGCCCACCGGGTCGGCGGCGAACAGCCCGGCCGGGGTGTGCAGGCCGAAGAGGGTGAGGGTGTGCAGGCCGGTGCCGCCGGTGATCGAGGGGTCGGTCAGCGAGTGGCAGTACACCTCGAACGGGATGGTGCCCGGCAACGTCCCGGCCGCGGCCTGCGCGTAGGCCGCGTCGATCTGCGAGGCGGCCTCGTCGACGTGGCAGGTGCCGCCGAAGGCCACCGCGGGGTCCAGGCCCGACCGGGTCCGGGGCAGCCGGGTGAGCACCATGTTGACCTTCAGCTGGGCGCCCTCCGGCCGTGGCCCGGGCGCGGCGCCGGTCAGCTCGTCGAGGACGGCGGGGGCGCAGCCGGCCACCACGTGCCCGGCGTCCACCGCGTGCACCGCCCCCTCGTCGTCGGTCCAGTGCACGGTCACCCCCTCGGCCCGGGTCTCGACGGCGGTCACGGTGGCCCGGGTGCGCAGGTCGGCCCCGGCCCGGCGGGCGGCGTCGGCGATCGCGCCGCTGACCACGCCCATGCCGCCCACCGGCACCCGCCACAGACCGGTGCCGTTGCCGACCAGGTGGTAGAGGAAGCAGCGGCCGGCCAGGCCGTCGGCGGCGTGCACGTCGGCGAAGGTGCCGATCAGGCCGTCGGTCAGGGCCACGCCGCGGGCGACGTCGGAGTGCAGGTGGTCGGCGACCACGTCGGCCAGCGGCCGCTCCACCAGGTCGCGGTACAGCTGCGGGTCGCGCAGCCGGCCCTCCAGCTCGCCCCGGTCCAGCAGCGGCTCGACCAGGGTGGGGGAGAGGTCCTCGGCCAGCGTGCTCAGCCGGCCGTAGAAGCGCTGCCAGCCGGCCCACTCGGCGTCCGACCCGGTCAGCGCCCGGAACGAGGCCTCGGTCGCCGGCCCGGGGTCGCGCTCGACCAGCAGCGCGCGGTCACCGAGCAGGGTCGCCGAGCTGACCGCCCGGTCGCGCAGCTCGAGGCCGAGGTCCAGGTCGGCCACCAGCCGGTCGGGCAGCAGGCTGACCAGGTAGGAGTAGGCCGAGAGCCGGACGCCGACGCTGGGGAACACCTGCTCGCTGACCGCCGCGCCGCCGAGGCCCGCCCGGCGCTCGAGGACCAGCACCGACCGGCCCGCGCGGGCCAGGTACGCCGCGGCGACGAGACCGTTGTGCCCGCCGCCGACCACCACCACGTCCACCGCCGCACCAGGTCGCATCCCGGCATCCTGTCCCACCCGCAACAGGTGCAACGAGACGGTCACGCGTTGTGAGCGTGCTCATGGCGTGTCCCTGGGCCGACCGTGCGGAAGTCCACAAACGGAGGGGGGTGGGTTGTCACGACTGGGTTACGCACCTACCGTCGGGCCGTCCGGACGGATCGTTCCGCCACCTCCCCTGGGTGGCAGCCGACCGGGCGCCGCCGAACCACAGCCGTCCCAGCAGCACCGGGGCGTGCATGGACCGGGGACCCACCGAAGCACTGGGGTGAAGCACCGACGGCCCGCGAGGGCCAACGTGCCGGGCGAACTTCCCGCCCGAATCCGTCAGCTAACCCGGTAGGCGGCCTGTGGGAAGAAAGGACCACCCGCCGCACATGGCGAGTACCAGCACTGCCGCGCGCCGCCCTGCCCTCCTCCGGGGGCGACGCGCAGCGATCACCCTCCTCGCCGCCGCCGGGGTCCTGGTGACCACCGCCCCCGCGCAGGCCGCACCGGGCGCCGAGCCCACCACCGCCGCCGAGGCCGCCCAGCTGGTCGCCGAGCGCGGCCACCAGCTCGAGGTCCTCACCGAGCAGTTCAACGACGCCCGCGTCGCGCTGGAGACCGACCAGGCCGCCGCCACCCAGGCCGCCGCCGACGCGCAGGCCGCCCAGGCCGCCTTCGACGCCGCCCGCGGCTCGGTCACCGACGTCGCCCGCACCGCCTACCAGGGCGGCAGCCAGCTCACCGGCCTGCAGACCCTGCTCTCGGCCAGCTCGGCCGGCGAGTTCGTGGAGCAGGCGGCCACCCTCGACCTGCTCTCGGAGCACACCACCGAGGTGCTGAGCGAGGCCCAGCAGGCCAACGACGCCGCCGCGGCCGCCCAGCAGCAGGCCGAGCAGGCCACCACCGAGGCGCAGGCCCAGCTCGACGCCGTCAGCGCCCAGCAGGACGAGCTCAACGCCGAGATCGCCGACTACCAGGCCCAGTACGACCGGCTCAGCGCGGCCGAGCAGGCCGCCATCCTGGCCAGCCACGGCGGCGGCGACACCGCTGCGGCCGCGCCGTCGGGCTCCTCGGGTGGGTCGGGCAGCAGCGCCGCGGCCGCGCCGTCCACCTCGGTGGTGGCCAACTCCGCCGCCGCGCAGACCGCCGTCGACACCGCCCTCGCCCAGCGCGGCGACCCGTACGTGTGGGCCGCCTCCGGGCCGAACAGCTTCGACTGCTCGGGCCTGGTGCAGTACGCCTACGCCGCCGCCGGCATCTCGCTGCCGCACTCCAGCCGGGCGCAGGCCTCCATGGGGCAGGCCGTCTCCCGCGCCGACCTGCAGCCCGGTGACCTGGTGGCCTACTACTCCCCGGTCAGCCACATCGGCATCTACATCGGCAACGGCCAGATGGTCCACGCGCCGACGTCGGGCGACGTGGTCAAGGTCGCCAGCATCGACGCGATGGGCTCCTCGCCCACGGCCTACCGCCGCCTCGCGGGCTGACGCAGCCAGCACCCCCGGAGCCCCGGTCACCCTCGCGGTGACCGGGGCTCCGCGCTGTGCGGGGTCGGTCACACCCGGGGACACCGGCCGCGCGCCGGTCGTTCATGCCGGTCGTGGCCACCCTGCTCGAGCCCCGCACCGTCGCCCGCGCCTTCCGCGTCGTCGCCCTCGCCGAGGCGGTGAGCTGGGCGCTCCTGCTGGCCGGGATGTTCGTGAAGTGGGTGCTGCGCACCTCCGAGCTCGGCGTGCAGGTCGCCGGGCCGATCCACGGCGGCGTCTTCGTCGTCTACGTGGTGCTCGCCGTCCTGGCCTGGCGGGTGCTGCGCTGGGACCTGCGCACCGCGTTCCTCGCCCTGGTGGCCTCGATCCCGCCGTTCGCCACCGTGTGGTTCGAGCGGTGGGCGGTCCGCACCGGTCGGCTGCCGGTCGAACGCCCGGTGACCACCCCCTAGCCTGCGGGGCATGCCCGACCCCGCTCCCGTCGCCCCCACCACGGCCCGCACGCTGCTCGCCCGCACCGCCCGCGTGCAGCGCGAGGGCCGCGCGCCCGGCCTGGTCGCCGGCGTGGTGCGTGACGGCGGGCTGGCCTGGTCGACCGGCCGCGGCGACGTCCCCGAGCCGCACGCCGACGTCCAGTTCCGGCTGGGCTCGATCAGCAAGACCATCACCGCGGTCGCGGTCATGCGGCTGCGCGACGAGGGCAGGCTGCGGCTGGACGACCCGCTGGACCGGCACCTGCCCGGCACCCCGCTGGGCGACCGCACCGTCGGACAGCTGCTCTCCCACCTGGCCGGGGCCTCCAGCGAGAGCCCGGGCGGCTGGTGGGAGCGGGTGCCCGGCGGCACCCTCGAGGAGCTGCAGCTGGGCCCCGAGCACGTCGTGCTCGGCGCGGCCCGCCGCTTCCACTACTCCAACCTCGGCTTCGGCCTGCTGGGCGAGCTGGTGGCCCGCCAGCGCGGCCGGTCGTGGGCCGACGTCGTCACCGACGAGGTGCTCCGCCCGCTCGGGATGACCCGCACCACCCCGCGGCCCTCCGGTGCCGCGGCGCGCGGCACCGCCGTCCACCCCTGGGCCGACGTCGTGCTGCCCGAGCCCGAGCACGACGCCGGGGTCATGGACGCCGCCGGCCAGCTGTGGGCCACGCTGACCGACCTGGGCCGGTTCGCCGCGTTCCTGCTCGGCGACACCGGCGACGTGCTCGACCCGACGACGCTGGCCGAGATGACCGTGCCGGCCGGCGTGGACTCCTCGGTGGCCGGCTGGTCGGCCTACGGCCTGGGCGTGCAGGTGCTCCGGGTCGACGGCGCCACCCTGGTCGGGCACGGCGGCTCGATGCCCGGGTTCCTCGCCGGGGTCTTCGTCGACCGGGCCGAGATGGCCGGCGCGGTGATGCTGGCCAACACCACCAGCGGGCTGGACCCGCTCGTGCCGGGGCTGCTGGCCGACCTGCGCGCCGCCGAGCCGTGGGTGGGGCCGGCGTGGTCGCCGTCCCCGGCGCCGGTGCCGCTGGACGTGCTCGGCGTCTGGTTCTGGGGCCCGGCGCCCTACGTGCTGCGCGCCCAGGCCGGTGGCCTGTTGCACCTGGGTCCGCTGCCCGGCCGTGCCGGGCGGGCCAGCCGGTTCCTCCGGCGGCCCGACGGCCGATGGGTGGGCCTGGACGGCTACTACGCCGGCGAGACGCTGCGCATCGCCGACGACCACCTGGACCTGGCGACCTTCGTGTTCACCCGGCAGCCCTACGACCCTGCCGCCCCGGTGCCCGGCGGCGTCGACCCCGCGGGCTGGCGCTGAGCCGCCTCAGGCTCGGTCGAGCGCAGCCAGGGTGGCGTGGGTGGCGAAGCCGTAGGCCAGGTGCGGCACCACGTCGCTGGCCCAGTCGGTGGCCGACCAGGTCCGGGGGTCGCTGATGCCCAGGGCCGCCATCGGGCCGTTCGCGCCGACCAGCGCCCCGACGGTGGCGACCAGCCCCCCGACCACGGCGTTCGGCCGGAACCCGGCGGCCCGGGCGAGGCCGGCGAGCACGCCGACGCCCACCCCGGCCGCGATGCCGGTCAGCGGCCCCAGCCCCGCCACCCGGTTGTCGCGGGTGTCGCCCTCGCCCGGGATGTCGACGTGCGCCTTGTCGGCCAGTGCCTCGACGGTCTGCTGGGGGGTGTTGCTGGTGCCGCGCCCGCGCACCGCCATGTCCAGGTAGGTGACGGTGTTCAGCACGGTCGTGCCGGCGGCGCCGGCAGCCGCGCCGCGCAGCACCCACCCGCCGGTGGAGATGCCGCGCCTGCCCTTGCCGAATGCACCCACGGGGGTCCTCGAAGCCATGGAGCGCCCGTTACCCCGGGGGTGACGGGCGAGAAACCGTCACCAGCGGCAGACGGTGATCCGCCGGTCGGGGACCTCGCCGGTGGCGATGAAGGTGTTCACCGGGTCGTCCACGCACGGGTCACCCCGCCCGTAGACCACGTGCGGGCCGCCGAGCTGCACCACCGCGCCGTCGTCCGGCCCGGCGCCGGGGACGAGGTCGCGGAAGACGTCCTGCGCCCCGACGAACGGCGTGTTCGGGTCGGTGTCGGCCCCCAGCACCAGCACCGGGTACGGCGGGTCGGTGACCGGGGCCGGGCGGGCGAAGTCCGGCTCGCTGGCCGCACCCGGCCAGAACAGGCAGGCGGTGTCCCCGTAGTAGGTGCCGCCCAGCCGCAGCTGGTCGATGCCCTGCTCCTCGGCGACGTCGAGCCACTCGTCCAGCACGGCCCGGGGGTCGCCGCCGTCGGGCACGAAGTCGTAGTCCTGGCACTCGACGGCGTAGAACAGCGCGTCGGAGTAGGTCGGGTCGGGGACGAACACCCCGTTGCCGAGCTGGTCCAGGCCGGACACGTCGCCGGCGAGGGCGTCGCCCAGCGCGTCGGCGAACTCCTCCCGGGCGTAGGGGTCGCTCATCGAGGAGATCGCCGCCGACCGCAGGGTCAGGTCGTCGACCGGGTCGCCGCTCGGGCCCGTCCGCGGCGAGGCGGCCAGCTCGTCCAGCAGCCCGTCGTACCCGGCGGCGTCGTCGCCGAGGGTGAGCTCCAGGACCTCGGAGTAGGCGCGGGCGGCCTGGACGGCGAACCCCGGCTGGTCGGTGGTCAGGTCGACCACGCCGTCGACCACCAGGCCGGCCACCCGCTCGGGGTGCGCGGCGGCGTAGGTCTGCACGTACTGGGTGCCGTAGCTCTCGCCGTAGAGGGTCAGCTGCGGGGCGTCCAGCCACTGCCGGAGGTCCTCGAGGTCCTCGACCGCCTGCGCGGTGGCGTAGCGGGGCGCGGTGGCCGGGTCGACGCCGGCCTCGGCGAAGCAGTCCTCGCCGAACCGGGTGGTGGCCGCCGCGTAGTCCTCCCGCTCGGCCGGCGTCAACGAGGTGTCCACCGCCGCCGTCCACTCCGCGTAGGCGTCGTCGCAGCGGAACTCCTGGGACAGCCCGATCCCGCGCTGGTCGAGGAACACCACGTCGAAGCCCTCGCGCACCTCGTCGGGGAAGGACTGCGTGTAGGCGTCGGCGGCGGCCAGCCCGCTGGAGCCGGGGCCGCCGGTGGCGGTGACGAACACGCCGCGGCGCTCGCCCGTGGCCCGCAGGACGGCGAAGGTGACGTCCCAGTGCTCGCCGGCCGGGCGGGCGTGGTCCACCGGCACCGACAGGGTCACGCAGGAGAAGTCGCCCGCGCCGGTGGACGGCGCGCAGGGCTGCTCGTCGACGAAGGCCCAGCCGTCGGGGGCGGGGGACGCCGTCCCGTCGATGCGGCAGCCGGTGAGCACCAGGGCGGCGAGCACGAGCAGGGACCGGGACCGCACGGCGCACCCTAACCGGGGTACGGGCCGGTCAGGCCTCCGCGGCGCGCTTGAGCAGCGGGGCCATGCGGTGGTCGACGAACCGCCGCAGCGCCAGGTTGGTGTCGGTGCGCTGCACACCGGGGATGGCCAGCACCTGCTCGCTGATCCGCCACAGGTCGTCGGCGTCGACCGCGACCACCTGCACCAGCAGGTCGGCCACGCCGGACAGGCCGATCACCTCGAGCACCTCGGGGATGTCGGCCAGGCCGGTGCTGACCTCGGCCAGCGAGGTCTGCACCACGGTGACCGTGATGTAGGCGGTGAGCCGGTAGCCCAGCGCCTCGGGGCGCAGCCGGCGCTCGAAGGGGTCCAGCGCGCCGCCGGACTCCAGCCGGGCCAGCCGCGCCTGCACGGTGTTGCGGGCCAGGCCGAGGGTCTGCGAGAGCGCCATCACCGTGGCGCGCGGGTCCTCGGACAGGGCGAGCAGCAACCGGGCGTCGGTGGCGTCGATCCCGGGCACGCTGCTCAGTGTGCCACGCCACACCTGGTCCTGGCTGAACAATCTGATCGGTTCCGGTCGAGTGCCTTGCGCATCCCGCTGCGGGAGTGATGTGCTGCACAAGCAGTTCTGCGACGTGAGGAGGACGACGGTGACCGCCGTGCGAGAGATGGTCGACCCGGTACCGGGGGCCGCTGCGCCCCACCTGCCGGCCCAGCCCGATCTGGTGCAGCTGCTGACGCCCGAGGGCGAGCGGGTCGAGCACCCCGACTACTCCCTGGACGTCACCGACGAGGAGCTGCGCTCCCTCTACCGCGACCTCGCGCTGGTCCGCCGGTGGGACGTCGAGGCCACCGCGCTGCAGCGGCAGGGCGAGCTCGGCATCTGGGCCTCGCTGCAGGGCCAGGAGGCCGCGCAGATCGGCGCCGGCCGCGCGCTCGGCGAAGCGGACATGGCCTTCCCGACCTACCGCGAGCACGGCGTGGCCTGGACCCGCGGGGTCGACCCGCTCGACGTCATCAGCCTGTTCCGCGGCAACGACCTCGGCGGCTGGGACCCGGTCGCCACCCGGTTCAACCTCTACACCGTCGTCATCGGCGCGCAGTGCCTGCACGCCACGGGCTACGCGATGGGCATCCAGCGCGACACGGCCGACGCCGCGGCCATCGCCTTCCTCGGCGACGGCGCGACCAGCCAGGGCGAGGTCAACGAGGCCTTCATCTGGGCGGCCACGTTCGACTCCCCGGTCGTGTTCTTCTGCCAGAACAACCAGTACGCCATCTCGGTGCCGATCGAGCGCCAGTCCAAGGTGCCGCTGTTCCAGCGCGCGGCCGGCTTCGGCTTCCCCGGCGTCCGGGTCGACGGCAACGACGTCCTCGCCGTCCTGGCCGTCACCCGCGCGGCGCTCGCCCGGGCGCGCGAGGGCTCCGGGCCCACGTTCATCGAGGCCTTCACCTACCGCATGGGCGCGCACACCACCTCCGACGACCCCACCCGCTACCGGCTGGCCGACGAGCTCGAGGAGTGGAAGCTGCGCGACCCGATCGCGCGGGTCAAGGCGTACCTGTCGCGCTCCGGCAAGGCCGACGCGGAGTTCTTCGCCGGCGTCGACGCCGAGGGCGACGAGCTCGCCGCCCGCATCCGCACGGGCACGCTGGAGATGCCCGACCCGGCCGGCACCGAGATGTTCGACCACGTCTACGCCGAGCAGACCGAGGAGATCGCCGCCCAGCGCGCGGCGTTCCTCGCCTACCAGGAGGGGTTCGAGAAGTGAGCACCCTGACGTTGGGCAAGGCGCTCAACACCGGCCTGCGCAAGGCGATGGAGGACGACCCGAAGGTCGTGCTCATGGGCGAGGACATCGGCAAGCTGGGCGGCGTCTTCCGGATCACCGACGGCCTGCAGAAGGACTTCGGCGAGGCCCGCGTCGTCGACACCCCGCTGGCCGAGGCCGGCATCGTGGGCACCGCGGTCGGCCTGGCCATGCGCGGCTACAAGCCGGTGGTGGAGATCCAGTTCGACGGGTTCGTCTTCCCCGCCTACAACCAGATCGTCACCCAGGTCGCCAAGATCCACGCCCGCTCGCGCGGCAAGCTGCCCATGCCGATCACCATCCGGATCCCGTTCGGCGGCGGCATCGGCGCGGTCGAGCACCACAGCGAGAGCCCCGAGGCCTACTTCGCGCACACCACCGGCCTGAAGGTCGTCGCGGTGTCCAACCCCGCCGACGCCTACTGGATGCTGCAGCAGGCCATCGCCCACCCCGACCCGGTCGTGTTCTTCGAGCCGAAGCGCCGGTACTGGGACAAGGCCGAGGTCGACCTCGACACGGCGCCGCCGCCGCTGTTCAGCTCCCGGGTGGTGCGGGCCGGCGACGACGTCACGCTGCTGGCCTACGGACCCATGGTGAAGACCGCGCTGCAGGCCGCCGAGGCCGCGCAGGGCGAGGGCCGCTCGCTGGAGGTCATCGACCTGCGCACGCTCTCGCCGCTGGACCTCGCCCCCGTCGAGGAGTCGGTGCGCCGCACCGGCCGCTGCGTCGTGGTGCACGAGGCGCAGACCACGCTGGGCCTGGGCGCGGAGATCGCCGCCCGGGTCAGCGAGAGCTGCTTCCACTCCCTGGAGGCCCCGGTGCTGCGGGTGGGTGGCTACGACGTCACCTACCCGCCGTCCAAGCTCGAGGAGGAGTACCTCCCCGACCTGGACCGGGTGCTCGAGGCCGTCGACCGCTCGCTGGAGTTCTGACATGCCGGACCTGCGCCAGTTCAAGCTGCCCGACGTCGGCGAGGGCCTGACCGAGGGCGAGATCCTGCAGTGGCTCGTCGCCGTCGGCGACACGGTGACCACCAATCAGCCGCTGTGCGAGGTGGAGACCGCCAAGGCCGCCGTCGAGCTGCCCAGCCCGTACGCCGGCACCGTGGTCGAGCTGCTGCACGAGCCGGGGACGACGGTCGACGTCGGCGCCCCGATCATCACCATCGACATCGGCGGGGACGCCCCGGCGACCGAGGACGACACCCCGGCCGCCGGGCTGATCGGCGGCCCGGCGCCGGGCGGCCGGACGTCGGTGCTGGTCGGCTACGGCCCCAAGAACACCGAGGCCGTGCGCCGGCCGCGCCGGTCGGGGGCCGCGGTCGCCGAGCGGGCCACCGCGCCGGCCGTGCTGCCCGAGGCGGACTACGGGTCGGGCACCGACCGGCCGCCCCTGCTGGCCACCGCGCCCGACGCGACCAGCAAGCCGGTGCGGCACGGCGGGCTGGAGATCGGCCGGGCCGCCGAGCGGCACGCCGCCGACACCGAGGCCGCCTCGGGCACCGCGGTCGCCCCCGGCCGCCGCGCCCCGCGCCCGCTGGCCAAGCCGCCGGTGCGCAAGTACGCCAAGGACCTCGGCATCGACCTGACCACCGTCACCGGCACGGGCGCCGGCGGGGTCATCACCCGGGCCGACGTCGAGGCCGCCCGCTCAGCCGTGGTCGAGCCGGCGGCGGCCGAGACCGTCGTCCGGTTCCCGGTCGGCGACGGCGGCACCGCCGGCCGCGAGCAGCGCATCCCGATCAAGGGCGTGCGCAAGCACACGGCCGCGGCGATGGTGTCCAGCGCCTTCACCGCCCCGCACGTGACGGAGTTCCTGACCGTCGACGTCACCCGGATGATGGCGCTGCGCGGTCGGCTGGCCGCGCGGCCGGAGCTGGCCGGGCTCAAGGTCAGCCCGCTGCTGTTCGTCGCCAAGGCGCTGCTGCTGGCCGCGCGCAAGCACCCGATGGTGAACAGCTCGTGGGACGAGGCGGCGCAGGAGATCGTGGTCAAGGACTACGTGAACCTGGGCATCGCGGCGGCCACCCCCCGCGGCCTCGTCGTCCCGAACATCAAGGACGCCGGGCGGCTGTCGCTGGCCGAGCTGGCCGGGGCGCTGGCCGACCTGACCGCCACCGCGCGGGCCGGGAAGACCTCGCCGGCCGACATGTCCGGCGGCACGATCACGATCACCAACGTGGGCGTGTTCGGGGTGGACACCGGGACGCCGATCCTCAACCCCGGCGAGTCGGCGATCCTGGCCTTCGGCGCCGTGCGCGAGATGCCGTGGGTGCACAAGGGCAAGGTCCGGGTGCGCCAGGTGACGCAGCTGGCGCTGTCCTTCGACCACCGCATCATCGACGGCGAGCTGGGCAGCCGCTTCCTCGCCGACGTCGGCGCCGTCCTGCACGACCCGGGTGTCGCGCTGGCGCTCTGACTGCCGGCTGCGCGGTTCTGGCCCTCTGGGGACCTGCCGAGGGGGCGGGAACCCCGCAGTGCGGCGCAGAGTCCGGGGTTCGCGGGGTCAGGGGGACGTCGATGGCCCCGGGAACCCCGATCTCGGGGGCGCGGACGACGAAGGCCCCCTCCCGCAGCTGCGGGAGGGGGCCTTCGTCGTGGTGCTGGTTACTCGGCGTCGAGGTCGCGCTCGACCATGCCGGCGATCTCGGCGAGGACGGCCTCGTCCTCGCTGCTGACCTCGACCTCGGCGCCCTTCTTGGCACCCAGGGTCATGATCATCAGCGGTGAGCCGGCGTCGACCGGGTTGCCGCCGGGGGTGGCGAGGGTGACCGGCTTGCCGGACTTGCTCACCGCCTCGGCGATGAGGGCGGCGGGGCGGGCGTGCAGGCCGACGGCGGAACCGACGGTCACGGTCTTGCTGGGCATCGAGGGGGTCTCCTCTGCGTCGAGTGAGGTGCGGGGCGCGGGCGGGGTGGCCGCCCGCGCCCGCGCCCCGGGGTCGGGTAGATCCTGTCAGCTACGCGCGGCAGCGGCACCCGTGGTGGACGCGGAACCGACCATGGCCTCCTCGGTGGCGGCCGGCGGCGCGCCCTCCGGGGTGCGGCCGACGCTCTTGGCGATGGTCACCGCGATGCCGCCGACCGCGGCGCCGACGAGGACCGCGACCAGGAAGAGGACGAAGTTCGTCATCGCGAAGAAGACGAACACGCCACCGTGGGGGGCCCGCAGCTCGACGTCGAAGGCGGCGATGAGGGCACCGGCCGTGGCCCCACCCAGCATCATCGAGGGGATGACGCGCAGCGGGTCGGCCGCGGCGAACGGGATGGCGCCCTCGGAGATGAACGAGGCGCCCAGCAGCCAGGCCGCCTTGCCGTTCTCCCGCTCGGCCTGGGTGTAGAGCCGCTTGCGGATCGTGGTGGAGATGGCCATCGCGATGGGCGGGACCATGCCGGCACCCATGACGATCGCCATGATGCGGAGGGACGCCGGGCTGGGGTCGGCCACGCCGATGCCGGTGGTGGCGAACACGTAGGCGGCCTTGTTGACCGGACCACCGAGGTCGAAGCACATCATCAGGCCGAGGATGACCCCGAGCAGGATCGCCGAGGACCCGGACAGCCCGGTCAGGAAGTTGCCGAGCCCCTCGAGCGCGATGGCCAGCGGGCGGCCGAGGACCAGGGCCATGATGCCGCTGGAGATGACGGTGGCCAGCAGCGGGATGATCACGACCGGCTGCAGGCCGCGCACGCCGGCGGGCAGCTTCCAGCCGGCGATCCACTTGGCCGCGAACCCGGCGATGACACCGCCCACCAGGCCGCCGAGGAAGCCGGCGCCGACGGTCAGCGAGACCGCGCCGACGACGAAGCCGGGCACGATGCCCGGGCGGTCGGCGATGGCGAAGGCGATGTAGCCGGCCAGCGCGGGCACCAGGAAGCCGAAGGCGGCCTGGCCGAGGACGACGAACAGGGCGCCGAGGTAGCCGGGCAGGCCGTCGTTGAGGCCCTCGATGCCCGGGGCGACCGGCAGGTCGAAGATGTTGTTGTTGAGCAGCCAGCTCAGGCCGTAGCTCTGGCCCTCGAAGTCGGGGTTGCCGTTGACGATCTGGTAGCCGCCGAACAGGAAGCCCAGGGCGATGAGCAGACCGCCCGCGGCGACGAACGGGATCATGTAGCTGACGCCGGTGAGCAGCCAGCGGCGGATCTCCGAGCCGACGCCCTGGCCGCTGCCGGTGGACGCGGCCGCCTCGGCGCCGGAGCCGCCGGGCACCCGGCGGGCGTTCGGGTCCTGCGCGGCGGCGAGCGCCTCGCGGATCATGACCTCGGGCTCCTGGATGGCCCGCTTGGTGCCCGACTGGATGACCGGCTTGCCGGCGAACCGCTCGCGGTCCCGGACGCCCACGTCGACGGCGAAGATGACCGCGGCGGCCTTGCTGACGACCGAGGGGTCCAGCGGGGTGGAGCCCGAGGAGCCCTGGGTCTCCACGTGCAGCTCGACGCCCATCTCGCGGGCGGCGGCGGCCAGCTTGTCGGCGGCCATGTAGGTGTGCGCGATGCCGGTCGGGCAGGCGCTGATCGCGACGAGGGTCGGGCCACCGGTGGCGGGCGCGGCGGCCGGGGCGGCGGCGGGGGCCGCGGCCGGGGTGGCCGCGGCGGTGGCCGGGGCGGGGGAGACGACGTCCTGCACGAGGGCGACGACCTCGTCGGCGGAGGAGGCGCTGCGCAGCGAGGCGACGAACTCCGGCCGCACCAGGGCGCGGGCCAGCGAGGAGAGCAGGGTCAGGTGGTCGGCGTCGCCGGCCTCGGGGGCGGCGATGAGGAAGACCAGGTCGGCCGGGCCGTCGGCGGCGCCGAAGTCGGCGCCGGGGCGCAGCCGGGCGAAGGCCAGCGAGGCCTCGGTGACCGCGGCCGAGCGGCAGTGCGGGATCGCGATGCCGCCGGGCAGGCCGGTGGCGACCTTGGCCTCGCGGTCCATCGCGTCGGAGTAGAGGCCCTCGGCCGAGGTGGCCCGGCCGCTGCGCGCGACCAGCTCGGAGAGCTGCCTGATGACGGCGGTCTTGTCGACGCCGGGGCTGACGTCGAGCGCCACCAGGTCGGTGGTGATGAGTGCGGACACGGACGTGCTCCTGGTCTCGAAGGGGGGAGTCAGTGGGACAGGGACGGTGCAGAACCGGCGAAGCCGGGGGTGACCCGGACGGCGGCACCGTCCACCTGGGCCGGGGTGGGCACGGCGGAGCCGGGCAACGATGCCGAGGCCGCGCCGTAGGCGACGGCGGACCGCAGCCGGTCGGCGGCGGACCCCCCGTCGAGGTCGGCCAGCAGGTAGCCGGCCAGGCTGCAGTCACCGGCGCCCACCGTGCTGCGCACGGTGATGGCCGGCGGGCGGGCGGAGAACAGCTCGCCGTCCGCGGTCGAGAGCAGGGCCCCGTCGGCCCCGAGGGTGAGGAGCACCTCGCGCACGCCGCGCTCGTGCAGGACGGCGACGGCGGCGAGCGCGGCCTGCGGGTCGGCGACGACCTCGGCCTCGGTGGTGCCAGCCAGCTGGGCCAGCTCCTCGGTGTTGGGCTTGAGCAGGTCGGGCGCGGCGTCGGGGCCGGCGGCCAGCAGGGCCAGCAGCGGCGCCTCGGAGGTGTCGACGGCGATGCGGGCGCCGGTGGGGCGCACGGCGCGGACCAGGTCGGCGTACCAGTCCAGCGGGGTGCCCGGGGGCAGCGACCCGCACAGCGCCACCCAGCGCGCGCCGGCGGCGTGCTCGGCGACGGCGCCGGCCAGCGCGTCGCGGGCGGCGGCGTCGAGGGCGGCGCCGGGCTCGTTGAGCTTGGTGGTGGTGCCGTCGGGCTCGGTGAGGGTGTAGTTGGTGCGCACCGGCTGGCCGATCGGCACGGTGGCCAGCTGCAGGCCCAGCCCGCGCAGCGCGCGGACGATCGGGTCGTCGGCGGCGGCGGGCAGCACGGAGACGACGTCGGCGCCGGCGGCGGCGACCGCGCGGGAGACGTTCACGCCCTTGCCGCCGGGCTCGGTGCGGCTGGGGGCCAGCCGGGCGACGCTGCCGCGCTCCAGCGGGCCGGGCAGCTCCAGCGTCCGGTCCAGGCTGGGGTTGGCCGTCAGGGTCACGATGCTCATGCGGTGAGGACCTCGATCCCGTGCGATTCGATCTCGGAGACGACGTCCGGGTCGGCCTCGTCGTCGGTGACCAGCACGTCGACGTCGTCGACGGCGGCGAAGCGGACCAGGTGCTCGCGGCCGAGCTTGCTGCTGTCGGCGAGCACGACCACCCGCTGGGCGGCCTTGACCATGGCGCGCTTGGAGGCGGCCTCGGTCTCGTCGGGGGTGGTGAAGCCGTGCGCGCCGGTGACCCCGTTGGCGCCGAGGAACACCACGTCGGCCTTGAGGTCGGCCAGCGCCGCGACGGTGGACTCGCCCACCGCGGTCTGGGTGATGCCGCGGACCCGCCCGCCCAGGACGTGCAGGCTGATGCCGGGCGCGGCCGAGAGCCGGTGGGAGATGGGCACCGAGTTCGTGACCGCGAGCAGCCGGCGCCCGGCGGGCAGCACCTCGGCCAGCGCCGCGGTGGTGCTGCCGCCGTCGAGGATCAGGCTGCCGTCGGCCTCGGGCACGAAGGCCAGCGCCGCCGACGCGATGCGCCGCTTCTGCTCGGTGCGGGTGCTGCGCCGCTCGCCGAGGCCGGGCTCGAGGACGGTGAGGCTGCCGGCCGGGACCGCGCCGCCGTGCACCCGGCGCAGCATCCCCGAGCGCTCGAGGACGGCGAGGTCGCGGCGCACCGTCTCGGTGGTGACGCCGAACCGCTCGGCGACGGCGGTCACCGCGACGCGGCCGCGCTGGGCGACGAGACCCGCGATGGCCTGCTGGCGCTCCTCGGCGTACATCTCCACCCCCGTCCCATTGTTGCGCACATCACCGACGCATGCCCGGTTCTGTTGTTTCTGGTCTGTGTTGGTGTTGTTCTACGTTGGTTACGTTGACAAGTCAAGACACCTCGGTGACTGTGGTCACCACGCCCCTGCGACGCCGGTCACCCCGCTGTCGACGGCCGCGGCCCGGGTGGTCACCATTCACCCCACACCCGTCCGCGCCACCGTCGTCGCGTCGCCTCCAGACCCAGGAAGAGGTCCCGATGTCGACCACCCACCCCGACGTCACCAGCACCGGCGCCGACGGCCCCGTGGTGCTCACCGGCACCCCCGTCGTGCCCGGGGTGGCGCTCGGCCCGGTGATCCGCCCGCACGGCGCGGTCCAGCTGCCCACCGACGACGCCGAGCCGGTCGCCGAGGCCGACCGCGCGGCCGAGAAGGCGCGGTTCACCGCCGCGGCCGAGGTGGTCGCCGGCCGGCTGACCGAGCGGGCCGCCGCCGCCAGCGGGGTCAGCGCCGCGGTGCTGCAGACGACGGCGGGCCTGGCCCGCGACCGGGGCCTGCTCTCGACCGTCGAGCAGCGCATCGACGCCGGCGCCTCCGCGCCGGTGGCCACGGTGGGTGCCGCGCAGCAGTTCGCCGAGCTGTTCGCCAGCCTGGGCGGCCTGATGGCCGAGCGGGTCACCGACGTCAACGACGTCCGCGACCGCATCGTCGCCGAGCTGACCGGGCAGAACGAGCCCGGCGTCACCAACCCCGACACCCCGTCGGTGCTGCTGGCCGACGACCTGGCCCCGGCCGACACCGCCGGCCTCGACCCCGCCCGGGTCATCGCGCTGGCCACCCGGCTGGGCGGGTCCACCAGCCACACCGCGATCATCGCCCGCCAGCTCGGCCTGCCCTGCGTGGTCGCCGTCGGCGGGCTGGCCGACGTCCCCGAGGGCGCGCTCGTGCTGGTCGACGGCGAGGAGGGCACGGTCACCGTCGACCCCGACCCGACCGACGCGCAGGCCCGGGTCGAGGCCGCGCAGGCCGCCGCGGCGGCGCTGGCCGGCTACGAGGGCCCGGCGCGCACCGCCGACGGGCACGCCGTGCAGGTGCTGGCCAACGTGCAGGACGGCGCCGGGGCGCAGGCCGCCGCGGCCGCGCACGCCGAGGGTGTCGGCCTGCTGCGCACCGAGCTGGCCTTCCTCGGGCACAGCGAGGAGCCCTCCGTCGAGGAGCAGGCCCAGGGCTACGCCGGGGTGTTCGAGGCCTTCCCCGGCGGCAAGGTCGTCGTCCGCACCCTGGACGCCGGGTCGGACAAGCCGCTGGCCTTCGCCACCCCGGCCGACGAGGCCAACCCCGCGCTGGGTGTCCGCGGGCTGCGCACCACCCGGCTCAACCCGGGCATCCTGACCCGCCAGCTCGACGCGGTGAAGCAGGCCGCCGAGGCCACCGGCGCCACGCCGTGGGTGATGGCGCCGATGGTGTCCACCGTCGCCGAGGCCGCCGAGTTCGCCGCCGCCGTCCGCGAGCGGGGGATGGTCCCCGGCGTCATGGTCGAGGTGCCCTCGGTGGCCCTGCTGGCCGACCGGTTCCTGCAGCACCTGGACTTCCTGTCCATCGGCACCAACGACCTGTCCCAGTACACGCTGGCCGCCGACCGGCTCTCCGGTGACCTGGCCGACCTGACCGACCCCTGGCAGCCCGCGCTGCTGCGCATGGTGCAGCTGACCGCCGAGGCCGGCCGGCGGACGGGCAAGCCGGTCGGGGTCTGCGGCGAGGCCGCCGCCGACCCGCTGCTGGCCTGCGTGCTCGTCGGCCTGGGCATCACCTCGCTGTCGTGTGCGGCGTCCTCGGTCGCCGGGGTCGGCGCCAAGCTCGGCACCGTCACCCTGGACACCTGCCGGCAGGCCGCGGAGGCCGCGCTGGCCGCCGACGACCCCCAGTCGGCCCGCGCCGCCGTCCGCGAGGTGCTGGACGCCGCCTGACGCGCTGCTCGTACCACGGGCCCCCGGTGACCACCTGGTCGTCGGGGGCCCGTGGCGTTGTGGCGTGCACCACGTTCGTAGATCAAATGCTGTTTTCGGGTGAACATCCGTAGTCGAGTGGACGAGATCACCTACGAATCGCGGGAACAATCGGCGACGCGCCTGCTTTACTACAGGTGCACACCACGAACGAGCAACGGAAGAAGGACAGCACCATGAGCAGCGTGACCAGCACCTGGCGTCAGCGTCGGGAGGCGTCGCGGACCCGTCGGGCTCTGGACAAGGCGCTCGCCCGCACCAGCAGCCCCGCGATGCGCGACGACCTGCTGACCCTGGCCAACAGCCAGTTCTCCAGCGTCCTGCGCTGACGGCGGCGCACCGCCGCACCCGAGCCCGTCTCCTCCGCGGAGACGGGCTCGACCCGTCTCAGGGGCGGGTGAGCTTCTCCCGCAGCGCCGCCTGCTCGTCGACGCCGAACCCGTGGTCGGTCAGCCAGCCCAGCGGGCCGCCGTGCCGCTCGTCGAGCAGGTCCAGCACCCGCTCCATCGTCTCGGCCCGCGGTGTGTGGCTGGCGACGTCGCGCCGGGTCATGTCCTCGGCGTAGGTGGGCCGGGCGGCGAGCTTGGCCACCACGTCCTCGATCCGCTCGGCGGTCAGCGCGTAGTCGGCCACCACCGCCTCCCGCCGGACGCCGGCCACCGACAGCGCCAGCGCGCAGACCACGCCGGTGCGGTCCTTGCCGGCCGCGCAGTGCACGACCGCGGCACCCGGGGCGGCGGTGATCGCCCGCAGCGCGCCGACCACGTTGTCCGCGCCGTCGGACAGGTAGCCCAGGTAGGCCTTGACCGACGGCGCCTCGTCCTCGTCGCCGGGCGCCGCGGTGCGCGGCAGCAGGGTCTCCACCCAGTCGGCCGGCGGCTCGACGTCCGCGGCGTCGGCGTCGTCGGCGAAGACGTCGGTGTACTCGCCCACCTCGGGGATGAGCGTGAAGTGCCGGTGGGCGACCTCGGGGACGTCGCGCAGCGGGCCGCGGCCCTCCATCCGGACCTCGGCGCTGGTGCGCAGGTCCACCACGTCGGTCAGGCCCAGCTCGCCGAGGCGGGCGACGTCGGCGGCGTCGAGCTCCTGCAGGTCGTCGCTGCGCAGCACCCGCCCGGGCACCGTCGTCCCCCCGCCGGACAGCGGCAGGCCGCCCAGGTCGCGGGTGTTGGTGGTGCCGGTCAGGTCCAGCCAGCGGGTGTCGGGCACCCGGCGAACCTAACCGGTGCCGCCCTAGGGTGGCCCGGTGGTGACCGAGAGCACGGACCAGATGCAGGCCCGCGTCGTCCGCAAGGTCGCGGTGCGGCTGATCCCGTTCCTGGGGCTGGCCTACTTCCTCAACTACGTCGACCGCACGAACATCGGCTTCGCCAAGCTCACGATGAGCGCGGACCTCGGCCTGACCGAGACGATGTTCGGCCTGGCCAGCGGCCTGTTCTTCATCGGCTACCTGCTCTTCGAGGTGCCCAGCAACATCGCGCTGCACCGGTTCGGCGCCCGCCGGTGGATCGCCCGCATCCTGGTCACCTGGGGCCTGATCGCCGCGGCCATGGCCTTCGTGCCGAACGCGACGACGCTCTACGTGCTGCGCATCCTGCTGGGCATCGCCGAGGCCGGGTTCTTCCCCGGGATCATGCTGTACCTGACCTTCTGGTTCCCGCGCTCGGTCCGGGTCCGGCTGACCGGCATGTTCATGATCGCGCTGCCGGCCTCCAGCGCCCTGGGCGCGCCGATCGCCGGGGCCATCCTGCAGTACTGGGACGGCCTGTTCGGCCTGGCCGGCTGGCGGGTCATGTTCCTGGTGCTCGGCCTGCCCGCCGTGGTGCTGGGCGTCGCCGCCTGGTTCTACCTGACCGACCGGCCGGGGGACGCCGACTGGCTGGCGCCCGACGAACGGCGCTGGCTGGACGACACCATGGCCGCCGAGCAGCAGGCCACCGAGGCGACGGGGAGGCACCGGGTCCGCGACTCGCTGCGCGACCCCCGGGTGTGGGCGCTGGGCCTGGTCTACTTCGGCGTCACCTACGGCCTGTACGCGCTGAGCTTCTTCCTGCCGACCATCGTCGCCGGGTTCGCGGAGAGCTTCGACACCAGCTTCTCCATCCTGGAGAACGGGCTCGTCGTCGCGGTGCCCTTCGCCGTGGGCGCGGTGGCGATGGTGTTCTGGTCCCGGCACTCCGACCGCACCGGCGAGCGGGTCTGGCACGTCGCGCTGCCGGCGCTGCTGGGCGCGGTGAGCATCCCGGTCGCGCTGTACATGGAGTCCCCGCTGGCCACGATGGCGGTCATCACCGTGACGGCCGTCGGCGTCTTCTGCGCGCTGCCGGTGTTCTGGTACCTGCCCTCGACCTTCCTGGCCGGCGCCGGTGCGGCCGCGGGCATCGCGCTGGTCAACACCCTCGGCAACGCCTCCGGGTTCGGGGCGCCCTACGTGACCGGGTTCCTGCTGGACGCCACCGGCAGCTCGCGCGCCGGACTGTGGGTGGTCGGTGCGGTCATGCTCGTCGCCGCGCTCACCGTGCTGGCCCTGCGCGGCCGGCTGCGCGCCGCGGACGCCGACCGGGCCACGGCGCACCCCTGACGAACCTCACGGGTGACCCGTGCGGGGGGCCGGTGAGGTCGTGAGGGATGGCACCTGCCCGGGGGCGGGGCGGCGGGCAACGTCAGGGGTGACCGAGAACGAGCCCCTGGAGGACGACGATGCAACCCGCCACCGCGGCCCCATCCACCGACACCGCGACCACCCCCGCCGTCGAGGTCCACGACCTGCGCCGCAGCTACGGCGACTTCGAGGCCGTGCGCGGCATCTCCTTCGAGGTCCGCCGCGGCGAGGTCCTCGCCCTGCTCGGCGTGAACGGCGCCGGCAAGACCTCCGCCCTCGAGGTGCTCGAGGGCCTGGCCCCGGCCGGCGGCGGCACCGTGCGGGTGCTGGGCCTGGACCCGGTCCGCGACCGCGCCCGGGTGCGCCGCGAGCTCGGCGTGCTGCTGCAGACCAGCGGCCTGCCCGGCGACCTCACCGTCGCCGAGACCCTGCGGGCCTGGGCCGGCACGCTGTCGGACCCCCGGCCGGTCGAGGAGGCGCTGGCGCAGGTGTCGCTCACCGGCCGGGCCGACGTCCGGGTGCGGGCGCTGTCCGGTGGCGAGCGGCGCCGGCTGGACCTGGCCATGGCCCTGCTCGGCCGGCCGAGCGTGGTCGTGCTGGACGAGCCCACCACCGGCCTGGACCCCGAGTCCCGCCGCCAGGTGTGGGAGCTGGTCCAGGGCCTGGTCGCCGACGGCGCCGCCGTCCTGCTGACCACCCACCACCTGGAGGAGGCCGAGGAGCTGGCCGACCGGGTCGCCGTCATGCGGGCCGGCCAGGTCGTGCTCTCGGGCACCCAGGCCGAGATCGCCGAGACCCAGCCGGCCACCGTCCGCTTCGCCCTCGACGCCGGCGACCCCCGCCCGCCGGTGCCCGCCGAGGTCCAGGTCGTCGAGGACGGCCACCGCGTCGAGTGGCGCACCCGCGCACTGCAGCCGGTGCTCGCCCAGCTGCTGGCCTGGGCCGCCGAGCACGGCGTCGTGCTGCGCACCCTCGCCGCCCGGGCCGGCTCCCTGGAGCAGGCCTTCCTCGCCGTCGCCGACGGCACCCACCCGAGCCTGATGGAGGAGAACCGATGACCACCGCGACCCTGTCCCGCCCCGCCGGCCCCTCGCGCCTGTCCCGGGTGTGGTCCCTGGCCTCGGCCGAGACCCGGCTGTTCGTCCGCAACCGGACGGCGCTGGTCAACTCCGTCGTCGTCCCGGTGCTGTTCGTGCTGGCGGTGCCCGCCCTGGGCCTGGACGGGGGCGACCTGCCCTTCGGCGGCCGGCTGCTGGTCATCGCCGTCGGCATCAGCCTGGTGATGCTCACCTACTACAACCTGGTCACCACCTACGTCGCCCGCCGCGAGGAGCTGGTGCTGCAGCGGATGCGCACCGGCGAGCTGACCGGCGTCGAGGTGCAGGTCGCCACCGCGGCCCCGACCGTGCTGGTCACCGTCGGGCAGGTCGCGCTGATCGCCGTCGGCGTCGTGGCGATCGGGGAGTGGACCGCGCCGGTGGACGTCGTGCTGCCGCTGGTCGCCCTCGTCGGCGGCATCGTGCTGATGGTGCTGCTCGCCGCGGCCACCACCGGGTTCACCCGCACCGCGGAGTCCGCGCAGATCACCGGCCTGCCGTTCATCATCGTCTCCACCGGCCTGTCCGGGCTGTTCTACCCGCTGTCGGTGCTGCCCGAGACCCTCGGCGAGGTCGCCCGCTTCCTGCCGCTGACCCCGGTCGTCGAGCTGCTGCAGCTGGGCCTGGCCGGCCAGACCTGGCAGGGCGACGCCGTGGACGGCTCGGTCTGGGCCGCCGCCGGGGTGCCGCTGGCGATCCTGGCCGGCTGGCTGGTGCTGGGCACCCTGGCCGCCCGCCGCGGGTTCGCCTGGGCGCCCCGCCGGTGACGGTTCGCCCGATCCGGGCCCGGCACGGCAGCATGGCTGCCGTGCCGGGCCTGTCGCGGTGGTGGAGCAGCCGCTCCGACACCGACCGCATCGAGATCTACACCCGCTGGTCCTTCCACCTCACCCTCGCCGGGCTGCCCTTCCTGGTCCTGCTGGTCACCGTGTCGGCCTACCGCTCGCGCGGGACGGCCTGGGACCTCCTGCTCGCCGCCGCGGCGCTGACCACCACCGCGGCGTGCGTGGTGGTGGCCGAGACCGGCTTCCGGCGCGGGACCGTGCCCCCCGGCCCGGTGGCCGCGGCGGTGGCCGCCGGCGTGCTGACCGTGGCCGCGGGGGTGGCGGTGACCGAGGCCCGCGGCGAGGACGGCGTGCCGAACCCGGCCGGTCCGTGGCTGGTGGGCGTCGTCGCGGCGGCCGTGCTGGTCGCGCTCTCGGTGGTCGTGCCCTACCGGCCGCTGGCCGCGCTGTCCGCGGTCGCGGCGGTGCTGGCCGCCGTCGTGTCCGCGCTGCGCGGCGTGCCGGTGCTCGCGGCGGGCATCGTCGGGCTGTCCATCCTGGTGGCGCTGGTCTTCTTCGTCGGGGCGTTCCGGTTCAGCGTGTGGCTGCTCGACGTCGTCCGGGAGCAGGAGCGGGCCCGCGGCGTGCAGGCCCAGCTCGCCGTCGCCGAGGAGCGGCTGCGCTTCGCCCGCGACCTGCACGACGTCATGGGCCGCAACCTCTCGGCGATCGCGGTGAAGTCCCAGCTCGCCGAGCAGCTGGTCCGTCGCGGCCGGCCCGAGGCGGCCGACGAGGTCGCCGCCATCGGCGCGCTGGCCGGGTCGTCGCTGGCCGAGGTGCGCGAGGTGGTGCGCGGCTACCGGGCCGTCGACCTGCGCTCGGAGCTGGCCGGCGCCCGGTCGGTGCTGCGCGCGGCCGGCATCGACTGCACGGTGACCGGCGAGGACGCGCAGCTCTCGGAGGAGGCGCAGGTGGTGCTCGGCTGGGTGGTCCGCGAGGCGGTCACCAACGTGCTGCGGCACGGCTCGGGCGGCACGTGCACGATCGCGGTGGACGCAGGGGACCGGGAGGTGTCGTTGACGGTGACCAACACCGTGGCCGGGGACGTCGGCGCGTGGGGCTCCGGGCTCACCGGGCTGTCCGAGCGGCTGGCGGCCGCCGGGGGTCGGCTGTCGGCCGGACGGCGGGACGGCGACTTCGTGCTGGTGGGGGAGGTGCCGGCGTGATCCGGCTGCTGCTCGCCGACGACGAGAACCTCATCCGGACGGCGCTGGCCACCCTGCTGGGCCTGGAGGACGACCTCGAGGTGGTCGCCCAGGCCGCGTCGGGCTCGGAGGCGCTGGCGATGGCCCGGGCGCACCGGCCCGACGTCGCCGTGCTGGACCTGCAGATGCCCGACCGCGACGGCATCTCCGTCGCCGGGGACCTGGCCGAGGCGCTGCCCGGCTGCGGGGTCGTGATCGTGACCGGCCACGGCCGCGCCGGGCACCTCAAGCGCGCCCTGTCGGCGGGCGTGCGCGGGTTCCTGCCCAAGACGGTGCACGCCACGGTGCTGGCCGACGTCGTCCGCACCGTGCACGGCGGCGGGCGCTACGTGGACCCCGAGCTGGCCGCCGAGGCGATCAGCGCCGGCGACTCACCGCTGACCCCGCGCGAGGCCGACGTCCTGGAGCTGGCCGCCGGGGGCGCGCCGGTCGAGGAGATCGCGGCCCGGGCGCACCTGTCGGTGGGCACCGTGCGCAACCACCTGTCCTCGGCGGCGGGCAAGCTCGGCGCCCCGAACCGGCACGCCGCCGTCGACGCCGCCCGCCGCCACGGCTGGATCTAGGAGTTCTCGGGGTCGGCCACGTCGTCGGTGCGCTGGGCGTCGCCATCGGTGGTCAGGGTGGTGTCCTCCGCGCCGGCGTCCGGGCGGTCGTCACCCGGTCGGCCGTCGACCAGGTTGTCGTCGGAGGGGGAGTCGGCCGGGTCGGTGATCGGGTCGGTCATGCACCCCACCCTTCCCCGGCCCGGCCGGCCTCACCCGTCAGAAGGCGGCTTCGTCGACGTCCATCAGGGAGTTGTCGGTCGCGTCCACGATCGCCCGCTCGGCGGTGAGCTTCGGCAGCACCTGGGTGCAGAAGAAGCGGGTGGCGGCGAGCTTGCCCTCGTAGAAGTGCCGGTCGCGCTCGCTGACCTCGCCGGCCAGCGCCGCCAGCGCCACCTCCGACTGCCGGACCAGCAGCCACGCGGTGACCAGGTCGCCGGCGGCCAGCAGGAGCCGGGAGGTGTTCTGGCCGACCAGGTAGGCGTTGCGCATGTCCTGCGCGGCCGCACCCAGGTGGCCGAACATCGTGGTGAGCATGCCCTGGACGTCGTCCAGCGCGGTGGCCAGCAGGGCCCGCTCCTCCTTGAGCCGCCCGTTGCCGGCCTGCGCGTCCAAGGTCTGCTGGATCTGCGAGGCCAGCCACCCGATCGCGACCCCGCCGTCCTTGACGATCTTGCGGAAGAAGAAGTCCTGGCCCTGGATCGCGGTGGTGCCCTCGTAGAGGGTGTCGATCTTGGCGTCGCGGACGTACTGCTCGATCGGGTAGTCCTGCAGGAAGCCCGACCCGCCCAGGGTCTGCAGCGACTCCGCGGCCAGCAGCTGGGAGGCCCGCTCCGAGCCGTAGCCCTTCACGATCGGCAGCAGCAGGTCGTTGACCTTGGCGGCCAGCTTCGCCTGCTCGGAGTCCGCGGTGCCGGCGGCCTCGGCCTCCATGACCTCGTCGCGGAAGGTGGCGGTGTAGAGGTACAGCGCGCGCATGCCCTCCACGTGCGCCTTCTGCAGCATGAGCGAGCGGCGGACGTCGGGGTGGTGGGTGATGGTCACCCGCGGGGCGTCCTTCGACGTGGCGGTCATGTCCGCGCCCTGCACCCGCGACTTCGCGTAGTCCAACGCCACCCGGTAGCCGGCCGAGAGCGTGCCGATGGCCTTGGTGCCGACGAACATCCGGGCGTGCTCGATGATCCTGAACATCTGGGCGATGCCCTCGTGCACCTCGCCGACCAGCGTGCCGACCGCGGGCACCGGGCCGTCGCCGAACGTCAGCTCGCAGGTGGTGGAGACCTTCAGGCCCATCTTCTTCTCGACGCCGGTGACGTAGGCGCCGTTGCGCTCGCCCAGCTCACCGGTCTCGAGGTCGACGTGGAACTTGGGGACGACGAACAGCGACAGGCCCTTGGTGCCGGGCCCGTGGCCCTCGGGCCGGGCCAGCACCAGGTGCACGATGTTGTCGGCCATGTCGTGCTCGGCGGAGGTGATGAACCGCTTCACGCCGTGGATGTGCCAGGTGCCGTCGGCCTGCTGCACCGCGCGGGTGCGGCCGGCGCCGACGTCGGAGCCGGCGTCGGGCTCGGTGAGCACCATGGTGGCGCCCCAGCCCTTGTCGATCATCAGCTCGGCGAGCTTCTTCTGGTCGGGGGTGCCGACCTCGTGCAGCACGGTGGCGAACGACGGACCCGAGCCGTACATGAACACGGCCGGGTTGGCGCCGAGGATCATCTCGTAGGCGGCCCAGCGCATGCTCGGGGGAGCGCCGAACCCGCCGAGCTCCTCGGGCAGGTCGAGCCGGAACCACTCGCCGTCGTCGATCGCCTTGATCGACTTCTTGAACGACTCCGGCATGGTGACCGTGTGGGTGGCCGGGTCGAAGACCGGCGGGTTGCGGTCGGCGTCGACGAAGCTGTCGGCCAGCGGCCCCTCGGCCAGCCGGCGGACCTCGTCGAGCACGCCGCGGGCGGTCTCGGCGTCCATCTGGGCGAACGGGCCGGTGCCGAAGCGGTCCTTGGTCGACTGGAACTCGAAGAGGTTGAACTCCAGGTCCCGCAGGTCGGCGGTGTAGTGGCCCATGCGTGCTCCCGCTGTCGATCCGGGCGGGTCGCTTGTTACCCGCCGGTAACGGCGACCCTATTACTGGCGGGTAACAAGCGGCAAGGACGACTCGCCCGGGCGGGTCAGCGCTCCCGGCGGCGGGCCCGGATCGACAGCAGCGCCACGATCAGCGCACCCAGCACGGCCGCGGCGAGCAGGGCCACGACCAGCGGCAGGTCGACGACGCCGAAGACCAGCGAGACGCGCACGGTCTGCGTGTTGAACAGCACGAACAGCACGAGGACGACCGTGACGACGACGAGCAGGACGCTGGACAGCGTCCTGCCCAGGCTGCCGCTGCGGCGCCTGCCGGCCGACGGGGGTGTCGTGGGCGGGGGAGTCGGGTCACCGGCCGGGTACGAGGTGGTCATCCCGGAACGGTAGGGCGCAACCGGTCTCCCCGCGCGTCAGGACGGCGGCTGCTCGTCCAGCGCCGGCCCGGCCTCCTGGCGGGGCGCGCCGGGGGTGCGCTCGCGCTGCTTCATCCGGGCCTCCAGCACGTGCCGGTCGCCGCCGGCGAGCTCCTCGCGCGCGCGGGCGTCGAAGGCGCGGAAGGTCGACCAGTAACCGGCGTCGTAGTCCTCCACGACCTGGAAGGTCCACCGGTCGGCGACCACGTTGCGCCCGACCAGCTCGCGCTCCAGGTCGTCGGCCAGCTCGGTGGCCCCGGCCTCGCGCAGCCCGTCGACGGCCTCCCCGAGCAGGATGTCCGCCTTGCCGGAGAGCTGGTGGAACGCGTAGAGGAAGCCGCGGGCCTGCTCCACGGTCTCCAGGGCCTCGGACAGCTTGCCCAGGGCCTCCACGGTCGTGTCGTCGAGGTCGGGGCGGGATCGGTCGGTCACGCCGCGGGGCCTGCCCCGCGGCGACGGATCCGAACCGTCCGGATTCAGCGGGCGGCGACCGCGGCGTCGACCAGCCGCTCGGCGAGCTTGCGGCCGTGGCTGGCCGGGCCGTCGGGGCCCAGCAGGCCACCGGAGAGCTGCATGCCGTCGATGATCAGGTGCAGCTGGGCGGCGAGGTCGTCGCCGGCGCCGGGCACGAGCTCCTCGGCCAGGTGCACCAGCCGCATGTGCAGCTCGTACTTGTAGTCGGCCGCGGCGGAGCGGGCGGGGTGCTGAGGGTCGTCGTACTCGCTGCTCACGTTGGTGAACGGGCAGCCGCGGAACCCGGTGCGGGTGACGTCCTTCTCGACGACGTCGACGATGGCCAGCAGCGCGCCGCGCGGGTCGTCGGCGAAGCGGCCGAGCTCGGCGTCGATGAAGCCCAGCAGGGTGGCGGCCTTGCGGGAGAGGTAGGCGCCGACCAGGTCGTCCTTGCTCTTGAAGAGCCGGTAGACGGTCATCTTGCCCAGGCCGGTCTCGCGCACCAGCTCGTCCATGCCGACGCTGCGCGAGCTGCGGCCGGAGAACAGGCGCTCGGCGGTGTCCAGCACGATGGCCTGCCGCTCGGCGCGGCTGCGACGGACGGGGATCGGGGCGCCCAGCGGGTCGACGGCCGCGAGGGCGTCGGCGTCGGTGGGGTAGGAGATGGCGGCGGTCACGTCAGCGATGGTGCACGCCGTCGTGACGGAGCGGTTCACGGCACGCCGGTGTGTCGGGCTCGCAACTCAGCGTGAAACGTACTGGTGAGCCGCCCGTGAGCGAGGTGGCGACTGGGACCGATGTGACTGCGCGGTCACGGTCGCGGCAGATCTGCCGAGGGTCAGGTGCGGCGTACCCGGCGCGGGTTGGCCAGCAGCCGGACCACCGGCGCGGCCGGGGTCTGCTCGGGGTCGGGGTGCTGGTCGGGTGCGGTGCTGCCGCTGCGCTGCGGCTCGTGGTCCGTCATCCCCGTACTGTGCACCCGGTCACTGCCCGCTGACCAGTCGTCGCGCTGCGAGCTCCCTGGGAGGGGTCAGTGCGCGCGCTCGGGCACCGCGTGCACGGCGTCGTGCCCGCCCACCGCGGGCGCCGCGGGCCGCGCCGAGCGGCGCTCGCGGGTCGCCACGAGCACCACGCCCCAGACCAGGACGGCGACGGCGACGACGAAGAAGCTCGGCGGCAGGTCGATCATCGCCGAGAGCACCAGGCCCACCCAGACCGAGGCCAGCGCGAAGGCCACCGACAGCGCCGCGACCATCCCGGGCCGGGCGGTCAGCCGCAGCGCCGCGGCGGCCGGGGTGACGACCAGGGCGAACAGCAGCAGCGTGCCCACCACCTGCACCGCCATCGTGATCGTCAGCGCCAGCAGGACGACGAAGGCCACGCCCAGCGCGCGCACCGGCACGCCCCGGGCCTCGGCGACGGCGGGGTCCACCGAGGCGAACACCAGCGGCCGGGCGATCACGGCCAGGGCGGCCACCACGAGCAGGGTGAACCCGCCGAAGATGAACAGCTGGTCGCGGCTGATCGCCAGCAGGTTGCCGAAGAGCACGTTGGTCGTGGTCGAGGCGTTGGCGGTGGCCAGCGAGGCGAACAGCACGCCCAGGCCGGTGGCGAAGGCCAGGATCGTGCCGGTGGCGATCTCGCGCTCGGCCACCCGCTTGCCGAACAGGCCGATGAGCAGCCCGCCGCCGACGCAGAACACCGCCAGGCCCAGGGTGACCGGGGCGCCGACGAGGATCGCGCCGGTGGCGCCGGGGAACCCGATGTGGGCCAGCGCGTGCGCGGCGAAGGCGTTCTGCCGGGTGATGACGAAGTAGCCCATCAGGCCGGCGGTCAGCGCGACGAGGCTGCCCCCGACCAGGGCGTGCTGCATGAACGTGGTCTGCAGGATCTGGAACCAGTTGTCCTGGAAGCGCATGGGGGCCTCTCAGCCGCTGCGGGTGAACAGGTCGCCCTGTGCGGTGCGGACGACGCGCACGCGGGTGCCGTAGAGGTGGGTGAGCAGGTCCTCGGTCACGACCTCGCCGATGACGTCGTGGTGCGGGTGCCCGTCGAGCAGGTAGACGGCGTCGGTGAGCACCGGCAGCAGCGGGTTGAGGTCGTGCGCGACGACCATGATCGTCACCGCCCGCTCGCGGCGCAGCTCGCCGAGCAGGGTGACGATCTCCTGGGAGTTGCGCAGGTCGAGGTTGGCCAGCGGCTCGTCGAGCAGCAGCAGGTCGGCGTCGTCGACGATGGCCTGGGCGATGGCGACCCGCTGCTGCTGGCCGCCGGAGAGCTCGCTCATCCGCCGGTCGGCGTAGCCGGCTGCGCCGACCCGGCGCAGCGCGTCGTCCACCCGGGCCCGCTCGTCGGGCGTGCTGCGGTGCAGGCCGAACCGGGTGCCGGTGAGCCCGAGGCCGACCAGGTCGCGGGCCCGCACGGCCTGGCCGAGGGCGGCGGTGTAGTTCTGCGGCACGTAGCCGATGCGCCGGTTGCCGCGCCGCGGCGGGGCGCCGAGCACCTCGACCCGGCCGGTCGCGGCCGGCAGCAGGCCCAGGGCCAGCTGGAAGAGGGTGGTCTTGCCCGCGCCGTTGGGGCCGATGACGCCGACCACGGCGCCGGCGGGGACGGCGAGGTCGCCCTCGTCCCAGACCACCCGGCCCCCGCGGACGACGGAGACCCCGTCCAGCACGAGGGCCGGCGGGGTCTCCGAGTCAGAGCCTGGTGTCACTGCCCCCCACCGAGTGCGTCCGCGAGCTGCTGCAGCTGGCCCAGCTGCCACGCCACGAAGGAATCATCCCCGTCCGGCACCGATTCCGTGACGTCGACCACCGGCACCCCGGCGGACTCGGCCGCGGCGCGCAGCTGCTCGGGCACGCTGCCCTCGGTCTGGGTGTTGTAGACCAGCACGTCGATGCTGCCGTCGGCCAGCGCGGCCTCGAACGCGGCGACGTCGGACGGCGACGGGTCGCTCTCGTTGCTGGCGGCGTCCCGGTAGCCCTCGGGGGTGGCGTCGGTGAGGCCGACCGCGGTGGCGGTGTAGTCGAAGACGGTCTCGGTGGCCGCGTAGGTCTTGCCCGTGGCCAGGCCCTGCAGCGTGGTCAGCTCCTCGTCGTAGGGCTGCAGCGCCTCGGTGAACGCCTGGGCCTGCTCGGTGAAGTAGTCGGCGGCGTCCGGCGCGAGCTGCGAGAGCTCGGCGGTGATCGCCCGCGCGGTCTCCTGCACGTACTCCGGGGAGTACCAGAGGTGCGGGTTCACCGAGCCGTGGACCTCCTCGGAGTGGCCCTCCTCCTCGGAGTGCGCCTCCTCGTCGGAGTGGCCCTCCTCCTCGGAGTGGCCGCCCTCGACGCCGACGACCTCCGCGGCGTCGACCACGGCCGGGGCCGGGTCGAGGTTGGCCACCGCGTCGGAGGCCCAGTGGTCGTAGTCGGCGCCGTTGACCACGACGAGGTCGGCGTCCTCGAAGGCGGCGATGTCGCCGGTGGTGGGCTCGTAGTCGTGCGGGTCGAGCGCGGTGGAGTTGATGACCGTGGTGACGTTCGCGCAGTCGCCGGCCAGCTGCTGCACGATGTCGCCCCACTGGTTGACCGAGACCACGACGTCGAGCACGTCGGCCGGGCAGTTGGCGGCGTCGGCCTGGTTGGTCAGGGTCTGGTTCTGGTCCCCGCCGCCCCCGCAGGCGGCCAGGCCGAGGGCGGAGACGGCCAGCGCGGCCAGGACGATCGGACGGCGGGGCACAGCACGCTCCAGCTTGTTGACAATGATTCCCGGAACCAATGTCACCACACCGCGGTGGCCGCCGTCCACCCGGGGGTCAGGCCAGCGCGCGCACCACCGGGTCCAGCACGTCCAGGCCGACCCCGGTGCCGGGGTAGACGCTGAACCGGTCGACCAGCCCGCCGTACCGCTCGAGCAGGGCCGGGCCCACCGCGTCGGGCTCGGCGACGACGGCGAAGGTGCCCAGCACCTCGTCGTCCACCAGGCGGGCCATGGCCCGCCAGCGGTCGGGGTCGCGGCCGGTGGACAGCGCGTGCAGCTCCTCGCCCAGCCCGCCCCAGCCGTGCAGCTCCAGCACCGGGCGGTAGGCCGGCGTCGACCCGTAGAAGGCGATCTGCGCCCGCACGGCGTCCGCGGCCCGGGCCCGCTCGGCGTCGTCCCGGCCGGTGACCACGAAACCCGGCAGGCTGACCTGGACCGCGGAGCGGTCGCGGCCGGCGGCGTCCAGGCCCTCCTGCAGCGCGGGCAGGGTGCGCTCGCGCAGGTAGCGGGCGGTGGTGAAGGAGTGCGCGAGCAGGCCGTCGGCGGCCTCGCCGGCCAGCCGGGTCATCAGCGGGCCGACCGCGGCCAGGTGCACCGGGGGCGGGCCCCACTCGTGGACCGCGGGGGTGAACATCGGCGTCATCAGGGTGTGCCGGTAGTGCTCGCCGCGGAAGCGCAGCGGGGCGCCGTCGGTCCAGCTGGCCCAGATCGCGCGCAGCGCGCCCAGGTACTCGCGCATCCGGGCGGCCGGGGCGGACCACGGCATGGAGAACCGGCGCTCGACGTGCGCCTGGATCTGGGTGCCCAGGCCGAGGACGAACCGGCCCCGGCTGTAGCGCTGCAGGTCGTAGGCGGTGTAGGCCACCGTCATGGGGGAGCGGGCGAAGGCGACCGCGATGGCCGACCCGACCGACACCCGCGACGTCCCCAGCGCTGCTGCGTGCAGCACGAGGAACGGGTCCTGGGCGACCTCGGAGGCCCAGACCCCGGCGTAGCCGCGGTCCTCCAGCTCGCGCGCGGTGGCGGAGGGGTCGTCGGCGCTGGTCAGCGAGGCGTCGAGCAGCATCAGCGGTACATCTCGGTGAGTCGCCGCTTGACCAGCTTGCCCGCGGCGCTGCGCGGCAGCTCGGCCTGGAACTCGATCCGCCGGGGCACCTTGTAGCCGGCCAGCCGTTCGCGGGCGAAGCCGATGAGGTCGGCGGCGAGGTCGGCGGAGGGCTCCACGCCCTCGACCGGCTGCACCACGCCGAGCACGGCCTCGCCGAGGTCCTCGTCGGGCACCCCGATGACGGCGACGTCGGCGACGGCCGGGTGCATGACCAGCACGTCCTCGGCCTCCTGCGGGTACACGTTCACCCCGCCGGAGATGATCATGAACGCCTTGCGGTCGGTGAGGTAGAGGTAGCCCTCGTCGTCGACCCGGCCGACGTCGCCGATCGCCGACCAGGTCGGGTGCTCGGGGTGCTGCGCGGCGGCGGTCTTCTCCGGGTCGCCGTGGTAGCTGAAGGGCATCGCGTCGCGCTCGACCCAGACCGTGCCGACCTCGCCGGCGGGCAGCTCCCGGCCCTCCTCGTCGCAGATGTGCAGCACGCCGAGGGCGGCCTTGCCGACGGTGCCGGGGTGGGCCAGCCAGTCCTGCGGGCCGACGATCGTGACGCCGTTGCCCTCGGTGGAGGAGTAGTACTCGTGCAGGATCGGCCCCCACCACTCCATCATCTGCTGCTTGACCTCGACCGGGCACGGCGCGGCGGCGTGGATGACCACCCGCTGGCTGGACACGTCGTAACGCTCGCGGACCTCGGCGGGCAGCTTGAGCATCCGGACGAACATCGTCGGCACCCACTGGCTGTGCGTGATGCCGTACCGCTCGATGTGCGCCAGGGCGGTCTCGGCGTCGAACCTCGCCGCCATGACGACGGTGCCGCCGGAGCGGTGCTGCATGCCGCCGAAGCGCAGCGGCGCGGCGTGGTAGAGCGGGGCGGCGGAGTAGTAGACGGTCTCGGTGTCGAAGCCGTACAGCGGGCCGAAGACCGCGGTGAACACGTCGCCGGGCTGGTCGATGAGGTGCGTGGGCAGCTTCGGCAGCACGCCCTTGGGCCGGCCGGTGGTGCCCGAGCTGTAGAGCATGTCGGTGCCGGCCGGCTGCACGGCCGGGCGCTCGGGGCTGGCGGCGGCCAGGGCGGCCTCGTAGTCCTCGTAGCCCTCCACCGGGCCGCCCCAGGCCAGCCGCAGCGCCAGGTCGGGGCAGCGCTGCGCGGTCTCCCGGGCGAGCGCGGCGGCCCCGGCGGAGGCGACCAGCACCCGGGCGCCGCAGTCGCGCACGATGTAGGCCGCCTCGTCGGCGGTGAGGTGGTTGTTCACCCCGGTGACGTAGAGGCCCGAGCGCAGCGCGGCCCAGTAGACCTCGAACACCTCCGGGGTGTTGTCCGCGACGAACGCGACGTGGTCGCCGGGGCCCAGGCCCTGCCGGCGGAGCACGTCGGCCAGCCGGGTGGAGCGCTCGTCGAGCTGGGCGTAGGTCAGCACCCGGCCGGTCTCGGCGACGACGACGGCCGGCTTGTCGGGGGTGCGGTCGGCGTAGGTGCCGGGGTACACGGCTGCTCCCAGGGGTCGGCGGGGCGTCCCCGGGATCCTGTGGCGTGACCTGGCGCACGGTCAACCCTGACTGTCACGGCGCGGACCCTTGACGCCGGGACCCCCGCCCCGCAGGCTGACCGGGAGCGGTCAGGGCTGACTGCTCGCCGACGAGGAGGTCGCGTGGCACTGCTGGACGGCCTGCTGGCCGACCTCGAGGCCGAGGGAGCCGCGCTGGACGCCGTGGTCGCCGGTCTCGACGACGCCGGATGGGCCACCCCCACCCCCGCGGCCGGCTGGACCGTCGCCCACCAGGTCGCCCACCTGGCCTGGACCGACGAGGCGTCCGTGCTCGCCGCGACCGTGCCCGCCCCGGTGCTGCCCGACGAGTCCGTGGACGCGGCCGCCGCGGCCGGCGCCGCCGGCCCCCCGGCGGAGCTGCTCGCCCGGTGGCGGGCCTCCCGCGCGGCGCTCGCGCAGGCGCTGGCCGCCGTCCGGGCCGGGGCCAAGCTGCCCTGGTACGGCCCGCCGATGGGCGCGGCCTCGATGGCCACCGCCCGGTTGATGGAGACCTGGGCGCACGGCGTCGACGTCACCGACGCGCTGGGCCTGCCGGTCTCGGCGACGGACCGGTTGCGGGCCGTCGCCCACCTCGGTGTGGTGACCCGCGGGTTCGCCTTCGGCCAGCACGGCCTGCCCGCCCCCGTCGAGGACGTCCGGGTCGAGCTGGTCGCGCCGTCGGGCGCGGTGTGGACGTGGGGCGAGGCCTCCGCGGCCGACCGGGTCACCGGCCCGGCGCTGGACTTCTGCCTGCGGGCCACCCAGCGCCGCCCCCGCTCCGCGCTCGCGCTCACCGCGACCGGGCCGGTCGCCGACCGCTGGCTGGACGTCGCCCAGGCCTTCGCCGGGGCGCCCGGCGCCGGGAGCCACGGGTGACGTTCCCGCTGCGGATCGGCAACGCGTCGGGCTTCTACGGCGACCGGCGGGCCGCCGTCCGGGAGATGCTCGAGGGCGGGCCGCTCGACGTCCTGACCGGGGACTACCTGGCCGAGCTGACCATGCTCATCCTCGGCCGGGACCGGGCGAAGGACCCCGCCCGCGGGTACGCCCGCACCTTCCTGGCCCAGCTCGAGGAGTGCCTGGGCCTGGCCCGCGACCGCGGGGTGCGGTTCGTGGTCAACGCCGGCGGCACCAACCCGGCCGGGCTGGCCGACGCGGTGCGCGCGCTGGCCGACCGGCTGGGCGTGCCCACCGCGGTCGCCCACGTCGAGGGCGACGACCTGCTGCCCCGCGCCGCCGAGCTGGGGTTCGGCGAGCCGATCACCGCCAACGCCTACCTGGGCGCCTTCGGCATCGCCGAGTGCGTGCGGGCCGGCGCCGACGTCGTGGTCACCGGCCGGGTCACCGACGCCTCGCTGGTCGTCGGGCCGGGCATCGCGCACTTCGGCTGGGGCCGCGACGACCTCGACGCGATCGCCGGGGCGATGGCCGTGGGCCACGTGCTGGAGTGCGGCACCCAGGCCACCGGCGGCAACCTGTCCAGCTTCGACGAGCACCCGCTCGAGCAGCTGCTGCACCCCGGCTTCCCGCTGGCCGAGCTGCGCGCCGACGGGTCGGCGGTCATCACCAAGCACCCGGGCACCGGCGGCGTGGTCGACGTCGACACCGTCACCGCCCAGCTGCTCTACGAGATCACCGGCGCCCGCTACGCCGGGCCCGACGCGGTCGCCCGGTTCGACACCGTGCAGCTCACGCCCGACGGCCCCGACCGGGTGCTGCTCTCGGGGACGCGCGGCGAGGCGCCGCCGCCGGAGGTGAAGGTCTGCCTGAACGCCCTGGGCGGGCACCGCAACGAGGTCACCTTCGTGCTCACCGGCGACCGGGTCCAGGCCAAGGCCGCGCTGGCCCGGGCCCAGTTCGAGGCCGCGCTGGACCCCCGCCCGGCCGAGCTCGTCTGGTCGACCGTCGGGGCGGAGAACCCGGACGCCGACACCGAGGCCGGCGCCAGCGTGCTGCTGCGCGCCCAGGCCACCGACCCCCGCGCCGAGGTGGTGGGCCGGGCCTTCTCCGGCGCCGCGGTCGAGCTGGCGCTGGCCTCCTACCCCGGCTTCCACCTCACCGCCCCGCCCGGTACCGGCTCGGCGTACGGGGTCTGCACGCCGGCCTTCGTCCCGCAGGGCGCCGTCCCGCACGTCGCCGTCCTGCCCGACGGGCGGCGCGTCGACGTCCCCCCGCCGTCGGTCACCGCCCCGCTCGCCGACCTGCCCGCGCCCCCGGCACCGCCGGTGGTGCCCGGCCCGACCCGGCGGGCACCGCTGGGCGCGGTCGCCCGGGCCCGCAGCGGCGACAAGGGCGGGACGGCGAACATCGGCCTGTGGGCCACCACCGACGAGGGCGCCGGGTGGCTGGCCGCCGCGATCACCCCCGACGTCGTGCGCGAGCTGCTGCCCGAGGCCGCCGGCCTGCCGGTGACCGTGCACCCGCTGCCCGCCCTGCGCGCCGTCGACGTCGTGGTCGAGGGCCTGCTCGGCCAGGGCGTGGCCGCCAGCACCCGCTTCGACCCGCAGGGCAAGGCCGTCGGCGAGTGGCTGCGCGGCCGCACCCTGCAGATCCCGGAGTCCCTCCTGTGACCGTCCTCCGCTCGACGCTGGACACCGCCGGCGCCGCGTTCGCCGCCAACCGCGACGCGGTGCTCGCCGCGCTGCGCGACCTGGACGACGACCACGCCCGTGCCGTCGCCGGCGGCGGGGAGAAGGCCGTCGCCCGGCACCGGGCCCGCGGCAAGCTGACCGCCCGGGAGCGCGTCGAGCTGCTGGTCGACCCGGACAGCCCGTTCCTGGAGCTCTCGCCGCTGGCGGCCTGGGGCACGGAGTTCGCCGTCGGCGCCAGCGTGGTCACCGGCGTCGGCGTCGTCGAGGACGTCGAGTGCGTCGTCGTCGCCCACGACCCGACCGTGCGCGGCGGGGCGAGCAACCCGTGGACGCTGAAGAAGACGCTGCGCGCCATGCAGGTCGCCCGGGAGAACCGGCTGCCGCTGATCACCCTGGTCGAGTCCGGCGGCGCCGACCTGCCCACCCAGAAGGACATCTTCATCCCCGGCGGACAGCTGTTCCGCGACCTCACCCGCCTGTCGGCCGCGGGCATCCCGACCATCGCGATCGTGTTCGGCAACTCCACCGCCGGCGGGGCCTACGTGCCCGGCACGAGCGACCACGTGGTGATGGTCGACGGCGGTGCGAAGGTGTTCCTGGGCGGCCCGCCGCTGGTGCGGATGGCCACCGGCGAGGTCTCCGACGAGGAGTCCCTGGGCGGCGCCGCCATGCACGGGCGGGTCTCCGGGCTGGCCGACCACGTCGCCGTCGACGAGGTCGACGCGCTGCGCATCGGCCGGCGGGTGGTGGCCCGGCTCAACTGGCGCAAGCGCGGACCGGCGCCGGCGGCCGTCGTCCCCCCGCGGTACGCCGAGGACGACCTGCTCGGCGTCGTCGGCCCCGACCTCTCCCAGCCCTTCGACCCCCGCGAGGTGCTCGCCCGGGTCGTCGACGACAGCGACGTCGACGAGGTCAAGCCGCGCTACGGCCCGTCGCTGGTCACCGCCTGGGCGCGCATCCACGGCCACCCGGTCGGCGTGCTGGCCAACGCGCAGGGGGTCCTGTTCAGCGCCGAGGCGCAGAAGGCCACCCAGTTCATCCAGCTGGCCAACGCCGCCGACACCCCGCTGCTGTTCCTGCACAACACCACCGGCTACATGGTGGGCAAGGAGTACGAGCAGGGCGGGATCATCAAGCACGGCGCGATGATGATCAACGCCGTCTCCAACAGCCGGGTGCCGCACCTGTCGGTGCTGCTGGGCGCCTCCTACGGCGCCGGGCACTACGGCATGTGCGGGCGGGCCTACGACCCGCGGTTCCTGTTCGCCTGGCCGACGGCGAAGTCCGCCGTCATGGGCCCGGCCCAGCTCGCCGGGGTGCTCTCGATCGTCGCCCGTGCGTCGGCCGAGTCCCGCGGCACCCCGTTCGACGAGGACGGCGACGCCGCGATGCGCGCCGCCGTCGAGGCCCAGATCGAGGCGGAGTCGATGCCCCGGTTCCTGTCGGGCCGGGTGTACGACGACGGCATCATCGACCCGCGCGACACCCGCACCGTGCTCGGCCTGTGCCTGAGCGCGATCGCCAGCGGCGAGGTGGCCGGCACCGGCGCCGGCCACGGCACCCCGGCCTACGGGGTGTTCCGCCCGTGAGCCTCACCCGCGTGCTCGTGGCCAACCGCGGCGAGATCGCCCGCCGGGTGTTCCGCACCTGCCGCGACCTGGGCGTCGGCACCGTGGCGGTGTACAGCGACCCGGACGCCGGCAGCCCGCACCGCGCCGAGGCCGACCGCGCCGTCCGGCTGCCCGGGGCGACCCCGGCGCAGACCTACCTGCGGGCCGACCTGCTGGTCGCCGCGGCGCTGGCCGCCGGGGCCGACGCGGTGCACCCGGGCTACGGCTTCCTGTCCGAGAACGCCGACTTCGCCCGGGCGGTCGTCGCCGCGGGTCTGACCTGGATCGGCCCGCCGCCGTCCTCGATCGACGCGATGGGCTCCAAGGTCGATGCCAAGGCGCTGATGGCCGCCGCCGGGGTGCCGGTGCTGCAGCTCGACGAGGTCACCGCGGCCGACCTCCCGGTGCTGGTCAAGGCCTCGGCCGGCGGTGGTGGCCGAGGCATGCGCGTCGTCCGCCGGCTCGAGGACCTGGACGGCGAGCTGGCGGCCGCCCGCGCCGAGGCGGCGTCGGCGTTCGGCGACCCGACGGTCTTCGTCGAGCCCTACGTCGAGGCCGGCCGGCACGTCGAGGTGCAGGTGCTCGCCGACGCCCACGGCACGGTGTGGTCCCTCGGCGAGCGGGAGTGCTCGCTGCAGCGCCGGCACCAGAAGGTGGTCGAGGAGACGCCGTCCCCGTTCGTGGACGGCGAGCTGCGGGAGCGGCTGTCGGCGGCCGCGGTGACCGCGGCCCGGGCCATCGACTACGTGGGTGCGGGGACCGTGGAGTTCCTGGTGCGCCCCGACGGCGCGTTCTCCTTCCTGGAGACCAACACCCGGCTGCAGGTGGAGCACCCGGTCACCGAGTGCGTCACCGGCCTGGACCTGGTCGCCTGGCAGCTGCGCATCGCCGCCGGCGAGCGGCTGCCCGCGGAGCCCCCGGCGCCCACCGGCCACGCGATCGAGGTGCGGCTCTACGCCGAGGACCCCGCGCACGACTGGCGACCGGTCAGCGGCCCGGTGCACCGGTTCGACGTCCCGGGGACGGCGTTCGCCGTGCCGCCGGCCCCCGGCACCCGGGTGGACGCCGGCGTGGTCGACGGCAGCGTGGTCTCCACGCACTACGACCCGATGCTGGCCAAGGTGGTGGCCTGGGCGCCGACCCGCGACGAGGCCGCCGCCCGGCTCGCCGCCGCCCTCGCCGGCGCCCGGCTGCACGGGCCCACCACCAACCGCGACCTGCTGGTCCGCACCCTGCGCCACCCCGCCTTCCTGGCCGGGGACACCGACACCGCCTTCTTCGACCGGCACGGCCTGGACACCCTGGCCGCACCGCTGGCCGGCCCGGACGACGTCCGGCTCGCCGCCGTCGCCGCCGCGCTCGCGCTGGCCGCCGGGCGGCGGCGGTCCGCGGTGCTCGGCGACCTGCCGAGCGGGTGGCGCAACGTGCCCTCGCAGCTGCAGCGCGCCGCCTTCGCGCACGGCGAGGAGACCGTCGAGGTCGGCTACCGGCTCACCCGCGACGGCCTGGCCGGCGTCCCCGGCACCGCGCTGGTCTCCGCGACCCCGAAGGCGGTGGTGCTGGCCGTCGACGGCGTCGAGCGCCGGCTGCGGGTCGCCGCCTACGACGACGACGTGCGGGTGGACGGCGACGGCTGGTCGGTGGCGCTGCGGCTGCTGCCCCGGTTCCCCGACCCGTCGGCCGCCGTCGCCGCGGGCTCGCTGGTCGCCCCGATGCCGGGGTCCGTCGTCGCGGTCCACGTGGCCCCCGGGGAGCGGGTCGGCGCCGGCCAGCGGCTGCTGGTGCTCGAGGCGATGAAGATGCAGCACCCGGTCACGGCACCCGCCGACGGCGTCGTGACCAGCGTGGACGTGGCCGTCGGCGACCAGGTGGAGGCCGGCGCGGTCCTCACCGTCCTGGAGGGGGACCCCGCATGACGCTGGACTTCGACGAGGGCGACGAGCTGCGCGACCTGCGCGCCGCGGTCGCCGACCTGGCCGGCCGCTACGGCCACCGCTGGTTCCTGGAGCAGGCCCGCACCGGCGGCACCGTGCAGGAGCTGTGGGCCGAGGCCGGCAAGGCCGGGTTCCTCGGCGTCAACCTGCCCGAGGAGCACGGCGGCGGGGGCGGCGGCATGGTCGAGCTCGCGGTGGTGCTCGAGGAGCTCGGCGCGGCCGGCTGCCCGCTGCTGATGATGGTGGTCAGCCCGGCCATCTGCGGCACGGTCATCGCCCGCTACGGCACCCCGGAGCAGCGCGACCGGTGGATCCCCGGCATCGCCGACGGCACGCTGACCATGGCCTTCGCCATCACCGAGCCCGACGCCGGGTCCAACAGCCACGAGATCACCACCACCGCCCGCCGCGACGGCGACGAGTGGGTGCTGTCGGGGCAGAAGATCTGGATCAGCGGGGTGGACGTCGCCGACGCCGTCCTGGTGGTCGCCAAGCTCGCCGACGCGGGCGACAGCACTCTGCCCGGGTCCGGCAGGCGGACGCTGCGGCCGGCGCTGTTCGTCGTCCCCACCGGCGCCCCGGGCCTGTCGCGGACGCAGATCCCCATGGAGCTGGTCAGCCCGGACAACCAGTTCCAGCTGTTCCTCGACGACGTCCGGCTGCCCGCCGACGCGCTGGTGGGCTCGCCCGACGCCGGCATCGCGCAGCTGTTCGCCGGGCTCAACCCGGAGCGGGTCATGGGCGCGGCGTACTCGCTGGGCACCGCCCGGCTGGCGCTGGACCGCGCCGCGGCCTACGCCCGCGACCGCCGGGTCTGGGGCACCCCGATCGGCGCGCACCAAGGCGTCTCGCACCCGCTGGCCGCCGCCCAGGTCGAGGTGGAACTGGCCCGGCTGATGATGCTCAAGGCGGCCTGGCTGATCGACCACGGCCTGGACGCCGGTACCGCCGCCAACAGCGCGAAGTACGCCGCCGCGGAGGCCGTGGTGCACGCCGTGGACGCCGCGGTGCAGACCCACGGCGGGTCGGGCCTGTCCCAGGAGAACGGCATCGGGGCGCTGGTGACGGCGTCCCGGTTCTCCCGGATCGCGCCGGTCAGCCGCGAGATGGTGCTGAACTTCGTCGCCCAGCACGACCTGCAGCTGCCGCGCTCCTACTAGGCCCCGGTGATCCGGTTCTCCGGGTCGAGGCCGGTCTCGGCGTCGGCGGTGTCCGCGCCCTCGGCGGGCTGGTCGGGGTGCGGGGTGCGGCCGGCGTCGTCGGTGGTGGCGGTGTCGGCGCCCTCGGCGGGGTCCTCGGAGTGGGTCGGTGTCGTCATGCCCCCTGGCCTGCCCGCTCGGTGCGCGCACCAACCGTCGTGGGGTGAGCTCGTGTGCCCGCAGGGCATCCCGGATGCCGGGCGCCCGGGCGCCCGGGTGGTGGTCGACGCCCCGCCGGAACCACACGGCCGCGTCGTCGTCTTCCTGCACGGAAGTCCGTCCTCCTGCACCAGATCTGGCGAGGGGGGACGGACATCGATCAACCCCCCTGATCGACGCTGCGGGCCCGGGGGAGGTCGGCGAGGGCGGCGCGGACGGCGGCGTCGTCGGGCAGGCCGCCGCGGGCGCCCGGGCCGGTGGTGGACAGCGCGGCGGCCACCGCGGCGTAGCGGACGGCCTCCGCCAGCGCGGAACCCCGGTCCAGCGCCGTGCACAGCGCCCCGCAGAAGCAGTCGCCGGCCCCGGTGGTGTCCACCGGCGACACCGGCAGCGGCGGCTGGTGCAGCGCCGGGCCCTCGGCCGGGACGACCAGCACCCCGTTGCCGCCCAGGGTGACCACCACCGACCGCGCGGCCAGCCCGCGGGCCAGCCCGGCGAGCCCGGCGAGGTCGTCGGCACCGGCACCGGCCAGGTCGGCCAGCTCGTGCTCGTTGGGCACCAGGACGTCGACCTCGGCCAGCAGCTCGGCGGGCAGCGGCTGCGCGGGGGCGGGGTTGAGGACGACGGTGCCGGTGCACGCGCGGGCGGCGGCGACCACCGTGGGCACCGGGGTCTCCAGCTGCAGCAGCAGGACGCCGGCCCCGCGCACGGCGGGCACGTCGACGTCGGCCGGGGTGACCTCGCCGTTCGCCCCGGGCACCACGACGATGAGGTTCTCCCCGCCCTCGGCCTCGACCGGGATGGTGGCGCTGCCGGTGGGCACGCCCGGGGTGGCCTGCACCAGCGCGGTGTCCACGCCCGCCTCGCGCAGGGCGGCCAGCTGGCGGGCGCCGGCGTCGTCGTCCCCGACCCGGCCCACCATCGCGACGCCGTCGCCGAGCCGGCCCGCGGCGGCGGCCTGGTTGGCGCCCTTCCCGCCGGGCAGCAGCTCCACCGCCGACCCGATCACCGTCTCGCCACGGCCGGGCAGCCGCCCGACCGTGACCACGAGGTCCTCGTTGAGGCTGCCGGCCACCACCACGCTCACCCGCGGGAGCCTAGGGCGCGCCGGGGCAGCAGGTACCAGGTCGTCAGGCCCACCACGCCGACGACCGCGCCGCCCGCGACCGCCGCGCCGGTGCCGAGCACCACGTGCAGCACCAGCAGGACGGCGCTGACCACGGCGAGCAGCAGCAGCGCCAGGCCCACCACCAGCAGCCGGTTGCCGTCGCGCACCAGCGCCTCCCGGGCCCGGTGGCGGAACACCACGCGGTGGTAGGAGACCGGCGCGATGAGCAGCACCGCCGACAACGCGGTGGCCATCAGGGTGATGACGTAGAGCGTGGTCGCGAAGGCGTCGAGGTCGCCGAAGCGGGAGCTGAACGGCAGCGTCAGCAGGAACCCGAAGAGCACCTGGACGCCGGTGATGGTGACCCGAAGCTCCTGCAGCAGCTCCCCGGTGTTGCGGTCGAGCACCTCGTCGGGTGTCTCGTCCCGCGCGCGTGCTGCCCGCTCCGGTCCCGGTTTCCCGCCCACGGCGCAGCGGTACCCCGACGCGGACACCCGACGAACCTGGAGGACCGACGTGGCCGACGACGACAAGCAGATCCGGGACGACTTCCACGACGCGGTGAACATGACCGCGAAGGAGCTGGAGAAGTTCCTGGAGACCGACGAGTCGAAGGAGGTGGGGCAGAAGTCCGGCGGGTCGGGGGAGTCCACCGGCCACGAGTCCGGCCGCCGGATCGTCGAGCTGCTGGGCACCAAGGTCGCCGACCTCACCGACGACGACCACCAGCACATGAAGAAGGTGACCGGCTACGTGAAGCGGCACCTGGCGCAGGGCCCGTCCAAGAACGACGTCGAGGACTCCAAGTGGCGGTACTCCCTGATGAACTGGGGCCACGACCCGCTCAAGGACAAGTAGCGTCGCGGGCGTGCCGCTGGCCCGCAACGACCCCGCCCAGTACGACGAGCTCGCCGACCAGTGGTGGCAGCCCTCGGGCGGGTTCGCGATGCTGCACTGGCTGGCGGCCTCCCGCGCCGAGCACATCCCGCCCGCCGCCTCGCCGGACGCCGTCCTGGTCGACCTGGCCTGCGGCGGCGGGCTCATGGCGCCGCACGTGCAGCGGCTGGGCTACCGCCACGTCGGGGTCGACCTCGGCGCGGCGGGGCTGGCGGTGGCCCGCGAGCACGGGGTGGGCGCGGTCCGCGGGTCGGTGCTCGCCGTCCCGCTGGCCGACGGGTGCGCCGACGTCGTGGTCTGCGGCGAGGTGCTCGAGCACGTCGAGGACGACGTCGCCGTGCTCGCCGAGTGCGCGCGGCTGCTGAGGCCCGGCGGGGCGCTGGTCGTCGACGCGATCGCGGACTCCCGGCTGGCCGGCCCGGTCGCGGTCACCCTGGCCGAGCGGATCCCGGGCGGGCCCCCGCCGGGCATCCACGACCCCGCGCTGTTCGTCGACCGCCGCCGGCTGCTGGCCGCCGCCGACCGGCTGGGCCTGGAGCTGCGGCTGGTCGGCCTGCGGCCCTCGGTCCGCGACGTGGTCGCGTGGAGGCGGGGACGGCGGGACGGCGTCCGCATGCGGCCGATGCGGTGGAGCGGCATCCTCTTCGCCGGCTACGGCCGCAAGCGCTGAGCCCCGACCGCCCGTACCGTCGGAGAAGTGACGCTTCTCCCGGGCCGGTCCCGATGACCGCCGCCGTGATCACCGGCTCCGGCCGGGCGCTGCCGGCCACCTACACGCAGGACGACGTGTGGGAGGGCTTCTTCGCCGAGCACTACGCCGGGCTGCGCTCGGCGCGGCGGGTGTTCTCCGCGTCGGGGGTCAGCACCCGGCACGCGGTGGTCAACCCGGTGCACGAGGACATCTCGCAGTGGGGCACCGGCGCCCGGATGGCCCGCTACGTCGACGAGGCCATGCCGCTGGGCAAGCAGGCGGTCGCCGCCGCGCTGGACTCCGCGGGCCTCGCGCCCGGCGACGTCGGGCTGTTCTCCGTGGTCACCTGCACCGGCTACGCCACCCCGGGCCTGGACATCCGGCTGGCCAGCGACCTGGGCATGCCCGCCGGGGTGCAGCGGCTGCTGGTCGGCCACATGGGCTGCTACGCGGCGCTGCCGGGCCTGGGCGCGGTCGGTGACTACGTGGTGGCCCGGTCCCGCCCCGCGGTGATGCTGTGCGTCGAGCTGACCAGCCTGCACGTGCAGCCGGCCCGGCACGACCTGTCGCAGGTGGTGGCGCACGCGCTGTTCAGCGACGCCGCGTCCGCCGTCGTCCTCGAGCCCGGCGCCCGTCGCGGTCTGCGGGTGGCCGCGACGGTGGCCCGCACCGACTCCTCGACCGCCGACCACATGACCTGGGACGTCACCGACCTGGGCTTCAAGATGGGCCTGTCGCCGCGGGTGCCCGACGTGCTGGCCCGGCACGTCGGCGACGTGGTGCAGGAGCTGCTGGACACCGCCGGCCTGCAGGTCGGCGACGTGGCCGGCTGGGCGGTGCACCCCGGTGGCCCCCGGATCCTGGACGTCGCCCGCGACCAGCTCGGCCTCACCGAGGAGCAGATGGCGCCCTCGCGGCGGGTGCTGGCCGAGCACGGCAACTGCTCGTCGGCCACGGTGCTGCTGGTGCTGGACGAGCTCGGGGACGTCGACGGCCCGGTCGTCGCGATGGCCTTCGGGCCCGGGCTGACGCTCTACGCCACGCTGCTGCTGCCGGCCTGAGCAGAGGGGGACCGGGCGGGGGCAGGGCCCGGTAGCTGAACGGAGCTGTTCCGGTCAGCTGCTCCGATCCTGGGGGGTCCCGGGAGGCCCGGCCAACCGCCGCGCAGCTGGTGGGACCCGTGGTACGCGATCCGGTCGGGCGGGGCGGCGGGTCGGCACGCTGAGCGACCGCGGACTCACCAGAGACTGCCGCGCCGCCAGTCGCACACGAGCACCTCGGTGGGGTCGACCGGCTCCACCGGCAGCACGTAGACCCAGGAGTCGTCGCCGTCCACCACGCCGTCGGGGGTGAGGCAGCGCAGCGGACCGGTCCAGCGGGTCCAGCCGCGGGCGTCGTAGAGCGCCGCGCCGTCCTCGCTGGCGGCCAGCGCGCCGAGCTCGAACCCGCCCCGCACCAGCCGCTCGACCTCGGCCATGAGCGCCCCGGCGATGCCCTGGCGGCGGGCGTGCGCGGCGACCGCGACCGCCTCGACGTAGCCGGTGCGCAGCGTGCGCTCCCCGGCGATCAGCTGCCGGCCGACGACGGCGGCGTGCCCGACCAGCTCGCCGTCGCGGCGGGCGAGCACGTGCAGCCCGCCCAGGGCGTGGCCCCAGTCCTCGTCGGAGAAGTGCTCGTCGTCGTCGGCGAAGGCGCCGTCGAGCAGGGCGCGCAGTTCTTGCCGCTCGGCGGGGGTCAGGTCCGCGGTCGGCAGGGTGCGCAGCTCCACGCCGCTCAGTCTCGCGGTCCCCGCAGCTTCGTGGTCAGCCGGGCGATCTCGTCGAGCATCGCGGTGGCGCCGGCCTGCAGCTCGGCGTTGCCGGTGAAGACGCCGTCGTCGTCGATGAACTGGGTGAAGAACGGGATGGTGGCGGCCTCGACGACCGGCACGACGCGCAGCGCGCCGAGCACCGGCTTGAGCGCGGCGGCCGAGCGGGTGCCGGCGGAGACGCCGCCGTAGGAGACCAGGCCGGCGGCCTTGTCGGCCCACTCGTGGAAGAGGAAGTCGATGGCGTTCTTCAGCCCGCCGGGGATCGAGTGGTTGTACTCGGGGAAGACGAAGACGAAGGCGTCGGCCCGGGAGATCGTGGCCGACCAGGCCTTGGTGTGGTCCTTCGTGTACTGGCCCAGCCGCGGGTGGTTGGGCTCGTCGAACACCGGCAGCCCGGCGTCGGCCAGGTCGACCAGCTCGACGTCGAACCCGCCGTGCGCCTGTGCCTGCTCGGCGACCCAGCGGGCCACGGCGATGCCCTTGCGGCCGGGGCGGGTGCTGCCGGCGATGACCTGCAGGACGGGACGGGGCACGGCGGGGCTCCTCGGGTCGAAGTGGTTGAGCCTTCAAACTACGCCGGTCGACGGGCGACGACGAGCGGGGGCGAGGTCCGGGACCGTTCCGTCCCGCCCGGTGGGGTGGGACGCTGGCGCGGAACGGGCCCGGCCGGGGGTCCGGGTCGGGTGGGGAGGTGGCGGTGGCGCACCTGTCGATGGAGGTCGACGGGGTGGACGAGGTCGCTGCGGCCCTGGCCGAGCGGTACCGGGTGGCGGTCGGTGCGGCCGGTCCCCGCCCGGGCCTGCGGCTGGTGCAGGACACCGTCGCCGGCGTCGAGGTCTCGCGGATCCGGTACGGCGTGGACGCCGTGATCACCGCCCAGGAACCGCGGGCGGGCACCTGCGTGGCCCGGCTGCGCGGCGGGTCGGTCGGCTACCGGTCGGCCGGGCAGCAGCACCGGTGGGCCGCCGGCGACGTGTACCTCGCCGCGCCCGCCGGCGCGGTGTTCGAGGCCGAGGTGCACGACTGCGAGGCCGACTACGTGGTCATCGACCCGTCGACCTTCGCGGCGGTGGCGCAGACCGCCGACGGCGGGGCGCCCGCGCTCACCGGCTGGACGCCGGTGTCGGGCGCGGCCGCCCGGCAGTGGCTGGACACCCTGGAGTTCGTGCAGCGGACCGCGGCCGGGCCCGCCGTCCCGCCGCTGGTGGCCGGGGCGACGGCGCGGTTGATGGCGGCGGCGACCCTGGCCGCCTTCCCGACCGATGCCGCGGTGGAGCCCGCCGCCCGGGACCGCCGGGACGCCCGGCCCCGCATCGTGGCGCAGGCCGTGGCCTTCATCGAGAGCCACCCCGACCGGGACCTGACGGTCGCCGACGTCGCGGAGGCCGCGCACGTCACGCCCCGCGCCCTGCAGCTGGCCTTCCGCAAGCACCTGGGCACCACGCCGATGGCGCACCTGCGCCGGGTCCGCCTGGAGCGGGCGCACGCCGACCTGCTCGCCGCCGACCCCGGCCGCGCCACCGTGGGCGCGATCGCCGCCCGGTGGGGGTTCGCCGACGCGGGCCGCTTCGCGCGGCGGTACCGGGACGTCTACGGCCGCTCCCCGAGCACCACGCTGCTGTCCTGACCGCTCCTCGCCGTCAGCGCACGTCGAGGAGCGGGACGAACACCTGCCCGACCAGCGCCTCGACCTCGCGCCCGGACAGGGGGTCGGGCTGGTCGACGTAGCGGGACCACCACAGCGCCCGCAGCACCCGGTCCGCGGTCCCCTCGCGCCGGGTGGGCACGGCCCGGCCCCGAGCGCGTTCGGCCCCGACGACGCGGGCCAGGACGCCGCTCAGCGGCCAGCGGACGACCTCGTCCAGGGCGCCCTGCACCACGAGGCTGGTCCGGGCCTCGCCGAGCAGGGCGGCTGCGGCCCGTTCACCGCGGTCGAGGTCCCGCGTCCAGGGGTGCAGCACCGTGGCCAGGTCGCCGGCCAGGGATGCGGTGCTCGGCGCGCGCGGGACCAGGCTGCAGGTGCGGACCGCGTCGGCGGCGAGGTGTGGCATGTCGGGCCAGCGCCGGTAGACCCCGGCCCGGCCGGCGCCGGCCCGGGAGGCGACACGCTCGATGGTGAGCAGCGAGAGGCCACCCTCGGCGAGGACGTCGACCGCCACGGCCAGCAGGCGGGTCGTCAGCTCCTCGTCCCGCGGCCGGCCGCCGCGCACCGGGCCGGGGTCGGACGGTGGACGGCGCTCGGGCCGCGCCCGTGGGGACGGTGCCCTGCCCTTCGGTGACGGGTCCGCGGTGGGGGAGACCATGCTGCGCTCCTGTGCGCCGACGCCCGACGTCGTCGTCGGGCCGGCTCCACGCGGCCCGGCGCTCGCTCGTCGACGCCCGGCCGCACCGGTGATGAGGATCGTAGATCGACGGTCAGGATCCCTGCACGACCAGATCGACCGGGTCGCCGGGCAGTCGGCCGGCTGAGCGGACCTCGCCGGCGCCGCCCACCGCGGCGGCGAGCTGTCGGGCTGAGATGGTGCTATTCGCCAGTGTCCGTTGATCCCCGCAGCAATTCTTGCGCGCATTCCGTGACTGCGCGTCCGAAACGGCAATGAATCGGTGGCACCATTCTGACTTTTTTCACCTCGGCATTTGCGCTGCTCCGTCCGCGCATTCGATCAGCAACGGAACAGCGAGACTCGGAAGGCCCGATTGGGCTGGCACCATCCAGGGGCAGCGACTGGTCATGACTCAGCAACCACACCCCCCGATCAACGACCCCCGTGACAGCACCCGCGTCGACCGGGACCGCCGCGCCAACCCCGTGGGCGCCTATGCGGCGATCACCGGCATCGTCATCTTCACCATCGCCACCTTCCTGTCCTGGGTGTCCACCACCGACCCGGAGGACCCCACGTCGGGGTCCGGGTACGAGACGGACACCGTCATCCCGCTGCTCGCCTACCTGGGGATCGGGCTGGCCGTGGCGCTGCTCTACGCCATCTCCCGCGCCCGGGGGCGCCAGCACCGCGGCCTGTCCCTGGTCACCATGGCGGTCGGCATCGCGGCCGTCGGGATCGCGCTGAGCTACGTCTTCGACGCCCCGGGCGCCTTCGAGCGGGGTGCGGACCTCGAGGCCGAGGCCGGGCCGTGGATCGGCCTGGTCGGCGGGATCGTGTGGTCGATCGGAGCCGGCCTGTTGGCCAAGGAGCCCGAGGGCGACGACGACTGGCACGAGGCACGGCGAGTGACCGGCAACTCCGCACTCTGACTGCTGCAGCGGGCCTCACGCCCCCGCATGGGGCTCGCGGCGCAGCTGCGTGAGCGGGTGGCGCAAACCGAACTCGCAGTGTCAGCTTGGGAAGGACCAGTGCGGCACGCAAAAGCCCTGCTCAGAGGCCCTGTTTCGCGTTGTCACCCCGCTCATGACCTAGGAATGACCTACCGCCTGGGCCCAGGACGGTGCGTGGGGCGGGGTCGACGCGACGTCGGCGGCGGTGGCTGCGGTGGCCGGATCCGCGCCTCGAGGGCCCGGGCGATCTCGGCGTCGCGGTCGTCGTTGGCGTGCTGGTAGATCAGTGCGGCGTCCGGGCTGGCATGGCCGAGCCGGCGCATCAGCTCCTTCGTGCTCGCCCCGGCCGCGGCGGCGAGGGTGGCACCGGTGTGCCGCAGCTCGTGCAGTCGGACTGGACCGAGCCCGACGGCGTCGGCCGCCCGGCGGAAGGTCTTGCCGAAGTTGGCGACGCTGAGGAAGCCACCGCTGCGGGTGCCGAACACGAGAGCGTCCGGGGTGTCCGGCACGTGCCGGTCCATGTGCTTGAGCAACGCGATGCGGACGCTGGTGGGTAGCGCGACCGTGCGGTGGCCGGCCTCCGTCTTGGGCTCACCGACTACCCAGCGGCCGTCGTAGTAGCGCACGGCCCGCTCGATCCGCAGCCGTTCCCCTTCGTCCAGGACGTCGGACCGGCGGAGTGCGGCTGCTTCGCCGAACCGGAGCCCGGCGAAGGTGAGGACCATGACCAGCGCGCTGTACCGCTCGGTGCGGGTCGACTGTCCGAGGTGATTGGCGACGGCGGTGGCCTCGGTGGCGGTCAGCGCCCGGGACGGCCGGGCCGCCTTGGGGGTGGACGCCCCGCGCAGCTTGCACGGGTTGGCCGGGATGGCGTCGTCGGCGACAGCAACACCCAGGACGGCGCGCAGCAGGCGGTAGCTCTGCGCGAGCACCGCCGGCCCCGTCGTCGCGGCCGCGGTGGCGTGCCAGCTTCGCACCATCGCCGGGGTGACGTCGCCGACCTCGACACCGGTCCATCGGTCAGCGAGGTGCAGCCGCCAGAGGTTGGCGTAGAGGACCCGGGTCGAGTCGCGGAGGTCCTGACGCTTCAGGTAGTCGGCTGCGAACTCGTCGACCGTGCGGCGGGCGCCCTCGGGTGCCCGCCACATGCGGCGGACGGCGTCGGTCTGCTGGGTGGCCAGCCAGACCCGCGCATCGGCCTTGGTGGGGAAGGTGGCCGACCGGCGCTTGCCGTCCGGTCCGGTGCAGCGAGCTCGCCACTTGCCCGAGGCCATTTTGTCGATGGCCCCGAACGAGGCCCGGGACGCCATGGCGGCCGGCCGTCAGACCGCGGTGGGGGAGGGGCCCGTCGAGCGCACGGTCCCGGCGTCGAGGTAGGCGTCGAGGTCCGACTGCCAGAACCGCAGCGAGCGGCCGGCCTTGGTGTGGGTGAGCCGGCGCTCAGCGACGAGCCGGTAGACCAGGCGGCGCCCGCACCGGAGGTAGGCGGCCGCGCTGTCGATGTCGTGCAGGCGGTCGGCGGCGCGGTTGCTGGCGGTCGTCACGGGCTGCCTCCTGGCGCTGGTGCTCACCCGTGCGGGATCGCGGGTGCGGTGGCCTGTCGCGCTCAGCAGGTGGCGTGACCGTTCACCAGGTGTCATCCCGGCCGGGGTGACGTAGGTGGTCGGGGTCGTATGGGTCGGCGCGGGTGAACCTGGGCCGCTGTTGGTCGCGCCAGCGGATGGTGCTCCACGCATCCCTGTCCTCGAGTGCCTCGATGAGGGACCGGAGCTCGTAGGCGATGCCGATCAGGTACGGGGTGTCGACGTGGTGTCCCGAGACCTGACGGGTCAGCTCGCGGATCAGCCCTTTCCACTCGCGGTTCCTCGGCTCCCGGCGTGGCTGCGGCCGGGGTGGGGTGGCGGGGACGCGGACGATGCGTTCGACGACCTCGACCGCGCTCAGACCGGACGAGGCGGCGCGTCGTTGCTCCCAAGCCCGTTGCCGGCAGGAGGCTGAACACCACTTCGGCACCGGCCCCCGAGGCTTCGGGGTGATGGGGCCACGGCACCATCCGCAGCTCACGGCGGCCCGACGGCGGTCCTCTGCGGGGGCGGGTCCAGCTGGCGTCACAGAGGCATCAGCTGCGCTCGCCTGATGCTGATCGACGGCGGCTCGACGTCGGCGCTCGCGCTCACGTCGGCGTTCCTGGTCGCGGCGGGCTTGTTGGCTTGGCATGTGATGCAAAGGCGTCGCGCATCAGAAGCAGGTGTCACGACAAGTCGCCGACACCCAAGATGCAAGAGGTGTGTCGGCTTTGTCTGTTCGGGATCGGTGGTCGGGTGACGGCGAGGTTTGCATGAGCTGGAGTGGCGTTGGCGGAGGTGCTCGTCCACAGGCGGGGGTGTGGTCCTAAGCGTCCAAAAGTAGCGGCCGGGAGTGCCAGCGGAGGGCCCACCACAAGAGAATTGATCTTGATTGAGCCCGTCCTGGCCTCCCCACAGGAGCCCGTCATGACCACCACCGAACGCCCCCACGTCACCCCGACCATCGGCAGCCAGGAGCTCTGTGTGAGGTCAACCCGCGCACGCTGCTGGTCGACCTGAACGTCCGGCATACCGCCGCCGTCGACGCCGACCTGGTCGCCAGCGTGGCCGAGCACGGCGTGCTCGTCCCGATCGTCGGCGTCCGCACCGAGGACGGGCAGGTGCGGGTGCGAGTCCAACACATTTCATCGAACACGTGTGCGAGTCTGGGGGGGGGGGAGTTACTAATCGCCGCTGCCCAGAGGCCGGCGCGCGGCGTGCCCACGAGCGCCGGGTGGCCCAGGCCCGCGGCCGTGGTCCGCTGCGGACCCTGGCCGATGAGCAGCTGCAGCTGGGCACCCGCCCGGTGACGATCACGCCCGAGCGTCGGTCGATGTGGGCGCTGGCCTGGCTGCAGTTCGGGCACACCGACATCCGCGCCACCGTGGTGGTCAAGCGCTGGACCGCCGACGCGGTCGGCGTCGAGCTCGAGGTGGGGGAGGAGCGGCTGCGCTGCTGGGTATTCAGGGCGCCGTCGAGCACGTCGAAGGCCCGATCCCCCCAGCCCTGCGCTTAAGACCGCGCAGCGCAGCCCCGCCGATGGCCACACTGGACAGCCGGACGAGGTCGAGTAGGGGAGTGCGGTCAGGTATGCAGGTGGCGACGCTGACCACCCGAGATGCGCGAGGTCATCGCCCTCACCGAAGAGCGGCTGACGTGCATCCGCAACGAGACCGACCGCATGGACACCCACCAGCAGCTGGCTGACCTCTAAGCCGGCTGCTCCGTGCCCAAACCCGCGAGCTCGCCGCCGATGCCGGCCTCGCCCGGCTCCCGCACGGCCGCTGCTGCCTGCTCACCCCGAACCTGCGTGACCCGGCGCTGAGAGACCTGGCGCGGCTGGCCGCCCTCGACGACGTCAACGAGGACCTGCGCGCCCGGTGCGACACCGCGCTCGAGCACCTGCATCGCGAATCCCGGTAGCGTCGCCGAGGCCACCCCCGCATCCCCTCCAGGAGTACCCCGATGGCAGGTCCAGACGCTGCGACGATCCGCGCGTGGGCACGGGCGGTGGGTAAGCCCGTCGGCTCCCGCGGCGCCATCGCCGCCGAGCTCTACAACGCCTACCGCCGGGCGCAGATGATCAGCCGCCTGCGCCGCGTCGGCGGCGTGGCGGTCGCGGTGGCACCCGACGTCCTGCGCGCGATATCCAAGCGCGCCCCCCGTCCCCACCCGTGACCTCGTAGGCCGGTGCGGGTTGGCTACTGCACGAGGCGGGCCGCCGACACCGAGGCGGTCTGACGCTCGGCGGTCAGCTCGCCAGCTAGGCCAGCGTTCCGCTGTAGTTGAGTGAACGCTGCAGCGCCCGAGTGGTGGCGGGCCTTCGCGGCCCGGGACAACGCCCGCATGGTCTGGTGGAGGGCCGAGCGGACCGCGGCCGCCGCCCGCCTGGCGGGAAAGGGGCTGTCCAAGCGGTTACCGGGTCTGCAAAGCTGACGACGAGATGGGTAGCGTCGGGCAGAAGGCGACGGGACGCCCGCGCAGCGTGCGGAGGACCCCGAGGACGACCACTGCTGACACCTCGACGGCGAGTACGCCGGCGGTCCGTTCCCGCATGCAAGCCCAGCGGGCCCGAGACACCGGTCCCGAGCTCGCCGTCCGTCGTCTGCTGCACGCAGTCGGGCTGCGCTACCGCGTCGACCGGGCCCCGCTGAAGGGGATGCGTCGCCGGGCTGACCTGGTCTTCGGGCCAGCTCGGGTGGCGGTTTACATCGACGGCTGCTTCTGGCACAGCTGTCCACAGCACGGCACCCGGCCGGCCAGCAACGCCGATTGGTGGGACAGCAAGCTAGAAGCCAACCGGCGACGGGACGCAGACACTAATCAACGCCTCACACAGGCCGGCTGGGTGGTGTTGCGGGCCTGGGAGCACGAAGACCCCCAGGATGTAGCTGACCGCGTGAGGAAAGTAGTCATAGCAAGGCGCGGCGACAGAATATCGAGTGACCGGGCATCGAACGAGGGGGCGGCGTGAGCGCCGGGCAATCCATCACAGCAATCGACCTGTTCTGCGGGGCAGGAGGACTGTCCGAGGGCCTGCGGCAGGCCGGAATCCCGGTCGCCGGGGGCATTGACGTCGACCCGGCATGCAGCTACCCCTTCGAAGTCAACATCGAGGCCCCGTTCCTCGAACAGGATGTCCGCGACGTCACCGCAGCCCAACTCAACCGCATCTGGCAGCCAGGCGCGGTGCGGGTGCTCGCCGGCTGTGCGCCTTGCCAGCCCTTCTCGCCCTACCGCCGCGGCGTCGACACCACCTCCGAGGAGCAGTGGCCGCTGCTGGCTGAGTTCGGGCGCCTGGTGGCCGACACTCGCCCCGAGGTCGTGACGATGGAAAACGTACCGCGGATCGGCAACGCCGGGGTGTTCACCGAGTTCGTCGAGGGGCTGCGGGCCGCCGGGTACTCCGTGGACTGGCGCAGCTGCAACGGGCTGCACTACGGGCTGCCCCAGGGCCGGCGGCGACTGGTCCTGCTCGCCTCCCTGCTCGGCCCGCTCAAGGTCCCCGACGGGCCGCTGCGCCATCGTGCACCCCGCACGGTGCGCGACACCATCGGCGAGCTTCCGGCAGTCGTCGCCGGCGGCGTCGACGCTGCTGACCCGCTGCACAAGGCCCGGGCGCTCACCGAGGTGAACATCCGCCGGCTGCAGGCGTCCAAGCCCGGCGGCTCGTGGCAAGACTGGCCCGAGGAGCTGCGTGCGCCCTGTCACCGCAAGGCCAGCGGGTCCACCTTCCGCAACGTGTACGCGCGCATGGAGTGGGACAAGCCCTCCCCGACCATCACCACGATGGCCTACAACTACGGGACAGGACGATTCGGTCACCCCGACCAGGACCGGGCCCTCACACTCCGGGAGGCCGCGATGTTGCAGGGGTTCCCGCAGGACTACCAGTTCGTCCGCGAGGGCGGCGATGCCCGGTTCAATCACCTGGGCCGGCTCATCGGCAACGCCGTCCCCCCGCCGATCGCGGCCGCCGTCGGCGCCGCGATCGTCGAGCACGTCGCGCTGCACACCGCGGGCCGCCAGGCAGACGCCCCGTGACCCCCCGCCGTGGACGAGGCCGGAACGTCGCCGCCCGCCAGAAGCCCGCCGCATCCGCAGCCCCCGAGCCCCCCGCCGCAGCGGCCCCGTCGGCGGAGCTGCTCCCGGACGACGACGGTCACCTGTACTCGATGACCGTGGACCTCTCCGTCCTGGAGGCGCTGGGCATCAACCTGTACAGCAACGCCGCCGCAGTGCTCTCCGAGCTGGTGGCCAACGCCTACGACGCCGACTCCACGCTGGTGGCCATCGATTGGAAGAACCACGGCAGCAAGGTCGTCGTGGCCGACGACGGCGCCGGCATGACCAGGCAGGAACTCAACGACAGGTTCCTCAAGGTCGGATACAAGAAGCGCCTTACCGAGGGCCTGGTCTCCCCGCGGTGGGAGCGCCCCTACATGGGCCGCAAGGGCATCGGCAAGCTATCGGTCTTCTCCATCGCCGAGACCGTCACGGTCTATTCGACCAAGGACCAGACGAGCAACGGCCTCCAGATCAAGGTCCCGGCCCTGGAGGAGGCCATCCGTGCGGGCGAGCCCTACCACCCACTGCCCGTCAACGTCCCCAAGGAGTACGCACGCCGGGGGACGGTCATCGTGCTCGAGGACCTCAAGCACAAGCGCGCCGACCTGACCGCAACGGCCCTACGCAAGCGGCTGGCACGCAGGTTCGACGTGCTGCACCAGACCCCGCCCGAGGAGGGGGGGTTCTACATCGCCATCGACGCCAAGAACATCACCTACGCCGACCGGCAGGAGCTCAAGAAGCTGGAGTTCGTCTGGGAGTTCGGTGAGGACCGGATGCCTGGTGAGGTGCTGCCGACCGGCATCACCAGGTTCGATCTGCCCGACACCGTCTCCTCCTCGGAAGGCTGGAAGGTACGCGGCTGGATCGGCACCGCACGCAGGCCCACCGACCTCACCGACGACGAGGAAGCCGGCTCGCTGAAGAACATCATCGTCCTGGCCCGGGGGCGCCCCATCCAGGAAGGCATCATCGAGAAGCTGGACTTCAGTCGGATCTTCGGCAACTACGTCACCGGTCAGGTCGAGGCGGACTTCCTTGACCTCGACGGCGACTACGGCGACATCGCCACCAGTGACCGGCAGCGTCTCATCGAGGACGACGAACGGGTTATCGCCCTCCAGAAGTTCCTCCGCGAAGCCTTCGTGAAGGCCTCGGACCAGTGGAGCGAGCACCGGCCCAAGAAAGAGGCCCAGGACGTCCTCGGGCGCTTCCCTGCCCTCAAGGACTGGGTCGAGGCGCGCCCCACCGGCCAGCAGGAAGCGGCCAAGACCATGATTGGGACCATCGCTGCCCTGGCACTAGAGAAGAAGACCGAAGCCGCTGACCGGGCCACACTTTTCCGGTCAGGTGTACTGGCGTTCGAGCGGATCGGGCTGCGGGACACCGCCGCCCAGCTGGGTCGCCTGGAAGAGCTCGGCGGGCTGCAGGCCGCTGATTTGTTGCCGTTATTGGGCAGCCAGGAGGCATACGAAGCCGGCCTGTGGGTTGACATCCTGCGCTCCCGGGTCGAGGCCATCTCCACCTTCCGCTCCATCACACGCAGCGACGAGAAGGAGAAGGTCGTCCACAAGCACCTGTTCGACAACCTGTGGCTGCTTGACGCCTCCTGGGAACGGGCATCGGTGGGCGGCAAGATGGAGGAGAACCTCCGAGACATCCATCCCGGCTTGTTCGCCCGCGGCGAGCAGGGGGACGAGATCACCGGCCGCATCGACATCAGGTACGCCACCAGCAGCGGCCGACACGTCATCGTGGAACTCAAGCGCAGTAGCGCCCGCCCCACCGTGACCGACCTGCAGACCCAGGGCCTGAAGTACTTCAACGCCCTCGACAGCATCCTCGAGCAGAGGCAGCGTCCCGACCGGGACATCGAGGTGATCTTCGTCCTGGGGACCCCACCCAGGACGCCGACCAAGACCTCCCGGCAGACGGCTGATGAGCACATCCACGACATGCTCAAGGGCATGAACGGGCGGTACGTCCTGTACGAGGCACTCATCAACAACGCCGAGCACCAGTACCAGGAATACCTCGAAGCCAGCGACAAAGCGCGGGACCTCGACAAGCTAATGGCCAGCCTCGATCAGGCCGAAAGCGAGTAGACCGCCTTCCCGTCGGGCCGCACGCCTCAGGCAACCCCCGCCCGCTCGACAACGTTGACGATCAATCCACAAGGGGTTCAGCCGACGTCGGACAGCACGCCCTAGACGGCCGACCCGCGACCAGGGGAGTCGGGAGCGCAAGCACGCCTCCTGCTATAGATGGCCCGGCCGGGGCGGCCATGCAGATCTCTGGCTTCCTCCGGTCTAGCGGGGTGAGCGTCGTTGGCGGGCGGCGTTGCGTGCAGATCGGGTCGTGTACGGGCCGGGGTCGAGCTGGTGTCGGTCACCCCGACCGGCGTGGGGCAGCGGGTGCTGGCCCGGACGACCGTGGAGATCGAGGACGGCAGCAAGCCTGCATGCGTCCTGGACGGACTGAGCGTGGTCGTGCCCTGAGCTTCACGCCTTCGCGGGGCCGCCCGGCTGCCGCAGGCGGGCGGTGCCAGGTGGCTGCCAGGCGACCGAGTCGGGCAGCCACCTCGGCGTCGCGGCGCTCGGCGGCGTGCTGGTAGGTGAACGACGATGCCGCCCTGGCCAGCGCACGGCTCGACACCGTCGTGCTCACCGCCCAATAAACTCGGACTAGCTGGGGACCAGGCCCGGCGGGATCGGCAGAGGCGTCCGTCCGCAATTGGCTGTCTTGAGGGCTGCTTGTCGGGGTGACGTCCTGGCATGTGGTGACGTCGGACCGGCGTCGACGGGCCGGACGACGGACACTGTTATCTCTGTCCGGTCCCCAATGCGGGGCCTCGCATGGATCTGTCACCCCTCCGCCTCCGGCATCTGCGCAGCTCACAGGGCGCTTTACGAGCCAGATTCCGTGTCCGTAGTCGGTGCGTTGGTCACATAGTTCGCCGAGGCATGCGTTGAGGCCGCTGCCACCACCCTGACGTACGGCCACGTCGGAATCGACACCTGATCGCTCCTCCATGGGGTGACAGGCCGCCCGGGTGTTGGAGGCGTCGCCGCCGCCCGCCCGTGTCGGGCCGAAGCTTCGACGAGACGCGCCGGAGCGGGTGCTGCTCGGGTGCCGCAGGTGAGCAGACGGGCGCAGGACCCACCGGCCGCACCGGACAGGGGTGACGTCGGCGGTGCCATCGACGGGCCCGGCGTGACCTAGTCATGACCTAAGTGGGAGCGAAGTTAGGTCACAGAGGGGGTCGTAGGTCATGAATGACCATGCTCAGCAGCCCGGAATGATCTTCGGAATAAGGCTCTGACCTGCGGTTTTGTATGGAGCGGGTGACGAGAATCGAACTCGCACTGTCAGCTTGGGAAGCTGATGTTCTACCATTGAACTACACCCGCGAGGTGCGCCCGAACACTACCGCAGCGCCCGCCACGCCTGGCGGGGCCCCCTGCACCACCGCAGGATCAGCGGGTGACGAGCGACCTCTACGACGGCTTCCCGCCCGGCTTCTTCGCCCGGGACGACGACCGCCCGGACGACGTCTTCTACGCCCCTGAACGGCTGGTCACCCACATCGACGACCGGGCGATCGCCGCCGTCGGTGCGCTGTACACCGAGCTGGGCATCACCGGCCGCGCGCTGGACCTGATGTCGTCGTGGGTCTCCCACTTCGAGACCCCGCCCGCCGAGCTCGTCGTCCTCGGCATGAACGCCGCCGAGCTCGACGCGAACCCGGCCGCCACGCAGCGCATCGTGCACGACCTGAACGCCGACCCGCGGATCCCGCTGCCGGACGCCGACGTCGACGCGGTCGTCTGCTGCGTCTCGGTGGACTACCTGACCCGGCCGATCGAGGTGCTGGCCGAGGCCGCGCGGGTGCTGCACCCCGGCGGCGTCGTCGCGATCACCTTCTCCAACCGCTGCTTCCCGACCAAGGCCGTGCACGGGTGGCTGGCCACCTCCGACGAGCAGCACGGGCCGCTGGTGGCCGAGCTGCTGCGCCGGGCCGGCGGGTTCGACGAGCCCCGGGTGGAGCTGCGCACCCCGCCCGGGCCCGGTGACCCCCTGTGGGCGGTCACCGCCCGCCGCCGCTAGACGAGCGTCCCCGCGCAGGACGACGAGCAGTCCACCGACCACAGTGACGCCGGCAGCCCGCTGAAGAACGCCGTCACCACCAGCTTCTGGCCGCCGGGTCCGGTGATGACTACCGGGCCGGACGGCGCCGGAGGGCCGCTGGGCACCGGTGCGGTCGACGGCGCCGCCGTGGTGCTGGGCGCCGACGTCGGGCCGGCCGAGCCGCTCGAGGACACGTACGTCAGCGCCCTGGACAGCTCCGAGCGCAGACCACCACCGGGGGTGGAGAGCACCAGGTCGTAGACCCCGGGCACCCGAGCCGGGGCGCTGAACACCACCTGGGTCGACGACCAGGACAGGACGGTTCCCACGCCCGAGTCACCGACCAGCACCCGCGGCTCCGCGGTGAACGTCCCGCGCACGGTCACCGCGGCACCGCCGGCGGCGTCGACCCGGTTGGGGCTGACCGAGGTCACCCGGAAGTCGCCGACCCCGGGGTAGACCGTGGACCCGCCCGGCGGCACCGTCGGCACCGGTGACGCACCGGTCGGGGAGGCGGTGGCCCGGGGCGTCGTGGTCGTCGGCGCCGCACCCGTGGGCACGGGGCGGGCGGTGGTCGGGGCGGCCGTCGTGGGCGCGGAGCCCGTGGTCGGGGCAGCGCCGGTCGGGCCGGACCCGGTGGGTCCGGCGGTCGGGGCGGTGCTGGGCCCGGCCGTGGTGGGGGTGGCCGAGGTGGGTGCCGCGCCGGTCGGTCCGGACCCGGTCGGGCCCGCGCCGGTCGGCCCGGCGGTCGGGACGGAGGACGTCGGCGCCGCACCGGTCGGCCCGGCACCCGTGGGCCCGGCGCCCGTCGGCCCCGCCGTGGTGGGGGCCGCCGTCCCGGTGCCGGTCGGGGCCGCACCCGAGGTCGGTGCCGCACCGGTGGTCGGGGCGGACGTCGGGCCCGCACCCGTGGTGGGCGCGGGGGTCGGTGCCGGCGCCGTAGCGACGGTCAGCGGCGCGGCCGAGGCCCGGCCGAGCGGGGTGCCGTCCTGCAGGAGCTGGACGGTGAGCACGTACCGGCCCTCGGTCAACGTGGTCGAGGGAGCCAGGACCAGCGTCCCCGAGCCCGGCCCGCGGGTGCCCAGCGGGACGGCGACGGTGCCGGTGTCGTCCGTGGTCAGCGTGCTGCCGCCCACGACGAGCTGCTGGCCGGACACCGCGTACACCTGGCCCAGCCGCATGCCCAACCCGAGGACGGCCGTGTAGTCACCGGCCGGCAGGTCGGTGCTGCTGGCCAGCGACGGGCTCAGCGGGCCGGGCGCGCCGGTCATGCCGGTGAAGGTCCAACCCACCTGCTGGCTGCCCAGCGCGGCGAGGCCGTCCAGGCTCAGCCGGCCGCCGGTCACCGACCGGCCGGTCAGCGCCGGCACCGGGTCGACGTCGTCCAGCAGCGCCTGCTTGATTTCCGCGGCAGTGGCCGTGGGCATGAGGCTGCGGTACATCGCCACGGCCGCGGCCACCTCGGGGGCGGCGATCGAGGTGCCGCCCACGAGCCGGTACCCGCCGTCGTTCCACGTGGTGAAGACCAGGTTGCCCGGTGCCACGAGGTCGACGGAGGTCGCCCCGTAGGCCGACGAGGACGACAGCGTGTCCGACGCCGTCGAGCTCCCGACGGTGACGAGCGCCGGGTCGGCGAGCGACGCGGGGTAGAGGGCGTTGCTGTCCCGGTCGCCCGAGTCGTTGCCGGCCGCGGCCACCACGAGGACGCCGTTGTCCCCGGCGTAGTCGATGGCCGACTGCAGGGCGGCCAGCGCCGAACCGGAGAAGGCGCCGCCCCAGGACGCGTTGATGACGTCCGCCCCGTGGTCCACCGCGTACCGGATCGCCTGGACGCCCAGGTTGACGTCGACGTTCTGCCCGCTGCCGATGACCAGGGGCATGATCTGGGCGTCCGGTGCCACCCCGGCCGAGCCCTCGGCGTTCCCGGCCCGCGCGGCGGCCACCCCGGCCACGTTGGTGCCGTGGGTGCCGTTCGCGCCGTTGTCGACGTCGGCGGTCCCCGTCGTGAAGTTCCAGCCGTGGCAGTCGCCGGCCTTGCCGTTCCCGTCGGTGTCGACCGACCCGCAGGGCTCGTTGGGGTTGGACCACAGCGACCCGACCAGGTCGGGGTGGTCGGAGTCGAACCCGGTGTCGACGACGGCGATGACGGTGCCGCTCCCGGTCGTGGCGGCCCACCCCGCCGTGGCGTCGACGTCGGCGTCCCGGACACCGCTCTGGTTGTAGAAGTTGCTGCCCGTGTTCTCCAGGTTCCAGCCGTAGCTCGACCAGTACGGGTCGGTGGGGTCGGCCATCACCGGCACGGACACCGACGGCTCCACCGAGGTCACCCCGGGGATGGCGGCGAGCACCGACGGCCCGGCCGTGTCGGTGGCGACGAGCACTCCGCCGTCGAACAGCGGTTGGGCGTTGACCACGCCGGGCGTCGCCGTCGCGGCGGTGACCAGCGCGGCGGGGTCGGCGGTGCCCAGCACCCAGCGGCTCAGCCCGTCCCCGGGGCCGTAGTCGTCGGCGACGGCGACGGGGACGTCGGGCAGGCGGAGGGTGTCGGCCACCGCCGCGGCGGCGAACCCGACCACCACGGTCGCGGCCATGCCCACCGCGACGAGCCGGCGGTCGGCGGTCCAGCTGGTGCCCACGGGTGTCCTCCCACGGTGTGCCGGTGCACACCTCGGGCAGGTCATCGACCGCGGGGGGCCCGGACCGGAGCGGTCCCACCCGTCCGGATGAGAGAGCTCTCATCCGCGTCTCACCGGCCGGCCACCGCGCGCCGCGACGCTGGTGCCGTGCGCCCCCGGTCCGCCCTGCTCGCGGTGCTCGCCACCGTCGTGGCGGTCACCGTCGTTGTGCTGGGCTGGACGGCGCTGCGCCCGGCCGCCACCGGCGTGGGGGAGGTGCCGGCGCCGATCAGCGTCCCGGTGCCCACCGCGGTGCCGCCGCCGTCGTCCGCCGTCCCGTCGCCGCCGGCGCCGCAGCCCGGCCCCACCGACGTCGTCCCCCCGGCCCCGCCCGAGGACGACGACGATGACGACGACTCCGACGACGACGGGGACACCGACGACCCGGACGACGTTGACGACGACGGTGAGGACTGAGCGCAGCAGCCGGGGCCGGCGACGGTGGGCGCCCCGTGCTGCCCGCACCCGGATCATCGGCTGGGTCCTGCTGCTGGTCCTGCTCTCCCTCGCCGCGGTCGTGGTGGTGACCTGGCGGTTGCTGGTCGCCGAGACCGACGAGCGGATGGCGGCCTCCCTGCAGGCCGAGGTCGTCGAGTTCCGGCAGCTGGTCGACACCGGCATCGACCCGCGCACCGGCGCCGCGTTCGCCTCAGTCGACGACGTCCTCTCCGCCGTGCTGACCTACAACCAGGCGCGGCCCAACGAGAAGTTCCTGGCCTACGTCGACGGCGCCTACCGCTACCAGAGCCGGGTCGAGGCGCCGGTGCGGCTGTCCGACGACGCCCGGTTCACCGCGCTGGTCGGGTCGGTGACGGAGTCCCGCTCGGGCAGCTACGCCTCGGGGGCCGGCGAGGTGCTCTACGTCGCCGTCCCGGTCTCCCTGGCCGGCGCCCCGGGCAGCGGCGTCGTCGTCGCGGCGTTCTTCGCCGACCTCGAGCGCGAGGCCGCCGACTCCACCGCCCGGCTGATGCTGCTGGTCGGCGGCCTGACGTCGCTGGCCGCGGCCGGTGGCGCCTGGGTGGTGGCGGGCCGGATCCTGCGGCCGGTCCGCGACGTCGCGGCGACCGCGCACAGCATCACCGAGACCGACCTGTCCGGCCGGATCGAGGTCGCCGACGGCCCCGGCGACGAGCTCGCCGACCTCGGCCGGTCGGTGAACGCGATGCTCGACCGGGTGGAGTCCGGGGTGGCCGCCCAGCGCCGGTTCCTGGACGACGCCGGCCACGAGCTGCGGACGCCGATCACCATCGTCCGCGGCCACCTCGAGGTGCTCGACCCGGCCGACCCCGACGACGTCCGCGGCACCGTGGCCCTCGTCGACGACGAGCTCGACCGGATGAACCGCATCGTCAGCGACCTGCTCCTGCTCGCCCGCGCCGAGCAGCCCGCGTTCGTGCGCCCGCACCCGGTCGACGTCGCCGCCCTCACCGCCGAGGTCGCCCGCAAGGTGCAGCGCCTCGGCGACCGCGAGTGGGTGCTGGAGTCCGCCGCCGACGTCGACGCCGTCCTCGACCCGCAGCGGGTCACCCAGGCCGTCGTCGCGCTGGCCGACAACGCCGTCCACGTGACCGGCCCCGGCGACCGCATCGGCCTGGGCAGCCGCCTCGTCGACGGCGAGCTGCGCCTCTGGGTCGCCGACAGCGGACCCGGCGTGGCCCCCGAGGACCGGGAACGGGTCTTCGAGCGCTTCGGCCGCGGGCAGGCCGGGCAGCGGCGCAGCGACGGCGCCGGGCTGGGCCTGGCCATCGTCAGCGCCATCGCCGCCGCGCACGGGGGCCGGGTCGCGCTGGACTCCGTGCCCGGCCGCGGCGCCACCTTCTCCCTCGTGCTCCCCGCCCACCTCGCGCCGCCCGCCGACACCGCAGACGGCACCGTCGACGACGCCTCGGCCACCGCCGAGGACCCGCACCCCGCTGGAGGCACCCCCTGAGCCGGATCCTGGTCGCCGAGGACGAGCCGCGCATCGCCTCGTTCGTGGAGAAGGGCCTCAGGGCCAACGGGTTCACCGTGACCGTCGTCGGCGACGGCCTGGCCGCCCGCGACGCCGCCCGCAGCGGCGAGCACGACCTGATGGTGCTCGACATCGGCCTGCCGGTGCTGGACGGGTTCGCGGTGCTCAGGGCCCTGCGCGCCGAGCGGTGCACCATCCCGGTCGTCGTCCTCACCGCGCGCGACTCCGTCACCGACACCGTCGCCGGGCTCGAGGGCGGCGCCGACGACTACATGGCCAAGCCCTTCCGGTTCGAGGAGCTGCTGGCCCGCGTGCGGCTGCGGCTGGCCCCCGACCGGTCCGGCGGCGAGCTGACCGTGCTCACCGCCGGCGACCTGTCGCTGGACCTGCGCACCCGCCGCGCCCACGTCGACGGCCGCACCGTGGACCTCTCGGCCCGGGAGTTCGCCCTGGCCGAGACCTTCCTGCGGCACCCCGGCCAGGTGCTGGCCCGCGAGCAGCTGCTCTCGCACGTGTGGGGCTACGACTTCGACCCCGGCTCCAACGTGGTGGACGTCTACGTGCGGTACCTGCGCAAGAAGCTGGGTGCGGCGCGGATCGAGACGGTGCGGGGGATGGGCTACCGGCTGGTCTGAGCCCGCCTCCCCGTTGTCGATCATCGGAACGCGCAGCTGGGACACGCCGGCGATCGGCGCGTCCCAGCTGCGGATGACGATGATCAACTCCCGCTCGGGGAGCAGGGATCAGTCGTCGGGCGTGGTGTCGTCCGGGGTCGCGATGTCCGGAGTGGCGTCGTCCGGGGTGGTGTCGGGCGTCGCCGTGTCGGGCGTCGCGTCGTCCGGGGTCGCGTCGTCCGGGGTGGCGTCGTCGGGCGTGTTGTCCGGGGTCGCGTCGTCGGGGGTCTGGGTGTCGGGGGTTGCGTCGTCGGGCGTGCCGTCGGGGGTGTCGTCGCCGGCGACGTCGGTGACGGCGGTCTGCTGGCCGGCGGGGACGTCGTCGTCCGCGGCGGCGACACCGGCGCCGGCGATGCCCAGGCCGGTCAGGGCGATGCCGAAGGTGACGGTCTTCCAGGTGGCGGGGCGGTTCATCTCGGGTCCTCCTCGGTCGGGCTCATCTGCTGACAGGGACCACCATCGCCACGCCCGGTGAGGTGCCGAGGAGAGCTCGGTGAGCGCTCTCTCATCCGCCCGCGAGCAGCTCCTCGGCCAGCGCGAGCCGGGCCTCGGTCGCCTGCGGCCACCCCCGGCCCTGCACCCGGAACGGGCCGGTGGCCAGGCCCAGCACCACGGCGGCCACCCGCGGGGCGAGCTGCTCCGGGGGCCAGGGCAGCGCAGCGGCGAGCTCCCGCCGGTAGCCGTGCGCGCCCAGCACGGCCAGGTGGCCCAGCAGGTTCGCCAGGTCGTCGACCCGGTGCCCGGCACCGGCGCCGTCGACGTCGAGCAGGCCGCTGACCTGGCCGTCGGCCAGCAGCAGCTGGGCCTCGTACAGGTCGCCGTGCACCGGCACGAGCGGGTGCTCGCCCGGGTCGGCCGCAGCCAGGGCGTTGGCCAGCGCGGTCAGCCGGGGGCGCAGGTGCGGCACCACCAGGCCCAGCACGGCCGCGTGCCCGGCGGCCCGCTCCAGCGGGCCGCGCACCGGCGCCCGGTCGGCCAGCGCGGCCGGCAGCCGGTCCAGCAGGTCGGTGAGGACGGCGGCCGACGGGCGGGCCTGCGGGTCGTCGAGGACGGCGCGCACCGGCGTCCCGGGCCGCTCGGCCAGCACCACCACGCCGTCGTCGGCCGCGGCGAGCACCTCGGGCACCGGCAGCCCGGCCAGCAGCCGGTGCCGCCCCACGAGCCCGTCGACCTCGGCCGGGCGGACCACCTTGACGAACCACCGCCCGCCCGGGGCCTGCACCTCCACCACCGCGCGCCGGCTGGGCCGGTAGGCGCGCAGCCGCAGCCGGGCGCCCTGCGCGGGCACGCCGAGCGAGGGCAGCCACGAGCGGACGGCGGCCGCCGACGTCGCCCGGGCCAGCGCCGGCAGGGCGGGGTCGTGCGGCCAGCGCCACAGCCCGACGTCGGTGCCGGCGCCGTCGGACAGCACCGCCGCACCGGCCGGGATCCGGCTGCCGGTGGTGGCGGCCAGGGTGTCCCCGAGCGGCCGGCCCGCGGCGTCGACCAGCTGCGCGGCGTACTGCACGGTGGCCGCGCCGTCGGCCCGCAGCGACACCGACGTCGCCCGCAGCGCGCGCAACGAGGCACCCGAGGGCGCCAGCGCCGCCGTCCAGAGGTCGACCGCGGGCTCGCCGAGCAGCAGCTGCAGGGACGGCGGCCAGCGCTCGGCGAGGGCGGGACCGGCGGCGGGGGCGAGCAGGGAGGTCACCGCGCGACCCTGCGCCGGCGCGATGACGACCCGGTGAGCGCTGGATGAGGGATCCCTCATCCAGGTATCGGAAGCTTCACCCGACCCATCGGGCCGGATCGGCGGGGTGGAGCTTCCGATACCCGGGGTCACCGGTCACTGGCGCATGGCCGCCAGGAAGCCGGTCATCTCGGAGCTGAGCTGCTCGGCCAGCCGCGACAGGCCGGTCTGGTCGGCCCCGGCGAGGGAGGCGGAGCCGTCGACGGCGGCCGCGATGCCCTCGACCAGCCCGGTCATGGCCAGCACGGTGTCGCCGACCGAGCTCATCACCGCGGCCACGTCGTCGCAGGAGGCCTGGATGGCCGCGACCTGCTCGGTGACCTTCTCGGTGGCCCGGCCGGTCTGGTCGGCCAGGTCCTTGACCTCGCTGGCCACCACGGCGAAGCCGCGGCCGGCCTCTCCGGCGCGGGCGGCCTCGATGGTGGCGTTGAGGGCGAGCAGCCGGGTCTGCCCGGCGACGCTCTCGATGAGCGCGATGACCTGGGCGATCTCCTGGGAGGAGCGGGTGAGGGAGTCGATGGTGCCGCGGGCGGCGTCGACCTCGGTGCTGGCGGCCCCGGCCGCGCCGGTGAGGCCTGCGGCGGTGGCCGACAGCTCGGTGGCGGCGGTGGCCACGCCCTCGGACGTGGAGAGCACGACCGACTCGAACTCGTCGGCCAGCTCCAGGCGGGAGGCCGCGGCGGCGTCGACCCGGCCGGCGGAGGCCTTCATCGCGTCGCGGGCGTCGTTGATGGTGGCCGCGCTGCGGCGGAAGGAGCCGGGCAGGCCGGTGAGGAGCACCTTGCGGTGGTAGCGGCCCTCCGAGGCCGAGGTCAGCGAGGCGCTGGCCTCGCGGACGAAGGCGTCGGAGACGTCGAGGACCCGGTTGACCTCGTCGCGCAGCGCGACCAGTTCGGGGACGTCGGCCGAGCCGGGCACGGGGACGGCGCGGGCCTCGAGGTCGCCGCGGGCGGCTGCGGCCAGGTCCTGGGTCAGCTGGCGCACGAAGGCGCGGTAGACGGCGAGCTCGGCGGCGTCGGCGGAGGACCCGCCGCGGGACAGCAGGGACACGTCAGTTCTCCTCGGCGCCGATGATCGACCAGATCAGGTCCTCGTAGCTGGCGGCCCGCTCGGCCACCAGCCGGGTGAGCAGCTCCGACGAGGCGGCCACGGCCGCGCGGGCGGTGGGGTGGCGGCGCTCCTCGTCCAGCAGTGCGGTGTAGAGCGGGCGCACCTGGGCCAGCGCGCCGGGGGAGGGGCGGCGGCGGTTGGAGTGGTAGCCCACGATCTGGCCGCGCTCGTCGAAGGAGGGCGTGACGTGGGCGAGCACCCAGTAGTTCGCGCCGTCCTTGGCCAGGTTGTTGATGTAGGCGAACAGCTCCTGGCCGGCGGAGATGGTGTCCCACAGCAGCGCGAACACCGCGCGCGGCATGTCGGGGTGCCGGATGAGGTTGTGCGGCTGGCCGATGACCTCGTCGAGGGCGTAGGCGCCCACGCGGCAGAACACGTCGTTGGCGTAGGTGATGACGCCGCGGCGGTCGGTCTTGGAGACGATCAGCTCGTCGGCGCCGAAGCTGCGCTCGACGCCGGTGGGTCGTACGGGGGTCCGGCCGCGGGCCGGTGCCTCCAGCGTGGTCATGCGTCCGCCTCGTCTCGGGTGGGGAGTCGCCTCCGTCATCGGACGGAGGGGTTCCGAGTTGAGCCGGACCGGAGGTCAGCCCCGGTCGACGACCACCGGGGGCTCGGCGCCGGCGGCCTCCACCGTGGGACCGTCGTCGGCCGAGCCGGTCAGCCCGGGCACCTCGTCGTCCACCTGGCGGGGCGCGCAGACCAGCCAGCCGGTGACGAACAGCCCGGCGACCCCGGCGTAGACCAGCACGAACATGCCCGTGTAGCCGCCGGTCCAGCCACGCAGCAGGCCCACCAGCACCGGGCCGGCCGCCGAGATCGCGTAGCCCCAGCCCTGCACCACCGTCGACAGCGCGTTCACCGTCTCCGGCGTGCGGGCCCGCATGCCCAGCAGCGCCAGCACCATCGCGAAGGTGCCCATGCCGCAGCCCAGCAGCGACATCCACAGCCAGGTCAGGGTCAGCGGGGCCAGCAGCAGGCCGGTCCAGCCGGCCAGGTAGCAGGCCATGAAGGCCACCAGCATCGGCCGCTGCCAGGCCTGCCGGACCGTGCCCATCGGCACCAGCGCGTTGAGCGGGATCACGATGAGCGCGTTGACGCCGACCAGCGCGCCGGCCGCGGCGGCGGACATGCCCTCGTCGCGCAGGTACTGCGCCGTCCAGCCGACGATCACGTAGGCCTGCATCGCCTGCAGGCCGAAGAACACCGCGAGCTGCCAGGCCAGCGAGCTGCGCACCAGCGCCCGCAGCCGCACCGCCCGGGCCGGCCCGCCGGACCCGCCCGACCGCTTCGGGACGGCGAGCCAGGGCAGCACCGCGAGGACGGCGAACACCGCCCACACGCCCAGCGCCCACCGCCACCCGTCGGCGCCCACGGCCGCGGCGACCGGGGCGGTGGAGACGCTGGCCACCGCGCCGCCGACGGCCATCGCGGTGCTGTACGCGCCGACCAGCAGACCGGTGCGGCCGGGGAACCAGTGCTTGACGATGCCCGGCAGCAGCACGTTGCCCAGCGCGCCGCCGACCATCGTGGCCACGGTGCCGAGCAGGAAGACCCAGAACGACGGCGCGACCGCCCGGCCGACCACGCCGAGCGCCATCACGACCAGCGCCGCGGCCAGCACGTGGCCGTCGCGGAACCGGGCGGCCAGCGGCGGGCCGGCGAACCCGATCGCGGCGAAGCACAGCAGCGGCATGGTGGTGATCAGCCCGGCCGCACCGGAGGAGATGCCCAGGCCCTGCTCGATCTCCTGCAGCACCGGCCCGATGCTGTTGACCGCCGTCCGCAGGTTGAACCCGGTGAGCACGACGGCGGTCGCGACGAGCGCCAGCCCCCGTCGGGAGGATCCGGCGGGGGCTGGCGGGGCGGTCACGAGAACCCATGGTCCACCCGGGCGCGCGGCCCGGGGAGGGCGGGTCAGCTGCGGGAGAAGGCCGCGTCGAAGGCCGCGGACGGCGGGTCGAAGGCCAGCTTCCGCACGAAGTCCAGCGCCTCGGGGGCACCGACCAGGCGGTCCATGCCGGCGTCCTCCCACTCCACCGAGATGGGGCCGTCGTAGCCGATCGTGTTCAGCATCCGGAAGCAGGCCTCCCACGGGACGTCGCCGTGCCCGGTGGAGACGAAGTCCCAGCCGCGGCGCGGGTCGGCCCAGGGCAGGTGCGAGCCCATCCGGCCGTTGCGGCCGTTGCCGACCTGCTTCTTCGCGTCCTTGCAGTCCACGTGGTAGATCCGGTCCTTGAAGTCCCAGAGGAACCCGACCGGGTCGAGGTCCTGCCACACGAAGTGCGACGGGTCCCAGTTCAGCCCGAAGGCCTCGCGGTGGCCGATCGCCTCCAGGGTGGCGACCGTCGTCCAGTAGTCGTAGGCGATCTCCGAGGGGTGCACCTCGTGGGCGAACCGGGCGCCGGCGGCGTCGAACTCGTCGAGGATCGGGTTCCACCGGTCGGCGAAGTCCTGGTAGCCGGCGGCCACCATCGACTCGGGGACCGGCGGGAACATCGCCACGGTCTTCCAGATCGAGGACCCGGTGAACCCGACGACGGTGGAGACGCCGAGGGCCTTCGCGGCGTGCGCGGTGGCCTTCATCTCCTCCGCGGCGCGGCGGCGCACGCCCTCGGGGTCGCCGTCGCCCCACACCCGCGGGTCGACCATGTTCTGGTGCCGGGCGTCGATCGGGTCGTCGCAGACGGCCTGGCCGTTGAGGTGGTTGGAGATGGCCCAGACCTGCAGGCCGTGCTGCTCCAGCAGGTCCTTCTTGGCGCGGACGTAGCCGTCGTCCTCGGTGGCGCGGACGACGTCGAGGTGGTCGCCCCAGCAGGCGATCTCCAGGCCGTCGTAGCCCCACCCGGAGGCCAGCCGGCACACCTCCTCGAACGGCAGGTCGGCCCACTGGCCGGTGAACAGGGTGACGGGGCGGGGCATCGGGTCTCGCTCTCTACAGGGTGACGGGGGTCCAGGCGGAGCCGGCGGCGGAGCTGCGCTGCACGGTGTCCAGCACGCGCTGCACGGCCAGGCCGTCGGCGAAGGACGGCGTGGGCTGCTCGCCCGCGGCCAGCGCGCCGACGAGGTCGACGACCTGGTGGGTGAAGCCGTGCTCGTAGCCCAGCCCGTGCCCGGCCGGCCACCAGTGCCCGACGTAGGGGTGCCCGGGCTCGGTGACCACGATCCGCCGGAAGCCGGCGGTCTCGTCGGGGTCGGCGCCGTCGAAGAAGTGCAGGGTGTTCATGTCCTCGAAGTCGAACGCGAGGCTGCCGGCCGAGCCGTTGACCTCGATCCGGATGGCGTTCTTGCGGCCGAGGGCGAACCGGGTGGCCTCGAAGGTGGCCAGCGCGCCGCCGGAGAAGCGGGCCAGGAACAGCGCGGCGTCGTCCACGGTGACCGTGCCGGTGCCCTCGCCGGCGGTGCCGGACAGCGACCCGGCGGCCGAGGGCAGCGGGCGCTCCTTGACGAAGGTCTCCAGGGTCGCGGCGACCCCGGTGATCTGCTCGCCGAGGATGTGCTGGGTCAGGTCGACCACGTGCGCGCCGATGTCGCCCAGCGCGCCCGAGCCGGCCTTGTCGGCCTCCAGCCGCCAGGACATGGGGGCCTGCGGGTCGGCGATCCAGTCCTGCAGGTAGGCCGCGCGGACGTGCCGCACCTGCCCGATGCGGCCGTCGGCGACCAGCTGGCGGGCCAGCGCGATCGCCGGCACCCGGCGGTAGGTGAACCCGACCATGGCGAACACGCCGCGCTCCGCGGCGCGGGCGGCGGCGTCGGCCATGGCCTCGGCCTCGGCGACGGAGTTGGCCAGCGGCTTCTCGCACAGCACGTGCTTGCCGGCCTCGAGCGCGGCGATCGCGATCTCGGCGTGGGTGTCGCCCGGGGTGCAGACGTCGACCAGGTCGACGTCGTCCCGGGTGATCACCTCGCGCCAGTCGGTGGCGCTGGCGGCCCAGCCGAGCCGGTCGGCGGCGGCCGCGGCGCGGTCGGCGTCCCGGCCGACGACGACGGCCAGCTCGGGGGCCAGGGGCAGGTCGAAGAATCGGGGTGCGGTACGCCAGGCGTGCGAGTGGGCGGCGCCCATGAACGCGTGCCCGACCATCGCGACCCGGAGCGGGGTGGTCATGCGGGTCCTCCAGGGGTGGGCCGGGGCCGCGCCCGTGCGCGGCCCCGGCGGTCGATCAGGACTCGAACGCGCTGTCGATGTACTGGTCGACGTTGTCCGCGGTCACGACGGGGGCCGACAGGGTGATCTGGCGGGGCACCTCGACGTCGGTCAGGTCGGACAGGCCCTTGTCCTGGGCGAGCAGGCGGGCGAGCCGGACGCCGTCGGCGGCCTGGCTGGCCGGGTAGATGACCGTGGCCTGCAGGACCGAGTCGCCGGCCTGGATGCTGCGCATGGCGTTGGCCGAACCGGCGCCGCCGACCATGAAGAACTCGTCGCGGCCGGCGTTGGTGATGGCGGCCAGGACGCCGATGCCCTGGTCGTCGTCGTGGTTCCAGATGGCGTCGATCTGCGGGGCGGCCTGCAGCAGGTTCGCCGTGACCTCCTCGCCGGACTCCACGGTGAACTCCGCGGCGACCCGGTTGTCGACGTCCAGGCCGCACTCGGCCAGGGCGTCGGCGAAGCCCTGGCTGCGCTCCTGGGTCAGCGGGAGGGAGTCGATGCCGGCCACCTCGGCGACCACGGCGTCGGGCTGGTCGCCCAGCTCGGAGCAGATGTACTGGCCGGCCGAGATGCCCATGCCGTAGTTGTCGCCCAGCACGGTGACGCGGGCGGCGTTGGGGTCGCTGAACTCGCGGTCGACGTTGATGACCGGGATGCCGGCCTGCATGGCCTCGAGCGCGATCGGGGTCATCGCGTCGCCGTCGAAGGGCAGCAGCACGATGGCGTCCACGCCGTCGTTGATGAAGGTCTCGACCTGGGCAATCTGCGCGCTCACGTCGTTGGTGCCCTCGGCGACGCGCAGGTCGATGTCCTCGTAGCGGTCGGCCTCGGCCTGGGCGGCCGCGGTGATCTGGGCCATCCAGCCGTGGTCGGCGGCCGGGGCGGAGAAACCGATGACGACGGTGTCGCCCGGGTCGTCGTTGGAGCTGGCGGCGTTGTTGCCGCCGCTCCCGCTGCCGGACTCGCTGGCCTCGGGGGTGTTGCCGGTGCAGCCGGTGACCAGGGCAGCGGCGCCGACGACGGCGACGGTGGTGGTCAACAGGCGACGGTGCCGTGCGGACATGCTGGTTCTCCTTGAGGTGGGGTGGTGCGGGGGAGTCAGGGAGCGGGGACGCCGGGGCTGGCGCCGGCGGGGGCGCCGTCGGCGGCGGTGGGGGGCGTGCTCGCGGGGGAGCGGCGCTGCTTGCGACCGGCGGCGACCCGCTGCTGGAGCAGCACGGCGAGGACGATGATCACGCCCTTGGCGACGGCCTGGGCGGAGCTGGAGATGTTGTTGAGCGTGAACACGTTGCTCAGCGACGTGAAGATCAGGACGCCGAGGACGGTGCCGACGATCGTGCCGCGGCCCCCGATGAGCAGGGTGCCGCCGATGACCACCGCGGCGATGGCGTCGAGCTCGAGCAGCGTGCCGTGGGTGGAGCTGCCGGTCGTGGTGCGGGCCATGAGCATCACGGCGGCGATGCCGCAGGTGATCCCCGACAGCACGTAGAGGGCGACCGTGTGCCGCTGCACCCGGATGCCGGCCAGCCGGGCGGCCTCGGCGTTGCCGCCGACGGCGAAGGTGCGCCGGCCGAACGTCGTCCGGTTGAGCAGCACCCAGCCCACGACGGCGACCAGCGCGAAGATCCACACCAGGGCCGGCAGGCCCAGCGGCGAGGCGGTGAAGAAGTCCAGGAAGCCGTCGTTCTTCACCGTCTGGGTGCGCCGGTTGGCCAGGATCTCGGCCAGGCCGCGCGCGGCCACCAGCATGGCCAGGGTGGCGATGAAGGCCACGAGCTTGCCGTAGGCGATCACCACCCCGTTGACCAGGCCGGCCAGCCCGCCGACCAGCAGCGCGGTGCCGACCATGACGATCCAGTGGATGTCGTCGGCCAGCGCCTGGGTGGCCAGCGTGGTGGCCCAGACGGAGGACAGCGCGACCAGCGCGCCGACCGACAGGTCGATGCCACCGCCGATGATCACGAAGGTCATGCCGATGCTGACCACGCCGGTCACCGCGGCCAGCCGCAGGATGGTGATCAGGTTGTCGGTGCTGGCGAACCGGTCGCCGGCGGTGACGACGCCGACGACGCACAGGATGACCAGGGCGATCACCAGTCCGGCGTTGCGGCCGACCGAGCCGGAGAGGAACGAGCCGCCGGTGCCGCGCCGGGGCGCCGTGCCGGTGGCCGGGGGGGCCTGGGTGGTCGGGGTGCTCATGCCACGTGTCCCTTGCTGGTGTGGGTGGGGGTGCCCTGCATGACCAGGTCGAGGACCTGGTGCTCGTCGAGTGCGGTGGCCGGCCGGTCGGCCAGCACGCGGCCCTCGGCCAGCACCAGGACGCGGTCGGCCAGGCCGAGGACCTCGGGGATCTCGCTGCTGACCACCACGACGGCGACGCCGCGGTCGGCCAGGGCGCGGACCAGGGCGTAGATCTCCGACCGGGCGCCGACGTCGACGCCGCGGGTGGGCTCGTCCAGCAGCAGCACCCGGCACTCGCGCAGCAGCCAGCGGGCCAGCACGACCTTCTGCTGGTTGCCGCCGGAGAGCGTGCGGACCTCGCGGTCGACGTCGACCGGGCGCAGGTCGAGGGCCTCGGTCTGCTCGCGGGCCGCGGCCTTCTCCCCGCGCACGGAGAGGAACCCGCCGCGGGCGAAGCGGGCCATGCTGGAGAGGGTGATGTTGCGGTAGATCGGGTCGCCGAGCAGCAGCGCCTGGCTCTTGCGCTCCTCGGGGGCCAGGCCGACGCCGGCGGCGACCGCGGCCGCGACGTCGCCCGGGCGCAGCTTCTGCCCGTCCACCCGGACCTCGCCGCTGGTCGGCCGGCGGGCGCCGTAGACGGCCTCGAGCACCTCGGAGCGGCCGGAACCGACCAGCCCGGCCAGGCCCAGGATCTCGCCGGGGGCGACGGTGAAGGAGACGTCGTCGACGTGGCCGGGGACGGTGACGTGGTCGACCTCGAGCAGCGGCGCGGCGGTCACGGCGGCCCGCTCGGTGCGCTGCGGGAAGACGTACTCGATGGTGCGGCCGGTCATCAGCGAGATGACCTCGCGGGTCGGGGTCTCCCGGGCGGGCAGCCCGGTGGCCACCGTGCGGCCGTCCTTGATGACGGTGATGCGGTCGCCGACCTGGCGGATCTCCTCGAGCCGGTGGGAGATGTAGACGACGGCGACGCCGTCGGCGGTGAGGTCGCGGACGACGGCGAACAGCCGCTCGACTTCCTCGTTGTCCAGCACCGCGGAGGGCTCGTCCATGACGATCAGCCGGGCGTCCTGGGACAGCGCGCGGGCCATGCTGACCATCTGCTGGCTGGCCGCCGACAGCGCGCCGACCTCGGTGCCGGGGCGGATCTCGGGGTGGCCGAGCCGCTCGAGCAGCGCCGAGGTGGCCCGGTGTGCGGCGGCGGGGCGGGACAGGCCGAAGCGGGAGCGCTCGCGGCCGAGGAAGACGTTGTCGGCCACCGACAGGCCCGAGACCAGGTCGAGCTCCTGGTAGATGGTGGCGATGCCGAGCTTCATGGCGGCCTGCGGGTCGGTGAGCCGCACGGCCTCGCCGTCCCAGCGGATCTCGCCCTCGTCGGGCTGGTGCGCCCCGGCCAGGACCTTGATGAGGGTGGACTTGCCGGCGCCGTTCTGGCCGAGCAGGCAGTGCACCTCGCCGGCCCGGACGTCGAGGTCGACGCCGCCGAGGGCCCGCACCCCGGGGAAGGTCTTGACGATCCCCTGCATCTGCAGGAGAGCTCCGTCGCCGCTGCTCACACCGCCGCCCTCCGTTGGGTGGTCTATTAGTTCAACCGATGAACGAGTTCAGCGGCTGAACTATGACACGGATCACTTCGGCTGCACAGGGCCTGCACAGACGTGATCGAACCGTGATCTGGTCGCGGCGCGCGGTGATCGGGAATCCGACTTATGCGCAACGCTGAGCGTTAGTCCGCTCAGCAGGAACCTAGGAGACGCGCAGCGGCGTGGTCAAGGTCTCCCGGCGTTGTTACCGGAACGAGACCAGCCGGTCAGGCGTGCAGGGCCCCGCGGACGCCGTCCTCGTCGAGGCAGGCCTCCACGGCCATGAGCGCGGCACCGACCCGGCCCGACAGCTCGGGCGCGGCGCTGAGCTCGACGGCGAGGGTGCGGGCGGCCAGCGGCATCGCCCGGGCGTACACCGACTCGCGGATGCCCGACAGCAGCGGCAGCCCGGCGTGGGCGACCCCGCCGGTGACGACGATCCGGTGCGGGTTGAAGAAGTTGACCAGCGCGGCCAGCACCGTGCCGATCGTGCGGCCGGCCTGCCGGACCAGCTCCAGCGCGGGCCCGTCGCCGCGGGCGGCCAGGCCGACGACGTCGCGGGTCGAGGTGACCGGCAGGCCCGCGGCGAGCGCGTCGCGCAGCAGCGAGGAGCCGCTGGCCAGCGCCTCCAGGCAGTTGGTGTTGCCGCAGCGGCACAGCACGCTGCGGTCGTCGGGGGCGGCGACGTGGATGTGCCCGATGTCGCCGGCGCTGCCCTGGGCGCCGCGGTAGACCCGGCCCTCGACCACCACGCCGCAGCCGACGCCGGTGCCGACCTTGACCACCAGGACGTCGAGGTCCGAGCCGGTCACGCCCATCTCGCCCAGCGCCATGACGTTCACGTCGTTGTCGACCACCACCGGGACCGGCCAGCGGGCGAAGGCCTCCGGGATCGGGTGGTCGTGCCAGCCCGGCATGATCGGCGGGTGGGAGGGCCGGCCGGTCGAGAACTCCACCGGCCCGGGGACGCCCACCCCGACCGCCCGGACGTCGGCGTCGGACAGCCCCGCCGCGGCCAGCACCTCGGCCCCCAGCCGGACCGCCTCGGCCAGCACCGCGTGCGGCCCCTCGGCGATGTCCATCGGGTGGCCGGCGGTGGCCAGCACCCGGGCCGACAGGTCGGTGACGGCGACGTCGACGCTGGTCACCCCGAGGTCGACGGCCAGCACGCACCCCGCGCGGCTGTTGAACTGCAGCAGGGTCGGCGGCCGGCCGCCGGTGCTGTCCCCGCGCCCGCCCTCGACCAGCAGGTCCGCGCCGATGAGCTGGTCCACCCGGCTGCTGATGGTGTTGCGCGAGGCGCCGGTCAGCGCGGCGAGCTCGGCCCGGCTGCTGGCCCGCCCGGCGCGCACGTGCTGCAGCAGCGCAGCCGGCGAGGCGGAGACCGACGGCTGCTGGACCACGCGCGACATGGTGGCACGGCCCCGCGGCGGGCCCGTCGCGGTCAGCCCGCCTCGCCCAGCCGGCGGGGCACCGAACGGGGCACCCGGCGCCACAGGCCCTTGAGCGCGAGCAGCGTGAGCACCGCGGCCAGCATGATCCCGACGACGTTGATGCCCAGCTGGAGCAGCGACCGGGCGGAGTCGGTCCAGTCGCCGAACGCGATGCCCAGCGCGAGGGCCGCGACCGCCGGCACCGTGGTCACCGAGATGAAGACGCCGACCAGGCTGGCGGACTTCGAGCTGGTCAGCGCCAGCATCCCGGCGACACCGGCGATGAAGGCCACCGGGAACGACCAGCGGTCGGGGCGGGTGATGAACCCGGTCGCCGGTCGCTCGGCGAGCAGGTCGGACACGTCGGCCCAGCCCCACCAGCGCAGCAGCAGCGCGAAGCCGACGGTCAGCACCGTGGCGACGGCGAACCCGACGCCGAGGGAGGTCAGCGAGTGCCGGATGACCAGCCGGTTCCGGTGCACCAGGCCCAGCGCGATCCCGGCCAGCGGGCTGAACTCCGGGCCCATGACCATGCCGCCGATGAGCAGCACCGCGGAGTCGGTGATGATCGCCAGCGCGGCCAGCAGGCAGGCGATGGTCAGGAACGCGCAGAACGTCCAGGTCAGCCGCGACTCCTCGTCGGCGGTGGCGACCACCTGGTCCCAGACCACCGCGTCCGCGCCGTCCCCGGGGGCGTCCTGCTCGGCGCGCTCGGAGGCCGCCGACAGCGAGGTGTCCACCGACTCGATCGCGATCCCGCCGTCCTCGTCGACGCCATGCCGCTGCAGCTCGTCGACGAGGTGGTCGACCGACTCCCGCGCCACGTCGCACATGACCAGGTCGCCGTCGGGCCGGCGCACCGCCCCGCGCAGGTGGACCAGGTGGGTCACCCCGACGTGGTCGTCGAGCAGCGCGTGGACCTCGTCGGCCCGGTCGGCCGGGACGGTGATCCGCAGATGCAGCAGCACGCGCAGATTGTCACCTGGTCCCAGTGACCTGGAGGGTGGTGGTGGCGACCTGGCGGGTCGTGCCGTCCGCGGCGACGGCCAGGACGGCGACCTCGTGCGGGCCGTCGCCGGCGGGCGCGGCAATCGCCAGGCTGGGGGACAGGCACTGGGTGAGCTCCAGCGCCGGGCCGGCACCGGTCTGGGTGTAGCTGACCGTCGAGCCGGCGTCGCCGCGGACCGGTGCGCCGTCGACGGTGAGCACGTAGGGCACGCCGTCGGGGCCGGTGAGCCGCACGTACATGGTCTGCCCGGCGGTGACCTGGCTGGAGGAGACCCCGATCGCCGGGGTGGTGCAGTCCGCGGTCAGCGGCACCTCGTCGGCCCCGCGCGAGGAGGTGAACCCCAGCACCGCGAGCACGACGACGGCGACGGCCAGCCACGTCCAGTGGTTGCCGCGGCGGATGGGCGTGCGGTCACCGGCCAGCGCCCGCTCGTCGCCGACGTCGCGGGCGAAGTGCTGGGCGGTGCGCCGGTTGCCGGCCGCCAGCTCGGGGTCCTCCCGCCCGCGGACGCCACCGAAGATGAAGCTCACCGCGCCAGTGTCCCCCGTTCTCCTACTCCGCCGGGGCCGCGCCCGGGCCGGACTGGCCCTGCTGGGTCTCCCCGTGCTGGGTGCCCTGCGGGGCGGTGCCGCGGTCGGTGGTGCCCTCGGCGCCCGGCTGCGGACCGGACTCCGCACCGGCCGCCGCCGCGCCCACCGGCGCCATCGAGCGCAGCAGGATCTGGCTGACGTCGAGCACCTCGACGTGCTCGGCGGCCTCGCCCTTCTCCTTCTTGGAGTTCACCGCGTCGCTGAGCATCGTGATGCAGAACGGGCAGGCGGTGGAGATGACGTCGGGGTCGAGCTCGAGGGCCTCCTCGGTGCGGTTCATGTTGATCCGCGACCCGATCTTCTCCTCCATCCACATGCGCGCACCGCCGGCGCCGCAGCAGAAGCCGCGGTCCTTGCAACGGTGCATCTCCTGGGTGCGCAGGCCCTGCACGCTGTCCAGGATCTCCCGCGGCGGGGTGTAGACCTTGTTGTGCCGGCCCAGGAAGCACGGGTCGTGGTAGGTCACCTTGCGGTCGATCGGGGTGACCGGGGTGAGCCGGCCCTCCTCGACCAGCTGGCCCAGCAGCTGGGTGTGGTGCACGACGTCGTAGTCGCCGCCCAGCTGCGGGTACTCGCGGTTGATCGAGTTGAAGCAGTGCGGGCAGGTGGCCACGATCTTGCGCCGGCCGGCCTCGCGGCCCTCGAAGACGGTGTTGAGCGTCTCGACGTTCTCGGCGGCCAGCTGCTGGAAGACGAACTCGTTGCCCATGCGGCGGGCCGGGTCGCCGGTGCACGTCTCGCCCGAGCCCAGCACGGCGAACTCCACGCCCGCGGTGTGCAGCAGCTCGGCGACGGCCTTGGTGACCTTCTTGGCGCGGTCGTCGATCGCGCCGGCGCAGCCGACCCAGAACAGGTACTCGACGTCGTCGTCGATGGCGCCCTCGACCTGGCGGACCGGGAAGGGCATGTCCTTCATCCACTCGTCACGGGTGGACGGGCTCACGCCCCACGGGTTGCCGCGGTTCTCCAGGTTGCGCAGCATCACGCCGGCCTCGGACGGGAAGCTGGACTCGATCAGCGTCTGGTAGCGGCGCATGTCGTTGATGTGGTCGACGTGCTCGATGTCGACCGGGCACTGCTCGACGCAGGCGCCGCAGTTGGTGCAGCTCCACAGCACGTCGGGGTCGATGACCCCGCCCTCCTCGAGGGTGCCGACCAGCGGCCGCTCGGCCTGGGCGTCGTTGGTGCCCTGGATCCGGGCGAAGCCGGAGTACCAGGTCTGCTCCATCGACGGGGCCTCCGGCGTCATCACGGACTCCCCGCCCGCGCTGTCGCCCTTGCCGTCGCCGACCTCGCGGGCCCCCACCAGGTACGGCGCCTTGGCGTACAGGTGGTCCCGCAGGTCCATGATCACCATCTTCGGCGACAGGGGCTTGCCGGTGTTCCAGGCCGGGCACTGGCTCTGGCACCGCCCGCACTCGGTGCAGGTGGTGAAGTCCAGCATCCCCTTCCAGGTGAAGTCCTCGATCTTGCCGCGGCCGAAGACGGCGTCCTCGTCGGGGTCCTCGAAGTCGATCGGGACACCGCCGGAGGTCATCGGCTGCATCGGGCCCAGCGCGACGGCGCCGTCGTCCTCGCGCTTGAAGTAGATGTTGAAGAAGGCGCTGAACCGGTGCCAGGCCACGCCCATGGTCAGGTTGCGGGCGATCACGATCAGCCAGACCAGGCTGACCACGATCTTCACGAACGCGATGACGCTGACCAGGTCGGCGTTGTCGGGGAACAGGTTCGACAGCGCCGAGCTGACCGGGTGCGACCAGCCGGGGGCGTCGTCCAGGCCCGAGGCGATCTTGGCCGCCCGGATGGACAGGATGCAGATGCCGATGACCAGGACGACGGCCTCGACGAAGTAGCCGCGGCCCTCGTTGGAGCCGGTGAAGCGGCCGTTGCGGCCGGTGCGCCGCGGGTGGTCCTTCTGCCGGATGACGATCAGCACCAGGATGCCGAGCACGGTGCCCAGGCCGATGACGTCGACGAACAGGTTCCAGATGCCCCAGGTGCCGATCAGCGGCAGGTGGAACGAGGGGTCGAACACCTCGCCGAAGGCCTCGACCAGGGTGAGGAACAGGCCGTAGAAGCCCACCATCACGAACCAGTGCGCGGCGCCGATGGTCGACCACTTGAGCATCCGGGTGTGGCCCAGGGACTCCACGGCGAGGTTCTTCAGCCGGGGGCCCACGGGGCCGAACCGGCTGCCGTCGGGCTGGCCGGTCCTGATCACCGCCAGCATCTTGCGCACGGCCTGGGTCGCGAGGACCACGGCGACGACGAGCAGCAGCACGCAGAGCGTGCCCAGGACGACCTGCAACGGGCCCACGGAACTCCCTCTCCCCACCGGTCGACGACGACCGAGGTGACGTGCCCGGACGATAGTCCAGGGCACCCACAGGCTACTGACGAGTAACCCCGGACGGTGCGCGCCGGGTCGCGTTGCCCTCGACACGCCGCCGTGGCAACCTCTGGCGACCGCCCGACGAGCACCGATCCACGGCGCTGCGGGCCGGGACGGGGAGGCGGCACGTGCACGGGCAGGTGCGCCGCCGCGTCTACCTCGCCATCTGCGTGCTGGGCCTGGTGGGTTGCGGCTGGCAGATCGCCGGCGCCGAGGGGCACCCGCTCGAGCGCACGGTCTCCTTCCCCCTGCTGGCCGTGTTCCTCGTCGGCGCGGGCGTCGTCCTGGTCCGGTTCCCCGACCGCATCCGGTGGGTCGAGGTCGGCGGGTTCGTCGTGCTGGCCGCCGTGTGGCTGACCACCATGGCCCTGCAGCTGGCCACCGCCCCCGACGACGCCGCCGCCTGGGCGTCGCTGTTCCCGGGCGTGTTCGCGAACCTGTGCCTGCTCGTCGTGCTCGCGCACCTGTGGTTCGACACCCGCTGGGCGTTGATCGCCTCGCTGGCCGGGCCGGCCGTCGCCCTGGTGGTCGGCCTGCTCCGGTTCGTCCCCGGGGAGCCCGGCGGGCGCGGCTACGCCCCCGACCTGGTCGGCGCGCTGGGCTACGTGGCGGTGCTGGCGATGCTGGCGTTCCTCATGGCCCGCAGCAAGGAGGCCCTCGCGCTCAGCCGCGCCGAGGCCGCCCGGCTGCGCGAGCTCGCGCACACCGACGTCCTCACCGGCCTGCCCAACCGCCGCAGCCTCATCGACGCGCTGCACACCGCGGTGCAGGACCGCCGGGCCGGCGGGTCCACCGCCGTCGTGCTGTTCGACCTCGACCACTTCAAGGCCGTCAACGACCGGTACGGCCACGACGTCGGCGACCTGGTGCTGCAGGAGGTCGCCGAGGTGGTGCGCGCGTCGCTGCGGCCCGACGCGGTGTTCGGCCGGTGGGGCGGCGAGGAGTTCCTGGTGGTGGTGCCCCGGGCCGACCTCGAGGCCGGCGCCGCGGTGGCCGAGCGGTTGCGCCGGGACATCGCCGCGCACGGCTTCCCCGGCGGACTGGTGATGACGGCGAGCTTCGGGGTCAGCGTGCTCGACGACGTCGACTCGGTGGACGCGGTGCTGCTGCGCGCCGACCGGCTGCTCTACGTGGCCAAGGAGGGCGGCCGCGACCTCGTCGTCTCCCGGTTGCCCCGTCCCTGAGGGGGCCGGGAACACCACCCGGAGGTTTGCCGTTACGGTGGGCAGGAAAGTTGAGCGGCCGGGGCGCAAGGCGCCCGACGCGAGACCACCGGACCTGCACGGCACACCAGCGCACGAGAAGGGCCACATCCCATGGCACGAGCGGTCGGCATCGACCTCGGCACCACCAACTCCGTCGTCACCGTCCTCGAGGGCGGCGAGCCCACGGTCATCGCCAACTCCGAGGGCTCCCGCACCACCCCGTCGGTCGTCGCCTTCGCCAAGAACGGCGAGGTCCTGGTCGGCCAGTCGGCGAAGAACCAGGCGGTCACCAACGTCGACCGCACCATCCGCTCGGTGAAGCGGCACATGGGCACCGACTGGAAGACCGCCGACATCGACGGCAAGCAGTACACCCCGCAGGAGATCAGCGCCCGCGTGCTGCAGAAGCTCAAGCGCGACGCCGAGACCTACCTGGGCGAGCCGGTCACCGAGGCCGTCATCACCGTCCCCGCCTACTTCGAGGACGCCCAGCGCCAGGCCACCAAGGAGGCCGGCGAGATCGCCGGCCTGAACGTCCTGCGCATCGTCAACGAGCCCACCGCCGCGGCCCTGGCCTACGGCCTGGACAAGGGCGAGACCGAGCAGACCATCCTGGTCTTCGACCTCGGTGGCGGCACCTTCGACGTCAGCCTGCTGGAGATCGGCGACGGCGTCATCGAGGTCAAGGCCACCGCCGGTGACAACCAGCTCGGTGGTGACGACTGGGACCAGGCCGTCATGGACCACCTGGTCAAGCAGTTCAACGCCGCCAACGGCATCGACCTGTCCAAGGACAAGCTGGCCATGCAGCGGCTGCGCGAGGCCGCGGAGAAGGCCAAGATCGAGCTGTCGGGCGCGCAGTCGACCAACGTCAACCTGCCCTACATCACCGCCGGGGCCGACGGCCCGCTGCACCTGGACGTCACGATCACCCGCGCGGAGTTCCAGCGGCTCACCCAGTCGCTGCTGGACCGCACCAAGGCGCCGTTCAACCAGGCCGTCCGCGACGCCGGCATCTCCGTCGGCCAGATCGACCACGTCGTCCTCGTGGGTGGCTCCACCCGCATGCCGGCGGTGTCGGACCTGGTCCGCGAGCTGACCGGGGGCAAGGAGCCCAACAAGGGCGTCAACCCCGACGAGGTCGTCGCCATCGGTGCCGCGCTGCAGGCCGGCGTGCTCCGCGGCGAGGTCAAGGACGTGCTGCTCCTCGACGTCACCCCGCTGTCCCTGGGCATCGAGACCAAGGGCGGGATCATGACCAAGCTCATCGAGCGCAACACCACGATCCCGACCAAGCGCTCCGAGATCTTCACGACGGCCGACGACAACCAGCCGTCCGTGCAGATCCAGGTCTTCCAGGGCGAGCGCGAGATGGCCGCCTACAACAAGAAGCTCGGCATGTTCGAGCTGACCGGTCTGCCGCCGGCCCCCCGCGGGGTCCCGCAGATCGAGGTGGCCTTCGACATCGACGCCAACGGCATCGTGCACGTCCACGCGAAGGACCTGGGCACCGGCAAGGAGCAGTCGATGACCATCACCGGCGGCTCGGCCCTGCCCAAGGACGACATCGAGCGGATGATGAAGGACGCCGAGGCGCACGCCGAGGAGGACAAGAAGCGCCGCGACGAGGCCGAGACCCGCAACCTGGCCGAGTCCCTCCAGTACCAGACCGAGAAGTTCCTGGCGGAGAACGGCGACAAGATCCCCGAGGACAAGAAGGACGAGCTCGGTGCGGCGCTGACCGACCTGCGCTCGGCCCTCGGCGGCTCGGACATCGCGGCCATCAAGACCGCGCAGGAGAACGTCGCCCGGATCTCGCAGGAGGTCGGCGGTGCGCTCTACGCCCAGCAGGCGGAGAACGCGGCCGGCGCCGAGGGCCAGCCGGGTGCCGCGGGCGCCGGTGCGGCCGGTGCCGGTGCCGCCGGCTCGGCCCCGGACGACGACGTCGTCGACGCCGAGATCGTGGACGAGGACACCGACAAGAAGTGACCGACCGACCGCAGGACGAGGAGACCCCGCGCGTCGTCATCCGTGACAAGCGCCGGATCGACCCGACCAGCGGCCAGGTGCGGGAGCCGGCCGGCGAGACCGTGATGGGCTCGCCGGCCGGCACCGCCGGTCGACCAGGGTCGACAGCCACCCCAGGGGAGCAGATGAGCGAGCAGAACGGTCCGGCCCCCGAGCCCGACCAGCCCGACGTGGTGACCCCCGAGGTCCCCGACACCCCGGCCGAGCTGGTCGGTGACGACACCGCCCGGCAGCTGGCCGAGCGGACCGAGGACCTGCAGCGGGTCACCGCCGAGTACGCCAACTACCGGCGGCGGGTCGACCGCGACCGGGTCGCCGTGGTCGACCAGGCCGCGGAGCGGTTCGCCGGCCAGCTGATCCCGATCGTCGACGACATCGAGCGGGCCAGGGAGCACGGCGACCTGACCGGTGCGTTCAAGGTCGTCGCCGACCGCGTGCTGGGCCTGCTCGACGGCCTGGGCGTGGTCACCTTCGGCGCCCCGGGCGACGCGTTCGACCCGGCGCTGCACGAGGCGGTGCTGCACGACACCTCCGCCGACGTGCAGGTGCCCACCGCCACCACGGTGCTGCGCCCGGGCTTCCGGCGCGGTGACCGGGTGCTGCGCACCGCGATGGTCGGGGTCACCGACCCCGAGAGCCCCGCGCCGGCGGCGCCGGCGGCCGACGGGGAGCAGCAGCCGGGGGACACCCCGGCCGGTTGAGCACGACGCGGACGGGGTGGGTCCTGACCCACCCCGTCCGCACCCGACCATCCCGTCCGGCCACCGGACGCACACCGAGCAGGAGGGGGGCGCCCGATGAGCACCCGGGACTTCATCGAGAAGGACTACTACGCCGCACTGGGCGTCGCCAAGGACGCCGACGCGGCCGCCATCAAGAAGGCCTACCGGGCCCTGGCCCGTGACCTGCACCCGGACAAGAACCCGGGCAACGCGCAGGCCGAGGCCAAGTTCAAGGAGGCCTCCGAGGCCTACGGCGTGCTCTCGGACCCGGCCAAGCGCAAGGAGTACGACGAGGCCCGCCGGCTCTTCGGCTCGGGCGGCTTCCGGCCCGGCGCCGGCGGTGGCGGTTTCCCGCCCGGCGGCTTCCCGGCCGGCAGTGCCGGGCAGCCCTTCGACCTCGGCGACCTGTTCGGTGCCGCCTCCGGCGGGGGCGGCGCCCGGGCGGGCGGCGGCCTGGGCGACCTGTTCGGCGGGCTCTTCGGCGGCGGCGGTGGCGGTGCCACGGGCACCCGCAGCCGCCAGCAGGCCGCATCCGGCCCGGCACGCGGGCAGGACGTCGAGACCGAGGCGACGCTGGCCTTCGACGAGGCCGTGCTGGGCGTGACCGTCCCGCTGCGCATGCAGAGCCCGGGTTCCTGCCCGACCTGCCACGGCAGCGGCGCCAAGCCCGGCACCGCCCCGCACACCTGCCCGGTCTGCAACGGCGCCGGCGTCACCAGCCGGAGCCAGGGCGCCTTCGCCTTCTCCGAGCCCTGCCGCGAGTGCCGCGGCAGCGGTACGGTCGTCGACGACCCGTGCGCCACCTGCAAGGGCAGCGGCATCACCGACCAGGTCCGCACCATCACCGTGCGCATCCCGGCCGGCGTCAAGGACGGCCAGCGCATCCGGCTGGCCGGCAAGGGCGCACCGGGCCGCCGCGGGGGCCCGGCCGGCGACCTGTTCGTCGTCGTGCACGTCACCGGCAGCGAGCTGTTCGGCCGCAGCGGTGACGACCTGACCCTCGACGTCCCGATCAGCTTCGCCGAGGCCGCGCTCGGCACGACGCTGACCGTCCCCACCCTGGACGGCACGGTGTCGCTCAAGGTGCCCCCGGGCACGGCCGGCGGCCGCACCTTCCGGGTGCGCGGTCGCGGCGTGCACGGCAAGGGCCGCACCGGTGACCTGCTGGTCACGGTCAGCATCGCGGTGCCCACCTCGCTGGACGCCGAGGCGCGCGCCGCGGTGGAGGAGCTGGCCGCCCGGATCGACGAGGACCCGCGACCGCAGGTGACCGCCGCGGTCCGGGCGGGAGGGGGTGTGTGAGGTGAGCGAACCGCGGTCCGTGGCCGACGACGCCCCCGTCTTCGTCATCTCGGTGGCCGCCCAGCTGGCCGGCATGCACGCGCAGACGCTGCGCCAGTACGACCGGCTCGGGCTGGTCAGCCCCGGCCGCACGGCCGGGGGCGGGCGCCGCTACAGCCCCCGCGACGTCGCGCTGCTGCGCGAGGTGCAGCGGCTGTCCCAGGAGGACGGCGTCAACCTGGCCGGCATCAAACGGATCATCGAGCTGGAGTCGCAGGTCGAGGCGCTGCAGGACCGGGTGCGCGAGCTGCTCGCCGAGGTCGACGACGCCCGGCACCGGGCGGCGGCGGCCGAGGCGGCGGCCACGGGCTTCCGCGCCGACACCGGCTACCCCGCGCCGGGCACCGCCCTGGTGGTCTGGCGACCCCGCGGACCGAGGAGCAGCAGATGAGCGACGGGAACCCCACGGGGCCGGTGCACGTCGAGGACGACGTGAGCACCGCGACGACCACCGCCGACCCCGCCGCCCACGAGGCGCACGTGGCCCTCGAGCGCGAGGTGGCCCTGCTGCTGCGCCGGGCCCGGGCGATCCAGGGCCGGCTCGCCGGGGAGCTACACCGGGGTCTGGACGGCGCCGCCTACGGCCTGCTGGTGCTGCTCGACGACGCCGGCCCGCTGCGCGCCAGCGACGTCGTCGTCCGGCTCGGGCTGGACAAGTCCACCGTCAGCCGGCAGGTCGCCTCGCTCGTGGACGCCGGCCTGGTCGACCGGGTCGCCGACCCCGACGACGGCCGGGCGCAGGTGCTGTCCACCTCCACCGAGGGGCACCGCCGGCTCTCGGAGATCCGCGACGCCCGCCGCGCGCGCTGGGAGGCCGACCTGGCCGACTGGGCCACCGACGACGTGGCGTCGCTCGCCGCCCTGCTCGGCCGGCTGAACCGGCTCGGCGAGGCCCGCGAGGCCCAGGTCCGCGGCACCGCGCTCGCCGACGACTGACCCCGCTCCGCAGCCCGACCACGGCCGCGTCCCCACCCGGGGGCGCGGCCGTCGTGCGTCCTGGGTGACCCACCTCTCCGGCGTACAGGTTGCAGACCTCAACCAATTGCGTGAAGATGGTTGAGGTCTACAAGCAACGTCGGAGGTGCAGCGTGCACGTCGCACAGGACACGGCCGACCGGCTGACCGCCGGTCTGGGTCAGCTCATCCGCGCCGGTCGCCAGCTCTCGCACCGCGCCGCCCACGAGCTCTACGGCGACCTCCCCGGTTTCGGCTGGGCGCTGCTGGTCCCGCTGGAGCGCGACGGCGAGCAGCGGTGCAGTGCGCTGGCCGCCGCCGTCGGCGTGGACGGCTCCGTCGTCAGCCGGCAGGTCGCCGTCCTCGAGCGCTCCGGCTTCGTCGTCCGCCGGCCCGACCCGCTCGACGGCCGGGCCAGCCTGATCGGCCTCAGCGAGGCCGGCGCCGCCGCGCTCGAGCGCACCCGCGAGGTGCGCGGGGAGTGGGCGGCCGCCGCGCTGTCGGACTGGACCGACGAGGAGGCCGCCACCCTCTGCCGCCTGCTCGAGCGGCTGACCGCCGACCTCGGCGTCGGCCGCGCACCCCGGCCCGAGGCCGCGGCGTGAGCACCGCCGCCCCCACCACCCACCACGAGAACGCAGGAGCAGCACGCATGGCGAGCACCACCACCGCCGACCGCGCGACCGCGCGCCCGGCCGAGGAGTCCCCGGCCGAGCAGCAGGGCCGGATGAGCCACCGGCAGATCCTCGAGGCCCTGTCCGGGCTGATGCTGGCGCTGTTCGTCGCCATGCTGTCCTCGACGGTCGTCTCCAACGCGCTGCCCACGATCATCACCGACCTGCGCGGCTCGCAGAGCCAGTACACCTGGGTGGTCACCGCCACCCTGCTGGCCAGCACGGCCTCGACCCCGATCTGGGGCAAGCTGTCGGACCTGATGAGCAAGAAGCTGCTCATCCAGATCGCGATCGTGGTCTTCGTGACCGGCTCGGTGCTGGCCGGGCTGGCGCAGTCGGTGCCGACGCTCATCGGCTGGCGCGTGCTGCAGGGCCTGGGCCTGGGTGGTCTGCAGGCCCTGGTGCAGATCGCCATGGCCGCGATGATCAGCCCCCGCGAGCGTGGCCGGTACTCCGGCCTGCTGGGCGGCGTGATGGCCGTGGCCACCGTCGCCGGGCCGCTCATCGGTGGCCTGCTGGTCGACACCAGCTGGCTGGGCTGGCGGTGGTGCTTCTTCGTCGGCGTCCCGGTCGCCGTCGTCGCCCTCGTGCTGCTGCAGCGCACGCTGCACCTGCCCACCGTCAAGCGGACCGTGCACATCGACTACCTGGGCGCGGCCTTCCTCACCGCCGGCGTCTCCCTGCTGCTGATCTGGGTGACCCTGGCCGGCGACAGCTTCGCCTGGCTGTCCCTGGAGACCGCGCTGATGGTCGGTGGCGGCCTGCTCGCCGTCGTCGCCTTCGTGGTCACCGAGACCCGCGCCAAGGAGCCCATCGTCCCGCTGCGGCTGTTCCGCGAGCGCACCACGACGCTGGCGATCGTCGCCTCGGTCGCCGTCGGCGTCGCGCTGTTCGGCTCGACGGTCTTCCTCGGCCAGTACCTGCAGATCTCGCGCGGCTACTCACCGACCGCCGCCGGTCTGCTGACCATCCCGATGGTCGGCGGGCTGCTGGTCTCCTCCACCGTGTCGGGCATCCTGATCTCCCGGTACGGCAAGTGGAAGGCCTACCTGGTCGCCGGGTCCGTGCTGGTCGCCGCCGGCTTCGGGCTGCTGTCCACGATCGACCACACCACGAACATGGTGCTGCTCGGCGTCTTCCTCGCCGTCCTGGGCCTGGGCATCGGCATGACGATGCAGAACCTGGTGCTCGCGGTGCAGAACACGGTGGCCGCCACCGACCTGGGTGCGGCCAGCTCCGCGGTCGCGTTCTTCCGCAGCCTCGGCGGCACCATCGGCGTCTCGGTGCTCGGTGCGGTGCTCAGCGCCCGGGTCAGCTCGCTGATCACCGCGGGGCTGCCCGCCGGTGCCGCGGCGCAGTCCGGCGGCGGCGACGTCGGCCTGGCGAACCTGGCAGACGCCCCTGCCCCGGTGCAGGACCTCATCCGGGTGTCCTACGGCGACGCGACCGGCCGGATCTTCCTGGTCGCCGCGGTCCTGTCGGTGATCACCGTGGTGTCGGTGCTGTTCATCAGGGAGGTCGCGCTGCGCACCGAGAGCGGTGACGAGCGGGCCCGGGCCGAGCGCTCCGGCGCCCCGGTCGCCGCCCCGGTGCCCTCGGACAGCACCGCTGCGGTGGACCAGCAGCTGGCCGGCCGGCACGCCGTCGGCGGGGTCGACGCCCCCGAGCACCCGGTCCGGGTGACCGTCCTCCTCGAGGAGGAGGACCACGGCCGCCACGGGGCCCACGAGCCGGTGGCCGCCCGCCGCTGACCCGCCCCCGCGCAGCAGGGCCCGCCCCCACCCGGGGGCGGGCCCTGCTGCGTCAGGAGCTGCCGGAGCTGGCGTCGCTGCCCGACCCGGAGGACGACGTCACGCCCGACCCGGTGCTGAGCGGGTCCTCCGAGCTCGTGGTGCCGGTGGTCGTGGAGTCGGTGCTGGTCGCGGCGGTCGTCCCCGTGCCGGTCGACTCCGTGCCGGTCGACTCCGGGGTCGTGGTCGTCCCGGTGTCGGCCAGGGCGATCGTGGCGGCACCGGTGCCGGCCATGACCGCGGCGGCGACGCCGGCGGTGACGAGCCGCAGGCGCAGGGTGCCGCGGCGACGTGCTCCGAACGGGGTCTCGGGCTCCATGCGGACGACGGTGACCGCCCGACCCGTGCCCCGCCTATGCGCCGGCTGGGGAACGCAGCAGGGCCCCCTCCCGATCGCGGGAGGGGGCCCTGTGGTGGTGCGGGGTGCGTCAGGACACGAGCGCGGCGTCCAGCGTGATGTCGACGCCGGTCAGGGCCTTGCTCACCGGGCAGCCGGCCTTGGCGTCCTCGGCGGCCTGCTTGAAGCCGGCCTCGTCCAGCCCGCTGACCTCGCCGCGGACGGTCAGCTTGATGCCGGTCAGCTTGAAGCCGCCGTTGGCGGAGTCCGGGCCGAGCGAGACGTCCGCGGAGACCTCGAGGCTCTCGGGGGTGCCGCCGGCCTGGGCGATCAGGGCGGAGAACTGCATCGCGTAGCAGGCTGAGTGGGCCGCGGCGATGAGCTCCTCGGGGGAGGTGGTGCCGCCGGCCTCGTCGGCCGCGCGCTTGGGGAAGGACACGTCGTAGGTGCCGACCTTCGAGCTGGACAGCTCGACCTGGCCGGAGCCCTCCTCGAGGGTGCCGTTCCAGGCGGTGCGTGCGGTGCGAGTGGGCATGTGTGCTCCTTCGTCGTCAGGCCGCCGTGTCTCGACGGGCCGTTCGATCGCGCACAACCGATCAGTTCGGTGAACTGTTCCCGTCCGAGGAGACCCGGTCCGTGAGGGTCCGGAGCTCACCCTTCAGGTGGTCGAACTCGGCGATCGTCATGCCCAGTGCCCCGATCATGTCGCGCGACACCTCGAATGCCTGCGACTCCAGCTCGCGGCCGGCCGCGGTGAGCTGGATGGACACCGAGCGCTCGTCGTCGACCCGGCGGTGGCGGGTGACCAGACCGGCCGCGGTGAGGCGCTTGAGCAGGGGGGACAGCGTCCCGGAGTCCAGGGCGAGCCGGCTGCCGAGCTGGCCGACGGTCTGGCCGTCCTCCTCCCACAGCAGCATCATGACCAGGTACTGGGGATAGGTGAGACCCATCTTGTCCAGCATGGGGCGGTAGCGGGCGGTGACCGCACGCGAGGCCGCGTACAGGGCGAAGCACAGCTGGTCGTCCAGCTCGACGCTGGGCTGTGGGGTGTCCGGCATCCCACAAGCTTAGGGGGCGCAATGCAACCTCGGGATCCGGGCGGTCTCGTTGCGCTGTTCGGGTTGAGCGGAACAGACTCAACTCTGCGATCGTTGACGGCGGAGACACCCCACGACGGAAGGACCCCACCCCGACCATGGACAAGCTGACCACCCGTGCGCAGGAGGCCATCGCCGCAGCTCAGCGGCTGGCGGTCGACCGCGGCCAGGCCGCGCTGGAGCCGCTGCACCTCCTGCTCGCCCTGCTCGACCAGACCGACGGCATCGCCGGTCCGCTGCTGCAGGCCACCGGTGCCGTCCCCGGCGAGGTGCGCGCGCGGGCCGAGGCGGCGCTGCGCCGGATGCCCAGCGTCTCCGGGTCGACCGTGGCCGCGCCGGCGCCGTCCCGCGACTTCCTGCGGGTGGTCAACGCCGCGGGGGAGCAGGCCACCGCGCTCGGCGACGAGTTCGTCTCCACCGAGCACCTGATCGTGGGGCTGGCCGCCGTCGGCGGGGAGGCCGGGTCGGCGCTGACCGCCGCCGGCGCCACCGACGAGGCACTGCTGGCGGCCTTCCGCACCGTGCGCGGCAACCGCAAGGTCACCTCCGCCGACCCCGAGGGCACCTACAAGGCGCTGGAGAAGTACGCCGTCGACCTCACCGAGCGCGCCCGCGAGGGCAAGGTCGACCCGGTCATCGGCCGGGACACCGAGATCCGCCGCGTCGTGCAGGTGCTCTCCCGCCGCACCAAGAACAACCCGGTGCTCATCGGCGAGCCCGGCGTCGGCAAGACCGCGATCGTCGAGGGCCTGGCCCAGCGCATCGTGGCCGGTGACGTCCCCGAGAGCCTCAAGGGCAAGCGGCTGATGAGCCTGGACCTCTCGGCGATGGTGGCCGGCGCCAAGTTCCGCGGTGAGTTCGAGGAGCGGCTCAAGGCCGTGCTCCAGGAGATCACCGAGAGCGACGGCGAGGTCGTCACCTTCATCGACGAGCTGCACACCATCGTGGGCGCGGGCGCCAGCGGCGACTCCGCCATGGACGCCGGCAACATGATCAAGCCGATGCTGGCCCGCGGCGAGCTGCGCATGGTCGGCGCGACCACGCTGGACGAGTACCGCGAGCACATCGAGAAGGACCCCGCGCTGGAGCGGCGCTTCCAGCAGGTGTGGGTCGGCGAGCCCAGCGTCGAGGACACCATCGGCATCCTGCGCGGGCTCAAGGAGCGCTACGAGGTGCACCACGGCGTCCGGATCACCGACGCCGCGATCGTCTCGGCCGCGACGCTGTCCGACCGCTACGTCACCGCCCGCTTCCTGCCGGACAAGGCCATCGACCTCGTCGACGAGGCCGCCAGCCGGCTGCGGATGGAGATCGACAGCCGCCCCGTCGAGGTCGACGAGGTGGAGCGCGTGGTCCGCCGGCTCGAGATCGAGGAGATGGCGCTGGCCAAGGAGGAGGACGAGGCCAGCCAGCAGCGGCTGGTCGCCCTCCGCGAGGACCTCGCCGACCGCCGCGAGCTGCTGGACCAGCTGACCGCCCGCTGGCAGCAGGACAAGGGCGCCATCGACCGCATCCGGGAGACCAAGGAGCGGCTGGAGACCGTGCGCCAGGAGGCCGAGCGCGCCGAGCGCGACGGCGACCTGGCCCGGGTCGCCGAGCTGCGCTACGGCCAGCTGCCCGCCCTGGAGAAGGCGCTGGCCGAGGCCTCCGCGAGCACCGCCGACGCCTCGATGCTCAAGGAGGAGGTCGGCCCCGACGACATCGCCGAGGTCGTGCAGTCCTGGACCGGCATCCCCGCCGGGCGGCTGCTCGAGGGCGAGACGGCCAAGCTGCTGCGGATGGAGGACGTGCTCTCCGGCCGCGTCGTCGGGCAGCCCGAGGCCGTGCGCGCGGTGGCCGACGCCGTCCGCCGGGCCCGCTCCGGCGTGGCCGACCCCGACCGGCCGACCGGGTCCTTCCTGTTCCTGGGCCCCACCGGCGTCGGCAAGACCGAGCTGGCCAAGGCGCTGGCGGAGTTCCTCTTCGACGACGAGCGGGCGATGGTCCGCATCGACATGAGCGAGTACTCCGAGAAGCACTCGGTCTCCCGGCTGGTCGGGGCGCCCCCCGGCTACGTCGGCTACGAGGCCGGCGGCCAGCTCACCGAGGCGGTGCGGCGCCGTCCGTACACGATCGTGCTGCTCGACGAGGTCGAGAAGGCCCACCCCGACGTGTTCGACGTCCTGCTCCAGGTGCTCGACGACGGCCGGCTCACCGACGGCCAGGGCCGCACGGTGGACTTCCGCAACACCATCCTGGTGCTGACCTCCAACCTCGGTTCGCAGGTCATCGCCGACCAGTCGATCGCCGCCGACGCCAAGCGGCGCGCGGTCGACGACGTGGTGCGGGCGCACTTCAAGCCGGAGTTCCTCAACCGGCTCGACGACGTCGTGGTGTTCCGCCCCCTGGGCACCGAGGAGCTCACCGGCATCGTCGACATCCAGGTCGCCGTGCTGGCCCGCCGCCTGGCGGCCCGCCGGCTGACCCTCGAGGTCTCCGACGCCGCCCGCGAGTGGCTGGCCATGAACGGGTTCGACCCGGTCTACGGCGCCCGGCCGCTGCGCCGGCTGGTGCAGTCCGCGATCGGCGACCAGCTGGCCCGCGCGCTGCTGTCCGGGGACATCCGGGACGGCGACGTGGTGGCCGTGGACGTGGCCGGGGAGCTCGACGCCGGGCTCGTCGTCCGCCGCGCCGGCAGCACCCCGCCGCAGGCCGACGGCGCCGCCGAGCCGCCGCGGGAACTCACCGCCTGACCTGCGGCCCGACCGACGGCGCCTCCCGACCACCCGGTCGGTGGGCGCCGTCGCGTTCCGGGTCGCCGGAGTCCGGGGGAGCCGTCATGATCTTCCCGCCCGGGTGCGCCGGGCCCGATGGAGGAGGACGCATGACGTCAGGACAGGGGAACCCCGGCGACTGGGGCCAGCCCGGACAGGGTCAGCCCCCGCAGGGCCAGCCGTACGGCCAGCAGCCCGGTTACCAGCAGGGCCAGCCCGGCTACGGCCAGCAGCCCGGCTACCAGCAGGGCTACGGCCAGCAGGGGTACGGCCAGCAGGGGTACGGCCAGCAGCCCGGCGGCTACCCCGCCGCGCCGAACGCCGGCTGGGGTCCCCAGGGCCCTGCTGGCCCGGCGCCCGCCCGGCCCGCGACGGTCACCAACGGCATCTACGCCTTCGTCGCCGCCACCGTCCTCGGGCTCATCGGGTCGATCGTGACCTTCCTGAACCTGCAGACGATCCTCGACAACGCCTACCGCGACGCCGGCATCGACCCCGACTCGGTCGACGCCTCGCTGTCGGGCGTGGGCAACGGCGCCGCCACGGCCGGCGCGGTCATCGGGCTGATCTTCTTCGCCGCCTACTGCGCGGTCATCTGGTTCGCCTACCAGGGCAAGAACTGGGCGCGCATCGTGCTGTTCGTGCTCGGTGGCCTGAGCCTGCTGTCGGTGTTCAACATCGCCGGCACCGGCGTCGCGCTGATCACGATCCTGAGCATCCTGCAGCTGGTCCTCATCGCCGCGGGCATCTTCTTCCTGGCCCAGAAGGCGTCCAGCCAGTGGTACGCCGCCATGAAGGGTCGCTGACCACCAGCTGACCGGGGCCGCCGTCCACAGCCTGTGGACGACGGCCCCGTGCCGTCTCCCCGTCGGCCACCCTCGTCGCACCCGGGCACGCCGGGGACGAGGGAGGGACGACGGTGGAGCGGACGACGACGGCGCGGACGGCGGCAGGATCCGGGGGCGGCGCGGGGGACCACGGGCCGCGGTGGCCGGTGCGGCTGCGGCACCTGCAGAGCACCCGCTGGGTGGTGCGGCTGCTGACCGTGCAGGTCGCGCTGCTGTGCGTCCGGGTGCTGGCGGGCCTGCTGGTCCTCGACCCGGTGTCGGTGCTGCCACCGCTCCTGCAGGTCCTGCTGGTGGGCTGGCTGCGGCACGCCTTCGTCCGCCAGCACCGGTGGGCCTGGGCCGGCCTGGTGGCCCTCACCGTGCTCGACGCCGGCCTGCTCCTGGTGTCCGGCCCGGTCTGGGCCGTCGCCGGCCACGCCGTCCTGCTCGGGCTGCTGCTGCACCCCGACGCCCGCGAGTGGGTCCGGCCCGGACCGTGATCTGCTGGGCCCGCCCGGCCCGACCACCGAGCACGACGAGGAGACCGCGATGACCGGCTACGGCCCGCCTCCCGGCTACGGCCCGCCTCCCGGCTACGGACCGCCGCCCGGCTACGGCTCGCCCCCGGCCTACGGACCGCCTCCGGCCTACGGACCGCCCCCGGGCCACCCCTACGGACCGCCGCGGCCGGTCCCGCCGCCGATGGCGCGGCCGACCGTCGTCACCGCCGGCGTGCTCGCCTTCGCGGTCAGCGCGCTGGTCGGTCTCGTCAGCGCGGTCGTGGTGCTCACCAACCGCGACGCCTACGTCGAGCAGGCGCTCCGCGAGGTGGGCCTGAGCAGCAGCGACATCGAGTCGGGCTTCGGCAGCGCGTTCATCGGCGGCGTCAGCACCGCGGCCACCACGGCGGCGGCGGTCACCACCCTGCTCGGCGTCGCGCTGTACGCCACCATGTCCGCCTTCGCGTGGCAGGGCCACCACTGGGCCCGCATCGTGCTGTGGGTGCTCGGCGGGCTTGGCCTGTTCGGGCTGATCGGCGCCCTGCAGGCACCGCTGGCCGTGATCACCGTGCTCGGTGTCGTGCAGGTGCTCCTGCTCGGCGCGGGGGCGGTGCTGCTGGCACTGGGCCCGGCGAACACCTGGTACCGGGTGCGCGGGCTGCGGCGCGCGGCGGACCTGCCCGACTGACCCTCAGCCTGCCCGCGCGGGCAGCCACTCCCGGGTGGTCCGGGCCAGCAGGCTGGCCACCGCCGCCACGCAGAGCACCAGCACCAGCAGCGAGGAGATCGTCGTCCCGCCCGCGTCCAGCGAGGACAGCACGGTGCGCAGCGCGACGAACAGGCCGACCGCGACGCCGGTCCAACGTGCCCACGCGCGGCGGCGGAGCAGGAAGACCGCGGCCAGCCCGGCGAGCAGACCCAGGACCAGGTACAGCACCTGGCCCAGCACCAGGCTGCGGGTGACCGCGGCCCGGTCCAGGTCCGGCTGCGCGGCCAGGTACTGGTCGACCACGGTGTCCCGGCCGACCAGGGTCAGCACGGTGCTCGCGGTCAGCAGCACCGCGACGGCCAGCAGCGTCCCGGCGGCCACCCGCACCGACGGGGGAGGGGGAGGGGCAGCGGTCACCGGGCCACCCTGGCACGCCGCGCACCGCGTCCGGGCCCCGGATGCCCGACACTGGTCGGTGCCCGAGCAGGACCCCGCACCCGAGGAGACCCCGACCATGACCAGCACCCGCCCCGTGCGCGGCGCCCTGATCGCGGCCGCCGTCGCCCTCGTCGCCGGGCTGACCGGCTGCTCCTCCGACGACGGCGGGTCCGGCGCGGCCAGCACCGGCGCGACCGCCACCTCCGCGCCCTCGACCGCCCCGTCCACCGACCCGGTGGGCGCCGGCTGCTCGCAGCTGCCCGCCGACGCCCTGGCCACCCTGGCCACCCAGCCGGTCGGCACGGCGCTGGCCGGTGCGCCGCTGGTGAGCACGCTGGCCTCCGCGGTCGGCGCGGCGAACCTGACCGCCGCGCTGGACGCGCAGAGCGACATCACCGTCTTCGCCCCGGTCAACACCGCCTTCGACGCCGTCCCCGCCGACCAGCTGAACGGGCTGCTCGCCGACCTGCCCCGGCTGACGTCGGTGCTGCAGCACCACGTGGTCAGCGGCCGGCTGTCCCCCGACCAGGTGGTCGGGGACCACACCACGCTGCTCGGCGACACCATCACGGTCACCGGCAGCGCCGACGCCCCGGTCGTTGCGGCGGACCAGACGCTGCTCGGCGCGGCCGACGCCACCGTGGTCTGCGGCAACGTGCAGACGGCGAACGCGACCCTCTACCTCGTCGACCAGGTGCTCGCCCCGCAGGCCTGAGCCGGGCACCGTCGACCTCAGTAGGGTCGGGTGCATGACGGCGCCGACCTCCCACCCCGACCGGACCCGGCTGCTGGAGCTGATCACCGACCTCGCCGTCGTGCACGGCAAGGTGACGCTCTCGTCGGGCCGCGAGGCCGACTGGTACATCGACCTGCGCCGGCTGACCCTGCACCACGAGGGCGCGCCGCTGGTCGGCCGGGTGATGCGGCAGCTGACCGCCGACCTGCGCTACGACGTCGTCGGCGGGCTCACCCTGGGTGCCGACCCGGTGGCCACCGCGATGCTGCACGCCGCCGGCGACGGCGAGGGCTTCCTGGACGCCTGCGTGGTGCGCAAGCAGGGCAAGGCGCACGGCCTGCAGCGCCGGATCGAGGGCCCGGACGTCGCCGGACGCGCCGTGCTGGTGGTCGAGGACGTCTCCACCACCGGCAGCAGCCCGCTGACCGCCGCCGAGGCGCTCACCGAGGCCGGCGCCGAGGTCATCGCGGTGGCGGTGATCGTCGACCGCGGAGCCCGGGCCGCCGTCGAGGCCGCCGGCTACGAGTACCGCGCCGCGTTCTCCCTCGAGGACCTCGGCCTCAGCTGATCAGGCGGGGCGGCCGCTGCGGCGGCCGCGCACGACCTCGACGACCGCCGGCACCAGCGAGAGCACCACGACGCCGAGGATGAACAGCTCGACGTGGTCGCGGACGACGGCGACCTGGCCCAGCCAGTAGCCCAGCAGCGTCACCCCGGCCGCCCACAGGACGCCGCCCAGGACAGACCACACGACGTACCGCCGGACGTCCATCAGCGAGACCCCGGCCATCACGGTGGCGAAGGTGCGCACGATCGGCACGAAGCGGGCCAGCAGGACGGTCTTGTTGCCGTTGCGGTCGAAGAACCCCTGCGCCTTCTCCACGTACTCGGCCTTGAACAGGCGGCTGTCGGGCCGGCTGAAGACCGTGGGCCCCACCCGGCGGCCGATCCAGTAGCCGACCAGGTTGCCGGCGATCGCGGCCAGCGGGAGCGCGACGAGCAGCACCCACAGCGGCACGGAGAACACCCCGCCGGCGACCAGCAGGCCCGCGGTGAACAGCAGGGAGTCACCGGGCAGGAAGAACCCGACCAGCAGCCCGCACTCGGCGAACAGGATCACCATGATCCCGATCAGGCCGAAGGTGTTGACCAGGTGCGTCGGGTCCAGGAAGGAGCTCACGGCGCGGGACCGTACGTGCGCCGACTGTGAGGACGCTGGACGTGCTGGGGAGCGTCGGTCCCACGACGTACCGTGGCCGCGTGACCGCCACCACAGCGACGACGACATCGCCGGACGCCGCCGCCCCCGACTGGCTCGCGGAGCTCACCGCCGCGCTGGGCCGGGACAGCGTGCTCACCGACCCCGACGTCACCGCCTCCTACGCCCGCGACCAGGCGATGCTCGCCCCGGCCGGCACCCCGGCCGCGGTCGTGCTGCCGCGCACCACCGCCGACGTGTCGGCGGCCCTGCGCATCGCGCACGCCCATGGCGTGCCGGTCGTCCCCCGCGGCGCGGGCTCGGGCCTGGCGGGCGCGGCGAACGCGGTCGACGGCGCGATCACGCTGGTCATGACGCGGATGGACAAGGTGCTGGAGGTGTCCACCGCCGACCGGCTGGCCGTCGTCCAGCCCGGCGTGGTGAACAAGGCGCTGCGCGACGAGGTCGCGAAGCACGGGCTGTTCTACCCACCGGACCCGTCGTCCTACGACTGGTGCACGATCGGCGGCAACCTGGCCAACAACTCCGGCGGCCTGTGCTGCGTGAAGTACGGCGTCACCACCGACTACGTGCTCGGCATGGAGGTCGTGCTCGCCGACGGGCGCGTGCTGCGCACCGGCCGGCGCACGGTCAAGGGCGTGGCCGGCTACGACCTGCCCAAGCTGTTCGTCGGCTCCGAGGGCACGCTCGGGGTGATCACCGAGGCCACGCTGTCGCTGCGGCCCGCCCCGCGCACGCCGGTCACCCTGGTCGCCACCTTCTCCAGCACCGCGCAGACCGGCCAGGTCGTGGAGGCCGCGGTGAGCTGCGGCGTCGTCCCCAGCCTCATGGAGGTCATGGACCAGACCTGCATCCGGGCCGTGGACGACATGCTCAAGGCCGACCTGGACCGCGACGCGCACGCGCTGCTGGTCGCGCAGTCCGACGCCGGCGGCGAGGCCGCCGTCGCCGAGATGGAGGTGCTGGCGCAGCTGTGCCGCGACGCCGGCTGCGAGCTGGTGCACGTCACCGACGACGCCGCCGAGGGCGACCTGCTGCTGGCCGCCCGCCGGATGGCGCTGCCCGCGCTGGAGCAGCTGGGCACCACGCTCATCGACGACGTCGCCGTCCCCCGGTCGCGGATCGCCGCCTTCCTCGACGGCTGCGACGCCATCGCCCGCGAGCGCGGCCTGGTCATCGGCGTCGTCGGGCACGCCGGCGACGGCAACATGCACCCGACGATGTGCTTCGACCCGACCGACGAGGACCACAAGGCGCGTGCCTTCGCCGCCTTCGACGACGTCCTCGAGCTGGGCCTGGCGCTGGGCGGCACGATCACCGGCGAGCACGGGGTGGGCAACCTGAAGTCCGAGTGGCTGGAGCGCGAGATCGGCCCGGTGGCCCTGGACGTGCACCGCTCGATCAAGCGCGCGCTGGACCCCGACGGGCTGCTCAACCCGGGGAAGATGTTCAGCGCGGGTTGAGCCTGGGCACCCGGGGGCGGTGTCGAGACAACGGCTGCTGGTCATCGGGGGCGACGCGGGCGGCATGTCCGCCGCGGCGCAGGCCCGCCGCATCGACGGGTCCCTGGACGTCGTGGTGCTCGAGCAGGGCGAGGACACCTCGTTCTCCGCCTGCGGCATCCCGTACTGGGTCGGTGACCTGGTCGGCAGCCGCGAGGACCTGGTCGCCCGGACGCCGGAGGAGCACCGCCGGCGCGGCATCGCGGTGCACACCGGCACCCGTGCCGAGTCGGTCGACCTGGACGCCTGCCGGGTCACCGCCGCCGACGGCCGCACCTTCGACTACGACCACCTGCTGATCGCCACCGGCGGCCGGCCCTCCCGCCCGCCGATCGAGGGCCTGAACGCCCCCGGCGTCCTCGGCGTGCACCGCCTCGACGACGGCGCCCGCATCCGGGCCGCGATCGACGCGCTGCCGCGCGACCGGCAGGGGAAGGCCGTCGTCCTGGGCGGGGGCTACATCGGCCTGGAGATGGCCGAGGTGCTGCAGCGCCGCGGGCTGGCCGTCGACGTCGTGCTCGCCGACCCGCTGCCGATGGGCCTGCTGGACGCCGACATGGGCGAGCGGGTCTGCGAGGCGATGCGGGCCATGGGGATGGGCGTGCACACCGACCAGGCGGTGCGTGAGGTGCTGCTGGACCGCGACGGCCGGGCCTGCGGGGTGCGCACCGACCAGGGGACCTACGACGCCGACCTCGTCGTCCTCGGCCTGGGCATGGGGCCCGAGGCCCGGCTGGCCGAGGCCGCCGGTCTGGGCATCGGGGTGACCGGCGGGATCGACGTCGACGCGACCATGCGCAGCCGCACCCACGAGAACGTCTTCGCCGCCGGCGACTGTGTGCAGACCTACCACCACCTCACCGGGGAGCCCGCGCACGTCGCGCTGGGCACGCACGCGAACAAGCAGGGCCGGGTCGCCGGGTCGGTCATCGCCGGTCGGCCGGCCCGGTTCGCCGGCGTGCTGGGGACGGCGCTCACCAAGGTGGGTGACCTGGAGATCGGCCGCACCGGGCTGTGCACCACGCAGGCCGAGCAGGCCGGGTTCGACTTCCGCACCGACGTCGTCGAGGGCACCACCCGGGCCGGTTACTACCCGGGCGCAGAGGACATCGCGGTCAAGCTGGTCACCGAGGCGGGGTCGGGGCGGCTGCTGGGCGGCCAGGTCGTCGGCGGCGCGGGTGCGGGCAAGCGGGTCGACGTGCTGGCCACCGCGATCTGGGGCCGGATGACGGCGGAGGAGCTGTCGGAGTCCGACCTGTCCTACGCCCCGCCGTTCTCCCCGACCTACGACGTGGTGGCGGTGGCCGCGCGGGTGGTCAGCCGGGCCGAACGGGGCTGACCCGGTCGCGCGGCGGGGTGGTGCGCACGGCCAGCGCCGCCCCGGTGACGGCGACGAGCTCCAGCAGCAGCATCGCCCACGCGCCCCAGGCCGGGGTGCCGGCCGACCCCAGCAGCCGGACGACGGTGACCACGTGCGCGACGAGTCCGACGACGGCGAACAGCAGCGCCACCCAGGCGCAGCCCCGGCGCAGCCGCAGCCAGACGAGGACCAGCAGCAGGGCGGCGGGGACGACGCCGACGACCGCCCCGCCGACCTGCTCCTCCGGCGTGGCCCCGACGTCGACGGCCAGGGTGACCACGACCCCGGCGACCACCAGCCCGACGACGAGGGCGGTCACGGCCCACCGTCCCGGCCGGGACCACGGGACGGCGACCAGGCCGACGAGGGCCGCGGCCACCATGCCGGCGAAGGCCGGGACGACCGTGGCCTGGTAGCCGTCCAGCCGGAGCAGGTCGGCCTGCGTGGCGTCGACCCGCCCGCCGCCGTCCAGTGCGCCCGACGCCCAGGTGGTGTCGCCGGTGAGCAGGGCCGAGGCCGCCGCCGCGGCGACGACCAGCAGCCAGCCGAGCAGGGGGCCACCGCGGGGGCGCGGGCGATCGGTCACCACGGGGCGATCCTGCCGGGTGCCGTGCTCGCCCGCTGTCGTCGTCCGCAGGTCGGGCGGGATACTGACCGGCGAGCAGCTCGTCCTCTCTTCGACAGGAGCGTCACCGTGCCCATCGCGACCCCCGAGGTCTACGCCGACATGATCAGCCGGGCGAAGGCGAACGGCTTCGCCTACCCGGCCATCAACTGCACCTCCTCGGAGACGGTCAACGCCGCGCTGCGCGGGTTCGCCGACGCCGGGTCCGACGGCATCATCCAGTTCTCCACCGGCGGCGCGGAGTTCATCTCCGGCACCCGGGTCAAGGACATGGTCGTGGGCGCCACCGCGCTGGCCGAGTACACCCACGTGGCCGCGCAGCACTACCCGGTCAACGTCGCGCTGCACACCGACCACTGCCCCAAGGACAAGCTGGACAGCTACGTCCGGCCGCTCATCGCGCTCTCGCAGGAGCGGGTCGACAAGGGCGGCAACCCGCTGTTCCAGTCGCACATGTGGGACGGGTCGGCCATCGACCTGGACGAGAACCTGTCGATCGCCGCGGAGCTGATCGAGAAGACCGCCGCGGCCAAGATCGTGCTCGAGCTGGAGATCGGCGTCGTCGGCGGCGAGGAGGACGGCGTCTCCCACGACATCAACGACAAGCTCTACACCGCCCCCGGCGACTTCGTGCAGACCGCGAAGACCCTGGGCCTGGGCGAGAAGGGCATCTACCTGCTGGCCGCGACCTTCGGCAACGTGCACGGCGTCTACAAGCCGGGCAACGTGAAGCTGCGCCCCGAGGTGCTCAAGGAGGGCCAGGAGGTCGTCGTCTCCGAGCTGGGTCTGGAGGCCGGCTCCAAGCCGTTCAACTTCGTCTTCCACGGCGGGTCGGGCTCCTCGCAGGAGGAGATCCGCGAGGCGCTGAGCTACGGCACGGTGAAGATGAACGTCGACACCGACACCCAGTACGCCTTCACCCGGCCGATCGCCGGGCACATGTTCAGCAACTACGACGGCGTGCTCAAGGTCGACGGCGAGGTCGGCAACAAGAAGACCTACGACCCGCGCACCTACATGAAGCTGGCCGAGACCAGCATGGCCGCCCGCGTCACCCAGGCCTGCGAGGACCTGCTCTCGGCCGGGACGTCGCAGTCGTGACCCACGCCCACCGGGACCTGCTGGGCCCGCCGCCGGAGACCCTGCTGCCGGCCAACCCCGAGGCCGACGCTGCGCTGGCCGCCGGGACCCCGGCCGCCGAGGTCGCAGCCAGTCACCCGACGGTGAGCGCCGCCTGGGCGCAGCTGGCCGAGGACGCGCTGGCCGGGGGCCGGGTCATCGAGGCCTACGCCTACGGCCGCACCGGCTACCACCGCGGCCTGGACGCGCTGCGCCGCAACGGCTGGAAGGGCTACGGCCCGGTGCCGTGGTCGCACGAGCCCAACCGTGGCTTCCTGCGCTGCGTGACCGAGCTGGCCAAGGCCAGCGAGGCGATCGGCGAGACCGCGGAGACCCAGCGCCTCACCGAGCTGCTGCGCGACTGCGACCCCACCCTCGCCCCCTAGCTGGAGCAGCATCCGGTCACCAGGGCAGCATCCGGTCACCGGGTAGCGATCCGGTCAGTGCACGCACTGACCGGATCGCTGCGCAGTGGCCACGCACGGGGCTGTGGATGGCCGGGGCTGTCCACAGATCGCTGACGACCACACCGCCGGGGCCTGCGCCGGGCCACTGTCCACGGCATGCACCCCTTCCTGCGCGCCGCGGCGACCCAGCAGCACGGCGTCGTCACCACGCGCGACCTCACCCGGGCCGGCATCACGCCGCAGGAGGTGCGGCGGGCGGTGGTCAACGGCGCATGGGTCAGGTTGCGGCGCGGAGCGTTCATCGAGTCCACCGCGCTGGCGGGCGCCGATGCGGCAGGGGAGCGCCACCTCGTGGAGGCCACCGCTGTGGTGCACAGCGTCGACCGCCCCGGCGCGGTGCTCAGCGGGTATTCGGCGGCCAAGGTGTGGGGGCTGCCCACGCCGCGGCGGCTACGCGGGACCGTGACGCTCACCGACCCCGAGCAGCACCGTCGTGGCCACGGGTACGTGATCACCCACGGACCGCTGCCGCCGGGCTCGACCACCGTGCACCGCGGCCTCCCCGTCACCACGCTGGCGCGCACGGTGGTCGACTGCGCCCGGTCGTGGTCGATGGAGGAGGCGGTCATCCTGGCCGACGCCGCCCGCTGGGGCGACCGGCTGACCGCGCGTGAGCTCGAGGAGGCGCTGGGCGCCGCGGCCGACCACCGGGGCGTGGCGGCCGCGCGACGGGCGGTCGGGCTCGCCCGCGACGGCGCGGACTCCCCGCTCCAGACTCGTACCCGGTTGCGGCTGCACGAGGCGGACCTCGAGATCCCGGAGCTGCAGGTCGTCATCCGCGCCGACGGGGTGTCCCACGAGGCCGACGGCTGGTTCGGTCGGCACGGCATCGTCATGGCCTGCGACGGCCGGCAGAAGTACCGGGATCCATGGGGGATGACGACGGAGCAGAAGCACTGGCAGGAGAAGCGCCAGCGCGAGGTGCTGATGGCGGCGGGCGTCCGCTTCTGGACGGTCACCACCGAGGACGTCGAGGACGGGTGGCCGCGGGCGATGGCGCGGCTGCTCGAGCTCATGGCGCACACCTCGCCCGTGCCGCTGCGCGTCGTGGTGTCCGGCGAGCGCCGCCGCAGGCCCCGCGCCGGGTGATGCGGACGGAATCCGATCACCGGGCAGCGATCCGGTCGGTGCATGCGCTGACCAGATCGCTGCACCGCGACCGGCTGTGCACGCGGTGACCGTGTACGGCCGGACATTGACCCTTCCTGTCTGCACATATGTTCTGACGGTAGGCACTTCTGTGCTGCGCCATCCCGTGGCACGATGCGCGGGATGAGCAACGCAGCTCTGCCTCCGGTGGCTCCGGACGACCGTCCCGTCGTCCCGGTCTTCTTCCTGTCCGACTCCACGGGCATCAGCGCCGAGATCATGGGCAACGCGCTGCTCATCCAGTTCCCCGAGGTCAGCTTCGACCGCACGCTGGTGCCCTTCATCGCGACCGTGGAGATGGCCCGCGAGGTCGTCGCCCAGCTCGACGACGCGATGGCGGCAGCCCGGGCCGGCACGGCCGCCGCACCGCTGGTCTTCTGCACCGCGGTCGTCGACGAGGTGCGCGCCGAGCTGTTCCGCACGACCGCCCCGGTCATCGACCTGTTCGGCATGCACATGGCCCGGGTCGAGGAGCTGCTCGGCGCCCGCGGTCTGCGCGAGGCCCGCCGGCTGCACGGGGTGGGCGACGTCCGCCGCTACAACGACCGGATGGCCGCGGTCGAGTTCGCGATCGAGCACGACGACGGCCAGACCTTCCGGGCGATCGAGCGCGCCGACGTCATCCTGCTGGCGCCCTCCCGCTGCGGGAAGACGCCCACCGCCATGTACCTGGCCCTGCAGCACGGCCTCTTCGTCGCCAACTACCCGCTGGTCGACGAGGACCTGGAGACCACCGACCTGCCCCGCCCGGTGCGCGAGCACGCGGCCAAGTGCTTCGGGCTGACCACCACGGTGACCCGGCTGTCCCGGGTCCGCCAGGAGCGGCGCCCCAACTCGCGCTACGCGTCCGAGGCGCAGTGCCGCTTCGAGCTGCGCCAGGCCGTGGCGATGTACGACCGGCACCGGATGCCGACGATCGACACCTCGAGCTCGTCGGTCGAGGAGATCGCCGCCGTCGTCCTGCAGACCCTCAAGCGCACCCGCCCCGGCGCCCGCCGGCCGGCGTCCGGCACCCCTGGAGGAAATCCGTGAGCACCGAGAACGTCCGCTGGTTCGCCGAGCTGGGGATGGGGGACCTGGAGGAGGTCGGGGGCAAGAACTCCTCGCTGGGGGAGATGATCTCCAACCTGGCCGACGCCGGCGTCAAGGTCCCCGACGGGTTCGCCACGACGGCGCACGCCTACCGCTCGTTCCTGGGCGACACCGGGCTGGCGGAGCGGATCAGCGAGAAGCTGGGCAGCCTGGACGTCGACGACGTGCGGGCGCTCTCGGCGGCGGGCAAGGAGATCCGCGGCTGGATGGTCGACCAGCCCTTCCCCGAGGAGCTCGAGAAGGACATCCGCTCGGCCTACGAGCAGCTGGCCTCGGACGCCGAGCTGTCCTTCGCGGTCCGGTCCAGCGCCACCGCCGAGGACCTGCCGGACGCCTCCTTCGCCGGTCAGCAGGAGACGTTCCTCAACGTCCGCGGCATCGAGGCCGTGCTGACCGCGATCCGCGAGGTCTACGCGTCGCTGTACAACGACCGGGCGATCGCCTACCGGGTGCACCACGGCTTCGCCCACGACGCCGTCGCGCTGAGCGCGGGCGTGCAGCGGATGGTCCGCTCGGACATCGGCTCGTCGGGCGTCATGTTCACCATGGACACCGAGTCCGGCTTCCCCGACGCCGTGTTCATCACCAGCGCGTTCGGCCTGGGCGAGGGCGTGGTGCAGGGCGCGGTCAACCCGGACGAGTTCTACGTCTACAAGCCCGCGCTCAAGGCCGGCAAGGCCGCGATCCTCAAGCGGGGCGTGGGCGCGAAGGCCACCAAGATGGTCTACACGACCGACGCGACGGTCGGCCGCACGACGGAGTTCGTCGACGTCGACGAGGCCGAGTCCCGCTTGCTCAGCCTCACCGACGAGGACGTGCTGACCCTCGCCCGGTACGCGGTGACCATCGAGGAGCACTACGGCCGCCCGATGGACATCGAGTGGGGCAAGGACGGCCTGGACGGCGAGCTCTACGTGCTGCAGGCCCGCCCCGAGACCGTCGTCTCCCGCGCCGGGTCGACCCTGGAGCGCTACACGCTCACCGGCACCGGCGAGGTGGTCGTCGAGGGCCGGGCGATCGGGCAGAAGATCGGCGCCGGCGCGGTCAAGGTGCTCTCCGACATCGACCAGATGGCCGACTTCGAGCGCGGCGACGTCCTGGTGGCGGACATGACCGACCCCGACTGGGAGCCGATCATGAAGCGCGCCTCGGCCATCGTCACCAACCGCGGCGGCCGCACCTGCCACGCGGCGATCATCGCCCGCGAGCTGGGCATCCCCGCCGTCGTCGGCACCGGCAACGCCACCAAGGTGCTGGAGGACGGCCGCGAGGTCACCGTCTCCTGCGCCGAGGGCGACGTCGGCAACGTCTACGAGGGCCGGGTCGACTTCGACGTCAGCGAGACCAAGCTCGACGAGATGCCCGACATCCCCACCAAGATCATGATGAACGTGGGGACGCCGGAGCAGGCCTTCGCCTTCTCCCGCCTGCCGCACAAGGGCGTCGGGCTGGCGCGGCTGGAGTTCATCATCAACCGCCAGATCGGCATCCACCCCCGCGCCCTGCTGGACCTCGACTCCCTCGACGGCCGGTTGAAGGAGGAGATCAGCGAGATCATCGCCGCCTACCCGACCCCGCGGGACTACTTCGTGCAGCGGGTCGCCGAGGGCATCTCGATGATCGCGGCGGCCTTCGCCCCCGAGCCGGTCATCGTGCGGATGAGCGACTTCAAGTCCAACGAGTACGCCAACCTGCTCGGCGGGGAGGCCTACGAGCCCCACGAGGAGAACCCGATGATCGGCTACCGGGGCGCCTCCCGGTACCTGTCGGAGGACTTCGCCGAGTGCTTCGCGATGGAGTGCGCCGCGCTCAAGCACGTGCGCGACGACATGGGCCTGACCAACGTCAAGATCATGATCCCGTTCGTGCGGACCGTGGCCGAGATCGAGGGCGTCGTCGAGCTGCTCGGCACGCACGGGCTGGTGCGCGGGGAGAACGACCTGTCGGTGGTCATGATGTGCGAGCTGCCCTCGAACGCCCTGCTGGCCGACCAGTTCCTCGACCACGTCGACGGGTTCTCCATCGGCTCCAACGACATGACCCAGCTGACCCTGGGCCTGGACCGCGACTCCTCCCTGGTGGCGGCCACCTTCGACGAGCGCAACCCGGCCGTGCTGAAGATGCTCGAGATGGCCATCCAGGCCTGCTTGGAGCGGGGCAAGTACGTCGGCATCTGCGGCCAGGGCCCCTCCGACCACCCCGACCTGGCGCAGTGGCTGGTCGAGCAGGGCATCGAGTCGATGTCGCTGAACCCCGACACCGTCGTCGACACCTGGCTGGCGATCGCGGGGACGAAGGGCTAGCGGCCCCGGCGCAGCTCGGCGGTGAGGGTGGCGAGCGCGTCGCCACCGCTCATCAGCTGGGTCAGCCCCTCGACGTCGACGTCCTCGCGGGTCAGGTCGGCGGCCACCCGGCCGCCGGCCAGCAGCAGGAACCGGTCCCCGACCAGGTGCGCGTAGCCGGGCATCGACGTCACGAACAGCACCGCGATGCCTGCGTCGCGGGCGGCGACGACCGTGCGCAGCACCAGCGCGTGCTGCGCCACGGTCAGCGGTGCCGCCGGCTCGTCGACCACCAGCACCCGGGCACCGAAGTGGATCGCCCGCGCCACCGCCAGGCTGTGCCGCTGCCCCGGCTGCAGCGCCGCCGCCGGCTGGTTGACGTTGAGCCCCGGCAGCCCGACCCGGGCCAGCCCCCGCGCGGCGCCGTCGCGGGCGGCCTCCAGGTCGATGCGCCGGAACGGCCACACGCCCCGCGTCGGCTCGTCGCCCAGCCAGAAGTTGCGCCAGACCGTCATCAGCGGGATGACGGCGAGGTCCTGCCAGATGGTGGCGATGCCCCGGGACCGGGCCTGCCGCGGACGCCGGAACCGCACCGCCGTGCCGTCGACGAGCAGCTCGCCCTCGTCGTGCCGGCGCACCCCCGACATCACCTGGACGACGGTCGACTTGCCCGCCCCGTTCTCGCCCAGCAGGCAGGTGACCGTGCCGGGCAGCAGCCGCAGCGAGACCCGGTCCAGCGCCGGGACCTGGCCGTAGCGCACCGTCACCCCGCGCAGCTCCAGCACCGGGGCCGTGGCGACCGGCGGCAGCACCGGGGCGCCCTCGGGCTCCGGGAACGGCAGCGCCTCCTGCACGCTCACGAGCGGGGCACCGCGATCAGCCGCCGGCGGGCGACGCCGTTGGCCAGCAGCGCCACCACGAGCAGCACGCCCAGCACCACCTGGAAGGACTGCGGGGGCCAGCCGGCCACGCCGATGCCGGTGCGCACCGCGCCGTAGAGCAGCGCCCCGGCCGCCGCGCCCACCGCCGAGCCGTACCCGCCGCCGAGCAGGCAGCCGCCGATCACCGCGACCACCAGGTACTCGATCTCGGCCCCGAAGCCCGGCGCCACCGGCACCCCGCCCTGCCGGACCAGCGCCAGCGTGCCGAGCAGCCAGGCCGCCGTCGCGGTGAGCAGGTACAGCGCGACCGTCGTCCAGGCCGTGGGCACGCCCAGCTCGCGGGCCGCCCGGCGGGACCCGCCGAGCGCGTAGACCGCGTTGCCGAACCGGGTGCGGCGCAGCAGCCAGCCGGCCAGCAGCACCGCGGCCGCCCACCACACGATCGACACCCGGAACCGGCCGTCGCCCAGCACCAGCACCGACCCGAAGACCGCGTCGGCCGACGCCCAGCCCGGGGCGCCCTCGACGCCGTCGACCAGGGACGTGCCGGCCACCGACTGCGCCACCACCAGCGTGCCGCCCTGCAGCACCAGGAAGGTCGCCAGCGTGACCAGGAAGCTGGGCAGGCCGGTGATGACCACCAGCAGCCCGTTCACCGCGCCCACCGCCAGCGCGGCGACCAGCGACACCGCCAGCGCGGGCCACAGCCCCCAGCCCGCCTCGCTGACCAGCAGGCCCGCGGTCACGCTGCTGGCTACCGCCAGCACCCCGATGGACACGTCGAACTGCCCGGCGACCAGCAGCACCGTGACGGCCACCGCGCCGATGCCGATGAGCGCGGCCGCGTCCAGCACCGACGCCCAGCCGCCGGCCCCGAGCAGCTGCGGGGCCTGCACGCCGAACACCACCAGCGCGACGACCACACCGGCCAGCGCAGGGGTGCTGGGCCGGGTGAGCAGCCGGCGGCCCCGGGACGGCGCACGCCGCTCCGGCGCCCCGAACACCGGGCGCTGGGCAGCGGTCACCACGGGCGACGGACGGCGGTCGGCGGCAGGGGGGCCTCCTCGGGGGTGCAGGGATCCAGTGTCCCCTACGGTGCGGGAGTGGACTCCGTCCGGCAGCGCCGCCGGCTGCTGGTCGCGCTGTTCGCCACCGCGGTCAGCACCCAGTCGCCGTCCCCGCTCCTGCTCCGCTACGCCGACGAGCTCGACCTGGGCGCGCTGACCCTCACCCTGTTCTTCGCCGCGTACGCCCTCGGGCTGGTGCCCTCGCTGCTGCTGGCCGGCCCGCTGTCGGACCGCGACGGCCGCCGCCGGGTGGTCGTCGGCGGGCTGCTCGCCGCACTGGCCTGCACCCTGGTGCTCATCGCCGCCGACGTGGGCGGGGTGTGGTTCCTCGCCGTCGGCCGGGTCGCGCAGGGGCTGGTCAGCGGCGCGGTGTTCACCGTGGGCACCGTGTGGCTGCGCGAGCTCTCCGGCGGCACCGACGCCGGGGCGCCCGGCCGGGTGCGCCGGGCCGCCGCCGTCGCCAGCGCCGCGATGGCCACCGGGTTCGCCGTCGGACCGCTGGTCGCCGGCGTCCTCGTGCAGTGGGGTCCCGCGCCGCAGCTGGTCTCGCTGACGCCGTCGGCGCTGCTCCTGCTGGTCGGGGTGCTCGGCCTGCGCGGGGTGCCCGAGACGGTGACCGAGCGCCGTCCGGGGCGCCTGGCCCTCGGCGTCCCCCCGGTCGCCCGGCGCGCGTTCTGGGCCTACCTGCTGCCGGTCGGGCTGACCGTCTACACCTACGCGGTCCTCTCGCTGACCGTCTTCCCGCTGCTGGTCGCCGACGCCGGCTTCGGCGCGGTGTTCGCGCTGGTCGGGGTCTCGGCGCTGCTGGTGCAGGGCAGCGCCGCGCTGGTCACGCCGCTGGCCACCCGGCTCGGCCCGGTGGTGTCGGGGCCGCTGGCCGCCGTCCTGTCCGCGGTCGGGTGCGGGCTGGGGTACCTGGCCGTGCAGCCCGGGGGTTGGCCGTGGGTGCTGCCGGCCTGCCTGCTGATCGGGCTGGGGGAGGGGCTGGGCATGACGTCGGGCGTCGCCGTCTGCGACCGGGTCGCCCCGCCCGACCGCCGCGGGGCGCTGCTGAGCGCCTTCTACCTGCCGGTCTACGCCGGGTTCCTCGTGCCCACCGTGCTGGCGCTGGTCAGCGGCGACGCGCTGCGCGGCGGCGTCCCGATCCTGGTGCTCGGCGCGCTCGGGCTGCTGCTCGCGGTCGTCCTCCTCGGGCCCGGCCGGTCGGCGCTGCGGGCGGCGGGGGCCACCACGGCGCCGCCGCTGGTGCCGGTCGTGGAGACCGGGCCTCAGGGCTGAAGGCGCCAGCGCACCCGGTCGTCGGCGTACCAGGTCCAGCGCTGCACCTCGCGGTCGACGGGCACCCCGTCGCGGAGCACCCGGGCCGGGTCGCACGCCACCTGCAGCGCCCGCCCCGTCGTCCGGCCCGGCCGGCGCAGCGGCACGGTGACGACGGCGACGGAGATCTGGTCCTCGACGTCCCACCTCGGGCGGACCTCGATGCGGGTGATGTCGCCGTCGGCCACCTTGGCGGCGTCGTGGTGGGCCTGCGCGCCGAACCGGCGGGCCAGCGCCCGGCCCGGCGTGGCGGGCTCGACCCGGCCGTGGTGCAGCAGCACCCCGCCGTGGTCGTCGCGCACCAGCGGCAGCTCCCGCACCGACCCGGTGCCCAGGCCGAGGTCGCGGGCCAGGCCGCGGCAGTCGGCGTCGCCGTCCACCGGCTCCCAGCCGACGGTCACCGCCGGCAGGCGGTCGCTCGTCCACAGCCGGGCCAGGACGGCGGCCAGCGCCTGGACCGGACCCTGCACCACCACGGCGTCGTCCACGGCGTCGATGACCGACGCGACGTGCCGGCGGGAGGGACCCTGACCGGGGGCCAGCCCCCGCAGGTCGAACCGGGTGGTGCTCACAGCGATACCCTGCCACCTGCCAGCCGGGGACCCTCCGGATGCTGACGCGAAGGAGAACGGCCCGATGCCGGCAGTCGTGCTGATCGGTGCCCAGTGGGGCGACGAGGGCAAGGGGAAGGCCACCGACATCCTCGGCGGCCGGGTGCCCTACGTCGTCCGCTACCAGGGCGGCAACAACGCCGGGCACACCGTGATCACCCCGGACGGCGAGCGGTACGCGCTGCACCTGATCCCGTCGGGGATCCTGACGCCGGGCTGCACGCCGGTCATCGGCAACGGCGTGGTGGTCGACCCGCAGGTGCTCATCGGCGAGCTCGCGGGCCTCGAGGAGCGCGGCGTGGACACCTCGCGCCTGGTCATCTCCAGCGACGCGCACCTGATCATGCCGCACCACCGGGCGCTGGACCGGGTCACCGAGCGGTTCCTCGGCAAGAGCAAGATCGGGACGACGGGGCGCGGCATCGGCCCGGCCTACGGCGACAAGGTCGCCCGGGTCGGCATCCGCGCGCAGGACCTGCTCGACCTCGGCATCCTCCGGCAGAAGCTCGAGGCGGTGCTGCGGGAGAAGAACCAGATCCTGGTCAAGGTCTACAACCGCAAGGCCATCGACGTCGACGAGGTCGTCGAGGAGTACGCCGAGTACGCCGAGGTGCTCAAGCACCGCATCGCGGACACCCGGCTGCTGCTGGGCAACGCCCTCGACCGCGACGAGTGGGTGCTGCTGGAGGGCTCGCAGGGCACCCTGCTCGACGTCGACCACGGCACGTACCCGTTCGTCACGTCGTCCAACCCGACGGCGGGCGGTGCCTCGGCCGGCTCGGGCATCGGGCCCACCCGCATCGAGCGCGTGGTCGGGATCCTCAAGGCCTACACCACCCGCGTGGGCTCGGGTCCCTTCCCGACCGAGCTGTTCGACGCCAACGGCGAGTACCTGCGCAAGCAGGGCGGCGAGGTGGGCGTGACCACCGGCCGCGACCGGCGCTGCGGCTGGTTCGACGCGGTCATCGCCCGCTACGCCTCGCGGGTCAACGGCATCACCGACTACTTCCTCACCAAGCTCGACGTCCTCTCCGGCCTGGAGACGGTGCCGATCTGCGTGGCCTACGAGGTCGACGGCGTCCGCCACGACGAGATGCCGATGACCCAGACCGACGTGCACCACGCCACCCCGGTGTACGAGGAGATGCCGGGCTGGTTCGAGGACATCACGCACTGCCGCACCTTCGACGAGCTGCCCGCCAACGCGCAGGCCTACGTCAAACGCCTCGAGGAGCTCTCGGGCGCGCGGATCAGCGTGATCGGCGTCGGCCCCGGCCGCGACGAGAACGTCCTCATCCACGACCTCCTCGACTGATCCCGGCGCTGCAGCGGCGTCGCTCGAGAACGGGGTCCGCGGGGTTCTGACGGCTGTCTGGACCCCGCGAACCCCGTTCTCGCTACCTGCTTGTGGACAACGGGTGGTCGATCCCGGTGATGACGGCAGGCTGCTGCCCGTGCGCACGCCCTCCCGACCTGCCGCCCTCGTCGGCCAGGTGTTCCTGGGCGCCGGCGCGGTGCAGGCCGGGCTCCTGACGCGCGAGCAGCTGCGCTCCTCCGCGTGGCGGCGGGTCCTGCGCGGCGTCTACGTCGACGCCGCGCTGGCGGACCACCCCGAGCACCGGCTGCGCGCGGTCGAGCTGCTTGCCCCGCCGACCGCGGTCCTCGCCGGGCGCACCGCCGCCTGGCTGCACGGCGTGGACACGGCCTGGGAGGAGGCTCACCCGGTCGAGGTGGTGGTGCCACCCGGTGCGCGGTGGGGGCCGGTGGCCGGCGTCCGCATCCGACATGCGCGCCTGGCCGCCGGCGACGTCGTCCGCATCGGCCGCCGGCGGGTGACGTCGGCGGTCCGCACCGCCGCGGACATCGCCCGCTCGGGCCCGCCGGCGGAGACCGTGCCGGTGCTCGACCCGCTGCTGAGCCGCACCGGGGCGCTGGTCTCCGACGTCTGGCGGGCGGTCGGCTCCGGCCGCGGGTGCGCCGACGCGCGCGAGGCCCTGACCCGTGTCGACCAGCTCGCGGAGTCCCCGCAGGAGTCCCGGGTGCGCCTGCTGCTCTGGGCAGCGGGTCTGCGACCGGTCAGCCAGCACGTCGTCGTCGACGCGCAGGGGAGGTTCGTCGCGCGGGTCGACCTGGCGTTCCCCGAGCAGCGGGTGGCCGTCGAGTACGACGGGTGGTGGCACGCCGAGCGCGGCCAGTTCGCACGCGACCGGCGTCGGCTCAATGCCTTGCAGGCGGCTGGTTGGCGCGTGCTGCACGTGACGGCCGCCGACCTGCACGACCCCACGGCGCTCATCGCGCGGCTGCGCGCACTGCTCGCGTCCTGACCCCCGAGATCGGGGTCGGCGGGCTCATGGGTGGTCGCAGAACCACGCGGACCCCGATCTCGAGCGCACGCGGGGACGCGGCCCCGAGGTCAGGTGCGGGGGCGGACGGGGGCCAGGGCGGGGGCGGCCAGGGCGGCGCGCTCGCGGACGGCGATCTCCGGGTTGTCGGTGATCAGGCCGTCGACGCCCAGCGCCAGCAGCAGGCGGGCCTCGGTGCCGGCGTCGCCCAGCCCGGCGGGGTCGGTGCCGCGGCGCAGGTGCAGCGGCAGGAAGGCGTTCTCGGCGCGCACGGTGAACGGCGCGACGGTCAGCCCGGCCCGGTGCGCCTGGGCGACCAGGTCGGAGACGGCGACCAGGTTGCCCCGCCCGTCGCGCTGCAGGATGCGGTGCTTCGACGGGCCGATCCCGCCGGCGTAGGTGCTGATCCCGCGCAGCCCGGCGGGGGTCACCAGGGGGTCGTGGGCGGGCTCGTCGCCGATCAGCTGCACGAGGGAGGCGGTCGCCCCCAGCCGGGCGCGCAGCTCCTGCACCCCGGCCACGTCGAAGCTCTGCCACACCACGTCGGGCGCGGCGCCGACCTCGGCGCACACCAGCTCGACCAGCGGCAGCCCGATCGAGGCCGACCACGACGGGTTCTTCAGCTCCGCCTGCACCCCGATGCCCCGGGCGCGGGCGATCCCGACCACCTCGCCGAGGGTCAGCACCGTGCCCTCGTGCAGGGTGCCGCCCGGGCGCAGGTGCGGCCAGCGCTCGAGGGCGCGCAGCGTGCGCAGCTCGGCGAGGGTGAAGTCCTCCACGAACCACCCGGTGGTCTCGACGCCGGCGACCTCCTGGGTCCGGCGGCGGCCGGCGAACCGGGGGTGCGCGGCGACGTCGGTGGACAGCGACAGCTCGTTCTCGTGCCGGACGACCAGCGCGCCGTCGCGGCTGACCACGACGTCGGGCTCGATCCGGTCGGCGCCCAGGTCGGCGGCCAGCTCGTAGCCGGCGCGGGTGTGCTCGGGCCGGTGCGCGGCGGCACCGCGGTGCCCGATCACCACCGGCCGGCGGGCGCGCAGGCGGGCGGAGGTGGCGGTCGCGAGACCGGTCTCGTGCATGGTGGCCACAACACCCGCTCCAGGTGTCCCCATGGCGAACTGCACCTGACAATCTCCTGTCATGTCAGCTACATCGACCTGAGCAGGGGGTTCACAACCCTGTTGTGCGCAGCGTCACGCCCGAAAAGGGGTCGACGGCCCGCGGAGCATGGCGGTGTGAGCGTCCTCCACCCGCAGGTCCCCGCCTGGGGCACCGCCGCGCCCGCGCCGCCGTCGGGCGCCCGGCTGGGCCGCGTCGTCCGGGTGGACCGCGGCCTGCTCACCGTCGCCACCGCCGAGGGGCTGGTGCGGCTGCCGCCCGGGCCCCGGCTGCGGGCGGACGACGCCCCCGCGGTGGGTGACTGGGTGGCGGTCGCCGACGAGCGCGTGGCCGAGGTGCTGCCCCGGCGCACGGCGCTGACCCGCACGGTCGCCGGCCGGACGTCGGCGGCGCAGGTGCTCGCCGCCAACCTCGACCTCGTGCTGGTGGTGGACACGCTGGCCGAGCACGCCCGGGTCCGCCGCGTCGAGCGGTTCCTGGCGATGGCGTGGGGCAGCGGCGCCGTCCCCCTGGTCGTGCTCACCAAGGCCGACGCCTGCGCCGACGTCGACGCCGCGGTCGCGCAGGTCGCCGAGGACGCCGTGGGCGTCGAGGTGCTGGCGGTCAGCGCGCACACCGGGGCCGGGCTCGAGGCCCTGCGCGCCCGGCTGGCCCCCGGGGCGACGTGCGCGGTGGTCGGCCCCTCCGGCGTCGGGAAGTCCACCCTGCTCAACGCCCTGGCCGGGCGTGCCGCGGCGGCCACCACCGAGGTCCGGGGCGACGGCCGCGGTCGGCACACCACCACCGCCGCCCAGCTGCACGTGCTGCCCGGCGGCGCGCTGCTGGTCGACACCCCCGGCCTGCGCGAGCTGGAACTGGCCGACGACGAGGGCCTGGACGCCGCGTTCGCCGACGTCGCCGAGCTGCTCACCGGGTGCCGGTTCCGCGACTGCGGCCACTCCGGCGAACCCGGCTGCGCGCTCACCGCCGCCCTCGACGACGGCCGGCTGGACCCCGCCCGCTACCGGGCCTGGCGCAAGCTGCGCACCGAGGCGGAGCGGACCGGGCTGCGCCGGGCCGAGCGGCGCCGGTGGGAGAAGGCGCGCGGGCGGGCGCAGCGGCCCCGGTAGCGTCCGGGCCCATGCGCGTGCTCGTCATCGGATCCGGAGCCCGGGAGCACGCCCTGTGCGTGGCCCTGCAGGCCGACCCCGCCGTCACCGCACTGGCCTGCGCGCCGGGCAACGCCGGCACCGCCGCGGTCGCCGAGCCGCACCCGGTCGACGCGGCCGACCCCGTCGCCGTCGCGGCGCTGGCCACCGCCTGGTCGGCCGACCTCGTGGTCGTCGGGCCCGAGGTGCCGCTGGTCGCCGGGGTGGCCGACGCGGTCCGCGAGGCGGGCGTGGCCTGCTTCGGCCCCGGCGCCCAGGCCGCGCAGATCGAGGGCAGCAAGGCCTTCGCCAAGCACGTGATGACCGCCGCCGGCGTCCCCACCGCGCAGGCCTGGCCGGTCGGCACCGAGGCCGAGCTGCACACCGCGCTGGACGAGGTCGCCGCGTTGAACGCCCCCGGCAGCCCGTACGTGGTCAAGGACGACGGCCTGGCCGCCGGCAAGGGCGTCGTCGTCACCCCCGACCGGGACGCCGCGCTGGCCCACGGGCTCGCCGTGCTCGAGGGCGGGCACCCGGTGCTGGTCGAGGAGTACCTGGACGGCCCCGAGGTGTCGCTGTTCGCCGTCACCGACGGGACGACGGTGCTGCCGCTGCTGCCCGCCCAGGACCACAAGCGCCGCGACGACGGCGACGGCGGCCCCAACACCGGCGGCATGGGCGCCTACGCCCCGCTGCCCTGGGCGCCCGACGGCCTGGTCGACGAGGTGCTCGCCCGCGTGCTGCAGCCGACGGTGGACGAGATGGCCCGCCGCGGCGAGCCGTTCAGCGGCCTGCTCTACGCCGGGCTCGCGCTCACCTCGCGCGGCGTGCGGGTGGTGGAGTTCAACGCCCGCTTCGGCGACCCCGAGACCGAGGTCGTGCTGCCGCTGCTGCGCACCCCGCTGGCCGGGCTGCTGCACGCCGCGGCCACCGGCACGCTGGCCGACCACCCGCCGCTGGAGTGGGCCGACGGCGCGGCGGTCGTCGTCGTCGTGGCCGCGCCCGGCTACCCCGCGTCCCCGCGCACCGGGTCGCCGATCACCGGCGCCGACGGCGAGGGCGTGCTGCACGCCGGCACCCGGCTGGCCGCCGACGGCACCGTGCACAGCGCCGGCGGGCGGGTGCTGGCGGTCACCGCCGTCGGCACCGACCTCGCCGACGCCCGCCGGGTGGCCTACGAGCGGGTCGCCGGCGTCCGGCTGGACGGCGCCCACTGGCGCACCGACATCGGCCTGGCCGCCCTCGAGGGCCGCATCGGCGTCTGACGGCCGGGGTCAGGAGGCCCGGACGGCGGCGCGGGCGCGCCGGGTGTCCGGCGTGGGCGGCCGCGGACCCTGGTGCCGGCGGGAGAGGTAGGTGCCGGCCACGTTCGCGCAGGCGATCACCGGGACGGCGATGAGCGCCCCGAAGATGCCGGCGATGAGCAGGCCGGCGGCGATCGCCAGCACCACCGCGAGCGGGTGCACCGAGACGGCGCGGCCGAGCAGCAGCGGCTGCAGCACGTGGCCCTCCAGCTGCATGATCAGCACGATGATGCCCAGCGCGACCAGCGCCTTGACCGGGCCGACCGCGACCAGCGTGACCAGCACGGCCACCGAGCCGGCCAGGAACGACCCGATGATCGGGATGAACGCGCCCAGGAACACCAGCGCGGCCAGCGGCACCACCAGCGGGGTGCCGAGGAAGGTCAGCCCGATGCCGATGAACACCGCGTCGAAGGCGGCGACCACGGCGGTGGCGCGGACGTAGGAGATGAGCGTCCGCCAGGACCGGCGGGCGGCCTCGTCGATGTAGGCCTGCGAGTTGGGCGGGGTGAGCCCGACCAGCCACAGCCAGATCTCGCGGCCGTCCATGAGGAAGAAGAAGAGCGTGAACAGCGCCAGCACGATGCCGGTGAGCACCTCGCCGAGCGTCGCGGCCGTGGTCAGCGCGCCGGCGGTGAGGGTGTCGCGGTTGTCCATCAACGCCTGCTGCACGCTGGTGCTCGCGTTGGCCAGCAGGTCGTTGAGGTCGCCCTGGGTGACCGGGAACGTGCTGACCACGAAGTCCTGGATCTGGGTCAGGCCCTGCCCGACCTGGCTGGCCAGCTCGTCGTAGCCGGCCGCGAACTGCTCGACGACCAGGGTGACGATGCCCGCGACGACGCCCAGCCCGACCAGCAGCATGAGCAGCGCCGCCAGCGACTTCGGCCAGCCGTGCCGGACCAGGAAGGCCGCGCCGGGCTGCAGCAGCGCGGCGAGCAGCAGCGCGACGATGACCGGGACCGCCACGACCGCGACGTAGGCCAGGCCCATCAGCACCAGGTAGAGCGCGACGCCGATGGCGACGGCCCGCCACGACCACGCCGCGGCGATCCGCAGGCCGTTGGGCACCTCGTCGGCGGCGTTGCGGGGGTGCTCGCTGGACAGCAGGCTGCCGGTCGAGCGGTCGCGGTGCTGCGGGACGGGCGGGGGGCCGCCGGGCCGGGGCGGGCCGCTGACGCCGTCGGCGACGTCGCTGTCGGGGGCCGCCGGGTCGGGGGACCCCGCGGGGTGGGCGTCGGCGGGGCGCGGTCCGTCCTCGGTGCGGTCCACCGACGGCGGCTGCGGCTGCGCGGGGTCCTCGACGTGCTCGACGACGGCGCGGGAGCCGTCCTCGAGCACCAGGACGGTGCCCTCGGGCCAGGCGTGCGGGTCGTGCTCGCTGGCGGCGCGGATGCGCTCGCGGGCGCGGCGCACCAGGGACGTCGCCCGTGATGCGGTGCGGTCGAGCACGTGGACCTCCAGGGCCGGGGGGTGCGTGGGCGAGCAGGGTGGACCCGCCACGCCGCGCGCCCTGATCATGGATGCCCGGCGTCGTTGGCCACTACACCCATGATCGGGGACGAGATGCGGTTCACCCGTTCGGAGCTCCTGGCCTTCGCCGGCGCCGAGGTACCCGACCTGCTGCCCGCGGGCCGGGTGCGGCTGCTGTTCGTCGGGATCAACCCCGGGCTGTGGACCGCCGCGGTGCGGACCCACTTCGCCCGGCCGGGGAACCGCTTCTACCCGGCGCTGCTGCGGGCCGGCGTCCTCACCGAGCCGGTGGACGCCGGCGCCGGGATGACCGACGCCGACCGGGCACGGTTCACCGCCGCGGGCATCGGGATCACCAACCTGGTCCGCCGGGCGACCGCCCGCGCCGACGAGCTGACGCCGGCCGAGCTGCGGGACGGCGGCGCCCGGCTGGTGCGGCTGGTCACCGAGCGGCGTCCCGACGTCGTCGCGGTGGCCGGGGTGACGGCCTACCGGCAGGCCTTCGGCGTGCCGCGGGCCCGGACCGGCCGGCAGGACGACGTCCCGCCGGGCTGGCCGGACGGCGTGCAGCTGTGGGTGGTGCCCAACCCCAGCGGCCTGAACGCCCACGACACGCTCGAGACGCTGGCCGCGGCGTACGGCGAGGTGGCCCGGGCGGCCGGCGTCGGGTCCGGTGCGGGAGGATCACCGGCGTGATCGAGCGGTACACCCTCCCCGAGATGGGCCGGGTCTGGAGCGATGCCCACAAGTACGAGCTGTGGTGCAGGGTCGAGACCCTGGTGCTGGAAGCGCACGCGGCGGCCGGGCGGGTGCCCGCCGACGTCGTCGAGCCGGTGCGCCAGGCGCCCCCGCCGACCCCGGAGCGGGTGGCCGAGATCGAGGCCACCACCCAGCACGACGTGATCGCGTTCCTCACCGCGTGGGCCGACAACACCGAGCCCCGGTCCGCGGCGGCCTACGTGCACCACGGCATGACGTCCTCGGACCTGCTGGACACCGCGCTGGCCGTGCAGCTCACCGACGCCACCGACGTCCTGCTGGCCAAGGCCGACCGGCTGGTCGCGGCGCTGCGCGACCACGGGCTGGCCCACCGGCACACCCTCAAGGTCGGCCGCACGCACGGCGTGCACGCCGAGCCCGACGTGTGGGGCCACCGGGTCGCCGACCTGGCCTTCGCCGCGGCCCGCTGCCGCGACCGGCTGCGCACCGCCCGCACCGCGGTCGGCGTCGTCGCCATCTCCGGCGCCGTGGGCACCTACTCCCTCATCGACCCCTCGGTGGAGCGGATCGTCGCCGAGGCGCTGGACCTGCGCGCCGCCGACGCCTCCACCCAGGTGGTGCTGCGCGACGGCATCAGCGAGTGGGTGTCGGCGCTCGCGGTGTTCGCCACGGTCTGCGAGGCGGTGGCGCTGGAGGTGCGGCACGGCCAGCGGACCGAGGTGCGCGAGCTGTCCGAGGCGTTCGGGTCGGGCCAGAAGGGCTCGAGCGCGATGCCGCACAAGAAGAACCCGATCCGCTCCGAGCGCATCGCGGGCCTGGCCCGGGTCGTGCGCGCCGCGGTCGTGCCGGTGATGGAGGGCATCCCGCTGTGGCACGAGCGCGACATCTCGCACTCCTCCACCGAGCGGGTGTTCCTGCCCGACGCGGCCATCACCCTGGACTACCTGCTCGACCTCACCGCCGGCCTGGTCGAGAACCTGGTCGTCGACGTCGAGCGGATGCGGGCGAACCTGGACTCCACCGGCGGGCTGATCTACACCTCCGCCGTCCTGCTGGAGCTGGTCGAGGCCGGCATGGGCCGCGAGCAGTCCTACGCGCTGGTGCAGGGCGCGGCGATGCAGACCTGGCAGACCGGCACCCCCTTCCGCGAGACGCTGCGGGCACGCGCCGCCACCGACGGCGTGGCGCTGGACGAGGCCCGGCTGGACGACATCTGCCGGCCCGAGCGGTACGTGGCCAACCTCGACCCGCTGTTCGAGCGGCTCGCGGCGCTGTCGTGACCCTCGACCTGCCGCTGCTCGCCCGGGGCAAGGTGCGCGAGGTCTACGACGCCGGCGACGACCGGCTGCTGCTGGTGGCCTCCGACCGCATCTCGGCCTACGACCACGTGCTGCCCACCCCGATCCCGGACAAGGGCGCGGTGCTCACCCGGCTGTCGGTGTGGTGGTTCGAGCAGCTCGCCGAGGTGCTCGCCGCGCACGGCGCGCAGCACCACCTGCTCAGCGCCGACGACGTCCCGGCGGAGGTCGCCGGCCGGGCCATGCTGGTCCGGCGGCTGGCGATGGAGCCGGTGGAGTGCGTGGCCCGCGGCTACCTGTCGGGCTCCGGGACGGTCGAGTACCGCCGCACCGGCGCGATCGTCGACGTCGAGCTGCCGGCCGGGCTGGTCGAGGGCTCCCGGCTGCCGCAGCCGGTGTTCACCCCCTCCACCAAGGCCGAGGTCGGCGAGCACGACGAGGCGATCTCCTTCGCCCGCACCGTCGAGCTGGTCGGGCAGGAGCGGGCCGAGCAGCTGCGCGAGCTGACCCTGGCGCTGTACCGCCGCGGGCACGAGGTCGCCCAGCGGGCCGGGATCGTGCTGGCCGACACCAAGTTCGAGTTCGGCACCGACGGCGACGTCCTGGTGCTGGCCGACGAGGTGCTCACCCCCGACTCGTCGCGGTTCTGGCCGGCCACCACCTGGTCGCCGGGCGCGGTGCAGCCCTCCTACGACAAGCAGTACGTGCGGGACTGGCTGACCACCTCGGGCTGGGACCGGCAGTCCCCGCCGCCCGAGCTCCCCGAGGACGTCGTCGCCGCCACCCGCGAGCGCTACGTCGCGGCCTACGAGGCGCTGACCGGCTCGTCCTTCGCCTGACCCGGCACCGCGGCGAGGTCGGCGGCCTGCACGAAGTCGCGCAGCTTGATCCGCTGCTCGTCCAGGTCGCCGGTGACGAACACCCGCACGTCGCGGGTGCCGTCGGGCAGCACGGAGGCGCGCACGACCGAGACGGGGACCGCGACCCGCTCGCCGTCCAGCAGCAGCGCCAGCTCACCGGCCGTGCCGGGCTCGGGCAGGTCGCCCACCGCCGCGCTGGTGACCGGCGGGAACGCCAGCCGCACCCCGGCGACGCTGAGGTCGACGGTCTGGCCCGACCAGCGGGACTCCTCGAGCACCAGGACGGCGGGCAGCGCGAGGGAGTGCCGCGGCACCGCCCGGCGGGTGCCCTCGACCGAGGGGGCCAGCGGCTCCAGCCGCCAGCTCGGGTGGCCGGAGACGGTCGAGACGACGTCGGTGACCCGGTAGGGCCGGGTGCGGACCTTGTCCCGCCACCCCCACGACACCTGCAGCTCGGTGCCCAGCGCCAGCCGCGGACGGCGTCCGGAGCGGGTCATCGGGACCTCGGCGACCAGCTCCACCTCGCTGGAGGCGCCGGCGGTGCTGACCAGGGGGACGCCGTCGAGCACCACGTGCAGCGACGACCCCCGCTCGGGCCGGTCGCGGCCGAAGACGCTGTTGGTGCCGACGACCACGTCATCGCCTCCCGCTGGTGAGCTGGCGACCGATCTCCTGGGAGGTGGTCGCGCGCAGCTGGAGCCGGACGTCCTCCGGCAGCGACTCGAACCGGGCCCGCAGCAACCGGCAGCCGTCGGACCGGCGGCGGACGTCGAGCACCCGGCTGCGCAGCTCGGTGCGGACGCCGCCGAGGACCAGGGCGAGGGTGACCAGCTCGCCGACCTCGGCGAAGGGCTGGGTGGCGTCGCCGAACCCGGTGGTGGGCGGGGCGGCGAACAGGGCCCGCAGGCCGCCCTCGCTGATGTCGGTGGTCGCGCCCAGCACCATGCCCAGGGGGGTGAGCAGGCCGACCGGGACCTCCATCTCCACCCGCGGGGTGGCGCGCCGGTCGCCCTCGGAGGCGGGGGCCGTGGGGTGCAGCGCCCAGACCGGCTCGGGCCCGCCGCGGACGTCGGCCACGGCGTAGGGCCGGCAGCGGACCGAGCCGTCGGGCTGGGTCCACCAGACCACGACGCCGGCGCCGAGGCCCAGCCGCACCCGCCGGCCGTCGGCGTCGACGCCCACGGCGAGCACCAGCTCGCCGTCGGTGCTCTCCTCGACCCGGGTCACGGCCTGCGCCTGCCCCTGGACGGCGACGACCTCGACCTGGTCGCCGGCGACGGGGCGGTCGCCGACGGGCAGCGCGTCGGGCACGGGCAGCCTCCTCGGGGACGGCGGACAGGTCGTGCACGCGGTATCGGCCGCTCCGGCGCCAACTCGCCTCGAAACCGCGACGACCTCGACCGGTACCCTCGCCCCGTGCCGCGCGTGGTCGTCGACGTCGTCCTCAAGCCCGAGATCTCCGACCCCCAGGGGCAGGCCGTGCTCGGCGCCCTCGGGCGGCTGGGCCACCAGGGGGTGACCGGCGTCCGGCAGGGCAAGCACTTCGTCCTCGACGTCGAGGGCACCCCCGACGAGGCCGAGCTGCGGGAGATCGCGGAGACCCTGCTGGCCAACCCGGTCATCGAGGACGTCGAGCTGCACCTCGACGGGGCGTGACCGGCGTGCGCATCGGGGTCGTGACGTTCCCGGGGTCGCTGGACGACGTCGACGCCGCCCGCGCCGTGCGGCTGGCCGGCGGTGAGGTGGTCCCGCTGTGGCACGCCGACGCCGAGCTGCCCGCGGTCGACGCCGTCGTCCTGCCCGGCGGGTTCTCCTACGGCGACTACCTGCGTGCCGGCGCCATCGCCGCCCGTCAGCCGCTGATGCGCGCCGTCGTCGACCGGGCGCGCGCCGGCATGCCGGTGCTGGGCATCTGCAACGGCTTCCAGGTGCTCTGCGAGGCCGGCCTGCTGCCCGGGGCGCTGACCCGCAACAGCCACCTGCACTTCCGCAACCGCGACCAGGCGCTGCTCGTCGAGCGCGCCGACACCGCGTGGACCTCGTCCTACGACCAGGGCCAGACGATCGTCGTCCCGGTGAAGAACGGCGAGGGCCGCTACGTCGGCTCCGACGCCGACCTCGACCGGCTCGAGGGCGAGGGCCGCGTCGTGGTGCGCTACGCCGGCGGCAACCCCAACGGCAGCAGCCGCGACATCGCCGGCGTGACCAGCGCCGACGGCCGGGTCGTCGGGCTCATGCCGCACCCCGAGCACGCGGTCGAGGAGCTCACCGGCCCCTCCGTCGACGGCCTCGGCTTCTTCACCTCGGTCCTCCAGGGAGCGCTCTCCGCATGACCGTCGACACCGTCACCCGGGCCGGGGAGACCCCGGACGAGGAGCAGCCCTACCGCGAGCTGGGCCTGCGCGACGAGGAGTACCTGCGGATCCGGGACATCCTCGGCCGCCGGCCCACCACCGCCGAGCTGGCCATGTACTCGGTGATGTGGAGCGAGCACTGCTCCTACAAGTCCTCCAAGGTGCACCTGCGCACCTTCGGCGACCTGCCCCGCAGCGAGGCGCTGCTGGTCGGCATGGGCGAGAACGCCGGCGTCGTCGACGTCGGCGACGGCTACGCGGTGACCTTCAAGGTCGAGTCGCACAACCACCCCAGCTACGTGGAGCCCTACCAGGGCGCGGCCACCGGCGTGGGCGGCATCGTCCGCGACATCCTCACCATGGGCGCGCGGCCGGTGGCGGTCATGGACTCGCTGCGCTTCGGCCGGGCCGACGCCCCCGACACCGCCCGGGTGCTGCCCGGCGTGGTGGCCGGCGTCGGCGGCTACGGCAACTGCCTGGGCCTGCCCAACATCGGCGGCGAGGTCCTGTTCGACGACTGCTACGCCGGCAACCCCCTGGTCAACGCGCTGTGCGTCGGTGTCATGAAGCACTCCGACGTCCGGCTGGCCAAGGCCGAGGGCGCGGGCAACAAGGTCGTGCTGTTCGGCGCGCGCACCGGCGGGGACGGCATCGGCGGGGTCTCGGTGCTGGCCAGCGAGACCTTCGACGAGCACGGCCCGGCCAAGCGCCCGTCGGTGCAGGTCGGCGACCCGTTCACCGAGAAGCTGCTCATCGAGGCCTGCCTGGAGATCTTCGCCGCCGACCTGGTCACCGGCATCCAGGACCTCGGCGGCGCCGGGCTGTCCTGCGCGACCAGCGAGCTGGCCGCGGCGGGCTCGGGCGGCATGCGGATCGACCTGGAGACCGTGCCGCTGCGCGACTCCACGCTGACCGCGGCCGAGATCCTGATGAGCGAGTCGCAGGAGCGCATGTGCGCGATCGTCGAGCCGGCCAAGGTCGAGGAGTTCCTCGCGGTCTGCGCGAAGTGGGACGTGCTGGCCACCGTCATCGGTGAGGTCACCGACGGCGACCGGCTGCTCATCGACTGGCACGGCGAGCGGATCGTCGACGTCCCCCCGCGCACGGTGGCCCACGACGGCCCGGTCTACGAGCGGCCCTACCACCGCCCCGCGGACCTCGACGACCTGCAGGCCGACCTGCCGCCCACCGCCTCGGCCGACCTGCGTGCCGACTGGCTGGCCGTCGTCGGCAGCCCCGACGGCTGCGACAAGTCCTGGGTCACCGAGCAGTACGACCGCTACGTGCAGGGCAACACGGTGCTCGCCCAGCCCGACGACGCCGGCCTGGTGCGCATCGACGAGACCACGCACCGCGGCATCGCCCTCGCGCTGGACGGCAACGCCCGCTTCGCCCGGCTGGACCCCTACACCGGCGCGCAGCTGAACCTGGCCGAGGCCTACCGCAACGTCGCCGTCTCCGGCGCCGTGCCGCTGGCGGTCACCAACTGCCTGAACTTCGGCTCCCCGGAGGAGCCCGAGGTGATGTGGCAGTTCGCCGAGGCCGTCCGCGGGCTGGCCGACGGCTGCCGCGCGCTGGGCCTGCCGGTCACCGGCGGCAACGTCAGCCTCTACAACCAGACCGGCGACGTGCCGATCAACCCGACCCCGGTCATCGGCGTCCTCGGGGTGCACGACGACGTCCGCACCCGGGTCCGCGGCGGCTGGCGCGCGGCCGGCGAGACCGTGCTGCTGCTGGGGGAGACCCGGCCGGAGTTCGGCGGCTCGGCGTGGGCCGGCGTGGTGCACGGCCACCTCGGGGGGCTGCCGCCGCGGCTGGACCTGGACGCCGAGCGCGCGCTGGCCGGGCTGCTGGCGCAGCTCGCCGCCGACGGTGCGGTGACCTCGGCGCACGACCTGGCCGACGGCGGGCTGGCGCAGGCGCTGACCGAGTCGGCGCTGCGGTACGGCACCGGCGCCACCCTGCGCGTGGACGGCGACCCCACCGCGGCGCTGTTCGCCGAGTCCGTCGCCCGCGCCGTCGTCACCACCACCGACGCCGCCGCGGTGCGCGCCGCGGCGGAGGCGGCCGGCGTCCCGGTGACCGAGCTCGGCACCACCGGCGGGGACGCCCTGGTCGTGGAGGGCCTGGTCGTGGAGGGCCTGGTCGAGCTGCCGCTCGCCGAGCTGCGCCGCACCTGGACCCGCACGCTGCCCGACCTGTTCGGCCACCCCGAGGACGTCGTCGGCGCCGTCCCCACCGGGGCGGTCCCGACCAGCTGATGGCCGGCACGGCGCCGATCCCCGCCGAGGAGCTGCGCGCGGCCGTCGCCGCGTGCCTGCCCTGGCTGCGCGGCGAGGCCGAGAAGCCGGCCCGGGCGGTGCTGGGTGCCGCCGTGAAGACCTCGGCGCGGTGGCTGGCCCAGCAGGTGCCCGGGCGCTCGGTCGAGGTGCGGGTGCCCCCGCACGTCGCCGTGCAGTGCATCGAGGGGCCGCGGCACACCCGCGGCACCCCGCCCAACGTGGTGGAGACCGACGCCGCCACCTGGCTGCGGCTGGTCACCGGCATGCAGTCGTGGCAGGACGCCGTGGCCGGCGGCACGGTCGCGGCCAGCGGCAACCGCGCCGACCTCTCCGCCGTCCTCCCGCTGCGCCCCCTCACCTGAGACGACGACGCCCCGCCCACCGCGGGGGTGGACGGGGCGCCGTGGCGTGCGGGTGGGTCAGCCGCCGGTGAACAGCGGGGCGGCGGTGATGACGGTGCGGACCAGGCCGTAGGCCAGCGGGATGCTGACCAGCAGCCAGGCCACGACGATCAGCAGGGTCGGGGTGCTGCTCCGGTTCGGCGAGCTCATCGGGCCGCGCTCCTCTCGGGGGTCGGGGTGGTGGTGCCCTTCGGCTCGTGCCACTTGCTGTCGACCGGGCGGACCAGCAGGTTCGCGACGAACCCGACGGCCAGCAGGCCGACCATGATGAACAGCGCGATCCGGTAGTCCGCGGCGACCAGCTGACCCGGGGTGCCCTGGGTGTCCAGCACGCCGTTGACGATCAGCGGCCCGGCCACGCCCGCGGCGGCCCACGCGGTGAGCAGCCGGCCGTGGATGGCGCCCACCTGGTAGGTGCCGAACAGGTCGCGCAGGTAGGCCGGGATGGTGGCGAACCCACCGCCGTAGAAGCTGATGATGATCGCGGCCAGCGCCACGAACAGCCAGGTCGCCGAGCTGCCGACGGTGGCCAGCGCGACGTAGAGCAGCAGCCCGACACCGAGGTAGACCATGTAGATCGGCTTGCGGCCGATCTTGTCCGACGTCGAGGACCAGACGAACCGGCCGGCCATGTTGAACAGCGACAGCAGGCCGACGAAGCCGGCACCGGCCGCGGCGGCCACCGTGGAGGCGTCGCCCTCGCGGAAGAAGTCCTGGATCATCGGGCTTGCCTGCTCGAGGATGCCGATCCCGGCGGTCACGTTGCAGAACAGCACGACCCACAGCAGCCAGAACTGCGGCGTCTTGATGGCGTTGGCGGCCGAGACGCTGTCGGTGGTGACCAGCGCCTTCTGCTTCACCGTCGAGGGGTCGAAGCCGTCAGGCTTCCAGTCGTCGGCCGGCACCCGCACGATGAACGCACCGAACATCATGTAGGCCAGGTAGACCATGCCCAGGGTGAGGAACAGCCCGGCCACCGCACCGCCGCTGGGGGTCGTGGCCGCGGTGCCGTCGTAGGCGGGGTCGTAGAAGCTCATCAGCTGCCGGGACAGCGGGGTGGCGATGAGAGCGCCGCCGCCGAAGCCCATGATCGCCATGCCGGTGGCCAGGCCCGGGCGGTCGGGGAACCACTTGATCAGCGTGGAGACCGGCGAGATGTAGCCGATGCCCAGGCCGATGCCGCCGAGCACGCCGTAGCCCAGGTACAGCAGCCACAGCTGGTCGGTCGCGATGCCCAGGGCACCGACCAGGAAGCCGGCGGACCAGAAGCAGGCCGAGGTGAACATCGCCGCGCGCGGGCCGTTGCGGTCGACCCAGGTGCCGAACAGCGCGGCGGAGAGCCCGAGCATCACGATGGCGATGGAGAAGACGACGCCGATCGAGGTCAGGCTGGCGTCGAAGTGCTCGACCAGGGCGGTCTTGTAGACGCTGGTCGCGTAGGCCTGCCCGATGCACAGGTGCACCGCGAGGGCGGCCGGTGGGATCAGCCACCGGTTGAACCCCGGCTTCGCGACGATGCGGTCGCGAGCCAGGAAGCCGGGAACGGCCACGAGGTCCTCCTGTCCGGGGTGGACCCCGGGATTGCTGGGCGCCCGCTGTGACGCGGGCCATGCCCGCGCGACGGTAGTGCGACGCGCAACCACCCGCGCGGCGAGCGAGACCGGATCGTCACCTGTCCGGAGGGTGGAAGCGGGGGCCCCGGCCCCGGACGGTGACCCATAGGCTCCGGTGCATGCCGTACGAGGTGCAGGGCGTCGTCGCCCTCAGCAAGGGAGCCCCCGTCAGTCTCGAGACGATCATCGTCCCCGACCCGGGTCCGGGTGAGGCGGTCGTCGACGTGCAGGCCTGCGGGGTCTGCCACACCGACCTGCACTACCGGGAGGGCGGCATCAACGACGAGTTCCCGTTCCTGCTCGGCCACGAGGCCGCCGGGGTGGTCTCGGCGATCGGCGAGGGCGTCACGAACGTCGCCGTCGGTGACTACGTGATCCTGAACTGGCGCGCGGTCTGCGGGCAGTGCCGGGCCTGCACCAAGGGCAAGCCCTGGTACTGCTTCGCCACCCACAACGCGGCCCAGAAGATGACGCTGGAGGACGGCACCGAGCTGTCCCCGGCGCTGGGCATCGGCGCGTTCGCCGAGAAGACCCTGGTCCACTCGGGCCAGTGCACCAAGGTCGACCCCGCCGCCAAGCCGGAGGCCGCCGGGCTGCTGGGCTGCGGCGTCATGGCCGGCGTCGGTGCCGCGATCAACACCGGCGGCGTGGGCCGCGGGGACACCGTGGCCGTCTTCGGCTGCGGCGGCGTGGGCGACGCGGCCATCGCCGGGGCGAAGCTGGCGGGTGCGGCGAAGGTGATCGCCGTCGACATCGACGACCGCAAGCTGGAGTGGGCGAAGGGCCTGGGCGCCACGCACACGGTGAACTCGAAGGAGACCGACGCGGTCGCCGCGATCAAGGAGCTCACCGGCGGGTTCGGCGTGGACGTCGCCATCGACGCGGTCGGGCACCCGGCGGTCTACCAGCAGGCCTTCGACGCCCGCGACCTCGCCGGCACCGTCGTCCTGGTCGGCGTCCCCAACCCGACCATGGAGATCACCCTGCCGCTGATCGACGTGTTCGGCCGCGGCGGCGCGCTGAAGTCCTCCTGGTACGGCGACTGCCTGCCCAGCCGCGACTTCCCGATGCTCATCGACCTGTACCTGCAGGGCCGCTTCGACCTCGACGCGTTCGTCTCCGAGACCATCGGCATCGGCGACGTCGAGGCCGCGTTCGAGAAGATGCACCACGGCGACGTGCTGCGCTCGGTCGTGGTGTTCGACAAGTGACGGTCTACATCGACAAGACCGTCGTCAGCGGGGTGTTCAGCCTCGACGGCCAGGACTTCGACGTGGACAACAACGTCTGGCTGGTCGGCGACGAGGAGACCGTCGTGGTCATCGACGCCCCGCACGACGCCGCGCCGATCCTGGAGGCCGTCGGGCCGCGCACGCTGGCCGCGATCGTGCTGACCCACGGGCACAACGACCACATCACCGCCGCGGTGGCGCTGCGCGAGGCCACCGGGGCACCGATCTGGTTCAACCCCGCCGACCGGATGCTCTGGGACGTCGTGCACCCCGACGCCGCCCCGGACCACGACCTCGTGGAGGGCACCACCTTCGACGTGGCCGGCACCCAGCTGGTCGCCATGCACACCCCCGGCCACTCGCCGGGCAGCACCTGCCTCTACGCCCCGGAGCTGGACACCGTCTTCACCGGCGACACCCTGTTCTGCGGCGGCCCGGGCGCCACCGGCCGGTCCTACAGCGACAAGCCGACGATCATCAACTCCATCCAGGAGCGGCTGCTCACCCTGCCCGGCGACACGGTCGTGAAGACCGGCCACGGCGACGACACCACCGTCGCGGCCGAGGTGGACAACATCCACTGAACGCCAGGATCGGCACCTCCGGCTGGAGCTACGACCACTGGGACGGCGTCCTCTACCCACCGGGGACGCCGTCCCGGGACCGGCTGGCGCACTACGTGGCCGAGTTCGACACCGTCGAGCTCAACGCCTCCTTCTACCGCTGGCCGCGCGACACCACCTTCGCCGGCTGGCGGCAGCGGCTGCCGCCGGGCTTCGCGATGAGCGTCAAGGCCGCCCGGGGCCTCACCCACGCCAAGCGGCTGTACGACCCGGAGACCTGGATCGGCCGGATGGCCGCCGGCTGGCACGAGCTCGCCGACCGCCGCGGCGTGCTGCTGGTGCAGCTGCGCCCCGACCACGAGCGGGACGACGACCGGCTGGCCTGGTTCCTGGGCCACCTGCCGCCGTGGCTGCGGGTGGCGGTCGAGCTGCGGCACCCCACCTGGCAGCACGACGACGTGTTCGACCTGCTCGCCCGGCACGGCGCGGCGTACTGCGTGGTCAGCGGCGCCGGCATCCCGTGCGTGCTGCGGGTGACCGCGCCCTTCGCCTACGTGCGCTGGCACGGCCCCGACCACGAGCACCTCTACGCCGGCTCCTACCCCGACGAGGACCTGCACTGGTGGGCCGACCGGATCCGGGAGTGGGGGAGCACCGAGGTGTTCGGCTACTTCAACAACGACGGCGAGGGGCACGCCGTCCGCAACGCCCGTCGGCTGCGGGAGCTGCTGCGCTGACCCCAGCCGGTACCCTCGGACCCGTGCCTCGCGGTGATGGACGGCTGACGCACGACCTCGACCCCCAGGACCTCGGACCCCAGGACGCCTGCGGCGTCTTCGGCGTCTGGGCGCCGGGGGAGGAGGTCGCCAAGCTCAGCTACTTCGGCCTGTACGCCCTGCAGCACCGCGGTCAGGAGGCGGCGGGCATCGCGGTGTCCGACGGCGCCTCCGTCGTGGTCTACAAGGACCTCGGCCTGGTCAGCCAGGTCTTCGACGAGTCGACGCTGTCCAGCCTGCGCGGCTTCCTCGCCGTCGGGCACACCCGCTACTCCACCACCGGGGCCTCCACCTGGGAGAACGCGCAGCCCACGTTCCGCACCACGGGTGCGGGCACCGGCATCGCGCTGTGCCACAACGGCAACCTGGTGAACACCGCGGAGCTGGCCAGCCGGGCCGCCGACGAGGGCGTCACCGGCGCGTTCGCCGCGACCACCGACTCCGACATCGTCACCGCGCTCATCGCCGCCCAGCGGGACCTCTCGGTCGAGGCGGCCGCGATGCAGGTGCTGCCCACCCTGCGCGGCGCGTTCAGCTTCGCGTTCATGGACGAGACCACCCTGTACGCCGCCCGCGACGCCCAGGGCGTGCGCCCGCTGGTGCTCGGCCGGCTCGAGCGCGGCTGGGTGGTGGCCAGCGAGACCGCTGCCCTGGACATCGTGGGCGCCTCCTTCGTCCGCGAGGTCGAGCCCGGCGAGCTGATCGCCATCGACGAGGACGGGCTGCGCTCCCAGCACTTCGCCCCGGCCGAGCCCAAGGGCTGCGTGTTCGAGTACGTCTACCTCGCCCGGCCCGACACCACGATCTCCGGCCGCGGCGTGCACGCCGCCCGGGTCGAGGTCGGTCGCCGGCTGGCCAAGGAGCACCCGGTCGAGGCCGACCTGGTCATCCCGGTCCCCGAGTCGGGCACCCCGGCCGCGGTCGGCTACGCCGAGGCCTCGGGCATCCCCTACGGCCTGGGCCTGGTCAAGAACAGCTACGTGGGCCGCACCTTCATCCAGCCCTCGCAGACCATCCGGCAGCTGGGCATCCGGCTCAAGCTCAACCCGCTGCGCGACGTCATCCGCGGCAAGCGGCTGGTCGTCGTCGACGACTCGATCGTGCGGGGCAACACCCAGCGCGCGCTGATCCGCATGCTGCGCGAGGCCGGGGCGGTCGAGGTGCACGTGCGCATTTCCTCCCCGCCGGTCAAGTGGCCCTGCTTCTACGGCATCGACTTCGCCTCCCGCGCCGAGCTGGTCGCCAACGGCCTGGACGTCGACGGCGTGCGCGCCTCCATCAACGCCGACTCGCTGGGCTACGTCAGCGAGGCCGGCCTCATCGCGGCCACCGAGCAGCCGGCCAACCGGCTGTGCACGGCCTGCTTCACCGGCGAGTACCCGATCCCGCTGGGCGAGCCCGAGGTGCTGGGCAAGCACGTGCTCGAGGGCATCACCAAGCGCACCCTGCCGGTCATCGACGACGTCGACCGGGAGGCCGCCCGCGCGGTGAGCGGCTGGACCGGCCAGCAGGCCGGCAGCCCCACCACCGCGGGTGGCGCCGACGACGCCCTCACCCGTCCATGACGGTCCCGCCCGACCACCCCGTGACCGAGGGCTTCACCTACGCCGCCTCCGGCGTCGACATCGACGCCGGCGAGCGGGCGGTCGCGCTGATGAAGGGCGCCGTGGAGGCGACCAACCGGCCCGAGGTGGTCGGCGGGCTGGGCGGCTTCGCCGGGCTGTTCGCCCTGGACGTGGCCAAGTACCGGCGACCGTTGCTGGCCTCCTCCACCGACGGCGTCGGCACCAAGATCGCACTGGCCCGCCAGCTCGACCGGCACGGCACCGTCGGCATCGACCTGGTCGCCATGTGCGTGGACGACCTGGTGGCCTGCGGCGCCGAGCCGCTGTTCCTGCAGGACTACGTCGCCTGCGGCACCGTCGTCCCCGAGCGGATCGCCGCGATCGTCACCGGCATCGCCGAGGGCTGTCGGCTGGCCGGTGCCTCCCTGGTCGGCGGGGAGACCGCCGAGCACGGCGACCTCATGGGCCCCGACGACTACGACCTGGCCGCCACCGCGGTCGGCGTGGTCGAGGCCGACGCGGTGCTCGGCCCCGAGCGGGTGCGCGAGGGCGACGTCGTGGTCGCCATGGCGTCCTCGGGGTTCCACTCCAACGGCTACTCCCTGGTCCGCCGGGTCGTCGCCGAGGCGGGCCTGGACCTGCACGCCACCCCGGCCGGGCTGGACCGCGAGCTGGGCACCGAGCTGCTGGAGCCCACCCGCATCTACGCGCTGGACTGCCTGGCCCTGGTGGGAGAGCTGGGCGTCGAGGGCGTGCACGCCTTCGCGCACATCACCGGCGGCGGGCTGGCCGGCAACGCCGCCCGCGTCGTCCCCGACGGCCTGGAGGCCGTGCTGGACCGCAGCACCTGGGCGTTGCCGGCCGCGGTGCAGCTGCTGGAGTCCCACGGCGTGCCGCGCACCGAGTCCGAGCGCGCGTTCAACTGCGGCGTCGGCATGGTCGCCGCCGTCGCCCCCGAGGTCGCCGACCGCGCGGTCGACCTGCTCACCGGCCGCGGGGTCCCGGCGTGGGTCGCCGGCACGGTGCAGACCGGCCCGGGCGGCTCGGCCCGGTTGGTCAGCGCCTACCGCTGAGCAGCACGACAGCACCGCCGTCCCGGGGGACGGCGGTGCTCGTGGTGGTGCGGTGCTGCTGTGGGTCGACGACCCCGGTCAGCGGCTGGCGACCCAGCCGTCGTCCGCGTCGTCGTCGTCGATCCACCGCGAGGCGATGTTGTCCTCGTCGTCGTCCTTGACCGCCGGGGCGGTGTAGGTCGACTGACCACCGAGTTCCCGCTGCAGCGCAGTCAGGTCGGTGGTGGGTGAGCTGTACTTGAGCTCACGGGCCACGCGTGTCTGCTTGGCCTTCGCTCGGCCGCGCCCCATGGCTCGACCCCCTCGTGACGGAGTGGCGGCCGTCCAGCACTGGGCTTGGACGGCCCGTGTGGCGACCCCGACTGAGTGATTGTGTCCGCTGACGAGCTTACGTCACGGATCGGAGCTCGGCACACGTCCGCTCCGCGCGTCCCCCGGACGGGCAGGTCAGCGGGCGCCGGGGTGACGGGCGTCTCACCGGGTGGCGGGCAACCGGATGGTCGACAAGCGGCCCACCGACCGCATCCGCTCCTCGGCCAGCCGGTCGGCCGCGACCGCGGGGGACACGCCCTCGGCGTCGGCGGCGGCGAAGACCTGCAACGCGACGTCGCGGATGGTGGCGGCCTTGGCCTCGGCGCGGGCGAAGGAGAACCCGTGCCGCTCGTCCTCCACCTGCACCACGCCGCCGGCGTTCACCAGGTAGTCGGGGGCGTAGAGGATGCCGCGGTCGGCCAGTGCCTGCGCGGTGCCGTCGTGGGCCAGCTGGTTGTTCGCCCCGCCGCACACGACCTCCGCCGGCAGGACGGCGACCGTCTCGTCGTCCAGCGCCCCGCCCAGTGCGCACGGGGAGTAGACGTCGTGCGGGGTGCGCACCAGCTCGGCGGTGTCGGCCACCGCCTGCACCCCCGGGTGCAAGGCCAGCACCCGCTCGACCGCGGCGGCGTCCACGTCGGTCACCACGACCGAGGCGCCGTCCTCGACCAGGGAGTCGACCAGCCAAGAGCCCACCTTGCCCACGCCGGCCACCGCGACGGTGCGCCCGGCCAGGCTGGGGGAGCCCCAGCGGTGCTGGGCGGCGGCGCGCATGCCCTGGAACACGCCGAACGCGGTGAGCACCGAGGAGTCCCCGCACCCGCCGACGGCCAGCGACCGGCCGTGCGCGAACCGGGTCTCCCGGCCGACGACGTCGAGGTCGGCGTTGTACGTGCCCACGTCGCAGGCGGTGAGGTAGCGCCCGCCGAGGGCCTCCACGAAGCGGCCGTAGGCGCGCAGCAGCGCTTCGGTCTTGTGCACCTTCGGGTCGCCGATGATGACGCCCTTGCCGCCGCCGAGGTCCAGGCCGGCCAGGCTGTTCTTGTAGGACATCGCGCGGGAGAGGGCCAGCGCGTCGGCGACGGCTGCCTCCTCGGTCGGGTAGGGGAAGAACCGCGTGCCGCCGAGGGCCGGCCCGAGGGCCGTGGAGTGGATCGCGATGACCGCGCGCAGCCCGCTCTCCCGGTCGCTGCAGAAGACCACCTGTTCGTGCCCGGAGGCGAGGATGTCCACGTCCGGGAGCCTACGAGCCGGGTCCGTGCCACTGTGTGGCCCAGGTCGCAGAGGGAGGATCCACACCATGAGGACCGGCGACGGCGTCCCCGACCCGGTCGCCGGGCTGCGGCTGGACCGCTCCAGCCCGGTCCCGCTGCACCGGCAGGTCGCCCAGTGGCTGGAGGCCGGCATCGCCTCGGGCCGGCTGCCCCCGGGCACCCGGCTGGACAACGAGGTCGCCCTCGCCGACTCCCTCGGGCTGTCCCGGCCGACCCTGCGGCAGGCCATGCGCTACCTGGTGGAGAAGGGCCTCATCGTCCGCCGGCGCGGCGCGGGCACCCGGGTCGGCCAGCCGCTGGACCTGCCCGCCCCCGTGCCCGACAGCAGCTACGACGAGCTGCGCCGGGCCGACCAGGAGCCCACCACCCGGGTGCTCTCGCTGACCACGGGGCCCGCCGACCCGGGCACCGCGCGCACCCTCGCCGTCCCGGCCGGCTCCGACGTCCTCACCGTCGAGCGGCTGCGCGCCGTCGACGGCGCGCCGATCGCCCGGCTGACCAACTGGCTGCGCGTCGGCCTGCTGGACCTCGACGCCGGCGGGCTCGAGCACACCGGGCTCTACGCGACCATCCGGGACGCCGGGATCGACCTGCACGCCGCCCGGCAGGTCATCGGCGCGCGGCCCGCGACGGAGCCGGAGGCCGAGCTGCTGGGCATCGAGACCGGCGGGATCCTGCTGACGATGGAGCGCACCACCTACGACCAGCACGGCACCCCGGTCGAGCACGGACGGCACGTCTACGTCGCGGCTCGGTGGTCCTTCGAGATGAGCCTGCTGACCCCCTGAGCGCGGGGCATACATACTGATTGCTTTGGCAGGTCCCCATCGCGAGGAGAAGCACCACATGCGCATCACCCGATCGGCCGGCGTGCTCGCCGTCGCCGGCGTCCTGGCCCTGGCCGGGTGCAGCGGCACCGGCCAGGAGGACTCTTCCGGCGAGGGCTCCGCGGCCGCCACGGACCTCGACATCGCGGTCATCACCCACGGCGCCCCCGGCGACTCGTTCTGGGACGTCGTCCGCTCCGGCGCCGACCAGGCCGCCACCGACCTCGGCGTCACCGTCGACTACAACAGCGACCCCGACCCCACCCGGCAGGCCGAGCTGATCGACAACGCCGTCTCCCAGGGCGTGGACGGCATCGTGGTCTCGATGGCCAACCCCGACGGCCTGCGCGACTCGGTCGAGGCCGCCGTCGCCGCCGGCATCCCGGTCATCACCATCAACTCCGGGCAGCAGCAGTCGGCCGAGTTCGGCGCCATCACCCACGTCGGGCAGGACGAGACCACCGCCGGCGAGGCGGTCGGCAACCGGCTGAACGAGGAGGGGCAGACCGGCAAGGTGCTCTGCGTCATCCACGAGGCCGGCAACGTGGGCCTGGAGGACCGCTGCTCGGCGGTCGCCGCGACCTACGGCGGCACCGTGGAGAACCTGCAGGTCGACGGCACCGACACCGCGCAGGTGCAGGACACGGTCCTGTCCAAGCTGCAGTCGGACCCCAGCGTCTCCGTCGTGCTGGCGCTGCAGGGCCAGGTCGCGGTCGCGGCCGTCTCGGCCACCGCCGACGCCGGGTCCTCGGCCGAGGTCGACACCTTCGACATCTCGAAGGACGTCACCGACGCCATCTCCGCCGGCGACATCACCTTCGCCGTGGACCAGCAGCCCTACCTGCAGGGCTACCTGCCGGTGTCGTTCCTGCAGCTCTACGCGTCGAACGGGAACGTCGTCGGCGGCGGCCAGCCGGTCAACTCCGGCCCGGCCTTCGTCACCTCCGACAACGTGGACGACGTCGCCCGGTACGCCGCCAACGGCACCCGGTGACCACCACCGCCCCGGCCCGGGACGCCGACCGCGAGGCGGCGCCCACCGGGCGGGCCACCCGTGTGCTCCGTCGTCCCGAGGTCGGGGCGGCCGTGGCGGCCCTGGCCGTCCTGGTGTTCTTCACCGTCGTCGCCGAGCAGTTCCTCACCCCGTCGGGCGTCGGCACCTGGCTGAACTCGGCGTCCCGGTTCGGGATCATGGCCGTCGCGGTCGCGATGCTCATGATCGGCGGCGAGTTCGACCTCTCCGCCGGCGCGATGACCGGCGCCACCGGCCTGCTGGTCGGGGTCACCACCACCGGCTACGGCCTCAACGTGTGGGTGGCCGTGCTGCTCGCGCTGGTCGTGGCGCTGGCCATCGGTGCGCTCAACGGGTTCCTCGTGATGCGCACCGGGCTGCCGAGCTTCATCGTCACGCTCGGCACGTTCTTCGTGCTGCAGGGCATCGACCTCGCGCTGGTCAAGCTGGTCTACGGCCAGGTCGCCGTGCAGGGCTTCTCCGACGTGCCGTTCTTCGACTCCGTCCGGCCCTTCTTCGGCGGGGTCATCAAGGTCGGCGGGGCCAGCATCTCGGTCTCCGTGCTGTGGTTCCTCGCCGTCACCGCGGTCGCCACCCTGGTGCTGCTGCGCACCCGCGCCGGCAACTGGGTGTTCGCGGTCGGCGGGGCGCAGGCCAGCGCCCGGGCGACCGGCGTCCCGGTGGCCCGCACCAAGATCGGCCTGTTCATGACGACGGCGGGCGCGGGCTGGCTGGTCGGCATGATCAGCCTGTTCCAGTCCTCGACCGTGCAGAGCTCCACCGGTGTGGGCGACGAGTTCATCTACATCATCTGCGCCGTGGTCGGCGGCTGCCTGCTCACCGGCGGCTACGGCTCGGCGATCGGCGCGGCGCTGGGCGCGCTGATCTACGGCATGACCCGGCAGGGCGTGGTGTACGCCGGCTGGGACTCCAACTGGCTCTACGCCTTCCTCGGCGTGATGCTGCTGGCCGCCGTCCTGGTCAACAACTGGGTGCGGCAGCGGGCGGAGCGGCTGCGGTGAGCGCGCTGATCGAGGTCACCGACCTGGGCAAGACCTACGGCAGCGTGGTGGCGCTGCAGGGCGTGACCACCTCCGTGCGCGCCGGCGAGGTCACCTGCGTGCTCGGCGACAACGGCGCCGGCAAGTCCACCTTCATCAAGATCCTCTCGGGGGCGCACGAGCACACCGAGGGCAGCTTCCGGGTCGACGGCGTCGAGCAGCACATGGCCAGCCCGCGCGACGCGCTGGCCCTGGGCATCGCGACGGTCTACCAGGACCTCGCCGTCGTCCCGCTGATGCCGGTGTGGCGGAACTTCTTCCTGGGCTCCGAGCCCCGGAAGGGGCCCTTCCGGATGCTGGACGTCGACCTGATGAAGCGGACGACGAAGGACGAGCTCGCCGCGATGGGCATCGACCTGCGCGACGTCGACCAGCCGATCGGCACGCTGTCCGGCGGCGAGCGGCAGTGCGTGGCCATCGCCCGGGCGGTGCACTTCGGTGCGCGGGTGCTCATCCTGGACGAGCCCACCGCGGCGCTGGGCGTCAAGCAGTCCGGCGTGGTGCTGCGCTACATCGCGGCGGCGCGGGAGCGTGGGCTGGGCGTCGTGTTCATCACCCACAACCCGCACCACGCCTACCCGGTGGGCGACCGGTTCCTGGTGCTGCGGCGGGGCCGGAGCATCGCCGACCGGGTCAAGGACGACATCACCCGCGACGAGCTGGTCGAGCTGATGGCCGGCGGGGCCGAGCTGGAGGCGCTGGGCCACGAGCTGGAGCGCGCCCCGGGGGTCGACCCGGTCGTCTGAGACCGGTCCGGGCCCGGCGTTCAAGTCGGGGCGGTCCCGTGTCGATGGGACAGGGACAACGGAACGGGCCGAAGGTTCGTGACGGACTGGTCCCAGGCCGCCCCGGCGTGTTGCGCATGTGACTCGTGGGGCGGGTGGGACAGTCCATCGGCTCGCCCGCCATCCCTCTTCCCCAGGGAGCGCTCCATGTCGCAGCACCCGCTGCGTGCCCTGCTCGTCGCCTCGGTGACGGCTGCCGCCGTCGCGCTGGGCGCCGCGCCCGCACTGGCCGCGCCGCCGGCGCCGGGCAACCCGAGCGACGGCGAGATCACCGCGGCGCAGGCCGCCCAGGACGCCGCCGCCGCCGAGGTGGGCCGGATCGCCGGTCTGGTGGCCGCCGCGGAGTCGCAGCTGCAGCAGGTGCAGGTGCAGGCCGAGTCCGCCGGCATCGCTTACGAGGCCGCGCAGGAGGCGCTGGCGCAGGCCCAGGCCGCCGCCCAGGAGACCGCCGCGCAGCTGGCCGCGGCCACCGAGCAGGTCACCGCCGCGCAGGGCCGCATCTCGACCTTCTCCCGCGACAGCTACATGAACGGGGCCGCGCTCACCAGCGAGGTCGTGCTGCTCGACGTCGACGGCCCCGGGGAGCTCGTGCAGCGCGCCGCGATGCTGGAGTGGGTGGCCGACAACCAGCTCGACGTGCTCGGCGACCTGGAGGCCGCGCAGCTGGTGCAGGCCAACGCCGACTCCGCCGCCCGGCAGGCGGTCGACCAGCAGTCGGCCGCCGAGCGGGCCGCCGCCGACGCCAAGGCGGCCTCCGACGCCCAGGTGGCGGTCCAGCAGTCCGCCTACGCCGAGGTGAGCGCGCAGAAGGCGAGCTACGACGCCCAGCTGCAGGCCGCCCAGGTGCAGCTGCTGTCGCTGCAGGGCGCCCGCAACGCCTACCAGGCCTGGCTGGACCAGCGGGCCGCCGAGGAGGCCGCCGCCGCGCGTGCCCAGCAGCAGGCCGCCGCCGCCGCGGCCGCCGCGGCCGCCGGGGCCCGGAACGCGCCGTCCGCCTCCGGGGCGCAGGCCGGCTACGTGCTGCCCGCCGCCGGGCGGACGAGCAGCTGCTACGGCTCCCGCTGGGGGACCACGCACTTCGGCGTGGACATCGCCGCCCCGATCGGCACCCCGGTCTACGCCGCCACCTCGGGCGTCGTGCAGCGCGCCGGTGCGGCCACCGGCTTCGGCCAGGCCGTCTACGTGCTGGGCTCCGACGGCGCGGTGACCGTCTACGGCCACGTCAGCCGCTACTACGTGCGCGCCGGGGACCGGGTGCAGGCCGGCGAGCAGATCGCCGACGTCGGCAACGAGGGCCAGTCCACCGGGCCGCACCTGCACTTCGAGGTGCACCCCAGCGGCGCGATGTACAGCGGCGCGGTCGACCCGGTGCCGTGGATGTCGGCCCGCGGCGTGGTGATCCGCGGCTGCTGAACCCCTCCCCGCACGACGGAGGCCCGGTCCCTGGTGGGACCGGGCCTCCGCGGCGTGGGAGGTGGGGTCAGCTGGTGGGGGAGGCCGACTCCGTGCTGCCCAGCGCGCCACCGCAGTTGGCGGCCACGTAGGACTGGATCTCCGTCTGCGCCGGGCCCGCGGAGGTCTGCAGCTGGTTCACCTGGTCGAGGAAGGCCTGCTGGCCCTCGGGGGTGTTCAGGTCCAGGCCCTGGATGCTGGTCGCCAGCTGCTGGACCGCCGAGGTCGCGGAGCCCCAGGCGTCGGCGATCTCGGCCGGCGGCTCGATGGCGGTCAGCCGGGAGGCGGCGTCGGAGAACAGGCCCGGGATGGCCGAGGGGTCGGCGGTGGCGGTGACCGCGTTCTCCAGGTCGGTGAAGGCGTCCTGCGCGTCGGTGCAGAAGGCCTCGTCGTCGGGGTCGGTCGAGCCGGAGGTCTCGGCGGCGCTGCTGCTGGTCGCCGCGGACGAGGAGGAGCTGGTGGAGGCGGCGGTGTCGTCCGAGCCGCCGCCGCACGCGGTGAGCAGGGCCAGGGAGGCGGCCCCGGCCAGGGCGGTCTTCAGGGGGGTCGTCAGGCGCATGGGGCCACGCTACGGACCACCGGCACGCGCGGCCCGCACATCGGCCGGGTGTCTAGAGTCCGGCTGTGGACGCCCCCGTCGACCCCCGCCGGTCCTGGACGCTGCCGGCCCCCGGCGACCTGCCCCGGGTGGCCGAGCCGGAGCCGCTGGTCACCCGCGTGCTGGCCCCCAACCCGTCGCCGATGACGCTGGACGGCACCAACACCTACGTCGTGGGTGCCCCCGGCAGCGGGCAGGCCGTGCTGGTCGACCCCGGGCCGGACGACGCCGCGCACCTGGCCGCGGTGCAGGAGGTGCTGGCCGCCCGCGACGCCGAGGTGGTCGGCGTGCTCGTCACCCACCACCACGGCGACCACGCCGAGGCCGCGCTGCCGTGGGCGGCGCGGTTCGGGGTGCAGGTGGCCGCGGGCAGCGGGGACGTCGCCGGGCCCGACGGCCGGGTGCTCGCCGACGGCGACGCGGTGGTGCTGGCCGGCACCCGGCTGGACGTCGTCGCCACGCCGGGGCACACCCGGGACCACCTGGCCTTCCGCACGGAGAGCGGGTCGGTGCTGGTCGGTGACCACGTGCTGGGCCGCGGGACGTCGGTGCTCGCCCACCCGGAGGGCGACGTGCTGGCCTACCTGGACTCGCTGCGCCGGGTGCACCGGCTGGGCCCCTCGGCGCTGTACTGCGGGCACGGCCCGGAGCTGACCGAGGACGTCGGCGCGGTGCTGGAGTTCTACGCCGCCCACCGGGCCCACCGCGAGTGGCAGCTGCTGGACGCGCTCCGGCCGGGGGCGCGCACGGTGGAGCAGCTGGTCGCGCACGTCTACGCCGAGGTGCCGCGGGCGGTGTGGCCGGCCGCCGAGCAGTCGACCCGGGCCACCCTGGCGAAGCTGTCGGCCACCGGCCAGGTGGTGCGCGGCGCCGGGGACAGCTGGCGGCTGGCATGAGCGGGCCCGGCACGGTGCCCGTCGTCCGGGCCGCGGACAGCGAGGCCGACCAGCGGCGGGTGGCCGGCGAGCTGCGGGCCCGGGGCGTCGGGCGCGGGGAGCGGCTCGTGGTCAGCGCGGCCGCCTCGCCGGAGCTGCTCGCCGTCGTCCTGGGGGCGCTGCGCTCCGGCGTCGTCCCGGTGGTGCTCGACCCGGCCCTGCCCGCCGCCGAGCGGGCCGCGCTCGTCGAGGACGCCGACCCGGCGCTGGACGTCGGCGACGACCCCGGGCAGCTCCTGGGCCACGCCGTCGGCGACCTCGCCCCGTTCCCGCTGGCGCGACCGATGCACTACACCTCGGGCACCACCGGCCGGCGCAAGGGCGTGTGGTCCGGGGTGCTGCCCGACGACGACGCCCGCGCGCTGGCCCGCGAGGAGATCGACCTCTGGGGCCTCACCGCCGCCGACCGGTACCTGCAGCTGTCCCCGCTGCACCACTCCGCGCCGCTGCGCTTCGCCGTGCACACCCTGCTGGCCGGTGGCGAGGTGCTGCTCCCGGGCCCCTTCGACGCCGCCCGCGCCGCGCGCACCATCACCGAGCAGCGACCGACCACCACGTTCTGCGTGCCCACCCACCTGCTGCGGCTGCTGCGCGAGGACGTCGACTGGTCGAGCTTCCGGCTGCTCGCCCACGCCGGGGCGCCCTGCCCGGAGCCCACCAAGCGGGCGGTGCTGGCGGCGCTGCCCGACGGCGCGGTGCAGGAGTTCTACGGCTCCACCGAGGTGCAGTTCACCGTCTGCACCACCGAGGACTGGCTGGCGCACCCGGGCAGCGTCGGCCGCGCCCGCCCCGGCCGGCGGCTGACCACCGACGAGCGCGGCCAGCTGTGGTGCGAGGTGCCCCGGTGGGCCCGCTTCGAGTACTGGCGCGCCCCGGAGAAGACCGCGGCCGCCTGGGACGGCGACCGGGTCACCGTCGGCGACCTCGGCCGGGTGGACGACGACGGCACCGTCTGGCTGGACGGCCGGCGCGAGGACCTGGTCATCTCCGGCGGGGTCAACGTCTACCCCGCCGAGGTCGAGGCGGTGCTCGACGGCCACCCCGACGTGGTGGAGTCCGCCGTCTTCGGGGTGCCCGACGACGAGTGGGGCCAGCGGGTGGTCGCCGCCTACGTCGGCCCGGTGGCCCCCGACGAGCTGTCGGCGTGGGCCCGGGAACGGCTGGCCCCGGCCAAGCGGCCCAAGGCGGTGCACCGCCTCGACGACCTGCCGCGCACCTCCACCGGCAAGGTGCGCCGCCTCGACCTGCCCGGGGTCCTCGGGCTGTGACCGGGGAGCACGACGTGGTCGTGGTCGGCGCGGGCTCGGCCGGGTGCGCGCTGGCGGCCCGGCTGGTGGACGCCGGCCGGCGGGTGCTGCTGTTGGAGGCCGGCGCCGACCACCGCGCCCCCGAGGACTTCCCGGCCACCATCCGGGACGCCGCGACCATGGGCGCCGCCGTCCCCGGCCACCCGGCGAACTGGGACCTCACCGGCGAGCTGGTCGACGGCGTGCGCTGGCCGGTGCCGCGCGGCCGGGTCGTCGGCGGGTCCAGCGCGCTCAACGGCACCTACTTCATCCGCGCGACCCGCGAGGACTGCGACGGCTGGGCCGCCCGCGGCAACGACCTGTGGTCGCACGCCGCGCTGCTGCCCTCCTTCGAGCGCAGCGAGGCCGACCCGCTGCACGGCACCACCGGGCCGGTGCCGGTCAGCCGCACCACCGACCCGCACCCGGTCACCGACGCCTTCACCGCCGCGTGCCGGGAGCTGGGCTTCCCGGCCGAGCCGGACAAGAACGGCGACGCCCCGCCCGGGGTGGGCCCGGTGCCGGTCAACGTGCGCGACGGCGTCCGGGTGAACACCGCGATGGCCTACCTGTCCCCGCGCCGGGGGCACCCCGGGCTCACCGTGCGCGGCGGCAGCCCGGTCGTCCGGGTGCTGGTCGAACGCGGGCGGGCGGTCGGCGTCCGGTGCGCCGACGGGACCGAGCACCGGGCCGCCGAGGTGGTGCTGTCGGCCGGTGCGGTCGGCTCGCCGCACCTGCTGCTGCTGTCGGGCATCGGCCCGGCCCACCAGCTGCGGGCGCTCGGCGTCGACGTGCTGGTCGACGCGCCCGGGGTGGGGGCGGACTTCACCGACCACCCCGACCTCTACGTCACCTACGCGCCGGCCCGCCGCACGCCGATGCCGCGCGGGATGCTGCCGCTGACCACGGCGCTGAACACCGCCGACCACCTCGAGGTCATGCCCTGGCTCAAGCCGTTCTCGAAGGTGATGCTGGACCGCTCGCTGGGTGGGGCGCTGTCCGGGCTGGCCGAGGTGCTGCGCCGGCCCGCGGCCACGCTGCGCGCGGTCCGGCACGCCGACCTGCGCAAGGTGCTGCAGCACGCCCGCACCCGCGACGACCTCTACCTCGGCGTCGCGCTGCAGGCCGAGGAGAGCCGGGGGCGGATCAGCCTGACCAGCACCGACCCGGCCGTGCAGCCCCGGATCGAGTACCGGTACCTGTCCACCGGCGGCGACCGGCGCCGGATGCGGGAGGCGGTCCGGCTGGCCGCCGACCTGCTCGCCACCCGCGCGATGTCCCCGCTGGTGGCCGCGCGGACCGACCTGCCCGACCACGTGCTGCGCGACGACGCCGCGCTGGACGCCTGGACCCGGGCCCACCTGGCCACCGCGGTCCACCTCGCCGGCAGCGCCCGGATGGGCCCGGACGACGACCCGGGCGCCGTCGTCGACCAGCACCTGCGGGTCCGCGGCGTCGAGGGCCTGCGGGTGGCCGACACCTCCGTGCTGCCCACCGTGCCCACGCGCGGACCCGCCGCCACCGCCGTCGCCGTGGGGGAACGTGCCGCAGAGCTGGTGTGCACGGCCTGAGCGCCCGCCGCGCCGTATCCTGCGCACCATGAGGCGCGCGGGGTCCGAGGAGCTGCTGCGCCGGTGAGCTCCCCGTACCCCCCGATGCCCTACTCCGGCCAGCACGCCGCCCCGCACCTCGACCCGGGTGTCGCGGGCCTGGACGCGCCCCGGCAGGCCCCGCGCCGCCGGCTGTTCGGTCGCGGCCTGACCGAGGGCGAGCCGGCCCCGAGCCCCGCCGACGTCGCCGCCTGGACCGGGCTGCTCGGCGCGCCGGTGCCCTCCCCGCGGCGGATCGGCGTCGTCGCGCTCAAGGGCGGGGTCGGCAAGACCACCCTGTCGGTGCTGCTGGCCAGCACCATCGCCCGCTCCCGGCCCGACCCGGTGCTGCTGTTCGACACCGACACCACCTTCGGCTCGCTGGCACTGCGCACCGGGGTGCCGCTGCAGGCCTCGGTGCAGGAGCTCGCCGCCGCGGGTGACCCCGGCCGGTTCGAGATCCTGGCCGGCGCGCTGGCCCGCTCGGCCGACGGCGCCTGGGTGCTGCCCAGCGGCCGCGACCCCGAGCAGAGCGCGCAGCTCACCGAGGAGCTCTACGTCCAGGCGATGAACGCCGTGTACCGGCACTTCGCGGTCATGGTCACCGACTGCGGTGCGGGCCTGGCGACCCCGCTCATGCGCCGGGTGGTCAGCGGCTGCCACAGCCTGGTGCTGGCCACCTCGCCCAGCGTCGACGGCATGCTGGCCGCGCACAACGTGCTGCGCTGGCTGCGCGCCAGCGGGTTCGCCCCGCTGGCCGACCGGAGCATCGTGGCCGTGACGAACGTGCCCGCGCGCGGCGCGGCGGTCGACGTCGCCGAGGCCCGCAACCGGTTCGCCGGGCAGGCCGGCGACTTCCTCACGGTCCCCTCGGACGCCCACCTGGCCACCGGCAGCCAGCTGCGGCTGGAGATGCTCGACGGCGGCACCCGCGCGGCCGCCGTCCGGCTGGCCGCCTCGGCGCTCGGGGCGGCGCTCGCCACCCGATGAGCGAGCTGGACGACCCGGTCGGCGCCTCCCTGCACGGCGCGCACGCCGGTCTGGCCCGGCGGACCGGCCGGGTGGCCACCTACCCGGCCGACGTCGCCACCTTCTGCGCCGTCCCCGCCGACCCCGGACCGGACGACTGGGCCGACCTCGCCGCGCTGGTCGGGCCCGGCGGGCTGGCCGACCTGTTCACCGCGCCGGGCACCCCGCCCGCGGACTGGGACCCGGTCTTCGCGATGCCGGGCCGGCAGCTGGTCGCGCCCGCCCCCACCGGCGACGTCGACCCGCGGGTGGTGGAGCTGGGCCGCGACGACGACGCGGCGATGCTGGACCTGGCCACCCGCACCCGGCCCGGGCCGTTCTTCACCCGCACCGCCCGGCTGGGCACCTTCCTCGGCGTCCGGGACGGCGACGCGCTGGTCGCCATGGCCGGGCAGCGGCTGCACCCCGGCGGCTGGGTCGAGATCAGCGCGGTCTGCACCGACGAGCGGGCCCGCGGCCGGGGCCTGGCCGCGGTCCTGGTGGCCGCGCAGGTCGCCCGCACCGCCGCGGACGGCGGCCGGGCGTTCCTGCACGTCGTGGACACCAACGCCGGTGCCCGGGCGCTCTACGCGCGGCTGGGCTTCACCGAGCGGCGGCCGGTGGTGTTCCGGGGGTTCCGGGTCCCCGGGTGAGTCAGCTGGTGGCGGTCGGCGTGGTGGCGATGCCGCAGTTCTCGCTGAGGTAGGACTGCACGTTCGCCGACGCCGGCTCCACGGTGGCGCCGATCTGCTGCAGGGTGCCCGCGACCTGCTGCTGGCCCTCGGGCGTGGTCAGGTCGACCCCGGCGGTGGCGTCGGCGAGCTGGCGGCCGGCGTCGACGAGGGTCTGCCAGTCTCCGGCGATGGCCTCGGGCGGGGTGACGGCCTCGAGCTGGTCGGTGGCCTGCGTGAGGATCGAGGACAGCTGCGAGGGGTCGGACTGGGCGTCGGTGACGGCCTGGTTGTTCGCGTCGAGCGCGGCCTGCGCCTGCTGGCAGAACTCCGAGTCGTCGGCCGCCGCCGAGCTCCCGGTCGTGGCCGCGGCGGAGGAGGAGGACGACGAGGTGGCCGCGGAGCCGGTGTCGTCGGAGCTCCCCCCGCAGGCGGGCAGGACCAGCAGGGCCGCGGCGGACAGGGTCGCGGGCACGAGGGTTCGCAGACGCATGCCAGCACGCTAACCGACCCCGACCGGTCCCACCGGCCGGACCGGGGTCAGCGGACCAGGTCGCGGATCAGCCAGCGCTCCACCTCGGTGAGCTGCACCGACACCGACCGCCAGCCCGCGCGGGAGGCCACCGCGACCCGGCCCGGCGGCTGGCCGGACAGCGCCCGGGCCGCGTCGGGGAGGTTGAGCGCGGTGGCCACCACGCGGGCCTCGCCGGGCGCGAGCTGGTGCAGCAGCGCGACGTCGCAGCCGGCCAGCAGCGGGGCGTTCCACGAGCTGGCCCGGTCGTGCGCGGTGAGCACCGTCGACCAGCCGCCGGGGCGGTGCGGCTCGACGCTGGCGGGGGAGTCGGCGTCGACGACCAGCAACCGGGGCCGGTCGACCGTGCCGGGCCCCTCGTCGGGGGCGTGGGCGACGGTGGTGATCGAGCCGGTCGCGCCGGCGGCGAGGTTGACGAAGGCCTGCCAGGCGGCGGGCCGGCCGGTCTCGACCACGACGGCGGCGCCGACGGCCAGCGAGCGGAACGCGACCAGCTGGGCCAGCGCGATGCCGCCCACCAGCACGCCGGTGGTCGGCTCGGGCCGGAACAGCGCCACCCCGGCCAGCCCGCCGGAGTCGTCCCGGCCGAGCACCACGCCCGACCCGCCGGTGCGCAGGGTCACCGCGGCGGCGGTCGCCCGGTCGGCGAGGTGGGTGCCGAGCTGGGTCGGCGGGAGCGCGTTCACCGGAGGAACCCGCCCAGCGGCAGCGCGGCCGCCATGCCGAACCGGTGCCGGCCGTGCAGCGGCTCGACCCGGGCCCCGGCGTCGGCGGCGGTGCGGGAGAGCACCGCCGCCAGCTCGTCGGCCCCGGTGCCGGCCGGCACCCGCACCCGCAGGGCGGTCGCCAGCTCCACCCGGTCGCCGCTGCGCCGGGCGGCCACCGACACGGTGGTCTGCAGACCGGCCGCGGTGCCCAGCCGGTCGACCAGGTCCTGCCCGGCCGCGGCGTCCAGGGACGGCCAGTCGACCAGCCGGTAGGTCACGTGCTCGACACCGCCGGCCCGCCAGGACCGCCAGGTCTCGACCGCCTCCGGCGGCTCGGCCGCACCGGACACCGCCCGGACGACGCCGTCGGGCCCGGCGTCCAGGCCCGCCACCCCGAGCAGCGCCGCGCGCAGGTCGTCGGGGCCCAGCAGGTGGCTGCGCAGCGAGGCCCGCTCGAGCTGGCGACGGACCCGCCGGACGGCGTTGGCGACGGTGGTCACCAGGTCGTCGACGCGGTCGTCCTCGGGCAGCCGGGCCACCTGCAGCACCACCCAGCTGCGGCGGCGGGCCGGCACCTGGCCACCGGTGAGCTCGCGGTAGGAGACCGCCGCGGGGTCGGTGTCGCCGGTCCAGCCGGGGGCTGGCACGGTCTGCACCAGCAGCTGCACCGCCACCGGCAGGTCGCCGGACTCGTCGGGCGGCAGCAGGGCGGTCAGCGGCGGCAGCGTGCGCACGGGCTCGGTGGTCGGGTCCTCGGTGGTGGGGGCCAGCGAGAGCACCACCGCGACGCCGTCCCGGTGCACCACGAGGCCGGCGTCGGCGTCGTCGAACCGCACGGCCTGCACGCGCGCCTCCGGGGACACCGCGTCCAGCAGGGCGTCGACCACCGGCGCCGGGCCCGCACCGCCGGCGGTCAGCGGCGTGCGCCGCCGCCGGGCGCGGAACCGGGCGGCCAGCGCGACCCAGGAGTGCAGCCACCTGCCGCGCACCCGGACGGCCGTCACCAGCACGGCGGCGCCGGCGAGGACCGCCACCGGGACGAGCACGGCGGGCGGCTGGCGGTGCACGGCCAGCACCACGGCCGCGGCGGCCTCCCAGACGACGACCTGCAGCAGGTGGAACGGGCCCAGCGTCCACGGCCGGCGGCGCGGCGCCGGCCGGCCCGGGCGCACCCGCTCGGGCGGCCGGCTGCCCGGCAGCGCGGAGTCCAGGGCCGGGACGGCGGCGCCCTGGGTGCGGTCGTCGGCGAGCGCGACCGGCGCCCCCTGCGCCTGCCCCCCAGCGGCGCGGGCGGCGTCGGTCGCCGCGTCGGCGGCCGCGTCGCCGGCCGGCGCCGCGACCGCGTCCGGCCGGGCGGACCAGGCCGGGGCGGGCGCGGGGGCGGCCTGCCGCTGGTAGGGCATCGGGGGCAGCCCGGCCGGGCGTCCGGCGGGGGTCGGGGCGGGTGTCCGGGCGGGGGCCCGGTCCGGTGCCGGGCCGGCCGTGGCCCGGGGCGCCCGCAGCGCGGGACCGACCTCGTCCGCGGGCGGGCCGGTGTGCCGGCCGCCCGGTCGGCTCTCCGGCGGCGGGGTCGAGGCGGTCATCCGGTGCTCCCGGGGAGGTGGGGGAGGGCGGGCACGGTCAGACCCCCGGCGGGGTCCAGGCGAGCTGCACCAGGCGGGTGCCCTCGCGGCGGGTGACCAGGAAACCCCGGCCCGGCGGCAGCGGCTGCGGCTTGACCGCACCGACGAGCGCGCCCTCGTCCTTGTTGCCCGACATCACGATGCCGGGGGTCGACAGCTCGCGCAGGCGCATGAGCACCGGCTCGAACAGGGCCCGGCCGGCGCCGCCGGAGCGACGGGTGAGCACCAGGTGCAGTCCGACGTCGCGGCCCTGGGCCAGCGCGTCCAGCAGCGGCGTCAACGGGTTGGGCTGGGCCGCGGCGACCAGGTCGTAGTCGTCGACCAGCAGGTAGAGCTCCGGGCCGGTCCACCAGCTGCGGTCGCGCAGCTGCTCGGGCGTGACGTCGGGCCCGGGGAGGCGCTTGTCCATCACGGTGGCGACCTCGGCGATCATGTCCCGCGCCTGCGCGGCCGACGTCCCGTAGGCCAGCAGGTGCTCGCCCTCCACGCAGCCGAGCAGGCTGCGCCGGTAGTCCAGCACCAGCATCTTGGCCTGCCGCGGGGTGCAGGTCTCCTGGACCTGCCGGGCGAAGGTGCGCAGGAAGGCGCTCTTGCCGGTCTCGGCGTCGCCGAACACCACCAGGTGGGAGTCGGTGCGCAGGTCCAGGTGCACGGTGCCCAGGTCGGCCTCGGCGATGCCGACGGCGAAGCCCTTCTCCGGCACCGGCCGCAGGTCGGCGTACTCCACCACCGGCGGGAGCAGGCGGACGGCGGGTGCGACCGGCCCCTGCCACGCCCGGGCCACGGCGTCGACGAGGCCGGCCACGCCGTCGGCGAGGTCGTCGACGGTCTGGCCGCCGTCGATGCGCGGCAGCGCGGTGAGCACGTGCATCCGGTCGGCGTTCAGCCCGCGGCCGGGGGTGTCGGCGGGGACGTTCACCGCGGTCCGGCGGTCCAGCGCCGAGTCGTTGGGGTCACCCAGCCGCAGCTCCACCCGGGTGCCCAGCAGGTCGCGGATGGCCGGCCGGAAGTCCATCCAGCGGCTGGCGGCGACCACCACGTGCACGCCGTAGCCCAGGCCCCGGGCGGCGATGTCGGTGATGACGGCCTCGAGGTCGTCGAACTCGCTGCGGACGGTGGCCCAGCCGTCGACGACCAGGAACACGTCGCCGAAGGGGTCGCCGTCGACCTGCCCGGCCCGCAGCCGGCGCCGGTAGGTGGGCATGCCGTCGATGCCGAGCCGGGCGAAGCGTGCCTCGCGGTCGGCGAGCAGGCCGCGCACCTCGGCGACGGTGCGGCGGATCAGGTCGACGTCCATCCGCCCGGCGACCGAGCCCACGTGCGGCAGGTCGCGCAGCGAGGCCAGGGTGCCGCCGCCGAAGTCCAGGCAGTAGAACTGCGCCTCCTGCGGCGTGTGGGTCAGCGCCAGCCCGGTGACGACCGAGCGCAGCAGGGTCGACTTGCCCGACTGCGGGCCGCCCACGACGACCGCGTGCCCGCCCGAGCCGGCGAAGTCCAGCACCATCGGGTCGCGGCGCTGGTCCAGCGGCCGGTCGACCAGGCCGACGGCGGCCTGCAGCTGGCCCCACAGGTCGGGGTTGGCGGCGGTGAGCCCGCGCTGCGGGTCCTCGACGAGCTGGGCGAGCAGCTGGTCCAGCGTGGGCGGCTCCTTCAGCGGGGGCAGCCACACCGGGTGCGCCGGCGCCCCGGCGCCCTCGAGCCGCTCCACCAGGACGTCGAGCAGGCTCTCGCCCACCGCGTCGTCCTCGACCACGGGCGCGTCCTCGTCGCGGTCGGTGTCCACCGGGGGAGCCAGGTACTGGGTGTCGTACTCCAGGACGACCGCGCCCTCGCTGCGGCCCTCGCTGACCGACCCCGCCGTCCGGCGCTTGTAGGTGCCCGACACGTAGGCCGCGCGGAAGCGCTCGAGGGGGTCGGTGCCGAACTTCAGGTAGCCGTGGCCCGGGGCGCGGGGCAGCTCGAACGCGTCGGGGGCGGAGAGGACGACGCGGCTCTCCATCGCCGAGTTGGTGCGCAGGCCGATCCGGTAGGACAGGTGGGTGTCCAGGCCGCGCAGCCGGCCCTCCTCCAGGCGCTGGCTGGCCAGCAGCAGGTGCACGCCCAGCGAACGGCCCACCCGGCCGATCTGCACGAACATGTCGATGAAGTCGGGCTTGGCGCTGAGCAGCTCGCTGAACTCGTCGCAGACGATGAGCAGGCTGGGCACCGGCGCCAGCGGGACACCCGAGGTGCGGGCCCGCTCGTAGTCGCGCAGCGACGAGTAGTTGCCGGCCGTGCGCAGCAGCTCCTGGCGGCGCAGCAGCTCCCCGTTGATCGCGTCGGTCATCCGGTCGACCAGGGGCAGCTCGTCGGCCAGGTTGGTGATCACCGCGCTGGTGTGCGGCAGCCGGTCGAGCTTGGTGAAGGTCGCACCGCCCTTGAAGTCGACGAGGACGAAGTTGAGCGCCTCGGAGTCGTGGGTGACCGCCAGCGCCAGCACCAGGGTGCGCAGCAGCTCGGACTTGCCCGACCCGGTCGCCCCGACGAGCAGGCCGTGCGGGCCCATGCCGTCCTGCGCGGACTCCTTGATGTCCAGCTCGATGGGGGCGCCGTCCGGGCCGACCCCGATCGGCACCCGCAGCCGGTCGCGGTTGGGCCGGGGGGCCCAGCCCCGGGCGACGTCGTGCTCGTAGGGGTCGGAGATATCCAGCAGCTCGGCCAGCCCCATCGCGGTGCTCATCGCCTGCTCCCCGCGGGGGCCCGCGGACAGCCGGAACGGGGCCAGCTGGCGGGCCAGCGCCTCGATGCCCGCGACGCCGAGCTCGTCGGCCCGGCCGATGGGTGCCTCGCCCTCGAGGGTGCGGCTGCGGGCGGTGCCGTCGCGGTCGACGTCGAGCACCAGGGTCGCGCGGTCCAGCAGCCGGGGCGGCGGGGTGGACAGGTCGAGCACGGTGACGCCCTCGACGCCGCCGTCGGTCATCAGGTGGTTGGAGCCGGCGACCTCGCCGCCGTCGAGCACCACGACCAGGTGCGGCCCGGTGACCGAGGTCGCCGGGCCGGTGGGGTCGAACCGGGGCCGGGCGGCCAGCTCGTCCTCCAGCAGCGCCTCCAGCGCCGGCACGGTCGGGGTGAGCAGGCGCAACCGGCCCAGCGCGTCGGAGCGCTCGGGGTGCAGGCAGTGCGGCAGCCAGCGGGCCCACTCCCACTGCGCGCGCTCCTCGGTGCCGGCCACCACCGCGACCAGGACGTCGTCGGGGGCGTGGTGGACGGCCAGCTGGGCCAGCACGGCCCGGGTGAGGGACCGGGCGCGCTCGACGTCGCCGGTCAGGTGCACGCGGGAGAACCCGTTGGCCGCCATCGCGACCGGCAGGTCGGGCACCGAGTTGTAGGCCAGCACGAAGCGGCGCAGCGCGGCCGCGGCCAGCGGCTCGAGCTCGTCCAGCGGGCGGGTCTGCGGCGGCACGATCGGGGTGGCCAGCGCCAGCGGCCCGATGCCGATGCGGACCACGCCGAAGTCGGCGTGGTCGCGGCGGCGCTCCCACAGCCGGTGGCTGGCCGCGGTCACCCACAGCTGGTCAGGGTCGGGGTGCCGGTAGAGCATCGCCCTGCGCTGCTGGACGGCGTTGGCGCGCACCTTCTGCCGGTGCAGGGCCAGGTGGCGCAGGTAGCCGCGGCGGGCCTCGGCCATCTCGGCCTTGGAGGTGCCGCCGCTGTTGGCCACCATCATCACGACCATGCCCAGGGCGCTGACGCCGAGCAGCCCGCCGGCCAGGTAGCCCAGCGGGCCGCCGCGCCCGCCGGTGAACAGCAGGGCCATGGCCCCGGCGCCGGCCAGCATGGGCAGCACCATGAGCACCTGGGTCCAGCGCCGGCCGGCGGCGCCGGGCAGCTCCGGGGGCGGGTCGACGACGACGTCGCCGGTGGGCAGCTCGGGTGCGTCCCGCCGGGGCTGGCGGCGGATCACCACGGTGCTCAGCTGGATCGACCTCCCCGCCCGCGCCGGGGCCGCTCGGCCTCGGACATCTCCGTATCGTATGGGCGCCCACCGCATGCCACTGCCCCGTGCCGCCCCGACCGAGGAGCTCGACACCGATGACCCGTGCGATCGGCGGCGGCCTGGCCCGCGTGACCGTGGCGGCGCCCCGTCGGAGGGTGGACGTGGCGCTGCCCGACGGGGTCCCGGTGGCCGAGCTGCTGCCCGGCCTGCTGCGCGCGGCCGGCGAGGAGCTCGCCGACGAGGGCCAGGTGCACGGCGGCTGGGTGCTGCGCCGGCCCGACGGCGCACCGGTCGACCCGGCCCGCTCGCTGGGCGCGGCGGGCGTGCTCGACGGCGAGGTCCTGCACCTGGTGCCGCGGCACCAGGAGTGGCCGGAGCTGGACTACGACGACGTCGTGGACGCGGTCGCCTCCGGCGCGCGGGCGGTCAGCCGGTCCTGGACGGCGGCCGACACCCGCCGGGCCGGGCTGACCGGTACGGCGGTCGCCGTCCTCGCGGCCCTCGCGCTCCTGCTCACCGCCGGCCCCGACGCGGGCTGGACGACGACCGGCCTGGTGGCCCTGGGCACCGCCGTGGGCTGCGTGCTGCTCGCGGTCGGCCTGGCCCGTGCCCTGGGCGACACGGCCGCGGGCGCCCTGCTGGGCGTGCTGGCGCTGCCGGCGGCCGCGCTCGGCGGGCTGGTGGTCACCCTCGGCGACCAGTCCCTGGCCGAGCTCCAGCCGGTGCACGTGCTGACCGCCTCCCTGGTCGTGCTGGTGGTCGCCCTGGCCGTGCACCTGGGTGTCGGGGACCGCACCCAGTACAGCTCGGCCGGCATCACCGCGGGCCTGCTCGGCGGGCTCGGGGGGCTGCTCGCCCTGCCCGGCGCGATGGACGCGGTCGACACCGCCGCGGTGCTGCTGGCGGTCGTGCTGGCCGCCACCCCGCTGGTGCCGCTGCTGAGCATCCGGCTGGGCGGGCTGCCGGTGCCGGTGCTGCCCACCACGCCCGAGGAGCTGCTGGCCGACGAGACCCCGGCGCCGCGCAGCCGGGTCGAGGCCCGGGTGCGCCGCTCCGACGAGCTGCTCACCGGGATGCTCGGCGGCGGGGCGGTCGTCTCGGTGGTCTGCTGCGCGGTCCTCGTCGCGTCGGCCCGCACGTCGGCCCTGGTGCTGGTCGGCCTGGTCGCCGCGGTGTCGCTGCTGCGCACGCGGCTGTTCCCCGCGCTGCGCCACCGCCTGCCGCTCGCCGCGACCGGGGCGCTCGCGGTCGCGCTGCTGGCCCTCGCCGCGCTCGGCCTGGACGCCGCCGACCGGGTGGTGCTCGCGGTCCCGGTGCTGCTCGTGCTGGCGCTGGCTGCGCTCGCCGCCGGCCGTGCCTGGGCGGTGCGCCCGCCCAGCCCCTACCTGGGCCGGGTGGCCGACGTGCTGGACGTGGTGCTCGTGCTGGCGCTGGTGCCCACCGTCTGCGTGGTGGCGGGCCTGTACGGCTACGTCCGCGGGCTCTACGGCTGATCCGCCGTGGCCAGCCGCAAGGACCTCTTCCAGAGCTACCAGTCGTCGGTGCGCCGGCTGGTCTCCGGGCTCGTGCTGCGCGAGGCCGACCCGGCCCGCACCCCGCTGCGGCGGATGGGCGGCGCGGTCTTCGGCAGCGTCATGGTCGCCGCGCTGACCCTCGCCGTCGCCGGGGTCATCGGCGTCGTCCGGCCCGGGGGCAACACGACCTGGCAGACCTCGGGCCAGGTGGTCGTCGAGGAGGAGACCGGCGCCCGGTTCGCCTACCTGCCCGACGCCGACGGCACCCAGCGGCTGCACCCGGTGCCCAACCTGGCCAGCGGCGCGCTGCTCATGGGCACCGCCACGACCGTGCAGGTGTCGGCGGCGTCGCTGGCCGGGGTGCCGCGCGGGCCCCGGCTGGGCATCCCCGACGCCCCCGACTCGATGCCCGCCCCCGACCGGCTGCTCGGCGCCCCCTGGACGCTGTGCTCGACCCCGCCCGAGCAGGGCAGCGGCGACGAGGTGCCCGACACCCAGCTGGTGGTCGGCCGCTCGACCACCAGCGGCGACCCCGTGGACCAGGCGGCCGTGCTGGTGCGCGACGTCGAGGACGGCTCGCTGCACCTGGTGTGGGCCGGCCACCAGTACCCGGTCCCGCAGGAGGACGCGGTGCTCGAGGGCCTGACCTACCGCACCCAGCCGCAGGTGCAGGTCGGCACCGCCTGGCTGAACGCGATGCCGGCGGGCAACGCGCTGGTGCCCGAGCCGGCCGAGGGGCGCGGGGAGCCCTCCGCGCTGGCCGGCGCGGTGGTCGGGGAGGTCCGGGTCGTCGGCTCCGGCGAGGGCGCGCAGTACTACCAGGTCACCCGCGGGGGGATCGAGGAGATCACCGCGGTGCAGAAGGACCTGCTGCTGGCCGACCCGTCGCTGACCTCGACCGTGTACGTCGGGCGGGCGGTCGAACCGGTGCCGCTGTCGGCCGCCGAGGCCAACTCCGTGCCCCGCGCCGAGCTGGCCGAGCGCACCGACGCCGACCCGCCGGCGCAGCGTCCCGAGCCCGCGGCGGTGACCTCGGCGGAGAGCACGGTGTGCGCCTCGTTCACGGGGGCCGCCCAGCTGCCCGAGGTCTCGGTGCAGGCCGAGGTCGCCGGCACCGACATCGCGGCCGCCACCGGCGGGGTGGGTGCCGACGGCGCGGTGCTGGCCGACTCGGTGGTGGTCGCGCCCGGCGGCGGCGCGGTGGTGCTGGCCCAGGGCTCGGGGACCGCGACCACCGGGGGGCTGTTCCTGGTCACCGACGCAGGGGTCCGCTACCCGGTGCCCGACGAGGACACCCTGGCCGTGCTGGGCTACGCCGGGGTGACCCCGGTGGCCCTCCCGAGCTCGCTGGTGGCCCGCCTGCCGGCCGGCCCGACGCTGGACGTCACGGACGCCCGACTCCCTCTCTGAGCGTGCCGAACGGGTGAACAGCCAGTGACCGGACTCGCGCGACTCGCTTCAGCCGGGTAGTTTCGCCCCGCTAACTGGTGCCGCTCAGGCGCCTCCACGACGACGAGAGAGGTGGGAGACCACATGGCGACCAATGCCGATCCGGTCCAGATGCGCTCCTTCGCCACGGGCGCCGAGCAGACCGCCGACAGCATCCGCGGCATGCTCAACTCGCTGATGGGCCAGCTCAGCGGCCTCGAGTCCACCTGGAAGGGCCGGGGTGGTACCTCGTTCATCCAGGTGAAGAGCACGGTGGAGACCGAGGTCAACAAGCTGCACGCCGCACTGACGGCGATGGGCGGCGACATCCGCACCGCGGCCAACAACTACGACACCGGCGACGAGGAGCAGTCCTCGGCCATGCAGAGCGTCCAGAGCACGACGACCGGCATCACCGCCGGGCTCGCCTGAGAGGGAGGGACCAGATCATGAGTGGTGGTTCGACCTACGCCGTCGACTGGAACATGCAGGGCGACGGCGCCGCCAGCGTCCGCTCCGCGGTCTCCTCGATGGAGAGCCAGCTGTCCTCCCTGGAGTCGCAGGTGCGCGCCATGTACAGCACCTGGGACTCCGACGCCCAGCAGGCCTACTCCAGCCGGCAGACCCAGTGGTCCACCGCGTCGGACAACATCAAGACGGCCCTGACCCAGTGGGCCGGCGGCCTCGACAGCGCCGCCGACACCGCCTCGTCGACCGAGTCGACGAACACCGGCGTCGTCGCCTGACGCACCCCGCACCGCAGCACGAGGCCACCCCCGCCCGGCGGGGGTGGCCTCGTCGCGTCCGGGGGGTCCCCGCGGGTCAGGGGGTCGGGCCGCGCCGGTAGAGGGCGTCGCCGGACAGGAAGCGGGGCGGGTCGTCCGGGCGCACCACCGGGCGGGCCACGCCGGTCCGCCAGCGGCGGCGCCGGGCCCGCGGCACCAGCAGCCCGGCGAGCAACCCGACGACGAGCACCGCGCCCAGCACCGCGGCCACCCGGCCCGCCGTCGTGCCGGAGGCCTGCCGGGCCTCGGCGCGGGCCTGCTCCTGCGGGTCCACCGGGGGCGCCTGGTACGGCGTGGCCGCAGCCGGCCCGGCGGAGGCCAGCGACTCGGTGAGCGCCCGCACCGGGTCCAGCACCCCGGTGCCGTAGCGCTGCGAGTCCGTCCCGCCGGTGGCGGTGGCCAGCAGCCGCTCGGTCAGCGCGGCCACGCGGTCCGGGCCGGCGTCGGGCAGGGGCCGGGCGCGCTCGGCGTCGGGGAGGGCCAGCAGCAGGGCGGCGGTCGCCGCGACGAAGGCCGTGGCGATGCCCGTGCCCTCGTAGACGCGCTGGCCGACGACACCGGTGGACACGACGTCCTCGCCGGGGGCGAGCAGGTCGACGTAGGGCCCGACCTGGGAGGTCTGCAGCCGGCCCCCGGTGCGGGTGGCCGCGCCGACGCCGACCACGCCGGGGTAGGCCGCCGGGTAGGGGGTCAGCGACTCCGGGGTGGGTCCGGGGTCGTCGCGGTCGGGCACGTGGCCGTCGCCCACGGGGGCCACCACGAGCACGCCGGCGTCGACCGCGCGCTGCACCGCGGCCTGCAGGGCGGGGCTGCCCGACCCGGCGACCACGCCGACGTCGACCACCGCCGCGCCCGCGGAGACCGCGGCGTCGATGCCGGCGGCCAGCAGGTCGGGGGACAGCGGCTCGTCCCCGCCGGCGGTCACCGTGACGTCGTCGGAGACCTGCACGGGCAGCACGGTGGCGTCCGGGGCCAGGCCGACCATGCCGGTGGTGCTGACCGGCTGGGCGGCCACCACGCCGGCCAGGCCGGTGCCGTGCGGCACGCAGTCCACCCCCGCGCCGGGCTGGGCGCGCACCAGGTCGACGCCCTCGGCCACCCGGCCGGCCAGCTGCGGGTGGGCGGCGTCCACCCCGGTGTCCACGACCGCGACGGTCACCCCGGCGCCGCGGCTGAAGGGCCACAGCCGGGCGGCCGGGTCGTACCCGGCCTGCGCCCAGGGCACGTCCTGCACGGCGGCGTCGGGGGCCAGGGGCTGGTCGCAGACCTGCACGGCGGCGGCCTGCCCGGGCACGGCGAGGACGGCGGCGACGAGCGCGCCGACGACCAGCGCGGCGCGGGCGCCCGGGCGGGCGGGCACGGGTCTCAGCCGTCGGCGAGGGCGCGGGACACGTCCTCGGCGGTCAGCGTCTGCAGGTCGGCGAGCGCGGGGCGGGCGCCGAGCGCGCGCAGCCGCTGGGACTGCACCTTGCGCAGCTTCTCGAACAGCTTGCGGGCCTCGCGGGCGTTCCCGAAGTCGGCGCCGCGCTGCACCGTGGCGAAGTGGTGCTCCAGCAGCGGGACGGCGTCGTCGGCCAGCCGGTAGTCGCCGGCGCCGATCATCCGGGTGATGATCAGCACCAGCTCGTCGGCGCCGTAGTTCTCGAACTCCACGGTCTTGACGAAGCGGGAGGCCAGGCCCGGGTTGGCGTCGAGGAACTGCTGCATCTCCGCGGTGTAGCCCGCGGCGATCACGGCCAGGGTGTCGCGGCGGTCCTCCATCAGCTTGACGATCATGTCGATCGCCTCCTGGCCGAAGTCGTTGCCCCCGCCGGCCTGCCGGGACAGCGTGTAGGCCTCGTCCAGGAACACCACGCCGCCGGCGGCCTCGTCGAACACCGCGGCGGTCTTCTCGGCGGTGTGCCCGATGTACTGGCCCACCAGGTCCCGCCGGGAGACCTCCCGGAGGGGGCCGCCCGGCAGCGCGCCCAGCGCGGCCAGCAGCTGGCCGTAGATGCGGCCCACCGTGGTCTTGCCGGTGCCCGGGGCGCCGGCGAAGACCAGGTGGTGGCTGGCGCCGCCGACGGCCAGGCCCGCGCTGCGCCGCCACTCGTTGACCTGGATCTCGTCGATGATGGCCCGGACCTCGGCCTTGACGCCCTCCAGGCCCACCATGGCGTCGAGCTCGGCCAGCAGCTCGTCGACCCGCTCCGGGTCGCCCTGCTCGGCCGCGCCCGCGGCGCCGACGCCGGCCGCGGCGCCCTGCGCGGCCTCGAGCACCTCGACCTGGGCGCCGGGGTCGACGCTGACGCCGGGCTCGGCGGTCCGCTCGGTGCGGCAGCCGTCGACGGTGCCGGTGGTGCCGGCGTCGAACAGGACGCCGGGCCCGCCGCAGGCGTGCAGCTTGCAGCGGGTGAGCTTCGCGGAGCTGCTCTGGGTGACGTGCACGCCGGCGGCCGCCGTCCCGCTGATGTCGCAGCCCTCGAGCACCGGGTGCCCGCCCTGGTAGGCGTAGACGCCGCGGTGCCCGCCCACGACGACGAGGTTGCGCAGCACCGGGTCGGCGCCCAGCCGGACGAGGACGGCGTCGTCGCCGCTGTCGCGCACGGTGGTGTCCTCGACCGTGCCGCCGCTCTCCTCGAGCACCAGGCCCTGGGTGCCGCCGGTGACGGTGCAGCCGGTCGCGGTGAGGGTGCTCCGGTCGGACAGCCGCACCCCGGCGCCGTGCCCGGCGCGCACGGTGACCGACCGCAGGGTCAGCCGGGCGCCCTCGGCCTCGACGGCGGTGGTGTCGCCGCCGACCACCACCAGGCCCTCCACCACCACGGTCGCGTCGCGGACGCCCAGGGTGGCCAGGTAGTCGCCGGACCCGGCCAGCACGACCTCGGCGTCCTCGCCGGCGCCGTCGGCGGCCCGGATCGTGACGTCCTTGCCCAGCACCTGCAGCGACTCGGGGTAGCTGCCCGGGGCGACCACCACGGTCGCGCCGGTGGGGGCGTCTCCCACGGCCTCGCCGATCGTCGGGTACGCGCCCGGGGTGCCCGGGTCCACCTGGAGGGTCTGGCTCATCGCTCCGGTTCCGACGGCGGGGCGGGACGACCGAGACCCTACCGTCCACCACCGCTTAGGGTCCGGGTCATGGACGACGGCTTGCTGGCCGACGCGCTGGCCCGGGACGACGTGGTGGCGGCGCTGCAGCTGCTGCGGCCGGCCCAGCTGGTGGTGCCGCTGGCCGAGCGCGCACCGGGCGGGGCGCACCGCTGGGGCACGCTGGAGGCCGCCGACCGCCGCTGGCTGGTGGCCTTCACCAGCTGGCCGGCCATGGAGCGGGCGACCGGGCGCAGCGGGGTGCCGGGCCGGGTGGTCTCGCTGCCGGAGCTGGCGGCCGGCTGGCCGGACCCGACGTGGGGGCTGGCGGTGGACCCCGGGCTGGCCGGGCACCTCACGCTGGAGGCGGGCACGGTCGCGCGGCTGGCCGCGCCGTCGCTGGCCGAGCAGGTCGCCGCCGAGCCCGACCTGGTGCACCCGCTGGTGCAGGCGCTCCTGCCGGTGGCCGAGGTCGACCCCCGGCTCGACCGCGGCGACGGCCGCTACTCCGGCTACGTGCACCAGCTGCACGACGTGCTGCACATCGCCACCCCGACGGGGCTGGTGCGCGCCCTCGGTCGGTCCGGTGACGGCCCCGAGCTGGTCGGGGACCGCGGGTCGGTCTTCCTGCTGCGCTGGCCGGCGGTGGGCCCCGAGCTCTACCGCCCCGCCTACGGCGGGCGCACGGAGGAGGGCCGGGACGCGGTGGCCGGGTGGGTGGTCGAGGACGCCCCGTTCGTCGGGCTCGGGTTCTCGCCGCAGGTGGACGCCCTGGTCCGCGAGCACCGGGTGCACGGGGTGGAGCTGCCGCACGACGCCCAGCTGTTCGAGCTCGGCGAGGACGGCCGGGAGCACCGCTGGGGCACCTGGGACGGCGACCGCGGCACCTGGCTGCTCACCCCGCCGCGGTACGCGGAGGTGCCGGCGTGAGCTGGCGCGCCCGGCACGGCGGCGAGGAGCACCCGTGCTCCCCGCACCCCGGGCCGGCGGGCCTGCGGGTGCGGCTGCGCAGCGAGGTGGCACGGCCGGGCTGGGACGAGGTGGCCCCGGGCACGTGGGTGCTGGCCGTCCCCGCGCAGGAGGTCGAGGCGCTGCTGCACGTGCGCACCGTCGGCCGGTGGCGCGGCGAGGACTGGCTGGTCGTCGAGGACCTCGGCGACGACCTGCTGCTGGAGCACCTCGGGGGCGCCGACCCCGTGGCGCGGGCCGCCGGGGCGACCCGCGTCGACCGCGGGGTGTGGCACCGCCGGGTGCCGCGCGAGGAGGTCAGGTCGGTCCGGGAGGCGCAGACCCTCGTGGAGGTCTGACCCGGACCGGTCAGCCGCGGCCCAGGGCCGGGCCGGAGCGCTCGGGCCGGGTCCGTTCCTTCGGGCGCTCCACCACGTGCGGCGTGGCGTCGTCGACGTCGAACAGCTCGGCGTCGCCGACGAACCCGGGGCGCTGCACCTTCTCCTCGTCGCGGTCCTTCCCCCGCCCCCGCCCGGCGACCGGTGCGCCGGTGGAGGGACGGCCACCGCCGGCCACGGGGCGGCCGCCGCCGATCTCGCCGGGGGTGCCGGGACGGGCGGACGGTACGCCGCGCCCGTCCAGGCCGCGGCTGATCGCCGTCCGGCCGGTGGTCCCCGACTCGGGCGTGGTGGGACGGCCGGTGCGGCCGCGACCGGCCAGGCCGCCCGCGCCGGGCAGCCCGCCGGCGCCGGGGCCGGCGACGCCGCCGGGGGCGGCCGGGCGGGCGCCGGTGGGTGGGGTGCGGGCCCCCAGCAGCGGCCGGGCGGCCCCGCCGGGTGCGCCGGGGCCGGCCGGGGCACCCGTGCCCGGGGTGCCCGGCCGGGTCGGGGCGCTGCGTCCGGGGAGGGCGGCGCCGCCGGGACCGCTGGGCCGGGCCGGGGCTCCGGGCCGACCGGACCCGGGTGCGCCGGGGGCTCCGGGGCGGCCCGTGCCGGGTGCCTCGGGTGCACCGGGACGCGCCGAGCCGGCGTGCCCGGGGGAGGCGGGCGCACCGGGGCGGCCCTGGCCGCCGGCCCCGGGGGCGCCGGGTGCCGACGGGCTCTGCCGCCCGCCGAGCTGGGGTGCCCCGCCGCCGGCACCGGGCCGGCCCGTGGGTGCCGCGGGGGCCGTCCGGCCACCGAGTCCACCGGGGGCGCCGGGTGCCGCGGGCCGGGCGCCGGGGGCACCGGCCGGGGCCTGCGGTGCCGCACCGCGCGGTGCGGCCGGGGCGGTGGGGGCGCCGCCGAGAGACCCTCGCGGGGCCGAGGGGGGCGTACCACGGACACCGGCCAGCCCGGCCGCGCCGGCCAGACCGGCAGCGCCGGTGAGCCCGGCGGCGCCGGCGAGCCCGCCGGGCAGCTGCGGGGGAGGCTCCGGGGTCGTCCCCGTGGCGCCGTCGGGCAGGACGGGCGCCTGGGGGGCCGGACCGGGCAGGACCGACGGCGCCGGCGGCGCCACCGGCGTCGGGAGGGTGGTCGGGAGCGTCAGCACCGGGACGCCGACCAGCACGGCCTCGGGTCGCGGGCCCTGGGGCGCGGTCGGCGGCTGCCCGGTGGGGGCGCTCGGCGGCGCACCGCCTGGCGCACCGGGGGCGCCTGGCGCACCGGGGGCTCCGGGTGCGCCCGGACCACCGGGCTGGCCCGGCGTGGGCATGGTCGCGTCCCGGGGCCCCATGAACCGGTTGCCCGACCGGATGCCGATCTGGGCGTTGGAGTAGCTGTCGGCGACCTGGTTCATCAGGGCGCGGGCCCGCTCGTTGTACTGGGCCTTCAGGTTCCCCGAGCGGTGGTAGCCGACGACGTCGGTCACGTCGCGGTACATCTCGACCGGGTTGAGGTTGCCCCACCCGGCGTCGTCCTGCTCCTGCAGCTTCTGCGCCTCGCGCTCGTACTCCTCGTAGAGGGAGTTCATCGCCGTCTGGTGCTCGGCGATCTCCTGCCCGAGCACCTCGAGGGCGGTCTTGTTGTCCACCGCCGCCTGGTGCCACTCGTTGAGCGAGTAGGTGGTGGCACCGACGTGGAGGAGGAAGCGCTCGGCGGCCTCGGAGTCCCAGTCGGCGGCCAGGGCCTTGCCCTTGGTGGTGAGCCGGTCGGAGAGGTCCTGCAGACGCGTGGCCAGGCGACCCCAGGCCGCTGCCGCGGCCGTGATCGTCTCCGGCTCCTCCTGCTGCATGTTGAGCCAGATCTCGTCGATCTGGGCCGACGCGGGGTCGAGCCGGACGTCGGGGCGCTCGGGGGCGTCCGGGAGGTGGTAACCGCCGTCGGGGCCGACGTGCGCGTGCCCGTCCTCGGCGAAGCCGAAGTTGGCCTCGCTCACGCCGTGTAGTCGGTGCCCGAGGTGTAGACCGGGGGGCCCTCGGTCTGCAGGTCGGGGGTGCCGACGCCGTCGTACTTGTTCTCGTCCTCGCCGTAGGCCTGCTGGTTCTCCGACACCCGGTCGGTGTCCTGCGAGGACTGGGACGGCTCGGCCGGGCCCTCGGTGGTCGCCTCGGGCAGCTCCACGTCGGACCCGTCGACGGCCACACCCGGGGCGTCGTCGGCGTCGCCGCGCTCGGCGGCCGCCTGCTGCTCGGCGATGGCGGACTGCATGCCCTTGCCCGGCGCCGGCATGAACGCGCCGTTGACGACGTCCATCTCGTCCTGCTGCTGGGCGTCGGCGGTCAGGTAGTTCACCGCGATGGTCTGCGCGCCCGTCGCCAGCGCCATCACACCGAGGGTCGCGTCGTTGTTGAGCATCGCGACCAGCTGCCCGGCGATCATGTGCGACTGCAGGGCGCCGCCGCCCTCCGAGGTGCCCGAGGCCCCGATCCTGGCCTGGGCGATCGTGCCCAGCTCGGTGCTGGCCGCCTCGGCGAACTCGCCGGCGAGGGGCTGCACCTGCGAGGCGAAGTCGCTGATGCTCTCGATGCGCGCGTTGGTTCCGGACACGGTGGTCTCCCGGGGCGTTCTCGTCGGCGGGGGCGCTGCGGGCCGTCGGTCGGGCGGGAGTCTACCGAGTCCGGCGGGTCCGCACATCCGTCGTCCAGGTGACCGGGACACCTCCGGTCCGTATCCTCGTCCCGTCGTCCGTGCCCGCAGCCGTGGAAGGAGGTCGTCGTGACCGCCGCCGACCGCCCCGACACCGCGGGCCTCGCCGCGCTCGCGGAGAGCCTGCGCGGCACCGCGGAGAAGCTGGCCACCGAGGGTCCCGCCGTCGCGGCGCGGGCCAAGGCCGTGCAGGTCACGAAGACCTCCGACGACGGCCTGGTCACCGTCACCGTCGGCGCCCGGGGCGAGCTGGTGCAGCTCGACATCGACCCGCGGGTCTTCCGCCGTCCCGATGCCCGGGAGCTGGCCGACACCATCACCGAGACCGTCCACGCCGCCGCCGCGCAGGCGCAGGAGCAGGTCCTCGACGTCTTCCAGTCGCTGGTGCCCCGCGAGGTCATGCAGGCGCACATCAGCGGTGACACCGACGCCGTCGTCGACGGCATGCAGCAGCAGATGAGCGGGAGGGGCTGGTCGTGAGCGGATCGGGCGGGCAGAGCAACGTCGAGATCGACCCCCAGCAGGTGGCGAACGCGACGGCGCAGATGGACGCCACGGCCTCGAAGCTGGAGAGCTCCTGGACCGACGCGATCTCCGCGATCGAGGGCCTGAACAACGCCGGCACCTGGGGCACCGACGGGCCGGGCGAGGAGTTCCAGCGCGCCTACACCGAGTCCGGCGGCACCGAGGTCGGCGCCAAGGGCCAGGCCGCCGTCACCGACGTCGGGAAGTTCGGCCCCGACGTCCGCACCGCCGTGCAGAACTCGCTGGCCTCCGACGAGGTCCAGGCCGGCCAGGTCGACGTGGACGTCAAGGGGCTCTGAGCGGGTGACCGGCCCGGCCACGGCCGGGCTGGCAGACTCCCCGCACCGGTGACGACGCGCAGACGGGGGGTGGGATGAGCGGCGACATCGAGCCGGCCTGGGAGTTCCTCGGCCTGCCCGACTGGGCCAGCGAGCTGCTCTCCTACGTGTCGTCCGGGCAGGAGTGGCCCAAGGGCAGCGAGTCGAAGCTGTGGGAGCTCGCCGAGCACTGGCAGTCCCTCGCCGATGCCCTCGACACCGCGCTGGGCGAGGAGTCCGGGGCGGTCGAGAACCTCCTCGCCGGGTGGTCCAGCCCGGCGACCCAGGCCTTCCTGGACCGGGTGCAGAAGACGCTGTACGCCGAGGAGGGCGACAGCATCGCGAAGATGCTCGGCCAGGCGGGGGCCCTGTCGCAGCAGTCGCACGCGATGGGCGTGCAGGTCCAGTACGCCAAGATCTCGGTCAACGTCGCCTTCTACGTCGCGCTGATCTCGGCCTTCATCGCCGTCCTGGCCGCGTTCTTCACCTTCGGCACCTCGACGGTCGCCCTCGGACCCATCGGCATGGCGCTGCGGGAGGCCGCGCGGCGGATCATCCAGCAGCTGCTGAGCCTGGCCGGCAAGAAGGTCGCCCAGCAGGTGATGACCCGCGCGGCCACCCAGCTGGGCACCCGGGTCGCGCAGCGCACCCTCACCCAGCGCCTGGCGCGCGAGGTGGCGGAGGAGGTGGCGGAGGAGGTCGCCATCGACGCCATCTCGCAGGGCTACCAGGTGGCCACCGGGACCCGCGACGGCTTCGACCTGCAGCAGCTGGGCATCTCGGCGGTCGCCGGCGCCGCCGGCGGCGTCATCGGGATGGGCGTGGGCGGCATGGTCAGCCGGGTCCCCGGCATCTCGCACCTGGGCCGGGTCGGGGCGAACGGCAACCCGCTCACCGCGCCCATCAAGCGGTGGCCCGGGACGGCCGTGCAGGCCGGCGTCACCAACGGCATCACCTCCCCGCTGGCCAGCGCGGTCGGCAACGGCGTGTTCACCGGCGACTTCTCGGTCGACTTCTCCGCGGGCCTCGGCGCCGCGGCCGCCGGTGTCGGGCGCGCGGGGACGATCAGCCCGTTCAGCCCCGAGGTCGCCTCCGCCGTGCGGAGCCCGATCGACACGATGGCCGAGGGCATGGCCTCCGCGCAGAACGCGTCGGCGGGTCTGCCGGTCGACGTCGCGTCGCAGCAGGCGCACGCCGACTACGCCAACTCCGTCGGTGCCGACGGCACCCCGTTCCTGGGCAACCCGGGCGCGGCCGGCAGCGGGGTGGGCAACCCGGCCACCGGCGCGGGGACGGCGGGCGCCGGCGCACCGTCGGGCGCCGGGTCGACGGCGACCGGCGGCGCGCCGGCCGCCGGGGGTTCTGGTTCGTCGTCGGCGTCGTCGGCCTCGTCGGCGTCGTCGCCGGGTGCCGGGAGCTCGGGCGGGGCGACGGCGGGCAGCTCCGGCACCCCGGCCTCCTCCTCCGGGAGCCCGGCCGCGGGTACGTCCTCGGCGGCACCCGGCGCCGCCGGGTCGGGCTCGCCGTCTTCGGGCACGCCGTCCTCGGGCACGCCGTCGTCGGGGACGCCGACCAGTGCCTCGCCAGGTACGCCGTCGTCGGGTACGCCGTCGTCGGGTACGCCGTCGTCGGGGACGCCGACCAGTGCCTCGCCGGGTACGCCGTCGTCGGGGACGCCGTCGTCGGGGACGCCGACCTCTGCCTCGCCGAGCACGCCTTCGACGAGCATGCCGTCGACAAGCACGCCCTCGTCGAGCACGCCGACCTCTGCCTCGCCGAGCACGCCGTCGGCGGGGACGCCGTCGTCGGGGACGCCGACCTCTGCCTCGCCGAGCACGCCTTCGACGAGCACGCCTTCGACGAGCACGCCCTCGTCGAGCACGCCGACCTCTGCCTCGCCGAGCACGCCGTCGTCGGGGACGCCGTCGTCGGGGACGCCGACCTCTGCCTCGCCGAGCACGCCGTCGACGAGCACGCCGTCGACGAGCACGCCGTCCTCGGTCACGCCGTTGTCGGGGACGCCGACCTCTGCCTCGCCGACGAGCGCCACGGCCTCGACGGGCCTGACCGGACCGAGCGCACTGTCGAACGTGTCCGCGACGCCGTCGATGTCGGACCGGGCACCTACCGCAGGCCCGTCGGACGGAGCACGCGAGCAAGCGGGTCCGTCGGACGAGACCGGCAGGACAGTCCGCACCGGTGAGACCACGGAAGGGCTGGAGCAGACCGATGGCGGTGTACCTGCTGTACAGGCGGGGGGAGCAGACGCCCGAGGCGGTGGAGTACCGCTGGGGGCCCAGCGAGGAGGACCTCTCGAGCAGGGTGGTGCTCGATCCTCGGGATCCGACGGCGTGGCCGACGGTGGGCGGGGACCACGCGCAGATGCCGATGGTGGTCCGAGCGGTCATCAGGAGGCTGCGAGCGACGGGGACGTGGCCGGAGCGGGGCGTCGTGCAGCACTGACCGACCCACGGCCCCCCGACCGCACGGGACAGATGGGCGCACGCGACGCCGCGATCTCGCACACCGGCACGACGGGCGAGCCGAACGGCCGTGCAGGCGACCTCCTGCAGCGGAAGGGTTCACCGGCGAGGAGGGAGACCGCTGACCATGGGGGCAGCCGGGAGCAGGAGGCCCGTGGCGCGCAGAGCGTCGGTGACGGTGCGGTTCCTGGTGCAGGACAGGTTCGCGATCCCGGGCCGGGGACCGGTGCTGACGGGTCTGCTGACCGCGGGGCAGATCAGCAACGGGGACGTCCTGACCGTGGAGGGCACGAGCAGGTCCGTCCGGATCTCCTTCGTGGACGTCCACCGACGGGAGACGCCGGAGGGCCCGGTGATCGGGCTGGAGGTCCACCCGGAGGACGCGCACCTGGTGACGGCGGGGATGGTCCTGGTCGGCCCGGCGGACGCAGCGACGGCCTAGCCGGAGCGGCGGGGGGAGCACCCCGGACCGACGGGCTGCACAGCAGCGGCCGGGACGGCATGATGACCAGCGCCGATGCGCTCGCCGGTGGCGCACAGGTCGAGATCTCGCTGCAGAGCGTGCACGAGGTCGCCTCGGCTTTGGGGATCGACCTGGGGCGAGCCGACGTCGTACTGGGGACGACGCCGGACGACGTGGCCTACTACGACGGCAGGCGAGCGTTCGGCTCCACCAATGCCGGCGCGGACGGTCGGCCGGTGGTCGTGCTCGCCCCGTCGGCCTTCGCGGACATCGAGACCCTGGTCAAGACCGTCGCGCACGAGGCGGTCCACGTCGAGCAGTGGCTGGCCGGACAGGTCGTGGACAGCAACACGGCTGCCCTGGAGCAGGAGGCGGATGCCGTCGAGCAGGCGGCCTGGGAGAGCTACCGGAGGGGTGGAGATGGGCGTGCGCTACCGGGTCCAGCGGACCTACGAGCTGACGGGGAGGGGACCGGCGGCGCTGGGTTGGCTGGAGGACGGGGAGATCCCCTTCTCCGCGTCGACCCTGCAGGTCGAGGGGACGGCCACGGTGGTCCGGATCCGGTCGAGGGAGATGCACTCCAGCTCGACGGAGGACGGCGAGCTGCTGGGGATCTTCCTGCACCCGGAGGACGCGGACCTGGTGACGGCGGGGACGGTCCTGGTCGGCCCGACGGACTGAACGACGCCGGCTGGCCGGCACCGAGGAACGCCCGGCCGGACGGCACGGTGGAGCTGGCCGACGGCTCCGTCGTGCAGCCGCAGCTGGGCCGCGCGCAGCTGCCCGACACCGGCGGCTGGCGCGAGGGCCTGGCGGACGCCCTCCCGCCGGGGATGACCGAGGCCGAGTTCACCGCCGCCGCCGGCAGCCCGGCGAGCACCCCGCTCACCCAGCAGCAGGTCGACGCCATCCGGGCGGTGCGCGACGGCGTGACCACCGGCCCCGGTGAGGTGATGCAGAAGGCCCTCACCCCCGAGACCCTGCGCAACTACCTGACCGGCAACGACGTGCCGGGCATCTTCTCCCCGACGACGACGAAGGGGTTCACCGCCCGGGCGGTGGACGTGCTCGGCCTGGACACCCCGGCCGACGTGCAGCAGGGGCTCCGGCTGGACTACACCGACCCCGGCTACGTCGGCCGCGAGGGCCGCCCCCCGTACGACCCGTCCGACCCGTCGGTCGCGGTCCTGCGGTACGCCGACGACGGCACGTCCGGCTTCACGGTGCCCTACGGCCGGCAGCTGGGCGGGCCGGCGAACTACGCCAGCCCGTTCACCGGCACCGGGTTCACCGAGGACCCGGTGAACCCGGTGCCGGAGTTCGAGGACAGCAGTTTCCGTCCGCTGCCCGACGGCGCGGAGATCTGGGCGCTGGACCCGCAGGGCGGCGAGACCCTGCTGGCCGTCTACGCCCAGGACGTCGACGACCCGTCGCAGGGCGCGTGGTACCCCACCGCCGCGGCGACGGCGTGGGCCACGAGCGGCGACACCGCACCCCCGGCCACCGGCCCGACCACCCCAGGAGGACCCCGTGCCCGAAACGACTCCCCGGACCCCGGACGGCCTGTACCTGGTGTGGGCCGGTCGGACCTGGACGGGGGCGGTCCGCTCACCGACGACGGCGGTGCTGCTCAGCCGCGAGCCGGAGGAGGGCTTCACCCCGCGGAACCCGGGTCGGGGCTACCAGCGGGAGGTCCCGTTGACGGAGGTCGAGGTCTTCCGGCTGACCACGACGGCGACCTGGCGGGGAGCCAGGTTCCAGGTGCTGGGCCGGACGGCGGACCAGGTGCACCTGGGCTACCTGGGGCACGACCAGCAGGAGGCGGAGAGCCTGGGTCTGACCCAGCGCGAACCGGGGGTGTTCACCACGACGGTGCCGGCGTCCGAGGTGGTGCAGGAGACGCAGGAGCGCAGCCCGGCCTCCTGACGGCCGTCGCCGATGCCCTCGGCGCGGCGTCCGGGGTGGCCCCGGAGGTCGTCGCCCGCGCCGCCGGGCACGACGTCGTCCGGGTCGGTCCGCGGCTGGCCGTCGTCGGCCCCGGCGGCCCGGTCGACGCCGACGCCGCCCTCGGCCAGGTCGCCCGGGCCCTCGCGCAGGACCCCGCCCACGGCACCCTGGCGCAGGAGCTGGCCGACGGGCTGCGCACCGGGTCGGTCGCCTGCGTGCAGGTCGGCACCGGCCCCGACGGCGCGCCCCTCGCCCAGGAACTGCCGACCACCTCCACGTGGCAGCCCGGCCAGGACGAGACCGGGGTGCCGCGGCAGGTCGTGGAGGCCGGCCGGTACACCGAGCCCCCGGCCGGCACGGCGGAGCGGCTGCGGGACGCCGTCCGCGCCTCGGGCGGCGACCTCGCGGCGTGGCTGGCCCAGGTCAACCCGCAGTTCCACGACCTCCCGCCGACCTCCCCCGAGGCCGGCGACTGGACCAACAACTGCGGCGACGTCTCGCGGCGGGTGGCCGACGCCGTCCAGGGGCTGGGGGCCACCCCGGCCCGGGGGGACACCCACCGCGGGGAGGGCGCGGAGATGTGGGCCTGGGCCGGGGTGCGGCCCGGTCCCGGCGACGGGCTGGTCGCCCCGACCCCGGTGGCCGAGCCGGGGACGGACGGACCACCGCCGGTCGACGACACCACGGCCTTCACCCGCGATGCGTGGGACGCCGTGGCCCGGGCGCTGGAGGGTCGTCCGGTGGGCACCGTCGCGGTCGTCGGCGTGGACTGGCACGCCACCGGTCTGCCCCGCGGTCCGCTGGGCGGGCACTGGTTCAACGCCGTCGTCGGCCCCGACGGGCTGCTGTGGGTGGACGGCCAGGACGGCTCGATCGGCCGCTGGCCGCCGTCCTACCGCGACACCATCTGGAACATCGAGGCGATCGCCCGGCCACCGGGCGGCGCGTGGGAGGCGGTGGGCCTTGGCCGACCAGGAGCGGACGACGGAGGAGACGGCGGTCGAGCTGGTCCGGGATTGGCTGTCACGCGCCCCGACGCCAGCGCCGGAGCAGGAGTGGACGGTGCTGCCGTTCCAGGACGCCGTGCTGGTCTGCCCGGTGACCCAGGCGCGCGGGGGGTCGATCTACCTGGTGCGGCGGGGCGAGGTCCGGCCGGTCCTGTCCAACCGCAGCAGGACCCCGCAGGAGGTCTACGAGGACCTGGTGGCCGAGCAGGGGAGCTGACCCCCGAGCAGGCCCGGCGGCTGGCGGACCTGCGGCAGCGGCTGGTCGAGGGGGGCGCCCTCGACCGGCGGGCGGCCCGCGGGCCGGCGCAGGAGCTGCTCGCCGAGCTGGACCTGGTCCAGGGCCGCGCCGACACCGGCACCGGGCAGGTGGTCGGCGACAGCCCGGACGTCGAGGTCCGGCTGGCCCGCCTGCCCGCCGACGTCGAGGCCGACGTCCGCACCGTCAACGAGCTCCTCGGGAACACCGGGGTGCCCGAGGCCGTGGCCGGACGGGTCGCGACCGTCGTCCGCGCCGTGTTCGGGGGCGGGCTGACCGCCGTGCTCGCGCAGGCCCCCGGTGTCCTCGTGGGGTGGCTGAGCGGGGACCTCAGCAAGCTGGCCACCGCCGTCTCCTCGGGTGCGGTCGGCATCGCGGCCTCGGCCTCCATCGGGCTCGCCGACCGCGTCCACGCCCGGCTGACCGCGCGCCTGGCCGTGCAGGACGACGCCCGACGCGGCCCGGCCCCCGCCGTCCGGGGCGTCCTCGACGCCGCCCTGGCCCGGCTGGCGGCCGAGGCCGAGGCCTACGGCACCGAGCTGGCCGCGCGCCACGACACCCCCGTCGGGCGGGCCCGTCCCGCCCGCACGCTGCCCCCGGTCACGACCGCCCCCGGCGGGGCCACCCCGTCCGCCTCCGGTCCGCCGGCCGGTCCGGGCAGCACCCCGTCGGTGCCGAGCACGCGGGCCTGGGTCGGCAAGGCGCTCGCCGGCCCCGGCACGACCGTGGTCGGCGTCGCCGTGCTGGCCGTCGTCTCCCTGCCGCTGGCGCCGGCGCTGGCCTGGGGCGCGCTCGCGTCCACGGCGGCGGCCGCGCTGGTCGCCGCCGCGCAGCGCTCCGCCGCCGGGACCAAGGCCGAGCTCGAGGCCGCCCGCCGGTCGGTCGAGCGGGCCCGGTCGCAGGCCTGGGCGCAGGCACGGGGCGCCGCCGAGCTGGCCGCCGAGGCCCGCAGCCGGCAGGACGTCGAGGAACGGCTGGCCGGGGTGCAGGGCGAGCTGACCGGCCGCCCGCCGGCCGCACCGGACGGCGCCACCGCACCCGACGGCGAGCCGCTGCTGGCGCCGGGACCGGTCACCGGGCCGCTGGACCCCCTCGCGCTGGGCCCCGTCGACCAGGACCGGCTGGCCGAGGTGGCAGCCGCAGCGCAGGCGGTGCTGGACGCCGGCGACGCCGTCACCCCCGCACAGCTGGCCCGGCTGCGGTCCGCGGCCGAGGACGCCGGGATGCTCAGCGACCCCACCGGCACCGGCACCGACCCCGACGAGCTCGGCTGGCCGCACCGCCGCCTGCTCCTGGACCCGGAATTGCAACCGGTCCTGCAGAAGCTGGACACCCTGCCCAGCGGGGTGCCCTCCCTGCGCAGCCACCTGGCCAACGCGGCGTGGGGGGTCGGCCTGCCCGGGGTCATGACCGCGCTGCCCGGGGTGCTGCTCGGCGTCGGCGTGGGCCCCCTCGCCCTCGTCGCGGCGGGGCTGGTCCCGGTCGCCACGGCCGTGGCCACCGCGGTCCGCCAGCACGGCGCGGCCACCCGGGTCGAGCAGGCCGTGCAGGCACGCGCGCAGGTGAAGGCGGACCTGCCCGCCGCCGCCCGCGGGGTGCTCGACGCCGAGCTGGCCGACGCCCGGGCGGTCACCGACGCGCGCCGGGGCGACCTCGAGGCCGCCGAGCAGGTCGCCGACGACGTGGCGGCGGTGCGGGAGGCCCGCGCGGCGCGTCGCCGGACGGTGGCGGAGCGGGTCCTGGGCGCGCTGGCGGGTCCGGCCGACCCGGTCGTCGAGCTGCCGCAGGCCCCGGCCACCCCGGCACCCGTTCCCCCGACCGCGCCCGCCCCGGCCGGCGCCGTCGCACCCGACCGGCCGATCAGCGCGCCCTGGCTGCGCTCGGCCCTCACCGCCGTGAGCGCCCCGGTCGTCGGCACCGTCACCGCGGTCCTGGCCTGGCAGGCCACCTTCGCCGACCAGGCCGGGTCGCTGTTCGACCCCGCGACCTGGACGGCACTGGACGGTCTGCCCCAGGTCGGGGCGGTCGCGGTCACGGCCGCTGCCGCGGCGGTCCTCGCGGTGGGTTCCAGCAGCGTGGTGGACGCCTGGTCGGATCGCTCGGCGGCCGCGGCGAAGGAACGCCGCGCGGCCGCGCTGAAGGTGCACGAGGCCGCCCGGGCCACCGCACGGCGCGAGGTGGAGCTGGGCCGCGCCCGCGCGAGGCGGGACGGTCTCCTGGACGCCGTCCGGCGGTCGGAGGCCGGCGACATCGCCCGGGCACTGGACGGCGAGCGGCAGGCGGAGGCGGCCGTGCCGCACCGGCCGGCGGGCCTGGTGCCGCGGCTGGTGGAGTGGATGCGCACGCAGACCCGGGCCGTGGTCGACCTCGTGCTGGACGGCACCCGGCCCGGCGACCCGGCGCACCGGGCAGCGCTGTCCCGGCTCGCCGCGGACCTGCCGGCGGTGCCCCGGGACGAGGCCCCGGCCGGCATCGCCCGGGTGGTGGCCGCGGCCCGCGAGGCCGGCATCGGCCCCGGCGACGTCCCCGGCAGCCCTGAGCTGGACCGCGTCCTGGCGGCCGACCGAGCCGTCGGCGGAGAGGGTGCCGTCGACTGGGCCCACGTCGCGAAGATCGCCAACGCGGTGGGCTGGTGGCCCGAGGAGGAGGAGCCGCTGCCCCGCGTCGCCGGCCTCCTCCGGCCCGGGCTGGCCGAGCCCGGACCGGCCGCACCCGCACCCGGGGGCCCGGCTCCGCAGGGTCCGGCTCCGCAGACCCCGGGTCCGCAGGCCTCGGCTCCGCAGGCCCCGGCTCCGCAGGCCCCGGCTCCGCAGGCTCCGGCTCCGCAGGGTCCGCCCCAGCGCGCGGCAGCCGGCCCGCCGCCCTTCCCCTACGCCCCGCCCCCGCCCCGGCCGACGGCCCCCGTCCCGGAACCGGCCGACGCGGGCGTGCTGGTGGCGGAGTGGCCCGACGGGGCGGGCCGGACGCTGGCCGTCGTCGTCGACGTCACCTCCCCGGGTGGCCAGGTGCTGCACCTGCTCGCCCGGTGGGTCGAGGGCGGCGGGCGGCCGCCGGTGCTGGTGCTGTCGCAGCTGCCCGGCGAGTCGTTCTGGTGGGGTGTGCCGGCCGCCGTGCAGCTCGCCGTGGCCACCGCGCTGGCCAGGCTCCTGCCCGGGGCCGGTGTCGACCGGCTGCGGGGCGCGGTCCTGCTGGCCGAGCGCCCCGGCCCGGGCGGGCGGCCCGACCTGGCCCGCATCCCGGCGGTCGTCGAGCCCGGCGGGACCCTGCGGACCACGGTCGGACCCACCCCGCTGGTGCCGGAGGAGGCGCAGGCCGCGGCGTCCGCGCTGCGGTTGGCCCCGGTGGCCGAGCTGCTCGGCCGGCTGGCGAGCACCCCGGCGCGGTGACCGCCGGTCAGGCGGACGTGTCGAGGTAGCCGGCCCCCGCCGTCGTCATCTGCACGACGGTGTCCCACACGGTGCGCAGCGCGGCCCGCTGCACGCCGGCGTCGGGCTCGCGGCCGAGGTCCTCGGCCCACACCCGCTCCAGCCCCTCGGCGGCACTGCGCAGGTCGCCGGCGAGGACGGCCAGCAGCCACACCTCGACGTCCTGGCCGGCGAGCCGGGTGAGCGGGGGCAGCCCGGGCAGCCCGTAGCCCATGCTGCCGTCGGGGTCGCCGCCGGTGGCCGACCCGAGCGGGCGGGCCCGCACGGTGGCCGACACCCGCGCGGCGTCGGCGTCACGGGGGTCGACGTGCACGAGCAGGCCCCGGTCCACCAACCGGGGTACGGCCTCCTCCGGGCGCGCCCCGAGGCCGATGATCCGCTCCGCGACGCGCCCCGCACCGGCGCCGCTGACCGAGTCGGCGCGGGCCCGCGACCAGATGCGGCCGTCCTCCGGGGTGAGCACCTCGGCGGACGACCCGTGCCGCACCACGAGGCGGCGCGGACCATGGCCGGCGGGGTCGTGGTGCTCCCCGAGCGGGTGGCCGACCGGCAGGATCCACCCCTGCCACTGCGCGACGGGGGGCATCACACCTCCCCGGCCGGTTGCAGGCAGACCAGGCCCAGCGCGCTCAGCGCGGGCAGCGAACCGACCGCCAGGCGCAGCACGCCGTCGCCGTCGCCGTCCACCGGCGTGCCGGCGTCGCGGGCGAAGCCGGCCACGGCGTCGCACGCCGCGCCGAGGTCGGGCCAGCGGTGGGCCAGGGCCAGCACGTTGTGCAGCACCCACGGCACGCGGGCGAGCTCGACGTCGCCGAGGCCGTACCGGTGCACCGCCGGGTCGGCGGGGTCGGTGCCCCAGCCCTCCGCCAACGGCAGCAGCGTGAGGGTGCCGGCCACCGGGCGCGGGTCGGCCGGGTCCACGCCGACGACGGCGCCCTGCTCGACGAGCCGCTCCAGGACGGCGACCGCCTCGGCCTCGTCCAGCCCGGCGGTGCGGGCGACGTCGGCCGGCGTCCAGGGCTGCCCGACGGGCCACCCGGGCGCACCGCGGGTGGCCGCCCACACCCGGTGGGTCCGGGCGTCCCACGGTTCGGGCAGCCGGCGACCGACCAGCACGGCGGCACGGTCGGGCCACAGCTCGTAGCACCAGCCCAGCGCCAGCAGACCCGGTCCCGGCAGGCTCACCGGACGACCTCCAGCCAGCCGGCGCCGACGCAGAGCAGGTCGTGCAGCCAGTCCAGCAGCGCCAGCCGCACCGCCGCCGGGTCGGTCTCCTCGGGCTCGACGCCGTCGTCGTCGACGGCGGACGCGGCGAGGAAGTCCGCGGCGGCGGCCAGGGTGGGCAGCTCGGGCGCCAGGCTCCAGAACTCGTACACCCGGGGCGACACCTCCCGGACCGGGGGAGCGCCGGGCACGCCGATCCCGCAGACGAACCCGCCGGGCCGCTCCTGCTGGCCGAGCCCGCCGAGCCGGCTGAACCAGCGGTGGGTCGCCAGGAACCGCTCGGTGGCGGCGGGGTCGCCGGGGTCGACCTCGGCGACCAGGCCCCGGTCGAGGAGGTCCGCCACGACCCGGTCCAGGTCCGGCGACGGCAGCCCGCCGAGGACCCCGCCCAGCTGGCTGCGGTCCCAGGCCACGTGCCGGACCAGGTGCCCCAGCCCGTGGGCGGCGTCCCAGGCGTCGGCACGGTCGCCGTCCTCGACCAGCACCCCCCGCTCACCGGTACCCACGACGACCCCGCGGCTGCCCGCGCCGTCCTCGTGCAGCTCGCCCAGCCGCTGCCCGACCGGGTACAGGCGGGCGCCGCCCGGGAGGCTCACGACGGCGTCCCGGCCGGGGCGAGCTCCAGGTGGACCGCGCCGACCGCGAGCAGCAGCGGCAGCGCCTCCCGCACCCGTGCGCCGAGCGCCGCGGCGTCCCCGCCGGCCAGGGCCGGCGCCCCGGCCCGGAACCAGAGACCGGCCGCCGACGCGACCGCCGCGGCCAGGTCGGGGAAGCGGTGCGCGCTGGTCACCACGTCGTAGGTCACCCGGTCCAGGCCCACCAGCGGCACCTCGGGGGTGCCCAGGGAGAAGGTGTCGGGGTCGTCGGCGGTGTTGCCCAGGGCCGGCAGCTGCACGACCGCCCGCACCCGGGTGAGCACGGCGTCGTCGTCGGGCGCGGCGAGGGTGACCAGGCCCCGCTCGAGCAGGCCGTCCAGCAGCGGGACGGCGTCGGCGAGCCCGGAGGCGGTCGCCTGCAGCTCGACGTCGGCCAGGGTCCACGGCGCGCGGTGGCCGGGCAGGCCGTGGCACAGCGACCACAGCACCCAGCTCATCGGGTCCAGCTCGTGCACCTGCCGGCCGGCCAGCACGTCGTAGCCGGCCCCGCGCGGCCCCAGGGACCGGCCGACGGGCAGCACCCAGGACGGTCCGGGCAGGGGGGCGGGGGACATCGGGCCGACCCTAGCGGCCCGGTGGCAGGCTGGACGGGTGAGCCGGCCGGTGACCACGACGAACGAGTTCGGCAAGGTGCTGCAGGCCGCCGGTGCGCCCGAGGGGCCGAGCCCGGGGTGGGCGGAGCTGCACGCCGGCTGGCGGTCCCGCCGTCCGCCGGCGGCGCTGGTGCTCGCCGGGGTGCTCGGCGCGCTGACGCCGCTGGCGCTGGCCGCGCTCGCGGTGCTGGTCGTCGCCCGGGCGGTCACCTCGGACGCGGGGCTGTTCCCCCGGGTGCTGGTCCCGGTGCTGCTGGTCGGGATCCTGCTCGGCCTGGCCGCGCTGTGCCTGCGGGGGGTGCTGCGGGCGGTGCACCTCGGTGACACCCGCGGCCTGCGGTTCCCCTCCCGGGTGGCCGGGATCGTCTGCGTGCCCGTCGCCGGGTTCCTGGTGTTCTGGACGCAGGTCCGCGGGAACCCGGTGGAGGCGTCGATGGCCGCCCCCTTCGCGTTCCTGGCGCTGACCCTGCTCCCGGTGCCGCTGCTCGCCGCCCCCGCGGTGCGGCGGTGGCCCACCGAGGTGCTGCTGCGACGCGGCCCGACGGTGCGCAGCGGGTGGGAGGTGTGGGCGTTCCTGCAGGCGCGCCCGCACCGGTGCGGGCAGGTCCTCGCGCTGCCGCCCGGCGGCGCCGAGCCGGTCGCCGACGCCGAGCGCACCGGGGCGGTGCTGCGCGGCGCCTGCCCCCGCTGCGGGCAGCCCTACGCGGTCACCTTCGCCGACGCCCCGCCGGACGAGCGGGCCGCACCCGACGACCCGCTGGCCCTCGGCGCCCGCGGCAGCCGCGGGTCCGGCCTGGGGGGCGGGGACTGGCAGCACCTGGCGACGACGCTGGCGGTGCCCGAGGAGCTCGACGTCGCCGCCGCCGGCACCGCCGCGCTGGGGACCGCGCTGGCCCACGGTGCGGTGTCCGTGCAGGCCACCGCCGAGCTGCTGGCGCTGGTCCCGCCGCACCGCCGCTCGGTGCCGTCGTGGCGGCTGGCCGGGCACCCGCTGCCGCTGGCGCAGAGCACCCGGGAGCTCACCCGGACGGTGCTGCAGCGGCAGGCGGGGGAGCGGCGGGCGCGGGTCGAGCAGGTGCACGCCGAGCTGGTCCGCCGCGGTGCCGCCCCTCCCGACCTGCCCTGGTGAGGTCAGCGCTGGGCGCGGATCTGGGTGCTGGTCTGGGACAGCGGGTCCCACGCACCGGGGTGCCTCTGCCCGGAGTCCACGACCCAGCCGGGCGTGCGCGCAGCGGTGCGCGAGGACGTCGTCGAGCCGCGGCGGGTCGCCGGGCGGGCGCTGAGCCTGACGATCAGCGCGAGCAGCCCGACCAGTGCCAGGAGCACACCACCGATGATCACCAGGGTCGACATCATGGCCTCGACGCTAGGTGACCGACCGGTCCGTCGCCCCGACAGATGTCACCGAACATCACCGGGCAGTCGCGGACAGTGTGCCAATCCTGGTCCCACCCGCCCCACCGGTCACCGGGTGGTGGACAGCAGCTCCGACAGCGCGTCCCACCGGCTGATCGCGCACCCGTCGGTGCGGCTGAACGACGCGTCGACCGGCTGACCGGCGACCGTGCCGCTGACCGTGGCGGTCTGCGGGCCGTCGTACTGCTGGGTGCACACCGCGCCCGGGTCGGGGGCGGCGAACCCGGCGGGGCCGACGGCGGCCACCTGGGTGCAGGCGGCCGCGGGGTCGGGCACGTCGCCGGCGGTCGGGTCGCAGGTCAGCGTGCCGACGACGACGGCCTCGCCGGTGCCGTCGGGGTCGACCACCACGGTCAGCGCCGTGCCGCCCACGGCGGTCGGGGTCGCGGTCGGCGCGGAGGACGGTGCCGAGGTGCCCGCCGGCGACGCGGTGCCCGCCGGCGACGAGGTGCCCGAGGACGTCGTCGCCGTGGCGCCGGTGCCCTGGCCGCCGCCGCACCCGGCCAGCAGGAGCACCGCGCCGGCGAGCAGCACGCGCCTCACGGTGCCCGGTCCACGAGGTCGGCCAGCACCCGCGGCATGACGTCGTCCGGGACGGCGCCGGGGTCGGGGAGGGACTCCAGGGCCAGGCCGTGGGTGAGCGCGAGGATCACGACGGTCAGCCTGCCCGCGTCCCAGCCGGTCTGCACGGGGTGCTCGGCCAGGAACCGCTCCACCACCGCGGCGACCCGGCCGCGCAGCTCGCGCCGGGAGGCGGTGAACGCGGTGCGGACGGCGGGGTCGCGCACCGCCCGCTGCCAGAACTCCAGGTAGAGCAGCTGCCAGGCGGCGTCGGGCCGCGACAGCTGCACACCCACGGCGGCCAGGGCGCCGGGCAGGTCGGTGGTGGCCGCGAGCGCCCGCTCGACGGCGGCGACCCGCGCGGTGGCCTCGGCGGCCATCAGCGCCAGGAACAGCTCGTCCTTGCTGCCGAAGTTCGAGTAGACCGCGCCCTTGGTGAAGCCCGCGGCGGCGGCGACCAGGTCGGTGCTGGCCCCGGCGAACCCGCGCTCGGCGAACACCTCGCGCGCCGCCTCGAGCACCCGCGCCCGCACCTGCTCGCGGCGCGGTCGCGTGCGCACCGTCACGTCGGCTGCCCTTGCCCTGGTCACGCACCGGAGCATACTCGTCGGTATCGGATACGCATCGGTATCGAGGAGTCGAAGATGAGCACGCACGGCCAGCACGAGGCACCGCAGCGGGAGCTGCTGCCGGGTGTGACCCGGCGCGCCGCCGTCCTGGTGGTCGGCGTCCTGCTGCTGCAGCTGGGCTTCGTGCTCAGCTACGTCGGGGCCTTCCACGCCCCGGTCCCGCGCGGGGTGCCGCTCGCCGTCGTAGCCCCGGCCGGGGCGCCGGCGGGCACCGCCGACCAGCTGGTCGCGCAGCTCGACGGCCTGCCCGGGCATCCGCTCGAGGCCACCGCCTACGGCAGCGAGGACGACGCCCGGCAGGCGCTGGCCGACCGACACGTCGACGGCGTCCTGCTGCCCGGCACCGGGACCGAGGACACCCTGCTGGTGGCCGGCGCCGAGGGCGGCGCCGTGGCGACCGCCCTGGAGCAGGTGCTCACCCGGGCCGAGGCGGCCCAGCAGCGCACCCTCACCACCACCGACGCGCTGCCCGCCGGGGACGGCGACGCCCGCGGCCTGTCCGCCTTCTACCTCGCCGTCGGCTGGGTGGTCGGCGGGTACCTCGTCGCCTCGATCATCGGGGTGAGCGCCGGGTCGCGACCGGCCACCCGCGGCCGGGCCATCACCCGGCTGGGGGCGTTGGCGGTCTACGCGCTGGTCAGCGGGCTGGGTGGCGCGCTCGTCGCGGGGCCGGTGCTCGGCGCGCTCGACGGCGGGCACACCCTCGCGCTGACCCTCGTCGGTGCCCTGCTGGTGTTCGCCGTGGGTGCTGCCACCGCCGCCCTGCAGGTCTGGACCGGCCTGGTCGGCATCGGGCTGGCCATCCTCGCCTTCGTGGTGCTGGGCAACCCCAGCGCCGGCGGCGCCTACCCCGCCCCGCTCCTGCCGCCGTTCTGGGCGGCCATCGGACCGTGGCTGCCGCCGGGTGCGGGCACCGGCGCCGTCCGCGGCGTCGTCTACTTCGACGGGGCCGGCGTCGGGCAGGCCGCGGCGGTCCTCGCCGGCTACGCCGTGGTGGGCGCGGTGGCCACCCTGCTCGGGTCCGGGCGGGGGGTCAGCGCCCCGGAGCCGGCCCCGCAGCCGGCCGGTGCCGAGCAGGCTCCGGTGGCTCCGGCACCAGCCCGGTGAGCAGGATCTCCTCGGCGAGATCGCCCAACCGCGTGTTGGTGTGGTTGCTCAGCGTCCGGAGCAGCTCCGCGGCCTGCTCGTAGGGCAGGCGCCGGCTGATCATCGTGATGCCGATGGCCGCCCCGATCGTGCGGTTGGTGATGAGCGCCACCTGGAGGTCGGCCACCTCCAGCCGGGCGCGCACCACGCAGACGGCGGCGGCCAGGTCCGGCACGACCTCGGCCAGCGCCCCACCGGCCACCGCCTGCAGCAGGTCGTCGTCCGCGCCGTAGACGGCGAGCACGGCGCGGGCCCGCTCGGGCCCGGGCAGCGCGATGGCCGCGACCGAGCGGACCGGCGGCCTCCCGTGCGCGGTCGGCAGCCGCCACCGGGCGTCGGCCCACAGGTCAGCGCTGACGACCGGCTGGCCGTCGGTGGCGGCGGCGGCGGGGAACGCCGGGCCCTGGCCGGTGCGGGCCTGGAGACGGTCGACGTCGGGTCCCGCGGGTCCGGCGCCCGCCCAGGGCCGCAGCCGGGGCCCGGCGACGGTCACCACGGTCGCCGACACCGCACCCGGCAGTGCTCCGACCTGCTCGGCGAGCAGTGCCTGGGCGAGCGCGGGCAGCTGGTCGTCGGCGCAGGAGGCGGCCCGCGAGGCGGCGGGCAGCAGGGCGGTCACGACGTCTCACCGGGCAGCCGGCCCGTGGTGGTGAGGGTGCGGGCGACGTCGGCGATGGGCAGCCGGGAGGACCGCGAGGCGCGCCGCAGCGCCGCGAAGGCGTCCCGCTGGGCCAGGCCGTCGCGGGCCATGAGGTAGCCCACCCCGCGCTCGATGGGGGCGCGGTGGCCGATGGCGTAGTCCAGCTGGGCGGCCAGCCGGCCGGCCTGGTGGGCCTGCACGCCGACGGCCAGCATCGTCTCGGCGACCCGGCCGAACCGCTCCAGCGCCCGCACCTGGTCCGCCGTCCACTCCAGCGGCGCCCCGTGGTGCACGTCCAGGCTCCCGACCACGGTGCCGTGCAGGCGCAGCGGGGTGCCCAGCAGGCCGCCGATCGGGCCGGGTGCCGTCCCCGCCTGGACCGCCCGGGCCAGCGCCTCGCCGAACCTCGGCCACCGCGGGTCGGTGGTGGCGTCCCCGGTGGTGGTCGTGCGGTCGTGCGCGAAGGAGTCCATGCACGGGCCCTCGCCGCTGCTCAGCTGGGCGTCCTCGATCGCCCAGCTGGTGTCGTCGGTGGCCACCACGTAGCACAGCCCGCCGTCCTCGTCGGCCAGCATCAGGCCGCAGCCGGCGATGTCGAACAGGCCGGCGCAGGCGTCCACCACGCGTTGCAGCGATGCGTTGAGCAGGTCCTCGCCGCCCGCCCGCGGGTCCGAGTCGAGGTCGCGCAGGGTGCGGGCCAGGGTGTCGGCGTCGATGGCGCTCATGACGGTGCTCCGTCCTGCTCGGCGAGGCCGTCGGTGAGGTGGGCGACGTCCTGTCCGCGGCCGGCCGCGGACAGCAGCAGCAGGTCGGCGACGAGCGCGGCGAAGGTCTGCAGCGCCGCCTGCTGGCGGTCGGTCCAGCCGTGCGGCCAGGCGTCGACGGCGTTGAGGTTCCCGATCACCGCGTCGTCGGCCATGACCGGCGCGCTGAGCACGGCGCGCACCCCGTCGTCGCGCACCAGCACGGCCAGCCCGGCGTAGTCGGGGACGGCGAGCACGTCGGGGACGGCGACCGGGACACCGGCGCGCTGCACGTCCGGGCCCGGCCCGACCCCGGAGGCCACCTGCCCCCGCTCCAGCGCGGCGGCGGCCGCGCCGCTGGTGGTGATGGTGCGCAGCTGGTCGTCGCTGTCGCGCAGCAGCAGGCCGACGCACTCCACGTCGAGGATGGCCGCGACCGACTCGACCAGGTCGGTCAACTGCCCGGCCACCGCGGCCGCACTGTTGCCGGTCACCGTGAGCCCTCGGCGGCCGGCGCCGGCACCAGGTCCAGCCGGCCGGGGTAGACCTCGCAGGCGATCTCGAGCGACCGGGGCGGGTCGACGACCAGCAGGCGGCCGCCGGTGCGCAGGACCTCGGCCTGCAGCCGCACCAGCCCGCGGAAGCCGCGGGCGTCGACGAAGTCGCAGCGTTCCAGCCGCACCAGCACGACGTCGCCGGCGCGGGGTCGCCGCCCGCGGCGCAGGCAGCCGTCGAGCTGGCCGACCGTGAACTGGTCCAGGGGCCCGACCACGTGCACGACCGGTCCGGTGGCCACGGCCACCGGCCCTCGTGTGCGGGTGCGGGTGGGGATGGGGAGGGTGCTGAGCACGGCGCGCTCCGTCCAAGGTCGACCATGAGGTCACCGCGGACACAGGGCGGTGGTGGTGCGTCCCCGCTGTTCTGCAGGAACGGCCCCGACCGTTCTACATATCGGCGGGGCTCGGCAACCGCACGGGGCGAAGCCCTGCGTGCGCCGAACGAAGTGCACCCGACCCGGCCGCACCCGGCCGGGTCGCGCTCAGTGCTCGATCGGCAGGCCGGTGTAGTTCTCGGCGAGCTCGCGCTGCGCGGCCTCCGAGGCGAACACCCGGCGCAGCTGCGAGAGCTGGAGCTGCCGGTCGAAGTCGTCGCCGCCCTGCGCCGGCGAGATGGTGTGCAGCATCGAGGTCATCCACCAGGAGAAGTGGGTGCACCGCCAGATCCGGCGCAGCGCGGTGTCGGAGTAGCCGTCGACCAGGTCCGTCCGCTTCTCCTGCAGCAGCCGGACCAGGGCGGTGGCCAGCAGGGTCACGTCGGCCACCGCCAGGTTCAGGCCCTTGGCGCCGGTGGGCGGCACGATGTGCGCGGCGTCCCCGGCCAGGAACAGCCGACCGTGCCGCATCGGGGTGGAGACGAACGACCGCATCGGCAGGATCGACTTCTCGGTGACCGGACCGCGGTTGACCGACCAACCGGGCAGGCCCAGCCGCTCGTCGAGGGCGTCCCAGATCCGCTCGTCGGACCAGTCCTCGATCTTCTCCGTCGGGTCGACCTGCACGTAGAGGCGGGAGACGCTGGGCGAGCGCATCGAGTACAGCGCGAACCCGTCGGGGTGCCAGGCGTAGACGAGGTCGTCGGTCGCCGGGGCGGCGTCGGCCAGGATGCCCAGCCAGGAGAAGGGGTAGACCCGCTCCCAGACCTCCCCGCCGGTCGCCGCGGTCACGATCGGCCGCGAGACCCCGTGGAAGCCGTCGGTGCCGACCACCACGTCGCAGTGCAGCTCCTGCGCCGCGCCGTCGGCGTCGGTGAAGGTGATCCGGGGCGACTCGGTGTCCACGTCGTGCGGCTGGACGTCCGACACCTCGAACAGCAGCGGCGGGCCCTCGTCCAGCTGCGTGGCGATGAGGTCCTTGACCACCTCGGTCTGGCCGTAGACCCACACGGTGCGCCCGCACAGCGCCTCGAAGTCCAGGTGCACGCGCTCGCCCGGGACCTGCAGGTGGATGCCGGTGTGGTGCAGGCCCTCGCGGTCGAGCCGGTCGCCCACCCCGACGTCGCGCAGGGTCTGCACGGTGTGGCTCTCCAGGATGCCGGCGCGGATGCGGGCCTCGACGTAGGCCCGGTCGCGGTTCTCCAGCACGACCGAGTCGATCCCCTGCACGTGCAGCAGACGCGACAGCAGCAGCCCGGCCGGCCCGGCCCCGATGATCCCCACCTGAGTACGCACGACCGGAGTGTGACCACGGTGACGTCGCGGGGGCGAGGTCAGCTTCCCGCTGAGCGGAATTCCTCGGTCCTGGCCAGGGCCCGGCCGATGCCGCGGGCGGCCACCTGCAGCACCGGGACCAGCCGGGGCAGGTCGCGGTCGGCCCGGTGGGTGGGGACGACGATGCCGAGCGCGGCGGCGACCACCGACCGGCCGCCGGCCAGCTCCACGGCGACCGGGACGGCGACCGACGCCGCGCCCAGCGACATCTCCTCCGACGTCCGGGCCGACCCCGACCGGCGCACCTCGGCGAGCTCGCGGCCCAGCCGCACCGGGTCGACGACGGTGTGCCGGGTCTGCCGTTCGGGGGCCTGCAGCGCCTGCTCGACGACGTCGGCCGGCGCGGCGGCCAGCAGCACCTTGCCCACCCCCACGGCGTGCAGGGGCAGCCGGCTGCCCACCTGGCTGACCACCGGCACCGACTCCCGGCCGGAGACCCGGTCGACGTAGAGGGCGTGCAGGCCGTCGCGCACGGCGAGGTGCACGGTGTCGCGGGTGGCGGTGTGCACGTCGAGGAGGAAGGGGCTGGCCACCTGGCGCAGCTCGGCCTGCACCGGGGCGAGCAGGCCGAGGTCCCACAGCCGCCGGCCGATCTCGTAGCGGCCGTCGGGACGCCGGGCCAGCGCGCCCCAGGCGGTCAGCTCGGCCAGCAGCCGGTGCGCGGTGGTCAGCGGGGTGCCGCTGCGGGCGGCGATCTCGGACAGCGTCAGCCGCGGGTGCCCGGCGTCGAAGGCCTCCAGCACGCCCAGCGCCCGGGAGGTCACCGAGCGACCCGTCAGCGCGCCGCCTCCGGCCATCCGGCTCTCCTTCCACCCAGCGGGAAGGTCAGGGTGCCAGACGCCGCGGCGATCTCGTACGTTCCCGGGCATGACCGGGACCACATCGCGGCTGGTGCTGCCCCGCTACCTGCAGGAGCAGGACGGCCAGCGCACGCCCGTCGCGTTCGACGGCTACCGCTCCACCGGGCTGCGCGCACCGCTGCGCACCCCGGTCGACCTGCCGCACCGGCTGACCGAGATCACCGGCCCGGTGCTCGGCGAGGACCGGGTGACCGCCGGCGACGCCGACCTCACGCTGCGCGCGGGCGGCGAGGCGCAGGGCCAGCGGATCATCGTCTTCGGCCGGGTGCTCGACAGCGGCGGGCGGCCCGTGCCCGGCGCCCTGCTGGAGATCTGGCAGGCCAACGCGGCCGGCCGCTACCGGCACGTGGTGGACAACTGGCCCGCCCCGCTGGACCCGCACTTCGACGGCCTGGGCCGGGTCGTCACCGACTCCCTGGGCCGCTACGAGTTCACCACCGTCAAGCCCGGCGCCTACCCGTGGGGCAACCACCACAACGCGTGGCGACCGGCGCACATCCACTTCTCGCTGTTCGGCCAGGCCTTCACGCAGCGCCTGGTCACCCAGATGTACTTCCCGGACGACCCGCTGTTCGGCCAGGACCCGATCTTCAACGCCATCCCGCCGGCCGCCCGGCACCGCGCGGTCGCCGGGTTCGACCTCGGCCGCACCCAGCCGGACTGGGCGCTGGCCTTCGAGTGGGACATCGTGCTGCGCGGCACCGAGCAGACGCCGTTCGAGACCGACGACGACGGGGACGTGGCCTGATGGCGTTCGAGCACGACTCACCGCTGGTCCAGGACGCCGACGAGACCAACGAGCGCCGCCCGGGCACCCCGCGGCGCGGCACCGGCTTCCTCGACGAGCCGCTCACCCTGCGCACCACGCCCAGCGCGACCGTGGGCCCGTACCTGGCCATCGGCCTGACCTGGCCGGACGGCGCCGACGCGGTCGCGCCCGGCACCGCGGGGGAGATCTGGCTGCGCGGCACGGTCCGCGACGGCAACGGCGACGTCGTCCCCGACGCGATGGTGGAGACCTGGCAGGCCGACCCCGACGGCCGCTTCGCCCACCCCGACGACCCGCGCGGCTCCGCCACCACCCCGGGCTTCCGCGGCTTCGGGCGCTCGGCCACCCCGGGCGGGGAGTTCGCCGTCCGCACGCTCAAGCCGGGCCCGGTGCCCGACGGCGAGGGCGGGCTGCAGGCCCCGCACGTCGACGTCTCCGTCTTCGCCCGTGGCCTGCTCGACCGGGTGGTCACCCGCATCTACTTCGCCGACGAGGCCGGGGCCAACGCCACCGACCCGGTGCTCGCCGCGCTGCCGGAGGACCGCCGCGCCACGCTCGTCGCGCAGCGCACCGAGGACGGCTACCGGCTGGACATCAACCTGCAGGGCGACGCCGAGACCGTCTTCTTCGCCGTGTGAGGGTCTGCGCTGTGAGGATGACCGCATGAGCGGGCTCTGGGACGGCACCTTCGCCCGCGGGGGTGCCGCCGCGGCGGTGTCCGACGACGCGTGGCTGCAGGCGATGCTCGACGTCGAGGCCGCGCTGGCCCGGGCCGCGGCGCGCTGCGGCCTGGTCAGCGAGACCGCCGCCGCCGAGGTCACCCGGGTGGCCGGCACCCCCGGTGCGCTGGACGTCGCCGCCGTGGTCGCCCGCGCCGCCGACGCCGGCAACCCGGTGCCGCCGCTGGTCCGGGTGCTCACCGACGCGGTCGGCCCGCACGCCGCCGGCGCGGTGCACGTCGGCGCCACCAGCCAGGACGTCGTGGACACCGCGATGGTGCTGCTGGCCCGCCGGGCGCTCGCCGCCGTCGACGCCGACCTGGCCGAGGCCGGGCAGGCCGCCGCCCGGCTGGCCGCCGACCACCGGGACGACGTCGCGATCGGCCGCACCCTGCTGCAGCAGGCGCTGCCCACCACCGCCGGCTTCCGGGCCGCCGCCTGGCTGGCCGGCCTGGACGGCGCCCGCGCGCGCCTGGCCGCCGTCGCCGGGTCCCTGCCGGTGCAGTACGGCGGCGCGGTGGGCACGCTGGCCGCCACCGACGGGTCCGGCGTCGACGTCCGCGCCGCGCTCGCCGACGAGCTGGGGCTGGCCACCACCGCCGTCCCCTGGTTCACCGTCCGGCTGCCCGTCGCCGACCTGGCCGGGGCGCTGGGCGCCGCCGCGGGCGTGGTGGCGACCGTCGCCCTCGACGTCGTCCTGCTCGCCCAGACCGAGGTCGCCGAGGCCGCCGAGTCCGGGGAGGGGCGGGGCGGGTCCAGCGCCATGCCGCACAAGCGCAACCCGGTCGCCGCGATCTCCGCCCGGGCCTGCGCCCGCCGGGCCCCCGGCCTGGTCGGCACGCTGTTCGGCGCCATGGAGCAGGAGCACGAGCGCTCCGCCGGCGCCTGGCACAGCGAGTGGCCCACCCTGTCCGCGCTGCTGGCCACCACCGGGTCGGCCGCGGCGTGGCTGGCCGACTGCCTGGGCGGGCTGCGGTTCGACACCGCCCGGATGGCCGCCGTCGTCGACGCGGCGGGCGGCGCGCAGCTGGCCGGGGCGCTGGCCGACGCGCTCACGCCGTCCCTCGGCCGCGGGCCGGCGCACGACGCGGCCGCCGACGCCGTCCGGCAGGCTGCCCGGGAGGGCCGGCCGCTGGCCGAGGTCGTCGGGGAGCGCACCGACGTCGACGTCGAGGCACTGCTGGCCGGTGCCGCCCCCGACACCGGGGAGGCCGGCGCGCAGGTCGACGCCGCCCTCGCCGCCCACACGATCGCCGAGAGCTGAGGAGCCCCGTTGACCGTCGACGTGCACGCCGTGGTGGAGGGTCCGGAGGACGCCCCCGTCGTCCTGCTGTCCAACTCCCTGGGGACGACCCTGGAGATGTGGGACCCGCAGGTCCCCGCGCTCGCCGAGCGGTTCCGGGTGGTCCGCTACGACACCCGCGGGCACGGCCGGTCGCCGTCCCCGGAGGGCGACTCGACCGTCGACGACCTGGTCGACGACGTCGTCGCCCTGCTGGACCGGCTGCACGTCGCCCGCGCGCACGTGGTCGGCCTGTCCATCGGCGGCATGACCGGCCTGCGGCTGGCCGCGCGCGAGCCCGAGCGGGTCGGCCGGCTGGCCGTGCTCTGCACGTCCGCCCACCCGGGCAACCCCGACGCCTGGACCGAGCGGGCCGCCACCGCCCGCAGCCAGGGCACCGCCTCGCTGGCCGACGCGGTGGTGGGCCGCTGGTTCACCCCCGGCTGGGCCGCCGAGCACCCTGACGTGGTGGCCCGCATGCGGCAGGGCATCGTCGAGTGCGACGACGAGGGCTACGCCAGCTGCTGCGCCGCCGTCGGGGCACTGGACCTGCGCGACCAGCTGGGCAGCATCACCGCGCCCACCCTGGTGGTCAGCGGCGCCGACGACCCCGCGCTGCCGCCGGAGCACCAGGAGGCCATCGCCGCGGGCATCACGGGCGCGGCGTTGCTGACGCTGTCCCCGGCCGCGCACATCGCCAGCGTCGAGCAGGCCGAGCACGTCACCGCCGCGCTGCTCGCGCACCTGGGCGGCACCCGATGAGCGAGCCGGTCAGCGGCCCGAGCACGGACGACGAACGCCGCGAGGCCGGCATGCGCACCCGGCGGGAGGTGCTCGGCGACGCCCACGTCGACCGGGCCGTCGCCGGGGTGACCCCCCTGACCGCCGACTTCCAGGACTTCATCACCCGGGTGGCCTGGGGCGACCTGTGGCAGCGGCCCGGCCTGGACCGGCGCACCCGCTCGATGCTCACCCTGGCCATCACCGCGTCGCTGCGGCACTGGGACGAGTTCGCGCTGCACGTGAAGGCCGCGGTGCACAACGGGCTGACCGACGAGGAGATCGCCGAGGTCTGCCTGCACACCGCGGTCTACGCCGGGGTGCCCGCCGCCAACCACGCCCTCGCCGTCGCCAAGCCGATCCTGGCCGAGCTCAGGGGCTGACCAGCGGGCCGGCCTTGACCGCGTACATCCGCTGGTCGGCGGTGTGCAGCAGCGCGTCGAACCCGGCGCCGTCCTCGGGGGTGACCGCGCAGCCGATGCTGGCGCCCACCCGCACCTGCTCGCCGCGCACCTCGACCGGCGCGGCCAGCGTGGTGGTCAGGGTGACGGCGACGCGGGCGGCCTCGGCGGCGGCCGTGGCCACCGGCAGTCCGGGCAGCGCGACGAGGAACTCGTCGCCGCCGAGCCGGGCGAGCAGGTCGGTGCGGCGCACCGAGGACCGCAGCCGGGTGCTGACCTCGACCAGCAGCTCGTCGCCGGCGGCGTGGCCGAGCCGGTCGTTGACCGCCTTGAACCCGTCCAGGTCGACGAACAGCAGACCCACCGCGGTGCCGGCCGCGTCGGCCTCCCACAGCGCCAGCTCCACCTGCTCCTGCAGCCGCCGCCGGTTGGGCAGCCCGGTGAGCGGGTCGGTCCACGCCAGCTGCTCGATGCGGGCCAGGTGCTGCCGGGTGCGCTCCTGCTCCCGGGCGAGCCGCTGCTGGGCCTCGACCCGGGCGGTGACGTCGTTCTGCACGCCGATGTACTGCACCACCCGGCCCGCGGCGTCGGTCACCGGCGCCAGGTGCAGCTCGTTCCACCACGGGGTGCGGTCGGGCCCGCGGTGGTTGAGCAGGGTCTCCCGGCACTCCCGGCCGGCGTCCAGGGCCTCGCGGATGCGGGACACGGCGGCCACGTCGGTGTCGGCGGTCTGCAGGAACCGGCAGTTGCGGCCGAGCACCTCCTCGCGGGGGTACCCCGACAGCTCCTCGAAGGCCCGGTTGACGTAGACCAGCGGCTGGTCGGGCAGCTCCATGTCCACGATGACCACCCCGCTGGTGGTCGCGGCCAGCGCCCGGTGCAGCAGGCCCTCGTTGGCCGCGGGCGTCAGGGCGGGCAGCTCGGGCAGCCGCGGTGCGGTGGCCGCCGGCGTCGTCCGCTCGACCGGGGCCGGGCGCTGCGCCTGCGGCACCACCCGGGCGACCAGGGCGTGCGCGGCCCGGGCGACGGTGTCCCGGTCGTAGGTCAGCGCGAACTCGAACGTGCGCTCCAGGTCCGGCCCGGTGTCGCCCAGGTCGCGGGCCAGCAGCGCGGCGCTGAAGTGCGGGCCGATGACCGCGACGTCCCACTCGCCCCGCACCTCGTCGGCGGCCGTGAGCTCGGCGCCGCGGACCCCCGCCACCGGCTCGGTGGACAGCCCGTCGCCCAGCGCGCACACGAACCCGGTGCGCTCGGCCAGCTCGCGGTAGCGGGCCACGGTGGACGGCGTGAAGTGCCGCGCCTCCTGGAAGGTCGACGCCACGACGGCGGTGCCGCCCAGCCGCATCGCGTGCCGCTCCAGCTGCTTGGACAGCTCGATGAGCAGCCGCTTGGGGGAGCGGCGCAGCGCGGTGCCCGGGGGCAGGCACCCGAACGGGGACACCTCGGTGCCGGGCGGGTCCAGCGGGGCGGGCGGCAGCAGCAGCTCGCCGGTGGGCAGGTGGGCGGCCGGGCCGGGCTGCGGCCGGCCGAACATCCAGCCCTGGCCCAGGGTGGCGCCCAGCGCGAGGCCCTGCACCAGGTGGGCGTCGGTCTCGATGCCCTCGGCGAGCACGACCGCGCCGGTGCGCTCGGCGTAGGCGTTGACGGCGTTCATCACCTCGGCCACCTCGGGTCCGGGGCGGTCCTGCACCAGGCTGAGGTCCAGCTTGACCACGTCGGGGCGCAGCAGCGGCATGAACGCCAGCGACATCGCGTCCGCCCCGACGTCGTCCAGGGCCAGGCCCCAGCCGATCTCGCGGATGCGCTGCACGGTCTGCAGCAGCTCGGCCGGGCGGGCCGCGATCGCCCGCTCGGTGATCTCCACGACCACCCGCAGCTGGGCGGGCGCGGCGTCGGCGATGGCCAGCAGGTCCTCGAGCGGGGCGCTGTCGAGGACCTCGGGCTCGACGTTGACGAAGACGGTCAGCGGGGCCAGCAGGCCCTGCGCCACCGCGCCGCGGAAGGCCGCGGTGCGGCAGGCGGCGTCCAGCTCGGCGAGCCGCCCGGCCTCGCGGGCGGCCGCGAAGAGCGCGGCGGGGGACTGCAGGGGGCCCTCCGGGCCGCGGGCCAGGGCCTCGTACGCGACCACCGCACCGCTGTCGAGGTCGACGATGGGCTGGAACACGCTGGTCACGGCCTCGGCGGCGAGGACGTCGTGGATGGTCACGGTGGGGGGACCCGTCTGTCGGTGGGCTGCGCCCGGGGTCCCCGTGGCTGGAGACGGAAGGCGCTCAGCAGGTTCATCGACCGGGACGGTCGCGCGCACACCCCTCCCGGTCGGGCCCTCACCCCGACGGGTGCGTCACCCCGCCGGGACGGTGACCGGGAAGGACAGCGTGCCCGGCTGGAAGTCCACCGTCGCGCCGTCGGGGTAGGTGAACACCCCGCCGAAGGTGACGGTGCCCTCGGTGAAGTCGGCCGGGACGTCGAAGGCGGTGGCCACCAGCGCCGGGTCGTCGACGATGTCCTGCGAGGGGATGACCGTGCCGTCGGGCAGGGTCAGCGAGAAGTAGGCGGGCGGGCCCTCGCCGGCGCTGAAGGTGTCGGCGACCAGGTCGGAGTCGATGACCAGGAACGCCCGGTCCGGGCCCGAGGGCCGCGCGGTGACGTTGGTGCCGGCGTACCAGCTCAGCGACGCGCTCTGGATGGTCACGGTGAAGGTGAACGGCGTGGTCACCCGGCCGGGCGCGCTGATGACGCCCGGGATCTGCTGCGCCGCGACCGGGTCGGCGGTGCGGTTCTCCCGGGTGGTCACCACCAGGTTGTCCGGGCCGGGCGAGCCGTCGACCAGCGACAGCGTCTGGGTGTCCTCGCCGTCCACCACGACGAGCTGGACGTCGGCGTCCTCGGGGACCGACAGCAGGCCCTCGACGGAGGCGCCGGGCGTGACCAGCGACGGGTCGACGGGGACCTCGTCGCCGCCGTCGACGCGGTAGGACAGCAGCGGCGCGTCGTCGCCGTAGCCCTCGCCGCGGTCGAGGGTGTAGCCGAAGACCCGGAACACCTCGCCGTCGGCGGGGCGGCGGGCGTCGTCGCCGGTGCCGATGCGGTCGGTGGAGGCCAGCCCGGTGACCGTCACCCGGGCCGAGGCGCCGGACAGGGTCGCCGGGCCCTCGGGGGCCTCGAGCTGCACGTCGTCGAAGGGGCCGTCGGCGGTGAAGCCGGGGTCGGCTGCGCGGGGCTCGGGGGCGGTGAGGTCGCCGGCGCCGTCGGGCGGGGTCGCGCCGTCGGGGCGGGTGAGCAGCTCGCGGTCGGCCAGCGGCTGCGGCTCGGGGGAGGTCGGCTCGGCGGCGACCTCGAACACCACGTCACCGCGGCCCCCGGACGGGGTGAGCGGGAACTCCAGGTAGGTGGCCGACGGGTCGCCGTCGACGAAGAGCACCGGCCCGCAGACCAGGTCGTCCTGGACGTCGGAGGTGTCCGGCGACAGGAACCGGAACCAGCAGCCGGTGTCGTCGCTGCTGGCCCCGCCGCGCTCGGAGACGTAGGCGTCCAGCGCGGCCTCGCCGTCGTCGACGACCTGCTGGGGCTCGGCGACGGCGCGGCCGGCGTAGCTGAGGTCGTCGCCGCGCAGGAGGAAGAAGAGGCCGCCGCCGACCAGCAGCAGCACCAGCAGCGCGGCGCCGCCGACCAGCAGCGGGGTGCGCCGGCTGCGCCTCGGCGGCTGCGGCGCCCACGGGGCCGGGCCCTGGGCCGGGTTCCAGGCGCCCTGCGGGGGGGCCTGCGGCGGGGGGCCGGGGACCGCGCCAAACTGCTGGGTGGGCTCGCGGCCGTCCCAGCCGGGTCGCTGCGGCGGGGGGCCCTGCTGCCAGCCGCCGGGCGTGCCGCCCTGGTTCCCCCAGGTCTGCCAGCCGCCGTCGCCGCGCTCGGTCACACGCCCCTCCTCCTGGCCGGGCGGGTGCCGGGGACCCGCTCCGTGCAGGTCGGAACGCTATCGGACCCCCAACGGCACCGCCCGGTCCGCACGGGGTGGGGGGCGGAAACGGTGCTTGCGCACGCCGGGCCGGGTGACGCCGACCACCCGGACGGGGGGTCGAGGTGCGGGGGGAGGGGGGGTCTGTGAAGATCGCGGAGTTCGGTCCCCCGTGGACCGGGCGGGCACCCGGGGGGTCCGCGCCGGCCGCGGGGATGCCTCATGAAGCGGGGTGGCCGTCGTCCCTGCCTCGCCGTCGTGCCCGCGAGGTGCCCCGCTGCCAGGAGGTGCTGCTCGCCCGTGCCCGAGGACCTCACCCCGACCCTGCGTGCCCGCACCACCGGCCGCCGGCGCTCCCGGCTGCACGCCGTCCCGCCCGTGCCCGCGTCGCCACCCGTGGTGGCCGACCCGGGCCGGCGGCTGCGGATCGCGCTCATCGGGTCCAGCCGCTACCCGATCGGCGAGCCCTTCGCCGGGGGTCTGGAGTCCCACGTCTGGCAGCTGACCCGGTCGCTGACCGCCCGCGGGCACGACGTGACCCTCTTCGCCGCGCCCGGCTCGGACCCGCGGCTGCCGGTGGAGCGCCTGGCGGTCCGCCCGCTGCGGATCAGCACCACCGCCCGGGCCGACGTCAGCATGGCGCCCGAGGTCTTCCTGGAGGACCACCACGCCTACCTGGCGCTGATGCTGGAGCTGACCGGTCGCCGCGCGCTGGACTTCGACATCGTGCACAACCACGCCACGCACTACCTGCCGCTGGCGATGGCCCCGGCGCTGCAGGTCCCCATGGTCTCCACGCTGCACTGCCCGCCGACGCCGTGGCTGGAGTCGGCGCTGCAGAGCGACGGCCCCACCCCGGCCCACCTGGTCGCGGTCAGCGGGCACACCGCCGCCGCGTGGCAGGGCAGCCCGGCCGTGGGCCAACGCGTCGGCGTGGTCCCCAACGGCGTGGACCTGGACCGCTGGGTCGCCGGGCCCGGCGGCGGTCCGCTGATCTGGTCGGGCCGCATCGTCCCGGAGAAGGGCACCCACCTGGCCGTGCAGGCCGCGCTGGCCGCCGGCCGCGAGCTGCAGATCGCCGGCCCGGTGGTCGACCGCGGCTACTTCGACCGCACGATCGCGCCGTTCCTCGGCCGCGGCGTCACCCACCTGGGCCACCTGGACCACCCCGAGCTCGCCGACGCCGTCGGCCGGGCCTCGGTCGCGCTGGTCACCCCGTGCTGGGACGAGCCCTACGGCCTGGTGGTCGCCGAGGCGCTGGCCTGCGGCACCCCGGTCGTGGCGTTCGCCCGCGGCGGCATCCCCGAGATCGTCACCCCGCAGTGCGGCCGGCTGGTGCCCGCGGGCGACGTCGCGGCGCTGGCGGCGGCGATCCCGGAGGCCGAGCAGCTCTCCCGCGCAGCGGCCCGGGAGCGGGCGCGCGCACACTGCTCGGTGGAGACGATGGTCGACCGGTACGAGCAGCTCTACGGCTCGCTGGTCAGCGCGGCGGTGGCCACCGCGTGAGCGGGAGGGGTATCCGGTGATCGGCTGGTACGTGCACCACCAGGGCCGCGGGCACCTGCACCGCGCGGCCGCGGTCGCGGCAGTCCTGGACACCCCGGTGGTGGGCCTGTCGTCGCTGCCGTCCCCCGGGGAGCCCTTCGCCGACTGGGTGCCCCTCGCCGACGACGCCGGCCACCCCGTCGAGGAGGTCACCGCCGGCGGCGCGCTGCACTGGGCCCCGCGCGGGCACGACGGCATGCGCCAGCGGATGTCCCGGCTGGCCGCCTGGGTGGAGCAGGCTCGCCCGGCCGCCGTCGTCGTCGACGTGTCGGTCGAGGTCAGCGTGTTCCTGCGGCTCATGGGCGTGCCCGTCGTGGTCACCGCCATGCCCGGCGACCGCACCGACGCCCCGCACACCACCGGCTACACCGTCGCGGAGCGGGTGCTCGCCTTCTGGCCGCAGGACGTGCTGGACCCGCCGTGGCTGTCCCGGCTGGGCGACCGGGTGGTGCACGTCGGCGCGGTCTCGCGCTTCGACGGCCGCGAGCCGGCCGACCCGGTGCCCGGCAGCGGCGTGCTGCTCGCCGGCGGGGGCGGCTCCGCGGTGACGCAGGCCGACGTCGACGCCCTGCGCGCGGTCACCCCCGGGCTGGGGTGGACCGTGCTGGGCGGCCCCGGCGACTGGTCGGCCGACCCCTGGCCGGTGCTGTCCTCGGCCGACGTGGTGGTGACCCACGCCGGGCAGAACGCGCTCGCCGAGGTGGCCGCGGCCCGGCGTCCGGCCGTGGTGGTCGCCCAGGAGCGGCCCTTCCGCGAGCAGCACCGCACCACCGACGCGCTGCACCGCTCGGGCATCGCCGTCGGCCTGCCCCGCTGGCCGGACGCCGCGGCCTGGCCGCGGCTGCTGGAGCAGGCCCGGGCGCTGGGCGGCGGAGGCTGGGCCCGCTGGTCGCCGGGCGACGCGGCGCGGCGCGCGGCCCGCGAGATCGAGGCGGTGGCGCGCACGTGAGGACGGCGGTCGTCACCGTCGTGCACGGCCGGCACGACCACCTCGCCCGGCAGCTGGCCGGCCTGGCCCGGCAGACCCGCCCCGCCGACGACCACGTGGTCGTGGCGATGGGCGACGACGGCGTGCGCGCGGTCGTGGGCGGGCGGGCGCGGGTGGTCGACCTCCCGGCCGGTCCGCGGCTGCCGCTGGCGGCCGCGCGCAACGCCGGTGCCGCCGCCGCGCTGGCCGCCGGCGCGGACCACCTGGTGTTCCTCGACGTCGACTGCATCCCCGCACCGGAGCTCGTCGCCCGGTACTCAGCGGTCGCCCAGGACGGTGTGCTCGACTCGGGCCCCGTGAGCTACCTGCCGCCGGCCGACGACTACGACCTGGACGGCCTGGCCGCCCTCGCCGACCCGCACCCGGCCCGGCCCGCCCCGCGCGACGGCGAGGTGCTGCCCGCCGAGGACCACCGGCTGTTCTGGTCGTTGTCCTTCGCGCTGACCGCGGCGACCTGGACGCGGCTCGGCGGGTTCTGCGAGGCCTACGCCGGCTACGGCGGCGAGGACACCGACTTCGCAGAGACCGCGCACGCGGCGGGCGTCGGGCTGCGCTGGGTGGGCGGCGCCGCGGCGTTCCACCAGCACCACCCGGTGTCCCGGCCCCCGGTCGAGCACCTGGACGACGTGCTGGTCAACGGTCGGGTCTTCGCCGACCGGTGGGGCTGGTGGCCGATGCAGGGGTGGTTGGAGGCCTTCGCCGAGCGCGGCCTGGTGCGGCGCTCGGGCGAGGGCTGGGTGGCCGCGTGATCCGCGTCGCGACCGTCCCGTACGCCCACCCCTACCTCGACGCCGTGCTGCCCGCGGACGTCGTGCGGGTGGGCCCGCCGCCCCCGCCGGCCGACCCGTGGGCACCGAGCCCCTGGCTGGACCCGGCGTACCTGACCGCGCACGCCGACGAGGTCGACGTGGTGCACCTGCACTTCGGCTTCGACCACATGACCCCCGACGAGGTCGTGGCCTGGACCGAGGCGGTGCGCCGCAGCGGGATCGCGCTGGTGGTGACCGTGCACGACCTGCGCAACCCGCACCACTCCACCCGCGAGCGGCACGACCGGCACCTGGTCGCGCTGCTGGGCGCCGCCGAGGTGGTGCTGACCCTCACCGAGGGCGCCGCCGACGAGATCGCCGAGCGGTTCTCCCGGTCCTGCATCGTGGTGCCGCACCCGGGCCTGGTCACCCCGCTGCCCGACGTCGGCCGGGAGCCGCGGCTGGTCGGGGTGCACCTGAAGTCGCTGCGCAGCAACCTGCTCGACCCGCTGGACGTCGTCCGCGCGGCGGCGTCGGGGGCGGTGTCCGGGGGCGGGCGGCTGCGGGTGGACGTGCACGACGACGTCGACCTCGACGCCCGGGTGCCGGGGCTGCGGGAGGGCGCCGAGGCCGGGGAGTACGAGCTGGTCGTGCACGCGCGCTTCGACGACCGGGAGCTGACCGCCTACCTGCAGATGCTGGCGGTGTCGGTGCTGCCGCACCGCTTCGGCACGCACTCGGGCTGGCTGGAGGCCTGCCGGGACGTCGGCACCCGGGTGGTGGCGCCGACCTGCGGCCACTACGCCGACCAGTGGGACGACGTCGTGCTCTACGGCAACGACGAGGTGCGCGGCCTGGACGCCGGCTCGCTGACCGCCGCGGTGCTGGTGGCCGTCACCCGGCCCTGGCCGGCCCGCGCCGACCCCGGCTGGCGGGCCGAGCAGCGCACCCAGCTGCGGCGGGTGCACGACCACGTGTACGGCCGGGTCGCGGCCGACCGCGCCCGGGCGTGACCGTTCGGCACTGGGTGGTCGGCCCGCCCGAGCACGGCGTCACCCGGTACGCGCGCGAGCTGGCCGACGCCGCGGGCACGGTCGGCCCCGACGTCGTCCACGTGCACTACACCGACCGGCTGTTCGGGCCCACCGCCGAGGAGTCCGCCGCCGCGTTCACCACGCAGGTCGTCGCGCTCGGCCGCCCGGTGGTGGTGACGCTGCACGACGTGCCCCCGGACGACGGCTCGGTGCTGCAGCGGCGCCGCGCGCGGGCCTACGCCGCGGTGGTGGGGGCGGCGGCCGCGGTGGTGGTCAACAGCGACCACGAGGCCGCCCGGCTGGCCCGGTTCTCGCCCGTCCGGCCCGCCGTGGTGCCGCTGCCGGTGCAGCCGCTGCCGCCCGGCCCGGTGCCGCCGCCGGACGGCCAGGTCGTGGTGCTGGGCTTCCTGTACCCCGGGAAGGGGCACGAGGAGGCGCTGCGGGCGCTGCCGCCGGGCACCGGGCTGACGGCGCTGGGCCGCCCGTCGGACGGCCACGAGGACCTGGTGGAGCAGCTGTCGGCACGGGGGCCGCTGACGGTGACCGGCTACGTGCCCGACGACGAGCTGCCCGCCCGGCTGCGCGCGGCGTCGGTCCCGCTGGCCCCGCACCGGCACGTCTCGGCGTCCGGCTCGATCGGCTCGTGGCTGGCCGCCGGCCGCCGTCCGCTGGTGCCCGACGTGCCCTACACGCGGGAGGTCGAGGGCCGCTCGCCCGGGGCGCTGTGGCTCTACGACGACCTGGCCCCGGCGCTGGCCCGGGCCCTTGCCGAGCCGGAGCTGACCTGGCTGGACCCCGGGACGCCGGTCGGCCCGTCGTGGGCGGCGACGGTGGCCGCCTACCGGACGGTGTGGGCCGCGTGCTGACGGTCGCGGGGAACGACTGGTCCGGGCTCGACGGGGTCCGTCCCACGGAGCCGCCGACGGTGAGCGTGGTGGTGCCGTACTACCGCGCGCAGGCGCAGCTGGACCTGGTGCTGGCCGGCCTGGCCGCGCAGACCCACCCGGCGACCCGGCTGCAGGTGGTGGTCGCCGACGACGGGTCGCCGGAGCCGCCGGTCGTGGGCCCCGGGGTGGTCGTGGTGCGGCACGAGGACCGGGGCTTCCGGGCCGCCGCGGCGCGCAACCTGGGCGCCCGCGCGGCCGAGGGCGAGGTGCTGCTGTTCGTCGACGGCGACACGGTGCCCGAGCCGGCCTACGTGGCAGAGCTGGCCGCGCTGCCGGCACTGCTGCCCGACGCGCTGGTCACCGGCCGGCGGCGGCACGCCGACCTGACCGGCTGGACGCCGGACCGGCTGCGCGCGTGGTTCGCCGGCGGCCCGGCCCCGGAGGAGCTGACCGAGCCGGCCTGGCTGCGGGAGGCGGGGTCGCTGCTGGACGCCGACGACCGCTCGTACCGGTTCGTGATCAGCGCGGTGATGGGGACGTCGCGGGCGCTGTTCCGCGAGGTCGGCGGCTTCGACGAGACCTTCGACGGCTACGGCGGCGAGGACTGGGAGCTGGCGCACCGGCTGTTCACCGCGGGGGCGGTGCTGGCCCACCGCGAGCGGGCGGTGGCCTGGCACGACGGCCCGGACTGGGGCCTTCGCGGCGACGACCCGGTGGCGGCGCGGCGGGAGAAGAACGCCGAGACCCGGTCGCTGGCCCGGCTGCTGCCCGACCCCGCGGCGCGCGGGGTCGGCGGCTGGTGGCGCCACCCCGACGTCGTCGTGCGGATGACCCCGGGCGGGGACGTCGACGCGACGGTGCTGGGGGTGCGGTCGCTGCTCGCGGCCGGGCTCGACCTGCAGGTGTGGGGTGTCGACCCCTCGGTGGTCGACGACGACCCGCGGGTGCACGCCGGGGAACCGCCCCCGCCGGTGCTGGCCCGCTGCCGCACCCAGGTGACGCTGTCCGGCCCGTTGCGCTGGGCACCCGGGGGCCTGGCCGGGCTGGTGGCGCAGGTGCGCCCCGGCGGGGTCGGCCGGGTCACCGGGGTCGTCGACGGCGTGCAGGTCGAGGTGGCCGCGACCCGGGCGCTCCGCCGCTGCGCCCGGTGGGGTGTCGACATGTCGACCCTGTTCGGCGAGGCGCAGGTCGACGTCCCCGCCGAGCCGCTGGGCGAGCACCCCGACGTGGCGCACTGGCTGCCCCGGCTCTGAGCCTCACCGGTCAGAGGACGACGGCGCCGACGAAGAGCAGGTAGAGGCCCAGCGCCAGGGCCGCGAGCACGGAGCAGACCCCTACCCACCGACCCCGCGCGGTGGCGATCCAGGCGGCCACGGCGAGGGCGCCCCAGGCAGCGGCGTGCCCGGCGTCCACCAGAGAGCCCCACGTCCCGGTCCCCACCGGGGGGACGCCGTCCCCGACGACCGTGAGAACCACCGCCACGGTCGTCGCGACCAGGGCGCCGGCCAGCCAGCGCACGCGGTGCGCCGGCAGGTCGCCCCGGGTGGCGGGCTCCGGCTCGTGCGGCACGCCGCATGCCCAGCACGCGCCGGGTGCTCGACGCGCGGTGCCAGGAGGAGGAACGCCAGGCGGCGTTCGCCGAGCGGATCCGCCGGATCCGGGCACGGGAGATCCCGCCGCGGGACCACCCGGGAGGCGCAGGAGGGGTCTAGGTGCTCGCCGACGCGGGCTCGTCCGGTGGGTAGCCGGTGATGATCTCGGTGCCGTCGTCGCGGAAGGTGCGCCATCGGCCTTCATCGGGGTCCCACCGCACCGCGTAGCCGTGGTGCACCTTCGTGTGGTGCCGTTCGCAGAGCAGAGCGGTGTTCTCGACGCTGGTCTCGCCGTGGTCGGCGATCCACTCGTCCACGTGGTGGGCGTCGCACCACCAGCTGGGGGCGGCGCACCCGGCGAAGACGCACCCGCCGTCGCGGGCCTCGGCGGCCCGGCGGATGTGCGGGGGGACCAGCCGCTGCGAGCGGCCGATGTTCAGCGGCATGCCGTCGGGGCCGAGGAGCACCCGCGTGATGAGCGAGTCGCAGGCGATCTGCCGGGCCGTGGTGTTGGAGACCTGCTGGCCGGAGCCGAGGCGGGCTGAGCCGGCGACCTCGTCGGTGTCGAGCAGGTCCTCCGCGGCGATGGTGACCGCGACGTGCGCCCGGTTGCCGCGCAGCACCGGGGTGGTGGCGGCGGCCAGAGCGTTGTCGCACAGCTGCACGAGAGCGTCGGCCATCTGCTGCGCGTGGCTGCGGTCGTCGTCCTTGGTCCGGCCGGCCTGCTGGTAGGCGGTGAGCGCGGTCATGAGCTTCTCGAAGCCGACCGCGTCCCAGCGGCCGTGCGCCGACCCGCCGGTGCCGTCGGTGGCGCGGCTGAGGTGCAGCTCGCGACGGCGGGTGGGGTCGGGCTCGGGGCCGTCGGGGTCGATCCAGTCAAGGGTCCGCTCGACCACGGCGGGCAACGCCTCGCGCTGCGAACCGCTGGCGCAGGCGGTGAGGGTGGCGTCGAGGCCGTCGTCCCCGTGCACCTGCACGCCGAGCTCGCCCGCCCGGGCGAGCCGCGCGGGGGTGGCCACCCGGGCGACGACGGCGGTCTGGTCAGCGGTGATGCGGCCCTCGGACGCCGCGGTGTCCCACTGCGGCAGCTGCTCCAGCGTGCGCCCGGCGCGCACGACCCGGGCCGCGGTCGCCGGGCTGACGCCGAGGTGGCCGGACATCCAGGACCGCATCGTCCTCTGGCCGTCGAACTCCGCGGCCTGCGCGTTCTCCGCGGCCCGGACGGCGTGCGCCAGCGCGGTGTCGACGACGTTGGCCAGCTGCTGCAGGCCCCGCACCCGGGCCAGCAGTGCCGGTGCCACCGCGCCGGGGGCGCCGGCCGGCGTCACCGCGTCGACCACCTCGCGGGCCGCGGCGAGCACGGCGGCGACGTCGTCGGGCACGGTCATCGACACCTGGCGAGCGGCTTCCCGCTCGGCGGCCCGGGCCGCCCGGTCGGCTGCGGCGGCGGCCACGCGCGCCGGCTCCGCGGCCCGGGTGCCCGCCACCTCGGCATCCAGCGCCGCCCACGCCGACGCCACCACGGCAGAGGCCCCGGCCGAGAACATCCCGGTGTCGGGGAAGGGGTCGAAGGGCGCGCCGTCGGTCAGCTCTCCCACCTCGGGCACCTCCCTCCTGCGTTCGATCACTTGTTCGAACAGTACCGCACCCGGGGGGTCATGGCAAAGCAAAAGCGCAGCTCAGAGCCGCTTTTATCCCCCAGAACGGCGGGATGCAACGGCCGCCCTGTCGCCGGGTCGGCGCGGTACGCGGCCCACCGCGTCCGGCGGGGTCAGCGCCCCCGACCCCGGCCGTGTCGTCGTCTGACGACCTCCCGGCCCACGAGGCCGCTGCCGGCGAACACCACGAACAGCACGACGGCCAGGACCCACCCGCTGAGCAGGACGCCGACCAGTGCGCCCAGGCAGCCCCAGGCGAGCTGCACCACCAGGAAACGGCCGAACGGGCGCCGGGCCAGGAACTCCTCGGCGTCGGCCCGTTGGCCGTCGGCCGGGTCCTCAGTCATCGCTGCCCGGCCGGACGGCGCTCCACCGCAGATCGTCCCGCGGAGCCGGGGGCGCGCCAGGGACACCGGCGCGGCTGCGCATCCACGCGTGGAGGCGGTCGAGCACCCGCAGCGCGCGGTCCTCGTCGGTCCGCAGCTCGGCAAGGACCGGGAAGCCGTCGTCCATCGGCACGCCCTCGGTGGCCGCGGCAGCGCAGAGCGCCGACACCCATCCCGGCCCGAACGCAGACTCCGCACCGTACGTGACGACCGCGTGGGCAGCGTCCACCCGGGCGCCGGACTCGAGCAGCAGTTCGACCTCCACCCAGGCCAGGAGCGTGTACAGCGACGGCCCCGGCCAGCGGCTCGTTGCCTCGTCGGCGGGTGGTTGCACGTCGAGAGACTGGCACCCGGACGAGCTCGCAGCACGCCGGCTGCCGGAGGACGGACAAGACGGCAGAGGGGTGGTCATGCGGCGCAGTGGCCGTCGCCCTGGCGCGACGCCTGCCCGGACAACCCGGTCGACGGCCGTCCCCGGCCACGGCAGGGTGGGCCCGACGCGTCACCCGCTGCCGAGGAGGATCACCGTGCCCAGTGCGCTCGTCACCGGCCTGAGCCGACGGGCCGGCATAGCGGCGTCCGTGGCGGAGCGCCTGGCCGCGGACGGCTGGGCGGTGTCGGCCACCGGCTGGCCGCAGCACGACGAGGAGCAGCCGTGGGGCGCGGACGCCGACGTCCCCGTGCCGGCCGGCGTCCACTGGGAGGCCGCCGACCTGGCCGACCCCGGCGTCCCCGCCCGGCTGGTCGAGGCGCACGCCGCCCGGCACGGCGGGCTCGACGCGTTGGTCGCGGTGCACGCGCGCTCCAGCGACCAGGACCTGGCCACGGTGACCGCCGACGAGCTCGACGCCTCCTTCGCCGTCAACGCCCGCGCCACCGTGCTGCTCGTGCAGGCCGCCGCCCGGCTCGGGGTGCGCCGCGTCGTGCTGTTCACCACCGGCGTCCACCAGGGCCCGATGCCGACCGAGGTGCCCTACGCGCTGTCCAAGGCCGCCGTGCAGGGCATGACCGCCTCGCTGGCCGCCGCGCTGGCGCCGTCCGGGGCGACGCTGAACACGGTCAACCCCGGGCCGAACGACACCGGCTGGGCCGACGACGGCACCCGCGCCTGGCTCGCCGACCGGATGCCGCTGGCCCGGCGCTGGGGGACGCCGGCCGACGCGGCGGAGCTCGTCGCCTTCCTCGTGTCGGAGCAGGCCGGGTGGATCACCGGGCAGACGATCGACTCCGACGGTGGGTGGGGCATCCGCGCCGGCGTCGCCCCGCGCGGCGGGTGAGGTCCCGGGCAGGCCGTACCCGCGGGGGCGTCCGCGACGGCGCGCGGCCTCGCCTAGGTTGGGCGGATGGACGCGCAGCCGACACCCCCCGGTCCGCAGCCCGCCCGGTCCCGCGGGCCGCTGCTCGCCGTGGGCGGGGCGGCGCTGGTCGTCGGGCTGGGCCTGGGGTGGCTGCTGCCGTCCCCGCTGTCCTCCGGGGGCGGGGCCGATGCCGCCGGCATGCACGCGCAGGCGTGCGACCTCGCGGCCGGGGCGTTCCCCGACGGCGTCGACGAGGACGGCGCCCGGCTCGGCGACGGGCCGGGTCTGCAGCAGCTCCTGGCCATCTCGAGCCTGGCCCAGGCCGCGGGTGCCGCCGACGACTCCTACGCCGATGCGGCTGACGCCGGGGCGGTCCTCGGTCGGGGCGTCACGACCTCCGACCTCGACGGCATCAACACCTCCCTGGCCGACCTGCGCGCCACCTGCTGACCGGTGGGCGCGGCCGAGACGGTCCCCGTCGTCGACGGCGAGGTCCGCGGGGTGCGATGAGCCACAGGCTGGACGGCGGTCCTCACCTGCAGACGTCCCCGGCGAGAACGAGGTCACCGTGAAGCTGCTGCTCACCTCCGGCGGGGTCACCAACCCCGGGATCCGCGAGGCCCTGGTCGACCTGCTCGGCAAGCCCGTCGAGCAGGCGCACGCGCTGTGCATCCCGACGGCGCAGTGGGGCCACCCGATGTGCGGCCCGGCGTCGGCGCGCGGGTTCGTCGCCGCCGAGCCGCCGTCGGCGTCCCTGACCGGGCTGGGTTGGGCGTCGCTGGGCCTGCTGGAGCTCACCGCGCTGCCCACCGTCGACCGGGACCGCTGGGTGGCCTGGGTGCGCGCCGCCGACGCCCTGCTGGTGGACGGCGGTGACGCGACCTACCTGCACCACTGGCTGCGCGCCTCCGGCCTGGCCGACCTGCTGCCCGAGCTCACCGACACCGTCTGGGTCGGGGTCAGCGCCGGCAGCATGGTGCTCACGCCGCGGATCGGGCAGCTGTTCGTGGAGTGGTCCGGCGCCCCCGACGACCGCACCCTCGGACTGGTCGACTTCTCGGTCTTCCCGCACCTGGACCTGTTCCCGACCAACACCATGGCCGCCGCAGAGCAGTGGGCCGCGGACATCGGCGGCCCGGCCTACGCGATCGACGAGCAGACCGCGCTGCGCGTCGTCGACGGCCGGGTCGACGTCGTCTCGGAGGGCCGCAGGCGCCGCTTCCCGGATTGACCGTGCAGAACGGCACCGCCGACACGCGGACGGGCGGCGCGCCGCCGTTGCGGTTCTGCACGATCGACGCAGAGAGGCGGGCTCAGGCGGGTCAGCTGCCCGGCGGTCGCTCGTCCCGCACGTGGAAGCGGTGCCAGAGGCCCGACAGCTGCAGCGGCCGGGCGACGACGGTGGTGCCGACCAGCAGCTCCAGCTCCGCGCCGCGGCCCTCGAGCATGCGGTGCAGCTGGACGACGGTGGACAGCCCGGCCGAGTTGAGGAAAGTGACGCCGTGCAGGTCCAGCAGCACCCGCGACGGCGGGTCGCCGCCCAGCAGCAGGTCGGTGACCTCGCGGATCACCGGCCGGCGGGCCTCGGCCGTGAACTCGCCGGTGACCGTGATCCGGGCGCCGTCCGGGCCGGTCCGGTCGACCGACACCTCCGGGACGGCGGCGTCGACGGGGCTGTCGGCGGGGGCGGGCGGCGGATCACCAGGACTCGTCACGTGGCCCGCCCTACCCGGGTGCAGCGCAGGTCACGCCTCCGGGCGCCGGGAACGATCACCGGGGGTCGTCGAGCAGCTCTGGGTCGAGGTCGGCGCTGACCACCGTGGCGTGCGGCAGTCGGATGGTGAACTGCGTGCACCCGGGCTCGCTGGCCACCGCCACCGTGCCGTGGTGGGCGGTGACGACCGCGTCGACGATCGCCAGCCCCAGGCCGGTGGACCCGGCCTGCCGGGAGCGGGAGGAGTCGCCGCGGGCGAACCGCTCGAACACGTGGGCCGCCAGCTCGGGCGGGATCCCCGGGCCGTCGTCGACCACCTGCAGCACCGCCCAGCCGCCCTCGGCGCGCAGCCGCGCGGTGGCGGTGGAGCCGGCGGGGGTGTGCGTGCGCGCGTTGGCCAACAGGTTGGCCAGCACCTGGTGCAGCCGGGCGGCGTCGCCGGGTACCAGCACGCCGTGGTCGGGCAGCTCGACCCGCCACCGGTGGTCGGGGCCGGCTGCGTGCGCGTCGGAGACGGTGTCGACCACCAGCGCGGCGAGGTCCACCTCGTCGACCGAGAGGTCGCGGCCGGCGTCCAGGCGGGCCAGCAGGAGCAGGTCCTCGACCAGGCCCGACATCCGCACCGCCTCGGACTCCACCCGACGCAGCGCGTGGCCCACCTCGGGCTCGACGTCGGCGTGCTGCCGGCGCACCAGCTCGGCGTAGCCGCGGATGGAGGCCAGCGGGGTGCGCAGCTCGTGGCTGGCGTCGGCGACGAACTGCCGCACCTGCGTCTCCGACGCCTGGCGGGCGGCCAGCGAGCCCTCGACGTGGTCGAGCATGGTGTTCAGCGCCGCCCCGACCTGGCCGACCTCGGTGCGCACGTCGGTGTCGGCCGGCGGCACCCGCTCGGCCAGCTGCACCTCACCGGTGGACAGCTCCAGCTGCGACACCCGGGTCGCGGTGGCCGCGACCCGGTCCAGCGGCCGCAGCTGCCGGCGGATGGTCAGCCCGGCGGCCAGCGCGGCCAGCAGGACGGCGACCACCCCGGCGACCAGCTCGACCACGACCAGCCGGGCCAGCGCCTTGCTCACCCCGGTCAACGGCAACCCGGTGACCACGACGGCGCCGTCGGGCACGGTCTCGGCCTGCGCCCGGTACGTGCCGAGGTCGTCGCCGAGGTCGACGGTCACCGGCCGGCCGTCGACGGGCAGCCCGGCCAGCACGGCGCTCTGCGCGGCGCTCAGCGCCGTCCGGTCGCCGCTCCGGTCGATGACCACGGCGTTGGAGACCTCGCCGTCGTCCAGGTACGCGACCACGGTGCCCTCGCCCTGACCGGGGCCGCCGAAGTCCTCGGGGCCCTCGCCCTCGGGCGGCTGGCCCCCGGGCGGCTGGGGCCGGTCGTCGTAGTCGTCGGCGTACATGAGCGCCCGGTAGCCCGCCCCGCCCAGCTCCTCGTCGACCTGGGTCACCAGCTGGTGCCGCAGGGTCAGGGTGGAGACCAGCCCGACCACGCCCAGGACCACCACGGTCGGGACGAGGAAGGCCACCAGCAGGCGAGCCCGCAGCGAGAGCCGCCGTCGGGCGGGTCGGGCTGCGGGCTCGGTGCTGCCGGTCATGCCTCGATCATGCGTCCTGCCGGACGGCGGGCTTGATCACGTAGCCGGCGCCCCGCAGCGTGTGGATCATCGGGGTGCGGCCGGCGTCGATCTTGCGGCGCAGGTAGGAGATGTAGAGCTCGACGATGTTGCCCTGACCGCCGAAGTCGTACTGCCAGACGCGGTCGAGGATCTGGGCCTTGGACAGCACCCGCTTGGGGTTGCGCATCAGGTAGCGCAGCAGCTCGAACTCGGTGGCGGTGAGCCGGATGTCGTCGCCGCCGCGGGTGACCTCGTGCGACTCCTCGTCCAGGGTCAGGTCACCGACCACCAGCAGGCCGTCGTCGGCGACCGCGCGGGAGGTGCGGCGCAGCAGGCCGCGCAGCCGGGCCGCGACCTCCTCCAGGGAGAACGGCTTGGTGACGTAGTCGTCGCCGCCGGCGGTCAGCCCGGCGATGCGGTCCTCGACGGCGTCCTTGGCCGTCAGGAAGACGACCGGGACCAGCGGGGAGTCCGCGCGCAGCCGGCGCAGCACCTCCAGCCCGTCCATGTCGGGGAGCATGACATCCAGGACGACGGCGTCGGGGCGGAACTCACGGGCGGCGCGCACGGCCTCCGCGCCGTCGGCGGCGGTCTTGACGTCCCAGCCCTCGTAGCGGAGGGCGAGGGAGAGCAGCTCGCAGATCGAGCGCTCGTCGTCGACGACGAGCACGCGCAGGGCGCTGCCGTCCGGGCGGGTGAGCTGGGCCCGGGAGGCGTTGGCGGTCCCGGCGGGGCGAGAGTCGATCGCGGTCATGGACATCACTGTGCGGACCTTCCCTGCGTGCTTCCTGTGAGCCGTCCAGGAAGTGGCTGTCGGACCCCGGTGCGCTCCAGGAGCAGGGCGCGCGCGGGGCAGGCCGCGACGGCGCGCCGGGCCGGGCGGTGCAGCTCGCGGGGGAGCTCCCCGGCCGCCAGCAGGGGGTAGCCCCACTCGTCCAGGGCGACGGCCTCGGGCAGCAGGTCGGCGCAGGCGCCGTGGCCGGTGCAGGCGATGCGGTCCACGCGCAGCCGCTCGCTCACCGGGCACCCCCCGGCACGGGCAGGAACGCGGGGGCGCCCGGCGCGGCGGTGCAGCGGCCGGCGGCGTGCTCGGCGAGCTCCGGGGTGAACACCCGCAGCGCGCTGGCCACCAGCCGGACGCTGCCGTCGGGGTGCGTGCAGGCGCCGCGGCCGACCACCAGGCCGGCCCAGCGCTCCAGGTCGGCCAGCAGCCCGGGCCGCCGCGGCCCGGGCCGGGCCAGCAGCTCCAGCGCGGCGGCGATCCGGGGCAGGCCGTTGAGGCACGGACCGCACTGCCCGGCCGACTGCGCGGCCAGGTAGGCCAGCACGGACGCCGTCTCGCGCACCCCGCACCGGTCCGCGGGCAGCGCGGCCAGCACACCGGCGCCCAGCGAGGCCCCGACCGAGGCCAGGGCGGACCGCTCCAGGGTCAGGTCCGCGGCGACCGCGGGAGGCAGCCAGCTGCCGTGGTAGCCGCCGACGAGCACCGCCTGCGTGCCCGGGGCCAGCGGCAGCACGTCGGCCAGCCGGGCGCCCAGCGGCACCTCGGCGACGTCCACCCGCCCCGCCGTGTGCCGGGTGACCAGGGTGTGCCCGGCTGCGTCGTCCCCGCGGGCCAGCAGCGCGAGCCGGGCCAGGGTCTCCACGTTCTGCACCAGCGTCGGCCGGCCCCGCACGCCGCGCTGCCATACCGGCGGCACCTTGCCGCGGGGCAGCGAGGGCCCGCCGTCGACGGCGGCCACCAGGGCGGTCTCCTCGCCGGCCAGGAACCGGTCGGGCAGCCCGACCAGCCGCACCCGGCCGCGGTCGCCGCGCTCGGCCAGCGCCCGGTCCAGGCCGCCCAGCTGGGAGTGCGCCGCGGCGAGCACGACGGTGTCGGCGCCGACCGCCCGGGCGGCCAGCTGCAGGCCGTCGAGCACCAGGTGCGGGGAGCGGGCCAGCAGGGTGGCGTCCTTGGCCGCGGCCGGCTCGCCCTCGCCGCCGTTGCCGACGACGACGGCGGGAGTCCCCGCGGCCCGGGCGGCCTCGGCGACCGCGTGCAGCTTGCGGGCGGTGGGGAAGCCGGCGCCGCCGCGGCCGGTGAGGTCGCCGACGAAGGAGGTCGGGTGGCCGCCGTGCGGCAGCGGTCCGTGGGCGGCCACGTGCGCGGCCAGCGACGGGTCGCCGGTGCCGAGCAGGCCGCGGGTCAGGGGAGGGGCGCTCATGTCGGTCACCTGTTCCGGAAGGCCGGGACGCGCCCGGCGGGGAGGTCGGCGCGGGTCCGCGCCAGGGCGGCGGGGGCACGGTCGAGGGCGGGGCGGACCCGCAGCCGGCCGGTGACGGCGACGGCGGTGGCGGCCGCGACGGCGACCGCGCAGGCCACCGCGCCGGCGAGCAGCCAGCCCGAGCCGAGGTCGGTGCCGGCGCCCAGGCCGTGCACGAAGGCCAGCGGCCACAGCGCGTAGGAGGTCCGGTGCACCCCGCGCCAGACCCGCAGCGGCAGCCGGCCGCGCAGCAGGCTGGTGACGACCACCAGGGCCGTCAGGTCGACGGCCAGGGTGCCCAGGCCCACCCAGGAGGTCTCGTAGCCGGCGACGAAGGGGACGACGGTGTCCAGCCAGCCGATGCTGACGTAGCCGTCGACCGCCGCGCTGACCACGTGCACCACCAGGAGCACCGCCGAGACCAGCGAGACGTCGCGGTGCAGCCCGACCGTGCCGAACCGGGGCAGGCCGGGCAGCCGCACCTGCCGCTGCACCAGCACGCCCAGCACGACCGTCGCGGTCATGAGCAGCAGCGAGACCAGGCCGGTGGCCCGGTTGAGGTACCAGAGGAAGGACCCGTCGGACAGCACGCTCACGCCGGCCACCCCCCGCAGGTGACGACGTCCCCGTGCTCGGTGACCAGCCGGGCCGGCAGCCCGAGCTCGCGCAGCCACGGCAGGGCGGCGTGCCCGCGGACGACGGCGGCGGTGCTCACCGTGTTGGCGTCGGTGCAGCTGCCGGCCGCGACGCTGACGGTGCGCCACACCGGGCGGGTGGGCAGCCCGGTGCGGGGGTCGAGCAGGTGGTGCACCTCGACCCCGCCGCGCAGCCAGCGGCGGGCGCGGGTGCCGGAGGTGGCCAGCCCGCCGTCGACGACCGAGACGGTGGCCGAGCCGGGCGGGGGCGGGGCGTCCGGGTCGCCGGTGACGTCCTCGACCCGAATCCGCCAGCCGCCGTCGGGGGCGGGGCCCGCGACGGCGACGTCCCCGCCGATCGACACCAGCACGCCGGCGCCGGTGCGGTCGGCGACGGCGGCCGCGGCCCGGTCGGCGGTCCACGCCTTGACGGTGGCGCCGAGGTCGAGCCGGGCGCCCCACGGGATCCGCACCCGGTCGCCGTCCAGCTCGACGGTCCGCCACCCGGCGACGGGGGCGAGCACCGGCGGCACGGTGCCGGGGTCGACGTCGGCCAGGTCGCGGTCGTAGCCCAGCGCGGTCATCGCGCCGCCGACGGTGGGGTCGACGTGCCCGTCGGTGAGCCGGGCGGCGCGCAGCGCGACGGCCAGGGCCTCGGCCAGCAGCGGGCCGACCGGGGTCCACCGCCCGGCGCCGGCGTCGACGGCGGCCAGGTCGCCATCGGGGCGGAAGCGGCTGCAGGCGGCGTCCACGGCGGCGATCTCGCGCTCGACGACGTCGCGGGCCGCGGGCAGGGCGGCGGGGTCGGTGACGGCGAGCCGGACCCGGCAGGTCCACACGGTCCAGTCGGCGGTGGCGACGGCGCGGTCCCGCAGCGCGGTCACGACGACCCGCTCGAGGCGTGGGAGGAGCCGCCGTGGCCGGCGCCGACGCCGCCGGGGGGACCCGAGAGCCGTCCGCCGTCCCCGGTGCTCGTGCCCGGGTCGGTCGCGGTGGTGGTGGCGCTCTCGGCGGCGGCCGGGTGGGCGTCGGCGACGACGACGGTCAGCGCGCCGGTGCCGACCAGGGCGCCGCCGGCGACGGCGGCGGTGACCAGCCGGACGCGGCGGGTGCCGCGGCGGCGGGCATCGGTGGGGTCCACGGGTCCTCCTCGGGTGACGAGGAGGACGGTGCCCGGCGCGGCGATGAGCAGCCGGTGCGGATGGTGTGCGGAGTCTGTGCGACCCGGCGGGTGGTGGAGGGGGTGGCCAGGGGCGGGGTCGAACCGCCGACCTCTCGCTTTTCAGGCGAGCGCTCGTACCGACTGAGCTACCTGGCCCCAGCCCGACATCCGTGGACATCGGTCGGCGACCCTGACGGGACTCGAACCCGCGACCTCCGCCGTGACAGGGCGGCGCGCTAACCAACTGCGCTACAGGGCCTTGCTGAACTACTGGGCTGTGCTGCTGTGGATCTGTGGTGCGTGCCCCCAACGGGGTTCGAACCCGTGCTACCGCCTTGAAAGGGCGGCGTCCTGGACCACTAGACGATGAGGGCTCGTGCTCGCTGGAGGCAGGAGGAACCATACATGCCCACCGGACCCCCTCGTGACAGGGGGCCCGGCGGGTTGCCCCGCAGGGGTCAGGAGGCGGTCACCGACGAGCGGTCCACGGGGTGCGCTACCGGGTCGGCGACCGGCGAGGACCGGTACTGCTCGATGTACTCCTCGGGGTCCTTGTCGTAGGTGATGCCCTCGCCGGAGTCGTGCGCGTACCGCCAGTCCAGCCAGCGCAGCGCCAGCTCGGCGCGCAGCTCGACCGAGGCGTTGCGGCGGAAGTCCGGCAGCGCGTCGTGCTCCTCCTCGGCGAGGTGGTCGTCGTTCTCCTCGCGGGCCTTGCGCACAGCGGCCCACCACGCCTCCGAGCCCGGCTCCTCCTTTTTCGCGGCCGCCACGGCGTCACGGATCTCGTCGTGGTCGCCGATCGCGTCGTCGGTCTCGTCCACCACGTCGCCCTCGGTGGCGTCGTCGTCGCCGGAGTCGCCGTACTTCAGCAGGTAGGGGTAGAAGACCTCCTCCTCGCAGGCGGCGTGGACGTCGAGCATCCGGGCCAGGCCCTTCCAGATCATCCCCAGCGCACGCGGGTCGTCCCAGCAGTCGTCGAGCAGGGCGAACTGGCGCCGCATGGTGTGGTGGTCCTCGAGGACCAGGTCGCAGACGTCGAGCACGGGTGGCCTTCCGGTCGGGGGGGTGTTCCGGGCGCACCCGTCCCCGGTCCGGCGGTCCCCGAAACGGCAGGGCACCCTCACCTGACCCGCCGTGCGTGCCACGCTGGCCGCATGCGCTCCGGAGCCCGCCGCCTGGCCGTCGTCCCGCTGTCCGCGCTGGTGCTGCTGGCCGGCTGCGGTGGTGGGGACCCCACGGAGACGGCGGCCACCGGGACGTCGACCTCGGCCGGCACGACGTCGTCGTCGGCCGGCACGCCGTCCGCCACGACGACGGCGCCGGCCACCGACGAGGTCACCGACGCGCCGCCCTTCCCGGCCGACACCTCGCCCGACACCGGCGAGGCCGTCGCGGGCGAGGGCCCCACCGTGGTCACCGCCGTGCGGGTCGGCAGCCAGGACGGCGCGGACCGCGTGGTCCTCGACCTCGCAGGAACGGCCGTGCCCGGCTGGGACGTCGCCTACACCGACGCGCCCACCCAGGAGGGCAGCGGCTCACCGGTGGAGATGCCGGGCACCGTCTTCCTGCGGGTGACCCTGACCGGGGTCACCAACCCCTACGAGGCCCCGGGCACGCCCGAGACCGCCCGCGGCGTCTACCCCGGCCCGAGCGGTGGCCCGGTGCAGGCCATCTACTACGACTCCGTGTTCGAGGGGCAGGCGCTGGCCTACCTCGGCCTGGACGCCGAGCGCCCGTTCCGGGTGTACGCGCTGAGCAACCCGACCCGGATCGTGGTCGACGTCCAGCGCTGATCAGCCCAGGGAGGCGGTCAGCTCCACGCTGTCGTCCTGCACGCTGGTGCAGGTCAGCGTCAGCGGGCCGGCGCTGACGCTCTCGCCGGCGGCGCAGGAGACCTCGGCGTCGCCCACCGACAGGGTGGCCCGACCGTCCTGGGTGCCGGCGAACACCAGGGAGTTGCCCAGGATCGAGGCCTCCGAGCCCTCGCCGGTCAGCGTGGCGGTGCACTCGTTGCCCGAGCACGACACGTTGTTCGAGGTGAACGAGCAGCCGGCGACGGCGACGGCGACGGCGGCGAGCAGGGGGACGGCGAACCGGGCGGCGCGGAGGGTCGTCATGCCTGGTCAGCGTAGGGGTCAGGGGGTCGGGAGCGCGGGACCCTGCAGCGGTTCGTCGGTCGGTTCGCCGTCGCCGGTGGGCAGCGGGTCGACGTAGGTGCGCTGGATGGTGACCTCGGACTGGCCGAGCCCGCCGAGGGTGATCTCGTCGTAGGCGGTCAGCTCGCCGGTGACCGGGTCCAGGTAGAGCACGGTGCAGCTCAGCGGGGTGGGGTCCTCGCCCTGCAGCCCGCGCAGCCCGGCGCCGCCGGTGGAGCCCTCGACCATCAGCCGGGTGCCCTCGTCCAGCACCGACACGTCGCGCTCGTGGGTGTGCCCGGCCAGGACCAGCGGGACGACGCCGTCCAGCGGGTCGGCCTGCGGGGGCTCGTGCACCATCGCGATGGCCGGCGGCTCGTCCAGGGTGGCGATGTAGTCGGCCAGCTCCTGCCCGGACTCCTCGAGGGTCTCGGTCTCCTCCTCGGCGTCCTTGTCCGGGGTGAAGCGGGGGTCGGGCGCTCCCGCGACCGTGATGCCGGCGATCGTCGTGGAGCTGTCGTCGAGGACGACGGCGTTGGGCTGCTCGGCGACCGCGGCGGCGGTGACCGCGGAGTCGTGGTTGCCGCGGATGAACACGTAGGGGACGCCGAGGCCGCCGATCCAGCCGAAGGTCTGGTTCTCCACCGGGCTGCCCCAGTCGACGACGTCACCGGTGTCGAGCACGCCGTCGACGTCGAACTGGGCGACCACCTGGCCGACCAGGTCGGCGCCGGCGGGGTTGAGGTGGATGTCGGAGACGTGCAGCAGCGCGACGCTGTCGGCCGTCCCGCCGGTGTCGGGCAGCGTGGAGACCGCCGAGTACAGCGTGCTGACGTTGCCGACCAGGTCCTGCAGGGACGCGCGGTAGGCGTCGTAGCGGGCCACGATGTCCTGCGCCGACCCGATCAGGCTGTTCGCGTTGACCAGCAGGCCGGTGTAGGTGGGCTGGGACAGCGCCTCGGGCCGCCAGGTGGCCGCGCCGAGGCCGGCGGTGCCGGCCAGCATCAACGAGGACAGGCCGAGGGCGACCCACTGCTCGCGGCGGCGGCGGAAGACGACCAGCGACAGCACCAGCGCACCGCCGACACCGGCCCCGGCGGTGGTCCAGGCGAGGCGCTCCACGGCGGCGCGCAGGTCGTCGCTGACCCGGTTGACGACGCCGTTGAGCTGGGTGGGGTCGGTGGCCAGGGCCTGGGCGCGCAGCTGGTCGACCCGGCGCAGCTGCACGTCCAGCCGCAGCGGGCCGTCGTAGGCGTCCACGGCCAGCGAGCCCAGCGGCGGGATCTCGACCTCCGCGCCCCCGGAGGGGGCCGGGGTGAAGGAGACCGTGGCGTCGAAGGGGCCGATGGGGGCCTGCACGTGGCCCAGCAGCGCGATGCCGAGGGTGGCCCCGGCGACGGCGACCACGACGCGCTGGGACCAGCGGACGGCGGTGCGCAGCCGGCGTCGTCCGGGCTGCTCGCCGGCGGGCCGGTCCACGTCGGGAGCGGCGTCCGCGGGCTCGGTCACCGGACGACGGTAACGAGTCCCGGGTGGACGGTCCTGCTCAGCGCCGGCCGAGCGCGCGGGCGGTGAACACCCAGGCGCGCAGCGCGACGAACCGGGCGAGGCCGATGGCGCCGGTGACCGCGCCGATCAGCAGCACCTGCACCTGCCAGGAGGCCTCGCCGGTCAGCTGGTCGAGCCCGGCGAGCGCCAGCGAGGTGGCGACCAGCCCGACCGCGGCCAGCCCGCCGCCCTCCCACTGCGCGGTGAACCAGCCGATGCGGCCGTCGGCGTGGAAGGTCAGGCGGCGGTGCAGCTCGTTGGCCACCAGCGTGGAGCCGATCGCGCCGGCCAGGTTCGCGGTCTGGTCGCCGATGCCGTCGAGAGCGACGAACAGGACGGCGTAGAGCGCGCTGGAGACCGCGCCGACGAAGACGAAGCGGGCGAACTGGGACCGGCCGTCCTCGCCGTGGCGCAGACCCGCCAGCAGGAGGGCGACCCGGGACCGCGGGGAGCCCTCCGCACGGGGGCGGTGGAGCAGGGTCGCGCAGGTCACGTGGGTCTCCGGTCATCCAGGGCAGATGGTTGCGTCCGCCCACAGTCTTCGGGACCAACCCGTGGTGGGGCTGTGCATTCCCGGTGCCCGAGGCTAGTCCGGTGATGGTTGTCACAAGCAACCGCCGCGCGGGGGTGCAGCGATGATCAGGGAGGTTGATCCATGTCCGTCCCCCCGCACGAGATCTGGTGCAGGAGGACGGACTTCCGTGCAGTAGGACGACGGCCCGCCCGGTTCTAGGGTGCCCGGGCATGAGGGGTGTGCCGGTCGCCGTCGCCGTCCTCGTGCTGCTGGCCGGCTGCTCGGCCGATCGCGCCCCGGCCGCGGCGACCCCCACCCCGGTCCCGGCGTTCGACGAGGTGCCCGGCATCTCGGGCGAGGTGGTCCGGCTGCGCGCGGACGAGGCGCTCGGCGGCCAGGTGCAGGTGCGGCTGACCGACACCGGCGACGCCCCGTTCACCGTCCTCGGCGTGGCCCTGACCAGCCCGGCCTTCGCCGAGCAGCCGCCCACGGAGCAGACCGCGACCTACGCGCCCGGCCGCACCATCGACCTGCCGGTGCCCTTCGGCCCGGTCGACTGCGCCGCCGACGTGCACCCCGTCGGCGCCCGGCTGCAGCTGGACAGGGGCGCCGGCCCGGTGGAGGTCGTCGTCCCCCTGGCCGGCGACGCGCTCGACCTCGTGGCCGGCGAGCAGTGCGCCGCCCAGCGGCTCGCCGAGCACGTCGTGGTCGCCGTCGACGGGTTCACCGAGGACGGCGACGGCGTGCGCGGGTCCGTCGTCCTCACCCGGGTGGACGACGACGGCGGCGAGGTCCGGGTCGACGCGCTGGGCCGCAGCGTGCTGCTGGAGCCGGCCGCGCCCGACCTGCCCGCGACGCTGGGCGCGGGGGAGCAGGAGCTGACCCTGCCCCTCGTCGTCGGCCTGGCCAGCTGCGACCCGCACGTGCTGGCCGAGACCAAGAAGCCGTTCGTGTTCCCGCTGACGGTCGAGGCGGCCGGGGAGACCGCGGTGGTCGACCTGCCGCTGTCCGACGTCCAGCGGGGGCAGCTGCAGGCACTGGTCGACCGCGTCTGCGGCTGACGGCCCGACCCCGGACGCGCCTCAGGGGGGAGGGCGTGTCCGGGGTCGGGGTCGTGCACCCGCGACCGCGGTGGGGGGCCGCGGCGCAGGCATGAGGGGTGACCGGAGGGGGCCGGCCACCCCTGGTCAGGGGACGCGCAGGGCGCGGGCCCAGCCGGCGGCCGTGCAGCCGACGCGCAGCCACAGGTCGACCTCGCCGGGGAGCACCAGCGCACCGGCGACGACGTCGGCGGGGGAGCGGTGCGGCAGCCGCCACGCCTGCACCCCGCCCACGACCGCGGCGACGGCCGCGACGGCGAGCCAGGGCCACAGCGGGGCGCCGGCGGCGAGGGCGCCCACGAGCACGGCGAGCAGCCCGACCCGGGCGCCGGCGCCGAGGAGCAGGGCGGTGCGGGCGCGGCCGAGCCGCCGGGGGTCGCCGGACCGCAGCGCCAGCGCGTCGCGCTCGGCCCGGACCCGGCGGCGCCGGGCCAGCCCGCCCACGGTGAGCACCGGACCGGCGTGCACCCGGGCGGTCGCGACGGTGCTGGTCGGTGCCCCGGCGCGGCGCAGGTCGCGCAGCAGCTGGGGGTCGCCGTCGAGCAGGTCGAACGGGCCGGGGGTGTCGCGGCGGGCGGTGACGGTGCGCAGCGCGTCGCCGTCGTAGAGCCCGACCTGGCCGTCCAGGGCGTACTCGGCCCGCTCGCCGCGCAGCGCGCCGAACGTCCAGTCGGCGAGCTCGGCGGCGTCACGACGGACCAGCCGCCGGGCGACCGGGGTCGAGCCGAGCTCCTGGTCGACGCCGTAGCGGGCGACGACGCCACCGGTCCGCCCGTCGAGTGCCCGCTCGAGCTGCTCGAGGCAGTCGGGGGCCAGCACGGTGTCGGCGTCGACGACGGCGACCAGGTCGGCGCCGGTGCGGAACCGGCGCCAGCCGGCGGTCAGCGCGCCCGCGCGGCCGTCGGGGTTCTCCACGGTGCGCATGACGGTGACGCCCTCGAACCCGCGGGCGACCTGCTCGGTGTCGTCGAGGCAGTCGTCGGCGAGCACCACGACGCGGTCGGGCACCCGGGTCTGCGCCTGCAGGGAGCGCAGGGTCGCGGCGATCGTGCGCTCGGCGTCCTGGGCGGGCACGAGCACCAGCAGCCGCGCGGCGGAGGGAGCGGCCGGTTGCGCACGGTGACGACCCAGCCGGGTGAGCAGGCGCGGGCGCGGCGGCAGCACGCGGCCCTGGACGAGCGGCCCGGTCGGGGAGACCTGGTGCTTGCCGGGCATGGGGGCGCTCGCTTCCTGCAGGGTCTGGGCGGGGACCCGGACGACGCTAGGTGACCCTGCGTGGCCGCGGCATCCCTCGATCGGTGCGCGCGCGGCCCCGGACGGGTGACCGGTCGGGCGCCGGCCACGCTGGGTGGTCGCTCAGGCGCTGAACACCGACCAGCACAGGGCGTCGCGCCGCTGCTGGTCCTCCAGCACCAGGTCCCGGACGGCGGCGGGCAGCAGGGTGCGCTGCGCGTCGCGCTCCCGGCGTCCGGCGTCGGGGCCCCCGGCCGCGCGGACCGCCTTGATCGCGTAGGCGGCGGCGCCGAGGTCGTGCTCGGCGACGTGCGCGACGACGGCGGCCTGGCCGGCGGCGTAGGCGGCGAACCGGGCGGCGCCGCGCAGGTCGCGGGCGGCGCCCATGGCGTGCCCGCCGGCGGCGCGGGTGACCATCATCGGCAGCTCGCCGCGGGTCCAGGCCCGGACGGCGGCCAGTGCGTCGGCGGGCCGGGGGTCGTCGGGGCGCTCGGCCGCGAACAGCGGCAGCACCCGCTCGGCGCACGCGGCGGCCCACAGCGCGAGCAGGTGGTGGTGCTCGTCGGTCAGCGTGCCGCCGCGGCGCACGGTGACCATCCGCGGGTCGCGCACCGGCGGCAGGATCACCGGCCCATCGTGCACCCGCCCGTAGGCTCACCGGGTGGCGTCGCGCCACGGGCCTCTAGCTCAACTGGCAGAGCAGCGGACTTTTAATCCGCGGGTTGTGGGTTCGATCCCCACGGGGCCCACCCCTCCAGTGGTACCCGGCGACATCGGGTTGCGAGGATCCCGCCCACTCGATGGGCGACGGCAGGGCGAGAACCCCGCAACGCGGCACACCCACGCGGCGCGCCGCGGCACAAGCTGTTGACATTCGATAGGTAGCTATCGATAGTCGATGTATGCCTCGTCTGCGGGTGGTCCCGCTGCTCCGCGTCTTCCTGGTCGCCCTGTTCGGGGTCGTGCTGGTGCTGCAGCTGTTCTCCTTCCCCGGCCAGTTCGCCTACATGGCGCGCGTGGACACCGAGCTGGCCTGGCTGCGCTGGCCGCTGACCCTGGTCGCCGGAGGCACCCTGCTCGGGTTCGAGGTCGTGCTGGTCGCCACCTGGAAGCTGCTCGGCATGGTCGAGCGCGACCGCATCTTCACCCCCGACGCGCTGCGCTGGGTGGACGTGATCGTGCGGGCGACCGCCGGCGGGGGAGCGGTGTTCGCCGCCGGCTTCCTGCTGGTCGGCGTCAACGCGACCGACCCGGGCCTGCCGCTGCTGCTGTTCGTCGTGCTGCTCGGCATCGTCGTCGTCGAGCTGGTCGTGCTGGTGCTGCGCTCCCTGCTGCGCCAGGCCACCGAGCTGCGCGCCGACCTCGAGCAGGTCATCTGATGCCGATCGTCGTGCGCATCGACGTGCTGCTCGCCGAGCGCCGGATGGGCGTGGGCGAGTTCGCCGAGAAGGTCGGGCTCACCCCCGCCAACGTCGCCGTCCTGAAGAACGGCCGGGCCAAGGCCGTCCGGTTCAGCACCCTGGAGTCCATCTGCCGGGTGCTGGACTGCCAGCCCGGCGACCTGCTGCAGTGGGTCGACGAGGACGCCGAGGTGGTCTCGTGACCGACGTCCTGGTGGTCGGCGCCGGCCTGGCCGGCCTGCACACCGCCACCGGCCTGGCCCGCCGCGGCCACGACGTCGTCCTGGTCGACCGCCGCTCCCGGCTGGACGGCGCGGTGCGCACCACCGGCATCTTCGTGGCCCGCACCCTCGCCGACTTCCCGCTGCCCGCCGCCCACCTCGGCCCGCCGATCAGCCGGGTCGTGCTGCACCCGCCCTCGGGCCGCCGCGCGGTCGTGCTGGACAGCCCGCGCACCGAGTACCGGGTCGGCGACATGGCGGGCCTCTACCTCGCCGCCGCCCGCGACGCCGTCGAGGCCGGCGTGCGCATCGCGCTGTCCACCCGCTTCCTCGGCCGGGACGGCGACGGCTGGCGGCTGGCCGGCCCGGACGGCGAGCGCACCACCCGGGCCCGGTTCCTGGTCGGGGCCGACGGCGCCCGCTCCCGGGTGGCCGCCGAGCTCGGCCTGGACCGCAACCAGCACCTGCTGGTCGGCGCGGAGGCCGTCTTCGCCGTGCCCCGGCACGACCGGCCGCCGGCCTTCCACTGCGTCCTGGACCCGGTCCTCGCACCCGGCTACCTCGCCTGGGTGGTCGACGACGGTGAGCACGTGCACGTGGGCACCGCCGGCTACCCCGACCGCTACCCGCAGGGCCTCACCGCGGCGCTGCGCCGCTTCACCGCGACCGCCCCCGGCCTGCACCACGCCGTCCCCGCCGACGCCGAGCGCCGGGGCGGCCCCATCCCGGTCGGCGGCCTGCTGCGCCGGATCAGCTCACCCGAGGGCCTGCTCGTGGGCGACGCCTCGGGCGCGGTCTCCCCGCTGACGGCCGGCGGCCTGGACCCGTGCCTGCGCCAGGCCGCGCAGGCCGTCGACGTCCTGCACACCGCGCTGCGCACCGGCGCGGCCCCCGTGGGCTACAACGGCGCGGCGCTGCGGCGGGCCTTCCGCGGCCGGATCGCGCTGCGGCGGGCACTGGCCGCCGTCCGCGCCCCCGGGCTGGTGGAGGCCGGCTTCCCGCTGCTGGCCTCGCCCCCGGGCCGGGCGCTGGCCGGGGCCGTGCTGTTCGGGGACCGCTCGTTCCCCGACGCGGTCAGCGACGCCCGCGCAGCCGGGGTGCCAGCACGATCCCCAGCAGCACCAGCGCCACGACGAGGATGACGATGTCGCCCCACGGCCAGATCGAGCCGGTGTCGCCGCGGGCCAGGCCGTAGACCGCGTAGGCGCCCACCAGCACCGGCACCGCCGTCCACCAGACCGGGGTCTTCTGCGGTTCGGGGGTCTCCTCGGCGGGCTCGGTCATGCCGCCACGGTAGTCAGCGGGCGAGCCGGAGCAGGTCCCGCTCCTGCTCCGCGGTGAGCCCTGCGGCCAGGCCCTCGTCCAGCGCGTGGTCCCACGCCCACTGCAGGGTGTCGCGGGCGGTCTCCACGACCGGCCGGAACGACAGCCCGGCCGCCAGCGCGGCCGAGCTGTCCACGGCGTCCTGCGGGATCTGGTCCTCGGGGAACCACAGCGGACGGCGCTCCTCGGGGACACCGGCCAGCCCCTCGCGCAGCCGGTCCTCGTCGCCCCACACGACCTCGACGTCACCCGGGCTGCCCCCGGCGGCGACCAGGCAGGCGTCGAGCACCTCGCCGAGGGTCTCCCGGCGGCCGGGGCCCACCGCGTTGAACGTGCCCGACGCGCCCTCGGCGAGCATCGCCACGGCCCAGTCGGCGACGTCCCGGGCGTCGCTGTGCTGCACCGGCCGCGCCGGGTCGCCGGGGGCGAGCACCGGTCCCTCCCGGGTGCCGGCCAGCGCGCGGGCCAGCCGCAGCGGCCAGTAGCTGAACCGGTCGGAGGGGTCGCGCGGGCCGACCATGATGCCGACCCGGGGGACGAACACCGGGCCGTCGAACACGTCGTCCAGCAGGTCCTCGGCGCCCAGCTTGGCCAGCGACCGCTCCTGCAGGGGGTCGTCGCCGGGCTCGGTGCCGGCGGTGCGCACCGGGGCGGACTCGTCGGGGACGGCGGGGCCGGCCGGTGCGTAGACGCTCATCCCCGACACGTAGCCGTAGGTGCCCACCCGGCCCGACAGCAGCTCGGCGGTGCGCCGGATCGCCGGCCGGCCCGGGCGCGGGTCGGTGAAGGTGTCCAGCACCGCGTCCCAGGTGCCGCTGCCCAGCGCGGACAGGTCGCCGTTCCGGTCGCCGGTGAGCACCACCGCGTTCTCGACCGGGGTGTCCCCGGAGCGGTTGAGCACGGTGACCTCGTGGCCGCGGCCCAGCGCGGCGGTGACGGCGTGGTGGCCGAGGAAGCCACCTCCGCCCAGGACCAGCAGGTGCACGGCGGTTCCCCTCGTCGGCGTCGGGGCCGCCTACCCCCGCCGTCGGGGGGCTCAACCCAGGGCGTCGGAGACCCGGTCGGCGGCCGTGACCAGCACCGGGCCGACCACCCCGGCGTCGACGGTCTGGTCCACGAAGATGACCGCCAGGGCTCCCGCGGCCGAGCCGTCGGGACGGCGGACCGGCGCGGCGACGGCCCGCATGCCCGGGATGACCTCGCCCAGCGACGACGCCCACCCGCGCGCCCGGGCGGCGACCAGTTCGGCGCGGTCGTCGTCGGCGGGCGGTTCGGGGATCAGCAGCGCCTGCCCGGTGGCGCCGAGCTCGACCGGGTGCCGGTTGCCCGGCCGGAAGGCCACGTGGGCGGGGGAGTCGCGGGGCTCGACGGCGTTGACGGTGACCGCCTCGGCGCCGTCCCGCACGACGAGGAAGGCGGTCATGCCCAGCTGCTGCACCAGCCGGGCCAGCTCGGGGGTGGCGGCGGCCTGCAGGGTGCGGCGGACGGCGCGGGACAGCCCGACCACGCCCAGGCCCACGCCGTAGCTGCCCTCGGCGTCGCGCTCGACCAGCCGGTGCGCCTCCAGGGTGCGCAGCAGCCGGTAGGCGACCGACCGGTGCACCCCGACCGCGGCGGCGACCGTGGCGATCGACTGCGGGGTGCGGGTGGTGGCCAGGTGCTCGAGCACGCGGATGCCCCGGTCCAGCGTCTGGGACGCCGGGACCTCGCCGTCGTCGGCCACCTGTCTCCCTCCGCGCACACCGTGTGCGGAGATCGAACCACGGGCGTCCAGCGTGACTGGCTGCACACCGAGCAAACTTGCACACTGTGCAGCGAAGGTGTCCGATGGTTGCCGTGAGCACCGGACTGCGCGAGCGGAAGAAGGCCGACACCCGGGCCGCGCTGGCCGCGGCGGTGCTCCGGCTGGCGGTGGAGAAGGGCTTCGAGCACGTCACCGTCGAGGAGGTCGCGGCTGCCGCCGACGTCTCCTACCGCACCTTCTTCAACCACTTCGCCTCCAAGGAGGAGGCGCTGCTGCAGCCCGAGGGCCCCGACCGGCCGAGGCTGGGCGACCGGCTCGCCGAGACCGACCCCGGCCTGCCGCTGCTGGACGCGCTGCGCGCCGCGATGCGCGCCGACCTCGCCCGCATCGAGGACGACGCCGCCACCTGGCGCGACCGGTTCTCCGTCATCGCCGCCACCCCGGCGCTGCTGCCCCGCCTCGTCGAGCTCGGCGCCACCGACGAGCGCGCCCTGGCCGAGGCCGTCGCCGCCCGCACCGGCACCACCGCCGGCACCGACCTGCACCCCGACCTGGTCGCCGCGGTCACCACCGCCGCCGTCCGGGTCGCCTTCATGCGCTGGCACGCCGGCACCGTCCCCCTGGCCGAGCTGGTCGACGAGGCGCTGGACGCCGTCGCCGCCGGCCTGCCCACCCCACCCCGGAAGAAGAAGGAACAGTGACCACCACGCAGGAACCCGTCGCCGGAGCGCAGACGGCCATGGACCGCCGCTCGGTGCTGCAGGCGCTGTCCGGCCTGATGATGGGCATGTTCGTGGCCATCCTGGCCGGCACCGTCGTCTCCAACGCCCTGCCCACGATCATCAGCGACCTCGGTGGCAGCCAGTCGGTCTACACCTGGGTGGTCACCGCCGAGCTGCTGGCGATGACCACCACCGTGCCGCTGTGGGGCAAGCTCGCCGACCTCTACAGCCAGAAGCTGCTGGTGCAGGGCTCGCTGGGCCTGTTCGTCGTCGGCTCGCTGGCCTCGGGCCTGGCGCAGGACACCACGATGCTCATCGCCGCCCGCGTGGTGCAGGGCATCGGCGCCGGCGGCCTGACCGCGCTGGTGCAGATCGTGATGGCCGCGATGATCCCGCCGCGCGAGCTGGGCCGGTACGCCGGCATCTTCGGCGCCGTCTTCGCCGTCGGCACCGTCGCCGGGCCGCTGATCGGCGGGCTGCTGGTCGACACCTCGTGGCTGGGCTGGCGCTGGTGCTTCTTCATCGGCGTGCCGTTCTCGCTGGCCGCCATCGTGCTGCTGCAGAAGACGCTGAAGCTGCAGCAGGTCACGCGGACCGGTACCCGCGTCGACTGGCTCGGCGCGCTGCTCATCACCGCCGGCGTCTCGACCCTGCTCATCTGGGTCACCCTGGCCGGGAACTCCTACGACTGGGTCTCGGGCACCAGCGCGCTGCTGGTCGCCGGCGGGCTGGTCCTGCTGGCCCTGGCCGTCTGGGTGGAGTCGCGGGTCGCCGACCCGGTCGTGCCGCTGAGCATCTTCCGCAACCGCACGATCACCCTCACCGTGGTCGCCAGCGCCCTGGTCGGCATCGCGCTGTTCGGCGGCACGGTGTTCCTGTCCCAGTACTTCCAGGTCTCCCTGGGCTACTCGCCGACCGCGGCGGGCCTGCTGTCGCTGCCGATGATCTTCGGCCTGCTGGTCTCCTCGACCGTCGCCGGTCAGCTGATCACCCGCAGCGGCCGGTGGAAGCGCTACCTGGTGGCCGGTGCCTCGCTGATGACCCTCGGCTTCGGCCTGCTGGCCACGATCGACGCGCAGACCTCGATCGTGCTGATCGGCGCCTACATGGTCGTGCTCGGCTCCGGCGTCGGCATGCTCATGCAGAACCTGGTGCTGGCCGCGCAGAACGACGTCCCCGCCGCGCAGCTGGGCTCGGCGACCTCGGTGCTGTCCTTCTTCCGCAGCCTGGGCGGCACGGTCGGCGTCAGCGTGCTCGGCGCGGTCCTCGCCGCCCGGGTCAGCTCCGACCTCGGCGCCCTGGGCGGTGCGTCGGGCGGCGGGCACGCCGCGGCGCCGGACATGTCGGCCCTGCCGCCGGAGGTCGCCGGCCTGGTGCGCGACGCCTACGGCGACGCCACGGCCGAGCTGTTCCTCATCGCCACCCCGCTGGCGGCGCTGGCCCTGGTCGTCGTCGTGTTCATCAAGGAGAAGGCGCTCAAGACCACCAGCGGTGCCCAGCGTCTCGAGGACGAGCGTTCCGTGGTCTGATCAGCGGCATGGCTGACAGCGAGGTCCTGCTCGAGGTGGACGGCGGCGTCGCCGTCGTCACCCTGAACGCCCCCGACCGGCGCAACGCGCTGACCCCCGCGATGGCCGCGGAGTTCATCGCGGTGCTCGACGAGGTCGACGGGCGGGACGACGTCGGCGCGCTGGTGCTCACCGCGGTGGGCAGGAGCTTCTGCGCCGGCGGCGACGTGCAGACCCTGCTCGACGCCGGCCAGGACCCCGCCGCCGGGCCCGCCTGGGACGGCATGGGTGCCATCTACGACTCGTTCTACCGCCTCGGCCAGGTGCGGGTGCCCACGGTGGCCGCCGTCCGCGGGTCGGCCGTGGGGGCGGGGATGAACATGCTGCTGGCCGCCGACCTGCGGGTCGTGGCCGACGACGCCCGGCTGATCTGCGGGTTCCTCAAGCGCGGCCTGCACCCCGGTGGCGGGCACTTCGTCATCCTGTCCCGGCTCGTGGGGCGGGAGGCCGCGTCGGCGATGGCGCTGTTCGGCGAGGAGGTCAGCGGTGCCCGCGCCGCCGAGCTCGGCCTGGCCTGGGCGTCGCTGCCGGCCGACGAGGTCGAGCCCCGCGCCCGGGAGCTGGCCGCACGCGTGGCGGCCGACCCCGAGCTGGCCCGGGTCGCGGTGGCCAACTTCCGCAAGGAGACCGGCCCGCCGCACGTCTCCTGGGAGATCGCGACCCAGTTCGAGCGGCCGGCGCAGATGTGGTCGATGCGCCGGTCCGCCGAACGGGGCTGAGCCCTACGTCGTCCGCTGGTCCTTGGGCTCCGCGCGGGCGTCGAGCTGGATCTCCTTGTCCGCGCGGGGCACGCCCTCGCGCAGCTCCACGGTCCGCTCGCGCTCCGCGTCGAGCTCCAGGCCGACCAGCAGCACCAGGTTGGTGATCCACAGCCAGACCAGGAACACGACGACGCCGGCCAGCGCGCCGTAGGTCTTGTTGTAGCTGCCGAAGTTGGCCACGTAGAACGCGAACAGCGCCGACGCGACCAGCCAGACGACCAGCGCGAAGGCCGCCCCGGGGGAGACCCAGCGGAAGCCGCGCAGCCGGACGTTGGGCGTGGCGTAGTACAGGACCGCGATCATGATCGCGACGAGCACGACCATCACCGGCCACTTGGCGATGTCCCAGACGGTGGTGGCGGTGCTGCCCAGCCCCAGGGCGTTGCCGATCGCGTCGGTCAGCGGGCCGGTGGCCACCACGGCCAGGCCGATGACGACGACGAACAGGATGCCGATCAGCGTGACCAGCAGCTGCAGCGGCTTGAGGACGTAGAACTTCCGCCCCTCCGGGGTCTCCCAGATGACGTTGGCCGCGCGGGTGAACGCCCCGACGTAGCCCGACGCCGACCACAGCGCGCCGGCCAGGCCGACCACGAGCCCGAACCCGGCGGTGGTGGTGCTGCCGGCCACCTGCTCGATGACGCCGGAGAAGGTCTGCGAGGCGGTGCCCGGTGCGACCTGGTCGAGGATCTGGGTCAGCGCGTCGGTGATCTGCCGGGGGTCGAACACCAGCCCGACGATCGAGACCAGGGCGATCAGCGCCGGGAACATCGCCAGCACGAAGTAGTAGGTGAGCGAGGCCGCCCAGTCGGTGAGGTTGTCCTCGCTGGTCTCGGTGACCAGCCGCTTGAGCGTGCCCCCGGTGGTGGCCTTCGGGTCCGCCCCGGTGGGGGCGTGGTCGGCGCGCCCACCCTGGGAGATCTTCTCGTCACGGGGCGGTGCGCCCCGGTTGCTGCTGGACATCGTGGGACTCCGGCGGTCGCAGGGAAGCGGTTTGCTCCCGCCGTCCACCCTGGTGCCCGGGATCGCGGAACGGAAACGGACGCCGGTCGGCGGGTCGCCCCGCCGACCGGCGACCGGTCAGGCCGCGGTGCGGACCGAGCTGAGCCGGCGGCCGTGCTCGGCGGCCTCCTGCTCGGCGGAGGCCTTGAGGTCCGCGGCCAGGTCGGCGAACTCGTCGAGGGCGGGGTTGACGCCGACCAGGGTGAACTCGCGGGTGACCACGGTGAGGTCGAGCTGCCAGACGTCGGCCAGGATGCGGCGCAGCCAGCCGGTGGCGTGGTCCCAGCCCTCACGGGGGGTGCCGGCGCTGTAGTTGCCGCCGTGCACCGTGACCAGGACGGCGGGCTTGCCGGCCAGGGGCGGCTGCTGCCCGGGCGCCATGCGGGGGTCGGTGATGACCAGGTCGACCCAGGTCTTCAGGTGCTGGGAGACGCCGAAGTTGTACAGCGGGACGGCGAGGAGCAGCGCCTCGGCGTCGACGAGCTCGTCGGTGAGCGTGGCGGCCAGGGCGATCGCGTCGGACTGCTCGGGGGTGCGCTGGTCGGCGGGCGCGTACGAGCCGTTGACCGCGGCGGCCCAGGCGGTGGCCGGCAGCGGCTCGGTGCCCACGTGCCGGCGGGTGACCGGGGCGTCGGGGTTCCCGGCGCGCCACTCGGTCTCCACGATGTCGGCGATGGCCCGGCTGGCCGAGCCCTCGGTGCGGATGCTGGCGTCCAGGCGGAACAGGGACATGGCTACCTCGCTAGGTTCGTAGAGGTCGCTAGGGAAAAACGAGCGACCGGCACGAAGCTAGCACGAGTACGCTGGCCCGCGTGAGCGACGACGTCCAGCACGCCCCGCGGACGTGCGACGCCGCCCTCGCCCACGCGTTCGGTTTCCTCGGCAAGCGCTGGAACGGCCTGGTCATCGGGGTGCTCAGCAGCGGCCCGGCCAGCTTCAGCGAGCTGCGGCGGGCCGTCGGCGGGATCAGCGACTCGGTGCTGTCCGACCGGCTCACCGAGCTGGCCGCCGCCGGTCTGGTCGAGCGCACCGTCGACGCCGGCCCACCGGTCGGGGTCAGCTACGCGCTCACCGACTCGGGCGCGGCGCTCTCGCCGGTGCTCGAGCAGCTCGCCGCCTGGGCGTCGACGAACCTCGCGCCGCGCTGCGCCCCCTAACGGATCCCGCTCACCGGGGACCACTCGCCGGCGCAGGCGGTGGCCCGCTCGACGTCGGCGAGCTCGTCGGGCCGCCGTCGCGCACTGCGCCGGCCCCACAGCGCGACCAGGCCGGTGACCAGCGCACTGCCGCCGCCGAGCAGGGCGACCACGGTGAACGAGCCGTTCGACGGCAGCCCGGTCGCGTCGGCCGAGCCCGCCACCACCGTGATGATCAGCGCGCTGGCCAGGGCGCTGCCCACCGACCGGGTGATCGAGTTGACCCCGTTGGCCACCCCGGTCTCGCTCGGGTCGACCGCCTGCACCACCAGCGCCGGGAGCGCAGCGAAGGCGACGGTGACCGCCAGCTGGGTGAGCAGGCCGATGAGCACCACCACCCACGGCACCGACCGGGCCAGCGCGAACAGGGTGAAGCCGACCAGCCCGGACGCCGCCCCGATGAGCAGCGTGGTCTCCCCGCCGATGCGGGACACCACCTGCCCCGCGAAGGGCGCCAGCACGATCCCGACCACGCCGCCGGGCAGCAGGTAGACCACGGCCGCCTCGAGCGTGGACGCCCCGAAGCCGTAGCCCGCCGCCTCGGGCACCTGCACGAACTGGGTGACCGCGAGGAAGGAGGCGAACAGGCCGAACCCGGTCATCAGCCCGGCGACGTTGGGCACCAGCATCCGGCGGTCGGCCAGCAGCTGCGGTCGCACCAGCGGGTGGGTGCGGCGCCGCTGCAGCAGCACCCAGCCGACCAGCACGACGACCGCGCCGGCCAGGCAGCCCAGCGTCAGCGGGGAGCCCCAGCCCCACGTGTGGCCCTGCGAGAGCGGCAGAAGGAGCAGCACCAGCCCGGCGCCGAGCAGCACCGCGCCCCACCAGTCGACCCCGCCGGTGGCGCTGGCCGGGCGGTCGGGCAGCGCCCAGGCGACCAGGGCCAGCGACACCAGCGCGATGGCCAGGCCCAGCCAGAACGGGCCGTGGTAGTCGCCGCCGTCCCGGGTGAGCAGCCCGGTGACCACCAGGCCGATGACGCCGCCGACCGCGAGCGTGCTGGACACGACGGACATCGCGACGGTCAGCCGGCCGGCGGGCAGCTCGCGGCGCAGGATCGAGATCGACAGCGGGAACAGCCCGTAGGAGGCGCCCTGGAGCACCCGGGCCACCAGCAGCGACGGCAGGGACGTCGTCAGCACCGCCAGCAGCGTGCCGGCGCTGATCACCACCAGGACGCCGAGCACCACCCGCCGCTCGCCCAGGGTGTCGCCCAGCCGGCCGATCACCGGCGTCAGCACCGCGGCGGCGAGGAGGTTCGCCGTCAGCACCCAGCCCGCGGCGCCCGCACCCACGCCGAGCTGCTCCCCGATCACCGGGAGCATCGGCACCACCAGCGACTGGAGCAGCGACAGCGTGGTCACCGCCAGCGACAGGGTGAGCACCAGCAACCCGGCACGCGGGGCATCGCGGGTCACGGGACCTCCCGGTAGGTATCGGTAGCCTGACCCCGGTATGGGACCACGCCGTCCGGAATTGTGAGCAGTGTTACGGGATGTTCACCTGGGTTCCGGGTGATGCGGGGTTCGGTTGCCGAAGATGCGGGCAGTGGACGTCACGGACGACGTCCCGGCGGGCCTCCGCCGGGTTCTCGAGAGGATGGGGAGACCAACCCGATGCTGCTGTGGCCGGTCGTGACCCTGGTGGGTTTCCTGCTGCTGACCGCCCTGGTGATCGCGATGGGGACGCAGTCGACGTCCCGGTACGAGACCGAGAAGCGCACCGCGAACGCCCCCACCCCCCGCGGTCGGCACGCCGCCGCCGCCGAGTCCGCCGCCGCCTGACCGCGGCTGCTCAGAGCCAGTCCGGGTCGGCGTCCAGCGTCGTCCGGTCCAGGCTCGCCAGCAGGTCCAGCTGCGGCCCCGTCCGCGGCAGCTCGTAACGCTGGAAGTACCGGGCCGCGGCCCGCTTGCCGGCGTAGAACGCCCCCTCGCCGTCCCCGGCGACCAGCACCTGCTCCAGCCACAGCCAGGCCACCACGACGTGGCCCACCGCCTCCAGGTAGACCGTGGCGTTGGCCAGCGTGGCGTCCGGGTCGCCCGCACCCCACAGCGTCGCGGTCACCTCGCCCACCCGGGCCACCGCCGCGTCGACGTCCGCGGCCAGGTCGGCCCACTCGGTGCTCGCCGCCCGCGCGGTCGTCGCTCCGATGGTCTCGGCGAGCAGCCGCAGGCCCTCGCCGCCCCCCGCGACGACCTTGCGGCCGAGCAGGTCCAGGCCCTGGATGCCGACCGTGCCCTCGTGGATGGGGTTGAGCCGGTTGTCCCGGTAGAACTGCTCGACCGGGAAGTCGCGGGTGTAGCCGTAGCCGCCGTGCACCTGGATGGCCAGGTCGTTGGCCGCCAGGCCCCACTGCGAGGGCCAGCTCTTCGCGATCGGGGTGAGCACCTCGAGCAGGGTGTGCGCCGCCGCGCGCTCCTCGGCGGTCTCCGCCGTCTGCTCCTCGTCGACCAGCTTCGCGCAGTACAGACCCAGCGCCAGGCCGCCCTCGACGTAGCTCTTGGCGGCCAGCAGCATCCGCTTGACGTCGCTGTGCTCGATGATCGGCACCGGCGGCGCCAGCGGGTCCTTGCCGGCCGGCGGGCGGCCCTGGGTGCGGGTGCGGGCGTAGTCCAGCGCGTGCAGGTAGCCGGTGTAGCCCAGCGCGGTCGCGCCCAGCCCGACGCCGACCCGGGCCTCGTTCATCATGTGGAACATCGCGGCCAGGCCGCGGTTCTCCTCGCCGACCAGCCAGCCGACGGCGCCGGCGCGCCCGCCCGGGGTGTGCACGCCCTCCCCGAAGTTGAGCAGGGTGTTCGTCGTCCCGCGGTAGCCCATCTTGTGGTTCAGCCCGGCCAGCACGACGTCGTTGCGTTCGCCGACGCCGTCCCCCTCGGGCAGGAACTTGGGGACGACGAACAGCGAGATCCCCTTCACCCCGGCCGGTCCGCCCGGCACCTTCGCCAGCACCAGGTGGACGATGTTCTCGCTGAGCTCGTGGTCGCCGCCGGAGATCCACATCTTGGTGCCGGTGAGCCGGAAGGAGCCGTCGTCCTGCCGCTCGGCCCTGGTGGTGATGTCGGCCAGGCTCGACCCGGCCTGCGGCTCGCTGAGCGCCATCGTGCCGAACCAGCGGCCCTCGGCCATCGGCCGCACGTAGGTGTCGACCTGCTCCTGGCTGCCGTGCGCGAGCAGCAGGTGCGCGTTGGCCATGGTGAGGAACGGGTAGGCCGAGCTGCCCACGTTGGCCGCCTGGAACCACACGGTGGCGGCCTTGCTGACCACCTGCGGCAGCTGCAGGCCGCCCAGCTCCTCGGGCAGCGTGCCGGCCACCAGACCGGCCTCGCCGAACACCTTGAGCGCGGCGGCGACCTCGGGCACCAGCACGACCTTGCCGTCCACCACGTGCGGCTCGTGCTCGTCGGCGGCGCGGTTGTGCGGCGCGAAGTGCTCGACGGCGATCTCGGCCGCGAGGTCGACGACGGCGTCGAAGGTCGCGCGGTCGTGGGCGGCGAACCGCTCCCGCTTCGTCAGCTGCTCGACCTGCAACCACTCGTGCAGCAGGAAGTCCAGGTCGCGGCGGGACAGGACGAGTGACTCGCGCATGCCCCGAGGCTAGGCCTGCGCCAGGAAGCTCCGCAGGGCGGCCAGGGTCGCGTCCGGGGCCTCGTCGACGAGGAAGTGGCCGGCGTCCACCGGCTGCCCCTGGACGTCGTCCGCCCGTTCGCGCCAGACCGCCAGGACGTCCTCCGGGCCGGTGCCGACCACGCTGCGCCCGCCCCACAGCACCAGCAGCGGGCAGGTGACCCGCCGGCCCGCGGCGGCGTCGGCCTCGTCGTGCTCCAGGTCGATCGACGCGCCGGCCCGGTAGTCCTCGAGCATCGCGTGCCGGGTGGCCGGGTCGGCGAAGCAGCGCTCGTACTCGGCCAGCTGCGCGGGGGAGTGCGCGCCCAGCGGACCGCCCCACCCGCCGAGCAGGCTGTGCAGGTAGCCGGTCGGGTCCCCGGCGATGAGGTTCTCCGGCAGCGGCGCGGGCTGCAGGTAGAAGAACCAGTGGTAGTAGGCGGTGGCCAGCCGGCGGTCGACGTGCGCGTAGACGTGCGCGGTCGGCAGCACGTCGAGGACGGCGGCGCGGGTGATGCGGTCGGCGTGGTCGAGGGCCAGCCGGTGGGTGACCCGGGCGCCGCGGTCGTGGCCGACCACCGCGTACCGGTCGTGGCCGAGGTGGGCCATCAGCGCGGCGGCGTCGGCGGCCATCGCGCGGAAGGAGGAGCCGGCGTGGTCCGGGGTGTCGGCGGGCCTGCCGGAGTCGCCGTAGCCGCGCAGGTCCGGGACGACCAGCGTGTGGTCGCGGGCCAGGTCGGGCGCGATCCCGGCCCACAGCGCGTGGGTCTGCGGGTAGCCGTGCAGCAGGAGCAGCGGCGGACCCTCGCCGCCGGTGACCGCGTGCACCCGCGTGCCGCCCTGCGGGTGCTCGACGTCGACGTCCAGCACCTCGAACCCGGGGAACAAGGGGTCGCCCATGGCCGCACCTTGCCCGAACGCCCCCACCCCCGCACCCTCCCGCGCCCTCCCCCCGCCCTCCCCCCGCGCAGTTGATCATCGTCAGGTGCAGCCGGGGCTCGCCGGCGCGCGGCGTGTCCGGCCTGCACCTGACGATGATCAACAGGGGGTGGGGGGCGCAGGTGCGACGAGGCCCCCGGCCGCGGGTGCGGTCGGGGGCCTCGGCGGTGGTGCGGGCGGACGTCAGTCCTGGGGGCGGCCGGCCGGGAGGTGGTCGGCGGGGATGCTGTCCAGCCCCGTGGGCCGGCCGTCGTCCCCCTCGTGCCTGCCGTGGTCGGCCCCGGTGTCCTCGTGCTTGCCGGCCGGCTGGTCGGTCACGACGCCGTGCCGGCCGGTGTCGGTCGTGGCCCGGTCCGTGGCGGGGTCCGTGGCGGGGTCCGTGGCGGCGACCGAGGTGGGCGCGGCCGCACCGGCGGCGTTCGCCGCGACGGTGGCCGGCTGCTCCGTGGGCGCGTCGGCGGTCGGCGCACCGGCACCGGCGGCCCGGGCCTGGACGCCGGACTGGTTGCGCAGGGCGACCTGCGGCAGCCAGAACAGCACGACCAGACCGATGACCAGGGCGGCGGCGGCGAGCAGGAACACGAAGTCGATCGAGGTGGAGAACCCGTCCTTGAACGGCAGGGCCAGGGTGGGGTCCAGCCGCTGGACGAACGAGGTGTCCGACAGGTCGGCGCCGGCGCCCTGCAGCTGCTGGAGCTGGTCGGGGTTGGCCTGCGCGGCCTGCTGGAACGCAGCGCTGGACTGCGCGTCGGCGTAGGCGTCGCCGATGTTGGTCGGCAGCGAGCTGAACAGCACCGACAGGAAGATCGCGGTGCCCAGCGTGCCGCCCATCTGGCGGAAGAAGGTCACCGAGGAGGTGGCCACGCCGATCTCGCGGGGGCTGACGGCGTTCTGCACGGCCAGGATGATCGGCTGGAAGTTGAAGCCCAGGCCGACACCCATGGCGACCATGAACGGCACCATGACCCAGTAGTTCGTGTCGGCGCCGACGATGAACGACAGCGAGGTCAGCGCGCCGATCATCAGCACCAGGCCGATGAGCGGGAACTTCTTGTACTTGCCGGTCCGGCCGATCACGATGCCGGAGCTCATCGCGCCGGTCATGATGCCCAGCACCAGCGGGATCATCTGCAGGCCGGCCTCGGTGGCCGAGGAGCCGTGCACGATCTGCAGGTACTGCGGGAGCAGCAGCAGGCCGCCGAACATGCCCATGCCGACGACGACCGAGCTGATCGCGCTGACGGAGAACGTGCGGTTGGCGAACATCCGCAGCGGCAGCAGCGCGTCGTCGCGGTAGGCCCGCTCGGCCAGCACGAAGGCGACGAAGCCGACGGCGCCGATGGCGTAGCAGACGATCGCGCTGGTGGAGCCCCAGCCCCAGGTCCGGCCCTGCTCGGCCACGATCAGCAGCGGCACCAGGAAGGCGACCAGGGTGATGGCGCCGGGGTAGTCGATGCGCCGGCTCTGCCGCTGGTGGGGCAGGTGCAGGTTCTTGAACACGACGGCCAGCGCCAGGATGCCCAGCGGCACGTTGACCCAGAAGATCCAGCGCCAGCCGGCCAGGCCCAGGATCGAGTCCTGGCCGGCCAGGGCGCCGCCGATGACCGGGCCGAGCACCGAGGAGGTGCCGAAGACGGCCATGAAGTAGCCCTGGTACTTCGAGCGCTCACGGGGCGGCACGATGTCGGCGATGATCGCCAGCGCCAGCGACATCAGGCCACCGGCGCCGATGCCCTGCACGGCCCGCCAGGCGGCGAGCTCGTACATCGAGGTCGAGATGCCGCACAGCGCCGACCCGACCACGAACACCGCGATCGCGAAGAGGAAGAACGGACGACGTCCGTAGATGTCGGAGAGCTTGCCGTACAGCGGGGTGGCGATCGTCGACGTGATGAGGAACGCCGTGGTGGCCCAGGCCTGCAGGTCGTAGCCCTGCAGGTCGTCGGCGATGGTCCGGATGGCCGTGGAGACGACCGTCTGGTCGAGCGCCGCCAGGAACATGCCGAGCAGCAGGCCCACCAGGATGGTGATGATCTGCCGGTGGGTGAAGGTGCCGTCGGCACCGGGCGCGGCGGCTGCGGCGCGGGTGCCGGCGGCCGCGGGACCGCGGTCGGTGGTCTGGGTCATCGGTCCTTCTCGGGGGTGGGTCGGGTCCGCTGCACGCCGGCGGCGGCAGCGGGGATCTGGGGGGCGGCCGTGCCCTGGGCGGCGGCCGCGACGGAGGGCAGGGCGTCGGTGAGGTCGCTGACGAAGCGGTCCAGCAGGCTGCCGAAGGTGGCGAGCTCGGCGTCGGACCACTCGGCGGTGACGGTGTGGAACAGCGCCTCGCGCTCGCGGTGCATCGCGGCCACCACGGACTCGCCGGCCGGGGTGATCACCAGCTGGCTGGCCCGGCCGTCGCTGGCGTCCGCCTCCCGGCGCACCAGGCCGTTCTCGACCAGCAGCGCGACGTGCCGGCTGATCGTCGAGGGGTCGGCGTGCACCATCTCGGCGAGCGCGCTCTGCCGCTGCGGTCCGAGACGGAGCAGCGGGAAGAGCAGCACGTGGGCGGCCCGCTCGCGGGAGTCGCCACCGGCGGTGATGGCCGCCTTGAGGGCGTGGATGACCCGCATCAGGCGGGAGATCTGGTCGGAGACCGTGGACACGTCGCCCGGCCGGCTGCACACCCCGTCGAGGTTCGGCGTGAGGAGGGAGTCGGTCATGCGTGCTCCTCGCGGGTGGGGCGACCCGCGGTCGCGGGACGGTTGGACGGTACAACTCGTTGTGCGGTACATGCAATCAGTTGCAGGGTGCATGTTGATGTGAGGTGGGCAACTGGTTGCTCCCTGCACCGAGAACCGGGTGGCGGGCGGGTGGGACCCTGGAGGGCGTGCCTGCCGAGACCCACGAACTACGGTCCCGGCTGCCCGCGCTGACCCTCGACGACGAGCACCGGCTGCGCCGGCGGCTGGACCAGCTGCGCGGGGTGCGCGACCCCGCCGCCCGCGCCCGCAAGCACGAGCAGCTCGCCGCCGACGTCGCCCGTGCCGAGGCGCGCATCGCCGCCCGCGCGGCCGCCGTCCCCGCGGTGACCTACCCCGAGCAGCTGCCGGTCAGCGGACGGCGCGACGACATCGCCGCGGCGATCCGCGACCACCAGGTCGTCGTGGTGGCCGGCGAGACCGGGTCGGGCAAGACCACCCAGCTGCCGAAGATCCTGCTCGAGCTCGGCCGGGGTGTCCGCGGCCGCATCGGGCACACCCAACCGCGCCGGATCGCCGCGCGCACGGTCGCCGAGCGGATCGCCGAGGAGCTGGGCTCCGCGCTGGGCGAGGTGGTCGGCTACAAGGTGCGGTTCACCGACCAGGTGAGCGACACCAGCCTGGTCAAGCTGATGACCGACGGCGTCCTGCTGGCCGAGGTGCAGCGCGACCGGCTGCTGCGCCAGTACGACACCATCGTCGTCGACGAGGCGCACGAGCGGTCGCTGAACATCGACTTCCTGCTCGGCTACCTGGCCCAGCTGCTGCCCCGCCGTCCCGACCTCAAGGTCGTCATCACCTCGGCGACCATCGACGTCGACCGGATCGCCAAGCACTTCGGCGACGCCCCCGTCGTGGAGGTGTCCGGCCGCACCTACCCGGTCGAGGTCCGGTACCGGCCCGTGGTGGACCCGGACGACCCGGAGGCCGACCCCGACCGCGACCAGGTGACGGCGATCGTCGACGCCTGCCGCGAGCTGGTGGCCGAGGGTCCGGGCGACGTCCTGGTGTTCCTGGCCGGCGAGCGGGACATCCGCGACACCGCCGACGCCCTGGCCGACGCGGCCCTGCAGGCCGAGGTGCTGCCGCTCTACTCCCGGCTGTCGGCCGCCGACCAGCACAAGGTCTTCCAGCCGCACACCGGCCGGCGGATCGTGCTGGCCACCAACGTCGCCGAGACGTCGCTGACCGTGCCCGGCATCCGGTACGTGGTGGACCCCGGCACGGCGCGGATCAGCCGGTACTCCGCGCGCACCAAGGTGCAGCGGCTGCCGATCGAGGACATCAGCCAGGCCTCGGCCCGGCAGCGCTCGGGCCGGTGCGGCCGCACGTCGGACGGCATCGCGATCCGGCTCTACTCGGAGGAGGACTTCGAGAGCCGGCCGGAGTTCACCGACCCGGAGATCCTGCGGACGTCGCTGGCCTCCGTGCTGCTGCAGATGGCGTCGCTGGGGCTGGGCGCGGTGGAGGACTTCCCGTTCCTGGACCCGCCGGACCGGCGCGCGGTGGCCGACGGGTACGCCCTGCTCGACGAGCTCGGTGCCTTGACCGAGGGCCGGCTGACCGAGACCGGCCGGGCGCTGGCCGCGCTGCCGCTGGACCCGCGGCTGGCCCGGATGGTCGTCGAGGCCGACCGCCGCGGGGTGCTGGAGGAGGTGCTGGTCATCGCCGCCGGGCTCACCGTGCAGGACGTGCGCGAGCGCCCCGCCGACGCGCAGGCCGCCGCCGACCAGCTGCACGCCCGGTTCGCCGCCGAGGACTCCGACTTCACCTCGATCCTCAACCTCTGGCGCTACCTGGTCGGGCGTCAGGCCGAGCTGTCGGGCAACCAGTTCCGCCGCACCGTGAAGCGCGAGTACCTGCACTGGCTGCGGATCCGGGAGTGGCAGGACCTGCACGGCCAGCTGCGCGGCACCGCCCGGCGCCTCGGGATGACGACCGGCGACCTGGCGCCCGAACCGGACGAGCGCGGTGTGCACGCCGCGCTGCTGTCGGGCCTGCTCTCCCAGGTCGGGCTGCAGCAGGACCTCGGCAAGGACGCCTCGCCCGGCGACAAGCGGCGCGGATCGCGGGAGTACCTCGGCGCGCGGGGCGCCAAGTTCGTCATCGCGCCCGGGTCGGTGCTCACGAAGAAGCCGCCGCGGTGGGTGGTCGCCGGCGAGCTGGTGGAGACCAGCCGGCTGTTCGCCCGCACCGTCGCCCGGGTCGATCCCGAGACCATCGAGAAGCTCGCCGACCACCTGGTCAAGCGCCAGTACTCCGAGCCGCGGTGGGACGCCAAGCGCGGCTCGGTCGTGGCCACCGAGCGGGTCACCCTCTACGGCATCCCGCTCGTGGTCGGCCGCCGCGTGCAGTACGGCTCGATCGACCCGGTGCTCAGCCGCGAGCTGTTCATCCGGCACGCGCTGGTCGAGGGCGAGTGGCACACCAACCACCGGTTCTGGGCGCACAACCAGGCGGTGCTCGCCCAGGTCGCCGAGCTCGAGGAGCGCGCCCGCCGCCGCGACCTGCGGGTCGACGACGAGACCGTCTTCGAGCTCTACGACGCCCGCATCGGGCCCGAGGTCGTGTCCACCCGGCACTTCGACACGTGGTGGAAGCAGGCCCGCCGGCGCGACCCGCACCTGCTGGACCTCACCCCGGAGATGGTCACCGACGCCGCCGTCGCCGAGGAGGTGCGGGCCGGGGACTTCCCGGACGAGGTGCACCTGACGCACGGCCTGGTGCTGCCGCTGTCCTACGCCTTCGACCCCGGCGCCGAGGACGACGGCGTGACCGTCGACGTCCCGCTGGGTGTGCTGGACACGGTGGCCGCGGAGACGTCGGGTGCCTCGCTGGCCTGGACCGTCCCGGGGCAGCGGGAGGAGCTGGTGACGGCGCTGCTGCGCGGGCTGCCCAAGCAGCTGCGCCGCGGCCTGGTGCCGATCCCCGACCGGGTGCGCGAGGTGCTGCCGCACATCGACCCCACCGAGCCGCTGCTGCCGGCCCTGGAGCGGGAGATCCGCCGCGCGGTGGCGGTGCAGGTGCCGCCGGACGCGTGGTCGCCGTCCTCGGTGCCCGACCACCTGCGGGCCACCTTCCGGGTGCTCGACGACCGCGACCGCCCGCTGGCCACCGGCAAGGACCTCGACGCGCTGCGGGCGCAGGTGGCGGGGGAGTCGCGGAGGGCGCTGGCCCGGGCCTCGGCCGACGTCTCCCGCACCGGGCTGACCTCCTGGACCCTCGGCACGCTGCCGGAGACCGTGCAGGTCGACCGGCAGGGCCACCTGGTCACCGCCTACCCGGCGCTGGTCGACGAGGGCACCACGGTCGGCGTCCGGGTCGTGCCCACCGCCGCCGAGGCGTCGCGGCTGAGCTGGGCCGGGGCGCGCCGGCTGCTGCTGCTCACCGTGGGCTCCCCCGCGGCCAAGGTGGTCAAGTCGCTGCAGCCGCGCAGCCGGCTGGCCCTGCAGTTCAACCCGGACGGCGAGATCCCCGACCTGGTGGCCGACTGCGTGGACGCCGCCGCCGACGAGCTGGTCGCCCTGCACGGCGGGCCGCCGCGGACCCAGGAGGCCTTCGACGCGCTGGTGGAGGCCTCGCGCACCCAGCTGCACACGCTGACCGCCGAGGTGGTGCGCCGGGTGGAGACCGTGCTGACCCAGGCGCGCGAGACCGCGATCGCCATCGGCGCGGCCCCCGGCCGGGGCGTGCCGGCCGCGGTGGTGGCCGACCTGCGGGCGCAGATGACCGGCCTGCTGCACCGCGGTTTCGTCGCCGCGACCGGCCGCAGGCGGCTGCCCGACGTCGTCCGCTACCTCAGGGGGATGGCGGTGCGGCTGGAGAAGCTGCCCGCCGCCTCCGCCCGCGACACGCTGTGGCAGGCCCAGGTCGAGGCGGTGTGGGCCGAGTACCTGGAGGTCCGAGGCCGGGTGCCGCGGGTGGGCGGACCGGACGACCCGGTCGTGCGGATCCGCTGGATGGTCGAGGAGCTGCGGGTGAGCCTGTTCGCCCAGTCGGTGGGCACGCCCCGCCCGGTCAGCGAGCAGCGGATCCACAAGGCGATCGACGCCCTCGGCTGAGCCTTGCTCTGTTGATCATCGTCATCCGCAGCTCGGACGCGCCGACGCCGGGCGTGTCCGACCTGCACCAGACGATGATCATCACGGGGGTGGGTGCATGAGGGCGGCCGGGGCCGTCGCCGCGGCCGCGGACGCCGTCCTCGGACGGTGGTCGGGCGATCCAGCTCTCCGCGGGGCGTTCCTCGCCGGCTCGGTCACCGATCTCGAGCCGGACGACGAGGTGCCTGCGACCTCCGACATCGACGTCACCGTGGTGCTGGCTGGGACGACGGGTGGACGACGCAAGGCCCGTATCGGGGAGCTCGTCGTGGAGACCACCCTGCTGGACGTCGCCGAGCTCGCCGACGAGGAGCGGGTGGCCCGCACGCACTGGTTGGCGCCGTCCTTCCGCGGAGGGTTCGTGCTCGCCGACCCGACCGGTGCGCTGCGGCGGCTCGAGGACCGCATCGCACCGGGGTTCACCGCGCCGGACGCCGTCCTGGGCCGAGTGGACGACGTGCTGGAGCTGGTGCGGCACCGTCTGGCTGCCGCCGGACCGGCCGGTTCGTGGGCTGCCGCCGTCCTCGGGTGGGTGTTCCCGATCAGCCTGCCCACCCAGGCGCCGCTGATCGCTGCCCTGCGCACCCCGACCGTCCGCCGGCGGTACGCGGCGACTCGCGAGGTGCTCGACGCGGAGACCTACGCATGGCTGGTCGACCTGCTGGTACCGGAGGACCCGGGGCCTGCTGCCGTGCGCGCCGCGCTCGCCGACCTGACCGCCGCGTGGCCGGCGGACGGGGTCGACGACGTGGACCTGCCCTTCTCCGCGGACCTCTCGGCGTGGGCACGCGCAGTGGCGTTGGGCAGCGGCGCGGAGCTGGTGGACGCCGGTCTGCACCGCGAGGCGGTCTTCTGGACGGTCGTCTCGGCGGCCCGGTGCGCGGTGGCGCTCGGGCGGGGCGACGGCGCACCGTTCGCCGACCTGGCCGCGGGGTTGACCGGCCTCAGGGGTCCGACGGACCTGGCGGCTCGAAGCGACCGCTGCCTCGCCGGGCTCCCGGCGCTTCGCCAGGCGTGCGTCGACCTGATCTCCCGGGCTCCGGCGGGCGGTTTGCCGTGACCTGCTGGCGGGGAGGGTCTGCTGGACCGTCCACCGACGAAGGGCTCCACCGATGAGCAAGCACAGCGCCGAGACCCACGCCGCAGGCGAGGGGGTCAGCGACCGCGAGATGGTCGAGGCCGTCGCCGAGCAGACCGACAGCGCGTCGGTCAACGCCCAGAACGCCGGCAAGGACTGGGACGGCGAGGCCGCCCAGGCGCCCGACCCGACGGAGTGATCCTCAGGCCCGCGCCGCCTCCGGCAGGACGACGGCGCGGGCCGCACCCCACCCCGCCCACGCCATGGGCACCAGCAGGACCAGCAGCAGCCCGATCGACCACGCCCAGCCGCCGGTGAGGTCGTGCAGCGCGCCCAGCACCACCGGCCCGGTCGCCGCGACCAGGTAGCCCAGGCACTGCGCCACCCCGCCCATCCGGGCCGCGGTCAGCGGCGTCGCGCTGCGCAGCACCACCAGGGTCAGGCCCAGGGCGAACCCGCCGCCCTGCGCGACCCCGAACACCGCCACCCACACCACCGTGGCGCTCGCCGGGGCCAGCAGCAGGCCGGTCAGCCCGGCGAGGTAGCAGGCCAGCACCACCCCGACCAGCGGCCGCTGACCCCGGCCGCGCACCTGCAGCCGCCCGGCCAGCGTCGGGCCGAGGAACGCCCCGACCGCGCCGGTCACCGTGGCCACCGCCAGCATCAGCCCGGCGTCGGCGAGCTCGAGCCCCGCGTCGACCAGCAGCGTCGGCAGCCAGGCGCTCAGGCCGTAGAACTGGATGCTCTGCATGCCCAGGAACAGCGTCACCCGCCAGGCCAGGGCGTGCCGCAGCAGCCCCCACGCCGTCCCGGGCGGGGCGGCGGCCCGGTCGGCCCGCCCGGTCCCGGCCACCGGCAGCCACACCGCCAGCGCCAGGACGGCGAGCAGCCCCCACGCCGCCAGCGACCCGCGCCAGCCCCAGCCCAGCGCCAGGCCCAGCGGCACGGTCAGCCCCGCGGCCAGCGCGGCCCCGACGTTCAGCGCGGCCGAGTAGACGCCCATCACCAGGCCGGGCTCGGCGAACTCCCGCTTCACGTAGGCAGGCACCAGCACGTTGGCCACCGCGATCGCCCCGCCGGCCACCACGGTGCCGGCGTACAGCGCGGTCACCGGGGGCAGCAGGCGCAGCGCCGTCCCGGCGCCCAGCAGCACCAGGGACGCCGCGACCGCCGTCCCCAGGCCGACCCGGCGGGCCAGCTGCGGCGCCACCGGCGCGAAGGCGCCGAAGCACAGCACCGGCAGCGCGGTCAGCAGCCCCGCCAGCGCGCTGGACAGGCCGGTGTCGGCCCGCAGGTCGCCGAGCAGCGGGGCGACGCCGACCAGCGCGGGGCGCTGGTTGAGCGCCACCACGACGACGGCGACCAGGACCAGCAGCAGCCGTCCGCGGGTCCGGGTGGGGGCCGGGGCGGTGCGCACCGCGCCAGGGGACCACAGGCGTGGCACCGGGTGCCGACCAGGGTGGTCCTGCTCACACGCGACGTGCGAGAGTGACGTCGAGCACCCCGTCCGCGGGGCGCGCCCCACCCGTCGTCCAGCTACGGAAGCGAGCGCATGAGCATCCTCGGCACCCGGGTCGTCCGCACGGAGGACCCCCTCTTCCTGACCCGTGGGGCGGTCTACACCGACGACCTCACCGACGAGCGCCTCGCCGGCGCCCTGCACGCCACCTTCGTCCGGTCCAACGTCGCCCACGGCACCGTGACCTCGGTCGACGCCTCGGCCGCCCGGGAGGCCCCCGGCGTCGTGGCCGTCTACACCGCCGAGGACCTCGGCGACCTCAAGCCCGTACCCCCGCCGCTGCCCTTCCTCGACGCCGGCTTCTCCCGTCCGTGGCTGGTCCCGGTCGGTGGCCGCGTGCACTTCGTGGGTGACCTGGTCGCCGTCGTCCTCACCGAGGAGCGGTACCAGGGCGAGGACGCCGCCGAGCAGGTCGTGGTCGACATCGACCCGCTGCCGGCCGTGGTCACCACCCGGGCCGCCGCCACCGACGAGACGGTGCTGTTCCCCGAGGTCGGCACCAACAAGGTGGCCGCCTTCGGCGAGCCCGCGCCCGAGGACTTCTTCGCCGACTGCGAGGTCGTCGTCTCCCGCGCCATCACCAACCAGCGCGTCGCGGCCGCACCCCTGGAGACACGTGCCGCCTCGGCCGCCTGGGGCGAGGACGGCCGGGTGACCATCTGGTGCACCAACCAGGGCGCCCAGCAGGCCAAGGGCCAGATCGCCGGCTGGCTGGACCTCGACCCCGCGCTGGTGCACCTGATCACCCCCGACGTCGGCGGTGGGTTCGGCGCCAAGATCGGCGCCGACCAGGAGTACGCCTTCGTCGCGTGGCTGGCCCAGCAGGCGGGCCGTCCGGTCCGCTGGAGCGAGAGCCGCTCGGAGAACATGACCGGGATGCTCCAGGGCCGCGCCCAGGACCAGGTCGTCACCATCGGCGGCAGCCGCGACGGCAAGGTCACCGCCTACAGCCTCGAGGTCACCCAGGACTGCGGCGCCTACCCGCGCATCGGCACCGTGCTGCCCACCCTGACGATGCTCATGGCCGCCGCGGTCTACGACATCCCCAAGGTGCACGCGCAGGCGACCTGCTACGCCACGAACGGCACCTCGATCGGCGCCTACCGCGGCGCCGGCCGGCCCGAGGCCACCGCGGCGGTCGAGCGGGCGATGGACCTGTTCGCCGCCGAGATCGGCATGGACCCGGCCGAGGTGCGCCGGATCAACTTCATCCCCGCCTTCACCGAGCCGGTGCAGACCTCCTCGGGCGCCACCTACGACAGCGGCGACTACGAGGCCGCGCTCGACCGCGTGCTCGAGGCCGCCGGCTACGCCGAGCTGCGGGCCGAGCAGGCCCGCCGCCGCGAGCGCGGCGACGTCCGGCAGCTGGGCATCGGGGTGTCGGCCTACGTCGAGATCACCGGGGCCGACTCCGGCCACGGGACGTCGGAGAACGCTGAGCTGGAGGTCCACCCCGACGGGACGGCGACCGTGCTCACCGGCACCTCGCCGCACGGCCAGGGCCACGCCACCACCTGGGCGATGCTGGCCAGCGAGCAGCTGGGCATCCCGGTCGAGAAGATCACCGTGCTGCACGGCGACACCGACAAGGTCCCCGACGGCGGCGGCACCATGGGCTCCCGCTCGCTGCAGCAGGGCGGCGCCGCGGTGCACCAGGCCGCCGTCGAGCTGGTCGAGGTGGCCCGCAAGCGCGCCGCCGAGCTGCTGGAGGCCAACCCCGACGACCTCGAGGTGGACCTCGCCAACGCCGGCCTGTCGGTCAAGGGCACGCCCGGCACGGGCGTCACCTGGGCCCAGCTGGCCGCCGACGAGCAGCTGATCGTGCAGACCACGTTCACCGCCAACGCGCCGACCTTCCCCTTCGGCGCGCACGTCGCCGTCGTGGAGACCGACGTCGAGTCGGGCAAGGCCGTGGTCACCCGGCTGGTCACCGTCGACGACGCGGGCACGATCATCAACCCGCTGCTGGCCGAGGGTCAGCGGCACGGCGGCATCGCGCAGGGCGTCGGCCAGGCGCTGCTGGAGGAGATCCTCTACGACGAGGACGGCAACCCGCAGACCTCGACGTTCGCCGACTACCCGTTCGTCTCCGCCACCGAGCTGCCCAGCTTCGAGCTCGTCGAGATGGCCACGCCCACCCCGATGAACCCGCTCGGCGCCAAGGGCATCGGCGAGGCCGGGACCATCGGCTCCACCCCGGCGGTGCAGTCCGCCGTCGTCGACTCCGTCGCCCACCTCGGCGTCCGGCACGTCGACATGCCCGCCACCTCCATGCGCGTCTGGCGCGCGATCCGCGAAGCCCAGAACTCCGGCGCCCAGAAGGGGAGCACCAACTGATGCAGGTCTCGATGACCGTCAACGGGCAGCAGCGGACCGACGAGGTCGAGCCGCGCACCCTGCTGGCCCACCACCTGCGGGACAACCTGGGGTTGACCGCGACCAACATCGGCTGCGACTCCACGTCCTGCGGGGCGTGCACCGTGATCGTCGACGGGCTGACCGTCAAGAGCTGCACGGTGCTCGCGCTGCAGGCCGAGGGCTCGGAGGTGACCACGCTGGAGGGGCTGTCCACCGACGGCGAGATGCACCCCGTGCAGGCGGCGTTCCGGTCCGAGCACGGCCTGCAGTGCGGGTTCTGCACCTCGGGCATGGTGATGGCCGCCGTCGGCGTGCTGGCCGACAACCCGAACCCCACCGACCGCGAGGTCCGCGAGGGCCTGGAGGGCAACCTCTGCCGGTGCACCGGCTACCACAACATCGTGCGGGCGGTGCTCAAGGCCGCCGAGTCCGGCCCCGCCGCGGGCCAGGTCCCCGCGGCCAAGCAGGAGGTGACCGCGTGACCGAGCGTGCGAGGTCCATGAACACTGCCCCCGGGGTCACGATCCCGACGAGCGTCAGCGAGGAGCGGTCGTGATCCCCGCGCCGTTCGACTACGTCCGGGTCTCCACCGTCGACGAGGCGGTGGCCGCCCTGGCCGAGCACGGCGAGGACGCCAAGGTCCTCGCCGGCGGGCACTCGCTGCTGCCGATCATGAAGCTGCGGCTGGCCGTGCCGTCGGTGCTGATCGACATCTCCGGGGTGCAGGAGCTGTCCTACGTGCGGGTCGAGGGCGACGAGGTCGCCATCGGCGCCACCACCCGGCACCACGAGCTGGAGAAGTCCGAGGTCGCGCAGGCCGAGGTGCCGCTGCTGCCGCACGTGGCGTCCCGGGTCGGCGACCCGCAGGTCCGGCACAAGGGCACCCTCGGCGGCACGGTCGCGCACTGCGACCCCGCCTCCGACCTGCCCACGGCGCTGCTGGCGCTCGGCGCGACCGTGGTGGTCCAGGGCCCGTCGGGCCGGCGTTCCATCCCGATCACCGAGTTCTTCCTCGGGTTCTTCGAGACCGCGATGGAGGAGGGCGAGCTCGTGGTCGAGCTGCGGGTGCCGCGCACCGGCGCCGGCGGCTGGGGCTACGAGAAGTTCACCCGCCGGGAGAACGACTGGCCGATCGTGGCCGCCGCCGCGGTGCACCTGCCCGACGGCTCGACCGGGGTGGCGCTGGCCAACATGGGCGGCGTCGTGCTGCGGGCCTCGGCCGTGGAGGCCGCGCTGGCCGAGGGGAAGAGCATCGAGGAGGCCGCGGAGCTCGCCGCCGAGGGCACCTCGCCGTCGTCGGACATGCACGCCGACGCCGAGTACCGCTCGCACCTGGCCCGCCTGCTCACCAAGCGCGCCCTGAAGGTCGCGGCCGGCGAGACCGGGGCCAGCACCGCGGAGTCCACCGCCGCGTAGCCGCCGTCGTGCGACGTCGGGGACCCGTTTCCGCGCGGGAACGGGTCCCCGGCGTCGTGTGACGGGTCGGGTCGAGCGGCGTCAGAGCATGCCGGCGCCGACGGTGGCGTTGGTGGCCTCGTCGACCAGGATGAAGCGGCCGGTCGCCCGGTTGCGGGCGTAGTCGTCGACGAACAGCGGCTGCGTGGTGCGCAGGGTGACCCGGCCGATGTCGTTGAGGCCCAGCTCGCCGGCCTCGACGTCGTGGTCGAGGGTGTTGACGTCCAGCCGGTGGTGCACCGACTTCACGATCGCCCGCACCGAGCGGGTGGTGTGCTTGAGCACCAGCTTGCGGCGGTCGCGCAGCGGCTCGTCGGTCATCCAGCACACGACCGCCTCCAGGTCCTGGGTGACCGTGGGGGCGTCCTGGACCGGGCAGAGCAGGTCGCCGCGGGAGACGTCCACGTCGTCGGCCAGCCGGACGGTGACCGCCATCGGCGCGAACGCCTGCTCCAGCGGACCGGAGGGCCCGTCGATGGCCGCGACCGTCGTCGTCAGGCCGCTGGGGAGCACCTGGACGGCGTCCCCCACCCGGACGACGCCGCTGGCCACGCTGCCGGCGTAGCCGCGGTAGTCGCGGTGCGCGTCGGACTGCGGCCGGATGACGTACTGCACCGGGAAGCGCAGGCCGGTGTGCACCAGCTCGCTGCCGACCTCGACCTCCTCGAGGTGGTGCAGCAGCGACGGGCCGTCGTACCAGGGCATGTTCTGCGACGGCGTCACCACGTTGTCCCCGGCCAGCGCCGAGATGGGGACGACGGTGACGTCGGGGACGTCGAGCCGGGCGGCGAAGGCGGTGAACTCGTCGCGGATGGCGGTGAAGACGTCCTGGGACCAGTCGACGAGGTCCATCTTGTTCACCGCGACCACCAGGTGCGGCACCCGCAGCAGCGCGGCCAGGAACGCGTGCCGGCGGGACTGCTCGAGCATGCCCTTGCGGGCGTCGACCAGCACGATCGCCAGGTCCGCGGTGGAGGCGCCGGTGACCATGTTCCGGGTGTACTGCACGTGCCCGGGGGTGTCGGCGAGGACGAACGTGCGCCGGGGGGTGGTGAAGTACCGGTAGGCGACGTCGATGGTGATGCCCTGCTCCCGCTCGGCGCGCAGGCCGTCGGTGAGCAGCGACAGGTCGACGTGGTCACCGCGCGAGGCCCGGGAGATGGCCTCGTACTGGTCCTCCAGCACGGCCTTGGAGTCGTAGAGCAGCCGGCCGATCAGGGTGGACTTGCCGTCGTCCACCGAGCCCGCGGTGGCGATGCGCAGCATGTCCTTGCGGGCGGTGGCGATCTCCGCGGCGGCGGTGGACAGGTCGTCGACGGGGGCGCTCACGCGGCCACCTCCTGGGTGTCTGGCTGGCTGGGGAGCGCACCGGGGCGGACGCTGACCGGGTGTTCCTCGCGCCGCTGGTGCCCGGCCTGCTGGTCGTGGTGGTCGGCTACCTGGCCGGCTACGGCGCCACCTCGCTGGTCGACCACCTGCTCGGCGGGGCACTGGGCCCGCGCACGCCCGAGGTGGTGGGCTGGCTGACCGGCCTGGTGCTGCTGGTGGGCGTGCTGTGGTGGCTGCTGCGCCGGCGCCGCCGTGCGGACCGGCATCAGAAGTAGCCCTCCTTCTTGCGGTCCTCCATGGCGGCGTCGCTGACCTTGTCGTCGCCGCGGGTGGCGCCGCGCTCGGTCAGCCGGGTGACCGCGATCTCGGCGATGACCTCCTCGACCGTCGACGCGGTCGAGCGCACCGCGGCGGTCAGGTTCGCGTCGCCGACGGTGCGGTAGCGCACCGACTCCCGGGTCACCGTCTCGCCGGGCTTGGCCGTGATGAACTCGTTGACCGCGTAGAGCATGCCGCCGCGGTCGACGACGTCGAGCTCGCGCGCCAGGTACAGCTCGGGGATCGCGATCTGCTCCTGCGCGATGTAGGACCAGATGTCCAGCTCGGTCCAGTTCGACAGGGGGAAGACCCGGATCGACTCGCCGAGGTGGATGCGGCCGTTGTAGAGGTCCCAGAGCTCGGGCCGCTGGTTCTTGGGGTCCCACTGGCCGAACTCGTCGCGGAAGCTGAACACCCGCTCCTTGGCCCGCGCCTTGTCCTCGTCGCGGCGGGCCCCGCCGAACAGCGCGGTGAACCCGTGCTGCTCCACCGCTTCGAGCAGCACCGGGGTCTGGATGCGGTTGCGCGAGCCGTTGGGCTCCTCGCGCACGGTGCCGGCGGCGATCGCGTCGGGCACCGAGGCCACCACCAGCTCGACGCCGAGCTCGGCCACCCGGCGGTCGCGGAAGGCCAGCACCTCGGGGAAGTTCAGGCCGGTGTCCACGTGCATCACCGGGAACGGGATGCGGGCCGGCGCGAAGGCCTTGCGGGCCAGCTCCAGCATCACGATGGAGTCCTTGCCGCCGCTGAACAGCAGCACCGGCCGCTCCAGCTCGGCGGCGACCTCGCGCAGCACGTGGACGGACTCGGCCTCGAGCGTCTGCAGCTGGGTCAGGTGCAGGTCGGCGGTGGTGGTCACGCGCGGGCGCTCCGGGACTCGGGGACGGCGGTCAGGACCTCCAACCACAGCGGTGTGGTGCGGATTCCGGCGACCAGTGTCCGGTACGGGCCTCAGCGCACCGCAGCCAGCACCCGGTCGGCCAGCTCGGGGCGGCACACCACCAGGTCGGGCAGCCACGCGTCTTGGGCGTTGTAGACCAGCGGCGACCCGTCCAGCCGCGACGTCCACAGCCCCGCGGCCCGGGCGACGGCGACCGGCGCGGCGGAGTCCCACTGGTACATCCCACCGGCGTGCACGTAGGCGTCGGCCTCGCCGCGCACGACCGCCAGCGTCTTGTAGCCGGCCGACCCCAGCGGCACCAGGACGGCGTCCAGCGCGGCCGCGGCGGCCCGGGCGACCTCGGGGGCGCGGGACCGGGACACCGCCACCCGCAGCGGCCCGGCCGGCACCGGGGGGACGACGGGCGCCGGGTCGGTGGCCAGCACCTCGCCCAACGCGGGCAGGCCGACCGCGCCGACGGTGAGGTCACCGGGGCCTCGCTCCCACAGCGCGACGTGCACCGCCCAGTCGTGCCGGCCACCGGCGCGGTACTCCTTGGTGCCGTCGAGCGGGTCGACCACCCACACCCGGTCCGCGGTCAGCCGTGCGGGGTCGTCGGCGGCCTCCTCGCTGAGCACGGCATCGCCCGGGCGGTGCGCGGCCAGCACCGCGGCGATCGCCCGCTGGGCGGCGGCGTCCCCGGCGTCCCCGAGCGCGCCGTCGCGCAGGTCGCCGTCCCGCAGCGGCAGCAGCACCTCGGCCGCGGCGCGGGCGGCCGCGACCGCGACCTGGACGTCGTTCACGGGGCGGTGCCGTCGGTCGCGGCCTCCGCGTGGCCCGGGGCCCGCTGGCCGTCGGCGGTGGTCAGGTCACCGAAGTAGCGCTCCAGCAGCTCGGGGCGCGGGGACACGAACACGCCCTCGCCGCGGACCAGCTCGCGGTCGGGCTCGGCGGCCAGCGCGACGGTGCCGGTGACGACGGTCTTGCGGCCGGAGGTCTCGGCGACCCGGCCGACGAGCACCAGCGGGGTCTGCAGCGGGACGGCGCCGCGGTACTCCAGGCCCAGGTGCGCGGTCATGCCCCACCGGCCGGCGAGGAACGCGGTGCTGCCCAGCAGCTGGTCCATGAGCATCGCGGTCATCCCGCCGTGGGAGTGCGCGGGCGGGCCCTCGTGCCGCAGCCCCAGGGTGCACTCGCCGACCACGGCGTCGCCCTCGCGCCGGAACCGCACCGGCGGGGCGAACCCGTGGCCGGCGCCGGAGACGGGGGAGTAGGTGCGGCGGAAGGTCGGCAGGTCGTCCAGCGCGGACAGGGTGTGCCGGTCGCGGGTGGCGGTGGCCAGCCGTGCGGTGAGCTCGCGCAGGCGGGCGGCGACGTCGGCCTGCTCGGCGGGGGGCACGGTGGTGGCGACGCTGGTCTCCAGCAGGTCCCGCACGGCGCTGCCCAGCTCGGTGACCGCCGCCTGCAGCTCCGGGTCGGGGGTGAAGGTGTCCTGCGGGGACGCGCCCCAGGACGACGGTGTCGTGGTCACCCGGGGGAGTCTGGCACCCGGGCGGTCAGTCCTGACCGGTCGGGCCCGTGCGGGGCAGCCGGACGGTGAAGGTGGCGCCCTGCCCGGGGGCGGTGGTGAGGGTGACCGTGCCGTGGTGCGCGGCGACGAGCGAGGAGACGATCGACAGGCCCAGCCCGCTGCCGCCGGCGACCCGCGCCCGGGAGGCGTCGGCGCGGTAGAAGCGCTCGAACACCCGCTCGGCGTCCTCGGGCGGCAGGCCCGGGCCCTCGTCGGCGACCGCGACCAGGACGACGTCGGGGTCGGCCGGGTCCTCGGCCACCCGCACGGTGATCGGGGTGCCGGCCGGGGTGTGGGTGAGCGCGTTGGTCACCAGGTTGGCCAGCACCTGGCGCAGCCGGCCCTCGTCGCCGAGCACCACGGGGACGTCGGTGAGGGAGTCGTCCATGTCCAGGGTGATCGGCCGGTCGGGGGCGACGGCACGGGCGTCGTGGACGGCGTCGTCGGCCAGCTCGCCCAGGTCCACCGGCAGCGCGTCGACCGGTCGCTGCTGGTCCAGGCGGGCCAGCTGCAGCAGGTCCTCGACGAGGGAGCCCATCCGCGCGGCCTCGGACTCGATCCGGCCCATCATCCGGTGGGTCTCGGCCGGCTCGGCGTAGGCGCCCTGCCGGTACAGCTCGGCGAACCCGCGGATCGAGGTCAGCGGGGTACGCAGCTCGTGGCTGGCGTCGGCGACGAACCGGCGCATCCGCCCCTCCGAGGCCCGGGCCTGCTCCTCCGAGGCGGCCTGGGCACGGAAGGCGCCCTCGATGCGGCCGACCATGCCGTTGAACGCCCGGGCCAGCCGGCCGACCTCGGTCCGGTCGTCGCCCTCGGGCACGCGCTGGGAGAGGTCCCCGGCGGCGATGGCCGCGGCGGTGTGCTCGACCTCGACCAGCGGGCGCAGGGAGGTGCGCACCAGCACGTAGCCGGTGACCCCGAGCAGCACCAGCACGACCAGCCCGACGACGACCTGGACGACGACCAGGTGGCCCAGCGTCGCCTGGTCCCCGGCCAGGTCAAGCCCGACCACGATGATCTGGTCGGTCGGCAGGGCCACGGCGATCAGCAGCCAGGTGGTGCTGCCGTCCCTGGCCTGCAGCGTGAAGGGCGCGTCGTAGTACTGCTGGATGGTCTGCGCGGTGATGCCCGACAGGTCGGGCAGGTCGTCGCCGGAGGTGTTGCCACCGTTGACGATGGCCCCGGACCCGCCGCTGTCGACGCAGGCCAGCAGCTCGGGCCCGACCAGCCGGTCGGGCTGCCCGCACGCCCGCTGGGCCTGCTGCACGTCCAGCAGCGAGTTGACCCGTTCGCGCAGCTGCTCCTGCTGCTGGTCGACCAGGTAGCTGCGCAGCATCGAGGTGCCGACGAAGCCGGTCACCGCGAGGGCGACGGCGACCAGGAGGACGAGCAGCGCCACCAGGCGCACCCGCAGGGGCACCCGGGTGCGCCACGGGTCGGCGGGGCGCCGGGCGGCCCTCGCCGGGGCGGGTGCGGACGCCGGGACGGGCGGGGAGGTGTCCTCCCCGCCCGTCCCGGCGGTCGTCGCGGTGTCGGCGGCGATGTCAGCTCCCGCGCGGCAGCCGAAGGGAGTACCCGACGCCGCGCAGCGTGTGCAGCAGCCGGGGCTCGGTGGTGTCGATCTTGCGCCGCAGGTAGGAGATGTAGGACTCCACGACGTTGGCCTCGCCGTTGAAGTCGTAGTTCCACACGTGGTCGAGGATCTGCGCCTTCGACAGCACCCGGCCCGGGTTGCTCATCAGGTAGCGCAGCAGCTTGAACTCCGTCGGCGACAGGCTGATCAGCTCGCCGGCCTTGAGGACCTCGTGGGACTCCTCGTCCAGCTCGATGTCGGCGAAGACCAGGCGCGGGGCCTCCTCGACCTTGCGGGCCCCCTGGGTGCGGCGCAGCACCGCGCGGATGCGGGCCAGCACCTCGTCGAGGCTGAAGGGCTTGGTGACGTAGTCGTCGCCGCCCAGGGTCAGCCCGGACACCTTGTCCTCGGCGGCGTCGCGCGCGGTGAGGAACAGCACCGGGGTGTGCGTGCCGTTCTGCCGCAGCCGGCGGACGACGCCGAAGCCGTCCAGGCCCGGCATCATCACGTCGAGCACGAGCAGGTCGGGGCGGAACTGCGCGGCGGCGGCCAGGGCCTGCTGCCCGTCGGCGGCGGTGGCGACCTCGAAGCCGGCGTAGCGCAGGCTCGCCGACAGCAGTTCCCGGATGTTCGGCTCGTCGTCGACCACGAGCAACCGCGCCTCGGGTGCTCGCTGGCCCACGGAACCGGTCATCTGTCCTCCCACGGAACGCTCGGGCGCGGTCGTCGTCATGGGCACACGGTGCGCACAGGGTCTGAGGTCGTCCTGGACGCTACCTGTGAGAACACTGCGAACGGGGGCGCCGACGGCCAGGTCAGCCCGCGGGCGACATGGCGCGGCCGCGCCGCCAGTACCCGATCGCGTGGTGCTGCGCCCGGCCCAGGCCCCAGCGCCCGCGCAGGTCGGCCCGCACGGCCCGGACGGCGGCGGACTCCGCGGCCACCCAGGCGAACACGTCCGCGCCCGCCGGCGGGTCGAGGGCGGCGACGGCGTCGGCCAGCAGCGGCAGCGTGCCGGGCTCGGCGTCCCCGCGGTGCAGCCAGCGGAGCGAGACCCCCGGCGGGGCCGGCAGCGGCTGCTCCTCGGCCGGGCCGGCCACCTCGAGCAGGGCGGTGCCCCGGGTCGCCGGGTCGGCGGCGGCCAGGATGCGGGCGACGGCCGGCAGCGCGGTCTCGTCGGCGGCCAGCAGCAGCCAGCCGGCCGGGCGGTCCCCGAGCGGGGCGCTGCTGGCCAGGCCGAGCACGTCCCCGGGCTGCGCCGCGGCGGCCCACGCGGCGGCCGGGCCGTCGCCGTGCCGGACGAAGTCGACGTCGACCTCGCCGGTGGCCGGGTCCTGCCGGCGCGCGGTGTAGCTGCGCAGGCTCACCCCGTGGCTGCCCTGCGGCCACACGACCCGGCCGTCGCGGGCGACCGCCGGCCACGCGGGCCCGCGGTCGCCGACGCGCGGCACCAGCACGGCGAGGGTGGGGTCGGCGGCGGCGACCACCTCGGGGGCGCCGCGCAGGGTGACCCGGACGACGGAGGGCGTGACCGGGGCGGAGGAGACCACGGTCAGCACGTCGACGGGGCGGGCGCCGGTCGGGTCGGTCACGACCGGCCAGCCTAGGGGGCGGGACGGGCCGACCCGGCCGGTCCCGGGGGAGGGGACCGACCGGGCCGGCGTCCGCGGGGCCGGTGCTCACCCTGCGTGAGATCCGCTGCGCTCACGGTGGGGATCTCCCGGGCCCGATGACCACGCTACGTGAGCACCGCGGCGCTGCGCCGTCGTCCGGCGGCGGTCTCACCCCGACGGGGGACGGCCGGACCGGCCGGCGGGGCCGGGTGTGCTACCCCCCGGCCGTGGGCAGTGGTCGGCGACACCGGACGCGAGCACAGGAGGGCACCGTGAGCGACGACCTGAAGAAGGGTGACGACGTCACCTGGAAGACCCACGGAACCGAGACCGAGGGCACCGTCACCCGCAAGATCACCGACGACACGAAGGCGGCCGGGCGCACCGTCAAGGCCAGCGACGACGACCCGCAGTACGAGGTCAAGAGCGACAAGTCGGGCAAGAAGGCCGTGCACAAGCCCGACGCCCTGGAGAAGCAGTGACCGGCCCCGGCGAGGACCGGCAGACCTCGGGCACGCACGGCGCCCGGGCGGACGACGTCCTCGCGGCCGAGGCCGAGCCCATCACCCGGTCCGGGCACAGCGGCCGGGCCGAGGAGTCCCGCGAGGTGGAGCCCAGCGGGGAGGACCAGCCCGACGTCGACCTGGCCCCGGACGGCACGCTGACCGGCGGGACGCCGACCGGCATCGACCAGGCCACCGTGCAGCTGCGCGCCGAGCTGGCCCGCTGGCTGGACCGGGCCGACTTCCCGGCCACCGGCGCCGAGCTGGTCGAGGCGGCCCGCGACCACCGGGCACCCGACGCGGTGGCCGACGAACTGGCCCGCCTCGAGCCCACGCGCAGCTACGACCGGGTCGGCGAGGTCGTGCGCGCCCTCGGCCACCCGACCGAGGGCTGAGGGAGGCCGGGGGTCAGCGCCGCTTGCCCCCGGCCTCCTCCTCGGCGATCTCCTCCGCGCCGCGGCGGCGGAACAGCTTGGACCCCGGGAAGCCCTTCGCCAGCTCCCGGAGGTCCTGCACGGTGTCGAGCAGGGCGTGCACGTCGGGCGCGACGTTGTCCAGCGAGGCGAGCACCGGGAGGATGTCCTCGTCCAGGTGCGTGACCAGGGTGGGCAGCCGGTCGACCAGGTGCACGAGGGCCTCGACCTCGGCCGGGTCCAGGTCGTCGGCGAAGCGCTGCAGCAGCGGCGCCAGCTGGGTCAGCGCCGGCTCGTAGGAGGCCAGCAGCGGGCTCGTGCGGTCCAGCAGCCCGCCGGCCGAGCCGACCAGCTCGTCGGCGCGCTCCCGGGTGGCCCGGGCCTCGGCGACCAGCGCGTCGGCGCCCTCCCGGGTCGAGCGCGCGCCGGCGACGAGGTCGTCGGCGCCCTGCCGGGTGCCCTGCGCCTGCTCGACCAGCGCGTCGGCCGCGCGCAGCGTGCTGCCCGCGCCGGCCACGGCGGCGTCGGCGGAGACGCGGGTGGCCTCGACGCCGCGGATGACCGCCTCGGCGCGTTCGCGGGTGCCGGCGACGTCGGCGACCGCGGTCTCGGCCCGGTCCACCACCGCCTCCACCCGGTCCAGCAGGGCGCCCACCCGGGTGAGCAGCTGCTCGGCCTGCCCGACGGCGGTGACCACCCGGGGGACCAGGGCGAGGGACTCGGCGACCAGGTCGCGCAGGCCCTCGGCGGCGCCGATCAGGTCGGCCGGGCCCGGTAGCTGCGGGAATCTCACCGGGCGGACGCTACGCAGCGGCGGCCCGCGCGGCGACCGCGAGGACCGTCGTCGTGACGGCGGGTCGACAAGTCGACCACGGCGTGTGAATCACACGGGTGTCGTTCAGCCCGTAGTCTGTGCGGACGGCGCCGCGGACGGCGTCGACGCGGAGCCGGTCGATCGCCATGTCGACCGGCCGGGGGACCACGACAGCGGGGTGCGGACACCGGTGGCGGAGCAGGACAGGCGCGGGGGACCCGACGAGGCCCCCGCCGTCCCCCCGCGTGCCCGGGGCGCCACCACCGACTCCCAGCTCACCGTCGAGGCGCTGCTCGCCCGCTCGCGCGAGGCCGCCGTCGCCGGCACCGGCGGGCGCCGCCGGGCCGACCGGCGGGCCTCCTCGCCCGCGCCGCCGTCCCGGCCGGCCTCGTCCGCGCCGCGGCCGAACACCACCACGCCCCCGCCGCCGCCCCGGCCGAGCAGTCCGCCGCCGGTGCGCGCCACCCCGGTCGCCCGCGCCGCCGCACCCGCCCGGCCGGCCCCGTCGCCCGGGCCCGCGTCCGCCCCGACCCCGCCGGTGCCGCCGTCGTCCGCCCGCCCGGACCCCTCGCCGGGCCCCGCCTCGGCCCCGACGCCCCCCGTCACCGCACCGGCCGCCCGCCCGGCCCCGTCGTCCGGCCCCTCGTCGGCGCCCCCGCCGCCGGTCCCGCCGCCCGTGTCCGCCGCCCCCGGGACCAGCGAGCTGCCGGCCTCCGGCATCGTGGTCGCCCCCGCCCCGTCCCCCGGTACGAGCGCGCTGCCGGCGCAGACCGCCGGGCCCCGGCCCACGCTGCCCCCGGTGCCGGCCGCCGAGGACGCACCCCCGGTGCGCGCGTCGGCCCCGGTCACCCGGCAGTCCGCGCCGGTGCCCCCGCTGCCCGGGACCGAGCGCGGTCGGCGTCCGTCCGCCCCCGTGCCGCCGCTGCCGGGCACCGAGCGGGCCCGGACGTCGGCACCGGTGCCGCCGCTGCCCGGGCTGCGGCCGGCCGCGCCGCTGCCTCCGATCCCGGGCCGCGACGTGCCCGTCCCCGAGGTGCCGCGCACCCGCGCCGAGCGGCTGGCTGCGCGCAGCCCGCTGCACCGCCGGCTGGTCCGCGTCGCCGTCGTGGTGTCGGTGCTCGTCGCCCTGGTCGGCGGGTTCTACGTCGGGCTCTACGTCTACGCCGACCGCTCGGTCGACCGGGTCGCCGCGCTGTCGACGACGGCGCCGGAGATCCTCGCCCCGCAGCTGCAGGACGGCGCCACCACCTGGCTGGTGCTGGGCACCGGCGCCCCCGGGGAGCAGGGCGCGGCGGCGGTCAGCGCCTCGCTGCTCCGGCTGACCGGTGACGGCGACCGCGCGCTCGTCCTCGACGTCCCCTCCACGGCCCTGGTGGACACCCCGCTGTGCCGCACGCCCGACGGCGAGGTCCGGCAGCCGGTGACCGAGCCGCTCGCGCAGGCGCTGGCCGCCGGCCCCGGGTGCCTGGTGCGGGCGGTGCAGCAGCTGTCGGGCCTGCGCGTGGACCACTACCTGGACGTCGACCTCGGCCGGGCCGGCGGCGGCGTCCCGGCGTCCTGCCCCACCGACGCGCTCCCCGTCGCGACCGTCGCCACCCTGCTCAACCCGGTGCGGGCGGTGTCCCTGGCGACCGGCGCGGCCGACGTCGCCACGACCGACGAGGAGACCTCGCTGGCCGACCTGCGCGGCCTGGCGGACACGCTGCGGGCGCTGCCGGCCGGCGCGGTCGAGCGCAGCTCGCTGCCCGTCGCCCGGCCCGGCTACCTGCCGGTCGGGTCGACCACCGCCGCGGTGGTGCTCGACGGCACGGCCACCCGCGAGCTGTTCGACTCCGTCATCAGCACCGGCGAGCTGCCCCCGCCGGTGCCGGCCGACCCGGCCACCCCGGCCGCGGGCGAGGACGTCAGCGTCACCGTCCCGCCGAGCGGGGTGACGGTGTCGGTGCTGGACGCCACCGGCGACACCACCGACCCGGCCACCGGCGCGGGCGCGGACACCGCGGCCGCGCTGGCCGCGCAGGGCTTCGTGCCCGGCGCGGTGGGCATCGAGCCGGCCGCGGTGCCCACCAGCCTGGTGCGCTACGCCCCCGACGCGGTGGAGCAGGCCCGCACCGTCGCCGCCGCCGTCCCCGGCGCGGTGCTCGAGCCGGTTGCCGCGCCCGGCAGCGGCGTCCAGCTGGTGGTCGCGAGCCCCGACCTCCCGGTGTCCCCGGTGGCCGTGGGCGCCGCCGTCCCCGACACCGCCCTGCCGGCCCGGGCCCCCACCGCCACCTGCGGCTGACCGGCCCGCGCTCCCGGTCCCACCACCACAGGTCGGCGCGGCCCTGGCGCCACTCGACGGGCGAGCCTGCGGGGACGACGGAGCCCCCGCCGACCGGTGGTCGACGGGGGCTCCGTGGTGGGTGCCGGCTCAGCCGAAGCGGCCCGAGATGTAGTCCTCGGTGGCCTTCTGGTCGGGGTTGGAGAAGATCTTCTCGGTCGGGTTGAACTCGATCAGCCGACCGGGCTGGCCCACCCCGTTGAGGTTGAAGAAGCCGGTCTGCTCGCTGACGCGGGCGGCCTGCTGCATGTTGTGGGTGACGATGACGATGGTGAAGCGGTCCTTCAGCTCCGTCATCAGGTCCTCGATGGCCAGCGTCGAGATCGGGTCCAGGGCCGAGCAGGGCTCGTCCATGAGCAGCACCTCGGGCTGGACGGCGATCGCGCGGGCGATGCACAGGCGCTGCTGCTGGCCTCCGGACAGGCCCGAACCGGGCCGGTCGAGGCGGTCCTTGACCTCGTTCCACAGGTTGGCGCCCTTGAGGGAGGACTCGACCAGGTCGTCGAGGTCGCTCTTCTTCATCTTGCGGGCGTTGAGCCGGACGCCGGCGACCACGTTGTCGTAGATGGACATGGTCGGGAACGGGTTGGGCCGCTGGAAGACCATGCCGATCTGGCGGCGGACGTCGACCGGGTCGACGTCGGAGCCGTAGAGGTCCTGGCCGTCGATGACGACCTTGCCCTCGACGCGGGCGCCGGGGATCACCTCGTGCATGCGGTTCAGCGACCGCAGGAAGGTGGACTTGCCGCACCCCGAGGGGCCGATCAGCGCGGTGACGCTGCGCGGCTCGATGGAGACGTTGACGCCCTCCACGGCCTTGAAGTTGCCGTAGAAGATGTCGAGGTCCGAGACGTCGATGCGCTTGGCCATGTCTGGTCCTTTACTCCTGGTTCCTCGGTCAGCGACCGGTCTTGGGGGCGAAGAATCGGCTGATCAGGCGGGCCACGACGTTGAGGGCCATGACGATGATGATGAGCACCAGGGCCGCTGTCCAGGCCCGGTCGATGCCGAACTGCGGCGGCACGCCCGGCTGGGTGAGCTGGTAGTAGGCGTAGACCGGCAGGGTGGCCATGCGCCCGTCGAAGGGGTCGAAGTTGGTGGCCGCGGTGATGCCGACGATCACCAGCAGCGGGGCCGTCTCGCCGATGACGCGGGCGATGGCCAGCGTCACCGACGTGCCCAGGCCTGCGATGGCGGTGGGGATGACGACCTTGGTGATCGTGCGCCACTTCGGCACGCCCAGGGCGTAGGAGGCCTCGCGCAGCTCGTTGGGGACGAGCTTGAGCACCTCCTCGGAGGACCGGACGACGACCGGGATCATCAGCACCGACAGCGCCACCGCGCCGCCGAGGCCGAACCGGACGCCGGGGCCGAAGAAGATCACGAAGAACGCGTAGGCGAACAGGCCGGCGACGATCGACGGGATGCCGGTCATGACGTCGACGAAGAACGTCAGGGCCTTCTTCAGCTTGCCGCGGCCGTACTCGACCAGGTAGATCGCGGCCAGCAGGCCGATCGGCACCGAGATCAGCGCGGCCAGGGCGGTGATGATCAGCGTGCCCATGATGGCGTGGTAGGCACCGCCGCCCTCGCCGACGACGCCGACCATCGAGTTGGTGAAGAAGGTGCCGTCCAGCCGGGTGATGCCGTTGCTGACCACGGTGTAGACCAGCGAGACCAGCGGCACCATGGCGATGGCGAACGCGGAGCTGACCAGGCAGGTGACCAGCCGGTCGGTGGCCTTGCGGGGGCCCTCGACGACCCGGGAGCCGACGTAGGTGACCAGGGTGCCCAGCACGATGCCGTAGACGGCGAACAGGCCCCAGGACCAGCCCGACAGCGCGGTGAGCAGGCCGGCGACGACGAGGCCGGCGACGAACAGCCCGGTGCCGCCGAAGCGGGGCAGGCCCCGCCGGGTGCGGACGGCGGGCGCCTCGGGCTCGGGCGCCTCGGGGCGGGTGGGGGCCGTGGTGGTCATCAGTTCGCTCCGGAGAAGTCGGCCCGGCGGTTGACCACGTACCGGGCGAGCATGTTGACCGCGAGGGTGATCACGAACAGCACGAGGCCGGTGAAGATCAGCGTGCTGACGCCCAGCCCGCTGGACTCGGGGAACTGCAGCGCGATGTTCGCCGCGATCGTGGAGGGGTTCGACGAGCTGATCAGGTTGAACGTCACGCCGCCGGAGACCGACAGCACGATGGCGACCGCGAGGGTCTCGCCGAGCGCGCGGCCCAGGCCGAGCATCGAGCCACCGATGACGCCGGACTTGCCGTAGGGCAGCACCGCCATCTTGATCATCTCCCAGCGGGTGGCGCCCAGGGCCAGCGCGGCCTCGCGGTGCAGCGCCGGGGCCTGGGAGAAGACCTCGCGGGAGATGGCCGAGATGATCGGCAGGATCATGATCGCCAGCACCAGGCCGGCGGTGAGCATCGTGCGGCCTGTCGCGGAGGCGGGGCCGGCGAAGAACGGGATGAAGGACAGGTTGTCCTCGGCCCAGGCGTAGAAGGGCACCATCGCCGGCGCGAGCGCGGCCAGGCCCCAGAAGCCGTAGACGACGCTGGGGATGGCGGCCAGCAGGTCGATCAGGTAGCCCAGCGTCGCGGCGACCCGCTTGGGCGCGTAGTAGGTGATGAACAGCGCGATGGCCACGCCCAGCGGGGTGGCGACCACCAGCGCGATGACGGCGGCGACCAGGGTGCCGAAGACGAGCGGGCCGACGTAGGCCCAGACGCCCTCGCCGCCGGCGATGTCCTCGGCCGGGGCGGAGATGGCGTCGAGGGACTCGGAGACCAGGAAGGCGGCCACCCCGGCGAGCACGAGCAGGATGAGGATGCCGGCGCCGGTGGACAGCCCGGCGAAGGTGCGGTCACCGGGGCTGCGGACCGGCTTGGGCGGCTGGGCGTCCTTGCGGCGCTGGGTGTCGAGCGAGGTCACGTGGACTCCGTGCGGGCGTGGCGGGCGGTGCGGGGCGTGGTGCGGGGGTGGTGCCGGCCGGCCGGACGGCCGACGCGCGAACGGCCCGGGCGCGGTGTGCGCGCCCGGGCCGTCCGCCAGGGGTCAGCTGCCGGAGGTGATGGCGTCGACCGCGGTCTGCGCCTGCTCGCGCAGGGAGTCCGAGATCGGCGAGCTGCCGGCGGCGGACGCGGCGGCGTCCTGGCCCTCGGAGCTGATCACGTAGGACATGAAGGACTTGACCAGGTCGGCCTGGGCGGCGTCCTCGTAGCTGATGCACCCGATGTGGTAGCTGACCAGCACGATCGGGTACTCGTCGGGGTTCTCGGTGGTGCGGTTGATGTCGTAGGCGAAGTCGTACTCGCCACGGCCGCTCTGCAGCTCCGAGCCCTCGACGACGGCCGCGGCGCCCTCCGGCGACGGCGCGACGAACTCGCCGCCGACACCGATGTTGGCCACGCCCAGGTCACCGGCCTGGGACTCGTCGGCGTAGCCGATCGCGCCCTCGCCGGCCTGGACGGCGGAGATCATGCCCGAGGTCTGGTTGGCGGCCTCGCCACCCTCCAGCGGCCACTCGCCGTCCGGCTCCTCGGTCCACACGTCGGGGGCGGTGGCCGACAGGTACTGGGTGAAGTTGTTCGTGGTGCCGGAGTCGTCGGCCCGGTGCACGGGGGTGATCGACGTCGAGGGCAGGGTCGCGTCCGGGTTGTCGGCGGCGATGGCCGCGTCGTCCCAGGTCGTGATCGCGCCGGTGAAGATCCCGGCCAGGGTGGCGGGGGAGAGGTTCAGGTCGTCGACGCCGGGGAGGTTGTAGACCACGGCGATGGCCGAGATGTAGTTCGGCAGCTCGAAGATGCCGTCGGTGCCGCAGCGCTCCTCGGCCTGGGTCAGCTCCTCCTCGTCGAGGGGGGAGTCCGAGCCGGCGAAGTCCACGCCGCCGGAGAGGAACTGCTCCCGGCCGCCGCCGGAGCCGACCGGGTCGTAGTTCACGGTCACGTCGGGCTGCTGGGCGTTGTAGCCGGCGACCCACCCCTGGACGGCGGCCTGCTGGCTGGAGGCGCCGGCGCCGTTCAGGGTGCCGCTCAGCTGCTCCTGGCCGCCCGAGGCGTCCGCGGAGGTGCCACCGCCGCCCTCGTTCGAGGCGCCGCAGGCGGCGAGCGCGAGGGTGCTGGCGAACGCCGCGGACAGGGTCACGGCGCGCGTCTTGGTGCTGAGCTTCAACTCAGTGCCTTTCCGATGGTGCCCGGACGTCGGTGCCGGGCAGTGAGGTCCAACGGGGAGGACGCTAGGGAGCCGAGGTGGACGGATCTGGCTGCGTCGGTGAACGCGGGATGAACGCCGACGGAGGTCTGCGCCACACCCGGGCGGACCGCGGACGGCGACCAGGTGAACGGGGGCGCGTCGTCAGGCGCGCACGGCCTCGCGGTGCCATTGGACGTCGGCGGAGAACCGGGTGAAGCCGGACTTCTCGTAGAGCGAGACCGCGGCGGTGTTGTCGGCCTCGACGTAGAGCAGCACCTCGCCCAGCCCGCGGCCGCGCAGGTGCGCCAGGCCCAGGTCGGTCAGCGCCCGGCCCAGCCGCAGCCCCTGCGCCTGCGGGGCGATGCCCAGCACGTAGACCTCGCCCACGGCCTCGTCGGCCGCCTCGCCGGGCGGGTGCACCTTGGTCCAGTGCGAGCCCAGCAGGGTCTCGCCGTCGGGCCCGGTGCGCCAGGCGAGCAGGAAGCCGGCCGGGTCGAACCACTCCTCGGCCTCGCGCAGCTCCAGGTCGCGGCGGGTCATCCCGCCCTGCTCGGGGTGGTGAGCGAAGGCGGCGGCGTTGACGGCCAGCCAGGCGTCCTCGTCCACCCCGGGGCGGAAGGGCCGGACGACGACGTCGTCGGGCAGCGCGGGCGAGGGGTCGGGGTCGACACCGGCCAGCGGCATCCGCATCTGCAGCAGGGTGCGGGCGCGGGTCCAGCCGCGGGCGGTGCCCAGCTCGGTGGACCCGGGCAGCTCGCCGTGCGCCCAGACGGCCAGCCGGTCGTCCCCGGCCAGCTCCTCGAGCTGGGCGGCCAACGCCGCGCCCAGCCCGCGGCGGCGGAAGCGGGGGTGGACGACGAACTCGGCCTGCCAGCCGTCGCCGTCCCGGTCCAGGCGCGCGTAGCCCGCCGGGCCGTCCGCGTGGTGCAGGAGCACGTCCCGGCCGTCGTCCGGCCCGCCGTGCCGCAGCCGGAGCTCGGCCTCCTCGCTGAGGGGACGGACGCCGTCCTCCCGCGCGGCGGCCTCGAGGGCCTCGACCGCGGCGGCGAGCACCGCGCCCTCGCTGCGCGGCACGACCGACACCCCGACGGCGACGGGGCCGTCGGGGAGGGGGTCGAACCGGGGTGCGGTCAGGAGACGACCGGCTCGTCGGTGGTCTCGGCGGCCACGTTCGCCGCCGCGGTGGCGTCGGCCACCTGCTGGTCGAGCTTGTAGCCGACGTTGCGCACGGTGCCGATCAGCGCCTCGTGCTCGGTGCCGAGCTTGGCGCGCAGCCGCCGGACGTGCACGTCGACGGTGCGGGTGCCGCCGAAGTAGTCGTAGCCCCAGATCTCCTGCAGCAGCTGCGCCCGGGAGAAGACCCGGCCCGGGTGCTGGGCCAGGTACTTGAGGAGCTCGAACTCCTTGTAGGTCAGGTCGAGCGGGCGGCCGCGCAGCTTGGCGGAGTAGCTGTGCTCGTCGATGACCAGCTCGCCGGCCTTGGTGACGCCGCCGTCGTCGGCCGCGTTCGGGGCGCTGGCCGCCTGCCGGCGGGCGGTGGCCCACTTCAGCCGGGCGTCGACCTCGGCCGGGCCGGCGGTGTCCAGGACGACGTCGTCGACCCCCCAGTCGGCCGACAGCGCGACCAGCCCGCCCTCGGACAGGACGGCGACCAGCGAGGCGGCCACCCCCGTGGAGGACAGCAGCGCGCACAGCGTGCGGGCCGAGACCAGGTCGTGGCGGGCGTCGACCAGCACCACGTCGCCGGCGTCGCCGTCGAGCAGGCTGGACAGCTCGGGGGCGACCACCCGGACCTGGTGGGCGAGCAACCCCAGGGCAGGCAGGACCTCGGTGGTCGCCTGACGGGCGGAAGTCATGAGCACGAGCCGCATGCCGTCTCCTCACAGGTGGCGTCGACACCGGTGTCGGGGGGAGAGCGCAGACTATCCGACGTGAGGCACCGTGGGACCCCGCCGTTGCCCCACCGTGACGTGACCGTGCGCACGGCGGACGGGGTGCGGCTGCACGGCATCGTGGTCCCGCCGGCGCTGCCCCGTCCACTGCCGGCAGGTGAACACCCGCTGACGTTCGTGCTGGCCCACGGCTTCACCAACTCCACAGCCCGCCCGCCGTTCCTGCGGCTGGCCGGGTACCTGCGCCGCTTCGGCGAGGTGCGCGGCCTGGACTTCCGCGGCCACGGCCGCTCCGGCGGCCTCTCCGGCGCCGGCGGCGACCCCGAGCTGCTGGACGTCGACGCCGCGGTCGCCGCGGCCCGCGCCGACGGGGCGGCCACGGTGGTGACGGTGGGCCTGTCGATGGGCGGGGGCGCGGCGCTGCGGCAGGCGGCGGTGGGTGCGCACCGCCCCGACGCGGTGGTCAGCGTCAGCGCGGTGAGCCGCTGGTTCGTCCGCGACACCCCGCCGATGCGGCGGGTGCACTGGCTGCTGGAGACGACCGCCGGCCGGCGGCTGGGCTCGCGCCTGGTGGGCATCCGGCTGGGCCCGCCGTGGCCGGTCAACCCGCCGGCGCCGGTGGAGCTGGTCAGCTCGATCGCGCCCACGCCGCTGCTGCTGGTGCACGGCGACCGCGACGCCTACTTCCCGCTGGAGCACTTCCGGCTGCTCGCGCAGGCCGCCGGCCCCGCCGCCACCGTCTGGGTGGTGCCGGGCATGGGGCACGCCGAGAACGGCATGACCGGCCCGCTGGCCGAGCGGATCGGCCGCTGGGCGCGGGGGACGGTCGGGCGGGACCCGCTCTGCGACGATGGCCCGGTGACCCGACCCGCCGTCCCCGCGCCGGCCGGGCGATGAGCCACACGGCCCCGGCGGTCGAGCTCTCCCGCACGGCGCACCACCTGCCGGCCGCCGGCGGGGTGCTGCTGGCCACCGGCCTGCTCGCCGGCCTGCCGCTGGCGCTGGGCGACACCGGCCGGGCGGTCGCGGTCGCGGTGCTGCAGCTCGCGCTGGTCGCTGCCTGGGTGCTGGCCACCGGCATCCGCGGGTTCATCGGCTCGCTGGCGATCGGCGCGGCCGCCGCGGTCGGCGCCGACCTGCTGCTCGGGCTGCCCGAGGACCCCGAACCGGGCGCCCTGCTGCTGGTGCTGGGCCCGGGGTTCCTGGTCTGCGTGCTGCACCAGATGGCCCGGCCGGCGCCGCGCCGCTACCTGGTGGCCTCCCTCGCCGGCGTCCTGCTGCTGCTGTGCGCCGTCACCGCGCCCGCCCTGCTGCTGGCGCTGGGCCGCACCCCGGACGGCGACCGGCTGGCGTCGACCGCCGTCCTCGTGGTCGGCGCCGTGCTGCTGGTCGGGCACGCCGTGGACTACCTGCTGCCCCGCCCGGCGATCGCGCCGGGCGTGCCGCGGGGCCTGCCCGGGCTGGTGCTGGCGGTGCTCGCGGGCGTCGTCGTCGCCGTGCTGCGCCGGCAGTCCGAGGACCTCCCCGGTGCCCTCGCCGCCGCGCTGGTCGGTGCGGCCCTCGCCGGGGTGGCCGCCCTGGTCGCCGTCGGTGCCTCCTTCGGCGCGGTCGACCGGCCGCAGCGCGGGTGGGCGCTGCCCGCCGTGCAGGCGGTGCTGCCCTTCGCCGCGGCCGCGCCGGTGGCCTGGTTCCTCGCGCTGCAGACCAGCCTGTGAAGGGCCTGCTGATCACCCTCGGGGTGCTCGTCGTGCTGCTCGTCGCCGCCGACCGGGTGGGCGTGCTGGTCGCCGAGGACCAGGTCGCCGCCCGGGTGCAGCAGCAGGCCGGGCTGGCGGGGGAGCCGTCGGTGGACATCACCGGCTTCCCGTTCCTGACCCAGGCCGGCGCCGGCCGCTACGACGACGTGCGCATCGCGCTGACCGCCGACGACCTCGGCCAGCCCGCCGGCACCTCGGCGCGGGTGTCCCTGCAGGGCGTGCGGCTGCCGCTGTCCGACGTCGTCGGCGGTCAGGTGTCCCAGCTGCCGGTGGACCACGTCGACGCCCGCGCCTCCGTGCCCTTCGACCTGCTGGCCGCGCAGCTGGGCGGCGACACGACGCTGACCCGCGAGGGCGACGGGCTGCGCATCACCAAGACCGTCGAGGTGCTCGGCCAGAGCGTGCCGCTCACGGCTGCGGGCACCGTCGACCTGGACGGCCAGGACCTCGTCGTGACCGTCGACTCCGCCGCGGGGGCCGGCGTCGACGTCCCGCAGTTCCTGCTCGACGCCGCCCAGGACCTGCTGGACTTCCGCTACACGCTGCCCGCGCTGCCCTTCGGCCTGCAGCTCACCGGGCTGCAGGTCACCGGCACCGGCGTCGACGTCACCGCGGTCGCCGACGACGTCGTCCTGCAGTAGCGGGGAATCCCCACCGGACCGGTCGCGTTGGTGCCGGTCGTGGACTTGACCGGTGCGGTGGTGCTCGGCGCCGCCCTCCTGCTGACGGCGGTGGTGGCCTGGTGGCTGCGGACCCGCAGCGGGGCGGTCCGGACGACGGGAGGGGCAACCGTGCGGGAGGTCGAGGTGCTGCGCGGGCTCGGCGTGCGGCCCGAGGACGCCGACCTGACGGTGGTCCAGTTCGCCACCGCGTTCTGCGCGCCCTGCCGCGCGACGAAGGCCCGGCTGACCCAGCTGCAGACCCGCCACCCGGGTCTGGCCGCCGTCCACGTGGACGCCGAGAGCGAGCTGGACGCCGTCCGGGCGCTGGACGTGCGGCGCACCCCGACGCTGTTCTACCTCGACCGCAGCGGTGCCCTGCTGGGCCGCAGCAGCGGTGCGCCCCGCCCCGACGAGCTGGCCGCCCTGGTGGCCGCGCACGCCCCGGCGCAGGGGCACGTGTGATGGGTGTTGCTACCCTCCCCGGCGTGGGCACCCTGCTGACTCAGCGACGCACAGTCGACCTGTGCCGCCTGGGCAGCTGCCTGTGTCGCGCCTCCCTCCGAGGCTGACCTCCCGCCTCGACGAGCCCTCACCCCGCTCCTCGGAAGGCCCCCACCCCGTGACACCTCCCCGGCAGGTCGACGTCCGTGGCCCGCGCTTCGGCGCCTGGGTCACCACGGTCGTACTGGCCGTCGTGCTGCTGACCGGCAGCGGATGGCTGCTCGCCGCGCAGGCGGTCGTGTTCGCCGTCGGCGCCTTCGCCGGCCTGCGGCACGCCCCCTACGGCGTGCTGTTCCGCACCCTCGTCGCCCCCCGGCTGGGGCCGGTCCGCGAGACCGAGGACGAGGCGCCCCCGCGCTTCGCCCAGCTCGTCGGGTTCGGCTTCGCCCTCGTGGGCACCCTCGGCTACCTGACCGGCGCGCCGGTCGTGGGCGCCGTCGCGACCGGGCTGGCCCTCGTGGCCGCCCTGCTCAACGCGGCCGTGGGCTTCTGCCTCGGCTGCGAGCTGTACCTGATCGTCCGGCGGGCCCGTCCCGCCCGTTCCCACTGACCCCCACCCGCAGGAGGAGAAACCCATGAGCCGCAGCGACGTGCTCGTCAGCGCCGACTGGGCCCAGGAGCACCTGGGCGACGCCGGCCTGGTCTTCGTCGAGGTCGACGAGGACACCAGCGCCTACGACAAGGGCCACCTCGAGGGCGCGGTGAAGCTGGACTGGAAGACCGACCTCCAGGACCCGCTGCGCCGCGACTTCGTGGACAAGGAGCAGTTCGAGCAGCTGCTGTCGGCCAAGGGCATCTCCAACGACGACACCGTCGTGCTCTACGGCGGCAACAACAACTGGTTCGCCGCCTACGCCTACTGGTACTTCAAGCTCTACGGCCACGACGCGGTGAAGCTGGTCGACGGCGGCCGCAAGAAGTGGGAGCTGGACAGCCGTCCGCTCTCCGACGCCGAGGTCACCCGCCCGGCCACCCAGTACCGCGCCCAGGAGCCCGACACCTCGATCCGCGCGTTCCGCGACGAGGTCGTGGCCGCCATCGACACCAAGAACCTGGTCGACGTGCGCAGCCCCGACGAGTTCGCCGGCAAGCTGGTCGCCCCCGCGCACCTGCCGCAGGAGGGTGCGCAGCGCCCCGGCCACATCCCCTCGGCGGTCAACGTGCCGTGGAGCAAGGCCGCGAACGAGGACGGCACCTTCAAGAGCGACGAGGAGCTGGCCGCGCTCTACGCCGACGCCGGCCTGGACGACGGCAAGGCCACCATCGCCTACTGCCGCATCGGCGAGCGCTCCTCGCACACCTGGTTCGTGCTGCACGAGCTGCTCGGCCACGCCGACGTCAAGAACTACGACGGCTCCTGGACCGAGTACGGCTCGCTGGTCGGCGTCCCGATCGCCAAGGGGGCCTGACGTGTGCGGGGCCCCGAAGCAGGGCGGCGCGCTGGCCGGGGTCGACCTGTCCACCCAGACGGTCATCCAGGGCTCGGTGTGGCACGACGGGTCACCGGTCGCCGGCGCCTACGTGCGGCTGCTGGACGCCACCGACGAGTTCACCGCCGAGGTGGTGACCTCCCCGGAGGGCGAGTTCCGGTTCTTCGCCGCGCCCGGTGAGTGGAAGCTGCGCTCGCTGGCCCCGGTCGGCCGGGCGGAGCGGGTGCTCAGCGCCGAGGTCGGCCTGAACGAGACCACCCTCGCCATCGCCTGAGGCACCCCCTCCCGCAGCGTTGACCAGGGAGGTTGATCGACGTCCGTCCTCCTGCGCCGGATCTGGTGCAGGAGGACGGACTTCTGTGCAGGAGGACGGCTAGAGGCCGAGCAGGTCGGCCAGCTCGCCCACCTGCTCGGTGAAGAAGGCGTCGGCATCGGCGACCGAGCCCTCGAAGTGGCCGAACAGCTCGAAGCTGACCAGCCCGAACAGCGAGCTCCACACCAGCAGCGCCCGCGAGCGCACCCCGTCGTCCAGCGCCTCGTGCTCCCCGCCCAGCACCGCCGCCGCGGCCGGGAGCACCAGCGCGGTGCGCCGCCCCTCGGCCGGGGGGAGCAGGCCGGCCCGGGCCGCGTCGCCCAGGACGGCGCCCAGCACCGCGCCCACCCGGGTCGCCGCGGGCACCGTGTCGGCCGGCGCGGCGTAGCCGGGGACCGGCGAGCCGTAGAGCAGCGCGTACTCGTGCGGGTGCGTCCGCGCCCAGGCCCGGACGGCGGCGCAGACCGCGTGCCACCGGGCCCGGGGTTGCGCGGTGGCGTCGTCGGCCGCCTCGGCCGCGGCGCCCAGCGCGTCGTAGCCCTCGATGATCAACCGGGTCAGCAGGTCGTCGCGGCTGGGGAAGTAGCGGTACAGCGCGGACGACGCCAGCCCCAGGTCGCGGGCCACCGCCCGCAGCGACAGGCCCGCGGCGCCGACGGTGGCCAGCTGCCCGCGGGCGGACTCCAGGATCTCCTCGGTCAGCGCGGCCCGTGCGCGCTCCCTGGCGGTGCTCACCACGCCTCGACGATAGCACCGCTCGCGATCGAGAGCACTGCTCTTGACAAGCGGGAGCGGCGCACTGCACGGTGTCCCCGGAACGAGAGCACCGCTCTCGTCGAACCGAGGGAGCCGTCGTGGGACTGCACGTCGTCGTGGGCAAGGGGCCGGTGGGCACCGCCGTGGCCGAGGAGCTGGTGCGCGCCGGGCACCGGGTGCGGGTGCTGTCCCGCAGCGGCGGGACGTCGACCGCCGACGTCGAGCACCGGGCGGTGGACGCCGCCGACGCCGACGCGCTGACCGCCGCGGCCGGGGGCGCGGACGCCCTGGTCAACGCGGTCAACCCGGCCTACGACCGGTGGGCGACCGACTGGCCGCCGATGGCCGCGGCGATGCTGGACGCGGCCACCCGCACCGGCGCGGCGCTGGTCGCGATGGGCAACCTGTACGTGCACGGCCGCCCGGCCGGGCCGATGACCGCGGCGAGCCCGCTGGCGGCCACCGACACCAAGGGCCGGGTCCGGGCCCGGGTGTGGACCGACATGCTCGCCGCGCACGAGGCCGGCCGGGTGCGGGTCGTGGAGGCCCGGGCCTCGGACTTCGTCGGCCCCACCGTGCCGGTCACCCAGTCCCACGTCACCCGGCAGCTGGCCACCCTGCGCGCCGGCCGGCGCGCCTGGGTCATCGGCGACCCCGACGTGCTGCACAGCTGGGCCTACCTGCCCGACGTCGGCCGGGTGCTGGCCGCGCTGGCCACCACCCCCGCCACCTGGGGCCGGCCGTGGGTCGTGCCCAGCACCGGGGCCCGCAGCCAGCGCCGGGTGCTCACCGACCTCGCCGCCGCCATGGGCGCCCGGCCCGCCCGGGTGTCGGGCCTGCCCTGGCCGGTGGTCCGCGCGGTCGGGGTGCTGTCCCCGCAGATGCGCGAGATCGCCGCGATCCGCCACCAGTGGGACGCCGACTTCGTGGTCGACGGCTCGGAGACGGTGCAGGCGCTGGGCATCGAGCCCACGCCGTGGGACGAGGTGTGCCGGGCGACGGTCGGCGCGGTGCTCGTCTGAGCCGGTGTCGGGGGTCGTGGTTACGGTGGCGGGCATGGGTCTGGTCACCGCCTGGGTTCTCGTCGCCCTGGCCGTCCTCGCCGCGCTGTGGTGCGCGACGGGCGCGGTCAGGCTGACCCGTCGCGAGCGCAGCGGGGGGGCCCGGTGAGCACCCCGACCCCCGACGGCCTGCCCGCCCAGCCGGCGTCCGGCCGCACCGAGCTGCCGGTCGAGGAGACCACCGACGTCCGCACCGGCCCCGAGGTGGCGCACGAGCTGCTGTCGGTGCTGCCGCTGCTGGGCGAGTGGCACGGCGAGGGGCAGGCCGCCGGCGCCCAGGGCGACCACCGGTTCGGCCAGTGGGTGCGCTTCGCCCACGACGGCCGCGACTTCCTGGCCTACGAGTCGCGCACCTGGCGGATCGGCGAGGACGGCAGGCCCGCCGGCCCCGACGTCCGCGAGGCCGGCTTCTGGCGCCCGCGCGGCGAGGAGGAGGTCGAGCTGCTCACCGCCTCGCCCGACGGCCTGGTCGAGATCTACGTCGGCCGCGCCCGGACGACGACCAGCTGGGAGCTGGCCAGCGACGTCATCGCCCGCACCCCCGACCACCCGGACACCACGAAGGCCGCCCGGCTCTACGGCATCGTCGAGGGCGCCCTGATGTACGCCGTCGACCGCGCCGGCGCCGACGGCCAGCTGCGCCCGGTCATGTCCGCCCGCCTGGAGAGGATCCGATGAGCACCGCGCGCACCCCCCGCCAGGTCGCCGACGCCTACGTCGACGCCCTCTGCGACCTCGACCCGATCGCCGGCACGGCGCTGGGCACCCGGCCCGGCGACGACCGGCTGCCCGACCTGTCCCCGGCCGGGCTCGAGGCCGCGGCCCGCCTGGAGCGCGACACCCTCGCCGAGCTGGACCGGGTGCTGGCCGAGGACCCGTCCCTGGCCGACGACCCGGTCGAGTTCCGCTGCGCCCGGCTGCTGCGCGAGCGGCTGACCGCCTCGCTGGACCTGCACGAGGCCGGCGAGGGCCTGCGCGAGCTGTCGAACCTGTTCTCCCCGGTGCACTCGGTCCGCCAGGTGTTCTCGATGATGCCGCTGGCCACCCCCGACGACTGGGCCGTGCTCGGCCGCCGGGTGGCCCGGGTGCCGGAGGCCTACCGCGGCTACCTGGCCACCCTCACCGAGGGCGCGTCGCGGGGCCTGTTCGCCGCGCCCCGACAGGTCGAGACCGTCGTGGGCCAGCTCGACGAGTGGCTGGCCGGGCCCTACTTCGCCGGCGTCGTCGCGGGCGGCCCCGACGAGCTGCGCACCGAGCTCGACGACGCCGCGGCCGCTGCCGACGCCGCCGTGGCCGACGTGCGCGACTTCCTGCGCGACACCTACCTGCCGCAGGCCCAGGGCACCCCCGACGCGGTGGGCCGCGAGCGCTACGCCCGCTTCGCCCGCCGCTGGAACGGCAGCGACCTCGGGGCCGGCACCGGTCTGGAGGACGCCTACGCCTGGGGCTGGGCCGAGCACCGCCGCATCCGCGAGGAGCAGCGGGCCGCCGCCGAGCTGGTCCGGCCGGGGGCCACGCCGATGGAGGCCATGCGCTGGCTCGGCGAGCACGGCGAGGCCGTGGACGGCGTCGAGCAGATCCGGCAGCGCCTGCAGGCGATGATGGACGAGGCGATGGCCGCACTGGACGGCACGCACTTCGACATCGCCGACCCCATCAAGCGCGTCGAGGCGATGATCGCCCCGCCCGGCAGTGCCGCGGCGCCGTACTACACCCGGCCGTCGCTGGACTTCTCCCGGCCCGGCCGCACCTGGCTGCCCACCCTCGGCAAGGACCGCTTCCCGCTGTGGGACCTGGTCTCCACCTGGTACCACGAGGGCGTCCCCGGCCACCACCTGCAGCTGGCCCAGTGGGCCTACGTCTCCGGCGACCTGTCGGTGTTCCAGACCGCCGTCGGCGGGGTCAGCGCCAACCTCGAGGGCTGGGCGCTCTACGCCGAGCGGCTGATGGACGAGCTGGGCTTCCTCACCGACCCCGGCGCCCGGCTCGGCTACCTGGACGCCCAGCAGATGCGCGCGGTCCGGGTGGTCGTCGACATCGGCATGCACCTGGAGCTGCCCATCCCCGACGACGCCGACGGCGCGCTGGAGGGCCACCGCGGCCAGCCGTGGACGCCGGCGACGGCGCGGGCCTTCTTCGGCGAGTACTGCGGCCGCGACGCCGACTTCCTGGACAGCGAGCTGGTCCGGTACCTCGGCATGCCCGGGCAGGCGATCAGCTACAAGCTCGGCGAGCGGGCCTGGCTGGCCGGCCGGGAGGCCGCGCGTGCGGCCCAGGGCGACGCCTTCGACCTCAAGGCCTGGCACATGGCCGCGCTCTCGCAGGGCAGCCTGGGCCTCGACGACCTGGTGGACGAGCTCAGCCGGCTGTAGTCCGCGGCAGCGCCCGCGCGGCCGTGCCGTCCAGGAGCAGCAGGAACGCACCCTGGACGAGCACGGCCGCGCCGTCGCCGCGCCACCGGTCGCTGCGGAGCAGGGCCGCGCCGGCGAGCAGGTAGCCCACGTCCAGCCCGGCGTTGACCAGCAGGACCGTCCGCAGCCGGGCCGGGGCGGTGGGCCCGCGCCGACGGCGGTTGCGCGCCCCGACCGCGGCGATCGCGCCGTCGACGGCGCCCCACGCCGCGGTCTGCCGGCCGAACCCGCGGGTCGCCGGCCGGGTGGCCAGCACCCCGCCGAGGACGACGGACCCGGCGGCCCACGCACCCAGCACGGTGGTCAGCCGGGTCTCCACCAGCGCGGCGTCCATGGGCCTGATCGTCCTACAGTGCCGGGCGTGGAGCTCGCCGTCGCCGACCTGCCCCCGCTGGACGTGCTGCGCGGCCGGTGGGCCGCGGCCGCGGCGGTCGTCGCCGCGCTGGGCTTCCCCGGGGCCGCGCACGCCCGCGACGCCGGTGCCTGGCGGTGGGACGACGGCGGCGGAAACTGGGCCGAGGTCGCCGTCCTGGACGCCGACCGCGCCGTGCTGCTCGGCTGGGACCGCACCGCCCGGGGGTCGCTGTCCCGCCGGCCGGACGGCGAACCCACCGGCGAGCTGCTGACCGGCGCCCCCGACTGGTGGGCGCAGCCCCTGCGCGGGCGGACCGAGGACGTCGCGTTCCTGCTCGGCTGGTCGTCCGGCCGGTGGGAGCGGGTGCCCGCCGACCTGCAGCCCGATCTGCGGAGCGGCGGGCTGGCCGGGCTGCCGGTGGACGCCGAGCAGCTCTACGGGATGGTCGACTCCTACGTCGAGGGCGTCGCCGACGACCAGGGCCTGGGCGACTGGCGCACCCCGTGGCCCGCGGTGGCCGCGCTGGGGCAGGCCGGCCCGGACCTCACCGTCGAGCAGCTGGCCGACGTCCTGGGCCCGCTGCGCGCCGACCTGCCCACCGGGGTGGTCGCCGCCCGGCGGTTCAGTCCGGCGGCGGGTTGACGGTGTCGGCGTCGTCGCCCACCGGCTGGGTGGCGGTCGCCGGGACGGCCTCCAGCCGGGGGTCGGCCAGCACCTCGGCGATGCAGGCGGCCGACCCCACCACGTAGGTGCTCACCAGCTCGACGTCGGTGGCCACGCACCAGGCCCGGTCGGCCGGCCACCACAGGCTCGCGCTCTGGTCCCACGGCTCGACGGCCATGTTCGCCGCGGCCAGCCCGACGGGTCCGCGGACCAGCCAGAAGCTGCGGGCGCCGACGGTCAGCCGCGGCTGGGGTGCGCTGATGTAGCCGAAGCCGTCCCAGACGGCGAACAGGCAGTCCTGCGGGGTGCCGGTGTGGCGGGCGAGCACCTCGGCCAGCGGGCCGGCGACCTGCTCGGGCAGGTGGCCGCGGGCAGGTGCGCCCTCCCAGAGCGGGCTCTGGTCGGCCTCCTCGTAGAAGTCCAGCGAGCCGGTGATGCCGCCCCACTCCATGAGCGGGTGCGCGACGGTGCCGTTGGCCGCGGCGACGTCGGCCCAGCGGACGTCGACGTCGTCGTCCCCGTCGTACTGCGCGGCCGGGTGCAGCACCCGGGCGGCGGCGGGGAACAGCGGCGGCAGCAGACCCGCGACGCCCAGGCCGGGGCGGACGGCGTCGGCGACCCACCGACCCGGGGAGACGTCGGCCTCGGGGTCGCGCCCGGCGAACTGCACGGGTCCACCCTAGGGAACCCGACCGGTTCCGGGCACGGACAACCCCCGGGCTGCTCCGCCATCCCCGCCGGCTCGATGAGCACTTGTGGCGGGGGGCGGGCCGACTGGACTGGGTCGGCGGCCCGGGGGTCGGGTGAACTGTCCGGTTCTCGCTCGCCGCCGTACGACGGACGGGCGATGCCACACGCGTCAGACCGGTTCGATCCGGTGCTGAGCGGGCGGCCCATCTGGACGGCGGCTAGCGGACAGCCACCTCACGAGTCCTGAACGACATCAATTGTTCGGACCACCTCCTCTCCCGTGTACGGCCACGGTACGACCGGTGCGACCGCCACCGCAACGCCCTTTTCCGACGGCGACGGGGTGTGCGCAACCCGGTCGCGGGACACCACTGCACGGTGGACATCGACCGCACGCACGCCGTCGTCGTCGGTGCCGGCCCCGGGCTCGGTGCCGGCATCGCCCGCCGCTTCGCCCGGGAGGGTTTCGCGCTCACCCTGGTGGCCCGCTCCGCCGGGACCCTGGCCCCGCTCGCCGGGGAGCTGAGAGCGGCCGGCACCGACGTCGACGTGGTCACCGCCGACGTCGCCGACCCGGCGGCGCTGGCCGCCGCGCTCGCCCCGGTGGCCGCTGCCCTGCCCGGGGTCGTGGTCTACAACGTCGGGCTGGTGGTGGCCGATGACCTGCTGGTCGACCCGCCGGAGCACTTCACCCACGCGCTCGCCGTCGACGTCGTCGGCGCGGTCGCCGTCGCGCAGCTGTTCACCCCCGCGATGCGCGCAGCCGGCGCGGGCACGTTCCTCGTCACCGGCGGCGGCCCGGCCCTGCACCCCGACCCCGCCCACGCGTCGCTGACCCTCGGCAAGGCGGCGCTGCGCAACGCCGTCGCCGTGCTGCACGAGCAGCTGGCCGCCGACGGCGTGCACGCGGCCGGCGTCACCGTCGTCGGGGTCGTCGAGCCGGGGACGCCGCTGGACCCCGACCGGATCGCCGAGACCTACTGGGAGCTGCACCGCGAGCCGCGCGGCTCGTGGTCGGTCGACCGGGTCGTCGACGGGAGCTGAGTCAGCCGCCGGCGTGCACGACCACCACGCCGAGCACGACCAACGCGACGCCGAGCAGCTCGCGGCGGCCCAGCCGGTCGCCGAACACCGCGGCCCCGCCGAGGGTGGCCAGCGCGATGCCCGACCCGGTCCAGATGCCGTAGCCCACAGCCAGCGACACCCCGCTGACCAGCGCCCGCGCCATCAACGCCACCGAGGCGCCGATGCCCAGCAGGGTCAGCACGGCGAACACCGGACGGCGGAACCCCGCCGACGCCCGCAGCGACCCGATGCCCACGACCTGGGCGAGCACCGCCCCCGCCAGCCAGGCCGCCGCCGCACCGCTCACGAGGCCGCTGTCACGACGGCCGGGGCCCGGTCTGCAGCACCAGCACGCCCGCCGCGAGGACGGCCATGCCGACCAGCTGGACGACGGTCAGCGGGTCGCGGAACAGCAGCACGCTGGCCACCGTCGCCGCGGCCAGGCCGACCCCGGTGAGCGTGGCGTAGGCGGTGCCCAGCGCGACGCCGCCGCGGTCGAGCAGCCGGGCGAACAGCCACAGCGAGACGCCGTAGCCGACCAGCGTCGCCGCGGTGGGCAGCGGACGGGTGAAGCCATCGGAGACCCGCAGGGCCAGCGTGCCGGCCACCTCGCTGACCACCGCGCCCCCGAGCAGCCAGGCGGAGGAGGAGCGCGTCAACGGGTCAGGAGCTCCTGGACCCGCCCGGTGAGCCCGGCGTCGCCGCGGGCCGTGCCGTCCAGCGCGGTCACCCGGGCGGCGCCGCGGATGCCCGAGAGCAGCCAGACGGCGTCGGCGTCGTGCAGGTCGGCCACGGTGCCGGGGGTGACCGCGGTGGGCCAGCCGTCGGCCGCCGCGGCGGCGAACAGCCGGGCCTGGGTGGTGCCGGCCAGGATGCCGGTGTCCAGCGGCGGGGTGTGCAGGGTGCCGCCGGCGGCCCACACCACCGTGGACGTCGGGCCCTCCAGCAGCCGGCCCTCGGCCGAGGTGAAGACCACGTCGTCGGCGCCCACCGCGTGCGCGTGCCGCTGGGCGGCCATGTTGACCGCGTAGGACAGCGTCTTCGCCCCGCCCAGCAGCCAGGGCGCCCCGGCGCGGACGCCGGCGGCCAGGCCGTAGGTCAGCGCGACCACGGCGACGCCGTCCCGCCGCTGGGCGAGCACGTCGGCGCCGACCGGGGCGAGCAGAGCCAGCGCGGTCGGGGTGGTGCCGTCGCCGCGGGTGAGGAACAGCCGGCACACGCCCTCGACGCCGGCCGGCCAGCCGTCGGTGACCGCCGTGACCAGCGCCCGCCAGGCCTCGTCGGGCACCGCGGGGAGGTCGAGCAGGCCGGTGGAGCGCTGCAGCCGGACCAGGTGGTCGGCCAGCCGCGGGGTCGCGCCGCCGTCGACCAGCACCGACTCGAAGACGCCGTCCCCGCGGGCCAGCCCCGCGTCGAACGCCGTCACCACCGGCTGGTCGGCCGGCACCCGCACCGCACCGCCGTCCCGCCACACCGCCACCGCACGCTGGTCACCCACGCGACCAGCCTGCCTCACACGGTGACGGCGGTCCCGCAGACGGTGCAGATCTCCAGCTGCTCGCGCCGCCACCGCAGCAGCGGGACGAAGAAGACGGTGAACTGCCGGTACCGCCGGACCCGCGCCCACACCGTGGTGTTGCCGCAGCGCGGGCAGGTGCGGGTCGCCCCCGGGCCCAGCTCCTTCTGCTTGCTGCCGAACCCGAAGAAGAAGATCACGGACCGACCCTAGGAGGGGTCTAGGGTCCCGGCATGGCGGACGACGTCCTGACCTGGCTGCTGGACTCCGACCCGGCGCTGCGCTGGCAGGTCGAGCGGGACCTGGCCGACGCGCCGCCCGGGGTCTGGCAGGCCACCCGGGCCCGCGTGGCCGTCGAGGGGTGGGGCGCCCGCCTGCTCGCGCTGCAGGACGACGACGGCCAGTGGGCCGGCGGCGCCTTCTTCCCCCGCGCCGACGGCGAGGTGCAGTGGCCGGCCGAGGGCGAGGGCCAGCCCTGGACGGCGACCACCTGGTCGCTGACTGCGCTGCGCGAGTGGGGCCTGGACGCCGGGGCGCTGGCCGGCACCGCCGAGCTGCTCGCCGCGCACTGCCGGTGGGAGTACGAGGACCTGCCCTACTGGGGCGGCGAGACCGACGTCTGCATCAACGCGAAGACCCTCGCCAACGGTGTGTGGCTGGGCGCCGACGTCGAGGCGCTGGCCGCCTGGTTCCCGGAGCACCAGCTGGCCGACGGCGGCTGGAACTGCGCGTGGGTCGAGGGTTCCACCCGCTCGTCGGTGCACTCCACGCTCAACGCCGTCCGCGGGCTGCTGGCGCACGAGGTGGCCACCGGCGGCAGCGACGAGCTGCGCGCGGCCCGGCACCGCGGCGAGGAGCACCTGCTGGCCCGCCGGCTGACCCACCGCTCCGACGGCACCCCGCTGGAGGCCTGCCTCACCCCGCCGGTCTGGCCCTCCCGCTGGCGGTTCGACGCGCTGCGGGCGCTGGAGCACCTGCGCGCCGCGTCGCTGCACGACGGCACGCCGCCCGACCCGCGCGCCGCCGACGCGGTGGACCGGCTGCGGGCCGGCCGGCAGCCCGACGGCCGGTGGCTGCAGGGCCCGGTCCAGCCGGGCGCGGTGTGGTTCCCGGTGGACGCGCCGACCGGCGAGCCCTCGAAGGGCGTCACGCTGGGGGCGCTGCGGGTCCTGCGCTGGTGGGACGGGACCTAGGCTCCCGCCATGGCCGACCACGACCACGAGCCGCCGCCGCTGGCCCAGCAGCTGCGCTCCCGCGGGCTGCGGCTGACCACCCAGCGGCAGCGGGTGCTGGAGGCGGTCGGCGCGCTCGAGCACGGCACGCCCGAGCAGATCGGCACCTGGCTGGCCGAGCAGGCCGGCCCCGACGGCGCGGCACCGGACACCTCCACCGTCTACCGCAACCTCGAGCTGCTCGAGCGCCTCGGCCTGGTCTGGCACACCCACCTCGGCAAGGGCGCGCCGGTCTACCACGCCGCCCAGCACCCGCACCTGCACGTGGTGTGCGCCGGCTGCGGGCGGATCGACTCCGTCGACCCCGCGGTGATGGACGGCGTCGCGGAACGTCTGGCCGCCGACCTGGGTTACACCCTGGACGTGGGCCACGTGGCGCTGTCCGGGACGTGCCGGGACTGCCGTGCGGCCGGATCGGAGTCCTGAGGTGCCCTCCCCGCTGCTGTCCCGCCCCGGCGCCGTCGCCACCGACGGCGGCCAGGTCGCCGCGCACTACGGCGACCCGCTGCCCGAGCAGCGCCGGGCCACCGAGGGCGCGGTGCTGGTCGACCGCAGCGACCGCGACGTCGTCGCCGTCCCCGGGCCCGACCGGCTGTCCTGGCTGCACAACCTGCTCAGCCAGCACCTCGAGCGGCTGCCCGACGGCAGCGGCACCGAGGCGCTGGTGCTCTCCCCGCAGGGCCACGTCGAGCACCACGTCGTGGTCGCCGAGACCGGCGGCACCACCTGGCTGGACACCGAGCCCGGCGCCGGGGCGGCGCTGGCCGGCTGGCTGGACCGGATGCGGTTCATGCTGCGCGTCGAGCCCGCGCTGGTCACCGACGCCTGGGCGGTGCTCACCCTGCTCGGCCCGCGGGGGGACGACGTCCTCGCCGCCGCCGGGTTGCCCGTGCCCACGGGGGTGACCCCGTTGGCCGGCGGCGGCTGGGTGCGCCGGATGCCGCCGCTGGGGGACGGCGTCGCGGCGGTGGACCTGCTGGTGCCCCGGGCCGACCTCGCCGCGGTGGCCGACGCCCTGCTGGCCGCCGGCGCCACCCCGGCCGGCGTCGACGCGCACGCCGCGCTGGCCGTCGAGGCGCACCGGCCGCGGGTCGGCACCGACTCCGACCACCGCACCATCCCGAACGAGACGCCGTGGCTGGCCAGCGCGGTGCACCTGGAGAAGGGCTGCTACCGCGGCCAGGAGACCGTCGCGCGGGTGCACAACCTCGGCCGCCCGCCGCGCCGGCTGGTGCTGGTGCACCTGGACGGCATGGAGGAGCAGCTGCCCCCGCCGGGCACCCCGGTCACCGCGGGCACCCGCGAGGTGGGCCGGCTGGGCACCGTGGTGCGGCACCACGAGCTCGGCGTCGTGGGGCTGGCGCTGGTGAAGTCCTCGGTGCTGGAGAAGGAGCCCCTCCCGGAGCTGCGCGCGGACGGCTCGGTGGTCGCCGTCGACCCCGACGACCTCGTCGTCACTCCCGACGACACGGTGCTGGCCGCCCGGGAGCGCGTCCGCGCGGTCCGGTCTGCGACGATCGGCCGGTGACCACGGGCACCCTCATCACCCTCGCCCCCACCGGGGCCGAGTCGGCGAAGGCCGACGTGCCGGCGCTGCCGGTGACCGTGGAGGAGGTCGTGGCCACCGCCCGCGACTGCGAGGCGCTGGGTGCCGCCGTCGTCCACCTGCACGTCCGCGACCTCGACACCCGGCCCACGCTGGACCTCGGCCGGGTGCGCGAGGTGGTCGCCGCGGTGCGCGGGAGCACCGACCTGGTGGTGCAGCTGTCCTCCGGCGGCGCGGTCACCGACCCGCTGCCCGACCGGGTCGCCGTCCTCGACGCCGACCCCGACGCCGCCTCCCTGTCGCTGGGCACGGTCAACTTCGGCCGCGACGTGTTCAGCAACCCGTGGGACCTGATCGTCGAGCTGCACACCCAGATGCGCGACCGCGGCATCGTGCCCGAGTACGAGGCCTTCGACCTGGGCCACCTGGCCACCCTGTCCCGGCTGCTGGACCGGCACGGCCTGCCGGCCGGCGGCCACGTGCACGTCGACCTGGTGATGGGCGTGCCCGGCGGCATGCCCGGCACCACCGGCGCGCTGGCCGCGTGCCTGCCCGCCATCGAGCCCGGCTGGACCTTCGCCGCCACCGGCGTCGGCCGCACGTCGCTGCCGGTGATGCTCGCCGCGCTGTCCGCGGGCGGCCACCTGCGGGTCGGCATGGAGGACACGCTGACCTACGCCCCCGGCGAGCCGGTCCGCGACAACGCCCAGCTGGTCGCCCGCGCCGCGGGTCTCGCCAGGATCGCCCAGCGCCCCGCCCTGACCACCACCGAGGCCCGCGAGCTGCTGGGCATCCGCACCCGCCAGGAGGCAACCCGATGACCACGTCGCAGCCCGGGCCCGCAGCTGCGGGCGGCACCGCCGTCGACACGCTGCTCGACCCCGCGTTCCTCGAGGGCGTGCAGCAGCGCCCCATGCTCGAGGTGCGCGGGCTGCGCCGCCGCGCCGAGCAGTCCGAGGTCGACCTGTCCTACACCCGCCGCCTGCTGCAGGGCCGGCTGGACATCGTCCGCCGCGAGCTGCAGCGCCGGGCCGAGCACGACGGCCGTTCGCTGGTCGACCTGCTCCCGGAGATCCTCTCGGAGAAGGGCCGCGGCCCCGCGCACGGCCTGGGCCGGCACCAGACCGTGCAGCCCGGCGACCCGGTGGCGCTGGAGCACTGGGTGAACTCCCTCGCCCCCGGCGTGGACCTCTCCGACGTCGGCGAGCTGCCCGACGACCAGCTGGAGACCGCCGCCCGCGCGCTGGCCGAGGGCGAGCGCGGGCTGTCCGAGCGGCGCCGCGGCGTGCAGCAGGTGATGGACGCGCTGGCCGGGGAGCTGGGCCGCCGCTACCGCGACGGCGAGGCCGACGTCGCCCAGCTCCTCGCCGCCGAGGGCCGCCACTGAAGAAGGACCCCCTCGCCCCACACGACGTGCTCCGCACGCCGCAGGCCCCTGCGAGGGGGCCGAACCGCGAGATCGGAACCTGATGTCTTTCCCTGTCAACCCCGTCCTGGTGGAGGTGCACCGGTCGGGGTTCCTGGAGTCGGTGCACCGCGGGTCGCTCGTCGTGCTCGACGCCGACGGCGCGGTCGTGCACGCGGCCGGCGCGGTCGACGTCCCCACCCTGCCCCGGTCGTCGAACAAGCCGGTGCAGGCCACCACCTACCTCGACGCCGGGTGGGTGCCCCGCTCCACCGAGGAGCTGGCCATCGCCGCCGGCTCGCACTCCGGCGAGCCCGGCCACGTCCAGCTCGCCCTGGCGATGCTGGCCGCCGTGGGCCTCGGCCCCGACGACCTGGGCTGCCCCGCCGCGCTGCCCTCGGACGAGGCCGAGCGGGCCCGCTGGCTGGTGGCCGGCCGGGCACCCGAGCGGGCGGCGATGAACTGCTCGGGCAAGCACGCCGCGATGCTGTCGGCCTGCGTCGCCGCCGGCTGGCCCACCCGGGGCTACCTGGACCGCGCGCACCCGCTGCAGCAGGCGATCGAGGCGCGGCTGGGCGAGGCCGGCGGCGTCCCGGTCAGCGCCGTCGTCGTCGACGGGTGCGGGGCCCCGCAGCACGCGCTGCCGGTGACCGCGCTGGCCCGCGGCGTGCTGTCGCTGGTGCAGGCCGACCCCGGCACACCCGGCCGCGCGGTGGCCGACGCGGTGCGGGCGCACCCGTGGCTGGTCGCCGGCACGGGCAAGGACGACACCCGGCTGATGGACGCCGTCCCCGGCCTGCTGGTCAAGGGCGGCGCCGACGGCGTGCACGTGGCCGCGCTGCCCGGCGCGGGCGCGGTGGCGCTGAAGCTGGACGACGGCGGCGACCGGGGCCGGATGCCGGCGCTGGCCGCCGGCCTGGCCCGGCTGGGCGTGGACGCCGACCTGCTGGCGCCCTTCGCGGCGCTGCCGGTCAGCGGTGGGGACGGCGTCGTGGGCGAGGTCCGCGCGGCCGTCTGAGGGGTCGCTCACACTGCTAGCTCTGTGCTTGCAGGAGCAAGCAGTGCTGGTTATGGTCGACGGCGTGCAGAACCCGTCGGAGATCGTCAGCCAGGTCCGCGACAGCGTGACCCACGCTGCGGTCGAGGCCACCACCGTGGGGTCGCAGGTCGGTTCCCAGGTCGGTGACTTCATCCGCACCCAGCGCAACGCCGCCCAGGTGTCGTTGCGCGAACTGGCCCGCAGCGCCGGGGTCAGCAACCCCTACCTCTCGCAGGTGGAGCGGGGACTGCGCAAGCCGTCGGCGGAGATCCTGGCCCAGATCGCCCGGGGCCTGAAGATCTCCGCCGAGACGCTCTACGAGCAGGCCGGGATCCTCGACCGCCGGTCCGGCACGCCGGACACGGTCACCGCGATCCGGTCGGACCCGGCGCTGAGCGAGCGGCACAAGGCCGTGCTGCTCGACCTCTACGAGTCCCTCGCCAGTCCCCCCACCCCGCAGAACACCCCGCTCTCGAACAAGGAGGAGCACCCGTGAACGCCACCGAGGCCCGCGAGCTCACCAAGAAGCGCGCCCAGCGCACCGTCCGCGACGTCCAGCTGACCGCCAAGGCGGCCGGCGAGTACGCCGTCAGCACCGGCCGCACCGGCGTGCTGGCCGCCATCGGCGCCGGCGACGTCGCCGTCGACCGCGCCCGCACCGTCCTGGAGACGCTGCGCGGTCGCGCCGAGGCCCTGCCCGGCGAGGCCCAGGCCCAGGCCGACGCCGCCGTCAAGGAGGCCCGCGCCCGCGCCGAGGCCACCCGCGAGCGGGTCACCTCGCTGTTCGGCCAGGCCCGCACCCGCGCGGGGAGCGCGGCCGACCGCGCGCAGGACGCCGCCCGCCCCGAGGCCGTCAAGGACACCGCCACCGAGGTCCGCGGCACCGTCACCACCCTGGCCGGCGCCGTCCGCGACCAGGCGCTGACCATGGTCACCGGCCTGGCCGCCCGCGGCGAGGAGGTCGTCGACGACCTGCGCCGCCAGCCCGGCTTCCGCAACCTGGTCGGCACCGCCGAGCGCGCCGTCGACACCGTCGAGGACGCCCTCGAGGACGTGCTCGACACGACCGACGAGACCGTCGGCGAGACCGCCGACGAGGTCACCTCGGTCGCGCAGAGGACCAAGTCCGAGGCCGGCGAGGCCGCCGACGAGGTCACCTCCGCGGCGCAGAGGACCAAGGCGCGCACCAGCAAGGCCGTCACCGAGGTCAAGCGGGACGTCCGCCGCGAGGCCCGCTCGGCCAAGCGCTCGCTGCGCTCCACCGCCGGCACCACCACCCAGGCCCCGGCCAAGCGCACCCCGGCCAAGCGGACCGCCGCCGCCACGGGCACCAAGGCCACCCCCGCCAAGGCCGCCTCCGCCAAGGCCACCGCCCCGTCGGCCCGCAGCAGCGCGCCGTCGGCCTCGAGCAACGCCCCCTCGGCGTCCAGCTCCGCCCCCAGCTCCAGCTGAGCACGACCGCAGGGCCCGCAGCGCAACCGCCGCTGCGGGCCCTGCGGTGTCCCCGCAGCTACGCTGGGCGCATGGCGGGTTTCGACAACGCGGTGTTCGCGGTCATCCTCTACGCCGTGCTCGCCCTCGGGGCCTGGGCGACGGTCGACGCGATCATCCGCCCGGCCGCCGGATACGTGGCCACCGGCAAGCTGAGCAAGCCCGCGTGGGTGGCCATCACCGCCATCGCGACGCTGGTCGTCTACGCCTTCGGCGTGCTGTCGTTCCTGGGCCTGCCGGCCATCGTGGCCATCATCGTCTACCTGGTCGACGTCCGGCCGGCCCTGCGCGGCCTGCAGTCGGGCAACAGCAGCTGGTGAGCTGCCCGCGGCTCAGCCGCGGCACCCCTGCGCGGCTCAGCCGCGGCACCCCTGCGCGGCTCAGCCGCGGGGCATGACCACCCAGAGCAGCAGGTAGGCGATGAACTGCGGCCCGGGCAGCACGCAGGAGATCAGGAACGCCGCCCGGACGACGGTGCGGGACAGCCCGAAACGGCGGGCCAGGCCGGAGCACACCCCGGCAATGACCTTGTGCTGGGTGTCGCGGGCGAAGCTGCGCGGAGCCGGGGAGGTCATGCCGACACCGTAAGGTCGCCCGCTGGCAGGCGCCTGGTGGATCAGCCGAAGATGCCTGGTGGGGGCTCCGGCGACGCCACGGCCGCATCGTCGGCGACCGGCAGCGACGTCCCCACGAACGCGTCCAGGTCCTCGCCCGCGACCACCCGTGAGGGCATCGGGTCCCCGGCGCAGCGGCGGGTCAGCGCGGCCACCGGGAGCTCGGCACCCGAGGCGACCGCGACGGTGTTGCCGTGCCGGCGTCCCCGCAGCGTGCCGGGCTCGGCGGCCAGCAGCACGTGGCCGAACACCGCCCGCAGGGTCGCGGCCTGGGTGCGCAGGAAGCGCAGCGGCGGGCCGTCGGAGACGTTCCACGCCGTCACCCCGCCCGGCCGCAGCACCCGCGCCACCTGCGCGGCGAACTCGGTGCTGGTCAGGTGCGCCGGGGTGCGCGCACCGGCGAACACGTCGACCAGCACCAGGTCGGCGCTCGCGTCGTGCATCGCCTCCAGGCCCGCCCGGGCGTCGGCGGCCCGCACCCGGATGCGCGCCCCGCGGGGCAGCGGCAGGTGCTCGCGGACCAGCTCGGTCAGCGGCTCGTCGACCTCCACCACCCGCTGCCGCGAGCCCGGCCGGGTGACCGCCACGTACCGGGGCAGGGTCAGCGCGCCCCCGCCCAGGTGGACGACGTCCAGCGGCGCGCCCTCCTCGGCGGCCAGGTCGACGACGTGGCCCATCCGGCGCACGTACTCGAACTCCAGGTGCGCCGGGTCGTCGAGGTCCACGTGCGACTGCGGGACGCCGTCCAGCATGAGCACGTAGCTGCGGTCGCGGTCGGCGTCCCCGAGGATCTCGGCCACCCCGCCGGCCACCGCCACCTGCCCGGGCAGGACGGGGTGCTCGGGCGCCCTGCGCCTGCTCACGGGGCGGGCGCGACGGCGGACCAGCGGACGGTCACCTCGCCGTGCCGCCAGCGCCGGGTCGAGCCCACCAGGGGCCAGCCCTGCGCGGCCAGCGCCTCCACGGCGGCCACCCACCGCTGCCGCGGGCCGAACGTCGACAGCCCCGCCGCCGACGCCCACGCGGTGTCGAAGGCGGTCAGGAACCCGTGCACCGGCTGCCCGGGGACGTTGTGGTGGATGAGCGCCTTGGGCAGCCGCTCGGCCAGGTCGGAGGGCCGGTCGATGTCGGAGGGCCGGACGGCGAGGGTGAGGGTGAGCGGCCCCGACTCGTCCAGCGCCACCCAGCAGGCCCGCCGTCCCCACTCGTCGCAGGTGCCCTCGACCAGCAGCCCGCCGGGGCCCAGCGCCGCGCACATGGTCTGCCAGGCCCGGGCCGCGGACTCCTCGTCGTACTGGCGCAGCACGTTGAACGCCCGCACCAGCACCGGCGCCAGCCCGGCCAGCTCGAAGCCGCCCACCCGGAAGTCCACCCGCGGCGGGTCCCGGTCGCCGGCGACCGCGGCCACCCGCTCGGGGTCGATCTCCAGCCCGACGACCTCCAGGCCGTCGACCTCGGGCCCGAGCCGGTCGACCAGCTCCAGGGTGGTCACCGCCGAGGCGCCGTACCCCAGGTCGACCACCAGCGGGCGGGCCGCGTCGCGCAGCCGGGGCACCTGGGTGGCGAGCAGCCAGCGGTCGACCCTGCGCAGCCGGTTGGCGTTGGTGGTGCCGCGGGTGGGCAGGCCCAGCGCGCGGGCGCGGCCGGCGGCCAGCCGGGGCTGCCTGCGGGTCGGGGGCAGCACCGCCTTGGCGGAGTGGTCCCGCCCGTGGTCGCTGCTCACCGGCCCGCAGCGTAGTCGCGGCTAGCGTGGGGGCCGTGCAGGTGCATCAGGGAACCCGGCTGGCCGACCTCACCACGCTCGCGGTGGGGGGTCCGGTGGACCGGTTGGTCGAGGTGCACGACGCCGACGAGCTGGTCGCCGCGGTGCGCGGCGCCGACGAGGCCGGCCGGCCGCTGCTGGTGCTGGGCGGGGGCTCCAACGTGGTCGCCCCCGACGCCGGCTGGCCCGGGGACGTCGTCGCCGTCCGCTCGCGCGGGATGGTGCGCACCGGCGACTCGCTGGAGGTCCAGGCCGGGGAGCCGTGGGACGACCTGGTCGCGCACACCGTCGCCGAGGGCCTGGCCGGCATGGAGGCGCTCTCCGGCATCCCCGGCAGCACCGGGGCCACGCCGGTGCAGAACGTGGGCGCCTACGGCCAGGAGGTCGCCCAGACCATCACCGCCGTGCGGGTGCTCGACCGCCGCGACGGCACCGTGCGCACGCTCTCGCCGGGCGACTGCGGGTTCGGCTACCGGGACTCGGCGCTGAAGCGGGACCCCGGCGTGTTCGTCGTCCTCACCGTGACCTTCGGGCTGACCGCCTCGGAGCTGTCGATGCCGGTGGGGTACGCCGAGCTGGCCCGGCGGCTGGGCGTCGAGGTGGGGGAGCGGGCGCCGCTGGCCGACGTCCGGGCCGCGGTGCTGGAGCTGCGCCGCGGCAAGGGCATGGTGCTCGACCCGGCCGACCCCGACTCGCGCAGCGCCGGCTCGTTCTTCACCAACCCCGTCGTCCCGGCGTCGATGGCGGTCGAGGGGTGCCCGAGCTGGCCGGCCGGGGACGACGTGAAGCTGTCGGCGGCGTGGCTGGTGCAGCACGCCGGGTTCGGCCGCGGCACCCGCGACGGCCTCGTGGGGACGTCGTCCCGGCACTCGCTGGCGCTCACCACCGAGCCGGGCGCCACCGCCGACGAGCTGCTCGCCTTCGCCGGCCGCGTCGTCGACGCCGTCCGCGAGCGGTTCGGCGTCACCCTCGTCCCCGAGCCGACCGCGGTGCGCCCCTCCTGACCCGGGCACGGCCCGGGTATCGGAAGCTCCACCCGAGCGAACGGGCCCGTCGGGACGGGTAGAGCTTCCGGTACCCCGGGGGGTCAGGGCTCGCGGTGCACCTTGTGCTGGGCGGCCTGGGCGCGGGGGCGGACCACCATGAGGTCGACGTTCACGTGGTGCGGGCGGGTGATCGCCCAGGCCACGCAGTCGGCGACGTCCTCGGCGACCAGCGGCTCCCGCACGCCCTCGTAGACCTTGGCGGCCTTCGCGGCGTCACCGGTGCGGTTGAGCGCGAACTCGTCGGTCCGGACCATCCCGGGCGCGATCTCCACCACGCGCACCGGCTCGGCGACCAGCTCCAGCCGCATCGTCTCGGCCAGGGTGTGCACGCCGTGCTTGGCCGCGGTGTAGCTCGCGCCGCCCTCGTAGCTGACCAGCCCGGCGGTGGAGCCCATGAGCACCACGTCGCCGGCGCCGGAGGCGCGCAGCGCGGGCAGCAGCGCCTTGGTCACCCGCACGGTGCCCAGCACGTTGACCTCGAAGGCGCGGGTCCAGGAGGACAGGTCGGCCTCGGCGACGGGGGCGGCGTCGAACGCGCCGCCGGCGTTGTTGACCAGCACGTCGACCCGGTCCAGCGATCCGGCCAGCGCGGCCACGGACTCGTCGCTGGTCACGTCGAGCTCGACCGCGCGGCCGCCGATCCGCCCGGCCAGCTCGCTCAGCCGGTCCAGCCGGCGGGCGGCCAGGACGACGTCGAAGCCGTCGGCGGCCAGCCGGGTCGCGGTGGCCGCGCCGATGCCGCTGGAGGCACCGGTGACCACGGCCACACGACCGGTGCCGGGGAAGGGGAGCGACGGGGTCTCGGCAGGCATGCCCCCAGTCTGCTGGTGCAGGATGGGGGGCCGACAACGCGCCCGCCCGGGGCGCCCGCGGGAGGAGTGGCGTGCCTGGTCGTCGCCCCCTGCGCCCGGTGGGCCAGCGGCACGGGCGCGTCCCGCTGCCGCGCCGGGTCGCCACCCTCAGCGTGCACACCAGCCCGCTGGACCAGCCCGGGGCCGGGGACGCCGGGGGGCTGAACGTCTACGTCGTCGAGGTGTCGCGCCGGCTCGCCGCCCGCGGCATCGCCGTCGAGGTGTTCACCCGGGCCACCTCCTCGGAGCTGCCGCCGGTGGTGGAGATGGTCCCCGGCGTCACCGTGCGGCACGTGTCCGCCGGCCCGTTCGAGGGCCTGGGCAAGGACGACCTGCCCGCGCAGCTGTGCGCGTTCACCGCCGCGGTGCTGCGCGAGGAGGCCCGGCACGAGCCCGGCCACTACGACGTGCTGCACAGCCACTACTGGCTCTCCGGCCAGGTGGGCTGGCTGGCCCGCGACCGGTGGGGCGTGCCGCTGGTGCACTCCGCGCACACGCTGGCCAAGGTGAAGAACGCCGCGCTGGCCGAGGGCGACGCCCCCGAGCCGCGGGCCCGGGTGATCGGCGAGGAGCAGGTGGTGGCCGAGGCCGACCGGCTGATCGCCAACACCGCCGAGGAGGCCCGCCAGCTGGTGCGCTGGTACGACGCCGACCCCGCCCGCACCCTCGTCGTCCCGCCCGGGGTGGACCTGGACCGGTTCACCCCCGGCGACCGGGCCGCCGCGCGCCGCGCGGTCGGGGTGGCCGACGACGCGCTGGTGCTGCTGTTCGTCGGCCGCATCCAGCCGCTCAAGGCCCCCGACGTGCTGCTGCGCGCCGCCGCCCGGCTGCTGGCCGACGAGCCGGCACTGCGGAGCCGGCTGCAGGTGCTGGTGGTCGGTGCGCCCAGCGGCAGCGGGCTGGCCGAGCCCCGCCGGCTGCAGGAGCTCGCCGTCTCCCTGGGCATCACCGACGTCGTCCGGTCCGTGCCGCCGCAGGCGCCCGCCGCGCTGGCCGAGCACTACCGCGCCGCCGACGTCGCCGTCGTCCCCAGCCACAACGAGTCCTTCGGGCTGGTGGCGCTGGAGGCGCAGGCCTGCGGCACCCCCGTGGTGGCCGCCGCCGTGGGCGGGCTGCCCACCGCGGTCGACGACGGGGTGTCGGGCGTGCTGGTCCCCGGCCACGACCCGGCCGACTACGCCGCGGCCATCCGCAAGGTCGTGGAGCAGCGCGAGCTGCTGTCGGCCGGGGCCCGCCGGCACGCCGAGCGGTTCAGCTGGGACCGCACCACCGACTCCCTCGTCGACGCCTACGCCGCCGCCATCGGCGAGATGCGCGCGGTGGTCCGGCCGCCCCGCGACCGGGTGCGCGCCGCCGTCCGGGCGTTCTCGGTCGGGGGGTCGCGGTGAGCACCGTCGCCGAGCTGGAGCGGGTGGTCGACGCCGCGCTGCGGGAGGCCGAGCTGGTCTACGAGCACCCCGCGCCCGGCCGGTTCCTGGTCGACCTGCCCGGCACCAAGAAGCTCAAGACGGTCTGCGGGCTGGTCATCGGGGAGCACGGGCTGCGCGTCGAGGCCTTCGTCTGCCGGCAGCCCGACGAGAACCGCGAGCAGCTGTGGACCTGGCTGCTCCAGCACAACGCCCGGATGTACGGCGTCGCCTACTCCATCGACGCCGTCGGCGACGTCTACCTGACCGGCCGGGTCAGCGCGGCCTCGGTGACGGCCGAGGAGGTGGACCGGCTGCTGGGGGCGGTGCTCAGCTACGCCGACGACCACTTCAACACCATGCTCGAGATCGGCTTCGGCACCTCGATCCGGCGGGAGTGGGACTGGCGGGTCAAGCGCGGTGAGTCGCTGCGCAACCTGGAGGCGTTCGCCGACTTCGTGCGCCGACCGCGGGAGTGACCGACCGGCCGGCGGGCTACGAGCGCCGCTGGTGGGTGCTCACCACCATGATCGTCTGCCTCATGGTCGTGATCATGGGCAACACGGTGCTCAACGTGGCCCTGCCGACCCTGCAGCGCGACCTCGCCGCCACCCAGAGCCAGCTGCAGTGGGCGATCGACGCCTACATCCTGGTCTTCGCCGGGCTGCTGTTCAGCTGGGGCGTCATCGGCGACCGGATCGGCCGCAGGCGCGCGCTGCTGCTGGGCCTGGGCATCTTCTCCCTGGGGTCGGTGCTGGCCGCCGTCGCCGGCTCCGCCGGGGAGCTCATCGCCTGGCGGGCGCTCATGGGCGTCGGCGGTGCGGCGGTGCAGCCGGCCACGCTGGCGGTGATCAGCAACGTCTTCCCGCCGGGGGAGCGCAGCCGGGCGATCGGCATCTGGGCCGGGGCGGCCGGCATCGGGATCGCCGGGGGCCCGCTGGCCGGCGGCCTGGTGCTGGAGCACTTCTGGTGGGGTGCGGTGTTCCTGCTCGGCATCCCGGTCGCCGCGGTGGGGGCGGTCGGTGTCCTCACCCTGGTGCCGGAGTCCAAGGACCCGGCCCCGGGTCGGCTCGACGTCCCCGGGGTGCTGCTGTCGATCGCCGGCCTCGGGGCGCTGGTGTTCGGCATCATCCGCGGCGGCGAGGGGGTGGGCTGGACGACGCCGGGCGTCCTCGGGCCGCTGCTGGCCGGGGTGGCGCTGCTCGGGGTGTTCGTCTGGTGGCAGCGGCGCACCGACCACCCCGCGCTGGACGTCTCGCTGTTCCGGCTGCCGGCCTTCTCCGCCGCGGCCGGTGCGCTGGCGCTGAACTTCTTCGCGCTGCAGGGCGCCACCTTCTACCTCGTCTACTACCTGCAGGGCGCGCTGGGGTTCTCGCCGCTGCAGTCCGGCGCGACGCTGGTGCCGATGGCGGTGGCCATCGCGATCGCCTCGCCGCGGGCCTCGCGGCTGGCCGACCGGTTCGGCGCGAAGCTGGTCTGCGCGGCCGGGTTCGGGCTGATGGCCACGGCGTTCGCGGCCAACCAGCTGCTCGACCTCGAGGCGCCGGTGTGGCTGGTCCTGGCGGTGCTGTTCGTGCAGGGCCTCGGCCTGGGCTCGGTGCTGGCCCCGGCGACGGAGTCGATCATGAGCGTGGTGCCGCGGGAGAAGGCCGGGGCCGGGGGAGCGGTGAACAACACCGTCCGGCAGGTCGGCGGCGCGCTCGGCGTGGCCATCCTGGGGTCGCTGGTGGCCGGGGTCTACGCCGCGCGGCTGGGCGACGCGGTGGACGTGCTGCCCGAGGCCGCGCGCGAGCAGGCCCGGCAGTCGGTGGTCGCCACGCTGGAGGCGGTCCGTGTCACCGGGGCCACCGAGCTGGTGCAGCCGGCCCGGGAGGCGTTCGTGGCGGCCATGCACGTCACCGCGATCGGGACGGCGGCGTCGGCCGCGTTCGCCGCCGTCGTCTGCCTGGTCTGGCTCCCCGGACGCCGTCCGCAACCGATGGGTTGACAACTCTTCACCGGTGACGTCATCCTGACTTCGGCAACCGATCGGTTGCAGAAGGAGGGCCGATGGCCGACCAGCTGTCCCGGGTGTTCGCCGCCCTGGCCGACCCCACCCGGCGCGACATGGTCGCCCGGCTGACCGTCGGCGACGCCACCGTCGGGGAGCTCGCCGCGCCCTACGACGTCAGCACCCAGGCCGTCTCCAAGCACCTCAAGGTGCTCGAGGGCGCCGGTCTGGTCAGCCGCAGCCGGTCCGCCCAGACCCGACCGGTGCACCTGGAGGCCGAGGTGCTGGACCTGATGACCGCGTGGATCGAGCGGTACCGCCGCCGCGCCGAGGAAAGCTTCACCCGCCTGGACGCCGTCCTGGCGGAGCTCACCGCCGAGGAGGACCCGTCATGACCACCGCCACCCAGGCCCGGATCGAGGCCGACCCCGCGCTGCCGATCATCCGGATCACCCGCGACTTCACCGGCACGGTCGAGCAGCTGATGCGCGCCCACCTGGACCCCGACCTCTACGCCCGGTGGGTCGGCCCCGACGACACCGCCACCCGGATCGACGTCTGGGACGCCCGCGACGGGGGGTCGTGGCGGTTCACCGGGGTCCGGGAGGGCGAGGAGTGGTCCTTCCGCGGCTGCTTCCACCGCATCGGCACCGACACGATCGTGCAGACCTTCACCTGGGAGGGCATGCCCGAGGACGTCGCCCTGGAGACGCTGCGGTTCGAGGACCTGGGCGGGGGCCGGGTCCGGCTGCACGCGCAGTCGCTGGTGGACTCCTTCGAGGGCCGGGACGCCTGGCTGCGCAGCGGCATGGAGACCGGCGTGGACCAGGGCTACGCCAAGCTCGACGCCCTGCTGGCCGCGGCGTGAGCGCGCTCGAGCGGTTCGACCGGGTCACCGGCCGGTTCACCGAGGTCGTCGCCGGCGTCCCCGACTGGGCCGCGCCGGCCCCGGTCGAGGGCTGGACGGCGGCCGACGTGGTGGGCCACCTGGTCGACTGGCTGCCGGGCCTGCTCGCCGCGGACGACGTCGTGCTGGCCGTGGAGCGGACCGGTGACCCGGCGCACGACTGGGCGCGGCACACCACCGCCGTCCGGGCGCTGCTGGCCTCGCCGCGCGCCGCCGAGCCGTTCACCCACCCGCACCTGGGCACGCTGCCGCTGGCCGACGCCGTCGACCGGTTCTGGACCACCGACGTGTTCCTGCACACCTGGGACCTGGCCGCGGCCAGCGGGCAAGACGCCGGGCTGGACCAGGCCGAGTGCGCGCAGCTGCTGGCCGGGATGGAGCCGATGGACGAGGTGCTGCGCGCCTCGGGCCAGTACGGGCCGGAGGTCGAGGTGCCCGCCGACGCCCCGGCTGTCGACCGGCTCATGGGCTTCGTCGGCCGCGACCCCGCCTGGCGGCCCGCACCCCGCACCGCCTGAATCAGCCGGCCGGCCGGGTCCAGGCGGCCCGCGAGCGACCCGCCACGACGGCTGCACCCAGGGCGACGGCGTGCAGGACCGCGACCAGCGCCAGGCCGGCCACGGGCCCGGGACCGAGCACCACGAGCGCGCCCACGCCGGCGCCCACGAGCATCGCCACCACGGCGGCCAGTCGCCGCACCACGGTCGCGGTGTCCCGCCGGCGCAGGTCGGCGCCGATGCCGGTCAGCGTCATGGTGAGCACGGTGGTGGTCAGGTCGGGGACGGCGAGGTGCCGCACCACGGAGTTCTGCACCCCGAGCGCGAGGGCCAGCGCGGCGAGGACCACCAGCTGGGAGCCGGTGCCCCGCGCGGACGCCGCCACCGCGAGGGCCACCGCGACCAGCACCAGCTGCACCACCAGGGCGTCGCGCAGGAGCCGGCCGCGGTGGTCGGCGCGCCGGAGCAGCAGCTGGCCGGTGGCGGCCGCGCCCACGAGGAAGGCGCCGAGCGCCAGCACCGACCCCGCCAGCGAGAAGCCCGGCGCGCCGGCCAGGGCGAAACCGGCGAACACGACGTTGCCCGTCATGTTGGCCACGAAGACCCGGCCGAGCCCCAGGATGGACACCGCGTCCACGACCCCGGTCGCCACGGTGAGCAGCACGAGGACCGCCGGCAGCGGGCCGTGCCGGGGGTGGCGGAGGTAGCTCCCGACCAGCGTGCCCTCCGTGCCCACCGGCCGATCCTGCACCCGTCCCGCTCCCCGTGGCCGAGAACCCGCGCCGGCGGACTGGCCCCGGCGCGGTCGGCCACGTACAACGGAGGAGGTCGTCCACCACCGCGGCCGTCGCCGACGAGAGGACCGCATGGCCGCCCGGAACCGCCGACCGCTGCTGCGCGCCACCCTCGGCGCCCACCTGGCCGGCGAGGTGGACCCGATCGCCACCACCGAGGCCGCCCGCGGGGTGGCCTACGCGCTGGTCGACCGGGCCCGCGACAGCGACGACCCCGAGGTCACCCGGCGGCTGGTGCGCCTGGCCGACGACCAGGGGCTCGACGAGCTGGCCGAGCTGTGGGCCGACGCCCCGGCGGTGTCGCTGCCCGGGGCCCTGTGGCGGCTGTACCTGCTGCGCGCGTGGGTGCAGCGCGACCCGGTGTCCGCGGCCCGGCAGTTCGGGGCCGGCCAGGGCCGGGTGCTTCCCCGCGAGGTCGTCGCCGGCCTGGCCGACCCGCCCGGTCCCGACGGCGTCCGCGACCTGGCCGACGCCGTGCTCACCGGCGTCTTCGAGGGCGACCTGGACGTCGCCCTGGACCGCGCCGCCGCCTTCTGCTGGGTGGTCGCGGGCGGACGGGCCGTGCTGGCCGACGACCTCGACGACGCCGACTCCGCGGCCGCCGACCGCGTCACCCGCGGCGGGCACGCGCTGGCCCGCACCGCCGACCAGTTGGCCGCCGCGGCCCGCCGCTGGCGGGCGGGCACCCTGACCTGAGGCCTACCGTCGACGGCGATGGCCGACGAGACGGAGCTGCGCAGCCGCACCCGCGCGCTCACCGGAGTGGTTGGTGCGACCGCGCTGGTCTACCCCCTCCTCGTCTGCGCGGTGCAGGTGGCGCTGGCCCAGTTCCTCATCGACGACCCCGGTGCCGCGGTCGGCTGGGGGACGGCAGGGACGGCGCTGTGCGTGGCCGTGGTCGCGGTCATCCGCTGGAGCACCGGGCGCCGGGTGCGCAGCCCCTGGCTGCTGGCCGGTCTGCTGCCGCCGCTGCTGTTCGAGGCCTGGCTGCTCTGGCCCCTGCTCACCGGGTGAGCCGTCGGGCAGGATGGGCGCCGTGACCGGAACTCTGGTGCTCCTCCGCCACGGCGAGAGCGAGTGGAACAAGGCCAACCTCTTCACCGGCTGGGTGGACGTCGCGCTCTCCGAGAAGGGCCGCGCGGAGGCCGCCCGGGGCGGTGAGCTGCTCAAGGCCGAGGGCCTGCTGCCCGACGTGCTGCACACCTCGCTGCTCAAGCGGGCCATCACCACCGCCGAGCTGGCGCTGGCCGCGGCCGACCGGCAGTGGATCCCGGTGACCCGCTCCTGGCGGCTCAACGAGCGGCACTACGGCGCCCTGCAGGGCAAGGACAAGGCCGCCACCCTCGCCGAGTACGGCGAGGAGCAGTTCATGACCTGGCGGCGCAGCTACGCCACCCCGCCGCCGCCGATCGACCCGGGCGACGAGTACAGCCAGGACGCCGACCCCCGCTACGCGTTCCTGCCCCCGGAGGCGCGGCCGGCCACCGAGTGCCTGGCCGACGTCGTCGTCCGGATGCTGCCCTACTGGTACGACGCGATCGTGCCGGACCTGCGGGCCGGGAAGACCGTGCTGGTCACCGCGCACGGCAACAGCCTGCGGGCGCTGGTCAAGCACCTGGACGGCATGGGCGACGACGAGGTGGTGGGCCTGAACATCCCCACCGGCGTCCCGCTGCGCTACGACCTCGACGACGACCTGCGCCCGACCAACCCCGGCGGCACCTACCTCGACCCCGAGGCCGCCGCCGAGGCGATCAAGGCCGTGGCGAACCAGGGCAAGAAGTGAAGGACCCCGTCGCCCCCCACCACGAGCGAGCTCGCGGCGGGACCCTGCGACGGGGCCGTTCCAGCACTGACTGACGAAGGGCCCCGGGACGGCGTCCCGGGGCCCTTCGTCGTGGTGGGGTCAGCTGGCGGCGGCGACGGGGAGCGGGCGCTCGCCGGTGACCAGGTAGACCACCCGGCGGGCGACGCTGACGGCGTGGTCGGCGAAGCGCTCGTAGTAGCGGCCCAGCAGGGTGATGTCGATGGCCGACTGGATGCCGTGCGGCCAGGCGTCGTCGAGCAGCTCGCGGAACAGCTGCTGGTGGCTGCGGTCCATCAGGTCGTCGTCGGCCTCGAGCTGGGCGGCGGCCGCGACGTCGCGCTTGGCGATGATGGCGCCGGCCTGGGCGACCAGGCTCTCGGCGGTGTGGCCCATGTCGAGGAAGACCGGGCGGACCTCCTGCGGCACCGCGTGGTCGGGGAAGCGCATCCGCGCCACCTTGGCGATGTGCTGGGCCAGGTCGCCCATCCGCTCGAGGTCCTGCACGGTCGCCATGGCGGTGGTGACCGAGCGCAGGTCGGTGGCGACCGGGGCCTGGCGGGCCAGCAGGGTGAAGCAGCGGTCGTCGACGTTCTCGCGCACCGCGTCGATGTGCGCGTCGCCGGCGATGACCAGGTCGGCCAGCGCGACGTCGGCGTCCAGCAGCGCGGTGGTGGCCTTGCTCATCGCCGAGCCGACCGAGTTGGTCATCTCCACCAGGCAGGTGGTGATGTCGTCGAGCTCTTCGCGGTAGGTGTCGCGCACGGTTCCCCTCCAACGCGTCCCCGGGCCGCGCCCGGGGCAGTCGTCCGGGGCGCGGCGCAAGCCGGGTGGCTGCGGCTCGGCGGCCCCGCAGGCGAGTCTAGGGAGCAGCGGCGTCCGGCGACGGGGCCAGCAGGTGAACGCGGGGGCACCGGCCCGTGAACAGTGCTCCCCGGAGGGGTGATCCGGTCGTCGGCGGGCAGGAACGGGTCCCCGGTCGGCCTAGCATCGACCCCGTGCACCCGCTCCTGTGGCTGGCGCTCGGCCTGCTCGTCGGCGGGGCGGTCGTCGCCCTGATCGCCCGGGCCCGGCGCCGGGCCACCGACCCGGACTCCTTCGAGGACCCCCCGGAGTACCTGCCCGGCAGCCCTCCGCCGGTGGACGACGAGACCGTGCTGGCCCGCCGGCTGCTGGACCTCATGGACCCCGCCGTCGTCCTGCTGGACCTCTACGACTCCGTGCTGCTGGCCAACCCCTCGGCGCGGGCGCTGGGCATCGTCCGCGGCACCCGCCTGCTGGTGCCCGGCCTGGTGTCGGTGGCGCACGAGGTGCGCAAGCACGGCAGCCGGCGCGCCGACGTCCAGCTGCCCGGCGACCTGGTGGGCACCGGCCCGCGGCTGGTCGGGGTGCACGGCGTGCGGCTGGACAGCGGCCCGGCGCTGGAGCGCGGCCCCGTCGCGCTGGTGCTGCAGGACGTCACCGAGGCCCGTCGCGTCGAGGCCGTGCGGCGGGACTTCGTCGCCAACGTCGGCCACGAGCTGAAGACCCCGGTCGGGGCGCTGGCGCTGCTGGCGGAGGCCACCCAGGGCGCGGCCGACGACCCCGAGACCGTGCAGCGCTTCGCCGCCCGGATGACCCACGAGGCCGACCGGCTCTCCCGGCTGGTGCGCGAGCTGATCGACCTGTCCCGGCTGCAGGGCGCCGAGCCGATGCCCGAGCTCGCGCCGGTCGAGGTCGGCGCGGTGGTGGCCGAGGCCGCCGACCGCACCCGGCTGGCGGCGGTGGCCAAGGGCATCGAGCTGGCCGTGGGGGAGCAGTCCGACCTGGTCGTCCTCGGGGTGGAGGCGCAGCTGACCACCGCGGTGACCAACCTGCTGGCCAACGCCGTCACCTACTCGCCCGAGGGCACCAAGATCGCCGTCGGCACCCGGGCCCGCTCCGGGTTCGCCGAGATCGCGGTGACCGACTCCGGCATCGGCATCCCGCGGGCCGACCGGGCGCGGGTGTTCGAGCGCTTCTACCGGGTCGACCAGTCGCGCGCGAGCAGCACCGGCGGCACCGGCCTGGGCCTGGCGATCGTCAAGCACGTGGCCACCAACCACGGCGGCTCGGTCAGCGTGTGGAGCGAGGAGGGGCTGGGGTCGACCTTCACCCTCCGCATCCCGCTCGCCCCGGTCGCCGCCGAGCCGGCCGACCCGCCCACCGACCCCGCGGGCATCTCCCGCGACCGCGTCGACGCGCTGCGCGCCGCCGTCACCGAGACAGACCTCCAGAGAGGACGGACATGACCCGAGTGCTGGTCGTGGAGGACGAGGAGTCCTTCTCCGACGCGCTGTCCTACATGCTGCGCCGCGAGGGCTACGAGGCCGTCGTCGCCGGCAACGGGATCGACGCCCTGGCCGAGTTCGACCGGGGCGGCGCGGACATCGTGCTGCTGGACCTCATGCTGCCGGGCCTGTCGGGCACGGAGGTGTGCCGCACGCTGCGCTCGCGCAGCGCCGTCCCGATCATCATGCTCACCGCCAAGGACACCGAGATCGACAAGGTCGTCGGCCTGGAGCTGGGCGCCGACGACTACGTGACCAAGCCGTACTCGGCGCGGGAGCTGCTGGCCCGGATCCGGGCGGTGCTGCGCCGCGGCAGCGAGGCCGACCTGCCGCCGGACGCGACCCTGTCGGCCGGCCCGGTGCGGATGGACGTCGAGCGGCACACCGTGACCGTGGACGGCGAGGTCGTGCCGCTGCCGCTGAAGGAGTTCGACCTGCTCGAGCTCCTGCTGCGCAACGCCGGCCGGGTGCTCACCCGCGGGCAGCTGATCGACCGCGTGTGGGGCTCGGACTACGTCGGGGACACCAAGACCCTCGACGTCCACGTCAAGCGGCTGCGCGCCAAGATCGAGCCCGACCCCGCCACGCCCAAGTGGCTGGTGACCGTGCGGGGTCTGGGCTACAAGTTCGAGAGCTGAGCCGGGCGGGCCGGCCGCGGGGTCAGGCCCCGCGGCCGGTCTCCTCCTGGAGCTCGTCGATCTTGATGGAGGCGTCGGCCTTGGTGAGGTCGTCGGGGACCTCCTCGCCGGCCTGCTGGGCCAGCGTGGACAGGTAGCTCTTCTGCGCGCCGGTGGCCGGCTCGTCGCCGGTGACCCAGTCGTGCGGGTCCTTCTCGGCCGTGGGGTCGCCGGGCTGGCCGGAGTTCACGAGGTCGTCTGCGTCGCTCATGTGTTCGAAGCTACGCGGGGACGCGCCGGTCCGCGCGGCGACCGCAGGCGACCCGGGCGCGGGCCTCCTCGATCCGCCGTCCGGTGAGGTAGACGTGGTCGCCGCCGCAGGGGCAGCGGACGGCGACCGCCACCACGCCGGGGCGGGTGCGGGGGTCGGCGACGGGGCGGGCGTGCCGGTCGGCGACGAGCTCGTCGGCGCCGGTGGTGGGGCAGGTGATGAGCAGCATGCGGCGAGCCTGGCCGGGCCCGGCCACGACGACGAGTGGCAGGAATGCCCATGAACGCCGATTTCCTGCCATGCTGTCGGCGTGACCCGTCCCGTCGTCGTCAGCGTCCTGGCCGGCAACGGCACCCTCGGCGCGTTCGGGCTCGGCTCGGCCAGCGAGGTGTTCGGCTACGACCACACCCGCTTCGGCCTGCCGCGCTTCGACTACGCCCTGGTCGCCGAGCAGCCCGGCCCGGTGCGCACCGACACCGGGCTCACCGTGCTGGTCGAGCACGGGCTGGAGCGGTTGGCCGGCTCCGACGTCGTGGTGGTCACCGCCCAGCACGAGGCCGACCGGCGGTGCCCGCCCGCGGTGCTGGACGCGCTGCGCGCCGCCCACGCCCGCGGCGCCCAGCTGATCAGCCACTGCAGCGGTGCGTTCGTGCTCGCCGAGGCCGGGTTGCTGGACGGCCGCCGGGCAGCCACGCACTGGCGGATGGCCGGCGAGCTGGCGGCCCGGTTCCCGGCCGTGGACGTCGACCCCCGGGTGCTGTACGTCGACGAGGGCCGGGTCATCACCGGCGCCGGGACCGCCGCCGGGGTCGACACCCTGCTGCACTGGGTGCGCCGGGAGTACGGGCCGGGTCCGGCGAACGCGCTGGCCCGGGAGATGGTCGTGCCGGCGCACCGCGACGGCGGGCAGGCCCAGTACGTGGACACCCCGGTGGCCCGCTGCGAGGACGACCTGCTCGGCGTCGTGCTGGCCTGGGTGCAGGAGCACCTGGCCGAGGACCTCACCGTCGACCAGCTGGCCCGGCGCGCACTGATGAGCCCCCGCACCTTCGCCCGCCGGTTCCGCGCCACCACCGGCACCACCCCGCACGCCTGGCTGCTGGGGCAGCGGCTGGCCGCCGCGGAGACGCTGCTGGCCGACACCGACGCCCCCGTCGAGGAGGTCGCCCGGCTGGCCGGCTTCGGCACCGCGGCCGGGCTGCGCGAGCACTTCGCCCGGCGGCGCGGGATCAGCCCGCGGGCCTACCGGCAGGCCTTCCGCACCCGGCTGGGCTCAGGTGGGGCGGCGGCGGTGCAGCTCGACGGGCACCGGGCTGGCCGGGTGCGGGGCCACCAGCCCGAGGTCCAGCCGGTCGTGGGCCAGCCGGCGTAGCTCGGCGTAGGCCGGGGCGCCCAGCAGCTCGGTCAGCTCGGGCCCGTAGGTGTCGACCAGGGGCTCGGTCGCCACGTGGGCGACCGGCGAGCCGGTGCACCACCAGTGCAGGTCGTGCCCGCCCGGACCCCACCCGCGCCGGTCGAACTCGCCGATCGTGCTGACCAGCACGCGGGTGTCATCGGGCCGGTCCACCCACTCCTGCTCCCGGCGGACCGGCAGCTGCCAGCACACGTCGGGCTTGGTCTCCAGGGGGTGCCGGCCGGTGCGCAGCGCGAGGGCGTGCAGCGCGCACCCCCCGCCGCCGGGGAAGTCGGGCCGGTTGTTGAACACGCACACCCCGTCGACCACGCGGGTGCGCAGGGCGGCCTCGGTGGCGCCGTCCGCGCCCGGTTCGTCCAGGGTGTCGGGCTCGGTCCAGTCGGTGGCCCACTCGCCGCGGCGCTGCCAGTCGGCGTCGGTGAGCTCCTCGACGGCGGCGGCCACCCTGGTCAGGTCGTCGGTGTCGGTGAAGAAGGCGCCGTGGTTGCAGCAGCCGTCCTGGGCCCGGCCCTCCACCACGCCTGCGCACCCGCGGCCGAACACGCAGGTCCAGGCGGAGGTCAGCCAGGTCAGGTCCGCGCGCACCCGGTGCTCGGGGTCGGCCGGGTCGGTGAACTCCAGCCACTCGCGGGCGTGGTCGGGGTCGACTTCCTCCGGGGGCGGCTGCACGGGTGCCAGTCCACCACGTGCCCGTCGGCGCCGGGCGACCCGGCAGACTGTCCGACCATGCGGCTGGGTGTGCTCGACGTCGGCTCGAACACCGTGCACCTGCTCGTCGTCGACGCGCACGTCGGTGCGCACCCCACGCCGGCCCACTCCGACAAGTCGGTGCTGCGGCTGGCCGAGCACGTCGGGGCCGACGGGCAGCTGTCCAAGGCGGGGGAGAAGGCGCTCACCGCCGCCGTCCGGCGGGCCCGCGAGGTGGCCACCGAGTCCGGCTGCGAGGAGCTGCTGGCCTTCGTCACCTCCGCCATCCGGGAGGCCGCCAACGGCGCCAAGGTGCTCGAGCGGGTGGTCGAGGCCACCGGCGTGCAGCTGCAGGTGCTCAGCGGCGAGGACGAGGCCCGGCTGACCTTCCTCGCCGTCCGGCGGTGGTTCGGGTGGAGCGCCGGCCGGCTTCTCGTGCTCGACATCGGCGGCGGGTCGCTGGAGCTGGCCACCGGCGTCGACGAGGACCCCGACGTCGCCCTGTCGGTGCCGCTGGGCGCCGGCCGGATGACCCGGCGGTACCTGCCCGACGCGCACGCCGGTCGCCGTCCCGACCTGGCCGGCCTCGACGAGCTGGACGCGCACGCCGCCCGCCTGCTGGCCCCCGCCGCCCGGCGGCTGGCCGCCGCCGGCCCGCCGGACCTGGTCGCGGCCACCTCAAAGACCTTCCGCACGCTGGCCCGGCTCACCGGCGCCGCGCCCTACTCCGCCGGGCTGCGGGTGCCCCGCCAGCTGACCGCCGCCGGGCTGGACCAGCTGGTGGGCTTCGTGTCCCGGATCGACTCCTCCGCGCTGGCCGAGCTGCAGGGCGTCTCGGTCGACCGGGCGCACCAGGTGCCGGCCGGCGCGGTCGTGGCGCGCGCCGCGATGCGGGCGGTCGGGGCGCCCCTCGTGGCAATCTGCCCCTGGGCGCTGCGCGAGGGCGTCATCCTGCGACGGTTGGACGGGCTGGAGGGCGCATGAGCGACGCCGATCACTCCGTCCGCTCGCTCGCGGAGATCCTGCGCGAGCACGGGCTGGAGTCCGAGGCGGGCACCCGGCCGGGCACCACCGGCCCGGTGCGGCCCAAGCGCCGTCGCACGGTCGAGGAGACCAAGGCCGGCCGGGGCGGCGGCCCCGACACCGGCGCGGGCACCGGCAAGGTCGTCGGCAGGGTGGCCGGGGACGACACCGGCCGGCGCCCCGACGACACCGGCCGCGACGCCTCCCGGGCCACCACCCCGCCGCCCCCCGTGGACGCCAAGGCGGCCCCGCCGCGGGCGTCGTCGGGCCTGCGGCTGGGCAAGCGGCGCGCCCCGGACCCGGCACCGGCCACCGTCGAGCAGCCGGTCGCCGGCGAGCCCGCCCCCTCCACCGCGGCGATCCCGGGCCTGCGCACCGGCCGCACCCCGGTCGGGGGACGCTCCGGGTCCGAACCGGTGCCCACCACGGGCCCCATCCCCAAGATCGTGCTCCCCGCCGACGCCGACGCCGAGGGCGACGCCGAGCCGCTGACCACGGCGCAGGCCGCGGTGGCCTGGGTGCGGTTCGCCGGCGAGCTGGTGCTCGCCCTGGCCGTGGGCGTGGGCCTCTACTACCTGTTCACCGTGCTGTGGGAGCTGCAGCCCTACGTGGCCGTGGTCGCCGCGCCGCTGGCCATCACCGGCCTGGTCGGCGGGGTCTCGGCCTGGCGGCAGCGCCGCGGGCAGGGCCCGGTCGGCCTGCGGCTGCTGCTGGTGCTGCTGTTCGCCGGCACGCTGCTGTGCGTCGTCCCGGCCGCGGGGCTGCTCGCCGGGGGCTGAGCCACCGGCGGCGGGGGCCGCTAGCGTTCCCGGGCGTGAGCAGCGCACCCACCCAGCAGCGGTCCGGACTCGCCGTCGTCGGCGGCGGCAAGATCGGCGAGGCCCTGGTCTCCGGGCTGGTCCGCCGGCCCGGCGCGGCCGAGGGCATCGTCGTGGTGGAGCGGAGCCCCGAGCGGGCCGCGGAGCTGGAGTCCCGGCACGGGGTGCGGGCCCTGGACCTGGCCGGCGCGGCGGCCGCCTGCCGGGTGCTGCTCATCGCGGTCAAGCCGCAGGACGTCGACGCGCTGCTGGTCGACCTCGCCCCGCACGTCGACCCCGGCCACCTGGTCGTGTCGGTGGCCGCCGGGGTGCCCACGGCGCGCGTCGAGGCGGCGCTGCCGGCCGGCACCCCGGTCGTGCGGGTCATGCCCAACACCCCGGCGCTGGTCGACGAGGGCATGAGCGTGCTGTCGGCCGGCGCGCACGCGAGCGCGGCCGACCTGGACGAGGCCGAGGCCCTGCTGTCGGCGGTGGGCCAGGTGCGCCGGGTGCCGGAGAAGCAGCAGGACGCCGTCACCGCGCTCTCGGGCAGCGGGCCCGCCTACTTCTTCTACCTCGTCGAGGCGATGGTGGACGCCGGCATCCTGCTCGGCCTGCCGCGCGCCCTGGCCGCCGACCTGATCGTGCAGACCGCGCTCGGCGCGGCCACCATGCTGCGCGACTCCGGGGAGCACCCGGTGCAGCTGCGGGAGGCGGTCACCAGCCCGGGCGGGACGACGATCGCGGCCATCCGCGAGCTGGAGCGGCACGGCGTCCGCGCGGCGCTGATCGCGGCCATCGAGGCCGCGCACGACCGCTCCGTGGAGCTCGGCCGCTGACCTGAATGACAAATTTGTCATTCAGGTGACGGAGGGTGATTGCACAACGGCAGGGCGTTCAGTTGTGCACCCTTGACGTCGAGATGTCGCCGTGTCGCCGTGTCGACATGTCATAGACGCCCCGTGAACAAGCAAGCACTGTCAGTCGTGTCGACAAGTGACCAGGACGGACCGGTCCGCCTGTTCGTTTCACCCATCGCTTCTGTCCCACCAGGCCCCTAACGTTTCTCCCAGCACGTACGTGACCCGACCGACGGTGGGGAAGCCGACGGCCTCGATGCATGCAGTAGCGGAGGAGAACGACCCATGACCATGCCCCAGCGCGCCTACCAGGTCCGCCCCGCCCAGCCCGGCCCCCGGCCCGTCGGCCGTCCGGTCCAGGCCGCCGCGGTCGCCCGCCCGGTCCCCGCGGCCCACCCGGCCGCCGCGCCGGTGAACCGTCAGGCCCCGGCCGCGCCGCAGCGCTCGGCCGTCACCTTCCTGACCGTCGCCGAGGTGGCCGCGATGATGCGCGTCTCCAAGATGACCGTGTACCGCCTCGTCCACGGCGGCGAGCTGTCCGCCGTCCGCGTCGGCCGGTCCTTCCGGGTGCCCGAGCGCGCCGTCCAGGACTACCTGCGCGACGCCTACACCGACATCGCGTGACCTGCACCGCCTGATCCACCGCGCCACCAGCACCACCCAGCACCACCCAGCACCACCAGCGGTACCTCGCTACGCAGGGGTCGCCGCCGTCGGGTCCCGGCGGCGGCTCCCCCGGGCGGGGAGCACGACCGGCCGTCACCGACGGCCACCAGGTAGTCTCGGCCGTCGAGCGACCGGGCCCCTGCGGGGGACGGCGCACACGAACTGCGACGACGTCGGGAGCATCACCATGGGTTCTGTCATCAAGAAGCGCCGCAAGCGGATGGCGAAGAAGAAGCACCGCAAGCTGCTGAAGAAGACGCGCGTCCAGCGCCGCAACAAGAAGTGAGCTGACGCTCGTGCCGCCCGCGGTCGTGCTCGTCACCGGCGTGAGCCGGTGGCTGGGCGGCGCGCTGGCGGCCGAGCTCGCCGCGGACCCCTCCATCGAACGGGTCCTGGGGGTCGACACGGTCCCCCCGCGCCCGGAGGTGCAGCGCCGCCTCGGGCGCACCGAGTTCGTGCGCGCCGACATCCGCAACCCGCTGATCGGCAAGGTCATCGCCGCGGCCGGCGTGGACACCGTGGTGCACATGAACATCAGCTCCACCCCGGCCGGCAGCGGCGGGCGCACCTCGATGAAGGAGCTCAACGTCATCGGGACGATGCAGCTGCTGGCGGCCTGCCAGCGGGTGCCCACCGTGCGCCGGCTGGTGCTGAAGTCCACCAGCGCCGTCTACGGCGCCAGCCCGCGCGACCCCGCGGTGTTCACCGAGGCCATGCAGGCCCGCCAGGTGCCCGGGGGCGGCTTCGCCAAGGACAGCCTCGACATCGAGGGCTACGTGCGGTCCTTCTCGCGCCGCCGGCCCGAGGTCGACGTCGCCGTGCTGCGGTTCACCAACTTCATCGGCCCGCGCATCGACTCCCTGCTGACCGGGTTCCTGCGGCTGCCGGTGGTGCCCACGGCGCTGGGCTACGACGCCCGCGTGCAGCTGCTGCACGAGGACGACGCCCTCGCCGTCCTGGTGCAGGCCACCACCGGCGGGTTCGCCGGCACGGTCAACGTCGGGGCCGAGGGCACCGTGCTGCTGTCCCAGGCCATCCGCCGGCTCGGCCGCATCGCGCTGCCCCTGCCCAGCCAGGCGATGGGCCCGCTGGGCCGGCTGACCCGCCAGGCGCGGATCACCGACTACTCGCCCGAGCAGCTGCGCTTCCTGAACTTCGGCCGGGTGGTCGACACCCGCGTGCTGCGCGAGGAGTTCGGCTACACCCCGCGCTACACCACCGCCGAGGCGCTGGCCGACTACGGCCGCACCGTGGTGCCCGTGGTCGACCCCGGGCTGGTCGGCGCGGTGGTCGAGGGCGCCGAGGACGTCGTCGGGCGCACGGCGGCCGCCGTGGGGTCACTGGGTGCGGTGGCGGGCCGGCGCGAGCCGCAGCCCGCCGCCGGCGGTCTGCGGGCGGTGCGCGATGCCTGAGGCACGGGTGATCCGGCTGCACCCCGACGGCCCGGAGGAGACCGCCGAGGCCCCCGCCGCCGGGTCGGGCTGGGAGGAGCAGCTGGCCGGAGGGCTGGAGTTCCTGCGCCGCCGGCTCACGGGGGAGTACGAGACCGACGAGTTCGGCTTCGACCCCGACCTCGCCGACCACCTGCTGCTGCCGGTGCTGCGCCCGCTGTTCCAGAAGTGGTTCCGGGTGGAGACCCAGGGGATGGAGCACGTCCCCGGGACCGGTGGCGCCCTGGTGGTCGCCAACCACTCCGGCACGATCCCGCTCGACGCACTGATGACCACCGTCGCGCTGCACGACGACCACCCGGCGCAGCGCCGGTTCCGGCTGCTCGGCGCCGACCTGGTCTTCCAGTTCCCCTTCATCGGCTCCATGTCGCGCAAGTTCGGCGCCACCCTGGCCTGCAACGAGGACGCCGAGCGGCTGCTCACCGACGGCGAGCTGGTGGGCGTCTTCCCCGAGGGCTTCAAGGGCATCGGGAAGTCCTTCAGCGAGCGCTACACCCTGCAGCGCTTCGGCCGGGGCGGGTTCGTCACCGCCGCGCTGCGCACCGGGGCGCCGATCGTGCCGTGCGCCATCGTCGGGGCCGAGGAGATCTACCCGATGATCGGCAACGCGAAGACGGCGGCGCGCATCCTCGGGCTGCCCTACCTGCCGGTCACCCCGACCTTCCCGCTGCTCGGTCCGCTGGGCCTGGTGCCGCTGCCCTCGAAGTGGTTCATCGCCTTCGGCGAGCCGATCGAGACCGCGTCCTACGGCCCGGCCGCCGCCGACGACCCGATGCTGGTGTTCAACCTGACCGACCAGGTGCGCGAGACCATCCAGCAGTCCCTCTACCAGCTGCTGCTGCAGCGGCGCTCCGTCTTCAGCTAGAAGGGCCAGCGGTTGCGCCGGCGCAGCGCCAGCAGCCCGCTCACCGCGCCACCGCCCACGGCGGCCGCGCCCAGCGTGGGGACGCCGATGCGCGCGGCCTTGCGCCCGGTGCGGAAGTCCTTGACCACCCAGCCGCGGGAGCGGGCGACCGCCTTGAGCTCGGTGTCGGGGTTGACCGCCACCGCGGTGCCCACCAGCGACAGCATCGGCAGGTCGTTGGACGAGTCGCTGTAGGCGGTGCAGCGGGTGAGGTCGAGACCCTCCCGCTCGGCCAGCGCGCGCACGGCCTGCGCCTTCGCCTCGTGGTGCATGAGCTCGCCGACCAGCCGGCCGGTGTAGCGGCCGTCCACGACCTCCGAGACGGTGCCCAGCGCCCCGGTCAGGCCCAGCCGGCGGGCGATGATGTCGGCGAGCTCGATCGGGGTGGCGGTGACCAGCCAGACCCGCTGGCCGGCGTCGAGGTGCCGCTGCGCGAGCACCCGGGTGCCGGCCCAGATGCGGTCGGCCATCAGCTCGTCGTAGATCTCCTCGCCGGCGTCGACGATCTCGCTGACCGGCCGGCCGGCGATGAAGGCCAGCGCGTTGTCCCGCACGGTGTGCATGTCGACCGCGGACTCCGACCCGGCGATCCGGAACTTGGCCTGCTGCCAGACGAAGGAGGCCACGTCGCGGCCGGTGAAGTACTTGCGGGCGGCCAGGCCGCGGGCGAACCAGAACAGCGAGGCGCCCATCATCATGGTGTTGTCGCAGTCGAAGAACGCCGCGGCGGTGGGGTCGGGGTCGACCGGGGCCGGCCCGTGCACCTCGGCAGCGGCGGCCGAGGCGGTACCGGCGACGAGCGCGCGGGTCTCCTCGTCCTCCAGGTCCGCGGGGGTGCGGGCAGCGCGACCGCGGAACGGCACACGGACCACTGGTCGCCCCTCCCGTCGCGGCTGCGTCTCAGCCCCTGCCGACCCTAACGGCCGAGCCGCCGCCGGGGTCGCTGTGCCGTCGGCCACGGCCGACCCCGCCGCGGGGTCAGCCGCCGACGCAGATCAGCCCGCCCAGGCACACCGTCGTCGAGGGCAGCGGCAGCGGCACCTCCACCAACGGCGGGGTGCTGGTGGGCGTGGCGGGCGTGGGCGCCGGCGCCACCACCGACGGCACGGCCGGGGTGGCCGGGGCGGCCGGGGCGGCGGACGTCGTGGGTGCGGCGGAGCCGGTCGGCCGGGGATCGGCACCCGCGGTCGGGACCGCGGCGGTGCCCGGGACGGTGCCGGGCCCCGTCGGCGGGGCCGGCGCGGCCGTCGACCCGGCGGGGACGTCGCCGGAGGGCGCGGCCGTCGGCGGCCCAGCGGGGACCGTGCCCTGGGGGACGGCGCAGTCGCCGGCGACCGGGCCCAGCGGGTCGACCGCGGCGGTGGTGGGGCCGTCCGGGCAGGTCAGCGCGGTCTGCCAGGACGCCGCGCGGGCCGCGACCCGGTCGACGAGCACCAGGGAGGCGGCCACCGCCTCCTCGGCCCCGGCCGGCACGTCGAGCGCGGTCAGCCCGGCCCGCTGCTCGGCCGCCCACCCGGCGAGCACCCCGAGCGCCGCGGCGTCGGCTCCGTCGACGACGGCGGTGGTCAGCGACGAGGTGCCCTCGGTGGTCTGCTCGTCCATGGTGGTGAGCACGTCGACGACGGTGGCCGCGTCGACCCCGGCGGCCGACAGGGCGGGCCCGGTGCCTTCGGGTGCGCCGACGGTGGCCGGGAGCGCGCCGGCGTCCCCGCCGGTCAGCTCGGTCAGCTCGTCGAGCCGGGTGGTGGCGAAGCCGAGCAGGGTCAGCGCGCGGTCGGCGTCGGACGCCAGCGCCAGCTGGGTCTGCTCGGTGCCGCGCTTGAGCCCGTAGAGCAGGTCGCCGGGCTCGGCGTCCCGGGCCAGGGCGACCAGGCCGGACAGCGCGCCCACGGTCATGGCGGCCCCGGCCATGCCGGCGGTCAGCCGGGTGCGCCAGCGGGGCCAGGGGGCGTCGGCCGGGGGGCCGGCGAACGCCCGGCGCCACCACGTCGGCGCGGGCTCGGGGCTGCGCACGGCGTCGTCCCCGGTCGCGACGGGGCGGACGGCGGCCATCGCCACCAGGCGGGCGCGCTGCGCCGCACGGACGTCGGCGCCCAGCGCGGGCTCGTCGTGGCCGAGCAGCCGCAGCCGCTCGACCAGCGCCTCCTCGCGCCCTCCGTCGTCCACCGTCATCCCTCGTCCCCGTGCGCACCGACCGGCCCGGAGGGCCGTGTCAGCGGTGTCAACGAGGCCCCCGGGGCCCCGATACGGGGTACCCGTGGGTAACTTCCGACACCCCCCGGACGGGTCATCGCAGGCCCTCCGGCAGCAGCGCGGCCAGCCGCTTGACCGCGCGGTGCTGCAGCGCCTTGATCGCGCCGTCCTTCTTGCCCATCGCCGCGGCGGTCTCGGCCACCGACAGGCCCTGCAGGAAGCGCAGCGCGATGCACTCGCGCTGCTCGTCGCCCAGCTGGGCCACGCAGGCCAGCAGCTGCTCGTTGGTCAGGCCCTGCAGCACGGCGTCCTCGGGTCCGTCGGTGGCCCGGTCGGCGTCGCGCATGTCGGCGGTGGCCACCTCGAGCCGGAACCGGCTGCTCTTCACGTGGTCGCGCACGATGTTGCGCGCGATGGTGACCAGCCAGGCGCCGACGTCGCGGCCCTGGAAGCTCAGCGAGTCGATCCGGCGCAGTGCGCGCACGAAGGTCTCGCTGGTGAAGTCCTCGGCGGTCTGCCGGTCGGGGACCCGGTGGTAGAGGTAGCGGAAGACCATGTCGGCGTACCGGTCGTACAGCTCGCCGAACGCCTCGGCCTCGCCGGCCTGGGCCCGCTCGACCAGCGTCCAGACGGCCACCTGCTCGGCGCCCTCCGGCCGGGCCGGCAGCTCGACGGCGTCCAGCTCGGCGTCGTCGATCTCCGCCACCTCGACCTCCGCGGCCTCGACGGTCTCGACGGCCTCGAGCGGTCCGGGCTCCGGGAGGCGGTGCGGGGTGGGCCGGTGCGCGCCGGGGCGGGGCGCCTCCTCGTCCTGCGGACGGCGCGGGGCGGGCGCGGCGGCCCGCGGGTGCGGGGTGGGGCGCGGCCGGGCCACGCGCAGCCCGTCCGGGTCCAGACCCACGTCACCGGCGGCGCGACCGTGGGCGGACACCGGCACCCCCGTCGTCGTCGTCGGCGCGCGGGACGGACGGCGGTGCCCTGACCTGCGCAGGTCCGACCCATGGTGACAACATCGGGCCTCCGCGTCCACGTGAGGTGCGCGGACGGCACCCGCCGACCGCGTCGAGGAGGGAGACCCCGGTGGTCCCAGCAGCCCGCACGTTCCACGGACTGGTGCGCGCAGCGGCCGACGCCGACCCCGCCGCCCCCGCCCTGGTGCAGGGCGACCGGCGGCTGACCTGGGGCGAGCTGGCCGAGCAGGTCGACCGGGTCGCGGCCGGGTGGGCCGCCCGCGGGCTCACCGCCGGCGACCGGGTGGCCGTGCAGCTGCCCAACGGCGTGGACTGGGTGCTCACCGTGCTGGGCGCGCTGCGGGCGGGGCTGGTCGTCGTCCCGGTGAACACCGCCTACACCGACCCCGAGACCAGCTACGTGCTCACCGACTCCGGTGCCCGCGCCCACGTGGTCACCCGGCCGCGGGCCGACGTGGCCGGCGTCCCGGCCGTGGTGGGGCCGCCCACCGCCGACGACGCCCCGCCCGCCGACCCCGACGACCCCGGGGCGCTGGCCCTGCTGGCCTACACCAGCGGCACGACCGGCCACCCGCGCGGCGCGATGCTGCCGCACGCCGCGCTGCTGGCCAACCTCGAGCAGGTGCTCGCGCTGCAGCCGGCGCCGGTGCGCGAGGGCGACGTCGTCCTGCTCGCGCTGCCGCTGTTCCACGTCTACGGCCTCAACGGCGGCCTGGGCCTGGTCGCGGCCACCCGCTCCTGCGGCGTCGTGGTGGAGTCCTTCGACCCCGCCGGCACGCTCGCCCTGATGGCCGCCGAGGGCGTCACCGCCGTCCCGGCCGCCCCGCCGATGTACCAGGCCTGGTTGGCCGCCGCCGACGCCGCGGGCTCGGACACCGCACTGCGGCGCGCGTTCGCCGCGGTGCACACCGCCAGCTCCGGCTCCGCGCCGCTGGCCCCCCGGGTGTGGACGGCGATGCGCGAGCGCGCCGCGGTCACCGTGTGGGAGGGCTACGGCCTCACCGAGGCCGCCCCCGTGCTGGCCACCACGCTGGCCACCGGGCGGGCCAAGCCCGGCTGCATCGGCGGTCCGGTGCCCGGCGTCGAGCTGGTGCTGCGCGACACCGCCGGCGGTCCCGAGGCCGGCCCCGACCCGGGCAGCAAGGTGCGCGAGGACGTCTTCGGCGACCCGTTCGGCGACGACCCGCCCGACAGCGCCGGCGAGGTGTGCGTGCGCGGGCCCAACCTGTTCCGCGGCTACTGGCCCGACGGCGCCGACGGCCCGGACGCCGAGGGCTGGCTGCCCACCGGCGACATCGCCTACCGCGACGCCGAGGGCGACCTGCACCTGGTCGACCGGCGCCGCGACCTGGTGCTGGTCAGCGGGTTCAACGTCTACCCGCTGGAGGTCGAGCGGGTGCTGGAGACCCACCCCGAGGTGGTCGAGGCCGCGGTCATCGGCCAGCCCGACGAGCGCACCGGGGAGTCGGTGCGGGCGGTGGTCGTCCGTGCCGAGGGGTCGGACCTGGACGCCGAGGCGCTGCGCGCGTTCGCCGCCCGCTCGCTGGCCCGGTTCAAGGTGCCCGCCGGGGTGGTGTTCGTCCCGCAGCTGCCGCACTCGCTGACCGGCAAGGTGAGCCGGGCCCGGCTGCGCGAGCTGGGCCTGGACCGGGTGGCCGCCGACACCGAGCACGCCGAGGGCGTCGATGCCTGAGGGGGGACCGCGGCTGCAGCTGCTCACCCGCGAGGGCTGCCACCTGTGCGCGGTCGCGGCCGAGACGCTGGACCGGGTGGCCGCCGAGCACGGCCTCGCCGTCACCGCCGTCGACGTCGACGCCGACCCCGAGCTGCAGGCCGAGTTCGGCGACCGGGTGCCGGTCGTGCTGCTCGACGGCCGCGAGCACAGCTACTTCACCGTCGACGTCCCGCGGCTCCGCCAGGACCTCGCCGGCCGCTGACGCGGTGGTCTCGGCCACACCTGTGCGCCGTGACCTGCACGAACGCCCCTGCGGACTTTGTTCCGACGTTCACAAGCGGTTACCGTGGCGTTGCCGGCCCGAGACGGGGCCGGCAGCCATCCCCCCGATGCCGGCTCCGCCGCCGGGGTGCTGCGTGCGGACCGACGAGGAGGGCCGATGAGCGAGTCGCGCGATCCGCGGACCCGGGTCATCCCCGAGGCCACCGTCGCCCGCCTGGCCGTCTACCTGCGCGTGCTCACCGGCCTGGCCGACGCCGGCCGCGCGTCGGTGTCCAGCGGGGAGCTCGCCTCGGCCGCCGGGGTCAACCCCGCCGGCCTGCGCAAGGACCTCTCCTACCTGGGCCCCTGCGGCGTGCGCGGCGTCGGCTACGCCGTCCCCGCGCTGCGCGAGCGGCTGGCCCGGGCCCTCGGCGTCGAGCAGTCCCGCTCCTGCGTGCTGGTCGGCATGGGCAACCTGGGCTCCGCGCTGGCCGGGTACGCCGGGTTCGGCACCCGCGGCTTCTCCTTCGTCGGGCTGCTGGACGCCGACCCCGCGCGGGTCGGCGACGTCGTCGGCGGCACCGTCGTCCGCCCGGTCGACGACCTCGAGGAGGTCGTGGCCGAGCACGGCGTGACCATCGCGGTGGTCACCACCCCCGCGCCGGTGGCGCAGTCGGTCTGCGACCGGCTCGTGGACGCCGGCGTGCGCAGCATCGTGAACTTCGCACCGGTGACGCTGCAGGTCCCCGCCGGCGTCGACGTGCGCCAGGTGGACCTGTCGGTGGAGCTCCAGGTGCTGGCGTTCCTGGACCAGCAGAAGGGCGTGCAGGTGGTCGGCGAGCAGGTGGTCCTCCCGTGAGCCTCCTGGCCGTCGGCATCAGCCACCAGACCGCGCCGGTCACCCTGCTCGAGCAGGTCGCGATGAGCGGCGACGACACCGTGAAGACCCTGCACGAGCTGCTCGAGTGCGAGCACGTCTCCGAGGCGCTCGTGCTGGCCACCTGCAACCGGGTCGAGATCTTCGCCGAGGTCGACCGCTTCCACGGCGGGGTCACCGACGTCAGCCGGGTGCTCGCCCGGCACGCCGGCACCGGCGTCGAGGACCTCTCGCCCTACGTCACCGTGCACTACGAGGACCAGGCCGCCCGGCACCTGTGCACCGTCGCCGCCGGCCTGGACTCCATGGTGGTCGGCGAGACCCAGGTGCTCGGCCAGCTGCGCTCGGCCTACGCGCTGGCCCAGGCCGAGGGCACGATCGGCCGCGAGCTGCACCCGGTCACCCAGCGCGCGCTGCGGGTGGGCAAGCGGGTGCACGCCGAGACCGGCATCGACAAGGCCGGCGCCTCCCTGGTCTCGGTGGCCCTGGACCGGGTCACCGACCGCATCGGCGACCTCGCGGGCCGCCCCGTCCTCGTCGTCGGCGCGGGCTCGATGGGCGCGCTGGCCGCGACCACCCTGGCCCGCCGGGGCGCGCAGGTCACCGTCACCAGCCGGACGCCGGCCACCGCGACGCGGCTGGCCGAGTCCGTGGGCGGGCGCGCCGCCGAGCTCGAGCACCTCACCGCCGAGCTCGCCGCCGCCGACGTGCTGGTCACCTGCACCGGCGCCACCGGCACCGTCATCGGCACCGACGTGGTCACCGCCGCCACCGCCGGGCGCACCGCCCCGCTGGTCGTGGTCGACCTGGCGCTGCCCCGCGACGTCGACGCCGCCGTCGCCACCCTGCCCGGCGTGCACGTGGTCGACCTCGCCACCCTGCAGGGCGAGCGCTCCGCCCACCCGGGCCGGCCGGTCGCCGGGTCGGTCGCCGCCGACGACGTGGCCGCCGCGCACGCCCTGGTCGAGCTGGAGACCTCGCTGCTGCGCGCCGAGCGGCAGGCCGCCGCCGTCGCGCCCACCGTCTCCGCGCTGCGCAGCCAGGCCGCCGAGGTCGTCGACGCCGAGCTGCTGCGGCTGTCCACCCGGCTCCCCGACCTCGACGCCCGCGCCCGCGCGGAGATCGCCCGCACCGTGCGCCGGGTGGTGGACAAGCTGCTCCACGAGCCCACCGTCCGGGTCAAGGAGCTCGCCGCCGGCCCCGGCGGCACCGACTACGCCGACGCGCTGCGCGCGCTGTTCGGCCTGGGCGCCGACCCCGCCTCGGCGCTGGCGCAGGCGGTGTCGGTCGACCCGTCGGCCGGCACGACGCTGGACCAGCTGCCCGCCGACCGGGAGCTGTCGTGACCGCGCCCCTCCGGCTGGGGACCCGGCGCAGCCAGCTCGCGCTCACCCAGTCCCAGCACGTCGCCGACGCCATCGCCGCGGCCAGCGGCCGCGCGGTCGAGCTGGTGCACATCACCACCGAGGGCGACCGGTCCGCGGCGGCGATCACCCAGCTCGGCGGCACCGGCGTGTTCGTCAGCGCCCTGCGCGACGCGCTCCGCGCGGGCACCGTGGACCTGGCCGTGCACAGCTACAAGGACCTCCCGACGGCCGAGGAGCCCGACCTGGTCATCGCCGCGGTGCCCCCGCGCGAGGACCCGCGCGACGCCCTCGTCGCCCGCGACCGCCTGACCCTCGGCGAGCTGCCCGCCGGGGCCACCGTCGGCACCGGCGCCCCCCGCCGCGTCGCCCAGCTCCGGGCCCTCGGCCTGGGCCTCGAGGTGGTCCCGATCCGGGGCAACGTCGACACCCGGATGGGCAAGGTGACCTCGGGCGAACTGGACGCGGTGGTCCTCGCCCGGGCAGGATTGGCCCGCCTCGGCCGGCTCGACGCCGTCACCGAGGTGCTCGACCCGCTCCAGGTGCTCCCCGCCCCCGCGCAGGGTGCCCTGGCCGTGGAGTGCCGGAGCGACGACGACGTCACCCGGTCGCTGCTGGCGGCCCTCGACGACGCCGGCGCCCGCGCCTGCGTCGTCGCCGAGCGCACCGTGCTGGCCACCCTGGAGGCCGGCTGCAGTGCGCCCGTCGCCGCGCACGCCGAGGTCGGCGAGGCCGAGGACGGCGGCGACGAGGTCTACCTGCGGGCCTCGGTCACCGCCATCGACGGCAGCGACGCCGTGCGCGGCTCCACCTCCGGACCCGCCGCCGACGCGGCCCGGCTGGGCCGCGAGCTCGCCGCCGAGCTGCTCGACCGCGGTGCGGCCGCCCTGATGGCGGCCAGCCGGTGATCCCCAGCACGACCCCCCAGACCCCCAGCCCGACCGCAAGCGACCCCACCCCGGGGTCGGAGATGGAGAGCACGCGATGACGCGCTCACGCAAGCAGACCGGCCGAGTCGTCTTCGTCGGCGCCGGCCCCGGCGACCCCGGGCTGCTGACCGCCCGCGCCGCCGACGCGCTGGCCGCAGCCGACCTGGTGCTGCACGACGCCGACGTCCCGGCGCCGCTGGCCGACGCCGTGCGCGAGGCCCACCCCGAGCTCGAGCTCGCCGTGGCCACCGGCGAGCCCGCCGAGGTCGCGAAGACCGCCGTGGCCGCCGCGAAGAACGGCTCGGTCGTCGTCCGGCTCGTCGCCGGCGACCCGTTCACCACCGACGCCGTGGTCAAGGAGACCCTCGCGGTCACCCGCACCAGCGTGCCCTTCGACGTCGTCCCCGGCGTGGCCGTGGGCACCGCCGTCCCGGCCTACGCCGGCGTCGCCGTCGGCGCGGGCTCGGTGCAGGCCGACCTGCGCGGCGACGAGGCCGCCGACCCGGCCGCGCTGGCCGCCGCGGCCACCGGCACCGGCAGCCCGCTGGTGCTGCAGGTCGCCGCCGACCAGCTGGCCGGCGTCGCCGCCGGGCTGGTCGAGGGCGGGCTGTCCGGCTCGACCCCGGTGCTGGTCACCGTCGAGGGCACCGGCACCGCGCAGAAGAGCGTCGCGGCCAAGCTGTCCCAGGTCGCCGAGAAGGACGCCGGCGTCGAGTCGCTGTCGGGCTCGGTCGTCGTCACCGTCGGCGCGGTCGTGGACAAGCGCGGCAAGCTCGGCTGGTGGGAGTCGCGCCCGCTGTTCGGCTGGCGCGTGCTGGTGCCCCGCACCAAGGAGCAGGCCGGCGACATGAGCGAGCGGCTGCGCGCCTACGGCGCCGTGCCGGTCGAGGTGCCCACCATCGCCGTGGAGCCCCCGCGCAGCCCGGCCCAGATGGACCGCGCCGTCAAGGGCCTGGTCACCGGCCGCTACGGCTGGATCGTGTTCACCTCCACCAACGCCGTCCGCGCGGTGCGGGAGAAGTTCACCGAGCTCGGCCTCGACGCCCGCGCGTTCGCCGGGGTCAAGGTCGCCTGCGTCGGCGAGCAGACCGCCCAGGCGGTCCGCGAGTTCGGCATCGTGCCCGAGCTGGTCCCCTCGGGCGACCAGTCCTCCGAGGGCCTGCTGGTCGACTTCCCGCCCTACGACGACGTGTTCGACCCGATCGACCGGGTGCTGCTGCCGCGCGCCGACATCGCCACCGAGACCCTGACCGCGGGCCTGAAGGACCGCGGCTGGGAGGTCGACGACGTCACCGCCTACCGCACCGTGCGCGCCGCCCCGCCGGCCGCCGCGGTCCGCGAGGCGATCAAGGGCGGCGGCTTCGACGCCGTCTGCTTCACCTCGTCCTCGACCGTGCGCAACCTGGTCGGCATCGCCGGCAAGCCGCACGCCCGCACCGTCGTCTCGGTGATCGGCCCGGCCACCGCGGCCAGCGCCACCGAGTTCGGCCTGCGGGTCGACGTCCAGCCCGAGACCGCCGCGGTCGGCCCGCTGGTGGACGCGCTCGCCGCGTTCGCCGAGGCCCGCCGCGCCGAGGCCGAGGGCGGGTCCGCCGAGTGACCGGCGGGGGCCTCCCGGGCGGCGCGACCCCCGGCTTCGCCCGGGGACGGCGGCTGCGCTCGACGCCGGCTCTGCGCCGGCTGACCGCGCAGACCCGGCTGGCCCCCGCCGACTTCGTGCTGCCGGTCTTCGTCAAGCAGGGCATCGACTCCCCGCAGCCGATCGGCTCCATGCCCGGCGTCGTGCAGCACTCGCAGGAGTCGCTCCGGAAGGCCGCGGCCGAGGCGGCCGAGGCCGGCATCGGCGGGCTGATGCTGTTCGGCATCCCCGCCGACAAGGACCCGGTGGGCTCCCAGGCCGACGCCGCCGACGGCGTGGTCAACGTGGCGCTGCAGCAGCTGCGGGCCGACCTCGGCGACGAACTGGTGCTCATGGCCGACCTCTGCCTGTGCGAGTACACCGACCACGGCCACTGCGGCGTGGTCACCCCGGCCGGCGTGGTCGACAACGACCCCACGCTGGACCGCTACGCTGCGGTGGCCGTCGCGCAGGCGCAGGCCGGGGCGCACCTCGTGGCGCCCAGCGGGATGATGGACGGCCAGGTCGCCGCCATCCGCGCCGGCCTGGACGCCGCGGCGTTCACCGAGGTCCCGATCCTGGCCTACGCCGCCAAGTACGCCTCGGGCTTCTACGGCCCGTTCCGCGAGGCCGCCGAGGGCGCTCCGCAGTTCGGCGACCGCTCGACCTACCAGATGGACCCGCCCAACGCCGCCGAGGCGCTGCGGGAGGTCCGGCAGGACCTCGCCGAGGGCGCCGACGCGGTCATGGTCAAGCCCGCGCTGCCCTACCTGGACATCGTCCGCCAGGTCGCCGACGCCGTCGACGTCCCGGTGAGCGCCTACCAGGTCAGCGGTGAGTACGCGATGGTCGAGGCGGCCGCCGAGCGCGGCATGGTCGACCGCCGCCGGGCCATCCTGGAGACCCTCACCTCGATCCGCCGGGCCGGGGCGTCGACCGTGCTGACCTACTGGGCGGTCGAGGCCGCCGCCTGGTTGCGGTGATCTACACCGAGCCGGGCGGGTCCTGGCGGACGCTGTGGTCGATGGCCGCGGCGTTCGTCGTCCTGGCCGTGCTCAGCGCCGTCCTGCCCGGGCAGGACGTGCCGCTGCTGGTGTGGGTGGTCGCCGTCGTCGCCGTGCTCGGCATCGTCGCGGCCGGCACCGTCTCGGCCAACCGGGTCTGGACGGTCACCGTCACCGGCCGCGGCCCCGACGCCGGCCTGGTGGTGGGCCGCGAGCGGCTGCCGCTGGCCGAGATCGACCCGGCCTCGCTGGACGGCGAGGTCGGCGTGGACGTCGGCGCCCCCGTGCTGGGCGGCGGGGCCGACGTGCCGAAGGGCCGGGTGGGCCTGCCGGTGCGCCGCACCGACGGCACCACGGTGCTGGTGCCCACCCGCCGGCCCGCACAGCTCACCGCTGCCCTGCGCACAGCCCTGACGGGGGCCGACGGCAGCGATGCGCAGCCTGGGACAGTGGAGCCGTGAGCTACCCGTACGACGCCCCGGCCTCGGCCGACCTGTTCGAGCGCGCCCGCGCGGTGACCCCCGGCGGGGTCAACTCCCCGGTGCGCGCCTTCCGCGCCGTCGGCGGCACCCCGCGCTTCATGGCGTCGGGCTCCGGCCCCTGGATCACCGACGTCGACGGCCGCCGCTACGTCGACCTGGTCAGCTCCTGGGGCCCGATGATCCTGGGCCACGCCCACCCCGCCGTCGTCGCCGCCGTCACCGACGCGGCCTCCCGCGGGTTCTCCTTCGGCACGCCCACCGGCGGCGAGGTCGAGCTGGCCGCCGAGATCGTCGACCGGGCCGGCGTGGAGCAGGTCCGGCTGGTCAACTCCGGCACCGAGGCCGTGCTCTCGGCCATCCGGCTGGCCCGCGGCGCCACCGGCCGCCCGGTCGTCGTCAAGTTCGCCGGCTGCTACCACGGCCACGTCGACGCCCTGCTCGCCGCGGCCGGCTCCGGCGTGGCCACCCTCGGCCTGCCCGACACCCCCGGCGTCACCACGGGCGCCGCGGCCGACACCGTGGTGCTGCCCTACAACGACGTCGCCGCGGTCGAGGCCGTCTTCGCCGAGCGGGGCAGCGAGATCGCCGTGGTGGCCACCGAGGCCGCCGCCGGCAACATGGGCGTCGTCCCCCCGCTCTCCGGCTTCAACGCCGAGCTGCGCCGGATCACCGCCGCCCACGGCGCACTGCTGCTGGTCGACGAGGTGATGACCGGGTTCCGGGTCAGCCGCTCGGGCTGGCGCGGGCACGAGCACTACGACGCCGACCTGGTCACCTTCGGCAAGGTGATGGGCGGCGGGCTGCCCGCCGCGGCCTTCGGCGGCCGCGCCGAGCTGATGCAGCAGCTGGCCCCGCTCGGGCCGGTCTACCAGGCGGGCACCCTGGCCGGGAACCCCGTGGCGGTCGCCGCCGGCCTGACCACGCTGCGGCACTGCACCGACGAGGTCTACGCCCGCTGCGACGCCGTCGCCGCCACGATCTCCGGTGCCCTCACCGACGCCCTCACCGCCGCCGGGGTGGCCCACCGGCTGCAGACGGCCGGGTCGATGTTCTCGGTGTTCTTCGTGCCCGACGGCCGGGTCGTGCGCGACTACGACGACGCCCGCACCCAGGAGACCGCGCGGCACACCGCCTTCTTCCACTCGATGCTGGCCGACGGGGTGTACCTGCCGCCGTCGGCGTTCGAGTCCTGGTTCGTCAACGCCGCCATGGACGACGAGGCCGTGCAGCACGTGCTCGACGCGCTGCCCGCCGCCGCCCGCGCGGCCGCCGCGGCCACCCCCGGCACCGCCCCCGCGGTGTCGCACGACGCGCAGGCGCTGCAGCCGTGACCGCCGAGACGACCACCGTGCACGTGATGCGGCACGGCGAGGTGCACAACCCCACCGGCGTGCTCTACGGGCGGCTGCCCGGGTTCCACCTCTCCGAGGCCGGGCACGGCATGGCCGCGACCGCCGCGCAGTGGTTCGGCCACCACCGGCCCATCACCCACCTCGTCGCCTCGCCGCTGCAGCGCGCGCAGGAGACCGCCGCGCCCATCGCCTCGACGCTGGGGCTCGACATCGCCACCGACGACCGGCTGGTCGAGGCGGGCAACCAGTTCGAGGGCCAGACCTTCGGGGTCGGCGACGGGGCGCTCAAGCACCCGGCGAACTGGTGGCGGCTGCGCAACCCGTTCCGGCCCTCCTGGGGCGAGCCGTACCGGGAGATCGCCGAGCGGATGCTGGGTGCGGTGCACACCGCCCGCGACGCCGCCCGGGGCTCGGCCGCGGTCTGCGTCAGCCACCAGCTGCCCATCTGGGTGCTGCGGCTGACCGTCGAGGGCCGCAGCTACCTGCACGACCCCCGGCGCCGCCAGTGCGGGCTGGCCAGCGTCACCTCGCTGACCTGGGCCGGCGACGAGCTGGTCCGGGTCGACTACGCCGAGCCCGCCGGCCCGGCCGGGAAGGGCACGGTGGGTGGCGCATGAAGATGCTGCTCGCCGGGCTGGTCGCCGTCCTCGCGCTCGCCGGGTGCTCCACCGGCTCGGACCAGGTCGACGTGAACAACGGCGGCGAGTTCCGGTTCGTCGCGGCCACCCCGGCCGGCGAGGTCATCCCCGAGGGCGAGCGCTCCAGCGCCCCGGAGTTCAGCGGCACCCTGCTCGACGGGGAGTCCTGGAGCTCGCAGGAGCTCGACGGCGACGTCGCGGTGATCAACTTCTGGGGCTCCTGGTGCGCGCCGTGCCGGGTGGAGAGCCCGGAGTTCGAGGACGTCTACGTCGACGTCGCCGCGCAGGGCGTGCAGTTCCTCGGCGTCAACGTCAAGGACCAGCAGCAGCTCGCCCAGGCCTTCGTGGACAACAAGGGGCTGACCTACCCGTCCCTGTTCGACCCGGCCAGCGAGGTCGCCCTCGCCTTCCGCGACTTCCCGGCGGCCGCCATCCCCTCGACCATCGTGCTGGACCGGTCCGGCGACGTCGCCGCGGTCTACACCGGCGCGGTCACCCAGACGAACCTGCAGGCCACCATCGACCAGCTGCTCGAGGAGGACTGAGCCGTGGGGGAGACCTTCGCCGGGCTGGTCACCGACGGGCCGCTGCTGGTGGCCGCGGCCGTCGCCGCCCTCGTCGGGCTGATCAGCTTCGCCTCGCCCTGCGTGCTCCCGCTGGTCCCCGGCTACCTGTCCTACGTCACCGGCCTGGTCGGCACCGGCACCCCGGCCCGGCAGCCCGCCGGCGACGCCAGCGGGACCGGGGCGGTGGCCACCGCGGTGCGCACCGACGAGCGGCCCCCGCGCGGGCGCATGGTCACCGGCGCGCTGCTGTTCGTCCTCGGCTTCACCGCCGTCTTCGTCGCCTTCGGCGCGCTGTTCGGCGGCCTGGGCCGCTGGCTGCTGGTCTACAACGACGAGATCACCCGGGTCATGGGCGGGGTCACCGTCGTCGTCGGCCTGGGCTTCCTGGGCTGGCTGCCGTTCCTGCAGCGCACGAGGAAGCTGTCGGTCCGCCCGGCCACCGGCCTGGCCGGTGCACCGCTGCTCGGCGTCGTGTTCGGCCTGGGCTGGACGCCGTGCCTGGGGCCCACGCTGGCCGCGGTCAACTCGCTGGCCTTCGCCGAGGCCACCGCGGCCCGCGGCTCCTTCCTCGGCATCGCCTACTGCCTGGGCCTCGGCGTCCCGTTCGTGCTGGTCGCCCTCGGCGCCCGCTGGGCGGTCGGGGCCACCGGGTTCCTGCGCCGGCACGCCGCCGCGGTCAGCCGCACCGGCGGCGCCGTCCTCGTCGTCGTCGGCCTGCTGCTGCTCACCGGGCTGTGGGGCGAGGGCATGATCTGGTTCCGCTCCTGGCTCGCCTCCACCGGCTTCGGGGAGTTCTTCCTGTGACCACCACCGTCGAGCGGCCCGCGGCCGCGCCGCCGCCCCCGTCCGGCCCGTCGCCCGCGAGCCGGGTCGGGACGACGCTGCTGCGCTGGTGGCGGTCGCTGACGGCGATGCGGACGGCGCTGGTGCTGCTGTTCCTGCTCGCCGTCGCCTCGGTGCCCGGCTCGCTGCTGCCGCAGCGCTCGCTGTCGCAGAGCCAGGTGACCCGGTACTTCGCCGACCACCCGGACCTCGCGCCGGTGCTGGACAGGTTCTACCTGTTCGACGTCTTCTCCTCGCCCTGGTTCGCCGCGATCTACCTGCTGCTGTTCCTCTCGCTCATCGGCTGCGTCGTGCCGCGGGCGGTCGAGCACGCCCGTGCGGTGTTCGCCGCGCCCCCGCCCGCCCCGCGGCACCTGCACCGGCTGCCCGACCACCGGAGCCTGGACTCCGGCCTGGACGGCACCGCCACCCTCGACGTGGTCGAGGAGGAGCTGCGGGTCCGCCGCTTCCGGGTGGTGCGCCGCGAAGGCCGGTACGGCCCGGAGCTGTCGGCGGAGAAGGGTTTGCTCAAGGAGACCGGCAACGTCGTGTTCCACCTCGCCCTGCTGGCGCTGCTGCTCGGCCTGGCCGGCGGCAAGCTGTGGGGCTACGAGGGCAGCATCCTGGTCACCGAGGGCGACCGGTTCTGCAACACCTTCCAGCAGTACGACAACTACAGCTCGGGCGCGCTGGTCGACGCCGGGGAGATGTCGCCGCTGTGCGTCACCCTCGACGACTTCAAGGCCGAGTACGAGGAGAACCTCACCGCGGCCTCCTTCACCGCCGACATCCAGTACGGCCTGGCCGGGTCGGCCAGCCGGGGCACCACGATCGGCGTGAACAGCCCGCTGCGCTTCGACGGCGACCGGGTCTACGTCACCGGCCACGGGTACGCCCCGGTGTTCAGCGTGACCTTCCCCAACGGCGACTCCTTCACCGACATCTCCGCGCCGTTCCTGCCCGCCGAGACCCAGACCATGTCCAGCGAGGGCGCGCTCAAGCTGCCCGACGTGCCCGGCTCGGACGAGCAGCTGGCCCTGCAGGGCCTGTTCGCGCCCACCGGCTCGGTGCAGGGCGGGGTGCTGACCTCGGTCGACCCCCGGCCGCTGGACCCGCAGGTCGCCGTCTTCGTCTACGAGGGCTACCTCGGCCTGGACTCCGGGCTGCCGCAGAACGTCTACTCCCTGGACCAGACCCAGATCGACCGCGGCAACCTGACCCGGGTCGGCGAGGCCAACCTGAAGGTGGGGGAGTCCACCACGCTGGCCGACGGCACCGTCATCACCTTCTCCGGCGTCAAGCAGTTCGCCGCGATGCAGGTCTCGCACGACCCCGGCCAGGTGTGGGTGCTGGTCTCGGCGATCGCCATCCTGGTCGGCCTGCTCGGCATGCTGCTGCTGCGCCGGGAACGGGTCTTCGCCCGCGCCACCGCCGGTCCCGACGGCGCGGGTACCGTCCTGGTGGTCGGGGCGCTGACCCGCGGCAGCGCCGACACCGCCCCCCGCTTCACCGCGCTCACCGACGACGTCGCGGCGGCCCTGACCCGCCGCGCCCGCACCGAGGAGAACCCCCGCACGTGATCAACGAATCGCTGGCCGCGACCTCGGACACGCTCTTCTCCGTCGCGGTGGGGCTCTACTCCCTGGCCGTCGTCGCCTTCTGCGCCGAGCTCGCCTTCGGCGGCCGCACGGCCCCCGCCCGCGAGCTGGTCGCCGCCGGCGGTGGCCCGGCCGAGCAGCCCGTGGCCCGTCCCGGCGGCACCGCCGACGACGAGCCGGCGCGGGCCCGCCGCTGGGGCATGGTCGCGATGGCCCTCACCGCGCTGGGCGCGGTCGTGCAGGCCGGGGTGCTGGTCACCCGCGGCATGGCCACCGGCCGGCTGCCCTGGGGCAACATGTACGAGTTCGGCACCGCCGTCGTGCTGGTCGCCGTCGTGGTCTACCTGGTGCTCGCGGTGCGCACCCCGTCGCTGCGGCACATCGGCATCTTCGTGCTCGCCCCGGTCGTGCTCTCCATGGTCGGCATCGGGCTGTTCCTCTACGCCTCGGCCGGCCCGCTGGTCGCCGCGCTCCGCTCGGCCTGGCTGGCCGTGCACGTCACCACCGCGATCCTGGGCTTCGGCATCTTCTTCGTCTCCGGCATCGCGAGCGTGATGTACCTGGTCCGCGCCCGGTACGAGGCCAAGGTCGCCGCCGGTGAGCAGCCGCTGTCGCGGATCGTGCACCGGCTGCCCGGTGCCGCCGCGCTGGACCGCACCGCGCACCGCACCGCAGTCTTCGGCTTCCCGATCTGGACCTTCGCCGTGATCGCCGGCGCCATCTGGGCCGAGAGCGCGTGGGGCCGGTTCTGGGGCTGGGACCCCAAGGAGACCTGGGCCTTCATCGCCTGGGTCGTCTACGCCGCCTACCTGCACGCCCGCACCACCGCCGGCTGGCGCGGCCGCCCCTCGGCCTGGATCAACGTCGTGGGCCTGGGCGTGATGATCTTCAACCTGCTCTACGTGAACATGGTGTCCACCGGCCTGCACTCCTACGGCGGGGTGAACTGACACCGGTGTAACTCTCCGTCACCCCCACTGTCGGGGGACGGACGGCGCAGAACACGTGCTCGGAGCGGGAAACCGTGTCACCCTGCTCGTATGCGCACGTACGCAGGAGCCCACGGTGGGTAAGCACTCGGCCCTCGACGGGGCCACCGTGCACCCGTTGGTGGCCGACGCCCTGGAGCGCCGTCAGCAGGGGCCGCAGGGGCCGCAGCCGCCGCGCGCGCCGAACGTCGTGCAGCACCAGGCCGCCGAGCCCGGCAGCACCGCGGTCGGCTGGCCGGCGGAGACCCACTTCGCCGACGGCCTGGGCTGGCCCGGGGCCGACCCCGTCGAGCCGCTCGCGGTCCACCCGGCCGACGACGGCTCGGTGCTGGCCGTGCTGGACGCGGCCGCCCAGGCCGGGGCCGGCGCACCGGAGCAGCCCACCCGGCGCACCGGCTGGCGCCGGTTCTTCGGCGGCGGCCAGACCCGGCCGACCACCGCCGCCTGACCTCAGGCGGGGGTGGACCCGTCGTCGCGGCGGGTGCGCCGGTCGAGCTCGCGGAGGAAGTCCGGGTCGTCGTCGGGCGCCACGGGGCGCTGCGGCGGCCGGGGACCGCGCGGCGGCCGGGGACGGCGGAGACCACCACCGCCGTTGCCGTTGCCGCCCTGGGTGGCCGCTGCCCGCATGACGAGCACGACCACCGCGATGGCGATCACCAGCATGACCAAGAAGACCACCGGTCCACCTCTTCCCCGCTGTCGTGCGCGACCCACCGGCCACCCAATGTAGGCGCCCCGGCGATACTCGGGGATGCCCACAGATCGGCACCGCCAACCAGGAGGCTGACATCGACGCCGTCGACGAGCAGCTGCTCGCGCTGCTGCAGGCCAACGGCCGCGCCAGCTACGCCGAGCTGGCCCGCCAGGTCGGCCTGTCCGCCCCCGCGGTGCACGAGCGGGTGGGCAAGCTGGAGTCCGCCGGGGTCATCACCGGCTACACCGCGGTGGTCGACCCGGCCGCGGTCGGCCTCGGGGTGACCGCGCTGATCGGCGTCATCGACAGCGACGAGGTCGACGACGTGGGGATCCTGGAGGCGATGTCCGCGCTGCCGCACGTCGAGGACTGCTGGCGGACCGCGGGCACCGAGGGCTACGTGCTGAAGGTGCGGGTGACCGACATCCCGGCACTCGAGGACACCATCAACGCGTTGAACCGGATCCGGGGCGTCGCACGCACCCGGACGACCGTCGTGCTGTCGACCAAGTGGGAGGGCCGCCATGGCCGCGCAGAGTGAGCAGAACCGACCGGTGAGCCCGACCGGCGGTCCGGCGCAGCCGCCGTCGGTGTGGCCGCTGCTGGCGCTCTACACCCTCGGGCGCATCCTGCTGGCCGCCGCGCTGGTCGCCCTGCTGTGGCTGCTGGGCCTGGGCAGCTTCCCCGGCCTGCTGTTCGGCCTGCTGCTGTCGATGCCGCTGTCGTTCGTGCTGCTGCGCCCGCTGCGCGACAAGCTCACCGAGGCCATGGCCGCCCGCTCGGTCACCCGCAAGGCCAGCAAGGCCGACCTGCGCGCCCGGCTGAAGGGCACCGACGACCCGATCAGCTGAGCGCGAGCCCCAGGGCGAACACCACGCCGGTCACCAGGGTGGCCCGTCCGGTGCCGCCCAGGGCCGCGATCAGCGCCGGCCCGCGCGCGCCCGACAGCACCGTGCGGACCGGGGGGACGGCGACCGGGGCGGCCAGCAGCCCCAGCAGCGCCCACGGCCGGGCCAGCCCGACCAGCAGCACCACCACGAACGCGGCGACGACCAGGCCGGTGAAGAACCACCGGGTGGCCCGCTCGCCGAGCAGCACCGCCAGCGTCCGCTTCCCGACCGCCGCGTCGCCGTGCACGTCGCGCAGGTTGTTCACCACCAGGATCGCGGTGATCAGCAGGCCCACCGGCACGGCGGCGGCGAACGCCAGCCCCTCCACGGTGCGGGTCTGGCCGAACGTGGTGCCCACGGTGGCGACCAGGCCGAAGAACACGAAGACGAACACCTCGCCCAGCGCCCGGTAGCCGTAGGGGATCGGGCCGCCGGTGTAGGTCCAGGCGGCCAGGATGCTCACCGCCCCGACCGCGACCAGCCACCAGCTCGACAGCGCGGCCATCGCCAGCCCGGCCACCCCCGCGACGGCGAAGGACAGCACCGCCGCGACCAGCACGGCGCGCTCGCCGGCCGCGCCCGACCCGACCAGCCGCATCGGGCCCACCCGGTCGGCGTCGGTGCCGCGGCGGCCGTCGGAGAAGTCGTTGGCGTAGTTGACCCCGACCTGCAGGGCCAAGGCCACGAGGAGGGCCAGCAGCGCGGGGACCGGCCGGAACCCGTCCAGCGCCACGGCGACGCCGGTGCCGACCAGCACGGGGGCGACGGCGGCGGGCAGGGTGCGGGGCCGGGCTCCGGCCAGCCACTGGGCGGGGGTGGCCATCAGGCTCCTTCGAACAGGCGGGTGACCGACCGGCGGTCGGGCTTGCCGGTGTGCAGGACGGGGACGGCGTCGACCAGCAGCAGCTCCTTGGGTGCGGCCGGTGCGCCCAGGCGCTCGGCGACCCACGGCCGCAGGTCGGCCAGCTGCGGCTCGGCGCCGGGGGAGGGGACGACGGCGGCGACCACCCGATGGCCCCACTCGGGGTCCGGCCGGCCGGCGACCACGGCGTCGTCGACGGCGGGGTGCTCGCGCAGCGCGGCCTCGACCGCCTGCGGGGCCACGTTGACCCCGCCGGAGACCAGCACGTCGTCCAGCCGGCCGTGCACCTGCAGCCGGCCCCCGACCAGCGTGCCGGCGTCGCGGGTGCGGAACCAGCCGTCGACGAACGCCTCGGCGGTGGCGGCCGGGTCCAGCCGGTAACCCAGCGCCAGCTGCGGGCCGGTCAGCTCGACGCCGCGGTCGGCCACCCGCACCCCGACGCCGTCCAGCGGGACGCCGTCGTAGACGCAGCCGCCGGCGGTCTCGCTCATCCCGTAGGTGGTGACCACGCCGACGCCCTCCGCGCGGGCGCGGGCGAGGAGCGCGGGGTCGGTGGCCGCACCGCCGACGAGCACGGCGTCCAGGGCGCGCAGTGCGCCGGGCTCGGTGTCGAGGAGGCGGCGCAGCTGGGTGGGCACCAGGGCGGCGTACCGGCGGTCGCCGGGTACCCGGGGCAGCGCGTCGGCCAGCCGCTCCCCGGGGGCCAGCACCGCGGGCGGCGCGCCGGCCAGGGCGGACCGGACCAGCACCTGCAGGCCGGCGACCGCGCTCACCGGCAGCGCCAGCAGCCAGCCGCCGGGGCCGCCGAGCCGGTCCAGCGTCGCGGTGGCCGAGGCCCGCAGGGCGGCGGCGGGCAGCAGCACACCGCGGCCGTCGCCGGTGGAGCCGGAGGTGAGGACGACGAGGTCGGCGCCGTCCTCGAGCGGGAGGTCCGGCCGCAGCACCGCGCGGGCGCGGGCGGCCGGGCCGGGGTCGGCGGGGACGACGGACAGCGGCGCCCCGCCGTCGAGGGCGGCGCGGACGGCGGGCCAGACGTCGGTGAGCACCGCGGGGCCGAGGGCCGGCGCGGGCACCAGGGTCAGCCGCCGGTCCACGAGCAGCCAGGGTAGTGAGCTCCTTAGGATCACGAGGTGGACCCGCAGCTGACCGACCTCCGGGTGTACCGCACCCCGCTGCGCACCCGGTTCCGCGGAATCGACGTCCGCGACGGCGTGCTGGTGCGCGGCCCGGCCGGCTGGGGCGAGTTCTCCCCGTTCTGGGACTACGCCGACGCCGAGGTGACCCGCTGGTGGGCCGCGGCCGTCGAGGCCGCCACCGTCGGCTGGCCGGCGCCGGTGCGCGCCGCGGTGCCGGTGAACTGCACGGTCCCGGCCGTGGGCCCCGAGCAGGCGCACGCCGTGGTCACCGCGTCGGGCTGCCGGACCGCGAAGGTCAAGGTCGCCGAGCCCGGCCAGACCGACGCCGACGACGAGGCCCGGGTGGAGGCCGTCCGCGACGCGCTGGGCCCGGGCGGGGCGGTCCGGGTCGACGCCAACGCCGCCTGGTCGGTCGACCGCGCCGTGGAGCGGATCCGCACCCTGGACCGGTACGGCCTGGAGTACGTCGAGCAGCCCTGCGCCACCGTCGAGGAGCTGGTCGCGCTGCGCCGCCGGGTCGACGTGCGGGTGGCCGCCGACGAGGTGGTCCGCCGCTCGGCCGACCCCGCGGGGGTGGACCTGCGCGAGGCGTGCGACGTCGTCGTCCTCAAGGTGCAGCCGCTGGGCGGGGTGCGGGCCGCGCTGGAGGTGGCCCAGGCGCACGGCCTGCCGTGCGTGGTGTCCTCGGCGCTGGAGTCCTCGGTGGGCATCGCCGCCGGGGTCGCGCTGGCCGCGGCGCTGCCCGAGCTGCCCTTCGCCTGCGGGCTGGCCACGGTCGCGCTGTTCACCGAGGACGTCACCACCGAGCCGCTGCTGCCGGTGGACGGCGCGCTGCCGGTGCGCGCGGTGGTGCCCGACCGGGTCCCCGCGGCCGACCCCGTCACCGAGCAGCGCTGGCGGGACCGCCGCGACCGGGTGGCCTCGGTGGGGGCCCCGGCGTGAACCCCGCCACCGCCTTCGCCCGCGTGCTGGTCGACGAGCTCGCCCGGGGCGGCGTCACCGACGCCGTCGTCTGCCCCGGCTCCCGGTCGGCGCCGGTCGCCCTCGCGCTGCACCAGGCCGAGCTGTCGGGCCGGCTGCGGCTGCACGTGCGCATCGACGAGCGCACCGGGGCCTTCCTCGCCCTGGGGCTGGCCAAGGTCACCGGCCGCCCGGTCCCGGTGCTCACCACCTCGGGCACGGCGACCGCGCACCTGCACGCCGCCGCGCTCGAGGCCGACCAGTCCGGCATCCCGCTGCTGCTGCTCACCGCCGACCGGCCCCCGGAGCTGCGCGGCACCGGCGCCAACCAGACGATCGAGCAGCCCGGCCTCTACGGCGGCACGGTGCGCTGGGCGGCCGACGTCGGCACGCCCGAGGAGGGCCGGGAGGCCGCGCAGAACCGGTACTGGCGGTCCACCGCCGCCCGGGCCCTGCTGGTCGCCACCGGTGCGCTGTCCGGCGACCCCGGGCCGGTGCACCTCAACCTGGCGCTGCGCGACCCGCTGCTGCCCGAGGGGCACGACCCCCGGCCCGCGCCGCCGTCCGGGGTGTGGGCCGGTCGCCCGGACGACGCCCCCTGGACGACGGTCGCCCCCGGCACCGGCCCCGGCGCGGGCCCCGGCGCGATGGTGACCACCCCGCCGCCGCCGGGCACCCCCGGCCCGGCGCGCGCCCGCCGCACCCTCGTCGTCGCCGGCGACGCCCCCGTCGCGCTGGGCCGCAGCACCGCCGTCGTCGCCGGTCAGCGCGGCTGGCCGGTGCTCGGCGAGCCGAGCAGCGGCACCTGGGGCGGCACCACCTCCGTGCGCGGCACCGCGCTGCTGCTGGGCACGCCGTGGGCCGCCGCGCACCGGCCCAACCGGGTGCTGGTGGTCGGCCGGCCGACGCTGAGCCGGCCGGTGTCGGCGCTGCTGGCCTCCCCCGACGTCGTCGTCGACACCGTCTCCCCGCACCCCCGCTGGCCCGACGCCGGCCGGGGGAGCGTCCGGGTGGGCGGGGTGCTGCCCGACCCCGGCGCCGTCCTCGGCGAGGTCGACGTCTCCGGCCACGTCGTCCCCGACGGCTGGGCGCAGGAGTGGGCCGGGGCGGCCGACCGCGTCGGCGCCGCCGTGGACCGGGTGCTGGACGCCACCACCCGGCTCACCGCGCCGCGGCTGGCCCGCGACCTGGTGGCCGAGCTCCCGGCCGGCGCGCTGCTGGTGGTCGGGTCGTCCAACCCGGTGCGCGACGTCGACCGGTACGCCGTGCCGCGGGCCGGGCTGACCGTGCTGGCCAACCGCGGCGTGGCCGGCATCGACGGCACCGTGTCCACCGCGGTCGGGGCCGCGCTGGCCCACCAGGGCGCCGGCGGCGGGCCGGCGTTCGCGCTGCTGGGCGACCTGACGTTCCTGCACGACCTGCAGGGCCTGCTGCTGGGCGACGGCGAGGCCGTGCCCGACCTGACGCTGGTGGTGCCCGACAACGACGGCGGCGGGATCTTCGCCCAGCTCGAGCCCGGCCGGCCCGAGCACGCCGCGGGCTACCGCCGGGTCTTCGGCACCCCGCACGGCCGGGACCTGGTCGCCGTCGCCCGGGCGATGGGCTGGGCGGCGACGTCGGTGCACGACGCCGACGGCCTGCGCGGCGCGCTGGCGCTGGGTGGTCCGCGGGTGGTCGTGGTGCGCGGTGACCAGCGGGTGGAGGCCGAGCTGGCCACGGCGCTGCGCGAGGCGGCCGCGACCGCGCTCGACTAGTCCTGCAGGGCCGCCTGCACCGCGGCGAGCTTGGCCTGGGTCTCGGCGAGCTCGGCCATCGGGTCGGAGTCGCCGACGATGCCGCAGCCGGCGAACAGCCGGGCCTCGGCGCCGCCCGCGCCGCCGGTCAGCTGGGCGCAGCGCAGCGCCAGCCCGAACTCGCCGTCCCCGCGGGCGTCCAGCCAGCCGACGGGGCCGGCGTACCGGTCACGGTCCATGCCCTCGACCTCCCGGATGAGCTCCAGCGCGGCCTCCCGGGGCGTGCCGCCGACCGCCGCGGTGGGGTGCACCGCCGCCAGCAGCTGCAGCAGGCCGGGGGCGCCGGGCGCGAGGTGGCCGCGGACGTCGGTGGACAGGTGCCGGACGTTGGGCAGCGTGAGCACCGAGGGCCGTGACGGGACGTCGAGGTCGGTGCACCAGGGCCGCAGCGCCGCGGCGAGGCTGTCCACGGCGTAGCGGTGCTCGGCGTGGTCCTTGGCGCTGCCGGCGAGCCCGGCACCCAGCGCGGTGTCGGCCGCGGCGTCGGAGCTGCGCGCGGCGGTGCCGGCCAGCACCCGGGAGGACACCTCGTCGCCGGTGCGGCGCAGCAGCAGCTCCGGGGTCGCGCCGAGCAGGCCCTCGACGGCGAAGGTCCAGCAGGAGGGGAAGCGGGCGGCCAGCCGCAGCAGCAGCCGGCGGGGGTCCAGCGGGTGGTCGGCGCGGACCAGCACGTCGCGGGCCAGCACCACCTTGCCCAGGTCGCCGGCCGCGATCCGGCGGACCGCCTCGGACACCCGGCCGCACCAGGTCACCGGGTCCAGCGCGCCGTCGGCGTAGACCAGCCGGCCGATGGAGGTGTCGGCGGCCTGGGCGGGGAACTCGGTGACCTCGGGGTGGTCGTCGCCGGCCACGGTCACCCAGGTCTCGCCGTCCCGGCGGCCGAGCACCACGGCGGGGACGACGAACACCGACCGGCCGCGCTCGGGGTCGAAGGCGACCGACCCGAACAGCACCGCACCCGAGCCGGGCAGGCCCACCGGGTCGACCACCTCGGTGGCCGCGCACCGCTGCGCCCACCACTGCGCGGCCCGCTCCAGCGCGCCGGGGCCGGTGACCTCCAGCCGGTCCACCTCGCCCCAGCCGACCAGGCCCTCGCCGTCGCGGACCCAGGCCAGCGCGCCCTGCGCGGGCAGCTTGGTCAGCAGGTCGCTGCGCCGGCGGCCCAGGGGAGTGGTGACCACCCGCTGGGTGGTCGTCGCCGTACCGGTCACACCGGTCACGATAGGCAGCGCGCCCGTATCGTGATCGGGCGTGAGCGCAGGAGATCGGACACAGGCCGGCTACCGGGCGACGCTGGAGAAGCGCCCCGCCGAGGTCGCCGCGATGTTCGACCGGGTCGCCGGCCGCTACGACGTCACCAACACCGTGCTGTCGGGCGGGCTGGACGCCGGCTGGCGGCGGGCCACCCGCGAGGCGCTGGGCGCCCGGTCCGGCCAGACCGTGCTCGACGTCGCCGCCGGCACCGGCGTCTCCACCGTGGAGCTCGCCTCCGGCGGGGTCACCGCGATCGCCTGCGACTTCTCCCAGGGGATGCTGCGCGCCGGGGCGCACCGGCCGGTGCCGATGGTGGCCGGGGACGCGATGGCGCTGCCGCTGGCCGACGAGAGCGTCGACGGCGTCGTCATCAGCTTCGGCCTGCGCAACGTCGCCGACCCCGACGCCGCGCTGCGCGAGTTCGCCCGGGTCACCCGTCCCGGCGGCACCCTGGTGGTCTGCGAGTTCTCCACCCCGACCTGGGCGCCGTGGCGCACGGTCTACCTGGAGTACCTGATGCGGGCGCTGCCCTCGATCGCGCGGGCGGTGAGCAGCAACCCGGAGGCCTACGTCTACCTCGCCGAGTCGATCCGGGCGTGGCCGCCGCAGCAGCCGATGGCGGCCAAGCTGCAGGCCGCCGGCTGGGGCGACGTCGCCTGGCGCAACCTCACCGGCGGCATCGTCGCCCTGCACCGGGGCACCAAGCGCGGTTGACCCCGTGTGAGGACGGGCACACCGGGCGCATGACGTTCCCGCCCACGCCCGACCCCGGCCCCGTCGAACCCCCGCCCACCCCGGTGGACCCGGTGCCGTCGGAGCCCGCGCCGCCGTCCCCGGTGCCCAGCCCGACCGACCCGATCGCGCCCCCGCCTTCCTAGACTCGCCCCCGTGGCGACGCAGCAGCACGACGTGGTGGTCGCCGGGGCCGGGCCGGCCGGGTCGTCCGCGGCCTGGTGGCTGGCCCGGGCCGGGCTCGACGTGCTGGTGCTGGAGAAGTCGCACTTCCCGCGCGAGAAGGTGTGCGGCGACGGGCTGACCCCGCGCGGGGTCGCGGCGCTGTCCGCGATGGGCGTGGATGTGTCAGCCACCGCCGACTGGCAGCGGCACCGCGGCCTGCGGGTGCACGGCGGCGGCCAGGTCGTCGAGGTCGACTGGCCGCGGCTGGCGCGCTGGCCCTCCGGTGGCCTGATCCGCACCCGCGCCGACCTCGACGCCCAGCTCGCCCGGCACGCCGTCGCCGCCGGCGCCGACATCCGGTTCGGGGTCACCGTCACCGAGCCGCTGCTCGACGACGCCGGGCGGGTGTGCGGCGTGCGCACCGCCGACGGCGAGGAGCACCGGGCCGCGCTGGTGGTGTCGGCCGAGGGCCTGTCCGGCCGGCTGGCCAAGGCGATCGGCCTCACCCGCCGCACCGACCTGCCGCTGGGCGTCGCCGTCCGGCAGTACCTGCCGACCCCGCGCACCCACGACCCCTACCTCGACATCTCCTTCGACCTCACCGCGCAGGGCCCCGACGCCGCGTCGATGCCCGGCTACGGCTGGTTCTTCCCGATGGGCGACGGCACGGCCAACGTCGGCTTCGGCCTGCTGGACACCCGGTACGCCGGCGAGGACGACACCCGCACCGTCTACCGGCGCTGGATCGCCTCGCTGCCCGCGTCGTGGGGCATCGACCCCGAGTCGCCGGGCACCCCGCTGCGCGGCGCCGGGCTGCCCACCTCGCTGTCGCGGCGGCCCGCCTACACCCGCGGGCTGCTGCTGGTCGGCGACTCCGCCGGCACGGTCAACCCGTTCAACGGCGAGGGCATCAGCTACGCCATGGAGACCGCCCGGACGGCGTCCGAGGTGGTGCTCGCCGCGCTGGCCGCGCCCGCGGGCCCGGCGCGGGAGGCGGTGCTGCGCCGCTACCCGGAGCGGTTGCGCGCGGAGTTCGGCGCGCACCACCGGCTGGGCGCGCTGTTCCTCAAGGGGCTGGCCCGCCCGGAGCTGGTCCGGTTCGCCACCGCCCACGGCCTCAAGCGCCCGGCCGCGGTCTCGGTCGCGCTGCGGCTGATGGGCAACCTCTCCGACGGCCGCGACGGCGACGCCGTCGACCGCGCCCTCGACGTGCTGCACCGCCTCACCCCCTCCCGCTGATCCTCCGGCCGGTCACCCCGCCGGCACCCGGTCACCGCAGCGGCAACCCGTCACCGCCGCGGCCATCGTTCACCGGGGCCATCCGGTCGCCGCGCAGCTGTCCGGTCACGGTGTGCGGTGACCGGACAGCTGCCGGGTCACCGGACAGCTGCCGGGTGACCGGCCGACCGCGCGGTGAACCGACCGCTGCCCGGTGACCGGATGGCTGCCCGGTGAGCGGACCGCTGCGCGGTGAGCGGATGACCCCGCCCGTGACCTGCGTGGACGTCGGTGAGGGTGCCCTGGGTCGCGACGCGCCGGGAGGGGGTCCCTTCCGGGAACTGTGATCTCGGGCATAGGGTTCTGACGTGTCGACTTGTGAACCAATTCACAAGCGGACCGGGAACCGGGGGAGGCGCTGATGCTGGCGACCTACGCGCCGCTGGTGGGCCTGTTCGTGCTGGCCGCCGGGTTCGCGCTGTTCTCGGTCACCGCGGCGCCCTTCATCGGCCCGCGCCGGTACAACTCCGCCAAGCTCGAGGCCTACGAGTGCGGCATCGAGCCGGTCGACCAGCCGCTGTCCGGCGGTCGCTTCCCGATCAAGTACTACCTGACCGCGATGCTCTTCATCGTCTTCGACATCGAGATCGTCTTCCTCTACCCGTGGGCGGTCGCCAACGACCAGCTCGGGGTCTTCGGTCTGGTCGAGATGGTCGTCTTCATCGCCACGGTCTTCATCGCCTACGCCTACGTCTGGCGCCGCGGCGGATTGGAGTGGGACTGAGATGGGCCTCGAGGAGAAGATCCCCAGCGGCGTCCTGCTGACCAGCGTCGAGAAGCTGGTCAACTGGACCCGGAAGTCCTCGCTGTGGCCGGCCACCTTCGGCCTGGCCTGCTGCGCGATCGAGATGATGGCCTCGGGCGCCGGCCGCTACGACCTGGCCCGCTTCGGCATGGAGGTCTTCCGCGCCAGCCCGCGGCAGGCCGACCTGATGATCGTGGCCGGCCGGGTCAGCCAGAAGATGGCCCCGGTCCTGCGGCAGATCTACGACCAGATGCCCGAGCCGCGCTGGGTGCTGTCGATGGGCGTGTGCGCCAGCTCCGGCGGCATGTTCAACAACTACGCGATCGTGCAGGGCGTCGACCACATCGTCCCGGTGGACATGTACCTGCCCGGCTGCCCGCCGCGGCCGGAGATGCTGATGGACGCCATCCTCAAGCTGCACCACAAGATCCAGCACGAGCCGCTGGGTCCCAAGCGCGCGGCGGCGCTCGCCGCGGCCCGGACCGACGGGACGGCGAAGGACCTGCACGTCGAGATGCCGTCGACCGTGCGCGCGGACAAGCAGGCGCGGAAGGCCTACGAGGAGGCCGCCGCCGCGGGCCGCACCGGCCAGTTCGCCATCGAGCAGCGCGGCGGCAACGCCGTCCTGCTGCCGGGGGAACGGCCGTGACGGGCGCGTTCCGCACCGGGGCCTTCGGGGTCACCGGCAGCGGCGACACCTCCGGCTTCGGCGGCCTGGTCCGCGTCGAGCCCGGCGGCGCGGTCGCGCTGCACTCCACCGACCGGCCCTACGGCGGCTGGTTCGACGAGGTCGCCGACGCGCTGGCCGACGCGGTCGGGCAGGCCACCTACGACGCCGCCGTCCGCCGGGTGCTGGTCGACCGGGGCGAGATCACCTGGTTCGTGCACGCTGCGCACCTGCTCACCCTGCTGCAGGCGCTGCGCGACGACGACGCGCTGCGGTTCGAGCTGTGCAGCAGCGTGTCCGGCGTCGACTACCTCGACGCCGGCGGCCCGACCGGCGAGCGGCTGCACGTGGTCTACCACCTGACCTCGATGACCTACCGCCGCCGCATCCGGCTGGAGGTCGCGGTCACCGCGGCCGACCCGCACGTGCCCAGCGCCACCCGCGTCTACCCGACGTCGGACTGGCACGAGCGCGAGTGCTTCGACATGTTCGGCGTCGTCTTCGACGGCCACCCGGCGCTCACCCGGATCCTCATGCCCGACGACTGGGACGGCCACCCCCAGCGCAAGGACTACCCGCTCGGCGGGGTCCCCGTGGAGTACCACGACGCGACCATCCCGCCCCCGGACGAGAGGCGGTCCTACCGGTGACCACCACCGACCCGTACGCCGGCAGCCGCGAGACCACCGAGGGCCGCGTCTACACCGTCACCGGCGGCGACTGGGACCTGACCTTCGGGTCGGGTGGGTCGGGTCTCGACGGCCCGGCCGAGGAGCGGCTGGTCGTCAACATGGGCCCGCAGCACCCCTCCACCCACGGGGTGCTGCGGCTGGTGCTCGACCTCGAGGGCGAGACGGTCACCAAGGCCCGCGTGGTCATCGGCTACCTGCACACCGGCATCGAGAAGAACGTCGAGTACCGCACCTGGACCCAGGGCACGACCTTCGTGACCCGGATGGACTACCTGGCGCCGCTGTTCAACGAGACCGGCTACTGCCTGGCGGTGGAGAAGCTGCTGGGCATCGAGGTGCCCGAGCGCGCGACCACCATCCGGGTGCTGGTCATGGAGCTCAACCGGATCGCCTCCCACCTGGTCGGTCTGGCCACCTTCGGCATGGAGATGGGCGCGCTCACGGGCATGACCAACGGGTTCCGCGAGCGCGAGCTCGTGCTGGACCTGCTGGAGGAGATCACCGGGCTGCGGATGAACCACGCCTACGTCCGCCCCGGCGGCGTCGCGCAGGACCTGCCCGAGGGCATCGAGGCGAGGATCCGCGAGTGGCTGGCGATCATGCCCGAGCGGGTGGCCGGGTTCCACCGGCTGCTCACCGGCCAGCCGATCTGGCAGCGCCGGCTGCGCGACGTCGGCTACCTCGACGTCACCGGCTGCGTGGCCCTCGGCGTCACCGGCCCGATCCTGCGCAGCGCCGGCCTGCCCTGGGACCTGCGCAAGGTCGAGCCGTACTGCGGCTACGAGACCTACGACTTCGAGGTGCCCACCGCCGACACCGCCGACGCCTGGGGCCGCTACCTGGTCCGGATGGCCGAGGTCAACGAGTCGATGAAGATCATCGAGCAGGCGCTGGACCGGCTGCGGCCGGGGCCGGTGATGGTCGAGGACAAGAAGATCGCCTGGCCCGCGCAGCTCTCGCTCGGCGCCGACGGCATGGGCAACTCCCTGGACCACGTCAAGCACATCATGGGCCAGTCGATGGAGGCCCTGATCCACCACTTCAAGCTGGTCACCGAGGGATTCCGGGTCCCGGCCGGCCAGGTCTGGACCGCGGTCGAGAGCCCCCGCGGCGAGCTCGGCTTCCACGTGGTCAGCGACGGCGGCACCCGGCCCTTCCGGGTGCACGTGCGCGACCCCAGCTTCACCAACCTGCAGGCGACCGCGGCGATGAGCGAGGGCGGCATGATCGCCGACGTCATCGCGGCCATCGCCTCCATCGACCCGGTCATGGGGGGTGTCGACCGATGAGCGCGCTGCCGGGGTCCGCCGAGGGGACGGCGGTCACGGGCCTGGACTCCAGTGCCGTCGAGGTGCACGAGGACCTGCCGCCGCTGACCGAGACCACGCGCACCGAGTGCCGCGAGATCATGGCGCGCTACCCGGTGCCCCGCTCGGCGCTGCTGCCGATGCTGCACCTGGTGCAGTCCGTGCAGGGCTACGTCACCCCCGAGGGCGTGGCGCTGTGCGCGCAGGAGCTGGGCCTGACCAAGGCCGAGGTCGGCGCGGTCGCGACGTTCTACACGATGTTCAAGCGCCGCCCCACCGGCCGGCACCTGGTCAGCGTCTGCACCAACACGCTGTGCGCCGTCCTGGGCGGGCAGCGGATCTTCGACGCGGTGGCCGGCGAGCTGGGCGTGCACCACGACGAGACCACCGCCGACGGCTCGATCACCCTCGAGCACGCCGAGTGCCTGGCCGCCTGCGACTACGCACCGGTCGTGACCGTGGACTACGAGTTCTACGACCAGCAGGACGTCGGCTCCGCCCTCGAACTGGTCGCCGCGCTCCGCCGCGGGGAGAAGCCCGACCCCACCCGCGGGGCGCCGCTGACCGACTTCCGCGGCATCTCCCGCCAGCTCGCCGGGTTCAGCCAGCACGCCGACGACGCCGCCGCCCGCGCCGCCGTCGACGGGCCCAGCGCCGGCGTCCCCACCCTGCGCGGGGTCCGGCTGGCCGCCGAGCGCGGCGAGAGCGCCCCCGCCATGCCGGACGCGGAGCCCCGGCCGGGTGCCGACGCCGCAGCCCCAGCCGCCGTCCGCCCCGACGCCGACGGCGGCCGGACGCCGGGTGCCGCCGCCGCGGACACCCAGGTGGCCGCCGCGGACAACCCCGCCGAGCGCTCCGGCGCCGAGCAGAACCACCCCGACCGCGCCGAGCCGGCCGGCCGCGAGGCCGCCGACCGCGACGCACCCGCCCCCGACGCCGACGGCCAGGCCCAGTCCGGGTCCGGCACGTCCGTCCCGCGAGAGGTCTGACCCATGCCGCTCACACCTGTGCTGACCAGCCGGTTCGCCGAGCCGCGCAGCTGGACCATCGAGACCTACGAGCGCACCGAGGGCTACTCGGCCTGGCGGACCGCGCTGGGCATGACGCCCGACGAGCTGGTCACCCTGGTCAAGGACTCCGGCCTGCGCGGCCGCGGCGGCGCCGGCTTCCCCACGGGCATGAAGTGGAGCTTCATCCCGCAGCCCAAGCCGGGGGAGACCCCCACCGGCCCGGCCGCGAAGCCCAAGTACCTGGTGGTCAACGCCGACGAGGGCGAGCCCGGCACCTGCAAGGACGTGCCGCTGATGATGGCCGACCCGCACTCGCTGGTGGAGGGCGTGGCCATCGCCTCCTACGCGATCCGCTGCTCCTACGCCGTCGTCTACGTGCGCGGCGAGGCGGTGCACGCGCACCGCCGGCTGCAGGCCGCCGTCGCCGAGGCCTACGCCGCCGGCCACCTGGGCCGCGACGTGCACGGCTCCGGCGTCGACCTCGACGTCGTCGTGCACGCCGGCGCGGGCGCCTACATCTGCGGCGAGGAGACCGCGCTGCTGGACTCCCTGGAGGGCCGCCGCGGCCAGCCCCGGCTCAAGCCGCCCTTCCCCGCCGTCGCCGGCCTCTACGGCGCCCCGACGGTGGTGAACAACGTGGAGACGCTGGCCAGCGTGCCGTTCGTGGTGCGCGGCGGGTCGGCCTGGTTCAAGGAGTTCGGCCCGGAGAAGTCGCCCGGCCCCAAGATCTACTCGATCTCTGGCCGGGTCGTGCACCCCGGCCAGTACGAGGCCCCCATGGGGACGACGATGCGCGAGCTGCTGGAGATGGCCGGCGGCGTGCGGCCCGGGCACGAGCTGAAGTTCTGGACGCCGGGTGGCTCGTCGACGCCGTACTTCACCGCGGAGCACCTCGACGTCCCGCTGGACTTCGACTCGGTCGCCGCGGCCGGCTCGATGCTGGGCACCACCGCGCTGATGGTCTTCGACGAGACCGACTCGATCGTCGAGGCCACCCTGCGGTTCACCGAGTTCTACGCGCACGAGAGCTGCGGCAAGTGCACCCCCTGCCGGGAGGGCACGTACTGGCTGGTCCAGATCTTGGAACGGCTGGTCGCCGGGCACGGCAGCGCGCGCGACCTGGACCTGCTCACCGACACCTGCGACAACATCCTGGGCCGGTCGTTCTGCGCGCTGGGCGACGGCGCCACCAGCTGCATCGCCTCCAGCCTGAAGTACTTCAAGGACGACTACGTGGCGCTGCTGCCGCCCGACGAGCAGGGCCGCCTGGGTCGGACGCTCAAGCTCGAGCCCGTGGGAGCCATGGCATGACCACCCCCGAGCCCGCCCCCGCCCAGGTCCCCGCCGTCCCCGGGCCGCACACGCCCGAGGACCACGTCCGGCTGACCATCGACGGCTTCGACGTCGCGGTGCCGGGGGGCACGCTGATCATCCGGGCCGCCGAGCAGATCGGCGTGCAGATCCCACGGTTCTGCGACCACCCGCTGCTGGAGCCGGTCGGCGCCTGCCGGCAGTGCCTGGTCGAGGTCGAGGGCCAGCGCAAGCCGGTCGCCTCCTGCACCGTCCCCGTCGCCCCCGACATGGTGGTCAGGACCCAGCTGACCAGCGAGGTCGCCGAGGGCGCGCAGGCCGGCACCCTGGAGCTGCTGCTGGTCAACCACCCGCTGGACTGCCCGGTCTGCGACAAGGGCGGGGAGTGCCCGCTGCAGAACCAGGCGATGAGCAACGGCCACGCCGAGAGCCGCTTCGAGGGCACCAAGCGCACCTACCCCAAGCCGCTGCCGATCAGCTCGCAGGTGCTGCTGGACCGTGAGCGGTGCGTGCTGTGCGCCCGCTGCACCCGCTTCTCCCAGCAGGTGGCCGGCGACCCGTTCATCGAGCTGTTCGACCGGGGCGCCCTGCAGCAGGTCAGCATCTACGAGGACGAGCCCTTCGAGTCCTACTTCTCCGGCAACACCGTGCAGATCTGCCCGGTCGGGGCGCTGACCAGCGCGGCCTACCGCTTCCGGTCGCGCCCCTTCGACCTGCGCAGCGAGCCCAGCACCTGCGAGCACTGCGCCTCGGGCTGCGCCCAGCGCACCGACTACCGCCGCGGCACCGTGCTGCGCCGGCTGGCCGGCGACGACCCCGCGGTCAACACCGAGTGGAACTGCGACAAGGGCCGGTTCGCCTTCCGGTACGCCGCGGCCAACGAGCGGCTCACCACGCCGCTGGTCCGGCGCGACGGCGAGCTGGTGCCGGCGTCCTGGCCCGAGGCCTGGGCCGCCGCGGCCGCGGGCCTGGCCGCCGCCCGCGAGGCCGGCGGGGTCGGCGTGCTGCCCGGCGGCCGGCTCACCGTAGAGGACGCCTACGCCTACGCCAAGTTCGCCCGCGTCGCGCTGGGCACCCACGACGTCGACGCCCGGGCCCGCGCGCACTCCGCCGAGGAGCTGGCCTTCCTGGCCGCGCACGTCGCCGGCACGGCCCCGGGCGCCGGCGCGGTCACCTACGACGAGCTCGCCGCCGCGCCCGCCGTGCTCGTGGTCGGGTTCGAGCCGGAGGAGGAGTCGCCGATCGTCTTCCTGCGGCTGCGCCGGGCGGTCCGCGAGCGGGCGCTGCCGGTCTTCGACGTCGCACCCTTCGCCACGCCCGCGGACGAGAAGCTGGACGCCGTCCTGCTGGCGACCCCGCCCGGGATGGAGGCCGCCGTCCTGCGGGCGCTGGCCACCGAGTCCGCCGGCGGCGTCGGCGCGCAGGCCGCGACCGCGCTGCGCGCCGAGGGCGCGGTCGTGCTGGCCGGCGAGCGGCTGGCCGAGGTGCCCGGAGCGCTGTCCGCGCTCTCGGCGCTGGCCGCCGCCTCCGGCGCCCGCATCGCCTGGGTGCCCCGGCGGGCCGGCGAGCGCGGCGCCGTCGAGGTCGGTGCGCTGCCGAACCTGCTGCCCGGCGGGCGGGGCGTCGCCGACGCCGCCGACCGCGCCGACGTCGAGGCCGCCTGGGGCGTGGAGCTGCCCCGCAAGGAGGGCCGCGACGTCACCGGCATCCTGCAGGCCGCCCGCGACGGCCGGCTGGGCGGGCTGCTGGTCGGCGGCGTCGACCCCGCCGACGCGCCCGACCCGGCGCTGGCGGAGGCCGCGCTGGCCGCCGCCGGGTTCGTGGTCAGCCTCGAGCTGTTCGGCACCGCGGTCACCGCGCACGCCGACGTCGTGCTCCCGGTCGCCGCGGCACCGGAGAAGGCCGGCAGCTACCTGGACTGGGAGGGCCGGGTGCGGCCCTTCGACGCCACCCTGCACGGCAGCGGCCAGCTCACCGACGCCCGGGTGCTCACCGGGCTGGCCGACGCGATGGGGGTGGCCCTCGGGCTGACCACCGTGGACGCCGCCCGCCGGGAGCTGGTCGCGCTCGGCGGTGCCGGGCGCAGCCGCGAGGTCCGCGGGCTGGACGTCGCGCCCGCCGGCAGCCCGCGGCTGGGCGCCGACCAGGCCGTGCTGGCCAGCTGGCGCCAGCTGCTGGACGACGGCACGCTCCAGCGCGACGAGCCGGCGCTGGCCGGCACCGCCCGCCCGCCGGTGGTCCGGCTGGCCGAGGAGGCCGCCCTGCGCCTCGGCGTCGCCGACGGCGAGCGGGTCACCGTCACCGGGCACACCGGCTCCATCACGCTGCCCGCCCGCATCACCGACATGCCCGACCGGGTGGTCTGGCTGCCGATGCGCTCCCCGGGGAGCCACGTCCGCACCGACCTCGGCACCGCCCCGGGCGGGGTCGTCACGATCAGCGCCGCAGGGGGCACGGCATGAACGACTCCCCGACCCTGGCCGACTTCGGCCAGGACGTCTGGTGGCTCGTGCTCATCAAGATCGTCGGCGTGTTCGGCCTGCTGGTCGTCATGACGCTGTTCGCGATCGTGTTCGAGCGCAAGGTCGTCGCCCGCATGCAGCAGCGCTCCGGCCCCAACCGGGTCGGCCCGCGCGGCTACCTCCAGAGCCTGGCCGACGGCCTGAAGCTCGCGTTCAAGGAGGACATCATGCCGGCGCTGGCCGACAAGCCGGTGTACTTCCTGGCCCCGGTCATCGCCACCATCCCGGCGTTCCTGGCGTTCTCGGTCATCCCGCTGGGCCCGGAGGTCTCGATCCTCGGCGAGCGCACGCCGCTGCAGCTCATCGATGCCCCCATCGGCGTGCTGGTGGTGCTGGCCTGCTCGGCCATGGGCGTCTACGGGATCGTGCTCGGCGGCTGGGCCTCGGGCTCCACCTACCCGCTGCTGGGCAGCCTGCGCAGCGCCGCCCAGATGGTCAGCTACGAGATCGCGATGGGTCTGTCGATCGTCGCGGTGTTCCTCTACGCCGGGACGATGAGCACCTCGGAGATCGTCGCCGCCCAGGCCGGGGACAACCGGCTGGACTTCTTCGGCCTCACCTTCGACGGACCCAGCTGGTACGCCGTCCTGCTGCCGGTCAGCTTCATCATCTACGTCATCGCGGTGGTGGGGGAGACCAACCGGGCGCCCTTCGACCTCCCCGAGGCCGAGTCCGAGCTGGTCGGCGGGTTCCACACCGAGTACTCCTCGCTGAAGTTCGCGCTCTTCTTCCTCGCCGAGTACGTCAACATGGTCACCGTCTCCGCGCTGGCCGCGACGCTGTTCCTCGGCGGCTGGCGGGCGCCGTGGCCGATCTCGATCTGGGACGGCGCCAACTCCGGCTGGTGGCCGCTGCTGTGGTTCCTGCTCAAGGTCGTCGCCGCGCTGTTCGTGTTCATCTGGCTGCGCGGCACGCTGCCCCGGCTGCGCTACGACCAGTTCATGCGCTTCGGCTGGAAGGTGCTGGTCCCGACCGCGCTGGTGTGGATCCTCGCCGTCGCCACCATGCGCACCGTCTCGCGGGAGTACGACCTGTCCAGCGGCGAGGTGGCCGTCTACGTCGGGCTGCCGATCGCCGCGGTGGTGCTGGGGGTGCTGCTGGTGGCCTCCCGCAAGAGCAACGAGCCCACCCGGATCGCCGCGGTCGCCGCCGCCGCCGGGTCGACCAACCCCACCGAGCCCGAGGTGCTGCCCCCGGTCCGCACCGGCGGTGCCCGGCACCGGCCGGCCCAGCGCAGCGGACCGGCCCGCGCCGAGGGCGGGTTCCCCATCCCGCCGATGGACCTCGTGGTGCCGCCCTCGCCCCGCCTGGCCAGCAAGGAGCCGGTCGCCGCCGGCGCCCCCGTGGCCTCGGGGCGACGCCGCCCCAGCCCCACCCCCCGGAAGGACGACGATGCCTGACCTGACCCCCGAGGAGCGGCGCGGCGGCGAGGTCGAGCAGGCCGGCGGCACCCGCTCCGCGCCGGCCCCCCGCACCAGCCGGCTGCCCGGCCCCGCGCAGGGCTTCGGCGTCACCTTCTCGACGATGTTCAAGAAGGTGACCACCGAGCAGTACCCGGACGAGCCCAAGGTGACCAAGCCGCGCTACCACGGCCGGCACGTGCTCAACCGGCACCCCGACGGGCTGGAGAAGTGCGTCGGCTGCGAGCTGTGCGCCTGGGCCTGCCCGGCCGACGCCATCTACGTCGAGGGCGGCACCAACACCGAGGAGCAGCGCTTCTCCCCGGGGGAGCGGTACGGGCGGATCTACCAGATCAACTACCTGCGCTGCATCTTCTGCGGCCTGTGCATCGAGGCCTGCCCGACCCGCTCGCTGACCATGAGCAACGACTTCGAGCTGGCCGACGACTCCCGCGGCGACCTGGTCTACACCAAGGAGCAGCTGATGGCCCCGCTGCTGCCGGGCATGGAGCAGCCCCCGCACCCCATGCGCCTGGGGGACGACGAGAAGGACTACTACCTGCGGGCAGGCTCGTGATGGGGGCCGGCATCGAGATCGGGACGGCGGAGACCGTCGTCTTCTGGATCCTCGGCCCCATCGCCCTGGCCGGCGCGCTGGGCATGGTGTTCGCCCGCAACGCCGTGCACTCGGCGCTGTTCCTGGTGAACACGATGCTGGCGCTGGGCGTGTTCTACGTCGTCCAGGAGGCGCCGTTCCTCGGCGCGGTGCAGATCATCGTCTACACCGGCGCGATCATGATCCTGTTCCTGTTCGTGCTCATGCTGGTCGGCCGCGACTCCTCGGACTCGGTCGTGGAGACCCTGCGCGGGCAGCGGGTGGCGGCCACGGTGCTGGGCATCGGCTTCGCCGGCCTGGTCGGCGCGGGCATCGCCCGGGCCACCGAGGGCATGGTGGTCACCGGCCTGGAGGGCGTGCAGGGCGGCGCCGGCGGCGCGGCCGACGGCAACATCGAGGCCATCGCCGGGCTGCTGTTCACCCGCTACCTGCTGGCCTTCGAGGTGACCAGCGCGCTGCTCATCACCGCCGCGGTCGGCGCCATGGTGCTCGCGCACATCGAGCGCGAACCCGGCAGCCGGCTGACCCAGAAGGAGCGCTCGCGGGCCCGCTTCCTCACCAGCGACCACCCGCAGACCCTGCCCGGGCCCGGCGTCTACGCCCGGGCCAACTCCATCGCCGCACCCGGCCGGCTGCCCGACGGCAGCCCGTCGGAGGCCAGCTACGCCACCGGTGTCGAGCCCCAGGTGGTGGAGGAGCTGCCCCCGGGCGACCCCGCCGCGGGGGGCTCGGACGCCGCGCTCGGCACGACCCGGGGGACGGCCCGATGAGCCTCACGAACTACCTGGTGCTGGCCGCGATCCTGTTCACCGTCGGCGCCGTGGGCGTGCTGGTGCGGCGCAACGCCATCGTGGTCTTCATGTGCATCGAGCTGATGCTCAACTCGGTGAACCTCACCCTGGTCACCTTCGCCCGGTCCACCGGCACCCTCGACGGCCAGGTCATCGCCTTCTTCGTCATGGTGGTCGCCGCGGCCGAGGTCGTGGTCGGGCTGGCGATCATCATGTCGATCTACCGGACCCGCAGGTCGGCCTCGGTCGACGACGCGAACCTGCTGAAGTACTGAGGGCGCCGACATGGACACCGTGCCCGCGACCGGGCTCCTCGCCGCCACCTGGCTGCTCATCGCGCTGCCGCTGGCCGGGGCCGCCGTCCTGCTGCTGGGCGGCAGGCGCACCGACCGGTGGGGCCACCTGCTGGCCATCGGCACCGTCACCGCCGCGTTCGTGCTCGCCGTGCTCTCCACGGTCGAGCTGGCCGGGCTCGACGAGCGCAGCGTCTCCGTCGACCTGTTCACCTTCGTCTCCACCGGGCAGCTCGACGTCAGCGCCGGGCTGCTCGTCGACCCGCTGTCCATGACCTTCGCGCTGCTGATCACCGGTGTCGGGGCGCTCATCCACGTCTACTCGGTGGGCTACATGGCCCACGACCCCGGCCGCCGGCGGTTCTTCGCCTACCTCAACCTGTTCGTCGCGGCGATGCTGCTGCTGGTGCTGGGCAACAGCTTCGTGGCCCTCTACGTGGGCTGGGAGGGCGTCGGCCTGGCGTCCTACCTGCTCATCGCGTTCTGGTACACCCGCCCGGCGGCGGCCACGGCCGCGAAGAAGGCGTTCGTGATGAACCGGGTCGGCGACGTCGGCCTGGCGCTGGCGATCTTCCTGATGTTCACCCAGCTCGGCACCACCTCCTACGAGGGCGTGCTCGGCTCGGCGGGGCTGCTGGCCGGGGGCACCGTCACCGCCATCGGCCTGCTCCTGCTGCTGGGCGCCTGCGGCAAGTCCGGGCAGTTCCCGCTGCAGGCCTGGCTGCCCGACGCCATGGAGGGCCCGACCCCGGTGTCGGCGCTCATCCACGCCGCGACGATGGTCACCGCCGGGGTCTACCTGATCGCCCGCTCGGCGCCGCTGTTCGACGCCGCGCCCGCCGCGCAGACCGTCGTCGTCGTCATCGGCGCGGTCACGATCATGATCGGCGCGGTCGCCGGCTGCGCCTACGACGACATCAAGAAGGTGCTGGCCTGGTCCACGGTCAGCCAGATCGGCTACATGTTCCTGGCCGTCGGCCTGGGCCCCGTCGGCTACGCCGCCGGCATCGCCCACCTGCTCACCCACGGCTTCTTCAAGGCCGGGCTGTTCCTGGGTGCGGGGTCGGTGATGCACGGCATGGGCGACCGCACCGACATGCGCCGCTTCGGCGGGCTGGCCACGACGATGAAGACCACCTTCGTGACCTTCGGGCTGGGCTACCTGGCGCTCATCGGGTTCCCGTTCCTGTCCGGCTACTGGACCAAGGACGCGATCATCGAGGCCGCCTTCGACCGCGGCGGGGCCTCGGGCTGGGTCCTGGGCGGGGTCGCCGTCCTCGGCGCCGGGCTGACCGCGTTCTACATGACCCGGCTGGTGCTGCTCACCTTCTTCGGCGAGCCCCGCTGGGAGGACGGCGTGCACCCGCACGAGTCGCCCGCGGTGATGACCCTGCCCATGGTCGTGCTGGCCGTCGGCTCGGTGGCCGCGGGCTTCCTGCTCGTGGAGGCCTTCCCGCTGGCCGACTGGCTGGCCCCGGTGTTCGGGGAGCCCGAGGAGGCGGCCGCGCACGCGATCCCGCCGCTGGCGGTCAGCGTGCTGGTCACCGTCGTGGTGGCGCTGGGCGTGCTGGCCGCGTGGCTGCTGGTCGGCCGCCGGGAGGTGCCCACCACGGCCCCGGTCCGGGTGTCCGCGCCGGTGCGCGCCGCGCGAGCGGGCCTGTACGCCGACGCGGTCAACGAGGCGGTGTTCATGCGCCCGGGCATGCGGCTGGTCCGCGCCCTGCGGATCGTCGACGACAAGGGCGTCGACGGCGTGGTCAACGGCATCGGCGCCGGTCTGGGCGGGTCCTCGGCCCGGCTGGGCCGCGCGCAGACCGGCTTCGTCCGGTCCTACGCCCTCGGCATGCTCGGCGGCGCCGTGCTCGTCGCGGGTGCCCTGCTGGCGGTGACGGCGGGATGAGCAACCCCCCTCGGACGAAGGAGTCCCGGTCGTGAGCGACGTCCCCTGGCTGCTCACGATGATCGTGGTGCCCGCGGTCGGCGGTGCCGCGGTGGCCGCGCTGCCCAAGGGCCGCGACGCGCTGGCCAAGCAGGCCGCGCTCGCGGTCAGCCTGCTGGTGCTCGTCCTCGCCGTGCTGGCCACGGTCGCGTTCGACACCGGTGGCGAGCGGTTCCAGCTGACCACCGCGGTCGACTGGATCCCCGCCTTCGGGGTGCAGTTCGCGCTCGGCGTCGACGGCATCGCGCTGGTGATGCTGCTGCTCATCGGGGTCCTGGTGCCGGTCGTGGTCGTCGCGTCCTGGCGCGACACCGGCCCCGGCGGCCGCTCGATGAAGGCCTACTTCGCCTGGCTGCTGGTGCTCGAGTCGATGATGGTCGGCGTCTTCGCGGCCACCGACGTGTTCCTGTTCTACGTCTTCTTCGAGGCCATGCTCGTCCCGATGTACTTCATCATCGGCAGCTTCGGCGGGCCCCGCCGGCAGTACGCCGCGGTGAAGTTCTTCCTCTACAGCCTGCTCGGCGGGCTGGTCATGCTGGCCTCGGTCATCGGCCTGTACGTGGTGAGCAACTCCCAGATCGGCGAGGGCACCTTCGCCTTCGACGCGCTGCGCCAGCTCGACATCGACCCCGGTGTGCAGAAGCTGCTGTTCCTCGGCTTCTTCGTCGCCTTCGCCATCAAGGCCCCGCTGGTGCCCTTCCACACCTGGCTGCCCGACTCCGGCGCCGAGGCCCCGGTGGGCGGCGCGGTGCTGCTGGTCGGGGTGCTGGACAAGGTCGGCACCTTCGGCTTCATCCGCTACTGCCTGCCGCTGTTCCCCGACGCCTCCCGCACCTTCGCGCCCTGGATCCTGGGCCTGGCGGTGGCCGGCATCCTCTACGGCGCGCTGCTGGCGATGGGCCAGTCGGACATGAAGCGGCTGGTCACCTACACCTCGATCGCCCACTTCGGCTTCATCGCGCTGGGCATCTTCGCCTTCACCGCCGAGGGCGGGTCGGGCGCGGTGCTCTACATGGTCAACCACGGCATCTCGACCGGGATCCTGTTCCTCGTCGTCGGGATGGTCATCACCCGCGGCGGGTCGCGCAGCATCGCCGACTACGGCGGCATCGGGAAGAAGGCACCGGTGCTGGCCGGGGTGTTCCTGGTCGCCGGCCTGTCCAGCCTCGCGCTGCCGGGCACCAACAGCTTCGTGTCGGAGTTCCTGGTGCTGCTGGGCTCCTTCCCGACCCGCCCGGTGTTCACGATCGTCGCCACCGTCGGCATCGTGCTGGCCGCCCTCTACGTGCTGCTGCTCATCCAGCGGGCGGTGCACGGCCCGGCCCGCGGCAAGGTCACCGACACGGCCTTCCCCGACCTGCGCCGCCGCGAGATGGTGGTCGTCGCCCCGCTGCTGGCCCTGGTCATCGGCCTGGGCGTCTACCCGCAGCCCCTGCTGGACCTCATCAACCCGGCCGTGGCCGCCACCATGGGCGACATCGGCTCCGACCCCGCGGGGACCCAGCCCGCCACCGCCGAGCAGGGGGCCAACTGATGATCGAGGCACCGGACCTCTCGCTGTCCGCCCTCAGCCCGTTCCTGTTCGTCTTCGGGGCCGCGCTGGTCGGCGTGCTGGTCGAGTCCTTCGCCCCCCGGCACGTCCGCCAGCCCACCCAGGTCGCCCTGGCGCTGGTCGGCACCGTCGGCGGCTTCGCCTGCACCCTGCTGCTGGCCGGGCGCGGGGAGGTCACCGCCGCCGGCGCGCTCGCCGTGGACGGCGCGGGCCTGTTCCTGCAGGCCACGATCGCCGGGCTGGGCGCGCTGTCGGTCCTGCTGTTCGCCGAGCGGGCGCTGGACCCGGCCAGGTCGGCGTTCGTCGCCTCGGCCGCCGTCCCCGCGGGCAGCCCCCGGGACCGGGAGCTGCTCACCGACGAGCGGGTGCAGACCGAGGTCTACCCGCTGGCCACCTTCGCCGTCGGCGGCATGATGCTGTTCGTCGCGGCCAACGACCTGCTGGTCATGTTCATCGCCCTCGAGGTGCTGAGCCTGCCGCTGTACCTGATCTGCGGGCTCTCCCGCCGGCGCCGGCTGCTGTCCCAGGAGGCGGCGGTCAAGTACTTCCTGCTCGGCGCCTTCGCCTCGGCCTTCTTCCTCTACGGCCTGGCCCTGGTCTACGGCGCCACCGGCACCGTGCGGCTGGCCGGCATCCGGGAGTCGGTCACCACCGACGGCACCGGCACCCTGCTGGTCCTGGGCCTCGGCCTGCTCGTGGTCGGGCTGATGTTCAAGGCCTCGGTCGCGCCGTTCCACACCTGGACGCCGGACGTCTACCAGGGCGCCCCGACCCCGGTGACCGCGTTCATGGCCGCCTGCACCAAGGTCGCCGCGTTCGGCGCGGTCCTGCGGCTGCTGTACGTGGCCTTCGGGACGGCGGACTGGACCTGGCGGCCGCTGGTCTACGGCATCGCGATCGTGTCGATGGTGGTCGGCGCCGTCCTCGGCCTGACCCAGACCGACGTCAAGCGGATGCTGGCCTACTCCTCCATCGCGCACGCCGGGTTCCTGCTCACCGGCGTCATCGGCCTGGGCGCCGGCACCGGCTCGGGCCTGGCGGCGACGCTGTTCTACCTGCTGGCCTACGGGCTGACCACCCTCGGCGCCTTCGCGGTGGTCACCCTGGTCCGCGACGGCGACGGGGAGGCCACGCAGCTGTCGCAGTGGGCCGGGCTGGCCCGGCGCTCACCGCTCACCGCGGCGATCATGACCTTCCTGCTGCTCGCGCTGGCCGGCATCCCGCTCACCAGCGGCTTCACCGGCAAGTTCGCCGTCTTCCGGGCCGCCATCGAGGTCGGCGCCTGGCCGCTGGCCGTCGTCGCCCTGGTCACCAGCGCGGTCGCGGGGTTCTTCTACCTGCGGCTGGTCGTGCTCATGTACTTCTCCGACCCGGCCGAGGACGGGCCCTCGGTCGGCGTCCCGGGCCTGCCCACGACCGTCGTGCTGGCCGTGACCGTGGCCGCCACGCTGGTGCTGGGCGTCGTCCCCGGGTCGGTGCTGGACCTCGCCGACGGCGCCGCCCGGCTGGTCGGGTAGGCCAGCCGTCGGCGCCCCGGCCTGCGGCGACTAGATTCAGCGACGATGAGCGGAGCCAGCGCCCTCACCGCAACCGGTGACGGCAGCCAGACGCAGGCGTGGAACCGGCCGGGCAGGCCGGCGTCCACCGTGGGCTCGTGGCTGCCCGAGGGCCCGCTGGGTGACTCGCTGTCGGCGGGCCTGGCCCGGGTCGAGGACCTGCTGCACGCCTCGGCCGTCAGCGACTCCCCGTTCGTGGCCGAGGCGGCCTCGCACCTGATGACCGCCGGCGGCAAGCGCTTCCGGCCCGTGCTGGCCCTGCTGGCCGCGCAGCTGGGCGACGCCGAGGCCGACGACGTGGTCGCCGCCGCCGTGGTCTGCGAGCTCACCCACCTGGCGACGCTGTACCACGACGACGTCATGGACGAGGCCGCCGTCCGGCGCGGTGCGCCCAGCGCCAACAGCCGCTGGTCCAACAGCATCGCCATCCTCACCGGCGACTTCCTCTTCGCCCGGGCCTCGGACCTGCTCGCCGACCTCGGCCCCGAGGCCGTGCGCATCCAGGCCCGCACCTTCGAGCGGCTGGTGACCGGCCAGATCCGGGAGACCGTCGGCCCCGCCGAGGGCGAGGACCCGATCGAGCACCACCTGTCGGTGCTGGCCGACAAGACCGGCTCGCTGGTCGCCACCTCGGCCCGCTTCGGCGCCACCTTCGCCGGCGTCGACCGCACCGTGGTCGAGGACCTCACCGCCTACGCCGAGGAGATCGGGGTCGCCTTCCAGCTCGCCGACGACCTCATCGACATCGTCAGCGACGGCGGGACGTCGGGGAAGTCGCCGGGCACCGACCTGCGCGAGGGCATCGCCACGCTGCCGGTGCTGCTGGTGCGCGCCGGCGACGACCCGGCCGAGGCCCGGCTGCGCGAGCTGGTCGCCGGCCCGATCACCGACGACGCCGAGCACGCCGAGGCGCTGGCGCTGCTGCGCGGGTCGGCGTCGCTGACCCGCGCCACCGAGGTGCTGCACTCCTACGCCGACCGCGCGCGGGCGCGGCTGGGCCGGGTGCCCGAGGGCGAGGTCCGCGAGGCGCTGTCGGCCCTGTGCGACTACGTGGTCACCCGCAGCGCGTAGTCGCGACACCAGGGAGAGTGGACGGGGTGATCCGTCGCCCCGCCGCCCTGCTGACCGGACTCGTCCTGCTCGCCGGCTGCTCGTCCGGCACCTCGACCTCCGATGCCGACGCCGCGGCCACGCAGGCACCGGCCGACGCCCCCGCGCTCGACGTCGAGGTGGTGCTCGACGGCCTGGACCACCCGTGGGACGTCGCGCAGGCCCCCGACGGCACCCTGCTGCTCGACCAGCGCGGCGGCGGGTTCACCGCCGTCCTGCCCGACGGCACCGCGCAGGAGGTCACCGCCGACCTCGACGACCTCTGGGCCGAGGGCGAGACCGGTCTGATGGGCCTGGTCCTGGACCCCGGCTTCGCCGAGGACCGGCGCTTCTACACCTGCATGGGCGTCGCCGACGCCGGCGCGGACGGCGGCCCGGGCATCGAGGTCACCGCCTGGACCGTCGACGAGGACTGGACGTCGGCCACCCGCGTCGCCGACCCGCTGGTCGGGGGCATCCCGGTGAACGCCGACTCCGGCCGGCACGGCGGCTGCCGGCTGCGCTTCGACGGCGACGGCCAGCTGCTGGTCGGCACCGGGGACAACGCGGTCGGCACCAACCCGCAGGACCTGTCCACGCTGGCCGGCAAGCTGCTGCGGGTCGACCCGGTCACCGGGCAGCCGTCGGCGGACAACCCGTTCCTCGAGCTCACCGACCCCACCTCCCACGCGGTCGTGGGCTACGGCCACCGCAACGTGCAGGGCATCGCCGTGCAGCCGGGCACGGGGGCGGTCTACACCGCCGAGCAGGGCAGCCAGGTCGACGACGAGGTCAACCTCGCCACCGACGGCGGCAACTACGGCTGGGACCCGGTCGGGGAGGGCGAGTACGACGAGAGCGTGCCCATGACCGACCCGGAGATCCCCGGCGCGATCGAGGCCGTGTGGTCCTCCGGCGACCCGACCATCGCCGTCTCGGGCATCACCTTCCTCGACGGCGAGCAGTGGGGCGCCTACGACGGGTTGCTGCTGCTGGGCGTGCAGAAGGACACCGGCGTCCTCGCGCTGCGGCTGGCCGACGACGGCTCGCTCGTCGAGCAGTTCCGCATCCCCGAGCTCGAGGGCACCTACGGCCGGGTGCGCAGCCCGCAGCTGGGCGGGGACGGCGCGCTGTACCTGACCACCGACAACGGCGACGGCACCGACCAGCTGCTGCGCGTCACGCCCGCGAGCTGACCCGCTCCGGCACGGGGGTGCCGGCGGGCAGCAGCGGGCAGGGCTCGGGCTCCCCCCAGACCGTGCGCAGCGGCAGGACGCCGGCCCAGTCGGCGGCGGGCCCGGCCCCCTGGTCGACGAGGTCGCGCTCGTCCTCACCGGGCGGGCCGGTGCGGATCTTCACGCTGGCCTCGGTCAGGTCCAGCGCGAGCACCGCGGTCGCGGCCAGCTCCTTGCGGTCCGGGCGCCGGCTGTGGTCCCACGACCCGGGTGCCAGGTGCTCGGTGAGCACGGCCAGCCCGTGCAGCCGCTCCTCGGGGTCGGTCACCAGCCGGGCGGTGCCCTGCACGACCGCCGACCGGTGGTTCATCGAGTGGTGGAAGGCCGACCGCGCGTAGACGATGCCGTCGACCAGGGTGACGGTGAAGCAGACCGGCACGCCCCCGGCCGCCGCCCGCAGGGACGCCGCGCCGCTGGAGCCGTGCAGGTAGAGGGTCTCGCCGTCCCGGCCGTAGCCGGTCGGCAGCACCACCGGCCCGCTGGGCATGGCCAGGCCGAGGTGGCCGACCAGCCCGGCGTCGAGGACGGCGTGCAGGTCGGCGCGATCGGTGCGGGCGCGGACGGCGTTGCGGCGCACGGTCGAGCGGGGCGTGGGGGACAGCGGGGTGCTCACGCCGTCCATCGTGGTGGCGGCCGTGGCATCCTCCGAGAGCCAATCCGCACCTGTTCCAGGAGGCCACCGGTGACCGAGCCGCCCCCCGTCGTGCTCGACCGGGGCTCGGGGGTGCCGCTGGCCGTGCAGCTGGCCGACGGGCTGCGCGGGGCCCGGTGGCTGCGCCCGGGCGACCGGCTGCCCTCGACCCGGGAGCTGGCCCGGGCGCTCGGCGTCAGCCGCACGGTCACCGCGGCGGCCTACGACCAGCTGCTCGCCGAGGGCTGGGTGGCCGGCCGCCGCGGGGTGGGCACCTTCGTGGTCGGCGCCGCCGTCCCCGCGGCCCCGGCGACCGGGCGTCCCCCCGCGGAGGCCGGCCCCGGGGTGGACCTGCGGCCGGGCGCGCCGTGCACCGAGGTGCTGGACCCGGCCGCCTGGCGCCGGGCCTGGCGGGCGGCCGGCGACCGGCCCCCGGACGCCGGCTACGACGCGGCCGGGGACCCGGTGCTCCGCGCCGCGGTGGTCGACCACCTGCTCCGCCACCGCGGCCTGCCCGCCGACCCCGGCGACGTGCTCGCCGCCGCGGGCACGTCGGCCGCGGTCGTCGAGCTGGCCGGCCTGCTGGGTCCCGGCGCCCGGGTCGGGGTGGAGGACCCCGGCTACCGCCGCGCGGTCGGCGCGCTGCGCGCGGCCGGCGTCGAGGTGGTCCCGCTGCCGGTCGACGACGACGGCCTGGTGGTCGACGCCGTCCCCGCCGGGCTGGACGCGGTCTACTGCACCCCGGCGCACCAGTTCCCCCTCGGCGGCCGGCTGCCCGCCGCCCGCCGCACCGCGCTGGTCGAGCGGGCCCGGGCGGAGGGCTTCACGGTCTGGGAGGACGACTACGACGGCGAGCTGCGCTACGACGTCGCCCCGCTGCCGCTGCTGGCCGCGCTCGCCCCCGACGTGGTCGTCCACCTCGGGACGGCGTCCAAGGTGCTCACCCCCACCCTCGGGCTCGGCTGGCTGGTGGCCCCGTCCGACCTGCGCGACCGGCTGCTCGAGCGGCGCACCGCCACCGGGCAGCGGCCCGGCCGGTCCGGGCAGCGGGTGTTCGCCGCGCTGGCCGCCTCGGGCGACCTGGCCCGGCACCTGCGCCGGCTGCGCCGCGAGCTGGCCGCCCGCCGCGAGCTGGTCCGCGCCGCGGTGGCCGCCGCCGGGCACACCTGCGTCGGGGACGCCGCCGGTGCGCACCTGGTGGTCCCGCTGTCCGACCGCGGCACGGAGTCCTCGGCGGCGACGGCCCTGGCGGCCCGCGGCGTCGCGGTGGGCACGCTGGCCGAGCAGTCGCTCGCCGACCCGCGGGCCGGGCTGGTGGTCGGCTGGGCCGCCCCCGCCCGGTCCGACCTCGCCCCGGCGCTGGCCGCCCTGACCGGGGTGCTGGCCGGCCTCAGGCGGTGACGGGCAGGTGCAGCGGGCCGCGCAGCACGGTGGCCACCCGCGGCACCGGGTCCCCGGCCGGCCGCAGCCGCGGTGCGCGCTCGGCCAGCAGCCGCAGGGCCACCTCGCCCTCCAGCCGGGCCAGCGGCGCGCCCAGGCAGTAGTGGGCCCCGCCGGAGAAGGCCAGGTGCGGTGCGGCCTGCTCGCGGTGCAGGTCGAAGCGGTCGGGGTCGGGGTGCACCTCGGGGTCGCGGTTGGCGCTGGCCAGGAGCACCAGCACGCCGCTGTCCCGGCGCAGCCGCAGGTCGCCGATCTCGACGTCCTCGTGCGCGAACCGGGCGGTCAGCTGCACCGGCGGGTCGTAGCGCAGCGTCTCCTCGACGGCCGCCGCCGCCAGCGACGGGTCGGCGGCCAGCGCCGCCCACTGCCCGGGCGTGCGGTGCATGGCCTGCACCGCGTTGCCGATCAGGTTGGTGGTGGTCTCGAAGCCGGCCACCAGCAGCAGCTGGGCCAGCGCCAGCACCTCGTCGGGGGTGGCCGTGCCGCCGTCGACGGCGCCGGCCAGGGTGGAGACGACGTCCTCCCCGGGGTGCGCCCGGCGCTGCTCCAGCAGCTGCCCGAACAGGGCACGCAGGTCGTCGGTGGCCCGGGTCAGCTCCCGCACGTGCGACGGCGAGCGGACGCCCTCCAGGGACGAGCCCAGGGCCAGGCCCCACCGGGCGAAGCGGGCGCTGTCCACGTCGGGCACGTCCAGCAGCGCCGAGATCACCCTGATCGGCAGCGGCGAGGCCAGCTCGGTGACCAGGTCGAACGGGCCGCCGCGGGCCAGGGCGGCGTCCAGCAGCTCCCCGGTCACCTGCTCGGCGACCTCCCGGTAGTGCGCCAGGCGCCGCGGCGCGAAGGCCGGCTGGGCGAGCCGGCGCAGCCGGGTGTGGTCGGGCGGGTCGATGGTCAGCAGCGACAGGTCCACCGGCTCCATCAGCGACGGGCCGTCGCCCTCGCCGAGGCGGCTGCGCCCGTCGGAGAGCCGCACCCCCAGCCGCCGGTCGCGCAGCACGGCCTCCACCGAGGAGTGGGTGGCGACCGCGGCCAGCCCGGTGCGGCTGCGCACCGCGCCGCCGGCGCGCTGGGCCGCCCGGAGCTCGGCGTAGACCGGGTAGGGGTCCAGCCGCCACGGCCGGTGCAGCAGCCGGGCCACCCGGTCACCTCGCCGCGCGAGGACGTAGCCGCCGGCGCGCATGGCGCCGATCCGCGCACCGAGGACGACGTCCTCGACCAGCCGGCCGGTCGCCGTCCGCGGGGGAGCGGCGGGCGCGACGACGGTGTCGTGCCCGGCGCTCACCGGTGCCTGTACCCGGCGGGGAGATAGGTGTGTCTGCGAGTCACGCCTCTACTGTCCACGTGTCCGACCCTCGGAGCAAGCGGTCCAGGTCGGCCGGCTGGCCGGACCGGGCGTCCTCGAGCTGGTCGGTCATCATGGCGTCGTAGGTCGGCTTGGCCACGGAGCGGAAGACGCCCATCGGGGTGTACCGCAGGTCCTGGCTGGACAGCCGGGACAGCGCGAAGGCGTAGGCCGGGTCCTCGCGGTGCGCGTCGTGCACCACGATGTCGGCCTCGTCCACCTGGTTGGTCTCGGCCACCCGCAGCCCGCCCCAGCCGTCGGCCACGACGCACGAGGCGCCGTCCGGGCCGAAGACGATCTTCTCCCCGTGCACCAGCGGGATCGACCACTGGGTGCCGGTCAACGGGTCCTTGAGCAGCTCGAAGGCGCCGTCGTTGAAGATGTTGCAGTTCTGGTAGATCTCCACCAGCGCGGTGCCCTGGTGCTCGGCGGCCTGCCGCAGCACCTCGGTGAGGCCCTTGCGGTCGGAGTCCATCGCCCGGCCGACGAAGGTGGCGTCGGCCCCCAGGGCGAGGCTCACCGGGTTGAACGGGTGGTCCAGCGACCCCATCGGGGTGCTCTTGGTGACCTTGCCCAGCTCGGAGGTGGGGGAGTACTGGCCCTTGGTGAGCCCGTAGATCCGGTTGTTGAACAGCAGGATCGTCAGGTTCACGTTGCGCCGCAGCGTGTGGATCAGGTGGTTGCCGCCGATCGACAGCGCGTCGCCGTCACCGGTGACGACCCACACCGACAGGTCCGGCCGGGAGGCGGCCAGGCCGGTGGCGATCGCCGGGGCCCGCCCGTGGATGGAGTGCATCCCGTAGGTGTTCATGTAGTACGGGAAGCGGGACGAGCAGCCGATGCCGGACACGATGACCATGTCCTCGCGGGCGATGCCGAGGCTGGGCAGGAACGACTGGACGGCGTTGAGGATCACGTAGTCCCCGCAGCCGGGGCACCACCGGACCTCCTGGTCGGTCTTGAGGTCCTTGGCCTTGAGCGTGGTCTGCTTCTCCCCGCCCAGCTCCACCGAGCGCGCGACGGCGTCGGCGATCCGCTGGTCGAAGGCCGGCATGCCCAGCTCGTGGACGTGCTCGTCGATGGGGTGGGTGGTCACGACTGGACCTCCGGTCCGGTGCTGTCGATGACGTCCTGCAGGACGGCGGCGAGCTCGGCGGCCCGGAAGGGCAGCCCGCGCACCTGGGTGTGGCTGTGCACGTCGACCAGGTACTCGGCGCGCAGCAGCAGGGACAGCTGGCCGAGGTTCATCTCCGGGCACACCACGCGGTCGTAGGACCGGATGATGTCGCCGAGGTCGGCCGGCAGCGGGTTGACGTGGCGCAGGTGGACCTGCGCGATGGAGCGGCCCGAGCGGCGGATCCGCCGGCAGGCGGCACCGATCGGCCCGTAGGTCGAGCCCCACCCGATGACCAGGACCTTGGCGTCGCCGTCGGGGTCGTCCACCTCGGTGGGCGGCAGGGACGCGGCGATGCCGTCGACCTTGGCCTGCCGGATGCGGGTCATGTGGTCGTGGTTGGCCGGGTCGTAGGAGATGTTGCCGGTGCCGTCGGCCTTCTCCAGCCCGCCGATGCGGTGCTGCAGCGCCTTCGTGCCGGGCACCGCCCACGGCCGGGCCAGCGTCTCCGGGTCCCGCAGGTAGGGCAGGAAGACCGGGTCGCCGGCGGCGTCGGTGCCGTTGGGCTCGGTCGCGAACTCCACCCGCAGGTCGGGCAGCGAGTCGGTGTCGGGGACCGACCACGGCTCGGCGCCGTTGGCCAGGTAGCCGTCCGACAGCAGGAACACCGGGGTGCGGTAGGTCAGCGCGATCCGCGCGGCCTCGATCGCGGCGTCGAAGCAGTCCGCCGGCGACCGGGGGGCCACCACGGGCACCGGGGCCTCGCCGTTGCGGCCGAACATCGCCTGCAGCAGGTCCGACTGCTCGGTCTTGGTGGGCAGGCCGGTCGAGGGACCGCCGCGCTGCACGTCGACGATGACCAGCGGCAGCTCGGTCATCACCGCCAGCCCCACGGTCTCGGACTTCAGCGCGACACCGGGGCCCGACGTCGTCGTCACGCCCAGCGCACCGCCGAAGCTGGCGCCCAGGGCGGCGCCGATGCCGGCGATCTCGTCCTCGGCCTGGAAGGTGCGCACGCCGAAGGCCTTGTGCTTGCTCAGCTCGTGCAGCACGTCCGAGGCCGGGGTGATCGGGTAGGCGCCCAGGAAGACCGGCAGGCCGGACCGGACGCCGGCGGCGACCAGGCCGTAGGCCAGCGCCTGGTTGCCCGAGATGTTGCGGTAGGTGCCCGGGGCCATCGGGGCGGGCTTGATCTCGTAGGAGACCGCGAACGCCTCGGTCGTCTCGCCGTAGTTGAACCCCGCCCGGAAGGCGGCGATGTTGGCCGCGGCGATCTCCGGCTTCCGGCGGAACTGGCGCTCCAGGAAGCGGATCGTGCCCTCGGTCGGCCGGTGGTACATCCACGACAGCAGGCCGAGGGTGAACATGTTCTTGCTGCGCTCGGCCTCCTTCTTCCCCAGACCGGAGTCGGCGAGCGCGTCGGTGGTCATGCTGGTCAGCGGCACGCTGACCAGCTGCCAGCCCTCCAGCGAGCCGTCCTCCAGCGGGTTCTCCGCGTAGCCCACCTTGGCCAGGTTGCGGGCGGTGAACTCGTCGGAGTCCACGATCAGCAGCCCGCCGCCGGGCAGGTCGGCCAGGTTGGCCTTCAGCGCGGCCGGGTTCATCGCGACCAGCACGTCCGGGGCGTCCCCGGGGGTCATAATGTCGTGGTCGGCGAAGTGCAGCTGGAAGCTGGAGACGCCGGGCAGGGTGCCCGTGGGGGCCCGGATCTCGGCCGGGAAGTTCGGCAGCGTGGACACGTCGTTGCCCAGCGACGCGGTCTCGCTGGTGAACCGGTTGCCGGTCAGCTGCATGCCGTCGCCGGAGTCACCGGCCAGCCGGATGACGACGCGGTCCAGCGTCACGACGTCCTTCACCAGACCGCCGGGCGCCGAGGCCTGGGTCTGCGGAGCGGTCTCCGAGGTTGTGCCAGTCATCAGGGAAGTACCTCCACCGGCCGAGATTACGTTCCCGTGACGGTCGGCCGGGCCGTCAGGAGCCCGAGGTGATCGAGCACACGCCGCCGCCCGGGCGGGTCAGCCCAGCAGCGCGCCGAACTCCCGCAGGGTGCGGGCCGCCACTTCGCGCAGCTTGACGTTGGTCTCCTGGCTGACGGTGCGCAGGATCCCGAAGGCGTCGTCGGGGGAGACCTGCCGGACGACGGCGATCGCACCCTTCGCCTGCTCGATGACCGCGCGCGAGGCGATCGCCTCCTCGAGCTGGGAGATCAGCGTGGCCGACCGGTGCTGGCGCAGCTGCCCGGCGACCAGACCGCTGGCGATGCGGCTGATCAGCGTGGCCAGGGCCTCGTCGTGGTCGGAGAACCCGTCCATCGACCGGCTGTAGAGGTTGAGCGCACCGAACCGGGTCCCGTCGACCACGAGCGGGCAGGCGAGGAAGGCCAGCACACCGTCCGCGGTCGCCGCGCGGGTGAAGTCCGGCCACAGCTCGGCGGCCTCGGACACCGTCACCCGCACGCAGGACCCGGTGCGGACGGCGTGCAGGCACGGTCCGTCGTCGACGTCGTACTGGTCCCGGTCGACGGCCAGGGTGCGCTCGTCGGTCCAGGCCGAGGTGAACGGCGTGCCCTCCTGGACGACGGTCACCCCCGCGGAGTCGCAGTCGTCGATGGTGGCCGTGGCGGTGCGCGCCACCAGCTGCAGCAGCTCCGTGACGTCGCGTCCGTGCGCGTCCGGGCCGGTCAGCGCGTCCACCACGAGACCGACCGCCGCCGGCTGCGCCGTGGCCACCCGGGTCACCAGGTCCAGGCTGCCCAGCCCGGTGGCGCGGTTCAGGTCGTCGGCACCGGGGGCGGCGACGCGCTCGTGCTCACCGGTGTCCGTGTCGGCGCTCATGGGACCGGGGATTGCTCACCGGCAGCCCCGGCAAACCTCCGCCGGGCCGGTCGCCCCGCCGGGGGCCTGGGGAACGGCGCCCCGGCCCACCGCGTTGTCCGGGCGTGCACCGCTGGAACAACGGTCTCCGGACCGCCCTGCTGCTCGGCCTGATGGCCGGGATCATCCTGGCGATCGGTGCGCTGCTGGGCGGACGGGGCGGCCTGGCCGTCGCGCTGGTGGTCGCCCTGGGCATCAACGGCTACGCGTACTTCAACAGCGACAAGCTGGCCCTGCGGTCGATGCGGGCCTTCCCGGTCACCGAGACCCAGGCGCCGCAGCTGTACGCGATCGTCCGCGAGTTGGCCACCGGGGCCCGCCAGCCCATGCCGCGGCTCTACGTCAGCCCCACCGACCAGCCCAACGCCTTCGCCACCGGCCGCAACCCGCGCAACGCGGCGGTGTGCTGCACCCAGGGCATCCTCGAGCTGCTGGACCGCCGCGAGCTGCGCGGCGTGCTGGCCCACGAGCTCTCGCACGTCCACAACCGCGACATCCTGATCAGCTCGGTGGCGGGGGCGATGGCCACCGCGATCACCTTCGCCGCGCAGATGACCATGTTCACCAGCCTGTTCGGCGGCCGGGACGAGCGCAGCGGCGGCAACGCCCTGGGCGGCCTGCTGCTGGTGCTGCTCGGCCCGCTGGCCGCCGGCCTGGTGCAGATGGCGGTCAGCCGCAGCCGGGAGTACCAGGCCGACGCGTCGGGCGCCCAGCTGTCGGCCGACCCGCTGGCGCTGGCCTCGGCGCTGCGCAAGCTGGACCGGGGGGTGGCCGCCCGGCCGCTGCCCCAGGACCAGCGGCTGGTCAGCCAGAGCCACCTGATGATCGCCAACCCCTTCCGGGGGGCGGGCGCGGCGTCGATGTTCGCCACCCACCCCCCGATGGCCGAGCGGATCGCTCGGCTGGAGCAGCTGGCCCGGGAGACCGGTCAGCGGTAGTTGTCGAACTGCAGGGCGATCTCGAAGTCCTTGCTCTTCAGCAGCTGCTGGACCGCCTGCAGGTCGTCCCGCTTCTTCCCGCTGACCCGCAGCTGGTCGCCCTGGATCTGCGCCTGGACGCCCTTGGGGCCCTCGTCGCGGATGGTCTTGGCGATCTGCTTGGCCTTGTCCGAGGCGATGCCCTGCTGGATGGTCGCGGAGATCTTGTAGGTCTTGCCCGAGGCCTGCGGCTCGCCGGCGTCGACGGCCTTCATCGAGATGCCCCGCTTGACCAGCTTCTCCTTGAACACCTCCAGGGCGGCGGCGACCCGCTCCTCGGTGTCGGCGGTGAGGGTGACCCCCTCCTCGCCGGCCCAGGCGATGCTCGCGTTGGTGCCCCGGAAGTCGAACCGCTGGGACAGCTCCTTGCCGGCCTGGTTCAGCGCGTTGTCGACCTCCTGGCGGTCGACCTTGCTCACGACGTCGAAGGACGCATCTGCCATGGGGGTTCCTTCCCTCCTCGGCGAGCCACCTGGTGGGGCGGCTCCGCCGGTCTTGTACGCTCGTCGGGCACCACAGCACACGGCGGGTTGCCCGAGTGGCCAATGGGAGCGGACTGTAAATCCGTCGGCTTAGCCTACGAAGGTTCGAATCCTTCACCCGCCACGCCTGGTGCGACGGCCCCCGACCTCCTGGTCGGGGGCCGTCGTCGTCTCCCGGCCGCGTCGGGTTCAGGCGGTGGGTGCGCGGGCGCTGGCCACGGCGGTGCGCTCGAGCGGCTGCCCGCCCAGGAACAGCCACCCGAACGCGATCGGTACGGCCCGGGTGCAGGTCACGGTGGCCTCCACGCCGTCGACGGCCACCGACCAGGCGTCCAGCCGGGTGCCGCCGTCGGCGAGCTGGTCGGCCACCGCCACCTCGGCGGAGGCCTGGTCCAGCGGCAGGTAGCCGGCCACGCCGCGGGAGTACACCGCCCCGTTGCCGGTCTGGTTGGCCGCCGCCAGGGCGGCGCCGTCGCAGGCCGACTGCACCCGCTGCTGCTCCAGGAAGGCGTCCGACGCAGCGATGGCCCCGAAGGCCATCAGCGCCGCGACCAGCCAGCAGACCAGGACGAAGGGCAGGCTGGAGCCCTCCTCCGACCCGGTCCACGGCCTGCTCACCGGCGGAACTGTAGGTGCGGCGGGGCCCGGGTGGTGCGCTGCTGTGGACGGCGTCCCCACCTGTGGACGACCGGGCCGGCAGGTCGGCGGGGCGTCGCACACTCCCGGCATGACGATCCAGGTGCCGCCCGCGGAGCTGTACGGCCTGGCGGCCGCGCTGCACGGCTGCGGCGACACCGCGGCCGAGGTCCCGGCCCGGCTCCCCGACGCCGCGGTCGGCGGCCCCCTCCAGCCCGCGCTGGTGGTCTTCACCCAGGCCGTCGCCGTGGCGGGCGGGCACCTGGTGGGGGAGCTGCACTGGCTGGGGTCCACGGTCGGCGCGGTCGCCGACGACTGGGCCGGCCTCGACGGGTCCCTGCTGGCCCCGCGCGGGTCGGTCGCCGCCCGGTGAGCACGGTCCTCCCGCCGCCGGTCCCGCTGCCCGACCCGGAGGGCGACCCGCACGCCCTGGCCGCCGCCGTCGACGGCCTGGCCGCGGCCGGGTTCGTGCTCGGTGTGCTGGAGGCCCACCTGGCGGGCCCGGCCACCCAGGCGCCCGGGTGGCTCGGGGCCGACGCGGCCGCGGCGGCCGCGGAGGTCGGGGCGACCCGGCAGGTCGTGGGCGCGGTGCACGACGCGGTCACAGCCGCCCTCGGCGCCGTGGCCGGCCACCGCGAGGCCGTCGTGGCGGCCCGGGCCCGGATCGTGGTGCTGCGCGACCGGCAGGCCGCCGACCTCGACCGCGCGGAGCTGCGGCTGGCCACCCTCGTCGACCCCGCCGCCCAGGTGTCCTCGGTGACCGAGGACCCGGCCGCCGCGGCCCTGGTCGCCGACGTCGTGGCGGCCGACGCGGCACGGGCGGCCGAGCACGCCGCGCTGCTGGCCTCGGTCGGCGAGGACGCGGCCGTCGCGGCCGCCGCGCTGGGGGCCGCGGCCGCCGACCTGGGTGTCGGTCCGTCCCGCGGCGGCGCCTCGACGGCCGACGGTGTCCGCCTGCACCTGGCCGTGCTGCTGCCGGCGTACGGCGCGGCGGTGCGGTCGGCCCTGGGCACCGACGTCGCCGTTGCCCTGACCGGTGCGGCAGGCACCGACGAGGTCGCGCGCGTCCTGGACGAGCACGCCGGGCTGCTCGCCGACCCCCTGGTCGCCGGTGCCCTCGTGGAGCGGCTCGGCGCGCCCGGGCTGCAGCAGGTGCTCCTGCTGGCCGGCCCCGACGACAGGGTGGCCGGCGGGCTGGCCGTGGCGTTCACCGCGGCCGCGTCGTCGGCGACGCGCGCGCCCGGCCTGCTGTCGGCCGTGCTCGACCCGCTGGACCCCGACGGCGTCCCCGACCAGGTCGCGCTCGGCATGGGGGCGGTGGTCGCGGCGGGCGGGGGAGCGGCCCTGGCGGCCGGCTGGCTGCCGTCCCTGCTGGCCCGCGAGCGGGAGCAGGGTCTGTCGGCGGCCGACCGGGTGGCCAGCCGGGCCACCGACCCGGTGGCCGTCGTCGTGGGCGCACTGGTGGGGTCCCGGCGGTCCGAGCTCGCCGCCGGCGCGCTCGACACGCCCGCTGCGTGGACGGCGCTGCTGTCGCGCCCCTGGGCGGACGGCGGTGCGGCGCTGGCCGACCTGGTGGGCCTGGCCGCGCGCGACGCGGCCGCCCCGGTGGTCGCCACGGCCGCGCTGCTGTCCGCGGGGGCACCGTTCGTCCCGGGCGGGGACCACGTGGTCACCGCGCTGCCGGCGACCTGGGCGCGGGTGGCCCCCGAGCTCGCCGCCGTGGTGGCGGCCCACCCGGACCTGGTCGTCGCCCGGTTGCTCGACCCGGCCGCGCCCGGCGCGGTGGCGGTGCTGGCCGGGGCGACGGCGCTGCTGGCGGAGCGCGCGGCCGCGCGGGTGGTGGTGCCCGCGCTGGAGGGGGCGGTGGCGACCCTGCCGGCGGGGCTGGACGTCACGGTGCTGGTCGGTGCGCTCACCGCGGTGCGGGACCAGGCCGCGACCGTGGCCCACCTGGTGGGCACCGCCCGCGCGGACGCCGCCGCCGTCGACGAGCAGTTCCTGCGCAAGGAGGCCGAGCTGGTCTTCTCGCTGCTGCCGGGCACGGTGCCGTTGGTGGCGGGCCCGGTGGTCGACACGGTGCTGGGTGCCGTCGGCTTCGGCGTCACCGACCGTCCGGCGGCGCCGCTGCTGCGCGGTGCCCCGGGTGCCGTGGCCGACGCCACCCGGCTCGTCGGCGCGCCCGGCGGTGCGGGGCTGGCGTACGAGCAGGTGCTGCGAGCCCTGCGGTTGCCGGCGCCCCTGCCGGTCAGCGCGGTGGCGCCACCGGACGTGGCGTCCCCGCTCGGCGAGCTCCGGCGAGGCGGGTCACCCGTCGCGCGGCTGTTCTGACCCGCAGTGCGGACCCGGCGCCGGAAGGTCACGACACGACCGCGCGGGAGCCGAATCGGGTCGACCCTCCCGGCCCGCGCGTGTCGGACGCGGGGCCGGTGAGCAGTGGAACGGCCTCCGTGACGCAGGCAACCACCGACACGCGGCGACACGGCCGGATGTCACCCGGCTCAGTGACTTGAGGTCGTTAAGCTTCGACGCAGAGTAGCGACGCGACCACGCTCCACCTGATCGGGCTGTCAACGACTTGCCCGGACGGGTGACGCCCTCGCAACCTGCTCGCAGCGGTCCTTGCCGACCTTGCTCTGCCCCCGCGTGGGCGGCTGCCGCACTCGTGCAGTCCACCCATGCCTGAGGAGGCGTCATGTCCAGCACCACCGCTATGTCCCCTGCCACCCGCGTGACCAAGTGGGGCCGCGTCACGAAGTGGGGCCGCGTCACCAAGTGGGGCTGATCGACCCCGATCGCACGGGCGGGGTGGCGCAACGTAGTCAGCCACCCCGCCAGGGTGAGAAGACGCAGAGAACGTGGTCACTCACTGTTAGCCTCGCGCCATTGCTGCTCCGACAGGCAGGACGATGGTGGTCGACGCTCCCAGCACCGCGGGCGCCCCGCGCAGAGCGCTGCACCGGAGCCCGTGGGCCCCGACGCTGCTCGCCGTGGTGCTCGCCGTCGCGTTCGGCGTGCCCGTGCTGCACCCCGCGATCGGCCCGGTCTCGTGGTGGGTCGTCGGGCTGGTCTTCGTCGGCGGGGTCGTCGCCGAGTCCGTGCCGCTGCACGTGGAGTTCGGCAGGGAGACCTACGCCTTCTCGCTGATGGACCTCGTGCTGGTCATCGGCCTGTTGGAGGTGGGGCCGTTCTGGACGTTCGTCGCCCGCACCCTGGCCCTCCTCGTCACGCTGGTCCACCAGCGCTACCAGCTCCCCAAGCTGGTGTTCAACATCGCGAACGGCGCACTCGAGGTCGCCCTGGCCGGGCTCGTCCTCGGAGCCTTCGGGTCGCTGGACATCGCCGAGCCCCTGACCTGGCTGGCGCTGCTGACCGCCCTCATCGCCAGCACGCTGGGCGGGACGCTGCTCGTCTCGACAGCGATCACCCTCACCGCCGGCCCCCCGGGCTGGGAATTCTGGCGCGGCATGCTCGCCACCGGCATCGTCATGCCGGTACTGGGGGTGGGCATCGCCATCGTCGTGCTCATCCTGGTCGGGTCGAGCGCCTGGACCCTCGTCGTGGTCCTCCCGCTGGTGATCGCGGTGCTCCTGCTCTTCCGGACCACCGCGAGGGTCGGTCGGGAGCGCAGGACCGTCCAGCAGGTGTACGACTTCGCCCGCCGGGTGGAGGAGGTCAGCCCGGACGAGGCCGGCGTGCGGCAGATCGCCTCAGCGGTGCGCGAGCTGCTCAACGCTGAGCGGGTCGCGCTGTGGTTGCCCCCCTTCCTGGAGGACGGACCCCGTCTGGTCGTCGTGGGGAACGCCGAGGTGCCGGACTGGTACGCCGGCCCCAGCGACCCCGAGGACCCCATCCGCCGCCGGGCGGTGGACCCGGTCGGGGGCGGGCCGGTCCTGGTGGCCTCCGCCACCGCGACCGACGAGGAATCCGCGGCCCTGGCGCGTCGGGGTGCCGACGAGGTGCTCGGCGCTCCGGTCGTGACGGCGGCGGGGGAGCACGGCTACCTCGAGGTCTGTGACCGGCGCAGCGACCTGGTGTCGTTCGAGGCGGGCGACCGGGCAGCGCTGGACGCCATGCTCACGCACGTCAACGCCGCGATCCGGCAGCAGCAGCTGCTGACCCGCATCCGGTACGACGCCGACCACGACGCCCTGACCGGCCTGCCGAACCGGCAGCGGCTGGCGGTCGAGATCGACACCCTGCTGTCCGCCGAGCCCGGCGACGTGCGCGCCGGCCTGGTGTTCGCCTCGCTGGACAACTACACCGAGGTCACCGACACCCTGGGGCACGCCGCCAGCGACGAGCTGCTGCTGGTCACCGCCGGCCTGCTGCGCGAGCACGCCCCGCCCCGCGCGCTGGTCGCCCGGATGGAGGGCGGCCAGTTCGCCGTCCTGCTGCCCGGGCTGAGCCTCCCGGCCACCGAGCGGGCCGCCCGGCGACTGCGCGACGCGGCCGCCACCCGGGCCCGCGTGGCCGGGCTGGACCTCGACGTCCTGCTCACCTTCGGCGTCGCCGCGGCGCCGGTGCACGGGGACACCTCCGGCACCCTCATGCAGCGCGCCGACGTCGCCCTGCTGGCCGGCCACAGCTCCGGTGGGGTGGCGAGCTACCACCCGGTCCTGGACCAGCAGAGCCTGCGCCGCCTGCAGCTGGGCACCGAGCTCGAGTCCGCGATGGCCGAGAAGCAGATCACCGTGGTGTTCCAACCCATCGTGGACACCCGCACCTCCGACATCGTCTCCGTCGAGACGCTCGTGCGCTGGGCCCACCCGCGCTACGGCAACGTGCCGCCGGACGACTTCATCGGCCTGGCCGAGCAGATCGGCCGCATCGGCGCGGTCACCGACTACGTGCTCGACCTGGCGCTGGAACGCTGCCGCAAGTGGCTGGACCAGGACATCGCGCTGTCGGTCGCGGTCAACCTCTCCGCCAAGTGCCTGGCCGAGCCCGACCTGGTCGACCGCGTCCGCGCGGCCCTGCGGCGGCACGGCGTCCCCGGCTCGCTGCTGACCCTCGAGCTGACCGAGGGCATCGTCGTCGACGACTCCGTGCGCAACTCCACGGTGCTGGCCGACCTGCACGCCCTGGGCCTGCGGCTGTCTATGGACGACTTCGGCACCGGCTACTCCTCGCTGTCCCAGCTGCGCCAGCTGCCCATCGACGAGCTCAAGATCGACAAGTCCTTCGTGCTGGGCATGTCCACCAGCCAGAGCGAGTCGTTCATCGCCCGCTCCATCGTCGAGCTCGCCCACAACCTGGGCCTGCGGGTGGTCGCCGAGGGCGTGGAGGACGAGGTCACCCGCGACCTGCTGGCCGAGATGGGCTGCGACAAGCTGCAGGGCTTCCTGGTCAGCCGTCCGCTGCCGGACGACCGGCTGGAGAACTGGCTGCTGGCCCGCACCGGCGTCCGGTCCGCCGCGCCGGGGGCCCCGCACCGCCGGTTGTTCGTGCGCTCGTGAGCGTTTGCTAGGGTTCTCGAGCACGCTCCGAGAGGGGCACGCGCACCGGGCCGCGAGGCCCGGGTAGTGTGTCCCGCGAAGCAGGCAGGCCCCTTTAGCTCAGTCGGCAGAGCGTCTCCATGGTAAGGAGAAGGTCTACGGTTCGATTCCGTAAAGGGGCTCCGACCAGCCGGTCCAGTCGACAGATCGGGCCGCACGGTCATCCCGGCGGCGTAGCTCAGCCTGGTAGAGCAAACGGCTCATAATCGTTGTGTCACCGGTTCAAGTCCGGTCGCCGCTACTCCTGACGGACCCCGGTCACCGGGGTCCGTCGCCGTGTGGGGGACCATCCCGCGCACGTCATCCCAGAACAAGGCGAGGAAACGCTCATGGCAGCCACCGATGTCCGTCCGAAGATCACCCTGGCGTGCCAGGAGTGCAAGAACCGCAACTACATCACCCGCAAGAACCGTCGGAACGACCCCGACCGGCTCGAGCTGAAGAAGTACTGCCCCACGGACAAGAAGCACACGGTCCACCGCGAGACCCGCTGACCCCAGCAGGCTTCGAGCGACGGAGGGCGGGAGCATGGCGTTGGACCCAGGACTGGTCGGGCGCAGCTACCCGCCCTCCGTCGTCTACGAGGTGGGGCGCGAGAAGATCGCCGAGTTCGCCCGCGCGCTGGGCGACGACGACCCGGTCTACCGCGACACCGAGGCCGCCCGCGCGGCCGGCCACCCCGACGTCGTCGCCCCGCCCACGTTCGCCATCGTGCTGAGCCTGGGCGCGGGCAACGTGGTCCTCGAGGACCCCGACGTCGCCATCGACTACAGCCGTGTCGTGCACGGCGAGCAGAAGTTCGTCCACCACCGCCCGATCCGCGCCGGTGACCGCCTGGTCGCCACCGCCTCGATCGAGGCCGTGCGCAGCGTGGCCGGCAACGACATGCTCACCACCCGCGTCGACCTCGCCACCGAGGACGGCGAGCCGGTCTGCCGGACCAGCGCCATGCTCGTGGCGCGGGGCGCCTGATGGCCGCCGTCGTCCGCCGCGCCGACGTCGAGGTCGGCACCGAGCTCCCGCCGCAGACCTCCCGGGTCACCCGCGCCGACCTGGTCCGCTACGCCGGCGCCTCCGGTGACTTCAACGTCATCCACTGGAACGAGCGCGTGGCCACCGAGGTCGGCCTGCCCGGCGTCATCGCCCACGGCATGCTCACCGCCGGCCTGGCCGCCCGCGCCGTCACGGCCTGGGCAGGCGACCCCGGCGCCCTGGTCGAGTACTCCGTGCGCTTCAGCCGCCCGGTCGTCGTGCCCGACGACGGCGTCGGTGCCGAGGTCGTCGTGGCCGGCCGGGTCGCCGCCCTGCTGGACGACGGCCGCGTCCGGGTGGACCTCACCGTCACCAGCGGCGGCGAGAAGGTGCTCTCGCTGGCCCGGGCCGTCGTCCAGCTCTGAGACCCCGCCGGCAGGCGTGGTGGCTGGGCGCCGACCCCGTCACGTACACTTCTCGCCTGGGGTTCTCAGACCCTGCCACCGGCGTGCCCCGGTACCACCCCGTGCTGGTCATGGAGTGGTCGGACCACGTCACCCGGCAGGTCGAGGTCCCCGGCGGTCGCCCCGGTGGCCGCCTAGGGGTGTAGCTCAATTGGCAGAGCAGCGGTCTCCAAAACCGCAGGCTGCAGGTTCAAGTCCTGTCACCCCTGCCCGCCCGCCGGTCCGCCGGCGGAGTGCACGACCCGCCCCCGAGCGGCGCAGGACACCCGGCCGGGCCGGCCGGGACGGTGGCGCGACCACCACCCCAGACCGCGAACACCGACGACGAGGCGAGGCGCAGTGAGCGACGAGCAGCCGGGCACCGAGGACGCACGCCGGCGTCCGAGGTCCGAGCCCGCCGACGACGCCGAGCTGACCGACGAGCAGATCGACGCCGAGACCCCCGGGGTCGACGACGCCGCCGAGCTCGAGGCCGCCGAGGACGAGGTCGCCGCCGAGGCGGCCGAGGACGAGGACAAGGTCGTCGCCACCCCCGCCCGCCGCCGTCGGGGCGCCATCACCGCCGACGACGACGAGGACGACGACGAGCCGGCCGCCCCCCGGGTGCGCCGCCGCGACCGTCCCGGTGGCCGCCCGGCCAGCGAGGCCCGCACCACCCGTCCCGGCGGGCGGAGCGCCGCGGCCAAGAAGGACCAGACCCCGACCCGGGCCGCGGCCGAGCGGGCCCGCGCCGCCGAGCTGCGCGAGAAGCGCAGCATCGGCCGGTTCCTCCGCGAGGTCGTCGCCGAGCTGCGCAAGGTCATCTGGCCTGGCCGGCGCGAGCTGATCACCTACACGACCGTCGTCATCGTCTTCGTCGCCTTCATGGTGGCGCTGGTGGCCGGGCTGGACATCCTCTTCGCCCAGGGCGTCATCGCCGTCTTCGGCTGACCCCGCCACCGACCCCGCACCGCCGACGCACAGGAAAGAGACCCACCCCGTGACCGACCCCCGCGAGAACGACGACGTCGTCGCCGACGCCACCGAGGACCCGACGGCCGACGCCGCCGTGGACGCCGCCACCGGTGCCGTCGACGCCGAGACCGGCGTGCGCGAGACCGGTGCGGCCGAGGGCTCGGTGGACACCGGCGACCTGACCGCCGACAACCCGATGGCCGACGCGGTCGCCGGCGGCACCGGCAACGCCCGCGGCGCCGTCGACGACGCACTGGTCGGCGACACCACGCTGGAGCCGGCGCCCGACCACGACCCGCTCACCGAGGAGGTCCTCGCGACCGCCGAGGAGGAGGACGAGGACCCGGCCGAGGCGATGCGCAAGGCGCTGGCCGGCGCGTTCGGCGACTGGTACGTCATCCACTCCTACGCCGGCTACGAGAACAAGGTGAAGACCAACCTCGAGTCGCGGATCACCAGCCTCGACATGGAGGACTACATCTTCCAGATCGAGGTCCCGACCGAAGAGGTCACCGAGATCAAGAACGGCAAGCGGGTGCAGGTCAACCGCAAGGTGCTGCCCGGCTACCTGCTGGTCCGGATGGACCTCACCGACGACTCCTGGGGCGCGGTGCGCAACACCCCCGGCGTCACCGGCTTCGTCGGCGCCACCTCGCGGCCCTCGCCGCTGAGCCTGGACGAGGTCGTCAAGCTGCTGGTCCCCGCGACCACCCCGAAGGCCGCCGCCTCGCCCGAGGCCGGTTCGCCGGCCGCCGGCACGCCCAGCAGCCCCGTGGTCGACTTCGAGGTCGGCGAGTCCGTCACCGTCATGGACGGCCCGTTCGCCACCCTCCCGGCCACCATCAACGAGATCAACGCCGAGCAGCAGAAGCTGCAGGTGCTGGTCTCCATCTTCGGCCGCGAGACGCCGGTCGAGCTGTCCTTCAGCCAGGTCCAGAAGCTCTGACCCGGCTGATCCGCACCACCCCCTGAACGACAAGAAGAGGAAGTCATGCCCCCCAGGAAGCGGTTGACCGCGGTCATCAAGCTCCAGATCAAGGCCGGTGCGGCCACCCCCGCCCCGCCCGTCGGTCCGGCGCTCGGCCAGCACGGCGTCAACATCATGGAGTTCTGCAAGGCCTACAACGCCGCGACCGAGTCGCAGCGCGGTGACATCGTCCCCGTGGAGATCTCGGTCTTCGAGGACCGCTCCTTCACCTTCATCACCAAGACGCCGCCGGCAGCCCGCATGCTGCTGAAGGCCGCCGGTGTGGAGAAGGGCTCGGGCGAGCCGCACAAGACCAAGGTCGCCACGGTCACCCGTGACCAGGTCCGCGAGATCGCCCAGGTCAAGATGGAGGACCTGAACGCCAACGACCTGGACCAGGCCGAGAAGATCATCGCCGGCACCGCCCGGTCGATGGGCATCACCGTCCAGTAGCACCACCCCCAGTACTCGTGGGAGGGCCGGCCCAGGCCCGTTCACCACACGACCGCCCGCGCGAGCGGGCGCAGACAGGAGCGCCACCATGGCCAAGCACGGCAAGAACTTCCGCAAGGCAGCGGAGCTCGTCGACGCCACCCAGCTCTACAGCCCGCTGCAGGCGGCGGGGCTGGCGAAGCAGACGTCGACCACCAAGTACGACGCGACCGTCGAGGTCGCCATCCGCCTCGGCGTCGACCCCCGCAAGGCCGACCAGATGGTCCGCGGCACGGTCAACCTGCCCCACGGCACCGGCAAGACCGCCCGCGTCATCGTCTTCGCGACCGGTGACAAGGCCGCCGAGGCCGAGGCCGCCGGCGCCGACGTCGTCGGCTCGGACGACCTGATCGAGCGCATCCAGGGCGGCTTCCTGGACTTCGACGCCGCGATCGCCACCCCCGACCAGATGGCCAAGGTCGGCCGCATCGCCCGCATCCTCGGCCCCCGTGGCCTGATGCCGAACCCGAAGACCGGCACCGTGACCCCCGACGTCACCAAGGCCGTCAACGACATCAAGGGCGGGAAGATCAACTTCCGCGTCGACAAGCAGTCGAACCTGCACCTGGTCATCGGCAAGGTCTCCTTCGACGAGACCAAGCTGGTGGAGAACTACGCCGCCGCCCTCGACGAGGTGCTGCGGGCCAAGCCGTCGGCCGCCAAGGGCCGCTACGTCCGCAAGGTCACCGTCTCCACCACGATGGGCCCGGGCATCCCGGTGGACCCGAACCGCACCCGCAACCTGCTGGTCGACGAGGCCTCGCAGGTCTGACCGACCCCGCACCGCAGACGCCCCCGCAGCCACCGGCTGCGGGGGCGTCGTGCGTTCAGGACGGCTTCGGGGGCCAGGGGACGAACGCGCTGGTGCGGGCCACGTACGCGGCGAACCCCGGCCGGGAGCTCGCCATCCGGCGCTCGGTCATCGCCGCCCCCGACCCCTTGACCAGGTTCAGCGTCATGAGCGCCGGGCAGACGACGAACACCCAGCCCGACCAGTGCGCCGCCGTGGGCAGCCACAGGCCCCACATCACGCAGGCGTCGCCGAAGTAGTTCGGGTGCCGGGTGTAGCGCCAGAGGCCGCGGTCGTTGACCTGGCCGCGGTTGGCCGGGTCGGCCTTGAACCGCTCCAGCTGCCAGTCGCCGACCGTCTCGAAGGTGAACCCCAGCGACCACACCGCGACGCCGAGCAGGGCCACCACCAGCGGCCACCCACCGGTCGCCGTCCCGTCCTGGAAGGCCGCGACCAGCAACGGCGACGACACCACGAACAGGACGGCGGTCTGCGGCAGGTACACCCGGCGGTAGAGGTGCGCGGCCACCGAGCCGCGGGCGCGGGCGGCGATCTCCTCGTACCGCGGGTCCTCCCGGTCCCCGTTGCGCCGGCCGATGTGCACGGCCAGCCGGACGCCCCACGCGGTGGTGAGCGCGAGGACCAGCAGCTGCCGGCCGAGGTCGCCGTGCCCGCCGGCCCGCGCGGTGAGCAGCCCGGCGAGGGCGACGACGACGAACCCCAGGCCCCAGACGACGTCCACCACCGAGTGCCGGCCCAGCCGCAGCGCGAGCAGCCAGGTGCCGGTGAACACCGCCAGCAGGACCACGAACGAGACCAGCGCACCGGTGCCCAGGGCACCCCAGTCGAGGTCCACCGCCGTCGCCGTCGGGGTCAGGAGGCCCGGCGGGGGGCGCCCAGGCCCTCGTGCCAGGCGCTGCGGGTGGCGGGCATGCCGCTGCGGCCGTCGGGGCGGGGCTTGACGAACAGCAGCTGGTCCACGCCCATCCGGTTCTCCGCGAAGGTCAGCCCGCCGCCGGCCAGGTACAGCCGCCAGATGCGTGCCCCGGCGGTGCCGATGAGCCCGGCCACCTCGTCCCAGCGCTCCTCGAGGCGCTGCGCCCAGGCCCGCACGGTCCAGTCGTAGTGCTCCCGGATGCTCTCCACGTCGCGCAGCTCCAGGCCCGGCGCGGCGAGCATCTCGGCGGTCTGCCAGGTCGGGCGCATGTGCATGTCGGGGGCCACGTAGCGCTCGATGAAGGCGCCGCCGCCGGGCGCGCTGGGGTGGCTCATCGCCTGCACCAGCACCCGGCCGCCCGGGCGCACCAGCCGGTGCAGGGTGGCCGCGTACACCGGGTACTGCTCCTGGCCGACGTGCTCGCTCATCTCGATCGAGCTGATTGCGTCGTAGGGGCCCTCGACGGGGACCGGGACGTCGCGGTAGTCCTGCAGCCGCACGGTCACCCGGTCGGCCAGCCCGCGCTCGGCGACGACCTTCTCGATGTGGTCGCGCTGCTGGGCGGAGATGGTGACGCCGGTGGCGTGCACGCCGTGGTGCTGGGCGGCGTAGACGATCATCGAGCCCCAGCCGCAGCCGACGTCCAGCAGCCGCATGCCCGGCTGCAGGCCCAGCTTGCGGCAGACCAGCTCCAGCTTGTCCCGCTGCGCCTCGGTGACGGTGTAGCTGCCGTCGGCGGCGCCGGGGTCGGTGGCCGGGTCCTCGCGGAAGTAGGCGCACGAGTAGGCCATGTGCTCGTCGAGCAGCGCCTGGTAGACGTCGTTGCTCTGGTCGTAGTGGTAGCTGATCGCGTCGCTGTCGCGGTCGGTGGTGTGCTTCTCGCCCGACAGCACCGCCTCCTCCGGCGGGGCGGCCGGCCGGCGGCCCACGATGCCCAGCCGGACGGCGGTCCGCGCCCAGCGCAGCTGGTCGCGCACGCCCGGCAGGGCCGGCGGCCGCTCGCGGACCAGCGACCACACCCGGGACAGGCCCTCGGCCAGGTCGCCCTCGACGTCGATCTCGCCGGCCACGTAGGCCCGCGCCAGGCCCAGCTCGTTCGGGTCCCACAGCAGCCGGCGCAGGGCGGTGCGGCTGCGCAGCACGACGACGGGGGCGTCGTCGGCGGGGCCGGCCTCGCTGCCGTCCCAGGCGCGGATGCGGACCGGGACGCGGCCGCCGAAGACCTCGCCCACGAGGCCGGCGAGCCGGCCTGCGACGGTGCGGTCGGGGGTGCTCATGGGTGGTGGTGCTCCTGTCCTGCCGACGACGTGCGGGTAGATCGTGCGGCATTCGTCCCGGGTGGGCCGGGCGGATGCCCGCGACCGCGCGTCGCGCCGGGCGTGTACTCTTCTCGGCGTTCCCCCCAGACCGCTGGTCGTCGCACGTCCGCGTGCGATCGAAGGTCCCGGATCCGTCCGGGCGGCCCGCGCAGGTGAACGGATCGTCGCCAGGCCCTGTGCCTGCCCACGCCCCGTGCGCCCTGCGCCGGGGCGTCTCCCGTCTCCGGGCCCCTCGATCGATGCGCACCGTGCCTCCTCCGGTGGTCGCCCCGACTGAGAGAGGAGGCCCATGCCCACGCAGGCCAAGGATGCGGCGATCGCGGAGATCACCAGCCGGTTCCAGGACTCGAGTGCGGCGGTGCTCACCGAGTACCGCGGGCTGACCGTGGCGCAGCTGAGCCAGCTGCGTCGTTCCCTCGGTGCGGGCAGCAGCTACGCCGTCGTCAAGAACACCCTGACGAAGCGGGCCGCGGACTCCGTCGGCTTCTCCGAGCTGGCCCCGCTGCTCACCGGCCCGACCGCCATCGCGTTCATCGCCGGTGACCCGGTCGAGGCCGCCAAGGCGATCCGCGACTTCGCGAAGGCCAACCCGGCCCTCGTGGTCAAGGGCGGCGTCGTCGAGGGTCGTCCGGTCGACGCCGCCGAGGTCACCCGCCTCGCCGACGTCGAGTCCCGCGACGTCCTGCTGGCCAAGCTGGCCGGCGCGATGAAGGGCAACCTCACCAAGGCCGCCGGGCTGTTCCAGGCCCCGCTGTCGCAGGTCGCCCGGCTCGCCGAGGCGCTCAAGGAGAAGAAGCCCGCGGGCGACTCCCCGGCCGCCGACGAGACCGCTGCTGCTGCACCCACCACCCCCGACACCGACGCTGACGCCGCGCCCGCGGCCAGCGACGACTGACCAGTAGGAGAAGAACCATGGCCAAGCTGTCCACCGACGAGCTGCTCGACGCCTTCAAGGAGATGACCCTCCTGGAGCTGTCGGACTTCGTGAAGCAGTTCGAGGAGACCTTCGAGGTCACCGCCGCCGCCCCCGTCGCCATGGCCGCTGCGCCCGCCGCCGGCGGTGCCGGTGGCGGTGGCGCCGAGGCCGCCGCCGAGCAGGACGAGTTCGACGTCATCCTCGAGGCCGCCGGCGACAAGAAGATCCAGGTCATCAAGGAGGTGCGCGGCCTGACCTCGCTCGGCCTCAAGGAGGCCAAGGACCTGGTCGACGGCGCGCCGAAGCCGGTCCTGGAGAAGGTCGCCAAGGACGCCGCGGAGAAGGCCAAGGCCGCCCTCGAGGGCGCCGGCGCCACCGTCACCGTCAAGTGACACCCCGCCCGGCGCACGCCGGGCACGTCGCCCGCGGGTGACACCGATCGACAGCAGGGGCCGTACCTCCTCCGGGGGGTGCGGCCCCTGCTGCGTACGCGGCAGGTCGCGCGCAGGTCACGAGTTCGTGTGAGACGGGGCCCACGCGATTGCCGTGACCTGCGTAACCACTAACCTCGTCCTTCGTTACTCCCCAGTAGACATGCGCGGTCGCAGGTGGGGCCGCATGATGCCGGGGCCCAGCAGGAGCAGCAGCGCCGGCAGCGGAGCCGGTGGAGGAGGTCGGAGCGTGGGCGTCGCCGTGCACGTGGAGGGGCTCACCAAGTCCTTCGGCAGCCAGAACATCTGGTCCGACGTGACCCTCACCCTCCCGCCGGGGGAGATCTCGGTCATGCTCGGCCCGTCGGGCACCGGCAAGTCGGTCTTCCTCAAGTCCCTCGTCGGCCTGCTCAAGCCCGAGCGCGGCTCGATCGTGATGACCGACGTCGACATCGTCAGCTGCTCCGAGCGCGAGCTCTACGACGTCCGGCGGCTGTTCGGCGTGCTGTTCCAGGACGGCGCCCTGTTCGGCTCGATGAACCTCTACGACAACATCGCCTTCCCGCTGCGCGAGCACACCCGCAAGAGCGAGTCCGAGGTCCGGTCCATCGTCATGGAGAAGATGGACATGGTCGGCCTGGCCGGCACCGAGGGGAAGCTGCCCGGGGAGATCTCCGGCGGCATGCGCAAGCGCGCCGGCATCGCCCGCGCGCTGGTGCTCGACCCCGAGGTCATCCTCTTCGACGAACCCGACTCCGGCCTGGACCCGGTCCGCGTGGCCTACCTGAACCAGCTCATCGTCGACCTCAACGCCCAGATCGACGCGACGTTCCTCATCGTCACCCACGACATCGGCACCGCCCGCACCGTGCCGGACAACCTCGGCCTGCTGTTCCGGCGGCACCTGGCGATGTTCGGCCCCCGCGAACAGCTGCTCACCAGCCAGGAGCCGGTGGTCCGGCAGTTCCTCAACGGCCGCCGCGAGGGGCCGATCGGGATGAGCGAGGAGAAGGACGTCGCCCAGGTCGAGGCCGAGATGGCCGCGCTGGAGGCCCGGGGCGGGGACGCGCACAACGGCGTCGGCCCCAAGGGTGCCTCCGGCGGGGACGCCGTCCCGCCGCAGCTGGAGCCCACCCCCGGCCTGCCCGAGCGCAAGGCCGTGCGCCGCCGCCAGGAGCGGGTGGCCCGAATGCTGCACACCTACGACCCGGCCACCGCCGACGCCATCCGGGCCAGCCTGCCGCCGGACCTGCTCGCGCTGGCCGACTCGGGTTCCTTCGCGCCCACCCCCGGCGGCGGCCGGGAGTGGCGCACCGAGGACGGTGCCGACCTCGTCGTCCCCGATCCCCGGGGCCGTCCGTGAGCGCAGTCCCGGGCGAGAAGCCGAAGGCGCCGGGCCTGCTGGACGGGACGTTCTCCCCGACCCGGCCCCTGCGCGCCAGCGGCAACCTCTTCGCCTTCGCCCTCGACGTCGTCCGCGCGGTCTTCCGGCGGCCGTTCCAGCTGCGGGAGTTCATCCAGCAGACCTGGTTCGTGGCCTCGGTGACGATCCTGCCGACCGCGCTGGTCGCGATCCCGTTCGGCGCGGTCATCGCCCTGCAGCTGGGCTCGCTGACCCGGCAGCTGGGTGCGCAGTCCTTCACCGGGTCGGCGTCGGTGCTGGCCGTGCTGCGCGAGGCCAGCCCGATCGTCACCGCGCTGCTCATCGCCGGGGCCGGCGGCTCGGCCATCTGCGCCGACCTCGGGGCCCGCAAGATCCGCGACGAGATCGACGCCATGGAGGTCCTCGGCATCTCGCCGATCCAGCGCCTCGTCGTCCCCCGCGTGCTGGCCGCCATGGTGGTCGCCGTCCTGCTCAACGGCCTGGTCTCGGTGGTCGGCGTCTCCGGCGGCTACTTCTTCAACGTCATCCTGCAGGGCGGCACCCCGGGCGCCTACCTGGCGTCGTTCAGCGCACTGGCGCAGGTGCAGGACTTCTGGTCCGGGGAGATCAAGGCGCTGATCTTCGGGCTGATCGCCGGCATCGTGGCCTCCTACAAGGGCCTGCGGGCCGGTGGCGGGCCCAAGGGCGTGGGCGACGCGGTCAACCAGTCGGTGGTCATCACCTTCCTGCTGCTGTTCGCGGTCAACTTCGTCATCACGGCCATCTACTTCCAGCTCGTGCCGCCGAAGGGGTCCTAGACGGTGGCCCTCCTCTCACCCGTCGACCGGGTCAAGGTCCGTGCGCGCCGGCTGGTGCGCACGGTCTACGGCCGGCCCATGGCCACCCTCGAGGACCTCGGCGACCAGGTCAGCTTCTACGGCCGGGCGCTGGGCTGGACCCCGCGCACGCTGCGCCGCTACAAGCGGGAGACCTTCCGGCTGCTCGCCGAGGTCAGCTTCGGCACCGGCGCGCTGGCCGTGGTCGGCGGCACCGTCGGCGTCATCGCGTTCCTGTCCTTCTTCACCGGCACCGAGGTCGGCCTGCAGGGCTACCAGGCGCTGGACCAGCTGGGCACCTCGGCGTTCACCGGGTTCCTCTCCGCGTACTTCAACACCCGCGAGATCGCGCCCCTGGTCGCCGGCCTGGCGCTGTCGGCCACCGTCGGCTGCGGGTTCACCGCGCAGATCGGCGCCATGCGGATCAACGAGGAGATCGACGCCCTGGAGGTCATGGGCGTCCCCTCGCTGCCGTTCCTGGTCACCACCCGCATCGTCGCCGGGTTCGTCGCCGTCATCCCGCTCTACGTGATCGGGCTGCTCACCAGCTACTTCGCCACCCGCACCATCACCACGTCGGTCTACGGGCAGTCGGCGGGCACCTACGACCACTACTTCAACCTGTTCCTGCCACCGCAGGACGTGCTCTGGTCCTTCGTGAAGGTGCTGGTCTTCAGCGTCGTGATCATCCTGTCGCACTGCTACTACGGCTACCGGGCCGGCGGCGGCCCCGCCGGCGTCGGGCTGGCCGTGGGCCGCGCGGTGCGCTTCTCCATCGTGGCCGTGATGGTCATCGACCTGTTCCTGTCCCTGGCCATCTGGGGCTCGACGACGACGGTGAGGATCGCAGGATGAGCCGGGGCGGGCGCAGGGTCGCGCTGCGACGGGTGCAGGGGCTGGCCTTCCTGGTGGTGCTGGCCCTGCTGCTGGGGCTGGCCGTGGCCACCTACCAGAAGGCGTTCAGCGGCGCGGTGACGGTGACCCTGCAGACCGACACCGTCGGCAACCAGCTGCAGTCGGCCAGCGACGTCAAGGTCCGCGGCGTGATCGTGGGGGAGGTGCGCGACGTGCGGGCCTCCGCCGACGGCGCGACCGTGGAGCTGGCCATCCAGCCCGAGCACCTGGACGAGATCCCGGCCAACGTCAACGCCCGGCTGCTGCCCAAGACGCTGTTCGGCGAGCGGTTCGTCTCCCTGGTCATCCCCGACGACCCCAGCCCGGAGCGGCTGGCCGCCGGCGACACCATCCCGCAGGACCGCAGCGAGAACGCCATCGAGCTCGAGCGCGTCATCGACGACCTGCTGCCGCTGCTGCAGGCCGTCGACCCGGCCGACCTGTCCTACACCCTGGGCGCGGTCGCCGACGCGCTGCGCGGCCGCGGCGACCGGCTGGGGCAGAACCTGGCCGACACCGGCAGCTACGTGGGCCAGATCAACACCGTGCTGCCCGAGCTGCAGGCCGACATCTCGCTGCTGGCCGACGTCGCGGACACCTACGACGCCGCCGCGCCGGACATCCTGGCCGTGCTGGACAACCTCTCGGTCACCGCGAGCACGGTGGTCGACCAGGCCGAGCAGCTGCGCCGCACCTTCACCGTGGTCGGCTCCTCCGCGCAGACCGCGGCCGGGTTCCTGCAGCAGAACGAGCAGTCGCTGATCCAGCTGGCCCAGGGCTCCCGGCCGGTGCTGTCGCTGCTGGCGCGCTACTCCCCGGAGTACCCCTGCTTCCTGAACGGGCTGACCCGGTTCAACCCGATGATCTCCGAGGCCTTCGGTGCCGACGGCGACCCGGCGCTGAACCTGAACATCACCGTCACCCTGCCCCCGCGCAACCCCTACGTCCCCGGTGACCAGCCGGCCTACGACGACGTGTCAGGCCCCGACTGCCGGGGGCTGGGCGACATCGACGGCGTCATCGCCGCGGCCGCGCAGGGCGAGTACTACTGCCCGGTCCCGCCGCTGGACGGCGTCGACTCCCCGGACAACCCGGTGTCGGGCAACCCGCGCTGCCTCGGCGGCACCGGCCCCGAGGACCTCCCCTTCGAGGACACCCGCACCGGCCGCGACGGCACCGGCGTGGGCACCGACCTGGACCTGGCGTCGGCGCTGCCCAGCGGGCTGACCGACGGCGGGCCCGGCGGCTCGGCCAGCCTGGCCGGGTCCTCGGCGGAGCTGGACTTCGTCCGCGGGCTGCTGGGCTACCAGACCGGCGTCGACCCGTCGCAGGTGTCCGACCTCGCGGCCTCGAGCCTGGCGCCGCTGCTGCGCGGGACGCAGGTGATGGTGCCGTGAGGGGCCTGACCGCACCGATCGTGAAGCTGGTCGTCTTCGCGATGGTCACCATCCTGGCCAGCTACGTGCTGCTGGCCACCATCACCAACGCCGGCTTCGGCGACCAGACCGGCTACCGCGCCGAGTTCACCGACGTCGCCGGCCTGGTCGTCGGCGACGAGGTGCGCATCGCCGGCGTGCGGGTCGGGCAGGTCACCGAGATCGGGCTCGGCGACTCGGCGGAGGACCCGCAGGCCGAGGTCGGCTTCGAGGTGTCCACCGACGTGCGGCTGCCCGCCGGCGTCGAGGCCACGATCAAGTACCGGAACCTGGTGGGGCAGCGGTACATCTCCCTCACCGAGGGCGGGGGCTCGGGCGGGCGGACCCTGGCCGCCGGCGACACCATCCCGGTCGCGCAGACCAAGCCGGCCCTGGACCTGACCGTGCTGTTCGGCGGGTTCCAGCCGCTGTTCCAGGCGCTGGACCCCGACGACGTCAACCGCCTGTCCTTCGAGCTCATCCAGGTCTTCCAGGGCGAGGGGGGCACCGTGCAGAGCCTGCTGGCGCACGTGGGGTCGCTGACCAACTCCCTCGCCGACAAGGACCAGGTCATCGGCAGCGTGATCGACAACCTGACCACCGTCGTCGGCACCGTCGCCGCGCGCGACCAGCAGCTCTCGGACCTGGTCGTGTCGCTGCAGCAGTTCGTCTCCGGGCTGACGGAGGACCGGCAGGCCATCTTCGACTCGCTGCAGACCATCGACGGCCTGGCCGCGACCACGTCGCAGTTCCTCAGCGACGCGCGGCCTCCGCTGGCCGCCGACATCACCGCGCTGGGCGACCTGTCGACCAACCTCGCCGACAGCGGCGACGTGCTGGAGAGCTTCCTGCAGCTGGCCCCGACCAAGGTCGACCTGATCACCCGGACGGCGGTCAACGGCAGCTGGTTCAACTTCTACCTGTGCTCGGCCTCGGGCGTGGTCACCCTGCCCGTCGTCGGCACCACCCAGCTGCCCCCGGGCGGCGCGCAGAACAACTCGGCGGGGTGCAGCTGATGGCCCGCCAGTCCCGCCCGTTCCGCGACCGCAACCCGGTGACCATCGGGGCGGTCAGCCTGTCGGTCATCGCGCTGCTGGTCGTGCTGGCCTTCAACGCGCAGTCCCTGCCCCTCATCGGCGGCGGCACCGTCTACACCGCGCAGTTCAGCGAGGCCGCGGGCCTGCGGCCCGACGACCCGGTGCGCGTGGCCGGCGTCAAGGTCGGCCAGGTCGAGAGCCTGGCGCTGGAGGACGGCGCGGTCACCGTGGAGTTCCGGGTCCGCGACGCCTTCGTCGGCGACCAGAGCCAGGCCGCCATCAAGATCGAGACGGTGCTGGGCGCCAAGTACCTCGCGCTGGTGCCGCAGGGCACGAACGCGCTGGACCCGGGGACGCCGATCCCGCTGGACCGCACGGCCTCGCCCTACGACGTCGTGCAGGCCTTCAGCGGGCTGGCCCAGACCATCGACGGCATCGACACCGGACAGCTGGCGCAGTCCTTCGAGGTGCTCAGCGAGACCTTCGCCGACACCCCCGACGAGGTCCGCACCTCCCTCGACGGGCTGTCGCGGCTGTCGCAGACCATCTCCAGCCGGGACGCCCAGCTGCAGCAGCTGCTGTCGGCCACCCGCGACGTGACGCAGGTGCTGGCCGACCGAAACGGCGAGTTCACCCAGCTGATCATCGACTCCAACACCCTGCTGACCGAGGTGCAGAACCGGCGGCAGCTGATCGACTCCATCCTCACCACCACCCAGCAGCTGTCCACCCAGCTGTCCGGGCTGGTGCAGGACAACACCGCCGCGCTCACCCCGGCCCTGGCCCAGCTGTCCACGGTCACCGACATCCTCGAGCGCAACCGGCAGAACCTGGGGGACACGGTGGCCAACCTGGCGCCCTTCGTCACGGTCTTCACCAACACCCTGGGCAACGGCCGCTGGTTCGACAGCTTCGTGGACAACCTGATCCCGGGCGTCGTGGGTGGCGTGCTGTGCGGCACGGTCTCCCAGGGCTCCGGCGGCCTCGTGGGGTGCTCACCGTGACCGCCCGGCTGCAGCGGTGGGTGGCGCTGGCCGCGGCGCTGGTCCTGGTCGGTGCGCTGGGCTGGGCGGTGCTGCGCCCGGCCGGCCAGATCCGGGTCACCGCGTACTTCACCCAGGCCGTGGGCCTCTACGAGGGCTCCAGCGTGCGGATCCTCGGCATCGACGTCGGGTCCATCACCCGGGTCGTGCCGATGGGGGACCGCGTCGAGGTCGAGATGCTCGTCGACGACGCCTACGCCATCCCCGCGGACGCCGACGCGGTCATCCTCGCGCCGTCCCTGGTGGCCGACCGGTACGTGCAGTTCGCGCCGGTCTACAGCGGCGGCGACCGGATGGCCGACGGCGCCGAGGTGCCGCTGGAGCGCACCGCCACCCCGGTCGAGCTCGACCAGGTCTACGGCGCCCTCGACGACCTCTCCACCGCGCTGGGCCCCACCGGGGCGAACGCCGACGGTGCGCTGTCCGACCTCGTCGACGTCGCCGCGGCCAACCTCGACGGCAACGGCCAGGCGCTGAACGACACCCTGTCCGGGTTCTCGCAGGCGGTGCGCACCCTCGCCGACAACCGCGACGACCTGTTCGCCTCGGTGGAGAACCTGCAGACCTTCACCAGCGCGCTGGCCACCGTCGACAGCCAGGTCGGCCAGTTCAACCAGAACCTGGCCGCCGTGGCCGAGCAGCTGGCCGGCGAGCGGCAGGACCTGGCCCAGGCCATCTCGCTGCTGAACACCGCGCTGGGCCAGGTGGCCACCTTCGTGCAGCAGAACACCGCGCTGCTGACCACCAACGTCGACCGGCTGGCCGACGTCACCCTCACGCTGGTGCAGCAGCGCCAGGCGCTGGCCCAGGTGCTCGACGTGGCTCCGGCGGCGATCGGCAACCTGGCGCACGCCTACAACCCCGACTACGGCACGCTGGACACCCGGGACAACTCCCTGGGCAGCCAGAACGCCGACGTCGTGGTCTGCCAGCTGCTCGGCCAGGCGGGCCGGCTGCAGCTGGGGGGCATCGACCTGGCCGACCCGACGGCACTGCTCGGGCTGCCGCCCATCGACCAGGTGTGCGGGCGGATCCTCTCGGGCGACCCCGGTGCCACCGGCGAACTGCTGGACCTCAACGGCAACGGCATCCCCGACCTGCAGGAGCTGCTGACCGCCATCTTCTCGCCGTCGTCGTCCGCGCCCGGTGGGGGTTCGCTCCTGCCCGGCCTGCCCTCGATCCCGGGAGCCGGCTCGTGACCACCTCGCTGCGCCGTGCCGCCGCCCTCGCGTCGGCCGCCGTCCTGCTGTCGGGCTGCGGGTTCCGTGGCGCCTACTCCATCGACCTGCCCGGCGGCGCCGACACCGGCGACGACCCGTACTCGGTGCAGATCCAGTTCACCGACGTGCTGGACCTGGTGCCGCAGTCCGGCGTCCGGGTCGCCGACGTCCCGGTCGGCAAGGTGACCGACATCCAGCTCGGCGACGACTGGACCGCCCTGGTCACCGTCGAGGTCGACGGCGACGTCGACCTGCCGGCCAACGCCGTCGCGATGATCCAGCAGACCTCGCTGCTCGGCGAGAAGTTCGTCGAGCTGGCCGCGCCCGGCGGGGGAGAGGCACCCTCGGGCCGGCTCGAGGACGGGTCGCTGATCACGCTGGACCGCACCAACCGCAACGTGGAGGTCGAGGAGGTCCTCGGCGCGCTGTCCCTGGTGCTCAACGGCGGCGGGCTGGCCCAGCTGCAGACCATCACCGCCGAGCTCGGCGACGCCCTCGAGGGCCGAGAGGACGCCGTCCGCAACACCCTCGACCAGCTCGACACCTTCATCGGCGGCCTCGACGACCAGCGCGCGGAGATCAACCGGGCGCTGGACAGCGTCGACGCCCTGGCCGCGACCCTGGCCCAGGGCACCGGGACGCTGACCACCGCGCTGGACACCATCGGCCCCGGCCTGGCCGTGCTGGAGGACCAGCGCGGGCTGCTGGTGTCGATGCTGCAGTCACTCGCCCAGCTCGGCGACGTCGGCACCCGGGTGATCAACGAGACCGGCGCCGACACCGTGGCCAACCTGCAGGACCTGCAGCCCATCCTCAGCCAGCTCGCCGCGGCCGGCCCGGACCTGGCCGGCTCGCTGGACCTGCTGCTGACCTACCCCTTCCCGGCCAGCTCGCTGACCGCGCTGCAGTACCGCACCGACCAGCGCACCGGCGGGTACGCGCTGTTCTCGAACATGACCGCGGACCTCAACCTGGACCTGACCGAGCTGTTCTGCCGCTACGTGGTGGACCAGACCACCGGCGCCCTGGTGCTCCTGGACCCCGCGCAGGTCACCGACGCGTGCGGCGTCCCCGGCAGCCCGGGCGGCGGGGCGGGGACCACGCCCACCCAGGGCTCCGGCGGCGGCGGGTCCAGCGGCGGGTTCACCCTGCCCACGCTCCCCGACCTCACCGCGCTGGTGCCGGGCACCGCCGGCACGGGGAGCACCGACGGCGGGCTGCTCGGCCTGCCGGCCGTCCCCGGCCTGACGACGGGAGCCGGCCAGTGATCACCCGGACCACCCGGCTGCAGCTGCTGGCCTTCGCGGTCGTCGCGCTGCTGGGCATGAGCTACGTCGGCTTCCGCTACGTGGGGCTGGACCGGCTGCTCCTCGGCGGCGGCTACACCGTCGCCGCGGAGTTCAGCGACTCCGGCGGCATCTTCGTCAACGCCGAGGTGACCTACCGCGGCGTCGCCGTCGGCCGGGTCAGCGACATGCAGCTGACCGACGACGGCGTCGAGGTCGAGCTCCGGATCGACGACGACGCCCCGCCCATCCCGGCCGACGCCGCGGCCGCGGTGGCCAACCGCAGCGCCGTCGGCGAGCAGTACGTCGACCTGCGGCCGGACTCCGCCGACGGCCCGTTCCTGGGCGACGGCTCGGTCATCCCGGTCGACCGCACCTCGATCCCCATCCCGGTCGAGCAGCTGCTGCAGGACGTCGACGGCCTGGTCGGCTCCATCGACACCGAGAACCTGCGGATCGTCGTCGACGAGCTGGGCACCGCCTTCGACGGCGCGGGCGGTGACCTGTCCCGGTTGATCGACAACGGCAACCTGCTGCTCACCCGGGCCGAGGAGTCCCTGCCGCAGACCCTGCAGCTCATCCGCGACGGGCAGACGGTGCTGCAGACCCAGGTCGACTCGCGCAGCGCCATCGAGGACTGGGCGGCGAACCTGCGGCTGCTGTCGGACACCCTGGTCAGCAGCGACGCCGACCTGCGCAGCCTGGTGGTCAACGCCCCCGACGCCGGTGCGGCGCTGCAGCAGCTGGTGCAGGACGCCGGCCCCGGCCTGAGCTCCCTCATCCGCAACGTCGACGTGCTCAACGACGTCACCACCCCCCGCCTGGACGGCGTCGAGCAGCTGCTGGTCACCTACCCCGAGGTGGTCACCGGCGGGTTCAGCGTGGTCCGCCGCGACGCCGACGGGCAGATGCGCGCGCACTTCGGGTTCGTGCTGAACTCGAACGACCCGCACGCCTGCGTCAGCGGCTACGTGTCCACCGGTTCCACGCCCTCGCCCGGCGCCGTCGCCGGCCTGGACACCACCCAGGTGCGCTGCGACGTGGTCGACGGCGTCGACCCGAACCCGGGCGACGGCGTCGACGAGACCGGGTCCAACATCCGCGGCGAGCAGAACATCGGCGGCTCGGGCGGCGTGGCCTCGCCCGGGCCCCAGGGCGGCACGGTCGGCGGCGGCCCCTCCCTGGACGGGCTGCTGGACGACCTGCTCGGCGGGCTCCTCGGCGCCTCGCCCTTCGCCACCACCGCCGGCTGACCCGCCCGGGCCGGCCGGCGCGGCCGGCGGCCCGGTGCCCGGCCAGGACAGCTACCGTGACCTGCCCACCGACCGGCCCCCGCCGCCGGCCCCGACCCGAGAGGAGCGCACCGTGACCGACCAGACCCGGGTGGGCTCGCCCGAGGCCGAGCCGGACCGCACCCCGGACGCCCCGGTGACCGACACCCCCGCCGACGAGCCCACCGGCCCGGCCGCCGAGGCCACCGAGGACCAGGCAGCCACCGACCGGGACGACGACGCCGGCCGCCCCCGGCGCGCCGCGCTGCCGCTGGTGCCCGTGCTCGCCGTGCTGCTGGTGCTGCTGCTGGCCGGCACGGGCTTCCTGTGGTTCACCCGCCCCGGCACCTCCTCGGTGGCCACCGGCGACTACGTCGACGCCCTGCAGGCCGCCCGCTCCGGCATCGTCGACGTCGCCTCCTTCGACTACCTGACCCTCGACGACGACATCACCCAGATCGAGGCGGTGACCACCGGCGACCTGAGGACGGAGTCGGTGGACCAGCTCAACAGCCGGCGGCAGGACATCACCGACGCCCAGGCCGTGGTGAACACCGAGGTCGTGGGGGCCGCGGTCGGCGCCGCCGACGACTCCGACGCGACGGTGTACATGGTCATCCAGTCGACCCAGACCAGCAGCGCCTCCCAGCAGGCCCAGGTGCAGCGCTACCGCATCGAGGTCGACCTCACCAAGGACGGCGGCCGCTGGCTGCTGTCCGGGATCTCCGGACGGTGACCCGACCGTGACCGACACCCCCGACGGCACCGACGGCGGCACCCGCCCCCGGCCGCGACCCACCCCGCGCCCGCGCACCGGGGCCGCCCGGCCCTCCCCGCGCCCCCGGGTGGCCGGCAGCCGCCGCGCCGAGGACGACGCCACCGACACCACCGTCCCCACCGACGCGACCCCCACCGCCGAGGCCGGGACCGTCGCGGACGCCCCGGCCGGCCGGCGCCGTCCCTCCCCGCGGACCCGCGCCGCCGAGCCCGCCCCGCTGCCCAAGGCCAGGCCCCGCCCGGCCGCCCGCGCCGCGACCGCCGTCGCCGACCCGCCCGCCGACACCGACACCGACGCCGAGCGGCCGGGCCGCCGCCGGCGCGGCCGGGGGAGCCGCGCACGGTCCGGTGCGGTGCCCCGGACCGCCGGCCGCACCGCGACCGGCGGCCCCGGGCGCAGCCGCACCCTCGCGCTGGTGCTCGCCGTGCTGTGCGTGCTCACCGCCGCCGGCGGGGGCTGGCTGCTGTGGCAGCGCAGCCACCCGACGTCGGTCGACCCGGCCATCTTCGCGGCCGCGCGCAGCGGCGTGGAGGACGTCTACGCCTACGACTACCGGGACTCCGACGGCAGCGTCCAGCGCAAGCTCGACGCGCTGACCGGCGACCTGCGCGACCAGTACGAGGCCGACCTGTCCTCCGGCGGCATCATCGACACCTACGAGCAGGTGTCGGCGACCACCAGCTACGACGTCCTCGAGGTCGGTCTGCAGCAGGTCAACGCGTCCCAGGACCAGGCGACCCTGGTCGTGTTCGGGCAGTACGTCGTGGAGTCGGTGAACTCCGGCACGCAGACGCCCCCGGCGGGCTCGGAGTGCACCGTCACCGACGACGGCGCGCAGTCGTGCACCCAGACGGTGCGGGTGACCGTGCTGGAGACCGACGACGGCTGGAAGATCAGCGAGCTGACGCTGCTCACCAGCAGCTGAGCCGCCGGTCGGCGCGCCCGGCTGTCGCGACGGGCGCTCCTCTGCCATCATTCCCCGCGGCGGCGTGAGCCCTCCGACCCGACGTGGACATCTGTCCCGATCACGGGTAGGGTCTCCTGTTGCGCTGCCCTCTGACTGCCTGCCCGCCGAGCCGGGTCACCAGGGGTGCCCCGGAACAACTCGGGGACACCCCGTGCTGACCAGGTCGGGCGGGTGCGAGTCGGCCGTCGGGTCGCAGCGCCGCATCCACCGCCGACGACGACCAGCACCGACCGCCCGCACGTCGTGAGGTCCTTGGAAGGACGCATCTTGGCAGGCTCCAGCCCCACCAGCACCAACCCCACCAGCACCGAGCAGATCATCCCGGACGACCCCCAGAACAGCGCGCACACCGCCGGCACCGCAGCGCAGAAGATCCCCGGCGCCCCGCTCCGCGTCTCGTTCGCCAAGATCCACGAGCCCCTCGAGGTGCCGGATCTGCTGGCGCTGCAGACGGCCTCCTTCGACTGGCTCGTCGGCAGCCCGGAGTGGAAGGCGACGCTGTCCCCCGAGGAGGCGGAGACCGCCGTCGGCGGCCTGGCCGACATCCTCGAGGAGATCTCCCCGATCGAGGACTTCAGCGGTTCGATGTCGCTGTCCTTCTCCAACCCGCGCTTCGAGGACGTCAAGGCGTCCCTCGAGGAGTGCAAGGACAAGGACATGACCTACGCGGCGCCGCTGTTCGTCACCGCGGAGTTCATGAACAACACCACCGGCGAGATCAAGAGCCAGACGGTGTTCATGGGCGACTTCCCGATCATGACGAACAAGGGCACGTTCGTCATCAACGGCACCGAGCGCGTGGTCGTCTCGCAGCTGGTCCGCTCCCCGGGCGTCTACTTCGACAAGACCCTGGACAAGACCAGCGACAAGGACGTCTTCTCCGCCAAGGTCATCCCCAGCCGCGGTGCATGGCTGGAGTTCGACGTCGACAAGCGCGACACCGTCGGCGTCCGCATCGACCGCAAGCGCCGCCAGCCGGTCTCCGTGCTGCTCAAGGCGCTGGGCTGGACCGAGGACCGCATCCGCGAGCACTTCCAGTGGTCGCCCACCATGCTGGCCACCCTCGAGAAGGACCACATCGCCGGCCAGGACGAGGCGCTGCTGGACATCTACCGCAAGCTGCGTCCGGGCGAGCCCCCGACGCGCGAGTCGGCCCAGGCGCTGCTGGAGAACCTGTTCTTCAACCCCAAGCGCTACGACCTGGCCCGCGTCGGTCGCTACAAGGTCAACAAGAAGCTGGGTGTCGCGGTCCCGCAGCCCACGCAGACGCTGACCGAGGACGACATCGTCGCCACCATCGAGTACGTGGTGAAGCTGCACGCCGGCGAGCCCGACCACGGCGTCGACGACATCGACCACTTCGGCAACCGTCGCCTGCGCACGGTCGGCGAGCTGATCCAGAACCAGATCCGGGTCGGCCTGTCCCGCATGGAGCGCGTCGTCCGCGAGCGGATGACCACCCAGGACGTCGAGGCGATCACGCCGCAGACCCTGATCAACATCCGGCCGGTCGTCGCCTCCATCAAGGAGTTCTTCGGCACCAGCCAGCTGTCGCAGTTCATGGACCAGACCAACCCGCTCGCGGGCCTGACCCACAAGCGCCGCCTGTCGGCGCTGGGCCCGGGTGGTCTGTCCCGTGAGCGCGCCGGCATGGAGGTGCGCGACGTGCACCCCAGCCACTACGGCCGCATGTGCCCGATCGAGACCCCGGAAGGCCCGAACATCGGCCTGATCGGGTCGCTGTCCTCCTTCGGGCGGGTCAACGCCTTCGGGTTCATCGAGACCCCCTACCGCAAGGTCGAGGACGGCACCGTCACCGACCAGATCGACTACCTCACCGCCGACGAGGAGGACCGCTTCGTCGTCGCGCAGGCCAACAGCCCGCTCGACGCCAAGGGCCGTCTCGCCGAGGAGCGCGTGCTCGTGCGCACCAAGGGCGGCGAGGTCGACTACCTGGCCCCCGAGAACGTCGACTACATGGACGTGTCGCCGCGGCAGATGACCTCGGTCGCCACCGCGATGATCCCGTTCCTGGAGCACGACGACGCCAACCGCGCGCTCATGGGTGCCAACATGCAGCGCCAGGCCGTCCCGCTGCTGCGCAGCGAGGCCCCGCTGGTCGGCACCGGCATGGAGCTGCGCGCCGCCGTCGACGCCGGTGACGTCGTCACCGCGGAGAAGGCCGGCGTCGTGGAGGACTCCACCGCCGACTACGTGACCGTCATGGCCGACGACGGGACCCGGCAGACCTACCGGCTGCTGAAGTTCCGCCGCTCGAACCAGGGCACCTCCATCAACCAGACGCCGGTCGTCGAGGAGGGCCAGCGGGTCGAGGTCGGCCAGGTCATCGCCGACGGCCCGTGCACCGACCAGGGCGAGATGGCGCTGGGCAAGAACCTGCTCGTGGCCTTCATGCCGTGGGAGGGCCACAACTACGAGGACGCGATCATCCTGTCGCAGCGCCTCGTGCAGGACGACGTCCTGTCCTCGATCCACATCGAGGAGTTCGAGGTCGACGCCCGCGACACCAAGCTGGGCGCCGAGGAGATCACCCGGGACATCCCGAACGTCTCCGAGGAGGTCCTCGCCGACCTCGACGAGCGCGGCATCATCCGCATCGGTGCCGAGGTCGTCCCGGGCGACATCCTGGTCGGCAAGGTCACGCCCAAGGGCGAGACCGAGCTGACCCCCGAGGAGCGCCTGCTGCGCGCCATCTTCGGCGAGAAGGCCCGCGAGGTCCGCGACACGTCGCTGAAGGTCAAGCACGGCGAGTCCGGCAAGGTCATCGGCGTCCGGGTGTTCTCCCGCGAGGACGGCGACGAGCTGCCCGCCGGCGTCAACGAGCTCATCCGGGTCTACGTGGCCCAGATGCGCAAGATCTCCGACGGCGACAAGCTGGCCGGCCGCCACGGGAACAAGGGCGTCATCTCCAAGATCCTCCCGCAGGAGGACATGCCCTTCCTCGAGGACGGCACCCCGGTCGACATCGTGCTCAACCCGCTGGGCGTGCCCGGCCGGATGAACGTCGGCCAGGTCCTGGAGACCCACCTCGGGTGGGTGGCCAAGACCGGCTGGGAGGTCGAGGGCGACCCCGAGTGGGCGCGCAACCTGCCCGCCGGCGCGCGCAGCGCGGCGCCGGGCACCCGGGCGGCCACCCCGGTGTTCGACGGCGCCCGCGAGGAGGAGATCGTCGGCCTCCTGGGCTCGACCACGCTCACCCGCGACGGGCAGCGCCTGGTCAAGGAGACCGGCAAGGCGCGGCTGTTCGACGGCCGGTCCGGGGAGCCCTTCCCCGAGCCGATCTCGGTGGGCTACGTCTACATCCTCAAGCTGCTGCACCTGGTCGACGACAAGATCCACGCCCGCTCGACCGGCCCGTACTCGATGATCACCCAGCAGCCGCTGGGCGGTAAGGCGCAGTTCGGTGGGCAGCGGTTCGGCGAGATGGAGTGCTGGGCCATGCAGGCCTACGGCGCGGCCTACGCGCTGCAGGAGCTGCTGACCATCAAGTCCGACGACATCCTCGGCCGCGTGAAGGTCTACGAGGCCATCGTCAAGGGCGAGAACATCCCCGAGCCGGGCATCCCGGAGTCGTTCAAGGTGCTGCTCAAGGAGCTGCAGTCCCTGTGCCTGAACGTCGAGGTGCTCTCCGGTGACGGGCAGGCCATCGAGCTGCGCGACACCGACGACGAGGTCTTCCGGGCCGCGGAGGAGCTGGGCATCGACCTGTCCCGCCGCGAGCCGTCGTCCGTCGAGGACGTGTGATCGGCCGCCGGCGCGGGGGTGCGCACCACCCCCGCGCCGGCGCCTCGACCCTCAACAGTTGTGAAGAACTAGCCCCGGGAAAGGGGTAACAGTGCTCGACGTCAACTTCTTCGACGAACTGCGCATCGGTCTGGCCTCCGGCGACGACATCCGTCAGTGGAGCCACGGTGAGGTGAAGAAGCCCGAGACCATCAACTACCGGACCCTGCGTCCGGAGAAGGACGGTCTCTTCTGCGAGAAGATCTTCGGTCCCACCCGGGACTGGGAGTGCTACTGCGGCAAGTACAAGCGGGTCCGGTTCAAGGGCATCATCTGCGAGCGCTGCGGCGTCGAGGTGACCCGCGCCAAGGTCCGCCGTGAGCGGATGGGCCACATCGAGCTCGCCGCCCCGGTGACCCACATCTGGTTCTTCAAGGGCGTGCCCTCGCGCCTGGGCTACCTGCTCGACCTGGCGCCCAAGGACCTCGAGAAGATCATCTACTTCGCGGCCTACCTGATCACGACCGTCGACGACGAGGCGCGCCACCGCGACCTGCCGACGATCGAGGCCGAGATCAGCGCCGAGAAGCACAACCTGGAGACCCGGCGCGACGCCGACGTGGAGGGTCGCCAGCAGAAGCTGGAGGCCGACCTCGCCGAGCTCGAGGCCGAGGGCGCCAAGTCCGACGTGCGCCGCAAGGTGCGCGAGGGCGGCGAGCGCGAGATGCGCCAGATGCGCGACCGCGCGCAGCGCGAGATCGACCGCCTCGACGAGGTCGTCGACACCTTCCGCAAGCTCGAGGTCAAGCAGCTCATCGCCGACGAGGGCCTCTACCGCGAGCTGCGCGACCGCTTCGGTGAGTACTTCGAGGGCGGCATGGGTGCCGCGGCGCTGCAGAAGCTGCTCGCCGACTTCGACCTCGACGCCGAGTCGGTCTCGCTGCGCGACACCATCCGCAACGGCAAGGGCCAGCGCAAGCTGCGCGCGCTCAAGCGGCTCAAGGTCGTCGCGGCGTTCCAGCAGACCCGCAACTCGCCCATGGGCATGGTGCTGGACTGCGTCCCGGTCATCCCGCCGGACCTGCGCCCGATGGTGCAGCTCGACGGTGGCCGCTTCGCGACGTCGGACATGAACGACCTGTACCGCCGCGTGATCAACCGGAACAACCGGCTCAAGCGTCTGCTGGACCTCGGCGCCCCCGAGATCATCGTGAACAACGAGAAGCGGATGCTCCAGGAGTCGGTGGACGCGTTGTTCGACAACGGCCGTCGCGGCCGGCCGGTCACCGGCCCGGGCAACCGCCCGCTGAAGTCCCTGAGCGACCTGCTCAAGGGCAAGCAGGGCCGGTTCCGCCAGAACCTGCTGGGCAAGCGCGTCGACTACTCGGGCCGTTCGGTCATCGTCGTCGGCCCGCAGCTGAAGCTGCACCAGTGCGGTCTGCCCAAGCAGATGGCGCTGGAGCTGTTCAAGCCCTTCGTCATGAAGCGGCTGGTCGACCTCAACCACGCGCAGAACATCAAGAGCGCCAAGCGCATGGTCGAGCGTGCCCGCCCCGTGGTGTGGGACGTGCTCGAGGAGGTCATCACCGAGCACCCGGTGCTGCTCAACCGGGCGCCGACGCTGCACCGCCTGGGCATCCAGGCCTTCGAGCCGCAGCTGGTCGAGGGCAAGGCCATCCAGATCCACCCGCTGGTCTGCACGGCGTTCAACGCGGACTTCGACGGTGACCAGATGGCGGTGCACCTGCCGCTGTCGGCCGAGGCCCAGGCCGAGGCCCGCATCCTGATGCTGAGCTCGAACAACATCCTGAGCCCGGCCGACGGTCGTCCGATCACCGCGCCGACCCAGGACATGGTGCTGGGGCTCTACCACCTGACCACGCTCAAGGCCGCGGCCGAGGAGCGCGGCGAGGACGAGCTGCCCAAGGCCTTCGGCACCACCGCCGAGGCCCGGATGGCCTACGACCGGGGTGCCCTCGGCATCCAGGAGCGCGTGCTCATCCGCCTCGACGAGGTCTTCGGCGTCGACAACGGCCCGAAGAACGACGCGTGGGAGGCCCCCGAGGGCTGGGAGCCCGGCCAGCCGGCCGTGGTCTCGACGTCCCTGGGCCGGGTGCTGTTCAACGAGGCCCTGCCCGAGGACTACCGCTTCGTCAACTACCAGGTGCCGAAGAAGGAGCTCGGGGCGATCGTCAACGACCTCGCCGAGCGCTACCCCAAGGTGCAGGTCGCCGCGACCCTCGACGCCCTCAAGGCGGCCGGGTTCCACTGGGCCACCCGCGCGGGCATCACGATCGCCATCGACGACGTGGTGACGCCGCCGGCCAAGGCCGGGATCCTGGAGCGCCACGAGGACGAGGCCCGCAAGATCGAGAAGCAGTACGAGCGCGGCGTCATCACCGACGCCGAGCGTCGTGCCGAGCTCATCGAGATCTGGACCCGGGCCCGCGCCGAGGTCAGCCAGGCCATGGTGGACAACTTCCCGACCACCAACCCGGTCTGGGTCATGGTCAACTCCGGCGCCCGCGGCAACATGATGCAGATCAGCCAGATCGCCGGCATGCGCGGTCTCGTCGCCAACCCCAAGGGCGAGATCATCCCGCGGCCGATCAAGGCGAACTTCCGCGAGGGCCTGTCCGTGCTGGAGTACTTCATCTCCACGCACGGTGCCCGCAAGGGTCTGGCCGACACCGCGCTGCGCACCGCCGACTCCGGGTACCTCACCCGTCGTCTGGTGGACGTGTCGCAGGACGTCATCATCCGCGAGGAGGACTGCGGCACCGAGCGCGGCGTGCTCATGCCGATCGGCACCGTCCTCGACGGCAAGGTCACCCGCGACGCGCACGTGGAGACCAGCGTGTACGCCCGGGCCCTGGCCGCCGACGTCGAGACCGGCGACGGCACGGTCATCGCCACCGCGGGTTCCGACCTCGGTGACGTGCTCATCGCCGAGCTGGTCGACGCCGGCATCAGCGAGGTCAAGGTCCGCTGCGTGCTGACCTGCGAGTCCCTGCTGGGCACCTGCGCGACCTGCTACGGCCGGTCGCTGGCCACCGGCAAGCTCGTGGACGTCGGCGAGGCGGTCGGCATCATCGCCGCCCAGTCGATCGGCGAGCCCGGCACCCAGCTGACGATGCGCACCTTCCACACCGGTGGTGTGGCCGGTGACGACATCACCCACGGTCTGCCCCGCATCGTGGAGCTCTTCGAGGCCCGCGTCCCCAAGGGCAAGGCGCCCATCGCCGAGCTCGCCGGGACCGTGTCGATCGAGGACGGCGAGCAGTTCCGCAAGCTCACCATCTCCCCGGACGACGGCTCCGACGACGTGGTCTACGAGAAGCTGTCGCGTCGCTCCCGCCTGAGGGTGGAGGACGGCGGGCACGTCGAGGTCGGCGAGCAGCTGACCGAGGGTGCCGTCGACCCGCACGAGGTGCTGCGGATCATGGGCCCCCGCGAGGTGCAGCTGCACCTGGTCCGGGAGGTCCAGGAGGTCTACCGCAGCCAGGGCGTGTCGATCCACGACAAGCACATCGAGGTGATCATCCGCCAGATGCTGAAGCGGGTGACCATCATCGACTCGGGCGCCACGGAGTTCCTGCCCGGTGCGCTGGTCGAGCGGACGCTGTTCGAGACCGAGAACCGCCGCGTGGTGTCCGAGGGCGGCGAGCCGGCCTCGGCGCGCCCGGTCCTCATGGGCATCACCAAGGCCTCGCTGGCGACGGAGTCGTGGCTGTCCGCGGCGTCGTTCCAGGAGACCACCAAGGTGCTCACGGACGCGGCGATCCAGGGCAAGAGCGACAGCCTGCTCGGGCTGAAGGAGAACGTGATCATCGGGAAGCTGATCCCGGCCGGCACCGGCATCAGCCGCTACCGGAACATCACGGTCGAGCCGACCGAGGAGGCCCGCGCCGCGGTCTACACCATGGCCGGCTACGACGACGGGCAGTACTACAGCCCGGACGTCTTCGGCACGGGCAGCGGCGAGGCCGTGCGCCTGGAGGAGTACGACTGGCGGAGCTGATCCGCTGACACGGGAGGCCCCGCAGACCACCAGGTCTGCGGGGCCTCTCGTCGTTCAACGGGCCAGCCGGGCCAGGGTCTCGACGCTGGCCCGGCGGCCGGCGGGGGAGTCGTCCAGCGGCTGCGCGGTCAGCGTGGTGACGCCGGCCTCGCGGAAGGCGGCGATCCGCTCGGCGACCCAGGACTCGGGCCCGATCAGCGAGGTCTGCCGGACCAGCTCGTCGGGGACGGCGGCCGCGGCCTCGTCCTTGCGCCCGGACAGGTAGAGGTCCTGGATGGTGGCGGCCTCCTCGGCGAAGCCGTAGCGCACCGCGAGGTCGTTGTAGAAGTTCTTTCCCTTGGCGCCCATCCCGCCGACGTAGAGCGCGACGCCGTGCTTGACCACCTCCAGCAGGTGCCCGACGTCCTCGCCGACGGCCACCGGGACGCCGGCGACCACGCCGAGCTCACCCAGCGCCGGGTCGCGCCTGGCCTTGCCGGCGGCCAGGGCGTCGCCCCAGACCTCGCCGGCCTTCTCGGGGTGGAAGAAGATCGGCTCCCACACCTCGGCCACCTCGGCGGCGAGCTCGACGTTCTTCGGGCCGATCGCGGCGAGCATCACCGGGATCCGGTCCCGGACGGGGGTGTTGATCAGCTTGAGCGGTTTGCCCAGGCCGGTGCCCTGGTCGGCCGGCAGCGGGATCGTGTACTTCGGCCCGCTGTGCTCCAGCCGCTCGCGCCGCCAGACCGAGCGGCAGATCTCCACCACCTCGCGGGTGCGGGCCAGCGGTGCGTCGTAGGGCACGCCGTGCCAGCCCTCCACCACCTGCGGGCCGGACGCGCCCAGGCCCAGGGTGAACCGCCCGTCGCTGACCAGGTCCAGTCCGGCTGCGGTCATCGCCAGCAGGGCGGGGGTCCGGCTGTAGATCGGCAGGATCGCGCTGATCAGCTCGACCCGGTCGGTGACGGCGGCCAGGTAGCCCAGCTGGCTCACCGCGTCGAAGGTGTAGACCTCGGCGACCATCGCGACGTCGAGGCCGACCTGCTCGAGGTCGACGATCTCCTGGGCGGTCTGCCGGAAGTCCCCGGCGTAGCTGGTCTGGATGCCGATGCGCACGCTTGCCTCCTCGTCGGGGCGTCCACGCCGACGCCCTCCTCGGGCAGCACCCTGCCACGGGTGGGCGCGGGCGGCGCCGGGCTCAGCCGGCCGGCAGCGTGGTGACCGCGCCGATCACCCGGGTGACGACGGCGACGCCGTCGACCTGGCCCGGGACGCGGGCGCCGGCGGCGGCCTCGGCGAGGTCCACCCGCAGCACGTAGTCGGTGTCCTGCCGGGCCAGCCCGACACCGGTGACGCCGGGGTCGTCGGCCAGCCGGGCGGCCAGCTGCGCCTTCGCGGCGCGGGCGGTGCTGCGGTCGGTCACGCACCCCATGGTGGACCCGCGCCCGCCGCCGGTCCAGCGGCAGGCACGGGCCGGTGCTCAGGCGCCGGCGACGAAGGTCAGCCCGAGGACCTGCAGCACGGTGGCCAACGGGTTGGCGAAGGTGACCCCGCCGCCGGCCGAGCCGCCGGTGGAGGAGCCGGCGAACAGCAGGCCGACCGGTGCGCGGTCGCTGCTGCGCCAGATCACCGACCCGGAGTCGCCGCCCTCGCTGAAGGAGCCGGACAGGCCCTCGACCTCGATCTGGTCGTCGAAGGTGAAGACGGTGCCCTCGTCGTACTGCACCCCCACGCCGTCCACCTCGACCGCAGTGATCCGCCCGGTGGTGTGCCCGGTGGTGCGGCCGACCTTCTCCACGGTCTCGTCGGGGTCGACCTCGTCGGCGGGCACCACCCGGTCGAGCAGCGGCCCGCCCGGGTAGCCGGCCGGGTCGGCGTCCACCCCGTCGTCCAGCGCCGCGACCGCGGCGTCGACCAGGTTGCCGGTGGCCACGAAGCGCTCGAAGGCGGTCAGCGTGCCGATGCGGTCGGCCGCGGTGCCGCCGTCGGCGGGCCCGGGCTGCAGCACCGGGTCGCCCTCCGTGGCCGCGTCGCTGGCGGCCAGCACGTGGTTGTTGGACAGCACCAGCAGGCCGTCGGTGCCGGTGCGGCGGACGAAGCCGCCCAGGGTGCCCGCGGTGACGTCGGGGTGGGCCACCGACAGCCCGGGCACCAGCGGACGGGTCCGCTGCTGCAGCTGCCCGGGGGTGGGGGAGCGCAGCGGGCGCACCGGGCCGATCACCCGGACGTCGACCTCGGCGCGGGCCGCGTCGTCGAGCGCGTCGAGCACCTGCGCCGCGTCGGCCTCGGCGAGCACCCGGACGGCGAGGTGGACCTGCTGCGGCCCGACCGGGGCCAGGCCCAGCGCCACCCCGCTCCAGGAGCCGGGGGCGTCGCTGGCGACCACCGCGCCCGGCGGCGCCTGGGAGAGCCGGCGGGAGAGGGCGGCCTTGAGCTCGCGGGCGGTGTCGACGTGCACGGTGGCCTCCGGGGATGCGCTGTGACGGATCGTGCACCGACCGTAGGTGGAGGGTCCGACAACCGCCGACCGCGCCGGCCCCGTGCCCGCGCCGCGCTGACAGCGGGCGCCCCGGCGGGTACCGTCGTCCCCGGTTCGGTCCCGGCCGGCCACCGCCCGGGGGTGCGCATACCCCCTCGTGGTGGCCGGGCCCGCGTCACCGCACGACCCGCCCGGCGGGTCGCACGGCCGGTGGCAGCGGCGCCCGCACTGGCGTGACGTACCCGGCTTTGACCGGGTTCCAGCGCCCGGGTATCGTGGTCAGCCGTGCCCAGGGATACCTGGGCCTGCTCCCTCATCGCAGTGCACCTGGGCGTCCGCCCGGTCCCCGGACCGGTCGCCGCCAGGGGGTCCCGCTCCGGTCCGACCGGGGCGCGGGGGCCACGCCAGGCGCGAGGGTGATCGGATCCCGATCCACCTGACCGGTCCACGACAAGGGCGACACGCCCGAGCGCGGGGGCCGGGAGCGGGTGCGGACGGGCCCGGGACCAGCAGGAACACCAGCACGTACTCAATCCAGAAGCACGACCCAGCGCAGGCAGGAGTTCAAGGCCACCCATGCCCACGATCCAGCAGCTGGTCCGCAAGGGCCGCGAGGACAAGGTCGAGAAGACCAAGACCCCGGCGTTGAAGGGTTCCCCCCAGCGTCGCGGCGTGTGCACGCGCGTCTACACGACGACGCCGAAGAAGCCGAACTCGGCGCTGCGCAAGGTCGCCCGCGTCCGGCTCACCAGCGGCGTCGAGGTGACCGCGTACATCCCCGGTGTCGGCCACAACCTGCAGGAGCACTCGATGGTGCTCGTGCGCGGTGGCCGCGTGAAGGACCTCCCGGGCGTCCGCTACAAGATCATCCGCGGTTCCCTGGACACCCAGGCGGTTCGTGGTCGCAAGCAGGCTCGCAGCCGCTACGGCGCGAAGAAGGAGAAGAGCTGACATGCCCCGCAAGGGACCTGCCCCGCGTCGTCCGCTCGTCGCCGACCCGGTCTACCAGTCGCCGCTGGTCACCCAGCTGGTGAACAAGGTGCTCGTCGACGGCAAGCGCTCGGTCGCCGAGGCGATCGTCTACGGCGCCCTCGAGGGCTGCCGCGCCAAGACCGACACCGACCCGGTCGTGACCCTCAAGCGCGCGCTGGACAACGTCAAGCCCGCCCTCGAGGTCCGCAGCCGCCGCGTCGGTGGTGCGACCTACCAGGTGCCGATCGAGGTGCGCGCCTCCCGCAGCACCACCCTCGGCCTGCGCTGGCTCATCCAGTACTCCCGGTCGCGTCGCGAGAAGACGATGACCGAGCGTCTGATGAACGAGCTGCTCGACGCCAGCAACGGCCTCGGCGCCGCGGTGAAGCGTCGCGAGGACACGCACAAGATGGCCGAGTCCAACAAGGCCTTCGCGCACTACCGCTGGTGATCACCGGCGGCTGGTGAGACCCACCAGCGCCACCAGCCGCCACCCGCGGCGAACCCCGGGCCACCCCCGGGGACCCGCGTCAGGAACCAGAGCAGGAGAGGCAGGACATGGCCAACCTCGTCAAGACCCGCAACATCGGGATCATGGCGCACATCGACGCCGGCAAGACCACCACCACCGAGCGGATCCTCTTCTACACGGGGATCAACTACAAGATCGGTGAGGTCCACGACGGCGCAGCCACGATGGACTGGATGGAGCAGGAGCAGGAGCGCGGCATCACCATCACGTCGGCCGCGACGAAGTGCTCCTGGAACGGCTTCGACATCAACATCATCGACACCCCGGGGCACGTCGACTTCACCGTCGAGGTGGAGCGCTCGCTGCGCGTCCTCGACGGTGCCGTGGCGGTCTACGACGGCGTCGCCGGCGTGGAGCCCCAGACCGAGCAGGTCTGGCGCCAGGCCGAGAAGTACGGCGTCCCGCGCATGTGCTTCGTCAACAAGCTCGACCGCACCGGTGCGAACTTCTTCCGCTGCGTCGACATGATGGTGGAGCGACTGGGCGCCAACCCGCTCGTCCTGCAGATCCCGATCGGGGCCGAGGGCGACTTCATCGGCGTCGTCGACCTGGTCGGCATGCGCGCCCTCACCTGGCGCGGCGAGACCAAGCTGGGCGAGGACTACGCCGTCGAGGAGATCCCGGCCGACCTGGTCGAGCAGGCCGAGGAGTACCGCGCCAAGTTCCTGGAGAACCTGGCCGACTTCCACGACGACATCATGGAGGCCTACCTGGGCGGGGAGGACATCTCCGTCGAGACCCTCAAGGCCGCGATCCGGAAGTCCACCATCGCCGGCGAGGTCAACCCGGTCGTCACCGGCTCGGCGTTCAAGAACAAGGGCGTGCAGCCCATGCTCGACGCCGTCACCGACTACCTGCCCAGCCCGCTGGACGTCGAGGCGATCGTCGGCACCGCGCTGGACGGCGAGACCGAGGTCCTGCGCCACGCCGACGAGTCCGAGCCGTTCTCGGCGCTGGCCTTCAAGATCCAGACCGACCAGCACCTCGGCAAGCTGACCTACATCCGCGTGTACTCCGGCAAGCTCGACGCCGGGTCCCCGGTGCTCAACAGCACCAAGGACCGCAAGGAGCGCGTCGGCAAGATCTACCAGATGCACGCCAACAAGCGCGAAGAGCGTGCGGGCGTGGGCGCCGGCGAGATCGTCGCCGTCAACGGCATGAAGGGCACCACGACCGGGGACACCCTCTGCGACCCGCAGAAGCCGGTGATCCTGGAGTCGATGACCTTCCCCGCGCCGGTCATCTCGGTGGCCATCGAGCCGAAGACCAAGAGCGACCAGGAGAAGCTGGGCACGGCCATCCAGAAGCTGGCCGAGGAGGACCCGACCTTCCAGGTCCGCCTGGACGAGGAGACCGGCCAGACCGTCATCTCCGGCATGGGCGAGCTCCACCTGGAGATCCTGGTCGACCGGATGCGGCGTGAGTTCAACGTCGAGGCCAACGTCGGCAAGCCGCAGGTGGCCTACCGCGAGACGATCCGCAAGGTCGTCGACCGGCACGACTACACCCACAAGAAGCAGACCGGTGGGTCCGGCCAGTTCGCGAAGGTGCAGATCGCCCTCGAGCCGCTGGAGATGACGGCGGAGTCGGCGACCTACGAGTTCGAGAACAAGGTCACCGGTGGCCGCATCCCCAAGGAGTACATCCCCTCGGTGGACGCGGGCATGCAGGACGCCATGCAGTACGGCATCCTCGCCGGCTACCCGATGGTCGGGGTCAAGGCCTCGCTCCTGGACGGCGCCTACCACGAGGTCGACTCGTCGGAGATGGCGTTCAAGATCGCCGGTTCGGCCGCCTTCAAGGAGGCCGCCCGCAAGGCCAGCCCCGCGCTGCTCGAGCCCATGATGGCCGTCGAGGTCGTCACGCCCGAGGAGAACATGGGCGACGTCATCGGCGACCTCAACTCCCGCCGTGGCACCATCCAGGCGATGGAGGAGCGCTCCGGCGCCCGCGTCGTCCGGGCCCTGGTGCCGCTGTCGGAGATGTTCGGCTACGTGGGTGACCTGCGCAGCCGCACCCAGGGTCGGGCGAGCTACACCATGGTGTTCGACACCTACGCCGAGGTGCCCGCCAACGTGGCCAAGGAGATCATCGCCAAGGCCACCGGCGAGTAGGACCAGGCCCGGGCCGCTCACGCGGCGGCCCGGCCCGCGGGCACCAGCCCGCACCCAGATCCGCAGCACTGCGACAGACCAACCCAGAGAGGAACCCCAGTGGCCAAGGCCAAGTTCGAGCGGACCAAGCCGCACGTCAACATCGGCACCATCGGGCACATCGACCACGGGAAGACGACGCTGACCGCGGCGATCACCAAGGTCCTGCACGACAAGTACCCGAACCTCAACGAGGCGTCCGCGTTCGACCAGATCGACAAGGCGCCCGAGGAGAAGGCGCGTGGGATCACGATCTCCATCGCCCACGTCGAGTACCAGACCGAGAACCGCCACTACGCGCACGTCGACTGCCCCGGGCACGCCGACTACATCAAGAACATGATCACCGGTGCGGCGCAGATGGACGGCGCCATCCTGGTGGTCGCCGCGACCGACGGCCCCATGCCGCAGACCAAGGAGCACGTGCTCCTGGCCCGCCAGGTCGGCGTCCCCTACATCGTGGTGGCGCTGAACAAGGCCGACATGGTTGACGACGAGGAGATCCTGGAGCTCGTCGAGCTCGAGGTCCGCGAGCTGCTGTCCGAGTACGAGTTCCCGGGCGACGACCTGCCGGTCGTGCGCGTCTCGGCGCTGAAGGCGCTCGAGGGCGACGCCGAGTGGGGCGACAAGCTCATGGAGCTCATGGACGCGGTCGACGCCTCCATCCCGGAGCCCGAGCGCGAGATCGACAAGCCGTTCCTCATGCCCGTCGAGGACGTCTTCACCATCACCGGCCGCGGCACCGTCGTGACCGGTCGCGTGGAGCGCGGCATCGTCAAGGTCTCCGAGGAGATCGAGATCGTCGGCATCCGCCCGACCTCGACCAAGACGACCGTCACCGGCGTCGAGATGTTCCGCAAGCTGCTCGACCAGGGCCAGGCCGGCGACAACGTGGGCCTGCTGCTGCGCGGCATCAAGCGCGAGGACGTCGAGCGCGGCCAGGTCGTCGTGAAGCCCGGCTCGATCACCCCGCACGTCAACTTCGAGGGCTCGGTCTACATCCTCTCGAAGGACGAGGGCGGTCGCCACACGCCGTTCTTCAACAACTACCGTCCGCAGTTCTACTTCCGGACCACGGACGTCACCGGCGTCGTCACGCTGCCCTCGGGCACCGAGATGGTCATGCCCGGCGACAACACCGAGATGACGGTCGAGCTGATCCAGCCCATCGCCATGGAGGAGGGTCTGCGCTTCGCCATCCGCGAGGGCGGCCGCACCGTGGGCGCCGGCCGGGTCACCAAGATCCTCACGTGAGTCCCCGGTGGGCGGCGGCCTGACCGGCCGCCGCCCACCACCCGGGTCGTCCCCGGGAACACCCCGGGTCGACCGACCCAGCAATGACTTCGAGCAACACACGATCGGCAGGAGCGAGACAAGGCGATGGCGGGACAGAAGATCCGCATCCGGCTGAAGGCCTACGACCACGAGGCCATCGATGCCTCGGCGCGGCGCATCGTGGACACGGTGACGAAGACCGGAGCGCGCGTCGTCGGCCCGGTGCCGCTGCCGACCGAGAAGAACGTGTACTGCGTCATCCGCTCGCCGCACAAGTACAAGGACTCGCGCGAGCACTTCGAGATGCGCACGCACAAGCGGCTCATCGACATCCTCGACCCGACGCCGAAGACGGTCGACGCGCTCATGCGCATCGACCTGCCGGCCTCGGTCGACGTGAACATCCAGTAAGGGTTTCGGGACAATGGCGAGCACATTCCGTGGTCTCCTCGGCGAGAAGCTGGGGATGACCCAGGTCTTCGACGAGAACAACCGCATCGTGCCGGTGACCGTGGTCAAGGCCGGCCCCTGCGTGGTGACCCAGGTCCGCACCCCCGAGGTGGACGGCTACTCGGCCATCCAGATCGGGTTCGGCGCGATCGACCCCCGCAAGGTGAACAAGCCCGAGGGCGGGCACTTCGCCAAGGCGGGCGTCACGCCGCGCCGGCACCTGGTCGAGCTGCGCACCAAGGACGCCGCCGACTACACGGTCGGGCAGGAGCTGACCGCCGACGTGCTGGCCGAGCTGGCCACCGTCGACGTGATCGGCAAGAGCAAGGGCAAGGGCACCGCCGGTGTCATGAAGCGCCACGGGTTCAAGGGCCTGGGCGCCGGGCACGGCGTGCAGCGCAAGCACCGTTCCCCGGGCTCGATCGGTGGCTGCGCCACCCCGGGCCGGGTCTTCAAGGGTCTGCGCATGGCCGGGCGCATGGGTGCGGTCACCACGACCACCCTGTCGCTGAAGGTGCACAAGGTCGACACGGAGAAGGGCCTGGTGCTCATCAAGGGCGCCGTCCCGGGTCCGAAGGGTGGGCTGGTCCTCGTCCGTTCCGCGGTCAAGGGCGGCCCCGTGGGGAGTGACGCGAAGTGACCACGTCCACCGAGCAGCGGTCGGACAAGACCGTCGACGTCCTGGACGCGACGGGCAAGAAGAGCGGGACGGCCACCCTGCCGGGTGCGCTGTTCGACGCCAACGCCAACCTGTCGCTCATGCACCAGGTCGTCGTGGCCCAGCTCGCCGCGGCCCGCCAGGGCACGCACGCCACCAAGACCCGCGCCCAGGTCAGCGGCACCGGCGCCAAGCCGTACCGCCAGAAGGGCACCGGCCGGGCCCGCCAGGGTTCGCTGCGCGCGCCGCAGTTCGAGGGCGGTGGCATCTCGCACGGCCCGCAGCCGCGCAACTACGAGCAGAAGACCCCGAAGAAGATGAAGGCCGCCGCGCTGCGCGCTGCCCTCTCCGACCGCGCCCGTGAGGACCGCGTGCACGTGGTCAGCGCATTCGTCGCCGGCGACGCGCCGTCGACCAAGGCCGCCCGCACCGCGCTCGAGGCCGTCACGACCTCCGCCAAGGTGCTCGTGGTCCTGGACCGGGACGACGTCCTGAACTGGGTCAGCCTGCGCAACCTGGGCAACGTCCACCTCATCGAGGCCGGGCAGCTGAACACCTACGACGTGCTCTGCGCCGACGAGGTCGTGTTCACCGAGGCCGCGCTGGCCGAGTTCGTCGCCGGCCCGGTCAAGGGCGGCCGCGGTCGGGCCAGCAGCTCCGAGGTCAAGGACCTGAAGACCCACGAGATCGACAGCGACGTGCCCTCCGTGGCACCCGCGACCACCGAGGAGAAGGCATGAGCGTCCGCGACCCCCGGGACGTCCTGCTGTCCCCGGTCATCTCGGAGAAGAGCTACGGGCTCCTGGACGAGAACAAGTACACGTTCATCGTCCGCCCGGACGCGAACAAGACCCAGATCAAGATCGCTGTGCAGCAGGTCTTCAACGTGAAGGTGCTGTCCGTCAACACGATCAACCGCCAGGGGAAGCGCAAGCGCTCCAAGGGCGCCGTGATGGGCAAGCGCAAGGACACCAAGCGCGCCATCGTGTCCGTCGCCCCCGGTGACCGCATCGAGCTGTTCGGCGGCCCGGGCGCCTGACGGCGACCGGACCAGCGACCTCACGCCAGATCAGACAGGGACTGAGTAGGAACCATGGCCATCCGTAAGTACAAGCCGACGACGCCGGGCCGCCGCGGCTCGTCCGTCGCCGACTTCGCCGAGGTCACCCGCGACCACCCCGAGAAGTCGCTGGTCCGCCCGCTGCACGGCCGGGGCGGTCGCAACGTCCACGGCCGCGTCACCGCGCGCCACCAGGGCGGTGGGCACAAGCGTGCCTACCGGCTGATCGACTTCCGCCGGGCCGACAAGGACGGCGTGCCGGCCACCGTCGCGCACATCGAGTACGACCCCAACCGCACCTCGCGCATCGCGCTGCTGCACTACGCCGACGGCGAGAAGCGCTACATCATCGCGCCGGCCCGCCTCAAGCAGGGCGACGCGGTGGAGTGCGGCCCCAACGCCGACATCAAGCCGGGCAACAACCTGCCGCTGCGCAACATCCCCGTCGGCACGGTGGTCCACGCCATCGAGCTGCGCCCCGGTGGCGGCGCGAAGATCGCGCGCTCGGCCGGCACCAGCGTCCAGCTGGTCGCCCGCGAGGGCCGCTTCGCGCAGCTGCGCATGCCCTCGGGCGAGATCCGCAACGTCGACGTGCGCTGCCGCGCCACCGTCGGCGAGGTCGGGAACGCCGAGCAGTCGAACATCAACTGGGGCAAGGCCGGCCGCATGCGGTGGAAGGGCAAGCGCCCCACCGTCCGCGGTGTCGCCATGAACCCGGTCGACCACCCGCACGGTGGTGGTGAGGGCAAGACCAGTGGTGGTCGCCACCCGGTCAACCCCAAGGGCAAGCCGGAGGGCCGCACGCGCAAGCGCAAGGCCTCCGACGCCATGATCGTGCGCCGTCGTCGCACCAACAAGAAGCGCTGAGCAGGTAGGGGAAGACCATGCCAAGGAGCCTGAAGAAGGGCCCGTTCGTCGACGACCACCTGCTCGCCAAGGTGGACGCCCAGAACGAGAAGGGCACCAAGAACGTCATCCGCACCTGGTCGCGGCGCTCGACGATCATCCCGGACATGCTCGGCCACACCCTGGCCGTGCACGACGGTCGCAAGCACGTCCCGGTCTTCGTGACCGAGGCCATGGTCGGGCACAAGCTCGGCGAGTTCGCGCCCACCCGCACCTTCCGTGGGCACGTCAAGGACGACCGCCGGTCGCGGCGCGGCTGAGCGGCACGAGGAGAATCTTCAGATGACTTCCCAGCTGGGGACCGACGCACCGGTCGCCCGGGCCACGGCCCGGTTCGTCCGCGTCACCCCGATGAAGGCCCGGCGGGTGGTGGACCTGATCCGCTACCTGCCCACCGACGAGGCGCTGGCGCTGCTGCGCTTCGCCCCGCAGACCGCCAGCGAGCCGGTGGCCAAGGTCGTCGCCTCCGCGGTGGCCAACGCCGAGCACAACCTGCAGCTCGACCCGGCCGCGCTGGTCGTCAGCGCCGCGTTCGTCGACGAGGGCCCCACCCTCAAGCGCATCCGGCCGCGCGCCCAGGGGCGGGCGTTCCGGATCAACAAGCGCACCTCGCACATCACCGTCGAGGTCAGCGAGGTCGCCTCGAGCGCCGAGCTCGCCGCGCGGTCGCGCAAGGCACGTCGTGAGACCGGCCAGTCCGGCCCCGCGACCCAGCAGAAGACCAACACGAAGGGAGGGACCCGCTAGTGGGTCAGAAGGTCAACCCCCACGGGTTCCGCCTCGGCATCACCACCGACTACAAGTCGCGCTGGTTCGCCGACAAGCAGTACGCGGACTACGTCAAGGAGGACGTGGCCATCCGCAAGCTGATGGGCAAGGGCATGGAGCGCGCCGGCATCTCGAAGGTGGAGATCGAGCGCACCCGTGACCGCGTCCGCGTCGACATCCACACCGCGCGCCCGGGCATCGTCATCGGCCGCCGCGGCGCCGAGGCCGACCGCATCCGCGGTGAGCTGGAGAAGCTCACCGGCAAGCAGGTGCAGCTGAACATCCTCGAGGTCAAGAACCCCGAGTCCGACGCGCAGCTCGTCGCGCAGGGCGTGGCCGAGCAGCTGTCCAGCCGGGTCAGCTTCCGCCGCGCGATGCGCAAGGCCATGCAGTCGGCCCAGCGCAGCCCGCAGGTCAAGGGCATCCGGGTGCAGTGCTCCGGTCGCCTGGGCGGCACCGAGATGAGCCGGTCGGAGTTCTACCGCGAGGGCCGGGTGCCGCTGCACACGCTGCGCGCGAACATCGACTACGGCATCTACGAGGCCCGCACCACCTTCGGCCGCATCGGCGTCAAGGTCTGGATCTACAAGGGCGACGCGAGCGGCTCCCGCGCCGAGCGCGAGGCCCTCGAGGCCCTGGCCGCCCGCCAGCAGCGCCGCGAGCGCGCCCAGCGGCCCCGCCGCTCGGGCTCGACCGGCACCACCGCCGGCGGCACCGAGGCCGGCCGCGCCGCGGCCGAGACCCCGGTCGACACCGCCACCACCGAGGCCCCGGTCGAGGACACCACCGCCACCGCGGTGGAGACCCCGGTCGAGACCACCGCGCAGGGCACCGGCGAGACCGCCGGCGCCGAGGGCACCGCCGAGGCGGGCGCCCAGAACACGGAGGGCTGATCGATGCTGATCCCGCGTCGCGTCAAGCACCGCAAGCAGCACCGTCCCGACCGCACCGGTCGGGCCAAGGGCGGCACCGCGATCAACTTCGGCGAGTACGCCATCCAGGCCCTCGAGCCGGCGTACGTCACCAACCGCCAGATCGAGTCCGCCCGTATCGCCATGACCCGGCACATCCGTCGTGGCGGCAAGGTGTGGATCTCGATCTACCCCGACCGCCCGCTGACCAAGAAGCCGGCCGAGACCCGCATGGGTTCCGGCAAGGGCTCGCCCGAGTGGTGGGTCGCCAACGTGAAGCCCGGCCGCATCATGTTCGAGCTGTCCGGTGTCGACGAGCCCATCGCCCGCGAGGCGATGCGCCGCGCCATCCACAAGCTCCCCATGAAGTGCCGCTTCATCACCCGTGAAGGAGAGGTGTGATGGCTGCCGGCCTCACCGCCCCGGAGCTCCGCGAGCTCTCGGTGGACGAGCTCGCCACGCGTCTGCGTGAGTCGAGGGAAGAACTGTTCAACCTGCGGTTCCAGGTGGCCACCGGCCAGCTGGACAACAACCGGCGGCTGCAGACCGTCCGCCGCGACATCGCCCGGATCTACACGATCATGCGCGAGCGCGAGCTGGGCCTGTCGGTCGCCCCGAACGAGGGTGTGGCATGAGCGAGACCACCAACGAGACCAACGAGGCCGTCGCCTCCGGTCCCGGCCTGGCCGGTCGTGGCTACCGCAAGGTCCGTGAGGGCCTGGTCGTCTCCGACAAGATGGACAAGACCATCGTCGTCGAGGTCGAGGACCGCGTGAAGCACGGCCTGTACGGCAAGGTCCTGCGCCGCACCAGCAAGCTGAAGGCGCACGACGAGGACGGCACCGCCGGCATCGGCGACCGCGTCCAGATCATGGAGACCCGGCCGATGTCGGCCACCAAGCGCTGGCGCCTGGTGACCGTGATCGAGAAGGCCAAGTAGGCCTCCACGACGTCCCAGGTCCGGTGTGACGACGCCCCCGTGGAAACGGGGGAGTCGTTGCGCGTACCCTGGACCACTGGTGCCTCCGCGGAGGCACCGCAACCCGGGACCTGACGGCCGGCGGCGAGAGCCGCCGGCTGTCGCACGTGGGTCCCGACCGCCGCTTCACCGACTCGGCCCGGCGGTCAACCTCACCACCTCAGGAGCTACGCAGTGATCCAGCAGGAGTCACGACTGCGGGTCGCCGACAACACCGGTGCCAAGGAGATCTTGTGCATCCGTGTGCTCGGCGGGTCCGGTCGTCGCTACGCGGGCATCGGCGACGTCATCGTCGGCACCGTGAAGGACGCCATCCCCGGCGCGGGGGTCAAGAAGGGCGACGTGGTCAAGGCCGTCGTCGTGCGCACCGTCAAGGAGCGGCGCCGTCCCGACGGCTCCTACATCCGCTTCGACGAGAACGCCGCCGTGATCATCCGCGACAGCGGTGACCCGCGCGGTACCCGCATCTTCGGCCCCGTCGGCCGCGAGCTGCGCGACAAGCGCTTCATGCGGATCATCTCGCTCGCCCCGGAGGTGTTGTGACCATGGCGGAGAAGACCCCCTCCCTGAAGGTCAAGAAGGGCGACCAGGTCGTCGTCCTGTCCGGCAAGGACAAGGGTGCGAAGGGGCGCGTCATCGCCGCCTTCCCCAAGACCGGCAAGGTGCTCGTCGAGGGCATCGGCCGGGTCAAGAAGCACACCCGCGTGAGCACCAGCCAGCGCGGCTCGCAGTCGGGCGGGATCGTCACCCAGGAGGCGGCCATCCACGTGAGCAACGTGATGGTCATCGACTCCGAGGGCAAGCCGACCCGCGTCGGCTACCGCAAGGACGAGGACGGACGCAGCATCCGGGTCTCGAAGCGCACCGGTAAGGACCTCTGATCATGAGCGCACCCACCCGAGAGCTGCCCCGGCTGCTCGCCCGCTACCGCGAGGACATCGCGCCGGCGCTGCAGAACGAGTTCGGCTACGCCAACGTCATGCAGATCCCCGGTCTGACCAAGATCGTGGTCAACATGGGCGTCGGCGAGGCCACCCGTGACGCCAAGCTGATGGACGGCGCGGTCCGCGACCTCACCGCCATCACCGGCCAGAAGCCCGCGGTCGTCCGCGCCCGCAAGTCCATCGCCCAGTTCAAGCTGCGCGAGGGCATGCCGATCGGCGCCAAGGTCACCCTGCGCGGGGACCGCATGTGGGAGTTCCTGGACCGGCTGCTCAGCCTGGCCCTGCCCCGCATCCGCGACTTCCGCGGCCTGAACTCCAAGCAGTTCGACGGCCACGGCAACTACACGTTCGGGCTGACCGAGCAGTCGATGTTCCGCGAGATCGACGTGGACAAGATCGACCGTCCGCGCGGCATGGACATCACGCTCGTCACCACCGCCACCACCGACGAGGAGGGTCGCGAGCTGCTCAGCCTGCTGGGCTTCCCCTTCGCCGGCCAGACCGTCGTCCAGACGACCCGCTGAGCCGGGAACAGGAGACACCATGGCCAAGAAGGCGCTCGTCAACAAGGCGGCCCGCACCCCCAAGTTCAAGGTCCGCGGCTACACGCGGTGCCAGCGCTGCGGTCGCCCGCACGCCGTGTTCCGCAAGTTCGGCCTCTGCCGCATCTGCGTCCGGGAGATGGCCCACGCGGGCGAGCTCCCCGGCGTGACCAAGTCCTCCTGGTGACCTGCACCCCGTAGGCCACCACCCCACGCACCACCGATCACCGACAGGCCCCCGCACGGCGCGGAGGGAACCGCGGTGAGAGAGGCACGACCGACACATGACGATGACCGACCCGATCGCGGACATGCTCACGCGGCTCCGGAACGCGAACTCCGCGTACCACGACGCCGCGGCCATGCCGTCGTCGAAGCTCAAGACCAAGATCGCCGAGATCCTCCAGCAGGAGGGCTACATCGCCGGCTGGAAGGTCAACGACGTCGAGAAGGACGGCCAGGTCCGCAAGGAGCTGGTGGTCGACCTGAAGTACGGCCCCAACCGCGAGCGCAGCATCGCCGGTGTCCGGCGGGTCTCCAAGCCGGGTCTGCGGGTCTACGCCAAGTCCACCGCCCTGCCCAAGGTCCTCGGCGGGCTCGGGGTGGCGATCATCTCCACCTCGACCGGTCTGCTGACCGACAAGCAGGCGAACAAGAAGGGCGTGGGTGGGGAAGTCCTCGCCTACGTCTGGTAAGGGAGCGCACCAGATGTCTCGAATCGGACGACTCCCCGTCACCGTCCCGGGCGGCGTCGACGTCGCCATCGACGGTCGCACCGTGAACGTGAAGGGCCCCAAGGGCTCGCTGGCCCACACCGTCGCCTCCCCGATCTTCGTGGAGAAGGACGAGTCGGGCGCGCTGCTCGTGCAGCGGCCGGACGACGAGCGGGAGAGCCGCGCGCTGCACGGCCTCTCGCGCACCCTGATCGCCAACATGATCACCGGCGTCACCGAGGGCTACACCAAGACCCTCGAAATCGTCGGCGTCGGCTACCGCGTGCAGGCCCGCGGCTCGGACCTCGAGTTCGCGCTCGGCTTCAGCCACCCGGTGCTGGTGAAGGCGCCCGAGGGCATCACCTTCACCGTCGAGGCCCCGACCCGCTTCAAGGTCAGCGGCATCGACAAGCAGCAGGTCGGCGAGGTCGCCGCCAAGATCCGCAAGCTGCGCCGGCCCGACCCCTACAAGGGCAAGGGCGTCCGGTACCAGGGCGAGGTCATCAAGCGCAAGGTCGGGAAGACGGGCAAGTGATGGCAGACACCAAGAGCAACGAGAAGTCGGCCCGGGTGCACAAGCCCGTCGGCACCGACATCAGCACCTCGCGGCGGCTGTCGCGCGCCCGCCGGCACAACCGGCTGCGCAAGCGCGTCGCCGGGACGCCCGAGCGCCCCCGCATGGTCGTCAAGCGCAGCTCGCGCCACGTCCACGTGCAGGTCGTCGACGACACCCAGGGCATCACCCTGGTCAGCGCCTCGACCATGGACGCCTCGCTGCGCGGCACCGCCGGCGACAAGTCGGCGCTGGCCCGCCAGGTCGGCGCGCTCGTGGCCGACCGGGCCAAGGCCGCCGGCATCACCGCCGTCGTGTTCGACCGGGGCGGCAACCGCTACCACGGCCGGCTCGCGGCGCTGGCCGACGGGGCCCGCGAGGGCGGGCTGGACTTCTGATGGGCGCCCAGCAGCTCATGACCACGCAGATCGAGAGGGACTTCTGATGCCAGGACCACAGCGACGCGGCGGTGGCGCCGGCGGTGCCGGTGGCGCCGGCGGCGGCAACGACCGACGTGACCGGCGGGACGGCGGCGGCCGCGGCCCCGGCGGCCCGGCCGAGAAGAGCCAGTTCCTCGAGCGGGTCGTGGCCATCAACCGCGTGTCCAAGGTCGTCAAGGGTGGTCGTCGCTTCAGCTTCACCGCCCTGGTGATCGTGGGCGACGGCGACGGCACCGTGGGTGTCGGCTACGGCAAGGCCAAGGAGGTGCCCGCGGCGATCGCCAAGGGCGTCGAGGAGGCCAAGAAGCACTTCTACCGCGTGCCGCGCATCGCCAGCACCATCCCGCACCCGGTGCAGGGCGAGGCCGCTGCCGGTGTCGTGCTGCTCAAGCCTGCCAGCCCCGGTACCGGTGTCATCGCCGGTGGCCCGGTGCGTGCGGTGCTCGAGTGCGCCGGCATCCACGACGTGCTGTCCAAGAGCCTCGGGTCCTCGAACCCGATCAACATCGTGCACGCCACGATGCAGGCGCTGAAGGACCTCGTCCGCCCCGAGGAGATCGCGGCCCGCCGTGGTCTGCCGCTCGAGGACGTCGCCCCCGCCGCCATGCTGCGGGCGCGTGCCGGTCAGGGGGTGTGACGTGGCGCAGATCAAGGTCACCCAGGTCAAGTCCGCGATCGGCACCAAGCCGAACCAGCGGCAGACGCTGCGGTCGCTCGGCCTGAAGCGGATCAACCACACGGTCGTCCAGGAGGACCGCCCGGAGATCCGCGGCATGGTCGCCACGGTGACCCACCTGGTCGCCGTCGAAGAGATCGCCTGAGCGGTCGAGAAGGAACACTGACATGACTCTGAAGGTCCACCACCTGCGTCCGGCCCCCGGCGCCCACACCAAGAAGACCCGCGTGGGTCGTGGTGAGGGCTCCAAGGGCAAGACCGCCGGTCGCGGTACCAAGGGTTCCGGTGCCCGCGTGCAGGTCTCTGCGCGCTTCGAGGGTGGCCAGACCCCGCTGTACATGCGGCTGCCGAAGCTGTCGGGCTTCACCCCGCGGAACAAGGTCGTCTTCCAGGTCGTCAACCTGGACAAGATCGCCTCGCTGTTCCCCGACGGTGGCCCGGTGAACCCGGAGACGCTGGCCCAGGCCGGCGCCGTCCGTCGCAACCAGCCCGTCAAGGTGCTCGGCACCGGCGAGCTGGGGGGCGTCAAGGTCGAGGTCTCGGCCCACGCCTTCTCCGCGTCCGCGGCCGAGAAGATCGCCGCGGCCGGGGGCAGCACCACCCAGCTGTAGTGAAGGTCCCCCTGATCCACCCGGTGACCCGGGTGGGTCAGGGGGGCTTTCTGCTGTTGTTAACCTCGCACGACCGACTCGGGGAGGGCACGTGCTGCAGGCGTTCGCCGCGGCGTTCCGGACGCCAGACCTCCGGCGCAAGCTGTTGTTCTCCCTGGCGATCATCGCCGTGTACCGGCTGGGCGCCAGCGTCCCCGGGCCGGGGGTGTCCATCGAGGCCATCAACAGCTGCCTCGACCAGGCCAACGCCTCCGACCAGCGCGACGTCTACTCGCTGGTCAACCTGTTCTCCGGCGGCGCGCTGCTGCGCCTGTCGATCTTCGCGCTCGGGATCATGCCGTACATCACGGCGAGCATCATCGTGCAGCTGCTGGTCGTGGTCATCCCGCGCTTCGAGCAGCTGAAGAAGGAAGGGCAGTCGGGCCAGCAGAAGCTGACCCAGTACACCCGCTACCTCACGATCGCCCTGGCGATCCTGCAGAGCACCGGGATCATCGCGCTGGCCCGCAGCGGCCAGCTGTTCCCGAACTGCCAGCAGGAGCTCATCCCCTCGCAGTCCATCTGGACCACCGTCGTGCTGGTCATCGCGCTGACCGCCGGCACCGCCATGATCATGTGGCTGGGCGAGCTGCTGACCGAGAAGGGCATCGGCAACGGCATGTCCGTGCTGATCTTCACCTCGATCGCGGCGCGCATCCCGGCCGAGGGCGGCTCGATCCTGCAGTCGCGCGGTGGCCTGGTGTTCGGCCTGGTGTGCGTGCTGGCCCTCGTCGTCATCGCCTCGGTCGTCTACGTCGAGCAGGCCCAACGCCGCATCCCGGTGCAGTACGCCAAGCGGATGGTCGGCCGGCGCATGTACGGCGGCACCTCGACCTACCTGCCGCTGAAGGTGAACCAGGCCGGTGTCATCCCGGTCATCTTCGCCTCGTCGCTGCTGTACCTGCCGCAGCTGATCAGCCAGCTGCAGGGTGACTCCGCGGGCTCGGTGCGGCAGTTCTTCGAGACCTACGTCATCAACCAGTCCAGCCCGGTGCACATCGCCATCTACTTCGGCCTGATCGTGTTCTTCACGTACTTCTACGTGTCGATCACCTTCAACCCCGAGGAGCGGGCCGACGACATGAAGCGCTACGGCGGCTTCATCCCGGGCATCCGTCCGGGTCGTCCGACGGCCGAGTACCTGCAGTACGTGCTCTCCCGGATCACCCTGCCCGGGTCGATCTACCTGGGTCTGGTGGCCGTGCTGCCCAACCTCTTCCTGTCGATCACGCAGGAGGGCCAGAACCAGAACTTCCCGTTCGGCGGGACCGCAGTGCTGATCATGGTGGGAGTGGGCTTGGAGACGGTGAAGCAGATCGAGACGCAGCTCAACCAGCGCAACTACGAAGGGTTCCTGAAGTAGTGCGCGTCGTCCTCCTGGGCCCCCCCGGAGCGGGCAAGGGCACCCAGGCGCAGATCATCGCGGGCCGCCTCGGCGTCCCGGCCATCTCCACCGGCGATATCTTCCGGGCCAACGTGAGCGGGCAGACCGAGCTCGGCCGGCAGGCCAAGGTGTTCATGGACGCCGGCGACCTCGTCCCCGACGAGATCACCGTCGCCATGGTCAGCGACCGGCTCGCCGAGCCCGACGCCAAGGCCGGGTTCCTGCTCGACGGGTTCCCGCGCACCATCGCGCAGGCCGAGCAGCTCCGGGAGTCCCTGACGGAGCTGGGGCAGACGCTCACCTGCGTGCTGGAGCTCGTCGTCGACGAGGAGGAGCTGGTCCGGCGCCTGTCGGGCCGGGTGGTCATCGTCGACGGCAAGCCCGTGCAGCGCGAGGACGACAAGCCCGAGACCGTCCGGCACCGGCTGGAGGTCTACCACCGCCAGACCGAGCCGCTGTCGGGCTGGTACGCCGAGGAGGGCCTGCTGGCCCGCATCGACGCCATCGGCGAGATCGACGAGGTCACCGGCCGGGCGATGGACGCCCTGGCCGCGGCCGACACCGACGACCCGAAGGGCTGAGCCGGTGCGCCGCCGGGGGCCCCGGTGACCGCCGGGCTCCTCGGGCGGCTGCCGCTCGTCGCCCGGTGGAGGGGACGCATGATCCAGATCAAGACCGCGCACGAGATCGAGCTCATGCGCGCCGCGGGCCTCGTGGTGGCCGGTGCGCTCGCGGCCGTCCGGGCCGAGGTCCGGGCGGGCGTGACCACCGCCGAGCTCGACGCCGTCGCCGAGGACCACATCCGCAGCGCCGGCGCGGTGCCCTCGTTCCTGGGGTACCACGGGTTCACCGGCACGATCTGCGCGTCGGTCAACGACGAGGTCGTGCACGGCATCCCGGCGGCCGGCCGCACCCTGGCCGAGGGCGACAACATCTCCATCGACTGCGGCGCGATCCTGTCGGGCTGGCACGGCGACTCGGCGATCACCGTCACGGTGGGGGAGCCCTCGGCCGCCGACGCAGCGCTCATCGCCGTCACCGAGCGGTCGATGTGGGCCGGTCTGGCGAAGGCGCTGGCCGGCGGGCGGCTGTCGGACATCAGCTCGGCGGTGGAGGACGCCATCACCGCCGAGGAGCACCGCTACGGGATCGTCGACCACTACGGCGGGCACGGCATCGGCACCGAGATGCACCAGGACCCGCACGTGCTCAACTACGGCCGGCCCGGCCGCGGTCCCAAGCTCGTGCCCGGCCTCGCGCTGGCCATCGAGCCCATGGTGACCGTCGGGGACCCCGACACCGTCGAGCTCGAGGACGGCTGGACCGTGGTGACCAAGGACGGCTCGCGGGCCGCGCACTTCGAGCACACCGTCGCCATCACCCCCGAGGGCCCGTGGGTCCTCACCGCGGAGGACGGCGGCGTCGCGGGCTTGGCACCGTTCGGCATCACGCCCCGTACCTGATGAGCGCCCCGGGTCACACCGACCCGGGGTTGGAACGGCTGTGACCTGCGGGGTACAGTGGCCGCTGGCGTTCGCGCCGTCCGTCGTCGTGCTGTGGCCGCACGCCGTCGGGCGCCCTCTGCGAGTACGCCCGCACCAGACACCCCAGCACCACCCGTCCGCGCCGGAACCGGCGCCGGCGGGACGCGAACCGGCGTGCGCCGGAGGAACACCAGATCGGGAGGCCGTACAGGGAATGGCGAAGAAGGACGGGGCCATCGAGGTCGAGGGTCGAGTCGTCGAGCCGCTCCCCAACGCGATGTTCCGGGTGGAGCTCCAGAACGGGCACCGGGTGCTCGCGCACATCAGCGGCAAGATGCGGCAGCACTACATCCGCATCCTGCCCGAGGACCGCGTGGTCGTGGAGCTCTCGCCCTACGACCTCACGCGCGGTCGCATCGTCTACCGCTACAAGTGACCGCCACGGGCCCGGCCGACCGCCGAGGCCCGTGACCACGAACGACTGAGAAATGAGGGCGGCACCGGTGAAGGTCCAGCCGTCGGTGAAGAAGATCTGCGACAAGTGCAAGGTGATCCGCCGGCACGGCCGGGTCATGGTCATCTGCGACAACGCCCGGCACAAGCAGCGCCAGGGCTGAGGGAGTAACAGGACATGGCACGACTGGCCGGCGTCGATCTGCCCCGCGAGAAGCGGATGGAGATCGCGCTCACCTACATCTACGGGATCGGCCCGACCTCGGCGAAGGCCACCCTGGCCGCGACCGGTGTCAGCCCGGACCTGCGCGCCAAGGACCTCTCCGACGAGGACCTGCTGAAGCTGCGCGACTACATCGACGAGCACTTCCGCGTCGAGGGTGACCTGCGCCGCGAGGTGGCCGCCGACATCCGCCGCAAGGTCGAGATCGGCTGCTACCAGGGCCTGCGGCACCGCCGCGGTCTGCCCGTCCGCGGGCAGCGCACCAAGACCAACGCGCGCTCCAGCAAGGGCCCGCGCAAGACCATCGCCGGCAAGAAGAAGGCCCGCTGACCCAGCGGTAGCCCTCACCGGCACCCGCCCCGGCCGTCGCGCCCCCGCAGAGGGGGCGGCCGCGGGCTCCCCCTGCACCACCAGGCCACGAACGAGAAGAGAGAGTCATGCCTCCCAGGGCACGCGCAGCCGGCGCCAAGAAGGTGCGCCGCAAGGAGAAGAAGAACGTCGCCCACGGCGCGGCGCACATCAAGAGCACCTTCAACAACACGATCGTGTCGATCACCGACCCCACGGGCAACGTGATCAGCTGGGCCTCGGCCGGGCACGTCGGGTTCAAGGGCTCCCGCAAGTCCACGCCGTTCGCGGCGCAGATGGCTGCCGAGAACGCCGCGCGCAAGGCGCAGGAGCACGGCATGCGGAAGGTCGACGTCTTCGTGAAGGGTCCCGGCTCCGGCCGCGAGACCGCCATCCGCTCCCTCCAGGCCACCGGCCTCGAGGTCGGGCAGATCTCCGACGTCACCCCCCAGCCGCACAACGGCTGCCGCCCCAAGAAGCGCCGCCGGGTCTGACCCGCGCCTTCTCTGACTCACTCTTAGAAACCCAGGGAGACCCGACGTGGCCCGCTACACCGGAGCCGACTGCCGCCTGTGCCGGCGCGAGAAGATGAAGCTGTTCCTCAAGGGCAGCAAGTGCGAGTCCGCCAAGTGCCCGATCGAGATCCGCCCCTACCCCCCGGGCGAGCACGGTCGCGGTCGCACCAAGGACAGCGAGTACCTCCTGCAGCTGCGCGAGAAGCAGAAGGCCCGTCGCATCTACGGCGTGCTGGAGAAGCAGTTCCGTGGCTACTACGAAGAGGCCAACAAGAAGACCGGCAAGACCGGTGAGGTCCTGCTGCAGATCCTCGAGTCCCGCCTGGACAACGTGGTCTACCGCGCCGGCTTCGCGAAGTCCCGCGACATGTCCCGCCAGCTGGTGCGCCACGGCCACATCAAGGTGAACGGCCGCAAGGTGGACATCCCGTCCTACCGCGTGTCGGCCAACGACATCGTCGAGGTCGCCGCGAAGTCGGCCGAGATGGTGCCCTTCCAGGTCGCCCAGGCCGAGGCCGGTTCCCGGCCGGTGCCCGCGTGGCTCGAGGTCATCTCCAGCCAGCTCAAGGTGCTCGTCCACTCCATCCCGGCCCGGCAGGTCATCGACACGCCGGTCCAGGAGCAGCTGATCGTCGAGCTCTACTCGAAGTAACAGAAGGACCCCCTCGCCCCCCGCCACGAGCACGCTCGCGGCGGGACCCTGCGAGGGGGCCGGACGGGGCGGGCAGACAGACGCCCGCCCCGTCGGCACGTCCCCTCACGGCGTCATATGGCGGTCGCCGGAGGACACGAAGGAGATCCACCATGCTCATCGCACAGCGCCCCACCCTCACCGAGGAGACCATCGACGCCTCCCGGTCGCGGTTCGTCATCGAGCCGCTCGAGCCGGGCTTCGGCTACACCCTCGGCAACTCCCTGCGCCGCACCCTGCTGTCCTCGATCCCCGGCGCTGCTGTCACCAGCATCCGCATCGAGGGCACCCTGCACGAGTTCACCACCGTGCCGGGGGTCAAGGAGGACGTCACTGAGCTGATCCTCAACCTCAAGGGCCTGGTCGTCAGCTCCGACTCCGACGAGCCGGTGACCATGTACCTGCGCAAGCAGGGCCCCGGTGAGGTCACCGCCGCCGACATCGCGCCCCCGGCCGGTGTCGAGGTGCACAACCCCGACCTGCACATCGCCACCCTGAACGCGAAGGGCCGGCTGGAGATCGAGCTGGTCGTCGAGCGCGGCCGCGGCTACGTGCCGGCCACCCAGAACAAGCAGCCGGGCCAGGAGATCGGGCGGATCCCCGTCGACTCCATCTACTCCCCGGTGCTCAAGGTGACCTACGCCGTCGAGGCCACCCGCGTCGAGCAGCGCACCGACTTCGACCGCCTCGTGGTCGACGTCGAGACCAAGCCCTCGATCGAGCCCCGCGACGCCATCGCGTCCGCCGGCTCGACCCTGGTGGAGCTGTTCGGCCTGCTGCGCGAGCTGAACGTCGACGCCGAGGGCATCGAGGTCGGGCCCAGCCCGGCCGAGGCCGCCGACATCGCGAACTTCTCGATGCCGATCGAGGACATGGACCTCACGGTCCGGTCGTACAACTGCCTCAAGCGCGAGGGCGTGCACACCGTCGGTGAGCTCGTCACCCGCTCCGAGGCCGACCTGCTGGACATCCGCAACTTCGGTGCGAAGTCCATCGACGAGGTCAAGCTCAAGCTGGCCGCCATGGGTCTCGCGCTCAAGGACAGCCCGCCCGGGTTCGTCCCCACCTCGGTTGAGAGCTACGACGAGACCTACGACGACAGCTACCCCGGTGAGGCCCAGTACGCCGACGGGCAGGACTACACCGAGGGCGACTACCGAGAGACCGAGCAGCTCTGATCGACGGAACCCGCCGCCCCGCCCGGGGCGGCGGGTTCCCGCCGGGAGCGGCACCTGCCGCGACCGGAGTTCCACCCGTCAGTGACACGCGCGGCCGGCAGTACCCCGGCGGCCTGAGGAAGGACCTCCCATGCCCACCCCCACCAAGGGCCCCCGCCTCGGCGGTTCGCCGTCGCACGAGCGGCTGATGCTGGCGAACCTCGCCACCTCGCTGTTCGAGCACGGCCGGATCACCACCACCGAGACCAAGGCCAAGCGGCTGCGCCCGCTGGCCGAGAAGCTGGTCACGCTGGCCAAGCGCGGCGACCTGCACGCCCGTCGCCAGGTGATGACCCAGATCCGCGACAAGAACGTGGTCCACCACCTCTTCGCCGAGATCGGCCCCCGGTACGAGAACCGTCCCGGTGGCTACACCCGCATCACCAAGGTCGGCCCCCGCAAGGGCGACAACGCGCCGATGGCCGTCATCGAGCTCGTCGAGGCCCTGACCGTCGGCCAGCAGGCCGTCGGCGAGGCCGAGCGCGCCCGCGGCACCCGGTTCGCCTCCGGTGCCGGTTCGGCCGCGGCGGCCGGCGAGGTCACCGCCTCCACCTCGGAGAACGACGACCAGGCGGCCGCCGAGGCCACCGTGACCGACGTCTACAACCCCGACGACGAGGTCCAGGACGAGAACGTCACCGACGAGCAGCCGACCGCCGAGAACGGCGTCGTCGTCGAGGCCGACGGCGTCTCGCCCGAGGTCGCCGACGCCGCCGCCGCCGAGGTCAACGCCGCGGAGAACGCCGACGCCGCGACCGCCGGCGACGACGCCCCCGGCGGGGAGTCGCAGCCCGACCCGAAGTGATGCTCCGCTGAGCACCAGCACGGCCGACGAGCCCGCCACCGGTACCGGTGGCGGGCTCGTCCGCGTCCGGCTGGACATCGCCTACGACGGCACCGCGCTGCACGGGTGGGCCCGCCAGCGCACGGTGCGCACCGTGCAGGCCGACCTCGAGCTCGCGCTGTCCACGGTGCTGCGCCACGACGTCGACCTGACCGTGGCCGGCCGCACCGACGCCGGTGTCCACGCCACCGGCCAGGTCGCCCACCTGGACCTGCCCGCCGACGTCTGGGCGGAGCACCGCGACCGCCTGCTACGCCGGCTGCGCGGCACGCTGCCGCCCGACGTCGTCGTGACGGCCGCGGCACCGGCACCCGCGGGGTTCGACGCCCGCTTCTCCGCGCTGGCCCGGCACTACGCCTACCGGCTCACCGACGCCGTCGCCGGCCCGCCGCCGCTGCGCCGGTGGGACACCGTCGGCTGGCCGCGCCGGCTCGACGTCCCGGTGATGCGGGTGGCCGCGGCGCTGCTGCTCGGCCAGCACGACTTCGCCGCCTTCTGCCGCCGCCGCGAGGGCGCGACGACGATCCGCGTGCTCCAGGCCCTCGACGTGGTCCGCGACGGCGACGGCGCCGGTGACGTGGTGACCGTGTCGGCCTCGGCGGACGCGTTCTGCCACTCGATGGTGCGCAGCCTGGTCGGCGCGTTGCTGGCCGTGGGGGAGGGGCGCCGGGACCCCGGCTGGCCGGCCGGGCTGCTGGCCCGCACCAGCCGCTCCGACGAGGTCCCCGTGGCCCCCGCGCACGGCCTGACCCTGCTCGCGGTCGACTACCCGCCCGACGACCAGCTGGCCGCCCGCACCGAGGTCACCCGGGCCCGGCGGGACGCGCAGGCCTAGGCCGAGGCGACGGCCTCGGCGACCGGGGTGCCGCCGCCGGTCAGCTCCAGCACCCCGGTGTGCGGGGTGTCCAGCAGGGCCACCAGGACGGCGGCGACGTCGTCCCGGGGAACCTCGCCCCGGTCCACCGACCGCGCCAGGTGCACCGTGCCGGTGCCCGGGTCGTCGGTGAGGCCGACCGGCCGCAGCACCGTGGTGTCCAGCCCGGTGCGCGGCAGCACGTCCTGCTCGGCGGCGAGCTTGGCCCGCAGGTAGGCGACGAAGACCTCGTCCACGCCGTCGGGGGTCGCGCCGTCGGCGACGGCGTCCACGCCGTAGGAGGACACCAGCAGGTAGCGGCGGACCCCGGCGGCCTCGGCGGCGTCGGCCAGCAGCACGGCGGCACCGCGGTCGACGGTGTCCTTGCGGGCGATGCCGCTGCCGGGCCCACCGCCGGCGGCGAACACGACCGCGTCGGCGCCGCGGACGACGTCGGCCACCTGCCCGACCGTCGCCCGCTCCAGGTCCAGCACCACCGGCCGGGCGCCGTCGGACCCCAGGTCCGCGGTGTGGTCGGGGTTGCGCACCACCCCGGTGACGACGTCGCCGCGGGCGGCGAGCAGGCGGGTGAGGCGGCGGGCGACCTGGCCGTGGGCTCCGGCGACGACGACGTGCATGGACCCCCGCTACCCCTCGACCCGCCGGCGGACACCCCGGGCGCGCTCCAGGTCGGCGGGGGTGTCGCAGTCGGTCCACGGCGGCGGGGTCCCGGGCACGACGTCGGGCCGGTACCGCCGCACGGCCAGGTCGGCCAGCACCGACCGGACCGACACCGGGCCGGTCACCCCGGCGAGCGCCGCCCGCAGCGCCGCGGTGCGCCAGACCCCGAGCAGGTGCTGGTCGCGGCCGGTGGCGTCGACCACCACCACGCCGTCACCGGTCAGCCGCTCCCGCAGCCCGGCCACCACCGCGGCGGTGAGGAACGGCAGGTCGGCGGCCAGCACCGCGACCACGTCGGCGTCCACCGCGGCCAGCCCGGCCTGCATGCCCCGGACCGGGCCGCCCCCGGGCGGGTCCTCGCGGACGACCACGACACCGGGCGGGACCGGCTGCGGGGGGCCGACGACCACCCGGGGGGCGGCGTCGGCGACGGCGGCCAGCACCGCGTCGAGCATGCTGCGACCACCGACCTCGAGCTGCGGCTTGGCGCGCCCACCCAGCCGCGCGGCCCGGCCACCGGCCAGCACGACGGCGGCGTACGGGATCGGCTCGGGCACGCCCCCGACGGTAGGTGGGTACCGTCGCCGCCGTGGGACGAGTGACCGCCCGGACGCCGGTGCTGCGCATCCGCGGACCGCACCGCAGCACCCGGCCGGATACCGTGGCCAGCGAGGAACCGCTGGAGATCCGGCTGGACGGCAAGCCCCTGGCGGTCACCATGCGGACGCCGGGGCACGACTTCGACCTGGTGCACGGGTTCCTGGCCACCGAGGGCGTCATCCGCACCCCGGACGACGTCGCCGCGCTGCGCTACTGCGACTCCGTCGACGACGAGGGCCGCAACACCTACAACGTCGTCGACGTCGACCTGGCCCCCGGCGTCCCGGTGCCCGACACCGCCCTGGAGCGGAACTTCTACACGACGTCCTCGTGCGGGGTCTGCGGCAAGGCCAGCATCGACGCCATCCGCACCCGCACCACCTTCGACGTCGCCGCTGACCCGGTGCGGGTCGACCTGGACGTCCTGCTCGCCCTGCCCGACCGGCTGCGCGCCGCGCAGGAGGTGTTCGAGAAGACCGGGGGCCTGCACGCCGCCGGCCTGTTCACCGCCGACGGCGAGCTGGTCTGCGTCCGCGAGGACGTCGGCCGGCACAACGCGGTGGACAAGGTGGTCGGCGACGCCGTCCGGGCCGGGCGGCTGCCCCTGGCCGGGCACGTGCTGATGGTCAGCGGCCGGACCAGCTTCGAGCTGATGCAGAAGTCGGCGATGGCCGGCATCCCCGTGCTGGCGGCGGTGTCGGCCCCCAGCTCGCTGGCCGTGGAGCTCGCCGAGGCCACCGGCACCACCCTGGTCGGGTTCCTCCGCGGCGACGGCTGCAACGTGTACGCAGGCGCCCACCGGGTGGTCTGAGCCGGGTCAGTGGTCGCCGCCGCGGAGCTGGCTGACGGCGTGCGGGAGCAGCGGACCGAGCACGGCCAGCCCGTCGCGCACCCCGCCGGTCGACCCGGGCAGGTTGACCAGCAGGGTGCGCCCGGCCGTGCCGGCCAGGCCGCGGGAGAGCACGGCCGTGGGGACCGCGGGCTGGCCGTACCGGCGGACCGCGTCGGCGATGCCCGGTGCCTCGCGCTCGATGACCTGCCGGGTGGCCTCGGGTGTGACGTCGGTGGGGGTGAGCCCGGTGCCGCCGGTGGTGACCACCACGTCCGCGCCCGAGGCCACCGCGTCGCGCAGCGCCCCGGCGAGGACGTCGACGTCGTCGGGGTGCACGTGCGGGCCCTCGACGGCGAAGCCGAGCTCGCGCAGCCCGGCGGCCAGCGCCTGGCCGGAGCGGTCCTCGTACACCCCGGCCGAGGCCCGGTTGGACGCGGTGACGACGACGGCGCGGGCGCCGGGGGGCAGGCTCACCGGACCCAGTCGCCCTTCTTGCCGCCGGACTTCGCCAGCAGCCGCACGTCGCTGATCACCGCGCGCGGGTCGACCGCCTTGACCATGTCGACGACCGTCAGCCCGGCGACCGCCACGGAGGTGAGGGCCTCCATCTCCACACCGGTGCGGTCGGCGGTCCGCGCGGTCGCGGTGATCTCGACGGCCTCGTCGGTCACCTCGAGGTCCACCGTCACCCCGTGCAGCGCGATCGGGTGGCACAGCGGCACCAGGTCCGGTGTCCGCTTGGCCCCGGCGATGCCGGCGATCCGGGCGACGGCGATGGCGTCGCCCTTGGGCACGCCCTCGCCGCGCAGCAGCGCGACCACCTCGGGGCTGACCACCACCCGCCCGGCCGCGGTGGCCACCCGCGCGGTCACCTCCTTGGCGGTGACGTCGACCATCCGCGCCGCACCCGCGGCGTCGATGTGGGTGAAACCGCTGCTCATCGTTCTCCTCCTCCGACCAGCACGACCTCGACCTCGCTGCCGGCGGGCAGCTCGGTGACCTCCTCGGGCACCACGACCAGCACGTCCGAGCGGGCCAGCGACGCCACCAGGTGCGACCCCGCGCCGCCGACCAGCTCGACGGTGCCGCCGTCCAGCCGGCCGCGCAGGAACTGCCGCCGCCCGGCCGGGGAGGTCAGCGGTCCGGCCAGCCGCGCGGGCAGCCGGGGCCGGTCGGGCCGCGGCACCCCCAGCGCGGCGCGCAGCGCCGGCCGGACGAACACCTCGAAGGACACGAAGGAGCTCACCGGGTTGCCGGGCAGGGTGACCACCGGGACCCCGTCCACGGTGCCGGCGCCCTGCGGGCCGCCCGGTTGCATGGCCACGGCGAGGAACTGCACGGTGCCCAGGGCGCCGAGGGCGTCCTTGACCACCTCGTAGGCACCCATGGACACCCCGCCGCTGGTGATCAGCAGGTCGGCGTCGGCGAGCGCGCCGCGCACGGTGGACAGGAACTGGTCCACGTCGTCGGGCACGAAGTGCAGGGTGCGGGCCTCGCCGCCGGCGGCGTCGACCGCCGCGGCCAGGACGAGGGAGTTGGACTCGTGGATCTGGCCGGGCCGCAGCGGCTCGCCGGGGGCCACCAGCTCGCTGCCGGTGGACAGCACGAGCACCCGGGGCCGGCGGCGCACCACGACGGAGGCGCGACCGACCGAGGCGGCCAGGCCCAGCTGCGCGGGGCCGAGCACGGTGCCGGCCGGCAGGGCCAGGCTGCCGGCGGCGATGTCCTCGCCGGCGTGCCGCAGGAACGAGCCCGCGGCGGGGGAGGAGGTGATGGTGACCCGGTCGGTGCCGCCGTCGGTGGCCTCCACCGGCACGACCACGTCGGCGCCGTCGGGCACGGGGGCGCCGGTCATGATCCGGTGCACCGTGCCCGGGGCGAGCGCGGGGACGTCGGTGCGCCCGGCCGGCACGTCCTCGGCCACCGGCAGCCGCACCGGCGCCCCGTCGGTGGCCGCGCCGACGTCGGACCAGCGGGCGGCGTAGCCGTCCATGGCGGAGTTGGTGAACACCGGCAGGCCGACGGCGGCGACGACGTCCTCGGCGAGCACCCGGCCCGCCGCGGCCGCGACCGGTACCTCCTCGGTGCCCGGCGAGCAGCCGGCCAGCAGCGCGGTGACCGCCGCCCGGTGCTCCTCGACCGTCCGGCGGACCTTCGCGGGGGTGCTCACCGGCCCATCCTCGCCGATCGGCCGCCGACGGCGTGCGCGTGCGGTGCCCGGGTCCCGCAGCTAGGTTCGCCGTCGCCGGACCAGCCACCGTCCCACGAGGAGAGCGACGTGACCGAGATCGACCGGATGCTCGAGGCCAACGCCGAGTGGGCGCAGCGCTTCCCGGGTTCGCGGCCGGTGCAGCCGGCCCGCAAGGTCGCCGTCGTCGCCTGCATGGACTCCCGCATGCCGCTGTTCCCGCTGCTGGGCCTCGAGGTCGGCGACGCGCACGTCATCCGCAACGCCGGCGGCATCATCACCGAGGACGTGCTGCGGTCGCTGACCATCTCCCAGCACCTGCTCGGCACCCGCGAGACCGTGCTGGTGCACCACACCGACTGCGGGATGCAGAAGACCGACGACCGCGCGCTGGCCGACACCGTCGAGCAGGCCACCGGGCACCGGCCACCGTGGGTGGGCCGGACCTTCACCGACCTGGACGCCGACGTCCGCGAGTCGATGGCCATCCTGCGGTCGACGCCCTACCTGCTGTCCCACGAGGTGCGCGGCACGGTGTACGACGTGACCACCGGGGAACTGCGCGAGGTCCACCCCACCTCGTAGGCTCACCGCCGTGCTGGGTGCCCGCTGTGCGTGGAGGTCGGTGGTCGCGCTGGGCGCGGCCGCGCTGCTGGCGGGCTGCACCAGCTCGGTCGAGGGGACGGCCAGCCCGGCCCCCACGTCGGCCGCACCCACCAGCAGCTCGGCGGCCACCGGCACGAGCGCGGCGCCCACCGGCCAGGTCACCCCGGCCCCCGAGGTCGGCCCGGGCACCGGCGCCGAGGCGCGCCGCATCGCCGCGGTCAGCTCCCTGGTCACCACCACCAGCCCCGAGCGGACCGAGTCCTGCTTCCCGAGCGGCCCGTTCGGATCCGGCAGCAGCGTCGACGGCCTCTACTTCGGCGACGGCCGGGTCGGCCAGGAGCTCGACCGCTGGGGCTTCGTGGCCGGCTGGGGCAACTGCGCGCAGGACGCCGCGAACAACGGCACGCTGATCCTGGTCTCGGAGATGAGCGACCCCGACTCCGCCGTGGCGGCCGCGGAGACGCTCAACGGGATCTCCCTGGAGCTGGGCAGCGGTGACTACGAGCCGCTCGAGCTGCCCGACCTGGGCGTGACCGGGGCGCTGTCGACCGGCGGCTCGGACTCCGCGGGCGCCCCCACCGAGACCGTGCAGGTGTGGGTGCCCAGCGGCCGGATGCTGGCCTACGCCTACCTCGACGCCCCCTCCGGCGGCGGAGCCGACCTGGCCACCCGGCAGCTCACCGACCAGCTGGCCCTGCTGCAGGGCTTCCAGCCCACCCCGCAGGACCAGGTGCCCTCCCTGCCCACCGACCCGCTGGGCCTGGCCCCGTTCGCGCTCCAGACCCCCGGCGACAACACCCGCTTCACCGGCTCCTACGACCTGGAGGGCTACCTGCGGCTGGCCATCGACCCGGTCGCGGAGCGCCAGCTGCTCAGCGCCAACGGGTTCGCCGGCTCGTTCTACCGCACCTCCTACGACGAGGAGGCGGGCCTGGACTACGCGGTGTCGCTGTACACCTTCCCGACGTCGGAGCAGACCAACGCGGTCTACAACGGGTTCGCCCAGCTGGAGGCCACCGCCTTCGGCGGCACCGGGTTCGACCTCCCGGCCATCCCCGAGGCGCCCTGCTTCGCCTTCGACAACGGCGGCGGCAGCTTCTACCAGCGCTGCTACGTCGGCTACGGCAGCTACCTGGCCAGCATCGACGTCCTGGGTCTGGACGCCGCCGACGACTACACCCAGATGAACGCCCTGCTGCCGCAGCAGCGGGACCTCATCGACGGCTGACCGGCCCGGCCCGGCCGGCTGGTATCGTCGTCCGCTGGCGCGCACCGTCGGCTGGTGCCCGCGCGCCGTCACCACGTCTCCCGTGCTCGGTGAGGCGAACCCACCAGCCACCCCGACGACGAGGAAGTGGGCATACCCGTGCGCACGTACACCCCCAAGCCCGGTGACATCACCCGGGCCTGGCACGTCATCGACGCCACCGACGTGGTGCTCGGTCGACTGGCCAGCCAGACCGCGCAGCTGCTGCGCGGCAAGCACAAGCCGCAGTTCGCCCCGCACGTGGACGCCGGCGACTTCGTCGTCGTCATCAACGCGGGCAAGATCGCCCTCACCGGCTCCAAGCGCGACGTCAAGACCGCCTACCGGCACTCGGGCTACCCGGGTGGCCTCAAGGCCATCAACGTCGGCGACGAGCTGAAGACCCGCCCCGACCGCGTCGTCGAGCGCGCCGTCAAGGGCATGCTGCCGCACAACTCGCTGGGCCGGCAGATGCTCTCCAAGCTCAAGGTCTACGCCGGGCCCGAGCACCCGCACGCCGCCCAGCAGCCCCAGACCTTCGAGATCAAGCAGGTGTCCCAGTGACCACGCCCCTGACGGCGCAGAACGTGACCGACGCCGACGGCCGCCCCGTGCAGACCGTGGGCCGGCGCAAGGAGGCCATCGTCCGGGTGCGCCTGCTGCCCGGCACCGGCCAGTTCCGGCTCAACGGCCGCACCCTCGAGGACTACTTCCCCAACAAGGTGCACCAGCAGCTCATCCGTGAGCCCCTGGTCATCCTGGAGAAGGGCGAGACCTACGACGTCGTCGGCCTGCTCAAGGGCGGCGGCGTGACCGGCCAGGCCGGTGCGCTGCGCCTGGCCATCGCCCGCGCGCTGATCGAGGTCGAGCCCGAGGACCGTCCGGCCCTCAAGCGCGCCGGCTTCCTCACCCGCGACGCCCGCGTCACCGAGCGCAAGAAGTACGGGCTGAAGAAGGCCCGCAAGGCGCCCCAGTACTCCAAGCGCTGACCGGGTCGTCCGTGGGTCGCCTCTTCGGCACCGACGGCGTCCGGGGCCGGGCCAACGCCGACCTCACGCCGGAGTTGGCCCTCTCGGTGGCACGCGCTGCCGCCGGCGTGCTGGCCGACCGCGACGGGACGCACCGTCCCGTCGCGGTCGTCGGCCGCGACCCCCGCGCGAGCGGGGAGATGCTCGAGGCCGCGGTCGTCGCGGGCCTCACCAGCGCCGGCGCCGAGGTGCTGCGGGTGGGTGTGCTGCCCACCCCGGCCGTCGCCCACCTCACCGCCGCGCTGGACGCCGACCTGGGCGTCATGCTCTCGGCGAGCCACAACCCGATGCCCGACAACGGCATCAAGCTCTTCTCCCGCGGTGGGCACAAGCTGCCCGACGCGGTCGAGGCCGCGGTCGAGCGCGGCGTCCTCGCCGGCCCCGACGGCGCCGGCCACCGGCCCACCGGCCGCGACGTCGGCCGGGTGCGGGACGTCGCCGACGCCGGTGCCCGCTACGCCGACCACCTGCTGGCCGCCGTCCCCGGCCCCCTGGCCGGCGTGAGCGTGGTCGTGGACTGCGCGCACGGCGCGGCCAGTGCCCTGGCACCGGAGGTCTACCGCCGCGCCGGGGCCACGGTGCACGTCATCGGTGCCGAGCCCGACGGCTGGAACATCAACGACGGCGTCGGCTCCACCCACCTCGGTCCCGTGCGCGACGCCGTCCGCGAGACCGGCGCCGACCTGGGCCTGGCCCACGACGGCGACGCCGACCGCTGCCTGGCGGTCACCGCCGGCGGCGACGTCGTCGACGGCGACGGCATCCTGGCCGTCTGCGCCCTCGGCCTGCACGAGGCCGGCCGGCTCACCGGCGACACGGTCGTGGCCACCGTGATGAGCAACCTGGGCTTCCACCACACGATGCGCGACGCCGGCATCGCCGTGGCCACCACCGCGGTGGGCGACCGGTACGTGCTGGAGACCCTGCGCACCCGCGGGCTGTCCCTGGGCGGGGAGCAGAGCGGCCACCTGGTCTTCCTCGACCACGCCACCACCGGCGACGGCCTGCTCACCGGGCTCATGCTGATGGGGCGCATGGCCGCCACCGGGTCGTCGCTGGCCGAGCTGGCCGCCGTCGTCCGCAAGCTGCCCCAGGTGCTGGTCAACGTGCCGGTCGCCGACCGGATCGCGGTCAGCGAGAGCGACGACGTCGCCCGCGCGGTGAACGCGGTCGAGGAGGAGCTCGGCGAGGCCGGTCGGGTGCTGCTGCGCCCCTCGGGCACCGAGCAGCTGGTCCGGGTGATGGTCGAGGCGCCCACCCAGGAGCAGGCCGACGAGGTCGCCCGGCGGCTGGCCGAGGTCGTCGCCGCCGTCTGAGACGGCACCGCGCCGGAGCCGGGGCAACGTATCGTCGGTCCCCATGTGCGGCATCGTGGGGTACGTCGGTCCTCAGAACGCGTTGGACGTCGTCCTGGAGGGCCTGCGGCGGTTGGAGTACCGCGGGTACGACTCCGCCGGCGTCGCGGTCCTGGCCGGCGGCGAGCTGTCCTTCGCCAAGAAGGCCGGCAAGGTCGCGAACCTGGAGAAGGAGCTCGCCGAGCGGGCCCTCCCGCCGGCCACCATCGGCATCGGGCACACCCGCTGGGCCACCCACGGCGGCCCCACCGACCGCAACGCGCACCCGCACCTGTCCGCCGACGGCACCGTGGCGGTCATCCACAACGGGATCATCGAGAACTTCGCCGCGCTGCGCGCCGAGGTCGAGGCCACCGGCGTCGAGTTCGCCTCCGAGACCGACACCGAGGTCGTCGCGCACCTGCTGGCCGCGGTCTACCCAACCATCGCCGAGGGCGAGGGACGCCTGGCCGAGGCGATGCGCCAGGTGTCCCGCCGGCTGGAGGGCGCGTTCACCCTGGTGGCCAGCCACGCCGCCGAGCCCGACACCCTGGTCGCCTCCCGCCGCAACTCCCCGTTGGTCGCCGGGGTCGGGGACGGCGAGTACTTCCTGGGCTCGGACGTGGCGGCCTTCATCGGCCACACCCGCAACGCCCTCGAGCTCGGCCAGGACCAGGTCGTGGAGCTCGACCGCGCCCGGGGTGTCACCGTCACCGACTTCGCCGGCAACCGCGTCGAGCCCACCGCCTACACCGTCGACTGGGAGGCCGAGGCCGCGGGCAAGGCCGGCTACGACTGGTTCATGCTCAAGGAGATCGACGAGCAGCCGCAGGCCGTCGCCGACACCCTGCTCGGCCGACTCGGCAACCGCGGCGAGATCGTGCTCGACGAGGTGCGCATCTCCGACGAGGACCTGCGCGGCATCACGAAGATCTTCGTCATCGCCTGCGGCACCGCCTACCACGCCGGGCTGATCGCCAAGTACGCCATCGAGCACTGGACCCGCATCCCCGTCGAGGTGGAGCTGGCCAGCGAGTTCCGCTACCGCGACCCGGTGCTGGACCGCTCCACGCTGGTCGTGGTCATCTCCCAGTCCGGCGAGACGATGGACACCCTCATGGCGCTGCGGCACGCCAAGGAGCAGCAGGCCCGGGTGCTGGCGATCTGCAACGCCAACGGGTCGACCATCCCGCGCGAGTCCGACGCGGTCCTCTACACCCGGGCCGGACCCGAGGTCGCGGTCGCCTCCACCAAGGGCTTCCTCACCCAGGTGGTGGCCTGCTACCTGGTCGGGCTCTTCCTGGCCCAGGTGCGCGGGCTGAAGTACGAGGACGAGGTGGCCGCCGTGGTCGCCGAGCTGCGCAAGCTGCCCGACCAGGTGCGCGAGGTGCTGGCCGGGATGGACGAGGTCCGCGAGCTGGGCCGGTCGCTGGCCACCGAGTCGACCCTGCTGTTCCTGGGCCGGCACGTGGGCTACCCGGTGGCCCTGGAGGGCGCGCTCAAGCTCAAGGAGCTGGCCTACATCCACGCCGAGGGCTTCGCCGCCGGCGAGCTCAAGCACGGCTCGATCGCGCTGATCGGCGACGGCACGCCGGTGGTGGTCATCGCGCCGTCGCCGCACGGCCGGGAGTCGCTGCACGGCAAGGTGGTGTCCAACATCCAGGAGGTCCGGGCCCGCGGGGCGCGCACCATCGTGATCGCCGAGGAGGGCGACGACGACGTGCTGCCCTACGCCGACCACGTCATCCGGGTGCCGCGCACGCCGACCCTGCTGGCGCCGGTGGTCACCACCGTGCCGCTGCAGATCCTGGCCTGCGAGATCGCCGACACCCGGGGCCTGGACGTGGACATGCCCCGCAACCTGGCCAAGAGCGTGACCGTGGAGTGATCGTCGGCGTGGGGATCGACGTGTGCCCGGTGGAGCGGTTCGCCGCGTCGCTGACGCGCACGCCGGGCCTGCGCGACCGGCTGTTCACCGCCGCCGAGCAGGTCACCCCGTCCGGCGCGCCGCGCACCGGGGAGTCCCTCGCCGCGCGGTTCGCCGCCAAGGAGGCGCTGGCCAAGGCGCTGGGCGCGCCCGGTGACCTGCACTGGCACGACGCCGAGGTCACCGTCGGCGAGCACGGCCGGCCGCTGCTCACCGTCCGCGGCACCGTCGCCGCCCGCGCCGCCGAGCTCGGCGTCACCGGCTGGCACGTGTCGTTGAGCCACGACGGGGGCATCGCCTCCGCCGTGGTGATCGCGGAGGGCGGGGCGTGACCGGCCTGTACACGGCCGACCAGGTGCGGACGGCGGAGGAGCCGGTGCTGGCGCGGACGCCGGGCGGTGCGCTCATGCAGCGCGCCGCCACCGGCCTGGCCACCGCCTGCCTCCGGCTGGTCGGCCGGGCCGTCGGCGTGCGGGTGACCCTGCTCGTCGGCGCGGGCGACAACGGCGGCGACGCCCTGTGGGCGGGCGCGGCGCTGGCCGGTCGCGGCGCCGCCGTGACCGCGCTGCTGCTGGACCCCGGCCGCGCGCACGCCGCCGGCCTGGCCGCCCTGCGCCGGGCCGGGGGCCGGGTGGTCACCGACGCCGCCGCGGCCGGGCTGGGGCGGGCCGACCTCGTCCTGGACGGCATCACCGGCATCGGCGGCCGGGGCGGGCTGCGCCCGGCGGCGGCCGACGCGGTCGCGCGGGCGGTCGCCGGCCCCGGCCTGCTGGTGGCCGTGGACGTGCCCAGCGGGGTGGACGCCGACACCGGGGCGGTCGAGGGCGAGGCCTTCCCCGCCCAGCACACGGTGACCTTCGGCGCGGTCAAGGTCGGGCTGGTCGTGGGGGAGGGGCGCGGGCACGCCGGCGTCGTGCACCTGGTCGACCTGGGCCTGGACCTGCCCGCCCCGGCGGCGCGGCAGCTCACCGACGCCGACGTGGCCGCGCTGCTGCCCGACCCGGGCGCCGGCGACGACAAGTACTCGCAGGGCGTGGTCGGCGTGCACGCCGGCTCGGCCACCTACCCGGGGGCGGCCGTGCTGTGCACCGGCGCCGCGCTGCGCACCCGGCCGGGGCTGGTCCGCTACGCCGGCACCGCGGCCGACGGCGTGCGCGCCGCCTGGCCGGAGGCGATCGTCACCGACGGCCGGCCCGCCGACGCCGGCCGGGTGCAGGCCTGGGTGGTCGGGCCCGGTGGCGGCACCGACGACGAGGCGCGCAGCGTGCTGGCCGAGGTGCTGGCCACCGACCTGCCGGTCCTCGTCGACGCCGACGCCCTCACCCTGGTGTCCCGCGAGCCGCAGCTGGTCCGCGACCGCACCGCCCCGACGGTGCTCACCCCGCACGACCGCGAGTTCACCCGGCTCGGCTTCGACCTGGGGGCCGACCGCGTCGGCGCCGCCCGGGCCGCGGCCGCCGCCCTCGGGGCCACGGTGCTGCTCAAGGGCGACGCGACCGTGGTCGCCGACGCCGACGGCACGGTGTTCGTCAACGGCACCGGCACGCCGTGGCTGGCCACCGCCGGCACCGGCGACGTGCTCAGCGGGGTCGTCGGGGCGCTGCTCGCCACCGGGCTGCCCGCCGTCGAGGCCGCCGCGGCGGGGGCGCACCTGCACGGCCGCGCCGGCCAGCTCGCGGCGGCGGCCGGCCCGCTGATCGCCTCCGACGTCGTGGCGCACCTGCCCGCCGCCGTGCACCGGCTCACCGACCGGGTGCGCTGACCCCGCCCGCCGGGCTGGGAAGATCGCCCGCGTGAGCCCGCAGAACCGTGCCGAGGTGGTCGTCGACCTCGACGCCATCGCCGCCAACACCGCCGTGCTGCGCGAGCGGGTGGGCCGCCCGCTGATGGCCGTGGTCAAGGCCGACGGCTACGGCCACGGCCTGGTGCCCGCGGCCCGCGCCGCGCTGGCCGGCGGTGCCGACGCGCTGGGCGTCACCGTCCTGGAGGAGGCCCTGGCGCTGCGCGCCGCTGGGGTCACCGCGCCGGTGCTGTCCTGGCAGCACGTCCCGGGCGCGGACTACGCCGCGGGCATCGCCGCCGACGTCGAGCTCTCGGTCAACGCCGGCTGGGCGCTGGCCGAGGTGGTCGACGCCGCCCGGGCCACCGGCCGCCCGGCCGCCGTCCAGCTGTTCGTGGACACCGGCCTCTCGCGCGAGGGCGCCACCCGGGAGGACTGGCCCGCCCTGGTGGAGGCCGCGGTGCGGGCCGAGGCCGACGGCGACGTCCGCGTCACCGGCCTGTGGAGCCACCTGGCCTACGCCGACGCGCCCACCCACCCCACCATCGCCGCCCAGGTCGCGGTCTTCGAGGAGGCGACCGCCCTGGCCCGCGGCGCCGGGCTGACCGACGCCCGGCGGCACCTGGCCAACTCCGCGGCCACCGTGGCGCTGCCGCACACCTGGTACGACATGGTCCGGCCTGGCGTCGCCGTCTACGGCCTGGACCCCCTCGGCGGCGACCCGGCCGACCAGGGGCTGCGCCCGGCGATGACGGTGCGCGCCCGCGTGGCGCTGACCAAGCGGGTGCCCGCCGGGACCGGGGTGTCCTACGGGCACACGCACCACACGGCGGCCGCGGCGAACCTGGCGCTGGTCCCCGTGGGGTACGCCGACGGCGTGCCGCGGGCGGCCGGCAACCGCGCGCCCGTGCTGGCCGCCGGGGCCCGGCGCACCATCGCCGGGCGGGTCTGCATGGACCAGTTCGTGCTCGACCTCGGCGACGACGAGCTGGCACCGGGCGACGAGGTCGTGCTCTGGGGCCCCGGGGACGGCGGGGAGCCCACCGCGCAGGACTGGGCCGACGTGCTGGACACCATCCACTACGAGCTGGTCACCCGCGTCGGCGGCCGGTTCGCGCGGGTCCACACCGGCACCGCGGGGGTGCCGGCGTGAAGCACCCGCAGCCCCGCACCGTCGGCCTGGTCGGCGGCCTGCTCGGCCTGGCCGCCGCGGGCACCGCGGTCGGCGTGGCCGCCACCCGGGCGGCCTCCTCCCGGGTCCGGGCGGACAAGGTCGGGCCGGTGCCGGGCGCGCTGCCGCTGCCGCAGGTCGACATCACCGACCAGCCGGCCGAGGTGCAGCGCGCCGAGGACCCGCTGGGCGGGCGCTCCCGCCCGGCCGACCGCACCGCGCTGGTGCACACCACCGACGGCGTGCTGCTCGACGTCGAGGAGGTCGGCCCGGTCGACGCGCCGCTGACCGTGGTCTTCGTGCACGGCTACACGCTGTCGATGGCCTCGTGGACCTTCCAGCGCCGCGACCTCGGCCGCGAGCTGGCCACCGGCAACGGGCACCGGCCCCGCGCGCGGCTGCTGTTCTACGACCAGCGGGGCCACGGCGGCTCCGGCCGCGGCGACTCCGAGCACTCCACCGTCGACCAGCTGGCCGAGGACCTGGTGGCGGTGCTCGACGCCCGGGTGCCGCGCGGCCCGGTCGTGCTGGCCGGGCACTCGATGGGCGGCATGACGGTGCTGCAGCTGGCCGCGCGCCGCCCCGACCTGTTCGGCGGGCGGGTGGCCGGCGTCGCCCTGGTGTCGACGTCGGCCGGCGGCCTGGAGGACCTCGACCTCGGCCTGCCCGGCGTGCTCACCCGGCTGCGGGCCGCGGTCTTCCCGGTGGCCGGCTTCGTCATGCGGCACCGGCCCGGCTTCGCCGAGTGGGTCCGCCGGTCGGCCGCCGACGTGGTCAGCTGGGCGACCAGGGCGCTGTCCTTCGCCCGCGACGACGTCGACCCGCGGCTGGTCGACTACGTCGACGCGATGATCGCCGGTACGCCCGTCGAGGTGATCGCCGAGTTCTACCCGGCCATCGTCGGCCTGGACGCCGAGGCCGCCATCGAGCCGCTGGCGCACATCCCGGTGCTGGTGCTCACCGGCGACGAGGACAAGCTGATCCCGCAGGGCCACAGCGACCGCATCGTGGCCGAGCTGACCGCCGCGGGCGCCCGCGACCTGACCTACCGGGTGGTGCCGCACGCCGGGCACCTGGTGCTGCTGGAGGACCCCGACGCGGTGACCGCCGCGCTCACCGACCTGGTGCGCCGGGTGACGGCCCGGTGAGGCGCTCCCTGCCCACGGTGGAGGACACCCGGGCCCTGGGTGCCGAGCTCGCCGGGCTGCTGCGCCCGGGCGACCTCGTGGTGCTGTCCGGGCCGCTGGGCGCGGGCAAGACCGCGCTCACCCAGGGCATCGGCGCCGGCCTCGGCGTCCCCGGCCCGGTCACCTCGCCGACGTTCGTGCTGGCCCGGGTGCACCGCGGTGGCCGGCTGCCGCTGGTGCACGTGGATGCCTACCGGCTGGGCTCCCTGCTCGACGTCGACGACCTGGACCTCGACGCCACCCTCGAGGAGTCGGTCACCGTCGTGGAGTGGGGGCACGGGCTGGTCGAGCAGCTCGCCGACGAGCACCTGGTGGTGGAGCTCGACCGGGACGCCGGCGACGACGTCCGCACGGCGACCCTGGTGCCGCACGGGCCCTCCTGGACCGTCCGGCTGCGCCCCACCCGCGAGCGCTCCTCGGTCCGCGTGCTGCTGGTCGACGACGCCGGCCGGGTGCTGCTGTTCCACGACAGCGACGCCGGCCTGGACCCGGTCGTCACCTGGTGGATGACCCCCGGCGGCGGCATCGACGACGGCGAGGACGACGTCACCGCCGTGGTCCGGGAGCTGGCCGAGGAGACGGGCCTGCAGGTCGACCCCGCGCAGGTGCGGGGCCCGCTGGCCCGGCGCCGGGTGCGGCACGGGTTCAGCGACGTGGTGGTCGACCAGCGCGACACGTTCTACGCCGTCCGGGTGCCCGCCTTCGAGGTCTCGGTCCTGGGCCACACCGAGGACGAGCAGCGCACGATCCTCGGCCACCGGTGGTGGACCCGCGAGGAGCTGGCCGGCACCGGTGAGACGGTCTACCCCGGCGACCTCCCCGCGCTGCTCGACCTGGCCGACGAGCCCGACCGCTGGCCGGTCGACCTGCCCGACGTCGACGAGTCCACGCTGCCCTGACCGGGCCCGGCTAACCTCGTCGGTCGTGCTCACCCTGGCGATCGACACCGCCACGCCGACCCTCGTCGTCGGCGTGGCCGACGGCGACCGGGTGCTGGCCGAGGCCGGCGTCCCGTCGGGCACCCGGCACGCCGAGCTGCTCACCCCGACGGTGACCGACGTGCTGGCCCGCGCCGGGGTCGCCGTGGCCGACCTGGCCCGGCTGGTCGTCGGGCTGGGGCCGGGGCCCTACACCGGGCTGCGGGTGGGCATCGTGACCGCCGCGGCGCTGGGCGACGTGGTCGGCGTCCCGGTGCACGGGGTCTGCTCGCTGGACGCGGTCGGCGAGGGGCCCCGGGTCGTGGTGACCGACGCCCGCCGCAAGGAGGTCTACTGGCGCGCCTACGACGGCGGCCCGCTGGGCGGGCCCGACGTCGGCCGGCCCGAGGAGCTGGACCTGCCCGACCTGCCGGTCGTGGGCGACGCCCGGTTCGCCGAGCGGCTGGGCCGGGAGGTCGCACCCGCCGAGGTGACCACCGCCGGTCTGCTGCGCGCCGTCCCGGCCGGGGAACCCGCGCCGCTGACCCCGCTCTACCTGCGCCGGCCCGACGCGGTGCCCAACGTGGTCCGCAAGCCGGTGACCCGGTGATCGAGCTGCGCCCGATGACGCGGGAGGACCTCACCGCCGTGATGGCGCTGGAGGAGGAGCTCTTCGCCCCCGACACCTGGACCCGGGCCATGTACCTCGAGGAGCTGGGGATGACCGACACCCGCAGCTACACCGTCGCGGTCGACGGCGACGAGGTCGTGGGCTACGCCGGGCTGATCGCCTACCCCGACGAGGCGCACGTCGCGACCATCGGGGTCACCGGGTCCCGGCAGGGCCAGGGCATCGGCGGCCGGCTGCTGGACGCGCTGCTGGCCGAGGCCGACCGGCGCAGCCCCGTCGTCCTGCTCGAGGTGCGGGCGTCGGACGAGGCGACCCAGGGGCTCTACGCCCGGCGCGGGTTCGCCCCGATCGGCGTGCGGCCGAACTACTACCCCCACAGCGGGGAGGACGCGGTGGTGATGAAGCGTGGCTGAGCGCACCGACCAGCCGCTGGTGCTGGGGTTCGAGACCAGCTGCGACGAGACCGGCATCGGCCTGGTGCGGGGGCACACGCTGCTCTCCGACGCGCTCGCGACGAGCATGGCCGAGCACGAGCGGTTCGGCGGCGTGGTCCCCGAGATCGCCTCGCGCGCGCACCTGGAGGCGATGGTCCCGACCGTGCACCGCGCCCTGGCCGACGCCGGGGTGGCGCTGCCGGACGTGGACGCCGTCGCGGTGACCAGCGGGCCCGGGCTCACCGGCGCGCTGCTGGTCGGCGTGGCCGCGGCGAAGGCCTACGCCCTGGCCCTCGGGGTCCCGCTCTACGGGGTCAACCACCTGGCCGCGCACGTCGCCGTCGACGAGCTCGAGCACGGCCGCCTGGCCGAGCCCAGCATCGCCATGCTGGTCTCCGGCGGGCACAGCTCGATCCTGCTGGTGCCCGACCTGTCCCAGGACGTCGTCGAGCTCGGCCGCACCGTCGACGACGCCGCCGGCGAGGCCTTCGACAAGGTCGCCCGCGTGCTCGACCTGCCCTTCCCGGGCGGCCCGCCGATCGACCGCGCCGCGCAGGAGGGCACCGCGTCGATCGCCTTCCCGCGCGGCCTGACCGGCCCCCGCGACCCGGCCTACGACTTCTCCTTCTCCGGCCTGAAGACCGCCGTCGCCCGGTGGGTGGAGGCCCAGCAGCGCGACGGCGTGCACGTCAGCGTCCCCGACGTCGCGGCGAGCTTCCAGGAGGCCGTCGTCGACGTCCTCACCGCCAAGGCGGTGCGGGCGTGCCGCGACCACGGCGTGGACCACCTGGTCATCGGCGGGGGAGTGGCGGCCAACTCGCGGCTGCGCGCGGTCGCCCAGGAGCGCTGCGACGCCGCCGGGATCGTGCTGCGGGTGCCCAGCCGGCGGCTGTGCACCGACAACGGCGCGATGGTCGCCGCGCTCGGGTCGCGGCTGGTGATGGCCGGCGTGGCGCCGTCGGAGCCCGACCTGGGCGCGGACAGCTCGCTGCCGATCGACGTCGTCTCGCGCTGAGGGTCCTCAGCCCTCGCAGAGCAGGACGGTCGGGACGTCGGCCACCCGGGTGACGACGACGACCGCCCGCCCCTCGCCCTTCCCGCGCAGCTGCTTCACCAGCGCCTCGGGCTCCACGGCCGACCCGCGCTTCTTGACCACCACCCGGCCGATGCCGCGCTCGCGCAGCAGGGCCCTCAGCCGCTTGACCGAGAACGGCAGCACGTCGGTGACCCGGTAGGAGCTGACCCAGGGGGAGTCGGCGGGTGCGTCGGAGGTCAGGTAGGCGATCTGCTCGTCGACCAGCGTCGCGCCCAGCTGCTGCGCGACCGTGGCGACCAGGCCGGACCGGATGACCGCGGGGTCGGGCTCGTGCAACCACCCGCGCGGGGCGGCGACGGGGGCCCGGCCGGGGTCGGTGTCCGCGGTCAGCTCGTGGACGGTCCCCGACCGGACGACGGTGGCCCGCCGCCAGGTGGCCGACACGCCCCGGCCCCACAGCAGCGCCTCGACGATCGACCCGCCGACCGACACCCACTCGGCCTCCACGCCCCCGGGCACCCGGTCGTGGTCCAGGCCGGGCGCCACCTTGACCACGCAGCGCGGCACCGCGTCCAGCAGCGCGGTCACGGTCGACCACGGCGGGGACCAGCCGTCGGGGTCGGTGATGCGCCGGCCGTGCGCCCGCCGCGCCGGGTCCAGCACGGCGGCGCCGCACCCGGCGACCTGCCCGTCGGCGGCGGCCGCGACCAGGTCGACCACGTCGGCGTCGCGCACGTCCACCGGCAGGCCGAGGGCTGCGGCGTTGTGCGCGGTCAGCTCCCGGGCCACCGGGTCGCGGTCGACGGCGACCACCGACGCGCCGGCCCGGGCGAGGGCGAGGGCGTCGGTGCCCGACGCGCAGCCCAGGTCGACCGCGGTGCCGACCCCACCGGCCAGCAGCCGCGCGGCGCGGCGGTCGGCCAGCCCGGGCCGGCCGGCCTGCTCCAGGGTGTCGCCGGTGAACAGCAGCCGGTCGGCGTCGGCGCCGAAGACCGGCCGGGCCCTCTCCCGCTGCCGGGCCACGCCCCACGCGGGCCCGCCGAGGTCGGCCCCGAACTCCGCGCGCAGCCGGGACAGCGCGGTGACCACGTCGGTGCGGTCGGCCAGCAGCCCGGCCGCCCGGGTCAGCGCCGCGGCGCCGGTGGGGGTGGCCAGCAGGCGCAGCTGGCGGACGGTCTCCTCAGCGGGTTGCTCGACCTCGGACGGCACCCGCACAGCCTGGCCCACGATCCTGGGCGGGCCGGGGCCGACCCGGTTGAGCGGCTGGCACTCTGGTGGGTAGAGTGCCAACCGACACGGGCTGGGCCTGACCCCCGCGACGGCAGACCCCGGCCCCCGTGCCACAGCGTCAGCACCATCCACTGCTCGTCGGACGAGAAGGGGGAGTCACCACGTGACCACCGCCACCAAGGTCAGCATCAAGCCGCTCGAGGACCGCGTCGTCGTCCAGGCCAACGAGGCCGAGACCACCACCGCCTCCGGCCTGGTCATCCCGGACACCGCCAAGGAGAAGCCCCAGGAGGGCACCGTCGTCGCCGTCGGCCCCGGCCGCATCGACGACAACGGCAACCGCGTCCCCCTGGACGTCAACGTGGGCGACGTCGTCGTCTACTCGAAGTACGGCGGCACCGAGGTGCGCTACGCCGGCGAGGACTACCTCGTGCTGTCGGCCCGCGACCTGCTGGCCGTCGTCGAGAAGTGAGCTGAGCTCACCGCTCCACCTGCAACCGCCCCGGCGACCCGTGAACACCGGGTCCCGGGGCGGTTCGCGTCCCACCCCCAGTACCTGAGATCGAGAGGTCCTCCGTGCCCAAGATCATCCAGTTCGACGAGGACGCGCGCCGCGCCCTCGAGCGCGGCGTCGACAAGCTCGCCGACGCCGTCCGCGTGACCCTCGGCCCCCGCGGCCGCAACGTGGTCATCGACAAGAAGTTCGGCGCCCCCACCATCACCAACGACGGCGTCACCATCGCCCGCGAGGTCGACCTCGACGACCCGTTCGAGAACCTCGGCGCGCAGCTGGCCAAGAACGTCGCCACCAAGACCAACGACGTCGCCGGCGACGGCACCACCACCGCCACCGTGCTGGCCCAGGCCCTCGTCCACGAGGGCCTGCGCAACGTGGCCGCCGGCGCCAACCCGACCGCGCTGGGCCGCGGCATCACCGCCGCCGTCACCGCGGTGCAGGCCGCCCTGGACGAGGTCGCCATCCCCGTCGACGGCCGGCAGGCCATCGCCCACGTGGCCACCATCTCCGCCCAGGACGCCGTCATCGGCGACCTGATCGGCGAGGCCATGGAGAAGGTCGGCAAGGACGGCGTCATCACCGTCGAGGAGTCCAACACCCTGGACACCGAGCTGGTCGTCACCGAGGGCCTGGCCTTCGACAAGGGCTACCTGTCGCCGTACTTCGTCACCGACCAGGAGTCGATGGAGGCCGTCCTCGACGACACCCTCGTGCTGCTGGTCTCGGGCAAGGTCTCCGCGCTGGCCGACCTGCTGCCGCTGCTGGAGAAGGTGCTCTCGACCGGCGGCCGGCCGCTGCTGATCATCGCCGAGGACGTCGAGGGCGAGGCGCTGTCCACCCTGGTGGTCAACTCCATCCGCAAGACGGTCAAGGTCGTCGCGGTCAAGTCGCCGTTCTTCGGTGACCGCCGCAAGGCCTTCATGCAGGACCTCGCCATCGTCACCGGCGGCCAGGTCGTCAGCGAGGACGTCGGCCTCAAGCTCGCCGAGGTCGGCCTCGAGGTGCTGGGCACCGCCCGCCGGGTCACCGTCACCAAGGACGACACCGTCCTGGTCGACGGCGGCGGCCAGCCCACCGCGGTCTCCGACCGGGTCGCCCAGATCCGCCGCGAGATCGAGTCGACCGACTCCGACTGGGACCGCGAGAAGCTGCAGGAGCGGCTGGCCAAGCTCGCCGGCGGCATCGGCGTCATCCGCGTCGGCGCGGCCACCGAGGTCGAGATGAAGGAGAAGAAGCACCGCATCGAGGACGCCATCGCCGCCACCCGCGCCGCGGTGGAGGAGGGCGTCGTCCCCGGGGGCGGCTCCGCCCTGGTGCACGCCGCGGCCGCCGTCGACGGGCTCACCCTCGACGGCGACGAGGCCACCGGCGCCCGCTCGGTGCGCAAGGCCCTCGACGCCCCGCTCACCCAGATCGCGGCCAACGCCGGCTTCGAGGGTCCGGTCGTGGTCGGCAAGGTGCGCGAGCTCGGCTCCGGGCAGGGCTTCAACGCCGCCACCGGCGCCTACGGCGACCTGGCCGCCGAGGGCGTGCTCGACCCGGTCAAGGTCACGAAGGCCGCCCTCGGGCACGCCGCCTCGATCGCGGCGATGGTGCTGACGACGGACTCCGCCGTCGTCGAGGCGCCCGAGGAGGACCACGACCACGGCGGTGGCCACCACACCCACGGCCACTCGCACGGGGGCCACGGCCACTCCCACTGAGGAAGGACCCCCTCCCACCCCCGGGCGCGCTGCGCGCCCGGGGGCCTGGGAGGGGGCCGTCCCGGTGCCGCACGACGACGAAGGGCCGGTCGACCATCCGTGGTCGACCGGCCCTTCGTGGTCCGGGGGTGGTGCGGGGCGTCAGACGCCCACGCGCACCGGGGCGTTCTCCGCGGCGATGAGCCGGGTGCGCTCCTCCTCGCTCATGCCGCCCCACACCCCGTAGGGCTCGCGGACGCTCAGCGCGTGCTTGAGGCAGGCCTCGACGACGGGGCAGGTGCCGCACACGGCCTTCGCCGCAGCCTGGCGCCGGGCCCGGGCGGGACCGCGCTCGCCGTCGGGGTGGAAGAACAGGGACGTGGACTCGCCACGGCAGGCGCCGTGCAGTTGCCAGTCCCACACCTCGGCGACGGGGGTGGGCAGGCGGCGGATGTCGGCCATGTGGGGTCCTCCTGATCTCGGGCGACCGGGGTGCTGCCCGGCGCTCAGCCACCACTGCCCGTGCGTGATCACCGCCAAACACGATCGCGATCAACTCCTTCTGCGGGATCGCCGGATGTGTGCATCGGGCGGTCGCCGCCGCGCTCCTCACCCGCCGGGGTGACACCCACTGGGCACCACCCCGGCTGCGGATCAAGGTGGGTGACGACCCCGCCGACCACCGGGTGGGGGACACCGGTGCCCCGGACGGGCACGGCTGGTGAGGACAGGAGCACACGTGATCGAGGACAGGACCCGGGCCGCGGTGAACGGCGGCTCGCACGGTGTCGGCGGATCGACCGTGTGGGTGTTCGACGAGCGCCGGCGCGTCCGCGACGACGTGGCCTCCCGGCTGGTCGCGCTGCCGTCGGTCGCGCGTGTCGAGGCCGTGGGCGACCCCGCCTCGCTGCTCGCCCGGCTGGCCACCCGCCAGCCCGACGTCCTGCTGGTCGGCACCCAGCGGGCGACCGACAGCGGCCTGGCCGTCGCCACCCAGGTGCTGCGCCAGCACCCGACGGTGCCGGTCCTGGTCCTCGGCGCCCCCGACGACGCCGCGAGCGTGCAGGCCGCCGTCGCCGCCGGCGCCCGCGGCTACCTGCGCTGGGACGCCTCGCCCGTGGAGATGGGCCTGGGCGTGTCCCGCGTCGGCCTGCGCGCCGAGCCCGCCCGCCCGCCGCACACCGGCCCGCTGTCGGCCGTCGGCGCCGGCTCGGCCCCCGCCTGGGGCGGCTCCACCGCCCTCGCGGCCGCCGCGCCCACCACGGTGCGCGCCGCCGTCCGCGTCGAGGTCCCCGCCGTCACCCTGTCGGTGCGCGAGATGCAGGTGCTCACCGGCATGAGCCAGGGCAAGAGCAACGCCCAGATCGGCCGCGAGCTCTACCTGTCCGAGGACACCATCAAGACCCACGCGCGCCGGCTGTTCCGCAAGCTCGGCGCCAAGGACCGCGCCGAAGCGGTCGCCAGCGGGTTCCGTCGCGGCATGATGAGCTGACCCCGCCCGACGACCCCCGCACGGTCGACGGGTCCGCACCCCGACAGACGAGGACCCAGCACCCATGACCGGCGACCGGGTGGACGTCAGCGTGGTCGTGCCGACCTACGACGAGGCGGCGAACATCGCCGAGCTGCTGCGCCGCGTCGACGCGGCCGTCGGCGGGCCCGCCACCGAGGTCGTGGTGGTCGACGACTCCCGCGACGACACCGCCGCGGTCGCCCGGGCCCAGGCACCGTCGCTGCGCTCCCGGCTGGTGGTCATCCACCGGGCCGAGCCCGAGGGCGGGCTGTCCGGTGCCGTGGTCGCCGGGCTGCGCGCCGCCCGCGGGCGGCAGTGCGCGGTGCTCGACGGCGACCTGCAGCACCCGCCGGAGGTGCTGCCCGCGCTGCTGGACGCGCTGGAGGGCGCCGACGTGGCCGTCGCCTCCCGCTACACCGCCGGCGGGGCCGCCGAGGGCCTGTCCGGGTGGCTGCGGCACGGCGTCTCGCGCACCACCACGCTGGTCACCAAGGCCATGTTCCCGACCCGGCTGCACACCTGCAGCGACCCGATGACCGGGTTCTTCGCCCTCGACCTGGACCGGGTCGACCTCGACGAGCTGCGGCCGAAGGGCTTCAAGATCCTGCTGGAGGTGCTGGTCCGGCGCCGGCGCCGGATCCGCGAGGTGCCCTTCGCCTTCGGCGCGCGCACCGGCGGGTCCTCCAAGGCCTCGCTGCGCCAGGGCCTGTGGTTCCTCTGGCAGCTGGTCGACCTGCGCTTCGGCCGGATGTCGGGCTTCGCGCTCATCGGCGCGCTCGGCGCGGTGGCCAACGTGGCGATCGTGTCGGCGCTCGTCGCCCTCGGCATGTCGTTCCTGCCGGCCGCGGTGATCGCCGCCGAGGCCACCATCGTGGGCAACTTCCTGCTGCAGGAGCGGTTCGTCTTCGCCGACCTGGTCGCCTCGGCCGACCCCACCTGGCGGCGGTTCCTCCGCTCGGCGCTGTTCAACAACACCGAGAGCGCCATCCGCATCGCCATCGCCTGGTGGCTGGTGGCGCACGGCGTGCTGCACAGCGCGATCGCCACCGCGGTCACGCTCGCCGTGGCCTTCGTGGCGCGGTTCGTCTTCCACGCGCTGGTGGTCTACCGGCCCCGCGAGGGCGGTGCGGTGCCGGCCGCGCGGGAACGGGCCCGCGTCTAGGGCTGCTGCCTAGGGCTGGTCGTCACGGGCGTGCCGGCCCGGCGGGTGCCCCTCGCGGGGCTCCTCGGCCTCGGCGCGGGCGGCCACCCCGTCGGCGTAGCCGCTGGCGTAGTCCCAGCTGACGTAGTCGTCGGGGTCGGGGTCGAAGGGCGGCTCGTGCCGGCCGGTCTGGCCCTCGTCGAGCAGCTGCCGCAGGTTGGCCTGCATGAGCGCCCAGTCGACGTGGTGCTCCTCGTCGCAGTCGGGGCAGTCGACCACGATGCCCTTGACGCCGGTGGGCTCGAGGAGGGTGCGGAACACCTCCAGCTCGGCCAGGTCGTCCAGCACCCCGGCGCGCTCCTCCATGGTCAGCGGGGGAGGCGGCGGAGCTTCGTCGCTGCCGCTGCCGTCGCTGCCGAAGGCGTCGTCCCACGAGGTCACGGGCCGAGGGTAGGCGTCCCGGGGGTGTGACGGGGGCGGCAGCCTACGATCGACGGGGTCCCCGTGCGCCGTCCCGGCGCCGTACCACCGGACGTCCCCCCGACGTCCCCCGGACGAGAGGTGGCGGCACCCGTGCAGCCCGACGCCAGCACCCCCGAGCTCCCCGCGAAGTTCGCGCCCCTCGGGCTGACCTACGACGACGTCCTGCTGGTGCCCGGTGCCTCGGACGTCGTCCCCGCCGAGGTCGACACCTCGTCCCTGCTGACCCGCGGCATCCGGCTGTCCATCCCGCTGGTGTCCAGCGCCATGGACACCGTCACCGAGGCCCGGATGGCGATCGCCATGGCGCGGGCCGGCGGCGTCGGCATCCTGCACCGCAACCTGGCCGCCGAGGAGCAGGCCGGGCAGGTCGACCTGGTGAAGCGGTCGGAGTCGGGGATGATCACCAACCCGGTGACCTGCTCCCCGGACAACACCCTGGCCGAGGTCGACGCGCTGTCGGGCCGCTACCGCATCTCCGGCGCCCCCGTGGTCGACGGCGACGGCGTGCTGGTCGGCATGGTCACCAACCGCGACATGCGCTTCGAGTCCGACCACGCCAACCGGCTGGTGCGCGACGTGATGACCCCGCTGCCGCTGGTCACCGCCCCCGTCGGGGTCGACGGCGACACCGCGCTGGCCCTGCTGCGCCAGCACAAGGTGGAGAAGCTGCCGCTGGTCGACGACGCCGGCCGGCTGCGCGGCCTGATCACGGTCAAGGACTTCATCAAGCGCGACCAGTACCCGAACTCCACCAAGGACGCCGACAACCGCCTGGTGGTGGGGGCCGCCCTCGGCGTCGGCGAGGACGCCTACAAGCGCGCCGGCCTGCTCGTCGACGCCGGCGTCGACGTGCTCGTGGTCGACACCGCGCACGGCCACCAGCGCGCCGTGCTGGAGATGGTGACCCGGGTGAAGAAGGACTTCGCCGGGGTGGGTCAGGGCATCCAGGTGGTCGGCGGCAACGTCGCCACCCGGGCCGGCGCGCAGGCGCTGGTCGACGCCGGGGCCGACGGCGTCAAGGTCGGCGTCGGGCCGGGCTCGATCTGCACCACCCGCGTGGTCGCCGGCGTCGGCGTCCCGCAGGTCACCGCGGTGTACGAGGCCTCGCTGGCCTGCAAGCCGGCCGGGGTGCCGGTGATCGCCGACGGCGGGCTGCAGTACTCCGGCGACATCGCCAAGGCCCTGGTCGCCGGTGCCGACACGGTGATGCTGGGGAGCCTGTTCGCCGGCGTCGAGGAGGCCCCGGGCGACCTGGTCTTCATGAACGGCAAGCAGTACAAGTCCTACCGCGGCATGGGCTCGCTCGGGGCCATGCAGAAGCGCGGCAACCAGTCCTACAGCCGCGACCGCTACTTCGCCGACGACGTCCTCTCCGACGACAAGCTCGTCCCCGAGGGCATCGAGGGCCAGGTGCCCTACCGGGGCGCGCTGTCCGGGGTGGCCCACCAGCTCGTCGGCGGCCTGCGCGCCTCCATGGGCTACGCCGGCGCGGCCACGGTCGCCGAGCTGCAGGAGAAGGGCCAGCTCACCCGGATCACCGCGGCCGGCCTGACCGAGAGCCACCCGCACGACATCCAGATGACCGTCGAAGCTCCCAACTACCGGGCCCGGTGACCCCAGTGCCAGTGCGTGACAACGTCGAGATCGGGCTGAACCGCTTCGCCCGCCGCGGCTACGACCTCGACGAGGTCTCGATCGTGCCCAGCCGGCGCACCCGGGACGTCGACGACGTGTCCACCGCCTGGCAGATCGACGCCTTCCGGTTCGGCATCCCGCTGGTCGCCAGCCCGTCGGACGCCGTGATGAGCCCGGCGACGGCGATCGCGGTCGGCCAGGCCGGCGGGCTGGGCGTGCTCAACGCCGAGGGTCTGTGGACCCGCTACGACGACCCGGCCGACGTCTACGCCAAGCTGCGCGAGGCCGCGGCGTCGGGGACGTCGAGCACCGCGCTGCTGCAGGAGCTCTACCGCGAGCCGGTCAAGACCGACCTGATCACCGCCCGGGTCAAGGAGCTGCGCGACTCCGGCGTCACCTCGGCGGTGCGGATCAGCCCGCAGCACACCGAGCAGTTCGCCGCCACGGTGCTCTCGGCCGGGGTCGACCTGCTGGTCATCCAGGGCACGATCGTCTCCGCCGAGCACGTCACCACCCAGGACGACTCGCTCAACCTCAAGGAGTTCATCGCCGACCTCGACGTCCCGGTGATCGTGGGCGGGGCGGCGGACTACCAGACCACGCTGCACCTCATGCGCACCGGCGCGGCCGGGGTCATCGTGGGCGTGGGCGCCGACAGCGCGTCCACCGGCGACGCCGTGATGGGTGTGCGGGTGCCGCTGGCCACCGCGATCGCCGACGCCGCTGCGGCCCGCCGGGACTACCTGGACGAGACCGGTGGCCGGTACGTGCACGTCATCGCCAACGGCGCGATCGAGACCTCCGGGGCGATCGCCCGCGCGCTGGCCTGCGGGGCCGACGCCGTCCAGCTCGGCGAGCCGCTGCGCTCGGCGGCCGAGGCCCCGGCCGGCGGCGCCTGGTGGGACTCCGTCGCCGCGCACCCCCGGCTGCCCCGCGGCGTGGTGGACGCCCCGGTGCCCGCCGCGGCGCCGCTGGAGCAGGTGCTCAACGGGCCGGCGGTCGAGGCCGACGGCCGGACCAACCTGTTCGGCGCGCTGGCCCGCACGATGGCCAAGACCGGCTACCGGGACCTCAAGGAGTTCCAGCGGGTCGACCTGGTCATCGGGGGCTGAGGATGGACTTCCCCACGGTCCTGGTCGTCGACTTCGGCGCCCAGTACGCCCAGCTCATCGCCCGCCGCATCCGCGAGGCCGGCGTCTACTCCGAGCTGGTGGGCTCCGACGTCCCCGTCGCCGAGGTGCTCGCCCGCAAGCCGGCGGCCATCGTGCTGTCCGGCGGGCCGTCGTCGGTGTACGCCGAGGGGGCCCCGCAGGTCGACCCGGCGCTGTTCGAGGCCGGGGTCCCGGCGTTCGGCATCTGCTACGGCTTCCAGGCGATGGCGCAGTCCCTCGGCGGCACCGTCGCGCACACCGGCGACCGGGAGTACGGCGGCACCCCGCTGACCGTCACCACCGCGAACCGGCTGTTCGGGGAGACCCCGCTGGAGCAGTCGGTGTGGATGAGCCACGGCGACGCGGTGTCGGCGGCCCCGCCCGGGTTCACCGTCACGGCCACCTCCACCGGCGCCCCGGTCGCGGCCTTCGAGGACGTCGACCGCAAGCTCGCCGGCGTGCAGTTCCACCCCGAGGTCAAGCACACCGCGCACGGCCAGACCGTGCTCGAGCACTTCCTGTTCGACATCGCCGGGCTCGAGAAGTCCTGGACGACGGCCAACGTCGTCGAGGACCAGGTCGAGGCGGTCCGCGCGCAGATCGGCGACAAGCGGGCGCTGTGCGCGCTGTCGGGCGGCGTGGACTCCGCGGTCGCCGCAGCCCTCGTGCAGCGCGCCATCGGCGACCGGCTGACCTGCGTCTACGTCGACCACGGGCTGATGCGCGAGGGCGAGACCGAGCAGATCGAGCGCGACTTCGTCGCCGTCACCGGCGCCGACCTGCGGGTGGTCGACGCCCGCGAGCAGTTCCTCACCGCGCTGGCCGGGGTCAGCGACCCCGAGCAGAAGCGCAAGATCATCGGCCGGGAGTTCATCCGGGTCTTCGAGCAGGCCGCCACCGACGTGGTCGCCGACGCCCAGGCCCACGGGGAGACCGTGGAGTTCCTGGTCCAGGGCACGCTCTACCCCGACGTCGTCGAGAGCGGCGGCGGCACCGGGACGGCGAACATCAAGAGCCACCACAACGTCGGCGGCCTGCCCGAGGACCTTACGTTCAGCCTGGTGGAGCCGCTGCGCACGCTGTTCAAGGACGAGGTGCGCGCGGTCGGCCTGCAGCTGGGCCTGCCCGAGTCGCTGGTCTGGCGGCAGCCGTTCCCCGGGCCGGGCCTGGGCATCCGGATCGTCGGCGAGGTGACCGCCGACCGGCTGGACACCCTGCGCCGGGCCGACGCGATCGCCCGCGCCGAGCTCACCGCCGCCGGGCTGGACCGGGAGATCTGGCAGTGCCCGGTGGTGCTGCTGGCCGACGTCCGCTCGGTGGGTGTGCAGGGCGACGGCCGCACCTACGGCCACCCGGTGGTGCTGCGGCCGGTGTCCAGCGAGGACGCGATGACCGCGGACTGGACCCGGCTGCCCTACGACGTGCTGCAGCGGATCTCGACCCGGATCACCAACGAGGTGGCCGAGGTCAACCGGGTGGTGCTGGACGTGACCAGCAAGCCCCCGGGCACCATCGAGTGGGAGTGAGCGGTTCCGCCCCGCAGCGTTGATCAGGGGACCTGGTCGAAGTCCGTCCCCCTGCGCCAGATCTGGTGCAGGAGGACGGACTCCGGTGCAGGAGGACCGGTCATCCCCGGGGCTTGCGGAGCTCGTTGACCAGCAGCCCGACGCCGGCCACGACGAGGACGACGGCGACGAACCCGCCGCCGAACACCCAGCCCGGCAGCGAGGTGCCGACCAGACCGAGGACGGCGACCAGGCAGAACACCACGCCTGCGGTCAGCGCCAGCAGGTCGGGGGAGCGGCGGCGCGGGGCCGGCGCGGCGGCGGGCTGGGGCGTCCAGCCGGTGCTGCCGTCGGTGAGGACGGCGGTGTCGCGGCGGTCGGTGTCGGGGTGCACGGTGGTCTCCTGCTCGCTGGTGGCGGGGGTGCGGGGGTCGGTCGGCTCAGCCACGGGACACCGTCACGTCGCCGATGCCCGACTGGATCGTCAACACGATCTCGGGGGTGCTGTCCCCGGTCCACGGCCGCGACCCGGTGCCCGGGAAGAAGCCGCCCTGCGACCCGTCGCCGAACACGTCCGCCTCGCCCACCCCGTTCTGCACGTCCACCTGGACGTCGGCCGAGCGCGGGACCACGACCTCGACGTCCCCGATGCCGGCGTCGATCGTGGTGGTGATCGGCGCGGTGAGGTCAGCCAGGTCGATGCCGGTCAGGTCGAGCTCGGTGTCGCCGACCCCGCTGCGGTAGTCCGCGCGCACCGCGTCGGCGGTGGCCGGGGCGTAGCTGCGGTCACCGACCCCGCCGCGGGTCCGGTCGGACCAGCCGTGGCCGGCGGACGCGACGACCACCGCGAAGGTCAGCAGCACGCCCAGGGCCACGAGCGGCCCGCGGGCCGCGCGGCCGGCGACGAACGCGCCCACCCCGAGCCCGAGGCCGACGACGAGCAGCGCGATCGACAGGAAGACCACCGGGCCGGGGCTCCACGGCGTGGCCCAGGCGACCAGGGCGGTGACGCCGAGGGCGATCAGCAGGGCCGCCACGGTCACCCCGGGGACGGGGGAGCGGGGCTCGACCGCCCGCGGCCCGGGCTGCGGTGCACCCGGGTCGACCGGGCGGGCCGGCATGAGCAACCACAGCAGCAGGTAGACCAGGAACCCGGTGCCGCCGGCGAAGACCAGGGCGATGAACCCGACCCGCCACAGCAGCGCGTCGATGCCGGTGTACTCGGCGAGGCCGCCGCCGACACCGCCGATCACCTTGTCGGTCCGGCTGCGGCGCAGCGGGGGCCGGGCCGGCTGGTACGGGGGCGGGGTGCCGCCGGCGGGCGGTTCGGGGAAGGGCGGCAGCGGCGGCGGAGGGGTCTGCGGCGGGGACGGAGTCGTCATGGCGTCCACCCTCCGTGCGTCGGGGACCCGACGGTATCGGGGAACACCCCGGTCCGACCCCGGTTCCGCCCCCTCAGGGTGTTCCCCGATGTGCCCGCCCGGCGGCCCGGGGCACGATGGACCGGTGACCACGACCGCGCCCCCGGCAGGCGTCCGCGCCGACCGGCCGCCGCTGCTGCGGGCCCGCCGCGGCCGCGTGCTCGGCGGGGTCGCCGCGGGCACCGCCGACCACCTGCGGCTGGACCCGGTGGTCGCCCGCGTCGCGTTCGTGCTGCTGGGCATCTCGGGCGTCGGCGTGGTCGCCTACGCGCTGCTCTGGTTCACCATGAAGGCCGCGCCGGCCGACTACGAGCGCCCGCAGCGCCCACCGCGGGCCAGCGGACGGCAGCTGCTCGGGCTCGTCGCGCTGGGCGTGCTGGCGCTGGGCCTGTCCAGCCGGCTGGACACCCTGACGCGCGGCGACGTCGTCGTCCCCCTGGTGCTGGCCGGGGCCGGGCTCGCCGTCATCTGGTACCAGCTGGACACCGAGCGCGCCGACGCCCGGTCGGCCCGGTGGGGCCTGGTGGTCGGCGTGCTGCTGGCCGGCGGTGGGCTGGTGCTGCTGCTGGCCACCACCGGCCAGCTGGTCAACGCCCGCAACGGCTTCGTGGCCACCGTCGTGGTGCTGGTCGGCGTGGTGCTCGCGACCGCGCCGCTGTGGCGCCGGTTGCTGGACTCCCGCGCCGACGAACGCGCCGCCCGGATCCGCTCGGAGGAGCGGGCCGCGGTGGCCGCGCACCTGCACGACTCGGTGCTGCAGACCCTCGCGCTGGTGCAGAAGCACGCCGGCGACCCCGCGCAGGTCACCCGGCTGGCCCGGGGCCAGGAGCGCGAGCTGCGGAGCTGGCTGTACGACCCGCGCGCCGCCGAGGGGGGTACCTGGGCCGGCCGGGTGTCCGAGCTGGTGGCCGAGGTGGAGGCCGACCACGAGGTCGCCGTCGACCCGGTCGTGGTGGGTGACCTGGACGTCGACGACGCCGTGGAGGCGCTGGCGCGGGCGACCCGCGAGGCGGTGGTCAACGCCGCCAAGCACGCCGGGGTGTCCTCGGTCGACCTCTACACCGAGGTCGCCCCCGACGCGGTCACCGTCTACGTGCGCGACCGGGGTGCGGGGTTCGACCCCGACCGGGTGCCCGAGGACCGCCGTGGGCTGCGGGACTCCGTGGTCGGGCGGCTGCAGCGGGTCGGCGGCACCGCGACGGTGCACACCGCGCCGGGCGCCGGCACGGAGGTCGAGCTGGTGCTGCCGAGGAGGACGACGTGACACGGGTGTTCCTGGTCGACGACCACGCCATGGTGCGCTCGGGGGTGCGCGCCGAGCTGGGCGACGCCGTCGAGGTGGTCGGCGAGGCCGCCGACGTCGCCGAGGCCGTCGCGGGCGTGCGGGCCACCCGCCCCGACGTCGTGCTGCTCGACGTGCACCTGCCCGGCGGGGGAGGGCGCGCGGTGCTGGAGACGCTGCGCGCCGAGCTCCCCGACGTCCGGTGGCTGGCCCTGTCGGTCTCCGACGCCGCCGAGGACGTCATCGCCGTCATCCGGGCCGGCGCGCGCGGCTACGTCACCAAGACGATCAGCGGCCCCGACCTGCGCGACGCGGTCGCCCGGGTGGCCGAGGGCGACGTGGTGTTCTCCCCCCGGCTGGCCGGCTTCGTGCTGGACGCCTTCGCCGCCGGGCCGGCCGCCCCCACCCCCGAGCCGGACGTCGACCCCGGCCTGGACCTGCTGTCGGCGCGGGAGCGGGAGGTCATGCAGCTGCTGGCCCGCGGCTACACCTACCGCGAGATCGGCCAGCGGCTGTTCATCTCGGTGAAGACGGTGGAGTCGCACGCCTCGGGCGTGCTGCGCAAGCTGCAGCTGTCCAACCGCAACGAGCTCACCCGCTGGGCGGTGGACCGCAAGCTCGCCTGACCCCCGGGTCGCGTCGACCTAGGCGGTGTGCACCACCTGGAAGGCCTCGGCGAGGCGGCCCTCGGGCAGCCGGTGCCGGGCGGCGGTCTGCCGCATCCAGCCGGTCACGAACTCCCGCAGCTGGCCCTCGGGCTGGTGCGCGACCTGGGTGACGTGCGACTCCAGCGCGGCGAACTTCCGCTCGACCACGTCGGTGACGTCGACGGCGTGGTCGGTGCGCGGGCTGGCGCCCAGCCACACCTCGGCGACGGCCCAGGCGTCCAGGCCCTCGTCGGCGAGCAGCTCGGGGAAGGCGAAGGGGTTGCGGGCGTCGGGGTAGACCGCGCGCAGCGTGGACTCGCCGACCGTCATGTGGTCGGGGTGGCTGGCCCCGATCCGGTCGTACATCCGCTCGGGCGAGGAGGTCAGCACCCGCTGCGGGCGGACCTGCCGGATCACCCGGCTGATGTCGCGGCGCAGGTCCAGGGTGAGCTCGAGCCGGCCGTCGGGGTAGCCGAGGAACCGGACGTCGGTGACGCCGACGGCCGCCGCGGCCGCCCGCTGCTCGGCCTGCCGGAGCCGCGGCATCTCCTCGCGGGGGGTGTCGTCGAACCCGCCCGCGTCGCCGTCGGTGACGATCAGGTAGGTGACCTCGGTGCCGGCCGCGGTCCAGGTGGCGACCGTGCCGGCGCTGCCGAAGTCGACGTCGTCGGGGTGGGCGAGCACGCACAGGGCGCGCTCGACGTGCTCGGCGGGGGGACGCTGCGGGGAGCTCACGAGGGGAGTGAAGCAGCCCGGGCAGCCCGGTGTTCCCCCGTGCGGCTCAGAGCCGGCCGCGGCCCTGGCGGAGCAGCATCATGCCCAGCGCGGCACCGTCGGTGCCCAGGGCCTGCTGGAACTTCGCCAGCACCTGCTGCTCGCGGGCCAGGGACAGCCGGGTGCCGCCGGTGGAGCGGCGCAGCGCACCGATCTCCTGGGAGATGGCGAGCCGCTGCTGCACGAGCCGGATGATCTCGGCGTCGCAGGCGTCGATGTCGCCGCGCAGTTCGCCGATGCGGGCGGCGGCGTCCACGGTGGTGTCGGTGGTCGTGCTCATGGGGTTCCTCCTGGGTGGGAGGGCCGTCGGACCCCGGAGACGAAGGAACCCCGGGCTCGTGGGCCCGGGGTTCGTCTGTCAGTGGCTAGCGCTGAGGGACGGCGACCGGTACCCGGTGGCCGTAGTAAAACTCGCGCGCGCTCAGCACGGAGGGGAGTCTGCCACACCTCGCGGCCCCGGGGGAATGTCGGTGCCGGCGCCTAAGCTCGACGTCGTCATGAGCAGCCCCCAGATCTCCCTCCCCGGAACCGCCGCCCTGCCCCGCCAGACGTCCGGCCAGGTCGGCCGCGAGCTGGAGCGGATGCTCGCCGGGCTCAACGGCCCGCAGCGCGACGCGGTGGTGCACGAGGGCGGCCCGCTGCTCATCGTGGCCGGCGCCGGGTCGGGCAAGACCCGGGTGCTCACCCACCGCATCGCCTACCTGCTCGGTGCCCGCGGCGCGCACCCCGGCGAGATCATGGCGATCACCTTCACCAACAAGGCCGCCGGCGAGATGAAGGAGCGGGTGGCCCAGCTGGTCGGCCCGCGGGCCCGGGCGATGTGGGTGTCGACCTTCCACTCGATGTGCGTGCGCATCCTGCGCGCCGAGGCCGACAAGCTCGGCATGAAGAGCTCGTTCACCATCTACGACCAGGGCGACTCGGTCCGGCTGATGACAATGGTGGCCCGCGACCTCGACCTCGACGCCAAGCGCTACCCCGGCCGCAGCCTCGCCGCGCAGATCTCGAACCTGAAGAACGAGCTGGTCGACGAGGAGTCGTTCAACCCGCAGACGGCGCCGGAGAAGGTGCTGCGCGACGTCTACGCCCTGTACCAGCGGCGGCTGCGCGAGGCGCACGCCATGGACTTCGACGACCTGATCATGACCACGGTCAACCTGCTGCAGGCCTTCCCCGACGTCGCCGAGCACTACCGGCGCCGGTTCCGGCACGTGCTGGTCGACGAGTACCAGGACACCAACCACGCGCAGTACGCCCTGGTCCGCGAGCTCGTGGGGTTCCCCGGTGGGCCGGTGCCGCCGGCCGAGCTGTGCGTGGTGGGCGACGCCGACCAGTCCATCTACGCCTTCCGCGGCGCCACGATCCGCAACATCGACGAGTTCGAGCGCGACTACCCCGAGGCCACCACCATCGTGCTGGAGCAGAACTACCGCTCCACCCAGCGCATCCTGCGCGCGGCCAACCAGGTGATCGCCCGCAACACCGCCCGGCGGCCGAAGAACCTGTGGTCCGACGCCGGCGACGGCGAGCTCATCGAGGGCTACGTCGGGGAGAACGAGCACGACGAGGCCGCCTGGGTCGCCGAGCAGATCGACAAGCTGGTCGACGACGGCCTGGCCAAGCCCAAGGACATCGCGGTCTTCTACCGCACCAACAACGCCTCCCGCGTCTTCGAGGAGGTGTTCATCCGGGTCGGCATGCCCTACAAGGTGGTCGGCGGGGTGCGCTTCTACGAGCGCAAGGAGGTCCGCGACGCGCTGGCCTACCTCAAGGTGGTCAGCAACCCCACCGACGTGGTCAGCCTGCGCCGGGTGCTCAACACCCCCAAGCGCGGCATCGGCGACCGCGCCGAGGCGTGCGTGGAGACCCTCGCCGACCGGGAGCGGATCGCCTTCGCCACCGCGCTGCGCCGGGCCGAGGAGGCGCCGGGGCTGGCCACCCGGTCGCTGAAGAACATCCAGGAGTTCGTGTCGCTGCTCGAGGAGTTCGAGCACCTGCTGGCCACCGGCTCGGGACCCTCCGCGCTGCTGGAGTCGATCCTGGAGCGCAGCGGGCTGCTGTCCGAGCTCGAGGCCTCCACCGACCCGCAGGACGAGGGCCGGGTGGACAACCTGCACGAGCTGGTCAGCGTCGCCGCCGAGTTCGAGGCGGTGAACCCCGAGGGCAGCGTCACCGACTTCCTCGAGCAGGTGTCGCTGGTCGCCGACGCCGACCAGATCCCGGTCAGCGGCGACGACGCCGGTGTGGTGACGATGATGACGCTGCACACCGCCAAGGGCCTGGAGTTCCCGGTCGTCTTCCTGACCGCGCTCGAGGACGGCGTCTTCCCGCACCTGCGCGCCCTGGGCGACAGCAAGGAGCTGGAGGAGGAGCGCCGGCTGGCCTACGTCGGCATCACCCGCGCCCGCGAGCGGCTGTACCTGTCGCGGGCGACGGTGCGCACCTCGTGGGGCCAGCCGGCCTACAACCCGCCGTCCCGGTTCCTGGACGAGCTCCCCGACGACGCCGTGCACTGGACCGGCGTGGACCCCAAGCCCTCGGCGTCCTTCGGGTCGGCCCAGCGCCGGGTGGCCGCCACGGGGCTGTCCACCGGCGGGCTGCGCGGCGGTGCGGGCAACCGTCAGGTCATCAGCGTCGACGTCGGCGACCGGGTCAGCCACGACGCGTTCGGCCTCGGCACCGTCGTCGAGGTCAACGGCGTCGGTGACAAGGCCCAGGCCACCGTCGACTTCGGCTCCGGCGGCACCAAGCGCCTCGTCCTCCGCTACGCCCCGGTCGTGAAGTTGTAGGAGCTCCGCTCCTGCGACGGCACGACCGACTGCATCGCGATACTCCGGATCGGACCGCGGCCACGAGCCAGGTACCGGCTGAGCGGAGGGCGCCCGGCCGGCCGGGGCTCTGCCCGGGGTCGGCGGGGGCTCCGGCCCCCACGGGCACGACCCAGGGCGTGGGGCGCGAACAGGGCCGACACATCGCCGATCTTGCAGTTCGGCACCATGGACACGCTGGTGGACGGCGTGTCGCCGGTGCGGTTCTGCAAGATCAACGGCGGTGGGGTGCCGTGGTGCCGGGCCGGGGGCCGGGTCGCGATCCGGAGGATCGCAGGGGCCAGGTCAGGCGCCGCGGACGGTGATGTCCCGGTCGGCGAGCCAGGCCTCGGGGTCGGTGGGGCGGCCGGTCATCGAGCCGAGGTGGATCTCGAAGTGCAGGTGCGGGCCGGTCGACTGGCCCTCGCTGCCCACCTTGGCGATGAGGTCGCCGGCGGAGACGACGTCCCCGGCCTCGACGTAGAGGTACCGCATGTGGCCGTAGATCTCGACGTTGCCGTCGGCGTCCTGGATGTAGATGGCGTTGCCGTAGCCGGTGGCCGGCCCGGCCCGCAGCACGACGCCGTCCGCGGCGGCCAGGATCGGGGTGCCCAGCGGGGCGGCCAGGTCGATGCCCCAGTGCATCTGGCCCCAGCGCTGGCAGAAGCAGGTCGTCATCACGCCGTCGGTCGGCAGCACGAAGGCGGGCTCGCGGGCGGCCCGGGAGGCGGCCAGGTCGTCCAGGCGGGCCTGCGCCTCGGCGGCGGTGATCTCGCGGCGGGCGTCGGCGTCGTCCATGCCGCCGGCGAAGTTCGCGTCGGTGGCCGACAGGCCGTAGTCCGCGGCGTCGGCGGCGGCCACGCTCGTCGGTGCGGTCGCGCCGGTGCCCCCGACGGCGGCGGCGAGCACACCGCCGGCGGTCAGCGCGGCCAGCAGCAGGCCGCCGCGGCGGCGGGGCGGGCGGGGCACCCGGTGGCGCCCGCGCTGCGGCGCGGCGGGCCGGCTGGTGAGGACCTCGACGCGGCCGGTGGGTGCGGCGAGCGCGTCGTCGGCGGGGGTGCGCGGCGTCGGCAGGTCCTCCAGCGCGGACAGGTCCAGCGCGGGGACGTCCAGCACCGACCGGTCGCGGACCGGACGCCCGGGTCGGGGAGGGCCGACCAGGTCGCGGGAGCGGGACATGGGGGTACCGCCTTCCGGTCCGTCGGAGGAGTGACGAGCGCCGGCGGAGATGCCGACCGCGTGACCGGAATGTCACCACGGGTCACCGGAGGGGGCGGGGAGGCGGTCCGGCGTGTCGCTGAGTCGACTTGTGCTCACCGACCGTGATCCCGGCCGCGAACGGCCCGGGGAACGGCTCAGGCGACGGCGACGTCGCGGCCGGTCGCCCCGGACCGGTGCCCGGCCAGCGTGGCGGCGACCTCGTCGACCACGCCCCGGTGGATCGGCAACGACATGTGGCCCACCCCGTGCACGGCGACGTTCCGGGCGTCGAGGTCGGGGTGGTCGCAGCGGCCGTGCGCGACGGGCAGCACCAGCTGGTCCAGGTCGCTCCACACCGCGGTGACCGGGACGTCGATCCCCGGTGCCGGGCGGGCGAGCTCGGCCATCAGGTCCGAGCCCGAGCGCAGCTGGCGGATGAGAGGGGTGGGCACCGCGTGCGCCCAGAGGGTGCCGCCGTGCGGCGAGCCCAGGGTGGTCAGGGAGGCGAACCGGTCGCTGCCGCCGCACTGCATCAGCCAGCGGGCCACGATGCCGCCCAGGCTGTGGCCCACCACGTGCACCCGGTCGTGGCCGCTGTCCTCGCAGACCCGGGCCAGGTGCTCCTCGAGCTGGCGGGCGGCGACCCGGACGTCCTGCACCAGCGGGCTGTAGTTCCAGGTGCTCACCGAGGTGAAGCCCCGCCGCCGCAGCGCGCGGGACATGACGGTGAACACCGACCGGTTGTCGACCATGCCGTGCACCAGCACGACCGGGACGCGGGCGGCCAGCGGGTCGCCGGCGAAGAACGCGCGGACCGCGGGCGGCTGCCACTCGGGACGGATGCGGTCGTCGACCGCCGGGGTCTCGGGGCGGGTGCCCAGCGGCCACAGCAGGGCGTGCGCGCTGACCCAGGCCAGCTCGGTCAGCCCGCCGGCCAGCACCGAGGGGGTGCACAGCTGGCGGACGGTCCGCGCCGCGCGGGCCACGCCGGACACGCCGCTCGCCACGACGGCGGGGGTCGCGTGCCACGCTGGGGCGGACGCGGACGTCGTCACCGGCACCTCCCGGGTCGTGTCGGACCGCAGGAGGCTGCGGTCGAGCTGTGGCGGGGCTCACGAATTCCTGCCCCGTTCACGGCACGGTAATGCCCTCGTGTGCTCGACGTCACACATGGGCACCAGACGACACGATCACGATGCGGTCACGGCCGCCGCCGGTCGCACCCCGAGGAGGACTCCCGTGGCCACCCGCAGGACCGGAGACCCGCAGCGCCGTCCCGGCGGTGCCCGGACCCCCGCTGCCCGCCGGACCCCCGCGGCGCGGCGGACCGCCGACGCCCGGGGCGGTCGCGGCGCACCGGGCGCCCGGGGCAGGCAGGCGACGCCGCCCGGCGACGGCCTGGTGACCGGCACCGTGCCGCCCACCGCCCGGCTGGCCGGTGCCCTGCTCGCGCTGGCCGGCCTGGTCGGCGCCGTCGGGGTGTTCCCTACCTACCTGGACGTCGACGGCCGGGCGCTCTCGCTGGCGACCGGGCCGCTGGACGTGCTCGTCGCGCTGCTCACCCCGCTGGTGGCCCTCGCGGTGGGGTCGCTCACCGCGACCGCCCGGGTGCCGCGGTTCGGGCTGGCCTACGCCGGCGCCGCCGGGGCGCTGGCGGTCGGGCGGCTGCTCATCGAGCTCTACCAGGGCCTGGCGTCGACCACCCGGCCCGGCGTCGAGGTGCTGGCCGGTGACCTGGTGGTCACCTCCACCGTGACGACCGGGCCGGGGTGGCTGCTGGGCGTGGTCGCCCTCGGCCTGACCGTGCTGGCCGGGGTGGTCGCCGTCGTGGCCTTCGGGCGCACGGTCATGGAGGACGCCGGCCGGCTCGACCCGCTGCGCCCCGCCCTCGCCGGGGCCGGGGTGCTGGCCGGCGCGGGCACCGTGCTCTGCCTGGCCCTGCCGGCGGCCGACGTCACCGACCAGCTGGTGACCGACCCGGCCACCGGGCTGGTGACCGTGGTGACCACCGAGGGGCCGCGGGCCCTGCTCGAGCGCCCCGGGGTGGCGCTGCTGGGTGGGCTGCTGCTGGCCGCGGCGCTGCTGCTGGCCGCGGTCGTGTCGGCGTCGCTGCGGCCGCGCCTCGCCGCCGTCGGCGGGCTGCTCGCGGTGGGCGTCGCCGTCCTGCAGGCGGGTCTGTCCGGGCTGCGGGACGCACTGCACTCCCTGGACCTGGCGTGGACGCTGCCCGGGACGGGCCTGCTGCTGCTCGGCGTGGCCAGCACCGGCCTGGCGCTGCTGGCCTGGCGCTGGCAGCCGAGGGAGCGCACCCCCGTCGCCGGGCCGCACGAGCTCGACGACGAGGACGCCCCGCTCAGCCGGTGACCGGCAGCTGCAGCTCCCCGGCCACACCGGGACCGGTGCGCAGCACCACCGGCTGCGGCAGCGTCGACCCCCGGTAGGCCAGGTCGCCCCCGGCCAGCACGACGGCGAGGGAGTGCCCGGCCTCGAACCGGTGCACGACCCCCGGCAGCTGGACCGTCACCGGCGCGGTCACGTCGGCCACCCGCACCGGGCTGACCAGCCGGTGCGGCAGCTCCACCACGCCGTCCGGCCCGACGTCGTAGAGCTTGGCGACCAGCACCAGCTGGCCGCCGGGGCCCAGAAGCTGGGTGCCGGCGACCGTCGGCGTTTCCAGCGTGACCGTCAGCCGGGGCGACCCGACGACGTCGACCGGCGCGGTCAGCGGCGGCGAGGTGAACCGCACCGCCGTCCCCGGCGGGTCGGTGACCGGGCCGGTCTGGTCCAGGAAGGACGTCTCGGTGTAGTTCGGCCCCACCGGCGCCACCGAGCTCCAGGACGCCGACCCGGCGACGACGGCGGCCGGGTCGGCGACCAGGTCACCGCTGCCGGACAGGTGCAGGGTCTCCGTGGCGCCCACCGGGTAGGCGTCGGCGTGCGCGTAGGCGGCCGCGACGTCGCCGGTCTGCTCGTGCACCCAGTCGCGGTAGTAGGAGAAGCCGAGCTGGGGAGCCGGGCCCTCCCCGCGCAGGAAGTGGTCGAACCAGGCCAGCACCTGCCGGCCCTGCACGGACTCCGCCGGGTGGCGCATGTCCAGCTCGCCCGGCTGCGGGGTCAGGTCGCTGTGCCCCCAGGACTGCCAGACCAGCGCCGTCGGCGTCCCCTGGTCGCGCAGCGCGGTGTAGGTGGCCACCGACTCCTGCAGGTCGAACAGGGTGTCGGCCTGGCCCTGCGCGAGCAGGGTCGGCACGCGGACGTCGGACACGTAGGAGGCCACCGACCGCTCCCGCAGGAACGCCGTCGACGCCGCGCTCGGGTAGCCGGTCGTCGCCACCTCCAGCAGGGCGGTGCAGACCCGCGCGTCGAAGTTCGCGCAGTCGCCGGTGGCCAGGCCCGCCAGCTGCGCCGGGTCGGTGACCGCCGGGAGGTCCTGCAGGCCGTTCGCGACGCCGAGGACGGTGAACAGCGCCATCCACTGGTACTTCGGGACGCCGGTGCCGGTCGAGGTCACCGAGGTGGGGGAGACCGCGCCGTTCTCCGGGGCCAGGGAGTAGGCCAGGTCGTTCCAGGTGATCAGCGGGACGACGGCGTCCAGCCGGTCGGTGCCCGCGGCGTGCTCCACCGCGGCGGTGGCGAACTGCACCTGGCCGCCGTAGGAGCCGCCGATCATCCCGGCGGCGGGGTCGAACGGGGTGCCGGTGACGTCGTCCTGCCGGACCACCTGGTCGACGACGACGGTCGCGCCGGTCGCGTCGTCCACGGCCCGCACCGACGGGTCCCCGCCCAGCAGCCGCAGCAGCTGGCCGGCCGCCGCCCCGTCGTGCTCGCGGTCGTCGAGGGTGATCGGGCACAGGTCGCCGTCGACGAAGCCCAGCCCGGTGTAGGCCAGCACCACGTAGCCCTGCTCGCCGAGGCCCCGGGCGACGTCGGCCTGGTCGGCCTTGGTGCCGCCGAAGCCGTTGGTGGTCAGCACGGCCGGGGCCGGGGAGCCGGCGTCCACCCCGGCGGGCACGTACAGGTCGGCGTCGACCTGGCAGGTGCGGCCCGCGGGGCCCAGACCCGTGACGGTGACCGTGAGGTCCCGCGGCACGATCTCCACCGGGACCGTGGCCGCGGCGGGGGCGGTGACGGCGCCGGTGCCCAGCAGGGCGGCGGTCAGCAGGGCGGTGGTTCCTCGGCGCACGGCGCGCTCCTCGTCGACGGTGACGGGTGTGCGGACGCTGTGATGCGCCCCATAGAGGGCAACGAGGGTTCGGCGCAGGGGTTGCGGGGGCGTTACGGTGCCTGCTCGTGGATCTCTTCGAGTACCAGGCCCGTGACATGTTCGCAGCGCACGGCGTGCCCGTGCTCCCCGGCGGCGTCGCCGAGACCCCTGAGCAGGCCGAGGCCATCGCCCGCGACATCGCGGGCCAGGTCGTCGTCAAGGCCCAGGTCAAGGTCGGCGGCCGGGGCAAGGCCGGGGGCGTCAAGCTCGCCGACAGCCCGGAGGAGGCGAAGGCCCGCGCCACCGACATCCTCGGTCTGGACATCAAGGGCCACGTGACCCGCAAGGTGATGGTCGCGCAGGCCAGCGACATCGCCGAGGAGTACTACTTCTCCTACCTGCTCGACCGCTCCAACCGCACCTTCCTGGCCATGGCCAGCGTCGAGGGCGGCATGGAGATCGAGGAGATCGCGGTCAGCAAGCCCGAGGCGCTGGCCCGCATCCCCGTCGACGCCACGGTCGGCGTCGACCGCGCCAAGGCCGAGGAGATCGTCGACGCGGCGAAGTTCCCCGCCGAGGTCCGCGACCAGGTCATCGAGATCGCCATCAAGCTGTGGGAGGTCTTCTCCGAGGAGGACGCCACCCTGGTCGAGGTCAACCCGCTGGCCAAGGCGCCCGACGGCACCGTCCTGGCACTGGACGGCAAGGTCACCCTCGACGAGAACGCCGGGTTCCGGCAGGCCGGCCACGACGCCCTCGAGGACGTCGCCGCCGCCGACCCGCTCGAGGCCGCAGCCAAGGAGAAGGACCTCAACTACGTCAAGCTCGACGGCGAGGTCGGCATCATCGGCAACGGCGCGGGCCTGGTCATGAGCACCCTGGACGTCGTCGCCTACGCCGGCGAGGAGTTCGGCGGGGTCCGCCCGGCCAACTTCCTGGACATCGGCGGCGGCGCCTCGGCGCAGGTCATGGCCGACGGCCTGGGCATCATCCTGTCCGACCCGGCCGTGAAGAGCGTCTTCGTCAACGTCTTCGGCGGCATCACCGCCTGCGACGCGGTCGCCAACGGCATCGTGTCGGCGCTGTCGATGCTCGGCGACGAGGCGACCAAGCCCCTCGTCGTCCGGCTGGACGGCAACAACGTCGACGAGGGCCGCCGCATCCTCGCCGAGGCCGCCCACCCGCTGGTGACCGTGGTCGACACCATGGACGGCGCCGCCCGCCGGGCCGCCGAGCTCGCCGCCGCCTGACCCCGACCTGCTGACCCCGAAGGACACCAGAACATGAGCATCTTCCTCACCGAGAACAGCAAGGTCATCGTCCAGGGCATCACCGGGTCCGAGGGCCGCAAGCACACCCAGCGCATGCTGGCCTCCGGCACCGCGGTCGTCGGCGGCGTGAACCCCTCCAAGGCCGGCCAGACCGTCGACTTCGACGGCACCAGCGTGCCGGTCTTCGGCTCGGTCGCCGACGCCATGAAGGAGACCGGCGCCGACGTCACCGTCGTCTTCGTGCCCCCGAAGTTCGCCAAGGGCGCCGTCGTCGAGGCCGTGGACGCCGGCATCGGCCTGTGCGTGGTCATCACCGAGGGCATCCCGGTCAAGGACTCCACCGAGTTCTGGGCCTACGCCCAGGGCAAGAGCACCCGGATCATCGGCCCCAACTGCCCGGGCCTGATCAGCCCCGGGCGCTCCAACGCCGGCATCATCCCGGCCAACATCACCCAGGCCGGCAAGATCGGGCTGGTCTCCAAGTCCGGCACGCTGACCTACCAGATGATGTACGAGCTGCGTGACATCGGTTTCTCCACCGCCATCGGCATCGGCGGCGACCCGGTCATCGGCACCACGCACATCGACGCGCTGCAGGCCTTCCAGGACGACCCGGAGACCGAGGCCATCGTGATGATCGGCGAGATCGGCGGCGACGCCGAGGAGCGGGCCGCCGAGTTCATCAAGGAGCACGTGACCAAGCCCGTCGTGGGCTACGTCGCCGGGTTCACCGCCCCCGAGGGCAAGACGATGGGCCACGCGGGCGCCATCGTGTCCGGCTCGGCCGGCACGGCGCAGGCCAAGAAGGAGGCCCTCGAGGCCGCCGGCGTCAAGGTCGGCAAGACCCCCTCGGAGACCGCGCGCCTCATGCGGGAGATCGTCGGCGCCTGACCGGCGACACCCTCTGCACCGCCCGACGGCGGGGCACCCCTCGTCCGGGGTGCCCCGCCGTCTCGCGGTTGCGGGGCGTGTCGGGCGTGGAGACGATGCGTCGCGGATGCTGACATCCTGATCACGTCCACACCGGAACCACGCAGGGGAGAAGTCGAGCGATGACGAGCAGCGGACCCGACCAGACCGGGGGTCCCGGGCAGGGTCAGCCCGGCTACGGTCAGCAGCCCGGCTACGGACAGTCCCAGGGCGGCTACGGGCAGCCGGGGCAGTCCGGTCAGCCGGGGCAGTCCGGTCAGCCCGGGTACGGCCAGCAGCCGTCGTACGGGCAGCAGCCCTCCTACGGCCAGCCGGGCCAGCAGCAGCCGGGTCAGTCCGGGTACGGCCAGCCCCCCTACGGGCAGCAGCAGGGTGGCTACGGCCAGCAGGGCGGCTACGGCCAGCCCGGCCAGCCCGGTCACGGCCAGCCCTACGGCCAGCCCGGCTTCGGTCAGCAGCCCGGCCAGGGCGGCGGCGGGCTGGACCTGAAGAAGCTCAAGCTCGGCGACTACGTCGTCGCCGGCAGCGCACTGCTCTACCTGCTGTTCGCGCTGCTGCCGTGGTTCAGCGGCGACTTCGGGTTCGGCTACAGCTACAGCGTCAACGGCTTCGAGTCCGGCCTGATCATCTTCTCCTTCATCCTGCTGCTCGCCGCCGCCGTCTGGGCGCTGCTGCCGGCCGTCACCGACCTCAAGCTCGGCTTCCCCCGCAGCTTCGTCACCGTCGGGCTCACCGGGTTGGCCTTCCTGCTGACCCTCATCGAGTGGATCCAGACCTTCTCCGCCGGGTTCAGCGTCTTCGCGCTGCTCACCTTCCTGGTGTCGGCCGCGGCGCTGGCCTTCGCGGTGCTCGGCCTGCTGCCGGAGCTGAAGAACAAGCCCGCGCTGCCCGGCGGCGTGGCCAACGCGGCCTCGTGGGCCAACCAGCCCGCGCCCCAGTTCGGCCAGCCCGGTCACGGCGGCCCCGGGCAGGGCTCCCCGCAGGGCTACGGCCAGCAGGGCCAGCAGGGCCAGCAGGGCCAGCAGGGCCAGCACGGCCAGCAGGGTCAGCACGGTTACGGCCAGTCGCAGGGCCAGTCGGCCCAGGGCTACGGCCAGCAGGGCCAGCAGGGCCAGCAGGGCCAGCAGGGCCAGCCGGGCCAGGGCTACGGGTCGTCGCAGGGCCAGCCCGGCGGGTGGGGCTCGCCCCAGCAGTCCTCCGGCTACGGCCAGCAGCCCGGTCAGGGCGGCCCGTCCTCGGGCGGCTACGGCCAGGGCACCCCGGGCCAGCCCGGCCAGCAGCAGGGCGGGTGGGGCCAGTCCGCCACCCCGTCCGCGCCGCAGTCCCCGTCGTCCTCCCCGTCGTCCTACGGCTCGACCGGGTCGTCGGCGTCCTCGGCCGGGTCCGCGGCCGGCGGCTGGAGCTCGACGCCGTCCGGCCCGCCGCCGGCCCCGCCGACCTACGCGGCCGGCACCACCCCGCCGCCGCCCCCGGCGGCCGGCGGCGACCGCGACCGGGGCACCGACGGCGACGAGCCCGCCGGGTCCTGACCCGCACCGCGCAGCACCACCCGAGACCCGCTCCGGCACCCGCCGGGGCGGGTCTCGCCGTTCCCCGGCGGGTTCGGCGCGGCCTCCCGCGGCGGGCTTGGGAGAGTGGGGGCGTGCGCCCGCTCCCGACCCGACTCCCGCTCCGCGGCGCGACCGACCGGCTCCCCGCCCCCGCGCTGGCCGCGGCCGCCACCGCCGCCGTGACCGTGGTGGGTCTGCTGGTGCTGACCCTGGCGCTCGTGGTGGTCGGCGCCCTGGACCCCGACGGCGGCCTGTCGGTGGGTGAAGACCTGGCGCTCGCCGTCCGGCTCTGGCTGCTTGCCCACGGGGCGTCCCTGCAGCTGGCCGGCGGCCCCGTGGCGCTGGCCCCGCTCGTGCTCACGGCGGTGGCGGCCTGGGGGTGCTCCCAGGCCGTCCGCTGGGTGGTCGCCCAGCGCGACGTCGCCGGCGCCGGGCCGGTCGGCGTCGTCGTCGCCGCCGCGACCGGCACCCACCTCGTGCTCGCCCTCCTGCTCGGCCTGGCCGTCGACGACCCCGCCGCCGGCGTCGACTTCCTGCGGCTGGCGGCCGGGGGGCTGCTCCTCGCGCTGCTGGCCACGGCCTGGGGCGCCGGCCGGGAGTCCGGGACGGCGGGGGAGCTGCTCGACCGCTTCCCGGGCCCGGGCCGGGCGCTGGCCCGCGGCGTGCTCGCCGGCACCCTGACCGCCCTCGCCCTGGCCCTCGCCGTGGTCGCCGTCGCGCTGGTCGGCGACGTCGGCGGGGTCGCCGCGCTGGCCACCAGCCTGGGCGGGGCCGGCGCCGGCGCGGTCGGCCTCGTGGGCCTGTCCGCGCTGCTGCTGCCCAACGCCGCCGCCGCCGTGCTCGGCCTGGCCGCCGGGCCCGGGTTCGCCGTCGGCGCGGGCACCCTGGTGTCCACCAGCGGGGTCACCCTCGGCGCCGTCCCCGCGCTGCCGTTGCTGGCCGCGCTGCCCGACACCCAGGCCGTGCCCCTGCTGGCCTTCCTGGCCCAGGCGCTGCCCGCCCTGGCGGGGCTGGTCGCCGGCACCGCCACCGCCCGCGGGCTGTCCGACCGCGACGGCGGCTCGGTCACCGCTGCGCTGTGGGGCGTGGTGACCGGCGTGGGCGTCGGCATCGCCGCCGGGCTGCTGGCGCTGGCCGGGGGCGGGGCGCTGGGGGCCGGCGGGCTGGCCGAGGTCGGGGCGCCCGCCCTGGCCACCGGGCTCGCGACCGCCGCCCAGGCGGGGCTGGCCGCCGCGCTGGCCGCCGCGGTCACCCGCTGGCGACGCTGAGCGGGCCGGGGGCCGCCGGGTAGCCTCCCGGTACGTGTCCCCGGACTCCCCGCCCCCCGCCCGGGTGGTGGTGCTGATCTCCGGCGCGGGCACGCTGTGCGCGGCGCTGCTGGCCGCCGGCGAGCCCTCCTTCGACGTCGTCGCCGTCGGGGCCGACCGCGAGGCCCCCGGCCTGGCCGCTGCCCGCGAGCGCGACCTGCCCACCTTCGTCGTCGGGCTGCGCGACCACCCCGACCGCGCCGCCTGGGACGCCGCCCTGGCCGAGCGCATCGCCGACCACCGACCCGACTGGGTCGTGTGCGCCGGGTTCATGAAGCTGCTCGGCCCGGCGGTGCTCGCCGCGTTCGGCGGCCGGCTGGTCAACACCCACCCGGCCCTGCTGCCGTCCTTCCCCGGTGCGCACGCGGTGCGCGACGCCCTGGCCGCCGGGGTCGCCGCCACCGGCGCCACCGTGCACCTCGTGGACGCCGGGCTCGACACCGGACCGGTGCTCGCCCAGACCCCCGTGCCCGTGCTGCCCGACGACGACGAGCAGCGGCTGCACGACCGGATCAAGGCCGTCGAGCGGGTGCTGCTCGTCGACACCCTCGTCTCCCTCACCACCTCCCCAAGGAGCAGCGCCCCGTGACCGATCGCACCCCCGTCCGCCGTGCCCTGCTGGGCGTCTACGACAAGTCCGGCGTCGAGGACCTCGCCCGCGGGCTGGTCGAGGCCGGCGTCGAGCTGGTCAGCACCGGCGCCACCGCCCGCCGGATCGCCGAGGCCGGCATCCCGGTCACCCCCGTCGAGCAGGTCACCGGCTTCCCCGAGTGCCTGGACGGCCGGGTCAAGACGCTGCACCCGGGGGTGCACGCGGGGATCCTGGCCGACCGGCGCAAGGCCGACCACGTCCGCCAGCTCGAGGACCTCGGCATCGCCGCGATCGACCTGGTCGTGGTCAACCTCTACCCGTTCCGGGAGACCGTGGCCTCGGGCGCGACGCCCGACGAGTGCATCGAGCAGATCGACATCGGCGGGCCGGCGATGGTGCGGGCCGCGGCGAAGAACCACCCGTCGGTCGCAGTCGTCGTCGACCCCGCCCGCTACGCGGAGGTGCTCGACGCCGTCCGGGCCGGCGGCACCACCCTCGACCAGCGGCGGCGGTTGGCCACCGACGCGTTCCGGCACACCGCCTCCTACGACATCGCCGTCGCCTCGTGGCTGGGCGACGTCGTCGCCCCCGACGAGTCCGGCTTCCCGGCCTGGACCGGCGCGGCGTGGGAGCGGGCGGACGTGCTGCGCTACGGGGAGAACCCGCACCAGGCCGCCGCGCTCTACCGGGGCGACCGGCCCGGCCTCGCGCACGCCGAGCAGCTGCACGGCAAGCAGATGTCCTACAACAACTACGTCGACACCGACGCCGCCTGGCGGGCCGCGCACGACCACGACGCCCCCTGCGTGGCGATCATCAAGCACGCCAACCCGTGCGGCATCGCGGTCGGCACCGACCTCGCGCAGGCCCACCGCCGGGCGCACGCCTGCGACCCCGTCTCGGCCTTCGGCGGCGTGATCGCGGCCAACCGCGAGGTCGACCTGTCCACCGCCGAGCAGATCGCCGAGGTGTTCACCGAGGTCGTCGTCGCGCCGTCGTTCACCGAGGACGCCGTCGAGGTGCTCACCCGCAAGAAGAACGTCCGGCTGCTGCGCATGCCCGAGGCCGCGGAGGCCGCCGCGCTCGAGCTGCGCCCGGTCAGCGGCGGGCTGCTGGTGCAGCAGGTCGACCGGGTCGCGGCCGAGGGCGACGACCCCTCGACCTGGACGCTGGCCACCGGCTCACCGGTCGACGCCGCCACCCTCGACGACCTGGCCTTCGCCTGGCGGGCGGTGCGCGCGGTGAAGTCCAACGCCATCCTGCTGGCCGCCGACGGCGCCACGGTCGGTGTCGGCATGGGCCAGGTCAACCGGGTGGACGCCGCCCGGCTGGCCGTGCAGCGGGCGGGGGAGCGGGCCACCGGGTCGGTCGCGGCCTCGGACGCCTTCTTCCCCTTCGCCGACGGGCTGCAGGTGCTGCTGGACGCCGGGGTCACCGCCGTCGTGCAGCCCGGCGGGTCGGTGCGCGACGAGGAGGTCGTCGCGGCCGCCGCCGAGGCGGGCGTGGCGCTGTACCTGACCGGCACCCGCCACTTCGCGCACTAGCGGAGCCTGCGGCCCGTCAGCAGGGCCTTGAGCGCGCCGAGCACACCCAGCCCGGCGACGCCCATCGCGAACCAGAAGCCGACGTCGAACCGGCCGGGCTGCCACGCCCGGCCGGCCAGCGGCACCAGGACGGCGGCCACCACCAGGCCGGCGACCAGCAGCGCGAGCAGGCCGAGGAAGCGGTGCGCGCGCGCCGGCACGAGCAGCAGCAGACCGAGCAGGAACAGCACCGCCCCGCCGGCCAGCACCGCACCCGGCTGCCACAGGCCGGTGTCGAACAGGCCGGTCCAGCCGGTGCGGGCCTGCTCGACCACCCGGCGGGCCAGCTCCAGCCCGGTGGCGCCGTCGGGCACCCAGGGCAGCAGCAGGCTCAGCGCGGCGGCCACCCCGGCCAGCAGCAGGCACAGCGCGCCGAAGGAGTCCGCGCGGCGGACCGCGACCGGCTTGGTGGACCAGGCGGGGGCGGTGGCCTGGTCGGCCGGCGGCCGCCAGGTCTGCACCGGGGGCTCGGGCTGCGGGGCCGGCCGGGGGGCAACGGGCGCCGGTGCGGTCTCCTGCCGCAGCGGGGCCACCGGGTGGACCTCGGTGGTCTGCTGGTCGGCGAGGTCCGGACGGGCGGGCTCGGAGCGGGCGGGCTCGGGGTGGGCGGGTCCGGACCCGGCGGCGGGGAAGGCCCGGGTGCGGTCGTCGGACTGGCTCATGGGTCCTCCTCGGCGGCAACCGGTCGGTGCCCGAGCCTAGAAGAAGGACCTCGTCCTCACCCACGACGCGCTCCGCGCGCCGCCGGGCCCGGGGACGACGCCGTCCCAGCTCCTCACCGTCGCCGGGACGTGCGGCGAGGCCGGTGCGGCAGGATGGGCGGCGTGACGGCGACGCGACTGGACGGCAAGGCGACCGCGGCCACCATCCGCACCGAGCTCACCGAGCGGGTGGCGGCGCTGGCCGCGGCGGGCCGGCGCCCGGGTCTGGGCACCCTGCTGGTCGGCGACGACCCGGGCAGCCGGTGGTACGTCGACGCCAAGCACAAGGACTGCGCCCAGGTGGGCATCGCCAGCATCCAGCGCGAGCTGCCCGCCGACGCCTCGCAGGCCGACGTCCTCGCCGTCGTCGCCGAGCTCAACGCCGACCCGGCCTGCACCGGCTACATCGTGCAGCTGCCGCTGCCGCGCCAGGTGTCCGAGGCCGCCGTCCTGGAGGCCGTCGACCCCGACAAGGACGCCGACGGCCTGCACCCGACCAACCTCGGCCGGCTGGTGCTGGGCATCCCCGGTTCCCTGCCGTGCACCCCGCTGGGCATCGTCGAGCTGCTGCGCCGGTACGACGTGCCGCTGGCCGGCGCGGAGGTCGTGGTGGTCGGCCGCGGGGTGACCGTGGGCCGTCCGCTGGGCCTGTTGCTCACCCGGCGCACCGAGAACGCCACGGTGACCCTGTGCCACACCGGCACCCGGGACCTGGCCGCGCACACCCGCACCGCCGACGTCGTCGTCGCCGCGGCCGGCGTCCCGGGGCTGGTCACCGGCGACATGGTGAAGCCGGGGGCCGCCGTCCTCGACGTCGGCGTCAGCCGGGTCGACGGGAAGATCGCCGGGGACGTCGCCGCGGACGTGGTGGACGTCGCCGGCCACGTCGCCCCCAACCCCGGCGGGGTGGGGCCGATGACCCGGGCGATGCTGCTGTCCAACGTGGTGACCCTCGCCGAGCGGGCCGCCGCCCCCGTGGTGGCCTGAGACCGGGAGGACGCCGTGGCCCGCACCCCGCTGTACACCCGCCGGCCGGTCCTGGCCGGGGTGCTGCGCCAGCTGCCGCTGACCGCGGTGCTGGTGGTGGTCGCGGTCGGCCTGCTGATGGTGACCGCCGGCAACTGGCGGCGCGGGCTGGTCGTCGTCGGCCTCGCGCTGGTCGGGGCCGGGGTGCTGCGGATGCTGCTGCCGGTGCGCCGGCTGGGGTTCCTGGCCGTGCGCAGCACCACCACCGACGTCGTCCTCACGACCTCCGCCGGCCTGACCCTGGCCCTGGTCGCGCTGGCGATCCCCCAGGGCTGAGCGGGCCCGGGGGCGCAGGCGACCGGCCCCGGCGCTAGGTTGGCGACCATGGCGACGAAGCCCGGCAAGATCACCGTGGTGGGTTCCGGCTTCTACGGCTCCACCACCGCACTCCGTCTGGCGCAGTACGACGTCGTGGGCACCGTCGTGCTCACCGACATCCTGGAGGGCCGCCCCGAGGGCCTGGCCCTGGACATCAACCAGTCGCGGTCCATCGAGGGCTTCGAGACCGAGGTCGTCGGCGTCGGCGGCGGGTCCTACGAGGGCACCGAGGGCTCCGACGTCGTCGTGGTCACCGCGGGGCTGCCCCGCAAGCCCGGCATGAGCCGGATGGACCTGATCGAGACCAACGCCGGGATCGTGCGCGAGGTGGCCGAGAACGTCGCCCGCACCTCCCCGGACGCCGTCGTCATCGTGGTGAGCAACCCGCTGGACGAGATGACCGCGCTGGCCCAGCTGGCCACCGGGTTCCCCACGCAGCGGGTGATGGGCCAGGCCGGCATGCTCGACACCGCCCGGTTCACCGACAACGTGGCCCGCGAGCTCGGCGTCCCCACCGCCTCGGTGCGCACGCTGACGCTGGGCAGCCACGGCGACACGATGGTGCCGGTGCCCAGCCGCTGCACCGTCGACGGCAAGCCGCTGGCCGACGTCATGGACGCCGACCGCATCGCGCACCTGGTCGACCGCACCCGCAACGGCGGGGCCGAGGTGGTCGCGCTGCTCAAGACCGGGTCGGCCTACTACGCGCCGTCCGCGGCGGCGGCGCGGATGGCCAAGGCGGTCATCGAGGACGCAGGCGCCGTGATGCCGGTGTGCGCGTGGGTCGACGGCGAGTACGGGATCTCCGGGGTGTACCTGGGGGTCGAGGCCGAGATCGGCCGCGAGGGTGTCCGTCGGGTGGTCGAGGGCGACCTCACCGACGACGAGCTGGCCGGGCTGCGCGAGGCAGCCGAGGCCGTACGGGCCAAGCAGGCCGACGTGGCCGACCTCTGAGTCGGCCTCCAACAGAGAGGGATCACCACCACGTGAGCAAGATCAAGGTCAAGGGCACGGTCGTCGAGCTCGACGGCGACGAGATGACCCGGATCATCTGGCAGTTCATCAAGGACGAGCTGATCCTCAAGTACCTCGACGTCGACCTCGAGTACTACGACCTGGGCATGGAGCACCGGGACGCCACCGACGACCAGGTCACCATCGACGCGGCCAACGCCATCAAGAAGCACGGCGTCGGCGTCAAGTGCGCCACCATCACCCCCGACGAGGCGCGGGTGGAGGAGTTCGGCCTCAAGCAGATGTGGCGCTCCCCGAACGGCACGATCCGCAACATCCTCGGCGGCGTCATCTTCCGCGAGCCGATCATCATGCAGAACGTGCCGCGCCTGGTGCCGGGCTGGACCAAGCCGATCATCGTCGGCCGCCACGCCTACGGCGACCAGTACCGCGCCACCGACTTCAAGTTCCCCTCGGCCGGCACCCTGAAGGTCGTCTTCACCCCCGAGGACGGCTCCGAGCCGATCGAGCGCGAGGTCTTCCAGGCCCCGGGCGCCGGCGTCTCGCTGTCGATGTACAACCTCGACGACTCGATCCGGGACTTCGCCCGCGCCTCGCTGAACTACGGCCTGGCGCGCAACTACCCGGTGTACCTGTCGACGAAGAACACGATCCTCAAGGCCTACGACGGCCGCTTCAAGGACATCTTCCAGGAGGTGTTCGACGCGGAGTTCAAGGAGAAGTTCGACGCCGCCGGCATCACCTACGAGCACCGCCTCATCGACGACATGGTCGCGGCCAACCTCAAGTGGGAGGGCGGCTACGTCTGGGCCTGCAAGAACTACGACGGCGACGTGCAGTCCGACACCGTGGCGCAGGGCTTCGGCTCGCTGGGCCTGATGACCTCGGTGCTGGCCACCCCGGACGGCAAGACCGTCGAGGCCGAGGCCGCCCACGGCACGGTGACCCGGCACTACCGCCAGCACCAGCAGGGCAAGGAGACCTCGACGAACCCGATCGCGTCGATCTTCGCCTGGACCCGGGGCCTGGCCCACCGCGGCAAGCTCGACGGCACCCCCGAGGTGACCGAGTTCGCCGAGACCCTCGAGCGGGTCTGCATCGAGACGGTCGAGGGTGGTCAGATGACCAAGGACCTCGCCCTGCTGATCAGCAAGGACGCGCCCTGGCTGACCACGCAGGACTTCCTCGCCGCGATCGACGCCAATCTGCAGAAGGCCATGGCCGCCTGATCCACCGCACGCCCCGACGGCCCCCCTCCCGCACCGCGGGAGGGGGGCCGTCGCACGTCCGGGCGCCGTGGGGCTGGCCCGATGTCGGGGACATCGGGGTCTGGGATCCACGATGTGCCCCGATGTCCCCGACATCGGTGGGGGACCGACCGGTGGCCTGTGGACAACCCGGGTCCGGGCCCGTCACCGGGGGAGGCTTCGGCCGTGCCCCCCGCCCATCGCCCCGCCCACCTGGTCGGAAGGGTCTTCCTCGGCCGGACGGCGCGCGAGCGCGGGTGGCTCACCCCGGAGCAGCTGCGCAGTGCGGCCTGGCGGCGGGTGATGCGCGGGGTCTACGCCGATGCCGGGCTCGCCGACACCCACGGCCTCCGGCTGGCCGCGGCGCGCCTGGTGCTCCCGCCGGCCGCGGTGGTCGCCGGGCGCAGCGCGGCGTGGTTGCTCGGGGTCAGGGAGGCGGCCGACGCGGCGACGCCGGTCGAGGTGCTGGTGCCGCGGGATCGCCGGTTCGGGCCGGTGACCGGTCTCCGCGTCCGTCAGGGCGTCGTTGATCCAGTCGACGTCACCGAGCTCCGGGGGCTGCGCTTCACCACCGGCCTGCGGACGGCGTCGGACGTCGCCCGCTGGGAGCCCACGCTGGAGGCGGTGGTGCTCGTCGACCTCCTGCTCGCCCGCGACGTCGTGCAGCACGCCGAGCTGCGGACGCGGGTCGCCGGGCTCGGAACCGGACCGGGTGCCCGGCGGGCGGTGCAGGCCGTGCAGCTCGCGGACCGGCGCGCCGAGTCCCCGCAGGAGTCGCGGACCCGCGTGGTCCTGAGCCAGGCCGGTTTCACCGTCGTCCCGCAGTTCGAGGTGCGCGACGACGACGGGCGGTGGGTGGCCCGCGTCGACCTCGCACTGCCGGAGCTGCGCATCGCGGTCGAGTACGACGGCGCCTGGCACGGCGAGGGCGGCCAGCTGGCGAAGGACCGCCGACGGCTGAACCGGCTGACGGAGGCGGGTTGGCTGGTGCTCCACCTCACCGCGGCGGACCTCCGCCGTCCCGAGGAGGTCGTCGCCCGCCTCCGCGCGCTCGTCGCGCTCCGCTGACGTCCCCCGGTGTCGGGGACATCGGGGTCCGGTAGGAGCGGCAGGGCCCGATGTCCCCGACACCGGTGGGCGGAGCGGAGGGGGTCAGCGGCCGAAGAGCTGGGTCCACCAGGGGCCGCCGGCGCCCTGGGCGACGCCGACGCCCAGGCGGGTGTTGGCGCAGTCCAGGATGTTGGCCCGGTGGCCGGGGCTGTCCATCCAGCCGGCCATCACCGACGCCGCGTCGCCGTGGCCCTGCGCGATGTTCTCCGCCGAGGCGCCCGGCACCCCGGCCGCGGCGGCCCGGTCCCAGGGCGAGCGGCCCTCGGGCGTGGTGTGGCTGAAGTACCCGCGGTCGCGCATGTCGGCGCTGTGCGCCCGGGCCACCCCGGCCAGCCCGGCGTCGGACGCCACCGGCCCGCACCCCGCCGCGGCCCGCTCCGCGTTCACCAGCGCGACGACCTCGCCCTCGGCACCGGGGTCGGCGGCGGGCGCAGCCGGGGCGGGTGCGGGGGTCGGCGCCGGGGCCGGGGTCGGCGGGGGAGGGGCCGCGGTGGTGGTGGGCACGGGGGTGGTGGTCGGCGGCGCGGACGTCGCGGTGGTCGGTGCGGTCGTGGTCGGCGCCGGCACGGTGGTGCTGGGCGCCGTCGTCGAGGTGGGGGGCGTCACCTCGGCGGTGGTCGCCGCCGCGGGCACCGGGTCGGCGGACCCGGGCAGCAGCCACCAGCCGCCCCCGACGACGGCCAGCACCGCGAGGACGACCGCGGCGGGCCACCAGCGTCGGGCCTGCGGGCGGTGACGGTGCCGTCGCGCTCCGGTCATGGCCGACCACCGTAGCCGCCGGGCACCCCGCTGCGGAACGTCCGGGACCGGGCCGACGTTGCCGGTTGGACCCTCCGCACGGGACCCGCGATCCTGGGACCCCGCCCCACCAACCCCGCAGAAGGAGCACGCCGCCGGTGAGCGACGTCTGGCTCAACATCGTCATGGTCGTCGTCTTCGTGCTGATCGGCGGAGCGTTCGCCGGCGCCGAGATCGCGCTGGTCTCGCTGCGGGAGTCGCAGGTGCGGGCGCTCGGCGAGCGCGGCAGCCGCGGCCGGGCGCTGTCCAAGCTGCTCGGTGACCCCAACCGGTTCCTCGCCGCCGTGCAGGTCGGGGTCACCCTGGCCGGCTTCTTCTCCGCGGCCTTCGGCGCCAGCACGCTGTCCGAGCCGCTGGGCGACTGGCTGACCTCGCTGGGCCTGCCGCAGGGCGTGGCCGACCCGCTGAGCTTCGTGCTGGTCACCATCGCGATCAGCTACCTGTCGCTGGTGGTCGGGGAGCTGACGCCGAAGCGGCTGGCCCTGCAGCGCGCCGAGGGCTTCTCCCTGGTCGTCGCCGGCCCGCTGAACCGCATCGCCGCGGTCTTCCGGCCGGTGATCTGGCTGCTGTCCCGCTCCACCGACCTGCTGGTCCGGCTGCTGGGCGGGGACCCCAAGCAGAGCGGGGAGTCGATCAGCCAGGAGGAGCTGCGCGACCTGGTCGCCGCCCACGAGTCGCTGTCCACCGACGAGCGCCGCCTCATCGACGAGGTGTTCCGGGCCGGGGGCCGCGAGGTGCGCGAGGTGATGACCCCGCGCACCGAGGTCGACTTCCTCGAGGCGTCGCTGACCGCCAGCCGCGCCGCCAAGCTGATCGCCGACTCCGGCCGCTCCCGCTACCCGGTGGTCGGCCGCACCCAGGACGACGTCGTCGGCTTCGTGCACGTGCGCGACCTGCTGCTGCCCGGTCACCCGGCCGGGCGGGCCGCGACCGTGGGCGACCTGGCCCGCGAGGTCAAGCAGCTGCCGGGGACGGCGGGGGTGCTCACCGCGCTGTCGGAGATGCGCCGGGAGAGCCAGCACCTGGCGATCGTGGTCGACGAGTACGGCGGCACCGACGGCATCGTGACCCTGGAGGACCTCATCGAGGAGGTCATCGGGGAGATCTACGACGAGTACGACGAGGACGCCGTCCCGGAGACCGACGAGCCGGCCGAGGGGCCGCACGACGTGGACGGGCTGCTCAACCTGGACGACTTCGCCGAGGCCACCGGGCTGGAGCTGCCCGAGGGGCCCTACGAGACCGTGGCCGGCTGGGTGCTGGCCGAGCTGGGCCGCATCCCCGCCCTCGGCGACACCGCCGAGCACGAGGGCCGGGTGCTCACCGTGACCGAGCTCGACGGCCGCCGGATCGCCCGCATCGCGGTGTCCCCGGCGCCGCCGGCGGAGGTCAGCCCGACGCCGGCCGGCTGAGCTCCCAGGCGTCGCGCACCATCGTGGTGAGCTCGGCGTGCTGCGGCGCCCAGCCCAGGTCGGCCCGGATCCGCGCCGACGAGGCGACCAGCTGGGCGGGGTCGCCGGCCCGGCGGGCGCCGACCACCACCGGCACCGGGTGGCCGGTGACCTCGCGGACGGCGTCGACGACCTGCTGCACGCTGAACCCGGTGCCGTTGCCCAGGTTGTAGACCCGGTGCTCGCCCGGTGCGGGGGCGGGCAGCGCCAGCAGGTGGGCGTCGGCCAGGTCGAGCACGTGCACGTAGTCGCGGATGCAGGTGCCGTCGGGGGTGGGGTAGTCCTCGCCGTAGACGGTGATCGCCTCGCGGGTGCCCGCGGCGACCTGCAGCGCGATCGGGATGAGGTGGGTCTCGGTGGCGTGCCGCTCGCCGCGGCCGAACCCGGCGCCGGCCACGTTGAAGTAGCGCAGGCTCACCGCGGCGAAGCGGTGGGCGACGGCGTAGGAGGTCAGCATGTGGTCCACGGCCAGCTTCGAGGCGCCGTAGGTGTTGGTCGGCCGGGTGGGCGCGTCCTCGGTGATCGGCACGCTCTCGGGCTCGCCGTAGGTGGCCGCGGTGGAGGAGAAGACGATGCGCCGGCAGTCCACGGCGCGCATCGCCTCCAGCAGCGCCAGCGAGCCGCCGACGTTGGTGTGCCAGTAGTCCTCCGGCTGGGTCTGGGAGACCCCGACCAGGCTCTTGGCCGCGAAGTGCAGCACCGCATCGGGGCGGACGTCGGCGAGCACCGGCGCGGAGTCGTGCAGCGACGCCTGCACGAAGGTCGCGCCCTCGGGCACGGCGTCGGCGTGACCGGTGGACAGGTCGTCCAGCACGGTCACGTCGTGACCACCGGCGAGCAGGGCCGCCGTGACTACGCTGCCGATGTAGCCGGCTCCACCGGCGACGAGAACTCGCATGCGTGCACCCTACGGAGGCGTCCCCATGGTCAGCCCGCGTCCAGCGGTGTCGGCGCTGCCGGCCTACCGGCCCGGCCGCAACCCCGCCGACCTGGCCCGCGAGATCGGCGTGCCGCGGGCGGTCAAGCTGGCCAGCAACGAGGTGGCGTTCCCGCCGCTGCCGGCCGTGGTGGCCGCCATCTCGCAGGTGGCGGGGGAGACCAACCGCTACCCCGACAACGCCGCCGGCGTCCTCGTCGGTGCGCTGGCCCAGCGGTACGGGGTCGACGTCGCCCAGGTGGCCACCGGCTGCGGCGCGGTGACCCTGCTGCAGCAGGTCGCGCAGGCCTACGTGGAGCCCGGCACGAGCCTGGCCTACGCCTGGCGGTCCTTCGAGATGTACCCGCTGCTGGCCCAGGTGGCCGGCGCCGGCTCCCGGCAGGTGCCGCTGGTCGCGGGCACCGACGGCGGGACGGCGGACACGCACGACCTCGACGGGCTGCTGGCCGCCGTCGACGACAGCACCCGCGTGCTGCTGGTCTGCAACCCCAACAACCCCACCGGGACGGCGGTCCGCCGCGCGGAGCTCTCGGCCTTCCTCGACGCGGTGCCCGACCACGTGCTGGTGGTGCTCGACGAGGCCTACCGCGAGTTCGTCACCGACCCCGACGTCCCCGACGGCGTCGAGCTCATGCGCGGGCGGCCCAACGTCGCGGTGCTGCGCACGTTCTCCAAGGCCTGGGGCCTGGCCGGCCTGCGGGTGGGCTACCTGCTGGCCGAGGACCCGGGCGTCGCCGAGGCGGTGCGCAAGACCCACGTGCCCTTCAGCGTCTCGATGGTCGCCCAGGCCGCCGCCGTCGCCGCGCTGGCCAGCGAGGAGGAGGTCCGCGCGCGGGTCGCCGAGGTGACCGCCGAGCGCGACCGGCTCACCGCCGAGCTGCGCCGGCGGGGCCAGGCCGTCGCCGACAGCCAGGCCAACTTCGTCTGGTTGCCGCTGGGCGAGCGCACCGCGGAGGTGGCCGCCGCGCTGGAGTCGCGCGCGGTCATCACCCGGCCCTTCGCCGGCGAGGGGCTGCGGGTCACCGTCGGCACGCCCGAGGAGGACGACCTCTTCCTCGCCGCGTTCGACGAGGTCGCGGCGGGCGTGCCCGCGGGTCGCTGAGCGGGTCCGCCCCGGGGCGGGTGTGGCGCGTGGTTCGATGAGGGACGTGCCTGCTCCTCGCGTGCTGTCCGGCATCCAGCCGACGGCGGACTCCTTCCACCTCGGCAACCACCTCGGTGCGCTGCGGCAGTGGGTGAGCATGCAGGCCGACCACGAGGCCTTCTACTGCGTGGTGGACCTGCACGCGATCACCGTCGAGCAGGACCCCGCGGTGCTGCGGCGGCGCACCCTGGTGTCGGCCGCGCAGCTGCTGGCCCTGGGGGTCGACCCCGACCGCAGCGCGCTGTTCGTGCAGAGCCACGTCCCCGAGCACGCCCAGCTGGGCTGGGTGCTGCAGTGCCTGACCGGCTTCGGCGAGGCCGGCCGGATGACCCAGTTCAAGGACAAGTCGGCCCGGCAGGGGCAGGCCAGCACCAGCGTCGGCCTGTTCACCTACCCGGTGCTCCAGGCCGCCGACATCCTGCTCTACCAGGCCCACCGGGTCCCGGTCGGTGAGGACCAGCGCCAGCACCTGGAGCTGACCCGCGACCTGGCCACCCGGTTCAACGGCCGCTACGGCGACACCTTCGTGCTGCCCGAGGCCTACATCCCGCCGGGCGCGGCCAAGGTGCTGGACCTGCAGCAGCCGGACAAGAAGATGTCCAAGAGCCTGCCCGACGCCGGGTGCATCAACCTGCTCGACGACCCCAAGGTGATCGGCAAGCGGATCCGCAGCGCCGTCACCGACACCGGCCGGGAGATCGTCTTCGACCCCGAGGGCAAGCCCGGGGTGAGCAACCTGCTGACCATCCACTCCGCGTTCTCCGGGGAGACCGTCGCCCAGCTCGAGGAGCGCTTCGCCGGCCGCGGGTACGGCGACCTGAAGAAGGAGCTCGCCGAGGTCGTCGTCGAGGCCCTCGCCCCCGTGCAGGCCCGCACCGCCGAGCTGCTGGCCGACACCGCCGAGCTCGAGCGGGTGCTCGCCGCCGGCGCCGTCAAGGCCCGCGAGGTCGCCGCCCCCACCCTGGCCACGGTGTACGACCGGATCGGGTTCCTCCCGGCGGCGGCGCGGTGACCCGGCGATGACCCTGCCACCCCCGCCGCACCGCCGGCGGCACGACGACACGTTCGTGCCGCGCAGCGCGAACCGCGACGTCGGTGCCACCGCGGTGCTGGGGGTGGTCGTCGACGTCCCCGAGCCCTGGGCCCAGCTGCTGGTGGAGTGGCGCACCAAGTGCGGGGACCCGCAGGCCAGCGTGGTGCCCCCGCACGTCACGCTGCTGCCGCCGACCGAGGTCGCCGTCGCCGACCGGTCGCTCATCGCCGCGCACCTGGCCGGGGTGGCCCGCACGCACCCGCCCTTCGAGATCCACCTGCGCGGCACCGGGACCTTCCGGCCGGTGTCGGAGGTGGTGTTCGTGACCGTGGCCCGCGGCATCCTGGACTGCGAGCGCATCGCCACCGACGTGCGCAGCGGCCCGCTGGCCCGCCCGCTGTCCTTCCCGTACCACCCGCACGTCACCGTGGCCCACGACGTCCCCACCGACGCCCTGGACATGGCCGCCGCGGAGCTGGCCGACCTGACCGCCACGTTCCCGGTCGCGCACTTCACCGAGTTCGAGCAGCTGCCGAACGGTGCCTGGTCGGTGGCCCGCCGCTACCCCCTGACGGGTCCCGCCCGGGGCTGACCTCCCTGCGGGTCGGGCGACCTGCCTGCACACTCTGCGGCGTGACGACACCGCAGGAGAACACCGGCAACGTCATCACACGCTCCGTCGACGGCGTCCGTGACCTCATCCACCGCGGCCGGGCCCGCTACGGCTGGTTCGACCACCTGGTGCACGCCGGCGGCCACTACAACCGCGCGCAGGCCGACACGCTGGCGGCCGCGGTCACCTACTACGCCTTCCTCGCGCTGTTCCCCGTCGTCCTGCTGCTGGCCTCCATCGCCGGGTTCGTGCTGGCCGGCAACCCCCTGCTGCAGCTGCAGCTGGTGGACGCGATCCGCGAGGCCGTCCCGGGCGACACCGGGGCCAACCTGGCAGCCGCGGTGCTCGACGCCATCGACGCCCGCCGCACCACCGGCGTCATCGGCCTGGTCGGCTTCCTGCTGGTCGGCCTCGGCGCGGTGGACAAGCTCCGGGTGGGCATGGACGTCGTCTGGCGGGGGAAGCCGGACCAGCCCGACTTCGTGCAGGACCGGCTCAAGGACCTGCTGGTGCTGCTCGGCCTGGCCGGGGCCGGGGCGCTGTCCATCGCGCTGAGCGCCGGGACGACGGCGGCGTCGTCCTGGTTGTTCGACCTGCTGGGCATCGACGAGGTACCCGGGTTCTTCCTGCTGACCGCCGCGCTGGGCATCGGCCTGGCGCTGGTCGGGGACACCCTGGTGTTCCTCTGGGTGCTCAAGGGCGTCCCGGACACGCCCCACCCGGCCCGGATGCTGCTGCCCGGCGCGGTCTTCGGCGCCGTGGGCTTCGAGCTGATCAAGCTCGTCGGCGGTTACTACCTGCAGGTGCTGTCCGGCAACGTCACGGTGTCGGCGCTGGGCAGCTTCGTCGGCCTCATCATCTGGATCAACGTGGTCGCCCGGTTCGCCTTCTTCACGGCCTGCTGGACCGCGACCCTCCCGGCGGTCGAGCACTCGGACGCGCAGGTGCCGTTCGGTCCCGAGGCCCCGACCCGGCTGCCCGACGTGGTGCTGGTCGACGAACGGGGGCCGCGTCCCGGTCCGGTCCGGCTCGCGGCGGGACTGGTGGGGGCAGGGGCGCTGATGGGTGCGGCGGCCGCAGGTCTGGTCCCGGCCGCGCTGCGGCGCTCACGCCGGCGGCCTCGGGACGGCGGGGCGGCGGGCGCCTGACCGCGCGGTCGTCGGACCAGCCACCGGCCGGCACCAGCCGGACGGCGCGGCGCCGGCCGACCACCGTGGCCGCCACGATCGCCACCGCGCCGGTGGCCAGCGCGACCGGCAGCAGCACCGACTCCTGCGGTGCGGTGCTCGCTGCCGGGTCGACGGCGGGGGAGGCGGCCGCGGCCGCGGCGTAGGCGGAGCTCAGCGTGCCGTCGGCGGGGGAGGGTGCGGGCAGGGTGACCGCCGCGGCGGTGCTCGCGACGTCCTCCGGGCGGACCAGGGTCCCGACGCCGTCGCCGGCCGGTGTGGCGAAGCCCCAGTCCAGCAGCCGCTCCGCCTGCTCGGTGGTCGACACCGGGTAGCGCTCGGTCTGCATGAGCGCGACCACCAGCCGGCGTCCCCCGCGCTCGGCGGCGGCGACGAAGGTGTGCCGGGCGGCGTCGGTGAACCCGGTCTTGCCGCCCAGCGTGCCGGCGTACTCGGTGAGCAGGGTGTTCTGGGTCTGGATCTGGTAGCCGTCGCTCTTGCCCGGGACGGCGGGCATCTGCGCGGTGGTCTGCTGCAGGATCGCCGCGGTCGCCGGGGTGTCGACCAGCTGCCGCATGATCAGCGCCAGGTCGTAGGCCGAGGACGACTGCCCGGCCACGTCCAGCCCCGACGGGGTGCCGGCGACGGTGTCGTAGGCGCCGATCCGCTGCGCGGTGGCGTTCATCGCGGCCAGCGTGGCGTCCACCCCGCCCGCCGCGCGGGCCAGGGCGTTGGCCGCGTCGTTGCCCGACTGCATGACCAGCGCGTCGTAGAGCAGGGACACCGGGTACTGCCCGCCGGCGACGAGGCCGACGCGGCTGCCCTCGACCTGCTCGTCCTCGGTGGTGCCCTCCACGACCAGCGCAGGGTCCAGCACCGGCGCCAGGGTGAGCAGGGTCAGCGTCTTCAGGGTGCTGGCCGGGTAGTAGCGCCCGTGCGGGTCCTGTGCGCCGAGCACCTCGCCGCTGTCGATGTCGGCGACCAGCCAGCCGTGCGCGTCGATGCCCTCGGGCAGCGCCGGGGCGCCGCCGGCCACGACCAGGCCGCGGGTGTCCAGGCCCTCGCCGCCGACGGTGCTCCCGTCGGGCGCTGTGCCCTGCGCGGGTCCGCCGTCCGGGGGCGCGGTGGGGGTGGGTGCGGCCGGGTCGACCGTCGGCCGGGCACCCGGGGCGGCCACGGCGGCCGGCGCGCCGGCCAGCAGCAGCAGCAGACCGGTCACCAGCGCCACCGCGGCCGCGCGGGAGGCGGGCAGCAGGGATCGCATGGGGAGCGACGCTAACCGCGCGGGCGTCCGCCGTCGTCGGTCCGGAGCGTGTCGGGTCCCGTCACGTGACGGGTGCGACGGGTGGGGTCCGGGGCGTGGCCGGTGTGCCCGATGTGGCCCGGGCGTTGCCGGGTCCTAACGATCGGGTCTCGGTGTCACCGGCGTCCTGCCGGGCGGGCCCCGCGCGCGGATAGCGTGCCGTGATCGCCGCCCGGCCGACCGGTGCGAGGTGGCGGACACCGAGTGCACACCCCAGGGGGTGCCCCGGCCCCCGGGCCGGAGGACCCCGTACGAGAGGAGACCGTCTTGCGCCGAGCGCGTGGGATGAAGCTGGCCGCGCTTGCGCTGGCCGGCAGCCTGGCCCTGGCCGCCTGTGCCAGCGACGAGACCGGCAGCGGCGGCAGCGGCAGCGGCGCCAGCGGCGGCAGCGAGGACGGCCCGAAGATCGGCCTCGCCTACGACACCGGCGGCCGCGGCGACAAGTCGTTCAACGACTCGGCCTACGCCGGCGTCGAGGCCGCGATCGAGGCCGACGGCGGTTCGGTGCAGGAGCTCTCGCCCAACAGCGACGCCTCCAACCGCGCCGACCTGCTGACCCAGCTGGCCGACCAGGGCTTCAACCCGATCATCGCGGTGGGCTTCGCATACGGCGACGTCATCGGCGAGGTCGCCCAGCAGTACCCCGACGTCTCCTTCGCCATCGTCGACTCCACCGGCGTCGACGTGGCCGACAACGTCACCGGCCTGCTGTTCGCCGCCAACGAGGGCTCCTTCCTCGGCGGCGTCGCGGCGGCGACCAAGTCCGAGACCGGGCACATCGGGTTCGTCGGCGGCGTCGAGACCCCGCTGATCCAGAGCTTCGAGGCCGGCTACGTCGCCGGTGCCCGGGCGGTGAACCCGGACATCATCATCGACCGGCAGTACATCTCGCCGGCCGGTGACTTCTCCGGCTTCAACGACCCGGCCCGCGGCCAGGTCGTCGCGCAGGGCATGTTCGACGCCGGCGCCGACATCGTCTACGCCGCCGCCGGTGGCTCGGGCATCGGCGTCTTCCAGGCCGCCGCCGCCTCCAACGGCCGCGCGATCGGCGTCGACTCCGACCAGTACGAGACCGTGGGCGACCCGGCCCTGCAGCCGGTCATCATGACCTCGGTGCTCAAGCGCGTGGACAACGCCGTCGAGGCCTACATCGGCCAGTTCGTCGACGGCACCGTCGAGGGCGGCAGCGACGAGGTCTACGACCTCGCCAGCGAGGGCGTCGGCCTGTCCTACTCGGGCGGGTTCATCGACGACATCCAGTCGACCATCGACGACTACACGCAGCAGATCGTCGACGGCGAGATCACCGTGCCGGAGACCCCGACCGACTGATCGCGGCACAGCACAGCAGCAGGACGGCGGCGGGCCCGGGCGGTGACGTCCGGGCCCGCCGTTTCTCCTGTGTACGGTCCAACCGGCCGCAGGTCGTGCGGAGCTCGAGGTATTCGGGAGTGGTAGTGACGGACTCAGCGCCCCTGGCGGTGGAGCTGCGGGGCATCACCAAGCGGTTCCCCGGCGTGGTGGCGAACAAGGACATCGAGCTGCGGGTCGCCCGTGGCGAGGTGCACGCCATCGTGGGGGAGAACGGCGCCGGCAAGTCGACGCTGATGAAGACCCTCTACGGCATGCACCGACCCGACGAGGGCCAGATCCTGCTCGACGGCCGCGAGGTCGTGTTCAAGAGCCCCGCCGACGCCATCGCCGCCGGCGTCGGCATGGTCCACCAGCACTTCATGCTCGCCGACAACCTCACGGTCCTGGAGAACGTCGTGCTGGGCGCCGAGAAGGCGCACGGCATCGGTGCCGCCGCCCGCGCCCGGATCGTGGAGATCTCCGACTCCTACGCGCTGGGCCTGGAGCCCGACACCCTGGTCGAGGACCTCGGCGTCGGCGACCGGCAGCGGGTGGAGATCGCCAAGGTGCTCTACCGCGGCGCCACCACGCTGATCCTGGACGAGCCGACCGCCGTCCTCGTGCCGCAGGAGGTCGACGAGCTGTTCGGCAACCTCGCCGAGCTCAAGCGCGAGGGCCTGACCGTCATCTTCATCTCGCACAAGCTCGACGAGGTCCGCAAGGTCGCCGACTCCATCACCGTCATCCGCCGCGGCACCACCGTCGGCACCGCCGACCCGCGGACGACGACGGCCAAGCAGCTCGCCGAGCTGATGGTCGGGGCCGAGCTGCCCACCCCGCAGACCCGGGCCAGCACCGTCCGCGACACCCCCGTGCTGCAGCTGCGCGGGGTCACCGTCGCCGGCCAGGGCACCCGCCCGGCGGTCGACGGCGTCACCCTCACCGTCCGCGAGGGCGAGGTGCTGGGCATCGCCGGCGTCGAGGGGAACGGCCAGGCCGAGCTGGTCGACGCGATCATGGGCCTGCGCCCCCTCGCCGCCGGCACCGTCGTGCTGGGCAGCGACGACATCAGCGCCTGGACCACCCGGGCCCGCCGCGAGGGCGGCATCGGGTTCATCCCCGAGGACCGGCACCGCCAGGGCATGCTGCTGGACGCCCCGCTCTGGGAGAACCGCGTGCTCGGCCACCAGACCGAGGCCCCCGCGGCCAAGGGGCTGTTCATCGACCGCAAGGCCTCGATCGCCGACACCGAGCGCATCATGCGCGAGTACGACGTCCGCGCCCCGGGCCCGGACACCCTGGCCGTGGCGCTGTCCGGCGGGAACCAGCAGAAGCTGATCGTGGGCCGCGAGATGAGCGCGCACCCCCGGCTGCTCATCGCCGCCCACCCCACCCGGGGTGTCGACGTCGGCGCGCAGTCGGTCATCTGGGAGCTGCTCAAGGACGCCCGAGCCGAAGGGATGGGGATCGTGCTGGTCTCGGCCGACCTCGACGAGCTGATCGGCCTGTCCGACACGCTCGTGGTCATGCTCCGCGGCGCCGTGGTCGCCACGCTCGACCCCGGGCAGGTGACGCCGGAGCAGCTCGGCGGCCACATGACCGGTGCGGTCACCGACACCCCGGCCGGTGCGGCGTGAGGGCGGTCTCCCGGCTCGGGCAGTCCCTGCTGGCGCCCGCGCTGGCCGTCGTCATCGCGCTGGTCATCTCCGCGGCGGTCATGCTGGCCATCGGCGTCGACCCGTTCCGCGCGCTGGAGGTCATGGTCGACTTCGGCGACACCCCCAGCCAGCAGGTCACGGCGATCGTCGTGGTGCTCAACCGCGCCGTGCCGCTGTTCCTCGCCGGCCTCGCCGTCGCCATCGCCTTCCGGATGGGCCTGTTCAACATCGGCGTGGAGGGCCAGTACCGGATGGCCACCGTGCTGTCGGCCGGCGCCGGCGCGGCGATCTCGCTGCCCGCGCCGCTGCACATCCTGGTGATCGTGGTCGTCGCGATGCTGGTGGGCGCCGTGTGGGCGGGCATCGTCGCCGTCCTCAAGGTCACCCGCGGGGTCAGCGAGGTGATCAGCTCGATCATGCTGAACTTCATCGCGCTGGGCCTGGCGTCCTTCCTGCTCACCGGCCCGCTGCGCGGCAGCGAGCCCGGCGCCTCCATCATCACCACGAAGGAGATCCCGGAGTCGGGCTGGTTCCCCTCGCTCAACGGCGTCCTGGGCGCGCTCGGCCTGGCCAACCCGCCCCGCCAGCTCTACGGGTTCCTGCTCGTCGCGGTCGTCGTCGGCGTGCTGGTCGCGGTGCTGCTCCAGCGCACCCGCTTCGGCTTCGACCTGCGTGCCACGGGCCTCTCGGCCTCGGCGGCGTCGGCCTCGGGCGTGGACGCCAAGCGGATGGTCATCACCACCATGCTGCTGTCCGGCGCCGTCGCCGGGCTGATCGGCCTGCCCGACCTGCTGGGCTCCAACCACACCTACGGCACCGAGTTCACCTCGGGCCTGGGCTTCCTGGGCATCGCGGTCGCCCTGCTGGGCCGCAACAACCCGGTGGGCATCGCGGTCGCCGCGCTGCTGTTCGCCTTCCTGGACCGGGCCGCGGTGCCGCTGCAGATCGCCGGCATCCCGTCCTCGGTGGTCACGATCATCCAGGGCACGATCGTGCTGGCCGTGGTCGTAGCCAACGAGGTCTCCCGCCGGATCGCCCGCCGCCAGGCCGAGTCCGGCGTCGCGGTCGCCCCGCCGGCCACCGGCGACGGCAGCACCGGCGGCGGCCAGGGACCCGACGGCGGCCCGCCGCCGGACGGGCCCACCGGCACCGGTCCCGCCCTCACGAACGCCAGCGGCGCCGCCGGCCGCACCAGCCCCACGGGGAGCACCTCATGAGCACCGCCGCGACGACGACGGCTCCCTCGCGCGGGCCGGTCACCGAGCTGTTCCTCGGCGGTGGCCGCGGCCGTCGGATCACCTGGCTGGTCGTCGGCCTGCTGGTGCTGGTCTCCGCCGTCCGGGTCGTGTCCGGCCAGGAGGCGCTGACGTCGTCCTCGACGATGTCGGCCACCCTGCTGCTGGCCGTGCCGCTGCTGCTGGTCGCCCTGGGCGGGTTGTTCGCCGAGCGGGCCGGCGTGGTCAACATCGGCCTCGACGGGATGATGATCCTGGGCACCTGGGGAGCCGGGTTCGCCGGCTACCAGTGGGGCTGGCAGGGCGCTGTCGTCGGCGGCATCCTCATGGGCGCCCTCGGTGGCCTGCTGCACGCCGTCGCCACGGTCACCTTCGGCGTCGACCACGTCATCTCCGGTGTGGCCATCAACATCCTGGCCGCGGGCGTCGTCCGGTTCCTCTCCGAGACGCTCTACACCGACAACCCGGCCGGCGGCGGGGTCACCCAGTCCCCGGCGCTGTCCTCCCGGCCGCCGACGTTCTCGCTGCCGGTGCTCTCCAGCGGCCCGGACCTGCTCGGGTCCCTGGAGAGCAAGCACTGGTTCCTGGTCAGCGACCTGGCCGGCGTGCTGCGCGGGGTCTCCGCCGGCGTCGGCGTGCTGACCGTCATCGCCGTCCTGCTGGTGCCCGCGGCCTACCTGCTGCTGTGGCGCACCGCGTTCGGGCTGCGGCTGCGCTCGTGCGGGGAGAACCCGGCCGCGGCGGACTCCCTGGGCGTGCCGGTCTACCGGCTGAAGTACACCGCGGTGATCATCTCCGGCGCGCTGGCCGGCCTCGGCGGTGTCTTCCTGGTCTTCATCGCCAACATCTACCGCGAGGGCCAGACCAACGGCCGCGGGTTCATCGGCCTGGCCGCGCTGATCTTCGGCAACTGGCGGCCCGGTGGCCTGGCCGCCGGTGCAGGCCTGTTCGGCTTCGCCGACGCCCTGCAGCTGCGCAGCCGCACCGGGGTGGTCGCGCTGCTGCTGCTGGTGGCGGTCCTGCTGCTGGGCGTGGCGGTCTTCCAGGCCTCCCGCCGCCGGTTCGCCCAGGCCGTCACGGCCGCGGTGTTCGCCGCGGCGTCGCTCACCGCGTACCTGACCATCGACGAGCTGCCCGAGGGCATCGTCTCCTTCACCCCGCACATCACCACGCTGCTGGTGCTGTCGCTGGCGTCCCAACGGTTGCGGATGCCCAAGGCCGACGGCCTGGTCTACCGGAGAGGCGAGCATTGATCGACTGGGATGCCCTGCGGGCCGCGGCCCGCGAGGCGATGACGCACGCGTACGCGCCGTACTCGAACTTCCCCGTCGGGGTGGCCGGCCTGGTCGACGACGGCCGCGTGGTCACCGGCTGCAACGTGGAGAACGCCTCCTACGGCATCGGGCTGTGCGCCGAGTGCGGGATGGTCAGCGAGCTGGCCCGCACCGGCGGCGGCCGGCTGGTCGCGGTGGCCTGCGTGGGCGGTGACGGCCAGCCGCTGATGCCCTGCGGGCGCTGCCGGCAGCTGCTCTGGGAGTTCGGCGGCGCGGAGATGATGATCGAGACGGTGTCGCTGGGCATCGTGCCGATGCGCGAGGTGCTCCCCGACGCCTTCGGCCCCGACGACCTGGTCAAGGCGGCGAACCGGTGAGCGCGCACGACGCGATCGACGTCATCCGGGCCAAGCGGGACGGCATCGAGCTGACCGGCGACCAGATCCGCTGGGTGATCGGTGCCTACACCGCCGGCCAGGTGCCCGACGAGCAGATGAGCGCGCTGCTGATGAGCGTGTTCTTCCGCGGCATGACACCGGCCGAGCTGGCCGCCTGGACCCAGGCGATGATCGATTCCGGCGTCCGCAAGGACCTGTCGCCGCTGGGCCGCCCGACCGCGGACAAGCACTCCACCGGCGGCGTGGGCGACAAGGTCACCCTGCCGCTGGCCCCGCTGGTCGCCGCCTGCGGGGTCGCCGTCCCGCAGCTGTCCGGCCGCGGGCTCGGGCACACCGGCGGCACGCTGGACAAGCTGGAGGCCATCCCCGGCTGGCGCGCCTCGCTCACCGAGGACGAGTACCTCGGCCAGCTCCGCGACGTCGGCGCGGTCATCTGCGCGGCCGGCAACGACCTGGCCCCGGCCGACAAGCTGCTCTACGCCCTGCGCGACGTCACCGGCACGGTCGAGTCCATCCCGCTGATCGCCAGCTCGATCATGAGCAAGAAGATCGCGGAGGGCGCCGACGCGCTGGTGCTGGACGTCAAGACCGGCTCGGGCGCGTTCATGAAGGACGTCGAGAGCTCCCGCGAGCTGGCCCGCACGATGGTCGGTCTCGGCGAGGCCGCCGGCGTCCGCACCGTCGCGCTGGTGACCGCCATGGACCGCCCGCTGGGCCGCTCGGCGGGCAACGCCGTCGAGGTGGCCGAGTCCCTCGAGGTGCTCGCCGGCGGCGGCCCGGCCGACCTGGTCGAGCTGACCCTGGCGCTGGCCCGCGAGATGCTCGCCGGCGCCGGCCGGTCCGACGTCGACCCCGCCGCGGCGCTGGCCGACGGCCGGGCGATGGACACCTGGAAGGCGATGATCCGCGCGCAGGGCGGCGACCCGGACGCCCCGCTGCCGCAGCCGGCCGAGCGGCACGTGGTCACCGCCCCGGCCACCGGCACGCTCACCCGGCTGGACGCCTTCGCCCTCGGCGTCGCGGCCTGGCGGCTGGGTGCCGGCCGGGCCCGCAAGGAGGACCCGGTGAGCGCCTCGGCCGGCGTCGTGTGGCACGCGTCGGTGGGGGAGCAGGTGACCGCCGGGCAGCCGCTGCTGGAGCTGCAGACCGACGACGCCGCGCGCATCGAGCGGGCGCTGGCCGCCCTCGACGGCGCGGTCGGGGTGGACACCGACGACACCGTGCTGCCGCTGGTGGTCGACCGCATCACCGCCTGACGGGGGTCCCAGGTCGATCAGGGACACTGGCTCCCCGTGAGCAGCCCCCTCGACCCCGGCGCGGCCATCAGCATCCGCGGGCTGGTCAAGCGCTACGGCGACCGCAACGCCGTCGACGGCGTCGACCTGGACATCCGGCGCGGTGAGATCTTCGCCCTGCTCGGCCCCAACGGTGCCGGCAAGACCACCACCGTGGAGATCCTCGAGGGCTACCGGTCCCGGGACGGCGGCGACGTCGCCGTCCTCGGCCAGGACCCGGCCGAGGGCGGCCGGCGGTGGCGCGCGGAGATCGGCATCGTGCTGCAGTCCGGCGCCGGCGACAGCCAGCTGACCTGCCTGGAGGTGCTCACCGCGCAGGCCGCCTACTACCCCGACCCCCGTGACCCCGCCGAGGTGCTCGAGCTGGTCGGGCTCACCGACAAGGCCGGGGCCCGCGGCCGGTCGCTGTCCGGCGGCCAGCGTCGCCGGCTCGACGTCGCGATGGGCATCGTCGGCCGCCCGGCGCTGCTGTTCCTCGACGAGCCCACCACCGGCTTCGACCCGGAGGCCCGCCGGCAGTTCTGGTCCCTGATCCGCTCGCTGCGCGACCTGGGGACGACGATGCTGCTCACCACGCACTACCTGGACGAGGCCGAGGAGCTCGCCGACCGGGTCGGCGTCATCACCGCCGGCCGGCTGGTCGAGGTCGCCGTCCCGGCCGAGCTGGGGGGCCGCGGGCAGGCGCCGGCGGTGGTCAGCTGGACCGAGGACGGCGCCCGCCGCAGCCAGGACACCCCGACGCCGACCGCGCTGGTCGCCGAGCTCGCCGCCCGCTTCCCCGGTGAGGTGCCCGACCTCGCCGTGGCCCGCCCGACCCTGGAAGACGTGTACCTGCAGATGATCGGCCAGTCCCGGTGAGCGCCCCGACCCTGCCGCCGCTGGCCCGCGTCTACCGGGTCCGCGCCGCCGTCGAGCTCAAGGAGTTCTTCCGGCAGCGGGAGTCGGTGGTCTTCACCCTGATGTTCCCGGTGATCCTGCTGGTCGTGTTCGGCGCGGTGCTGGACTACGACATCGGTGGCGGCGTCAGCTTCACCCAGTACTTCATGGCCGGGGTCATCGCCGCGGGCATCCTCGGCGCCAGCCTGCAGAACATGGCGATCGGCATCGCCACCGAGCGCAGCGACGGCACGCTCAAGCACCTGGCCGGCACCCCGATGCCCAAGAGCGCCTACTTCGTCGGGAAGATCGCCCAGGTCGTCGCGGTCACCGTCGCCACCATCGCGATCCTGCTCGTCGTGGGCGTGGTGCTCTACGGCGTCGACCTGCCCAGCGGCACCCAGTGGCTGACCTTCACCTGGGTGGCGCTGCTGGGGTCGGCGGCCTGCACCCTGCTGGGCATCGCGGTGTCCAGCCTGGCCAAGAACGGCCGCTCGGCCTCGGCCACGGTCACCCCCGTCGCGCTGGTCCTGCAGTTCATCTCCGGGGTGTTCTTCCGGTTCGACCAGATCCCCACCTGGATGCAGACCATCTCCTCCTTCTTCCCGCTGAAGTGGATGGCCCAGGGCCTGCGGTCGGTGTTCCTGCCCGACGCCCTGGCCGCCCAGGAGCCGGCCGGGTCGTGGGAGCTGGGCCGGGTCGCGCTGGTGCTCACCGCGTGGGTCGTCGTCGGCCTCGTGCTCTGCGTCCGCACGTTCCGCTGGCGGGACAGGGCGGACGGGTAGCGTCGCGCGGGTGCCCGCGCCGCTGACCCAGGAGACCCTCGCCCGCGCCCCCAAGGTGCTGCTGCACGACCACCTGGACGGCGGCCTGCGCCCGCAGACGGTCCTCGAGCTCGCCGACGCGGTCGGCTACACCGGCCTGCCCGCCGACGACGCCGAGGCGCTGGGCACCTGGTTCCGGCAGGCCGCCGACTCCGGCTCGCTGGTGCGCTACCTGGAGACTTTCGCGCACACCGTCGCGGTCATGCAGACCCCCGAGGCCGTCCAGCGCGTCGCCCGGGAGTGCGTGCTGGACCTCGCCGCCGACGGCGTCGTGCACGCCGAGGTGCGGATGGCCCCCGAACTGCTCACCGCGATGCCCATCGAGACGGCCGTCGAGGCCATGCTCGACGGCTACGCCGCCGGTGCGCGCGAGACCGGCACCACCGTCGGCGCGCTGCTGTGCGCCATGCGCCAGGCCGACCGCTGGGACGAGGTGGCCGGGCTCGTGGTCCGGTACCGCGACGCCGGGGTGGTCGGCTTCGACCTGGCCGGCCCCGAGATCGGGTTCCCCGCCGACCGGCACCCCTCGGCCATCGCGCTGCTGGACGAGGCCGGGGCGCACCGCACCGTCCACGCCGGCGAGGCCGACGGCATCGGCAGCATCCGCGGCGCCCTGGACGGCGCCCGCGCGGAGCGGCTGGGCCACGGGGTGCGGATCGCCGACGAGGTGCCCGAGGACGGCGGCCCGCTCGGCCCGGTGGCGCAGCGCGTGCTCGACGACCAGGTGACCCTGGAGGTCGCGCCGTCGTCGAACGTGCAGACCGGCGCCTACCCCTCGATCGCCCGGCACCCGGTCGACCGGCTGCACCGCGCCGGGTTCGCCGTCACCCTCAACACCGACAACCGGCTGATGAGCGGGGTCACCCCGACCAGCGAGTTCGTCGCCGTCGTCGAGGCGCACGGCTGGGGCTGGGACGACGTGCAGACCGTCACCGAGCGCGCCGTCGCCGCGGCGTTCCTCGGCGACGGCGCCCGCGCGGACCTGCTGGGGCGGGTCCGGGAGGGGTTCGCCGCCGCCCGGGCGTGATCACACCCACCGCTGCGGGGGAATGCCGCGGCCCCGTTCGCTGCTAACCTGGGCGAGTCGGCGATCGCCGGCCACACCTCCCGGGCGGTCCAGCCCGGGGTAGAGCGCATCCGTGCAGACCTCCGCGTCACCGCAGACGCACCCCTCGAGGTCGCCCAGTGAGTCCCGCCACCGGCGGGCCCGGCACCACACCACGGGACGCGCCCGATCTGCATCGGAGTCCCCAGCTTGTCCTCGATCGACCCTGTCGACACCCCCAGCACCACCCCCGAGAACACCACCGCCGTCGAGGCGCCGACCGGCCCCTCCTTCGCCCAGCTCGGCCTCCAGCAGCAGCTGGTCACCGCGCTCGAGCGCCGCGGCATCCACCACCCCTTCGCCATCCAGACCTCCGCGCTGCCCGACGCCATGTCCGGCCGCGACGTGCTCGGCAAGGCCGCCACCGGCTCCGGCAAGACGCTGGCCTTCGGCCTGCCGATGCTGCACCGGCTCGGCCAGGACGTGCAGCACGGCCGCCGCGCCCCCCGCGGGCTGGTCCTCGTGCCCACCCGCGAGCTCGCGCAGCAGGTGCACGACAACCTCGCCCCGCTCGGCCAGGCCAACGGCGTGCAGTTCGCCGCGGTCTACGGCGGCGCCTCCATGTACCGCCAGATCCAGCAGCTGCGCCGCGGCGTCGACGTCGTCATCGCCACCCCCGGCCGCCTGCAGGACCTGATCAGCCAGGGCGAGTGCACCCTCGCCGACGTCGAGATCGCGATCATCGACGAGGCCGACTTCATGTCCGACCTGGGCTTCCTGCCCGTGGTCAAGGAGCTGCTCGACCAGGTCCGCCCGGACGGCCAGAAGATGCTCTTCTCGGCCACCCTGGACGGCGAGGTCGACACCCTGGTCCGTCGCTACCTGCAGGACCCGGCCCGCCACGAGGTGGTCAAGGCCGCCGACAGCGCGCCCCCGGCCGAGCACCGCGCCTACAGCGTGTCCTTCCCCGACCGGCTCAAGGTCACCGAGCAGCTGGCCGCCCGCCCGGGCCGCACGATCATCTTCGTGCGCACCCAGCACGGCGCGGACCGGCTGGCCACCAACCTGCAGGCCGTGGGCATCAAGGCCGAGCCGATCCACGGCGGCCTGCCGCAGTCGGCCCGCCGCCGCGCGCTCGAGGCGTTCACCGACGCCCGCTCGCCGGTCCTGGTCGCCACCGACGTCGCCGCCCGCGGCATCCACGTCGACGACGTCCAGCTGGTGCTGCACTACGACCCGCCGGCCGACCACAAGACCTACCTGCACCGCTCGGGCCGCACCGCCCGCGCCGGGGCTGCCGGTGTCGTGGTCTCGCTGCTGCTGCCCGACCAGGTCGGCCAGGCCAAGCGCCGGTTCCGCCAGGCCGCGGTGAGCACCGACGTGTCCCGGATCCGCCCCGGTGACGCGCCGATCGCCGAGCTCGTCGCCTCCGGCGTGCACGTCGAGCCGGTCGAGCGCCCCGTGCGCCCGGCTCGCAGCGGTGCCGGTCGCCCGCGTCGGGACGGCGACCGCCGGCCCCCGCGCCGCGACGGCGACCGCCCGGCCCGCTCCTACGGCGACCGCCCGGCCCGCTCGGACCGCCCGTCCTACGGCGACCGGCCGGCCCGCCCGGCGGGTGACCGCCCGTCCTACGGCGACCGCCCGGTGCGCTCGGACCGCCCGTCCTACGGTGACCGGCCCGCGCGCCCGGACCGCCCGTCCTACGGCGACCGCCGCCCCGGTGGCCAGCGCCCGCAGGGCAGCACCGGTGGGCGCCCGCAGCGCCCCGCCCGCTCGTACTGAGCTGAACCGCAGAACGGCCCGGCCCCGAGAGGGGCCGGGCCGTTCTGCGTGGTGACCCGCACCCGCAGTCGATGATCGACTGCCGGGGGAGGGGCTAGTCGCGGAAGACGAGCGCGGTGCTGACCTCGCGGACGAGCTCGTCCCACGGGCCGGTCAGGCGGGCGGCGTCCTCGGCGCGCAGCGCGGCGCGGGGGTCGCGCTCGGCCCGGGCCACCGCCTGCCCCAGCGGGGTGCCGGCCCCCAGCAGCTCCTCGACGCGGGCCAGCCCGGCGTACTCGGCGAGGTCGCGCACCCCCTCGACCGCCTGCACCAGGACGGCGTGGTCGACCAGCCCGGCGGCGCCGTCGGCCACCTCGGCCAGCACCTCGGCCACCTCGACCAGGTCGTAGCGGTCCTGGTCCACCGGCAGCGGCGACACCGTGGTCTCCTCGACCTCGGGCCAGGACGCGATGTCGGCCAGGTCGTGCTCCTCGTCGCCCTGCACGAAGGCGGTCAGCTCGGCCGGCGTGCCGAACAGGTAGACCTCGCCGTCGGCACCGAGGAACCGGGCGGTGTCCTCGACGTAGCAGCGCAGGGTCAGCCCGGCGCCCTCGGGGACGACGACCTCGACCGGCAGGATGCCCACGCCCTCCCAGAAGCCGGCCGCGGCGGCGACGGCGGCCGGGTCGGCGGAGAACCGGCCGCCGCTGCTGATCGCGCTGGTCGGGGCGGCGGCCACCGGTGCGGCGACGGCGTCGTCCGCGGCGGTGTCGTCCTCGTCGTCGGCGGCGTCCTCGACCTCGTCGTCCAGGTCCTCGTCGTCGGCCTCGGCCTCCTCCGCGGAGGGGTACTCGGAGAGCTCGGCGGTGCCGGCCCCGGTCCAGTCCAGGTGGTCCTCGAGCTCGCCGAGGACGTCCTCCCACAGCTCGTCGACCGCGCTGCCGAGCCGGATCCACGCGTCCTCGCCGGACCGCCCGGTGAAGGCGTCCAGGCCCAGGCCGAGCAGGGCGACCTCGGGCTTGGCCATCAGCTCGGCGAGGGACTCGAAGGTCGTCCCCTCGTCGTCCTCGTCCTCGTCCTCGTCGTCGTCCTCGGGTGCGGTGTCGCAGCACTCGGCGAGGCGGCCGGTGATGTCGAAGGTGGCCGCGAGCTCGTCGACCGCCCACCGGTCGGGGTTCTCGGCGACCACGTCGTAGACGCCGTCGAGGTCGTAGCGGTGGTCGTCGTCGGGGGTGACGTCCGCGGGGCCCAGGCCGGCCACGACCGGCCAGACCGGGTGGTCGGCGAGGTCGTGGTCGGTGCTGGTGCGGCAGAACGCGGCCAGCGCGGCGGGGGTCGGGAACAGGTGCACCACGGCGGTGCCGTCGACCGAGCCACCGAGGAAGGCCTGCCACTCCTCGCCGTCCTCCTCCCACGGGGGAGCCCACAGGGTGTAGCCCGTGCGGTCGTCGAGGGTGAGGGCGATGGGGACGATGCTGGGCCTGGCCACGCGCCCATCCTGCCTGTCCCCGGCGGGGCGGGCCGAGCGGGTCAGTTCCGGGGGCTGCGCCAGACCGCCGCGACCAGGGCCGCCGCGGCCAGCATGACCACCAGGCCCAGCGCCGCGCTGGTGTCGGTGGCCGCCGCGAACGCCGCCCGCGCGCTGGTGGCGAGCGCGTCGGCGGTGCCGGTGGGGAGCCCGTCGGCGACGTCGAGCGCACCGCCCAGGGTCTCCGCGGCGCCGGTCTGCGCGGCGTCCAGCCCGCCGGGGAGCACCAGCTGGGAGGTGTAGACCCCGGCCAGCACGCTGCCGAAGACGGCCACGCCCAGACCGGTGCCCATCTCGTAGGCGGTCTCGCTGACCGCGCTGGCCTGGCCGGCCCGCTCGGCGGGGGCCTCGGTGAGGATGGCGTCGTTGGTCAGCGTCTCGGCCAGGCCGGCGCCCGCCGCGACGAGCACGAAGGCGAGCACGACGGTGGTCACCGCCGTCCCGGTGCCCAGCTGCGTGGCGACCGCGAACCCGGCCGCGCCCAGCAGCAGGCCCACCACGACCAGCAGGCGCACCGGCACCCGCCGGGCCAGCGGCACGGCCAGCAGGCCGGCGACGACGGCCGCGGCCAGGCCGGGGACCAGCACCAGCCCGGCCTCCATCGGGCTGCGGCCGAGCACCAGCTGCAGGTACTGCGAGCCGATGAGCAGCAACCCGCCGAAGGCGGCGATGCTCAGCAGGTTCGCCCCGATCGCGGCGCGCACCACCCGGGAGCGGAACAGCGCCAGGTCCAGCAGCGGCACCGGCCGGCGCAGCTGCCGCCGGACGAAGACGGTGCCGGCGACCAGGCCGAGCACCGCGGCGGCCACCGGGAGCGGCGCGACGGTGCCCGCGGCCAGCTTCTTGATCGCGTAGACCAGCGGCAGCATGGTGGCCAGCGACAGCGCGACGCTGGTCCAGTCCAGCGGCCCGGGCTGCGGGGCGCGCGACTCCGGCAGCAGCAGCGACCCGGCGACCAGGAGCAGCGCCAGCACGGGGACGTTGAGCAGGAAGACCGAGCCCCACCAGAACCGCTCGAGCAGGAACCCGCCCACCACCGGGCCCAGCGCGGCGCCGCCGGAGAACCCGGCGGCCCAGATCGCGATGGCCAGCCGGCGCTGCTGCCCGTCCAGGAACAGGTTGCGCAGCAGCGACAGGGTGGAGGGCATGAGCGCGGCGCCGAAGACGCCCTGCAGGGCGCGGGCGGCGATCAGCCAGCCGATGGACGGCGCGAACGCGGCCAGTGCCGACGCGACGCCGAAGCCCGTGGCACCCACGAGCAGCAGCCGGCGGCGGCCGAACCGGTCACCGAGGGACCCGGCGGTGACCAGCAGGCCGGCCAGCACCAGGGGGTAGACGTCGACGGCCCAGAGCAGACCGGCGTTGCTGGGGGTCAGCGCCGCGGCGATGGAGGGGACGGCGAAGGTGAGCACCGTGCCGTCCACGGCCACCAGCAGCACGGGCAGCATCAGCGCCGCCAGGCCGGCCCACTCGCGCCGTCCGGCCCGCGGGGCCTGCACCGGGGCGGGCGTGGTGGTGCTCATCGTTCCTCGTTCCGTCGTTTCTGTACCGTCCAGCTGGTACAGTAACCCACCATGGCGAGGCCGTCGAACAGGGACCGGGTGCTGGACGCCTACGAGACGCTGCTGGTGGACGGCGCGGGTGTGACGGTCACCCTCGACGCGGTCGCCGAGGCGGCCGCGGTCTCCAAGGGCGGGCTGCTGTACCACTTCCCGAGCAAGGAGGCCCTGGTCGACGGGCTGTGCGGCCGGCTGCGCGAGCGGGCGGCCGCGGACGTCGTCCGGCTGCGGGCAGCACCCGAGGGCCCGGTGGCCTACTGGGTGCGCACCGCGACCGGGGAGGCCGAGATCGGCATCGGGCGCACCTACCAGGCCGCGCTCGGGCTGGCCGGCACCGGGCAGCCGGGGGCCCGCCGGGCGATCGCCGACGTCGAGCGCGGCTGGACCACGGCGCTGGAGGACCTGATCGGGGACCCCGTGGTCGCCCGGGTGGTGCGGCTGGTGGGCGACGGCCGCTACCTGGAGAGCCTCACCGGCCTGCCCGGCGACGAGGACGACGCCGCCGTCGTCGCCCTCCTGGAGTCCCTCCTCGACCGCCCCTCCCCGTAGGCGGGCGGGTCAGACCCCGATCGGGTGCCAGAAGAAGGACCCCCTCGCCCCCCGAGCCTCGTTCCTCGGCCCGGGCCCCTGCAAGGGGGCCTTACACGCCCATCGGATGCCAGACGGTCTTGGTCTCCAGGAACGGGGTCATCCGGGACAGGCCGGGGTCGCCGGTCCAGTCGGGTTCGTCGGCCGGCGCCCGCAGCACGCGCTTGAGCGTGCCCGCGGCCGAGCGCTCCAGCTCCATCGCCGCCGTCCCCGCGCCGGTCAGGTCGATGCCGTCGACGTCGGCGTGCTCGGCCAGCCACGGGCCGATCTCGGCCGCGTCGCCGGTCAGCAGGTTCGCCACCCCGCCGGGGACGTCGGAGGTGGCCAGCACCTCCGACAGCGTGATCGCCGGCAGCGGGCGCTGGTAGGAGCTGACCACGACCGCGGTGCAGCCGGTGGCCAGCACCGGGGCGAGCGCGCTGACCAGGCCGAGCAGCGACGACCGCTGCGGGGCCAGGACGGCGACGACGCCCGTGGGCTCGGGCACCGAGAAGTCGAAGTACGGCCCGGCGACCGGGTTGGTGCCGCCGAGCACCGCGGCGAGCTTGTCGGTCCAGCCGGCGTACCAGACCCAGCGGTCGACCGCGGCGTCCACCGCGGCCCGCGCCTTGGCGGCCGACAGGCCCTCGCCGGCGGCGACCTCCTCGGCGAACTGGGCCGCGCGGCCCTCCATCACCTCGGCCACCCGGTAGAGCACCTGGCCTCGGTTGTAGGCGGTGGCGCCCGACCAGCCGGCGAAGGCGGCGCGGGCGGCCACGACGGCGTCCCGGGCGTCCTTGCGGGAGGCCTTCGCGGCGTTGGCGACGAAGTGCCCGCGGCCGTCGGCGACGGAGTAGGTGCGGCCGGACTCCGAGCGGGGGAACTTCCCGCCGACGTAGAGCTTGTAGGTCTTGCGGACCTCGATGCGCTCGCTCATCAGGACTCCTTCAGGTACGCGCGCAGGCCGGTGCGGCCACCCTCGCGGCCGTAGCCGGACTGCTTGTAGCCGCCGAACGGCGAGGTCGGGTCGAACTGGTTGAAGGTGTTGGCCCACACCACGCCGGCCCGCAGCTGGTCCGCCACGGCCAGGATCCGGGAGCCCTTCTCCGACCAGATGCCGGCCGACAGCCCGTAGGTGGTGTTGTTCGCCTTGGCCACGGCTTCGTCGGGTGTGCGGAAGGTGAGCACCGACAGCACAGGGCCGAAGACCTCGTCGCGGGCGATCCGGTGCGCCGGGGTGACGTCGGTGAACACGGTCGGCTTGTGCCAGTAGCCGCGCTCGGGCAGGTCGCCCTCGGGCTGCCAGGCGTGCGCGCCCTCGGCCTCCCCGATGCCGACCAGCTCGCGGATGCGGGCCAGCTGCTCGGGGGAGTTGATCGCGCCGACGTCGGTGTTCTTGTCCAGCGGGTCGCCGACCCGCAGCGTGCCGATGCGCCGCTGCAGCGAGGCGATGACCTCGTCGTGCACCGACTCCTGGACCAGCAGCCGCGACCCGGCGCAGCAGACGTGGCCCTGGTTGAAGAAGATCCCGCGCACGATGCCCTCGACCGCCTGGTCGACGGGGGCGTCGTCGAAGACGATGTTGGCCGCCTTGCCGCCCAGCTCCAGGGTCAGCGCCTTGCGGGTGCCGGCCACCGAGCGGGCGATCTGCTTGCCCACCTCGGTCGAGCCGGTGAACGCGACCTTGTCCACGTCGGCGTGCTCGACCACGGCCCGGCCGGTGTCGCCGGCGCCGGTCACGATGTTCACCACGCCCGGGGGCAGGTCGGCCTGCTGGCAGACCTCGGCGAACAGCAGCGCGGTCAGCGGGGTGGTCTCGGCGGGCTTGAGGACGACGGTGTTGCCCGCCGCCAGCGCCGGGGCGACCTTCCACGCCAGCATGAGCAGCGGGAAGTTCCACGGGATGACCTGGCCGGCCACGCCGAGCGGGCGCGGGGCCGGGCCCAGGCCCGCGTGCTCGAGCTTGTCGGCCCAGCCCGCGTGGTAGAAGAAGTGCGCCGCGGCCAGGGGCACGTCGACGTCGCGCGACTCGGTGATCGGCTTGCCGTTGTCCAGGGTCTCCAGGACGGCGAACTCCCGCGCGCGCTCCTGCAGCAGGCGGGCGATGCGGAACAGGTACTTGCCGCGGTCGGCCGGGCGCATCGGCCCCCAGACCCGGGTGAAGGCCTTGCGGGCGGCGCGGACGGCCCGGTCGACGTCGGCGTCGGTGCCGACCGCGACCTCGCCGAGCACCTCCTCGGTGGCCGGGTTGACGGTCTTGAGCGGGGCGCCGCCGCCGTCGGTGAACTCGCCGTCGACGAACAGGCCGTAGTGCGACCGCAGGGTGACGATCGAGCGGGACTCGGGGGCGGGGGCGTACTCGAAGACGCTCATCAGACGACGCTCACGTGGTCGGGGCCGGAGTAGTGGCCGGTGCGGAGCTTCTGCCGCTGCAGGAGCAGGTCGTCGAGGAGGCTGGAGGCGCCGAACCGGAACCACACCGGGTCCAGCCAGTCGGGGCCGGCCACCTCGTTGATCATCACCAGGTGCTTGATCGCGTCCTTGGTGGTGCGGATGCCGCCGGCGGGCTTGACGCCGACCTGGGTGCCGGTGGCGGCGCGGAAGTCCCGGACCGCCTCGAGCATGACCAGGCAGACCGGGAGGGTGGCGGCGGGGGAGACCTTGCCGGTGGAGGTCTTGATGAAGTCGCCGCCGGCCAGCATGGCCAGCCAGGAGGCGCGCCGGACGGCGTCGTAGGTGCGCAGCTCGCCGGTCTCCAGGATCACCTTGAGGTGGGCGTCGCCGCAGGCCTCCTTGACCGCCACGACCTCGTCGAAGACGTCGAGGTAGCGGCCGGAGAGGAAGGCGCCGCGGTCGATGACCATGTCGATCTCGTCGGCGCCGTTGGCCACGGCGTCGCGGACGTCGGCGAGCTTGACCTCGCGGCTGGCCCGGCCCGAGGGGAAGGCGGTGGCCACCGCGGCGGTGTGGATGCCGGTGCCGGCCAGCGCGTCGCGGGCCACCCCGGCGAGGTCGCCGTAGACGCAGACCGCGGCGACCTGCGGGCAGCTGCCGTCGGCGGGGTCGGGCCGCCGGGCCTTGGCGGCCAGCGAGCGGACCCGGCCGGGGGTGTCGGCGCCCTCGAGGGTGGTCAGGTCGACCATCGAGATGGCGGTGTCGATCGCCCAGGCCTTCGCCGTCGTCTTGATCGACCGGGTGCCCAGCTGCGCGGCGCGGGCCTCGGCGCCGACCTGGTCCACGCCGGGCAGGCCGTGCAGGAAGGCCCGGAACGCGGCGTCGGAGCGGGTGACGTCGGCGAACGCGTCCGGTGCTCCGGGGGCGACCGGGCGGCCCGGTGCGGTGGGGTCGAGCACGTGCGTCATGCCCGGCATTCTCCACGCCGCCGGGGGAGCGGCGGTCCTCAGGCGGCGACGGCGACGCAGTCCGGGCAGGTCGCGGCCTCGTGACGGCCCCGCCGCAGCGCACCGAGCCCGGCGAGCAGGACGGCCCCGCCGGCCAGCAGGGTCAGCGTCGCGACCGGCCCGCCGGCGAGCGCCCGGCCGACCAGGGGGACGACGAGGACGGCGCGGCCGAAGGTGCCCTGGGTGAGCGAGACCCGCCACGGGTCGGCGTCGGGGTTCGCGTCGCCCTGCGTCGTCATGACCGGGCCGTCCGCGGTCTGCGCGACGTCGGCGGCGCGGTGCAGGACCGGCCGGCCGCCGGCGACCTCGAACGGCGCCGGCGGCCGGAAGGCCACGACGTCCCCGGTGCGGACCTCGGCGCCGGGGACGTCGACGGTGAGCACCAGGGAGCCGGCCGGGGCGTAGGGCGTCATCGAGCCGGTGAGCACCGGCACGAGCCGGACGCCGAGCAGGTGGGCCACCACGACGGCGCCGACGAGGGCGACCTGCAGTGCGGTGAGCACGGTGCGGCGGAGGTCCATCCGGGTCCTCATCCCTGGGTGCGGTCGCCCGCGGGGCGCGGCACGACGGTGGTGGCGGTGACGGTGACGCCGCTGATGACCCCGCCGAGCTTCACGCGCAGGTGGACGCCGTCGCCGGCGGCGACCAGGGCGGGGGAGGTGTGGGACCCGGCCGTGCGGCCCACCAGGGCGGTCAGGCTGACCGTGGTGGTGGTGCCGGCGCAGGTGTCGGCGGTGGTGTTCCAGGCGACCGAGCAGACCGTCGCCGGGGCGCCGCCGACGACCGCGCCGATGGCCACGTCCAGGGACAGCGTCGCGGGCACGGTGCCGGTGTTGACCAGGTCCAGGTAGCCGGCCTGGGTGGCCACCGTGGTCGACATCGAGTACGTGCTGCGGTCGGCCGAGACGGTCCCGGCCCCGGCGACGAGCACCAGCCCGCTGGACACCCGGGCCGTCGAGACCGTGGCCGACCGGGCGGCCGAGCCCTGCCAGGGCGCGGCCTGGGCCGGGACGACCCCGGCGACCAGGCCGAGCAGGACCCCCGCCGCGACGACGGCGGCGGCGCGCGTGCGCCCCCTCCGGCGCCGTGGCGGGGTCATCGTGGTCAGCCCCCGGTGCGGTCGGACCCGCCGACCACCGTGTTGCTCACGGACGCGGCGATGCTGCCGGTCTTGCCCTGCATGGTCGTGGGCGCCCCGGAGGCGAAGGTGACCTTGTAGCGGACGTGCTGGGCGGCGGCGGCCCCGGTCCCGATGGTGCCGTGCGCGACGGTGAGCGGGGTGCTCGTGGTCGGGGTGCCCGTGGCCAGCACGCTCGTGGTGCCCGTGCAGGTGCTGGCACCGGAGACCGTCGTCCACGCGACCGAGCAGCTGGTGACCTCCACCTGCAGCTGGCCGGCGAGGTCGCCGGTGGCCGAGACCGACCCGGTAAAGGTGCTCGCGGCCGACCCGGAGTTGGTCACGTCGACGTAGCGGTAGAAGTAGTCGGCGGGCAGCAGGTTGGCCACGCCGGTGCTGAAGGAACCGCCGTTGGCGTCCACCATGCTCACCGCGACGCTCCCGGCGCCGAGGGTGCCGGTCGCGGACGCGGTCGCGTCCCAGGCGGAGAACGCGCCGGTGCCCACCAGGGCGGTGCCGGCGACGGCGAGGGCGGCGGCACCCGCGAGCCGCCGGCGGCGGCCGTGCCGCGCGCAGTGCGCGGGGGTCTCGGGGTGCTGCGGGTCGGTGGTCACGGGGCTCCTCCGGTCGGACGGTCGTTTCTCGGAACGAATCCGTCCCGTTGCACGCAATCAACGGCCGGGCGACGGGTCCGCCTGAGCGGTCTCCCCCCCACGGGGTGAGACGGGCCGGCCCCCGGTGGCGGAGGCAGGGGTTCCCGGGGCCGATACCGTGCAGCCGTGCAGCTCACCGTCGTGGACCACCCGATCGCCCGTGCCCGTCTGACCCGGATGCGCGACGAGCGCACCGACAACGCCGCGTTCCGGGCCGCGCTGCGCGACCTCACCGAGCTGCTGGTCTTCGAGGCCACCCGCGAGCTGGCGGTCGAGGAGTACCCGATCACCACCCCGGTCACCGGCACCACCGGCTACCGCCTGGCCGCCCCGCCGCTGATCGTGCCGGTGCTGCGTGCCGGGCTGGGCATGGCCGACACCGCGCACTCGCTGCTGCCGGAGTCGCAGATGGGCTTCGTCGGGCTGGCCCGCAACGAGACCACCTTCGAGCCCGAGGCCTACATGGCGTCCCTGCCGGAGTCCCTGGTGGGCCGCGAGGTGTTCGTGCTGGACCCCATGCTGGCCACCGGGGGCTCGCTGGTGCACTGCTGCACGCTGCTGACCGAGCGCGGCTGCACCTCGATCACCGTGCTGTGCGCGCTGGCCGCCCCCGAGGGCATCCGCCGGCTGGAGGAGTCGGGCCTGCCGCTGCGGGTGTTCACCGGCAGCATCGACGAGGAGCTCAACGACAACGCCTACATCGTCCCGGGCCTGGGCGACGCCGGCGACCGCCAGTTCGGCGCCGTCTGATGCGCTTCGCCGTCCTCGGCAGCGGCTTCTGGGCCACCGAGGTGCACGCCGCGTCGCTGGCCGCGCACCCCGACGCCGAGCTGGTCGGCATCTGGGGCCGCGACGGGGCGAAGGCGTCCGCCGCGGGTGAGCGCCACGGCGTCCCCGGGACGACGGACCTGGACGCGCTGCTGGCCGACGTCGACGCGGTGAGCATCTCGCTGCCGCCGTCCGTGCAGCCCGACCTCGCCGTCCGCGCGGCGCAGGCCGGCTGCCACCTGCTGCTGGAGAAGCCCGTCGCGCTCTCGGTCGCCGACGCCGACCGGGTGGCCGGCGCGGTGGCCGACGCCGGCGTCGCCTCCGTGGTCTTCCTGACCTACCGGTTCCGCGACTCCACCGCGACCTGGCTGGAGCAGGCGGCCCGCTCCACCCTGGTCGGCGGCCACGTCACCTGGCTGGCCAGCACCTTCGCCGCCGACAGCCCGTTCCGGCAGTCGGTGTGGCGGGCCGAGCCCGGCGCGCCGCTGTGGGACCTGGGCCCGCACGCGCTCTCCCTGCTCGAGCCCGCCCTCGGCCCGGTGGTGGCCGCGCAGGGCGCCCGGGCGGCCGACGGCACGGTCAACGTGGTGCTCGAGCACGAGGGCGGGGCCACCAGCACCGTCACCGTGTCGGCCACCGCGTCGCCGCTGTCGGCCGGCGAGGAGTTCTGGGTGCACGGCGACGCCGGCCGGCTGGTGCTGCTGCCCCCGCCGGCCCGGTCGGCGCACGAGGCGCACGCGGTGGCGGTCTCCGAACTGCAGGCCGCCGCGCTCACCGGCGGGGCGCACCCGTGCGACGCCGCCTACGGTGCTGCGCAGGTGCGGGTGCTGGCCGCGGCCGAGCGGGCCGTCGAGGCCGGCGCCCGGCAGACCGTCTGAGGGACCGGGGGACGTCGTGGACTTCGTGACCTGGTTCGTGCGGCGCGGCCGGATCGGCCGCCGGGTGTTCTGGCTGCACTACGTCCTGCCGCTGGCGGTGCTCGGCGTGCTGGCGTTCCTCGCCGACCTGTCCTTCGGCGACACCAACGTCGACGACGTGCTCGCCGGCCGCGCCACGGTGCTCGAGCTCGGCACGATCAGCACGGTGGTCGGCTACGCCACGCTGGTGCCCACGCTCAGCGCGCACGCCTGCCGGCTGCACGACCAGGGCCGGTCGGCCTGGTGGCTGCTGCTGAACCTCGTGCCGCTGTTCGGCCAGCTCGCGCTGCTGGGCATCTGCGGCTTCGTCCCCGGTCAGCCGGTGGCCAACCGGTACGGCCCGCCCGAGGGGCAGCTGCCCGCCGCCGGGCCCGGGCAGCCCTACGCCCCCGGCCCGGCCGACCGCGCGCCGGACTACCCGCCCTCCGACTGGCGCTGACGGCGCCGGGACCGCACCCGCACCAGCACGACGGCGCCCACGGCCAGGACGGCGACCGCCACCAGCCCGCCCGTGGACACCCGGCCCAGCACCTGCTCGGCCGCCGCGCCCAGCGCCACGACCACCGCGGTGGTGACCCCGGCCCACACCGCTGCGCCGGTCCAGTTGGCGATGGCGAACGTCCGGTACGGCATGCGGAGCGACCCGGCCAGCGGGCCGGCGAGGATGCGCAGCAGCGCGACGAACCGGCCGAAGAAGATGGCCCACACCCCGTGCCGTTCCATCAGCGACGCCGCCGCGGCCAGCCGGTCGGGCCCCAGGTGCCTGGGCGAGCGCCGGGCGGCCCAGGCGAACAGCCGGTCACCGTACCGGCGGCCCAGCAGGTAGCCGATGCTGTCGCCGACGGCGGCCGACAGCGCGGCGCAGACCGCGACGGTCACCGGCGACACCACGCCCTGCCCGGCCAGCAGCGCCGCCCCGACCAGCACGGTCTCCCCGGGCAGCGGCACGCCGATGCTCTCGATGCCGACGACCAGCAGCACCGTCGCGTAGACGACCAGCGGTGGCAGCCCGTGCAGCCACTCGATCACAGGCCCAGGGCCGCCGACATCTCGTCGCGCAGCCGGGCCAGGTCGGCGTCGCCCTGCGCGCGGGCGGCGGTGACGTCGTCACCGGGAACCGGGACGACGGACTGCAGGTAGGCCTTGAGCTTGGGCTCGGTGCCGCTGGGCCGCACGACGACGCGCACGCCCTCGCCGGCCAGCCGGACGCCGTCGACCTCGGGCAGCAGGTCCTCGTAGATCACCGGCCGGCCCAGCAGCTGCACCGGCGGGGTGGCCCGCAGCCGGGCCATCGCACCGGAGATCAGCGACAGGTCGGTGACCCGGACCGAGAGCTGGCCGGTGGCGTGCAGGCCGTGCTCCCGGGCCAGGTCGTCGAGGCGGTCCAGCAGGGTGCGGCCCTCGGCGGCGAGCTCGGCGGCCAGCAGGGCCACGGCGAGGCAGGCGGAGATGCCGTCCTTGTCATGGGCCACCTGCGGGGTGACCGCGTAGCCCAGGGCCTCCTCGTAGCCGAACACCAGCGGCGCCGCGGCCGAGCCGGCCCGGATGATCCACTTGAACCCGGTGGGGGTCTCCTCGGTGGGCTGCCCGGCCGCCGCGGCGAGCTCGCCCAGCAGCGAGCCGCTGACCAGCGACCGGGCGTAGGTGCCGGCCACGCCGCGGCGCAGCAGCCAGTCGCCGAGCAGCGCACCGACCTCGTCGCCGGTGAGCTGCCGGCCGCCGCACACCACCGAGCACCGGTCGGCATCGGGGTCCTCGGCCAGCGCGACGTCGGCGCCCACCCGCTCGGCGAGGGCGAGCAGCAGGTCGACGGCGCCGGGCTCCTCGGGGTTCGGGAAGGCGACGGTCGGGAAGTCGGGGTCGGGGTGCTCCTGCTCGACCACCGCGTGCAGCGGCGCGAACCCGGCGGCGGCGAACACCGCGCGGGTGGTCGCCGTCCCCACGCCGTGCATCGCGGTCGTGGCGACGACCAGCCGTTCCCGGCCGGGAACGCGGCCGGGCTCGAGTGCGGCGACGACGGCGGCGACGTAGTCGGCCTCGACGTCGTCGCCGAGGGTGGTCCACTCTTCGCCGAGCGGCAGCTCGGCGGCGGGCCCGGCCGCGGCGATGGCGGCCTCGATCTCGCGGTCGGCCGGCGGCACCAGCTGGGCGCCGTCGCCGAGGTAGACCTTGTAGCCGTTGTCCTGCGGCGGGTTGTGGCTGGCGGTGACCATCACCCCGGCCACCGCGCCGCGGTGCCGGACGGCGAAGGACAGCACCGGGGTCGGCAGCGGCCGCGGCAGCACCTCGACGACGAACCCGGCGCCGGTGAGCACCTGCGCGGTGACCCGGGCGAACTCGTCGGAGCGGTGCCGGCCGTCGTAGCCGACCACCACGCCCTGCCCGGCGTGCCCGTGGTCGGCCAGGTACCGCCCCAGCCCGGCGGCGGCGCGGGCCACCACAGCGGCGTTCATGCCGCCCGGCCCGGCGCGCAGCGGACCGCGCAGGCCGGCGGTGCCGAAGGTCAGCGGCCCGGCGAACCGGTCGGCGAGCTCGGCGTCGGCCCGGTCGTCGCCGGCGTCGAGCAGTGCCTGCAGCTCGGCCCGGTCACCCGGGTGCGGGTCGCCGGCGACCCACTCCTCGACGGTCGCCCGGTCGACCCCGGTCACGGCTGCTGGGCGCGGGCCGCCACCGCGTCGACCGCGAAGTCGGGGCCGGCGTACTCCCCGCCGACCCGGTCGAACTCGACCGTGCCCGGCGTGGGCTCACCGTGCGCGGCGGTGATCGCCTCGGCGTAGGCCTCGGCGTCGTCGGCCGGCGCGTAGCCCAGGGCCCGGGCGGAGGTGAGGTCCCACCAGCCGCGGGTGTTGGCCGAGATGCCCCACACCACGGCGAAGCCCGGGGAGGGCGCGGTGAGCGCGGCGTCGACGAGCGCCACGGTGTCGCTCGGGGACAGCCAGGTGGACAGGTGCCGCGGCGCCCGTGGTTCGGGCAGCGCCGAGCCGATCCGCAGGCAGACGACGTCCATGCCGTAGCGGTCGACGTAGAGCGAGCCGAGGGCCTCCATCGCCACCTTGGAGACCCCGTAGTAGGTGTCCGGGCGCGGCTGGGCGTCGGTCTGCGCGTTCTCCACCCGCGGGGACATGCCGGTCGCGTGGTTGCTGCTGGCCAGCACCACCCGGCGCACGCCGGCGCGGCGGGCGGCCTCGAGGGCGACGTAGGTGCCCTCGACGTTGGCGTGCTTGATGGCCTCCCACGAGGACTCGGTGGCGATGCCGGCCATGTGCACCAGCGCGCCCGCCCCCTGCGCGGCGGCGGTGACGGCGTCCAGGTCGGTGGCGTCGGCGACCAGGTGCTCCTCGCCGGGCCGGGGCTCGGCGATCTCCACGACGTCCAGCGAGCGCAGCGCGTGCCCGCGCTCGGGCAGGCCCTCGCGCAGCAGCGTGCCGATGTAGCCCGCGGCGCCGGTCAGCAGGACCGGGCCGGCGGTGCTCACGAGCGGCCGATCAGGTCGACGAGGAAGGCGCCCAGCCGGGTGGCGGCGGCCTTGCCCGCGGCGAGCACCTCGTGGTGGTCCAGCGGCTCGCCGGTCATCCCGGCCGCGGCGTTGGTGACCATCGACAGCCCGAAGACCTCCATGCCCTCGGCGCGGGCGGCGATGGCCTCCAGGGCGGTGCTCATGCCGACCAGGTCGGCGCCGAGCGCGCCCAGCATCCGGATCTCGGCCGGGGTCTCGAAGTGCGGGCCGGGCAGCGCGGCGTAGACGCCCTCGACCAGCGACGGGTCGATCTGCTGCGCCAGCGCGCGGAGCCGGGGGGAGTACAGGTCGGTCAGGTCGACGAAGCGGGCGCCCACCAGCGGGGAGCGGGCGGTGAGGTTGAGGTGGTCGCTGATGACCACGGCCTGGCCGACGGAGTGCTGGGGGGAGAGCCCGCCGGCGGCGTTGGTGAGCAGCACGGTGCGCACGCCGGCGGCGGCCGCCGTCCGCACGCCGTGGACCACCGGCTCGACCCCGCGGCCCTCGTAGAGGTGGGTGCGGCCCAGGAACAGCAGCACCTTGTGGTCGCCGACGGCGACCGAGCGGATCTCCCCGCCGTGGCCCTGCACGGTGGGCGCGGCGAAGCCGGGCAGCTCGCCGATGCCGACGCTGGCCAGCGTCTCGCCGAACGCGTCGGCCGCCGGTGCCCAGCCCGAGCCCATCACGACGGCGGTGTCGTGGCCCTCGCCGAGCGCGGCGACCAGGTCGTCGGCGGCGCGTCGGGCGAGGGCGGCGGGGTCGGAGGGGGAGGTCGGGGTGCTGGTCTCGCTCACGGCCGTGACGCTAGCCGAGCACCCCGACGGTGGACCGGGGATATCCACCGGGTATATCGTCGGCGACCCACGAGGGAGGTGGTCGCGGTGGCCAAGACGCTGGTCGACATCCCGGCCGAGAAGCTGGCCGAGGCCCAGGCGGTGCTCGGCACGACGTCCAAGCGGTCCACCGTCGAGGCGGCGCTGGACCTGGTGCTCATGCAGGCGCGGCAGCGGGCGATGATCGAGGCGGTGGCCGCGGGGGAGGTCTTCCCGGACTTCGACGCCGAGTTCTTGGCGAAGGTCCGTGCCTGAGGCGGTCCTGGACAACTCGGCGTACGCGCGCATCCGCACCACCCCGGCGGTGCGGGACGCGGTGCTCGAGTACGTCGGCTCACCGCTGCACACGCTCCGGTCCGTGCTGGTCCAGCGGATGGAGATCGGGGTGAGCGCTCGCGACGTCGCGGAGTACGACGCAGGCATGTCGGTCCTGGCGGGCATGCCCGTGCTGCCCCAGACCGACGCCGTCGTGGCGGTCGCACACGAGATGCAGCGAGCCCTGGTGCAGCGGGGCACGCACCGCGGCCCGAAGGTCGTCGACGTGGTCATCGCGGCGACGGCGCTCGTGCACGACGCCGAGGTGCTGCACTACGACGCCGACTACGACCTGATCGCCGACGCCGAACCCCGGCTCCGCACGCGCTGGGTCGTGCCCCGGGGCAGCGTGGCCTGACGACCTGCCCGGAGACCGGGCAGCTCCTAGACTCGCCCGGTGCAGATCCGCTTCACGTCGTCCGAGCGCGCGAGCCTGGGGGTGGAGTGGGAGCTGCAGCTGGTCGACCGCGAGACCCGCCAGCTGACCTCCGGCGCCAACGAGATCCTCGCCGAGCTCACGCCCGAGGGTGCCGAGGAGCACCCGAAGGCCAAGCACGAGCTGCTGCAGTCGACCATCGAGATCATCACCGGCATCTGCGGCACCGTCGCCGAGGCCAAGGCCGACCTGGCCGGCACCCTGGCCGAGGTGGTCGAGGCCGCCGACCGGCGCGGGCTCGGCGTGCTGTGCGCCGGCACCCACCCGATCACCGACTGGCAGACCCAGGACATCTCCCCGAAGGAGCGCTACGCGCAGCTGGTGGAGAAGATGCAGTGGCTGGCCCGCCGGCTGCAGATCTTCGGCGTCCACGTGCACGTCGGCGTCCGGTCGCCGGACAAGATCATCCCGATCGTCAACGCGCTGACCCAGTACGTGCCGCACTTCCTCGCACTGTCGGCGTCCTCGCCGTACTGGGTGGGCGCGGACACCGGCCTGGCCAGCGCCCGGTCCAAGGTGTTCGAGGGCATGCCGACCGCCGGCCTGCCCTACCAGCTGTCGGGCTGGGACGGGTTCGAGGACTACATGGAGACGCTCATCTCCACGCACGCCATCGAGAGCGTCCGCGAGGTCTGGTGGGACATCCGCCCGCACCCGGACTTCGGCACGGTCGAGCTGCGCATCTGCGACGGCCTGCCCACCCTCGACGAGATCGGCGCGGTGGCCGCGATGAGCCAGTGCCTGGTCGAGCGGTTCGACCGCGAGATCGACCGCGGCTACACCCTGCCGGTGCCGGCGAGCTGGGTGCTGCGCGAGAACAAGTGGCGGGCGGCCCGCTACGGCCTGGACGCCGAGATCATCGTCGACGACCGGGGCACGGTCCGGCCGGTGCGCGAGGCGCTGACCGACCTCGTCGACGACCTCATGCCGACCGCCAAGCGGCTGGACTGCGCCGCCGAGCTCGCCGACGTGCTGCGCATCCTCGAGGTGGGCGGGTCCTACCAGCGGCAGCGCGCCGTCGCCGCGGCGCACGACGGCCGGCTGGAGCCCGTGGTGGACAGCCTGCTCGCCGAGCTGCGGGACGGGCTGCCCGGGTGAGCGACCCCGACACCGACGCAGGGACCGTCGACCGCTGGGTCGCCGCGCACCACGACGAGCTGGTGGCCACCCGCCGGCACCTGCACGCCCACCCCGAGCTCGGGTTCGCCGAGCACGAGACCACCGCCTACCTGGAGCGCCAGCTGCGCCGGGCCGGGCTGCCCACCCGCCGGCTGCCCGGTGGGACCGGGCTGGTCTGCGACGTCGGCACCGACGGCCCGGTGACCGTGCTGCGCGCCGACATCGACGCGCTGCCGCTGGCCGACCTCAAGGACGTGCCCTACGCCTCCACCCGGCCGGGCATGTGCCACGCCTGCGGGCACGACGTGCACACCACCGTCCTGCTCGGCGTCGCCCGGGCGCTGGCCACGCTGCCCGACCTGCCCGGCACGGTGCGCTGCGTCTTCCAGCCGGCCGAGGAGCAGGTGCCCGGTGGCGCGCTGCAGGTGCTCGAGGCCGGGGTGCTCGACGGCGCCGTCCGGGCCTTCGCGCTGCACTGCGACCCGTCGGTGCCGGCCGGGCGGGTCGGGCTGCGCACCGGCTCGATCACCGCGGCCTGCGACCGGATCGAGGTCACCCTCACCGGCCCGGGCGGGCACACCGCGCGGCCGCAGCTGACCGTCGACCTGGTGCACGCCCTGGCCCGGGTGGTCACCGAGGTGCCCGGCCTGCTGTCCCGGCAGGTGGACCCGCGCGCGGCGCTGTCGCTGGTCTGGGGGTCGGTGGACGCCGGGGTCGCGGCCAACGCCATCCCGCAGACCGGGTCGCTGCGCGGCACGCTGCGGGTGCTGGACCGCAGCGTCTGGGAGGGCGCCGAGGAGCTGGTCCGCCGCCTGGTGCACCGGGTGGGGGAGGACTCCGGTGCCGCCGTCGAGGTCGAGTACGTGCGCGGCGTGCCCCCGGTGGTCAACGACCCCCGCGGCGTCGCGCTGCTGCGCACCGCGGCCATCGAGACCGTCGGCGCCGAGGGGGTCGTGCAGTCCCCGCAGAGCATGGGCGGGGAGGACTTCGGCTGGTTCGCCGAACGGCTCCCGATCGCCCTGGCCCGGCTGGGCACCCACGGCAGTGACCTCGGCGGACCTGCCCGGGATCTCCACCAGGGCACCTTCGACGTCGACGAGCGGGCGATCGGCGTCGGGGTCCGGCTGATGGCGCGCACCGCGCTGCACGCGCTGGCCGCCGACGTGCCTGCCTCCACGGGCAGTCAGGTGTGACCGTCCCGACATCCGCCAGCCGCGCCGCCGTCGGACCCATCCGGTAGACACAGCGGCGACGCCCTCGCAGGAGAACGGTGATTCGACGATGAGCCACCCCGCCCCCGAGTCCGAGCCGGTCGCCGCCCCCGACGACCCGCCGGCCCCCGACGCCCTCGTGCTCGCCGGGGAGTTCCCCCCGGTCGACCGCGACCGGTGGCGCGAGCTGGTGGCCGGGGTGCTGCGCAAGGCCGGCCGCGAGGACCTGCCCGACCCGGTCGAGGACGCCCTGCGCCGGACCGTGGCCACCGGTGTCTCGGTGGCGCCGCTGTACACCGCGGCCGACGTCGCGGACCTGCCCGACCCGGGTGCACCGGGGCTACCGCCGTTCGTCCGCGGGTCACGGGTGGTCCGCCCGGCGCCGTCGGCGGCCGACGGGCAGGCCGCGACGTCGACGCCGGCGGGCTGGGACGTCCGCCAGCGGCACGCCGACCCCGACGTGGGGACGACGAAGGACGCGATCGGCGCCGACCTGGAGAACGGCGTCACCTCGCTGTGGCTGGTGCTGGGCGAGGGCGGCGTGCCGGTGGAGGCACTGGGCGAGGTGCTCGACGGGGTGCTGCTGGACCTGGCGCCGGTGACCCTGCAGGGCGGGGTAGCCGCGGCCGAGGCGTTCCTGTCCCTCGTGGGTGACCGCCCGCTGGCGCCGGGGGGCACCCTGGGCCTGGACCCGCTGGGCGACCAGGCCCGCACCGGGGTCCCCGCCGACCTGTCCGGGCTGGGCGGGTGGGCCCGCCGGGCCGCGGCGCACGGTGACCTGCGGGCGGTGGTCGTGGACGCGACCGTGGTGCACGAGGCCGGGGCGACCGCGGTGGAGGAGCTGGCCTGCGCGCTGTCGAGCGGGGTGGCCTACCTGCGGGCGCTCACCGGGGACGGGCTGCCGGTCGAGGAGGCGGCCCGGGCGCTGGAGTTCCGGTTCGCCGCCACGGCCGACCAGTTCACGACGATCGCGATGCTGCGGGCGGCGCGGCGGCTGTGGGACCGGGTGGGCGAGGCCTCCGGCGTCCCGGCCGCCGACCGCGGGATGCGGCAGCACGCGGTGACGTCGTCGGTCATGGTGACCGCACGCGACCCGTGGGTGAACATGCTGCGCACCACCGTCGCCGCGTTCGCCGCAGGGGTCGGCGGGGCGGACGCGATCACGGTGGCCCCGTTCGACGCCGCGCTGGGTCTGCCCGACCCCTTCGCGCGGCGGATCGCCCGGAACACGCAGTCGCTGCTGCTGGAGGAGAGCCACCTCGGCCGGGTGCTCGACCCGGCCGGGGGCTCCTGGTACGTGGAGTCGCTGACCGACGCGCTGGCGCACGCGGCGTGGGAGCTGTTCACCGAGCTGGAGCGGGCCGGTGGGTACGCCGCGGCGCTGTCCTCGGGGCTGGTCGCGGAGAGGACCGCCGCCGCGTGGGCCGCCAGGTCGGGGCGGCTCGCCACCCGCGAGGACGCGATCACGGGCGTGAGCGAGTTCCCGAACATCGCGGAGAAGCTGCCCGACCGGCGTCCGGCCCCCGCCGTCGCCTCCGGGGGCGGGCTGCCCCGGGTGCGCGCGGCGCAGGTCTTCGAGGACCTGCGCGACCGCGCGGAGGAACCGGCCGACCGTCCGGCGGTGTACCTGGCGACCCTGGGGAAGCCGGCCGCGCACACCGCGCGGCTGACCTTCGCCACCAACCTCTTCCAGGCCGGGGGGCTGGCGACGCCGTCCGGCGACGGGGCGTCCGGGCTGGGTGGGGCGACCGTGGCCTGCATCTGCGGGTCGGACAAGGACTACGGCGGTGCGGCCGCCCTCGCCGCCGAGCTCCGGGAGGCCGGGGCGTCGCGCATCTGGCTGGCCGGGAAGCCCGACCTGGCCGTCGAGGGCGTCGACGGCTACGTGTTCGCCGGCTGCGACGCCGTCGACGTCCTGACCACCACCCTCGACGAGCTGCTGGGAGCACGGGCATGAGCGCGATCCCCGACTTCGGGTCCTTGGAGCTGGGCACCCCGGCGCAGGCCGCGTCGGCTGCGGACTGGGCGGCGGAGTTCGCCTCGCGGACCGGTCGGTCGGTGGGGGAGGCGGCGTGGGAGACGCCCGAGGGCATCGAGGTGCCCCCGCTGCTCACCGCGGACGACCTCGAGGGCCTGGACTTCCTGGACGGGTACCCGGGCCTGCCGCCCTACGGCCGCGGGCCCTACCCGACGATGTACACCACCCAGCCGTGGACGGTGCGCCAGTACGCGGGGTTCTCCACCGCGGCGGCGTCCAACGCCTTCTACCGGCGGAACCTGGCGGCGGGCCAGAAGGGCCTGTCGGTGGCCTTCGACCTGCCCACCCACCGGGGCTACGACTCCGACCACCCGCGGGTGCCCGGCGACGTCGGCATGGCCGGGGTGGCCATCGACTCCATCTACGACATGCGGCAGCTCTTCGACGGCATCCCGCTGGACCGGATGAGCGTGTCGATGACCATGAACGGCGCCGTGCTGCCGGTGCTCGCGCTCTACATCGTGGCCGCCGAGGAGCAGGGGGTGGCGCCGGAGCAGCTGTCGGGGACCATCCAGAACGACATCCTCAAGGAGTTCATGGTCCGCAACACCTACATCTACCCCCCGGGGCCCTCGATGCAGGTGATCAGCGACATCTTCGCCTACACGTCGCAGCGGATGCCCCGGTTCAACTCGATCTCGATCTCCGGGTACCACATCCAGGAGGCGGGGGCGACGGCCGACCTGGAACTGGCCTACACGCTCGCCGACGGGGTGGAGTACCTCAAGGCGGGCCGCGAGGCCGGGCTGGACGTCGACGCCTTCGCCCCCCGGTTGAGCTTCTTCTGGGGCATCGGCATGAACTTCTTCATGGAGGTCGCCAAGCTCCGCGCCGGCCGGCTGCTGTGGGCCAAGCTGGTGGAGCGCGAGGGCGCGACCAACCCCAAGTCGCTGTCGCTGCGCACGCACTCGCAGACCTCGGGCTGGTCGCTGACCGCGCAGGACGTCTACAACAACGTCGTCCGCACCTGCGTGGAGGCGATGGCCGCCACCCAGGGCCACACGCAGTCCCTGCACACCAACGCCCTGGACGAGGCGCTGGCGCTGCCGACCGACTTCTCCGCCCGGATCGCCCGCAACACCCAGCTGCTGCTGCAGCAGGAGTCGGGCACCACCCGGGTCATCGACCCCTGGGGCGGGTCGGCCTACGTGGAGCGGCTGACCTACGACCTGGCCCGCAAGGCCTGGGCGCACATCGCCGAGGTCGAGGCGCACGGCGGGATGGCGCAGGCGATCAGCGACGGCATCCCGAAGCTGCGCATCGAGGAGGCCGCGGCCCGCACCCAGGCGCGCATCGACTCCGGCCGCCAGCCCGTCATCGGGGTCAACAAGTACCCGGTGGAGGCCGACGAGGCCGTCGAGGTGCTGCGGGTGGACAACGCCGACGTGCTGGCCCAGCAGGTGCAGCGGTTGCGCGACCTGCGTGCCGAGCGGGACTCCTCGGTGACCGAGGCCGCCCTCCGCCGGCTGACCGAGGCCGCGCAGGCCGCCGCCGACGGCAAGCGGGGGCAGGAGCTGGAGAACAACCTGCTTCACCTGGCCGTCGACGCCGCCCGGGCCAAGGCGACCGTCGGGGAGATCTCCGACGCCCTGGAGAAGGTCTACGGCCGGCACGCCGGCCAGGTCCGCACCATCTCCGGGGTGTACCGCGAGGAGGCAGGGGAAGGGGGCCCGATGCAGGAGACCCGGGCGATGACCGAGGCGTTCGCCGAGGCGGAGGGCCGCCGTCCCCGCATCCTGGTGGCCAAGATGGGCCAGGACGGCCACGACCGCGGGCAGAAGGTCATCGCCACCGCCTTCGCCGATCTCGGCTTCGACGTCGACGTGGGCCCGCTGTTCCAGACGCCGGAGGAGGTCGCCCGGCAGGCGGTGGAGGCCGACGTGCACGTCGTCGGGGTCTCCTCGCTGGCGGCGGGCCACCTGACGCTGGTGCCGGCGCTGCGCGACGCCCTGGCCGAGCTGGGGGCCTCCGACGTGCTGGTCGTGGTCGGGGGCGTGATCCCGCCCGACGACGTGCAGACGCTCCAGGACATGGGCGCCGCCGCGGTGTTCCCGCCCGGCACGGTCATCGCCACGGCGGCCCAGCAGCTGCTGCGGGAGCTCTCGGCCCGCCTCGGCCACTGACCTCCGTGGAGCTCGCGGAGGGCGTGCTCGCCGGGGACCGGCGGTCGATCGCCCGGGCCATCACGCTGGTGGAGTCCCGGCGGGCCGACCACCGGGAACGGGCGCAGGAGCTGCTGGTGGAGCTGCTGCCGCACGCCGGCGGGGCGCAGCGGGTCGGCATCAGCGGCGTTCCCGGGGTCGGCAAGTCGACCTTCATCGACCAGCTCGGCGTCGACCTGACCGCCGCCGGGCACCGGGTGGCGGTGCTGGCGGTGGACCCGTCGTCGGCCCGGTCGGGCGGGTCGATCCTGGGCGACAAGACGCGGATGGCCCGGCTGTCGGTCGACCCCGCCGCGTTCATCCGGCCCTCGCCGACGGCCGGGACGCTGGGCGGGGTCGCGCAGGCCACCCGGGAGTCGATGGTGGTGGTGGAGGCCGCCGGCTACGACGTGGTGCTGGTGGAGACCGTGGGCGTGGGCCAGAGCGAGGTCACCGTCGCCGAGATGGTGGACACGTTCCTGTTCCTCACCCTGGCCCGCACCGGGGACTCCCTGCAGGGCATCAAGCGCGGGATCCTGGAGATCGCCGACGTCATCGCGGTCAACAAGGCCGACGGCCCGGCCGCCGGTGACGCCCGGACAGCGGCCCGGGAACTGCACGGGGCCATCCGCATGCTGCGCGGTGACTCCGACTGGGACGTGCCGGTGCTGACCTGCGCCGGGCTGACCGGCGAGGGGCTGGCCGAGGTCTGGGCCCAGGTGGTCGCGCACACCGGGCAGCTGCAGTCGTCGGGGGAGTTCGACCGCCGTCGCAACGCCCAGCAGGTGCGCTGGACCTGGCAGCTGGTCCGCGACGGGCTGGAGGCGCGGCTGCGGGAGCACCCCGCCGTCCGTTCCAGCGCGCCCGACCTCGAGCGGCGGGTGCTGGCCGGCGAGCTGACCCCCGCGCTGGCCGCGCGTGAGGTGCTCACCACGTTCCTGGCCGACCCGACCCCCTGAGGGACCGCCGAGGGGCTCCCACCGGGGACACTGGGGGTGCACACCGCCCGCACTGCCCTGGAGAGCCCACCCATGACCCGCATCGTCATCATCGGCGGCGGACCGGCCGGCTACGAGGCCGCGCTCGTCGCCGCCCAGCTCGGCGCAGACGTCACCGTCGTCGAGCGGGACGGCCTCGGCGGGGCCAGCGTGCTGACCGACTGCGTGCCCTCCAAGACCCTCATCGCCGCCGCCGGCGCGATGACCGCGGTGCGCGACTCCGCCGTCCTCGGCCTGCAGGGCACCGACCTGGCCGACGTCAGCCTGGACATCGCCGCGGTCAACCAGCGCATCCGCGGCCTGGCCGTCGCGCAGTCCGCCGACATCCACGCCCGGCTGGAGAGCGTCGGCGTGCGGTGCGTCAGCGGGCAGGCGCGGCTGTCCGACGAGATCCGCGGGCTCATCGCGCACCGGGTGGAGATCTGCGACCACGACGGCGGCGTGCAGCAGGAGGTCGAGGCCGACGTCGTGCTCATCGCCACCGGCGCCGACCCGCGGGTGCTCCCGGGGTCCGAGCCCGATGGCGACCGCATCCTCTCGTGGCGCGACGTCTACGACCTGGAGGAGCTGCCCGAGCACCTCGTCGTGGTCGGCTCCGGCGTCACCGGCGCGGAGTTCGCCTCCGGCTACCTCGAGGCGGGGGTGCCGGTCACCCTGGTCTCCTCCCGCGACCAGGTGCTGCCCGGTGAGGACGCCGACGCCGCCGCCGTGGTCGAGCAGGTCTTCCAGTCCCGGGGCGGCAAGATTGCCGAGCGCGGCCGCGCGGAGTCGGTGAAGCGCACGGAGACCGGCGTCGAGGTGCGGCTGACCGACGGCCGGGTGGTCACCGGGTCGCACGCGCTGATGACCGTGGGCACCGTGCCCAATACCGACGGGCTGAACCTCGAGGCCTGCGGGGTCGCGCTGGCGCCGTCCGGGCACGTGGTGGTCGACCGGGTGTCCCGCACCTCGGTGCCCGGCATCTACGCCGCCGGCGACGTCACCGGGGTCTTCCAGCTCGCCTCCGTCGCCGCCATGCAGGGCCGCATCGCGATGTGGCACGCCCTCGGCGAGGCCGTCTCGCCGATCCGGCTGAAGACCGTGGCCGGCAACGTGTTCACCCACCCGGAGATCGCCACCGTCGGTGTGCAGGAGAAGACGCTGCCGGAGGGCTCGGACATCGACAGCGTGCAGCTGCCCCTGGCCACCAACGCCCGGGCCAAGATGAGCGACCTGCGCGACGGGTTCGTGAAGATCTTCGCCCGCCGCTCGACCGGCGTCGTCGTCGGCGGCGTGGTCGTTGCGCCGGGGGCCTCGGAGCTGGTTCTGCCGATCACCCTCGCGGTCAGCAAGGGCCTGACCGTCGACGACCTCGCGCAGACGTTCTCCATCTACCCGTCGCTGTCCGGGTCGATCACCGAGGCCGGCCGCCGGCTGATGAACTCCCAGCCGGAGTGACCCGGCGGGTCCCCGTCGCCGGCGGGGACATCTGCGCCTCCTTCCGCGAGGACCGGCCCGCTGGGCCGGTGTTCGTCAAGGAGCTCGACGGGGCGCCCGCCGGGTTCTTCGCGGCCGAGGCGCGGGGGCTGGACCGGCTGCGGGTGGACGGCGGCCCGCTGGTCCCCGCGGTGGTCGAGGTGACCGACCGCGCGCTGGTGCTCGAGTGGGTGGACACCGCGGCCCCGGCGGCCGGAGCGGCGTCCCGGTTCGGCGGGGAGCTGGCCCGGCTGCACGCGGCACCGGAGGAGTCCTTCGGGGGATCCGGGTACGCGGCGACCATCCCCCTGGACGACCGGGCCTTCCGCGACTGGCCGCCGTTCTTCGCCGAGGCCCGGCTGCTCCCCCTGGTGCGGGCGGCGCGGGACACCGGCTCGCTGTCCGCGGCCGGCGCGGTCGCCGTGGAGCGGGTGTGCGCCCGGCTCGACCAGCTGGTCCCGGTCGAGCCGCCGGCCCGGCTGCACGGCGACCTGTGGAGCGGCAACCTGCTGTGGGGCGCCGACGGCCGGGTCCGGCTGGTCGACGCCGCCGCCGCGCACGCCGGGCACCGGGAGACCGACCTGGCGCTGCTCGCCCTGTTCGGTGCGCCGCACCTGGACCGGGTGGAGGCGGCGTACGTCGAGGCGGCGCCGCTGGCCGACGGCTGGCGCCAGCGGCAGGGCATCCACCAGCTGCACCCGCTGCTGCTGCACGCCGTCCTGTTCGGCGGCGGCTACGGCGCGGCGGTGGAACGGCAGGCAGCGCTCTACCTCTGACGGGTGACGCGCCTCCAGCCGAGCGCCGCCGGTGACGACGTCCTGGTCAGGTCCCACCTGCCCAGGAGCTGATCGTGTCCCACGCCCGTCGTCGTCGCGCGCTGCGCGGTGCCGTCCTCACCGCCACTGCCGCGGTGCTGGCCACCTTCGTCGTCGCGCCCGCCGCGCAGGCGGACCCGACCGTGACCGACGTGCCCGCCACGACGTCGGGCACCGCCGAGCCGACGTCGGTCGAGCCGACCCCGGAGGCGGCCCCCAGCGCCGAGGCCACGCCCACGACGGAGTCCGCGCCCTCGACGGAGTCGGCGCCTCCGACGGAGGCCGCGCCGGCCTCGCCCGGTTCGCCGACCCCGGAGGACCCGGGCACCGACCCGGGCGACGTCGTGGTCGGTCAGCTGATGCAGGCCTGGCCCGACCCGACCGCGGAGGAGCACACCCACGAGGACCACGGTCACGAGGACGGCGACCACGCCGAGGAGCCGCTGAGCTGGATCGAGCCGGCCGACGGCGACGCCGTGCGCGTGCCCACCGACTCGCTGCCCGACGTCGAGGTGGGTTCCACCCTGGCGGTCACCGTCGGCGACGAGATCACCGACGAGGCGTCGACGGAGCAGGGCATCGAGCCCGCCGTCGAGGTGCAGGCCGCCACCGTCGTCGACGCCGCCACCCCCGACCCGACCACCGCGTCGGCCGGCAGCGCGCCGACCAACACCGTGACCGCGGTGCTGGTGCTCCCCGCCGGTGCCACCGCGGACAGCATGACGATCGGGACGGTCGTCAACACCCTGAACGGCGCCGTCTCCTCGTTCTGGGACGAGCAGAGCAACGGCACCGTGCGCATCGCGGCCGTGGCCGGCGCCACGGGCTGGGTGCGTTCGTCGCAGACCTGCTCCTCGGCGTTCAACCTGTGGAACGACGTCGCCGCGCAGATCGGGTGGACGCAAGGGGCCGGCAAGCACCTGATGCTCTACGTCCCGCAGGGCACCGCGGGCTGCGCCTACGGCCTGGGCACCGTGGGCACCTCCATCGGCAGCGGTGGGCGTTCCTACGTGCAGGCCGCCGCGCTGTCGGTGATGGCCCACGAGCTCGGCCACAACTTCGGCCTCGGGCACTCCTCGGAGCTGCAGTGCGACGGCTCGCTGGAGTCGGGCACCTGCCAGACCCGGGCCTACTACGACTTCTACGACGTCATGGGCATCTCCTGGGGCCAGGTCGGCACGCTGAACGCGGTCCAGGCCGACCGGCTGGGGCTTCTCCCGACCACCGAGCAGGTCGCGCTGACGGCGTCCAGCGCGGGGACGACGGTCACCCTGGCGCCCGTGTCGGCGACGTCCGGTACCCGTGCGGTGAAGCTGACGGCCCCCGACGGGACCGTCTACTTCCTGGAGTACCGCCAGCCCAGTGGGCGGGACGCCTGGCTCGGCGACACCCGCAACGCCTACCGCCTCGACAGCGGCGTCGTGCTGCGCCGGGCCGCTGCGCGGGACGGCGACACCTCCTTGCTCCTGGACGGCTCGCCCTCTGGCCCCTCCGGCTGGGCGTCGGACCTGCGGCAGGCCCTGCCCGTCGGCACGACGTCGGTGGCAGGCGGATTCTCCGTCGCAGTCACCGGTACGACGCCTTCCGCGGCGACAGTCCGCGTCGGACCGGCATCGATGTCGGCAATCACCTCGGCCTACGTCGGGAGCGGTGGCGCGGCCGGCCCACTGGGGAACTCGACGAGTGCGGAGACGTGTGGTCTCGTTCGCGGGGGGTGCTTCCGCCACTTCGCGCATGGATCCATCTACTGGTCCCCGTCCACGGGAACGCAACTGGTGACCGGTGGCCTGCGTGAGCGGTGGGCCGCGTTGGGTTATGAGTACAGCTGGCTCGGCTACCCCGCGAGTGGAGCCAATTGCTCGTTGCCGCGTGGTGGTTGTGTCCAGGTGTTCGAAGCCGGTGCTCTGTACTGGGTTCCAGGTCTTGGCGCTGTCTCCATCAGCGGCGGATTGTGGTCCGCATGGGCGCAGCGGGGCTACGAGGCTGGATCGTTGGGCTACCCCGTCGCCGATGCGCGCTGCGGCCTCCGCGGCGGTGGCTGTGTTCAGTGGTTCGAGCGTGGATCGCTGTACTGGGTGCCGGGGTACGGTGCCCGATCCATCACTGGAGGTCTGCTGGAGGGCTGGGCCACCCGGGGGTACGAGTTCGGGAACCTCGGTTACCCGATCGCTGACGCGTTCTGCGGCCTGATCGGTGGCGGATGCGTGCAGTCCTTCATGGGGGGCAGCCTGTACTGGGTACCCGGCGTGGGGGCCCGAGCCCTGACTGGTGGCCTGTACCAGGGTTGGGCGGCACGAGGCTATGAAGTGGGGTACCTCGGCTACCCGGTGGCCGACGCACAGTGCGGTTCCGGCGGAGTGTGTTCGCAGTCCTTCCAAGGAGGCCGGCTGTTGTGGGCGCCGAGCCGCGGCGCCTACACCTGACGACACCCTGAGGGGCCGGGGGCAGCTGCCCCCGGCCCCTCAGGCGTCGGCGATCGTGCAGAGGACGGCGCCGCTGGTGACGGTGGCGCCCACCTCGGCCGACAGGCCGGTGACGGTACCGGCCTTGTGGGCGACGATGGGCTGCTCCATCTTCATCGCCTCGAGCACCACGACCAGGTCACCGGCCGCGACGGTCGCGCCGTCCTCCACGGCCACCTTCACGATCGTGCCCTGCATCGGCGAGGTCAGGCTGTCGCCCGATGCTGCGCCGCCCCCGGACCCGCCGCCGCGCTTGCGGGGCTTGGCCTTCCCGCCGGCCGCCGGGGCCCCTCCACCGACGGCGAACCCGGCCGGCAGCGAGACCTCCAGCCGGCGGCCGCCGACCTCGACGACCACGGTCTGCCGCTCCTCGGGCTCCTCGGTGTCGGCCGCGGCGCCGTAGGGCTGCACCTGGTTGTCCCACTCGGTCTCGATCCACCGGGTGTGCACGGTGAACGGCTCGGAGGTGAAGGCCTCGTCGCGGACCACGGCGCGGTGGAACGGGATCACGGTCGGCATGCCGTCGACGACGAGTTCGTCGAGGGCGCGGGCGGCCCGCTGGAGGGCCTCGGCGCGGGTGGCGCCGGTGACGATGAGCTTGGCCAGCATGGAGTCGAAGGCTCCGGCGACCTCGCCGCCGGCGACGACGCCGGAGTCCCAGCGCACGCCGGGGCCCTGCGGCACCGACAGCGCGGTGACCGGGCCGGGGGCGGGCATGAAGTTGCGCCCGGCGTCCTCGGCGTTGATCCGGAACTCGATGGAGTGCCCGCGCGGGGTCGGGTCCTCGGTGATCTCCAGCGGCAGGCCCTCGGCGATGCGGAACTGCTGGCGGACCAGGTCCAGGCCGCTGGTCTCCTCGCTGACCGGGTGCTCCACCTGCAGGCGCGTGTTGACCTCCAGGAAGGAGATGTCGCCGTCGGCGCCGACCAGGTACTCCACGGTGCCGGCACCCACGTAGTCGGCGCCCCGCACGATGTCCTTGGCCGAGGAGTGGATGCGGGCCCGCTGCTCGTCGGTGAGGAAGGGCGCGGGGGCCTCCTCGACCAGCTTCTGGTTGCGGCGCTGCAGCGAGCAGTCGCGGGTGCCCACGACCACGACGTTGCCGTGGGTGTCGGCGAGCACCTGGGCCTCGACGTGGCGGGGCTTGTCCAGGAACTTCTCCACGAAGCACTCCCCGCGCCCGAAGGCGCTCACGGCCTCGCGGACGGCGGAGTCGAACAGCTCGGGGATCTCCTCGATGGTGCGGGCGACCTTCAGGCCGCGGCCGCCGCCGCCGAAGGCGGCCTTGATGGCCACCGGCAGGCCGTGCTCCTCCGCGAAGGCGACGACCTCCTCGCCGTTCGCGACCGGGTCCTTCGTGCCCGGGACCAGCGGGGCGCCGACCTTCGCGGCGATGTGGCGGGCCTGCACCTTGTCCCCGAGGGCGATGATCGCGGCGGGGGAGGGACCGACCCAGGTCAGCCCGGCGTCGAGGACGGCCTGGGCGAAGTCGGCGTTCTCGGACAGGAAGCCGTAGCCGGGGTGCACGGTGTCCGCGCCCGACCGCTTCGCCACGTCGATGATCTTGTCGATGACCAGGTAGGACTCACCGGGGGTGTTCCCGCCGATGGCGAACGCCTCGTCGGCGACGCGCACGTGCAGGGCGTCCCGGTCGGGGTCGGCGTAGACGGCGACGCTGGTCAGGCCGGCGTCCTTGCAGGCGCGGGCGACCCGGACGGCGATCTCGCCGCGGTTGGCGATCAGGACCTTCTGCACTGCGCACAGCCTCCTCGATGTGGACGCGGTGGACCGGAGCCGTCGGGCTCAGCGGTCCCAGAAATCGGTGATGGTGAGACCCAGGCGGCCGAGCTGGACGCGCAGCAACGGCAGGGACAGGCCGATGACGGCGGTGGGGTCGCCCTCGATGCGGCGGACGAACGGGGCGCCGAGGCCGTCGAGGGTGAAGGCGCCGGCGACCTGCAGCGGCTCCCCGGAGCCGACGTAGGCGTCGACCTCGGCGTCGGTGGGGCTGGCGAAGTGCACCGTCGTGGACGAGACCGCGACGTCGCGCCGGGTGATGTCGCCCCCGCGGACGTCGAGCAGTGCCTGGCCCGTGTGCAGCACCCCGCTGCGGCCGGCCATCCGACGCCACCGCAGGCGGGCGTCGTCGGCGTCGGCGGGCTTGCCCAGCGGCTGACCGCGGAACTCCAGCACCGAGTCGGCGCCGATGACCAGCGCGTCGTCCTCCTGCGCGGCCACGGCCTGCGCCTTGGCGGTGGCGAGCAGCGCGACCAGCTCGGACACCCGCGGGGAGCGGATCGCCGTCTCGTCGACGCCGGACACGACCACCTCGGGGGCCAACCCCGCCTGGCGCAACAGCTGCAGGCGGGCCGGCGACGCCGACCCCAGCACCAGCCGGCGGCTCACGCGAACCGCCCCGACGCGCGCCAGCCACCGAGGCCGGGATGCACGGGCCGACGGTGACCGTCCGCGAACGACGCCCAGGCACCCACCGGGACCGGACGGCGGCGCCGCGGACGCTGCGACATCGCCGCCACGACGGCGGTGAGCGCCGCCAGCTCCTCGTCCGACGGGGACCCCGACACGACCCGCAGCAGCGGGCGGACCTGCTCGCTCACAGCGGGATGTTGCCGTGCTTCTTGGCGGGCAGGGTCTGCCGCTTGTTGGCCAGCACCCGCAGGGCCTTGGTGACCTGGATGCGGGTGTGGGAGGGCAGGATCACCGCGTCCACGTAGCCGCGGTCGGCGGCGATGTAGGGGTTGGCGAGCGTGTCCTCGTACTCGGTGATCAGCTCCGCGCGGCGGGCGTCGGGGTCGGCGGCGTCGGCCAGCTCGCGGCGGTACAGGATGCCGACCGCGCCCTGCGCCCCGACGACGGCGATCTGGGCGGTGGGCCAGGCCAGGTTGACGTCGGCGCCGAGGTGCTTGGAGCCCATGACGTCGTAGGCGCCGCCGTAGGCCTTGCGGGTGATCACGGTGACCTTGGGGACGGTGGCCTCGGCGTAGGCGTAGATGAGCTTGGCGCCGCGGCGGATGATGCCCTCCCACTCCTGGGAGGTGCCGGGCAGGAAGCCCGGGACGTCGACGAAGGTCAGCACGGGGATGTTGAAGGCGTCGCAGGTGCGCACGAACCGGGCGGCCTTCTCGCTGGCGTCGATGTCCAGGGTGCCGGCGAACTGGGTGGGCTGGTTGGCGACCACGCCGACCGGGCGGCCCTCGATGCGGCCGTAGCCGATGAGGATGTTGGGGGCGAAGAGCTCCTGCACCTCGAGGAACTCGCCGTCGTCCAGCACGTGCTCGATGACGGTGTGCATGTCGTAGGGGCTGTTGGCCGAGTCGGGGACGAAGGTGTCCAGTTCCCGGTCCTCGTCGGTCACCCCGTCGACGGACACGTCCACCGGCGCGGTCTCCACGACCGGGAGGGGGTCGAGGTTGTTGGCCGGCAGGTAGGACAGCAGGGTCTTGACGTAGTCGATGGCGTCGGCCTCGTCGGGGGCCAGGTAGTGCGCGACCCCGGACTTGGTGTTGTGCGTGCGCGCCCCGCCCAGCTCCTCGAGCGTGACGTCCTCGCCGGTGACGGTCTTCACCACGTCGGGGCCGGTGATGAACATCTGGCTGGTCCCGTCCACCATGACGACGAAGTCGGTGAGGGCGGGGGAGTAGACGTGGCCGCCGGCGTTGGCGCCCATGATCAGCGAGATCTGGGGGACGACGCCGGAGGCGTGCACGTTGCGGCGGAAGATCTCCCCGTACAGGCCGAGGGAGACCACGCCCTCCTGGATCCGCGCGCCGCCGCCCTCGTTGATGCCGACCACCGGGCAGCCGTTGGTGACCGCGAAGTCCAGCACCTTGACGATCTTCTCGCCGTACACCTCGCCCAGGCTGCCGCCGAAGCTGGTCACGTCCTGGCTGAACACCGCGACCGGGCGGCCGTCGACGGTGCCGTAGCCGGTGACGACGCCGTCGCCGAAGGGCCGCTTCTTGTCCAGCCCGAAGTTGGTGGAGCGGTGCCGGGCGAACTCGTCGAACTCGGTGAACGACCCCTCGTCGAGCAGGGCGTCCACGCGCTCGCGGGCGGTCATCTTCCCGGCCGCGTGCTGCTTCTCGACGGCCTTCTCCGAGCCGGCGTGCAGCGCCTCCTCCTGGCGGCGGGCGAAGTCCGCGAGCTTGCCGGCGGTCGTGTGGACGTCGATGTCGTCGGGGACCTGCTCGCCGGCGTCCTGCAGTTCGGCCGCGCTCACTCGGGCACCTCCAAGGCCATCAGCCTCCGCTCGGGCCGCCCCGCTCCGCTGCGGGGACCGGCTGCACCGGCCGTAGCGTAGGGGACATGGCGGACATCGGCTCGGGGCGCTACCGGGACCTCGAGCGGCCCGGTCTGGACGCCGTGGCGCTGGTCACAGCCCTGCGGCGCGGGGACGGGCTGTGGCGGTCGGTCGAGGTGGTCGAGGAGATCGGGTCGACCAACGCCGCGCTGGCCGCCCGCGCCGCGGACGGCGAGGCGGAGGGCCTGGTGCTGGTCGCCGAGCACCAGGTGGCCGGCCGGGGCCGCCTCGACCGCACCTGGTCCTCGCCCCCGCGCGCCGGCATGACGGTCTCGGTCCTGCTGCGCCCCGACGTCCCGCTGTCCCGGCGCGGGTGGCTGTCGATGCTCACCGGCGTCGCGCTGGCCGAGTCGCTGTCGGGGACGGCGCGCGCCTCGCTCAAGTGGCCCAACGACCTGCTCGCGCCCGACGGCCGCAAGCTGGCCGGCATCCTCGCCGAGGTCGCCGACGGCGCGGTCGTGGTCGGTGTCGGGCTGAACGTCTCGACCACCGCGGAGGAACTGCCGGACACCGGGACGTCGCTGGCGCTGGTCGCCGACCGCCCGGTCGACCGCGCACCGGTCCTGCTCGCCTACCTGCGGGCCCTCGAGGAGCGCTACCGCCGCTGGGTCGAGCACGCCGGTGACCCGGTGTCCTCCGGTCTGGCGACGGACTACCTGGCGTGGAGCTCGACGATCGGTGCCGCCGTGACCGTCACCCTGCCCGACGGCTCGACCCTCGACGGGGTCGCCGAGGCGGTGGACTGGGACGGCCGGCTCGTCGTCCGTGCCCCGCAGGGCCGGTACGAGCTGGCCGCCGGCGACGTCCGACACGTCCGGCCGCAGGCCCGGGAGAGGTGACGACGGGTCGGTGGTCGGCCATCCTGGCGACGTGGCCTACCCCGACAAGCTGCTCGCCGACGACGAAGAGGTCGTCCGGCACCTGCACCCGCACTGGCTGACCGTCTTCTGGCCGGTCGTGTTCTTCCTGGTGTTGGTCGGGGCGGGCTCGTTCGGCGCGGCACTGATCCCGGCGGGGTCGAACCAGGGCGTCTACCGCCTGGTCATCGCGGTGGCGGTCGTGCTGCTGGCCGTGGTGTTCGTCGCCGTCCCGCTGCTGCGCTGGCGGACGACGCACTACGTGATCACCACGCACCGGGTGCTGTACCGGGTGGGCATCCTGTCGCGCACCGGCCGGGACATCGGCCTGTCCCGCATCACCGACGTCTCGTACAAGCAGAGCCTGTGGGAGCGGATGATCAACTCCGGGACGGTGACGATCGAGACCGCGGGGGAGAGCGGGGCGACCGTCTGGTCGGCCATCCCGGACTCCGACGCCGTGCAGCAGCTGCTCAACCACGTCGTGGAGGAGGACGCCGACCGCCGGGCCCAGGAGAGCGCCGGTTACCTCGGCCAGTACTACCGCGGCGACACCGGACCCGTCCCACCCCGGCGCTGACCCGCACCTCCGTCCCGCACGCCCCGCTCACCCCGGTTCTGTCGGAGGGTGCGCCTAGCGTCGTGGCCATGCGGTTGCTGCACACCTCCGACTGGCACGTGGGCCGGTCCCTGCACGGGACCGACCTGCTCGCCGAGCAGGAGGCCGTGCTCTCGGGGCTGGCCGACGTCGTGCGGGCCGAACGCGTCGACGTGGTGCTCGTGGCCGGCGACGTGTACGACCGCGCGGTGCCCTCGGCCGACGCGACCGGCGTGCTCGACCGGGTGCTCTCCCGGCTGCGGGCGGCCGGCGCCGCCGTCGTGCTCACCCCCGGCAACCACGACTCCGCCCGCCGGCTCGGCTTCGCGTCGGGCCTGCTCGCGGTCTCCGGGGTGCACGTCCGCGCCACGACGGCGTCGCTGGACGAGCCGGTGCTGCTGACCGACGCCCACGGCGAGGTCGCGGTGTACGGCCTGCCCTTCCTGGAGCCCGAGGTCGCCCGGCACGAGCTCGGCGGCGAGCTGGCCCGGTCCCACCAGGCCGTCCTGTCGGCGGCGATGGACAAGGTGCGGGCCGACCTGTACTTCCGGCCCGGGGTGCGCTCGGTGGTGCTCGCCCACGCCTTCGTCGGCGGGGGGCTGCCCAGCGAGAGCGAGCGGGACATCGCCGTCGGCGGGGTCGACCTGGTCAGCCCGTCGGTCTTCGACGGCGTCGACTACGTCGCCCTCGGGCACCTGCACCGGCCGCAGATGCTGAGCCCGCGGCTGCGCTACAGCGGCTCGCCGTTGCCCTACTCCTTCGGGGAGGCGGGCCAGCGCAAGCAGGTGTGGCTGGTCGACCTCGACGCCGGCGGCCTGGCCGAGGTCCGCGCGGTGCCGTTGCCCACCCCGCGGCGGCTGAGCGTGGTCACCGGTGAGCTGGCCGAGCTGCTCGCCGACCCGGCGCACGACGCCGTCGTCGACGACTTCGTGTCGGCGCGGCTCACCGACCCGGTCCGCCCGACCGACGCGATGCGCCGGCTGCGGTCCCGGTTCCCGCACTGCGTGCACCTGGAGTGGACCGGCGCCGCGCCCGCCGACGGGGCCCGCACCTACACCGACCGGGTGCGCGGTCGCGACGACCTGTCGGTGGCCACCGAGTTCGTGCAGCACGTCCGTGGCGGCACCGGCGTCACCGCAGCCGAGCGGGAGCTGCTGGGGCGTGCCCTGGTTGCCGCCGACCGTGAGGAAGCCGCCCGGTGAGGGTGCACACGCTCACGCTGAGCGCCTTCGGCCCGTTCGCCGGCACGGTGTCGGTCGACCTCGACGACGTGGGTCGGGACGGGCTGTTCCTGCTGTGGGGCCCGACCGGGGCGGGCAAGACGACCCTGCTGGACGCGGTCGTGTTCGCCCTCTACGGCACCGTGCCCGGCCCCCGCGGCCAGGAGAAGCGGCTGCGCAGCGACCACGCCGCCCCCGACGTGCGCACCGAGGTGCGCTGCGAGGTCACCCTCGGCGGGGAGCGGCTGAGCATCACCCGTCGCCCCGAGCAGGTGCGACCCAAGAAGCGCGGCACCGGGACGACCACCGAGCAGGCCCTGCTGCACGTGCAGCGGCTCACCGACGGCGGGTGGGAGCCGGTCAGCACCCGCATCGACGAGGGGTCCGAGCACCTGCGCACCCGGCTCGGCCTCACGGCCGAGCAGTTCTGCCAGGTCGTGCTGCTGCCGCAGGGCGACTTCGCCCGCTTCCTGCGGGCCGAGCCCGAGGACCGCAGTCGCCTGCTGCGCACGCTCTTCGACGTCGACAGGTTCGCCCGGGCCGAGGACTGGCTGGCCGAGGAGCGGCGGGTGGCCGAGCGGCGCCTCGACGCCGCCCGGGGCCAGCTCGGCGCGCTGCTCGCCCGGGTCGCGCAGGTGGCCGGCGAGACCGTGCCCGAGGAGCTCGCCGTCGACCCCGGGGACGTCGCGGTCGGCCGGTGGGTGCGCGGCGTCGCGGACACCGCTGCGGCGCGGGCTGCCGCGGCGCGCGGGATCGCCGAGCGGGCCGCCGGCGCCGTGGCCGCGGCCGCCGAGCAGCTGACCGCCGGGCGGTCGCTCGCCGAGCGGCACGACCGGCGGGACCGGGCGGTTGCCGAGCTGCACGGGCTCGCCGCCGCCGCGGTCGACGTCGATCGGCTGCGCGAGCGGGTGGACGCCGGCCGCCGGGCCGAGCCGGTACGCGACGCCCTGGAGACGGCGGGTCGGGCCGCCCGGACCGCCGAGCGTGCGGCCGCGTCCCTCGCCACCGCGTCAGCGGCCTGGGCGGCGGTCGCGGGCGGTCGCCCCGCCGACACCCGCACCGCCCGCGCGCTGCGCGCCGAGGCTGCGGTGGCCGTCGAGCTGCAGGTCGAGGAGGGCCGCGCCCGGGAGCTGCGGGCCCGCGCCGACGACGTCCGCCGCCGCGCGGATCAGGGCGAGCGCCGGGTCGTCGACCTGACCGCTGCTGCGGCCGCGCTACCGGGCCGACTGGCCGGGGCCGAGGGGCGGGTGGCCCGGGCGGCCGAGGCCGCCGCCCGGTTGCCCGGTGCGGCCGCCGAGCGCGACCAGTGGGGCGACCGGGAGGCCGCGGCGGAGGTGGCGGCCGAGCTGTCGGCTCTGGTGGCCGAGGTGGGGGTCCAGGTCCTGCAGCGGCGGGAGGTGCTCGTGACCGCGCGGGAGCGGGCCGTCGACCTGCGCACCGCACGGCTCGACGGCATGGCCGCCGAGCTCGCCGCGGGTCTCGTCGACGGCGCCGACTGCCCGGTCTGCGGGTCGGTGGAGCACCCCCACCCTGCGCTCCCCGGCGGCCGAGTGGTCACCGTCGAGGCCGAGGAGTCCGCCCGGGCCGATGCGGACCGTGCGGAGGCGGGGTTGGCGACCGTCCTCGCCGAGCAGGCCGACCTGTCCTCCCGGCTGGCTGCGGCCCAGGCCAGGGCCGGCGACGAGCCGCTCGCCGAGCTGCGTGATCGCCACGCCGCAGCCCGGGCGGACCACGACCGCACGGCGGGTACCGCCGCCGACGAACCGGCGGCCCGGGCCGAGCTCGCCCAGGTCCAGGCCGAGGCGGTGGAGCTGGCAGAGGAGACGACCCGGGCCAGGTCGGCGCTGTCCGCCGCCCACGCCGAGCTCGAGGCGCTCGAGCTCGCCCGGCGGGAGGTGGAGTCCAGGCTCGTCCGGGCGGTCGGGGAGGACGCCGACCTGGCCACGCGCGCGCGGCGTCTGGTCCGCGAGGCCGAGCTGTGCGAGGCATGCCTCGACGCGGAGACCGTCGAGCTGCGGGCCCGCGCCGAGCTCGTGACGGCCACCGCCCGGGCCGGGGAGCGGGCTGCCGGGGCCGGCTTCGACGACGTCGGGGCGGCCGCGGGCGCGTTGCTGGAGCGGGATGAACTGGCCCGGGCCGCCGAGCGGGTCGAGCAGCACGACCGGGCGGTGGCCGTGACCCGCGCCGTGCTGGCGGAGGCCGACCTCGCCGACCTCGCCGACCGCCCCGACCTGGTGGCGCTGGAGGCCGCGGCCCGGTCCGCCGCCGGCACCCGGGAGACGGCGGTCGCGGCGGCGACCGCTGCTGACCGGTGCGTGCACGAGCTGGATCTGCTGGGCGGTGAGCTGACCTCGGCACGGGTCGAGCTCGACGAGCGGCGGGCCGCCGCCGACCACGTGGGTTCCCTGGCCGACCTGGTCAACGGCCGCGGAGCCAACACCCTCCGGATGCGGCTGCAGTCCTTCGTCCTCGCGGCCCGGCTGGAGCAGGTGGCCGAGGTGGCCAGCACGCGCCTGCAGGACATGTCCGGGGGGCGGTACACCTTCCGGCACACCGACGCCGCCGGCCGGCACGGCGCCCGCGGTGGTCTGGGGTTGGACGTGCTCGACGAGCACACCGGTCAGCAGCGGCCGACCAAGACCCTCTCGGGCGGGGAGAGCTTCATGGCCTCCCTCGCCCTGGCGCTCGGCCTGGCCGACGTGGTCACCGCCGAGTCCGGCGGGGTGCAGATCGACACGCTGTTCGTCGACGAGGGCTTCGGCTCCCTCGACGCGCTTGCCCTCGACGCCGTGATGGGGGTCCTCGACGACCTGCGCCGCGGCGGACGCACGGTCGGGGTGGTGAGCCATGTGGAGGAGCTGCGTACCCGCATCCCCAGCCGCATCGAGATCCGCACCGGTAGGGACGGGTCTCGGCTGGCCGGTTGAGGCCCGGAGGTGCCGAACCCAGCCGGTAGATTCACTCCACCATGGCCGCACCTCTTGATGCCCGAACCGGTACACCTGTCGTCGCGATGGTTGGGGGAGGCCAGCTGTCCAGGATGACCCACCAGGCGGCCATCGCCCTCGGCCAGACGCTCAGGGTCCTCGCGGTCGACCCAGCCGAGTCCGCCGCGCTGGTGGCCGGGGATGTTCGGATCGGTGAGCACACCGACCTCGCTGCGCTCACCGCCTTCGCTACGGGCGCCACCGTCGTCACCTTCGACCACGAACACGTGCCCACCGAGCACCTCGAGGTACTCCTAGCGGCTGGGCACCGGGTGGCGCCCGGTCCTAGTGCGCTCGTCCACGCCCAGGACAAGCTCGTGCTGCGACGTGCATTGGCCGAAGCCGGCGAGCCGCAGCCGGCCTGGGCAGAGGTCAACAGCCCTGCCGACGTCGCCGCCTTCGCCGATGAGCGCGGGTGGCCGGTAATTCTCAAGACACCGCGGGGCGGGTACGACGGCAAAGGCGTATTCGTCGTGCCGGACGAGGCGACCGCCGCCGACCTGCTCGACCGGAACGGGACATTGCTGGCCGAGCAGCGGGTGAGCATGGTGCGCGAGCTGGCCGCGCAGGTGGCCCGCTCGCCGTTCGGTCAGGTCGCGGTGTACCCGGTGGTGGAGACCGTGCAGCGGGACGGCGTCTGCAACGAGGCGCTGGCTCCAGCGCCCGGGCTGTCCGAGGAGCGGGCCACCGCGGCTCAGGAGCTCGCGGTCCGGATCGCGGACCGGCTCGGTGTGGTCGGGATGCTGGCGGTCGAACTGTTCGAGACCGCCGATGGCATCCTGGTCAACGAACTTGCCATGCGTCCGCACAACTCCGGCCACTGGACCATCGACGGCGCGGTGACCAGTCAGTTCGAGCAGCATCTGCGCGCGGTGCTGGACTACCCGCTGGGTTCGACGGCGATGACCGCCCCGGTCGTGGTCATGGCGAACGTGCTGGGCGGGGACGCCGCAGCCGAGGACTGGGCCGGGCCTGACCTGGACGAGCGCATCCATCACTTCATGGCGCACTGGCCAGACGTCAAGCTGCACTGGTACGGCAAGGGCGAACGCCGTGGCCGCAAGCTTGGTCACGTGACGGCTCGGGGGGAACATCTGGACGAAGTACGCCTGCGTGCGAGGGCGGCCGCCCGGTACTTGGCTGACGGAGTGATCGACCCGGCCTTCGCGTTCGCGCCCGAGTGACCATGAGCGCATCGGGGGTCACGGCAGGCAGGGTGCACGCCCTCTGCGAGGATGCCGGTGGGGCGCACCGAGTCGGATAACACCGCAAACCTGTGCGTGGCCCAGGAGGAGGTTGAGCGTGGGCGCCCCGATCGTCGGTGTGGTGATGGGTAGCGATTCGGACTGGCCGCTGATGAGCGGCGCAGCCAAGGCCCTTGATGAGTTCGACGTCCCCTGGGAAGCGCACGTGCTATCAGCGCATCGGACGCCCCGACGGATGATGGAGTACGGATCCCAGGCTCGACGTCGTGGTCTCAGGGTGCTGATCGCCGGGGCTGGCGGGGCCGCCCACCTGCCGGGAATGCTGGCAGCGGTCACCGTACTGCCGGTGATCGGGGTCCCCCGACCGTTGCCCGATCTTCAAGGCATCGACAGTCTCCTGTCCATCGTGCAGATGCCGGCAGGTGTCCCCGTGGCGACCGTCGGCATTGGTGGTGCCCGCAACGCGGGTCTGCTCGCAGTCCGCATGCTGGCCACCTCCGACGACGCTCTGTCCGAGGTGCTCGCACAGTGGCAGGCCCGGCAGGAGGAGGACGTCATCGCTCGCGACGCTTCGTTGGACCGGTCGACCCGGGTCGGTGGCGAGCGGTGATCCGGTCTCCGTTTCGATCGGGTCGGCCGACGGCCCAATCCGTCACCGTGGACGGCGGGGTGCCTGACCAGGGGGTGCAGCGGCGCCCGCTGCGCTATCTCGTAGGTGTACCCGGGGCGCCGAACTACGGCGACGAGGTACTGGTGCGGGGCTGGCTCCGCTGGCTGGCCTCGAACAACCCCGACGACGACGTCGTGGTGGACACTCCCCACCCAGGTGGCGCACAAGCCCTGCTCGGTGAGGAGCACCCGCGGGTCAAGTTCGTCGATACCTTGTGGCGACTGTGCTGGGAGGCGCCGAACGAAGACCCGTGGGATGCGGCCCGCTTCGTCACCTCTGCACTCCGTGACCACGGACAGGCGCCTAACTGGATACCGGGTCTGCGGTGGGTGGACCGAGCCGACTCGATTCACCTGGTGGGTGGCGGGTTTCTGAACGACATCTGGCCGAGGCGGCTGGGCATGTTGGCGGCCTTGGCGGAGATGAACCGGCGAGGCACACCGACCGCAGTGACGGGTGCAGGTTTTGCGCCGGTCAGCGCCCGTACCGCCGACCTCCTGCGCGCGCTGGTCGGCGAGCTGCCCGTTGTCGACGTCCGGGACGAAGCAAGTGCCGAGCTGATCAGGCGCCCAGGCGCGCGGAGCGGTGACGACCTCTGGGTGACCGATCTCGACAGCCTTCTCGACCGCGAACGCGCCGCTGAGTTCGACGGCGTGCTGTGCATCCAGGACGACATCGCAGAGGTGGCCGCCGACGACCTCGCCCGGCGGGCCCTCCGGGAGATCCACGAATGGCAGGTCGACCCCGCCCGCATCGCCGTCGTCGAGTGCGTCCCCCGGGCCGACCGGGTGGTCTTCGACCGGCTGTGGGCCGTCGTCCCACAGATGCAATTCCTCGGCTGGACGGAGCTGCTGGACAGGGGTGTCCCAGCCGGTCCGGGTCAGCGGTGGTTGTCGACCCGTTTCCACCCGCACCTCGTCGCGGCGTGGGCAGGGGCTCGCGGAACGGCGCTCGACGTCCGACCCGATTACTACGGGCCCAAGCACCTGTCGTTGACCGCGGCTGGCAGTACCTGGGCCGTGGAGAGGGACGGTGTCGTCGTGGAACCGGGGTCGGCGGACCCCGACGCGTTCCGTCTGCACGGCGTCGAGGTGCACCGCCGCAAGGTTGAGATCGCGCGTGGGGTCTACGGTCCTGGTCCGGGAGCTTAGGGTGTACCCGTGGGTAACAAATCTGCCGGTATGTACGCGCTGACCGAGGAGCACGACGCGATCCGGGAGGCGGTCCGCGAGATCGCCGAGCGCGAGATCGCCCCCTGGGCCGCCGAGTGCGACGCGCAGTCGCGCTACCCGATCGAGGCGCAGAAGGCGCTGACGGCTGCCGGGTTCCACGCGACCCACATCGAGGAGCAGTACGGTGGCGAGGGCGCCGACGCCGTCGCCACCTGCATCGTCATCGAGGAGGTCGCGCGGGTCGACGTCTCGGCCTCGCTGATCCCGGCGGTGAACAAGCTCGGGTCGGTGCCGGTCATCCTGTCGGCGTCCGAGGAGCTCAAGCAGAAGGTGCTGCCCTCGATCGCCGCCGGCGACGCGATGATCAGCTACGGCCTGTCCGAGCGCGAGGCCGGCTCCGACGCTGCCGCGATGAAGACCCGCGCCCGCCTGCACGGCGACTCCTGGGTGCTCAACGGCGCGAAGGCCTGGATCACCAACGCCGGGATCAGCGAGTGGTACACGGTCATGGCCGTCACCGACCCGGACAAGGGCGCCAACGGCATCTCCGCGTTCGTCGTGCACCGCGACGACCCCGGCTTCGAGGTCGGCGCCAAGGAGCGCAAGATGGGCATCAAGGGCTCACCCACCTGCGAGCTGCACTTCACCGACTGCACCATCCCGGCCGACCGGATCGTCGGCGAGCCCGGCACCGGCTTCAAGACCGCGCTGCGCACGCTGGACTTCACCCGCCCCACCATCGGCGCGCAGGCCGTCGGCGTCGCGCAGGGCGCCCTGGACGCAGCGATCGCCTACACCAAGGACCGCAAGCAGTTCGGCAAGGCCACCTCGGACTTCCAGGGCGTGCAATTCATGCTTGCCGACATGGCCATGAAGATCGAGGCTGCCCGGCACCTGGTCTACGTCGCCGCCGCCCGCGGGGAGACCGGCGGCCCGGACCTGACGATGATCTCCGCGTCGTCGAAGGCGTTCGCCTCCGACGTCGCGATGCAGGTGACCACCGACGCCGTGCAGCTGTTCGGCGGGGCCGGGTACACCCAGGACTTCCCGGTCGAGCGGATGATGCGCGACGCCAAGATCACCCAGATCTACGAGGGCACCAACCAGATCCAGCGGATGGTCATCGCCCGCAACCTGCTGCGCTGAGCCGGTGAGGGCCGCGACCGGCGGCCCCCACCGCGATCAGGCGGTCACCGGAAAGCGCATCTCGTGGACGTCGTCGGCGACGGTGAGGGGTGCGCCGGTGGCGGCGGCGACGTCGTCGGTGGTGACTCCGGGGGCGGTCTCGCGGAGGACGAAGCCGGTGCCGGGGACGACGTCGACGACGGCGAGGTCGGTGACGATGCGGTCGACGCAGGCCTTGCCGGTCAGGGGCAGGGTGCACTCGGCGACGAGCTTGTGCGATCCGTCGCGGGCGGTGTGCTCCATCATGAGCACGACCCGGCGGGCGCCGTGGACGAGGTCCATGGCCCCGCCCATGCCGTTGACCATCTTGCCGGGGATGAGCCAGTTGGCCAGGTCGCCGCGGGGGTTGACCTGCATGGCGCCCAGGACGGCGACGTCGATGTGGTGGCCGCGGATCATCCCGAACGACAGCGAGGAGTCGAAGAAGGACGCCCCGGGCTGCAGGGTGACGGTCTCCTTCCCGGCGTTGATCAGGTCCGGGTCCTCCTCGCCCTCGAAGGGGTAGGGACCGACGCCGAGGATGCCGTTCTCCGACTGCAGCACCACGTGCACGCCGTCGGGGATGAAGTTGGGCACCAGGGTGGGCATGCCGATGCCCAGGTTGACGTAGGAGCCGTCCTCCAGGTCGGCGGCGACGCGGGCGGCGAGCTGGTTGCGGGTGAGCGCCATCGTCAGGCCTCCTCGGTCTGTGCGGGGCGGGGGCGGGTGGTGCGCTTCTCGATCTCCTTGCCCTCGGTGCCGACCTCGACCACCCGCTGCACGAAGACCCCGGGCAGGTGCACGGCCTCGGGCAGGATCTCACCGGGCTCGACCAGCTCCTCGACCTCGGCGATGGTGATGCGCCCGGCCATGCCGGCCAGGGGGTTGAAGTTGCGGGCGGACTCGTGGAAGACGAGGTTGCCGTGCCGGTCGCCCTTCGCGGCGCGGACGAGGCCGAAGTCGGCGGTCAGCGCGGTCTCCAGCACGTACTGGCGGCCGTCGAACTCGCGGATCTCCTTGGGCGGGGAGGTGACGGTGACGTTGCCGTCGGCGTCGTAGCGGACCGGGATGCCGCCGTCGGCGACCATCGTCCCGACGCCGGTCGGGGTGTAGAAGGCCGGGATGCCGCAGCCCCCGGCGCGCAGCCGCTCGGCCAGCGTGCCCTGCGGGGTGAGCTCGACCTCCAGCTGCCCGGACAGGTACAGCCGCGCCAGCTCCTTGTTGCCCCCGACGAAGGAGGAGATGGTGCGGGTGATCCGACCGGCGTAGAGCAGGACCCCCAGCGCGGCGTCGTCCACGCCGCAGTTGTTGCTGATCGTGGTCAGCCGGTCCGCGCCCTGCGCCAGCAACGCGTCGATCAGCTTGATCGGCACCCCGCACAACCCGAACCCGCCCACGGCCAGCGACGAGCCGGAGCCGATGTCGGCCACCGCCTCGGCAGCACTGGCGACGACCTTGTCCATGCAGCGACCACCATCCGTCGGATCGCTGGGCGGATCAGCTCGTCGCGGGGCGGCCCAGCTCGCGGATCCCGTCGAGCCCGACGCCGAGGGTAGCGGTGACCCCTTCGGCGTCGGCCCGCCGCTTCAACTGGTCGGAAGCGGGGTGCCGGCACACGACCAGCGACGCGCCGACGGCGAGCGGGGCGAGCAACCAGACGACCGGGCCGGCCTCGGCGGCGCTGTCCTCGGTGATGAGCACCCGGTCCCCGTCCCGGACGCCCAACCGGTCGGCCAGCTGCTCGGCGGCCGCGACCAGGCCGGTGAGGGTCAGCTCGAGTCCGGCCACCCGCAGTCCCAGGGCGTCCGGCTCGACCGGCGCGTACGGGGCGAAGTGGTCACCGTGCACGCGGACCTCGAGGGCGAAGTCCCGGGCCGACCCGGCGTAGCCGGTCATGCCCAGGCCGAGGGGGTGCAGGGACAGCCCCAGCAGGTCGTCGACGCCCTGCTCCTCGATCGCGGGCACCCGGTCCTGCGCGGCGAGCACGACGTCGACGTCGTCCAGGCCGCCGTCGTCCTCCGCCGCGGTGTCGACCACCGTCGCGCCGCACGACCACACGGCCAGCAGGACGGCGGCGGTCTGCCAGTGCACGGGGAGGGCGACCGCCACCCTGCTGCCCGGGCCGACGTCGAACTCGTCCTGCAGCAGGTTCGCGGTCTTGGCCACCCAGTTGGCCAGGGTGGTGCCCGAGAGCTCCACCCGCTCGCCGGTGGCGTCGTCGTACTGGGTGACCAGGGGAGCGGCGGCGTCCCGACGGAGGGCGCGACCGAGCAGGTCGGCGGGGGTGGTCATCAGTTGATGCAGCTGGTGTCGTCGGCGGTGCGCGGGTCCTCGCCCGAGGCCGCCGTGGTGGAGGCGGGCGCCTCGACCGCCTGGCCGACGCCCGCGAAGTCGGAGCCGAGGACGAGCTGCACGGTGCCGGGGGCGGCGTCGTCGCTCTGCGCGGTGCTGGCACCCGGAATGGCCGCGGCCAGCGTGTTGGCCAGTGCGGCGTCCCCCTCGGCGTAGCGGATCTCGGTGAGGGTGTAGGCATCGCTGTCGGCGTTGCCGGTGCTGCTGACGGCGAAGCCGGCCGCCGTCAGCTGCTCGGCCGCGCTCGCCGCGAGCCCCGACGTGCCCGAGCCGTTGTACACGTCGACCGTGACGTCCGCGGGGGCCACGGTGTCCGGGGCCTCGGCGGTGGACGGGGCAGGCGCCTGCGGGTCGGCGGAGAGGTCGGCGAAGAAGGCGTGCAGGGTGTCCTCGTCCTGCAGCTGCAGGATGTAGCGGCCCTGCGGGTCCTCGGCGTCGCCGACGTAGGGGATGGTCTGGAAGTCGATCGCGCCGGCCGTGATCGACTGCATCTGCGCAGCCAGGTCGAAGAGGTTCAGCCCCTGGTCGACGGTGAGCGCCCCGCCGGCTGCGTCGGCCAGCTCGCGCTGCTTGCCAAGGTCGAACAGGACGTTCTCGCTGAGGATGTTGCGCAGCACGCCGGCGATGTAGACCTGCTGGCGGATGATCCGGTCGAAGTCGCCGCGAGGGAGCCCGTGCCGCTGGCGGACGAACTTCAGCGCGTCGGCGCCGCTGATGGTCTGCACCCCGGCCGGGAACACCGCGCCGGAGTAGTAGGAGTCGTCGACGGCCTGGCAGAGGTTGACCTCGACGCCGCCGACGATGCTGCTGAGCTGGAAGAAACCCAGCAGGTCGACCTCGGCGTAGTGGTCGATCTGCAGGCCGGTGAGCTGGCTGATGGTCTGCACCAGCAACTGAGCGCCGGCGCTCTGGCGCTCCGCGTCGGTGGCGTCGGCGGGGGCGTCGCGCTCGCCGTACGCGTAGGCGGAGTTCAGCTTGTCCTGCCCGTGGCCGGGGATGTCCACGTAGCTGTCGCGCGGGAAGGAGACGAAGGAGGCCTTGGACCCGTCGGCCGGGATGTGCACCAGGATCATCGTGTCGGTGTTGGTGCCGGAGTCCTCGCCGGCGTTGAGCTCGGCGAGCTGCTCCTCGCTCAGGCTGACCCGGCTGTCGTTGCCCACCAGGAGCAGGTTCATCGCCTCGCCGCTGCCCGAGGTGTCGGCGTTGCCGTCGGCCGGGATGGCGTCGGTGCGGTTCACCGCGGCCTCGGCGACCTTGCCGAGGTACCAGCCCCACCCGCTGCTGCACACGAGCACGACGGACAGGACAGCCGCGATCAATCTGGCCAGCGCAACGGGACGCCGCGTTCGGTGGGCGTGCGGAGTTGCGTCAGGTCCAGGTGGTGCCCCGTTCGACCGGCGGGTATGCCTGCCTCGCCCCGCGCGGGGGTCCAACCGCGCGGGCAACTGCCGGGACGCGGGGTCATGCGGGTTCTCGTCCATCATCGACTTCCTCGCGTCCGGCGGGCAGGGACGTTCCGGTAGGGAGCCTGCGACCTGGCTCGGCGGTAGCGAACCGCGATAGTACGGCGCCGCAGCTGGGTGAATGTGGATCTAACGACGGCACGGCAACCCGCCCCTAGGGCGTGTCGGTGACGTAATCCCCCACCTTTGAACACGTACAGTTGCGAAGCCCTCGCGCTGTGTCGCTCCTCAGCGTCGCCGTCGCGAGCACCACGCGTCGAGCTGGCGCCTCGGTCCACGGAGGGACGCAGATGTTGACGTCGACTACTCGAAGGAGACGGCGTAGAGCCGCGCTCGTCGCCGGAGGCGCGCTCGTGCTCGTCAGTGGGGCGGCTGGGGTCGGCTACCTCGTCGGTGGACCAGACGTCTCGACCTCCTTCAGCGAAGACGGGTCCGGTGCCGCTGCGATGTCCACCGGAGCGCAGGACGGGTACCCGTCAGGGTCCGGTACGGGGTCAGGGTCGGCTGCAACCACCTCGGCACCAACGGGGACGAGCGCCGAGTCCTCGACCCCCCTGAGCGCGGACAGGGTCGACCGCCGTGTGTCCTACACCTACGCCTCGTACGACGTATCCGGTGCCCAGGTGGAGGCCGGAGCGTTCATCCCAGAGGTCATAGAGACGGGCGGGACCTGCACCTTGGTGCTCAACCTTGGAGAGGTGTCCGCCCAGGCGCGTTCTGCCGCCGTCCCTGATGCGAGTTCCACTTCGTGCGGAGCGTTGAGCATCCCGGCGGCGGATCTCGGGACTGGGGCCTGGGACGGGTTCATCTCGTACGAGTCCGCAACGTCCAACGGCCGTTCCGACGACTTCGTGGTGGTGATCCCGTGACCGGCCACCGGGCTCAGCGCTGGACCACCTGGGCGTTGGGTTTCGTGCTCCTGGGCGGCCTTGCGTTCGGGGCATTCTCTGCCGGGCGCTGGACCGAGTCGGCGGATCTCAGCAGGTTCAACCCGGGCAACATCATCTCCGATGGTGTCTTCTACGACACCTCGACCATGAGTGCGTCCGACATCCAGGCGTTCCTGGCCGCGCGGGGATCGTCCTGCGCGGCGTCCAATTCCCTGTGCATGGACAACTACCGCATGGACACCTACACCCGTCCGGCGGACACTCGATGCCCGTTGCCGTATGCGGGCGCCACGCAAGAGACCGCTGCCAGCATCATCGCCAAGGTGGCGCGGGCGTGTGGGGTCAACCCACAAGTCCTGCTCGTGACTCTGCAGAAGGAGCAGGGGCTCGTCACCGCCTCGAACCCGACTACCGGCCAGTATGCGAAGGCCGTCGGTTTCGGTTGCCCCGACACGGCCGCGTGCGACACCACCTACAACGGGTTGTTCAACCAGCTCTACTCGGCTGCACGCCAGTTCAAGAACTACCAGGCAACGCCCAGCCGCTACGGCTACGTGGCCGGCCGGACCAATTTCGTCCAGTACAACCCGAATGCTGCCTGCGGTGGACAGTCGGTCTACATCGAGAACCAGGCCACTGCGGGCCTCTACAACTACACGCCGTACACCCCCAACGGTCCTGCACTGGCTGCTGGGTACGGGCGGGGAGACGGCTGCTCGGCCTACGGCAACCGCAACTTCTTCAACTACTTCACGGACTGGTTCGGGTCCACGCAGTCCAGCGGGGGGTCCGCGGTGGCGCAGAAGTACCTGGACTTCGGTGGCGCATCCAGCTACCTGGGTCTGGCTACAGGTGACGTCGACTGCCGCGCGGCCAACGGCGGTTGCTACCAACGGTACGCGGGCGGAGCGATCTACTGGTCTCCCGCATCAGGAGCGCGGGTCGTGCGCGGCGCGATCCTGCAGGCGTGGGGGGGGCTGGGCTACGAGTACAGCCTGCTCGGATACCCGGTGGGGGACGAAGCGGCCATCCCGGGTGGTTACTTCTCCTCTTTCCAGGGCGGCGCGATCTACTGGTCGCCGTCCACCGGAGCCCACTTCGTGCGGGGCGGCATCTACGCCGCGTGGGCCGCTCGCGGCTACGAAGCCGGCGCGCTCGGTTGGCCGACCGGCGACGAGACGCCGGTCCCAGGTGGCTACTTCTCCGCCTTCCAGAACGGCAGCATCTACTGGTCGCCCGCCACCGGTGCGAACGCCATCGGCGGCGACATCTACACCGCATGGGGTCGACTGGGGTACGAATCGGGAGCTCTGGGATTCCCGACCAGTTCTGTGACGCCGTTGGGCGCCGGGGCCTTCAGCATGTTCCAGGGCGGCGCCATCTACTGGTCGCCGACGGGTGGCGCCCACGCACTCCGTGGCAGCACGTATTCGGCGTGGGCCAGGCAGGGTTACGAGACTGGAGGGCTCGGCTGGCCGACGTCCGGGCTGCAGGCCGTCGGCGGTGGGACCAGGCAGGACTTCACCGGGGGGTCCATCTGGGCCTCCACTGCCGGCGGTGCGCACGCGGTGCGAGGCGGAACCCTCGCCACCTGGCAGGCTGCCGGTGGTCCAGCAGGAGTACTCGGTTTCCCCGTCTCCGACGTCGGCACCCTCCGGGCGGGCTCATTCCAGATGTTCACCGGCGGTGCGGTCTACACGTCCCCGTCGACGGGATCGAGAATCCTGCGGGGTGAGATCTACGGGGCCTGGGCCCGGCAGGGGTACGAAGGTGGCCCGCTGGGCTACCCGGTCACCGATGTACAAGACCTTCCCGGTGGGCAGCGCTCGGACTTCACCGGCGGAAGCATCCTCTGGTCGTCCGCGACCGGTGCCCACCGAATGGGGCCGGTCATGACGGCCGCCTACGACGCCCGGGGCGGCAGCGCTGGCCTGGGCTTCCCGACGACCGATGAGTTCACGACGGCGACCGGCGGTCGGGTGGTGCACCTGACGAACGGCAACTTGTACTGGTCTGCCGCCACGGGGGCGGTCAACGTGCCCTCTCGGGCCTTCGCGGCCTACGCCGCACTGGAGTACGAGAACGGCGTCTTGGGCTACCCGACCGCGGATGCGGTCGCCCTGCCGCAGGGGCTCGGCCAAGTCGTGGCCTTCCAGGGAGGATCGGTCGTGGTCCCGGCCGCTGGACCCGCCTACGCGGTGCCCAAGGCCGTTGACGCAGCATGGCAGCGGTCCGGAGGTGCGTCCGGCCCGTTCGGGCTGCCGGCGGCGAACTCGTTCGAGACGACGTCCGGTGGCGGGGGGATCGTCCAGTACTTCCAGGGTGGGACCATCTACGCCGGCGCGGCCACGGGCGGTTACGGCGTGCGGGGCGAGACCCTCGCCGCCTGGGGTCGGACAGGGTACGAGTACGGACCGCTCGGGATGCCCACCGGTGACGAGGTTGCACTTGCGGGCGGCACCTACGCGCCGTTCCAGGGGGGAGCGGTGTACTGGAGCCCTGGGGGTGGGGCACACGCCATCCGCGGAGCCATCTACAGTGCATGGGCGTCGAACGGTTACGAGGCGGGCCGGCTCGGATTCCCGACGTCAGACCAGTACGCGGTGTCCGGTGGCGTACGCATGGACTTCCAGGGCGGAACCATCACCCTTGCGTCCAACGGTCAGACGACGGTGACCGTGCGGTGAGACACCCGGACCGGTTCGCCGCTGAGTCGTAGGGCCGTCAGCCGGGCGGTTGCTCAGAGCGGGCCGCGGCGAGGAACGGGGATGTGCACAGATGAGGTCCGAGAGCGACCTGGACACGTCTACCGGTGGGGGAGACGCGAGGACGCAGCCCGACCGCGGTCCCCGGTGGGTGACCTGGGCGCGCCGTGCCGGCGTGGTCGTGCTGTTCCTCGTCGTACCGTTCGCGGTCGGCCGCCAGGCCATGCACGGAGTGCCGGTCTACCAACTCGACGGCGCGTTCCAAACCGCCAGCGGCCTCTTCCGATTGGCCGACGGGGAATTGCCGGGCCGGGACTTCTTCCCGTACCTGGGCATCGGGCCGGTCTTCCTGCTGTTCCCGCTCTTCCTCGCCGCGGGTGCGGATCTGACCGCTTCGGTCTTCTCGTCTTACGCGGTCACTCAACTGGTGTTCCAGACGGTCGTCGGGGTACTCGCCATGTTGTTCTTCCCCCGGCGTTCGGGTCGGGCGTTCCTGGTGGGTGCGGGGATCGCAGCCGTCGTGGCGGCGCTGGGCATGTTCCGCCCCGAGGTCTACACCTGGTTCGACGGGCTGATCGGCATTGCGGCGATCCCGGGGAACAGCCTGCGACCCATCCGAGCAGCTGCGCCCTACCTGCTGACAATGGTGGCGTTCCTGCTGCTGCGGGGTGGGTGGACGATCCGCAGAGCAGCTGTGCTGGGCGGGGCCGCGGGCCTGGTTATGGCCGTGTGGTCGAACGACTACGGCCTGGCATCGGGTGGGTTGATCCTCGTCCTCACCTCCATCCTGGTCCTGGTCCGCGGGTGGACGCCTCGGTGGCAAGGGTTGGTCGCGCTGTGGGCCGGGGCGGCGGGTGGCTTCATCGGCGCCGGGTTCCTGGCCACGGCAGGGGGATTTGTCCCGCTGCTGCGGTACAACCTGGTCGACGTCCGGGGTGATCAGTTCTGGTACTTCGGACCGTGGTCGCCGGCCGACCGCATCTACTCCATCGGTGACCTCTATCGGTCGATGGCGAACGAGGGCGCGCTGCCGGCCCTGCTGGTCCTGGTGGTGGTGCTCGTGCTCGCCGTGCTGCGGCCCACGGTGGAACGGGCGCTGGTCCTGTTCCTCGGCGGGGCAGTACTGGCCGGCGGTGTGGCGGCGACCATCGGGGGCCACACGGGGGGCTACTACTGGTCCTTCGTGCTGTGGGGCTGGCTCGTCGGTGCCCTCCTCGTGGCGAGGCTGGCCATCTGGGGTGTCCGCAGGCTGGATCGGCAGGTGGCCCCCCCACGTGCAGCGCGGCGGGCGGTGGCGGCCGTGGCGGTCGCCACCCTCGCGGCGTCCGGTGCAGCGGCGGTGTACGAGGCGCGTGCCACAGGCGGTGACCTGGCCCGTGCAGGTGGGGTGTACATACCCGAGCTGGGGGGTCTTGTACCTCCCGACTTTCTCGACCAGGTCGAGGAAGTCGACGGGGTCGACGACGTCGTCGAGGAGTACTCCGGGCTTGCGGGTGCATTGAATGGGCCGACAGAGGCCCTGAGCGTTGACTCGGTCATCGCCGCGCTGGGGGACGAGCGCACGGCCTTCGCAGATTTCATGCAGAGGCCACACGAGCTTGTTGTGACCGCCTCGCCATCCATCATTTGGACCACGTGGGGGATAGGCGCAAATTGGTGGTTCTACCGCGAACTCTTCCGGGCTTATGCACCGGAGACGTCCTCACCGTTGACGGTGAACTGGCGACCGGCAACCCCGCGGGCATGGCCGGGTGTCCCCTGTGAGGTGGACGGGGGGGCGATACGGCTGAGCACTCCGGAGCTTGGCATGTACGAGGTTGACCTGCGGTATGAGGGGCCCGGTCGAGGGTCGAGGTCATTCACGATGGTCGAGAACAACCTGTCGGTGGCTTCTTCGGCTCAGGGGTTCCAGGCACTGGACCCAGGCGCAGACCGCCAGCGCTTCCCGGTCATCGTCCGGGACACAGGTGCCGGAAACCGGACCCTGGCCCTGAAAGACGTCAGCAACACGACCAACCCGGTGACGCGGTTGGTCTCTTGCACAGCGTCTCGCGTCCTGTTCCCAACCGAGTCAGACGCCCGCGCCGTGTACGGCTCGTTCTTCTCTGGTCCAGTCGACCTGACTGACGCGAACTGGGACAGGGGCATCAGCAGGCTTGCCGCTGGCTTCTTCGTCTACTACACCCCGATGAACTGGGAGGACCTGTCGACTGCCAGGAGTGTCCGGTTCGCTGATGGTCAAGTCCGACGGATAGTTGACGTCCAACAAGCTGGTGACTACATCAACGTGGCGCTGTCGGGTGCACCTCTGGACCCTGCCACCACCGGTGCGCCAAATCAGATCAGCTACCTCCCGTAGACGGACCCCTGTGGTGCATGGGACGACCGCGATTCCTGGGACGTCCCGGTGGTCCGGGACACGTCCCGACCCGCCAGCAGGGGCTCTTCGGCAACCGCCTCGCACGTACTCTCGATCGCGGCCCGGTTTCGATCGCCGGAGCCCCAGCAACGAGGAGGCCATCCCATGTCCCGGCGCGCACGCGAGCGGTTGACGTGGCTTGCGTTGACCGTCTTCTTCGGTCTGCAGATCCGGCACGACTTCCTCGGCATCATGGACCCGACCTTCAAGATGGGGTTCCAGGAGGACTCCGACTCGTTGGTGCGAGACCTCATGCTCGACCCCGGGCCGGGCATCTTCCCGTTGTTGGGTGGCGTTGGGCGCGAGTACCCCAGCCAGTTCGGGCTGCAGGGCATCGTGATGAACTGGGCCAGTCCGGGTGATCTGTTCTACGAGCAGCTCAGGCTCGTGACCTGCTTCTTGACGGCAGCGGTGTTCGCCACGGCGGTCGTCGCCGCGGGGAGGGTGTGGGGCCGCAGGGCCGCGGTCGTCCTGGCTGTGCTGCTCACTCTCTCGTTCTGGACCAACGTCTTCGGCGCCAGCACCTACTGGCAGCTGTGGACGTTCCTGCTCCCTACCCTCGTCCCGTTGCTGGTGTGGCCGCGGCTCGGCGCAGGGCGACGCAAGTGGGTCAAGGGTGGGCTTCTAATCGCGTTCCTGGTGTTCCTGCGCTGCCTGAACGGATACGAGTTCATCTCGACGGTCCTGCTGGGGACGGCGGCCGCGGTGGCGTTCCACGAGTTCAGGGGTCGCGTGGACCGCAGATTCCTCGCTGGACTCGTCGCGGCCATGGCGGCGGGGGTGGTCGGGTTCGGCATGGCCGTCGGCGTGCACGTCCTTCAACTGCTGGCCAGGTTCGGCGACGCATCCATCATCGAGCAGCGGCTCGAGGAACGGACCTTCGATCCGTCGGACGTCGCGAGGATCCTCGATTCGGCTCGGGCCCAGGGTGACCCGGTATGGGGCTGGTTGCTCGACGGTGACGGCGTCGTCGGGCTGTGGTTGTTCAGGATGGTCCACTACCTGCTCAATCCCGCGGTCTCCTTCCCGGCATACCGTGAGGCGGGCTTCGGGTTCTCCTCCTTCGGCCTTCCCGTCTACCTGTTCGTCTTTGTCTTCTTCGTTCTGGCGATCCACGCGTGGCGGGGCCGGCAGGTTGATGCGCCCCTTCAGCGTCGGCTCGCCGTCGCGGCCGGGTTGGGTCTGCTAGGTGCATTTTCATGGATGGTGTTGGCGGTGGGCCACATGCTCGACCACCCGCACCTGGACACCATCGTCTTCTACCTGCCGTTCCTCCCCTTCGTGTTCGCGATGATCAGCGTGCGACTGGCGACGATCAGCTACCGCGCGTGGCCGTCCCACCGTCGTGGCGGTGAGGAGCACGCCGGGGGTGCCGTGTTCCGAGAGGGAACCGGTACGCATCGCCCGGCCGACGCAGGAGCTGCATCGTGACGAAACGGCAGATCGCCGTCGTCGGTGGCGGTTTCTACGGCACGTCGCTGGCTGGTCACCTGTCGCGCCAGGGTGCCGCCGTGACGGTGCTGGAGGCTCGAGATCAGCTCTTGGGGGGAGCGAGCTACTTCAACCAGGCGCGCGTGCACGGGGGCTACCACTACCCGCGGTCACTGCGGACGGCCGGGCGGAGCCAGGCGTCGTACTTGTCCTTCATGGACCGGTACCGGTCATGCGTCCGTGACGACTTCCAGTGCCTCTACGCGGTCGCCCGAGGCGGGCTGGTCAACGCCCGCAAGTTCCGCCGGATGTGCGACTACATCGGTGCTCCCCTGACCGATGCCCCCCCGTCGCTCACCCGGTTGTTCAACCGCACCCTGATCGAGGCGTCATGGGTCACTCGAGAGGCTGTGTTCGACTCCGTGCTGCTGCGCGAGCAGATGCTCCAGGAGTTGGAGGACGAGCAGGTCGAGGTCCGCACCGCTGCTCCGGTACGGGCGGTCCGGGAACGCGACGACCTGGCAGAGGTGGAGCTCGAGAGCGGTGAGGTGCTCGTCGCCGACGGGGTGGTCATCTGCACCTACGGTGAGGCGGTTGAGCAGTTGCCGGAGGGGGTGGGCTACTCGGGTCTCCAGTGCGAGCCGTGCGAGATGGCCCTGGTCGACCTACCCGGCAGCCTGCGATCGGTCGGGATCACGGTGATGGACGGCCCGTACTTCTCGCTGATGCCTTTCCCATCCACGCCGTACCACACCCTGAGCCACGTCAGGTACACCCCGCACGGATCCTTCCCGACCTTCGGGCAAGCTCTCCAGGCGCTGCGCAGTGGCCTTGCTTCACGGGCCGACTGGATGATCCGGGACGCCCAGCGGTACGTTCCAGAACTAGGTCACGCTGTCCACCGGGAGTCCCTCTGGGGCATCAAGACGGTGCCGGCACGCAGGGACCGCGACGATGCCCGACCCATCGTCCTCCGGCAGTCGGAGCGGGGGCGCGTCCTATCGTTCTTGGGAAGCAAGATCGACAACATCGGAGACGCCTTGCGAGTGGCAGAGGAGCATTTCTCATGACGCTGTTCGAGCAGTCCGCCGAGCCCGGCTCAGGACCCGGTGGCAACGGGGGTGCACGTTCCGACGTCGTCGTCCGAGTCCCCGCTCCTGCGGCTCAGTCGTCGGTGTTCCTCAGCGTGGTGGTCCTCGGTGACCCGGTCGACGCCAAGATCGAGCAGCGGCTGCAGGAACTCGAGGCGCACCTGGCCGCATCCCACCCCGTCCACGAGATCGTCCTCGTCCTGCAGGGTGCGCGGGGACGGCTGGGCTGGGCGCGCGACCTCGCCGAGCGGCAGCCGAACCTCCAGGTGATCGGGCTCGTGCAGGGCGTGCGGGACGAGGTGGCATTCACAGCCGGTCTCGACGGCGCACTGGGCGACGTCGTCGTCACGGCCCGGCTGGGCGTGGAGGCCGTCGAGGACATCACCCGGTGCGCTGACATGGTGAACGAGGAGACCGCCATCGTCGTGGGGGTGGAGGCACGATCGACTGCTAGCCGGCGTCTGGCGCTCCGTGCGACCCGGGCCGTCGCCGCACGCAGCATGGGCGACGACATCGCGTCCGTCACGCTCGGCCTCCGCGCCTACAGCCGTTCGGCGTTGGACACCTGGCTGCCGCGTCGGGACCGCGATCGTGTGCTACGGATGCTCCCTTCCATCTCCGGCTACTCGACCGCCGTCATGCCCTACGAGACCGGGGAGCTGTTCAAGCCGCGGCCGGCCAGCAGCTTCCGTCAGGTGGTGCGGTCGATCTTCTACGCGAGCGGTCGTCCGCTGCGTGCCGCGGTTGGACTCGCCCTGTTGGCGAGCGTAGCCAACCTGCTCTACGCGCTCTACGTGGTGATCGTCGGGCTCGCACGCGGCGCCGTCGAGGGGTGGACCTCCATGAGCCTGCAGATGAGCGCGATGTTCTTCCTGCTCAGCGTGGTCATCGCCATCATGGCGGAGTTCATGTTCCAGTCGAACGAGACGGCCAACGAGCGGCCGATCTACCGCGTGGCTTTCGAGACGACGAGCCGGGTTCTGTCGGCTCGGGACATGCTCAACGTCGACGCTGAGGCCGACCCGGCCCAGGCCCGGTCCGGGACGGTGACCCGGTGACGAAGCGCGCTCTGATCGGCTGGAGCGGTTTCGTCGGCGGAGCCCTGCTGTCGCGGGTCCGTCCGGCGGTGCAGCTGCGTAGCACGGACATCCAGACCCTGCCCGAGCACGAGGTCGACCAAGTGGTCTGTGCTGGCGCCCCGGCCGAGAAGTGGCGAGCCAATGCCGAACCGGAGGCTGACTGGGAGCGGCTGGTCCCGCTGATGGCCGCGCTGGACAAGAGCACCGCGTCCTCCTGCATCCTGGTCTCGACCGTCGATGTCTTCGCCGACTCCTGCGGCGTCGACGAGGGTGCGTCCCCCGACGTCGAGCAGGAGCAGGCCTACGGCCGACACCGGGCGCTGCTGGAGAAGTTCGTGACCGACCGCTTCGACGACGCGCTGATCATCAGGCTGCCTGGCATGTACGGGCCGGGGTTGAAGAAGAACTTGGTGTTCGACCTCATCCACCAGCCAGATGCGCGCTTCGCGAACGAGGACTCCGCGTTCCAGTTCTACGACGTCCGAGACCTGTGGGGGCACACGCTGCTGGCTCGCGACGCGGGGCTGCGGGTCGTCAACCTGGCGACGGCGCCGGTGTCGGCGAAGCGTGTCGCCGCGGATGCGTTCGGGGTGGACTACCACTGCACCGACCGGCCGGTGGCGCAGTACGACCTGCGCACCAGGCACGCAGATGTGCTGGCTGGTCGAAGCGGTCCCTACTTGAGAACAGAGGAGGAGGTGGTCGCGGGCATCAGCGCCTGGGCTGCCGGCGAGAAGGTGGAGACGTCGTGAAGCTGGCATTCTCGAACCTGGCTTGGGCCGCCGACCGAGACGACGCCGTCCTGCCGGAGATGCCGCGTCACGGGTTCGAACACCTGGAGATCGCCCCGACCAGGATCTGGGCGGACCCGCTCGCCGTGCCGCAGCCGGAGCTGCGAGCGTTCCGGTCGAAGGTCGAGCACCATGGGCTTCGGGTCGTCGCGTTGCAGTCGCTGCTGTTCGGCCATCCGGAGCTCCAGCTCTTCGGCGACGACGCCGCACGCGACGGCCTGGCAGATCACCTGACGGGAATGGCACGGTTCGCTGCAGCCGTAGGAGCCGAACGCCTGGTGTTCGGGTCACCAGGGAATCGGCGCCGCGGGGAGCTCACAGTGGAGGAGGCGGACGCGGTGGCGGTGCCCTTCTTCACCGGGCTCGCACGACGTGCGGAGGACCTGGGCGTGTGCTTCTGCATCGAGGCCAATCCCGAGGCGTACAAGTGCGACTACCTCACCGACGCGGTGGCCTCGACCGCGTTCGTCCGCGCGGTGGACTCGCCCGGGGTGCGCCTTCATCTCGACACCGCGTGCATGGCGCTGGCCGGTGACGACGCCGTCGAGCGGGTCCACGCCGGCGTCGACGTCCTTGCTCATGTCCACCTGAGCGCGCCTCAGCTGGGGCCGGTCGGACCCGGGGGGCCGGTCGACCACACCGAGTTCGCTGCGGCGCTTCGCGAGGTCGGGTACCCGCACCACGTCTCGGTGGAGATGCTGACGCCGAAGACGGACGACCCCGAAGAAGTGCTGTGGCGCACCGCCGACTTCGTGAAGGAGACCTACTCGTGAGCGAGCACGGGCCGCGGGGGGAACTCCCCGCGGGGTGGGACGTCCCCGCAGGGGACACGCACGAGTTCGCCCCCCGATCTTCGGACCTGTGCGTTCTCATCCCGGTGATCAACGAAGGCGAACGAATTCTCGGCCAGCTCCGGCGGATCAGGGATGCCGGGTTCGGGCTCGACGTGGTCCTCGTCGACGGTGGCAGCACCGACGGCTCCACTGACCACGACCGGTTGCGGGAGCTCGGTGTGCGCACGTTGCTGGTGAAGCGGGGTCCCGGCAAACTGAGCGCCCAGTTGCGGCTGGGCTTCGCCTACGCGCTGAGCCAGGGCTACGAGGGAGTCATCACCGTCGACGGCAACGGCAAGGACGACGTCGCGGCCATCCCGTCCTTCGCCGAGGCGCTGCGTTCCGGCGTCGACTTCATTCAGGGCTCCCGGTACGTCCCCGGCGGTCGGGCCATCAACACGCCCAGGGAACGGCACCTGGCCATCAAGTTCCTCCATGCGCCCGTCATGTCCATCGGGGCGCGTCGCCGGTACACCGACACGACCAACGGGTTCCGCGGTCACTCGACAGCGCTGCTGTCCGACGATCGGGTGGCGCCGCTGCGGAAGGTGTTCGACACCTACGAGTTGTTGGCCTACCTGCCGGTCCGTGCGGCGCGCCTCGGCTACCGCTGCATCGAACTCCCGGTCACCCGCGAGTACCCCCCGCCTGGCCAAGCCGTCCCGACCAAGATCCACGGCCGGAGGGCGCAGTTGGACCTGGTCAAGATCCTCCTGCGTGCCGCGACCGGCCGCTACTCCCCGCCCCGACGATGAGGCCGACCCGCTCGTCAACGGTGGTCTTCGCGAAGTTCGTGGTCATCAACGTGCTCAACACCGGCCTCTACTGGCTGCTGTACTTGCTCTTCCTGCAGTTCATGCCCTACCTGTGGGCCAACACCGCAGCGCTCGTCCTGGCCGTGCTGGCGGCCTACGTGGCGAACGCCCGTTTCGCCTTCGACGTCCCCACCAGCCGTCGGTCGCTCGTCCGCTACCTCATCGCCAACGGGACCACCATCGTTGCCCGTACCGGCGTGGCCTTCGTGCTCGTCGACCTGCTCAGGGTGCGCGAAGGGCTCGTCCCGCCCATTGCCGTGGCGATCACCACCCCGCTGGCCTTCGTGCTCACGCGGTGGGCCCTGGGGCCACCCCGGACGGCTGCACCCGCACCGCGACCGGTCGGCTGAGCGGGTCGCAGCCGTCAAATCGGAGTCGGGCCTGACTGGTCGGCGCCTGCATCGGACGTCCACGGCTCGCAGCCAGCTGGACCCGGGCGCGCAGCAGTGGCCAGACCCGCGGCTGATAGTTGGACACGAAAGCGCTGCGGTGTCCACTCCGTGGCCCGTTCTTGCGGGGGGATGGCGGCTCAAGCCCGGGTCGCCTGTGGTCGATACCTGGATGGTGGCGCCGCCCGGTGCCGCGTCGAGCCGCCCCAGGGAGCTATCCACCGTGCGCCGTCTCATCGCGTGCCTCGCCGCCTTCATGGCGATGACCGCTTCCCTCCTCGTGCTGCCCGTCTACGCGGCGCCGACACCGGATCCCGAGCCGGTGCAGACGTCGACCGAGACGGTCGCGCTGGGCTCGGTGGCGCAGCCGGAGGGTGAGGCCGAGGTGCGCTTGGGCACCAGCTCGCCGTCGGTCAGCGTCCCGGTGAGCACGCCGGTACTGACCGTGCGCCAGGTGGATGTGCCGTCGTTCTCGCTGGTCGGCGTGACTTGGGCCGAGTCGGACGCGGTCACCGACACCGTCGCGCGTGTCCGGGTGCAGCGAGCCGGTGGAGGTTGGGGATCCTGGGCAGAGGTCGGTGTCGAGGACGCCGAGCAGGACGGTGCCGCCGGTCGCGGAGGGACCGCGCCGCTGTGGACGGGACCCAGCACAGGTGTCGAGGTCGAGCTGGTCACCAGATCCGGCGCCGCCCCCGCCGACGTGCAGCTCGACCTGGTCGACCCCGGCGAGTCCAACGCCGATGCGGGCCTCAGCAGCCCCGCCATCCAGGACACCGCAGACGCCGCGACCGACATGCCCGACGTCTTTTCCCGAGCGCAGTGGGGCGCAGACGAGGCGCTGCGCACCTGGGCTCCGCAGTACGCGCCGACCATTCGGGCGGCGACGGTCCACCACACGGCGGACAACAACGGCTACACGGTGGCCGACGTCCCGGCCATGATGCGTTCGATCTACCGCTACCACGCGGTGAGCCGCGGGTGGGGCGACATCGGCTACAACGTGGTCGTCGACCGGTTCGGCCGGCTGTGGGAGGGCCGCTCGGGCGGGTTGGCCAGCACAGTCGTCGGTGCGCACGCCGGCGGCTTCAACTCAGGCACGTTCGGAGTGTCCATGCTGGGGAACTTCGACGTGGCTCCGGCGCCCCAGGCGATGGTGGACGCCGTCGCCGCCATCATCGCCTGGAAGTTCTCGCTGTACGGCGTGGACCCGGCCGGGATGGTGACGTTGACCTCTGGTGGGGGCGGGACGTCCCGCTACGCAGCGGGTGAGCGCGTCTCGCTGCCGACCATCTTCGGCCACCGCGACGTCGGCAACACGTCCTGCCCTGGCCGGTACGGATATGCCCGGTTGGGGGAGATCCGGGCCGCGGTCGCGGCGAGGCTGACCAGTCGCGAGTACGAGATGCAGGCGGCCGTCAACCGGGCAGGTGGTGCTGCCGTCCTCGGGGCGATCCGCGGGGCGCTGGTCACCGACGGTCCGGTGTCGTGGCAGGCGTACGACAACGGGCGGGTGTACTGGGCGCCCGGCAACGGTGCCCACGCGCTGACCGGCACCTGGTTGCAGACCTTCCTGGACGCGGGGGGCCACACCGCTCTCGGCGCGCCTCGCTCGGATGTGCAGACCTCCGTGCGCTCCGGGCAGGTGCTCCTGCTCGTGCGAGGGGCGATCACCCGAACCCCCACCGGGCCGCTGCGGGTGGTCGCGGGGCAGACGTACGAGCGCTGGATCGCCCTGGGCGCCGAGAACGGCTGGCTGGGGTACCCGAGCTCGGCAGAAGCGGTGCTGGCGGGCGGCGGATTCACCGCGTTCGAGGGAGGGTCGGTCTACCGCTCCCCGGGAACGGGTGCACACGCCGTGAGGGGTGGGATCTACGAGGCGTGGGCCCGGCTGGGCTACGAGACCGGGGTACTGGGTTTCCCCACCGCGGACGAGGTGCCGGTGGCCGGTGGTTTCGTGAGCACGTTCCAGGGTGGGTCCATCTTCTGGTCCCCGTCGACCGGTGGGCGTTTCGTGCGGGGCGGGATCCAGCAGGCCTGGGTGCGACTGGGCGGCGTGAGCGGGGTGCTGGGTTTCCCGACCGCGGACGAGGTGCCGGTGGCCGGTGGTTTCGTGAGCACGTTCCAGGGTGGGTCCATCTTCTGGTCCCCGTCGACCGGTGGGCGTTTCGTGCGGGGCGGGATCCAGCAGGCCTGGGTGCGACTGGGCGGCGTGAGCGGGGTGCTGGGTTTCCCGACCGCGGACGAGGTGCCGGTGGCCGGTGGTTTCGTGAGCACGTTCCAGGGTGGGTCCATCTTCTGGTCCCCGTCGACGGGTGGGCACCCGGTCCAGGGGGACCTGCTGGCCGCGTACGTGCGGCAGGGCGGACCCGCGGGGGCACTTGGATTCCCCGTGTCCGACCCGCAGGCCCGGTCGGGGGGCCTCCTCTCCACCTTCCAGCGTGGGTCGATTGCCTGGAGCCCCCGGACCGGCGCGCGAGTGCTGGACGAGACCTTCTCCGCCGCCTACGACGCCCGAGGGGGGGTCACCGGACCGCTCGGTTTCCCCACGACGGATGTGTTCACCGCCGGTGGCGCAGGGCGTGGGCTGCACACCGAGGGTGGCAACCTGTACTGGTCGCCGTCCACCCAGGCGGCCAACGTCTCCGGCCGCATCTACCAGCTCTTCGCACAGCAGGGGTACGAATACGGGCCCTTGGGCTACCCGCTGGGGGATGCCGAGCAGGTCGCGGGCGGATTGCGGCAGCGGTTCCAGCGCGGTGAGGTGTTCAGCTCGGCCCTGGGTACCTTCTCGGTCACCGGTGGCCTGGCGCAGGCCTACGCCAGGGCGGGTGGTGCGGAGGGCCCGCTCGGGCTTCCCGGCACGCCGGCTCGGACCACGGCTGCCCGCGGCGGGGGCTGGTACCAGCACTTCCAGGGCGGGTCCGTCTACTGGTCCCCGATGACCGGCGGGCATCCGCTGCGCGGAGCCGTGCTGTCCGCCTGGGCGGCCTCCGGTTACGAGTACGGCGCACTCGGCTTCCCGACCACGGATCCCGTAGTGCTCAACGGCGGTGGGTTCACGGGTTTCCAGGGCGGTGCCGTCTACTGGTCGACGGGGCACGGCGCGCACGTGCTCAGCGGCGCCTTCTACGACGAGTGGGCCCGCCGCGGCTACGAGACCGGGCAGCTCGGCTACCCGACGTCCGACGTGTACGCGGTCGCCGGTGGCAGCCGCATGGACTTCGCAGGGGGACATGTGCTGCGACGGAACGACGGCTCAGTAATGACGACCGTCCGCTGAGGCTGACAAGCCCCGGCGTCTGCCCCGGGTAGCGTGCCCAGCGTGAGTGCATCGACGTCCCCACGCGAGACGGCGTGGGCGCGCGCCGCCCACGACCTGGCCGGGGGCTGGGGACAGCGGCAGTTGTGGGCACACCTGGGATGGCAGGACATCCGCCAGCGCTATCGGCGCTCCGTCCTCGGTCCGTTGTGGATCACCATCAGCATGGCGGTCACCGCCGTCGCGCTGGGCATCCTCTACGCCGGGTTGTTCGGCAACCCGCTCGAGACGCAATTGCCCTACATCCTCGTGGGCTTCATCGTGTGGGGCTTCATCTCCGGCTGCATCAACGAGGGCTCGGAGGTCTTCGTCGCCAACGAGGGCCTGATCAAGCAGTTGCCCGCCCCCTTGAGTGTTCACGTCTACCGTCTGGTCTGGCGGCAGACGCTGTTCTTCCTGCACAACCTGGTCGTCTACGTGGTGATGCTCGCGATCTTCCCGCAGCCGCTGACTTGGCGATCGCTGGCCGCAGTCCCGGCACTGGCGCTGCTCATGGTGAACGGGGTGTGGGTGGCGCTGCTGTTCGGTATCGTGAGCACCCGGTTCAGGGACCTCGTGCCGATCAGCCAGAGCATCGTCCAGTTGATGTTCTTCATGACGCCGATCGTGTGGATCTACGGGGACCTGCTCAACAGCTCGAACCCGACGGTCGCCGAACGTGCGCGCATCGCTGAGTTCAACCCGTTCCTGCACTTCCTGGAGATCATCCGGGCGCCGCTGCTGGGCCAGGACCAGCACTGGCGGCACTGGGCGGTGGTGCTGGCGATCACGGTGGTCGGCTGGGCGTTGACCCTGGTCGCCATGCGTCGTTACCGCGCGCGCGTGGCGTACTGGGTCTAGCAGGGAGGAACGGACATGGTCAGCATCCGCACGGTCGACGCGACGGTCGATTTCCCCATCTTCGACGCGAAGAGCCGGTCCCTGAAGAAGACCGTCCTCGGTCTCGTCGGCGGCAACATCGACAGCGACGCGAAGGTGCCCGTCATCAACGCGCTGCGGGACATCACCGTGGACATCAACCACGGCGACCGGGTCGGACTGGTGGGGCACAACGGCGCCGGCAAGTCCACCCTCCTCCGGCTGCTGTCGGGCATCTACGAGCCCACCCGGGGCATCAGCGAGGTCCGAGGGCGCGTCGCGCCTGTCTTCGATCTGGGTGTCGGCATGGACCCGGAGATCTCCGGGCTGGAGAACATCATCATCCGCGGCCTGTTCCTCGGCATGACCCGCAAGCAGATGGTTGCCCGCATCGACGATATCGCCGACTTCACCGAGCTCGGTGACTTCCTGCGGATGCCGTTGCGCACCTACTCCACGGGCATGCGGGTGCGCCTGGCCCTCGGCGTAGTCACCAGCATCGACCCCGAGATCCTGCTCCTGGACGAGGGCATCGGTGCGGTCGATGCTGCGTTCCTGGAGAAGGCCCGTGGCCGGCTCAGCGACCTGGTCGACCGGGCCGGGCTATTGGTCTTCGCGTCGCACTCCGACGAGTTCCTTGAGCAGCTGTGCACCACAGCCATCTGGATGGAGCACGGCCGCATCAAGGAGCAGGGCCCGCTGGACGCCGTGCTGCGCCACTACAAGGGCATCCCCGAGCCCGCCGAGCCGGCCCCGTGAGCCGGGCGGTTGAGGCAGGACGAGTCGTTGCGGTCATCGTCACCTGCCGGCGTGCCGGCCTGCTGCGCGAGGGCCTTGCGGTCCTGGCTGGCCAGACCCGGCTGCCCGACCACCTCGTCGTGGTCGACAACGGCGATGACGAGGAGACCCGGCAGGTCGTCGCGGACTGGCCCGGCCCGGTCGAGTACTTGCCTTCGAAGGACAACCTGGGCGGCGCCGGGGGATTCGCCCTCGGCATGCTCACCGCCCTGCGGCTTGGCGCCGATTGGGTCTGGTGTGCCGACGACGACGGTCGCCCCGGTGCTCCGGACACCCTCGAGGTCCTGCTGCGCGAGGCCGCCGACCGGCAGCTGGGCGAGCTGTCGCCGGCCGTCGTCGACATCGCCGACCCCGACCGGTTCGCCTTCCCGGTGCGCACGGGGCTGCGGTGGTCCCACCGCGTCTCGGAGATGCGGGGCCGGGACTTCCTGCCTGGGTACGCGTCGCTGTTCAACGGGGCGCTGTTCGCCCGCACGGCACTGCACTCGGTGGGGGTGCCGGACCTGCGCCTGTTCCTGCGCGGCGACGAGACGGAGATGCACCGGCGGCTCACCCGGGCCGGGGTGCCGTTCGGGACGACGCTCCGCGCGGCGTACCACCACCCGCAGGGCTCGGACGAGTTCCGGCCCATCCTCGGTGGACGGCTGTCCGCCCAGTTCCCGGACGACGCCACCAAACGGTTCTTCGTCTACCGCAACCGCGGCTACCTGATGTCTCAGCCGGGTATGCGCTGGCTGTACCCGCTCGAGGTGGTCCGGTTCGGGTGGTTCTTCGCCTCGCGCCGCGACTGGGCGGGCCTGCGGTCCTGGTTGCAGCTGACGGGGGACGGGCGCCGCGAGCGCTTCCGCCGTCCTGGCTGACCCTGCGGGCCGACCAGGACGGCGAGCGGTCAGAGGACCGTGCGCGGGAAGGTCGGCTTCGGGTCGAACCGGATGCCCTCGACGAACTTCTTCGCCAGCCGCTTGCGCAGCCGCCACGGCACATTGCCCCCGGCCAGGCCCCGCCAGAGCCGTTGAGCGAAGCGGGCCGCGGCGAAGGGGTCCTCCCGGTGCCACCGGTAGGAGGCCTCGTTGCGGACGCCGTACTCGAACTTCCACATGTTGCCGTCGTTGACGTCGCCGAAGTTCACGCCCCGGTTGACGCCCAGGTCGTGGGTGACCGTGCTGTCCAGGACCTGAACTCCGGGACCGGCCGCGATCAGCCGGCGGGTGTACTCCTGGTCGTCGAACCAGATGAAGTACTCGCGCAGCGGCAACCCGAACTGGGTGATCGCCCATCGGGGGAAGAGCACCGAGACGAACGAGCACGAGTTGACCAGCACGTTCTGCTGGCCGTGCACGAGCAGCTTGGCCCAGTCCCAGGTGGGCTCGGCGTTGTTCATCTCGCAGATGTCGCCGTTGGACCACTGCACCACCGAGCAGGCGAAGGGTAGCCGCATGCCCATCCGGTCCTCGGCGGCCGCGTGCCCGTCCAGCAGGGCCCCGACGGCCCCGGGGTGCGGGTAGCAGTCGTCGTCCATGATCCAGATGGCGTCGGCGCCCTGCTCGTAGGCCCGGGCCATGCCGGTGGCGAACCCGCCGGCGCCGCCGGTGTTCTCCGGCAGCACCATGATCTCGACCTTCGGGTGGTCGGCGTAGCGGGCCAGGACCTCCGGCGTGTGGTCGGTCGAGGCGTTGTCGACGACCACCACCCGGTCCACGGGCCGCTCCTGGGCCAGGACGTCGTCGAGCACCCGGCCGAGCTTGTCGGCGCGGTTGAAGGTCACGACGACCGCGGCCACGTCGAGGGTCACGAGTTCCACCTTTCGTAGAGGTCGCGGGTCCAGTCCCGCGCCCGCGGGAGCGCGGCGAAGGCCGCCACCTTGGCGTGCTGGGCGGACCGCAGTGAGGCCAGCCGGGCAGGGTCCTCGACCAGACCGGCCACCAGGTCGGCGGTCCGGGCCAGCAGGGGACCGGGGTGCCGGGGGACGAGCAGGTCGTCGACGACCACCGAGGCCTGGGAACCGACGTCGGCGCTGACCACCAGGACGCCGTGAGCGTCGGCCTCGAAGGAGGTCAGCGTGACGCCCTCGTTGTCGGAGCAGATGACCAGGACGTCGGCCTCCTCCAGCGTCTGGGACACCGGCGTGGCCGGGGTTCGCATCTCGACGACGGATTGCAGGCCGAGCCGGGCGTGGTCACGGCGGATCTCGTCTCCGAGCTCGCCGTCTCCGTGCATGACGAAGCGGACCCGGTTGCCCAGGCGGCGGTGCAGCGTCCGGGCCAGCCGGAGGAACAGGTAGGGCCGCTTCTGCTGGGTGAACCGGCCGACGAACGCGACGGTGAGGGGACCGTCGACGTGGTCGGCGGCCGGCGGTTCCTCTGCGGCCGGCACGGTGAGGTCGGCCAGGGTCGCGAGGGTGACCTTGGTCTTGCTCAAGTTCTGCCGGTCGACCAGGTAGTCCCGCAGCTGAGGGCTGATCACGTGGTGCTCGTCGATGACGTTGGACAGCCGCAGCGCGATGTCCACGAAGCCGCCGGTGCGCCACTCGAGCACGTGCAGGGAGTCCACCAGCTGCGTTCCGGGGAACTGGGCGCGGATCCAGGGCAGGCGCTGGTACAGCCAGGTGCAGTGGTGCACGTGCACGCCGCGGATGTCGTAGCGGTCGAACAGCGTGCGGAGGAGGGTGGACTCGTCGTCGCTGGTCATCGGGTGGGTGAGCGGGATGACCAGCGCGCCGTCGAAGACGTCGCTGACGATGTCGGGGTGTGCGGACTCGCGGTCGGTCACCACGATGGGCTGTAGGCCGGCGTCGCGGGCCATCCGCACGGTCTCGGCGGCCCACCGCTCCGCGCCGCCGAGCTCGAGCCAGTGCATGCCGAACAGCACGGCGGGCGGCTGACCGCTGGCGCCGGTGTGCTCGGGGCGCTCGAAGGCGCCGATGCGGGGAAGCGGCCGGGACAGCCGGCGGTTCTCCAGCCTGTCGGTTTGACGTTGGCGGAGCGCGTCGAAGGCGACCGGGGCCCGGGCGCGGATGGCGTTGCGCACGTCGTTGAGCCGGCCGGGCAGGCGCACGAGGCCGGAGAGCTGGTCCACCGGTCCGCCGAGGTCGACGACGACGTCCTTGGTGGTCGTCGTCGTGGGGTCCTGTCCGGTGGACCGGACCCCGAGTGTGCCCACGACCTCCCGGTGGTCGGGCCACTCCACCCGCTGGGTGGCCTGGTCGGTCAGCGAGGGGGGCGTCGGGCCGTTGGCGCGCGTCACCGTCACCCGGACGTCGACGCCCGGGTGGACCAGCGTCTGATAGGTCAGGGCACCGGCGAGCAGGCGGGTCTCCCGTTCGTCCAGCGGGGAGAACAGCCGCGGCTCGGTGGTGACCGTGAACAGCGGTCCGCCGTGCTGCGGGGTGGGCAGGTCCAGGGCGCTCACGGGGTGTCCTCCAGGCGGCCGTCCAGCTCGCCGCCGCCCTCGAAGAAGGGCCGGATGCGGTTGTCGAACATGCTCAGCGCGGAACCGATGGCCATGTGCATGTCCAGGTACTTGTAGGTGCCCAGGCGCCCGCCGAAGAGGACCCGCTTCTCTGCGGCCTCCTTCTTGGCCAGCTCGCGGTAGGTCTCGAGCTTGGCCCGGTCCTCGGGCGTGTTGACCGGGTAGTACGGCTCGTCCCCGGCAACGGCGTTGCGCGAGTACTCCCGGACGACGACGGTCTTGTCGGTCGGGTAGTCCCGCTCCGGGTGGAAGTGCCGGAACTCGTGGATCCGGGTGTAGGGCACGTCCTCGTCGGCGTAGTTCATCACCGAGGTGCCCTGGAAGTCACCGATGGGCAGGACCTCGGTCTCGAAGTCCAGCGTGCGCCAGCCGAGCTCACCGGCGGCGTAGTCGAAGTACCTGTCGATCGGGCCGGTGAACACCGTGGGCACGTCGGTGGGCAGGCTGTCCCGCACGTCGAAGTAGTCGGTGGACAGCCGCACCTCGATGTTGGGGTGGTCGGCCATCTTCTGCAGCCAGGCGGTGTACCCGTCGACCGGGAGGCCCTCGTAGGTGTCGTTGAAGTACCGGTTGTCGAAGGTGTAGCGGACCGGGAGCCGGGCGATGACGGCGGCCGGCAGCTCGGTGGGGTCGGTCTGCCACTGCTTCTTCGTGTAGCCCTTGATGAAGGCCTCGTAGAGCGGGCGCCCGATCAGCGAGATCGCCTTCTCCTCGAGGTTGGCCGCCTCCGCCGTGTCGATCTCGCCCGACTGCTCGGCCACCAGCTCGCGGGCCTCGCTCGGGGTGAAGCTCCGGCCGAAGAACTCGCCCAGCGTGGCCAGGTTCATCGGCAGCGAGTAGGTCTTGCCGTCGTGGATCGAGAAGACCCGGTGCACGTAGCCGGTGAAGTCGGTGAACTGGTTGACGTAGTCCCAGACCCGCTTGTTCGAGGTGTGGAACAGGTGCGCACCGTAGCGGTGCACCTCGATGCCGGTCTCGGGCTCGGCCTCGGAGTAGGCGTTGCCACCGATGTGGTCGCGGCGGTCGAGGACGAGCACCTTCTTGTCCAGCTGGGTGGCCACCCGCTCGGCCACCGTGAGGCCGAAGAAGCCGGAGCCGACGATGACGAGGTCTGGGCTTCCTGAGGTCACGGTTGGCGACGATACCGTCGCACAGTTGAACAGGTGGTCCAACCCAGCCCTAGGGTCGACCCGTGGAACCAACCGCTGACCGGCTCCGCGTCGTCGCCGTCACCTACTCGCCCGGGGCATCGGTGCACGCCTTCGTCAGGTCCCTCGGCCGGGCGACCACCCGGCCGCTGGACGTCGTGCTGGCCGACAACGGGTCCACCGACGGCGCCCCGGAGGCCGCCGCCGCGGCGCACGAGCACGTCCGGGTGCTCCGCACCGGCGGCAACGTCGGGTACGGCGCCGCGGTCGACGCCGGGCTCGCCGGCGCGCCGGGGCGGTGGGCCCTGGTCGCCAACCCCGACGTGGTGCTGGAGCCCGGCTCGGTCGACGAGCTGCTGGCCGTCGCCGCCCGCTGGCCCCGGGCCGGCGCCGTCGGCCCGGCCATCCGCACCCCCGACGGCGAGCTGTACCCCTCCGCCCGAGACCTGCCCCGGCTGTCCACCGGCGCCGGGCATGCCGCACTGGGCTGGGTCTGGCCGGCCAACCCGTGGACGGCGCGCTACCGCCGCGAGCGCGAGGCGCCGCGCGAGCGGGCCGCGGGCTGGCTGTCCGGGTCCTGCTTCCTGGTCGACCTCGAGGCGTTCCGGGCCGTCGGCGGGTTCGACCCCGGCTACTTCATGTACTTCGAGGACGTCGACCTGGGCGAGCGGCTCGGCCGCGCCGGTTACCTCAACGTCTACGCGCCCTCGGCGGTGGTGGTCCACGAGGGCGGCCACGCCACGCGGCGCCAGCCGCACCGGATGGCCCGGGTGCACCACACCAGCGCGCTGCGCTACCTCTCCCGCCGCTACCCCGGGCCGCCCCACGCCCCCCTGCGGCTGGCGCTGCGGGCCGGGTTGGGCAGCCGGATGCTGCTGTCCTACGTCAGCGGCCAGGTGGCCGCCGGGGCACGCTTCCAGCGCGGCGCGGCGGAGCTGCAGCAGGATGGTGCCTCGTGAGGCACGCAGTGATCATGGCCGGCGGGTCCGGCACCCGGTTGTGGCCGCTGTCCCGGTCCGCCCGGCCCAAGCAGCTCCTCGACGTCGTCGCCGAGGAGGGCGGGGGAGCCCACAGCCTGCTCGCGGAGGCGTTCACCCGGCTGCAGGCCGTCCTCCCCACCGAGCAGATCTGGGTGTGCACCGCGGCCCGCTACGGCGACGCCGTCCGCGCGGCGCTGCCGGAGCTCGGCGCCGAGCGGCTGATCCTGGAGCCGGTCGCCCGCGACACCGCCAACGCCGTGGGCCTGGCCGCCGCCCTGGTCGTCGACGCCGACCCCGACGCCGAGCTCGCCGTGGTGTCGGCCGACCACGTCATCCGGCCGGTCGAGCGGTTCGCCGACGCGCTGCGCACCGCCTACGACTGCCTCGCCGTCCGGCCGCGGTCGCTGGTCACCCTGGGCATCACGCCGACCTCGCCGGCCACCGGCTTCGGCTACGTGCAGAAGGGCGCGCCCACCGAGGTCGACGGCGCGGCCGAGGCGGCGTCCTTCCGGGAGAAGCCCGACCTCGCCACCGCCCAGGGCTACCTGGACTCGGGGGAGTACCTCTGGAACTCCGGCATGTTCGTCTGGCGGGCGCAGACCGTGCTGGACGCGCTGCGCGAGCACCTGCCCGAGTCCGCGGACGGGCTGGCCCGCGTCGTCGCCGCCGAGGACCGGGCCGCGACGCTCGCCGAGGTGTTCCCGACGCTGCCGAAGATCAGCGTCGACTACGCCGTCCTGGAGCCCGCGGCCACCGAGCCCGGCCGGGTGCTCGTCGTCGACCTCGACGTCGACTGGCTCGACGTCGGCTCCTGGCCCGCCCTGGCGCACACCCTGGACACCGACGACGCCGGCAACGCCGTCCGCGGACCCGTGGTCGCCCTCGACAGCAGCGGCAACGTCGTCCTCTCCGACGACCCGGACCACCTGGTCGCCCTCGTCGGCGTCCGGGACAGCGTCGTGGTGCACACCGCCGACGTGACCATGGTCTGCCCGGTGGGGGACGCCGAGCGGGTCAAGCAGCTCCTCGCCGCGGCCGAGGAACGCTTCCCCGGCCGCTACGCCTGAGGCGCCTACCCTCGGGTCCGTGACCGCCGCGACCGTCCTCCCCCGGGAGCGGACCTGGCAAGCCGACTGGCCGCTCGACGTGCGCCGCGCGCTCTCGCCGCACCGGCACGGCCACAGCGACCCCACCCTGCAGTACGCGGACGACGGCGCGGCCTGGCGGACCACCACCACCCCCGACGGTGCGGCCACCGTCCGGTTGACCGCCCGCGCAGCGCTCGTGCGGGCGCAGGCCTGGGGCCCGGGCGCGGCGTGGGCCCTGGACGCCGTCCCGCGGTGGCTGGGTGCCGACGACCGGCCCGAGGACTTCCCCGCCGACCGGCACCCGTTGGTGGAGCAGCTGCACCGGGCCTCCCCGTGGCTGCGCATCGGCGGCACCGGACGGGTCTGGGACGCCCTGGTCCCCGCCGTCCTCGAGCAGAAGGTGACCGGCATCGAGGCGCACCGCACCTTCGTGCAGCTGCTGCGGCTGGCCGGGGAACCCGCCCCGGGCCCCGCGCCGGCCGGGATGCGGGTCGTGCCGTCGGCCGAGCGGGTGCGCGCGGTGACCGACTGGGAGTGGCACCGCTGCGGCCTGGACGGCGCCCGCCGCCGGGCCCTGCTCGCCGTCGCCTCGGTGGCGTCCCGGCTCGAGTGCGACGACCACACCGACTGCGAGGGCCTGCGTCGCCGGCTGCGCTCGGTCCCCGGCATCGGCGTCTGGACCGCGGCCGAGGTCGCGCAGCGGGCGATCGGCTGCCCGGACCAGGTGAGCGTCGGCGACTACCACCTCAAGAACCTGGTCGGGTGGTCGCTGGCCGGCCGCAAGACCGACGACGCCGGCATGCTCGAGCTGCTGGAGCCTTTCCGCGGCCACCGGCAGCGGGTCGTCCGGCTGCTGGAGGTGGGCGGGTCCCGCCCGCCCAAGCGGGGCCCGCGGATGGCCCCGACCGACTACCGGCGGTTCTGAGCCCGCAGCTCGGCGTACCGGGCGGTGCACTGCGCCATGGTCGGCAGCAGACCCTGGTCCCGGGCCTCGGCCAGGGTGGGGGCGGCGGTGTCCTTGGCCGACAGCTCGAACTCGACGTCGGTCGGCCAGGGGAGCGCGAGGTCGGGGTCCATCGGGTGGACGCCGAACTCGCGGCCGGGGGAGTAGCCGGACGAGACCAGGTAGGTCACGGACGTGCGGTCCTCCAGTGCCACGAACGCGTGCCCGAGGCCCTCGGCCAGGTACACCGCGCGGGGCTGCTCGCTGTCCAGCTCCACGGCGTCGACGACGCCGAAGGTGGGCGAGTCGACCCGGACGTCCACGACGACGTCGAGGATCCGCCCGCTCGGGCAGTAGACGTACTTCGCCTGGCCGGGGGGCACGAGGGCGAAGTGCACGCCGCGCAGCACGCCGCGGGCGGACACGGAGTGGTTGGCCTGGGCCAGGGTGAGCGGGTGGCCGACCGCCTCGGCGAGCACGTCGGCCCGGTACCACTCGGTGAACCGTCCCCGGCTGTCGCCGTGGGGCACCAGGTCCAGCACGTAGGCGTCGGGCACGGCCAGTTCGCGGACGTTCACGCCAGCAGCCCCATCAGGTAGTCGCCGTAGCCGCTCTTGGCCAGGGGCTCGGCCGCCCGCCGCAGGCCGTCGTCGTCCAGCCAGCCGTTGCGCCAGGCGACCTCCTCGATGCAGCCGATCTTCAGGCCCTGCCGCTCCTCGACCACCGACACGAACTCGGTGGCCTGGCGCAGCGAGGCGAAGGTCCCGGTGTCCAGCCAGGCGGTGCCGCGGTCCAGCGCGGTGACCGTGAGGCGGCCCTCGCGCAGGTAGTGCTCGTTGACCGCGGTGATCTCCAGCTCGCCGCGCGCGCTGGGGGTGGTGGAGCGGGCGACGTCGACCACGTCCGCGGCGTAGAAGTACAACCCGGGGACGGCGTAGGAGCTCTTCGGGACCGCCGGCTTCTCCTCGATGGAGATCACCCGGCCCCCCTCGTCGAACTCGACGACGCCGTAGGCCGCCGGGTCGGCGACGTGGTAGGCGAACACGTGCCCGCCGTCGGGGTCCGGCAGCCGCGAGAGCGCGGTGCCCAGGCCCGCGCCGTAGAAGATGTTGTCGCCCAGCACCAGGGCCACCGACTGGTCGCCGATGAACTCCGCCCCGATGAGGAACGCCTGCGCCAGGCCCTCGGGCCGGGGTTGCACCGCGTACTCGATCCGCATGCCCAGCCGCGACCCGTCGCCGAGCAGGTGCTCGAAGGCGGCCTGGTCGGCGGGGGTGGTGATCACCAGCACCTCGCGGACGCCGGCCATCATCAGCGTCGAGAGCGGGTAGTAGACCATCGGCTTGTCGTAGACCGGCATCAGCTGCTTGCTGACCGCCTGCGTGATGGGGAAGAGCCGGCTGCCGGTGCCCCCGGCGAGGATGATGCCGCGCATTGGCCAGACGCTAGGGCACCGGTGACCGGCTGTGACCGACCCCTGGCCCGTCCGGGTGAGATGTCCTCGGACCGGGGCCGCCGTCCCGTTAACGTCTGCGGACATGCGCGTCCTCGTCACCGGCGGTGCCGGCTTCATCGGCTCCCACTACGTCCGGACGATGCTCTCCGGCGGCTACCCGGGCTACGAGGACGCCGAGGTGACGGTCTTCGACAAGCTGACCTACGCCGGCAACCTGGCCAACCTGGCCCCGGTCGCCGACAGCCCGCGGTACCGGTTCGTGCAGGGCGACATCTGCTCGCCCGCCGACCTCGACGCGGCGCTGCCCGGCCACGACGTCGTCGTCAACTTCGCCGCCGAGTCCCACGTGGACCGCTCGATCACCGGCGCCGCCGGGTTCGTGCTGACCAACGTGCTCGGCGCCCAGCAGGTCTTCGAGGCCGCGCTGCGGCACGGCGTCCGCCGGGTCGTGCACGTGTCCACCGACGAGGTCTACGGCTCCATCGACGAGGGCTCCTGGACCGAGGACCACCTGCTGGAGCCCAACTCGCCCTACTCGGCGGCCAAGGCCGGCAGCGACCTGATCGCCCGGGCCTACGCGCAGACCTACGGGATGGACATCTCCATCACGCGGTGCAGCAACAACTACGGCCCGTACCACTTCCCCGAGAAGGTCATCCCGCTGTTCGTGACCAACCTGCTCGACGGGCAGAAGGTGCCGCTCTACGGGGTCGGGGCGAACGTGCGCGACTGGCTGTTCGTCGACGACCACTGCCGAGGCATCCAGCTGGTCGTGGAGAAGGGCGCGCCGGGCGAGTTCTACAACATCGGCGGCGGCCGCGAGCTGTCCAACCGCGAGCTCACCGAGCAGCTGCTGGCCGCCACCGGCCGTGACTGGTCCTACGTCGAGGAGATCGTCGACCCCCGCGGCGGCGGCCACGACAAGCGCTACTCCGTCGACTACTCCAAGACCGCCGGGCTCGGCTACGCCCCGCGGATGACCTTCGAGGACGGCCTCGCGCTGACCGTGCAGTGGTTCCGCGACAACCGCGCCTGGTGGGAGCCGCTCAAGGCCGCCGCGGCCACCGCCCGGGCGTGAGCACCGCCTGGCTGGTCACCGGGGCCCACGGCCAGCTCGGGAACGACCTGCAGCTCGCCCTCGCCGGGTCCGGCGACCACCTCACCGCCGTCGGGCGGGCCGAGGTCGACCTGACCGACGAGGCGTCGGTGCGCGGCGCCGTGCGGTCCTGGCTGTCCGGCGTCACCGCCGACCGGGCCGTGGTGGTCAACGCGGCGGCCTACACCGCCGTCGACGCCGCCGAGGACGACGAGTACACCGCGCTGGTGGTCAACGGGCACGCCCCCGGCTGGCTGGCGGAGGAGCTGGCCGGCCGCGGCCGGCTGGTCCACGTCTCCACCGACTACGTCTTCGACGGCACGGCCACCGCTCCCTACCCGGTCGACGCCCCGACCGCGCCGCGCTCGGCCTACGGCCGGACCAAGCTGGCGGGGGAGCAGGCGGTCGCCGCCGTCGGCGGGGACGCGTCGGTCGTCCGCACCGCCTGGGTGCACGGCCGGCACGGCGGCAACTTCGTGCGCACCATGGTCGCCCTCGAGCAGGCGCGGGACACGGTCTCGGTGGTGGACGACCAGGTGGGCTCGCCGACCTGGTCGGCCGACCTCGCCGCCGGCCTGGTCGCGCTGGGCCGGGTCGACGGGCCGGTGCCGCCGGTGCTGCACTGCACCGGCGCGGGGCAGGTCAGCTGGTTCGGCCTGGCCCGGGCGGTGTTCACCGAGCTGGGCGCCGACCCCGCGCGGGTGCTGCCCACCACGTCGGCGGCGTTCGTCCGCCCGGCCCCGCGTCCGGCCTACTCGGTGCTGGACGGCAGCGCGTGGGACGCCGCGGGCCTCCCGGCCCGCCGGGACTGGCGGGTGGCCCTGCACGAGGCGATGGCCGAGGGCTACCGGGACTGACCGGCCGGTGCACCCAGCCGGATGCGCCCGACCAGCGATGACCCGCCCGGGGTGCCGACCGGCTCCCACCGCGTCGCCCAGCCCTCGGCGTGCAGCTGCACCAGCGCTGCTGCCAGCAGGGCGCCCAGCGCGAGGGCGGTGACCTGGCTCGGGGCGTCGGTGAGGTGCACGTCGACGACGTCGTCCTCCTCGCTGCCGTAGGAGAACACCACCGGGAACTCCGGCAGCGCGGCCACCGCCACCCGGAACGCCGCCGCCACCGCCTCCAGCGCCCCCGGCCGGGGGACGACGGCGGCCGCCGCGGTGCGGGCGGGCACCAGGTCGCGGGTGCCCAGCGCGAACAGGTCGCCGGGCCCGAGCCGCACCAGGGGGCGGGTGCCGGTGTCGTCCTCCGGTGGGGTGACCGCCAGCCCGCGGACGACGGCGACCGGCACGCCGCCGAGCTTGCCCTTGACGAGGTCCGCCGCGGCGGCGAGCTCGTCGACCAGCGCCACCTGGGTGGTCTCCAGCCGGTTGCCGTGCGCGTCGACGTCGCCGCGGTGGTCCAGGAGCGCCGGGATGCCGGCCGAGCCGACCGCGACGTCGGTGAGCCCCTCCCGCCACGTGCGGCCGAAGGTGTCGCTGACCACGACCGCGACGGTCACCCCGAGCAGCCGCCGCAGCGCGTCCCGCAACCGGCGCGCCGAGGCGTCGGCGTCCTCGGGGAGCAGCACCAGCGTGTCGCCGGCGGTGTTGGAGGCATCGATCCCGGCCGCCGCCACCACCCACCCGTGCCGCGTCTCCACGATCTTCAGGGGTCCGCGGCGGGCGACCACCCGCACCGTCTCCGCGTCGATCGCGCGCTGCCGCACGGCCTCGCGGTCGGCGCCCGGGGGGACGGCGACCAGGTTGCCCTCGACCTTGGAGACCACCTTGCTGGTCACCACCACGACGTCGCCGTCGGTCAACCAGGGGGCGGCGGCGGCGAGGGCGCCCGCCAGGTCGTCGTCCGGCCCGAACTCGGGCAGGCCGGTGACCGGCGTGATCGTCAGGCCCGGAGGAAGGTCACCCACGTGCGGCATCCAACGCCGCCTGCGCCATGGCCTGCGTGGCCGGGGGGTCGCTCATGAGCAGCGGGACCCGCCGGACGTCGACGCCGGGGACGTCGGCGGTGTCGGTCTCGTGCACCAGCCAGGCGTCCAGCAGCCCGCCGTCGGACCGGGCGCCGTAGTGCCGGCCGACACCCTCCGCGCTGACCTCGACCCCGATCGCGGACAGGCACCGGTCGGCCATGCCGCGCAGCGGCGCACCGTCGACGACGGGGGACAGGCCCACCACGCGGGCCGGGGAGGCGAGCAGTGCCTCGCGCAGGCCGGGGACGCCGAGGACGGTGCCGACCGACACCACCGGGTTGGACGGCGCGACGAGCACCGCGTCGGCGGCGGCGAAGGCCTCGACCACGCCGGGCGCCGGGCGGGCGTCGTCCACACCCACCTGCACGAAGGCGTGGGCATCCAGCGCCGCGCGGTGGCGCACCCACCACTCCTGGAAGTGGACCGCCCGCTGCCGGCCGGTGTCGGGGTCGGAGACCACGACGTGCGTCTCGACGCGCTGGTCGCTCATCGGCAGCAGGGTGACCCCCGGGTCCCACCGCTGGGCGAGGGCCAGCGTGACCTCCGACAGCGGGTAACCGGCATCGAGCATCCGGGTGCGCACGAGGTGGGTGGCGAGGTCGCGGTCGCCCAACCCGAACCAGGTCGGCTCGGCCCCGTAGGCAGCCAGTTCGTCCTTGACGACCCAGCTCTCGTCCCGCCGGCCCCATCCCCGGACGGGGTCGATTCCGTCACCGAGCGTATACATCACCGAGTCGAGGTCCGGGCAGATGCGCAGGCCGTGCAGGGTGACGTCGTCGCCGGTGTTCACCACGGCCGTGATGTCGGCGTCCGGGGCCGCTGCGCGCACCCCGAGCAGGAACCGGGCGCCGCCGACGCCGCCGGCCACGATCACGATCCGCATGCACACCATGGTGCCCGATGGCAAGACCCGTTCTCGTGGTCGGATCCGTGTCGGAATGATCTGGACCAATTGCCCCGGTTGTGCAGGCAATAGTTGTACACGAGGGCGGCGTGTCACCGGGTTTCGTGACGCTTCCGGAACCCTCCGTGACCGCTGTGACGGGTGTGACGGGTGGGGCGAACAGCTCGACTTGACCCCACCCAACTGACACGGCTGTAATTCCTCCGGTGTCACCAAGTGGGTGCCGTCGGGAGTGGCCCGATGATCACGCACTGTGACGAAGGCGAGAGGGGACGCATCGTCATGGCCGAGGTGTCGTGGTTGAGCGAGTACAAGCAGCAGCAGCAGGCCGGCGTCGCCGGCGGGGTGGCCGGGTTCAGCGCGCTGGACTGGTCCTCCGGGCTGGAGGACGAGGACCAGGGGTGGCAGGAGCGCGCACTGTGCGCCGAGACCGACCCCGAGGCGTTCTTCCCGGAGAAGGGCGGCTCCACCCGCGAGGCCAAGAAGATCTGCACCGGGTGCGAGGTCAAGGTCGAGTGCCTGGAGTACGCGCTGGGCAACGACGAGCGCTTCGGCATCTGGGGCGGCCTCTCCGAGCGCGAGCGGCGCCGGCTGCGCCGTCGGGCGGTCTGAGGCCCCACCTCCGCATGGGCCACCATGGACGGGTGATCACCCGGGTGGCCGAAGGACGGAGCAGGGTGGTGCGGGAGATCCGCGCCGTGGCCCCGCTCCTGGCAGGACCAGGCACACCGACCACCGCCCGCGGGCCCTGGCTGGCCGCCGCGCTGCACGCGGCGCCGGCCCCCGTCCCCCGGGTGCGCCACCGGGCCGTGGTCGTCGAGGCGCACCGGCAGGGCCGTCCCGCGGGGGCGGCCCTGCTGTCGTCGCGGACCGTGCTGCGCGGCGGGCGACGGGTCACCCTGGTCCGCCTGCTCGGGGACGGCGGGCCGCCCGGGCCGCCGGGTGCGGCCCCCCGCCGGATGCCCGCCGCCGACCCCGCCGTGGCGGCGCAGCTCGCCGACGGCGTGGCCGACCTCCTCGCGCGCACCCGTGGCCCGTGGGAGCTCTCGCTGACCGGGCTGCCGATGGGCGACCCCGTCCTCGCGGCGCTCGGTGCCCGGCTGGGCACCGGGGCGTCGTTCCGGACCGCCCGCAGCAGGGCGCTGGTCGACGCGCTGGACGAGGTCGGCCCGGTGCAGCGGTCCACCGACCCGGCCGGTCTCGAGCGCTGGCTGCCGGTCCTGCTCGCGCACCGGCCGGCCGGTTCCCGCCGCGCGGACGTGCGCGCCCTGGCCCGGGTGCACGCCGCGGCCGGGGTCCTCGAGCACGCCGTCGTGCTGGGGGACGACGGCGCGCGGGCGGGGCTGCTGACCCTGCTCGACAGCGGCGTGCGTCGCCCCTGGTTCGGCTTCGGCCCCGGGCTGCGGGACGCCCCGGGTCAGCCCTGGGTGTCCCTGGTCGCGGACTCGCGCGGCCGCTGACCCCGGGTCACTGCCCGGTGAAGGTCCCGCCGGCGGCGGCCGAGGCCTCGCCGTCACCCAGCCGCAGGGTGCCCGAGACCGTGCCCCGGCGGTCCTGCAGCTCGACCTCGAGCGCGTAGCTGCGGCCGGTGGCGGCCGGCGGCGACCCGTTCGGGCGGGTGTAGGTCGGGAAGGACCCGCGCAGCCGCACCCCGTCGTCGCCCGTGCGGGTCGCCTCCAGGTCCGGTGAGGGCAGGTCCGCGTACTCGGTCAGCCCGCGGCGGCAGTCGGCCGTGGCCGGGTCGGCGGGCGGTGCGTCGGCCAGGCAGTTCCACACCGCGAACTCGACGTGGGCCAGGGTGCGGTCGCCGTCGCTGCTCACCCGCACGACGGGGTAGGCCACGGTCACCCCGACGGCCCGCGGCTCGAGGACGACGCCGCCGAAGGACGCCGTCGCGGTGAAGCCGTCGGGGCCGGGGGCGAGGTCGGTGGCGGCCAGGTCACCGGGGGCCGCGGCGGTCAGCGGCGCGGGGGCCGTGGTGCTCGGCGCGCCGGTGGACCCCCCGGTCGAGGTGGTGGTGGCTGCGGTGGCCCCGGCCGAGGGTGCCGCGTCGTCGCCGGTGTCCTTCCCGACGAGCAGGGCGGTCGCGGCCACCGCGGCGACGACCGCCAGGACGGCACCGCCCGCGAGGAGTGCCCTGCGGCTCGCGGTCGGATCGGCGGCGGTGGCTGTGCCCCGGTCGGTGTCGTCGGCGGGGGCCGTCGCCGGGTCGGCGGGCAGTTCGCGCGGTGAACCGGGCGGTGCGGCGAAGAAGCCGGGCAGGTCGTCGACCTCACGGGGCGGCGGGCCGGGCCGGGCCGCGGACGCAGCCGGGTCCGCCGCCGCCGGTGGTGCCGTCCTCGACCGCCGCCACCGGCGCCCCCGTGCCCCGTCCGTCACGCACGACAGCATGTCAGCCGGTCGGGTCGATCTCCTCCGGGTCGCGCCCGAGCAGCACCGCGACCTGGTCGACCACCACGTCGCGCACCAGGTCGGCGAGGTCCTCGGGGTCGTGCGCCCGGATCTCCAGCGGGCGCCGGTAGACCACGATCCGCGGCGGGTGGTCGACGCCGTCCTCGCGCCGGCCGGGCAGCACCCGGGCCAGCGGCACGCTGCCGTCGTCGAGCACGTCGGCGTCCAGCACCACCTCGTCCGGGCTGGAGTGGTCGACCCAGGGCACGTCCTCGACGGCGAACTCGACGCCGGCGAGCTCCTTCTCCCAGTGCCGCTCGATGTCCTCGACGGCGTCCAGCACGAGGTCGTCGAACTGCTCGGACCGGCTGCGCGACAGCGGGACCCCGGGCGGGACCAACCGGCCCCGCAGGCCACGGCCGTGCCGGTCGCGGCGGCGGGCGGGAGGTCGAGGCATGGCGGGGCGAGCCTACGGGGCCACCGGGTGACCCCGGTGACACGGCCGCGGTGCGCCTCCTGACGCAACTCCGGCAGCGGGGCTAGGGTGCCAGCCGTGAGGAACCGGTGGTGAGGCAGTCACGTCGCTGCTCGCGCAGTGGGTGCGCGCAGCCGGCGGCGGCCACGCTGACCTACGTGTACGCGGAGTCCACGGCCGTCGTCGGGCCGTTGGCGACCTACTCCGAGCCGCACAGCTACGACCTGTGCGAGTTCCACGCCGAGCGGCTGACCGTGCCGCGGGGCTGGGAGGTCGTCCGCCACGAGGTCGACACCGAGGACTCCGGTCCCACCGGTGACGACCTCCTCGCGCTGGCCGACGCCGTCCGCGAGGCGGCCCGGCCCGAGCCCGAGCGCGACCCCGCCGACGACGGCTCGGGGACCCGGCGCGGCCACCTCCGGGTGCTGCCCAACCTGCCCTGACCCGGTTCGTCGGACCCCGTCGCTAGGGTCGCAGACGTCGGCCCGCCCGGGGCGACGACGACCGACCCGAGGTGGACCCGCGGTGCCCGACCTGTCCTCGCTCATCAAGGCCTACGACGTCCGCGGGGTCGTGCCCGACCAGTGGGACGAGACCGTCGCCCGGGCCATCGGTGCGGCGTTCGCGGAGTTCGTGCACGCCGAGAGCGGGGCGACCGCCGTCGTCACCGCCCACGACATGCGCGAGACCTCCGTCCCGCTGTCCCGCGCCTTCGCCGAGGGCGTGCTCAGCCGGGGGGTCGACGTCGTGGAGGCCGGCCTGGGCTCCACCGACATGCTCTACTTCGCGGCCGGCAGCCTCGACCTGCCGGGCGCGATGTTCACCGCCAGCCACAACCCGGCGCGGTACAACGGCATCAAGATGTGCCGCGCAGGGGCAGCCCCCATCGGGCAGGACTCCGGCCTCGCGGAGATCCGGTCCTGGACCGAGCAGCTGCTCGACGGCGCCACGGTGTTCCGGCGCGAGGTCGCCGCGCCGGGCACGGCGACCAGCCGCGACGTGCTCGCCGAGTACTCGGCCTACCTGCGCGGGCTGGTCGACCTGACCGGCATCCGCCCGCTCAAGGTCGTCGTCGACGCCGGCAACGGCATGGGCGGGCACACCGTCCCGGTCGTGCTCTCCGGGCTGCCGCTCGAGGTGGTGCCGATGTACTTCGAGCTCGACGGCTCCTTCCCCAACCACGAGGCCAACCCGCTGGACCCGGCCAACCTGGTCGACCTGCAGCGCGCGGTCCCCGAGCACGGCGCCGACATCGGCCTGGCCTTCGACGGCGACGCCGACCGGGTGTTCGTCGTCGACGAGCACGGGGACCCCGTGAGCCCGTCGGCCATCACCGCGCTCGTCGCGGTGCGCGAGCTCGCCCGCGGGGTCGGGACGACGATCATCCACAACCTCATCACCTCGTCGGCAGTGCCCGAGATCGTCCGCGAGCACGGCGGCGAGCCCGTGCGCACCCGGGTCGGGCACAGCTTCATCAAGGCCGAGATGGCCCGCACCGACGCCGTGTTCGGCGGAGAGCACTCCGCGCACTACTACTTCCGCGACTTCTGGCGGGCCGACACCGGCATGCTGGCCGCCCTGCACGTGCTGGCCGCCCTCGGGGAGCAGCCCCGGCCGCTGTCCGACCTGGCCGCCGCCTACAGCCGGTACAGCGCGTCGGGCGAGATCAACTCGACCGTGGACGACGCGGCCGGCCGCACCGCCGCCGTGCGCGACGCGTACACCGGCGAGGGGGGCGGCGTCGTGGACGAGCTCGACGGGCTGACCGTCACGCTGCCCGACGGCGCCTGGTTCAACCTGCGCGCCAGCAACACCGAGCCGCTGCTCCGGCTCAACGTCGAGGCCCCCGACGAGCAGCGGATGGCCCAGATCCGCGACGACGTGCTGAGGATGGTGCGCGCATGACGACCGACCCGTTCCCCGGGACCCTGGGCATCGACCCGGCCCTGCTGGCCATCCTGGCCTGCCCGGACACCCACCACAGCCCGCTGACCCCCGACGCGGAGGCCGGCGAACTGCTGTGCTCCACCTGCGACCGGGCCTTCCCGGTCCGCGACGGCATCCCCGTGCTGCTGCTGGACGAGGCCCGGCACCGGTCGTCATGACCTCGCCGGAGCTGGCCGAGGAGGTCCTCGACGACCCGGAGCTGCTCCGCGCCCGCGACCCGCGCGGCCTGCTGCCGGCGGTGGCCGGCGCCGGCGCGCAGGTCCGGGAGACCGCCGCGCTGACCCGGGAGGCGGGCCTGGAGCGCGTGACCGCGGCCGGCCGGCCGCGCGGGCTGGTCGTGGTCGCCCGTCGGGAGGGTGCGGTCGCCGCGGCCGTGCTGCGTGCGCTGCTGGGCCCCGCCAGCCCGGTCACCGTCGACGTCGTCCCCGGCCCGCAGCTGCCGGTGTGGATGGGGGCCTCCGACGTGGCCGTGGTGGCCACCCGGACCGGGGCCGGCACCTACGCCGTGACCCCGGCGCACGAGGCCGCCCGGCGAGGGGTGGCGGTGGTCGGCATCGGCGCCGAGGGCGCCCCGCTGCACGCCACCTGCGCGGGCAGCCGCGCCCCCTACGTCCCGCTGCCGCCCAGCCGGGTGCAGCACACCACGCTGTGGTCGCTGCTCACCCCGATGCTGCTGCTGGCCGCCGACCTCGGCCTGCTCGCGCCCGACCTGGCCGACACCGGGGCCGTCGCCGACGCCCTGGACGCCGTCGCCGCCGACTGCGGGCCGGTCACGCCCACCTACGCCAACCCGGCCAAGACGCTCGCCCTGGACCTGCTGGACGCACTGCCGGTGCTCGTCGCCGAGGGCCCGCTGGCCGCAGCCGCGGCCGGCCGGGTCGCCGACCAGCTGGCCACCCTGGCCGGCCTGCCCGCCCCCACCTTCCGGCTGCCCGACCAGCGGGTGGCCGCCTGCGCCGTGCTGGGCGGTCCGCTGGCGCCCGACGCCGCCGAGGACTTCTTCCGCGACCGCGCCGAGCACGACGCCCGGCGGCTGCGGCTGATCACCGTGCGCGACAGCGGCGCCCCCGAGGACGGCCGCGGCGAGCGCGACCCCCGGTCGGCGTCCGAGGCGCTGCAGCAGGTGCTGCGCACCGCCGCCGAGCGGACCGTGCCCGTCACCGGCCTCGCCGACCAGGGCGCCGCCGAGGGCGCCGGCCGGCTGGTCACCGTCGCCCGGCAGCTGGTCGCCGGCGACCTCGCCGCGGTCTACCTGGCCCTGGCCCTGGACGCCGAGCGGGCACGGGGAGGCGGGGGCAGACTCCTCCCGTGACGCAACCAGCACGGCCGGCCGCCGACGCACCCGAGGCGGAGGGCGGTGGCCACGGCGGGGGAGCCAAGGCCGTCGTCGCCGCGCTGCTGGCCAACCTCGGCATCGCCGTGGCGAAGTTCGTCGCCTTCCTGGTGACCGGCGCGTCGTCGATGCTCGCCGAGGCCATCCACTCGGTCGCCGACTCCGGCAACCAGGTGCTGCTGCTGGTCGGCGGTCGCACCTCGCGGCGGGCAGCCGACGCCGAGCACCCCTTCGGCTTCGGCCGGGACCGCTACGTCTACGGCTTCCTGGTCGCGGTGGTGCTGTTCAGCGTCGGTGGCTGCTTCGCCGTCTACGAGGGCGTGCACAAGATCATCGAACCCGAGGAGCTCACCAGCCCCGGCTGGGCGTTCGGCGTCCTCGGCGTGGCCATCGTGCTGGAGTCGTTCTCCCTGCGCACCGCCAAGAAGGAGACCGACGCGGTCAAGCAGCCGGGGGACAGCTACTGGGCCTTCATCCGCCGCGCCCGCGCACCGGAGCTCCCCGTGGTCCTGCTCGAGGACACCGCCGCGCTGTCGGGTCTGCTGCTCGCTCTGGCCGGGGTCGGACTCACCGCCGCGACCGGCAACGGCGTCTGGGACGGCCTGGGCACCGTGGCCATCGGCCTGCTGCTGGTCGCGGTGGCTTCCGTGCTGGCCGTCGAGACCAAGAGCCTGCTGCTCGGCGAGGCCGCCACCCCCGACGTGCTGCGGCGCATCGAGCAGGCGCTCGTGGGCGGTGAGCACGTCGACTCGGTCATCCACCTGCGCACCCAGCACCTGGCGCCCGAGGAGCTGCTGGTCGCCGCCAAGATCGCCGTCCGGCACGACGACACCGCGCAGGCGGTGGCCCGGGCCATCGACGAGGCCGAGTCCCGGATCCGCGCCGAGGTCCCGATCGCCACGCTCATCTACCTCGAACCGGACATCCGCCGGGCCACGGGCTCAAGCCGGGAGCCGGGGGTGCCGACCACCCAGGGGTGACCACGACCCCGGTAGCGTCCCCCGCGATGTGGCAGCTACGGAGCAGCGTCCGGCACTACGACTGGGGTCACGAGTCGATCATCCCCGAGCTGCTCGGGCTGGAGGCCGACGGCACGCCCTGGGCCGAGCTCTGGCTGGGCGCCCACCCCGACGAGCCCAGCCTGCTGCCCGACGGCCGCGGCCTGGACGCCGCCATCGCCGCCGACCCCGACGGCCTGCTCGGTGAGCCGGTGCGCCGCCGCTTCGGGGACCGGCTGCCCTTCCTCATGAAGGTGCTCGCCGCCGGGTCGCCGCTGTCGCTGCAGGCCCACCCCACCAAGGCGCAGGCCGAGGCCGGCTTCGCCGCCGAGGAGGAGGCGGGGGTGCCGCGGGAGGACCCCACCCGCACCTACAAGGACGCCAACCACAAGCCCGAGATCCTCTGCGCGCTCACCCCGGTCGAGGCGCTGTGCGGCTTCCGGCCGGTCGAGGAGTCGCTGCACTGCCTGGCCAAGCTGCAGCTGCCCGAGCTCAAGCCCACCATCGCCGCGCTCGCCCGGGGCGGGCTGAAGGTCGCCGTCCCCCAGCTGCTCGCGCTGTCCGGCCGGCGGCGCCAGTCCCTGGTGGCGGCCGTCGCCGAGCGCGCGGCCGCGTCGGTGGCCGCGAGCGACCCCGAGTTCATCAACACGTACCGGTGGGCCGCCCGGCTCGCGGAGAAGTACCCGGGCGACCCCGGCGTCGTCATCTCGCTGATGTGCAACCACCTCACCCTGCAGCCGGGCGAGGCGGTGTTCCTGCCCGCCGGGAACCTGCACGCCTACCTGGCCGGCAGCGGCGTCGAGCTGATGGCCAACTCCGACAACGTGCTGCGCGGCGGGCTCACGCCCAAGCACATCGACCTCGCCGCCCTGGTCGAGGTGCTCGACTTCACCGACGGCAAGGTCCCCGTGCTGCGGCCGGTCCTCGGCCCCGGCGGGCTGCGCTACCCCGTCCCGATCGACGACTTCGACCTGACCCGGGTGCAGCTGGACGCGCAGCCGGGGGAGCTCACCACCCCGGGCCCGCAGATCCTCCTCTGCGTCGAGCGGACCGCGGTCCTGGAGTCCGGCGGGGAACAGGTCACCCTGCAGCCGGGCGGTGCGGCGTTCGTCCCCGCGGGCCGGACCGTGCACGTCAGCGGCCCGGCCGTGCTCTTCCGGGCCACCACCGCCCTGCTCTGAGGTCCCGGCGCGGGCCGTGCCGAGGCGTTACCCTGGACCACGGCACGAGCCCCGCCGAAGCCTCGGCATGCTCGCTCACGAACAGATCCGACGCAGCCGCAGCCACCGGGCGCGGCCGGGACCCACTCTGGAGCGACATGACCGCCAGCACTGGCGCGCGCACCCTGACCGACGGCGACTTCAAGGTCGCCGACCTCTCCCTCGCCGGCTTCGGCCGCAAGGAGATCACCCTCGCCGAGCACGAGATGCCCGGCCTCATGGCCCTCCGTGCCGAGTACGGCGAGGAGCAGCCGCTGGCCGGCGCCCGCATCGCCGGCTCGCTGCACATGACCGTGCAGACCGCCGTCCTCATCGAGACCCTGACCGCGCTGGGCGCCGACGTCCGCTGGGTCTCCTGCAACATCTTCTCCACCCAGGACCACGCCGCCGCGGCCATCGCCGTCGGCCCCGAGGGCACCCCCGAGGCGCCCGCCGGCGTCCCGGTCTTCGCCTGGAAGGGCGAGACGCTGGAGGAGTACTGGTGGTGCACCCAGCGCCTGTTCGAGTTCCGTGACGAGTCCGGGACGGTCATCGGCCCGAACATGATCCTGGACGACGGCGGCGACGCCACCATGCTCGTCCACCTCGGCACCCGGTTCGCCGCCGACGGCGCGGTCCCGGACACCACCGAGGCCGACAGCGAGGAGTTCGGCGTCGTCCTGCAGGTGCTGCGCGACACCCTCGCGGCCGACCAGCAGGTCTGGACCCGCATCGGGGAGAACATCAAGGGCGTCACCGAGGAGACCACCACCGGCGTCCTGCGCCTGTACGAGCTCGCCCGCGACGGCCGGCTGCTGTTCCCGGCGATCAACGTCAACGACTCGGTGACCAAGAGCAAGTTCGACAACCTCTACGGCTGCCGGCACTCCCTCATCGACGGCATCAACCGGGCCACCGACGTGATGATCGGCGGCAAGGTCGCCGTGGTCTGCGGCTTCGGCGACGTCGGCAAGGGCTGCGCCGAGGCGCTGCGCGGGCAGGGCGCCCGGGTGATCGTCACCGAGATCGACCCGATCTGCGCGCTGCAGGCGGCGATGGAGGGCTACCAGGTCACCACCCTGGACGACGTCATCGGCATCGCCGACATCGTGGTCACCACGACCGGCAACAAGGACATCATCTCCGCCGAGCAGCTGGCCGCCACCAAGCACCAGGCGATCATCGGCAACATCGGCCACTTCGACAACGAGATCGACATGGCCGGTCTGGCCCGCACCCCGGGCATCGTGAAGACCAACATCAAGCCGCAGGTCGACGAGTGGCGGTTCCCCGACGGCCACACGATCATCGTGCTCTCCGAGGGCCGGCTGCTGAACCTGGGCAACGCCACCGGGCACCCCAGCTTCGTGATGAGCAACTCCTTCACCAACCAGGTGCTCGCCCAGATCGAGCTGTGGGCCAACCGCGCGGCCTACGAGGGCAAGACCCCCGGCGTCACCGTGCTGCCCAAGCACCTGGACGAGAAGGTCGCCCGGCTGCACCTGGACTCCCTCGGGGTCAAGCTGACCGAGCTGACCAAGGTGCAGGCCGACTACCTCGGCGTGCCGGTCGAGGGTCCGTACAAGAGCGACCACTACCGGTACTGACGCACCCCACCGCACCCGCCCGGGTCACCCGACCCGGGCGGGTGCGGTACCCGCGGGGGCCGCACGCGCACAATGGGCCCGTGCCCTCCTCCGCCGTGCCCGGATCCGCCCGCGGACGCGTGCTGGTCGTCGACGACGACGCCGCGCTCGCCGAGATGCTCGGCATCGTGCTGCGCCGCGAGGGCTACGAGCCGGCCTTCGTCGCCGACGGCGCCCGCGCGCTGAGCACCTTCCAGCAGGTCCGCCCCGACCTGGTGCTGCTGGACCTCATGCTGCCCGGCCGCAACGGCCTGCAGATCTGCGGCGACATCCGCGCCCAGTCCGGTGTCCCCATCATCATGCTCACCGCCAAGGGCGACACGATCGACGTCGTCCAGGGCCTCGAGGCCGGCGCCGACGACTACGTCACCAAGCCCTTCAAGCCCGTCGAGCTGGTCGCCCGGGTGCGCTCGCAGCTGCGCCGCGGCGAGACCGGCCAGGCCGAGACGCTGTCCATCGGCGACCTGACCATCGACGTCCCCGCCCACCAGGTCAGCCGGGGAGGGGAGTCCATCGCGCTCACCCCGCTGGAGTTCGACCTGCTGGTCGCCCTGGCCCGCAAGCCCCGCCAGGTGTTCACCCGGGAGCTGCTGCTGGAGCAGGTGTGGGGGTACCGGCACGCCGCCGACACCCGCCTGGTCAACGTGCACGTGCAGCGGCTGCGCTCGAAGGTCGAGCGCGACCCCGAGCGCCCGGAGGTCGTGCTGACCGTGCGCGGGGTGGGCTACAAGGCCGGCCCGGCATGACCCGGCGGTGAACCGCCGCGCGGCGGTCGCCGCCGCCCTGCGCCGCTGGACGGCGGCCGGCTGGCGGGCCTGGCGCTCCTCGCTGCAGCTGCGCATCGGGGCCATCACGATGCTGGTGGCCGGCGTGGTCGTCGTCGTGGTCAGCGTGGTGCTGTTCAACCAGATCAAGGGCCAGCTGCTGCAGGTCAAGCGCAACGCCGCCATCGACCAGGCGCAGTCCGGCGTCGCCTACGCCCAGTCGCAGGTGTCGGGCATCGTCACCGGCGACGCGGCCAGCGTGCGGACGACGCTGGCGCGCACCGTACGCGAGCTGCAGAGCCGCAACGGCGAGGCCGGCAACTTCGACACGGTCCTGGTCTACCGCACCGGTGATGTCGCCCGCTCGGCCGGCAGCGAGCTCACCCTCTACCGCAACCTGCCGCCGGACCTCGTCGCCGCCGTCGACGCGGGCACCCAGGTCTGGCAGTACGCCACCGTGCCCGAGGGCAGCGGCCGGGTGCCGACCCTGCTCATCGGCGCTCCGGTGCCCATCGACGGCCCCGGCGGGGAGCAGGTCGACCTGTACTACGCGTTCCCGCTGGACCAGGAGCAGCAGACGCTGTCGCTGGTGCGCAGCACCGTCGCGATCAGCGGCATCGCGCTCACCCTGTTCGTGGTCGGCATCGGGGTGCTGGTCACCCGTCTGGTCGTCGGCCCGGTGCGCCGCGCCGCGCAGGGCGCGCAGCGGCTGGCCGAGGGCCGGCTGGAGGAACGCCTCGCCGTCAGCGGCAGCGACGACCTGGCCCGGCTGGCCAGCAGCTTCAACGCCATGGCCGACAGCCTGCAGCGCCAGATCACCCAGCTCGAGGCGCTGTCCATGCTGCAGCAACGGTTCACCTCCGACGTCTCCCACGAGCTGCGCACCCCGCTGACCACGGTGCAGATGGCCGCCGAGGTGCTGCACGAGTCCCGCGGGGAGTTCGACCCGGCCCTGGCCCGCTCCGCGGAGCTGCTCTACGCCGAGGTCAACCGGTTCGAGGCGCTGCTGTCGGACCTGCTGGAGATCAGCCGCTACGACGCCGGCGCCGCCGAGCTGGAGGCCGAGCCCACCGACCTGGGCCCGCTGCTGCGCCGGGTCGCCGGCGACCTGTCCGGCCTGGCCGACCGGCACGGGTGCGAGCTGCAGGTGCGCACCCCCGACCGGCCGGTCATCGCCGACGTCGACGCCCGGCGGGTGCAGCGGGTGCTGCGCAACCTGGTCGGCAACGCCGTCGAGCACGGCGCCGGCCACCCGGTCGAGCTCACCCTGGCCGCCAACCGGACGGCGGCCGCGGTCACCGTCCGCGACCACGGCATCGGCCTGAACTCCGAGCAGGCCCAGCACGTCTTCGACCGCTTCTGGCGCGCCGACCCGGCGCGGGTGCGCACCGTCGGCGGCTCGGGGCTGGGGCTGTCGATCAGCCTGGAGGACGCCCGGCTGCACGGCGGCTGGCTGCAGGTGTGGGGCCAGCCCGGGCAGGGCGCCCAGTTCCGGCTGACCCTGCCGCTGACCGCCGGCACCGAGCTCACCGGCTCGCCGCTGCCGCTGCGGCCGGTCGTCGTCCGCCGGGTCCGGAGCCCCCGGTGAGGGCCCGGGTCAGCGTGGCCCTGCTCGCGGGTCTGGTCGCGCTGACCGGCTGCGGCACCGTCCCCGCCTCCTCCTCGCCGGTGCAGATCACCCAGGTCGCCGAGCCGCCCGGCGACATCGGCATCGAGGCGCTGCCGCCGGTCGCCGGGGCCAGCGCGGAGGAGGTCGTCCGGGGCTTCGTCGACGCGATGGCCAGCACCACCCGCAACCACCCGGTGGCCCGGCAGTACCTGACCCGCGAGGCCGCCGCCGGCTGGGACGACACCGACGGCATCGACGTGATCAGCGCCGACTACGCCCCGGTGGCCTCCGCCGACGGGTCGGTCACCGTCACCGCCGGCCTGGTCGGCAAGGTCGACGGCGCCGGGGTGTTCAGCGTCGGCGGCGGCCAGGCGTTCACCACCACGTTCAGCCTGGTCGAGCAGGACGGCGAGCTGCGGATCACCAACCCGCCCGACGGCCTGCTGCAGCTCGAGCCCGACTTCGCGCGCACCTACGACCAGGTCAACGCCTTCTTCCTCGACCCCACCGGCACCCGCGTCGTGCCCGACCCGCGGTTCCTGGTGTCCGGCGACTCGCAGGCCACCGCGCTGGTCGACCGGCTGCTGGCCGGGCCCTCCACCGCGGTGGCCGCCGGGGTCACCAACCCCGCGGGCGGCGTCGAGCTGCGCAGCAACGTGGCCGTCGACCAGCAGGTGGCCACCGTCGACCTGACCGGCCTGCCCACCGGCGGCGCCGACGGGCTGAACGTGCTCTGCGCCCAGCTGGTCTGGTCGCTGGACCAGCTCGACGACGTCCGGGCGGTGCGGGTCACCGTGGACGGCCAGCTGGTCGACCTGCCCGGCGTCCCCGACGTGCAGACCGTCGACGACTGGGCGTCCTTCGACCCCGACGCCGTCCCCGCGGCCTCGGTGGGCCACTACGTCGCCGACGGCGCGCTGCGCACCGTCACCGCCGGCGAGGCGGCCCCCGGCCCCGCGGGCACCGGCCAGTACGGGCTCGTGTCGGCCGCGGTGACCGCGGACGCCGGCACCAACGAGCTCGGCACCACCGTCGCGGTGTCCGTCGCCGGCGGCACGTCGTCGCTGCTGGTGGGGCCCTACGGCGGGGAGCTGGCGCCGGTGCTCACCGCCGCCAGCTTCACGGCGCCCACGGTGTCGGCCACCCGCGAGGAGGTGTGGACCGTCCGCGACGGCGCCGAGGTCATCCGGGTGCCGACCACCGGGTCGCCGCAGACGGTCAGCGCCACCACCCTGCCCGGCCTCGGCCCCGCCCGGGTGTTCCGGCTCTCGCCCGACGGCGTGCGGGCCGCGGTGGTGGTCGACGGCGCCGACGGCGGGCAGCTGCTGGTCGGGACGGTCGTGCGGGACGACGACCAGGTGGCCGTGCGCGACCTGCGCGCGGTCGCCCCGGACCTGTCCCAGGTGGTCGACGTCGCCTGGCGCACCGCGGCGTCGCTGGTGGTGCTGGCCGGGGCCGGCGACGAGGACGGCACCGCGCCGTACGCCGTGGGCGTCGACGGGTGGGGCCTGGACCCGCTCAGCACCGCCGGGCTGCCCGCCCAGCCCACCGCGGTGGCCGCGGCGCCGTCCCGGGCGGTGCTCGTCGTGGCCGGCGGCACGCTGTGGCAGCTGGTGGCGGGCACCTGGTCGACGCTGGTCCGCGGGCAGGGCCCGGTGGCCGGCGGGAGCCCGTTCTACCCGCTCTGAGCCCCGTCCACAGGCCTGCCCGCGCCGCCGCCGAGCGGGGCACGATCGGCGCGTGCTGCGCCCGCTGGTCGACTCCCTGGTCGACCTCGTGCTGCCCCGGGTGTGCGCCGGGTGCGGGCGCACCGGCCACCTGCTGTGCCCGCCGTGCGCCGCCCTGCTGGCGCGGCCCCGGCTCGCCGCGCCCCGTCGCCACCCCGACGGCTTCCCGCCCACCGTCGCCGCCGGGGCCTACGCCGGGCCGGTGCGGCCGGCCGTGGTGGCGTTCAAGGAACGCGGCCGGGCCGAGCTGGCCGGCCCGCTGGGCGCGGCGCTGGCGCTGGCGGTGACCGCCGTCCGGGCCGTCGCCGACCCGGGGGCACCCGTGGTCCTGGTGCCGCTGCCCAGCAGCCGGGCGGCGCTGCGGGAGCGGGGCCGCGACCACGTGGCCGAGCTGGCCGGCGCGGCGCGGCGTGAGCTGCGCCGCGCCGGCGTGCCCGCGACCGTCGGGCCCTGGCTGGGCCGCCGCGGCCGGGTGCGCGACTCCACGGGGCTGGACGCGGGCGGCCGGCGGGCCAACCTGGCGGGCACGTTCACCGCGAGCCCACCGGCCCGGCCCGCCGGGCTGGTGGTGCTGGTTGACGACGTCGTGACCACCGGCGCCACGCTCACCGAGGCGGCGGCCGTGCTCGGCCGGTCCGGCCTGCCGGTCGTCGCCGCGGTCGTCGCCGCCACCCCGCGTGGCGGGCCCGTCGGCGTGGCGGCGCCGGGACCTGGGGTGTTCACCGTGCGCAGCCCCTGAACACCCCGTGGAGGGACCTCCTGCACTGTCGCATCGGACCGGGCGGCGCTAGCGTCGGGCCGATCACACCCGAGTTCGGGAGGTCACATGGAGATCGTGGTCCGAGGTCGCAACGTCGAGGTGCCCGAGCACTTCCGGCAGCACGTCGAGGACAAGGTCGGCCAACTGGAGCGCTTCGACGCCAAGATCGAGCGCTTCGACGTGGAGCTGCTCCACGAGAAGAACCCGAGGCAGTCGTCGAACTGCCAGCGCGTGGAGATCACCCTGCGGGGCAAGGGTCCCGTGGTGCGGGCGGAGGCGTGCGCCGCGGACTTCCAGTCCGCCCTGGACGCCTCCGTCGCCAAGCTCGAGAACCGGCTCCGCCGGGCGGCCGACCGCCGCCGCGTGCACCACGGCCGGCGCACCCCTGCCAGCCTGCGCCTGGACGGGTCGGCCGCGGCCGCCGCCCTGGACGAGCTGGACCAGCAGCTGGCCGCAGCCGCGCCGGCCGAGCCCGAGGAGAACCTCCCGGGCCGGGTCGTCCGCGAGAAGCAGCACCCGGCGACCCCGATGACGGTGGACCAGGCGCTGCACGAGATGGAGCTCGTCGGCCACGACTTCTTCCTCTTCGCCTGCGCCGACACCGGCCAGCCGACGGTGGTCTACCGCCGGCACGCCTACGACTACGGCCTGATCCGGCTCTCCGGCGGGACGGCGACCGCTGCCGCCCCGGCGGCCGGGGAACCCGCGCGCGTCTGAACCGCGGCACCGGTGGCCCGTCCCGCACCGCGGGGCGGGCCACCGTCGTGTCAGAGGTTCCCCAGCACCCGGTCCACGGCGATCTCCAGGACCACCCGCGCCGGGTTCTCCCGCGGCTGGCGGTACCGCAGGGCGTAGCGGGCCACCGCGTCGGCCACCGACGCCGGGTCGTCGCGCAGGGTCGCCGTCCCCTCCAGGGTCACCCAGCGCCGGCCGTCCACCGAGCAGACCGCGACCCGCGCCGTGCCGTCGGCGTCGCGCACGTGCCGCGCCTTGACCGACGTCCCCGAGGTGATCACCCGGGCGGTCGCGGTGCCCGGGTCCAGGGTCACCCCGACCGGCACCACGTGCGGGCTGCCGTCGGCGCGCAGCGTGGTCAGCGTCGCGAGGTGCCGCTCGGTGAAGAAGGTGCGCAGGTCGTCGGAGAACTCGGGGCGGGTCACCGGCGCAGCCTAGGACCTGCCCCGGACCCACCGGTCCGACCTGCGCAAGCACCGCTGGCGCGGCAGGATCGGCCCGTGGAGCTGCAGGGGTCGCGGGTGTGGGTGGTCGGGGCGAGCGGCGTGCTCGGGGGTGCGCTGGCACGCGGTCTGGCCGCGGCCGGGGCCCGGGTGGCGCTGGCCGGGCGGGACGCCGAGCGCACCGCGGCGCTGGCGCAGGAGCTGGGCGGGGCGCCCACCCAGGTGCTCGACGCCGTCGACGTGGAGTCCGGCCGGGCCGCGGCGCAGGCCGCCGCCGAGGCGCTCGGCGGGCTGGACGCCGTCGTGGTGGCCACCGGCGTGGTCGCGTTCGGGCCGGCGGCCGAGGCCGACGACGCCGTGGTCGAGGAGCTGTTCGCGGTGAACACCCTCGGCCCGATGAGCCTGGTGCGCGCCGTGCTGCCGCAGCTGGCCGACGGCGGGGCGGTCGTGCTGCTGTCGGCGATCGTCGCCGACGCGCCGACGCTGCAGATGGCCGAGTACTCCGCCTCCAAGGCCGCGCTGTCGGCGTGGGCCTCGGTGCTGCGCCGCGAGCTGCGCTCGCGCAAGGTCGCGGTGCTGGACGTCAAGCCGCCGCACGTGGACACCGGCCTGGTCGACCGGGCGCTGGCCGGCACACCCCCGAAGCTGCCCGAGGGCTTCGACCAGCAGGCCGTCGTGGACGCCGTCCTCGCCGGGATGCGGCAGGGCGCCAAGGAGGTCGCGCTGGACCCGCGGGCCGGCGAACTCGTCCTGCGCTGAGCCGGGGTGGTGGCGGGGCCGCACTACATTGGTCGCGTGGTGTTCTCCAAGATCCTGCGTGCCGGTGAGGGCAAGATCGTCCGGCGGCTGTCCAAGATCGCGGACGCGGTCGAGTCCCTCGAGGCCGACGTCGTCGACCTGACCGACGCCGAGCTGCGCGCCAAGACCGACGAGTTCAAGGAGCGCTACGCCGACGGCGAGTCCCTGGACTCGATGCTCCCGGAGGCGTTCGCGGTGGTCCGCGAGGGCGCCGGGCGCACCCTGGGCCAGCGGCACTACCGCGTGCAGCTGATGGGCGGTGCCGCGCTGCACCTGGGCAACATCGCCGAGATGCGCACCGGTGAGGGCAAGACGCTGACCGGTGTCCTGCCGGCCTACCTCAACGCGCTCACCGGCGACGGCGTGCACGTGGTCACCACCAACGACTACCTGGCCAAGCGCGACGCCGAGTGGATGGGCCGGGTGCACCGCTTCCTCGGCCTGTCGGTGGGCACCATCCTGTCCGGCGAGAAGCCGGCGCAGCGCCGCGAGCAGTACCTGTGCGACATCACGCACGGCACCAACAACGAGTTCGGCTTCGACTACCTGCGCGACAACATGGCCTGGACCAAGGGCGACCTGGTGCAGCGCGGCCACCACTTCGCGATCGTCGACGAGGTCGACTCCATCCTCATCGACGAGGCGCGCACCCCGCTGATCATCAGCGGCCCGGCCGAGCAGTCGGCCAAGTGGTACGGCGAGTTCGCCCGCATCGCCCCGCTGCTCAAGCGCGACCGGCACTACGAGGTCGAGGAGAGCAAGCGCACCGTCGCCATCACCGAGGAGGGCGTGGAGTTCGTCGAGGACCAGCTCGGCATCGACAACCTCTACGAGGCGGTCAACACCCCGCTCATCGGCTACCTGAACAACGCGCTGAAGGCCAAGGAGCTCTTCCACAAGGACCAGGAGTACATCGTCACCAACGGCGAGGTGCTCATCGTCGACGAGTTCACCGGCCGCGTGCTGGCCGGCCGCCGCTACAACGAGGGCATGCACCAGGCCATCGAGGCCAAGGAGAAGGTGGCGATCAAGGACGAGAACCAGACCCTCGCCACGATCACGCTGCAGAACTACTTCCGGCTCTACGAGAAGCTCTCGGGGATGACCGGCACCGCCCAGACCGAGGCGGCCGAGCTCAACCAGACCTACAAGGTCGGCGTCGTGCCGATCCCGACGAACAAGCCGATGGTCCGCGAGGACCGCTCCGACGTCATCTACAAGACCGAGAAGGCCAAGTTCGAGGCCGTCGTGGACGACATCGCCGAGCGGGTCGAGGCCGGCCAGCCCGTGCTGGTGGGTACGGCGTCGGTGGAGAAGTCCGAGGTCGTCAGCAAGTACCTGCTCAAGCGGGGCATCCCGCACGAGGTGCTCAACGCCAAGAACCACGCCCGGGAGGCCGCGATCGTGGCCCAGGCCGGGCGGCTGGCGGCGGTCACCGTGGCCACCAACATGGCCGGCCGCGGCACCGACATCCAGCTCGGCGGCAACCCCGAGGTCATCGCCGACGACGAGCTGCGCGCCCGCGGCCTGTCGCCGACGGAGACCCCGGAGGAGTACGAGGCAGCGTGGGACGACGCGCTGGCGCAGGCCAAGGCGCAGGTCGCCAAGGAGCACGAGGAGGTCGTCGAGGCCGGCGGTCTCTACGTGCTGGGCACCGAGCGGCACGAGAGCCGCCGCATCGACAACCAGCTGCGCGGCCGCTCCGGCCGGCAGGGCGACCCGGGGGAGTCCCGCTTCTACCTGTCGCTGGGCGACGACCTCATGCGGCGGTTCAACGGCCCGATGCTCGAGTCGATGATGACCACGCTCCGGGTCCCCGAGGACCAGCCCATCGAGTCCAAGATGGTCAGCCGGGCGATCCGCTCGGCGCAGACCCAGGTCGAGCAGCAGAACTTCGAGACCCGCAAGGACGTCCTGAAGTACGACGAGGTCCTCAACCGGCAGCGCACCGTCATCTACGACGAGCGCCGCAAGGTCCTCGACGGCGAGGACCTGCACGAGCAGGTCGAGTCGATGCTCGACGACGTCGTCGCCGCCTACGTCGACGGCGCCACCGAGGCCGGCTACGCCGAGGACTGGGACCTCGAGCAGCTGTGGACCGGGCTCAAGGCGCTCTACCCGGTGGGCATCACCGTCGAGGAGCTGCTCGACGAGCACGCCGAGGGCGACCAGTCCGCGCTCACCGCCGACGTGCTCAAGCGCGAGCTGCTCGCCGACGTGCAGGCGCAGTACGAGGTCCGCGAGGAGACCCTCGGCAGCGAGGTGACCCGCGAGCTCGAGCGCCGGGTGCTGCTCAGCGTGCTGGACCGCAAGTGGCGCGAGCACCTCTACGAGATGGACTACCTGCGGGCCGGCATCCACCTGCGCGCGATGGCCAACCGCGACCCGGTCGTGGAGTACCAGCGCGAGGGCTACGACATGTTCAACGCGATGCTCGACGGCATCAAGGAGGAGTCCGTCGGCTTCCTGTTCAACCTCGAGGTCAAGACCAAGGAGCAGCAGGAGGCCGAGGCCAAGGCCAAGCAGGACGCCGCCGAGGCCGAGGCGCTGGCCCGCGCGCAGGCCGGCAACGAGAAGGTGCTCGCCCGCGAGGCCGCGGCCCGGGCCCAGCAGCTGATGAAGCCCGCGCCCACGGCCAGTGCCCGCCGGGCACCCGGGGCCGCCGCCGAGCAGGCGCCGGAGGAGGCTGCGGAGCCGGTGAGCACGGGCACCGGGCCGGAGCTGGCGGTCAAGGGCCTGGAGGCCCCGAAGCCGGCCGCCGGGCTGACCTACTCCGCCCCCGGGCTGGACTCCTCGGCCGCGGCCGGGCGGACCGGCAAGGCGGGCGCGGCCAAGTCGGCCACGGTCACCGGCACCAAGGCGCCCTCCCGCAACGCTCCCTGCCCCTGCGGGTCGGGCAAGAAGTACAAGCAGTGCCACGGGGCCGCCGGGGCCTGATCGGCCGGCGCCGTCAGCCGACCTGGAGGGCGGTGCACTTCCAGCCGCCCTCCACGGCCTCCAACCGGGCGGCCACCGCGTGCGCCCGGCCGTTGCGCCGGGCCACCGCGCACACCTCGGCGACCCCCTCCACCGGCTCGGCGACCCGCACCGCGCCGACCAGCAGCGGCCCGCTGCCCTCGACGCACCAGCGGGGACGCCGGCCCTGGCTGACCGCGCCGAAGACCGGCAGCGTGTAGGCCGACCGCAGCTGGGCGAAGGGCCGCCGTCCGCAGAAGGCCTCCAGGGTCATGGTGACCAGTCGGTGCGCGACCGGCCCCGGGTCGGGGAGCGTGCCCCGCCGGGTCGCCGGAGTCCGCGGGGCCCCGGGCCGCGGGCCGGGGACCAGCACCGGGCGCGGGGAGGGCACGCCGGGGCGCAGCAGCCGCGCGACCGGCGCCGGGTCGAGGGCCGGGCCGGGGGTGGGCACCAGGCGCAGCCGGACCTGCCGCCACGGGTCGGGCGCCGGTGCGGTCAGCGGGGCCGGGGTGGTCATGGGGGATCTCCTCGGGTGTGTGCGGGGGGTCAGGGGGCGTGCAGGACCTGGCCGGGCAGCAGCAGGTCGGGGTCCGGGCCGATCACCGCCGCGTTGGCCTGCCACCAGGCCGTGACGGCGTCGGACACCGCTGCGGCGTCCGGGCGGCCGCCGTCCCGGTCGGCCAGCCAGGCCTCGGCGATGTCCCAGAGGCAGTCGCCCCGGACGACGACGTGGCCGCCGTCGGGCGCCGGGGCCGGCCAGTCGGGGACCGACGGCAGGTCGGCGGGCACCCCGGCCACCGGGCCGGCCGTCACCTGCTCCGCCGCGGCGGCCGCCAGCGCGGGCCCGGCGGGGACGGTGGTGAGGACCGGTGCGGTGACCAGGGAGAGGCCGACGGCCACGGCCGCGGCCCGGCGTGCGGCCGCCGGCAGCAGCAGCGGCAGCAGGGTCCGGGCCAGGCGGGCGACCGGCCGCGGCCCGGTGCTCGCGACGGTGAGCACGAGGCCGAGCGCGCCCCAGGCCCAGCAGGCCACGGCGAGCGCCCACACGACCGGGACCAGCAGCGCGTCCGGGCCCGCGGTGTCGACCACCCGCTGGGGGTCGGCGAGGACCGCGGCCCAGGTGGCCGGGGCGGGGGCCAGGGCGCGCAGCCCGGCACCCGCGGCCACCACCACGGCCGTGGTGGTGGCCCAGCGCCGTACCGACATGTCGACCTCCTCGATTCGGACGACAGCGAACACGACCATCGCAACCAAACGCAAGCAAACGCATCGATCTGTGGATGGGTAGGGTCCGGCCATGCGCTGGGAGCAGCTGTTCGCCGACCTCGAGGCCGCCTTCGCGGCCGAGCGGGCCGCGGTCGAGGACCTGGGTTCCCGCACCCGCGCGGAGGTGGGCGCGGTACGGCTGGCGGACCGGCTGCGCGGCGCCGTCGGCCACGACGTGCGACTGGACTGCCGCGGGGCCGGCCCGGTGGTCGGTCGGCTGGCCGACGTCGGCACCGACTGGCTGCTGCTGACCGGCGACCGCGGTCAGGACCTGCTGGTCGCCACCGGCTGCGTGCGCGCGGTCGGCGGTCTCGGCGCGGTCACCGCCCCGGCGGCGGAGCCGGGCGCGGTCGCCCGGGCGTGGGACCTGCGCCGCGCGGTGCGCGGCCTTGCGCGGGACCGCGCGGCGGTGCGCTGCGTGCTCGACGACGGGACCGTCCTCACCGGGACCGTCGACCGGGTCGGCGCGGACTTCCTCGAGCTGGCCGAGCACCAGCTGGACGAACCCCGGCGGCGGGGCGCGGTGCGCTCGGTGCGCGCCGTGGTGCTCGACGCGGTGGCCCTGCTGGCCTCGCCCGGTGGCGGGTGAGGCGGGTCAGGCGTCCTGTGTGCGCCCCTCGACGCCGGCCTCGGCGCGGGAGGGCTCGGGCGGCGGGGTGGTGCCGCGGGCCTCGGCGTACTTCTGCTGGATGAACCGCTCCAGTTCGTCGCGCTCGACGCGCCACTGACCGCGGCCGCCGATCTGGATGGCGATGAGCTCCTTGCGCCGCACCAGGGCGTAGGCCTGCGACCACGAGACGTTGAGCGTCTCGGCGACGTCGTCGAGGGTCAGGAAGCGGGGCGTGGCCATCGGGATCGGGTGTCTCCCTCCAGAGATGGGCGCCAGTCTGGCACCTCCGGCCTGCCCCGGTCGGGTGGGTCCACAGGCCGATCCGTCCACAGGCACTGCACGCGGAGCGCACCGTCGGTCATCATCTGCACCTGTCCGCGTCCGAACGGCCGCGACCGCGACGAACGGGGACCAGATGACGGGGAGTGCGCTGCTGGGCGTCGACGACCCCGGCGCTGCACCGGCTGGGCCCGTGCCGCGCCGGGTGCGGCCCCAGCGCTGGCTCGACCTGCGGCTCGTCCTCGGGGTCCTGCTGGTCCTGGGCTCGGTGCTGATCGGCGCGCGGGTCGTCACCGCGGCCGGCGCCACCATCCCGGTCTGGGCGGCCGCCGGTGACCTGGCCGCGGGCACGGTGCTCGAGCCCGACGACCTGGTCGCGGTGCAGGTGCGGCTGGACGACGTGGCCGCGGGCTACCTGGCCACCTCCACCGACCCCGCCGGGCAGGTGCTCGGTCGCGCGGTGCTGGCCGGTGAGCTGCTGCCGCGGGCGGCCCTGGACGCCGTCTCGGAGCAGGTGCAGCTGGCGCTGCCGGTGCAGGCCGGCTACGCCCCGCCCGGCCTCGCGCGGGGGCAGCGGGTCGACGTGTACGCCGTCGCCGACCCCGCCGCGGGGGCGACCGACACCTCCGGCGAGGTGTCGCTGGTGCTGGGCGGCGCGCCCGTGCAGGCGGTCTCCGGCCGGGGCGAGGGCGTGCTGTCGGCGGCCACCACGACGATCCAGGTGGTGGTGGGGCTCGACGCCGACGACGTCCCCGGGGTGCTGTTGGCCATCGGCGGCCGCGCGCTGGTGGTCGTCGTCCGCGACGGCGCCGCCGAGGGCGGTCCGTCCGCGGGCCCCACGACGACCACCGTCCCCACGCCGGCCCCCACCTCCGCGGGCCCGACCGGCTGATGGCGCTGCAGGTCTTCACCGCCACGACCGGGGCGGCGTGGGAGTCCGAGCTGGTCGGTGCCCTGGACCGCGCCGACCACGGCGTGGTCGTCGTCCGCCGGTTCGTCGACCTGGCCGACCTGCTGGCCGCGGCCGGCACCGGCACCGGCCAGGCGGTGCTGCTCTCGGCGGAGCTGCGGCGGCTGGACGGCGACGCCGTCGCCCGGCTGGTCGCCGCCGGCGTGGCCGTGGTCGGGCTGGTCGAGCCCGGGGACGACGCGGCCGCCGACCGGCTGCGCCTGCTCGGGGTGGGGCGGGTGCTGCCGGCCGACACCGACGCGGCGGGCATCGCCGCCGCGCTGCGGGCCGCGGTGGCCGGGCCGGCCGCGACCGCCGGCGGGCACGACGTCGCCGACCCGCGGGCGGCGCTGCCCGCGCTGGGGGTGCCCGACGACCCGGCCGCCCGCCCCGCCAGCCGCGGCCGGGTGGTGGCCGTGTGGGGCCCGACCGGCGCCCCCGGCCGGACGACGGTGGCCGTCGGCCTGGCCGACGAGGCCGCCCGGCTCGGGGTCGCGACGCTGTTGCTGGACGCCGACGTCTACGGCGGGGTGGTGGCCCAGGTCCTCGGCCTGCTCGACGAGTCCCCGGGCATCGCCGCGGCCGCGCGCCAGGCGACCGCCGGCACCCTGGACGTGCCCCGGCTCGCCCGCCTGGCCTGGGCGGTGTCCCCGCAGCTGCGGGTGCTCACCGGCCTGGCCCGGGCCGACCGCTGGCCCGAGCTGCGCCCCGCGGCGGTGGGCACCGTGCTCGAGCAGGCGCGCGGGCTGACCGCGCTGACCGTCGTCGACTGCGCGTTCTGCGTCGAGGAGGACGAGGAGCTGTCCTTCGACACGGCGGCCCCGCGGCGCAACGGGGTGACCACCACCGTGCTGGAGCAGGCCGACACCGTGCTGTGCGTCAGCGGCGCCGACCCGGTGGCCCTGCAGCGCACCATCCGCGCCCTCGGCCAGCTGCGCGACGTGCTGCCCGGGGTCGAGCCGGTGGTCGTGGTGAACCAGCTGCGGCGCGGCCCGGTGCCCGGCGACCCGGAGCAGGAGATCGGCGCGGCGCTGACCCGGTTCACCGGTGCCCGGGTGGCCGGGTTCCTGCCCGCCGACCGGCGGGGGACCGACACCGCGCTCGCGGCCGGCCGCACGCTGGCGGAGGTCGCCGACCGCTCGCCGCTGCGCCTCGCGCTGCGGTCGCTGGCCGCCGAGCTCGCCGGGGTCCCGGCTCCCGGGCGCCCGCGTCGCCGTCGGTGACGGTGGTGGCTAGGTTGGGGCCCCCGACGGAGGGAGCACCGTGGTCGACCGGCTGACCTCGCTGGATGCGTCGTTCCTCTACCTGGAGGACCCCGACACCCCGATGCACGTGGCCGGGTTCCTGGTGCTGGAGTCCCCCCGCGGCGGCCTGGACCACGAGGACCTCGTCGAGCTGGTCAGCTCCCGCCTGCCGTTGGTGCCCCGGTTCCGGCAGAAGGTCGTGGAGGTGCCCGGCCACCTGGCCAACCCGGCCTGGGTCGACGACCCGGACTTCGACGTGACCTACCACGTCCGGCGCTCCGCGCTGCCCCGGCCGGGGACCGAGGAGCAGCTGCTGGACCTCGTCGCCCGGCTGACCGCGCGACCGCTGGACCACCACCGGCCGCTGTGGGAGATGTACCTGGTCGAGGGCCTGGCCGACGACCGCATCGCGGTGGTCACCAAGACCCACCCGGCGCTGGTCGACGGGCTGACCGCCATCGACATCGGCCAGGTCATCCTGGACGACGCCCCCGTGCCCGCCGACCGGCCGGCGCCGGCCGACGACTGGCGGCCGCGGCGCCCGCCGGGTCCGGTCGCCCTGGTGTGGGAGGCCGTCGAGGAGGCGGTGCAGCGCCCGACCGCGGTGCTGGACACCGTCCGGACCGCCACCGGGGACCTGCGGGCCACCGCCGGCCGGCTGCTCGGCACGGCCGGGTCGGTCCTCACCGCGCTGGCCCGCACCACCGTGCGGCCGGCCCCGACCAGCCCGCTCAACGGCCCCATCGGCCGGCAGCGCCGGGTGGCGGTCGCCCGCGCGGACCTCGAGCAGCTCAAGGGGGTGCGCCGCGTCCTCGGCGGCACCGTCAACGACGTCCTGCTCGCCACCGTCACCGGTGCCCTGCGGGAGTGGCTGCTCTCCCGCGGCGAGCCGGTGGTCGGCTCCACCTCGGTCCGGGCGCTGGTGCCGGTGTCGGTGCGCCCCGACGACACCGACCTCGACGACCCGACCGGCGGCGTGGTGTCCTCGCTGCTGCTGGACCTGCCGGTCGGCGAGCCCAACCCGCGGGTGCGGGTGGCACGGATCGGCTACGCCATGCGCGGGGCGGCCCAGGGCGGCCAGTCCGTGGGGGCGGGCACCCTGGTAGCGCTGTCGGGCTTCGCGCCGCCGACCCTGCACGCCCTCGGGGCCCGTGCCGCCAGCGGGCTGTCCCGGCGCCTGTTCAACCTGGTCGTGACCAACGTCCCGGGGCCGCAGCAGCCGCTGTACGCCTCGGGGGCGCGGATGCTCGAGGTCTTCCCGGTCGTGCCCCTGGCCCGCGGCCAGGGCCTGGCCATCGGCCTGACCAGCTACGACGGCACCGTCTACTTCGGCCTCAACGCCGACCGCGACTCGGTGTCCGACGTCGACGTGCTGGCCGACCTCATCGAGCAGGAGGTGGCCGACCTGGTCGAGACCACCACCCAGGGGCCGCCGGCGCCGCAGCCGCCCCCGGCCCGGCGGGCCCCGACCCGCCGGACCCGCGGGGGCGCGGCCGGGGGAGACTGACCGGGTGCGCGTGTACCTGCCGGCCACCACGACCGTCCTGCACCAGCTGCTCGACGAGGGCCGGGTGCCGGGCCCGCTGACGGTCTTCGCGGTGACCCCGGAGCTGCGGGGGTTCTACGAGCTCTCCGACAGCGACGAGGAGGAGCTGGAGTACGCCGCGCTGCTGGGCGCGGCCCGCGCCAGCCTCCGGCTGCTGGACGTCGACCCCGCCGCCGCGCGCCGCCGGGTGGTGCTGGCGGCGGACCTGCCCGACGACGCAGTGGCCCCCCTCTCCGACCCGGACACCGACCGCGGTGCGGCCCGGGCCTCGGCCGACCTCACCCTGGCCGAGGTCGCCAGCGCGCACATCGACACCGCCGAGGCCGAGCCCGACGTCGCCGCCGCGGTCGCCGTGGTGCTGGAGGCCGACCTCGGCAGCGAGGACTCCCAGTTCGTGGTGGACCAGGCCGAGGGCCACGAGCTGGCCTGGTACGCCACCCAGGAGCTCGGGCCGGTGCTCGACCTGCTCTGAGCCTCACCGACGCGCCACCTGCACCCGGGTGGTCGTCCCGCCGGTGACCAGCCAGCCCGCGCCGGGCCGCGCCGGCAAGGGCGCCCGCGGCAGCCGCAGGCCCAGCAGCTCGCCGTCGCCGCGGGCCGGCTGCAGCAGCAGTGCCGTGCGGGTGCGGCGCAGCGCGGGCAGCGGCCCGCGGTAGGCGCCGGCGACGTCCCCGGGAGCCGCGGCGGCGACCAGCACCGCGGCGCACCCGGGCCCGGTGACCGCGGCCAGCGCGTCGAGCAGGGCGTCGGGCAGCTGGCCCAGGTCGTCGGCGACGACCACCCCGCCGGCGGTGTCGTCCAGGCCGTCGGCCCACGCCTGCAGGACCGCCGGGTCGTCGACGGGGACCCCGGCCGGGCCCTGGACCGCGCCCACGCCGGACGGGACGGTGCCGGACGGGACGGTGCCGGAGGGGACGGTGGCGGTGCGGCGCCGGGGCGGGCCGACCAGCAGGACCGGGGTGCCGCGGCCGGCCAGCCGGGAGGCCACCGCCGCGAGGGCCGAGCTGCGCCCGCTGCCGGGCGGGCCGGTGACGAGCAGCCCGGCGGCCCGCCGCAGGTCCACCACGACCGGGTCACCTCCGTCGCCACCGGGGCCGAGCACCACCGTCCCCGGTTCCAGGCCGGGGGCGGTGGGCGCGGCCGGGTCGGCGGGCAGCTCGACCACCTCCACCCGGCCCGGCACCACCGCCCCGGCCGGGCCCGGCCGCACGGTGCGGGGCAGGGCGAGCTGGACCTCCGTGGCGTCGTCGTCGAGCAGGGCACGCCCCGGTGGGCGGTGGGCAGGGAGCCGCGCGGCGGGTACCCCGGCGACGGCGTAGTCGGCCGCGTCGGCCAGGGGCAGGACCAGCCGGTGGCCGGCCGCGCTCGCCAGCCGGCTGCCCGGCAGTGCCCGGTCGGCGGTGAGGACCGCGGTGAGCCCCACCGCGCCGCCCTCCCGCACCAGGCGCAGCAGCGCCGCCCCGCCGGACCCGGGTGCCAGCTCCTCGAGCTCGGCGGTCACCGGGTCGACGCCGTCGACGAGCAGCAGCAGGCGCGGGTGCGGACCGGGGACGGAGCGCCGCCGGTCGACCTCCTCCTGCAGCCGGACGACCAGCCGCTGCGACCGGTGCGCCGCACCCCGCCCGACGACGGTGCCGCAGTGCGGCAGGCCGGCCACCGCGCGGGCCAGCTCCCCGCCGGCCTGGTCGACGGCGTGCACGTGCAGCTCCGCCGGGGACAGGGCGCCCACGGCCTCGGCGAGCAGGGTGCGCAACGCGGTGGTCCGCCCGCTGCGGGGACCGCCGACCACCAGCCAGGACCCGCCGGCGTCGAGGTCGACCACGAGTGGCTCCTGCGCCTGCACGTCGGGCCGGTCCACCAGACCCCACCGCACGCGGGCGGGGTGGTCCGCGCCCCCGGGTGCGGGGAGGGGGTCGACCCGGTCGGGGAGCGCGGGCAGCCAGGGCCGCGGTGGTGGCGGGAGCCCTGCGGCGCGGGCGCGCAGCGCGTGCACCTCGGCCGCCAGGTCGCTGGTCCGCGGCGGCGCGGCGGTGACGGGGACCGGGCCCGGCGGGGCGGGCCAGCGCCGGACCACCACCTCCTCGCCCGGCCCGTCCGCCGGGACGCCCACCCGGGCCACCTGCAGCACGACCGGGGGCTCCGCCCCGACCCGGAGCAGGGCGCGGCCGGGTCGGTCGACCGGGAGCCAGGCCGCGTCGGGGACCCCGAGCACGTCCCGCGAGCCGGTCTCGTCGGTGGTGCGCAGGCACAGCCGCACGGTGCAGTTGGCCCGGATCTCCGGGCTGACCGACCCCGAGGGGCGCTGCGTGGCCAGCACCAGGTGCACGCCCAGGGACCGGCCGCGCTGGGCGATGGAGACCAGGCCGGGGACGAAACCGGGCAGCTCCTCCCCGAGGGTGGCGAACTCGTCCACGACGATGACCAGGCGCGGCAGGAGCACGTCGTCCGGCCCGTCGGCGGATCCCGGCAGGTCGGCCAGGTCGCGGGCGCCGTGCTCGGCCAGCACCCGCTCGCGGCGGGTGAGCTCGGCGGCCAGCGAGCGCAGTGCCCGGGCCGTGGAGGCGCCGTCGAGGTCGGTGAGCAGGCCGACCGTGTGGGGGAGCTCGGCGGCCTCACCGAACGCCGCCCCGCCCTTGTAGTCGACCAGCAGGAAGCTGCAGCGGTCCGGCGGGTGGGCTGCGGCCAGCCCCAGCACCAGGGTGCGCAGCAGCTCGGACTTCCCGGCCCCGGTCGTGCCGGCCACCAGCGCGTGCGGCCCGGCCGCGCACAGGTCGAGGGTGACCGGGCCGGTGCTGCCGGCGCCCAGGACGGCGCTCAGGTGGGCGCGCGACCGGGACCACACGGCGGGCACGGCGCCGGGCAGGTCACGCCGCCGGACGTCGTCGGGCAGGTCGCCCGGACCGCGCGGCACGGTCAGCGGGGCCAGGTCGGCGGCCACCTGCTCGGCCAGCTCCGGTGCCAGGAGGTCCAGGACGAGGTCCTGGTCGGGGTGGCCGCTGCGCCGCAGCCGGGCGCGGTCACCGGTCTCGCCGACCACCTCCAGCAGCGCGGTGGCGCCGCCCCCCGGCACCTGGCCCACGACGACCGCCCCGGCCCGTCGCGCCCGGTGCAGGTGCTCGACCGCGGCGTCGTCGAGGGCGCCGTCCACCACGACGAGGTGGGCCCCGCCCGGGTCGGCGCCACCGGCGGCCGGGCGCAGGTGCGGCAGCCAGCGTGCCCACCGCCAGTCGGGGGTCTCCGCCGGCCCGGTCAGCACGGTCAGCGCGACGGCGTCGGGCGGGTGCAGGACGGCGACCTGGCACACCAGCGCCCGCAGCGCGCCCAGCCGTGCCGGCCGGGGGCCGCGGACCTCGAGCCCGCCCTCCCGCAGGTCGCACCGAACCGGCAGCCGGTCCGCCTCGACCGGTGCCGGCGCGCCGTCGGCTCGGCGGCGGGACACCCCGGTCGGGCCGGGTCCGGTGCCCAGCCGGACCACCAGCAGGTCGGGGTCGGTCGCGGGCCGCTCCCACAGCGGGGCGCTGCGCCGCCGCGCCGCCGAGACCAGGCCCGCCGGGTCGGGGGCCAGCTGCTCCCGGAGGCCGACCTCCGCGGCCACCGCCGCCGCCACCTCGGCGTCGGCGCGGGCGAGGTCGGCGGCGTGCTCGGCCGTGCGGCGGCGGTGGCCGCGGCGGCCCGACCACCGGTCCGAGGCCCAGCCGCCCAGGGCGACGACCGGGCCGAGCAGGGCGAAGAACAGGAACGTGGGCGTGCCCAGGACCCACGCCAGCACGCCACCGGCCAGCGCCGGCAGCAGGACGGCGATCCAGGCCAGCGCCCGGCGGGCCGGCGGTTCGGGTGCGCCGGGGACGGTGACCACGACGGCTGGGACGGCGGGGGGCGCAGGCCGGGCCGGGGGAGCGGTCAGCCAGCGGCCGCCCGGTGCGGGCCCGACGGGCAGCGTGCTGCCACCGGGGGCGACCAGCCGCAGGGTGCTGGCGCCGGCGCGGACCGCGGCGCCCAGCGGCCACGGGACCGGGTCCGGGCCCAGCTCCCGGTCCCCACCACCGGCCGCGGCGCTGCGGGCGAGCCGGCTGCCGTTGGCCGAGCCGAGGTCGCGGACCACCACGCCGGTGCCGGTGACCGCGACCTCCAGGTGCGCCCGGGAGACCGCCGGGTCGGGCAGCAGGACCCGGGGCGCGCCGGCCCCGTGACCCCGCCCGACCACCAGCGCGCCCTGCGCGAGCGGGTGGCAGGCACCTGCCCCGGGGCCGCCGGTGACCTGCAGCTCCAGCGCGCCGCCGGCCGGCGTGCCGCGGGGCCCGGGCCGGTCCACGCCGAGCTGGGCGCCGTGCCGCAGCCGGGGGTCCGAGAGCGGGGTGCGGTCGTCGAGCCGGTCCGAGCCGGACCACAGGGCAGCCGACGGCAGGCCGCACCCGGCCAGCCCGTCGCGGACCGCGCCCAGCTCGGTCTCCGCAGCGGCGCGCACCTCGACGTCGGCCGGGCCCGCGGCGCCGTGCAGGCTCCACCGCCGGGGCGACCGGTCGGGCGGGGCGGTGCGGGCTGCGGGCATGCGCGCAGGGTGCCCCCGGTCGCGGGCGGACGACAGCCACCCCGACGGATCTGTGGACACCGCCCCGGGCTGTGGACGACCGCGCCGGTCAGGGGGGCGGGGGCCCTACCGTCCCCGCTCGACCGGGACAGCCCCGGCACCCGAGGAGGACACCGTGAAGGTCGACATCGCCACCCTGCAGGCCATGGCCGCCCAGTGCCGCGGGGAGGCCGGCGAGCAGTCCGCCCGCCTGGCCACCCTCTCCGCCGGCATCGGCACCGGCGTCACCGACGGCTGGACCGACAGCTCCGCTGCCGTGCAGTTCACCCACCTGTACGAGCAGTGGCGGCTCTCCAGCCAGAACATCAGCACCGCGCTGTCGGGGATGGGCGACCTGCTCACCGACGTCGGCAACGCCTACCAGCAGCACGAGGCGCAGATGGCCGCCCGCATCGGGGCGATGGTCTAGCGCGGCTCAGCCCGGTGGGTCGCCGTCCCGGGCCGGGGCGGCGACCGCCGGCTCCGCGGTCCGGGCGCGGTCCCGGCGCAGCCGTTCCCACGGCAGGATCGACAGGATCGCGATGCAGTGCGGCAGGAAGATGATGCCGACCCCGGCGTAGACCATGACGTGGAAGCCGAGCAGGAACACCACCAGGCCGATGCGTGCTCGGTCGCTGCGCACCAGCAGCACCACGGGTGAGGCGAACTCGAAGACGAGCATCACCCACTGCGCGGCCGGCAGCAGCCAGGCCACGTCCAGCGTCCACAGCGACAGGTCGGTGCCCCGGCGGACCACGGCGCGGGTCAGGGTGGAGCCCGTCGCCCAGTCCCAGCCGCCGAAGCGCATCTTGGCCCAGGCGGCCAGGAAGTAGGTCAGCATGACCGTGACCAGGATCGCCGCCGAGGCGAAGCCAGCGGCCTGGGAGGACCGGCGGTCGCGCCAGCGGGCCACGCCCACGGTGGGCAGCACGGCCAGGGCGACGAGGTAGGCGATGCGGTCGTGGTCGACCTTGCCGTAGCTCATCGCGATGACCATCCACTCCGCGTACAGGAGGAAGACGGCCCAGCCCAGCAGCCGGGGTGCCCGGCCGGTGGCGGCGGCCACCGCGGCGACGACCAGGGCCCACTGCACGACCAGCACCACGGTGTGGGTGGGCGTGGGCAGGTGCAGCAACCGGCCGACCAGCAGCGGTTGGTAGAACTCGGTGGGGACGTCGGCGTGCGCCTTGACCCACGCGGTGGTGAGGAAGACGTCGACCGGGACGAACAGGTACGCGATCGCCCGGAACACCGCGATGCGGGCCAGCGGGACCGGCCGGAACCACCACCGCGGGGTCAGCGGGACCGCGGGGGCGGTCTCCGGGCGCACCGGTGCGGCGGCGCTCACGAGCCGGCCGCCAGGTCGTAGGAGACCAGCACGTCGTCGCTGAAGGCGCCGGTCTGCTGGCCGTCGACGAGCTCGAAGCGGCGCTGCACGACCTCCACCCGCACGAGGTCGGGGCCCGACGGGTGCCGTTCCTCGTAGGACTGCGCGACCAGGCCGAGCAGGGCCGGGTCGTCGACCAGGCGGGGCAGCTGGCCCTCGAACTCCGCCCGGCGCAGGCCGACCTCGCCGCCGGACAGGCGCACCTCCTCGCCGGCCGCGGTCACCCCGATCACCCGGGTGGAGACCACCGGGGTGTTGGGGTCGGCGCGGGTGGAGTACATCCGGAACGGGCCGAAGGGGAACTCCGAGTCGTCGCCCCAAGCGCTGCCGGCCAGCAGCAGGACCAGGACCACCGCGGCCGCGGCCAGCCGGGCCGTCCGGCCGCCGCGGCCGAGCTCCACGACATCGGGCTCGGCCCGCACGTCGGGCTCGGTCTGCAGGGGCACCGGCCCATCGTAGGATCGCCGCGCCCCCGCGTCCGGTCACCGGGCGGGGAACACCCAGTTCAGCACCCAGCAGGCACCCAGGTCGACGACGACACCAGGAGCGCACCCGTGCAGTTCGGTCGGTACTACGAGGAGTTCGAGGTCGGGGCGGTCTACAAGCACTGGCCCGGGAAGACGGTCACCGAGTACGACGACCACCTGTTCTGCCTCATCACGATGAACCACCACCCGCTGCACATGGACGCCCACTACGCCGGCGAGACCACCGACTTCGGCAAGAACGTGGTGGTCGGCAACTACGTGTACTCGCTGCTGCTGGGCATGAGCGTCGCCGACGTCAGCGGCAAGGCGATCGCCAACCTCGAGGTCGAGTCGCTCAAGCACGTGGCGCCCACCTTCCACGGCGACACGGTCTACGGCGAGACCACCGTGCTGGACAAGACCGAGTCGCGGTCCAAGGACGACCGCGGCGTCGTGCACGTGGAGACCATCGGCTACAAGCAGGACGGCACCGTCGTGTGCGTCTTCCGGCGCAAGGTCATGGTGCCCAAGCGCTCCTACGGCGAGGCCCGCGGCGGCGAGCAGCCCGGCCGCCCCGAGCCCGTCCGCCGGTAGGTCAGCAGCGGGGGAGCAGCCCCCAGCCGCCCAGGGTCTCCACCAACCCGGGCGTGCAGCGCAGCCGGGCCAGCCCGGCCGCGTCGACGAACGCGGCGTCCGCGGCGTCGTCCCCCGCCACGGGGACGGCGCCGGGGTCGACCAGCGTGCAGACCAGGTCGACCACCTCGTAGACCGGCGACGCGGCGGGCACCCGCACCCGGCCGGCCTCGGCGCCGGGGCGCACCCGCAGCCCGGTCTCCTCCAGCACCTCGCGGACCACCGCGGTGGCGTCGTCCTCACCGGGCTCGACCCGCCCGCCGGGCACCGACCACGCGCCCCGGTCGGGGTCGTGCGCGCGCTGCACGAGCAGCAGCCGGCCCGCGGCGTCGTGCACCACCGCGCCGACGCAGGGCACCAGTCCGTCCACGCCGAGGACGCTAGCGTTGACAGGGAGCGGGGTCGCCCGCGACGGTGGGCGGGATGACGAGCGGGACGAGCACCGGCCCGGTCTGCCCCCGCTGCGGGGAGGACCTCGTGGTGCGGCCGGGGTCGGACGAGGCGTGGTGCCACCTGCACGCCGCGGTGACCCCGCTGCACCACAGCGTCGTGCTGTCCCACGACACGCTGTCGGCGGTCTGCGTGGACGCCCGGGTGCCCGCCTGGGTGCCCGACCCCATGCCCGCGGGGTGGGCGGTCACCGGCATCGCCTGGGGCGGGGAGCCCGGCGCCCGGGGCATCGTCGTCGACTGCGCGGGTCCGGCGCCGCTGGGCGGGTCCGCCGAGCTGGTGCTGGTCGCCGAGGAGCCCGGCACCGGCTTGGGGGCGGGGTACGCCGGGCTGCCGTGGCTGGACCCCGGCGAGCTCGTCGGCGGGCCGTCCGCGGCTGCGGTGCAGGCGGCGGGTCAGCGGGCGCCGCTGTGGTCGGTGCCCACCAGCGACGACCGTTGGGCCTTCGTCGGCGAGGCCTACGGCGTGTGGCTGTGGCTGGTGGCGTGGCCGGCGACCGCGGCCTGGTTGCTGGCCGAGGACCTGGTGCTGCTGGACCTGCGCGACCGGGTGCCCGCCGACCTGCCCCTGGGGCCGCCCGGCGAGCACCTGCTGCCCGGTACCTGACCGCGCGCCGCGCGGGCGTGTCGCCGTCGTGACGGGTGCGGCCTGTGTTACCCATGTGACCGCGGTCCTCCCCGGCCGCGCGGGCCCGCGTGGTCTCGACCCCAGGTCCCGAGGAGGGGCGAGGACATGAACCTCAAGAAGCTGCTGAGCTTCCTCGTGATCGCGTTCGTGCTGTTCTACGTGATCTCGCAGCCCGAGCGCTCCGCCGACCTCGTCCGCGACGCCGGCACCGCGCTCGGCAGCGCGGCGTCCTCGCTCGCGACCTTCGTCGGCGAGCTGTTCTGACCCTGCTGCCGTGACCCGTCCCCGGGGTGCGTCCGCAGCGCTCGGGCGCGACGCCAGCCGCTACCTCCTGCCCGACGAGGAGGCGGTGGTCAACCAGCGCCGGCACTGGGCGGTGCTGGTGCGGCCCGGCGTGCGCGGGGTGCCGGTGCTCGTGGCGGGCGTCTGGCTGCTGCAGGTCGACCCCGGCAACCGGTTCAGCACCCTGCTCGGGCTGGCGGTCGCCCTGGGCGCGCTGGGCTTCCTGGGCTTCGCCGTCGCCGAGTGGTGGATCCGGCACTTCCTGGTCACCCGGCGCCGCGTGCTGCTCACCTCGGGTGTCGTCGTGCGCAAGGTCGCGGTCATGCCGCTGCGCCGCATCACCGACCTGACCTACCAGGAGACCCTGGTCGGGCAGCTGCTCGGCTACGGCGGCTTCCGCTTCGAGTCGGCCGGCCAGGACCAGGCGCTGTCCCAGATCACCTACCTGCCCGACGCGAAGACCATCTACGACGAGATCAGCGGGCTGCTGTTCCCCAGCGACGGGTCGCGACGCACCGACGACGAGGACGGCGGCGGACCGGACCCGTCGGCGGCCGGTCCCCGCCCGGCCCGGGGGCAGCACAGCACCGGCCCCATCCCGGGCTTCCGCAGCCGGTACCCGCGCACCCGCTGAGCGGGCACGGCAGGCTGGGCACCGATGCGCATCGACCTGCACACCCACTCCTCGGTCTCCGACGGCACCGACACCCCCGCCGAGCTCGTCGCCGCGGCCGCCGCGGCGGGGCTCTCCGTCCTCGCGCTGACCGACCACGACACCACCGACGGCTGGGACGCCGCCCGCGCGGCCTGCCCGCCGGGCCTGACCCTGGTCCCCGGCATGGAGCTGTCCTGCCGCTGGTTCCCGGCCGACGACCGGCCGATCAGCGTGCACCTGCTGGCCTACCTGTTCGACCCCTCGGCCCCCGAGCTCGCCGCCGAGCGGGCCCGGCTGCGGGCCGAGCGGCTGACCCGCGGGGAGCGGATGGTGACCGCGCTGGCCGCCGACGGCTTCCCGGTGTCCTGGGAGCAGGTCGTGGCGCGCAGCGCCGGCGGGGTCGTCGGCCGCCCGCACGTGGCCCGCGCGCTGGTCGAGGCCGGCGTGGTCGGCTCGGTCGACGAGGCCTTCGCCGGCCCGCTGCACCACACCAGCCCGTACTACGTGGCCAAGGCCGACACCGACGTCCTCGACGGCATCGCGCTGGTCCGCGCCGCCGGCGGCGTGCCGGTCTTCGCGCACGGTCTGGCCCGCTCCCGCGGCCGGGTGGTCGGCGACGACGCGATGGCGGCCATGGCCGCGGCCGGGCTGCTCGGCCTCGAGGTCGACCACCCCGACCACGTCGACGCCGACCGGGCCCACCTGCGGTCGCTCGCCGCCGACCTCGGACTGCTGACCACCGGCTCCAGCGACTACCACGGCACCAACAAGCGGACCCCGATCGCGGCCTGCACCACCGCCCCCGAGCAGTACGAGCGGCTGCTCGCCGCCGGCACCGGGAGCGCGCCGTCCGCCGGGTGAGGCCGTGTCGGACCCCCGGGCTACGGTGCCGGGCATGACCGCGGGTGGGCAGCTGGAGATGCCGGGCATGCCCCGTCGGCTCTTCCCGGCCACCCCCAGCAAGCTGGCCACGTTCTCCGACTGCCCGCGCCGCTACCGGATGGCCTACCTCGACCGGCCCACCCCGCCCAAGGGCCCGCCGTGGGCGCACAACACGGTCGGCTCGGCGGTGCACGCGGCGCTCCGGTCGTGGTGGGAGCTGCCGGTGCCCGAGCGCACCCCGCGGGCGGCCCGGCAGCTGCTGTACGGCCACTGGTCGGACACCGGCTTCGCCGACGCCGAGCAGTCGGCGACCTGGCGGGCGCGGGCCGCGGGCTGGCTCGACGAGTACGTGCCCACCCTCGATCCCACCGACGAGCCGGTCGGCACCGAGCGGCAGGTGGCGGCGACCACCGAGAGGCTGGCGGTCAGCGGCCGGGTGGACCGCATCGACGCCCGCGGCGACGAGCTGGTGGTGGTGGACTACAAGACCGGCCGGGTCCCCAGCACCGAGGATGAGGCCCGCGGGTCACCGGCGCTGGCGCTGTACGTCCTCGGCGTCCGGCGCACGCTGCGCCGGCCCTGCACCCGGGTCGAGCTGCACCACCTGCCCAGCGGCACGGTGGCCGCCTTCGAGCACACCGACCGGTCGCTGGCCAACCACGTCCGCCGCGCCGAGGACGTCGCCGAGGACATCACCACGGCCACCGCGGCCCGCGATGCCGGGGCCGGGGACGACGAGGCGTTCCCGCCGGTGCCGGGCCAGCAGTGCAGCTGGTGCGACTTCCGGCGGTCCTGCCCCACCGGCCAGGCGGCCGCCCCGCCCCGGGAGACCTGGAGCTTCCTGCCCGTCGAGCCCTGAGCGGTCCTCCCTCAGGCGACCCGGACGCGGGCGGAGCGCAGCGTCGGGTTGTCCCGGATGCGCGAGGGCACGGCCAGCGTGGTGGCCCGGAACGCGCGGACGGCGGCCGTGGTCGCCGGCTCGGTCAACGCCAGCCCGGGCAGGCCGTACATCGACCGGGCCCAGCGCGGCAGCGTGGCCAGCCCCAGCGACGCCAACCCGGTCCAGGCCGGGCGGGCGGGGGTCAGCAGCTGCACCCAGCCGGGCATCGGCGGCACCACGACGAAGCGCGCGGCGTGGCGGGCCGGGTCGGTGAGCGCCAGCTGCGGGCGCACCCGGCGGAAGTAGCCGGCCAGCTCGGCGACGGTCGAGGGCACCTCGCCCGGGGTGCAGCCCACCAGCTCGGCGGCGACCACCTGCTCGCGGACGTAGCGGTCGGCGTCCTCGTCGTCCAGCGGCACCCCGGCCCGCCGGGCCACCGACAGCAGGGAGTCGACCTCGCAGGCGTGCACCCACAGCAGCAGGTCGGGGTCGTCGACGGAGTAGGCGCGCCCGGTGGTCTCCTCGGTGTCGGACTTGCCGCGGTGGGCGCCGCGCACCCGCCGGACCGCGCGCAGCGCCTCCTTGCGGGTGCCGAAGGTCAGCGTCGCGACGTACTCGGCGGTGCGGGTCAGCCGCGCCCACGGCTCGTCGCGGAACCCGTCGGAGAACCGGTGCACCCCGGCCATGGCGACCGGGTGCAGCGCCTGCAGCAGCAGGGCGCGGATCCCGCCGACGGAGAAGCTGGGGTCGGCGTGGATGCGCCAGGTGATCGAGTCCGGCCCGAAGAAGCCGGCCCGGTCCTCCTCGGGGGTCATGCGCGGACCTCCGCGGGCACCGACGACCAGAAGGAGGTCAGGACGGCGACGGTGGCGGCCGGCTGCTCGATGGCGGGGGAGTGCACCGCGCCGGCGAGGACCTCGTGCCGGGCACCCAGCCGGTGGGCCATGTCCTCCTGCGCGGCGGGGGTCCAGGCGTCGTCGTCGGCGCCGTGCGCGACCAGCACGGGGACACCGGTCGCGGCGAGCTCGGCCACCCGGTCGGGCTCGTCGGTCATCGCCGCGGCCATGCCGGACAGCCCGGCGGCTGCGTTGGCGAGGAACCGGCGGGCCAGGAAGTCGCGCACCGCCGGGGGTACGGCCTGCGCCCGCGGGTCGGCGACCGCGAGCTGCTCGAGGGTGTGGTGCACCAGCGGCACGCCACCGGCGTCCAGCAGGGGGGCCAGGTGGGCCAGCAGGTCCGCGCGCGGACCGGTCAGCCCGACCGGGCCGCTGCCCAGCAGCGTCAGGGACGCGAAGCGGCCGGGGTCGGCGAGGACCGCGGCGCGGGCGACCAGGCCGCCGAAGCTGTGCCCGAGCAGGTGCACCGGGCTGGTGAGCTCCGCGGCCACCCGCAGCAGGTCGGCGGCGAGCTCGTCGACGGAGTAGGCGGCCGGGTCGTCGGGGCCCGGGGACGCCAGCTGGCCGCGCTGGTCGATGGCGACGACGCGCCAGCCGGCGTCGGCCAGCGGGTCCAGCAGGGGCGCGAAGTCCTCCTTGGACCCGGTGTAGCCGGGGACCAGCAGCACGCTGCCGCGCGGGCCGGGCCCGCTGTCCAGGGCGGCGAGCGGGCCGGTGCCGCCGGCGAAGGTCGTCGCCGCTGCCCCGTGCGGGGTCAGCTGGCGCAGGTCGTCGGGAGCGCTGTGCTCGGAGCCTCCGGGGAGCATGGGGCCCATTGAACGCCCGGTGCGCGGGGTAGCGCTGCCGGGGACCACCCGTCAGGAGAAGGCGGTGCGTCCCTCCGCGGTGCCGACGACCACCACGGGACCCACGACGGCGGTGCGGCCGCCGGTCGGGATCGCCGGCGCCGAGGACCGGGCGAGCTCGACCCCGGTGGTCAGGTCGCGGGTGACGAACGCGCCGTCCTCGGGCACGAGGACGTCGGTCGCGGCCTCCTTGCCGGCGGCGGTCGCGGGCAGCCCGGCGGCCGGCACCGTCCAGGCGACCGCACCGGTGCCGGTGGCCAGCGCGGTGAGGGTGCCGCGGGCCCAGACCAGCGCCGTGGTGCCCACCGAGGTCTGCAGGGGCGCGCTGCCGTCGGCGGCCGGCAGGGCGAGGGCCTGCAGCACGCCGCCGTCGGCGGGGGACAGTGCGCGCAGCTGGTCGTCGACCACCACGCCGACCACGCCGTCGGCGCCGGCCAGCGCGGCGTCCCCGGCGCCGAGGTCGGCGGTCCACCGCGGGGTGCCGTCGAAGCCGTCCAGCAGCTGTGCCTGCCACGCGCCGTCGGTGCACCGCTGCAGCAGGGCGACACCGGTGGTGCCGGCCGCGGCGTCGGCGATGCGGCAGCCGGCGTCGGCGGCGTGGTGCCAGCGGATGTTGTTGCCCTGCGGGTCGACGGTGGCCAGCCCGGTCGGGCTGGTGGCCAGCACGATGCGGTCGGTGCTGGACAGCGTGGCGTCCGCGCGGAACCCGACGCTGCGGTACCAGACCCGTTCACCGGTCGAGGCCCGCAGCGCGGTCAGCTCGTTGCACCGGCCGCCGGTGGAGAACAGCACGACGACGACGCCGTCCACCGCGGTGGACCCGCACAGCCGGGCGCCGGCCCGGGTGTAGTGCCAGGCCTCCGTGCCGGTGGCGGGGTCGACCACCGCGACGCCGTCGGCCGCGGGGACCAGCACCCGGCCGGACTCCACCACCGACGCGGTCGGCGGCCCGTCGACGGTGCCCGACCAGGCGGTGGACAGCGTCGCCGCGGGGGAGCCGGACGGGGCGGCCGCGGGCTCGGCCGTGCTGCTCGAGGTGGCCGCGGCGTCGGACCCGCGCCAGGCCAGCACGGCGACGGCGACCACCACGAGGGTGGCCGCCGTCCACACCCAGACCCGCAGGGGCGGACGAAGCCGGTTCACCGCTGCATCGTGCCCGACGGGCGGGGAGCCGTTCAGGAGGTGGCGGGCTCGCCGCCGCCGGATCGGCCGGCACCGCCGCGACGGCGACGACGGCGGGGGCGCTTGGGGCCGTCGCCGGCCGGGGCGCCCTCGCCGGCGGAGGCCTGCGGGGCGGCGGGGCCGTCGGCGGCGGCCGCGGCACCGGCCGCGGCTTCGCCGTTGCCGCGGGTGCGCCGGCGGGGACGGCTCTTGCGGGGGCCGACCACCGGGGCCTCGTCGGCCGCGGCGTCGCGGCCGGGGCCCGACCCGCCCGACCGGCCGCCGCGGTCGCCGCCGCGCTGGCGCTTGCCGGTCTCGCCGAGGTCCTCGAGCACCTCGGCGTCCAGGCCCTCGCGGGTGCGCTGCGCGCGCGGCAGGCGACCGGTGGCGGTCTCGGGCACGTCGAGGTCGGTGTAGACCCACGGCGAGGTGGAGTAGGTCTCCGGCGGGTCGGTGAAGTCCAGGTCGAGCGCCTTGTTGATCAGCTGCCAGCGCGGGATGTCGTCCCAGTCGACCAAGGTCACCGCGACGCCGGTGCTGCCCGCGCGGCCGGTGCGGCCGATCCGGTGCACGTAGGTCTTCTCGTCCTCGGGGCACTGGTAGTTCACGACGTGGCTGACGCCGGTGACGTCGATGCCGCGGGCGGCGACGTCGGTGGCGACCAGGACGTCGACCTTGCCCGAGCGGAACGCGCGCAGCGCCTGCTCGCGGGCGCCCTGGCCCAGGTCGCCGTGCACGGCCGCGGCGGCGAACCCGCGGTCGACGAGCTCGTCGGCGACCTTCTGCGCGGTGCGCTTGGTGCGGCAGAAGACCATCACCAGGCCGCGGTCGCGGGCCTGCAGCACCCGGGACAGCAGCTCGGGCTTGTCCAGGTTGTGCGCCCGGTAGATGAACTGGGTGGTCTGCGGGACCGTCGAGCCCTCGTCGTTGCCGTGCGCCCGGATGTGGGTCGGCTGGGTCATGAACGACCGCGACAGGGTGACGATCGGCCCGGGCATGGTGGCCGAGAACAGCATCGTCTGGCGCTTGTCGGGGACCATCGCCAGGATCCGCTCGATGTCGGGCAGGAAGCCCAGGTCGAGCATCTCGTCGGCCTCGTCGAGGACCAGGCCGTTGACCTTGCCCAGCACGAGGTCGCCGCGCTGGGCCAGGTCCAGCAGGCGGCCCGGGGTGCCGACGACGACCTCGACACCGGCCTGCAGCGCGCTGACCTGCGGCTCGAACGCGCGACCGCCGTAGATGGCCTGCACGCGGATGCCGCGGCGGGCACCGGCGGCGGCCAGGTCACGGGAGACCTGCACGCACAGCTCGCGGGTGGGGACGACGACCAGGGCCTGCGGGACGCCGTCCCCGCCCTCGGACGGCGGGGTGACTCGCTGCAGCAGCGGGACGCCGAACCCCAGCGTCTTGCCGGTGCCGGTGCGGGCCTGCCCGATCAGGTCGTTGCCGGCCAGGGCCAGGGGCAGGGTCAGCTCCTGGATGGCGAACGTGCGGGTGATGCCGACGTCGGCCAGCGCCGCGACGATGTCCGGGTGGACGTCGAAGTCGCTGAACAGCGGGGCGTCGGGGGTGACCGGGGCGCCGCCCAGGTCGTCGATGTGCTGCTCGAGCTGCTCGGGGTCCGGCGCGCCGGTCTCGGCGTGGTCGACCTCGGCGGTCTGCTCGGTGTGGTCGTCGTGCGGCTGGTTCAGGGTGGTCAGTGCTCTCGCCTCGGTCCGGAGGGGGCCGCGCTGCGTGTGGCGCGCTGCGGCCCGGTCGTCTCTTCGATCCAGCGCCGACGCGGCCAGCGGACCGGGCGTCGTGGGGCGTCCCACCCGGGGGACCGGCCGGGGGGAACCTGCGGTCAGGCGGGCCCGGCGGTCGTCGTCCAGCGGTCATCAGCGCACACGGAGAGCGAGCCGTGCGGCTCGCCGCGGGCCATCCTACCTCGGGATACGGTCCGCACAGGTCCCGCGGCAGGTGGCGGGCGTGCCCGCCCCCGTCGGGGGCGGGTCCGGCGGCGTGGAGGGAGTGCCCGGGTGAGCTCGACGGACGCGGTGGACGGCGGTCCCGGCGGCGGCGTGGACGCCTCGCTGGAGCCGGCGGTCGTGGACCTGCTGGGGGTGCTGGCCTACGCGGAGCTGACCGCCTTCGACCGCCTCGCCGAGGACGCCCGGCTGGCCCCGACCCTGGCCGGCCGCGCCGCGCTGGCCCGCATGGCGGCCGCCGAGATGGGCCACCACCAGCGGGTGTGCGACCGGCTGGCCGAGCTCGGCCGGGACCCCGCCGCGGCGATGGCCCCCTTCACCGGGCCGCTGGACGCCTTCCACGACGGCACCCGCGCGGGCACCTGGCTCGAGGGCCTGGTCAAGGCCTACGTCGGCGACGGGCTCGCCCGCGACTTCTACCGCGAGGTGGCGGCCTTCCTGCCCGAGCCCGACCGCGGCCTGGTGCTCGAGGTGCTGGCCGACACCGGCCACGCCGACTTCGCCGTCCGCGAGGTGCGGGCGGCCATCGCGGAGGACCCGCGGCTGTCCGGCCGGCTGGCGCTGTGGGCCCGGCGCCTCGTGGGGGAGGCGCTGACCCAGTCCCAGGCGGTCATCGCCGACCGCGACGACCTGGCCGACCTGCTCATCAGCGGCACCGGTGACCTCAACGGGGTCGCCGACCTGCTGCAGCGGCTGATGGACGCCCACAGCGAGAGGATGCGGTCGCTGGGGCTGAACGGGTGAGGTCCGCCGGGGCCACGTGGGCCCCGGCGGACCCGGCGCTCAGGCGCCGCCGGCGATGAAGCCGACCCGGCGGACGTCGGCCTCGGCGATCTCGACGTAGGCGATCCGGTCGGTCGGGACGACGACGCGGCGGCCGCGCTCGTCGACCAGGGTCAGCAGCCCGTCCTTGGACCCGGTCATGGCCTTGGAGACCTCGTCCGCGATCTCGTCGGGGGTCTTCGGGCTGTCGATGACCAGCTCGCGGGGGGAGTGTTGGACACCGATCTTGACTTCCACGCTGGAGATGCCTCCTCAGGTCTGGCGGCCGGTGCCGCTACCCGATCGACGCTAGCCGAGCCCCGGGGCGCGTGCGGCGCCGCGGGCTGCGCTGTCGGCGAACGCCGGGCCGGCGGAGGGGGTCAGCCGCGGGTGGGGTGGTCGGCGTCGCCGAGCCGGGGGAACCCGGAGATGCCCCGCCAGGCCAGCGAGCTCATCAGCGCCACCGCCTCGTCGCGGGACACGGTGCCCTTGCGCGGCAGCCACCAGCGGGCGCTGGTCTCGGCCAGCCCGGTCATGCCCGAGGCGAGCAGCAGCGCCCGCTCCTGGTCGACGCCGGTGTCGGCGGCGATGACCTCGGCGATGGCCTCCACGCACCCGCGGGTGCCGGCGTCGACGATCCGGCGCACCTCGTCGTCGTTGCGCAGGTCGGACTCGAAGACCAGCCGGAACGCCTCGCCGTCGGCGTCGATGAAGTCGAAGAAGGCCCCGACCGCGCCGTCGACGCGGGTGCGGTTGTCGTCGGTGCCGCTCATCGCCTCGCGCATCCGCTCGGTCAGCTCCCCGACCTGCTGCTCGAGCAGGGCCAGGTAGAGCTCCCGCTTGCCGGGGAAGTGCTGGTAGAGCACGGGCTTGCTCACCCCGGCGGCCACCGCGATGTCGTCCATGGCCGCGGCGTGGAAGCCCTGGGCGACGAAGACCTCCTGCGCGGCCCGCAGCAGCTGCAGCCGGCGGGCGCCGCGGGGCAGCCGCCCGGTGCGGCGCACGGGGTCGTCGGCGGGTGCGGACGGTCGGGAGGGCTGCATGGCGCGGCCGATGTTACCGGCGGGTTCGGTCGCCCGTGCCCGGGCCAGGAGGGTGGTCTACCGTCCCGCGGGTGCCCGACGTGCGTCCCGCCCCGGTGACCGCCCCTCCCCGCGCTGCGCCCGGGGTGCCGCGGGCGGCCGGGCGGTCGGGCGCGACGCTGCCGGTGTACGAGGGGTGGCGCCCGCCGTGGCCGGGGGAGGAGCTGCCCGCCGACGGCGGCACCGTGTTCCTGCGGCACACCCCCTACGCCGGACCCGACGGCGGCCCCCGCGGGCGTGCGCTCTACGTCCACGGCCTGGGCGGGGCCTCGACCAACTGGACGGACCTGGCCGGGCTGCTGTCGGGCCGGGTGGAGGGGTTCGCGCTGGACTTGCCCGGCTTCGGCCGGTCCGCCCCGCCTGCCGACGGCGGCTACGCGGTGGCCCGGCACGTGCAGGCGGTGGAGGCCGTGCTCGCCGACGTCTCCGCCCGGCCCGGCCCCGGTGCCGGCGACCCCGTGCACCTGGTCGGCAACTCCCTCGGCGGGCTGGTCAGCCTGCTCGTCGCCGCCCGGCGGCCCGACCTGGTCGCCACCCTGACGCTGATCTCCCCGGCGATGCCGGTCTACCGCGTGCCGGCCGCCTTCGACCGGGCGATCGCGCTCCTGCTGCTGCCCGGCATCCCCGCGCTGGCCGAGAAGCGGGTCCGCCTGGGGGCACCGGAGGACCGGGTCCGGATGACGCTGGAGATGTGCTTCGGCGACCCGTCCCGGGTGCCCGAGGTGCGGCTGCGCGAGGCGGTGGAGGAGGCCCGGCTCCGCGACGAGCAGGCGTGGGCCGGGCGGGCGCTGACCCGGACGATGCGCGGCCTGATGACCTCCTACCTCCGGGTCGGCCGCGCCAACGCCTGGCGCGCCGCCCGCGGGGTCTCCGCCCCGGCGCTGGTGGTCTGGGGCGACCGGGACAAGCTGGTCGACCCGCGGCTGGCGCCCCGGCTGGCCACGACGCTGCCCGACGCCCGGCTGCAGGTGCAGCCCGGGGTGGGGCACGTGGCGATGATGGAGGCCCCCGAGGACACCGCCCGGGCCGTCCTCGCGCTCCTCGAGGAGGGCGGCGGCGCCTGACCGGCCGGCCGTGGGACGGGTGCGACGGGACGGACGGACACGCACCGGGCAGGCCCGTACGGACCGGTCCGCGACGGCGGTCGTGAGAACCTGGCCGGCGTGACCCCGCCGGACCGCGCCGCCGACCTGGGCCCCGGCCCCGGCCCGGGTCGCGGTCCCGCTGCCGGTGGTCCCCGGGATCCCCGGGGCCGGCCGGTGGTGCCCCCGCCGCTGGTGGGACCGCGTCCCCGTGGTCGGTCCCGGTCCACCTTCCCGCCCGCGCCGGACCCGCTGCCCCGCCCGGTGGCCGGCACCGGGCTGCGCACCACGGCCGGCCCGCTGGTGGCCCGGCGCGACCCGGTCGGCCGGCGCGGGCCGCGCTCGGCGCAGGCCGGCGGCCGCTTCACCCGGTTCGTCGCCCGCTGGGGCTGGCGCGCCTACGCCGTCCCGCTGCTGTCGGTGCTCACCGTGCTGGCGCTGGTCGACGTGGCGGTCACCGCCACCGACCCTGCCTCGGCCACCGGGGCCCCGCCGTCGTCGTCCACCCCGTCGTCGTCCGCCCCGTCGTCCCCGGCGGGGACGCCGGCGTCGAGCCCGCCGGCCGCCGTGCCGGCCGAGCCGTCGGCGCCCGCCGAGGGCGACGCCAACCCGACCGACCTGGCCGCCACGACCGGCCCCGCCAGCTACGTCGAGGTCGGCGCCGGGACCGTCAGCGTCGTGGACGGCAGCTCGGCGGTCTACGGCACCGGCCCGCTGCAGCGCTTCGTCGTCGAGGTCGAGGACGGCATCGGCATGGACGGCCCGACCTTCGCCGCCGCCGTCGAGGCCACCCTCGGCGACCCCCGCTCCTGGGGCCACGACGGCGCGATGAGCTTCCAGCGGGTCGGTGCCGCCGAGGCCGCCGCGGGCGACTACGACTTCCGCGTGAGCCTGGTCAGCCCGGGCAGCATGGAGACCTACTGCCCCGGCGTGGGCACCGGCGGCTACACCTCCTGCCGGTACGGGGAGCGTGCCGTCATCAACCTCGCCCGGTGGGAGACCGCCGTCCCCGACTACGCCGGGGACATCGCCACCTACCGGCAGTACGTGGTCAACCACGAGGTCGGCCACGCCTTGGGCAACGGCCACCAGCCCTGCCCGGGCCCCGGTCAGCTCGCGCCGGTGATGCAGCAGCAGACGCTGGGCCTGCAGGGCTGCGCGAAGAACGCCTGGCCCTACCCCTAGCCGCGGGAAGAGCGGCGGCTGGCACGCTGTTGGCGCTCTCGGAGGACGAAACCGCAACGCTAGGAGCCCGACGTGTCGCTGCCACCCCTGGTGGAGCCCGCCGCCGACCTGTCGATCGACGAGGTCCGCCGCTACAGCCGCCACCTGATCATCCCCGACGTCGGGATGGACGGGCAGAAGCGCCTGAAGAACGCGAAGGTGCTGGCCGTCGGCGCCGGCGGCCTCGGCTCGCCGACCCTGATGTACCTGGCCGCCGCCGGCGTGGGCACCCTCGGCATCGTCGAGTTCGACGTCGTCGACGAGTCCAACCTGCAGCGCCAGATCATCCACGGCCAGTCCGACGTGGGCCGGTCCAAGGCCGAGAGCGCCCGCGACTCGATCAAGGAGATCAACCCGCTGGTCGACGTCCGGCTGCACGAGGTGCGCCTGGACTCCTCCAACGTCGAGGAGATCTTCAGCCAGTACGACCTGGTCGTCGACGGCACCGACAACTTCGCGACCCGCTACCTGGTCAACGACGCGTGCGTGCTGCTCGGCAAGCCCTACGTGTGGGGCTCGATCTACCGCTTCGACGGCCAGGTGTCGGTGTTCTGGGACGAGCACGGCCCCAACTACCGCGACCTGTACCCGGTGCCGCCGCCGCCCGGCATGGTCCCCTCCTGCGCCGAGGGCGGCGTGCTCGGCGTGCTGTGCGCGACGATCGGTGCCATCCAGGCCACCGAGGCGGTCAAGCTGATCACCGGGATCGGCGAGACGCTGCTGGGCCGGCTGATGGTCTACGACGCCCTGGAGATGACCTTCCGGACCATCAAGATCCGCAAGGACCCCGAGGCGGAGCCCATCACCGGGCTCATCGACTACGAGGCCTTCTGCGGCGTGGTCAGCGAGGAGGCCCAGGAGGCCGCCGCCGGCTCGACGATCACCGTCGACGAGCTCAAGGACATGATGGACGCCGGCAAGGACTTCGAGCTGATCGACGTCCGGGAGCCCAACGAGTACGAGATCGTGTCGATCCCGGGCGCCAAGCTGGTCCCCAAGGACGAGATCCTCTCCGGGCGCGCGCTGTCCTCGCTGCCGCAGGACAAGCCGATCGTGCTGCACTGCAAGACCGGCGTCCGCTCGGCCGAGGCGCTGGCCGCGGTCAAGGCCGCCGGCTTCAGGGACGCCGTCCACGTCCAGGGCGGCGTGACCGCCTGGGCGACCCGCATCGACAAGGCGCTGCCCACCTACTGACGCGCCGCGCGACGACGGGGCCGGACCTGCGGGTCCGGCCCCGTCTGCGTTTGACTGAGCAGGTGGACGCCGAGCACGCCCGGCTGCTGGAGCTCTTCCAGCGGGCCCAGGCCCAGGTCACCGACCTCGTCGACGCCGTCGAGCGCGAGCAGTGGGACGCCGCGGCGCTGCCCGGCCGGGACGTCGCCGACCTGGTGGCCCACCTGGTCGCCGGACAGCGCCGGCTGTCGTCGCTGCTGCACGGCGGTGCGCCGGACGACGTGCCCACCGGCACCGAGGAGCTGATCGCGGGCGACCCGCTGGGGTCCTGGGAGGACGCCGGTGACGCGGCGCTGACCGCGCTGGCCCAGCCGGGCGCGCTGGAGCGGGTGGTGGACCTGCCCACCGGCTCCGTGCCGGTCGCCGACCAGGTCGCCGCGGTGACCACCGAGCTGACCGTGCACGCCTGGGACCTCGCGCGCGCCACCGGCGGGGACCCCCGGCTGGACACCGAGCTGGTCGACGCCGGCCTGGCCGTCGTCCGGCGGGCGGGCCCGGGTGCCGTGCCGGCCGCCGTGGGGCCACCGGTCGACGTCGCGGGGGACGCCGCGCCGTGGGTGCGGCTGCTGGCCGCCACCGGCCGGCGCGCCTGATCCGCCCGTGACGGACTCGTGATCATCCCGCTCAGCCGATGTCGTTGCCCGGCCCTACGATCCGGTTCGGCAGAGTCCGCACGACGTGGAGGTCCTCCCCATGAGCCAGCCGCCCCAGGGCCAGCCGCCCTACGGGAACCCGTCCCAGGGCGGGCAGCCGCCGTACGGCCAGCAGCCCGGCGGTGAGCAGCCGACCGAGGTCCTCGGCCAGCAGGGCTCCTCGGGCGCCGGGCAGCAGGGTCCGGGTCAGCCCGGGCAGGGGGGCTGGGGCAGCCAGCAGCCCACCCAGCAGTTCGGGCAGCCCGGCCCCGGTCAGCCCGGTCCCGGCCAGCCGGGGTTCGGTCAGCAGGGCCCGGGTCAGCAGGGCCCCGGTCAGGGCGGGTGGGGCGGTCAGCAGCCGCCGACCCAGCAGTTCGGCCAGCCCGGCTACGGGCAGCAAGGTCCGGGTCAGCCGGGTCCGGGCGGTCCCGGCTACGGCGGACCCGGCTACGGCGGCCCCGGTGGCCCGGGCGGTCCCGGCGGGCCCGGGGGGCCCTACGGCGGTCCTCCGTCGGGTCAGGGCGGGAACAAGAAGGGCCTGATCATCGGTGGCGTCGCGGCCCTGGTGATCATCATCGCCGTCGTCCTCGTCGTGGTGCTCACCAACGGCGGCGACGACACCGACAACACCGCGACCACGACCACCGCGACCACGACCACCTCGTCGTCGTCGGAGTCCTCCTCCAGCGAGGGGACGACGTCCTCGAGCGGGGGGACGACGTCCTCGAGCTCGGGCAGCGACAGCCAGGACGAGCTGCTGTCGATCCTGCCGGTCGACTTCTCCGACTGCGGCCCGATCGAGGTGCCCGGCGACGGCGCCACCGCTGCCGTCGAGTGCGGCGCGGCAGCCACCCAGCCGGGGCCGGAGGCGGCGCGCTTCTACCTCTACGACAGCCAGTCGACGCTGGACTCGGTCTTCGAGGCCGACGCCACCACGGCCGGCGTGACCCCCATCGCCGACGGCCAGGACTGCTCCACGGCGGTCGGCAGCGGCACCTGGACCGCCGGCGGCGTGCCCGGTGGTCAGGTCGGCTGCGGCATCTCGCCCGAGGGCTACGTGTTCATCCTGTGGACCGACGACGAGTACCTGACCGAGGGCATCGTCCGGCTCCCCGGCTCGACGCAGGCCGAGGTGGCCACCCTCTACGACTGGTGGCTGACCAACAGCAACTACAACTGACCGGCGACACCGACCGGGTGCGGGCCGACCACCTGACCGGGTCGGTCCGGCCCGGCCGGGACCCCGGCGACGTCGACGAGGCCGTCCTCGACGTCGTGGAGTCCATCCCGGCCGGGCGGGTCAGCACGTACGGCGCGGTCGGGCGGCTCGTCGGGGTGGGTCCCCGGCGGGTCGCCCGTGCGCTGTCCCAGGGCGGAGCCGCGGTGCCGTGGCACCGGGTCGTGCGGGCCGACGGCAGCGCCGCCGAGCCGGTGCGCGCCCGCCAGCTGGCGCTGCTGGCCGCCGAGGGGGTCCCCGTCCGCCGGCAGCGGGTGGACCTCGCGGCGGTGCTCTGGCCCGACGACTGAGCGCCGCCGGCGATCCTGTCGTACCCCCGTGGTGCCATAGCGGCATGAGCGCAGCAGGCACGAGCGCCACGGGCACCGCCGAACCGGAGTACCGGCTCGTCCTGCCCTCGGGCGCCCACCCGGCGCCGCCGGTCCTCGACCCCGCCCAGCGCGCCGTCGTCGACCACCGCGGCGGGCCGCTGCTGGTGCTCGCCGGCCCGGGCACCGGCAAGACCACCACCCTCGTCGAGGCGGTCGCCGCCCGCATCGAGGCCGGCCACGACCCCGAGCAGGTCCTGGTGCTCACCTTCAGCCGCAAGGCGGCCGCCGAGCTGCGCACCCGCATCACCGCCCGGGTGGGCCGCACCATCCGCGAGCCGGTGGCGCGCACCTTCCACTCCTACGCCTTCGGCGTGCTGCACCGCGCGGCCGCCCTGCGCGGCGACCCGCCGCCGCGGCTGCTCACCTCCGCCGAGCAGGACCTCACGGTCAGCCGGCTGCTCGCCGGCGACGCCGAGGACGACGGCGTCCGGTGGCCCGCCGACCTGCACCCGGCCCTGGGCACCGCCGGGTTCCGCCGCGAGCTGCGCGAGCTGCTGCTGCGCGCCACCGAACGGGGCCTGCCGCCGCAGCGGCTGGCCGAGCTCGGGCGGGCGCACGACCGGCCGCACTGGGTGGCCGCGGCACGCTTCGCCCGGCAGTACGCCGAGGTCACCGCGTTCGAGACCCTGTTCGGCGGGTCCGGCAGCGGTTTCGACCCCGCCGAGCTGGTCCGCGAGGCCATCGAGGAGCTGCGCGCCGACGACGCACTGCTGCGCGCCGAGCAGGCGCGCGCCGGGTGGCTGTTCGTCGACGAGTACCAGGACACCGACCCTGCACAGGTGGAGCTGCTCGAACTGCTGGCCGGGGGAGGCCGCGACCTGGTCGTGGTCGGCGACCCCGACCAGGCCATCTACGCCTTCCGCGGCTCCGAGCCGCGCGGGCTGCTGGAGTTCCCGCAGCGCTTCCGGCACGTCGACGGCCGGCCGGCCGGCACCGTCGCGCTCGGGGTCTGCCGGCGGTCCGGCGCCGAGCTGCTGCGGGTCAGCCGCCGGGTCGCCGAGGGCCTGCCCGGCCCGTGGGAGCACCGCCGGCTCACCCCGGCCGAGGGCACCCCGGCCGGCGAGGTCGAGGTGCACGTGTTCGACACCCCCGCCGTCGAGGCCGCGCACGTCGCCGACGTGCTGCGCCGCGCGCACCTGCTCGACCGCGTGCCCTGGTCCCGGATGGCCGTGGTGGTCCGCGGGTCGGCGGCGCTGGGGCCGGTGCGCCGTGCCCTGGCCCAGTCGGGGGTGCCGGTCGCGGTGTCCTCCGACGACCTGGCGCTGGCCCAGCAGCCGGCCGTCGAGCCGCTGCTGGCGGCGTTGCGGGCGCTGCTGCCCGACCGCCGCACCGATCCGCCCGGCGAGCTCGCGACCGACTCCCCGGACCCGGCCGGCGCCGGCCCCGCCGGGACGGTGCCGGCCGGGACGGGCCTCACGGAGTCCGGCGCGGAGGCCCTGCTCGCCTCGCCGCTGGGCGGGGCCACCGTGCTCGACCTGCGCCGGCTGCGCCGTGCCGCACGCCGGGCCCTCGTCGAGCGCGGCGTCGACCCCGCCGAGCGCGGCACCCCGCTGGCCGACCTGCTCGCCGACGCGACCCTGCTCGACGAGGTCCCCCAGCCGGTGGCCCGGCCGGCCACCCGCGTGGCCGGGGTGCTGGCCGCCGGGCGGGTCGCGCTGCTGCGGGGCGGGTCCGCCGAGGACGTGCTCTGGGCCATGTGGCAGGCCAGCGGGCTGTCCCCGAGGTGGGCGGCGGCCAGCGCCGCCGGCGGTGCCGCCGGTGCGGTGGCCGACCGCGATCTGGACGCCGTCGTGGCCCTGTTCGACGCCGCGGCCCGCTTCGTCGACCGGCTGCCCGGCGCCCAGGTGGCCGACTTCGTCGACCACTTCGGCGCCCAGGAGCTCCCCGGCGACGGCGGGGCCGCGCGGGCACCGGCGGGGGAGACCGTCCGGGTGCTCACCGCGCACGCGTCCAAGGGCCTGGAGTGGGACCTGGTCTGCGTGGCCGGGGTGCAGGAGGGCGTGTGGCCCGACCTGCGCACCCGGGCCAGCCTGCTGGGCGCCGAGGACCTCGTCGACGTCGCGGCCGGCGCCGACACCTCCACCCTGGACCGGCGCACCCTGGCGCTGGCCGAGGAGCGGCGGCTGTTCTACGTGGCGGCCACCCGGGCCCGCCGGCGCCTGGTCGTCACCGCGGTCGACGCCGGCCTCGACGGCGGCGACGTCGGCGCCAACGCCTCCCGCTTCCTCGACCTCGTCGCGCCCCCGCCGGCCGACGGCGACGGCGTCCGCCCGCACACCCCGCTGCCGCGGGCGTTGACCCTGCCCGCGCTGGTCGCCGACCTCCGCCGCGCGCTCACCGACCCGCACACCCCGGCGGCCCGGCGGTCCAGCGCGGCCGCCGTGCTGCGCCGGCTGGCCGAGGAACGCGTCCCGGGCGCCGACCCGGCCGGCTGGTGGGGTCTGCCCGAGCTGTCCGACGACGCCCCGCTGGCCGCCCCCGACGCCGTCGTGCGGGTCCGGCCCTCGGCGATCGACACCTTCCAGCGCTGCCCGCTGCGCTGGGTGCTCGGGTCGGTCGGCGCCGAGGCCTCGCCCGAGACCACCCGCACCGTCGGGTCGGCGGTGCACGACGTGGCCCAGCAGGTCGCCGAGGGCCTGCCCGCCGACCGCGCGCCCGAGGTGCTCGCCGCCGAGCTCGACCTGCTCGACCTCGGCCCCGGCTGGTTCGACCAGCGCCAGCGCGACCGGGCCCAGGAGATGCTCGCCAAGTTCCTCGCCTGGCACGCCGGGACCCGCCGCGAGCTCGTCGCGGCCGAGGAGGACTTCGACGTCGTGGTCGGCCGCGCCCGGCTGCGCGGCCAGGTCGACCGGCTCGAGCGCGACGACGAGGGCCGGCTGGTGGTCGTCGACCTCAAGACCGGCAAGACCCCGCCGCGCACGGTCGAGGAGCACGGCCAGCTCGCCGCCTACCAGGTCGCCGTCGCCGAGGGCGCCTTCGCCGAGCACGGCACCGTGCCCGGCGGAGCGGCCCTGCTGCAGGTCGGCGGCACGCAGAAGGCGGCCAAGGAGCACACCCAGCCGCCGCTGCCCGGCGACGTCCCGGCCACGACCACCTGGGCGGGGGCGCTGGTCGCCGAGGTCGGCGAGGGCATGGGTGCGGCCACCTTCGAGGTGCGCACCGACACCGACTGCGACCGCTGCTCCTTCCGCCGCAGCTGCCCGCTGCAGGAGGCCGGCCGGCAGGTGACCCGGTGACCCGCCGGGCACCGGCCGAGGGCCAGCTCGCCCTCGAGCTGCCGGGCTTCGTCGCGCCCGCCCCGACCGCGCTGCCGGAGCTGCTCGACCCGGCCGAGGTCGCCCGGCGGTGCGGGCTGTCCTACGCCCCGTCGCCGGAGCAGGCCGCGGTGGTGCAGGCCCCCGTCGACCGGCCGATGGTCGTGGTCGCCGGGGCCGGGTCGGGCAAGACCGAGACCATGGCCGCCCGCGTCGCCTGGTTGGTGGCCAACCAGCTCGTCGCGCCCGAGGCCGTCCTCGGCCTGACCTTCACCCGCAAGGCGGCGAGCGAGCTCGGCGCCCGCATCCGGCTGCGGCTCACCGCGCTGGCCGCGCACCCCGACACCGACCCCGACCTGCGCGCCCGTCTCGAGGTGGCCACCCCCACGGTGGCCACCTACCACGGCTACGCCGCCGGGATCGTGGCCGAGCACGGCCTGCGGATCGGGGTCGAGCCCGGCGCGGGCGTGCTGGGCCCGGCCATGTGCTGGGGCCAGGCCGCCACGGTCGTCGCCGCGCACACCGGCGACATGGCCGACGTCGCGCTCGGCCTGGTGAGCACCACCGAGGACGTGCTGCAGCTGGCCGCCGAGCTGGGCGAGCACGACGTCACCCCCGACCAGCTGCGCACCTGGACAGACCGGCTGCAGGCGCAGGTGCACGCCTACCCGGTCACCGGCCGCACCAAGGGCCCCTACGCCGAGGTGCTGAAGATGCTGGGCCGGCAGCGGGCCCGGGTCGCGCTGCTGCCGATGGTCGAGGCCTTCGAGGCCCGCAAGCGCGCCGCGGGCGCCATCGACTACGCCGACCAGGTCGCGTCCGCCGCGCGGGTCGCCACCACCTCGCCCGACGTCGGCCGCCGCGAGCGGGCGCGCTGGCGGGTGGTGCTGCTCGACGAGTACCAGGACACCTCCGTCGGCCAGCTGCGCATGCTCGAGGCCCTCTTCGGCGGGGCCAGCCACCACCCGGTCCTGGCGGTCGGCGACCCCCGGCAGTCGATCTACGGCTGGCGCGGTGCCTCCTCGGGCACCATCGAGCGGTTCCCGCGCACCTTCCCGGGCGCACCCGACCGCCCCGCGGCCCGGCTGACCCTGTCCACCAGCTGGCGCAACGACCACGCCGTGCTGGCCGTCGCCAACCGGGTGGCCGCCGACCTGCCGCAGCCCGCCGGCGCCGCACCGCTGCCCGACCTCACCGCCGCGCCCACCGCGGGCCCCGGCGAGGTCCGGGTAGCGCTGCACCCGACGGTGGCCGAGGAGACCGTGGCGCTGGCCGACCGGCTGGCCGCCGAGTGGCACGGCGCCGGCCGGGCACCGGGGGCGCCCCGCCCCACGGTGGCGGTCCTGGCCCGCCGGCGCGCCCAGCTCCCCGGCATCGCGGCGGCGCTGCGCGAGCGCGGGCTGCCGGTCGAGGTCGTCGGCCTGGGCGGGCTGCTCAACGTCCCCGAGGTGTCCGACGTGGTGGCCACCCTGACCGTCCTGGTCGACCCCACGGCCGGGGACGCCCTGGGCCGGCTGCTCACCGGGGCCCGGTGGCGCATCGGCCCGCGCGACCTCGCCGCCCTGGAGGCCCGCGCCCGCCACCTGGTGCGTGAGCGCCGGCCGGGCCCCGAGCCGACCGCACCGGCCGGGGCCACGGCGGGCGGGGAGGTGGCCGCTCCCGTGCTGCCGGCCGAGCGCGGGAGCATCGTCGAGGCGCTGGACGACCTCGGCGCCCCGGCGGCCTACTCGGCCGAGGGCCATCGGCGGCTGCGCCGGCTGGGCGGGGAGCTCGCCGTGCTGCGCGGCCGGCTCGGGGAGCCGCTGCCCGACCTGGTCGACGAGGTGGTCCGGGTGCTGGGCCTGGAGACCGAGCTGGCCAGCCACCCCGACGCCAGCCCCGGCGGTGCCCGCACCCACCTCGACGCGCTGCACACCGTCGCCGCGGAGTTCGCCGACCTGGCCGAGCTGCCCTCGCTGCCGGCGTTCCTGGGCTACCTGTCCGACGCCGAGGTGCGCGAGCGCGGGCTGGAGCCCGGGGAGGTCGCGGTCAACCCCGAGGCGGTGCAGCTGCTCACCGCGCACTCGGCCAAGGGCCTGGAGTGGGACGTCGTGGGCGTGCCGGGCATGACGGTCGGCCAGTTCCCCAGCCGCACCGACACCGCCGACTCCTGGATCAACGACCCCGGTGCAGTGCCGGTCGACCTGCGGCGCACCGACCGCGCCGAGCTGCCGCAGCTGCGGCTCCCGGTGCCCGGGTCCGGCGACCAGGCGCAGGTCCGCGACGCCCTGGGCGACTACGTCGCCGAGTGGAAGGCCTTCGGCGCCGACGAGGAGGTCCGGCTGGGCTACGTCGCGGTCACCCGGGCCCGCCGGCTGCTGCTGTGCTCGGGCAGCTGGTGGCGCGACGGCGTCAAGCCCAACGGGCCGTCCAGCCTGCTGCTCGCCGTGCGCGAGGCCGTCGAGGCGGTCGGGCCCGAGCTGGGCGGGGTCGACACCTGGGCCGACCCGCCGCCCGACGGCGCGACCAACCCCGCGCTGGCCGAGTGGCCGGTCGGCGTCTGGCCGGCCGACCCGCTGTCGGCCGGTCGGCGGCGGGCACTGTCCGCGGCCGCCGAGCTGGTCGGCGCGACCCGGCCGCACCCGTTGCGCGAGCCGGGGTTCGGTGCCGCCGAGGACCCGGTGGTCGACGAGTGGGTCCGCGACGCCCAGCTGCTGCTGCGGGAGCGGGCGGAGTCCGGTCGCAGCGCCACCGAGGTGGCCCTGCCCGGGCACCTGTCGGTGTCCGCGCTGGTCGCGCTGCGACGTGACCCGGCGGCCCTGGCCCGCAGGCTGCGCCGGCCGCTGCCGGCCGCGCCCGCGCCGCTGGCCCGCCGGGGCACCGCCTTCCACCTCTGGCTGGAGCAGCGGTTCGGGGCCTCCCGGCTCATCGACCTCGACGAGCTCCCCGGCTCCGGCGACGCTGCGGCGGCCCCCGACGAGGCGCTGACCGCGCTGCAGGAGGCGTTCCTGGCCAGCGAGTGGGCCCACCGCCAGCCGGTCGACGTCGAGGCCCCGTTCGAGACCCCGCTGGGCCCGCTGACCCTCCGCGGGCGCATCGACGCGGTCTACGGCACCGACGGCGAGGGCGACGGCACCCGGTACGAGGTGGTCGACTGGAAGACCGGCCCGGTCCCCGGTGCGGCCGAGCTGGCCGCGGTGGGGGTGCAGCTGGCCGCCTACCGGCTGGGCTGGTCCCGGCTGGTCGGGGTGCCGGTGGAGCAGGTCAGCGCCGGCTTCCACCACGTCCTGGCGGGGGTCACCCTGCGGCCGGTGGACCTGCTCGACGAGGACGGCCTGGTCGCCCTGGTCACGGGCGGGTGACCCCGTGGACGGGGCGGGCTCAGCCGCGCGCGACCCGGTCGAGCACGGCCGCGGCCAGCTCCCGCGGGGCGGTCTCGGGGATCCAGTGCGAGACGCCGGTCAGCTCGACGAACCGGTAGTCCCCGGTCACCTGGTCCGCGCACGCCTGCGCCGCGGTGCGGCCCACGGCCATGTCCTGGTCGCTCCACACGTAGGTCGTCGGCACGTCCACCGGGTCCAGCGGCGTCGAGGAGCTCATCGCCCGGTACCAGTCCAGCGCCGCGGTCAGCGCGCCCGGCGCGGACAGGTGCGCCACGTACTCCTCGATCGCCTCCGGCGGGACGTCGCCCAGGATCCGGTGCAGCCGGCGGGCGTCGTCCTCCAGCAGCACGCGCTCGGCCTTGTCCCGCTGCCAGAACAGCTTGATGTAGGCCGAGCGCTCCTTCTGCTCGGGGTCGGCCCGGTAGGCCAGCGTGTAGGCCGTCGGGTGCGGCACCGAGACCGCGGTCAGCGTGCGCACCCGGTCGGGGTGCCACCCGGCCAGCGCCCAGGCCACGTTGGCGCCCCAGTCGTGCCCCACCACGTCGGCGGTGGGCAGGTCCAGCGCGGTCATCAGGTCCGCGGTCACCGCCGCCAGCGCCGGCAGGGCGTAGGCGTCGGTCTCGCCGGGCCGGGCGCCGGGGGAGTAGCCCAGCTGGTCGGGGGCGTACGTGCGCAGCCCGGCCTCGGCCAGCAGCGGCGTCACCGCCGACCACGACAGCGAGGTCTCGGGGAACCCGTGCAGCAGCAGCACGGGGCGGCCGTCTTCGGGTCCGTCGGTCCGCACGTCGAAGACCAGGTCGCCGACGTCCACCTGCAGCAGGCCCGCGCTCATGCCCGCGAACGTAGCCCGGCCCGGCCCGGCGGGCGCGTTACGGTCGCCGGTGTGAGCACCAGCGTGAGCAGCAACCCCGAACGCGACTTCGTCACCGGCCACCTCGACGACCTGCACGCCGACCTGGACGCCTGGCTGCGCATCCCGTCGATCTCCGCGGACCCGGCGCACGCCCCCGACGTCGAGGCCAGCGCGCAGTGGCTGGCCGGTGCGCTGCGCGGGGTCGGGTTCCCCGTCGTCGAGGTCTGGCCCACCGCCGGGGCCCCCGCCGTCTACGCCGAGTGGCCCTCCGCCGACGCCGGCGCCCCCGTCGCCCTGGTCTACGGCCACCACGACGTGCAGCCGGTCACCCCCGAGGACGCCTGGACCCACCCGCCGTTCGAGCCCACCGTCGTGCAGACCGACCTCGGCCCGGAGCTGCACGCCCGCGGCGCCATCGACGACAAGGGCAACGTCGCCTTCCACCTGCTGGGCATGCGCGCCCACCTGGCCGCCACCGGCCGCGACACCCCCGCCGTCACGGTCAAGCTGCTGGTCGAGGGCGAGGAGGAGTCCGGCTCGCCGCACTTCCGTGCCCTGCTCGAGGAGCGCCGCGACCGGCTGGCCTGCGACGTGGTGGTGGTCAGCGACACCGGCATGGCCGCCCCCGACGTCCCCAGCGCGGTGACCGCGATGCGCGGCCTGGCCGACGCCGAGATCACCCTCCGGGGCCCCGGGGTCGACCTGCACTCGGGCTCCTTCGGCGGCGCGGTGCCCAACCCGCTGCACGCGATGGCGTCGCTGCTGGCCGCGCTGCACGACGAGACGGGCCGGGTGACGCTGCCCGGCTTCTACGACAAGGTCCGCCCGCTCACCGACCGCGAGCGCGAGCTCATGGGCCGGGTGCCCTTCGACGAGGCCGCGTGGCTGGCCGGCCCGGCCGCCTCCCGCACCGCCGCCGGCGAGGCCGGGTTCAGCACCCTGGAGCGGATCGGGGCCCGGCCGACCGCCGAGGTCAACGGCATGTGGGGCGGCTACACCGGCCCCGGCCACAAGACGATCGTGCCGGCCGAGGCGCACGCCAAGGTCACCTTCCGGCTGGTCGCCGACCAGGTGCCCGCCGACCTCGCCGACCAGGTCCGGGCCTGGGTGGCGGCGCACGTCCCCGACGGCATCGAGGCCGAGGTGCACGTGCCGCCGGGCGGGGTCAGCCCCTGCGCCAGCGACCTCGACCACCCGGCGATGGCGGCCCTGCTGACCTCCATCGGGCAGGCCTTCGACCGCGACGCCGAGGACGTGCTGTTCACCCGCGAGGGCGGCAGCGGTCCCGAGGCCGACCTGGTCGACGTGCTCGGCGCCCCGCTGCTGTTCCTCGGCGTCGGGCTGCCCACCGACCGCATCCACGCCCCGAACGAGCGGGTGCTGCTGCCGATGCTGCACCGCGGCGCCGAGGCGGCCGCTCACCTGTGGCGCGAGCTGGCCGCCGTGCCGTTCGCCCGCTGAGGGGCCGGCGTGGACGCGGGTGACACCTTCGGCCCCTACCGGGTGCTCGGCGTGCTCGGCCGGGGCGGTATGGGCGAGGTCGTGCGCGCCCTGGACGACGAGCACGAGCGCGAGGTGGCGCTGAAGGTCCTGCACCCGCAGTGGGCCGACGACGAGTCCTACCGGGAGCGGTTCCGCCGCGAGGCCAAGGTGGTGGCCCGGCTGCGCGAGCCGCACGTGGTGCCCATCCACCGCTACGGCGAGGTCGACGGCCGGCTGTTCCTGGACATGCGCCTGGTCGAGGGGGAGGACCTGGCCACGCTGCTGCGCCGCACCGGCCCGCTGGACCCCGCCCGGGCCGTCGACGTCGTCGGCCAGGTCGCCCGCGCGCTGGACGCCGCGCACGCCGACGGCCTGGTGCACCGCGACGTCAAGCCCTCCAACGTGCTGCTGGTGGCCCGCGCCGACGGCGGCGACCTGGCCACCTCCGTCGCGGGGGACGACTTCGTCTACCTGGTCGACTTCGGCATCGCCCGGCCCGTCGGCGAGCAGACCGGGCCCTCGCTGACCGGCACCGGGCTGACCATCGGCAGCACCGAGTACATGGCGCCCGAGCGGTTCCACGGCAGGGAGCTGTCGCCGGCGACCGACGTCTACTCGCTGGCCTGCGTGCTGTTCGAGGCCCTCACCGGCCACCGGCCCTTCCCGCCCGGCGACGCGGTCGCCCAGATGTACTCCCACGTCAACGCCACCCCGCCGCCGCCGAGCCAGCTGCGCTCCGGCCTGCCGCAGGTGCTCGACGGCGTGGTGCTGCGCGGCCTGGCCAAGGACCCCGCGCAGCGCTGGACGTCGGCCGGCGGCATGGCCGCGGCCGCCCGCGCGGCGCTCGGCGTCAGCGGGATCGAGGTGCCCCGCCCCGCCGAGCGGCCGCCGGGCCCGCGCGGCACCGCCCCGACGGTCGTCGGCGGGGGTGCCGACGACGGCCGCCCGGCCACCGCGCTGGGGCCGGCACCCGCCCGCACCAGCGTGCAGCCGCCCGCCTTCCCCGGGCCGCCGCCGTGGGCCCCGCAGGCGGCGGTCGCCGCGGGTGGGGCGCCCCGGCGGCGCGGGCTGCAGGTCGCCGTCGCCGCACTGGCCGTGCTCGCGGTCGGGCTCGGGACGTGGGCGGCGATCGCCACCGTCCGCGGCGGGCAGGCCCGCGCCGACCTCGCCGACGCCCGGCAGGCGCTGCTCGCCGTCGACCTGCCCGGCGACGTCGACCCCGCGGCCTGCACCCGCACCGACCCCGGCGACGGGGCGGTCACCGGTCTGGACTGCGGCGTCAGCCCGTCCGCCGACGGGCCCAGCAGCCAGTCCTACGCCCTGTTCGGCTCCCCCGAGGAGGCCGCGGCCGCCTTCGACGACCTCGTCGCCCGGGACGGGCTGGCCCAGCTGGACGGCGACAGCTCCTCGGACTGCTCGAGCTCCGACGGCGACCAGGGCTGGGTCCGGCTCGCCGACTTCGACGACCAGCCCCTCGGCCGGCTGTCCTGCTCGGTCGATGCCGGCGGTGCGCCCCGGCTGACCTGGACCTGGGACGACCGCTCGGGCTACGCCACGGTCACCGGCCGCGGCGGTCAGCAGGGCCTGTCCGAGCTGCTGGGCTGGTGGCGCGACGAGGCCGAGCGGGACGACCTGTGAGCGGGCCCGGGCCGGCCCCCGCCGGCTACTACCCCGACCCGGACGGCGCGCCCGGGATGGTCCGCTGGTGGAACGGCGTCACCTGGTCCGACGTCACCACCCCGGCCGGCCCCGGCGTCACCACCGGGCTGGGGGAGACCACCTCCCGGCCACCCGCCCCGGCCTGGCAGCCCCCGCCGGCCCCGCGCGGTCCCGGGCGGGCCGTCGGCATCGCGGTGGCCGCCGTCGTGGCGGTCGTGGTGGTCGCGGCCGTGGTCGTCGTCGCGGTGGTCGCCGGGCGGCCGACCGCCGACCCCCGGCCGACCGGCGTCGCCGGGCCGGTCCCCACCGGCCCCACCTTCGCGCCGGGCACCGTGCAGATCGTCGACGAGGCCGCCGGCATCGCCTACCCCTTCCTCGGCGACGGCTGGTACGAGTACGTGCTCCTCCCGCCGCTGGAGACCACCTCGGTGCGCGGCCAGTACTTCGTCACCCAGGACGCCGTCCCCGACGGCGGCGAGTTCATCGCCCAGATCACCTCCGGCCCGGTCGCCGAGGGGTACGGCTGGACCGGCCCCGGCAGCGAGCAGGCCACCGTGGAGACCCTCGCCGAGAGCGTGCGGGCGAACTACTACCCCGGGCCCAACGAGCGCGAGGAGCTGCGCGACGAGGCGGTGACCGTCGACGGCGCCCCGGGCTGGCTCTACGAGTTCACCCTCAGCTGGGACGCGGAGGGCTACGACGCCACCGGCGAGCGGGCCGCACTGCTGCTGGTCGACACCGGCCTCGCGGCCCCGGCGCTGCTCTACCTGTCCATCCCCAACACCCACGCCGAGCTCTACGGCGTCATCGACCGGGTCGTCGAGGCCGTCGACGTGCTGTGACGACCTGCGCCTAGGCTCGGGCGGTGAGCTCTCCTCCTGCGGAACTGACCCTGCGGCACCCGGTGGAGAGGTTCACCCTCGACAACGGCCTGCGGGTCGTGCTCGCCCCCGACACCAGCGTCCCGGTGGTCGCCGTCAGCGTCTTCTACGACGTCGGCATGCGCTCCGAGCCCGAAGGCCGCACCGGGTTCGCGCACCTGTTCGAGCACGTCATGTTCCAGGGGTCGGCGCACGTGCCGAAGATGGAGCACGCCCGCCTCGTCCAGGCCGCCGGCGGCAGCTTCAACGGCTCCACCCACCAGGACTACACCAACTACTACGAGGCGCTGCCGGCCGAGGCGCTGGAGCGCGCGCTGTTCCTCGAGGCCGACCGGATGGCCGCCCCGGCCATCACCGAGGAGAACCTCCGCAACCAGATCGACGTGGTCAAGGAGGAGATCCGGGTCAACGTCCTGAACCGGCCCTACGGCGCCTTCCCCTGGCTGCAGCTGCCGCAGATCGCCTTCGGGTCCTTCGCCAACACCCACGACGGGTACGGCTCCTTCGTCGACCTCGAGTCCTCCACCGTTGACGACGCGCAGGACTTCTTCGACCGCTACTACGCACCGGCCAACGCCGTGCTGTGCATCGGCGGCGACCTGGACGTCGCGCAGACCGAGCGGCTGGTCCGCCGGCACTTCGACGCCGTCCCGCACCGCCCCGCCCCGGCCACGCCCTACACCGGCGAGCCCTCGCCCACCGGCCCCCGGCACGGCGTGGTCGTCGACGCCCTGGCCCCCGCCCCGGCGGTGGCGATCGGCTGGCGGGTGCCCGACCCGGTCGGCGACCTGGACACCTACCTCGGCACCGTCCTGCTGTCGGAGCTGCTCAGCGAGGGCGACGCCTCCCGGCTGGAGCTGCGGCTGGTGCACCGCGACCACCTCGCCGTCGCCCAGTCCTCCTACGTCGGGCTGTTCGGCGACCCCTTCGACGTCCGCGACGCCACGCTGCTCACCACCCAGGTGCACCACCCCGCCGACGTCACCCCCCAGCAGGTGCTCGACGCCGTGCACGAGGAGGTCGACAAGGTCGCCCAGGACGGCGTCGGCGCCGACGAGCTGACCCGCGTGCAGGCCCGCACCAGCACCCAGCTGCTGCGCGGCGCGGACTCCGTGCTCGGCCGCACCCTGGGCTTCGCCTCCGCCGAGCTGGTCCACGGCCGCGCCGAGCTGGCCGGCGAGCTCGCCGCCCGGCTGGCCGCCGTCACCCCCGAGCAGGTGCAGCACGCCGCCCGCGGGCTGGCCCGCGACACCGCCGCCGTCCTCGAGCTGCACACCGCCGGAGGCACCGCATGAGCGCGCCCGTCCTCGACCTCTCCCTGGTCCCGCCGCTGGGCGACCCCCGCCCGCAGCCGGTCCCCGACGTCCACCTGACCACCCTGGACTCCGGCCTGCGGGTGGCCGTCGTGCCCCGCGCCGGCGTCCCGCTGGTCGAGCTCCGCCTGCGGGTGCCCTTCGCCGCCGCGTCGGCCCGCACCGCGGCCGCCCACGTGGCGCGCACCTCGGTGCTCACCGGCGCGGTGCTGCTGGGCACCCGGTCCCACGACCAGGTGCAGATCGCCCAGCTGCTGCAGGCGGAGGGCGCGGAGATGTCGGTCTCGGCCGACCCCGACCGGCTGCTGCTGGGCACCACGATGCTGCCCGCGGGCCTGCCCGCCGTCCTCGGCGTGCTCGCCGAGCTGCTCACCGCGCCCACCTACCCGGCCGCCCCCGTCGCGGCCGAGAAGGCCCGGGTCGCCGAGCGCATCGCCATCGCCCGCTCCCAGCCCGGCGTCGTGGCCCGCACCGCGCTGGCCACCCGCCGCCACGGCACCCACCCCTACGCCGTCCAGCTGCCCGAACCTGCGCAGGTGCAGGCGACCACCCCGGCGGCGCTGCGCAAGCTGCACCGCGAGCGGGTGCTGCCCGCCGGCAGCACGCTGGTGCTGGTCGGGGACGTCGACCCCGCCGCGGCGCTGGACGCCGTCGCCACCGCCCTCGGCGGGTGGACCGGCAGCGGCGCCGCCGTCGACGCCCCGCCGCTGCCGGTCACCCCGCCCGGCCCGCTGCAGCTGGTCGACCGGCCCGGCGCCGTGCAGTCCAACCTGCGCATCGGCGGCCCGGCACCCGGTCGCCGCGACCCGCAGCTGCCCGCGGTGCGGCTGGCCAGCACGGTCTACGGCGGCTACTTCTCCTCCCGGCTGGTGGAGAACATCCGCGAGCGCCGCGGCTACACCTACAGCCCGCGCAGCTCGGTGGACCACCTGCAGGCCGGGTCGTCCTTCCTGGTCGAGGCCGACGTCGCCACCGAGGTCACCGGGCCGGCCCTGCTGGAGACGCAGTACGAGCTGGGCCGGATCGCGCTGCTGCCGGTCACCGAGGCCGAGCTCGAGGCCGCGCGGCGCTACCTGCTGGGCACGACCGCGCTGGCCACCGCCACGCACGCCGGGCTGGCCAGCACGCTGTCGGCGCTGATCGGGTCCGGGCTGCCCGCCGAGTGGCTCACCGAGCACCAGGCCGCGCTGGCCGCCGTCACCCTCGACGAGGTCACCGCGGCCGCCCGCCGCTGGCTGCACCCGGCCGGGCTGACCACCGTGGTCGTCGGCGACGCCGAGCGCGTCGCCGGCCAGCTCGAGGCACTGGGCCCGGTGCAGCGGTGAGCGTCCCGCCCGGGGGCAGCACCCCCGCGGACGTCCCGCCGCCGAACGAGCTCCCGGTCGACGTCGCGGTCTGGCCCGAGCACACGTCGGCGACCACCGACGACGTCCCGGTGCTCTCCCGGGTCGGGCACGACCGCGGCCACCTCGACCGCTCCCTCGACGACCCCGCCCGCGGCCGCCCGGTCCGGGTGCTGGTCATGGACGAGCGGCGGCAGGTGCCGGTGCGCGAGGGCGCCGCGGGCCCCGAGCTGCTGTGGGACCAGCGGCCGGGGTTCCCGGCCGGCGGCATCTACCTGGGCCACGCCGACGACGTCGCCTACGCCGCGCTGCGCGGCGAGCGCACGCTGAGCATCGGCGGGACGCCGGTCGACGCCTGGGCCGGGCTGCGCGAGGTCGGGTCCGACCTCGGTGACCGGGACGCCGGCCTGCTCGCCCAGGCCACCGGCATCGTGGAGTGGCACGAGCGCAACCGGTTCAGCCCCTACACCGGTGCGGCCACGGTCGTGGAGAAGGCGGGCTGGACCCAGCGCGACCCCACCACCGGCCAGGAGGTCTTCCCGCGCACCGACCCCGCCGTGATCATGCTCGTGCACGACGGCGACCGGGTGCTCCTGGGCCGGCAGGCGGTCTGGCCGCCCGGCCGGTTCTCCATCCTGGCCGGGTTCGTCGAGCCGGGGGAGTCCGCCGAGGCAGCGGTCGCCCGGGAGGTCGCCGAGGAGGTGGGCGTCGAGGTCACCGACGTCCGCTACGTCGGCAGCCAGCCCTGGCCCTTCCCGCAGTCGCTGATGCTCGGGTTCACCGCCCGGGCGGTGAGCACCGAGCTGCACGTCGACCACGACGAGATCGAGGAGGCGCGCTGGTTCACCCGCGAGGAGCTGCGCAGCGGCGCCGGCCCGGCCGCGCTGCCGCCGCCGGTCTCCATCGCGCGGCACATCATCGACGGGTGGCTGGCCGAGGGCCCTCAGGCGTAGCGGCCCTGCAGGACCAGCGCCGGCCGGTCGGCGTGGTCGGCCAGCACCACCGCGTCGGCCAGGCCGGCCGGGTCGACCTCGTCGTCGTAGCGGTCGAACGCGGGCAGCTCCCACTGCTGGTCGGCGGGGGTCCGCCGGCGGCGGGCCGCGGCGGACACCCGCAGGTGGACGACGACGTCGAAGGCCAGGCCCACGCCCTGCAGCAGGGCGCCGGGGACCAGCAGCACGCCGGTCACCGGCACCCGCGCAGCACGGGTGGCCCGGTCGCGGACGACGTCCCACAGCTCGGGCAGCACGTCGCCCGGTCCACCGGGGCCCACCCGGTCGAGCACCTCGCGGCCGAGCGCGGACACGTCCAGCCAGTCCGTGTAGCGGGCGTCGGGGTCGGTGCGGCCGTGCTCCAGGCGCACCGACGCCGGCCGCAGGAACCCCGCGGCGGGGACGACGGCGGCCCGGCGGCCCCGTGCCGGCAGCAGCGCGGCCACGTCGGCGGCCAGCCGTCCCGGCGCGGCGACGTCGGGCCCGTCGACGGCCACCCGCAGCGCCGCGGCACCGGGCTCGGGGTCGGTCGCGGCGAGCAGCCCGGCCAGGCGGTCGGCCAGCGCGGCGGGGGAGAGAGGTTCGGGGGTGCTCAGCGCTCGCCCTCGACGAGGACGGCGTGCCGGGGACGGGTGCGCTCCACCCGGCGCCGGGTGGTCCGCTCGAGGACCGGCGGCGGCGCCGGGGCGGGCACCACCGGGGTCTCGACCAGCCCGTCCAGGACCTCGCGGGCCAGGTCGTGCACCGGCCGGCCGGACGCACGGGCCTCGCGGCGCAGCTGCTCGAAGGCCTGCCGCGGCGTCGTGCCGCCGCGCACGGCCAGCACACCGATGGCCCGCTCGGTGGAGACCCGGGTGGCCAGGGCGTGCTCGAGCTGACCGACGGTCCGGCGCAGCGCGGCGAGCTCGGCGTCGCGGGGGTCGGTGCCGGGCTCGCTGTCGGCGGCACCGCGGGCGGCCCGGCGGACGTCGCGGCCGGGTTCGGGGGAGGCGCCGAGGTCCTCGGCGACCAGGTCGGCCAGCACCATCGCCTCGACGAGGTCGCCGGCCCGCTCGGTGCCCGCCGGGGTCAGCACCGCCCAGCCGCGGGCGGTGCGGGTGACCACGAACGCGGGGTCCCCCGCCGCCGTCCGCACGACGTCGTCGGGCGCGAGGTCCTGCGGTGCGGTCCCGCCCACGGGGGTGCCGGCCACCCGTTCGTCCACAGGGTCCTCCTCCGGTGCGCGCGACCGACCTGGTCGCGCGCCCACCCGCTCCCCACGGCCGGTGTCCGGGTGATCATGGCCCGAGGACGACCGCGGGTGGGGGATCACGCGCCGGTGGACCGCGACAACTGGCTCTTGACCTGCTCGATGCTGGGGTTGGTCAGCGCGGTGCCGTCGGCGAAGACCAGCGTCGGCACGGTCTGGTTGCCGCCGTTGGCCTGCATGACCAGCTGGGCGGCGGCCTCGTCGTGCTCGATGTTGACCTCGGCCCACTCGATGCCCTCGCGCTGCATGAGCTTCTTGAGGCGCACGCAGTACCCGCACCAGCTGGTGGTGTAAATCGTGACGGGCGCGGTGGCGGCGGTCATGCTGTTGATCCTCCCTGTCGTGGGTGCCGGGGGCCTCTCGGGGTCCCCGGCTCGTGCTGGGGAGAACGCGGACGCCCTGGGGATGCTTCCCCGGACCGTCGTACCCGGCTGCCAGACTCGGGACGTGGCAGGAGGGGAGCGCGCGGTGACCGGGGCCGAGGCGGTGCTCGCCGGGCTCGATGACGAGCAGGGCACGGCGGCGGCCGCGGTGCGCGGGCCCGTCTGCATCCTGGCCGGCGCGGGCACCGGCAAGACCCGCACCATCACCCACCGGATCGCCTACGGCGTGCACACCGGCGTCTACGTGCCCGAGCAGGTCCTCGCGGTCACCTTCACCGCCCGCGCGGCGGGGGAGCTGCGCGGGCGGCTGTCCGGGCTCGGCGTGGGCGGGGTGCAGGCCCGCACCTTCCATGCCGCGGCGCTGCGCCAGCTGCGCTACTTCGCCCCCCGCGTGCTGGGCGGCCCGATGCCCGAGCTGGTGGAGAACAAGCTGCGGGTGGTCGCGGGCGCCGCGAGCCGGCACCGGCTGACCACCGACCGCACCTCCCTGCGCGACCTGGCCGGGGAGATCGAGTGGGCCAAGACCACCCTGGCCACCCCCGACGACTACCCCGCCCGGGCGCGGGCGGCCGGGCGCGAGACGCCTTTCGAGCCGGCCGCGGTCGCCGCGGTGTACGCCAGCTACGAGCAGGCCAAGCAGCGCGACGGCACGCTGGACTTCGAGGACCTGCTGCTGGTCACCGCGTTCGCCCTCGAGGAGCACCGCGACGTCGCCACCGAGGTGCGCGGGCAGTACCGGCACTTCGTCGTCGACGAGTACCAGGACGTCAACCCGCTGCAGCAGCGGCTGCTCGACGCGTGGCTCGGCGGCCGGGCCGAGCTGTGCGTGGTCGGCGACCCGCACCAGACCATCTACTCCTTCACCGGCGCCGACCCCGACTACCTGCTGGGCTTCCCCGACCGCTACCCCGACGCCGAGGTGGTGGCGCTGGAGCGCGACTACCGCTCCACCCCCGAGGTCGTCGGGCTGGCCAACCGCCTCATCGGCATGGCGCCGCGCCGGGCCGGCCTGCCCGGGCTGCGGCTGCGCGGCCAGCGGGCCGCCGGGCCCGAGCCGCGGTTCGTCGAGCACCCCGACGAGCCCACCGAGGCCGCCGCGGTCGCCGCCGCCTGCCGGGCGCTGGTCGACGCCGGGGTGCCCGCCGCCGAGATCGCCGTGCTGTTCCGGATCAACGCGCAGTCCCAGGTCTACGAGGCGGCGCTGACCGACGTCGGCGTCCCGTACGTGCTCAAGGGCGGGGAGCGGTTCTTCGAGCGGCCCGAGGTCCGCGAGGCGGTGCTGCTGCTGCGCGGGGCCGCCGCCGGCCGGGACGACGGCACCCCGCTGGTCACCGCCGTCCGCGACGTGCTGGCCTCCGTCGGGTGGGCCGAGCACCGGCCCCCGCCGGGCGGGGCCGCCCGCGACCGGTGGCAGTCCCTGTCGGCACTGGTCGACCTGGCCGTCGACCTGGTCGCCGAGCGGCCCGACCTGACCCTCGCCGGGTTCGTCGGCCACCTGGCCGAGCGCGCCGGCGCCCAGCACGCCCCGACCGTGCAGGGCGTGACCCTGGCCTCGATGCACGCCGCCAAGGGCCTGGAGTGGGACGCGGTCTTCGTCGTCGGGCTGGTCGACGGCGTCGTCCCCATCGCGCAGTCGCTGGCCCGGCCCGACGCCGTGGAGGAGGAGCGGCGGCTGCTGTACGTGGCCGTCACCCGCGCCCGCGAGCAGCTGACCCTGTCCTGGTCGCTGTCCCGCCAGCCCGGCGGCAAGCGACCGCGCTCCCGCAGCCGGTTCCTCGAGGGCCTGGCCCCCGACACCGGCACCCGGGTGCGCAGGCCGTCCGCGCGGCGCGCCGAGGTGGTCCTGGACGGCGCCGCGGGGGAGCTGTTCGACCGGCTGCGGGCCTGGCGCTCGGCCACCGCTGAGGCCGCGTCCGTGCCGGCCTACGTGGTGCTCAACGACGCCACGCTGCAGGCCATCGCCGAGACCCGGCCGGGGTCGCTCTCCGAGCTGTCCGCACTCCCCGGGATCGGCGCCCGGAAGCTGGAGATGTACGGCGCCGACGTGCTCGCGACGGTCGGCGCCGACTCCTCCGCTTAATTGCGTTGACCGCCTCCGACGGGGTCCCCTAACCTCACCTGCACGCACCCACCGCGGGTAGCAGCCCACCGGCTGCACCGCTCGGCCCCGGAAGGAGGGGTTCCCGTGATCGGCATCGACATCACCACGACCCCGTCCTGCACCGGGGTCGTCGTCGTGCGCGGCACCGGTCTGCCCGCTGCCCCGTTCGGCGCCACCGGTCTGCCGACCGGCACCGCCGTCCGGCTCCGCGTCGACGGGATGGCCGAGAAGGCCTACGGCGGCCGCACCGCCGTCCAGCTGAACAGCGACACCCCGGGTGACCTGCCACCGGGAGACCCACCGAGCTAGGCAGCTCGGTCGGTCCCTCTCGAGGCCGCGGAACCCGGACAACCGGGATCCGCGGCCTTCTTCGTGCCGTCGATCCCACCGACCTGACCGGTCGGCGGGACCTCCGCCGACCGGAGCACGACGAGGAGAGAGGTACGACCGTGCAGCACACGATCGAGCGACCGGTGTCCGTCCCGCGCGCCGAGCTCGAGCGGGCGGAGCGGACGGCGTTGCCCTGCCGGGTGCAGGACCCGGACCTGTGGTTCGCCGAGGCGCCGGCGCAGCTGGAGCAGGCCAAGGAGTTCTGCGGGTCCTGCCCGCTGCAGGCCTCCTGCCTGGCCGGGGCGCTGGACCGCGGCGAGCCCTGGGGCGTCTGGGGCGGGCAGATCTTCGACCACGGGGTCGTGATCGCCCGCAAGCGCCCCCGCGGCCGCCCGCGCAAGGTCGCGGCATGACCCACCCACCGACCACCACCACACCCCGGGAAGGGGGAGAGATGGACCTCCACCACGAGCGGCTCGCCGGCGACCTGTACCTCGCGCGCGCCCGCCAGGCCGACCTGATGGCCGACGCCGACGCCGCGGCCCGCGCCCGCCGGGTGCTGGCCGCCCGGCGCTGGGCCCGGCGCGCCGAGCGCGCCAGCCGTCGCGCCGCCCGCGCCAGCGCCGCCGTCCGGTGACGGCGGCACCGCAGCCCGGCTGCGCCGGCTGGTCCCCCCGGTCCGGAGGGATCAGTCGGCGAAGCCGGGCAGCCAGCGGGCGATGACCGAACGGAAGTCGGCCTCGGCGTCGAGCTGGCAGAGCACCCCGATCGACCCGATGGTCACCCGGTGGATGAGCAGGTACGCCGGCGGCAGGTTCAGCTGCCGGCCCAGCCGGCTGGCCTCGCTGCGCGGGTCGCCGACGCGGGTGGCCTGCTCCTGCATCCAGGCCCGGGTGAAGTGGAACCGGTCGCTCGCCACCGGCTCCAGCAGCGGGAGCAGGTAGTCCAGGACCGCCTGGGCGTCGACCTCCACCGACGGCCTGACGAAGCCCTCGGCCCGCAGGTCGGCCAGCACGTCCTCGGCCCGGCCCTCCAGCGCCCACCGGACCAGCCGGCCGATCGGCTCGGGGTAGCCGTCGGGGAGGCGGGCGACGGCCCCGAAGTCGATGACGCCGAACCGGCCGTCGGGCAGCAGCCGGAAGTTGCCCGGGTGCGGGTCGGCGTGCAGGAGCCCGGCACGGCGGGGCCCGGAGAAGTGCAGCGTGGACATCAGCAGCCCGGCCCGGTCGCGCTGCTCCCTGGTGCCCGAGGTGATGATCCTGGAGAGCGGGGTGCCCTCCATCCACTCCGAGACGATGACCTTGGGCGCGCTGGCCACGATCCGGGGGACGGCGATCTGCTCGTCACCGGCGTAGGCCGCGGCGAAGGCGCGCTGGGAGTCGGCCTCCATCGAGTAGTCGAGCTCCTCGGCTACGCGCGCCTTCAGCTCGGTGATCAGCGGCTTGACGTCCATGCCCGGGAACAGCACGGCGAACATCCGGGCGAAGCGGGACAGCTGGTTGAGGTCGGCCATCAGGGCCGCGCCGGCACCCGGGTACTGGATCTTCACCGCGACGTCGCGGCCGTCGCGCCAGGTGGCGCGGTGCACCTGGCCGATGCTGGCCGCGGCCGCGGGGGTGTCGTCGAAGTCGGCGAACCGGGTGCGCCAGGTGCCGCCGAGCTGCTGGGCCAGCACCGCGTGCACGGTGCGGACCGGCATCGGCGGGGCCTCCTCCTGCAGCTTGACCAGCGCCTCGCGGTAGGGGGCGGCCATCTCCTCGGGCACCGCGGCCTCGAACACCGACAGCGTCTGGCCCAGCTTCATGGCCCCGCCCTTGAGCTGGCCCAGCACCGCGAACAGCTGCTCGGCCGTGCGCTGCTGCAGCTCGGCCGACACCTGCTCGGCCGACTGGCCCGACAGCCGCCGGCCCAGCCCGATGGTGGCCCGCCCGGCCGCGCCCAACGGCAACGAGGCGAGCCGGGCGGTGCGCGACACGCTGCCGCGGGGGATCACCCGTCCGTCGTCCGTCACCCCTCCAGTGTCCCTGGTCTCGGCCCCGCGCGCCGGGACGGCCCGGCCGGCGCCGGCGGTGGGCGGGTGCCGGGGCGGCAACCGCACGCCGGGTGCGGCGGCCATCCCCGCCGGCGGGGCAGCAGGTCCGGGGCGCGCAGCTCCAGGGTGGCCTCCAGCGCTGCAGGTGCGGCCGAGCCGTCGAGGTGGGCGAGCACCTGACCGAGCGCGGTGAGCGCGGTGGCCAGGCACAGCGCGGCCCCGCCGGCGCCGGCCGGGTCGCCCGGGGCGTGCAGCTGACCGGCCAGTGCCGGCCAGCCGGGGTCGGCGTCGGTGCGGTGCAGCTGGGCGCACCGCAGGCAGGCGGTGCGACCGGGCACGACCAGCGGACCGACCACCCCGACCGGCCCGCGGACGGTGGCCACCAGGTGCGGGCCCCGTTCGCCGTGCACCGGCACCGGGTCCAGCGCCGACCAGGGCCGGGTGAGCACCAGCAGGTCGGGCGCGGAGCCGGCCGGCAGCGGCCGCAGGTCGACGCCCGGGGCCGCGCGGCGGACGGCGTCGGCGGCGGCGAGCGTGCGGGGCCGGCCCTCGTCGGCCGCGGACAGCCCCCCGACGACGGCGTCGGCCGCGACGGCGGCACCCCGGTCGCGCACGTGCACCCGGCCGACGCCGCTGGCGGCCAGCAGCGCGGCCAGCGGCACGCCGACCCGGTTGGCGCCGTCGACCACCACCGCGGCCACCCGGCGGCGGGCCCACGCCCCGGCCCCGCCCGCGCCGACCGCGGCGGCCACGTCGGCGGCGTCCCGGGCCCGGGCGGCCGGGCTGGGGGAGCTGGCCACCAGGTCGGCGGTGGACAGGTCGACCAGGCGGCCGCCGGCGCGCAGCCCGGTGAGCAGCTCGCCGACCACGACCGGGTCCAGCGCGTCGGCGACGGCGCCGGCCAGCACCGCGCGGGTGGTGCGCCCGCCGTCCAGGCCGCGGACCAGGGCGGCCACGGCGTCGGCGGCACCCGGCGGGAGCGGGCCGACCTGCACGCCCGGGTCGCCGTCGGTGCCGCCGACCTGCACGGATGCGGGGTCGACCCGCAGCACGGGGGTGCCGGGGAGGAGCAGGGGCCGGTCGCTGTCGGTCACGGGCGGAGCGTGGCACCGGGGGACGACGTCCTCGGCCCGCGCTCCACACCCTGTGGACAGAGCTGTGGAGCACGTGTTGAGCGTTCGGCGTGGCGCTGTGCACGGAGCGGGGACGGAGGGGACCCACCGGTGCCCGCGCCGCCCGTCGAGGGCCCGATCGGGTGTGGACGGCGGCCGGTGTCCACCGACGGTGTGCACCTGCACCCGACCGGGTGTCGGCGGGCTGGGCGAAGCGGACGGCGGTCGTTACGGTGCGTGCGTGCAGTCCACGTCCAGCTCCCGACCGGCCGGCGCCCAGGGCCCGGTCGAGGTCCGGCGCAGCGCCCGCCGCCGCCGCACGGTGACCGCCTACCGCCAGGACGGCCGGACGGTGGTGCTCATCCCGGCGTCCTTCAGCCGCTCCGAGGAGCGCACCTGGGTCGACCGCATGGTGGCCAAGCTGGAGACCCGCGAGCGCCGTGGGCGGCGGACGCTGGGCAGCGACGAGGAGCTCATGGTCCGGGCCCGGACGCTGTCGGAGGCCTACCTGGACGGCGTCCTGCCGGCCAGCGTGCGGTGGGTGGACAACCAGAACCGCCGGTGGGGGTCGTGCACGCCCGCCGACCGGACGATCCGGCTGTCCAGCCGGCTGCGCACGATGCCCGACTACGTCGTGGACTACGTGCTGGTGCACGAGCTCGCGCACCTGCTGCAGCCCGCCCACGACGCGGCCTTCTGGGCGCTGGTGGAACGCTACCCCCGGGCCGAGCGGGCGCTGGGCTACCTCGAGGGCGTCGAGGCGGCCCAGCCGGGCTGATCAGCCCTCCCGAGGGGCCTCCGGGCCGTCCCCGCCGGCGGCGTCGTCCCCCGGGGTGCCGGTGGTGCCGTCGTCGCCGGGGAGGTCGAGGCCGGCGGTCAGCCGGTCGAACTCGTCGTCGGAGTCCGACCGGCGGCCCTGCCGGCCGACGAAGTCCAGCGGCTCGTCGAGGTCGTCGGCCGAGGGCAGCAGGTCCGGGTGCGACCAGAGGCGGTCGCGGGCCTCGCTGCCGTGCTGGGCGGCCATCGCACCCCACACCGCGGCCGCGTCGCGCAGCCGGCGCGGGCGCAGCTCGAGCCCGACCAGCGTGGCGAAGGTCTGCTCGGCGGGCCCGCCGGAGGCACGCCGCCGGCGCATGGTCTCGGCCAGCGCACCGTGGCCGGGCAGCCGCTCACCGGCGGCCTCGGCGACGACGACGTCGACCCAGCCCTCGACGAGGGCCAGCAGGGTCTCCAGCCGGCGCAGCGCCGCCTTCTGCTCGGGGGTCTCGGCCGGCTCGAGCACGCCGCTGCCCAGCAGCTGCTGCAGCTTGTCGGGGTCCTGCGGGTCGAAGCCGCCCTCCATGCCACCCATCGCGTCCTCGAGGCCGCGCTGGATCGCGTCGGCGTCGACGTGGATGCCGCGGGCGTAGGCGTGCACCGCATCGGTGAGCTGCTGGCGCAGCCACGGCACGTGGGCGAACAGCCGGTGGTGGGCGGCCTCGCGGAGGGCGAGGAAGAGCCGGACCTCCTCGGCCGGGCGGTCCAGGCCGGCGCGGAAGGCGTCGACGTTCTGCGGCACCAGGGCCGCGGTGCCCGCCGGGGCCAGCGGCAGCCCGACGTCGGTGCTGGTGACGACCTCGTCGGCCAGCTTGCCCAGCGCCTGGCCGACCTGGGCGCCGAACATGACGCCGCCCATGCGGCCCATGACCCCCGACAGCGGCCCGGCCATCTGGGCCGCCTCGGCCGGCAGGGCCGAGGTCATGGCCGCGACCACCCGCTCGGCCAGCGGGTCGACCAGCGCACCCCAGGCCGGCAGCGTCTGCTCCAGCCAGTCCACCCGCGACCAGGCGACGGTGCGCTCGATGCCCGAGGGCAGCTCGGTGACCTGGTCCAGCCACAGGTCGGCCAGCCGGAGCGCCTCGGCGACCTGGCCCTGCTCCGCGGCGGAGGTGGGCTGGTGCCCGGCGGCCAGCTGGCTGATCGCGCCCTGCCGGGCGAGGTCCCAGTTGACCGGCCCGCCGGACCAGGTCATCAGCTTCTGCAGCTCGGCGAACAGCGGCATCTTGCCCAGCAGGTCCTCCGGCGACCCGCCCCCGGCGCCGCCGAACAGCGCGCCGAAGCCGAACGGGTCGGCCGGGTCCTGGCCCCCGCCGCCCTCGTCGCGCCGCTGCGGGTCGCGGTCGGCGGGTCCGAAACCGAAGGGGAGGTCGCTCATGGCACCACGGTAGCCGCGCCGGGCGCCCCGGGAGGGCCGCACAGGAAGCTCTGGGCGAACACCGCACCGGCACCGATGCGCAGGCCCGGGGCGGGCCCGTCACCTACTGTCGGCCCCCGTGAGCCGTCGTGTGACCGTCCTGGTGGCGGGTGTGGTGCTGCTGCTGGGGTTCGGCCTGGTGGGCACGCTGGTGCCGGTGCCCTACGTCGCGCAGGTGCCCGGGCCCACCTACAACACCCTCGGCGACCTCGACGGCGAGCCGATCATCAGCGTCGCCGGCCGCGACCGCAACGACGTCAGCGGCAACCTCAACCTGACCACCGTGGGCGTGCCGCAGCGGCCCCTGACGCTGGTCGGCGCGGTGCAGGGGTGGTTCTCCGACGAGGTGTCGGTCGTCCCGCGCGACACCGTCTACCCGCCCGACCGGACGGTCGAGGAGACCCAGCAGCAGAACCGGCAGGCCTTCCTGACCTCCGAGCAGTCGGCCAACGCCGCCGCGCTGGGCGAGCTGGGCTACCCGGAGAAGGTGGTCGTGCAGACCGTGGCCGACGGCTCGCCCTCGGCCGGCCAGTTGGAGACCGGCGACGCCATCGAGGCGGTCGACGGGACGCCCACGCCGGACACCGACGCCCTGGACGCGGCGCTCACCGCCATCCCGGCCGGCACCGAGGTCGCCGTGGACTACACCCGGCTGGGCCAGCCGGGCACGGCCACGGTCACCACGACGTCCAACGACAGCCGGCCCGGCTCCTTCCTCGGCATCGGGGTGCTGCAGACGCCGTCCGCGCCGTTCACGGTGTCCATCCGGGTCAACGACGTCGGCGGCCCCTCGGCCGGGCTGATGCTGACCCTGGGGATCATCGACCTGGTCGGGGACACCGACCTGACCGAGGGCGCGGTCATCGCCGGCACCGGCACCATCGACGCCGCCGGCACCGTCGGGCCCATCGGGGGCATCCCGCTGAAGATGATCGCCGCCCGCGACATCGGCGCGCAGCTGTTCCTGGTGCCCGCGGACAACTGCCAGGAGGCGCTGGCCAACGCCCAGCCGGGTCTGCCGATGGCCCGGGTGGCCTCGCTGGAGGACGCGCTGACCGCGCTGCAGACCTTCCGCGACGGCGGCACCCCCGCCCCCTGCACCGCCGGCGACTGACCGCCGACCGACCGCTGACCGACCTTGCCGCCGGGCACCCAGGCGGACGTGGTGTGCTTGACGGGCAACCGGGAACCCCGGGGCGCCCGCGGCAGTTGAGCAGTCGTCCCCGGCCCAGGTTGCCCCTCGCACCTGTCGGGCGGCTGTCGGACACCGATCGGGACGCTGTGCACCCGGTCCCGTCGGCAGCGGGACGACGTGATCGTTTCTACGAAGGAGCCCGCCCGTGACCATGCGGCCACCCGTGCCGGTGCCGACCCTGTCCCGGCGCGCCAAGCTGGTCATCGGCGTCATCGCCGTCCTGCTGGTGCTGTTCACCGTCATCGGCACCCTGACCAACGTCTACGTCGACTACCTGTGGTTCGACGAGACCGGCTACACCGAGGTCTTCTGGACCGAGCTGCAGACCCGTGCGCTGCTGTTCGCCGTGGCCGGCGTGGCCACCGGCGGCCTGGTCGCGCTGTCGGTCTACCTGGCCTACCGCTTCCGGCCCACGTTCCGGCCGATGAGCCTGGAGCAGCAGAACCTCGAGCGCTACCGCCAGTCCCTCGAGCCCCGCCGCGTCGTGGTCCTCACCGCGGTCGCCGTCGTGCTCGGCCTCTTCGCCGGGTTCACCGCGCAGGGCAGCTGGGAGACGTGGCTGCAGTTCCGCAACTCCACCGATTTCGGCACCACCGACCCGCAGTTCGGGCTGGACAACTCCTTCTTCGTCTTCGACTACCCCTTCTACCGGCTGGCGCTGGGCTTCGGGTTCGCGATCGTGATCCTCGCGCTCATCGGCTCGCTGCTGACCCACTACGTCTTCGGCGGCCTGCGGCTGCAGACCCCCGGCCAGAAGCTCTCCGGCGCGGCCCGGGTGCAGCTGTCGGTGCTGCTGGGCGTCTTCGTGGCGCTCAAGGCGGTCGCCTACTGGCTGGACCGCTACGGCACGGTCTACTCCGACCGCGGCGGGGTGTTCACCGGCGCCAGCTACACCGACGTCAACGCCCTGCTGCCGGCCAAGACGATCCTGGTCTTCGTCGCGGTCATCTGCGCCGTGGCGTTCTTCGCCAACATCGTCGTCCGCAACTTCGCGCTGCCGGCCGCGTCGCTGGTGCTGCTGATGCTGTCCTCGCTGGTCATCGGGGTCGCCTACCCGGCGATCGTGCAGCAGTTCGTCGTCCGCCCGACCCCCGACGAGCGGGAGGCGCCCTACATCGCCCGGGCGATCGACGCGACCCGCGAGGCCTACGACATCGCCGACGTCGACTACGTCAACTACGCCCAGGACCAGACCGGGGACTCGGCCAGCGACGCCGACGCCGCGCAGGCCGCCGCCGAGCTCTCCGGGTCGCCGACCGTGGAGAACATCCGGCTGCTGGACCCGAACGTGCTGGCTCCGACGTTCACCGCGCTGCAGCAGATCCGCAACGTCTACGGCTTCCCGGAGCGGCTGGACGTCGACCGCTACACCGTCGACGGGGTCACCCAGGACTACGTGGTCGCCGTCCGCGAGCTGGACCAGACCAACCTGTCGGACAACCAGAGCAGCTGGATCAACCGGCACACCGTCTACACCCACGGCAACGGCTTCGTGGCCGCGCCGGCCAACCAGGTGGTCACCGGGCAGAACGACGGCGGGCAGCCGAACTTCACCGGCGCCAGCGACCTGCCGACCACCGGTGACATCCCGGTCGACCAGACCCGCATCTACTACGGCGAGCTGCTCAACGACAACGGCACCGACGTCTACTCGGTGGTCGGTGCCGCCGACGGCGAGGGCCCGCGGGAGTTCGACCGGCCCGAGTCCGGCGGCGGCGACGAGGGCCAGGTCAACTCGACCTACGACGGCTCCGGCGGCGTGTCGATCGGCAGCTTCTTCCGGCAGCTGACCTTCGCCATCTACTACCGCGAGCGGAACTTCATCCTCTCCGGCGCGGTGAACGACAACTCCCGCGTGCTCTACGTGCGCGACCCGCTGGACCGGGTGGAGAAGGCCGCCCCGTTCCTCACCGTGGACGGCGACCCCTACCCCGCGGTGGTCGACGGCCGGGTGACCTGGATCCTCGACGGCTACACCACCTCGGACGCCTTCCCCTACGCCGAGCAGATGGAGCTGGGCGAGGCGACCACGGACGCCCTCACCGGCACCGGCACGACCGCGCTGCCGAACGAGACGTTCAACTACGTGCGCAACTCGGTGAAGGCCACCGTCGACGCCTACGACGGCACGGTGACCCTCTACGCCTGGGACGACCAGGACCCGGTGCTGCAGACCTACATGAAGGCCTTCCCGGGCATCGTCCAGCCGCGGTCGGACATGTCCGACGACCTGGTCAGCCACGTGCGCTACCCGGAGGACCTGTTCAAGCTGCAGCGCGACGTGCTGACCCGCTACCACGTCAGCGACGCCGGGGACTTCTACAACCAGAACGACCGGTGGCAGATCCCGAGCGACCCGACGCGCAACACCGACCAGGCGCAGCCGCCGTACTACATCCTCAGCCAGCGGCCCGGTGACTCCGGGGCGACGTTCCAGCTGACCAGCGCGCTGAACGCGTTCAACCGCGAGAACCTGTCGGCGTTCATCTCCGCCTCGGCCGACCCCGCGACGTACGGCGAGCTGCAGGTGCTGCGGCTGCCGGGCAACACGCCCTACCAGGGACCCAGCCAGGTGCAGAACGCCATGACGTCGAACGAGACGGTGGCCTCGAACCTGAACATCCTGAGACAGGGCAGCACGGTCCAGTTCGGCAACCTGCTGACCCTGCCCATCGGCAACGCCGGCCTGCTCTACGTCGAGCCGGTGTACGTGCAGAGCCAGGACAACAACGGGTTCCCGCTGCTGCAGAAGGTGATCGTCAACTACCAGGGCCGGATCGGGTACGGCGACACCCTCGCGCAGGGGCTGGACCAGGTGTTCGGCGCCGGCACCGGCGACGCGGCCCCCGACGGCGGCAGCACCTCCGGTGGCGGTGGGGGCTCCAGCCCGCCGACGACGTCGGCGCCGACCACCACCAGCCCGCCGGCGGACGGCGGCGCGGGCACCGTGGTCGACTCGGCGACGGCGCAGGCGATCGCCCAGATCCAGCAGGCGCTGCAGGACCTGGCGGCCGCCCAGCAGGCCGGCGACTTCGCCGCGGTCGGGGCCGCCCAGCAGGCCCTGGCGGACGCGTCGGCGGCGTTCGAGGCCGCGCAGTCGTCGGCCTCGGCGAGCAGCGCACCGGCCAGCCCGACGGGCTGACCCCCGGTGGGACCGCCCGCCCCGGCCGGGGTAGGGTGGTCCCACCGACGCGGGGTGGAGCAGCTCGGTAGCTCGCTGGGCTCATAACCCAGAGGTCACAGGTTCAAATCCTGTCCCCGCTACCACCACGAAGGCCCGGGCTCCTCGGAGCCCGGGCCTTCGTCGTCGTCACACTGGCTGCGTGACGGCCGACCGCGACCCCCGCCGCCCCTCGGAGCGGCGACGCGACCCGCAGCCGCTGCTGCGCCGGCGGATCGCCTCCGGGCGGGGCGCGATGGAGCAGCCCAACGCCACCGGGGACGGTCCGCTGCGGCTGGACGTCCGGTTCTGGGTCCTCGTGGTCGCGGTGGGCGTGGCCGGGGGGCTGTTCGGGGTCGCGCTGACCGCCGTGCTGGACGCGGTGGTGCACCTGGCGTACGGCGGCACCGTCGCCGGGTTCGCCGCGGCCGTGCAGGAGGCCTCGTGGGCCCGCCGGCTGGTGGTGCTCGCCGTGGCCGGGCTGGTCACCGGGGTCGGCTGGGCCCTGCTGCGCCGGTTCGCCGCCGGCCGCCCGGCCGACCTCGACGACGCGGTGTGGACCGGGACGGGGGAGCTGTCCTTCCGCCGCAGCTCGGTGTCCTCGCTGCTGTCGATGGTCGCCGTGGGGGCGGGGGCGTCCCTGGGCCGGGAGGCCGGGCCGAAGCTGATGGGCGCGGTGTCGGGCAGCCTGCTGTCGCGGTGGGCCGGGACCCCGCCGGAGCAGCGGCGGCTGCTGGTGGCGTGCGGCGCGGGGGCGGGGATGGCCGCGGTCTACAACGTGCCGGTCGGCGGCGCGCTGATCGCGGCCGAGGTGCTGCTGGGGTCGATCACGCTGCCGGTCGTGCTGCCCGCGCTGGCCTGCAGCACGGTCGCCACGGTCGCCGCCTGGGTCTACCTGCCGGTGCAGGCCACCTACGCCGACGTCCCCGCCTTCCCCGTCACCGCCACCCAGGTCGTGTGGGCCCTGGTCGCCGGACCGGTGGTCGGCCTGCTGGCCGTCGCCTGGACCCGGCTGGTCGGGTGGGTGTCCGAGCACCGCGTCCGGGGCCGCTGGGCCGCGCTCGGGCCGCTGGTCGGTTTCGCCGCCCTGGGCGGGGTGGCGGTGGCCTTCCCGCAGCTGCTGGGCAACGGCCAGGACCTCGCCGAGGGCGCGTTCCTCGGCACCGTCCCGCTGGGGCTGGCCCTCGTGCTCGTCGCGCTCAAGCCACTGGTGACGGCGCTGTGCCTGGGCAGCGGCGCCACCGGCGGGCTGTTCACCCCGACGCTGGCCACCGGGGCGGTGCTCGGCGTCGTCCTGGGGTCGGCGTGGGAGCTGGCCTGGCCGGGCGGGCCCGCGGGCGGGTACGCCCTCGTCGCGGCGGCGGCGTTCCTGGCCGCCGCCACCCAGGCGCCGCTGTCGGCGCTGGTCCTGGTGGTCGAGCTGACCCGGACCGCGGACTCCCTCGTCGTCCCGGTGGCCCTGGCCGTGGCCGGCGCGACCGTGGTGGCGCGGTACGTGGACGGCTACTCGATCTACTCGGCCCGTCTGCCGCGGACCGCGCCCACCGCCGACGGCGACGAGCCCGCCCGGCGGGTGGAGGGGGCGGGGTGAGCGTGCTCACCCCGGGCCGGTTCGACGTCGTCCCGATCGCGGGGTAGTGTTCTCCTTGCGACGCGGGGTGGAGCAGCTCGGTAGCTCGCTGGGCTCATAACCCAGAGGTCACAGGTTCAAATCCTGTCCCCGCTACCACCACGAAGGCCCGGACTCCTCGGAGTCCGGGCCTTCGTCGTGTGCGGGTCCCGCCCGGGGAACACCGCGGGCCGCCGGTCCGGTTGGGTGGGGGCGTGAGCGACCCCTTCGCCGTCCGGTCCGACGACCACGTCTACGGCGACCCCGCCGCCGCGGTCACCGTCCTGGAGTACGGCGACTTCCAGTGCCCCTACTGCGCGGCCGCCGCCCCGGTGCTGCAGACCCTGGTCGACGAGTCCCGCGGCGGCGTCCGGCTGGTCTTCCGGAACTGGCCGCTGCCCGACGTGCACCCCTACGCGCTGACCGCGGCGCTCGCCGCCGAGGCCGCCGCGGACCAGGGCCGCTACTGGGAGATGCACCACCTGCTGTTCCGCCGCCAGGACCACCTCGCCGACGCCGACCTGGTCCGCTACGGCGAGGAGCTCGGCCTGGACACGGTCCGGCTGGTGGGGGAGGCCGCGCAGCCCTACGGGGACAAGGTGGAGGCCGACTTCGCCACCGGGGTGGCCCTCGGGGTGCCCGGCACGCCGACGGTCTACCTGGACGGCCAGCTGTTCAGCGGCCGGCCGGACCTGCGGGCGCTGCGCCGGGCGATCGGTGCCGCCTCAGAGCCGGGGGGCCAGCCAGGGGCGGGGCGGCAGCGACGGGGGCTCCTCCGACGCCGGCGAGCACAGCGGGAAGCGCTCGCCGAGGGTGCGCAGCAGGACGGTGCCGAGGACCGCTGCGGTCAGTGACCCCAGCAGGATCCCGATCTTGGCCTGCTCGCGCAGCAGCTCGTCGTCGAAGGCGAGGTCGGTGATGAACAGCGAGATGGTGAAGCCGATGCCGGCCAGGGTCGCGCCGGCCATCAGGTGCGACCAGCGCACCCCGCCGGGCAGCACGCCCCACCCGGTGCGCAGGGCCACCAACGCGCCCAGCGTGATGCCGACCGCGTTGCCGACCACCAGGGCGACCGCGACACCGAGGGTCACCGGCGAGGTCGCCGCCGCGCGCAGCGTCTCGCCGTCGAGCACCACCCCGGCGTTGGCCAGGCCGAAGACCGGGACCACGAGGTAGGCCGTCCAGCGGTGCAGCGACTCCTGCAGCCGCGCGTTGGCCGGCACGGTGGAGGCGACGGCGAGCTTGGTGGTGCGGGCCTTGGCGGCGTCGGGGTCCTCCCGCAGCGCGCGCCCGAAGGCCGCCGTCCGCTCGACCTCCTTGCGGCTGGGCGGACGGGCCGGCAGCAGCAGCCCGACCAGGACGCCGGCCAGCGTGGCGTGCACGCCGGACTCGTGCACGGCCAGCCAGAGCGCGACACCGGTGAGGACGTAGGGCGTCAGCGTCCACACCCCGGCCCAGCGCAGCAGCAGCAGGACCAGCACCAGGACGCCCGCGACGGCGAGCGCGGGCAGCACGATCTCGTCGGAGTAGAACAGCGCCATCACGGTGATCGCGCCGATGTCGTCGACGATGGCCAGGGTGAGCAGGAACAACCGCAGCCGGTCGGGGCAGCGGGGGCCGAAGAGCGCGAGGACGCCGAGCACGAACGCGGTGTCGGTGCTCATCACGATGCCCCAGCCCGACGCCGCCTCGCCGGAGGGGTTGAAGGCCAGGTAGACCAGTGCGGGCACCGCCAGGCCACCCAGCGCGCCCAGGGCGGGGGCGGCGACGGTGCGCCGGTCGCGCAGCTCGCCGGTGGCCACCTCGCGGGTGATCTCCAGCCCTACGACCAGGAAGAACAGGGCCATCGCGCCGTCGTTGACCCAGTGCCGCAGGTCCATCGACAGCACCGCGTCGCCGACGCCCAGGCTCGCCGTCGTCGACCAGAACGTCTCGTAGCCCGCCGCCCAGGGCGAGTTCGCCCAGGCCAGGGCCACCAGCGTGCCGACCAGCAGCAGGGCCGAGCCGCCGGCCTCGGTGCCCATGTAGAGCCTCGAGGACGGCGACAGCGTGGGGACCGAGACGCGCAGCGCCGGGCCGGGGCGGGGTGCCTGGGTCACGGCGCGACCAACCTCCGGTTCAGAGGACGTGTTCCCCGTACATCTCGCCCAGCGGGTCGGCGATGAGCTCGATGCGGGCGCCGTCGGGGTCGCGGAAGTAGACCGACACCCCGGAGTGGACCACGTGCTCCACGCCGGCCTCGGTCAGCTTCGCCACCAGCGCCTCCCAGCGGGCCGGCTCGACGCTGATCGCGATGTGGTGCAGCCCGCCCAGCACCTCGGCGTAGGGGCCGACGGGAAGGCCCGGGAAGTCGAAGAAGGCCAGCAGGTTCTCGTGGCCGATGTCGAAGAAGAAGTGCGTGCTGCCCGGGTAGTCGCGGTTGTCGATGAGCTCGGTCAGCGGGAAGCCGAGCACGCCCTGGTAGAAGGCGATGGTGCGCTCGACGTCGCTGCTGACCAGCGCGGTGTGGTGCAGCCCGCGCGCGGTCGAGGCCGGCCGCTCCCCGGCCGGGCGCAGGTACTCGGCACGCAGCCGCTCACGGGTGGCCTCGACGGCGGCGAGATCGATGGTCATGCGTTCAACCATCTCACCGCCGTCAAGGCTCGCCTACCCGAGCATCCGGTCGAGGTCGGCGAGGAGGTCCTCGGCGTCCTCGATGCCGACGGAGAGGCGGACCAGGTCGGCGGGCACCTCCAGGGCGCTGCCGGCGACCGAGGCGTGCGTCATCCGGTGCGGGTGCTCGACGAGGGACTCCACCCCGCCCAGCGACTCGGCCAGGGTGAACACCTGCGCCCGCTCGCAGACCGCCAGCGCGGCCTCCTCGCCGGCGCGCAGCCGGAAGGACAGCATTCCGCCGAACCCCGACATCTGCTTCGCCGCCACCTCGTGCCCGGGGTGGGTGGGCAGGCCGGGGTAGAGCACCGTGGACACGGCCGGGTGCTCCACCAGGAACGCGGCCACCTTCGCCGCGTTGGCCTGGTGCCGGTCCATCCGCACGCCCAGGGTCTTGATGCCGCGCAGCACCAGCCAGGCGTCGAAGGGCCCGGCGACCGCGCCCATCGCGTTCTGGTGGAACGCCAGCCGCTCGCCGACCTCGGCGTCGGCGGCCACCAGGGCGCCGCCGACGACGTCGGAGTGCCCGCCCAGGTACTTGGTGGTGGAGTGCACGACGACGTCGGCGCCCAGCGTCAGCGGCTGCTGCAGGTAGGGCGAGGCGAAGGTGTTGTCCACCGCGAGCAGCGCGCCGTGCTCGTGCACGAGCTGCGCCAGCGCCGCGACGTCGGCGATGCCCAGCAGCGGGTTGGTCGGCGTCTCGCACCAGACGAGCTTCGTGCTGGGCCGGAAGGCCGCGCGCACGGCGTCGAGGTCGGACAGGTCGACCGGGGTGTGGTCGACCCCCCACCGCTGCAGCACCTTGCTGATCAGCCGGAACGTGCCGCCGTAGGCGTCGATCGGGATGACCAGGTGGTCACCCGGGTCGAGCACCGTGCGCAGCAGCGCGTCCTCGGCGGCCAGGCCGGAGGCGAACGCCAACCCGGTGGCGCCCTGCTCCAGCGACGCCAGCGCCTCCTGCAGCGCCGTGCGGGTCGGGTTCGCGCTGCGGCTGTACTCGTAGCCGTTGCGCAGCCCGCCGACGCCGTCCTGCTTGTAGGTGCTGGTCAGGTGCAGCGGGACGGCGACGGCGCCGGTGGTGGGGTCGGGCTCCTGGCCGTCGTGGATGGCCCGGGTGTTGAAGCCGCTCACGCCTGCACCCCCGCGGCGTTCCCGGCCGGCACGCCGGCGAGGTGACCGAGGACGTCCTGGCGGGTCACGACGCCGGCGGGCTTGCCGTCCTCGTGCACCAGCAGGGCGTCGGCGTCGCCCAGCGCGGCGACCGCGGCCGAGACCGCCTCGCCGGAGCCGATGATCGGCAGGGGTGCGCTCATGTGCTTCTCCAGGGTGTCCGACAGCGACGCGGCGCCGGAGAACAGCTTGTCCAGCAGCGCCTTCTCCGCGACCGACCCGACCACCTCGCCGGCGGTCACCGGCGGCTCGGCGCGGACCACCGGCATCTGGCTGACGCCGTACTCGCGCAGGATGTCGATTGCCTCGCGGACGGTCTCGGTGGGGTGGGTGTGCACCAGTGCGGGCAGGGCGTCGCCGTCCCCGGACTTGGCGCGCAGCAGCTCGCCCACGGTCTCGCCGTCGGCGGCCTCGACGAAGCCGTAGTCGGCCATCCACTCGTCGTCGAAGATCTTGCGGAGGTACCCGCGGCCGCTGTCGGGGAGCAGCACGACCAGGACGTCGTCGCGGGTCAGCCGCTCGGCCACCCGCAGCGCGGCGACCACGGCCATGCCGCACGAGCCGCCGACCAGCAGGCCCTCCTCGCGGGCCAGCCGGCGGGTCATCGCGAAGGAGTCGCCGTCGCCGACCGCGACGATCTCGTCGGCCACCGCCTGGTCGTAGGTCGAGGGCCAGAAGTCCTCGCCGACGCCCTCGACCAGGTAAGGCCGCCCGGTGCCGCCCGAGTAGACCGAGCCCTCGGGGTCGGCCCCGATGACCTGCACCTTCCCGCCGGAGGCCTCCTTGAGGTAGCGCCCGACGCCGGAGATGGTGCCGCCGGTGCCCGCGCCGGTCACGAAGTGGGTGACCCGGCCGTCGGTCTGCGCCCAGATCTCCGGGCCGGTGGTCTCGTAGTGCGACTGCGGGTTGGCCGGGTTGGAGTACTGGTCGGGCTTCCAGCCGCCCGGCGTCTCCCGGGCCAGCCGGTCGGACACCGAGTAGTAGGACCGGGGGTCGGCCGGGTCGACCGCGGTCGGGCAGACCACGACCTCGGCGCCGTAGGCCCGCAGCACGTTGATCTTGTCCGCGCTGACCTTGTCCGGGCAGATGAAGATGCACTTGTACCCGCGCTGCTGGGCCACGATGGCCAGCCCGACGCCGGTGTTGCCGCTGGTGGGCTCGACGATGGTGCCGCCGGGCTGCAGCGCCCCCGACTTCTCGGCCGCGTCGACCATCCGGACGGCGATGCGGTCCTTCACCGAGCCGCCGGGGTTGACGTACTCGACCTTGGCCAGCACCAGCGGGGCGTCGGGCCCCAGGTGGGCGGTGACCCTGTTCAGCCGGACCAGCGGGGTGTTCCCGATGAGGTCGACGACGGACTCGGCGTACTGCACGGGAGGTCCTCCAGCAGGGGCAGCGGGGCGGCCGGGGTCCTCCGGCCACCTGCGACCTTCCCACGTGTCGTCCCCCGCGGTCGCGGGCAGGTCACCGCTCATGGACCAGCCCACCGCCCAGCTGCCCGGGGGCGGCGCGATGCCGCTGCTCGGGTTCGGCACCTGGCAGATCACCGGCAGCGCCTGCACCGACGCCGTCCGGGCCGCCCTCGACGCCGGCTACCGGCACCTGGACACCGCGACGATGTACCGCAACGAGGCCGAGGTCGGCCGCGCGCTGGCGGAGTCGGGCGTGCCCCGCGACCAGGTCTTCGTGACCACCAAGCTGCCCCCGGACCGCGCGGGGTCCGCCGGCCCGACCCTCGACGCGTCGCTGGCCGCCCTCGGCGTCGAGGCCGTCGACCTCTGGCTCGTGCACTGGTCCACCGGGGGTGACGACGTCGCGCTGTGGCGCGAGTTCGTCGCCGCGCGCGACGCCGGCAAGGCCCGGGACGTCGGCGTCAGCAACTTCTCCCTGGCCCAGCTCGACGAGCTCACCGAGGCCACCGGCGTCACCCCGGCGGTCAACCAGGTGCGCTGGGCGCCGGCGCTGTTCGACCCCGGGGTGCTCGAGGGGCACCGCGAGCGGGGCGTGATGCTGGAGGGCTACAGCCCCTTCAAGAGCACCGACCTGGCCGACCCGGTGCTCGCCGAGGTCGCCGGGGCGCACGGGGTCACCCCGGCCCAGGTCGTGCTGCGCTGGCACCTCGACCACGGCGTCGTCGTCATCCCCAAGTCCGTCACGCCGGAGCGGATCGCCGCCAACGCCGAGGTGCTGTCCTGGGCCCTCACCGACGAGGAGCGTGCCCGGGTGGACGGGCTGGGCAGGATGACCCCATGACCGACCGACGCAGGCTGGGCGAGCTCGAGGTGTCGGCGCAGGGGCTGGGCTGCGATGGGGATGAGCCAGTCCTACGGCGCCGCCGACCGCGGGGAGTCCCTGGCCACCCTGGACCGGGCGCTCGAGCTCGGCATCACCTTCTGGGACACCTCCGACGTCTACGGCGACGGGCACAACGAGGAGCTGGTGGGGGAGTCGCTGCGCGGGCGCCGCGACGCCGTCCAGCTGGCCACCAAGTTCTCCCTCTCCCGCGACGGCGAGGGCCGGATGCGCATCGACGGCAGCCCGGAGAACGTGCGCGCCCGCTGCGAGGCCAGCCTGCGCCGGCTCGGCGTGGACACCATCGACCTCTACTACCAGCACCGGGTCGACCCGACCGTGCCCGTCGAGGACACCGTCGGCGCGATGGCCGAGCTGGTGCAGGCCGGCAAGGTCCGGTACCTGGGGCTCTCGGAGGCCTCCGCCGAGTCGGTCCGCCGGGCCGCCGCGGTGCACCCGATCACCGCGCTGCAGAGCGAGTGGTCGTTGTGGACCCGCGACCTGGAGACGTCGGGGGTCGCCGCGGCGGCCCGTGAGCACGGCATCGGCCTGGTGCCGTTCTCCCCGCTGGGTCGCGGGTTCCTCACCGGCGCGATCACCAGCCCCGACGACTTCGCCGACGACGACTTCCGCAAGGACCACCCGCGGTTCAGGGGCGAGGCCTTCGCGGCCAACCTGCGGCTGGTCGACGCCGTCCGGTCGATGGCCGAGGACAAGGGCGTCACCGCCGGGCAGCTCGCGTTGGCCTGGGTCATGGCGCAGGGTGCGGACGTCGTCCCCATCCCGGGCACCAAGCGGGTCGCCTACCTGGAGGAGAACGCCGCCGCCGGGGACGTCGAGCTCACCGCCGACGACCTGGCCCGGCTCGAGCAGATCGCCCCGCCCGGGGTGGCCGAGGGCGGCCGCTACCCGAACGCCGGGTACTCCTACGGCGACAGCCCCGCGCCGGGGTCGGACCGGTGAGCGACGACCCGACCTGCGGCGTCGCGCACGGCCACGCGCCCGGGGAGCCGGCCGCCGACCGGGTGCTGGTGGCCGTCTTCGCCTCCCCGGTCGCGGCGGCGCTGCTGCGGTTCGGCGTGGAGTGCGGGTTCGCCCCGGTGCTGGTCGAGCCCGGCGGCCGGGAGGTCGACGGGCTGCCCGGGGGCACCACCCGGTTGACGGCGGTGCCGGCCGAGCCGCACGCCGACGTCGTCGTCTGCGACCACCACCGCGACGAGCTGGGCGAGGTGCTGCGCGACGCGCTGGCCACCGACACCCGGTGGATCGGGTTGATGGGCAACCCGCGGCACGAGGGCCCGCACGTCGCGGCGCTGGCCGCGCTGGGCGTGCCGCCCGAGGAGGTCGCCCGGGTGCACCGGCCGATCGGGCTGGACATCGGCTCGCGGGCGCCCGCGGAGATCGCCGTGTCCACGCTGGCCGGCCTGCTGGCCGACCGCAACGGCCGGTCCGGCGGGCAGCTCGCGCGGTAGGCGGAACGCCCGGGCTCGTGCCACCGTTGTGCACCGCAGGACGGACCCGCAGGCAGGTCCGCAGGACGACGGAAGGGAACCCCCGTGGCATCGCTGTTCAACAAGATCGCGCAGTTCGCGAGGAGCCCCCAGGGGCAGCGGGCGATCCAGCAGGCCACCCAGAAGGCCCAGCAGTTCGCCAAGGACCCGAAGAACCGGGCCAAGATCGACCAGTTCCGCACCAAGCTGCAGGGCGGCGGCGGGAAGGGTCTCCGCTAGGCGGGGCTACGGGCGGGCGCGCAGCGCGTCGAGGACGGCGGGGTGCAGGTGGCCGTTGCTGGCCACCGCACTGCCGCCGGCCGGCCCCGGGGTGCCGTCCACGTCGGTGAACGTGCCGCCCGCCTCCCGCACGACCACGTCGAGGGCGGCCAGGTCCCACAGCGACACCTCGGGCTCGCAGGCCACGTCGACCGCGCCCTCGGCCACCATCGTGTAGCTCCAGAAGTCCCCGTACGCGCGGGTGCGCCACACCGACCGGCTCAGGTCGAGGAAGGCGTCCAGCCGGTCGCGCTCCTCCCAGCCCGACAGCGACGAGTAGGAAAGCGACGCGTCCGCCAGGGCCGAGACCCCGGAGACGTGGCAGCGGGTGGCCGACTCCAGGCGGCGGCCGGTGTAGGCGCCCACCCCGTCGGCGGCCCACCACCGGCGGCCGAGGGCCGGGGCGCTGACCATCCCGACCACGGGGGTGTCGCCGTCGAGCAGGGCGATCAGCGTGGCCCACACCGGCACGCCCCGGACGAAGTTCTTGGTGCCGTCGATCGGGTCCACCACCCACCGGCGCGACCCGTGCCCGGTGGTGCCGAACTCCTCGCCCTGCACCGCGTCGCGGGTGCGCACCCGGGCCAGCGAGGAGCGCAGCTGCTGCTCCACCGCGCGGTCGGCGTCGGTCACCGGGGTGAGGTCGGGCTTGGTGTCCACCACCAGGTCCTGCGCCTTGAACCTGTCCATGCTGATCGCGTCGGCCTGGTCGGCCAGCACGTGCGCCAGCTGCATGTCCTCGGTCCACCCGCGCCCGGTCACCCCCGCAACCTAGCCTGGGTGCCGTGACGCAGCCGGACGCAGCGAAGCTGGTCGGCCTGCTGGCCGACCCGACCCGGCTGGCGGTGGTCGCCGCCCTCGCGCTGGGCGCCGCCGACATCGCCTCCGTGGCCGAGGCGACCGGCCGGTCGCAGACCGAGGTGGCGCTGGCCGCCCGCCGGCTGGGCCGGGGCGGTCTGGTCCGCCGGGACGGCGCCGCGCTGGCACTGCGCGCCGAGCTGTTCGGCGCCGCCGCGCGGTCGGCGGGGGAGCACCGGCCGCCCCCGGAGCCGCTCTCGCCCGACCCGGCCGCGGACGCCGTCCTGCAGGCCTTCGTCGCCGACGGCCGGCTGACCTCGATCCCGGCGCACCGCGGCAAGCGGCTGGTCGTGCTGGACCACCTGGTGCGGGTCTTCGAGCCCGGGGTGCGCTACCCCGAGCGCGAGGTCAACGCGCTGCTGGCGGTGTGGCACCCCGATACCGCGGCGCTGCGCCGCCACCTCGTCGACGAGGGCATGCTCAGCCGCGCCGAGGGCACCTACTGGCGCAGCGGCGGCACCGTCGAGGTCTGACCCTCCCCGGCCAGCACCGCGGCCAGCCCGGCGACCGGTGAAGGCCGGTGCAGGCCGAACCCCTGCGCCAGCTCGCAGCCCAGCTCGCGCAGCAGGTCGGCCTGCTCGGCGGTCTCCACGCCCTCGGCGATGACCAGCAGGTCCAGTCCCTCGGCCAGCGCGACCACGCTGCGCACCAGCCGGGCGCGGCGGGCGGAGGTGACCACGGTGGCGGTGAAGGTGGCGTCCAGCTTGAGGTAGTCGGCCGGCAGGGTGTCCAGGCGGGCGAGCGAGGAGTAGCCGGTGCCGAAGTCGTCGATGGCGACCTGCACGCCGAGACGGCGCAGCCCCCGCAGCGCGGCCACCGCGACCGGGGAGTCGGCCTCCACCAGGCTCTCCGTGACCTCGAGGACGGTGTCGGCGGCCGGCCACCCGGTGCCGGCCAGGATGCCGGCGACCACGGTGGGGAACGCGGGGTCGCAGAACTGGTGGCCCGAGACGTTCACGGTGAGCAGCAGCCCCCGGCCGGTCGCGGCGCGCAGCGCGGCCATCTCGGCGCACGCCTGGCGCAGCACCACCTCGCCGAGGGCGCCGACCAGGCCGTGCTGCTCGGCGAGCGGGATGAACCGCGTCGGGCTGATCGACCCCAGCACCGGGTGCTCCCACCGGGCCAGGGCCTCCACGCCGACGACGGCGCCGTCGGTCAGGGACACCACCGCCTGGTAGTGCACGGTCAGGCCGATGCGGGCGGTCCGGCCGGTGGCCAGGGCGGCGCGCAGCTCGGGCAGCAGGGGGTCGGGCTGGGCGTCGTCGAGGACGGCGCGCCGGGCCGTGGTCGCGCGGGCACGCCCCAGGGCGGTGTCGGTGCGGCGGAGCAGGGCGGCGGCGGTCTCCCCGTCGTGCAGCACGGCCACGCCCGCGGCCGTGCTGACCGCGGGCAGGGCAGCGCGCAGCCGCTCGACCAGGGCGAGCGCGACCGGCCCGTCGTGACGGGGGAGCAGCAGGGTGAACTCGGCGCCGTCGCGGCGGGCCAGCACGGCGCCCGGGGGCAGCTGCGCGGACCACAGGCGGGCGGCCGTCCGCAGCAGGTCGGCCGCGGCGTGGTCCCCGGCCTCGCGCACCACGTCCTCGAAGCCGTCGAGCTCGACGAGCGCCGTGCTCAGCGCGGTCCCGGTCCGGGTGGCGTCCCGCACGGCGGGCTCGAGGGCCTCGTCGAGGCCGCGCCGGTTGGCCAACCCGGTCAGCTGGTCGACCCCGGCGCTGGACGCGCGGTCGACCAGCACGCCCACCACCGCGGCGATGCTGAGGCAGACCGTGGCCAGCAGGATCGAGGAGCCGACCGGCAGCTCGGAACGCTGGGCCAGGGCGAACGTGCCGCCAACGACGGCCAGTGCGAGGTGGGCCAGCGCGGCGGGCCAGGCGAAGTAGAAGAACGCGTCGAGGGCGACGAACACCATGACGCCGGCGGCCGCCGTGGCGGTGGAGGCGCCGGGGGCCAGCAGCGCGGCGAGGGTGATCAACCCGGCTCCGGCGCCCACCAGCAGGTGGTAGGCCGCCCGCGGCAGCCGCCGTCCCCAGCGCAGCACACCGGCCCCGGTGAGGACGGCGACGGCGGCGATGAGCAGCAGCCCGACCGGGCCGTCGGGGTGCGGGTGCGGACCCGGCCCCCTCGACCGCAGCGCGTCCAGACCGGCCGCGCCGACGGCCGTGCCGCCGGCGAGGTAGAGGAAGCCGGTCACCGCGGCCATCACGCGCGGGGTCGCCACCGCGGGGGCCCGGAACCGGCTGTGCTTCACAGAAACCAGATCGGCCGGAAATCATCCGTCCTGTAGCCGGGGGCCGGTTGTCCCCCCGGCGGGGGATCAGCGGGCGCCGACCGCCGCGACCAGCCGGCGGAAGCTGGCCAGCCGCTCGCCCCGGGCGGCCGGGCCGTCGGCGGCCCAGTCGTCGAGCGCGCAGTCGGGGTCGTCGGCGGTGTGCGCGCACAGCGGCGGGCAGTCGCGGGCGACCTCGGCCAGGTCGTCGAAGGCGGCCAGGACGTCGGCCGGGTCGGTGTCGGCCAGCCCGAAGCTGCGGATGCCGGGGGTGTCGATGACCATCCCGCCGCCGGGCAGGTCCAGCAGCACCGCCGAGGACGACGTGTGCCGCCCCTTGCCCACCTTGCTCACCCCGCCGGTGGCCCGCGCGGCGTCGGGCACCAGCCGGTTCACCAGCGTCGACTTGCCCACGCCGGACTGGCCGACCAGCACCGACACCCGGTCGGCCAGCCGCGGGGCCAGCTCGTCGAGGTCGGTGTCCCGGCTGACCGCGATCGCCTCGACCTCGAGGCCGGCGTAGCGGGCCAGCAGCCGGTCCGGGCTGCCCAGGTCGGCCTTGGTCAGGCACAGCAGCGGGGTGAGCCCGCCGGAGAAGGCGGCCACCAGGCAGCGGTCGAGGAACCCGGTGTGCGGCTCGGGGTCGGCGACGGCGGTGACCACGACCAGCAGCTCGGCGTTGGCGACCACCACCCGCTCGGTCGGGTCGGTGTCGTCTGCGGTGCGCCGCAGCACGGTGGTGCGCGGCTCGATGACCACGATCCGGGCCAGGGTGTCGACCCGGCCGCTCGTGTCGCCGACCAGCCGCACCCGGTCACCGGTGACGACGCCGTGCTTGCCCAGCTCGCGGGCCCGCATGGCGGTCACCTCGACCGGGCCGTCGTCGCCCTCGACCCGCACGGTCATCCGGCCACGGTCGACCCCCACCACGAGCCCGGGGACGGCGTCGTCGTGGCTGGGCCGGGTGCGCGTGCGCGGCCGCGACCCGCGCCGGCCCGGGCGGACCCGGACGTCGTCCTCGTCGGAGCGGGCGTCGAACTTCCGCCCCGCCATCAGACCCGGCCCCTCAGCTGACCGCTCCGGCGTGCTCGCCGAGCAGACCGGCCCAGCGGTCCAGGAAGTCCGGGAGGGTCTTGGCCACCGTGCCCGGGTCGCGGACGACGACCCCGGGGACGGCGAGGCCGAGCACCGCGGCGGCCATGACCATCCGGTGGTCGGCGTAGGAGTCGACCTCGGCCGACCGCCGGGGGCCGGGGGTGATCTCCAGGCCGTCGGGGAGCTGGGTGACCTCGGCGCCGACGGCGCCGAGCACCTCGTCGAGGGCCTGCAGCCGGTCGGTCTCGTGCCCGCGCAGGTGCGCGATGCCGGTCAGCCGGGAGGGCCCGTCGGCCAGCGCGCACAGCGCGGCCAGCACCGGGGTCAGCTCGCCGACCTCGGACAGGTCGGCCCGCAGCGGCGTGATCGCCGGGCCGCCGGTGACCTGCAGCCCGTCGGCGGTGCGCTCGACGGCCGCGCCCATCGCGGGCAACAGCTGCTCCAGCTGGGCGCCGGGCTGGGTGGTGCGCGCCGGCCAGTCGCGCACGGTCACCCGGCCGCCGGTGACCAGCGCGGCGGCGAGGAAGGGGGCGGCGTTGGACAGGTCGGGCTCGACCACCCGGTCGACCGCGGCCACCGGGCCCGGGGCGACCCGCCAGCCGTCGGTGGTGCGCTCGACGGCGACGCCGTGCTCGGCGAGGGTCTCGACGGTCATCTGCACGTGCGGCATCGAGGGCACCCCGCCGGCCAGCCGCAGGTCCAGGCCCTCGGTGAACCGGGCGCCGGCCAGCAGCAGGCCGCTGACCACCTGGCTGGACTCGCTGGCGTCCACGGTGACGGTGCCGCCGCGGACCGCGCCCGTGCCGTGCACGGTGAAGGGGGCCCGGCCGCGGCCGCCGTCGGAGACCTGCACCCCGCAGGCGCGCAGGCCCTCGAGCAGGCCGGCGTTGGGCCGCTCGCGCAGCCGCGGGTCGCCGTCCAGGGTCACCGGGCCGTCGGCGAGTGCCGCCACCGGCGGCAGGAACCGCAGCACGGTCCCGGCCAGCCCCGCGTCGACCGTCGCCGGGGCGCGCAGCGGGCCGGGGGTGACCAGCCAGTCCTCCCCGTCGACCTCGATGCCGACCCCGAGCGCCCGCAGCCCGGCGGCCATCAGGTCGGTGTCGCGGGCCCGCAGCGGGCGCACCAGCCGGGACGGGCCGTCGGACAGCGCGGCCAGCACCAGGGCCCGGGCGGTGATCGACTTCGAGCCGGGCAGGGCGACGACGGCGTCGACCGGGCCGGGGGCGGACGGCGTCGACCAGCTGCTCATGCCGCCCATCCTGCCCGGTCGACGCCGCCCACCCTCACCGCCGGCCGCTCACCGGCTCGCGGGCAGGGTGCGCACCAGGCGCCGGTTGGCGAACTCGAACATGCCCAGCTCGGACAGCTCGCGGCCGTACCCGGACCGCTTGACCCCGCCGAAGGGCAGCTCGGCCGAGGACCCGGAGGGCTGGTTGATCCAGACCATCCCGGACTCGAGCCGGTCGGCGACCGCGCGGGCGCGCTCGACGTCGCCGGAGTAGACGACCGCGGACAGCCCGTAGGCGCTGTCGTTGGCCAGCGCGACCGCCTCGTCCTCGGTCTGCACCTTGTAGAGCACCGCGGCCGGGCCGAAGAGCTCCTCGGAGAAGGCCCGCATCCCCGGGGTGACGTCGGTCAGCAGGGTGGCCTCGACGAACGCGCCGGGCCGGTCGGGCCGCCCGCCGCCGGCGAGCACCGTGGCGCCCTTGTCGACCGCGTCGGTGATCTGGGCGTGCAGGTCGGCGGCGGCGCGCTCGGTCGACAGCGGGCCCAGCGTGGTCGCGGGGTCGGCCGGGTCGCCGGGGGTGAACCCGCCGAAGGCCTGCTGGATGCCGGCGACGAACTCGTCCCAGACGTCGGCGAGCACGATGATGCGCTTGGCCGCGATGCAGGCCTGGCCGGTGTTGGCCATCCGGCCCATGGTCGCGGCCTTCACGGTGCGGGCCAGGTCGGGGGTGTCCAGGACGACGAAGGGGTCGCTGCCGCCGAGCTCGAGCACCGACTTCTTCAGGTGCTTGCCGGCCAGCGCCGCGACCGAGGAGCCGGCCCGCTCGCTGCCGGTGAGCGTCACGCCCTGCACCGCGGGGTGCGCGATGACCTGCTCGGTGTCGGAGATCCTGAGGAACACGTTGGTGTAGACGCCCTCGGGGGCGCCCGCGTCGCGGAAGAGCTCCTCGAGGGCGAGGGCGCACTGCGGCACGTTCTCGGCGTGCTTGAGCACGATGGTGTTGCCCAGCGTCAGGTTCGGGCCGGCCACCCGGACCACCTGGTAGAGCGGGTAGTTCCACGGCTCGACGGCGAACAGCACCCCGGTGGGCTCGTTGACCACCACGGCCTCGCCCTTCATCACCTCGATGGTGCGCGGGGCGAGGAACTGCTCGGCCTTGTCGGCGTAGTAGCGCAGGATGCTGGCGGCCAGGGCGACCTCGCCGGCCGCCTCCTGGATCCGCTTGCCCATCTCCTTGGTGATCAGCGCGGCCAGGGCGTCGCTGCGCTCGGTCATCAGGTCGGCGGCCCGCCCGACGACGGCGGCGCGCTCGGCGACGGTGCGCTGCCGCCAGTCCAGGAACGCGGTGTGCGCCCGGTCGACGACCGCGGTCACCTGGTCACCGGCCAGCGCCTCGAACTCCCGCTCGGTCTCGCCGGTGAACGGGTTCACCGTCGCGTAGGTGCGGTCGGCGGTGCCGCTGTCGGTCTTCGGGTGGTCCTGCGTGCTCGTCACGTCGTCGTGCCTCTCCGGTCGCGGTTGCGCGGTCGGGTGCCTGCCTACCCCATGCCTGCGACAGCACACCGCTGTCGTACCCCGCACCTAGAGTCGGGGCCGGTACGGGGGACGACGGGAGCGAGGACGCGATGTGCGGGCGGTATGCATCCAGCCGGCGGCCGGAGGACCTGGCGGCCGACTTCGAGGCCGTCCCGGCCCCGGGCCAGGACCCGCTCGGAGCGGACTTCAACGTCGCCCCGACCAAGGACGTCTACGTGGTCCGGCAGGCCCGCGAGCGCGACGCCGAGGGCGCCCCCACCGGCGCCTCGCACCGCGAGCTGCGGGTGGTCCGCTGGGGCCTGGTGCCGTCCTGGGCCAAGGACGTCTCGGTCGGCAACCGCATGCTCAACGCCCGCGTCGAGTCCCTCACCAGCAAGCCGGCCTTCAGCAAGGCCGCCCGCGCCCGCCGCTGCCTGGTGCCCGCCGACGGCTGGTACGAGTGGTCCCCGCGCGAGCACGCGCCGGGCAAGCAGCCCTGGTACATCACGCCCCAGGACGGCGGCGGGCTCGCCTTCGCCGGTCTCTGGGAGGTCTGGGGCCGCGGGGAGGACCGGCTGTACTCCTGCACCGTCGTCACCGCCCCGGCCGTCGGCGCGCTAGCCACCATCCACGACCGGATGCCGCTGGTGCTGCCCCGCGAGCGCTGGGCCGACTGGCTCGACCTGGACCGCGACGACGTCGAGGCGCTGGCCGCCCCCACCCCGCCCGAGCTGGTCGAGCAGCTGGAGATCCGGCCGGTCGGCCCGGCCGTGGGCAACGTGGCGCACGGCGGCGAGCAGCTGACCGCCTGGGTGGACCCGGTGTCGGCACCGGCCGACCAGCCCGCGCTGTTCTGAGGTGACCGCACCCGGCACCGCCCCGCCGCAGCCGGGGTCCCGCGCGCTGCCCGGCTGGGTGGCCGCGGTGGTCACCTTCCTGTCCTCGGGCGCCGTGCTGGTGCTCGAGATCGCCGGCCTGCGGCTCATCGCCCCCTACGTCGGCATCACCCTGCAGACCAACACCGCGGTCATCGGGTTCGCCCTGGCCGCGATCGCGATCGGCGCCTGGGCCGGGGGAGCGGTGGCCGACCGGCGCGACCCGCGCGGTTTGCTCGCCCCGCTGCTGGTCGGCGGCGGTGCGCTGCTGGTCGCCGTGGTGCCCGTCGTCCGGTTCGCCGGGGCGGCGCTGTCGGGGGCCGACGCCGGCAGCGTGCTGCTGCTGGCCGCGGTCGCCGTCGTGGTGCCGGCCGCGCTGCTGTCGGCCGTGCCGCCGATGGTGGTCGCGCTGCAGCTGGGCAGCCTGCGCGAGACCGGGTCGGTGGTCGGCAAGCTGTCGGGCATCGGCACGCTCGGCGGCATCGCGGCCACCTTCGGCACCGGCTTCGTGCTGGTGGCGCTGCTGCCCACCAGCGTGATCCTGGTCGGCACCGGGCTGCTGGTGGTCGCCTGCGGGGTCGGGCTGTGGCTGCTGCTGCGGCGCACCGTCGGGGCCCGGCTGCCCGGCGCGCTGCTGGTCGCCACCCTGGCCGGCACCGGCCTGGCCGTCGTCGCCCCCGACCCGTGCGAGGTCGAGACCACCTACCACTGCGCCCGCGTGGTGGCCGACCCCGACCGGCCCGGCGGGCGCACGCTGGTGCTGGACACGCTGCGGCACTCCTACGTCGACCTCGACGACCCCACGTACCTGGAGTTCGCCTACGTGCAGGCCGTCGCGTCGGTCAGCGACGTCGCCGCACCCGCCGGGGAGCCGGTGTCGGCGCTGCACGTCGGCGGCGGGGGGCTCACCGTGCCCCGCTACCTGGCCGCGGTCCGCCCGGGCAGCACCAGCCGGGTGCTGGAGGTCGACGCCGGCGTGCTGGCCGTCGACCGCGCCGAGCTCGGCCTGGTCACCGGCCCGCAGCTGCAGGTCGACGTCGGCGACGCCCGCACCGGGCTGGCCGAGGAGCCCGGCGGCAGGCGGGACCTCGTGGTGGGCGACGCCTTCGGCGGGCTCGCGGTGCCCTGGCAGCTGACCACCACCGAGGCGCTGCAGCTGGTCGACCGCGCGCTGACCGACGACGGCGTCTACGCGGTCAACCTCATCGACCACGGCCCGCTGTCCTTCCTGCGCGCCGAGCTCGCCACCATGCGCGCGGTCTTCCCGCACGTCGCGCTGCTGGCCCGGGCCCCGGTCGTGGCCGGCGAGGACGGCGGCAACGTGGTCGCGGTCGCCTCGCGCCGGCCGCTGGACACCGGTGCGCTGGCCACCGCCCTGGCCGGCCGCGGGCTGGCCTGGCAGGTGGTCACCGGCGACGAGCTGACCGCCTTCGTCGGCGACGCCCCGGTGCTCACCGACGACCTGGCACCGGTGGACCAGCTCCTCACGCCCTACGGCTGAGGCGTCACCGCCCGATCGGTGCGGTCCGCGCCCGGGTCAGCGCCACGAGGTCGGCCGGGGCCAGCTCGACCTGCAGGCCGCGCCGGCCGCCGCTGACGCACACCGTGGCCAGCGCCAGCGCGGAGTCGTCGACCACGGTGGGCAGCTGCTTCCGCTGGCCCAGCGGGCTGATGCCGCCGCGCACGTACCCGCTGCTGCGCTCGGCGTCGGCCGGGTCGGCCATGGCCGCCCTCCGGCCCCCGAGCGCGGCGGCCAGCGCCTTGAGGTCCAGCTGCCCGGACACCGGGACCACGGCCACCACCAGGTCGCCGTCCACCCGCGCCAGCAGCGTCTTGAACACCGTCGCCGGGTCCTGGCCGAGCGCGGCGACCGCGGCCTCGCCGAACCCGACGCCGTCCTCGTGGTCGTCCGGGTCGTAGCTGCGCAGCTCGAACGGCACGCCCGCCTTCTCCAGCACCCGCACCGCGGGGGTCGCCGCCATGCACCCGACCCTAGGGGGAACAACGGGGGCGGTGCGGGCGCTGCAGGGACCGTGACCAGTGCAGCCGTCCCGACCCGGGCCCGCACCCGCACGCGTGCGGCGGTGCCCCTGGCGACCCGTCGTCCGCCCGGCCGCGCCACGACGGCGCGACTAGCATCGACCGACGTGGTGTCCCGTCTGCGGTCGCCGCAGAGAGGACGGTCGGTGCCCGACGACAGCACGCAGCAGACCCCGGAGCAGCAGACCGCCGGCCCGCAGGTCGTGGAGACCCCCGAGCCCCGCGCCGACGGCAGCCGCACCGAGCAGGCCGAGACGCGCGCCCAGCGCGACGCCCGCTTCGAGCGCGACGCGCTGCCCTTCCTGGACCAGCTGTACCCGGCGGCGCTGCGCATGACCCGGAACCCGGCCGACGCCGAGGACCTCGTGCAGGAGACGTTCGTGAAGGCCTACTCGGCCTTCCACCAGTTCGCCGAGGGCACCAACCTCAAGGCGTGGCTGTACCGCATCCTGACCAACACCTACATCAACAACTACCGCAAGAAGCAGCGGCAGCCGCAGCAGTACCCCACCGACCAGGTGCAGGACTGGCAGCTGTTCGCCGCCGAGGAGCACAGCTCCAGCGGTCTGCGGTCGGCGGAGATGGAGGCCCTGGACCACCTCCCCGACACCGACATCAAGGAAGCGCTGCAGCAGCTGCCGGAGGACTTCCGGCTGGCGGTCTACCTCGCCGACGTGGAGGGGTTCGCCTACAAGGAGATCGCCGAGATCATGGGCACGCCCATCGGCACGGTGATGTCCCGGCTGCACCGCGGTCGGCGCGGGCTGCAGAAGCTGCTCGCCGACTACGCCCGCGAGCGCGGGTTCGCCCGTGCCGGGGCCGGAGAGGAGGGGACGTCGTGACCGACGCACCCGACGAGCGCGGCGCCGTGGATATCGGCAGCTGCGACGACGTGCTCACGCACGTGTTCGAGTTCCTGGACCACGAGACCGGCGACGAGCGCCGCGCGGTGATCGCCGAGCACCTCGACGAGTGCGCGCCGTGCCTGCGCGAGTTCGGCATCGAGCAGGAGTTCAAGGCGCTGGTCCGCAAGCGCTGCGGCGGTGACCCGACGCCGACGGGTCTCAAGGACCGGATCAAGATGCAGCTGACCCAGGTGTCGTTCGAGGAGGACGGCACGACCGTCTCCGTCGAGCGCATCTCCGTGGAGCGCACCGCCGACTGACGGCGGGCTACGGCGCGGGCCCCGGAGGACCCGCGCCGTGCGGCTCAGGCGTTGGGCCGCTTGCCGTGGTTGGCGCCGTTCTTCTTGCGGGCGCGCCGCTTGCGTCCACGCTTGGACATCGCTGCCCTCCTCTCCTCGTACCGGGTCCGAGCTCCTCGGGCCCCGGCCGTCCAGGGTCTCACGGCCCGCTCCGGGTCTGCCCGCCGCGCCGCGGCGGGCACGAGGTGCCCGGTCGTGGCAGGGTCGACAGGACGGCGCGGGGGGCGCGCCGGGACGGGGGAGCAGTGGCCGACACGGGCGGGACCGGCATCGGCAGCGTGCTGGTCGCCGGGCGCGGGCCGGTGGCCTGCGGCGTCATCCGCGCAGCCGAGGCACTGGGCGTGAAGACGGTGGCCGTGCACTCGGCCAGCGAGGCCGGGGCCCGGCACGTCCGGATGGCCGACGAGGCGGTCCTGCTGGGTCCCTCGCCCGCCGCGGAGTCCTACCTGTCCGTCCCGCGCCTGGTCGAGGCCGCCCGCCGCAGCGGCGTGGACGCCGTCCTCGCCGTGCCGCCGGCGCTGGCCGGCAACGCCGAGCTCGCCGCGTCCGTGGTCGCGGTGGGGCTGACCTGGGTCGGCCCGCCGGCCGCGGTCCTGGAGCGGCTGGGCGGCGACGGCGTGGAGCCGGCGAGCGCGCAGGGGTTCCTCGCCGTCGTCACCCCCGACGGCCTGCGGCACGTGACGCCGGTGCGGCGCGACCGCGACGCCGGCACCGCCCGGGTCTCCTGGACCCCGCCCGGCTGGCCCGGCGACGGCGGGCCGGTGCTGCCCCGGGCGGCGCAGCGGCTGCCCGACCTGGGCTGGCGCGGCCCGGTCACCGTGGGCATCGACCCCGACGGCGAGCTGGCCGAGGTCGCCGCCGGTCTCTCCCTGGACCTGGGTGTGCTGGAGCGGGCGCACGGCGTCGACGTCGTCGACCTGGCGCTGCGCTGCGCCACCGGCCGGCTGCGCCCCGACCCGGGAACGGCGCCCCGCCCCGCCCTCGCCGCCCAGCTGCGCGCCACCCTGCCGCCGGGCACCGCCGGCCGGGTCATCGGCCGGCTGCCCGACCTGGACGGACCGGCGGCGGCCGACGTCCGGGCGGTGGGCGGCTACGCCCCCGGCGACCGGCTGGACGGCTGGTACGACGCGCTGCTGGCCACGGTGAGCGCCGGGGGGCCGGACCTGGCGACCGCGGCCGCCCGCGCCGCCGACGTCCTCACCGGGCTGCCCGAGACCGGTGTCCCGCACGACGGCGCCGCGGTCTGCGAGGTGCTCCACCGGCTGGCCGCGGGCTGACCGCGGCCCCGCCGCGGGCGGGGGCCGGGGTGGTTGGATGACCACGGTCAACCGTTCAGCAGGAGGAGGAGCGCCGGTGGCGGTCGAGGAGATCCACGCCGAGATGGTCTCCAGCGTCTGGAAGGTCCTGGTGGCCCCGGGTGCCGAGGTGGCCGCCGGCGACACGCTGGTCATCCTGGAGTCGATGAAGATGGAGATCCCGGTGCTCACCGAGCGCGCGGGCACCGTCGCCGAGCTGCACGTCGTGGAGGGCGAGGTCCTCCAGGAGGGCGACCTGATCGCCACCGTCACCAGCTGAGGCAGCTCGTGTCCCAGCCGCGCAGCAGCCTGTCCGACCGGCTCTCGCGCGCCCCCGCGGTCAGCCCGTCGCAGGCCGACCACGCCCGCCGGCTGGTCGCCGACTGGCAGCTGCTGGCCGACCTGTCCTTCGCCGACCTCACCCTGTGGGTGCCGCTGGCCGGCGGGGCCTGGTGGTGCGTGGCGCAGGTGCGCCCGCTGACCGCGTCCACCACCCAGCCCGAGGACCTCGTCGGCGTCGAGCTGACCGGGGAGGCCGCCGCGTCCTTCGTGCAGGCGCACCGGGGCGGGGAGCCCGTGGTCGAGGAGCCCGACGGCACCGGCTCGGCCCCCCGCAGCCGCGAGGTGCTGCCGGTGCGGCACGAGGGCGCCGTCGTCGCGGTGCTGGCCCGGGACCGCCGGCTCTCGGCCACCCGGCCGCCCTCGCAGCTGGAGCTGACCTACCTCGACATCGCCGCCGAGCTCGGCGCGATGGTCTCGGCCGGCACCTTCCCGCCGCGGATGCTCGAGGACGCCGAGATGAGCCCCCGGGTCGGTGACGGCCTGGTGCGCCTGGACGGCACCGGCCGGGCGGTCTACGCCAGCCCCAACGCCCTGTCGGCCTACCGCCGGATGGGCCTGACCGGCGACGTCGTGGGCGCGGACCTCGCCGAGCTGACCCGGCGGTCGGCCACCGACCGGGTCACCGGCGAGGTGGTGGCCGCGCACATCGCCGCCGCCGTCGCCGGCCGCTACCCCGACCCGCTGGACGTCGAGGGCGAGGCGGCCACCCTCCTGGTGCGGGCGCTGCCGCTGCAGGCCCCCGGTGGCGAGCACGGCGCGCTGGTGCTGGTCCGCGACGTCACCGACGTGCGCCGCCGCGACCGGGCGCTGATGACCAAGGACGCCACCATCCGGGAGATCCACCACCGGGTGAAGAACAACCTGCAGACGGTGGCCGCCCTGCTGCGGCTGCAGGCCCGCCGGGTGTCCGAGCCGGCCGCCCGGGAGGCGCTGCTGGAGTCGGTGCGCCGGGTGGCCTCCATCGCCGTGGTGCACGACACCCTGGCCGGCAGCCGCGAGGACGTCGTCGACGTCGACGACGTGCTGGACCAGGTGCTGCCCATGCTCGGCGACGTCGCGTCGGTGGGCCCGGCGGCCCGGATCGTGCGGGTGGGCCGCTTCGGCGAGCTGCCCGCGGCCAGCGCCACCCCGCTGGTGATGGCGGTGACCGAGCTGCTGCACAACGCCGTCGAGCACGCCTTCCCCGAGGGGACGCCGGGCCGGGTCGAGCTGACCGCCCGGCGCGAGGGCCACGACCTGCTGGTGACCATCGCCGACGACGGCAGCGGCCTGCCACCGGGCTTCGACGTCGCGGCCAGCAAGGGGCTGGGCCTGCAGATCGTGCGCACGCTGGTCACCAGCGAGCTGCACGGGCGGCTGGAGATCACCGCGCCCGCCGAGGGGCCGGGGACGGTCGCCGTCCTCACCCTGCCCGGCGCCGGCCGCGCCCGCCGCTGAGCCCCGGGACGCCGGGCCCCGCAACGACAGGAGCCGGTCACCTCGGGCGAGGTGACCGGCTCCCGGTGGTCGTCTGCGTCAGGCGGTGCGGACGCGGGCGCGCTGGGTGCGGCGCTTGAGCGCGCGGCGCTCGTCCTCGCTCAGCCCGCCCCAGACACCGGAGTCCTGGCCGGAGGTCAGCGCCCACTCGAGGCAGGACTGCACGACCGGGCAGCGCTGGCACACGGCCTTCGCCTGCTCGATCTGGGTGACCGCGGGCCCGGTCGTCCCGATGGGGAAGAAGAGCTCGGGGTCTTCGTCCCGGCAGAGGGCGCGGTGGCGCCAGTCCATGTCGGTGTGCTCCTCGGTGTCGTCTACGGTGTGCCCGCACCCTGCGGAACGGTCGTGGACCGGTCCTGGGTCTGCCGACGTCGTCCTTGTCCGGTGTCGGCGGCACACCGCACGCTGGTGTTACCAGCGGGTTGCGTTCGTGGTCGATCGTTTCACGCGCTGAGGGTCTGTCAAGCGGTTCACCCGCCTGCCGTCCCCCCGTATGAGCAACCTCACCACGCTCCTAGCAGAACCGCCACCGTTGCGGGTGACCGGGTCCCCGTCACCCTGGCGGGGGTACCTGGCAGGGAGCTGCGGGGCCGGTGCGGAACCGCTCGGCGACGGCTCGGACGACGGCCTGGACGACGACCTGGACGACGACCTAGACGACGACCTCGAGCGCGGCGGGCACGCTGCGCACCCGCAGCCCGGTCGCCGGGCCCAGGTGGTCGCCGTCCAGCTGCCACTCCAGCGGCCGGGTGGAGGTGATCTCGAGCTCGGCGAGGTCGTGCAGGCGGTGCACGCCGCGGCCCCGCACGTCCGGGCGCTCCGCCATCGTGGTGCGCAGGTGCCGCAGCATGGCGATCGGCCCCAGCCGGCCCATCGCGAACGCCGCCAGGCCGTTCTCGAACCCGGCCTCCGGGCTCGGCGCGATGGCCCGGTCACCGAGGTAGGTCCACGGGTTGACGTTGGACACCAGGCACAGGAACAGGCCCTCACGCGCCGGCTCGCCGGGCACCCGCAGGGTCATCGAGGGGTGCCGGCGGTCGTGGCCGAGCAGGAACGTGCGGGTGCCGGCGTGGACGTAGAGCCGCCCGCTGGAGCGCCGGCCGCGGGCCCGCTGCTCCTCCACCTGCCGGATCACCTCGGCGTCGAAGCCCAGCCCGGCGGCGAAGACGAACCACCGCGGCGGGGTCCAACCCGGGCCCCAGGCGATGTCGGTGCCGGCGTCGACCAGCGCGCTGGCCGTGCCCAGCGACACCCGCCGGGTGCGGCCGGCGCGCAGCGAGTCCAGGATCTCCGCGGTCGCCTCGACCGGGTCCCGGGAGCGGCCCAGCGCCCGGGAGAAGACGTTGGTCGACCCGCCGGGCACGACGGCGAGGGTGGGCACCTGCGCGCCGGGCCCGTCGGCGAGCAGGCCGTCGACGGTCTCGTTCACCGTGCCGTCGCCGCCCAGGGTGACCACGACGTCCACGCCGTCGACGGCGGCCTGCCGGCCCAGTTCGCGCGCGTGCCCGCGGTGGGTGGTCTCGGCGACGTCGACCTTGAGGTCGGTGGACAGCGCGCGGACGAGCACCTCGCGCACCTTGGCGGTGGTGGTCGTCGCCGCCGGGTTGGTCACGAGCAGGGCACGCACGGCCTCGACAGTAGCCAGCGGCGCGGGCGGCCCCGTCGCGTCCTCCGCGGTCCACGTAGCCTCGGGGCGTGGCAGCAGGACCCGAGCACCCCGGCCGGCGCGGCTGGGCCGAGCGGCTGCTCGGCGGCGCCGCGGCCCGCACCGCGCCCGCCGCACCGCGGCCCACCGTGCAGGCCCCGCGGTCGCTGCGGCTGGCCGCGCTGCTGGTCGGCGTCGAGGCCCTGGGGCTGGTCGGCGTGGCCGGCACCGTGCTCTGGCTGACCCTCACCGGCACTCCCGACAGCACCGGCCGGGCGCTGGCCGAGGTGGTCTACGTGCTCGTCGGCGCGGCCGTGCTGGCCGCCGGGGCCGTCGGGCTGCGCCGGGTGGCCGGCTGGGCCCGCGGGCCGGTGGTGGTGCTGCAGCTGCTGCTGGGCCTGCTCGGCTACGTCACCGCCTTCGACGGCGGCCGGCCGCTGCTGGGCCTGCCGCTGCTGGCCTGCGTGGCCGGCGTGCTGTGGTTCCTGGCCACCCCCGAGGCCCGGCTGGCCTACGCCGAGCAGTAGCGGTCAGACCAGGTCGATGACCTGGGCGATGGAGTCCACGACCCGGCCGGGGCGGAACGGGAACCGGGTGACGTCCTCGGCCCGGGTGGAGCCGGTGAGCACCAGCACGGTGTCCAGGCCCGCCTCGATGCCGGCGACGATGTCGGTGTCCATCCGGTCGCCGACCATCGTGGTGGACTCGGAGTGCCCGTCGATCCGGTTGAGCGCGGAGCGGAACATCATCGGGTTGGGCTTGCCGACGAAGTAGGGCTCGGCGCCGGTGGCCTTGGTGATGAGCGCGGCCACCGAGCCGGTGGCCGGCAGCGAGCCCTCGGCCGAGGGACCGGTGGCGTCGGGGTTGGTGGCGATGAACCGGGCGCCGCCCTCGACCAGCCGGATCGCCCGGGTGATGGCCTCGAAGCTGTAGGTGCGGGTCTCACCCAGCACCACGTAGTCGGGCTCGGTGTCGGTGATGGTGTAGCCGGCCTCGTGCAGCGCGGTGGTCAGCCCCGCCTCGCCGATGACGTAGGCCGACCCGCCGGGCAGCTGGGCGGCCAGGAAGTCCGCGGTGGCCAGCGCGGAGGTCCAGATGGCCTCCTCGGGCACGTGCAGGCCCGACCGCTGCAGCCGCGCGGCCAGGTCGCGGGGGGTGAAGATCGAGTTGTTGGTCAGCACCAGGAAGCGGCGCTCCCGGTCGACGAGCCGCTGCAGGAACTCCGCCGCGCCGGGCAGGGCGCTGCCCTCGTGCACCAGCACGCCGTCCATGTCGGTGAGCCAGCACTCGCTGGGTGCGCGGTCGGTCATGACGTCCTCTCCCGGGCGAACTCGGCCAGTGCGTCGTCGGTCAGCCGGTAGACCGACCAGCCGTCCTGCGGGCGGGCCCCGGCGGCCCGGTAGAAGGCGATGGACGGGGCGTTCCAGTCCAGCACCGACCACTCCAGCCGGGCGTAGCCGCGCTCGGTGCAGATGGCGGCCAGCGTGCGCAGCAGCTCCCGGCCCAGGCCCGTGCCGCGGTGCGCGGGGGAGACGTAGAGGTCCTCCAGGTACACCCCGTGCGTGCCGCGCCAGGTGGAGAAGTTCAGGAACCACAGCGCGAACCCGACGACGGCGCCGTCGTCGTCGCAGGCCACGTGGCCGAACAGCGCGGGCGCCTCGCCGAACAGGGCGTCGTGCAGCTGCTCGGAGGTCATCCGCGCCTCGTCGAGGCTCTTCTCGTAGTCGGCGAGCTCGCGGACCAGGGCGACGACGGCGTCGACGTCCTCGGGGGTGACCGGGCGGATCACGACAGCAGCTCCTTGACCCGGGCGGGCACCAGCCGGCCCAGCGGGGAGACCACCGGCACCAGCAGCGGGGAGAACAGGTAGCCGTAGGCCACCAGGCAGAACGTCAGCACCGGCACGGTGGCCAGGCCCACGATGATCAGCACGGCGGCGGTCACCAGGCCGTAGGGACGGCGGCTCTTCGGGCTCACCAGCGACCGGAAGGACCGCCACCGGATGTTGGACACCATCAGCAGCCCCGGGACGACGACGACCAGCAGCACCCACAGCCGGTCGCGGCCCTCGAGGACGTCGGAGAAGGCGAACACGCTGGCCATGACCACACCCGCCGCGCCGGGGGAGGGCAAGCCGACGAAGAACCGCTTGTCGGCGGTCGGGTCGATGGTGACGTTGAAGCGGGCCAGCCGGATCGCCGCGCACGCCACCCACACGAAGCAGGCGATCCAGCCCAGCGGGTCGAAGCCGTCGCGGCCGGCGGAGAACAGCGCGAAGGTCAGCAGGGAGGGCGCCAGGCCGAAGGAGACCAGGTCGGCCAGGGAGTCGAACTGCAGGCCGAAGGGCGACACCGCGCCGACGAGCCGGGCGACCGCGCCGTCGGCGATGTCGAGCACCACCGAGGCGCCGATGAGCACGCAGGCCAGGCCGTACTGGCCGCGGAAGGACACCAGGATCGCGGCGAAGCCGCACAGCATGTTGCCGAGGGTGAACAGGCTGGGCAGCCAGGACCGGGCCCGGCTGCGGCCGCGGCGTGAGGAGGCCCGCACGAACTCCACGGTCTGGCTGCGCCGGTTCGCCGGTCGGGTCACGGCCGCCCGCCCGCCCCGAACCGCGCGATGACGCTCTCGCCGCCGCGCACCCGCTGGCCCTTGCGCACGGTGAGGGTGGCGTCGGAGGGCAGGAAGACGTCCATCCGGGAGCCGAACTTCATCAGGCCCATCCGCTCCCCGGTGGCCAGCTGCGCGCCGGCGGAGGTGCGGGTGACGATGCGCCGGGCCAGCACGCCGACCAGCTGCCGGAACACCACCGTACGGTCGCCGTCGGCCAGCCAGATCTCGCTGCGCTCGTTGCGGTGCGCGCTCTCGGCGCGGTAGGCGGCCAGGAAGCTGCCCGGGGTGTAGCTGGTGCTGGTCACCGTGCCGCGGTAGGGCGAGCGGTTGACGTGCACGTCCACGACGGACAGGAAGATGCTGACCTGCTGCCAGCCGCCCTCGGGCGCGGGCTCGGGGCCGACACCCTCCTGTGCGGGCCCGGCGACCATGACCATGCCGTCGGCGGGGGACAGCACGTCGTCCGGGCCGGGTGGGGCGGTGTCGCAGGAACGCTGCGGGTCGCGGAAGAACAGCGCCATGTAGGCCGACAGGCCCAGCAGCGGCCAGGCCGCGGCGCGGGCGGAGCGGCGGCCGGTGAGGCGCCCGAGCAGGCCGAGGGCCACGGCGGGCGCCAGCGGGCCGGTGATGAAGGGCCAGCCGGCCCGGTCGATGCGCATCAGGACCCGAGGCTACCGGGCACGAGAACGCCGGGCCGCCCCGAAGGGGCGACCCGGCGTCGGGGGAGGTGCGCCGTCAGGAAGCGGCCTTGGTCTCCCAGAAGATCTTGTCGATCTCGGCGATGTAGTCGAGCAGCTTCTGGCCCTCGGCGGGGTCGACCGACTGCTTGGCGCCCGAGGCGCCGGCCTGCTTGGTGGCCTTGTTGAACAGCTCGTGCAGCTGCGGGTACTTCTCGAAGTGCGGGGGCTTGAAGTAGTCGGTCCACAGCACCCAGAGGTGGTGCTTGACCAGGTCGGCGCGCTGCTCCTTGATGATCAGCGCACGCGTCTTGAAGACCTCGTCGTCGCTGCCCTGGTACTTCTCCTGCAGGGCCTTCACCGACTCGGCCTCGATGCGGGCCTGGGCGGGGTCGTACACGCCGCAGGGGAGGTCGCAGTGCGCGGTGGCCTCCACGGCGGAGAACAGGCGGGTGAGCCGCATGGGTTGTCCTCGCAAAGATCGTGGGAGTGGGTCGTCTGCGACCCTACTCGCGGTGATCAGGGGCGACATGTCGAGACGAGGGCCGGTGGACGGGGTACCCGCACTGCCCTCGCGGTGGGCGCTGGCCCGGGTCACCGGGCCCTCGATGTCGCCCACCGTCCGGCACGGGGACCGGCTGCTGGTGGCCCGCGCCGACCGCGCCCGCCCCGGCGACGTGGTGCTCGCCCGCTTCCCGGCCCGGCCGGAGCTGCTGGTGGTCAAGCGCCTGGTCCGCGCGGTGGACGGCGGCTGGTGGGTCGAGGGCGACAACCCGCTGGTGGCCGACGACAGCCGGGCGTTCGGCCCGGCCGTCGTCGTCGGGCGGGTGCTGGCGCGGCTGGCTCCGCGGCCGGGCAGGTTGCCCAGATCACGTCCCTGAGCCGCGTCGCCGCGGCCCGGGCTGCCCTACGCTCCGGTGTCCATGGGCTCAACGGAGAGTGTCATGACCGGCTCGACGGACCGCTTCGCCGACGACCCCGCCTTCGCGGTGCACGAGGGCGGCAAGCTCTCGGTGCGCACCAAGGGCGCCATCACGTCGATCGCGGACCTCGCCCTCACCTACACCCCGGGTGTAGCCCGTGTCTCCAGCGCCATCGCCGCCGAGCCGGAGCTCGCCCGCCGCTTCACCTGGGCCCCGCGGGTGGTCGCGGTGGTCTCCGACGGCACCGCCGTCCTGGGCCTGGGGGACATCGGCCCGGCCGCCGCGCTGCCGGTGATGGAGGGCAAGGCCTGCCTGTTCCGGGAGTTCGCCGAGCTGGACTCGGTGCCGGTCGTGCTCTCCACCACCGACGTGGACGAGATCGTGGCCGCGGTGATGGCGATCGCGCCGTCCTTCGGCGGGATCAACCTCGAGGACATCAGCGCCCCGCGCTGCTTCGAGGTCGAGGCGCGCCTGAAGGAGGCGCTGCAGATCCCGGTCATGCACGACGACCAGCACGGGACGGCGATCGTCGTCCTCGCCGCGCTGCGCAACGCCGCGACGGTGACCGGCCGGTCGCTGGGTGACCTGCGCGTGGTCGTCTCCGGCGCCGGGGCGGCCGGGGTGGCCTGCACCAAGATCCTGCTCGAGGCCGGGATCGGCGAGATCGCGGTCGCGGACTCGAAGGGCCTGCTGCACGCCGGCCGCGAGGGGCTGACCGGCTCCAAGCAGTGGCTGGTCGAGCACACCAACCCGACCGGCCGCAGCGGGTCGATGGTCGACGCGCTGGCCGGGGCCGACGTCTACCTGGGCCTGTCGGGCGGGTCGGTGGCCGAGGAGGCGATCGCGGCCATGGCGCCGGGCTGCATCGTGTTCTCCCTGGCCAACCCCACCCCCGAGGTGGACCCGCAGATGGCGGCGAAGTACGCCGCGGTGGTCGCGACCGGGCGCAGCGACCTGCCCAACCAGATCAACAACGTGCTGGCCTTCCCCGGTGTCTTCCGCGGGGCGATCGACGCCGGCGCGACCGCGATCACCGAGGGCATGAAGCTGGCCGCGGCCACCGCCATCGCCGGCGTGGTCGGCGACCAGGTGCGCCCCGACTACGTCGTGCCCTCGCCGCTGGACCGGCGCGTGGCCGAGGCCGTGGCCGCCGCGGTGGCCGACGCCGCGCGCGCCGAGGGGGTCGTGCGCGGCTGAGCTCAGCCGGCGGCGGTGAGCCCCTCGAGGACCGCCGCCGCCGGCAGGTTCAGCCACAGCAGCACGAGCGTGGCCACGACGAAGGCCGGGACCAGCAGCACCTTCTCGGTGAAGCCCCCGGTCTGCATCGGCGAGAACGCCACGGTGGCCCGCGGCCGGGCCAGCCAGACCAGCGGTACCGGCACCCCGCCGCAGGTCAGGAAGTCACCGGCCACGTGCACCAGCACGCCCAGGCCCACCGCCCACGGCAGCCAGGTGGGGCCGGGGCTGTGCGCGAGCAGCAGCCAGGCGCCGCCCCACGACAGCACCAGGTTGCCCACGACCGTCTCCTCGAAGCGGCCGGGGACGACGACGTGCAGCGCGCGCAGCGCCAGCCCGATGGCCAGCGCGAGCAGCAGCAGGGACGCCCAGAACGCCTGCGCGGCGGCCAGCGCCAGGCCACCGAAGGCCAGCGGGGCCAGGACGGCGTCGTGCGTGCCGTGCCGGTGCCCGCCGGTCAGCTTCCCGACGATCCCCGAGGGCACCTCGGTCAGCGGCCCCCACATCCGGGAGATGGTCGAGCCCCGCTGGTCCAGGTCGGGCAGCATCGCCATGCCGCCCACCGCAGCGACCCAGCCCAGCTGCGCGACGGTCCCGGAGAGGGGGGCGACAGGGAGGGTGGCCGCGCCGACGGCGAGACCCGACAGGGCGTGGGAGTGACCGAGCACCTACCCATGGTCAGCACAGCACCCGGTGATCACCGTCATCCGCAGGTGGGACACGCCGACCGGGCAGCCGGGCGGCCGAGCGGGCGGAGTGGGCCAGGCCGGGATCAGGCCGGCGGGGCCACCTCCGGTCCCGGGAGCACGGGCACCCGCAGGGCCGCGACCAGGCCGAGGACGGCGAACCCCGCCACCACCACCGCCATGGGGGCCAGCGCCGCGGGCGCACCCAGCCCGGCCAGCGGCGCGCCCACCCCGGCCACCGCGAACTGGCCCGCACCGACCAGCGCGGACGCCGTCCCCGCGGTGCGGGCGGCACCGGCCATCGCCAGCGCGGTGGCGTTGGGCAGCACCCACCCGGTGGCCGACACCACCAGCGCCAGCAGCGGCAGCACGACCGGCAGGCCCGCCCCCGCGACCGCGGCGACCACCAGCCCGGCCCCACCGGCCAGCTGGAGGGCCAGGCCGGCGCGCAGCAACGCCCGCGGTCCGGTCCGGGCCACCACCGCGCGGGACACCTGCCCGGCCAGCACGATGCCCACCCCGTTGCCGGCGAAGACCAGGCTGAACTGCACCGGGGTGAGCCCGTAGCCGCTCTGCAGCACGAACGACGACGTCGAGATGTAGGTGAACAGCGCGCCGAAGCCCAGCCCCTGGGCGAGCACCGCGTTCCGGAACCCCTGCTGGCCCAGCAGCTCGCGGGCGGCGGCCGCGCTCGCCCGGGCGCCGCCGTGCACCCGCCGGTCGGCCGGCAGCGTCTCGGGCAGCCGCCGGGCCGCGGCCAGCAGCAGCACCAGCCCGATGACGGCCAGCACGCCGAACACCCCGCGCCAGTCGGTGACCCGGAGCAGCTGGCCGCCCAGCACCGGGGCCAGCACCGGCGCGGCGCCGCCGATCGAGGCCAGCAGCGCGAACGCGCGGGCCGCCTCGACGCCCTCCGTGGTGTCCCGCACGACCGCGCGGGCCAGCACGATGCCGGCGGCCCCGGCCAGGCCCTGCAGCAGCCGGATGCCGACCAGCACCCACACCGACGGCGACAGCGCGCACAGCACCGACGCCAGCGTGTACGCCCCGACCCCCACGAGCACCGGCACCCGCCGGCCGAAGCGGTCCGACAGCGGGCCGGCCACCAGCTGCCCGGCGGCCAGGCCGATCGCCACCGACGTCAGGGTCAGCTGCGCGGCCCCCTGGCCGTCGCCGAACTCCGCCTCCAGCGAGGGCAGCGCCGGCAGGTAGAGGTCCATCGACAGCGGACCGAACGCCGACAGCGCCCCGAGGAGCACCACCGGGCTGCGGCGGGGCGTTCAGTCCTCGTCGTCGTCGTCGTCGTCGCCCGTGCCGCCGCGGGCGAGCCAGGTGGCCAGCCGCTCGACGGGCACCTCGAAGTCGGGGAACTCGTCGACGAAGGCCTGCAGCTGGTCACCCAGCCAGGCGAGGGAGACCTCCTCCTCGCCCCGGCGGGTGACCAGCTCCTCGATGCCGCGGTCGGTGAAGTACACCGGTGCTGCTCCTCCGACTACCGCGCGAAGGCGCGGGCGACCAGGTCCTTCTGCTCGGCCTCGTGCACCTTCGCCGAGCCGACGGCCGGGCTGGCCGAGGCCTTGCGGCTGACCACGGTGAGCGTCTTCCCGGCCGGCAGGTCGGCGGGCAGGTTGACCGCCATGAACTGCCAGGCGCCCATGTTGGCCGGCTCCTCCTGCACCCAGACCACCTCGGCGGCGTTCGGGTAGCGCTCGAGGGCCTGCACCAGCTCGCCGGTGGGCAGCGGGTACAGCTGCTCGACCCGCAGGACGGCGACGTCGTCGGTGCCCTCGGCCTCGCGGGCGGCGAACAGGTCGTAGGCGACCTTGCCGCTGCACAGCAGCACCCGGCGCACCGCGGCGTCGTCCAGCGGCTCGCCGCCGACACCCGGGTCGCCCAGCACCGGCCGGAAGCGCTCGTCGGTGAAGTCCTCGACCGGGCTGACCGCGGCCTTGGCGCGCAGCAGCGACTTGGGCGTGAACACCACCAGCGGGCGGTGGGTCTCCGACAGCGCCTGGCGGCGCAGCAGGTGGAAGTAGTTCGCCGGGGTCGAGCAGTTGGCGACGGTCATGTTGTTCTCCGCGCACAGCTGCAGGAACCGCTCGGGCCGACCGCTGGAGTGGTCGGGGCCCTGGCCCTCCAGGCCGTGCGGCAGCAGCAGCACCACGCCCGAACGCTGGCCCCACTTGGCCTCGCCCGAGGAGATGAACTCGTCGATGATCAGCTGCGCGCCGTCGACGAAGTCGCCGAACTGCGCCTCCCACAGCACCAGGGCGTCGGGGCGGGCCACCGAGTACCCGTACTCGAAGCCGACGGCTGCGTACTCGCTGAGCAACGAGTCGTAGACGAAGAACCGGGCCTGGTCGTCGGAGAGGTTCGCGATCGGGGTGTACTCCGAGGCGTTCTCCCGGTCGATGAGCACCGAGTGCCGCTGCACGAACGTGCCGCGCCGGGAGTCCTGGCCGGCCAGCCGCACCGGGATGCCCTGCATGAGCAGGGACCCGAAGGCCAGCAGCTCGCCCATCGCCCAGTCGATGCCGCCCTCGCTGACCATGGCCGCGCGCCGCTCGAGCATCTTCTGCAGCTTGGGGTGGACGGTGAAGTCCTGCGGCAGGGACACGTGCGCGTCGCCGACGGCCTTGAGCACCTCGGTGGTGATGGCCGTGGTGGCCGACTCGGAGGGGCGCTGGTCGACCGGGCGGACCTGCTTGGAGGAGTCCTGCGCGTCGTGGGTCTCGGCGAAGGCCCGCTCCAGCTGGCCGCGGTAGTCCTTGAGCGCCTCCTCGGCCTCGGCCAGGGTGATGTCGCCCCGGCCGACGAGGGCCTCGGTGTAGAGCTTCCGGACCGAGCGCTTGCGGTCGATGATGTCGTACATCAGCGGCTGGGTCATCGAGGGGTCGTCGCCCTCGTTGTGGCCCCGGCGGCGGTAGCAGACCATGTCGATGACGACGTCCTTGCGGAACGCCTGGCGGTAGTCCACCGCGAGCCGGGCGACCCGGACGCAGGCCTCGGGGTCGTCGCCGTTGACGTGGAAGACCGGCGCACCGATCATCCGCGCCACGTCGGTGGAGTACAGGCTCGAGCGCGCCGCGGCCGGGCTGGTGGTGAAGCCGACCTGGTTGTTGACGACGACGTGCACGGTGCCGCCGGTGCGGTAGCCGCGCAGCTGCGACAGGTTCAGCGTCTCGGCCACCACGCCCTGGCCGGCGAACGCGCTGTCGCCGTGCAGCAGGACCGGCAGCACGGTGAAGCCCTGCTCGCCCTTGTCCAGGATGTCCTGCTTGGCCCGCACGATGCCCTCGAGGACGGGGTTGACCGCCTCGAGGTGGCTGGGGTTGGAGGTCAGCGACACGGTGATGCCGGCATCGCGCGAGGGGTGCTGGAAGTGCCCGGTGGCGCCGAGGTGGTACTTCACGTCGCCCGAGCCCTGCACGGTGCCCGGGTCGATGTTGCCCTCGAACTCGCCGAAGATCTTGGAGTAGGGCTTCTGCAGCACGTTGGCCAGCACGTTCAGCCGGCCGCGGTGCGGCATGCCGATGGCGACCTCGTCGAGCTCGTACTCGGTGGAGGCGACCAGCACCTCGTCCAGCAGCGGGATGACCGACTCGCCGCCCTCGAGCGAGAACCGCTTCTGGCCGACGTACTTGGTCTGCAGGAAGGTCTCGAAGGCCTCGGCGGCGTTCAGCCGGGCCAGCACGTGCTTCTGCTTGGCGCGGTCAGGGGCGTCGTGCTTGACCTCGATGCGCCGCTGGAGCCATTCGCGCTCCTCGGGGTCGGTGATGTGCATGTACTCGATGCCGACGGTGCGGCAGTAGGAGTTGCGCAGCACCCCGAGCACGTCGCGCAGCGGCATGACCTTCTCGCCGGCGAACCCGCCGACCGGGAACTGCCGGTCGAGGTCCCACAGGGTCAGGCCGTGCTGGGTGATGTCCAGGTCCGGGTGGGTGCGGACCTTGAACTCCAGCGGGTCGGTGTCGGCCATCAGGTGGCCGTTGCGCCGGTAGGCCTCGATGAGCTCGACGACCCGGGCGCCCTTGTCGATCTGGCCCTCGTGCCGGACGGTGACGTCGGGGACCCAGCGGACCGGCTCGTAGGGGATCCGCAGCGAGGCGAACACGCCGTCGTAGAAGCCGTCCTCGCCCAGCAGCAGCCCGTGCAGCCGGCGGAGGAAGTCCCCGGACTGCGCGCCCTGGATGATCCGGTGGTCGTAGGTCGAGGTCAGCGTGATGGTCTTGGCGACCGCCAGGTCGGTGAGCGTCTCGGGGCTCATCCCCTGGAACTCGGCCGGGTAGTCCATGGCGCCGACGCCGACGATGGTGCCCTGGCCCTGGGTCAGGCGGGGCACCGAGTGGTTGGTGCCGACGGTGCCCGGGTTGGTCAGGCTGATCGTGGTGCCGGTGAAGTCGTCCATCGTCAGCTTGCCGCCGCGGGCCCGCCGGATGACGTCCTCGTAGGCGCCCCAGAAGCCGGCGAAGTCCATGCCCTCGGCGCCCTTGATGTTCGCCACGACCAGCGAGCGGGTGCCGTCGGGCTTGGGCAGGTCGATGGCCAGGCCGAAGTTGACGTGCTCGGGCTGCACCAGGGTCGGCTTGCCGTCGGCCTCGGCGAACGCAGCGTTCATCTCGGGGAAGTCGTCCAGCGCCCGCACCAGCGCGTAGCCGATGAGGTGGGTGAAGGACACCTTGCCGCCGCGGGAGCGGGCCAGGTGGTTGTTGATGACGATGCGGTTGTCGACCAGCATCTTGGCCGGGACGGCGCGCACGCTGGTGGCCGTCGGCACGGTCAGCGAGGCGTTCATGTTCTTCACGACGCTGGCCGCAGCGCCGCGCAGCACGCTGGTGCGCGGGCCCTGCGCGCCGTCCTTCGTCGCAGCCCTTGCCGCGGGCTTGGCGGCCGGCTTGGGCTCGGCGGGCTTGGTGGCGGGGCGCTGGTCGGCGGCCTTGTCGGCGGCCTGGGCCACGACCGGGGCGGTCGCCTTCGGCTCGGGGGCCGGGGTGGCCGGCCGGGCCGGCGCGGCGGCGGGGGAGGCGTCGGTGGTGGCGGGCCGGGTCGCGGACGCCTCGGCCTCGGCGGGGGCCGGCTTCTGCGCGGGCCCGGCGGGCTTCGCGGGAGCGGGGGGCTTCGCGGGCGCGGGGGCCTCGGCGGGCTGCGCGGCCTCGGCGGGCGCGGCGGCGTCGCCGCCCGGCTTGTAGTCGTCGAAGAAGTCGTGCCAGGCCTGGTCCACGCTCGCGGGGTCGGCGAGGTACTGCTGGTACATCTCCTCGACGAGCCACTCGTTGGCGCCGAACCCTCCGGCTGCGGCGGCGGTGGGGGCTGGCTGGGGTGCGTTCACGCTTGACACGGGGTCGAGTGCCTTCTTCGTCGGTGGACGTCGTTGGACCGGTTGCCGACTGTACCGGCCCGGATGGGGCGCGGCCGTCGTCGAGGTGGTGCGTGTGACGTGGTGCGGGTCACCGGGTGACGGCGGCGTCCTCGAGCAGGTCGACGAGGTCGTCCTGCGCGCGCGACACCGTGTCGTCGCCGGCCCGGTCGCGGGCGGCGGCCACGCGCGCGATGTCGACCGCGCTCGCGCCGTCGGAGGTGGTCGACTCCACGTCGGCGCCGGCGGCCAGCAGGGCGCGCACCACGGCGAGCCGGGCCGGGCCGGCGGGTGCGTCGACGGCGGCGTGCAGCGCGGTGCGCCCGCTCTCCGGGTCGCGGGCGCCCACCGGGGCGCCGGCGGCCAGGAGGAGGTCCACCACCTCGGGGTGGGGGGCGGCGGCGGCCATCCGCAGGGCGCCGGGGTCGGGCTCGGCACCCCGGTCCAGCAGCAGCCGGACGGCGTCGACCGACCCGCCGAGCGCCGCCCAGCCCAGCAGCGAGACGTCGGCGTCGTCGCGGACCGAGGACTCCCCGGCGTCCAGCCGTGCCGCCAGCCGGGCGCTGTCGCCCAGGTAGGCCGCGGCGGCGCCGTCGAGCTCGGCGCCGCGCTCCAGCAGCGGGTTGACCAGGCCGGGGGCGAACTCCAGCGCCACGTGCAGCGGGGTGCGGCCGTGGTCGGTGGTGGCCTCCAGCTGCGCCCCGGCGCCGAGCAGGGCGTCGACCAGGCCGAGGTCACCGGTGGCGACGGCCAGGTGCAGCGGCGTCCAGTCGTCTCCGGACCGCTCGACGGTGGTGGTCAGCAGCCGGGGCTGCGCCTGCACGGCGGCCACGACGGCCTCGGTGTCGCGGGCGGCGACCAGGCCGGCCAGGCGCTGCGCGGTCATCCGCAGGGCGCGCAGCTCGCCGGTGCTCGGGCCGCTGGAGGGGGTCTGCTCGGGCATCGCGGGGACCTCGTCGCTTCTCGGTGGCGGTGTCTCGGGCGGGTCAGACCACGTCCCGGCGCACGGCCAGGACGGCCCCCAGCACGGCGGCCACCAGACCGTAGCCGAGCAGGAGGAGGCCGCCCTCCCAGGTCCCCAGGAGGTCGGTCCCGCGGCCGTCGCCGGTCAGCGCGGCCAGCGCCCCGCCGGGCAGCCAGCGGTAGGCGTCCGCGGTCGCCGGGACGCTGGCGATGATCCCCTCGACGACGAACAGGTAGACCAGCGAGCCGACGACGGCGCCGACCTGGTTGCGCACCAGCGCGCCGGCGCCCACCCCGATGACGGTGTAGACGACCACCGCCAGGCCCGAGCGCAGCAGCGTGCCCACGGTGTCGCCGGTCCAGTCCGGGGCCCCGCCGCGGGCGCCGCCGTAGACGGTCGCGACCAGCACGGTGGCGGCCACCGCGGCAACGGCGAGGACCAGCCCGACCACCGCGTAGGCGAGGAGCTTGGCCACCACCACCCGGCCGCGGCGCGGGGTGACCAGGAAGGTCGGCGTGGCCGTGCGGTGCCGGTACTCCTGGGTGGTCCCGATGACCCCGAGGACGACGGCGATGACGACCACCTGCGCGGGGACGCCGGCCACCAGGGAGCCGTAGGCCTCGGTGCCCACGGGCGGGATGCCCTGACCCTCGGGCCCGCCCTGCTCGCCGGCGAAGGCGGTGAACAGTGCGGTGAACCCGGCGGCCATCAGCGCACCGACCGCGACCAGCCAGTAGCCGACCTTGGTGGTGAGCAGCTTCGTCCACTCGGCGCGCACCAGGTCCACGACGCCGCTCACGAGGCGGCCCCGCCGGCCGCGGCGTACTGCTCGGCACCGCTGGTGAGCCGGAAGTACACCTCCTCGAGCCCGGAGGTGCGGGCCCGCAGCTCGTGCAGCTCGACCCCGGCGGCGAAGGCGGCTGCGCCGACCTGCTCGGTGGTCAGGCCGGTGACGGTCAGCGCACCGGGCCCGGTGGACTCCACCGCGGCGCCGGCGCCGGTGAGCGCGGTGGTCAGCTGCGCGGTGGCCGGGGTGCGCACCAGCACCGTGCCCACGGACTCGGCCCGGAGCTCGGCCAGGCTGCCCTCGCGGACCAGCTTGCCCGCGCCGACGATCACCACCCGGTCGGCGGTCTGCTCGACCTCGGCCAGCAGGTGGGAGGAGACCAGCACGGTGCGGCCCTCGTCGTGGGCCAGGTGGCGGAGGAACCCGCGCAGCCACTGGATGCCCTCGGGGTCCAGGCCGTTGGCCGGCTCGTCGAGCACCAGCACCCGCGGGTCGCCGAGCAGGGCGGTCGCCAGGCCGAGCCGCTGCCGCATGCCGAGGGAGTAGCCCCCGGCCTTCCGCCTGCCGGCCGGGGTCAGCCCGACCTGGGCGAGGACGTCGTCGGCCCGGCGGGCGGGCAGCCCGGCGGCGCGGCAGTACACCCGCAGGTGGTCCCGCCCGCTGCGGCCGGGGTGGAAGGCGGTCTCCAGCACCGCGCCGACCCGGGTGGCCGGCCGGGGGAGGGCGGCGTAGGGCGTGCCCCCGATCGTCGTCGTCCCCCGGTCGGGCGTGATGAGGCCCAGGGCCATGCGCAGGGTGGTGGTCTTGCCCGCCCCGTTGGGGCCCAGGAACCCGGTCACCTGGCCGGGTTCGACGGTGAAGCTCAACGAGTCCACCGCGGTCACGGAGCCGAAGGTCTTGGTGAGGTCCCGGACCTCCACCCGACCCTCGTCGACGGCCGTGCTGCTGCTGATGACGCCTCCCTCGGTGGTCCTCCGGGTCCGCGTCCATCCAACCGCACCGACCGGTACCGGCCGGTTCCTGTTACCTCTCGACACAGCTGGCGCGCGGACCGCCGGTGCGTCCGCTAGGTTCCGCCCCGTGACTGCCTACCGCACCGTCGTCGTCGGCACCGACGGCTCGGAGTCCTCGCTGCGCGCGGTGGCCCGGGCCGGCGCACTCGCGGGTGCCTGCGGGGCCACCCTGGTCATCGCCTGCGCCTACCTGCCCACCGAGCCCGACGACCGGGAGATCCGCGGCGCCACCGAGGTGCTCAAGGACGAGGCCTACCAGGTCATGGGCTCCTCGCCGGCGGAGGAGACGGTGCGCACCGCGCACGAGCGCGCCACCGCCTCCGGTGCCGGCCAGGTGCGCACCGTCGCCGTCGTCGGGTCGCCGGTGGAGGCGCTGCTGGACGTCGTCCGCCGCGAGTCCGCCGACCTGCTGGTCGTCGGCAACCGCGGGCTGAACGGGATCAAGGGCCGGCTGCTGGGCTCGGTGCCCGCCGACGCCACCCGCCGCTCCGCGGTCGACGTCCTCGTCGTGCACACCACGGACTGACCGGGGCGCCGCGCTGAGCGAACCCCCCGACGCCGTCCCCGACGCCCGGGAGGCGATGGACCGGCTGTTGCTGGGCGGGCCGCGGCGCTGGACCCGGCTGGAGGTCGCCCGCCGCTCCGGGGTGGACCCCGAGCGCACCCAGCGGCTGTGGCGGGCGCTGGGCTTCGCCGACGTCGGCGACGACGACGCGGTCTTCACCGACGCCGACGTCGAGGCGCTGACCACCCTGGGCCGGCTCATCGACTCCGGGTTCGTGGACCTGGCGACCGAGGCCTCGATCGCCCGGGCCATGGGCCAGTCGCTGTCCCGGCTGGCCGACTGGCAGACCGACATGCTGGCCGCGCTGCTGCGCGAGCACCCCGACGACCCGGTGGACGCCGTCGCCGCGGCGGAGACCCTGCTGCCGCTGATGCGCGAGGTGCAGGACTACGTCTGGCGCCGGCACCTGGCCGCCAACGCCGAGCGGCTGCTGGCCGCCGGGCCCGACGACCGGGCCGACCGCCGCGAGCTCGCCGTCGGGTTCGTCGACCTGGTCGGCTACACCTCCCGCAGCCGCGGCATGGGCGGCCGCGAGCTCGGGGCGATGGTCGAGGACTTCGAGGGCCTGGCCGCCGACCTGGTCGCCCGGCACCACGGCCGGGTGGTGAAGACCGTCGGCGACGGGGTGCTGTTCACCTGCGCCTCGCCGGTCGACGCGGTGGAGATCGGCCTGCTGCTGCCCGAGGAGTGGGCCGCCGAGGACCGCCCCCCGCTGCGCACCGGTGCCGCGTTCGGGATGGTGCTGACCCGGCTGGGCGACGTCTACTCCCCGGTGGTCAACCTGGCCAGCCGGCTCACGTCGCTGGCCCGGCCGGGCACGCTGCTGGTGGACCAGGAGCTGGCCCGGCTGCTGCGCGGCCGGCGCGCCTACCGGGTGCGGCCGCTGCGCCGGGTGTCGGTGCGCGGCTACGACCACCTGCAGCCCTGGCTGGTGCGCCGTCGTCCCGGCGTCCCCGTCCCGGGGGAGGACACCGGCCCCTTCGAGGACTTCCTCGACGAGCTCACCGACGACGTCCTGGACACTCCTCCCACGTGAGCGCAACCCTCGTCGCCCGGGGCCTGGCCGCCGGGCACGGCAGCACCGTCCTGTTCGCCGACCTCGACCTGGTGGTCGCCCCCGGGGACGTCGTCGGCCTGGTCGGGGTCAACGGCGCGGGCAAGTCGACGCTGCTGCGCACCCTGGCCGGCCTGCTGCCCGCCGAGCAGGGCGGCATCAGCCTGTCCCCGCCCACCGCCACGGTCGGCTACCTGCCCCAGGAGCACGAGCGCCGCGACGGCGAGAGCGTGCTCGGCGCGCTGGCCCGCCGCACCGGCGTGGCCGAGGCGCAGCGGGCGATGGACGACGCGCTGGCCGCGCTCACCGCGGGCGAGCCCGACGACGGGTACGCCGACGCCCTGGAGCGCTGGCTCGCGCTGGGCGGCGCCGACCTGGACGAGCGGGTCGAGGAGGTCCTGGCGTCCGTGGCGCCGGGGGTCGCCCCGGACGCACCGATGACCGGGCTCTCCGGCGGGCAGGCCGCGCGGGTGGGGCTGGCCGCGCTGCTGCTGTCCCGCTACGACGTGCTGCTGCTCGACGAGCCCACCAACGACCTGGACCTGGCCGGCCTGGACCAGCTGGAGTCCTTCGTGCAGGGCCTGCGCACGGGCGTGGTGGTGGTCAGCCACGACCGCGAGTTCCTGGCCCGCACGGTGACCCGGGTGGTGGAGCTGGACCTGGCCCAGCAGCTGGTCCGGGTGCACGACGGCGGCTACGAGGCCTACCTGGCCGAGCGGGAGGTCGACCGCCGGCACGCCCGCGAGGACTACGAGGAGTACGCCGGCACCAGGGCCTCGCTCGAGGCGCGGGCCCGGATGCAGAAGAACTGGATGGCCAAGGGCGTCCGGGACTCGATCAAGAAGAGCAAGGACGGCGACAAGCACATCCGGGCCGCGCAGCGGGCGTCCTCGGAGAAGCAGGCGGCCAAGGCGAAGCAGACCCAGCGGATGATCGAGCGGCTGGAGGTGGTGGAGGAGCCGCGCAAGGAGTGGGAGCTGCGCATGGAGATCGCCGCCGCCCCCCGGGCCGGCGCCGTGGTCGCCACGCTGCGCGGCGCCGTCGTCGAGCGCGCGGACTTCGTGCTCGGCCCGGTGGACCTGCAGGTCGACTGGGGTGACCGGGTGGCGATCACCGGCGCCAACGGTGCCGGCAAGTCCACCCTGCTCGCCGCGCTGCTGGGCCGGGTCGAGCTGACCGCCGGGTCGGCGTCGCTGGGGTCGGGCGTGGCACTGGGCGAGGTGGACCAGGCCCGCCGCAGCTTCGTCGGGGACGCCACGCTGGCCGCGGCGTTCGGCGCCGAGGTGCCCGACCTGCCCGACGCCGAGGTGCGCACGCTGCTGGCCAAGTTCGGGCTGCGCGCCGACCACGTGCTGCGCCCGGCGGGGTCGTTGAGCCCGGGGGAGCGCACCCGGGCGGCGCTGGCCCTGCTGCAGGCGCGCGGGGTCAACGTGCTGGTGCTCGACGAGCCGACCAACCACCTGGACCTGCCGGCCATCGAGCAGCTCGAGCAGGCACTGGCCGGGTTCGCGGGCACGCTGCTGCTGGTCACCCACGACCGGCGGATGCTGGACACCGTGGCGGTCACCCGCCGGCTGGTGGTCAGCTCGGGGCAGGTGTCCGAGGGCTGACCGGTGCGGCCACGTGCGTCCGCGGCCGGCGGGGGTGGCTGACCGGCCGGGGCGGGTCGGCCTCCAGCAGACCGGCGACGGCGTACTCGGCGAGCGCGGCGACCTCGGCCGCGGTGCTGCCGCGGGGGTCGACGGCCGGCAGCGCGTGCACCTCGAGGACCAGGTCGACCGCGCCCAGCACCCGGGCCGCGCTGGACCACCAGGACTCCCCGGGCAGCTGCGCGGTGGCCGTCGTCGGCCGGCCGGCGAGCCGGGCCCGGACGGCGACCGGGCAGACCGCCGCGCCGGCGTCCACGGCGGGCTGCAGCGCCGCGGGCGCGAACCGGCCGAGCTCGGTGCCGCAGCTGGCGGCCGGCTCCGGGCGCACCAGCACGCTGCGCCCGGCGGCCAGCGCGGCACCGACCTGGTCGGCCGGCACGCTGGGCAGGCCCGGCCACGACGTGCTGCCGGCCTCGGGCACGGCGGCGACCGCGGTGCGCAGTGCCAGGTCGTCCACCCAGGACACCCGGTTGGCGACGACCAGCTTGGGGCCGGCCGGCCACGCGGTGGCGGGGGGCAGCACGGCGACCCGGACGCCGGCCGCGGTGAGCAACCGGGCCGCGGTGCACACCGCGTGCCGGCGCCCGTCCCCGGCCGGGGGGCGCGCGGTGGCGCGGGCCAGGGCCACCGCCAGCGCCGCGGCGCGGCGTCGGCGCAGGCCGGCCGGCGCGGTGGGGACCACGCCGGCGAGGCAGTCGGTCGCGCAGGGGCCGGTGCTCATGCGCCCACGGTCGGGCCCGCAGGTGTCGCCCAGGTGTCGCGACGCCCACCGGGGCACGTCCGGTGGCGGTCAACCTGTGCGGCGGTCCAGCGACGTCCAGGCCAGCGTCGCGGCCGCGAGGCCGGCGAGCACGAGCAGCAGCACGGGGTAGGGCGCCACCGCGGTGAGCGCGGCGAGCACCAATGGTGCGGCGAACCCCAGGTAGGTCAGCGCGTAGAAGACGCCGGTCAGCCCGGCGAGCTCGTGCGGGGCCGCCACCCGCTGGGTCTCCAGCAGCCCGGCCACCAGGCAGCAACCGTAGCCGGTGCCCAGCAGCAGGGCGGTGGGCAGCAGCAGCCATGGCGCGGGGGAGGCGGCGTACCCGGCGGCCACGAGCAGGCCGGCCAGCACCGCCGCGCAGCCCAGCCTGGCGGCCGGGCGGGTGTCCTGCGCGGCCAGCCGCCGGGCCAGCGGCTGCACCGCGACGCCGGTGCCCAGCGTCAGCCCGGCGACGACGGCGTTCACCGCGACCGCGTAGTCCGCCGCCGCCCCGCCGCGGGCCACGAGCAGGCCGGGCAGCACGGCCAGCGACACGGTCGCGGCGGTGAACACCCACGGCGCGACCGGGACGACCAGCCGGCGGAAGCGGGTCCGGGCCACCGACCGCACCCGCAGCGCCTGCCGCAGCGGGACGGCGGCCTCGGCGCGCGGCACGGTCTCCGGCGCGCGCCACAGCGGCACCAGGACGGCGAGGGCCAGCACCAGGTGCGGCAGGTAGGCGACGGTGAGCGCGTGCGGGGCCCACTGCGCGACCAGCCCGGCGACCAGCGGGCCGAGACCGAACCCGGCCGACAGCGCGGTGGCGGCCCGGCGGGCCCCGGTGCCGGGCACCGTGGTGGGGTCCCACGCGGTGCCCGACAGCTCCCGCACCCAGGCGCTGCCGGCGGCGAAGGCGGCGCCGCTGGCCACCCCGGCGAGCAGCCGGCCGGCGTAGAGGGCCCACAGGTGGTCCAGCAGCAGCACCCCGGTCGCCGCGACCGACACCACCGCGGCGGCGCGCAGCACGGGGGAGCGGCCGCGGGCGTCGGAGACCGGGCCGAGCAGCAGCAGCGCGGGGATCAGGCCCAGCGCGTAGACCCCGACGAGGGCGGCGACGTCGACCGCGGACAGGCCCTCGTCGCGGCGGTAGGCGACCAGCAGGCTGACGAACTGGTTGGCGCCCCAGCCGATCGCGAACATGGTCAGCGCGACCGGGATCCACGCCCGGGGGCGCGGGGTCGTCGGGGCGCTCACGCCCGCAGGACGGTCTGCAGCCGGTGCAGGCTCTCGGCCAGGTTGCGGCGCTGGAAGTCCGCGAACGGCCCTCGGGTGGCCACCGCGTCGAAGACCCGGGCGACGGCGTCGGGCATCGTGCGCTCGTCGGTCCAGGTCTGGGTGACCCGCGTGCCCGAGCCCCCGCCGGGCAGGTCGACGGCCTCGAGGCGGTGCTCCCAGGAGGCGATCCGGGCGCGGACCCGCCGCCGGGCTCCGCCGATGGCGCGCACCCGGAAGGCGAAGCGTTCGCCGGGGTCGGCCGCGGTGACCATGCACTCGGTGACCCAGCGGAACCCGCGTCGCTCGTTGAGGCCGGTGAAGACCGCGCCCACCGGCAGGGACCCGGCCCGGTCGGCACGGGCGCCGCGGTTCTCCGGGCTCCACTCCGGCGTCCGGGTGGGGTCGCTGACCAGCGCGTAGACCGCCGACGGCGACGCGGCGACCACCACCGAGTCGGTGACGGTGCGCTGCCGCGCGGTGCGCTGTCGTGCCATGGAGGACCCCCGTCGCCCGGTGCTGGACGCACGACGGGCCGGATCCGCGGAGGATCCGGCCCGGTCGGTGCGTGCCCCCGGCAGGATTCGAACCTGCGCCCCTGCCTCCGGAGGGCAGTGCTCTATCCCCTGAGCTACGGGGGCTCGTGTGGTGGGGAAGCGAGCAGAACGCTAGCAGTCGCTCACGGCGCCGGGAGCGGGGACCCCCCGCGGGCGGCGAGCATGCTCGCCATGGTCGTGGTCTCCGCGCTCTGGGTGGCCACGATGGACCGTGCCAGGCCCCGGACGACGGCCTCGGAGGCGTGCTCCTCGCCGTACTGCGCCATCTCCAGGCCGCCCTGGTGGTGCCGGATCATCAGCTGCAGGAACAGCACGTCGAAGTCGTTCCCCGACGCCGAGCGCAGCGCGGTGAGCTCGTCGTCGGTGGCCATCCCGGGCATCAGCCCGCCCGAGGAGTGGTCGTGCATCGACGAGCCCATCCACGACATGTCGTTCGCGCCGGTGATGGGCAGGCCCCACAGGGTCAGCCAGCCCTGCATCCGGCCGACCTGGTTGAGCTGGGTCTGGGAGATGTCGAAGGCCAGCGACAGCACCTCGGGGTCGGTGCTGCGCCCCTGTGCGAGGACGGCCATCTCGACGGCCTGCAGGTGGTGGTGGGACATGTCCAGGGAGAACCCGGCGTCCACCGAGTCCGCCGTGGGGGTGTCGGTGCGCCCGACGCCGAGCGCGACGGCCAGCCCGCCGCCGATGACGAGCAGCCCGGCCGCGATGACCGCCACCAGCCCGGCGGCCAGCCAGCGGCGCGACCGCGGTGCGGCGGGCGCGTCGCCGGCCGGGTCGCCGGTGGTCCGCGGGGTCAGGGTGGTGGACATCTCGATCACCTCGGTCGGGCCGGGCGCGGGGCCCGGCCCGGGTCAGGGGCCGTCGTCAGCGGGCGGTCGTCAGGGGGCGGTCGTGGCGGTGGGCTCGGTGCTCGACCCGGTCGCGGGCGCGGCCGAGTCGGTGGTGGGGGCGTCGCTGCTGCCGATCGGCTCGCTGCTGGCCTCGGCCGGCAGCGGGTTGGCGGCGAACTCCGGGTTCTGGCAGCTGGCGCCGACCTCGGGGTACAGCGAGGTGCCGTCCTCGTCGGTGCCGTAGGTGAAGAAGTCGACGTACTGCTGGATCCGCGGGTCGTCGACGGAGTCCACGCCCAGCCGGTGGTTCCAGGACTCCAGGCTGATCGGGGTGCCCAGGTCCGAGGCGGTGGCCAGGCCGGCGTAGGGGGAGAGCATCAGGCCGGAGTTGCCCTGCACGATCCCGGCCAGGGTGTCGACGTCGTCCTGGCTGAGCACGTCGGGGTCGTAGGTGATCCACACGGCGCCGTGCTCGAGGGAGTGCACGGCGTTCTCGTGCCGGATGTCGATGTCGTAGACGGTGCCGGTGCAGTCGGCCCAGTACGGGTCGTGCGGGCCGCCCACGGGCGGGTTCTCCTCGTAGGAGACGTTCTCGGTCACGTGCTGCTGGCCGGCGGCGTAGTCGAAGGCCTGCACGCCCTGGATCTGGTCGGCGGCGGTGATCCGGTCGGCGTTGCTCTTGTTCACCGCGTACACCGCGTAGCCGATGACGGCGCCGGCGAAGACGACGACGGCGACGGCCGCGGCGATCAGGCCCCACGGCTTGGGCTTGGCGACGGCGGCCTGCTGCGGCCGGGTGCGGCCACCCTTGCCGCCGGGGCGGGAGCCCGCGCCCTTGCCGGAGGCGCCGGCGCCCTTGCCCAGGCCCTTGCCGGCGGGGGTGGCCTGGCGGCCACCGGCGCCCTTGCCGGGCGTGCGTCGCGCCGGGGCGTCCTTCTTCGCGGCAGCGGCTGCGTCGTCGGCGTCGGGCGTGCGGTCCTCGGGCAAGGCCTCTCCAGGTGGGTCGTGGGTCCGGCGCGGTCGCGGCCGGCCGCCGGTGGGACGGCAGCAGCAGGTGCCCGTCCGGCGGGCGAGTCTAGGTGCCGCACCTGTGCGGGACCGGGACGTGAGGACCCCCACAGGGGTCCCGGGGTGTGCAACGTCGCGGGGAAGTCGCTGGTTCCGGCCCCCTACGATCGCCAGGTGACACCCGAGCAGCTCAGTGCCCTCGTCCGTGCCGTCGTCGGCGGGGCCGTCGAGCGCGGGGCCCTGTCCGTCGACGTCCCGGCCGACGTCGTCGTGGAGCGCCCGCGCAACCCCGAGCACGGCGACTACGCCACCACCGTGGCGCTGAAGCTGGCCAAGCAGGCCGGCCGCCCGCCGCGCGAGGTGGCCGAGGTGCTGGCCGCCGACCTGCGCGAGCAGCCGGGCATCGCCCGGGTCGACGTCGCCGGCCCCGGCTTCCTCAACATCACCTTCGCGCAGGGTGCGCTCGGCCAGATCGCGGTCGACGCGGTGACGGCGGGGGAGTCCTACGGGCGCACCGACGCCCTGGCCGGGCAGCGGGTCAACCTGGAGTTCGTGTCGGCCAACCCGACCGGCCCGGTGCACATCGGCGGCACCCGGTGGGCCGCGGTCGGCGACGCGCTGGGCCGGCTGCTCACCGCCAGCGGCGCCGACGTCAGCCGGGAGTACTACTTCAACGACGCGGGCTCCCAGATCGACCGGTTCGCCCGCAGCCTGGTCGCCGCCGCGCACGGCCGGCCCGCGCCCGAGGACGGCTACGCCGGCGACTACATCGGCGAGATCGCCGGGCAGGTCGTGGCCGCCGAGCCCGGGGTGACCGAGCTGCCCGCCGCGCAGGAGCAGGAGCGCTTCCGGGTACGCGGCGTGGAGCTCATGTTCGCCGAGATCAAGACCTCGCTGGCCGAGTTCGGCGTCGTCTTCGACACCTACTTCTCCGAGGCCACGCTGCACGCCTCCGGCGCGCTGGAGAAGGTCATCGGCACGCTGCGCGAGCGGGGCCACGTCTACGAGGCCGACGGCGCCACCTGGCTGCGCACCACCGACTTCGGCGACGACAAGGACCGGCCCCTGGTCAAGAGCGACGGCGACTACACCTACTTCGCCGCCGACTGCGCCTACTACCAGGACAAGCGGAACCGCGGCTTCGACCGGGTCGTGATCATGCTGGGCGCCGACCACGCCGGCTACGTCGGCCGGTACAAGGCGCTGGTGGCCGCGCTCGGCGACGACCCGGCGCAGAACCTGGAGATCCTGCTGGGCCAGCTGGTGAACCTGGTCCGGGACGGTCAGCCGCTGCGGATGAGCAAGCGGGCCGGCACGGTCATCACGCTGGCCGACCTGGTCGAGGCGGTGGGCGCCGACGCCGCCCGCTACGCCCTGGCGCGGGCCTCGGTGGACCAGCAGATCGACCTGGACCTGGACCTGTGGAGCACCCAGGCCAGCGACAACCCGGTCTTCTACGTGCAGTACGCGCACGCCCGGATCGCCTCGCTGCTGCGCGGCGCCGCCGACCTCGGCATCGACCTGGGCACCGCCGACACCGTGGACGCCACCCAGCTGGCCCACCCGCGCGAGGTCGACCTGCTGCGCGCGATCGCGGAGTTCCCCCGGGTGGTCACCGCCGCCGCCGAGCTGCGCGCCCCGCACCGGGTGGCCCGCTACCTCGAGGAGCTGGCCGGCACCTACCACCGCTTCTACGACGCCTGCCGGGTGCTGCCCCGCGGCGACGAGGAGGCCACGGCCACCACCGTCGCCCGGCTGTGGCTGTGCTCGGCCACCGCGACGGTGTTGCGCAACGGCCTGGCCGTGCTCGGCGTGCACGCCCCGGAGCGGATGTGAGGGCGCACCCGGCGGGGCCGCTGCACGGGAACATCACCCCGCCCTCGGCCGCCGGCGCACCCCCTGCCTCCCTCGGCCACCTCGACGCCGCGGTCTGGCCCCGCGGCGCGACCCGGGTCGACGGCGAGCTGCACCTGGCCGGCCGGCCGGTGACCGAGCTGGCCCGCGAGCACGGCACCCCGCTGTTCGTGCTCGACGAGGCCGACTTCCGCGGCCGGGCCGCCGACTTCCGGGAGGGCTTCGCCGACGCCGACGTGCACTACGCGTCCAAGGCGTTCCTGTGCGGGCAGGTCGCGCGCTGGGTGGCCGAGGACGGCCTGCACCTGGACGTCTGCAGCGGCAACGAGCTCTCGGTGGCGCTGGCCGCCGGGTTCCCCGCCGACCGGATCGCGCTGCACGGCAACAACAAGTCCCTGGTGGAGCTGGCCCTGGCCGTCGACTCCGGGGTCGGCCACGTGGTGCTGGACTCCTTCGACGAGGTCGACCGGCTGGTGCAGCTGGCCGCCGCGCGGGTGGCCGCCGGGGGAGCGCCGGTCGCGGTCCTGGTCCGCACCACGGTGGGCATCGAGGCGCACACCCACGAGTTCATCGCCACCGCCCACGAGGACCAGAAGTTCGGCTTCTCGCTGGCCACCGGCGACGCGCTCACCGCCGCCGTCCGGGTCATCCGGGAGCCCGCGCTCGAGCTGGCCGGGCTGCACAGCCACATCGGCTCGCAGATCTTCGACACCCAGGGCTTCGAGGCCGCCGCGCACCGCGTGGTCGGGCTGATGGCCCAGGTCGAGCAGGCCACCGGGGTGGTGCTCGGCCAGCTCAACCTCGGCGGCGGGTTCGGCATCGCCTACCTCGCCGACGACGACCCGATCGCCCCGGCCGACGTCGCCGCCCGGATGCGTGCGGTCGTCGCGGCCGAGTGCGCGGCGCTGGGCCTGCCGGTGCCGCGGCTGTCGGTCGAGCCGGGCCGCGCGATCGCCGGCCCCGGCACGGTGACCCTCTACGAGATCGGCACCATCAAGCCGGTCCGGCTGGGCTCCTCGGGCGCCCCGGGGACGCCGGGCGTGCGCAACTACGTCTCGGTGGACGGCGGGATGAGCGACAACATCCGCACCGCCCTCTACGACGCCGCCTACACCTGCGTGCTGGCCAACCGGGTCTCCGACGCCCCGCCGGCGCTGTGCCGGGTGGTGGGCAAGCACTGCGAGAGCGGCGACGTGCTGGTCCGCGACCTGTGGCTGCCCTCGGACGTCGTGCCCGGGGACCTGCTCGCCGTCGCCGCCACCGGGGCCTACTGCTGGTCGATGGCCTCGAACTACAACTACCTGCTCAAGCCGCCGGTGGTCGCCGTGCGGGACGGGGTGTCCACCGTGGTCGTGCGGCGTCAGACACTGTCCGACGTGTTCGCCCTCGACGCCGTCCTCGCCGACGTCCCCGCGCCCGCCGTCCCGCCGTCCCAGCCGCACGTGGGGGTGGGCTCGTGAGCGCGCCGCTGCGGGTCGCGCTGCTGGGTTGCGGCACGGTCGGCTCGGCGGTGCTCCGGCTGCTCGACGAGCAGGCCGGGGACATCACCGCCCGCGTCGGCCGGCCGGTCGAGGTGGCCGGGGTCGCCGTCCGCCGGCCCGACCGGCACCCCGGTGTCCCCGCCGGGCTGCTGACCACCGACGCGCACGCGCTGGTCACCCGCGACGACGTCGACCTGGTCGTCGAGGTCATCGGCGGCATCGACCCCGCCCGCGAGCTGATGCTCGCGGCGTTCGCGGCCGGCAAGAGCGTGGTCAGCGCGAACAAGGCGCTGCTGGCCGACGACGGCGTCGCGCTGCACGCCGCGGCCGCCGAGGCCGGCGTCGACCTGTACTACGAGGCCGCCGTCGCCGGGGCCATCCCGCTGCTGCGCCCGCTGCGCGAGTCGCTGGCCGGCGACCAGCTCACCCGGGTGGTCGGCATCGTCAACGGGACGACGAACTACATCCTGTCCCGGATGGCCGAGACCGGCGCCGGGTTCGCCGAGGCGCTGGCCGAGGCCACGGAGCTGGGCTACGCCGAGGCCGACCCCACCGCCGACGTCGACGGCTTCGACGCCGCCGCCAAGGCCGCCATCCTGGCCTCGCTGGCCTTCCACACCCCGGTGACCGCCGCCGACGTGCACCGCGAGGGCATCGCCGCGGTCAGCGCCACCGACGTCGCCCGGGCCGCCGAGATCGGCTGCACGGTCAAGCTGCTGGCCATCTGCGAGAAGGTCGAGCGTGGCGGCCGGGGTGGTGAGGGCGGGGAGGGACACGGGGCGTCGGTCGCCGTCCGGGTGCACCCGGCGATGATCCCGACCTCGCACCCGCTGGCGTCGGTCGGCGGGGCCTTCAACGCCGTGTTCGTCGAGGCCGAGGCCGCGGGCCAGCTGATGTTCTACGGCCAGGGCGCCGGTGGCGAGCCCACCGCCTCGGCCGTGCTGGGCGACCTGGTCGCGGTGGCCCGCAACCGGGTGGCCGGCGTCGCCGGGCCGGGCACGACGGCCTACGCCGGGCTGCCGGTCGCGCCGATGGCCGACACCCCGACGCGGTACCACGTCAGCCTCGACGTGGCCGACGTCCCGGGCGTGCTTGCGCAGGTCGCGCAGGAGTTCGCCGCGCACGACGTGAGCATCTCCACCGTCCGCCAGGACGGCTCCGGCGAGGCCGCGACGCTGGTGATCGTCACCCACCGGGCACCGGACGCCGCCCTGTCTGCCACGATCTCCGCGTTGCGCGGCATGCCGGCCGTCCGCGCGGTGACCAGCGTGCTCCGCGTGGAGGGACTGCAATGACCGCCGCTTCGCCGTTCTGGCCGGGGCTGATCGAGGCCTACCGCGACCGGTTGCCGGTCAGCGCCTCCACCCCGGTGGTGACCCTGCAGGAGGGCGCCACCCCGCTGGTGCCTGCCCCCGAGCTGTCCCGCCGCACCGGCTGCGACGTGTACCTCAAGGTCGAGGGCGCCAACCCGACCGGGTCGTTCAAGGACCGCGGCATGACGATGGCCATCACCAAGGCCGTCGAGGAGGGCGCCCAGGCGGTCATCTGCGCCTCCACCGGCAACACCTCGGCCAGCGCCGCGGCCTACGCCGCGCGGGCCGGCCTGGTCTGCGCCGTCCTCGTCCCGCAGGGCAAGATCGCCACCGGCAAGCTGGCCCAGGCGCTGGTGCACGGCGCCAAGCTGCTGCAGGTGCAGGGCAACTTCGACGACTGCCTTGCGCTGGCCTCCAAGCTGGCCATCGACTACCCGGTCAGCCTGGTCAACAGCGTCAACCAGTACCGCATCGAGGGCCAGAAGACGGCCTCGTTCGAGATCGTCGACGCTCTCGGCGACGCCCCCGACGTGCACTGCCTGCCGGTCGGCAACGCCGGCAACATCACCGCCTACTGGCAGGGCTACCGGGAGTACTCCGACGACGGCCCCGCCACGCGGCGCCCGCGGATGTTCGGCTTCCAGGCCGCCGGCGCCGCCCCGATCGTCAGCGGCTCGGTGGTGGAGAACCCCAGCACCATCGCCACCGCGATCCGGATCGGCAACCCCGCGTCCTGGACCAAGGCGCTGGCCGCCCGCGACGAGTCCGGCGGGCGCATCGACGCCGTCACCGACCGCGCCATCCTGGCCGCCTACCGGCTGCTGGCCCGCACCGAGGCCGTCTTCGTCGAGCCCGCCTCGGCCGCCTCCGTCGCGGGCCTGCTGCAGGTCGCCGAGGCCGGGGAGCTCGAGCCCGGCCAGCGCGTGGTCTGCACGGTCACCGGCAACGGCCTCAAGGACCCCGAGTGGGCCATCTCCGGCGCCCCCGCGCCGGTGACCGTCCCCGTCGACGCCGCCGCTGCCGCCGCGCAGCTGGGCCTGTGACCGGCCCCGCCCCGGTGCGCATCCGCGTGCCGGCCACCAGCGCCAACCTGGGTCCCGCCTTCGACAGCGCAGGCCTGGCCCTCGCCCTCTACGACGAGGTCGAGGTCTCCGTCGCCGACGGATGGTCCGTCGAGGTCGAGGGGATCGGCGCCGAGGAGCTGCCCCGCGACGAGTCGCACCTGGTCGTGCGGGCCTTCCAGGCCGCCTGCGACGACCTCGGCTGGTTGCCCCCGGGCCTGCGGCTGCACGCCCGCAACGCCATCCCGCAGGGTCGCGGGCTGGGTTCGTCGGCCGCCGCCGTCGTCGCCGGCATCCTCGCCGCCTGGGCGCTGTGCCCGGCGGTCACCGGCATCGACGACGAGCGCGTGCTCGCCCTCGCCGACGTGGTCGAGGGCCACCCCGACAACGTCGCGGCCTGCCTGCTCGGCGGGCTGACGCTGTCCTGGTCGGACGCCGACGGGGCCCGCGCCACCTCGCTGGCCGTCGACACCCGGGTCACCCCGGTCGTGTGCGTGCCGACCGCGACGCTGTCCACGCACGTCGCCCGGGCGCTGCTGCCGCCGACCGTGCCGCACGGCGACGCCGCCTTCAACGCCGGCCGCGCCGCCCTGCTCGTGCACGCCCTCACCGCCGCGCCCGAGCTGCTGCTGCCGGCCACCGAGGACCGCCTGCACCAGGACCAGCGCGGGCCGCACATGCCGGCCACCGCGGCGCTGGTCGGTGACCTGCGGGACGCCGGCCACGCCGCCGTCGTCTCCGGCGCCGGCCCCAGCGTGCTGGTGCTGGGCGCCGAGCCCGGTCACGCGCCGCTGGTGCACACCGTGGTCCCCGACGGCTGGACGGTGCTGGACCTGCCCGTCGAGGCGGGCGGCGCGCGCGTGCGGCACGGGGCCGGGCACGAGAACGGTGCTGTATCGTCCTGACCTGCCTGGGAAGGCACCGGGGACAGCCGGTGTTGTACGGCACCGCCAGTCGTGTCTAGGCTGGTCGCACAGCCGCCCTCGGGCGAGCACCACGCAAGACGTGTCCGACGTGCCGAACCGCCGTCCTCCGTCTAGCTCCCCACAGACCCACCCCTCCTCGGTCCCGCCCGGTCCTCACCCGGGCGAACCCGAGAGGTCCGGGGGTCATCTCCTGCGCCAGGAGGCGCGGGTCACCGCAGGGAAGGACCTGTACGTGAGCGAGACCACCTCCCTGGTCGAGGGCGCCCCGAACGAGGACGCCGCGACCGGAGCCGGGAAGCGCCGCCGAGGCGCCGGCCTGTCGGGCATGCTGCTCCCCGAGCTGCAGCGCCTGGCCGCCGAGCTCGGCATCCCCGGCACCGCCCGGATGCGCAAGAGCGACCTGGTCGCCGCCATCTCCGAGCGGCAGGTCGGCGCCCCGCGCGCCGCCGCCCCGGCCGAGAGCACCCCGGCCACCAGCACCCCGGCCGGCGGCGAGTCGGCCGCCAGCACCCCGGCTGCCCCCGTCGAGGCCCCGGCCCCGCAGGCCACCGCCCCGGGGACCGACACCGCGAGCACCGGCACCGCGAGCACCGACGCCGGGGCCACCGACGCCGCCGCGACCGCACCTCCCCGTCGTCGCCGGGCCGCCAGCCGCCCGGCCGGTGCCCCCGCCCCGGCCGAGCACACCGCCGACGCGCCCGCCGACCGGACCCCCGACGTCCGCGCCGACGGTGACCGGCAGGACCGCGCCCCCCAGGACCGCGCCGAGCAGCGCGGTGCCGATCAGCGCGGTGCCGATCAGCGCGGTGCCGAGCAGCGGGACGACGAGGGCGGCCGCCCGCAGCGCAGCCGTGGCCGCGCCCGCACCGAGCGGGCCGACCGCGAGGACGCCCGCGACGGCCGCGAGGAGCGGACCGAGCGCACCGACCGGTCCGAGCGCGACGACACCGACCGCGACGACCGCGGCGGCCGGACGCGCACCCGCAACCGCGGCGAGGACCGCGACAACGGGCGTGACCAGAGCCGTGACCAGGGCCGGGACCGCGACGGCGCCCGCGACCAGGGCCGGGACGGCAACCGCGACACGCACCGGGACCGCGACGACGACCGCGACGCCGGCCGCGGCCAGGGCCGCAACGACGGCCAGGGCCGCGCCGACAACAACCAGGGCCGCGGCGACGACGAGGACCGCGGCGACCGCGGGCGCAACCGCAACCGCACCAACGACCGCGGTGACCGCCCCGACAACCGCAACGACGGCCGGGTCGACACCCGCGACCAAGGCCGCGACACCCGCGACGACGAGGACGACGACGACTTCGACGGCAACGGCCGGCGCCGTGGCCGCCGCTACCGCGACCGCAACCGGCGCGGCGGCACCCAGGGCGGGCGCGACCGCTACGACCAGGGCGAGCCCACCGTGGCCGAGGACGACGTCCTGCTGCCCGTCGCCGGCATCCTCGACGTGCTGGACAACTACGCCTTCGTGCGCACCTCGGGCTACCTGACCGGGCCCAACGACGTCTACGTCTCGCTGTCGCAGGTGCGCCGCTACGGCCTGCGCCGCGGCGACGCCATCACCGGCGCGGTCCGCCAGCCCCGCGAGGGCGAGCGCAAGGACAAGTACAACGCGCTGGTCCGGCTGGACTCGGTCAACGGCCTGGACCCCGAGCAGGCCCGCACCCGCCCGGAGTTCACCAAGCTGGTCCCGCTCTACCCCCAGGACCGGCTGCGGCTGGAGACCGAGCCGCACCTGCTCACCACCCGGGTCATCGACCTGGTCATGCCCATCGGCAAGGGCCAGCGCGCGCTCATCGTCAGCCCGCCCAAGGCCGGCAAGACGATGGTGCTGCAGGCGATCGCCAACGCGATCACCACCAACAACCCCGAGTGCCACCTCATGGTCGTCCTGGTCGACGAGCGTCCCGAGGAGGTCACCGACATGCAGCGGTCGGTGAAGGGCGAGGTCATCGCCTCGACCTTCGACCGGCCGCCGTCGGACCACACCACGGTCGCGGAGCTGTCCATCGAGCGCGCCAAGCGGCTGGTCGAGATGGGCCACGACGTCGTCGTCCTGCTCGACTCCATCACCCGGCTGGGCCGCGCCTACAACCTGGCGGCCCCCGCCAGCGGGCGCATCCTGTCCGGCGGCGTGGACTCCACGGCGCTCTACCCGCCCAAGCGCTTCCTCGGCGCGGCCCGCAACATCGAGAACGGCGGCTCGCTGACCATCATCGCCTCGGCGCTGGTGGAGACCGGCTCGACGATGGACACGGTCATCTTCGAGGAGTTCAAGGGCACCGGGAACGCCGAGGTCAAGCTCGACCGGCGGCTGGCCGACAAGCGGGTCTTCCCCGCCGTCGACGTCAACGCCTCCTCCACGCGCAAGGAGGAGCTGCTGATGAGCCCGGACGAGCTGGCCATCGTCATCAAGCTCCGCCGGGTGCTGGCCGGTCTCGAGCCGCAGCAGGCCCTCGAGCTGCTGCTGGGTCAGCTGAAGAAGACCCGCAACAACATCGAGTTCCTCATGCAGGTGCAGAAGACCACCCTGCGCGACGAGCAGCCCCAGGGCGGCCGCAGCTCCTGAGTGTGGGAGACTGGTCGACCGAGCCCCGGCGCAGGCGGAATACCAGCCCGCCGACGACGTTCACCACCATGCACGGCCGATGGACCCGCCCGGTCCTGGAGCCCACGCGACAGACCTAGAGAGAGGGCGAGGGACATGAAGCCCGGCATCCACCCCGACTACCACGAGACCGCTGTGACCTGCGGCTGTGGCAACACCTTCACCACCCGCAGCACCATCCCCGGCGGCACGCTGACCGTCGAGATGTGCTCGGCCTGCCACCCGTTCTACACGGGCAAGCAGCGCGTGCTGGACACCGGCGGCCGCGTGGCCCGCTTCGAGAAGCGCTTCGGCAAGCGCACCGCCGGCGCGAGCAAGTAGCACCCCCGACGGCGCCCGTGCCGCTCCTCACCGGAGCGGCACGGGCGCCGTCGTCTGTCCTGACCACGAACGACCAGGAGGACCCGTGAGCGGCACCCCGGACGGCGGGCTGGCCGACCTGCTGGCCGAGCACGCCTCCCTGGAGCTCGAGCTGGCCGAGCCGTCGGTGCACGCCGACCAGGCGCGCGCCCGCCGGCTGGCCCGCCGCTACGCGGCGCTGGCCCCGGTGGTCGCGACCTCCGCAGCGCTGGACACCGCCCGCGCCGACCTGGGTGCCGCCCGCGAGCTCGCCGACGAGGACCCGGCCTTCGCCGCCGAGGCCCGCGCGCTGGAGTCCGAGATCGCGCGGCTGGAGGACCGGCTGCGCGAGCAGCTGCTGCCCAAGGACCCCGACGACGACAAGGACGTCATCCTCGAGATCAAGGCGGGGGAGGGCGGCGCGGAGTCCGCGCTGTTCGCCGGGGACCTGCTGCGGATGTACCTGCGCTACGCCGAGCGCCGTGGCTGGGCCACCGAGGTCCTCGACGCCGTCGACGCCGAGCTCGGCGGCTACAAGGACGTCGCCGTGGCGGTCAAGGCCCGCGGGGACGAGGGCATCTGGTCGCGGCTGAAGTTCGAGGGCGGCGTGCACCGCGTGCAGCGCGTGCCGGTCACCGAGAGCCAGGGCCGCATCCACACCTCCGCCGTCGGCGTCCTGGTGCTGCCTGAGGCCGAGGAGGTCGACGTCACCATCGACCCGAACGACCTGCGCATCGACGTCTTCCGGTCCTCGGGCCCCGGCGGGCAGAGCGTGAACACCACCGACTCCGCCGTCCGCATCACCCACCTGCCCACCGGCACCGTGGTGAGCTCCCAGAACGAGAAGAGCCAGCTGCAGAACAAGGAGTCCGCGCTGCGCGTGCTGCGCTCCCGGCTGCTGGCCGCCGCGCGCGAGGAGGCGGCGGCGACGGCGTCCGACGCCCGTCGCAGCCAGGTCCGCACCGTCGACCGCAGCGAGCGGGTGCGCACCTACAACTACCCGGAGAACCGCATCTCCGACCACCGCGTCGGGTTCAAGGCGCACAACCTCGACGCCGTGCTCGACGGCGACCTCGACGCGGTCATCGACGCGCTGGTCACCGCGCACACCGCCGAGCTGCTCGAGGCCGGCAGCTGAGCCCGCGCGACCTGCTGGCCGCCGCCTCCCGGCGGCTGGCCGACGCCGGCGTCGAGTCCCCCCGGGTGGACGCCGAGCTGCTGCTCGCCCACGCCCTCGGCGTCCCCCGGCAGCGGCTGCTCACCCTGGCCGACGTCGCCGACCCCGGCCGCTTCGACGACCTGGTCGCCCAGCGGGCCGACCGGGTGCCGCTGCAGCACCTCACCGGCCGCGCCCCGTTCCGGCACCTCGAGCTCGCCGTGGGCCCGGGCGTGTTCGTGCCGCGCCCGGAGACCGAGCTCATCGCGGGGTGGGTGCTCGACCACCTCGCCGGCACCGAGGCCCCCGTCGTGGTCGACCTCGGCACCGGCTCGGGCGCCATCGCGCTGTCGGTCGCGCACGAGCACCCCGGGGCCCAGGTGACCGCCGTCGAGCGCGACCCCGAAGCCATCGCCTGGACCCGGGTCAACGCCGCCGCCCGCGCCGACGCGGGGGACACCCCGGTCACCGTGCTGGCCGGCGACATGACCGACCCCGCCCTGCTGGCCGACGTCGACGGCGCGGTCGACGTCGTCGTGTCCAACCCGCCCTACGTGCCCGACGACGCCCGGCTGCCGCGAGAGGTCGCCGACCACGACCCGCCGCTGGCGCTGTGGGGCGGCCCCGACGGCCTCGACGTCGTCCGCGGTCTGCTGCGGACGGCGGCCCGGCTGCTGCGGCCCGGCGGCCTGCTGGCGATCGAGCACGCCGACGCGCAGGGCACCTCGCTGCCGGCGCTGGTGCGCGCGCACGGCGGCTTCACCGGCGTGGCCGACCACCCCGACCTCGCCGGCCGGCCCCGGTTCACCACGGCTCAGCTGCAGAACCGGGACGTGTAGCCCTCGCTGCCCGGCACCGACACGTCCAGGTCCCGGCGCTGCACCGCGACCCGGTCGCCCCGGGCGGCGCAGGCCTCCTCGAACGCGTCGTCGGTGTACTCGACCTCGATCACCCGGTCGCCGTAGGCGTCGGTGTAGACGTCGCACTCGTCGTACACCTGGCACTGCTCGGTGACGGCGTAGTCCAGGCCCAGGGCGGCGCCGTCGAGCTCCGCGGCGTTCTTCTGCGCGATGTCCAGGCCGGCGGCGTGCGCGCGGTCGACCAGCAGGCGGGTCATCGCCTCGGCGTCGGCGCGGGTGAGCAGGCCGCCCGACCGGGTCCAGCTGTCCAGGTTGTCCGGCTCGACGGCGTCGAACCCGTCGTCGGCGCAGCCGTCGACCCACGACCCGACCAGCGCGGCGACCCGGTCGCGCAGCTGCGGGGTGGAGATGTCGAGCAGGAACTCCCCGGGCCAGTCGGGGTCCTCGACGCGCTCGCCGTCCGCGGTGCGCAGCAGGAGGTCGCCGGGCACCTCGTCGCTGCCCGGCTGGGTCTGGAAGGCGTTGACGTAGCAGGCCGACCACAGCCCCGGGGCCGGCGGGTCGGTGCGGTCGCGGACCACCCCGGTGACGCCGTCGGCCGGCTCGTACGCGCCGCCGAGCTGGTAGTCCACGCGCAGCCCCCACGGCGGGCCGTCCGCATCGCCGTCCGTGGGCGCCGAGCAGGCCGTCAGCACCAGCAGGACCACCAACAGCCACCCGCGCACGGGCCGCAGCCTAGGTGGGGGAGACTGGGCAGTCGTGGCCGACGTCTACGACTGCACCGACCCCGAGCAGCGCGCCGCGGGCATCGCCGCCGCCGCTGCCGCCCTGTCCCGCGGCGAGCTCGTCCTGCTGCCCACCGACACCGTCTACGGGGTGGCCGCCGACGCCTTCACCCCCGACGCCGTGGCGCGGCTGCTCGCCGCGAAGAACCGCGGCCGGCACATGCCGGTGCCGGTGCTGGTGGCCGAGGCCTCCACGCTGGCCGGGCTGGTCACCGTCGTGCCCCCGGACGCGCACGCCCTGGCCCGCGAGTTCTGGCCCGGGGGGCTGACCCTGGTCATGGAGCACACCCCGACGCTGTCGTGGGACCTGGGGGAGAGCGAGGGCACGGTCGCCGTCCGGCTGCCCGACGACGACGTGGCCCGCGACCTGCTGCGCCGCACCGGTCCGCTGGCGGTCTCCAGCGCCAACCGGTCGGGCCGCCCGGCCGCGACCACCGCCGAGCAGGCCGAGTACCAGCTCGGCGAGCACGCCGCGGTCATCCTGGACGACGGCCCCCGCGAGGTCGGCGCACCCAGCACGATCGTCGACTGCACCGGCGACCGGCCGCGGGTGCTCCGCGTGGGCGCGGTCGAGGTGGACGCGCTGCGCGCCGTGGTGCCCGCGCTCGTCGAGTAGCCCGACGTCCCGGGGGGACCCGGCCGCGCGGGATACCGTGGGCGCCGTCGTCGCCCCTCCCGGACGGAGCCCGAACCCCTCGTGCGCGAGTACGTCGTCGTCTGCCTCACCGCGGCGCTGGTCACCTACCTGACCACGCCGGTGGTGCGGATGCTGGCGATGCGCCTCAAGGTGGTCTCCGCCGTCCGCGACCGGGACGTGCACGTCATCCCGACCCCCCGCGGGGGAGGGGTGGCCATGTACGCCGGGGTGGCCGCCGCCGTCCTGGTGGCCAGCAGGCTGCCGGCGCTGCAGCGCACCTTCGAGGACTCCCAGACCTACGCGGTCCTGGTCGCCGGCGGCCTGATCTGCCTGCTGGGCGTGCTCGACGACCGGTTCGAGATCGACGCGCTCACCAAGCTCACCGGCCAGATCGCCTGCGCCGGGGTGATGGTGCTGCTGGGCGTGCAGTTCCTCTACGTCTTCCTGCCCTTCGGCAACATCGGCACGCTGATCCTCGGCGACACCGGGGTGCCGCTGACCATCCTCACCACGGTGCTGGTGGTCAACGCGCTGAACTTCATCGACGGCCTGGACGGCCTGGCCGCCGGGGTCTCGGCCATCTCGGCCATCGCGCTGTTCGCCTACAGCTACAACCTCGGCCTGGTCGGCTACGACGACACCGCGTCGGCCCCGGCGCTGATCACCGCCGTGCTGGCCGGGGCGTGCCTGGGCTTCCTGCCGCACAACTTCTCCCCGGCCCGCATCTTCATGGGCGACTCCGGGTCGATGCTGGTCGGGCTCATGCTGTCCGCGGCCGCGGTGTCGGCGACCGGGCGGGTGGACACCCAGACCTTCGACTCCGCGGCCAGCGTGCTGCCGCTGGCGCTCCCGCTGCTCATCCCGCTGGCGGTGCTGTTCATCCCGTTCACCGACCTGGTGCTGGCCGTCGTCCGCCGCACCCGCAAGGGCCAGTCGCCGTTCAGCCCGGACAAGATGCACCTGCACCACCGGCTGCTGTCCATCGGGCACTCGCACCGCCGCGCCGTGCTGATCATGTACTTCTGGGCCGCGCTGCTGAGCTTCGGCGCGATCGGCCTGTCCATCACCGGCGGCCGGGTCGAGCTGCTGGTGGTGGTCGGCGTGCTGCTCGTCGTCGGCGTCGTCGTGGTGCTCAGCCCCCGCGCCCGCCGGGCGGAGCGGACGGCGGCCTCGGTGACCGCGTCGGAGACGCGGGCCGCGCGGGCGGGCCGCTGGTGGCACCGCCGCCCGGGGGGCCGGTCGGCCCCCGCCGTACCGTCACGGGGAGGAACCACCCCGTCCCCGCGCACGCCCGACCCCACCGGAGCACCCCGATGACCCGACCCGCCGCCCGCACCGGGCCGCGGAGCGCCGCCGGCCCCTGGGACCTGTCCTTCCTGCGGGTGGGTGCCCTGGTCACCGGCGGGCTGGCGCTGGTCGCCGTCCCGGTGGTGGGCCTGCTCGTGGGCTGGCCCGAGGCCCTCGGCGTCGTGCTCGGCGCCGTCGTCGTGACCTCGTTCTTCTGCCTGTCCGGCTACGCCATCGCCTGGGCCGGCAAGATCGACGACTCCTTCACCCTGCCCGCCGCGCTCGCCACCTTCATGGTGAAGATCATCGGCTTCTTCGTCCTGCTGCAGGCGCTGCCGGCCGACGGGGTCCCGGACCGGACCGCCACCGCCTGGACGGTGGTCGCCGGGGCCCTGCTGTGGAGCGGCGTGCAGGCGCGGTGGGTCTGGACCCGGCAGCTGTACTACACGGCGCCCCCTGCCCCACCTGCGCCGTCGCCCGATCGGGGCGTTCTGCGACAGCCTGTAGAAGACCCCGGACAGGCGTCCACAGGCGGCTGATAGTGTCCGATGTGATGGACAGCGCCTCCCCGCAGAACGGTGGCCGCCGACCTGACCCCTCCCCGGCCGACGACGAGCACCACAGCGGTGCCGACGTCGGATGGGGGATCACCGGGACCCTGCTGTCCGGGCTGGTCGTGTGGGGCGGTGCCGGATGGCTGCTGGACCGCTGGCTGGACACCCGTCTGTTCGTCGTGGTCGGCATGCTCCTGGGGTTGGCCTCGGCCATCTACCTGGTCGTCGTCAAGTACGGTGCGGCCGGCGACGAGCCGGTCAGGATCAGCTCGACCAGCTACAGCAAGATCAGCTCGAAGAGCTACACGACCTACCGCAGGACCCCGGGCGGACGACGGAGCCGGCCACGGGCGCAGCAGATGACGCAGAAGGGACACCGGTGACCTCCAGCGCCTCCGCGCTCGCCAGCGTGCTCGCGGTCGAGAGCGACCCCGGCGGCGGCTTCGTCTCGCCGACCATCGCCGAGTTCTACCCGCCGGCGCTGGCCGAGTTCTCGATCTTCGGGATCGACTTCACGATCACCCGCATCACGGTGATCTCCTGGATCGCCACCGCCGCGATCCTGGCCTTCCTCGTGCTGGCCAGCCGGCGGATGACCGTCGTGCCGCGCAAGTCGCAGTTCCTGCTCGAGGGCAGCTACTCCCTGGTCCGGGACAACATCGGCCGCGACGTCATCGGCCCGAAGTACAAGCAGTTCGTGCCGTTCCTGGGCGCGCTGTTCTTCTTCATCATCGCCAACAACGCGATGAGCATCGTGCCGTTCTTCCAGATCTCGCCGATGAGCAAGTTCGCCTACCCGCTGGTGCTGGCGATCCTGGTCTACATCCTCTACAACGCGGTCTCGATCAAGAACAAGGGACTGGGGGGCTACCTCAAGGAGGTCGCCGTCCCCTCGGGTGTGCCGATCCCCTTCCTGGTGCTGGTCACGCCGATCGAGCTGCTGCAGGTCTTCGTGATCCGGCCGTTCACCCTGGCGGTCCGACTCTTCGCCAACATGTTCGCCGGCCACATGCTGCTGGTGGTCTTCTCCCTCGGCACGGTGTACCTGCTGGGCAAGATCGGCGAGAACTTCTCCTTCGTGTTCGCGCCGTTCTCCTTCCTCATGGCGCTGTTCATGACCTTCTTCGAGGTGCTGGTGATCGTGCTGCAGGCCTACGTCTTCACCGTCCTCACCGCCACCTACCTCAACGGGGCGGTCGAGAAGGCGCACTGAGCACCTGCTCGGCACCCTGCACCACCCCCACAGACGCACCACCCCGCCAGCCACCCGGGACCACCCCGGGTGACCGACACAGGAGGAACACCCCGCAATGGACGTTCTGGCAGAGCTCACCGGCAGCATCGGTTCGGTCGGCTACGGCCTCGCCGCCATCGGCCCCGGCATCGGTGTGGGCATCGTGTGGGCCGCCTACATCCAGGCGACCGCCCGCCAGCCCGAGTCGGCCGGCCTGACCCGCACCTACGCCTTCCTGGGTGCCGCCCTGTCCGAGGCGCTCGCGCTCATCGGCCTGGTCGTGCCCTTCATCTTCGGTCAGTGACCCTGTCCGTCCTGCCCGTCGGACCTGAGCCCGGACGAGGAGACTCCACGTGGATCTGATCGCCGCAGAGTCGGTCAACCCGCTGCTCCCCCCGGTCGGCGAGATCATCGTCGGCCTGATCACGTTCGCCATCCTGGCGTTCGTCGTCGTCAAGTTCGTCTTTCCGATGATCGAGAAGACGTTCCAGGAGCGGCGCAACGCGATCGAGGGTGGGATCGAGCGGGCGGAGGCCGCCCAGGCCGAGGCCAAGGCCGCGCTGGAGCAGTACCGCGCGCAGCTGGCCGAGGCCCGCACCGAGGCCGCGCAGATCCGTGACGCCGCCCGTGCCGAGGGCCAGCAGATCCTCGAGGAGCTGCGCACCCAGGCCCAGGAGGAGTCCGCCCGGATCGTCGCCCGCGGCGAGGAGCAGCTCGCTGCCTCCCGCCAGCAGGTGGTCAACGAGCTGCGCGGGCAGATCGGCTCGATGGCCGTGACGCTCGCCGGCCGCGTGGTGGGGGAGTCCCTCGAGGACGAGGCCCGTCGCCGCGGCACGGTCGACCGCTTCCTCGACGAGCTGGACGCCATGTCCACCTCCACCCCGTCCACCGGCACCGCCGGTGGCAGCACCGTGTACGTCCCCGAGGGCGACCGCTGATGCAGGCCGCCAGCCGCGAGGCGCTCGCGCACTCCCGCGAGCGCCTGGCGCAGCACACCGGGGGCCCCTCGGGCGCCCGGTCCGACGGCCAGGGCCTGATCGGCCTGGCCGACGACCTGTTCGCGGTGGCCCACCTGCTCGACGGGCAGGTCTCGCTCCGGCGGGCCCTGGCCGACGCGTCGGTGCGCCCCGACGACCGGGCCGGGGTGGCCGGCCGGCTGCTGCGCGGCAAGGTCGGCGACGCCGCGGCCGACGTCGTGGAGACCGTCGCACGGCAGCGCTGGTCGCGGCCGCTGGACCTGGTCGAGGCCGTCGAGACGCTGGCCACCGACGCGGCGCTGGACGCCGCGGAGGCCCGTGGCGAGCTCGACACCGTCGAGGACGAGCTGTTCCGGTTCGGCCGCATCGTCGACGGCGACCCCGACCTGGGCCGCCTGCTGGGCGACCCGGCGGCCGACCGCACCGGCAAGACCACGCTGCTGGACCGGCTGCTGGCCGGGAAGGTCTCGCCGGTCACCGAGCGGCTGGTGCGGAACTCCCTGACCAGCCGGCACGTGCACAACGCAGCGAACGCCGTCGAGCGTCTCTCCGAAGCGGCTTCGGCCCGGCGCGGCCAGTCGGTCGCGCACGTGGTCAGCGCCGTGGAGCTGAGCGACGCGCAGCGGCAGCGGCTGACGGGGATCCTCGAGCGGACCTACGGGCGCACCATCGGCCTGCAGGTCCAGGTCGACCCCTCGATCGTCGGGGGCCTGGTCATCCGGGTCGGCGACGAGATCGTCGACGGCAGCATCGCCAACCGGCTGGCAGCGGCCGGCCGGCGCTTCGCCGGCTGACCCCCACCACCACAGACAGAACCTGAGCAGGGAAGAGGACACCCAGGGCCATGGCCGAGCTCACGATCTCCGCGGACGAGATCCGCAGTGCCATCCAGAACTACGTCAGTGACTACAGCACCGACGTCTCCCGCGAGGAGGTCGGCACCGTCACCGAGGCCGGCGACGGCATCGCCCGGGTCGAGGGCCTGCCCTCGGTCATGACCAACGAGCTCCTGGAGTTCGAGGGCGGCGTGCGCGGGCTGGCCCTGAACCTCGACGTGCGCGAGGTCGGCGTCGTCATCCTGGGCGACTTCGCCTCCATCGAGGAGGGCCAGACGGTGCGCCGCACCGGCCAGGTCCTCTCGGTGCCCGTGGGCGAGGGCTTCCTCGGCCGCGTGGTCGACCCGCTCGGCGTGCCGATCGACGGCGGCGGCGAGATCGAGACCAGCGAGCGCCGCGCCCTGGAGCTGCAGGCCCCCTCGGTGGTCCAGCGCCAGTCCGTCGGCGAGCCGCTGGCCACCGGCATCAAGGCCATCGACGCGATGACCCCGATCGGCCGCGGCCAGCGCCAGCTGATCATCGGCGACCGCCAGACCGGCAAGACCGCCATCGCGATCGACACGATCATCAACCAGAAGGCGGCCTGGGCCACCGGCGACCCGAAGCAGCAGGTCCGCTGCATCTACGTCGCGGTCGGCCAGAAGGGCTCCACCATCGCCGGCGTCAAGGCCGCGCTGGAGGACGCCGGCGCGATGGAGTACACCACCATCGTCGCCGCCCCCGCCTCGGACTCCGCGGGCTTCAAGTACATCGCCCCCTACACCGGCTCGGCCATCGGCCAGCACTGGATGTACGAGGGCAAGCACGTCCTCATCGTGTTCGACGACCTGTCCAAGCAGGCCGAGGCCTACCGCGCGGTGTCCCTGCTGCTGCGCCGCCCGCCGGGCCGCGAGGCCTACCCCGGCGACGTCTTCTACTTGCACTCCCGCCTGCTGGAGCGCTGCGCGAAGCTGTCCGACGACCTCGGCGCCGGCTCCCAGACGGGTCTGCCGATCATCGAGACCAAGGGCAACGACGTGTCGGCCTACATCCCGACCAACGTCATCTCGATCACCGACGGCCAGATCTTCCTCGAGACGGGTCTGTTCAACTCCGGTGTCCGCCCGGCCATCAACGTCGGCATCTCGGTGTCCCGGGTCGGCGGGTCCGCGCAGACGAAGGCGATGAAGGCCGTCGCCGGCCGCCTGCGCCTGGACCTGGCCCAGTTCCGCGAGCTGGAGGCCTTCTCCTCCTTCTCCTCGGACCTGGACGCCTCCTCGCGGGCCACCCTGGACCGCGGCCAGCGCCTGGTCGAGCTGCTCAAGCAGGGTCAGTACGCCCCGTTCTCCCTGGAGCGCGAGGTCGTGTCCCTCTGGCTGGGCACCCGCGGCAAGCTCGACGTCGTCCCGGTCGGCGACGTCCGTCGGTTCGAGTCCGAGTTCCTGGACTACCTCTCGCGCGGTGACTCCGGTGCGCTCGACGCCATCCGGACCTCGCTGAAGCTCGAGGACGACACCGTGGCCTCGCTCGAGTCCGCCGTCGACTCCTTCTACGGCCAGTTCACCACCAGCGACGGCGAGTCGCTGAAGGTGAACGAGCCCGAGGTCGAGGCGATGGACGCGTCCGAGCGCGGCCAGGAGCGCGTCCAGGTCAAGAAGAAGGGCTGACATGGCCGCATCGCTCCGCCAGCTGCGGCGCCGCATCCGCTCCACCCGGTCGACGAAGAAGATCTTCTCGGCCCAGGAGCTGATCGCCGGTGCCCGCATCGTGCGCGCCCAGAACCGGGTGGAGGCCTCCAAGCCCTACGCCCGCGAGATCACCAAGGTGCTCTCGGCGCTGGCGTCGTCGGCGAGCCTGGACCACCCGCTGCTCACCGAGCGGGACAAGCCCGGCCGGGTGGCGGTGCTGGTCATCACCTCCGACCGCGGCTTCGCGGGGTCCTACAACGTGAACGTGCTGCGCCGGACGGAGGAGCTGCTCGCGCTGCTGCGCAGCGAGGGCAAGGACCCGGTGCTGTACGTCGTCGGCCGCAAGGGCGAGACGTACTACCGCTTCCGCGACCGGCCGATGGTCGACACCTGGACCGGCTTCTCCGAGCAGCCCGGCTACTCCGACGCCCAGGCCGTGGGCAGCACCCTGATCGACGCCTTCACCGCCGGTGAGGACGACGACGCGGGCAACGCCGACGGCGTCGACGGGGTCGACGAGCTGCACATCGTCTACACCGAGTTCCGCTCCCTGCTCTCCCAGGTGCCCGTCGCCAAGCGCATGGCGCCCCTGGAGGTCGAGGAGGTGGAGGAGTTCGAGCACGAGCGCGAGGACGCCACCGCGGGCAGCAGGTCCACCGACGTCCCGACGTCCTACGAGTTCGAGCCCTCCGCCGAGGCCCTGCTGGACGCGCTGCTGCCGAAGTACATCAGCACGCGCATCTACGCGGCCATGCTCGAGTCGGCGGCCTCGGAGTCGGCCTCGCGCCGCCGGGCGATGAAGTCGGCCTCGGACAACGCCGAGGAGCTGGCGAAGAACCTGTCCCGGCAGGCCAACGCCGCCCGCCAGGCCGGCATCACCCAGGAGATCAGCGAGATCGTCGGCGGCGCCGACGCCCTCGTGTCCAGCGGGTCGGACATCTGACCATGATCACGTCCCACAGCAGCCAGGAGAACCAGCGATGACCCTCACCGAGGACCGTCCGAGCACGAGCGAGACCACCGGCTCCGGCCGCGTCGTCCGGGTCACCGGCCCGGTCGTCGACGTCGAGTTCCCCCGGGACTCGATGCCCGAGCTGTTCAACGCCCTCCACGTCGACGTCACCCTCGCCGACCTGGGCAAGACGCTGACCCTCGAGGTCGCCCAGCACCTGGGCGACAACGTCGTCCGCACCATCTCGATGGCCCCGACCGACGGCCTGGTCCGCGGTGCCGAGGTCCGGGACACCGGCTCGGCCATCTCGGTGCCGGTCGGCGACCAGGTCACCGGGCACGTCTTCAACGCACTCGGCGAGTGCCTGGACACCCCGGGTCACGGCGAGGGCGGCGAGCGCTGGACGATCCACCGCCACGCGCCGAAGTTCGACCAGCTCGAGGGCCGCACCGAGATGCTGGAGACCGGCATCAAGGTCATCGACCTGCTGACCCCCTACATCAAGGGCGGGAAGATCGGCCTGTTCGGCGGGGCCGGCGTGGGCAAGACGGTGCTCATCCAGGAGATGATCCGTCGTGTCGCGCAGGAGTTCGGTGGCGTGTCGGTGTTCGCCGGCGTCGGCGAGCGCACCCGTGAGGGCAACGACCTCATCACCGAGATGACCGAGTCCGGCGTCATCAACTCGACCGCGCTGGTCTTCGGCCAGATGGACGAGCCGCCGGGCACCCGCCTGCGGGTGGCGCTGTCGGCGCTGACGATGGCGGAGTACTTCCGCGACGAGAAGGACCAGGACGTCCTCCTCTTCATCGACAACATCTTCCGGTTCACCCAGGCCGGGTCCGAGGTCTCCACGCTGCTGGGCCGCATGCCCTCCGCCGTGGGGTACCAGCCGACCCTCGCCGACGAGATGGGCGAGCTGCAGGAGCGGATCACCTCGACCCGGGGCCGGTCCATCACCTCGCTGCAGGCCATCTACGTGCCCGCCGACGACATCACCGACCCGGCGCCGCACACCACGTTCGCCCACCTGGACGCCACGACGAACCTGTCGCGGCCGATCTCGGAGAAGGGCATCTACCCCGCCGTCGACCCGCTGGACTCCACCAGCCGGATCCTCGACGCGCAGTACGTGGGCCAGGAGCACTACGACATCGCGTCCGAGGTCAAGCGGATCCTGCAGCGCTACCAGGAGCTGCAGGACATCATCGCGATCCTCGGCATCGACGAGCTCGGTGAGGAGGACAAGGTCACCGTGAACCGGGCCCGCCGCATCGAGCGGTTCCTCTCCCAGAACATGTTCGTGGCCGAGGCCTTCACCGGTCAGCCCGGCTCGTTCGTGCCGCTGTCGGAGACGCTGCAGGCGTTCAAGGCGCTCACCGAGGGCGAGTACGACCACGTCCCCGAGCAGGCGTTCTTCATGTGCGGTGGTCTCGAGGACCTCGAGGCGAACGCGGCCAAGCTGACCAAGTAGCCGCTCCGCCAGCACGTCGACGACGGCCGGGTGCCCCCACGGGGTGCCCGGCCGTCGTCGTCCCCGGGCCCGCCGGGCGGCGTCCCAGGAGCCCCACTAGTCTCGACGGCGAGGCCGCGGCGCGGCGTCCTCGACCCCCACCCCTCCGCCTCCCGACCGCACCCGTTCGGGTGGTGGTGGGCCTCTGCCCTCGCACGGGGGCGGGGTGGGCCCGAAGATCACGGCGAGAGCAGCGGGACAGCCCCGCTGCACGGCAGGAGAACCAGCGTGGACGACAGCCCGTTGCCCGGAGCGTCCCCGGTCCTCGGTGAGCCCCCCGCCGCCACCGAGCACCCCTCGGCACCGCTGCCGGCCGTGGACTCCGACTGGTGCTGGCCGCCCTACGCCCCGCCGCCGCCGGCCGACACCCCGCGCTTCGACGTCGACGAGTGGGCGCCCAGCTCGGTCGTGCGCCGTCCGCTGGTCCGCCTGGGACGCTGGACCCTGCTCTACCGCCGCGGTCTCTGACCCGGACGGCTCCCGGTACCGGAAGGACCCCGTCGCCCCCCGCGCCTCGCGAGCTCGACGCGGGCCCTGCGACGGGGCCAACAGCCAGGACACCTGCGGCGGCTAGACTGATCGTGACCCGTCGCCGGTAGGCGACCAGCGCACCGGCCCGGCCGGTGGACCCCGAGGAGTGTCGTGGCGACCCTGCAGGTCGAGCTCGTGGCCGTCGAGCGCCGGATCTGGTCCGGCGAGGCGACGATGGTGATCGCCCGCACCACCGAGGGCGAGCTCGGTGTCCTGCCGGGGCACGCCCCGCTGCTGGGCGAGCTGGCCCCCGGCGGTGTCGTGACCATCCGCGTGGCCGACGGCGAGGACCTGGTCGTCGCCGCGCACGGCGGCTTCCTCTCGGTCACCGAGCAGGGTGTGTCGATCCTGGCCGAGACCGCGGAGATCTCCACCGAGATCGACGTGGAGCGTGCCCGCGAGGCGCTGCGCCGCGCCGAGTCGGCCTCCGACGACGACGAGGACGCCCTCGCCGCCGCCCGCCGGGCCCAGTCCCGCCTCCGCGCAGCCGGCCAGGCAGCCTGAGGCCCACCGGCGGCCGGTGCAGGAGGACACGGTGACCACCGCGCTGCTCGTCCTCCTGGCCGTCGCCGTGGTCGCGGTGGCCGCGACCTTCCTGCTCCGGCGACACTTCCTGCTCTCCGGCCTCGGTGCGGTCACCATGTGGCTGCGCCCGGTCGGCGCGCCCCGCTGGTCGGTCGGCGTCGCCTGGTACTCCGGTGAGCAGCTGCTCTGGTACCGCGCCCTGTCGCTGTCGGTGCGCCCGACCCAGAGGCTGTGCCGCAACGAGTTCCACGTCGAGGGCCGCCGCCGCCCCACCGTCGAGGACGGCGCGGTGCCCGACGACAGCCAGGTGCTCATCTGCCGCACCGGCGCCGGCCCCCAGGAGCTGGCGATGGACACCTCGACGGTGACCGGCTTCCTCTCCTGGATCGAGTCCGCCCCGCCGCTGGGCCGCTAGTCGCCCTGCTGCATCGCGGCGCGCTGCGCGTGGGCGCCGCTGTGCGCGCCGGGCTCCCACAGCACGTCCCCGCCGGGGTTGGCCTCGCGGGACAGGATGAACAGCAGGTCCGACAGCCGGTTGAGGTACTTCGCGGTCTCCGCGTTGGTGCGCTCGGCGTCGGCGGCCAGCAGCGCCCACACGCTGCGCTCGGCCCGTCGCGCGACCGTGCGCGCCTGGTGCAGGAACGCGGCCAGCGGGGTGCCCCCGGGCAGGATGAACGACGCCAGCTTCGGCAGCGCCTCGTTGTGCTCGTCGCACGCCGCCTCGAGCCGCTCCGTGTAGGCCGGGGTGATCCGCAACGGCGGGAACTCCGGGTCGGGCACGATCGGGGTGCACAGGTCGGCCCCGACGTCGAACAGGTCGTTCTGCACGCTGCGCAGCAGCTCGGTCAGCCCCGCGCCGGGTGAGCCCAGCGCCAGCGCGACGCCGATGACCGAGTTGGTCTCGTCGACGTCGGCGTAGGCGACCAGCCGCGGGTCGGTCTTGGCCACCCGGCTCATGTCGCCGAGGTGGGTCTCACCGGCGTCACCGGTCTTCGTGTAGATGCGGGTGAGCCGGACGGTCATGCCCGCAGCCTATGCAGCCCGCGCGTCTAGGGTTGTGCGGTGGACTGCTTCGAGGTGACCGGCGGGACGTCGCTGCGCGGACGGGTGCGGGTGACCGGCGCGAAGAACAGCGCGCTCAAGCTCATGGCGGCCGCGCTGCTGGCCAGCGGCCGCACGACCATCGAGGAGGTCCCCGACATCCTCGACGTGGCCATCATGAGCGAGGTGCTGCGCCGGCTGGGCTGCGGCGTGGAGTTCCAGCGCTACACCGACGGCCGCGGCGGCGGGGGAGGCCGGGTCGTCGTCGACGTCCCCGAGCAGCCCTCCAGCGAGACCGACTACGACCTGGTCCGCCGGATGCGCGCCTCCATCAGCGTGCTCGGCCCGCTCGTCGCCCGCTGCGGCCAGGCGAAGGTCGCGCTGCCCGGCGGCGACGCGATCGGTTCCCGCGGGCTGGACATGCACGTCGCCGGCCTGGAGCGGCTGGGCGCCACCGTGCGCAGCGAGCACGGCTTCCTCATCGCCACCGCGCCCCGGCTGGTGGGCACCTCGATCTGGCTGGACTTCCCGTCGGTCGGGGCCACCGAGAACCTGGTCATGGCCGCCGTCCTCGCCGAGGGCACCACCGTGGTGGACAACGCCGCGCGCGAGCCCGAGATCGTCGACATCTGCACGATGCTCACCGAGATGGGCGCCCGCATCTCCGGCGCCGGGTCCTCCACCATCACGGTCGAGGGCGTCGCGGAGCTGCACCCGGTCACCCACACCACCGTCGCCGACCGGATCGTTGCCGGCACCTGGGCCATCGGTGCGGTGATGACCCGCGGCGACGTCGTCGTGGAGCGGGCGGTGCCCGAGCACCTGTCGGTCGCGCTGGACAAGCTCCGCATGGCCGGGGCCACCGTCGAGGAGGTCGAGGGCGGCGTCCGGGTGGCGATGGCCGAGCGGCCGGCCGCCGTCGACGTCGTCACCCTGCCCTTCCCGGGGTTCCCGACCGATCTGCAGCCGATGGCCGTGGCGCTGGCCGCGGTCTCCACCAACAACGCGCCGACCACCGAGAACGTGTTCGAGGGCCGGTTCATGTTCGTCAACGAGCTGGTCCGGCTCGGCGGCGACGTGCGCATCGACGGCCACCACGCCGTGGTGCGTGGCCGGGAGCGGCTGTCCAGCGCACCGGTGCTGGCCACCGACATCCGGGCCGGGGCCGGGCTGGTGCTGGCCGGGCTGTGCAGCGACGGGGTCACCGAGGTCGCCGACGTGCACCACGTCGACCGCGGCTACCCCGACTTCGTGGAGCAGCTGCGCGGGCTGGGCGCCACCATCGAGCGCACCCACCGCGACCGCGACTGAGCCGCGGTCAGCTCTGGAACGTCCCCGCGAGCTCGCGGGCGCGGGCGGCGTCCTCGGGGAAGACCAGGACGTCGGCCCGGTGGGGGGCGGGGAAGCGCACCGTGGAGCGGATCCCGGCGTCGGACAGCACCGCCCGCAGCGCCAGCGCGGAGTCCTTGCGGGTCAGCGTCGCCACCCGGGTGAGCAGGCCGTCCTCCGCGGAGGACCGGGTCGCCCGCTTCGGTGTCGAGGAGGCGAAGGCCCAGCGCAGGAAGACCGCGATGATGGCCAGCGCGATGAACGCGATCACCGGTCCCACGGCGTAGTGCAGGCTGCCGGCGTCGATGGGCACGGGGGCTCCTCCTGGGGGTGCGGGATGCAACCGAGTGTGCCACCGCGTGAGCAGCACGACACTGTGCCTACTGGCCAGTAGCCCTACACTCCGCGGACATGCCGACCCCTTCAGCGCCGAAGGACCGGGACCGCCCGTGGGTGATGCGCACCTACGCGGGCCACTCCTCCCCGGCCGAGTCCAACGCCCTGTACCGCCGCAACCTGGCCAAGGGCCAGACCGGTCTGTCGGTGGCCTTCGACCTGCCGACCCAGACCGGCTACGACCCCGACGACGAGCTGGCCACCGGTGAGGTCGGCAAGGTCGGCGTCCCGGTCAGCCACCTCGGTGACATGCGGGCGCTGTTCGACGGCATCCCGCTGGGTGAGATGAACACCTCGATGACCATCAACGCCACCGCGATGTGGCTGCTGGCGCTGTACCAGGTGGTCGCCGAGGAGCAGGGCCACGACGTCGCCGCGCTGACCGGCACCACGCAGAACGACATCGTCAAGGAGTACCTGTCGCGGGGCACCTACGTGTTCCCGCCGGCGCCGAGCATGCGGCTGATCACCGACATGGTCGCCTACACGGTGACGGCGATGCCGAAGTGGAACCCGATCAACATCTGCAGCTACCACCTGCAGGAGGCCGGGGCCACGCCGGTGCAGGAGATCGCCTACGCGATGAGCACCGCGATCGCCGTCCTGGACTCCGTGCGCGACTCCGGCCAGGTCCCGCAGGAGCGCTTCGGCGACGTGGTCGCCCGCATCTCCTTCTTCGTCAACGCCGGCGTCCGGTTCGTGGAGGAGATGTGCAAGATGCGCGCCTTCACCCAGCTCTGGGACGAGCTGACCCGGGAGCGCTACGGCGTGCAGGACGCCAAGCACCGGCGCTTCCGCTACGGCGTGCAGGTCAACTCGCTGGGCCTGACCGAGGCGCAGCCGGAGAACAACGTGCAGCGCATCGTGCTGGAGATGCTCGCCGTCACCCTCTCCAAGGACGCCCGCGCTCGCGCGGTGCAGCTGCCCGCCTGGAACGAGGCGCTGGGCCTGCCCCGGCCCTGGGACCAGCAGTGGTCGCTGCGGCTGCAGCAGGTGCTGGCCTACGAGACCGACCTGCTCGAGCACGACGACCTGTTCACCGGCTCGGTGGTGGTCGAGGCCAAGGTCGCCGAGCTGGTCGAGGGCGCCCGGGCCGAGATGGCCCGCGTGGAGGAGATGGGCGGCGCGGTGGCCGCCGTGGAGTCCGGCTACATGAAGGGCCAGCTGGTCGCGTCGCTGGCCGAGCGCCGCCGGCGGATGGAGAGCGGCGAGGACGTCGTCGTCGGGGTCAACAAGTTCGAGTCCACCGAGCCCAACCCGCTCACCGCCGACCTCGACACCGCCATCCAGACCGTCGACCCGGCCGTGGAGGCCGCCGCCCAGGACGCGGTGCGGGCCTGGCGGGCCGACCGCGACGACGCCGAGGTGGCCGGCGCGCTCGAGGAGCTCAAGCGGATCGCCGGCACCGAGGAGAACCTGATGGCCGCCACGCTCGCCTGCGCGCGGGCCGGGGTGACCACGGGGGAGTGGGCCGGGGCGCTGCGCGAGGTGTTCGGCGAGTACCGGGCACCGACCGGGGTCTCGGCGGCCACCACCGGCGAGGCCGACGGGTCGCTCACCGAGGTGCGCGAGCGGGTGCGCGCCACGGGCGAGGAGCTCGGCGGGCGGCTGCGGCTGCTGGTCGGCAAGCCGGGCCTGGACGGGCACTCCAACGGCGCCGAGCAGATCGCCGTCCGGGCCCGCGACGCCGGCTTCGAGGTGGTGTACCAGGGCATCCGGCTGACCCCGGCGCAGATCGTGTCGGCCGCCGTCGAGGAGGACGTGCACGTCGTCGGCCTGTCGGTGCTGTCGGGCTCGCACCTGCAGGTGGTGCCCGCGGTCCTGGCCGGCCTGAGGGAGGCCGGGCTGGACGACGTCCCCGTGGTGGTCGGCGGCATCGTGCCCGACGGCGACGCGCGGCGGCTGCGCGAGCAGGGCGTGGCCCGCGTCTTCACCCCGAAGGACTTCGGGATGACCGACATCATGGGCCAGATCGTCGACGTCGTCCGCGAGGCGAACGGCCTCGACGCGCCCGTCCCGGCGTAGCCGGGGTCAGCGCGTCCAGGGGCCGAAGCGCACCGGGACGCCGGGGGTCCACAGCACGCTGTCCGGGGCGCCCTGCACGGGCACCCCGGCGGCGGCGGTGAGGTCCTCGGAGAGGTCCACCAGCTCGGCCCGGTGCAGCGGCCACTCCGGGTGCTCGTTGGGCCAGTAGGCGGTGCGGCCCAGGAACCCGCGGTGCAGGCCCCACCGGGAGGTCAGGAAGCGCTCCAGCGGGCCGGGTTCGGCGATCCGGTCCCCGACGCGGACGGCGATCCGGCTGTGCGCGCCGCGCGGGCCGGGCCAGCGCCGCCGGGAGGTGTAGGTCATGACGTCGCCGTCGCGGGTGACCGACATCCGCGCGAACGTGTAGGGCAGCCGGGCCACCCAGCGGGCGGCGAGCACCGGCAGCAGCCGGTCGGCCTCCAGCGAGGAGAACACCACGCCCCGCCGCCCCTGCTCGTCGACGGAGTACAGCCGCACGTTGGTCTCGGCGAACGAGCCCAGGTAGGGCAGGCCCGGCAGGCCGAAGAAGCCGATCCGGCGCATCCGGAACGGGATGAGGCCGACGTGGGTGGCGCCGTCGAGGGTGTCGGGGCGGGTGCCGGGCGGAAGGTGCGGGGCGACCAGCGCGGGGTCCACGGCCCAGTGCAGGAAGGCGAGGTCCGCCCAGCCCTGGGTGAAGACGGTCCGGGTGACCGGGCGCGGGGCGAGCGGGGTGACCGGTTCTGGGTCCACCGGCGCTGCATGCCCGCCCACGCGGCCCCCGACACCGTGAGCTGCGCCGACGGACGCGTCACACCGGGGAACACCGGTCGGCGGGTGCGGTTGACCCTCCTGTGCACACGCTGAGCCTGACCCGGAGGCGGGTCGTCGACTTCGGTCGGGCGACCACGGCGGCTTGACGCCGTCCCCAGGTCTCCCCGTCCCCTCCCCGCTCGAAAGGCCACCCTTGTGCTCTCCCGCCTCCGCCGCGTGCCCTTCGCGGCCCAGGTCCTCATCGCCCTCGTGCTCGGCGTCGCCCTCGGCCTCGTGGCCCGCGCGATCGGCACCGTGCCCGGCAGCTACGTCGACGGCCAGCTCGTCGAGGGCACCGACCAGAACTGGCTGACCTCGACCCTCGACACCATCGGGTCGACCTTCGTCTCGCTGCTGCGGGTCATCGTCATCCCGCTGATCGTCACCGCGATCATCGTCAGCATCGCCAACCTCAAGCAGGTCGGGAACGCCGCCCGGCTGGCCGGCCAGACCCTGCTGTGGTTCGCCATCACCGCGCTCGTCGCGGTGTCGATCGGCATCGGCCTGGGCCTGCTGACCCAGCCCGGCCGCAACAGCTCGGTGGCCGCCTCGGCCGCCGTGTACGAGGGCACCGGCGGCTCGTGGTGGGACTTCCTCACCGGCCTGGTGCCCGGCAACATCCTGGGCCTGGAGGGCTCGCCCGACGGCTCGCTGTCGTTCAACGTGCTGCAGCTGATCGTCGTCTCGGTCGCCGTCGGCATCGCCGCGCTCAAGGTGGGCGAGGCCGCCGAGCCCTTCCTGTCCTTCGCCCGGTCCGCGCTCGCGGTCGTGCAGAAGGTCCTCTGGTGGATCATCCTGCTCTCGCCGATCGGCACCCTGGGCCTGATCGGCAACGCGGTGGCCAGCTACGGCTGGGAGTCCCTGGGCTCGCTCGGCGTCTTCGTCGCCGCGGTCTACGGCGGGCTGGTGCTGGTGCTCGGCGTGGTCTACCCGGTGCTGCTCAAGCTGCACGGCCTCTCGCCGCGCCGCTTCTACGCCGGCGCGTGGCCGGCCATCCAGCTGGGCTTCGTGTCCCGGTCCTCGATCGGCACGCTGCCGGTGACCGAGCGGGTGACCGAGGCCAACCTCGGCGTCCCGCGGTCCTACGCCTCCTTCGCCGTCCCGCTGGGCGCGACCACCAAGATGGACGGCTGCGCGGCCATCTACCCGGCGCTGGCCGCGATCTTCGTGGCGCAGTTCTTCGGCGTGGACCTGTCGATCACCGACTACCTGCTCATCGCGCTGGTCTCGGTCGTGGGCTCCGCCGCCACCGCCGGGGTCACCGGCGCGGTGGTCATGCTGACCCTGACGCTCTCGACCCTGGGCCTGCCGCTGGCCGGCGTCGGCCTGCTGCTGGCCGTCGACCCGATCCTGGACATGGGCCGGACGGCGACCAACGTGGCCGGCCAGGCGCTGGTGCCCACCATCGTGGCCAAGCGCGAGGGCATCCTCGACCAGGAGCGCTTCGACTCGACCACCACGGTCGACCCGGTCCGCTCGCTTGGCGAGACCCGGGAGCCGGCGAACGCCTGACCCGGCACGGAGCACGGGCGTCGGCGCGGTAGCGTCGGCGCCCGTGCGCCTGGTCATCGCGACGTGCTCGGTCGACTACGTCGGCCGCCTCACCGCCCACCTGCCCACCGCGACCCGGCTGCTGCTGGTCAAGGCCGACGGCTCGGTGTCCGTGCACGCCGACGACCGCGCCTACAAGCCGCTGAACTGGATGACCCCGCCCTGCACGCTCAAGGACGAGACGGTCGACGGTGCCGGCACCTGGACGGTGACCAACAAGGCCGGCGAGCAGCTGATCATCACCATCGACGAGGTGCTGCACGACGTCCGGCACGAGCTCGGCCCCGACCCCGGCCTGCAGAAGGACGGCGTCGAGGCCGAGCTGCAGCGGCTGCTGGCCCTGCACGTGGAGACCTTCGGGCCGGGGTGGCAGCTCGTCCGCCGCGAGTACCCGACCGCCATCGGCCCGGTCGACCTGCTCTGCCGGGACGACCGGGGGACGACGGTGGCGGTGGAGGTCAAGCGCCGCGGGGAGATCGACGGCGTCGAGCAGCTCACCCGCTACCTCGAGCTGCTCAACCGCGACCCCCTGCTGGCCCCGGTGAAGGGCGTGTTCGCCGCCCAGGAGATCAAGCCGCAGGCCCGGGTGCTCGCCCGCGACCGCGGCATCGAGTGCCTGACCGTCGACTACGCGGTGCTCAAGGGCACCGACGACCCCACCCAGCGCCTGTTCTGAGACCCGGTTCACGCCGCTGTCCGGTTACCCGCCGGTAACCAGCTCTGGCAGACTCGCCGGACCAGGGTGCGACGACGAGGTCGCCCCGGGACGAGGGAGCGGCAGCGTGGCCAGAGAACTCAGCCAGGTCGGGGTCGTCGGGCTCGGCACGATGGGCGCCGGCATCACCGAGGTGCTCGCCCGGGCGGGCCTGGACGTGACCGCCGTGGAGGTCTCCGACGAGGCTCTCGCCCGCGGCCGCGGCCACCTCGAGCAGTCCACCGACAAGGCCGTGCAGCGCGGCAAGCTCGAGGCCGCCGAGCGCGATGCCGTGCTGTCACGGGTGCGCTGGTCGACCTCGCTGGACGACCTGGCCGAGGCCGAGCTGGTCATCGAGGCCATCCCCGAGCGGATGGAGCTCAAGACCGACGTCTTCGCCCGGCTGGACAAGATCTGCCCCCCGGACACGATCCTGGCGACCAACACCTCCAGCCTGTCGGTCACCGAGCTGAGCGTGGCCACCGGCCGGCCCAGCAAGGTCATCGGGATGCACTTCTTCAACCCCGCGCCGGTCATGAAGCTCGTCGAGGTCATCAGCACCGTCGTCACCGAGCCGTCGGTCATCGCCGACGTCGAGGCGCTGGCCGAGCGCCTGGGCAAGACCGACGTCACGGTCGGCGACAAGGCCGGCTTCATCGCCAACGCCCTGCTCTTCGGCTACCTCAACCACGCCGTGTCGATGTACGAGGCCAGGTACGCCAGCCGCGAGGACATCGACGCGGCCATGCGGCTGGGCTGCGGGCTGCCCATGGGGCCGCTGGCGCTGATGGACCTCATCGGCATCGACACCGCCTACGAGATCCTCGACACGATGTACAAGCAGTCGCGCGACCGGCTGCACGCCCCCAGCCCGATCATCAAGCAGCTGATGACCGCCGGGCTCCTGGGCCGCAAGACCGGCCGCGGCTTCTACACCTACGCCGGGCGCGACTCCGCGGAGGTCGTGCCCGACGCGCAGACCCCCACCCCGGGCGGCGCGGCCGAGGGCGCCCGGCCGGTGCACAAGGTCGGGCTGGTCGGCTCCGGGACCATGGCCACCGGGATGGTCGAGGTGTTCGCCAAGGCCGGCTACGACACCGTGTTCGTCGCCCGCACCCCCGACAAGGTCGAGGGCGTGCTGGCCGCGATCGGGAAGAGCCTGGACAAGCAGGTCACCCGCGGCAAGCTCGACGAGGACGGCAAGGCCGCCGTCCTGGCGCGGCTGACCGGCACCACCGAGCGCGCCGACCTGGCCGACGTCGACCTGGTGGTCGAGGCCGTCGTCGAGTCGCTGGAGGTCAAGCAGGAGCTCTTCGCCGAGCTCGGCCGGATCTGCAAGCCCGGCGCGGTGCTGGCGACCACGACGTCCTCGCTGCCGGTCATCGAGTGCGCGCAGGCCAGCGGCCGCCCCGCCGACGTCGTCGGCCTGCACTTCTTCAACCCGGCCACGGTGATGAAGCTGGTCGAGGTGGTCTCCACCGTCGCCACCGCCGACGACGTCGCGGCCACCGCGCACGCGGTGTGCGCCCAGCTGGGCAAGCACGCGGTGTCCTGCACCGACCGGTCGGGCTTCATCGTCAACGCGCTGCTGTTCCCCTACCTCAACGACGCGGTGCGGATGCTGCAGGCGCACTACGCCAGCGCCGACGACATCGACGCCGCGATGAAGGTCGGTTGCGGCTACCCGATGGGCCCCTTCGAGCTGCTGGACACCGTCGGCCTGGACGTCTCGCTGGCCATCGAGCGCGAGCTCTACACCGAGTTCCGCGAGCCCGGCTTCGCCCCGGCCCCGCTGCTGGAGCACCTGGTCACCGCGGGGTACCTGGGCCGCAAGACCGGCCGGGGGTTCCGGGAGCACGCCCGCCGGTAACCTCGGACCCGAGATGGGGAGAGCACGGCGGCGGCCGCACGCAGGGAGCCGGCCGCCGCTGTCCCGCCCCCAGCCGGTGGAGAGCGGCGAGGACGGCGACTGGGTGGTCCGCCCGGTCACCGGCTCGGCCAGCACCCGGGCCTACCGCTGCCCGGGCTGCGACCAGGAGATCCGCCCCGGCACCCCGCACGTGGTCGCGTGGCCGGTCTACGCCCGCGACTCCGACCTCGACCCCTGGGACACCGAGTCCTCGGTCGACCTGCGCCGGCACTGGCACACCGCCTGCTGGCGCGCCCGCGACCGGCGTCACTGAAGGGCCGCGTAGACCACCACGTTGTCGGTGTAGCTGCGCCGCGACCGGTCGAACTCGCCGCCGCAGGTGATCAGCCGCAGCTGGGCGTCGACGGTGGGCCCGTAGACCTCCGCGGTCGCGAACGCGGTCTTGGGGTACTCGGCCACCCGGGTGACGGTGAAGGTGAGCGTGCTGCCGTCGGCCCGCCCGACCAGCACCTGCGCGCCCACCTGGATGTCCTCCAGGCCCCAGAAGACCGCCGGGCCCGACCGGGAGTCCACGTGCCCGGCGAGCACCGCCGGGCCCACCTCGCCGGGGGCCACCCCGGCGGCGAACCAGCCCGCCTGCGCGTAGTCCGCGGGCGGGACCAGCGCGCCGGTGGTGTCCACGCCGATCGGGACCAGGCTGCTGGACAGGTCGACGCTGGGCACGGCCACCGACACCGGCGCCGGGGCGGTCGGGCTGCCGGCGCCGACCTCGGTGACCACCGGGGCGGGCGGGCTGCCCGCGGCCGCGGGTTCCTGAACCGGCCCGGTGGGCTGCAGCAGCGCCACGGCGCCGGCGACGACGGCCACCACCGCGAGCGACCAGCGCAGCGCGGTCAGCCACGGACGGCGACGGCGGTGCCGGTGCCGCCGGGCCGTCGGGGGGCGGTCGTCGACCGCCGGCTGCCCGCTCAGCGCGCGGCGTGCCGGGGCGCGCTGCCCCGGCGCGGCAGGCGCCGGCCGGCGGCCGTCACCGAGCCCAGCAGGGCGAGGACGGCGACCGCGCCGAGCGCCACCGGCAGGGACGACGAACCGGCCCCGCCGCCGCCACCGGCCTCGACGCCGCCGGTCGGGACGACGCCCGGGCTCGCCGCGTCGAGCACCGTCTGCACCTGGACGCCGGAGTCGCCGTCCAGCAGCAGCACCGTGTAGGAGGACCCGCCCGCGAGGTCCACCGGGAGGTCGGTGGGCGCACCGGAACCACCGGACACCTGCAGCGTGGTCGGGCCGCCGGGCACCGACACGTAGTCGGTGAGGTCGGGGAAGGCCAGGTCGGGGGAGAGGGTGGGCCCCTCGGCCAGCTTGACCGCGGCCGGGGTGAGCGTCTGGGAGGCGTTGACCACCCGCGCGCGGGCCTGGCCGGTGGCGGGCGGGGTGAGGTCGTCGTCCAGGACGGTCAGGCCGAGCTGCGCGAAGGTGCCGACGCCGGCGACGGTGAACGCCGTGCCGGGGTCGACGGTGACGGTGGTCGACAGCACCGGGGCCGAGGTGGCCGGGGCGCCGGCCGAGCGCATCGAGACGGTGTAGGTGCCGGCGGGGACCGACTGGTAGCCCGAGACGGTGCCGTAGCCGACGCCGCTGAGCACGATGCCGGTGTCCGGGCTGGACACCGAGTCGACGTAGACGTCGACCGAGGGGGTGTCCGGGCTCAGGTGGGCCAGGCGGAGCATGCCGGTGTCGGCGGCGCCGGCGGGCGACGTGCCCCCGACGAGCAGGGCCACCACGGCCAGCAGGACGACCGACACGGTGCGCCGGATGGTCATGGGTGTCTCCCCTGGTCACGACCGGACTACTGCCGGCCAACCGTACCGATCCACCACGGACCCGCCAGTCGGGCCCGGGGCGGCTCAGCGGGAGGCCGCGCTCACCAGGGCGTCGGGGTCGGCGACGTACCGGAACCCCACCCGCATCCCGTCCGGGCCGGTCTCGACCACGTCGGGGGCGTAGGGCGGCAGCTGGGCGGCCAGCCAGTCCTCGACCTGGCCGACGAGCGCGGGGTCGTCGGCCAGCCGCACGCCGCCCACGGAGTCCACGACGGCGTAGCGCACCGGGGTGGACACCTCGCCGGGGACGGCGGGCAGCGCCGACAGCCCGATGCCCTGCTGCGCGGCCACCCCGGCCAGGAGGGTCAGCAGCCGGGGGTCGACGTCCCCGGACAGCAGCGCACCGGTCGCCTGCCCGGCGTCGGCGGTCGTCGGGTTCGTGAGCAGGGCGGCCGACAGCTCCCGGCGCAGCCGGCGCTCCTCGGCGTCGGGCCCGCGCCGCTCGGGGTCGGCGACGACCAGCCCGGTGTCGGGGTCGCCGAACCGGGCGACGACCAGCCCGGCCATCCCGGGGGGCGTGGCACCCCGGGCCACCCGCAGGCCGCCGTCGCCGATCACCACCCCGGCCAGGCGGAGGTCCTGGGCCAGCAGCCCGTCGGCCGCGACCGGCGTCCCCGGCGGGAGCTCGCTGGTCAGCCAGTCGACGAAGGCCCGCCGGTCCCGGGCGCCGAAGTCGTCGACCGGGCCGGTGCGCACCAGCACCGCCGAGGCGACCAGGGCCGCGACCAGGCCCACGGCGCCGGCGGCGAGCAGCACCGGCCGGGCGCGGCGGAGGGCCCGGACGGCCAGCAGCTCCTGCACCAGCGCGCCGGCCAGCAGCGCCCCGACCGGCAGGCAGACCACGAGCGCGGCGAACCGGCCGGGCGGCACCACCGCCGCCAGCACGGTGGCGGCCAGCGCGGCCGCCGGGGGGCGCCAGCGGGGCAGCCACCAGGCGGCCAGCACCCCGACGGCGAGCAGGCCCGCCGTCAGGAGCACCGAGCGGGCCTCGCCCGCCGCCCAGGGCGCCACGACGTCGGGCTGGGGGTCCCAGGCGGGCAGCAGCAGCACCAGCCCGACGAAGACCGGTGCCAGGCAACCGGCCACCACGGTGCGGGCCACCGGTGACCAGCGCAGGCCGAGGCGGCCCGCGGCCAGCGCCGCCGCGGTGCCGGCCACGACCAGCAGCAGCACGTCGGGGGCGAGCAGGACCGCCGGCACCAGCGCGACGCCACCCATCGCCCGGACGGCGGGGCGGCGGCGTCCGGTGCCCAGCCAGGCGGCCAGCAGCAGCCAGGGCACGGCCCACGCCGCCGGGGAGCTGACCGCGTGCAGCAGGTCCAGTCCGGGGACGGCGCCCAGCAGCAGGACGGCGGTGGCCGCGCCCGCGTCGCCCAGCCGGGCCCGGCGGGCGACCCGCCACAGCAGCAGGCAGGACAGCACGAGGGCGACCCAGAGCACCTCCCGGCCCGCGGCGGCCAGGCCGAGGTCGCGGTCGGGCCCCCGGGTCAGCCAGCCCCAGGCGGCGGTGTGCACCACGGCCAGCCCGTCGGGGGTGAGCGGGTCGGGCGCCGGGCCGCCGGCGAGCCAGTCCCAGGCGGGGGCGGTCAGCGCGCCGTCGTCGGCCAGCGGCGAGGTGCGCAGCACCCGGGCGGCGACCAGCCCGGCCACGACCACCGCGAGCAGCGGGGCGAGGACGGTCCACCGGACGCCGGACCGCCCGGGGGAGCGGTGCCGGGGAGGGGCCTGGGCACCCTGCACCGACACCCGATCACGCTCCCGTCGCCGTCCGGCTCGACGTGAGCACCTTGACACGCACGGTCACGACCGGCCACTCCCGGTCGCGGCCCCTCCGCGGTCAGCTCCGGCGGGTGTCCCCGCCCTGGGCGGGCTGGCTGCCCGTGGGCACCGACCGGACGGCCGGCTGCACCGCCGTCGCCGGGCCGGGGGCGGCGGCGGGACGGGGGGTGGGGCGCTGCAGCGGCGGGCGCGAGGGCGCGGCCGACGCGGCGGTGCTGCCCTGCGCGGGCCCGGACGGCGCAGCTGCGGACGGCGCAGGTCCGGACGGCGCCGCTCCGGACGGGGCGGGCCCGGTCGGTGCGGCGGGGACGGCCTGGGTGGACGGGGCCTGCTCGTCGGCCGCGTCCTGCGCCTCGTCGGCCGGGGCCCCGGCGGTGCCCTCGGCGGGCTTCTCCACCGGCTCGCCGTCCACGGGCTCGCCGTCCTCCGGCGTCCCCTCGGCGGACCCCGCCGCGGGCGCCGTCGGGCCGGCGGGCTGGGCGTCGGCGAGGGAGGGCAGCCGGCCGAGCAGGCTGCGGACCTCGTGCAGCCGGGCGGCCAGCTCGTCGCGGACCCGGCGGACCGCGGCGGCCTCCTCCTGGGCGGCGGTGACCAGCGCGGCGGCGCGGGCGGTGGCGTCGGCGACCCGGCGCTCGGCGGCCGCGGTCGAGGCCTTCTCCCGCTCGTCCTCCAGGCGGGCGGCCTCGGTGCGCCGGGCCCGCTGCGCGATCTCGAAGTCCTCCTCGATCTTCGTGCGGCGGGCCTGCGAGTCGACGTCGAGCTGGGCGACCCGCTCCTGGGCCTTGGTCACCAGCTCGTCGGCGCGGGCCTGCGCCTTGGCCGCGATCTGCTCGGCCTCGTGCCGGGCCTCGGCCAGCACCCGGTCGGCGTCGGCGCCGGCCTGGGCCTGCCGCTGCACCGAGGCGTTCTCCTCGGCGGTGATCCGCTCCCGGATCGCGTCGGCCTCCTCGGCGGCCCGGCGGCGGACCTCGGCGGCCTCCTCCTCGGCCAGCCGGAGCATGTGCGAGATGCGCTCGCCCATGTTCTCGAAGGTGGGGGCACCGGCGGAGGCGGCCTTGCGGCGCAGCGCCTCCATCTCCTGGTGCAGGGCCGAAAGCTGCGCGGCGAGGTCGGAGGCGCGGGAGGCGGCGGCGTCCCGGTCGGCCATGGTGACCCGCAGGTCCGCGTCCAAGCGCTCGATCGCCTCGGCCACCTGGTCACGGTGGTAGCCCTTGCGGACCACCTCGAAGGAGTAGGTGGCCTCACGGAGCGGGAGCAGTTCGGCGTGGGGGTCGCTCATGGGCCCCATCCTTCCAGAGAGCGCGCGTCCGACGGCCCGTGACGGACCGGCCCGCAGCTGGTCCACAGCTGCGGGCCGGGGGCGCCGGCTACAGGCCGCGGAACCGGTTGATCGCGTCCAGGTGCTTCTCGCGCTTGGCGGTGTCGCGGACGCCCAGGCCCTCCTCGGGGGCGAGGGTCAGCACGCCGACCTTGCCCTGGTGGGAGTTCATCTGGACGTCGCGGGCGGCCTGGCCGACCTCGGCCATCGGGTAGACCTTGGACACCGTGGGGTGGATGAGGCCGCGGTCGATGAGCCGGTTGGCCTCGTAGGCCTCCTTGTAGTTCGCGAAGTGCGAGCTCAGGATCTTCTTGAGGTTCATCCACAGGTAGCGGTTGTCGTACTCGTGCAGGTAGCCCGAGGTCGAGGCGCAGGTGATGATCGTGCCGCCCTTCTTGGCGACGTAGACGCTGGCGCCGAAGGTCTCCCGGCCGGGGTGCTCGAAGACGATGTCGATGTCCTCACCACCGGTGAGCTCGCGGATCTTCTTGCCGAACCGCTGCCACTCCTTGGGGTCCTGGGTCTTCTCGTCCTTCCAGAACCGGTAGCCCTCGGCGGAGCGGTCGATGACCAGCTCGGCGCCCATCTTCCGCACGATCTCGGCCTTCTCGGGGCTGGAGACCACGCAGACGGGGATGGCGCCGCCGTTGAGGGCCATCTGGGTGGCGTAGGAGCCCAGCCCGCCCGAGGCGCCCCAGATCAGCACGGTGTCGCCCTGCTTCATGTTGGCGCCGTTCTTGCTGACCAGCTGCCGGTAGGCCGTCGCGTTGACCAGCCCGGGGGCGGCCGCCTCCTCCCAGGTGAGGTGGGCGGGCTTGGGCAGCAGCTGGTTGCTCTTGACCAGTGCCAGCTCCGCCAGGCCGCCGAAGTTGGTCTCGAAGCCCCAGATGCGCTGCTGGGGGTCCATCATCGTGTCGTCGTGGCCGGCCGGGTCCTCCAGCTCCACCGACAGGCAGTGCGCGACGACCTCGTCGCCGGCCTTCCACTTGTTCACCCCGGGCCCCACGGCCAGCACGACGCCGGCGAGGTCGGAGCCCACCACGTGGTAGGGCAGGTCGTGCCGCTTGGTGAGCTCGGAGACCCGCCCGTAGCGCTCCAGGAACCCGAACGTGCTCACCGGCTCGAAGATCGAGGTCCACACGGTGTTGTAGTTCACCGAGGAGGCCATCACGGCCACGATCGCCTCACCCGGGCCCAGCTCGGGAGTGGGCACCTCCTCCACGTGCAGGCTCTTGCGGGGGTCCTTGTCCTTGGTGGCCAGGCCCTCGAACATGTCCTGCTCGTCCTTGCGCACCAGCACCGCGCGGTAGGAGGCGGGCACGCCCAGCCCCCCGATGTCGGTCAGCTGGTCGGACAGGATGGCGTCCCTGATCTCGTTCACGTGCTGCTCCCCGGGTCGTCGTTGGCTCGGTGTGCTGGCGGATGTTACTGACGGGTAGGTCGGATGTCAGTGGGGTGTGGCCGGTTCCACGATCTCGACGAGCACGCCCCCGGCGTCCTTGGGGTGCACGAAGTTGACCCGGCTGCCGGCGGTGCCGCGGCGGGGCTCGTCGTAGAGCAGCCGCAGGCCGCGCTCGCGGAGGGTGGCGCTGACCGCCTCGACGTCGGTGACCCGGAAGGCCAGCTGCTGCAGGCCCGGGCCCGACCGGCCGATGAACTTCGCGATCGTCGACTCCGGGGTGAGCGGGGCCAGCAGCTGAATCCGGGTGTCGCCGGACCCGACGGCGAGCATCGCCTCGCGGACGCCCTGCTCCTCGTTCGTCTCCTCGTGCACCGACCGCACCCCGAAGGACCTGTCGTAGAAGGCGATCGCCTCGTCCAGGTCCGGGACGGCGATCCCGACGTGGTCGATGGTGGTGAACAGCTCGGTGGGCAGTGCGGCTCCGTCGACGCTCATGCGGGCATGTTGCCGTGACCCGCGGTACCGCGCACCTGTCCGACCGGGTCGGGCCGGGTGACCCTGCCCACACGCCGACGGCCCGGGTGCGGGTGCACCCGGGCCGTCGGTCGTCGCAGGTCAGCGGGCGAGGAACTCCAGCAGCGCCGCGTTGAACTCCTGCGCGTGGCTGGCGTTGATGCCGTGCGGGCCGCCCTCGATCACCACGAGCTGGGCGTCGGCGATGGACTCGGCCGACCGTTTGCCGGAGACCTCGAACGGGACGACGGCGTCGCTGTCGCCGTGGATGACCAGCGTCGGCACGGTGACCTTCGTCAGGTCGTCGCGGAAGTCGGTGCGGCCGAACGCGGTGATGCAGTCCAGCGTGCCCTTCGGGGAGGCGACGTGGGCGATCTGCCGGGCGAAGGCCTTCTGGGCGCTGCTGACCAGGTCCTTGTGCTCGCCCGCGGCGAAGAAGTTCTCCGTGAAGTCCTCGAGGAAGGCGGGACGGTCGGTGCGCACGCCGTCCTGGAAGGCCTCGATGGTGGCGTCGTCCAGGCCGCCGTCCGGGTTGTCGTCGCTCTGGTACAGGTACGGCGGGACGGCGGCGGCCAGCACCGCGGAGCGGACCCGGTCGGTGCCGTGGCGGGCGATGTAGCGCACCACCTCGCCGCCACCCATGGAGAAGCCGACGAGGGTGACGTCGGTGAGGTCCAGGTGGGTGAGCAGGGCGTCCAGGTCGGCGGCGAAGGTGTCGTAGTCGTAGCCGTCGAAGGGCTTGTCCGACTCGCCGAAGCCCCGGCGGTCGTAGGTGACCACGCGGTGGCCGGCCTCGACCAGGGCGGGCACCTGGGCCTCCCAGGACTTGCCGGACAGCGGCCAGCCGTGGATGAGCACGACCGGGCGGCCGGTGCCGTGGTCCTCGTAGTACAGCTCGATCGGGGCGGAGTTCTCGGTGCCGACGGTCACGCGGGGCATGGGTCGATCTCCCTCGGGTGGGGTGCAGGGTCATGAGCTCACTGCCCGGTTGTGCACGACCGGAACCCTGGGTGAGGTCGGTCACCAGCCGTCGGCACGGGCCACCGGGGCGCCCTACGCTCGGGGACGCCGCCAACGAGGGCGGTGCGCACCCCTGGAGGACCGATGGTCAAGCCCGCAGCCCAGAACCGCTCCGTCATCGTCGGCGGCGCCCGCACCCCGATGGGCCGGCTGCTCGGCTCCCTCAAGGACTTCTCCGCCGCCGACCTCGGCGGCGTCGCCATCAAGGGCGCCCTGGAGAAGGCCGGGGTCAGCGGCGACCAGGTCGAGTACGTGATCATGGGCCAGGTCATCCTGGCCGGGGCCGGCCAGAACCCGGCCCGCCCGGCCGCGGTCGCCGGCGGCATCCCGATGAGCGTGCCCTCGTTCACCCTGAACAAGGTGTGCCTGTCCGGCATCGACGCCATCGCGCTGGCCGACCAGCTCATCCGGGCCGGGGAGTTCGACGTCGTCGTCGCCGGTGGCATGGAGTCGATGACCCAGGCGCCGCACCTGCTCGCGAACTCGCGCACCGGCACCAAGTACGGCGACACGACGCTGGTCGACGCGATGGCCCACGACGGGCTGTCCGACACCTTCGACCAGGTCGCCATGGGCCTGCTGACCGAGCAGGCCAACAGCCGCTACGACCTGACCCGCGAGGAGCAGGACGCCTTCGCCGCGGCCAGTCACCAGCGCGCGGCCGCCGCGCACAAGAACGGGCTGTTCGACGACGAGGTCGTTACGGTGCAGATCCCGCAGCGCAAGGGCGACCCGATCGAGTTCCGCGAGGACGAGGGCATCCGCGCCGACACCACCACCGAGTCGCTCGGCAAGCTGAAGCCGGCGTTCACGAAGGACGGCACGATCACCGCGGGCACCGCCTCGCAGATCTCCGACGGCGCCTGCGCCGTCGTCGTGATGAGCGCGGCCAAGGCCGCCGAGCTCGGCTGCACGGTGCTGGCCGAGATCGGCGCGCACGGCGTCGTCGCCGGTCCCGACGCCACCCTGCAGCAGCAGCCGTCGCGGGCCATCGCCGCGGCCTGCGAGCGGGAGGGCATCAGCCCGGCCGACCTGGACCTGGTCGAGATCAACGAGGCCTTCGCCGCGGTGGGCATCGTGTCCACCCGGGAGCTCGGGCTGGACCCGGAGAAGGTCAACGTCAACGGCGGCGCCATCGCGCTGGGCCACCCGGTCGGCATGAGCGGCGCGCGCATCGTGCTGCACCTGGCGCTGGAGCTCAAGCGCCGCGGCGGCGGCACCGGTGCGGCCGCGCTGTGCGGTGGCGGTGGCCAGGGCGACGCCCTGGTCGTGCACGTCCCCGCCTGACGGTGGGACGCCGGACCCCGGACGTCGGCGCGCTCGTCGCCGGCGCCCGGGACGGCGACCCGCGCTCGGTCGCCCGGCTGATCTCCCTCGTGGAGCAGGAGAGCCCGGCGCTGCGCGAGGTCGCCGCGGCGCTGGCCCCGCACACCGGCCGGGCCCAGGTGCTGGGCATCACCGGCCCGCCCGGGGTCGGCAAGTCCACGACCACCACCGCGCTGATCCGCGGCCTGCGCGAGCGCGACCTGCGGGTCGGGGTGCTGGCCGTCGACCCCTCGTCCCCGTTCTCCGGCGGCGCGCTGCTCGGGGACCGGGTGCGGATGGGTGACCACGCCGACGACCCCGGCGTCTTCATCCGCTCGATGGCCTCCCGGGGGCATCTCGGCGGGCTGTCCTGGGCCACCCCGCAGGCGCTGCGGGTGCTCGACGGCGCCGGCTGCGACGTCGTCGTCGTGGAGACCGTCGGCGTGGGCCAGTCCGAGCTGGAGGTCGCCTCGCTCGCCGACACCACCCTGGTGCTGGTGGCGCCGGGGATGGGCGACGGCGTCCAGGCCGCCAAGGCCGGGATCCTCGAGGTCGCCGACGTGTTCGTGGTGAACAAGGCCGACCGCGAGGGTGCCGACCGCACCACCCGCGAGCTGCGCTCCATGCTCACCATGGCGCCGCCGTCGGACTGGCGGGCACCGGTGGTGCGCACCGTCGCGTCGGAGGGGCGCGGCGTGGACGACGTGCTGGCCCGGGTCGAGGAGCACCGGGCCTGGCTCGCCTCCTCCGGCGAGGGCGACCGGCGCCGCCGGGTCCGGGCCGCGCGGGAGATCGAGGCCATCGCCGTCGGCGAGCTGCGCCGGCGGATGGGCGACGTCGGCGGGGCGGGTGCGGTCGACGCGCTCGCCGACCGGGTGGTCGCGGGGGAGTGCGACCCCTACGCCGCGGCGGACGAGCTCGTCGGGCGGCTCTGAGGGGGCCCGGGGGAGACTGGGCCCATGAGTTCGCGACCGGATGCCGTCGTCGTCGGAGCCGGGCCGAACGGGCTGGCCGCCGCCCTGCGGCTGTCGGCCGCGGGCCTGCGGGTGCAGGTCGTGGAGCGGGCGTCCCGGCCCGGCGGGGGCATGCGCACCGAGGAGGTCACGCTCCCCGGCTTCGCGCACGACATCTGCTCCGCGGTGCACCCGATGGGCGTGGCCTCCCCGTTCTTCCGGGAGTTCGACTGGGCCTCCCGCGGGGTGCGGATGATCCACCCCGAGATCGCCTTCGCCCACCCGCTGGACGGCGGGCAGGCCGCGATCGCCCACCACGACCTGGAGCGCACGGCGGCCGGCCTCGGCGCCGACGGGGACGCCTACCGCGCGCTGCTCGGCCCGCTGGTGGAGCACGGCGACGACGTCATCGACTACTTCCTGTCCTCGGCCTTCCGGCGGCTGCCCACCCGAAGCCCCGGCGCGGTCACCCGGTTCGCCCTCAACGCGCTGCCCAACGTCCGCTGGCTGGCCCACCGCGCCTTCGACGGCGAACCGGCCCGCGCGCTGGTCGGCGGCGCCGCGGCGCACGGGATGCTCGACCTGACCCGCCCGCTCACCGCGGGCCTGGGCATGGTGCTCACGATGCTGGCCCACCACCGCGGCTGGCCGCTGCCCGAGGGCGGCACGCAGCGGATGGCCGACGCGATGGTCACCGCGCTGGAGCAGCAGGGCGGCTCGGTGGAGTACGACCACGAGGTCACCGACCTGCGCGAGTTCGACGGCGTCGCGGCGGTGCTGCTGGACACCTCGCCCGACGCGTTCGTCGCCATGGCCGGGGACCGCCTGCCCCCGGGCTACGGGCGCTGGGTGCGCCGCTACAAGCACGGCCCGGGCGTGTTCAAGGTCGACTGGGCGCTGTCGGACCCGGTGCCGTGGACCCACCCCGACGTCCGCCGGGCCGGCACCGTGCACGTGGCCGGCACCCTGGCCGAGACCATCGCCGGGGAGGCCGCGCCCGCCGCCGGCCGGCTCACCGACCGGCCCTACGTGCTGGCCGTCCAGCCCACCGTGGTCGACCCGACCCGGGCACCCGAGGGCAAGCACGTGTTCTGGGCCTACGTGCACGTGCCGCACGGCTCGGACGTCGACATGACCACCCAGATCGAGGCCCAGGTCGAGCGGTTCGCCCCCGGCTTCCGGGACACGATCCTGGCGCGGGCGACGAAGACCGCCCCGCAGATGCAGGAGTGGAACCCCAACAACGTCGGCGGCGACATCTCCAACGGCGAGGCGTCGCTGCTGCAGATGCTGGCCCGCCCGGTGCCGCGCTGGAACACCTACTCCACGCCGATGGACCACGTCTTCCTGGCCTCGGCGGCCACCCCGCCCGGGCCCGCGGTGCACGGCATGTGCGGCGACAACGCGGCACGGGTGGCCCTGCGGAAGGTGTTCGGCGTCCGCGACGTCCCACCCCTGCGCCCCGCCCCGCCCACCTGACCCCGGCGCTCGGTTCCCGCTCGATGTGACTCGTTGCGGTGTCGGTCGGCCAGGAGCCCGCCGGATGTCACATCGAGCGGGACAGCTCGGCCGCGACCCGGGCCACCAGCGCCGTCGGGTGCCTCAGGTCCTCGGCCGTCACGAAGACGACCCGCCAGCCGGCGGCGGTCAGCCGGTTCAGGCGTGCCCGGTCGCGGGCGAACTGCTCGGTGCCGCCGTGCCAGCGGCCGTCGTACTCCAGTGCGACCCGGTGCCCCGGCCAGGCGAAGTCGACCCGGGCGATCTCCCGACCCCCGTGCACGACGCGGAACTGGGCGACCGGCCGGGGCAACCGCGACCGGTGCAGGAGCAGCCGGACGACGGTCTCCGTCGGTGACTCCGCGAGACCGTCGGCCAACCGGACGACGTCCTCGGCCCGGCGGGCACCCCGCGAGCGGTCCGCCACGGCCGCGGCGAGCAGCTCGGGCTGGTCGACCGGCACGGCGCCCAGGAAGCGGTCGACCAGGACGACGGCGTCGTCGCGGGGTGCGGCCACGGCGAGGTCGAGCCCGGTACGGACCAGGTCGGTGACCGGGACGCCGCGTACCACCACCTCCTCGGGCGGCAGCGCACGCCGACGGACCGCGACGCCGTGGATCCGGCCGGCCGTGCTCCCCGGCGGAAGGGTCACCTCGACGTCGTCGGCCGGCCCGGCCAGCGGCACACCCCACAGCACGGCGGCGCTCCGGCCGCACACCACCGCGGACGGCAGCAGCAACCGGACGGCGGCAGCGCGCGTGCGGTGGTCGAGCACGACGTCCGGCCCGGCGTACAGGTCCCGGGCCAGGGCACGGAACGCGGTGGAGCGCAGGTGCGCGGGGGTCAGCTGTCCGCCCCGCACCGCATCGGAGCCGCGGAAGACGACGGCCCGGAGCTCGGGAGGGCAGGACGGCATCGGCGGCACGGCCGCAGGATGGCGCACCGGGGAGCCGTCGTCCGGAGTGTCCACAGGGGCGCCCGGGTCCGGGCCCGTCGGCCAGGCTGCTGGATGTGACTCGTCGCGGTGTCGGGACACCGCGACCCCGCTGGATGTCACATCCAGCGGGGTCAGGGGTGGTCAGGCGACGCGGCGGGCGAACTGGTAGCCGGGCATGTCGACGCTGCCGGTGACGACGCCGGTGTCGGAGTTCAGCGCGTGCACCACCTGGCCGTCGCCGATGTAGATCGCCACGTGGCTGACCGGCGAGTAGTAGAAGACCAGGTCGCCGGGCTGCAGCGCGGCGCGGTCCACCGGGGTGCCGACGGCGGCCTGGTCGGCGCTGCGGCGGGGCAGCTCCACCCCGGCGGCGGCGAAGGACTGCTGGGTCAGCCCGGAGCAGTCGTAGGCGGAGGGGCCGTTGCCGCCGTAGGCGTAGGCGTCGCCGACCTGGGCCATCGCGTGGTCGACTGCGGTCTGGGTCGCCGGGGTGGGGGCCACGATGCCCGAGGACGGCGCGGGGGCGTCGGTCACCGCGACGGGTGCGGCCTGGGCGGTACCGGTGGCGCCGGGCAGGACGCCGACGGCCAGGGCGGCCGCGGCGGCGCCGGTGAACACGAACCGGCCGAGGCGGCTGCGCAGGCCGGTGGTGGTGCTGGGGGAGGTCATGGAGGTGGGGGCCACGGATCGGTCCTCTCCTGGTCGTCCGCCGGGGACACCGGACCGCACCGCTGCGGGGCAGGGGCGGACGGACGTCGGGGACAGCTGCGCTCCGGCGCATCCTGGATCGGCCCGCCCGCGGCGGTCGCCGAACTGCCCGGCCGGACCCGCGCGCCGGTCGTCGACCGACGCGGGTGCCCTGGCGGTGCCGGTCGGTCGCGGGGTGCCCCGCCCGGCCGGCTCGCCCACCGTAGCCAGACCCCGGGGGCGGGTCGCAACCAGGCGTGACGAGCCCCACAGCGGCCCGGGGTGGCCCCGGCGGACCGGTCCCGGCGGTGGGACGATGGCCCCCATGCAGCCGTCCCGCCCCGCCCGACCCGGCCAGCCCACCGACCCCCGCGCCGCCGCGCAGCAGGCCCAGCTGGCCGCCTCGCTGGCCGGGGCGGTCGACCTGGCCGCGGTGAAGGCGCGCTCGGACGCCGCCGCCCGCGCGGCGGCCGCCCCGCCGCCCAGCGCCGCGGCCCCCGCCGGTGCGCCCGGGGCCGCCGTGGTCGACGTCGACGAGGCCACCTTCCAGACCGAGGTCATCGACCGCTCCTTCCAGGTCCCGGTCGTGCTGGACCTGTGGGCCGAGTGGTGCGGCCCCTGCAAGCAGCTCTCCCCGGTGCTGGAGAAGCTGGCCGCCGAGGGCGGGGGCAGCTGGGTGCTGGCCAAGGTCGACGTCGACGGCAACCCCAACCTGGCCCAGGGCCTGCGCGTGCAGGGCATCCCCGCGGTCAAGGCCGTGTGGCAGGGCCAGCTGGTCGCCGAGTTCACCGGGGCCATCCCCGAGGAGCAGGCCCGGCAGTTCGTCACCGAGCTCGTCGCGGCCACCACCGGGGGAGCGGTCCCCGGGGCCGCCGCCGAGCCCGAGGAGCCCGAGGACCCGCGCCTGGACGCCGCCGAGGCCGCCCTCGACGCCGGTGACCTCGCCGGGGCGGAGGCCGCCTACCAGCAGATCCTCGACGCCGAGCCCGACCACCCGGTGGCCTCGGTCGCCATCAAGCAGGTCGCGCTGTTCCGCCGCGCCGAGGAGGCCGGCCCGAACGCGCTGGACGCCGCCGACGCCGCCCCCGACGACGTCGCCGCGCAGACCCGCGCCGCGGACTTCCTGCTCGGCACCGGCGACGTCGACGGGGCCTTCGCCCGGCTGCTGGACGTCGTCCGGCGCACCGCGGGGGAGGACCGGGACGCCGCGCGGCTGCACCTGGTCGAGCTGTTCGGCGTCGTGGGCAACGACGACCCCCGGGTCGGGGCCGCCCGCCGGCAGCTGTCCGCCGCCCTCTTCTGAGGGCGGCCGGTCAGGCCTCCAGCCCGCAGGAGGTCAGGCCGTACAGGAAGCCCTGCCGGAAGACGTCGACCAGCTGGAAGCCCGAGAGGCTGACGTCGGGGAAGACGGTCGGGTCCTTGCCGTAGCTGAGCAGGAAGGTCACGGCCTCGTCGAAGTCGCCGGGGGACAGCCGGATGGTCGGCACCTCGCCGTAGAGGGCGGCCCCGGAGAAGGCGCCGGCCTGGCAGGTGGCCGAGCGGATGGCGTCCTCGTCGTCGGTGGACAGCCCGAGCTGCTGGCGGGCGGCCAGGCCGTAGGGGATGGCCACCGCGGTGAGCACCGCGTAGTCGCCGATCTCGTCGTAGGCGGGCTCGGCGAGGTCGGTCTCGTCGTAGTAGACGGTGTCGTCGTCGGCGCAGAAGCCGGCCTTGGTGTCCGGTGCCAGGCAGCCCGGGGCGTCGCCGTCGAAGGACTCGATGGTCGGGTCGCTGAAGTCGGTGCCCAGGTCGTCGGGGAAGGAGTCGGTGTAGTACTCGGGCAGCGCGGTCTGGATCAGGCCGGCGACCTCATCCGGCGGGGCGTTGCCGTCGTTGACCAGGTCCGCGTCGGTGAACTCGCCCTGGGTGAAGACCCGGTCGGACTCGTAGTTGTCCCGGCAGGCCGCGGCGCCGCCGTCGTAGCCGTCCTGGATGGCCGACACGCGGTCGAAGTAGGAGCCGTGCGCCTGGGTGTCCTCGGCGCTGGTCCCCGGGGGGTCGCGGACGATGAAGTAGCCGGCCAGCAGCCCGTCGAGCTCGGGCGCGCGGATGGTCTCGTGGGAGGCGTTGCCGTCGGCGACCCAGCGGGTCCAGGCACCGGCGAAGCAGTCGGCCTGCGTCTCGGTGTTGATCGAGGTGTCGTTCGCCGGGTAGCCGACCCGGCCCTGGATGGCGTGGCCGAACTCGTGGGCCATGATCAGCGCGGGCAGGAAGCGGCCGTACTCGTCGGCGAGCTCCTGCAGGAAGGCCCGGTCGTAGCTGATCGAGTCCTCGTTGGAGGCGCCGACGTCGGGCGGGCAGTAGAACGCGTTCTGCTCCACCTCCTCGGGGGCGGCGCTGCAGCCGATCTCGCCGTCGGGGTAGGCCGACTCGTCGACGTCACCGGGGTCGACGGAGAAGTAGCCGCCGGCCAGCTGCGGGAAGTCCTCGCCGTAGACCTCCGGGAACTGCTGCGTCCAGAAGTCGACCAGGTCGGCCAGCGCGTTGCGCGCGGTGACGTCGGCCGGGGTCTCCGCGGCGCCGGTGATCGGGAACTGCTCGGGCGCGACGTCGGTGATCGGGGGCTGCGCGGAGCTCGCCTGGCCGGTCACGATGCTCGTGCCGCACCCGGAGACCAGCAGGGCCAGGGACACGAGGCCGGCGGCCAGGGCCACCGGGCGGGACGTCGCGGTCATGGGCTCCCGTTCTGCGTCGGTCCGGAACCGGCCCGGACGGCGGGACCATCATGGCCGACCGCGGGCGCCCCCGCGACGAGACGGGCCCCGGACCACCCCGAGGGGGAGTCCGGGGCCCGGAGGCGTCAGCCCTCGTGCAGGAACCAGGTGGTGCCCAGCGGCGGGGCGCTGACCGTCGCGGAGAACGGCTGGCCGTGCCAGGGCTCGGGGACGGCGTCCACCCCGCCCAGGTTGCCCACGCCGGAGCCGCCGTAGCCCTCGGCGTCGGTGTTGAGCACCTCGCGCCAGCGGCCACCGCGCGGCAGGCCGATCCGGTACCCCTCGTGCGGGGTGCCGGCGAAGTTGGCCACGCACGCCAGCGCGGACCCGCCCGAGCCGTAGCGCAGGAAGCTCAGCACGTTGCCCGAGGCGTCGTTGGCGTCGATCCACTGGAACCCGCCGGGGTCGACGTCCTGGCTCCAGAGCGCCTCGATCTCCTTGTACCGGGCGTTCAGGTCGGCGACCAGGGAGAGCACGGCCCGGTGCGCCGGGTCGTCGAGGTGCCACCAGTCCAGCGACCGGGAGTCGGCCCACTCGCCGTCCTGGGCGAACTCCTGGCCCATGAACAGCAGCTGCTTGCCCGGGTGGGCCCACATGTAGGCCAGGTAGGCACGCACGTTGGCCAGCTGCTGCCAGCGGTCACCGGGCATCTTCCGCAGCAGCGAGCCCTTGCCGTAGACGACCTCGTCGTGGCTGATGGGCAGCACGTAGTTCTCGCTGTAGGCGTAGACCAGCGAGAAGGTGAGCTGGTTGTGGTGGTAGACCCGGTGCACCGGCTGCTTCTCGACGTAGCCGAGCGAGTCGTGCATCCAGCCCATGTTCCACTTGAACCCGAAGCCCAGGCCGCCGAGGTAGGTCGGCCGGGTGACCCCGGGCCACGCGGTGGACTCCTCGGCGATGGTCATCACGCCGGGGACCTCGCGGTACACGGTCGCGTTCATCTCCTGCAGGAACGCCACCGCCTCGAGGTTCTCCCGCCCGCCGTGGATGTTCGGCGTCCACTCGCCTTCCTTGCGCGAGTAGTCGAGGTAGAGCATCGAGGCCACGGCGTCCACGCGGAGTCCGTCGACGTGGAACTCCTTGCACCAGTACAGGGCGTTGGCGACGAGGAAGTTGCGCACCTCGGAGCGGCCGAAGTCGAAGACGAAGGTGCCCCAGTCCATCTGCTCGCCGCGGCGGGGGTCGCCGTGCTCGTAGAGGGCGGTGCCGTCGAAGCGGCCCAGCGACCAGTCGTCCTTGGGGAAGTGCGCGGGGACCCAGTCGATGATCACGCCGAGGCCGGCCTGGTGGGCCTTGTCGACCAGGTAGCGGAAGTCGTCGGGGACGCCGAAGCGCGCCGACGGCGCGTAGTACCCGGTGACCTGGTAGCCCCAGGACCCGCCGAAGGGGTGCTCGGCGACCGGCATGAACTCCAGGTGGGTGAACCCGGCGTAGGTGGCGTACTCGACCAGCTCGTCGGCCAGCTGCCGGTAGGACAGGCCCTGCTTCCAGGACCCCAGGTGCACCTCGTAGGCGCTGACCGGCCGCTGGTGCCAGTTGCCCTCGGCGCGCTCCGCGAGCCACGCGTCGTCGCCCCACTCGTACTCGGAGCTGGTGATGACGCTGGCGTTGAGCGGCGGGACCTCGGTGGCGAAGGCCATCGGGTCGCTCTTCTCCCGCCACTGGCCGTCGGCGCCGAGGACGTGGAAGCGGTAGCGCTGGCCCACCTCGGCGCCGGGGACGAACAGCTCCCAGACGCCGGAGGAGCCCAGCGAGCGCATCGGCAGGGCGCGGGCCTGCCACCAGTCGAAGTCGCCGGTCACCTTGACGCCGCGGGCGTTGGGCGCCCAGACGGCGAAGGAGACGCCGGTGACCGTGCCGCCGGGGGTGTCGTAGCTGCGCACGTGCGCGCCGAGCACCTCCCACAGCCGCTCGTGCCGGCCCTCGCGGATCAGGTGCTGGTCGATCTCGCCGAGGGTGGGCAGCCAGCGGTAGGGGTCGTCGGCCAGCACGGTGGTCGTGCCGCCCTGCCCGTCGCCGTAGACCACCTCGACGCGGTAGTCGCCGGGCTGCTGGGGGAGCTGCGCCTCGTAGACGCCGCCCCCGTGCAGCTGGGGTGCCTCGTAGCGGGTGCCGTCCTGGTCGACGACGGTCACCGCGACCGCGTCGGGCCGCAGCGTGCGCACGGCCCAGCCGTCGCCGACCGGGTGCGCGCCGAGGACGGCGTGCGGGTCGTGCGACCAGCCCTCGACGACGGCGCGCACCGCGTCGGGGTCGACCGGGTCGCCGGCCACGACGGTCGGCTCGACCGGCGGGGTGGACGGCGAGGCGGCGCGGGTGCGCCCGGGCGAGGCGACCGCGTGGCTGGGGTGCTCCGGCGCGCGGTCAGCGGCGGGCCCCTGGTCCCCCCCCGGGGTGCCACCGGTGTCGGGGCTGGTCGAGGCGGGGGACAGGTCGGCGGTCTCCGCGGGGGTGTCGCCGCCGGTGCCGGCCTGCTGGCCGTCCTCGCGCGGTTCCGGGTGACCGGGCTCGGCGGGGTCGCCGTCCGGGGGCTCGGGCTGCGGCGCCGAGGGCGCCGACGGGTTGCCCGGCTCGGCGACCGGCGCCGGGGCGACCACCGGGGTGGCGGTGACGCCCTGGCCGGGGTTGCTCGGGCTGTCGCGCTCGGCCTGCTCGAGCTCGGCCTCGAACGCCTCGGTCTTCTCCTGCACGGCGCGCTGCAGGTCGTCGGGGTCGAGGGGGTCGTGCGGATGGTCCTGGGGGTGGTCCGGGGAGGTCATCGTGGCTCCGTCCTGTGGTGGGTCGGTCAGCTCGCGGCCAGGCGGGCCAGGGAGGTCAACGGGATCATCAGCCAGTGCGGGCGGTTGCGCGCCTCGTAGACGCACTCGTAGACGGCCTTGTCGGCCTCCAGCGCCTGCAGCAGCGGGGAGGTCGCGGGGTCGGTGCCGCTGGCGCCGGCGTAGCCCTCGCAGAACGCCGCGCGGTTGCGCTCGGCCCACTCCTGGGCCCGGTAGGCCAGCTGCGTCTCCCCGGGCTGCTCGACGAGCAGGTGCCGGGCGGCGTAGTCGAAGGAGCGCAGCATCCCGGCGACGTCGCGCAGCGGGGTGTCCAGCTCCCGGCGGGCGGCCAGCGACCGGGCCGGCTCGCCCTCGAAGTCCAGCACGATCCAGCCGGTGGTGGTGCGCAGCACCTGGCCGAGGTGCAGGTCGCCGTGCACCCGCTGCGCGGTGGTCGGCTCGGTCAGGCCCGCGACGTCGGCGTAGAGCGCCCGCAGTCCGTCGGCGTGCTCGGCCAGCTCGGGGACGATGCCGACGGCGGCGTCCAGCCGGGCGGTGAGCTGGGTGGCGAGCTCGGCGTACCAGTCGGCACCCACCTCGGCGGTGGGCAGCACCGCGGCCAGGTCGCGGTGCACGGCGGCGGTGGCCTCGCCCAGCCGCTCGGCCTCGCCGGCGAAGTCGCCGCCCACCTCGTCGGCGTGCAGGTCGGCCTCGGCGTAGAGGTCGCGCACGCTGGAGGTGGCCAGCCGCCAGCCGTCGCTGGCGTTGGGCACGAAGGACTGCAGGAACGCGACGGTGGCCGGCTCGGTGCCCGGGTCGCCGTCGATCTCCACGTGGCCCAGCAGCGGGGCGATGTGCGGGTTGTCGGTGCCCCGCAGCGCCTCGTGCACCTCGACGTCGGGGTTGAGCCCGGGCTCGAGCCGGCGGAACAGCTTGAGGATCGCCGTCTCGCCGTAGATCAGCGAGGTGTTGGACTGCTCGCCGGAGATGACGTCGCCGGGCAGGCCCTCGGGGATGTAGGCGACGCCGGCGGGGTGGAAGTGCATCGGGCCGACGGTGGAGGCCGCGACCAGGTGGGTCAGCCACGGCACGGTGGCGTCGCGGTCGCGCATCGCGTCGTAGGCGTGGTTGTCGCCGACCGAGCCGACGTAGGCGTGCGCGACCTCCTCGTCGGCCTCGCTGCGCCAGGACAGCGGGACCAGGTAGGTCTCCTCGGCGCCGTCGGCGTAGCCGATCCGCACCCGGTGCACCGACAGCACGGGGGAGGCCTCGTCGAGGAAGAAGCCGTCCTCGGCCACCGACGCCCACTCGCGGCCCTTGCCGCCGAACCAGCGCTGGTGCGGCATCCACTCGGCCAGCAGGTCGGTCAGCGCGCTCATCGGTCGCTCCCCTCGACGCCCAGGCCGCCGCTGCCGCCGGGCGGGTCCTCGGTCGAGCCGACGATGCCGGCGTCCAGCAGCGACTGCGCCACGCTGGAGCTGGTGGCGGTCTCCCAGGCCTCGTCGTCCTCCTCGGTGGCCGGCGTGGCCGGCTTGGACAGCTCGAACCAGTAGAAGCCGTGCCCGGCGAGGGTGAGCATGTAGGGCAGCACCCCGATGGTCGGGAACTCCACCCGCCCGGTCAGCTCGACCGGGATGCAACCCTCGAAGCGGCGCAGGTCCAGCTCCACCGGCTGCGGGAAGCGCGACAGGTTGTTCACGCACAGCACCACGTCGTCGCCGAGCTCGCGGACGAAGGACAGCACGGTGGGGTTGCGCGAGCCGACCTCGGTGAAGGTGCCGACGCCGAAGGTCGGGTGCTCCTTGCGGACGGAGATCATCCGCCGGATCCAGTGCAGCATCGAGGTGGTGTTGCGCATCTGCTGCTCGACGTTGGTGACCTGGTAGCCGTAGACCGGGTCGGCGACCAGCGGCAGGTGCATCCGCTGCGGGTCGGCGGTGGAGAACCCGCCGTTGCGGTCGGGGGTCCACTGCATCGGGGTGCGGACGCCGTCGCGGTCACCGAGCCAGATGTTGTCGCCCATGCCGATCTCGTCGCCGTAGTACAGGACCGGGGACCCGGGCAGGGAGAGCAGCAGCGCGGTGAACAGCTCGAGGGTGTTCGTGTCGTTGTCCAGCAGCGGGGCCAGCCGCCGGCGGATGCCGATGTTGGCCTTCATCCGGGGGTCCTTGGCGTACTCGCCCCACATGTAGTCGCGTTCCTCGTCGGTGACCATCTCGAGGGTCAGCTCGTCGTGGTTGCGGAGGAAGACGCCCCACTGGCAGTTCTCGGGGATGGCCGGCGTCTGGGCCATGATCTCCGAGATCGGGAACCGCTGCTCCCGGCGGACGGCCATGAACAACCGCGGCATGACCGGGAAGTGGAAGGCCATCTGGCACTCGTCGCCGTCCTCGCCGAAGTACTCGACGACGTCGGCCGGCCACTGGTTGGCCTCGCACAGCAGCACCCGGTCGGGGTACTCGGCGTCGACCACCTTGCGGACGGTCTTGAGCAGCTCGTGGGTCTTGGGGAGGTTCTCGCAGTTGGTCCCCTCCTCCTCGAACAGGTAGGGGACGGCGTCCAGGCGGAACCCGTCGATGCCCAGGTCGAGCCAGAACCGCAGCGCGTCGAGGATCGCCTCGACCACCTTGGGGTTCTCGAAGTTCAGGTCGGGCTGGTGGCTGAAGAACCGGTGCCAGAAGTACTGCTTGCGCACCGGGTCGAAGGTCCAGTTCGAGACCTCGGTGTCGACGAAGATGATCCGCGCGTCGGAGTACTTCGTGTCGTCGTCGCTCCACACGTAGAAGTCGCCGTAGGGGCCCTCGGGGTCGTTGCGGCTGGCCTGGAACCAGGGGTGCTGGTCCGAGGTGTGGTTCATGACGAAGTCGATGATGATCCGCATGCCCCGCTCGTGGGCCTTGCCGACCAGTTCCTTGAAGTCCTCGATGTCGCCGAACTCGGGCAGCACCGCGGTGTAGTCGGCGACGTCGTAGCCGCCGTCGCGCAGCGGCGAGGCGAAGAACGGCGGCAGCCACAGGCAGTCGACGCCGAGCCACTGCAGGTAGTCCAGCTTGCCGATCATGCCGCGCAGGTCGCCGATGCCGTCGGCGTTGGAGTCGGCGAAGCCCCGGACGAGGACCTCGTAGAAGACGGCGCGCTTGTACCACTCCGGGTCGGCACCGGGTGCCGGCAAACCCGGCCGGTCGGCGTGCTGGGCGGGGACGGTCATGGGGGAGCTCGGTCCTCGGTTCTCGGGGTCGGGTGCGCTCAGCCCAGCGGGGCGTGGCGGGTGACGGTGAAGACGTGCGCGGGCTCGCGGTAGGGGTCGAGCTCGACGTAGTTGAACTGGCCCCACTCGTACTGCGCGCCGGTGATCTGGTCGGTCACGGTGAACCGGTCGGACCACTCCAGGCCCAGGGCGCCCATGTCCAGCGCGGTGGTGCCGATCTGGGTGTGCTGGCTGGACAGGGACACCACGACCAGGACGGCGTCGCCGGAGGCCGGGTCGGTCTTGGAGAAGCAGATCAGGTTCTCGTTGTCGACGTCGTGGAAGCGCAGCGTGCGCAGCTGCTGCAGCGCCGGGTGCTCGCGCCGGACCTGGTTGAGCCGGGTCAGGTAGGGCGCCAGCGAGCGGCCCTGGGCGAGCGCGCCGTCGTAGTCGCGGGGGCGCAGCTGGAACTTCTCGGTGTCGAGGTACTCCTCGCTGCCCGGCTTGAGCGCCACGTGCTCGTAGAGCTCGTAGCCGGAGTAGACGCCCCAGGTCGGGCTCATCATCGACGCCAGCACCGCGCGGATCTTGAACATCGGCGGGCCGCCGAACTGCAGCGACGCGTGCAGGATGTCCGGGGTGTTGACGAAGAAGTTGGGCCGCATGTAGTGCGCGGTGCCGGCCAGCTCGCGGCCGTACTGCTCGATCTCCCACTTCTCCGTGCGCCAGGTGAAGTAGGTGTAGCTCTGGGTGAACCCGACCCGGGCCAGCTGGTGCATCATCGCGGGCTTGGTGAAGGCCTCGGCGAGGAAGAGCACGTCCGGGTGGCTCTTCTTGACGTCCCAGATCAGCCAGTGCCAGAAGTTGATGGCCTTGGTGTGCGGGTTGTCGACCCGGAAGACCTTGACCCCGGCGTCGATCCAGACCTGCAGCACGCGGCGGGCCTCGGCGTAGATGCCGGCCGGGTCGTTGTCGAAGTTGATCGGGTAGATGTCCTGGTACTTCTTCGGCGGGTTCTCCGCGTAGGCGATGGTGCCGTCGGGCTTGGTGGTGAAGAACTCCGGGTGCTCGGTGACCCACGGGTGGTCGGGGGCCGCCTGCAGCGCGAAGTCCAGCGCCACCTCCATGCCCAGCTCCCGGGTGCGGGCGACGAAGGCCTCGAAGTCGGCCATCGTGCCCAGCTCGGGGTGCACCGCGTCGTGGCCGCCGTCCGCGCTGCCGATCGCCCACGGCGACCCGACGTCGCCCTCGACGGTGGTCAGGGTGTTGTTCTTGCCCTTGCGGTTGACCGTGCCGATCGGGTGGATCGGGGGCAGGTAGACGACGTCGAACTGCATGGCCGCGATCGCCGGCAGCCGCTGCGCCGCGTCGGCGAAGGTGCCGTGGGTGGGCACGCCGTCGACGACGGGGCCCTCCGAGCGGGGGAAGAACTCGTACCAGGAGCCGTAGAGCGCCCGCTCGCGGTCGACCCACACCTCGTAGCGGGGGGAGCGGGTGACCAGCCGGCGCACCGGGTGGGCGTGCAGCAGGTCGGTCATCGCCGGGGCCAGCGCCGGGGCGAGCCGGGCCGGGAGCTCGAGCGTCTCGTCGCGCAGTGCGGTGGCGGCCGCGGCGACGGCGGTGCGGTGCTCCTTCGGGACGGCCCGGCCGACCTCGTCGAGCAGCCGGGCACCCTCCTCCAGGTCGTTGGCGAGGTCGGCGGCGCCCTGGCCGGCGTCCACCTTCACCTCGACGGCGTGGTGCCAGGTGCCGATGGGGTCGTCCCAGGCCTCGACCTGGAAGGTCCACAGGCCCTCGCGGTCGGCCACGACGGTGGTGGTCCACCGGTCGGGCTGGTCGGAGTACCGGTGCATCCGCCGCAGCGGCGGCCGGGTGGCCCGCTTGCCGGGGGTGGCCGGCGGGCTCCAGACGACGTTGGCCGCGACGGCGTCGTGGCCCTCGCGGAAGACGGTGGCGGTGATGGGTAGGTGCTCGCCGACGACGGCGCGGGCGGAGAAGGACCCGCAGGCGACGACGGGGTCGATGTCGGTGATGCCCAGACGGAGATCAGCGCGGCCGGTCACCCCCGTCACGCTATCGGCGCCGGGGTCGGCGGGCACCTCGGCCGGGGGCCCGCGGTCGGGCCGGGGACGTGGTACCTGGTCGATAGGCTCGTGACGTGCGAGCACTCCGACGACTCACCGTCCGCGCAGCGCTCCCCGAGGCGCTGCTCCCGCTGGCCCCGCTGGTGATGAACCTGCGCTGGTCCTGGCACCCCGAGACGCGCGACCTGTTCGAGGCCGTCGACCCCGACCTGTGGGTCAGCTGCGGCCACGACCCGGTCCGGGTGCTCGGCGAGGTCTCGGCGGAGCGGCTGGCCGCCCTGGCCAAGGACCGCAGGTTCCTGCGCCGGCTCTCCGACGTCACCGACGACCTGCAGGACTACCTCGACGCCCCGCACTGGTACCAGTCGCTGGGGGCCGACGCCCCGGCGTCGATCGCCTACTTCTCCGCCGAGTTCGGCATCACCGAGGTGCTGCCCAACTACTCCGGCGGCCTGGGCATCCTGGCCGGTGACCACCTCAAGGCCGCCTCCGACCTCGGCGTCCCGCTGATCGGCATCGGGTTGTTCTACCGCGCCGGCTACTTCTCCCAGGGCCTGTCGGCCGACGGCTGGCAGCTGGAGCACTACCCCGCGCTGGACCCGCACGGCCTGCCGGTGAAGCTGCTGCGCGACGCCGAGGGCAACGCCGTCGTCATCACCGTGCCGCTGCCCGAGGGCCGCGTGCTGCACGCCCACGTGTGGCGGGCGCAGGTCGGCCGGGTCGCCCTGCTGCTGCTCGACAGCGACATCGAGGAGAACGCCCCCGCCGAGCGCGGGGTCACCGACCGGCTCTACGGCGGCGGCGAGGACCACCGGCTGCGCCAGGAGATGCTGCTGGGCATCGGCGGCGTGCGCGCGGTGCGGGCCTACTGCTCGCTCACCGGCACCCCGCAGCCCGAGGTCTTCCACGCCAACGAGGGCCACGCCGGCTTCCAGGGCGTCGAGCGCATCCGCGAGCTCACCGAGTCCCACGGCCTGTCCTTCGCCGAGGCGCTGCAGGCCGTCCGCGGCGGCACGGTGTTCACCACGCACACCCCGGTGCCGGCCGGCATCGACCGCTTCCCCCGGGCGCTGATCGAGCGCTACTTCGCCGGCTTCGGCGTCGCGGTGCACGACCTGCTGCCGCTGGGCGCCGAGGAGGACCCGACCAAGTTCAACATGGCCCACATGGGCCTGCGGCTGGGCCAGCGCGCCAACGGCGTGAGCCAGCTGCACGGCCACGTCAGCCGCGACATGTTCGGCGGGCTGTGGTCGGGCTTCGACGAGGCGGACGTGCCGATCTCCTCGATCACCAACGGCGTGCACGCGGCCACCTGGACCGCCCGCGAGCTGGTGGAGCTGGGCACCCAGACCTCCAGCCAGGGCGACCCCGCCGACGTCGACGGCCCGGTCTGGTTCGACCAGGTCGACCGCATCGACGCCGGCGAGCTGTGGAGCACCCGGCGGCTGCTGCGCGGCCGGCTGGTCGAGGAGGTGCGCCGCCGGGTGCGCGAGACCGCGCTGTCGCGCGGGGCGTCCGAGGCCGAGCTCGGCTGGACCGACTCGGTGTTCGACCCCGACGTGCTCACCATCGGCTTCGCCCGCCGGGTGCCCTCCTACAAGCGGCTGACCCTCATGCTGCGCGACCCGGCCCGGCTCAAGGCGCTGCTGCTGGACCCCGAGCGGCCGATGCAGCTGGTCATCGCGGGCAAGAGCCACCCGGCCGACGACGGCGGCAAGCAGCTCATCCAGCAGATGGTGAAGTTCGCCGACGACCCCGAGATCCGGCACCGCATCGCGTTCCTGCCCGGCTACGACATCGGCATGGCCCGCTACCTCTACTGGGGCTGCGACGTCTGGCTGAACAACCCGCTGCGGCCGCTGGAGGCCTGCGGCACGTCGGGGATGAAGTCCGCGCTCAACGGCGGGCTGAACCTGTCCATCAAGGACGGCTGGTGGGACGAGTGGTTCGACGGCCAGAACGGCTGGGCGATCCCGACCGCCGACGGCGTGGAGGACCCCGAGCGGCGCGACGACGTCGAGGCCTCGGCCATCTACGACCTGCTCGACAAGCAGGTGCTGCCGCGGTTCTACGAGACCGACCGGGACGGCGTGCCCACCCGGTGGGTCGAGATGGTCAAGCACACCCTCAAGGACCTCGGCCCCAAGGTGCTGGCCAGCCGGATGGTCGCCGACTACGTGCAGCAGCTCTACGTGCCCGCGGCGGGCTCGGCCCGGTCGCTGGCCGAGGGCGGCTACCAGGTGGCGCGCGAGCAGGCCGCGTGGCGCTCGCACCTGCTGAGCAACTGGGGCGGGGTGCGGGTGGCCCACGTCGAGGCCACCGGGGTGGGCGACACCCCGGAGATCGGCTCGACGATCGACCTGCGGGCCGAGGTGGAGCTGCCGGGCCTGGTCACCGGCGACGTGCTGGTGCAGGCCGCCTACGGCCGGGTCGACGACGCCGACGGGCTGCACGACGTCACCGCGGTGGCGATGGCGCACGAGGCCAGCGAGGGGTCGCGGCACTGGTTCACCGCCACCGTCCCGCTGGAGCGCACCGGTGCCTTCGGCTACACGGTGCGGGTGCTGCCGTCCTCGCCGGCGCTGGCGACCCCGGCCGAGCTGGGCGTGGTCACCAACGCCTGAGACTGGACACCACGGGGGCGGATCGTCCACCCGGCCCGCGCAACGGTCCCGACCGCGCGCACAGGACGAGACGATCCGCCCCCGTCATGACCACTCGGTGAGACCGATGTGACTGGTGGTGACCGAGGGGGCATGTCGGTCGTCACGCTCCGGCGTGGCTGCCTCGCGCGGCGGCGTTCGGCACCGGGAGATCACTACGCTGGCCGACATGCCCGACCGCTGTGAAGTCCTCCCCGGGAACGACGTCGTCGCCCGCCGCGCCGGCGGCCTGCTGTGGGTCGACGCCCCCGGCTCGCCGGCCCTCGTCGCGACGCTGCACGCCTGCCTGGGGCTCGCCGGTCCGGGCGCCGACCGGGTGCTGACCGCGGTCGCCGACCAGGTCGGCTCGCTGGCCTCCGGTGGTGCCTCCTTCGCCCTGGTGCTCACCGACGCCGCCGACGGCTCAGGCTCCGGCGTCGCGCTGTGGTCGGGCAAGGGCCAGCCGGCCGTGGACGGCGTCCCGGTGTCGGGTCGGCCCAGCGGCGGCGGGTGCACGCTGGCCAGCGGCTTCGACCTCGGCTCCAGCCTCTACGTCGGCCCGGGTTCCTCGCCCTCGCCGGTCCCGCCGGGCGTGGCCTACGACCTCGTCGAGGGCACCGTGCCCGGCAGCGGCGCCACCCTGCAGCTGGCCGCGGCCACCCCCGCCTCGGTCGCCGTCCCCGCGCCGGCCGCGCAGGGCTCCACCGGTGCCGAGCGGTTCTCCGCCGGCTCGGACTCCGGCTTCAGCGCACCGGCCGCCGCGCCGGTCTCCGAGCCGCAGCCGGCCGCGCAGGCCGGCGCCGCCACCGCCTTCTGGCAGCCCGACCCGCCGGCCGCCCCCGTGCTGCGCTTCGACGACGGCATGGTCGTGGACGTCGACAGCGACCTGGTGCTGGGCCGCCGCCCCGACGGCCACGAGCTGGTCACCTCGGGCACGGCCAAGCCGGTCCCGATCGCCGACACCCAGAACGTGCTCTCCTCGGCGCACGCCGCCATCCAGCGCGCCGGCCGCGAGGTGTCGCTGGTCGACCTGGGCTCGCTCAACGGCACCCACGTCGCCGGCCCCGAGGCCACCGAGTGGACCCAGCTGGAGCCGGGCGTGGCGCACGCGCTCTCCGACGGCGACCGGCTGCTGCTGGGCTGGACCGTCATCACCTTCGAGCAGGCCGCCGAGCAGTAGCCTGTGCGCCCCCTGTGAGGGGGGCTAGGGTCGCGCGCGTGACCACGGACACAGCGCGCGCCGTCCCACCGTCCGACCCGGCGCGCCGCCGGCGCCGCCCGACCGCGCAGGGCGTCGTCGTGTGGACGCTGGTCGCCCTGGTGGGGGCGACCTGCTGGACGGTGCTCGCGCTGTCCCGCGGGGAGAGCGTCAGCGCGCTGTGGATCCTGTTCGCCGCGCTGTCGAGCTACGCGATCGCCTACCGCTTCTACTCCAAGTTCATCGCGCACAAGGTGCTGCGGGTCGACGACCGGCGGGCCACCCCGGCCGAGCGGCTGGAGAACGGCCGGGACTTCGAGGTCACCGACCGCCGGGTGCTCTTCGGCCACCACTTCGCCGCGATCGCCGGCGCCGGCCCGCTGGTCGGCCCGGTGCTCGCCGCGCAGATGGGCTACCTGCCCGGCACCGTCTGGATCATCGTCGGCGTCATCGCCGCCGGTGCCGTGCAGGACATGGTCGTGCTGTTCTTCTCGATGCGGCGCAACGGGCAGAGCCTGGGCCAGATGATCCGCGCCGAGATCGGCGTCGTCGGCGGCGTCGCGGCGCTGGTCGCGGTCTTCGCCATCATGATCATCATCCTGGCGGTGCTGGCGCTCATCGTGGTCAACGCCCTGGCCGAGTCGCCGTGGGGCGTGTTCTCCATCGCGCTGACCATCCCGATCGCGCTCCTCATGGGTGTCTACCTGCGGGTGATCCGGCCCGGGCGGGTGCTCGAGGCCAGCGCGATCGGCGTCGTCCTGCTGCTGGCCGCGATCATCGGTGGCGGCATGGTCGACGGCACCGCGCTGGGCGACGCGCTCACCCTGGACAAGACCACGCTGGTCATCGCGCTGGTGGTCTACGGCTTCGTCGCCTCGGTGCTGCCGGTCTGGCTGCTGCTCACCCCGCGCGACTACCTGTCGACGTTCATGAAGATCGGCGTCATCGTGCTGCTGGCCGTCGGGCTGGTCATCGCGATGCCGGTGCTGCAGAACGACGCGGTGAGCAGCTTCGCCCTCGCCGGCGACGGCCCGGTGTTCGCCGGCTCCCTGTTCCCGTTCGTCTTCATCACCATCGCCTGCGGCGCCCTGTCGGGCTTCCACGCGCTGATCTCCTCGGGCACGACGCCGAAGATGGTCGCCAAGGAGAGCCAGGTCCGGGTGATCGGCTACGGCGGCATGCTGATGGAGTCCTTCGTGGCCATCAGCGCGCTCATCGCCGCGTGCATCCTCGACCCGGCGCTGTACTTCTCGATGAACGCCCCGGCCGGGGCCACCGGCGGCACCGTCGAGGGCGCGTCGGCGTTCGTGGCCAACCTCGGCTTCACCATCAGCCCGGCCGAGCTGCAGGCCGCCGCGGACACCATCGAGGAGGCCACGCTCGTCTCCCGCACCGGCGGCGCGCCGACGCTGGCCTACGGCATCTCGGAGATCTTCCAAACCGCGTTCGGCGGCGGGCTGCAGGCCTTCTGGTACCACTTCGCGATCATGTTCGAGGCGCTGTTCATCCTCACCGCCGTCGACGCCGGCACCCGCGTGGGCCGGTTCATGCTGCAGGACACCGTCGGCAACGTGTGGAAGCGGTTCGGCGACCTGACCTGGTGGCCGGCCAGCTGGGTGGCCTCGGCCGTGGTGGTCGGCGCCTGGGGCTACATCCTCTACATCGGCGTCACCGACCCGCTGGGCGGCATCAACCAGCTCTTCCCGCTGTTCGGCATCGCCAACCAGCTGCTGGCCGCCATCGCGCTCACGCTGTGCACGACGCTGCTGGTCAAGCACGGCAAGCTGCGCTGGGTCTGGGTCACCGCCGTGCCCCTCGCCTGGGTCCTGCTCATCACCATGACCGCGTCGTTCCAGAAGGTGTTCTCCGGCGACCCCAAGGTCGGCTACTTCGCCCAGCGCGCGCAGTACGCCGATGCCCTGGCCCGCGGTGAGGTGCTCGCCCCGGCCACCGACGAGGCCGCGATGGCGCAGGTGGTCACCAACTCCACCGTCAACGGCGTCCTGCAGTCGGTGTTCGCGCTGCTGGCGCTGGTCGTGGTGGCCAACGCCGCGGTGGTCTGCGTGCGGGCGGTCCGCGCCGGCGGCCTGCCCACCACCGAGGTGCCGGCCGAGCCCTCCCGGATCGTGGAGCCCTCCGGGTTCTTCCCGACCGCGCAGGAGCGGGCGCTGCTGGACGCCGAGCGGGCCCGGCTGGCCGCGGAGCGCGAGCCGTCGGGGCAGCAGTGATCCGCCGCTGGGGCGCCGCCGTCCGCTGGTACCTGCGGGCGCTGACGGGTGAGGACCGCTACGACCGGCACGTCGCGGCCTGCGCCGCCGACGGCCGGGTGCCGATGACCCGCCGCGCGTTCGAGCGGCACCGCACCGACGTCGCGGCGGCCCACGCCCACGAGAGGTGCTGCTGAGCCCCCGCTAGGGCCGGCGCAGGACCCGCAGCGCCCAGACGGTGCGCGAGGGCATGACCAGGGGGCCGGGGGCGACGACGACGGCGCGGTCCGGGGCGCCGGTGGGCCACTCCGTGGAGACCGCGAACTCGTAGCCGTCGGCCCAGGGCGCGCCGGGCAGGGTGACCTCGACGTCCTCCGGGCCGGCGTGCAGCCAGACCAGCCACGAGTCGTCGACCACCGGCCGGCCGCGCTGGTCGCGGTGCCGGATGCCGCGGCCGTCGAGGTACATGCCGATGGTCTGCAGCCCGGTGTCGAACCACTCCTCGTTGGTGATCAGCCCGCCGCCCGGGGCGAACCAGGCCAGGTCGCGGGTGCCGCCGGAGCCGGGCACCTCGTGGCCGTCGAAGAACGCCTCCTGCCGCAGCGCGGGGGAGGACCGGCGCAGCGCCACCAGCCGGGAGGTGAAGGTCCACAGGTCGGCGTCGATGTCGCCCCAGTCCAGCCAGGAGATCTCCGAGTCCTGGCAGTAGGCGTTGTTGTTGCCCAGCTGGGTGCGGCCGAGCTCGTCGCCGGCGGTCAGCATCGGGACGCCGGTGGACAGCAGCAGCGTGGCCAGCACGTTGCGCACCTGCTTGGCCCGCAGCCCGGTCACCTCCGGGTCGTCGGTCGGGCCCTCCACGCCGCAGTTCCAGCCGCGGTTGTGGCTCTCGCCGTCCCGGTTGTCCTCGCCGTTGGCCTCGTTGCGCTTGCGCTCGTAGCTGTAGAGGTCGCGCAGGGTGAACCCGTCGTGCGCGGTCACGAAGTTCACCGACGCGAAGGGACGGCGGCCGTCGGAGCGGTAGAGGTCGCTGGACCCGGTCAGCCGGTAGGCCAGGTCGCGGACCCCGACGTGCTGGCCGGACCACACGTCGCGCACGGTGTCCCGGTACTTGCCGTTCCACTCGGTCCACAGCGGCGGGAAGTTGCCCACCTGGTAGCCGCCCTCGCCGACGTCCCACGGCTCGGCGATCAGCTTGACCTGGCTGACCACCGGGTCCTGGTGCACCACGTCGAAGAAGGCCGACAGCCGGTCGACGTCGTGCATCGAGCGGGCCAGCGCCGAGGCCAGGTCGAAGCGGAAGCCGTCCACGTGCATCTCGGTCACCCAGTACCGCAGGGAGTCCATGAGCAGCGCCAGCACCTGGGGACGGCGGACGTCGAGGGTGTTGCCGCAGCCGGTGTAGTCGGTGTAGCGGGCGGGCGCGCCCGCGCCGAGGCGGTAGTACCCGCCGTTGTCGATGCCCTTGAACGACAAGGTCGGGCCGGTGTGGTCGCCCTCGGCCGTGTGGTTGTAGACCACGTCGAGGATGACCTCGATGCCCGCGGCGTGCAGGGCCTTGACCATCGCCTTGAACTCGGTGACCTGGCCGCCGCCGGTGCCGGCGGAGGAGTACGCGGCGTGCGGGGCGAAGTAGCCCAGCGTGTTGTAGCCCCAGTAGTTGGTCAGGCCGCGGCGCAGCAGGTGCGGCTCGGAGACGAAGTGGTGCACCGGCAGCAGCTCGACCGCGGTCACGCCGAGGGACAGCAGGTGCTCGACGAAGGCCGGGTGCGCCAGCCCCGCGTAGGTCCCGCGCAGCGCCGGCGGGACGTCGGGGTGGCGCACGGTGGCGCCCTTGACGTGCACCTCGTAGATGACGGTGTCCGACCACGGGGTGCGCGGCGCGGCGTCGCCGTCCCAGGGGAAGGAGTCGTGGATGACCACTCCGCGCGGCACGTGCGGCGCGGAGTCGCGGTCGTCGGGGGTGCCGGCGTCCGGGTGGCCCTCGGGGAAGCCGAACAGCGACGGGTCCAGGGTCAGGTCGCCGTCGACGGCGCGGGCGTAGGGGTCCAGCAGCAGCTTGGCCGGGTTGTACCGCGCACCGGAGGACGGGTCGTAACCGCCGTGCACCCGGTAGCCGTAGCGCTGGCCGGGGCCCACACCGGGCAGCCGGCCGTGCCACACCTGGTGGGTGGTCTCCTGCAGCCGCTGCCGGTGCTCGGTGCCGTCGGGGTCGAACAGGCAGAGGTCCACCGCCGAGGCACCCGCGGACCACAGCGCGACGTTGGTGCCGGTGCCGTCCCAGTGCGCGCCGAGCGGGGCCGGGCTGCCCGGCCACACCTCCACCGACGGCCCCGTTGCTCGATTCGCCACGCAGTCATCGTGCCCGACACCCGGGTGTTCCCGGGGGATGCCGGGAGCGGGTTGGTTGGATGGGGTCCGTGCCCAGCTCCGTGGTCGTCCAGCTCTCCGGTGTCGACGTCGTGCGGGGGAGCGCCACCCTGCTGCGCTCGGTCGACTGGACCGTCCGGGAGGACGAGCGGTGGGTGCTGCTCGGGCCCAACGGCGCGGGCAAGACCACGCTCATGCAGCTGGCGTCGGCGCAGCTGCACCCCACCCGCGGCACGGTCGAGCTGCTGGGGGAGACCCTCGGTGCGGTCGACGTCTTCGAGCTGCGGCCCCGGATCGGGCTGACCAGCGCGGCGCTGGCCCAGCGGATCGGCCCCGCCGAGCGGGTCGGCGACGTCGTCGTCTCGGCCGGCTACGCCGTGATGGGCCGCTGGCGCGAGCGCTACGACGTGCACGACCTGACCCGCGCGGCGCTGCTCATGGACCGGTGGGGTGTCGGCCCCTACGCGAACCGGGCCTTCGGCACGCTGAGCGAGGGCGAGCGCAAGCGCGCCCAGATCGCCCGCGCGCTGATGACCGACCCCGAGCTGCTGCTGCTCGACGAGCCCGGCGCGGGCCTGGACCTGGGTGGCCGCGAGGACCTGGTGTCCCGGCTGACCGACCTGGCCCGCGACCCGCACGCCCCGGCGCAGGTGCTGGTCACCCACCACGTCGAGGAGATCCCGCCCGGCTACACGCACGCGATGCTGCTGCGCGCGGGCTCGGTGGTCGCGGCCGGCCCGGTGGACGACGTCCTCACCGCCGAGCTGCTCGGCGAGACCTTCGGCCTGCCCCTGGCGCTGGGCCGGGTGCGCGGCCGCTTCACCGCCCGCCGCGCCGGCTGACGCCCCTGCATAAGGTCGGTGTCGAACCCATCGAGGACGCTGGAGGACGACGCATGGCCGAGCCGGAGTTCGTGACGCTGCAGGTCGAGGACGGCGTGGGCACCATCCGCCTGGACCGCCCGAAGATGAACGCGATCGACGAGCAGCTGCACTGGGAGGTCCGCACCGCCGCGCAGGAGGCCGGCAGCCGGGCCGACGTCCGCGCGGTGGTCATCTACGGCGGCGAGCGGGTGTTCGCCGCGGGCGCCGACATCAAGGCCATGTCGCAGCTGACCGGCTCGTCGATGGTGGCGTGGGGCCGGGAGCTGACCAGCTCGTTCCGCGAGGTCGCCCGCGTGCCCAAGCCGGTCATCGCCGCGATCACCGGCTACGCGCTGGGCGGGGGCTACGAGCTGGCGCTGTGCGCAGACTTCCGGGTCATGGGGGAGTCGGCCAAGGTCGGCCAGCCCGAGATCCTGCTCGGCGTCATCCCCGGCGCCGGCGGCACCCAGCGACTGGCCCGGTTGGTCGGTCCGGCCAAGGCCAAGGACCTGGTGTTCACCGGCCGGCACGTCGGTGCCGAGGAGGCACTGGAGCTGGGGCTGGTGGACGCCGTCGTCCCCGACGACCAGGTCTACGCCGCCAGCGTCGCGATGGCCCGCAAGTTCGCCGCCGGCCCGCCGCTGGCGCTGGCCGCGGCCAAGCGCGCGATCGACGAGGGCCTGGACGGCGCGATCGACCACGGCCTGGCGCTGGAGAGCGAGCTGTTCGCCGGGCTGTTCGACACCGAGGACCAGAAGACCGGCATGGCCTCCTTCCTCTCCGAGGGGCCCGGCAAGGCCACCTTCAGCGGCCGATGAGCGACCGGCCCGCCCACCTCGACCGCCCCGCGCAGCTCGACCGCTGCGACGAGGCGGGGCGGGCCTGGGTGGAGCGGGCCGTCGCGCTCGTCGAGGCCGATGCCCGGCGCAGCGCCGACACCCACCTGCTGGTCTACCCGCTGCCGCCGGAGTGGGGGGTGCAGCTCTACCTCAAGGACGAGTCCACCCACCCGACCGGCAGCCTCAAGCACCGGCTGGCCCGCTCGCTGTTCCTGCACGCGCTGTGCTCGGGCTGGATCGGCGAGGGCTCGACGGTGGTGGAGGCCTCCAGCGGGTCGACGGCGGTCAGCGAGGCCTACTTCGCCCGGATGCTGGGCCTGCCGTTCGTCGCGGTCATGCCGGCCTCCACCAGCCCGGAGAAGATCGCGCTCATCGAGTTCCACGGCGGTCGCTGCCACCTGGTCGCCGACGCCGGCACCGTCTACGACGAGGCCCGCCGGATCGCCACCGAGACCGGCGGGCACTACCTGGACCAGTTCACCCACGCCGAGCGGGCCACCGACTGGCGGGGGAACAACAACATCGCCGAGTCGGTGTTCGAGCAGCTGGCCGCCGAGGAGCACCCGGTGCCCGAGTGGGTGGTCGTCGGCGCCGGCACCGGGGGCACCAGCGCGACGATCGGCCGCTACCTGCGCTACCGGCGGCTGCCCACCCGGCTGGCCGTCGTGGACCCTGAAGGGTCGGCGTTCTTCCCCGGCTGGCGGGACGGCGACCCCGCGGCGGTGGGGCGGCCCTCCCGCATCGAGGGCATCGGCCGGCCCCGGGTGGAGCCCTCCTTCGTGCCGACGATCGTCGACCGGATGTTCTGCGTGCCCGACGCGGCGTCGATCGCGGCCATGCGGCACCTGGAGACGGTGACCGGCCGCCGGGCCGGCGGCTCGACCGGCACCAACCTCTGGGGCGCCTTCCAGCTGGTCGCCGAGCTGGTGGCCGCCGGACGGCGGGGGAGCGTGGTGACGCTGCTGTGCGACGGCGGCGAGCGGTACGCGCACACCTACTACTCCGACGCCTGGCTGGCCGAGCAGGGCCTGGACCTGGAACCGCACCGCCGGACCCTGGAGCGGTTCACGGTCAGCGGTGACTGGTCTCACTCCCCGACCGTCTGACGCCCCGACGTTACCCACGAGTAACGTGAATCATCAGTGCGTGTGCGGGCTCACGTCCGCACCCTGAACCCACTCGCGGAGGTGCGATGAACATCGTCGTCCTGGTCAAGCAGGTGCCCGACTCGGGCACCGAGCGCCAGCTGGACAGCTCGGACAACACCGTCGCGCGCGCCAGTGCCGACAACGTCATCAACGAGATGGACGAGTACGCCATCGAGGAGGCGCTGACGGTCAAGGAGTCGCAGGGCGGCGAGGTCACCGTGCTGACCGTCGGCCCCGACGGCGCCACCGACGCCATCCGCAAGGCCCTGTCGATGGGTGCGGACAAGGCCGTGCACGTCTCCGACACCGCCATCCACGGCTCCTGCGCGGTGCAGACCTCGGCGGTCATCGCCGCGGCGCTGTCGCAGCTGGAGTACGACCTGGTGATCTGCGGTGCCGAGTCCACCGACGGCCGCGTCTCGGTGATGCCGGCGCTGCTGAGCGAGCGGCTGGGCATCCCGCACCTGTCCGGCGCCCGCAAGCTCACCGTCGAGGGCTCGACGCTGAAGGTGGAGCGCCAGACCGACGGCGGCTTCTGGGCCCTGGAGGCGCAGACCCCGGCCATCGTGAGCACCTGGGACACCATCAACGAGCCGCGCTACCCCTCCTTCAAGGGGATCATGGCCGCCAAGAAGAAGCCGGTGGAGACCAAGTCCCTGGCCGACCTCGGCGTCGACGCCGGCTCCGTGGGCCTGGCCACCGCCACCAGCCAGGTGCTGGACTTCGCCGGCCGCCCGCCCAAGGGCGAGGGCGTCAAGGTGACCGACGAGGGCGACGGCGCCGAGAAGCTCGTGGGCTACCTGGCCGAGCAGAAGCTCGTCTGAGCACCGGAACCTGAGGAGAACGCAGTCATGGCTGAAGTACTGGTCCTCGTCGAGACCGCCCCCGACGGCTCCGGCGTCCGCAAGACCACCCTCGAGGCGCTCACCGCCGCCCGGGCGCTGGGCGAGCCCTCGGCCGTCGTCCTCGGTGCCCCCGGCACCGCGGCGCCGGTCAAGGACGTCCTCGCCGAGTACGGCGCGGCCAAGGTGCTGGTGGGTGAGTCCGACGACATCGACGCCTACCTCGTGGCCCCCAAGGCCGAGGTGCTGGCGCAGCTGGTCGCCGACCGCTCGCCCGCCGCCGTCGTCATCCCCTCCACCCCTGAGGGCAAGGAGATCGCCGGCCGCCTGGCGATCAAGACCGGCTCGGGCTTCCTGACCGACGTCACCGAGATCGCCGCCGACGGCACCGCCACCCAGGTGGCCTTCGCCGGCGCGACCATCGTGCACGCCAAGGTCACCACCGGGACCCCGATCTACACCCTGCGCGGCAACTCCGTCGCCCCCGAGGCCTCGGCCGCGGCGGGCGAGGAGGAGACCATCGCCGTCTCGGTCTCCGACGCCGCCAAGCAGACCCGCGTGGTCGACCGGGTGGTCGAGCAGAAGTCCGACCGCCCGGACCTCACCGAGGCCGCGATCGTGGTCTCCGGTGGCCGCGGGGTCGCCTCGGCCGAGAACTTCTCGATCATCGAGGGCCTGGCCGACTCCCTCGGCGCGGCCGTGGGTGCCTCCCGCGCCGCGGTCGACTCCGGCTTCTACCCGCACAGCTTCCAGGTGGGCCAGACCGGCAAGACCGTCTCGCCGCAGCTCTACATCGCCGTCGGCATCTCCGGGGCCATCCAGCACCGGGCCGGCATGCAGACCTCGAAGAGCATCGTCGCGGTCAACAAGGACCCCGAGGCGCCGATCTTCGAGCTCGCCGACTTCGGCGTCGTGGGCGACCTCAACACCGTCGTGCCGGCCGCGACGGAGCAGATCACCGCCCGCAAGTAGCCCCTCCCCGCGGGCCCAGCGTGGATCAGGTCCCCTGGTCGAAGTCCGTCCTCCCTCACCAGCGCTGCTGAGGGAGGACGGACTTTCGCGCAGGAGGACGCGCCGGGTGACGATGGGCCGGTGCTGCTCGCCGACGTCGTGACCACCTCCGCCGCGGTCGGCGCCACCCGCGCCCGGACGGCGAAGCGGGACGCCGTCGCCGACCTGCTCCGCGCCGCCGGTCCCGACGAGGTCGGCCCGGTCACCGCGTGGCTGTCGGGTGCGCCCCGCCAGGGCAAGCTCGGCGCCGGCTGGCGCACCCTCTCCGGCGTCGACGCCGCCCCGGCCGGCGAGCCCACCCTCACCGTCGCCGCCGTCGAGGCCGCCCTCGACCAGCTCGCCGCGGTCGCGGGCAGCGGCTCCACCGCCCGCCGCGCCCGGCTGCTCACCGACCTGTTCGGTGCCGCCACCGCCGACGAGCAGTCCTTCCTGCTGCGGCTGCTCGGCGGGGAGCTGCGGCACGGTGCCCTGGAGGGCGTGGTGCTCGACGCCGTCGCCGCGGCCGCCGACGCACCCGCCCCCGCCGTCCGCCGGGCGTTCTTCCTGTCCGGGGAGCTGCCGGCCGTCGCCGAGCTGGCGCTGGGCGGGGGAGCGGCGGCGCTGGAGGCGGTGCGGCTGGAGGTCGGCCGTCCGCTGCGCCCGATGCTCGCCTCGCCCGCCGAGGACCTCGCCGACGCGCTGGGGGACGGCGACGTGGTGGTCGAGCAGAAGATGGACGGCGCCCGGATCCAGGTCCACAAGGACGGCGACGACGTCCGCGTCTGGACCCGGTCGCTCAAGGAGGTCACCGCGCGGGTGCCCGAGCTGGTCGAGGTGGTCCGCGCGCTGCCCGCGCAGCGGCTGGTGCTCGACGGGGAGACCCTGGCGCTCACCGACGACGGCCGGCCGCGGCCCTTCCAGGAGACCGCGGCCCGGTTCGGTGCCGAGACCGGCGAGCTGCTGCTGCGGCCGTTCTTCTTCGACTGCCTGCACGCCGACGGCACCGACCTGGTCGACGAGCCGCTGTCGGTCCGCCGCGAGGTGCTCGAGCGGGAGGCGGGGGAGCACCGCATGCCCGGGGTGGTCCGGCCGACGCCGGAGGAGGCGGTCGCCTTCCAGGACGCGGCCCTGGCGGCCGGCCACGAGGGCGTCGTGGTCAAGGTGCTCGCCAGCCCGTACGCCGCCGGCCGGCGGGGGAGCGCCTGGCGCAAGGTCAAGCCGGTGCACACCCTCGACCTCGTCGTGGTCGGCGCCGAGTGGGGCTACGGCCGGCGCACCGGGTCGCTGTCGAACATCCACCTCGGCGCCCGCGACCCCGACGGCGGCGCCCCGGTGATGGTCGGGAAGACGTTCAAGGGCATGACCGACGAGCTGCTCGCCTGGCAGACCGCGACCTTCCCGGACCTGGTCACCGCCACCGAGGGCGGTGCGGTGGCGATGCGCCCGGAGCTGGTCGTGGAGATCGAGCTGGACGGCGTGCAGCGCAGCCCGCGGTACCCCGGCGGTGTCGCGCTGCGGTTCGCCCGGGTGCTGCGCTACCGCCCGGACAAGGGCCCCGCCGACGCCGACACCATCGACGCCGTCCGGGCGCTGCTGCCGGGAAGAGGGTCGGCCGGGGGCGGGTTGACCGACGGGTGAGCGGCATCCTCGACGGCCGGCACCGGCTGACGACCGCCGGGCTGGTCACCCTGGTCACCTTCGTGGCGTTCGAGGCGATGGCGGTGGCCACGGTGCTGCCCACCGCGGTCGCCGAGCTCGACGGCCTGGCCTGGTACGGCTGGCCGTTCACCACCTTCCTCGTCGCGCAGGTCGTCGGCATGGTGCTCGGCGGCGACCTCGGCGACCGGCGCGGGCCGCGGGTCGCGCTGCTGTGGGGCGTGGGCGTCTTCGCCGCCGGGCTGGTCGCCTCCGGCCTGGCCGTCGACATGCCGCTGTTCGTCCTCGGCCGGGCCGTGCAGGGCCTGGGCGGCGGGTTCATCTCCGTGTCGATCTACGTGGTCGCCGGTGCCGCCTTCGACGCCCGGCTGCGGCCTGCGCTGTTCGGCGCGCTCTCCGCGGCGTGGGTGGTGCCCGCGCTGGTCGGGCCGCTGCTGGCCGGCCTGCTGACCTCGGTGGCCACCTGGCGGCTGGTGTTCCTCGGCATCCTGCCGCTGGTCGCCGCGGGCCTGGCGCTCGTGCTGCCCGCGCTGCGCCGCCTCGCCGTCCCCGACGGCACCGCCCGGGTGGACCGGACCCGCCGCTGGTGGGCGCTGCTGTCCGGCGTCGGCGTCGCGGCGCTGCAGTACGCGGGCCAGCGGCTGGACCTGCTCGCCGTCCCGGTCGCCGCCGCCGGGCTGGTCGCGCTGGTGCTGGGCCTGGGTCACCTGCTGCCCCGCGGCACCGCCCGCGCCGCGCGCGGCCTGCCCACCGTCGTCGCCTCCCGCGGGCTGCTGGCCGGGGCGTTCTTCGGCGTGGAGTCGCTCATCCCGCTCTCGCTGTCGCAGCTGCACGGGTTCACCCCCACCGCGGCCGGGGTCCCGCTCACCGCGGGTGCGGTCGGCTGGTCGCTGGCCAGCGCGCTGCAGGGCCGGCGCCCCGACCTCAGCCGGGTCCGGCTGCTGCAGGCCGGGTTCGCCTTCGTCGTGGTGGGGGTCGGTGGGACGGCGCTGGTCGCCGTCGGCGGGCTGCACGGCTGGCCGGTCTACGCCACCTGGGCGGTCGCCGGCCTGGGCATGGGGCTGGGCATGTCCAGCGTCGGGGTGCTGCTGCTGGAGCAGTCGCCCGAGCACCGGCGGGGCGCGGACTCCGCGTCGCTGCAGATCGCCGACGTCACCGCGGCCGCGCTGTGCATCGGGGCGGTCGGGGTGCTGGTCGGCGCGGCCACGGCCGGCCTGCTGCCGCTGCCGGCCGCCGTCCTCGCCGGGGTCGCCGGGTGCACCGCGGTGGCCGCGGTGGGCTGCGCCGTCGCCGGCCGGGCCCGGGTCCCGGCGACCCCGGTGGCCCAGGACGCGCCTACGCTGGCTCAGTCATGACGTACCTCGACCACGCGGCGACCACGCCGATGCTCCCCGAGGCCGTCGCGGCGATGACCGAGCAGCTGGCCCGGGTGGGCAACGCCTCGTCGCTGCACGCCAGTGGCCGCGAGGCCAGGCGCACCGCCGAGCAGTCCCGCGAGCGGCTGGCCGCCGCGCTCGGCGCCCGGCCGTCGGAGGTGCTGTTCACCGGCGGGGGCACCGAGAGCGACAACCTCGCCGTCAAGGGCATGTTCTGGGCCCGCCGGGACGCCGACCCGCGGCGCACCCGCGTCGTCGTCAGCCCGGCCGAGCACCACGCCGTGCTCGACAGCGTCGAGTGGCTGGTCGAGCACGACGGCGCCGAGGTCACCTGGCTGGACGTCGACCCCACCGGCGCGGTGCGGCCCGGCGCGCTCGCCGAGGCGCTCGGCGACGGCACGGACGTCGCCGTCGCCAGCGTCATGTGGGCCAACAACGAGATCGGCGCGGTCAGCGACCTGGCGGCCCTCGCCGCGGTGGCGCACGAGGTCGGCGTGCCGCTGCACACCGACGCCGTGCAGGCGGTCGGCCAGGTACCGGTGGACGTCGCCGCGAGCGGTGTCGACGCGCTGACGATGACCGGGCACAAGCTCGGCGGCCCGATGGGTGCCGGGGTGCTGGTGCTGCGCCGGGACGCCGAGTGCACCCCGCTGCTGCACGGCGGCGGCCAGGAGCGCGACGTCCGCTCCGGCACCCTCGACGTCGCGGCGATCGTCGGGCTGGCGGTGGCCACCACCGCCAGCGTCGCCTCCCGCGTCGAGCGGGCAGCCCGGGTCGCCGCGCTGCGCGACCGGCTGGTCGCCGGCGTGGTCGAGCGGGTGCCCGACGTGCAGCTCAACGGTCCGCCGCTGGACGCCGTCGTGGCCGGCGGGCCGGGCCGCCTGCCGGGCAACGCGCACCTGTCCTTCCCCGGCGCGGAGGGCGACGCCCTGCTGATGCTGCTGGACGCCAACGGCGTCGAGTGCTCCACCGGCTCGGCCTGCAGCGCGGGTGTCGCGCGGCCCAGCCACGTGCTGCTGGCCGCCGGCGCCGACCCCGACCGGGCGCGCAGCTCGCTGCGGTTCAGCCTGGGCCACACCTCGACCGCCGCCGACGTCGACGCGGTGCTCGACGTCATCGGCCCCGTCGTCGAGCGCGCACGGCGGGCGGGCCTGGGGCGGCGGTCGGCATGAGGGTCATCGCCGCGATGAGCGGCGGGGTGGACTCCGCGGTCGCCGCCGCGCTCGCCGTCGAGGCCGGGCACGACGTGACCGGCGTGCACCTGGCGCTGTCCCAGCAGCGGCAGCGGCAGCGGCTGCGCAGCGGGTCGCGGGGCTGCTGCAGCGTCGAGGACGCCGACGACGCCCGCCGGGTCGCCGCCGAGCTCGGCATCCCGTTCTACGTGTGGGACATGGCCGACCGGTTCGCCGAGGACGTCGTCGACGACTTCGTCGCCGAGTACGCGGCGGGCCGGACGCCGAACCCGTGCCTGCGGTGCAACGAGAAGATCAAGTTCGCCGCGGTGCTGGACCGGGCGCAGGCGCTGGGCTTCGACGCCGTCGTCACCGGCCACCACGCCCGGCTGGCCGGCGGCGAGCTGCGCCGCTCGGTGGACACGGCCAAGGACCAGAGCTACGTGCTCGGGGTGCTCACCGCCGGGCAGCTGGCCGGCGCGGTGTTCCCGCTGGGGTCGATGACCAAGGAACGGGTCCGCGAGATCGCGGCCGAGCGCGGCTACGCGGTGGCCACCAAGCCCGACAGCCACGACATCTGCTTCATCCCCGACGGCGACACCCGCGGCTTCCTGGACCGCCGGCTGGGTGCGGCACCCGGACCGGTGGTCGACGCCGCGACCGGTGCGGTGGTGGGGGAGCACACCGGCACCCACGGCTTCACGATCGGCCAGCGCAAGGGCCTGGGCATCGCGGTGGGCGACCAGCGGCCGCGCTACGTGCTGGGCATCGAGCCGGTCAGCCGCACCGTCACCGTCGGGACCGCCGACCTGGCCGGGGTGGACGAGGTCCGCACCGGCGCGCCGACCTGGACCGGCCCGGCGCCGTCGCTGCCGTTCGGGGCGGTGGTGCAGCTGCGTGCGCACGGCGCCGGCGTGCCGTGCACGGTCACCGGGGACGACGACGGCGGCCTCGTGCTGGTGCTGCACGAGGTGCAGCGCGGGGTGGCGCCGGGGCAGTCCGCGGTGCTGTACGAGCCCGACGCCGAGCGCGGGGACAAGGTGCTGGGCCAGGCCGCGGTCGCGCGGGCCGCCCGCCGCACCCCCGTCGCCTGACCCCGTCGCGGCGCGACCGGGCGGTGTTCCCGGGCCGCGTTTCCGGCCGGTGAACGATCGGCGTCGGTTCTCAGCGGAGTCTTGGTTTCGTCAGGGGCGCGGGCTAGGTTCGCCGGGGCGAGAAGGTTCGCCGCGCTACTTAGTCATGCTCTGTGACCGTTCCGTCACGCACGGTTCGGCCGAGCCAGTTCCTGGAGGACCCTTGCGCCGAACGCGCCTCACCCTCGCCGCGACCCTGGTGGCCTCGGCCGGCCTGGTCGCGCTGCCCACCGCGGCGTCCGCCGCCCCGGCAGCTGCCGCCGACGTACCGGTGCAGTTCCTGACCCTCAACGACCTGCACGGGCGCATCGCCACCCCTGCGGCGGACAACCGCGACGGCCAGATCACGGTGGACGGCCAGTCGACCCTGGTCGGCGGCGCCGCGAACATCGCGACCCTGGTCGCCGACGCCCGGGCCTCGTTCGCCGCGGCCGGCGGTGCCGCGGCCTCCTCCGCGCTGATCGGCATGGGGGACCTGGTCGGGGCCTCCCCGTTCGAGTCCGCCGCCTTCCGGGACGAGTCGACCATCGAGGTCCTGAACTCGATGGGCATGGCGGTGTCCGTGGTCGGCAACCACGAGTTCGACCGCGGCACCGACGAGCTGCGGCGCATCTCGGGCGCGACGGACGGCACCTTCACCGACGGCATCACCGCCTGCGAGGACGTCGGCCTGCCGTCGGACTACTGCTTCGACGACAGCGCGCGTCAGCCCTTCGCCGGGACCGACTTCCCCTACCTGGCCGCGAACGTCGTGGTCAAGGGCACCACCACCCCGATGCTGCCGCCGTACGAGGTCCTCGACGTGGGCGGCGGCCAGCGTGTCGGCGTCATCGGCGTCGTGACCGAGACGACCGACACCATCGTCGCCCCGACCGGCATCGCGGACGTCGACTTCATCGACGAGGCCGACGCCATCAACCGCTACGTGCCGCAGCTGCAGGCCCAGGGCGTCCAGGCCATCGTTGCGCTCGTCCACGAGGGCGGTGAGCCCGAGACCCCTGCGGCGGTGTCCGGATGCGGCGAGCTGACCGGGCCCATCGTCGACATCAACGAGCGCACGGACGCGGCCGTGGACATCGTGCTCTCGGCGCACACGCACCAGAACTACAGCTGCTACCTGACCGACCCGGCAGGTCAGCCGCGCCTGGTGGCCCAGGCCGGCTACTACGGCCGCGAGCTCGGGGACATCCGGTTCGTCGTCGACGGCGCGACCGGCGACGTCGACCGGCTCTGCGGCACCTACACGGCGACCAACCTGCCGGTCCTCCAGTCGCTGGCCGACGACCCGGCCACGACGGCGATCGTCGACTACTGGGTCGCCCAGGCTGCCACCGTGGGCAACCAGCAGGTGGGGACCACGGCCGTCGCCGTCAACCGCGACTCGGCGCGCACCGCCGAGTCCCCGCTGGCCAACACCATCGCCCAGGCGCAGCTGGAAGCGCTGCAGGACGACCCGGCCGGTGCCTACGACGACCCCGCGGCCGAGTTCGGTGGTGTCCCCGTCGTCGCGTTCATGAACCCCGGCGGTGTCCGCGCCAACATCGACGCCGGACCGGTCACCTACAACGAGGCGTTCACCGTCCAGCCGTTCGGCAACTACGTCAACGCGGTGACGCTGACCGGCGAGCAGCTGCGGCTGGTCCTGGAGCAGCAGTTCATCACCCCGGCGCGCAGCACCCAGCTGTTCATGGGCACCTCGGAGGGTTTCCGGTACGACTACGACGCCGCCCGGCCGGCCTACGACCGCGTCGACCCCACGTCGATCGAGGTCCAGGACCCGGCGACGGGGACGTTCGTCCCGGTCAGCCCGACCGCGACCTACCGCGTGGTCGAGAACTCGTTCCTGGCGACGGGTGGCGACACGTTCACCGCCTTCACCCTCGGCACGGAGCCCGTGACGGGTCCGGTCGATGTCGACACCTTCATCGACTTCCTCGGCCGCAACCCGAACTACACGCCGCCGTCGGGTTCGGCAACGGCGCCCAACGGGTTCCACGCCACCCCCGTCACCGGCGGCACGTGGGCCTCGGCCCCGCTCACCCCGCCGGCCGGCGGTGGCGGCGGCGCCGGTGACAACGGCGGCTCCGCGTCCGCGACCGGTGTCAGTGGTGCGCTCGGCGTCGCCGCGGCCGGGTACACCTGCCCGGCCGAGCCGACCCCGGGCACCGGCGGCGGCGCGGGCACCCCGGGCGGCGGCACCGGCACCGGCACCCCCGTCACCCAGCCGGTCGCCAACCCCGGCAACGGCATCGGGACCGGTCAGCTCGCGAACACCGGGGCGGCCACCGGGCAGCTGACCGCGCTCGGCGTCGGCCTGCTGCTGGCCGGCGGGGTCGCCACCGTGGCGGGCTACCGTCGCGGGCGTGGCATCACCCAGCAGTAGCAGCACCGAGCACGCCGGCACCACCGACCCGAGGCCGGTCCCCACGTCACCGTGGGGGCCGGCCTCGGGCGTCGGGTCGCTGCCCGGCACGGACCCGGCGGAGGCCGTCCGGCTCGTGGTGGGGGAGCTGCCCGGGTTCGCGCACCTGCCCGAGCTGCCCGCCCGCGGCGCCGGCGCCGACATCACCGGCCGCACCGCCGCCCTGCTGGTCGACCTCTCCGTCGACCTGACCCCCGCCGGCTGGCGGCTGGTGCCCCGCCCGGGCAGGGACCTGCAGCGGGCCCAGGAGTTCCTCGCCCGCGACCTCGACGCCCTCCACGAGGTCGCCGGCGACTGGACCGGCCCGTTCAAGGTGCAGGCGGCCGGGCCCTGGACGCTCGCCTCCATGCTCGAGCGCACCCGCGGTGACCGCGCCGTCGTCGACCCCGGCGCCCGCCGCGACCTCGCCCAGTCCCTCGCCGAGGGCCTGCGCGCGCACGCCGCCGAGGTCGCCGCCCGGCTGCCCGGCGCCACGGTCGTCGTCCAGGTCGACGAGCCGGCCCTGCCCGCGGTGCTGCAGGGTGGGCTGCCCACCGCCAGCGGCTTCGGCAAGCTGCCCGCCGTCGAGGAACCCGTGGCCACCGAGGAGCTCACCCGCTTCCTCGACGCCCTCGACCTGCCGGTCGCCGTGCACTGCTGCGCCCGGCAGGTGCCGCTCGCGCTGCTGCGCACCGCCGGCGCCGACGCCGTCGGGTTCGACCTGGGCCTGGTCACCGACCTCGACGCCGTCGGCACCGCGGTCGACGAGGGCACCCACCTGTTCCTCGGCGTCGTCCCCGGCACCGACACCGCCCTGCCCGCCCCCAAGGCCACCGCCACCCGCCTGCAGCAGTGGTGGGGTCGGCTCGGCTTCCCGGCCGAGCAGCTGCACACCGCGGTGACGCTGACCCCCACCTGCGGGCTCGCCGGCGCGAGCCCCGGCTACGCCCGCGCGGCGATGGCGCACGTCCGCGAGGCGGCGAAGTACCTCCTGCCGGACTGAGTTCCCCTGTCGTACCCCCGGGCTACCGTGCACAGCGTGATCACGGACGACGCAGCACCCCAGGTCGAGGCCGAGCAGGAGCGCGCCGACGTCACCGAGGTGCCCGAGGCCGCCCGCGACCGGCACCGCGCGCTGTCCGAGGAGCTCGACCGCCTGGCCTTCGCCTACTACGTCAAGGACGCCCCGCTGGTCAGCGACGGCCAGTACGACGAGCTCATGGGCGAGCTCAAGGCGCTCGAGGCCGACCACCCGGCCCTGGTCACCCCCGAGTCGCCGAGCCAGAAGGTGAACGGCGGGTTCGGTGCCACCTTCTCGCCGGTCACCCACCTCGAGCGCATGCAGAGCCTGGACAACGCCTTCAGCTCCGACGAGCTGTCGGCCTGGGCCGCCCGCGCCGACCGCGACGGCGCCGCCGGGGCCGGCTACCTGTGCGAGCTCAAGATCGACGGGCTGGCCATCGACCTGGTCTACGAGCGCGGCCGGCTCGTCCGTGCGGCCACCCGCGGCGACGGCACCACCGGCGAGGACGTCACGGCCAACGTGGCGACGATGGCCGACGTCCCCCAGCAGCTGGCCGGGGACGACGTCCCCGAGCTGGTCGAGGTCCGCGGCGAGGTCTACTTCCCGGTCGCCGCCTTCGCCGAGGTCAACGCCGCCCAGGTCGAGGCCGGCAAGGCTCCCTTCGCCAACCCGCGCAACGCCGCCGCCGGGTCGCTGCGCCAGAAGGACCCCAGGGTCACCGCCAGCCGGCCGCTGCGCCTGCTGGTGCACGGCATCGGCGCCCGCGAGGGCTTCGAGCTGGAGCGGCAGTCGCAGGCCTACGAGAAGCTCAAGTCCTTCGGCCTGCCCACCAGCGAGCGCTACGAGGTGGTGCCCGACCTCGAGGCCGTGTGGGCCTACATCGAGCGCTACCGCGAGCAGCGGCACTCCGTCGAGCACGAGATCGACGGCGTCGTGGTCAAGATCGACCAGGTCGCGCTGCAGCGTCGGCTCGGCTCCACCAGCCGGGCCCCGCGCTGGGCGATCGCGTTCAAGTACCCGCCCGAGGAGGCCACCACCAAGCTCCTGGACATCCGGGTCAACGTGGGCCGCACCGGCCGGGTCACTCCCTTCGGCTACATGGAGCCGGTCAAGGTCGCCGGCTCCACCGTCCAGCTGGCCACGCTGCACAACGCCAGCGAGGTGGTCCGCAAGGGCGTGCTCATCGGCGACACCGTCGTCATCCGCAAGGCCGGCGACGTCATCCCCGAGATCCTCGGCCCGGTCGTCGACGTGCGCACCGGCGACGAGGTCGAGTTCGTCATGCCCACGCACTGCCCCGAGTGCGGCACCGAGCTGCGGCACGAGAAGGAGGGCGACGCCGACATCCGTTGCCCCAACGCCCGGTCGTGCCCCGCGCAGCTGCGGGAGCGGGTGTTCCACGTCGCCGGCCGCGGTGCCTTCGACATCGAGGTCCTGGGCTACGAGGCCGCCACCTCGCTGCTGGCCAGCGGACTGCTCAGCGACGAGGGCGACGTCTTCTCCCTCACCGCCGAGCAGCTGGCCACCGCCGACTTCTTCACCAAGAAGGACGGCACGCTCTCGGCCAACGGGCAGCGGCTGCTGACCAACCTGCAGACCCGGAAGGACGTCCCGCTCTGGCGGGTGCTCGTCGCGCTCTCGATCCGGCACGTCGGCCCCACCGCCGCCCAGGCGCTGGCCCGCGAGTTCCGGTCCATGGACCGGGTGATGGCCGCCTCCGAGGAGGAGCTCGCCGCCGCCGACGGCGTCGGCCCGACCATCGCCGCGGCCGTCCGCGACTGGTTCGGCGTCGACTGGCACCTCGGCGTGGTGGAGAAGTGGCGTCGCGACGGCGTCCGGATGGAGGACGAGGCCTCCGATGCCGGGCCCGGGCCGCTCACCGGCGTCACCGTCGTGGTCACCGGGTCGCTGCGCGACCACAGCCGCGACCAGGCCATCGCCGCCATCCAGGAGCGGGGCGGCAAGGTCACCGGCTCGGTGTCCAAGAAGACCGGCTTCGTCGTGGTCGGCGCCGACCCGGGCAGCAAGTACGACAAGGCCGTGCAGGTCAAGGCGCCGATCCTGGACGACGACGGGTTCGCCGTGCTGCTCGACCAGGGCCCGGAGGCCGCGCGGGCGGTCGCCACGATCGGCGACGGCAGCGAGCCCGAGCCGGCGCCCGAGGGTGCAGCCACCGAGGCACCGGCGCCGAAGAAGCGCGCCGCACGCAGGAAGAAGCCCGCCGACGACGTGGCTGCCGAGGACGGGGCTGGCGAGGACGGGGCGGCCGAGGACGCGCCCGCCGAGCAGGACGCCGGGAGCTAGACCGGGGGCAGCTGGGCCACGGTCGCGGCGATCCCCGCCAGGTGGGCCAGCCGCAGCAGTTCCGAGCGGCGGAACGCCGGCCCGCCCGACCGGCCCAGCAGCACCACGGCGCCGCCGTCGAACGGGGCGGCCATCATCTCCACGGCCATCTCCCGCCACAGCGTGGGCACCCAGTCCGCCTCGCTGGGCAGCAGCACCGGCGCGGTCAGCGGCAGCCACGGCAGGTCCACGCCCGACAGGTCCGGCGCGGCCTCGGAGGCGGCGTGCACCGCGACGCCGTCCGGTGAGCCGGACAGCACCACGGCCCACCCGGCGTGCAGCACCCGCGGCAGCTCGTCGGCCAGCAGCGACGCCGTCCCGCGGCCCGCCCGGCCCAGGGACTCCAGCAGCTGCAGCTCCCGGTGGGTGTCCAGGGCGCCGGCGAAGGGCCGCAGCGACTCCACCTGCACGCCCGGCACCGTCATGACAGCGGTGATGATGCCGTCGACCACCCGGTCCTCGGGCAGCTCCACCACGACGTCGTCGACCGCGATGCCGTCGCCGCGCTCGAGCACGTCCACCGACACGATGTCGATCCCGGCCAGGCCGAGCGCCGTGGCGACGGCGCCGAGGATGCCGGGCCGGTCGGGCACGACCAGCCGGAGCAGGTAGGACACGGGCACCTCCGCAGGACCGCCGGGTGTCGATCTCCGTCGATCGTGGGCGCCGCCAGCCTGCCGCACCGACCCCCGTCGAGGTCAACCCGCCTCGCGGACCGGGGCCGTGGTCCGCCCCACGTAGACTTCCCGGGTCGGGGAGCCGCGTGCTCCCCGCCGTCCACCGAGCAGATCGACACTGGGGTCCCGCCACCGCATGAGCACGGACGCACACAGCCTGTCCCGAGACGACGTCGCCCACCTGGCGCGGCTGTCCCGCCTCGCCGTCACCGACGAGGAGCTCGACCGCTTCGCCGAGCAGCTCGGCGTCGTGCTCGGCGCCGTCGCCCGGGTGCAGGACGCGCCGACGGCCGACGTCACCCCCACCACGCACGCCGTGCCGCTGACCAACGTGCACCGGCCCGACGTGGTCACCCCCAGCCTGCCCCGCGAGCAGGTGCTGGCCGGTGCCCCGGCGGCCGAGGACGACCGGTTCCGCGTGCCGCGCATCCTGGGGGAGGAGGCGTGAGCAGCGACCTGACCCGCCTGGACGTCACCGCGCTGCAGGCCGCCCTCGCCGGCGGGGAGACCAGCGCCGTCGAGGTCACCCGCGCGCACCTGGACGCCATCGAGGCCACCGACGGCGCGCTGAACTCCTACCTGCACGTCGACACCGAGACCGCGCTGGCCACCGCCGCCGAGGTCGACCGCGCCCGCGCCGCCGGCGAGGAGCTGGGCCGGCTGGCCGGCGTCCCCGTCGCGCTCAAGGACGTCGTCGTCACCGACGGCGTGCCCACCACCAGCGGCTCGCGCATCCTCGAGGGCTGGCGGCCGCCCTACGACGCCACCGTCGCCGCGCGCCTCAAGGCCGCCGGGACCGTGCTGCTGGGCAAGACCAACATGGACGAGTTCGCGATGGGCTCCTCCACCGAGAACTCCGCCTACGGCCCGACCCGCAACCCGTGGGACCACGACCGCATCCCCGGCGGCTCGTCCGGCGGGTCCTCGGCCGCGGTCGCCGGGTTCCTCGCGCCGTGGGCCGTCGGCACCGACACCGGCGGTTCGATCCGCCAGCCCGCCGCCGTCACCGGCCTGGTCGGGCACAAGCCCACCTACGGCTCGGTGTCCCGCTACGGGCTCATCGCGTTCTCCTCCAGCCTCGACCAGGCCGGCCCGATGGCCCGCACCGTCGCCGACGCCGCGCTCATGCACGAGGTCATCGGCGGGCACGACCCGCGCGACTCCACCTCCATCGACGCCCCGGCCGCCCCCTACGTCGCCGCGGCGCAGCAGGGCGCGCAGGGCGACCTGACCGGCACCGTGGTCGGCGTCGTCCGCGAGCTCGGCGGTGAGGGCCACACCGACGGCTACGAGCCCGGCGTCCTCGAGGCCTTCCGGGCCGGGGTCGAGCAGCTGCGCGCGCTGGGCGCCGAGGTCCGCGAGGTGTCCTGCCCCAGCTTCGACCTGGCGCTGGCCGCCTACTACCTGATCGCGCCGAGCGAGGCGTCGTCCAACCTGTCCCGCTTCGACGGCGTCCGGTACGGCCTGCGGGTCGGCGACGACGGCAGCCGCGACCTCGACGAGGTCATGGCGCTGACCCGCGAGCAGGGCTTCGGGCCCGAGGTCAAGCGCCGGATCATCCTCGGCACCTACGCCCTGTCGGCCGGCTACTACGAGGCCTACTACGGCCAGGCGCAGAAGGTCCGCACGCTCATCGGCCGCGACTTCCTCACCGCCTTCGGCGACGGCGTCGACGTGCTGGTCAGCCCGACCTCGCCCAGCGTCGCCTTCCCGATCGGGCAGCGGGTCGACGACCCCCTGGCCATGTACGCCGCCGACCTGTGCACGCTGCCGGCCAGCCTCGCGGGTCTGCCGGCGATCTCCGTGCCGTGCGGGCTCTCCGAGGGGCTGCCCGTCGGGCTGCAGGTGATGGCGCCCGCGCTCGCCGACGACCGCTGCTACCGGGTCGGTGCCGCGCTCGAGGCCGCGCAGGACGCCGCCCGCGGCGGCACGTTCCTGGGTCAGCTGGCGGCCCGCGCATGAGCACCGCCCTCAAGGCCGCGTGGGGCCTGACCGCCTTCGTCGTCCTCGCCGGCGCCGTGCTGTGGGCGACCACCGGCCGCGCCGTGTTCGCCGTGTTCATCGTCCTCGGGGTCCTCACCGCCGTCGGTGCCGTGGTCACCGGCCGGGCCGAGGCCCGGGAAGCCAAGAAGGAGCAGAAGTGAGCACCGACCGTCTGCTCGAGTTCGACGACGTCGTCTCCCGGTACGAGCCGGTCTTCGGCCTGGAGACCCACGTCGAGCTGGGCACCGCCTCCAAGATGTTCTGCGGCTGCTCGACCACCTTCGGCGCCGAGCCCAACACCCAGACCTGCCCGGTCTGCCTGGCGCTGCCCGGCGCGCTGCCGGTGGCCAACGCCGCCGCCATCGAGGCCACCATCCGCATCGGCCTCGCGCTCGGCTGCCGGATCGCCACCTGGTGCCGGTTCGCCCGGAAGAACTACTTCTACCCCGACATCCCCAAGGGCTTCCAGACCTCGCAGTACGACGAGCCGCTGTGCACCGCGGGGCACCTGGACGTCGAGGTCGACGGCGAGACCTACCGGGTGGAGATCGAGCGGGTGCACCTCGAGGAGGACACCGGCAAGAACCTGCACGTCGGCGGGGCCACCGGGCGCATCCACGGCGCCGACCACTCGCTGGTCGACTTCAACCGCGCCGGCATCCCGCTGGTCGAGATCGTCACCCGCCCCGTCCCCGGCGTCGGTGCCAAGGCCCCCGAGGTCGCCCGCGCCTACGTCGCCGAGCTGCGCGAGATACTGCTGGCCCTGGGCGTGTCCGAGGTCCGCATGGAGCGCGGCAACCTGCGCTGCGACGTCAACACCTCCCTGGCGCCGGTCGGGTCGCTGGAGTGGGGCACCCGCACCGAGACCAAGAACGTCAACTCGCTGCGCTCGGTCGAGCGGTCCGTGCGCTACGAGATGCGCCGGCAGGCCGCGCTGCTCGACGACGGCGAGCGGATCCTGCAGGAGACCCGGCACTTCCACGAGGACACCGGGTCCACCTCGGCCGGGCGGAGCAAGGAGGAGGCCACCGACTACCGGTACTTCCCCGAGCCCGACCTCGTGCCGATGGCCCCCGACGTCGCGTGGGTCGAGCAGCTGCGCGCCGACCTCCCCGAGCTGCCCGCCGCCCGCCGGGCGCGGCTGCGCGAGGAGTGGGGCCTGTCCGACACCGAGATGGCGTGGCTGGTCAACGCCGGCGCCCTCGGCCTGGTCAGCGACACCGTCGCCGCCGGCGCCGACCCCGCCGACGCCCGCAAGTGGTGGCTGGGCGAGCTGTCCCGCCGCGCCAAGGACGCCGGGGTCGAGCTCACCGACCTGGCCGTCACCCCGGCGCAGGTCGCCGAGCTCACCCAGCTCGTCGCCGAGGGCACCGTCAACGACCAGCTGGCCCGCCAGGTGCTCGACGGCGTGCTGGCCGGCGAGGGCTCCCCGCGCCAGGTCGTGGACTCCCGCGGGCTGGCCGTGATGGGCGACTCCGACGAGCTCGGCGCGGCCGTCGACGCCGCGATCGCCGGCGCCCCCGACGTGGTCGAGAAGGTCCGCGGCGGCAAGACCGCGGCGCTGGGTGCGCTGGTCGGTGCGGTCATGAAGGAGACCCGCGGCAAGGCCGATGCAGCCACCGTCCGCCGCATGCTCGAGGAGCGGGTGCTCGGCGGGTGATCCCGCTGCAGCCACTGCACCGAGCCGGCACCGGGGCCGCCGGCGGGGCTCACGTCCGGTCAGGACGCAGCGATCCGGTCACCGCACGCCGTGACCGGATCGCTGCACGGTGACCGCCCGAGGCCACGGTGACCGGGCGACGGGGACGTCGGACTACAGCGGGCTGGTGGCGTCCGAGGCGGGCGGCTGGATGCGCAGCACCTTGTCGTCGTCCTCGGCGGGGGAGCCGATCCCGTCGGTGTTGGACGTGGTGATCCACAGCGCGCCCTCGGGGTCGACCAGCACCGTGCGCAGCCGCCCGTACTCGTCGGCCAGGAACGGCTGCGGCTCCTCGACAGGCGCGCCGTCGGGGCCCAGGGTGGCCAGCACGACCTGCCGGCCGTCCAGCGCACCGAGGAAGACGAAGCTGCCCGACAGCGCGCAGCCCGACAGCCCGCCCGCCTCGCCGGGGACGCTCAGCACCGCGGGCAGGCTGCCCGGCAGGGCCACCGGCGAGCCGTAGTCGCCGTCGGCCACCAGCCGGTTGAGCTCGTCGGCGCCGGTGGCCGAGTCGTCGGTGGCGAAGACCGCGCCGTCGGCGCCCAGGCACAGGCCCTTCACGTCCGACAGCCCCGAGCTGTACACCGGCCCGGCACCCACCGGCTGGCCGAACACGTCGTAGGCGAGCACCTTGCCGGCCAGCGAGGTCGGGTCCTGGGCCAGCCGCGCGTCGCCGGTGTCGCCGGTGCCCACGTAGAGCGTGCCGTCGACGCCGAACACCAGGCCGCCGCCGTTGCGGGTCTCCCCGCGCGGGATGCCGGTGACCACCGGGTTGGGCGTGCCGCCCAGCGGGAACCGCACCACCCGGTTGTCGGTCGCGGTGGACAGGTAGGCGTAGAACAGCCCGTCCTGGGCGAAGGTCGGCGACAGCGCCAGCCCCAGCAGCCCGCCGTCGCCGGTGGTGTCGACCCCGGGCACGACCATCAGCTCCTGGGCGGGGGAGCGGTCGGGGAAGACCTTGAGCAGCCGGCCGGTCTCGCGCTCGGCGACCACCCCGGTGCCGTCGGGCAGCAGCACCAGCCCGGTGGGCACCGCGAGGTCGGTGGCCAGGACGTTGGGGTCGCCCTCCTGCTCCTGCCCGGTGCCGGGGGAGGGGTCACCCGGCGCGGGGGCGGGTGCGGTCGCCGAGGGCGGACCGACCTGCGGGCCGGGCGCGTCCTGCACCTCGCGGAAGGGACCGGAGGGGGTGTAGCCACCGCCGCACGCGGCGAGCAGCAGGCACGCCGACGCCGCCACCAGCGCGCGGGCTCCCCGGGTCACCCCGCCCAGGGTACGCACCGGTCGGCCCCCCGGATCGCCGTACGCGCAGCGCAGCCCTAGCGTCGGGGCGTGCCCGACGCCCCCGTGATCGACCTGCCCGACGACGCCGAGCTGCACGTGCTGGTGCCCTCCCGCCGCCTCGGCGAGCACCTGGAGCAGCTGTCCCCGCGCGTCCGCGCGCACCGGGTGGACCCCGCCGACGGCCCGCCCACCGGGGACGCCGCCCGCGCCCGGGTCTGGGTCCCCGCCGGCGGCTCGGGCATCCCCGACGGCTTCCTGGACGGTCTGCCCGACCTCCGGCTGGTGCAGCTGATGAGCGCCGGTGCCGAGAAGTTCGCCGGCCGGCTGCCCGACGGCGTCGTGCTGTGCAACGCCCGCGGCGCGCACACCCCGGCGACCGCGGAGTGGGTGGTCGCCGCGACCCTGGCCGCCCAGCGCGGCCTGCCGCACCTCACCCGCGAGCAGGACGCCGGCCGCTGGTCCCCGCGCACCGACCGCTCGCTGGTCGGCGCCCGCGTGCTCGTCGTCGGCGCCGGCGACATCGGCCGCACCGTCGGGGCGATGATGGCCGGCTTCGACGTCGACCTGACCTACGTCGCCCGCACCGCCCGCGACGGCGTCCGGTCCACCGCCGACCTGCCCGAGCTGCTGCCCGACGCCGACGTCGTCGTGGTCATCGTCCCGGTCACCGACGAGACCACCGGGATGGTGGACGCCGCGTTCCTGGCCGCCATGCCGGACGGCGCGCTGCTGGTCAACGCCGCCCGCGGCGTCGTCGTCGACACCGACGCCCTGCTGGCCGAGCTCACCGCCGGCCGGCTGCGCGCCGCGCTGGACGTCACCGAGCCCGAGCCGCTGCCCGAGGGCCACCCGCTGTGGACGGCGCCGGGGCTGCTGCTGACCCCGCACGTGGCCGGGAACGTCCCCGACACCGGCCGGCGCGCCACCGAGGCGGTCGCCGCGCAGCTGCAGCGCGTCCTGGCGGGGGAGCCGCTGCAGAACGTCGTCGAGACCTACTGAGCGGGCGGCGCGGCGGCCGGGTCGGGGATCCGGCCGCCGGAGACCGCAGCCAGCCGGGGCAGGTCGCGGGCCCGCACCACCGGCAGCCGGACCTCGGTGCCCGCGGTGCGCACCAACCACAGCGACTGGTCCTCGGCCACCCGGATGCCGGCCACCTCCGGCCAGGGCACGGTGCGGCCGGACAGCAGGGTGCGCGGGGTGACCCCGTCGGGGCCGATGTCCAGGCCCACCCGCAGCACCCACGCCGCCACCAGCACCGGCACCAGCAGCAGCGGGGCGCCCCACCAGGCCGCGGTCGCCACCGGCAGCGTGCAGACGGCCAGCACCAGCACCGGCACCAGGGCCACCCGGCTCATCCTCATCCGTGCCGTCGTCGTTGCCTGAGCCACGCAGCCGATGGTCCCAGAGGCGCCCGGGCATACCATCCCCGGCGTGACGACCGTGGACGAGAACCGCACCTCCACCATGAAGCCCCGGTCCTTCGAGGTGACCGACGGCATCACCCGCGCCCCGGCCCGCGCCATGCTGCGCGCGGTGGGCATGGGCGACGACGACTGGGAGAAGCCCCAGATCGGCGTGGCCTCGTCCTGGAACGAGATCACCCCGTGCAACCTCTCCCTCGACCGGCTGGCCAAGGCCGCCAAGGAGGGCGTGCACACCGGCGGCGGCTACCCGCTGGAGTTCGGCACCATCTCCGTCTCCGACGGCATCTCGATGGGCCACGAGGGCATGCGCGCCTCCCTCGTCTCCCGCGAGGTCATCGCCGACTCGGTCGAGACCGTGGTGTTCGCCGAGCGGCTGGACGGCACCGTGCTGCTGGCCGGCTGCGACAAGTCGCTGCCCGGCATGCTCATGGCCGCCGCCCGCCTCGACCTCGCCGCGGTCTTCCTCTACTCCGGCTCCACCCTGCCCGGGAAGCTGGGCGACAAGGACCTCACCCTCATCGACGTCTTCGAGGGCGTCGGCGCCTGCGCCGCCGGCAAGATCACCCGCGACGAGCTGACCGCCATCGAGAAGGCCGCCTGCCCGGGCATGGGCAGCTGCGGCGGCATGTACACGGCCAACACGATGGCCAGCGTCGCCGAGGCGCTGGGCATGAGCCTGCCCGGCAGCGCCGCCCCGCCGGCCCCCGACGACCGCCGCGACGACTACGCCCGCCGCTCCGGCGAGGCCGTCGTCGAGCTGCTGCGCCAGGGCATCACCGCCCGCCAGATCATGACCAAGGAGGCGTTCGAGAACGCCATCACCGTGGTCATGGCGCTGGGCGGCTCCACCAACGCCGTGCTGCACCTGATGGCCATCGCGCACGAGGCCGACGTCGACCTCACCCTCGACGACTTCAACCGGATCGGTGACCGCACGCCGCACCTGGCCGACGTCAAGCCCTTCGGCCGGTTCGTGATGACCGACGTCGACCGGATCGGCGGCGTCCCCGTCGTCCTCAAGGCGCTGCTGGACGCCGGCCTGCTGCACGGGGACTGCCTGACCGTCACCGGGCGCACGATGGCCGAGAACCTCGAGCACATCTCCCCGCCCGACCCCGACGGCGCAATCATCCGCGCGATGGACGACCCGATCCACCGCACCGGCGGGCTGACGATCCTGCGCGGGTCGCTGTCGCCCGACGGCGCCGTGGTGAAGAGCGCCGGCTTCGACGCCGAGGTCTTCGACGGCACCGCCCGGGTCTTCGACGGGGAGGCCGGCGCGATGGAGGCCGTCACCGAGGGCACCCTCAAGGCCGGTGACGTCGTCGTCATCCGCTACGAGGGCCCGCGCGGGGGCCCCGGCATGCGCGAGATGCTCGCCGTCACCGGCGCGATCAAGGGCGCCGGGCTGGGCAAGGACGTCCTGCTGCTCACCGACGGCCGGTTCTCCGGCGGGACGACGGGCCTGTGCGTGGGCCACATCGCCCCCGAGGCCACCGACGGCGGCCCGATCGCGTTCGTCCGCGACGGCGACCGGATCGTGCTGGACCTGGCCGCCCGCACCCTGGACCTGCACGTCGACGCCGACGAGCTGGCCCGCCGCAGGGAGGGCTGGGCGCCCCCGGCGCCGCGGTACACCCGCGGGGTGCTCGCCAAGTACGCCAAGCTCGTCGGCTCGGCCGCGCAGGGCGCCATCTGCAGCTGAGGCCACCCGTGCGGGTGACCTCCGTCCCGGCCGGCTCCTGCAGCCGGCCGGGACTGCCGACCTGGCTGAGGTGGAACGCACCCGGCGCCGGACACCCCTCGTGGGCCTGCTGTGCCTCGCGCTGCTCGGTGCCACCTGGCTGCTGCCCACCGGTGCCCACCGGCTCGCCGCCGACGGGGTGGTGGTCCTCGCCGCGCTGAGCACGGCCGCCGTCCTCGCCCGGGTCGGCCGGGACGCCCCCGCGCGCGGCTGGGTGCTGGTCTCCCGCGCCCTCGTGCTGGGCGTCGTCGTGGCCACGGCCGCCGAGCTGGTCGGCCCCGCCCCCGGCGCGGTCGACCCGCCCCGCACCGCCGCCTCGGTGCTGCCCCACCTGCTCGGCGCGGTCGCCGTCCTGGTCCTGCTCGGCCGTGACCGGCTGCGCGCCGGCGGGGCCCGGCTGCTGGTCGAGAGCGCCCTGTTCTGGACCGCGGCCTTCGTGCTGGCCCAGCTGCTCGTCGTCGGGCCCGTGCTGCGCCGCGTGCCCCTGGACGCCGCCGCGCGCGCCGGCCTGGAGGCCAGCTGCCTGGCCGCCACCGTGCTGCTGGCCGCCGGCCTGGTCTTCCTCACCGCCGCCGGACCCGCCCGCCGCACCACCGCGGGCACCACCCTGGCCGGGCTCGCCGCGGTCGCCGTCGCGGACTGCCTGGCCGTGCTGGGGTCCACCGGCGGCTTCGGCCTGCTGGGTCTGGGCAGCCGGGCGCTGTTCGTCGCGGGCCTGGTGCTGCTCGCCCTGGCCGCCGCGCACGACCCGGGCACCGCGACCGACGGCCGCCCCGGTGGCGACGGCCGGCTGGCCGCCGGCATCACCCTGGCCGGCCAGCTGCTGCCGCACGCGGTGATGGTCCTGGCCGCCGTCCTGGTGCTGGCCTCCGCGCTGTTCGTGGCCACCCCGACCCCGGCCGCGCTGGTCGCCGTCGCGACCGGCCTGGCGCTGACCGGTGTGCACCGCGTGGTCGTGGTCGGCGACGAGATGCGCTTCGCCGGCCGGCTCGGCCGCAGCGAGGCCTACTTCCGGAAGCTGGTCCGGGCCAGCAGCGACGCCGTCCTGGTCCTCGACGAGGACCGCGCCATCACCTGGGCCGCCCCGGCGCTGGCCGGCCCGGCCGACGCCGCCGGCCGCCCGCTCGTGGGGCACCCGGTCACCGACCGCGTGCACCCGCAGGACGTCGAGACCGTGCGGGCCTGGCTCGCCGACGACGGGGACGGCGCGACCCTGGGCGGGCTGTGCAGCTTCCGGCTGCCCGCCGCCGACGGCAGCTGGCAGGTGTGGGAGGCCGGCGTGACCGACCTGCGCGCCGACGCCGCCGTCGGGGCCCTGGTGCTGCACTGCCGCGACGTGACCGTCCGGCTGCACGCCGAGGACGAGCTGCGGTCGCTGGCCTTCACCGACCCGGTGACCGGGCTGCCCAACCGGGCCGCGCACGTCATCGCCCTGGCCGAGGAGCTGGCCGCGGCCGGCGACGAGGCCGAGGTCAGCCTGTTGCTGTTCGAGCTCGAGGGGCTCGACGACGCCCGCGAGAACGTCGGCCGCGACGTCGTGGACGTCGCGGTGGTCGAGGTCGGCCGCCGGCTGCGCGGCACCGTGCGCGGCGACGACCTCGTGGCCCGGGTCGGTGCCGAGGTGTTCGCCGTGCTGGCCCACGGCACCGGCGACGAGCCCGACCGGGTCGCCGCCCGCTGCCTGTCGGTCGTCGAGCAGCCCGTGGTCACCCAGCTCGGCCTGGTCGACCTGTCCGCCGCCGTCGGCCTGGTGCCGCTGGTCGCCGGGCTGGGCGCCGAGACCGCGCTGGACCGGGCCGAGCTGGCCGTGCGCAGCGCACGGCAGGCCGGGCCGGGGTCGGTGCGCCGCTGGGAGCACTCGCTGGCCGCCGCCCGCGACCGCCGCGAGCGGCTGCGCGAGGACCTGGTCGGTGCCCGCGCCCGCGGCGAGCTGGCCCTGGCCTGGCAGCCGATCGTGTCGCTGACCGAGCAGCGGGTGACCGGCGTGGAGGCGCTGGCCCGCTGGGTGCACCCGGCCTTCGGGGAGCTCGAGCCCGAGGAGTTCATCCCGATCGCGGAGCGCGCCGGGCTGGTCGGGGACCTGCAGCGCTGGGTGCTGCACGAGGCCATGACCCAGGCGGCCGCGCTGCCCGAGCACGGCGAACCGCTGCGGCTGGGCGTCAACGTCTCGCCGGTCCACCTGGCCAGCGGCACCGTCGTCGGCGACGTCGCGGCGGCGCTGGGGGCCACCGGCTTCCCGGCCCAGCGGCTGGTCGTCGAGGTCACCGGCTCCACCGGGCTGGTCGACAGCCCCTCGCTGGCGGCCGACTTCGCCGCGCTGCGGCTGATGGGCGTGCACCTGGCGCTGGACGACTTCGGCGCCGGCGCCTCCTCGCTGGAGCACCTCACCCGCTGGGCGGTCGACGTGGTCAAGCTCGACCGGTCCTTCCTCGCCCGGGTGGACAAGGACGCCCGCCCGCGGGCGCTCACCGCATCGGTGATCGGCATCGGCAGCACGCTGGGCATCGACGTCGTCGCCGAGGGCGTGGAGACGCCCAGCCAGCTGACCGTGCTGCGCGCGCTGGGCTGCGGGTTCGCGCAGGGCTTCCTGCTGTCCCGCCCGCTCAGCCTGCCCGCGCTGGTGGCCACCCTGGACGCCGGTGCGGGGCACCTGTGGCCCGGCAAGGTCGGCCGGGTCGGGGCAAGCTGAGGACCCGTCCCACGGAGCGGTCGGCCTCGTCCCAGTGGGTGGGACGAGGTGGTTGACGCGGGCGTGCCCCGCGGCGCACAGTGACCGCGTGCTGCGCTCTGCCCTCCTCGTAGTCATCGACTAGCGCGACGGTCACCCGACCGTCGCGCCCACCCCTCCGTGCCTGCCGGCACGAGGGGTTTTTTGTTGGCCGGGTCCGATCCCGAGCACGAACGAGAGCCCCGCCGCACGCCCGCCCACGCCTTCCAGGGAGACCCCCCAGATGAGCACCACCGCCAGTGCCCAGGCCACCCCCGGTGCACCCACCCAGGCCGCCGCGGCGGCCACCGTCGGCGTCGAGTCCACCGACCGCTCGCTGACCGACGCGGCCCGACCGGCGGGCGCCCCCGCGACCGGCATCACCGGCGCGCAGAGCCTCGTCCGCTCGCTGGAGGCCGTCGGCGTCGACATGGTCTTCGGCCTCCCGGGCGGGGCGATCCTGCCGCTCTACGACCCGCTGTTCGACTCCTCCGTGCGGCACGTGCTGGTCCGCCACGAGCAGGGCGCCGGGCACGCGGCCACCGGCTACGCCCAGGCCACCGGCCGGGTCGGGGTCTGCATGGCGACGTCGGGCCCCGGCGCGACCAACCTGGTCACCCCGCTGGCCGACGCCTACATGGACTCGGTGCCGGTCGTGGCCATCACCGGCCAGGTCGCCAGCGGCTTCATCGGGACCGACGCCTTCCAGGAGGCCGACATCCGCGGCATCACGATGCCGATCACCAAGCACAACTTCCTGGTCACCGACGCCGCCGAGATCCCGCAGCGGATCGCCGAGGCCTTCCACCTGGCCTCCACCGGCCGCCCCGGCCCGGTGCTGGTCGACGTCCCCAAGGACGTGCTGCAGGCGACCACCGACTTCAGCTGGCCGCCGAGGATCGACCTGCCCGGCTACAAGCCGACCACCCGCCCGCACGGCAAGCAGGTCCGCGAGGCCGCCGCGGTCATCCAGGCCGCGCGCCAGCCGGTCCTCTACGTCGGCGGCGGCGTGCTCAAGGCCGGTGCCAGCGAGGTGCTGCGGGAGCTCGCCGAGCTGACCGGCGCCCCCGTCGTCACCACCCTGATGGCCCGCGGCGCCTTCCCCGACAGCCACGCCCAGCACCTGGGCATGCCCGGCATGCACGGCACCGTCACCGCCGTCGCCGCGCTGCAGAAGGCCGACGTCCTGGTCGCCCTGGGCGCCCGCTTCGACGACCGGGTCACCGGCAAGCTGGAGAGCTTCGCGCCCGGCGCCACCGTCGTGCACGCCGACATCGACCCGGCCGAGATCGGCAAGAACCGCAAGGCCGACGTCCCGATCGTGGGCGACGCCAAGGAGACCATCACCGAGCTGGTCGCCGCGATCACCGCGCTGCAGGAGAAGGAGGGCCGCGCGGACCTGTCGGGCTGGTGGGCGCAGCTGGACCGCTGGCGGGAGACCTACCCGCTGGGCTACGACCTGCCCGAGGACGGCGCGCTCTCCCCGCAGTACGTCATCGAGCGGCTGGGCGAGATCGCCGGGCCCGACGCGGTCTACTGCGCCGGCGTCGGCCAGCACCAGATGTGGGCCGCGCAGTTCGTGAAGTACGAGAAGCCGGGCACCTGGCTCAACAGCGGCGGCCTGGGCACGATGGGCTACGCCGTCCCCGCCGCCATGGGGGCCAAGGCCGGCCGACCCGAGGCCACCGTGTGGGCCGTGGACGGCGACGGCTGCTTCCAGATGACCAACCAGGAGCTGGCCACCTGCGCCATCGAGGGCATCCCGGTCAAGGTCGCGCTGATCAACAACGGCAACCTCGGCATGGTCCGGCAGTGGCAGACCCTGTTCTACGAGGGTCGCTACTCCAACACCCGGCTGCACAACCGCGGCTCCGGCGGCGGGGAGATCGAGCCCATCCGCATCCCGGACTTCGTGCAGCTGGCCGAGGCGCTGGGCTGCGTGGGGCTGCGCTGCGAGCGCGCCGAGGACGTCGACAAGGTGATCGAGGAGGCCATGGCGATCGACGACCGCCCGGTGGTCATCGACTTCGTCGTCGGCTCGGACGCGCAGGTCTGGCCGATGGTCGCCGCCGGCGCCAGCAACGACGACATCCTGGCCGCGCGGGACGTCCGCCCGGTCTTCACGGAGGGACCGGTCTGATGACGCGCCACACCCTGTCGGTCCTGGTCGAGAACAAGTCCGGTGTGCTGGCCCGCGTCTCGGCGCTGTTCAGCCGCCGCGGCTTCAACATCGAGTCCCTGGCCGTCGGCCCCACCGAGAACCCCGACCTCTCGCGCATGACGATCGTGGTCGACGTGGAGAGCCAGCCGCTGGAGCAGATCACCAAGCAGCTCAACAAGCTGGTCGAGGTCATCAAGATCGTCGAGCTGGACGGCGCCTCGGTGCAGCGCGAGCTGCTGCTGGTCAAGGTGCGCGCGCCGCTGGCCGACCGCGCCCAGGTGCTGCAGACCGTCGAGCTGTTCCGGGCCAAGGTCATCGACGTCAACGCCGACACCGTGACCGTCGAGGCCACCGGCACCACCGAGAAGCTGCAGGCCCTGCTGGCCGTCCTGGCCCCGCTCGGGATCAAGGAGATGGCCCAGTCGGGCACCGTCGCCCTGGCCCGGGGACCCCGCTCGATGAGCGGCGCCGGTACGTTGCGCCCGGTCGAACGCTCCGCCTGAAACGCCCCACCCTCACCACAGAGATAGAAGGAGCCCCACCGCATGGCCGCCGAGATCTTCTACGACGACGACGCCGACCTCTCGATCATCCAGGGGCGCACGGTCGCCGTCATCGGCTACGGCAGCCAGGGCCACGCCCACTCGCTGTCGCTGCGCGACTCCGGCGTCGACGTGCGCGTCGGCCTGCCCGAGGGGTCGAAGTCCCGGGCCAAGGCCGAGGCCGAGGGCCTGCGCGTCGTCACCCCCGCCGAGGCGGCCGCCGAGGCCGACCTGATCATGGTCCTGGCGCCGGACCACGTGCAGCGGTCGCTGTACACCGAGTCGATCGAGCCCAACCTGCAGGACGGCGACGCGCTGTTCTTCGGCCACGGCTTCAACATCCGGTTCGGCTACATCAAGCCCCCGGCCGGCGTCGACGTCGCCATGGTCGCCCCCAAGGGCCCCGGCCACCTGGTGCGCCGCGAGTTCAGCGACGGCAAGGGCGTGCCCTGCCTGATCGCCGTCGAGCAGGACGCCTCCGGCTCGGCCCAGGCGCTGGCGCTGTCCTACGCCAAGGCCATCGGCGGTGCGCGCGCCGGCGTCATCAAGACGACCTTCGCCGAGGAGACCGAGACCGACCTGTTCGGCGAGCAGGCCGTGCTGTGCGGCGGCATGTCCGCGCTGGTGCAGGCCGGTTTCGAGACCCTCACCGAGGCCGGCTACCAGCCCGAGATCGCCTACTTCGAGTGCCTGCACGAGCTGAAGCTGATCGTCGACCTCATGTACGAGGGCGGCATCGCCAAGCAGCGCTGGTCGGTGTCGGACACCGCGGAGTACGGCGACTACACCTCCGGTCCGCGCGTGGTCGACGCCCGCGTCAAGGAGACGATGGGCGAGGTCCTCAAGGACATCCAGGACGGCACCTGGGCCGCGAAGTTCATCGCCGACCAGGACGCCGGCGCCCCGGACTTCAAGGCCAAGCGGGCCGCCGCCGAGGCGCACCCGATCGAGGAGACCGGCCGTCAGCTGCGCGGGCTGATGAGCTGGGTCTCGGCGTCGGACGACTACACGGGCACTGCCCAGCGGTCCTGACGTGACGCAGAAGGGCCCCGCACCGGCCGGTGCGGGGCCCTTCTGCCGTCCCGGCTCAGGCGGCCCAGGCGCGCACCTCGGGCTTGCGGGTGAGCACCACGACGCCGACCGCGAGGCCCAGCAGCAGCACCGACAGGACGTCGAAGGTCCCGGCCACGCCGACCGCGAGCACCAGGTTGACCAGCCACACGACGACCAGCGCGGCGCCGGCCAGCGCCAGCAGGCGGACGTCGAGGCCGCGGTAGAGGCGCACCGAGCCGAGCACGGTGGCCGCCGACAGCACCAGGTACAGCCCGCCGACGAGGAAGGCCAGCGCGCTGCCGCCGGCCAGGCCGAAGCTCAGGCCGTTGAGGCCGGGCAGCAGGCAGAACACCGCCTGCAGCCCGGCGAGGGCCACCGCGGCCACCACGGTGGGTGGCGGCCGGTGGCCGGCTGCGGGTCCGGTCACGGCGCCGGGCTCAGCGGCCGCGGCGCGCGCGGTGCGCGGCGAAGAACTGCGCCGACGCCGGGATGCACAGCAGCACGACGATGGCGACCGCGGCGGCGAAGAACGCCAGGCTCAGCACGACGTCGCCGCCGCTGGTGGAGCCGAACTCGTTGCCGAGGTTGGACAGGTTGCCCACCAGGCCGAAGCCGGTGACCACGATGGAGATGGACCCGGCGACGATGAGCAGCACCCGGCTGCGCCCGGTCAGCGCCCACACCGAGCCCCAGATGGTGAGCACGGTCCAGGTCAGGGCCAGCAGGCCGACCACCACGATCACGCCGGTGATGGCACCGACCGCCCCGCCCACCAGGGAGCCGAAGCCGGGGATCTCGTCGTCCAGGCTCCCCGCGCCGGCCCCGGCCCCGGCGACGATTGCCCCGCCGATGAGCAGCGCGAGGGAGAACAGGACGCCGATGGCGCCGAAGATGAACCCGAACACCGCCGAGGTGATCACCGCGCCCGGCTTCGCCGGCGCCGCGGGGGCGTAGCCGTAGCCCTGCCCGTAGGGCTGCGCGTAACCCTGGCCGTAACCCTGGCCGTACCCCTGGCCGTAGCCCTGCGCGGCGTACCCCTGCTGGCCGTGGCCCTGGGCGTAGCCCGGCTGCTGGCCGTACTGCTGGGTCTCGTGGCCCTGCTGCCCGTAGGACTGCTGCTGGCCGTAGGTCTGCTGCTCGTAGGGCTGCTGCCCGTAGGACGGCGGCTCGTACGACGACCCGTACGGCGACGTCTCCGACCGGCCCTGCTCGCCCTGCTGCTCGCTCACTGCACTCCTCCGCGCGGGACCGGCGCTGCGGAGGAACGCCGGTGCTGAACAGCCAGGATGGCGGGCCGCCGGGGGAGGGGCAAGCAGGCGCTCACCCCCGCGGGTCCTAGGCTGTCCACCCGTGACCACGCCTGCGCCCGTCGTCCTCGTCGCCGAGGAGCTCGCCCCCAGCGCCCTGGAGGTGCTCGGCTCCGGCTTCGAGGTCCGGCACGTCGACGGCGCCGACCGTGCCGCGCTGCTCCCCGCCCTGGCCGACGCGGCCGCGGTGATGGTGCGCAGCGCCACCACCATCGACGCCGAGGCCCTGGCCGCCGCGCCGAACCTCAAGGTGGTCGCCCGCGCCGGCATCGGCCTGGACAACGTCGACGTCCCCGCCGCCACCGCCCGTGGCGTCATGGTCGTCAACGCCCCGACCTCCAACATCGTCAGCGCCGCCGAGCACGCCGTCGCGCTGCTGCTCGCCGCCGCCCGGCACATCCCCGCCGCGGACGCCTCGCTGCGCGAGGGCACCTGGAAGCGGTCGAAGTTCAGCGGCGTCGAGGTCACCGAGAAGACCGTCGGCGTCGTGGGCCTGGGCCGCATCGGCGTCCTGGTCGCGCAGCGGCTGGCCGCCTTCGGCGTGACGCTGATCGCCTACGACCCCTACATCCAGCCCGGCCGCGCCGCGCAGCTCGGCGTCCGGCTGGTGTCGCTGGAGGAGCTGCTCCGCGAGTCGGACTTCATCACCATCCACCTGCCCAAGACCCCCGAGACCCTCGGGATGATCGGGGCCGAGCAGCTGGCGATGACGAAGAAGGGCGTGATCATCGTCAACGCCGCGCGCGGCGGCCTGGTCGAGGAGGCCGCGCTGGCCGACGCGCTGCGCTCGGGCCAGGTCGGCGCCGCCGGCATCGACGTCTACGCCAAGGAGCCGTGCACCGACAGCCCGCTGTTCGCGCTGCCCAACGTCGTGGTCACCCCGCACCTGGGCGCCTCGACCACCGAGGCGCAGGACAAGGCCGGGACGGCGGTCGCCCGCAGCGTCCGGCTGGCCCTGCAGGGCGACTTCGTCCCCGACGCGGTCAACGTCCAGGCCGGCGGCGTCGTCGCCGAGGACGTCCGGCCGGGCCTGCCGCTGGCCGAGAAGCTCGGCCGGGTCTTCACCGCCGTCGCCGGGGGCCTGGCCCAGTCGGTCGAGGTGCAGGTGCTGGGCAAGATCGCCGAGTACGACGTCTCCGTCGTCCAGCTGGCCGTGCTGCGCGGGGTGTTCACCGACGTCGTCGAGGAGCAGGTCTCCTACGTCAACGCCCCGCTGCTGGCCGAGGCCCGCGGCCTGGAGGTCTCGCTGACCTCGGACGTGGAGAGCCCGCACTACCGCAACCTGATCAGCGTGCGCGGGGCCATGGCCGACGGCGCCGAGGTCACCGTCTCGGGGACGCTGTACGGCAAGAACCAGGTGCCCAAGCTGACCGAGGTCATGGGCTTCGAGATCGACCTCGAGGCCAAGGGCTACCTGCTGTTCTTCACCTACGCCGACCGGCCCGGCGTCGTCGGCACCGTCGGTGCGGCGCTCGGCGCGGCCGGCATCAACATCGCCGGCGCCCAGGTCAGCCGGACCACCCAGGGCGGCGACGCCCTCATGGCGGTGACCGTGGACAGCGAGGTGACCGGCGAGCTGCTCGCCGACATCGCCGGCCAGATCGGCGCGCGCGAGGCCCGCTCGGCCGACCTCAACCCGACCTGATCCACCCGGCAGCACGCACCGCGGCGCCGGTCCCCACCACGGGGACCGGCGCCGCGGCGCGTCCGGGCCCAGGTCGCGGGTGGGCCGCCGTCAGGTGGTTGCCAGGTGGGACTGGTTGAGCGCTGGGCCACTCGGCACCCGGAGCAACCTCGTTCCCCCGGATGCGCTCGACGTTGGGCCGACCGTCCGGTCCGCCACCTGGGCGTCACACGACGTGCGCGACGCGCTCACAGAATCGGCGGACGGACCACGCAGGCTGCTCCGTTCGGGCCATGGTCCGAAGCGTTGCTCACGACCAGCGTTGGGCGGGTCCGCGCAACGGTGCGCAGGACCAGGACTCCCAACGCCGACAGGGGTGAACGTGGTTCCCAGGACAACCACCTCCTCCGGGGAGGGACGCCACCGCGTCCTCGCCCGGGGCGGGGTCGTCGCGATCGCGGCGGCCCTCACCATGACCGGGGGTGCCGGCGCTGCGCTGGCCTCCCCGGCCGACATCGCAGCGCGCGCCGGGCAGGAGCAGATCTCCCTCAGCCCGGACCAGCTGCAGCAGGTCCGCGACCAGCTCCAGGCGCGCCAGGCCGGGACCCGGCCCGCGGGCCTGCCCGACAGCGGCCCGGCCTCGTTCTTCGTCGAGACCAGCACGCCGTCGACCTCGCAGGTCTACACCGACACCCTCCCGGGTGCCGGCGAGGCCGCCGCGGGTGCCGCGGCCGCCGCGGCCCAGCCCGCCGCCGAGGCCGCCGCCGCCGCGGTGGCCGCCGACCTGCCCGCGGCCGTGCCGGACGCCCAGGTGCTCTACACGACCTCGACCGTGCTGTCGGGTGTCGCGGTGCGCGCGGACGCCGCCGACTACGACGCGCTGGCCGCGCTGCCCGACGTCGTCGCGGTGCACCCGATCACCCCCAAGAAGGTGTCCAACACCGGCGCCGCCGCGGTCGTGCAGGCCGTGCAGGCGTGGGAGGACCTCGGCAACACCGGCGAGGGGGTGTCGATCGGCATCATCGACACCGGCATCGACTACACGCACACCGACTTCGGCGGCAGCGGCAGCGTCGACCAGTTCGACACCCTGCAGGCCTACGAGGCCCAGCCCGCCCCGGCGGGGGTCTACCCCAACGCCAAGGTGGTCGGCGGCCACGACTTCGTCGGCGACAGCTACAACGCCGACCCCACCAGCCCGGCCTACCAGCCCGTGGCCATGCCCGACGAGAACCCGCTGGACTGCAACGGCCACGGCACGCACGTCGCCGGCACGTCGGCCGGCTACGGCGTCAACGCCGACGGCAGCACCTACCGCGGCGGCTACACCGGCGGCGTCCCCGGCGACCTGCGGATCGGCCCGGGCATGGCGCCCGGCGCCGACCTGTACGCGCTGAAGGTCTTCGGCTGCGACGGTTCCACCGACGTCACGATGCAGGCCATCGAGTGGGCGCTGGACCCCGACGGCGACGGTGACCCGAGCGACCACCTCGACGTCGTCAACCTGTCGCTGGGCTCGGACTACGGCCTGGCCGACGACGCCGACTCGATGGCGATCAACCGGGCGATGGAGCTCGGCATGCTCGCCGTGCTGGCCGCCGGCAACGCCGGTGACAGCTACGACATCGGTGGTTCGCCGGGCAACGCCCCGCGCGGCATCGGCGTCGCGGCGAGCAACGACGGCTACGGCGTCTTCGACGGCTGGCAGGTCACCTCGCCCGACGGCCTGGTGGAGGGCACCCGCCCGGGCCTGCGCTCGGTGGCCTACAGCGACACCGACGAGAGCGGGGCCACCAAGCCCGACGTGACCGGGGACCTGGTCTACGCGCCGGCGGGCAACGAGGGCGCCTGCGCGGCCCTGCCGGCCGGGTACGCCACCGGGAAGATCCTGCTGATCGAGGCCGACGGGTTCGCCTGCGGCTCGGTCACCAAGGGCACCAACGCGGTCAACGCCGGCGCGACCGGTTTCGTGATCATCGCCGACGACGACCTGCTCGAGACCGGCATCACCGGTGTCGCGCAGATCCCCGGCATCCTGGTGACCAACACCGACGGCGGCGCCCTGCGCGACGCGGTGGCCGGCGGCCAGACCGTCACGGTCACCTTCGGGCCCAGCCTCAAGGACGCGGCCTCCTACACCGACCCCGACCAGGTGGACCTGCTCGCCTCGTTCAGCTCGCGGGGCGTGCGCCAGGAGGACGGCAGCAAGCCCGACGTCACCGCGCCGGGTGTGACCGTCTACTCCGCCGGCGTCGGCCAGGGCTCGGGCGGCGCCAGCCTCTCGGGCACCTCGATGGCCACCCCGGTCACCGCCGGCGTCACCGCGCTCATCCGCGCGGCGCACCCCGAGTGGACGACCGAGGAGGTCAAGGCGGACCTGATGAACACCGCCACCCACGACCTGTACACCGGGCCCGGCCAGACCGGTGACGTGTACGGGCCCAACCGGGTGGGCTCCGGCCGCATCGACGCCGCGTCGGCCCTGCGCAACGAGGTGCTGGCGTACGCCGAGGCCGGGTCCGGCGTGGTGACGGCGTCCTTCGGGGTCGTCGAGGTCGACCAGGAGCAGGTCAGCGCCACCAAGACCATCACGGTGGACAACAAGGGCAGCCGCGCCGCGGTCTACCGCGTCTCCTACGACGCGCTGGTCCAGCAGCCCGGTGTGCGCTACGCGCTGTCGGCCCAGCGGCTGACCATCCCGCCGGGCCAGAGCCGGACGGTGACGATCACCATGACCGCCACCCAGGACGACCTGCTCAAGGTCGCCGACCCGACCGTGGTCGTCGACGACGGCCGGCAGTTCCTCGGCGAGGCCAGCGGCCGCGTGGTGCTCACCCCGACCAACAACCGGGGCGAGGTGCTGCGGGTGCCGGTGCACGCCAACCCGAAGCCCTCCTCCACGCTGACGGCGACCCCGTCGGAGGACGGGTCGACCATCGGCCTGTCCGGTGAGGCCGTGGCCAACGGCGACCTGTTCGAGCCGACCAGCTACACCTCGCTGGTCAGCGCGTTCGAGCAGCTGGGCACCAGCCCGGAGATGCCCAGGTGCGACGCGGACACCGGTCTGGTGAGCACCTGCTACAAGACCGAGCTCGAGCGCTCGGTCGACCTGGCCGGGGTCGGCGTGGCGTCCGACGCCCTGCAGTACGACGACGCCGGGCTGTACTTCGCGGTCTCCGCGCACGGGAAGTACACCTCCGCGGAGACGGCCGTGAACTACGGCGTCTTCATGGACACCAGCGGCGACGGGGTCTGGGACTACCAGGTCACCACCACCCGCATCACCGACTACGACGTCCCGCTGGTCGTCGTCACCGACCGGGACTACAACCTGGTCGGCGCCGGCGACGAGCCCTACGTGGCGCCGATGAACCTCTACGACGGCCTCGTGGACACCAACGCCTACGACTCCGACGTGCAGGTCTTCGGGGTGCCGCTGTCGGTCCTGCCGGCCGACACCGGCCGGATCACCTTCGGCGTCCAGTCGGCCAGCTACAACGGCACGGTGGACGACGTCGGCACGGTGAGCACGCCGACCGGGCCCGAGCTCGCGCCGCAGGCGATGAGCTTCGACCCGACCGCCCCGGGGCTGTCCTTCAGCACCGAGGACGGGACGGCGCTGATGGTCCCGGCGACCGACGGCACGCAGATCGCCGTCACCCAGGACGCCGCGTCCTACGCGCTGGACACCGCGGTGGGCGGTGACAAGGGCGCCATGGTCGTGCTGAGCCAGAACTCCAGCGCGGCCGGCCGCACCCAGTCGGTGCCGATCGCGGTCGCGGGGGGTGCCGACTCCACGGTCGTCACCGTCCCGCCGGCCGAGGAGGCCCCGGCCCAGCCGGCGCCCGACGCGCAGGTGACCGAGCCGCCGGCCCCGCCGGCCTCGGACGCGCCCGCCACGGACCAGCCGGCGGACACCACCGGCTGATCCACCGCACCACCCGCGCACGACCCGGCACCCCCTGCGACGCACTCCCGCGGGGGGTGCCGGTGCGTCCGGGCCCGGGCACTAGCCTCTGAGCCCATGCGCCTGGCAGTGATCCCTGGAGACGGCATCGGCCCCGAGGTGGTGGCCGAGGGCCTCAAGGTCCTGGGCGAGGTCGCCCCCGACGTCGAGACCACCCACTACGACCTCGGCGCGGCACGCTGGCGGCGCACCGGGGAGCTGCTCCCCGACGCCGTGCTCGACGAGCTGCGCGGCCACGACGCGATCCTGCTCGGCGCGGTCGGCGACCCCGGGGTGCCCGCCGGCATCCTCGAGCGCGGCCTGCTGCTCAAGCTGCGCTTCGAGCTCGACCACCACGTCAACCTGCGCCCGGCCAAGCTCTACGACGGCGTCGAGAGCCCGCTGGCCGCCCCCGGCACCATCGACATGCTCTGCGTCCGCGAGGGCACCGAGGGCCCCTACACCGGCAACGGTGGCGTGCTGCGCCGGGACACCCCGCACGAGGTGGCCACCGAGGTCAGCGTGAACACCGCCTTCGGCGTGGAGCGGGTCGCCCGCTACGCCTTCGAGCGCGCCGTCGCCCGCCCCCGCAAGCACCTCACGCTGATCCACAAGACCAACGTGCTCACCCACGCCGGGTCGCTGTGGTCGCGCACCGTGGAGGAGGTCGCCGCGGAGTTCCCCGAGGTCACCGTCGCCTACCAGCACGTGGACGCGGCCTCGATGTTCTTCGTCACCGACCCGTCCCGCTACGACGTCATCGTCACCGACAACCTCTTCGGCGACATCGTCACCGACGTCGCCGCCGCGGTCACCGGCGGCATCGGCCTGGCCGCCAGCGGCAACATCGACGCCTCGGGCACCAACCCCTCGATGTTCGAGCCGGTGCACGGCTCGGCCCCCGACATCGCCGGGCAGGGCATCGCCGACCCCACCGCCACCGTGCTGTCGGTCGGCCTGCTGCTGGAGCACCTGGGCCGTGCGGACCAGGCCCGCAAGGTCAACGCCGCCGTCGCCTTCGACCTGTCCACCCGCGACGCGGCCCAGCCGCTGCGCACCGCCGAGGTCGGCGACCGCCTGGCCGCCCTCGCCGGCGGCTGACGCCCGCCCGGCCCCGGGACCTGCTCGACAGCTCCCGGGGCGGGGTGCCATCATCTGCGGCGATGCACACCACCGGCACGATCACCATCACCTAGCGCGCAGTCACCCCCGACTGCGCGCCCACCTCCCGTACCCCGGGAGGTTTTTTTGTGCCCGGACCCGTCCCGCGAGGAGCACCCCCCATGACCAGCACCCCCGTCGAGGTCTTCGACACCACGCTGCGCGACGGTGCGCAGCGCGAGGGCATCACCTACTCCGTGGCCGACAAGCTCGCCGTCGCCCGGCTGCTGGACTCCGTCGGGGTCTCCTACATCGAGGGCGGGTGGCCCGGCGCGCTGCCCAAGGACACCGAGTTCTTCGCCCGCGCCCGCACCGAGCTGCAGCTCCGGCACGCGGTGCTGGTCGCCTTCGGCGCCACCCGCAAGGCCGGCGTCGCCGTCGAGGACGACGCCCAGGTGCGCGCGCTGCTGGACTCGCAGGCCCCGGTGGTCTGCCTGGTCGCCAAGAGCGACCCCCGGCACGTGCGCGACGCGCTGCGCACCACGCCCGAGGAGAACCGGGCGATGGTCGCCGACACCGTCGCCTTCCTCGTCGGGCACGGCCGGCGGGTGTTCGTCGACTGCGAGCACTTCTTCGACGGGTACGCCGCCGACCCCGACCACGGCGTCGCCGTCCTGCAGGCCGCCTTCGACGCCGGCGCCGAGGTCGGCGTCCTGTGCGACACCAACGGCGGCATGCTGCCCGCCGACGTCACCCGGGTGGTCACCGACGTCCGCGCCCGGGTCGGCGGCCAGCTGGGCATCCACTGCCAGGACGACACCGGCTGCGCGGTCGCGAACTCCCTCGCCGCGGTCGACGCCGGGGTCACCCAGGTCCAGGGGACGGCCAACGGCTACGGCGAGCGCGCCGGCAACGCCAACACCTTCACCCTGATCGGCAACCTGGTCACCAAGATGGGCCTGCCCGTCGTCCCCGCCGAGTGCCTGCCCGAGCTCACCCGGGTCAGCCACGCCATCGCCGAGCTCGCCAACCTCACCCCCGACGACCACCAGCCCTTCGTCGGCGCCTCGGCGTTCGCGCACAAGGCCGGCCTGCACGCCAGCGCCATCAAGGTCAGCCCCGAGCTCTACAACCACCTCGACCCGGCGACCGTCGGCAACGACATGCGCATCCTGGTCACCGAGATGGCCGGCCGGGCCTCGGTCGAGCTCAAGGGCCGCGAGCTCGGCGTCGACCTCACCGGCCAGGACGCCGCGGTCGGCCGGGTGGTCACCGCGGTCAAGGAGCGCGAGGCCCGCGGCTGGTCCTACGAGGCCGCCGACGCCTCCTTCGAGCTGCTGCTGCGCGGCGAGCTGCCCGGCGCCCCCGCGCCGCTGTTCGAGCTGGAGAGCTGGCGGACCACCGTCGAGCACCGCACCGACGGCCAGGTGGTCAGCGAGGCCGTGGTCAAGGTGGGGCTGCCCGACGGCGAGGGCGGCACCGAACGGGTGGTCGCGGTCGGCGAGGGCAACGGGCCGGTCAACGCCCTGGACAACGCGCTGCGGGCGGCGCTGGTGGGCCGCTGGCCGCAGCTGGCCGACGTCGCGCTCAGCGACTACAAGGTGCGCATCCTGGGCTGGACCGGAGGCACCAGCGCCACCACCCGGGTGCTGGTGGACACCGCGGACAAGTCGGGGGAGTGGACCACCGTCGGCGTGCACGAGAACGTCGTCGAGGCCTCCTGGCTGGCCCTGGTCGACGCCCTGACCTACGCCGTCGTCAGCCGCTGACGGGCTCGACCCGGGAGCGCAGCAGGCAGAACTCGTTGCCCTCCGGGTCGGCGAGGACGTGCCAGGTCATGTCCTCGCCGATCGGGCCCTGGCCGACGTCCACCCTCGTGGCGCCGAGCTGGAGCAGCCGGTCGAGCTCGGCCTCCTGGTCGCGGTCGGTGGCGTTGAGGTCCAGGTGCAGGCGGCGCCGGCCCGGGGTCGGGTCGGGCACCCGGATGAAGTCCAGCACCGGCAGCGGGCCCTTCTCCGGCTGTCCGGGCGGTCCGATGCTGACCAGCTCGTCGTCGGCCTCCTGCACCTGCCAGCCGAGGACCCGCGCCCAGAACCCGGCCAGCGCGCCGGGATCGGAGCAGTTGACGACGACCGACGTGATCCGGGCTGCCATGCCGCCCGATCATGGCCCGCCGCGTGCCCGGCCGCACATCAGTAGCCTCGACCCGTGCGCATCGTCCGTTACGCCTCACCCACCGGCATGTCCTTCGGCGTCCTCGACGGCGACGGCCAGGTCGCCCAGATCGAGGGCCACCCCTTCGGCCAGATCAGCTTCACCGGCCAGCGGCACGCCGCCGCCGACGTCCGGCTGCTCTCGCCGATCCTGCCCAGCAAGGTGGTCTGCGTCGGCAAGAACTACGCCGACCACGTCGCGGAGATGAAGACCGGTGACGCCCCCGAGGAGCCGCTGATCTTCCTCAAGCCCTCCACCTCGGTGATCGGCCCGGGCGACGCGATCCGCATCCCGCCGGGCAGCACCAACGTGCACCACGAGGCCGAGCTGGCCGTGGTCATCGGCGCCCGCGGCGCCCGGCACGTCACCGAGGAGCAGGCCGCGGCCAGCATCTTCGGCTACACGATCGGCAACGACGTCACCGAGCGCGACATGCAGCGCGCCGACAACCAGTGGACCCGGGCCAAGGGCTTCGACTCCTTCTGCCCGATCGGCCCCTGGATCGAGACCGACCTGCCCGGCATCGGCAAGGATCCCGCCGACCTCGGCGTCACCTGCACCGTCGACGGCGAGCTGCGCCAGGACGGCCGCACCAGCCAGCTGCTGTTCGGCATCCCGACGCTCATCTCCTACATCTCGCAGATCATGACGCTGCTGCCCGGCGACGTCGTGCTCACCGGCACCCCGGCCGGCGTCGGCCCGCTGCGCGCCGGCGGCTCGGTCACCGTCGCGATCGAGGGCCTGGGCGAGCTCACCAACTCCGTCACCGGCGCCGACACCACCTCCACCGCCCGATGACGGCACCCGTCCGCACCCGCTTCTGCCCGTCGCCCACGGGCACCGTGCACGTCGGCGTCATGCGCGCCGCGCTGTTCAACTGGGCCTACGCCAAGCACACCGGCGGTGCGTTCGTCTTCCGCATCGAGGACACCGACGAGGCGCGCAACACCGAGGAGTCCTACCGGCACCTGCTGGACAGCCTGCGGTGGCTGGGCCTGGAGTGGGACGAGGGCCCCGAGGTCGGCGGCCCGCACGGTCCCTACCGGCAGTCCGAGCGGGGGGAGATCTACCGCGACGTGCTGGCCAAGCTGGTCGAGGCCGGGCACGCCTACGAGTCCTTCTCCACCCCCGAGGAGGTCGCCGCCCGCCGGGTCGCCGCCGGGCAGGACCCCAAGCAGGGCTACGACGGCGCCGACCGCGAGACCACCGAGGCGCAGAAGGCCGCGTTCCGCGCCGAGGGCCGCCAGCCGGTGCTGCGGCTGCGGATGCCCGACACCGACCTGTCCTGGGACGACCTGGTCCGCGGCGAGGTCACCTTCGCCGCCGGCGCCGTCCCCGACTTCGTGCTCGCCCGGGCCGGCGGCCAGCCGCTCTACCCCCTGGTCAACCCGGTCGACGACGCCCTCATGGGCATCACCGACGTGCTGCGCGGCGAGGACCTGCTGTCCTCCACCCCGCGGCAGCTGGCGCTCTACAGCGCGCTGACCGACGTCGGCCTGGCCCAGGGCGCCCCCCGCTTCGGCCACCTGCCGCTGGTGATGGGCGAGGGCAACAAGAAGCTGTCCAAGCGCGACCCCACGTCGAACCTGGACCTCTACCGCGAGCGCGGCTTCCTGCCCGAGGGCCTGGTCAACTACCTGGCCCTGCTCGGCTGGGCGATCGCCGAGGACCGCGACGTGTTCTCACCCGCCGAGATGGTCGAGGCGTTCGACGTCCGCCGGGTCAGCCCCAACGCGGCCCGCTTCGACCTGAAGAAGGCCGAGGCGATCAACGCCACCCACCTGCGCGCACTGCCGGTGGCGGAGTTCGTCACCCGCGTGACGCCCTACCTGGCCGACGCCGGGCTGGTCGAGGCCACCCCGACGCCGGAGCAGCAGCGCGTGCTGGACACCATCGCGCCGCTGGCCCAGGAGCGCATGGTCGTGCTGTCGGAGGCGGTCGGCCTGCTCGGGTTCCTCTTCCGCGACCAGCCCGAGTACGACGAGGCCGCGGTGGCCAAGCAGCTCACCGGCCCGGACGCCGTCGAGGTGCTGGACGCCGCCACCGCGGCGCTCACCGCCCTCCCGGACTGGACGACGGAGGCGATCGAGGCCGCGCTGAGGCAGGCGCTGGTCGAGGAGCTGGGCCGCAAGCCCCGGCAGGCCTTCGGCCCGGTCCGGGTCGCGATCAGCGGCCGCACGGTCAGCCCGCCGCTCTACGAGTCGATGGAGCTGCTCGGCCGCGAGGCGTCGTTGGCCCGGCTCGCCGCCGCACGGGAGGTCGCGGCGCGGTGACCGGGCCGGGTGCGGGGCCGGGCTGGTCCTACGGCGGTCCGCCGCCCACGCGGCCCTGGGGCGCCCAGGCCCAGGTGCCGCGCGCGTGGGTGCAGGCCCCGCCGCCCCCGGTCCCGCCGCCCCCGCCGCGGGCGGCCGGGCGCCCGGTCACCCCGCCCGGGGCGCCGCCCTTCGACACCCCGCAGCCCTACGCCTGGCTGATGCGCGCCCGCGACTGGGCGTGGTGGCGGCCGTTGCTGGGCCTGCTGATGTTCGCCGTCCTCTACGCCGTGGCCGCCGTCCTGGTGGTCCTCGTCGTGGTGCTCACCGGGGTGGTGCCGGTCGCCGACCTGCTGCAGCTCACCGACCCCGGCGTCCTGCTGGTCACCAACGCCTCGTTGATCGTGGCCATCCCGATCGTCTGGGCCGCCTGGGCGGTCGCGCACGGCATGGGCCGCGGCTGGTCGGGCTCGGTGCGCGGCCGGGTCCGGTGGCGGCTGCTGAGGCCGCTGACCTGGCGGGCGCTGGCCACCATCGGGGTGGGCGTCGCGGTCACCATCGGCATCTCGCTCACCGACGGGCCGGTCACGATCACCGGGCCCGACGGCAGCTACGTGTGGCTGCTGGTCGTCGTCCTGCTGACCACCCCGTTGCAGTCCGCGGCCGAGGAGTTCGTCTTCCGCGGCTACCTGAGCCAGACCATCGCGGCCTGGTTCCGCACCGAGCGCACCGGCGCGGTGGTCGCCGCCGTCCTCACCGCCGCGCTGTTCTCCGCCGCGCACGCCCCGCCCGACGTCCTGACGTTCCTCGACCGGTTCGTCTTCGGTCTGGCCGCGTCCTGGGTCACCCGGCTCACCGGCGGCCTGGAGGCCGCGATCGTGCTGCACGCGGTCAACAACGTGGTGGTCTTCGTCCTGGCCGGCGCGCTGGGCGGCGACACCGGCACCGCGCTGCCCTCGACCGGTGTCGCCCTGCTGGTGGTGCTGCTGGACACCGTCGCGATGGGCGCCTACGTGGCCCTGGTCGCCCGGGCCCGCCCCGCCCTGCAGCCGGAGCTGCTGAGCCCCGCGGTGGACCTGCGCCGGGCGCCGGTGGCCTGGCAGCCAACGTGGGTCCCGGCCCCGCCGCTGCCGCCGCCGGCCCCGCGGTCCACCGCGCCCGAGCCCGACGCGCGGTGGTCCCGCGAGGGGGGTGCGTGAACGCCGTCCGGGCATCGGGTAGTGTCTCCGACGGCGCCGCGAGGCCCGCACAACAGCACAGCCCATGGGGTATGGGGTAATTGGCAGCCCGACGGTTTCTGGTTCCGTTAGTCTAGGTTCGAGTCCTGGTACCCCAGCGAGGAACGCTCCACCTCCTCTGTACTATCTGCACTGCACGTTCTGGCCCCGTCGTCTAGCGGCCCAGGACGCCGCCCTCTCACGGCGGTAGCGAGGGTTCGAATCCCTTCGGGGCTACACCACGAGGACCCCCGGCCCACCAGGGCCGGGGGTCCTCTGCGTTGCGGGGGGTTGCCCGGGGCGTTGACGCCGTCCCGTGCGGTGGGCTGTGATCGACGTCTCACCCACCTCAGCGCGGAGGCGTCCATGAGCAGGCTCCGGTTCGGCATCTTCCTGGCCCCGTTCCACCCGGCGGGGGAGAACCCCACGACGGCGCTGCAGCGCGACCTCGAGCTCGTCGCCCACCTCGACCGGCTGGACTACGACGAGGCCTGGATCGGCGAGCACCACTCCGCGGGCAGCGAGATCATCGCCTCGCCGGAGATCTTCATCGCCGCGGCCGCGGAACGGACCAGGCGGATCAAGCTGGGTACCGGCGTCACCTCGATCAGCTACCACAACCCGCTCTGGGTGGCCGAGCGCATGGTGCTGCTGGACCACCTCACCCGCGGCCGGGTGATGCTGGGCTGCGGCCCGGGCTCGCTGCCCACCGACTCGATGATGCTGGGCCTGGACCCCACGGCCACCCGCGAGCTGCTGGCCGAGAACCTCGACATCATCATGCGGCTGCTGCACGGCGAGACGGTCACCGCGACCACCCGCACGCACACCCTCGTCGACGCCCGGCTGCACCTGCGGCCCTACAGCGAGCCGCTGTTCGACGTCGCGGTCGCCGCGGTCGCCTCGCCGACGGGCCCCAAGCAGGCGGGCACGCACGGCGTCGGGCTGCTGTCCATCGGCGCCACGCTCAGCCCCGACGGCTTCGACGCCCTCGCCCACCACTGGGGCGTGGTCGAGGAGCGGGCTGCGGCGCACGGGCAGACGGTGTCCCGCCGCGACTGGCGGCTGGTCGGGCTGATGCACGTGGCCGAGACCCGCGAGCAGGCCTACGCCGACGTGCAGCACGGCATCGAGCAGTGGTTCCGGTACTTCCAGAAGACCGCGGCGTTCCCGCAGATGGCGGTCGAGGGCGGCGACGTCAAGGAGATGATCGACTTCATCAACGACGCCGGGATCGGCGCCATCGGCACCGTCGAGGACGCCCGCGCCCAGGTGCAGAAGCTGTGGGACCAGTCCGGCGGGTTCGGCGCGATGCTGCTGCTGGCGCACGAGTGGGCCAACCCCGAGGCGACCAGGCGCTCCTACGAGCTCATCGCCCAGCACGTGTTCCCGCACTTCCAGGGTGGCCAGGTCACCCATGCCCGGGCCACGCTGGACGCCAAGGAGCGGGCCGCCGGCAAGCGGGAGGACTACGCCGCCGCCCAGCTGCAGGCGGTGGCGACGATGACCGAGCGCTACCAGGCCGAGGTGGCCGCGAAGGGTTGAGACCCCTGCGTCCGGGGGCAGAGGAGCCCCCGGACGCACCCAACCCGGGTGCCCACACCTCGGGAGCAACTCGTGGACCTCGGCATCAGCGGACGCACGGCCCTCGTCACCGGAGCCGACTCCGGCATCGGGAAGGAGACCGCGCGTCTCCTGCTGGCCGAGGGGGTGCGGGTCGTCATCAGCGACCAGGACCCCGATGCCCTGGAGAAGGCCGCCGCCGAGCTGGTCGGCGACGTCACCGCGGTGGCCGCCGACCTCACCGACGCCGCCGACGTGGAGCGGCTGAGGGCGGCGGTGACCGAGGCGATCGGCGACCCGCACATCCTGGTGAACGCGGCCGGGATCACCGGCGCGCAGGGCCTGTTCCACGAGATCGACGAGCAGGGGTGGCGGGACACCCTCGAGATCGACTTCTTCGCCGCCGTCCGCGTGGTCCGAGCCTTCGTCGACGGCATGCGGTCGGCCGGCTGGGGCCGCGTCGTCCTGCTCGCCAGCGAGGACGCCGTCCAGCCCTACGTCGACGAGCTGCCCTACTGCGCGGCGAAGGCCGCCGTCCTGTCGCTGGTCAAGGGCCTGTCCAAGACCTACGGGTCCGAGGGCGTGCTGGTGAACGCGGTGTCCCCGGCGTTCATCGCCTCCCCGATGACGGACAAGATGATGGAGAAGCGGGCCGACGAGAACGGCACCAGCTTCGACGAGGCCGTCGAGTCCTTCCTGGAGGAGGAGCGGCCGGGCATGGAGCTGGGCCGCCGCGGCCGGGTCGAGGAGGTCGCCTCGGTCATCGCGTTCCTCTGCTCGGAGCGGGCCAGCTTCGTCAACGGCAGCAACTACCGCGTCGACAGCGGGTCGGTCGCCACGATCTGAGGCCGGGCCGGGTGGGGCTGTTAACGTTCACAATCGTGATCAGCACCACCCGGCACCTCGCCGACGGCCGCGAGGTCGTCTACTTCGACAGCGTCCCGACCCCGCGCGAGGCGGTCGACCCGCGGGAGCTCCCGCCGGTCGCGACCGCCTCCCAGGTCCGCTGGGACCCGCTGCTGGGCGAGTGGGTGGTCATCGCCGCGCACCGGCAGACCCGCACCTTCCTGCCGCCGGCCGACCAGTGCCCGCTGTGCCCCTCCACCCCGGAGCGGGCCACCGAGCTGCCCGAGGCCGACTACGAGGTGGCGGTGTTCGAGAACCGCTTCCCGTCGCTGTCCACCGAGGTCGACCGGGCGGTGCCCCCGCACGCCGAGGGCAACCCGCTGGTCACGCTGCGGCCGGGGGAGGGGCGCTGCGAGGTCATCGTCTTCACCAGCGACCACGACCGGTCCTTCGCCGACCTCGGTCCCGACCGCGCCCGGCTGGTCGTGGACGCCTGGGCGCACCGCACCGAGGCGCTGTCGGCGCTGCCGGGGGTGGAGCAGGTCTACCTGTTCGAGAACCACGGCGAGGAGATCGGGGTGACGCTGTCCCACCCGCACGGGCAGGTCTACGCCTACCCGTTCCTCGCCCCCCGGGTGCAGAAGATCCTCGGCCAGGTGGGCGCGTACGAGGGCGACCTGTTCGCCGACGTGCTCGCGGCGGAGCGCTCCGGCCCGCGGGTGGTCGCGGCCAACGACCACTGGACGGCGTTCGTGCCGGCCGCGGCCCGCTGGCCCTACGAGCTGCAGCTGTTCCCGCACCGCCGGGTGCCCGACGTCGCCGCCCTGACCGACGAGGAGCGCGACGCCTTCGTGGAGGTCTACCTGGACGTGCTGGGCCGCTTCGCGCACCGCTTCGACGAGCCGATGAACTACATCTCCTCGTGGAACCAGGCCCCGGTGCACGCCGGCCGGGAGGAGTGGTGGCTGCACCTGCAGCTGTTCAGCTTCCGCCGGGCGCCGGGGAAGCTGAAGTACCTGGCGGGCTCGGAGTCGGGGATGGGCGCGTTCGTGAGCGACACCTCGCCCGAGGGCGCGGCGGAGGCGCTGCGCGCGGTGGTCCTCCCGTGACCGCCTTCGCCGACGTCTTCGGCACCGAGCCGGAGGGCGTGTGGCTGGCGCCGGGCCGGGCCAACGTGATCGGTGAGCACACCGACTACAACGACGGCTACGTGCTGCCGGTGGCCCTGCCGCACCGGGTGCTCGCCTCGGTCGCCCGGCGCACCGACGGCCTGCTGCGCACCGCCTCGGTGCAGCAGCCCGGCGCCGTCGTCGAGCTGCCGATGACGGAGGTCCGCGCCGGCAACCCGGCCGGCTGGGCCGGCTACGTGGCCGGCGTCGCCGAGCAGTTCGACCTGCCCGGTGGCCTGTCGGTGCTGGTGGACGGCGACGTCCCCGCCGGCGCCGGGCTGTCCTCCTCGGCGGCGGTGACCTGCTCGGTGGCCCTGGCCCTGCGCGACCTGCTGCGCCCGGACCTGGCCGTCGAGGACCTCGTCGACGTCGCCCGCCGGGCGGAGAACGACTTCGTCGGCGCGCCGACCGGCATCCTCGACCAGTCGGCGTCCTTGCTCTGCGAGGCCGGGCACGCGCTGTTCCTGGACACCCGCGACCGCAGCCGGCAGCAGGTGCCCCTCGACCTGGCGGCGGCCGGTCTGGCGCTGCTGGTGGTCGACACCGGCCACACGCACTCGCACGCCGACGGCGGCTACGGCGACCGGCGGCGGGAGTGCGAGGCGGCCGCCGCGGCCCTCGGCGTCCCCGCCCTGCGCGACGCGGCCGTCGACGACGTCGAGGGCATGGCCGACGACCTGCTGCGCCGCCGGGCCCGGCACATCGTCACCGACAACGCCCGGGTGCTGGAGGTCGTGCGGATGCTGACCGACGGCGGCGACCCGCGGGCGATCGGGCCGGTGCTGACCGCCGGCCACGTGTCGCTGCGCGACGACTTCGAGATCTCCACCCCCGAGCTGGACGCCGTCGTGGCCACCGCGCTGACCGCCGGTGCGCACGGGGCGCGGATGGTCGGCGGCGGGTTCGGCGGGTCGGCGATCGTGCTGGTGGAGACCGGTGACCTGGAGGCGGTCACGGCCGCCGTCCAGCCGGCCGGTGGCAGCTACCGGACGTTCGTCGTCGTCCCGTCGCCGGGGGCGCACCGGGTGGCGTGACCCGTCCGGCGTGCGGAACGCAACCGTCCGCCCCATGATCACGGCGTGCTCCTCACCGCTGCGGACGACACGTTCCGGCTCGACGCCGGGTTCGTCGACTACCTGCTCGTCGCGATGTACTTCGCGGTCGTCATCGGCATCGGGTTCGCCGCCCGCCGGCGGGTGAGCGACTCGATCGACTTCTTCCTGTCCGGGCGGTCGCTGCCGGCCTGGGTGACCGGCCTGGCGTTCGTGTCGGCCAACCTCGGCGCGGTCGAGATCATCGGCATGTCGGCCAACGGCGCCCAGTACGGGCTGCCGTCGATGCACTACTTCTGGGTGGGCGCCGTCCCGGCCATGCTGTTCCTCGGCGTGGTGATGATGCCCTTCTACTACGGGTCGAAGGTGCGCAGCGTCCCGGAGTTCATGCGCCGCCGCTTCGGCACCGGGGCGCACCTGGTGAACGCGATCAGCTTCGCGGTCGCCCAGGTGCTCATCGCCGGGATCAACCTGTTCCTGCTGGCCACCGTCGTGAACGTGCTGCTGGGCTGGCCGCTGTGGGTCTCGCTGATCGCGGCCGCCGTGGTCGTGCTCAGCTACATCACCCTCGGCGGGCTGTCGGCGGCGATCTACAACGAGGTGCTGCAGTTCCTCGTCATCGTCGCCGCCCTCGTGCCGCTCACCTGGATCGGGCTGTCCAAGGTCGGCGGCTGGGACGGCCTGGTCGACCGGATCACGTCCTCGGGCGGGGCCGAGCAGCTCAACAGCTGGCCGGGGCAGGAGCTGTCCGGGTTCTCCTCGCCGATCTGGTCGATCGTCGGGATCGTGTTCGGCCTGGGCTTCGTGCAGTCCTTCGGCTACTGGACGACGAACTTCGTCGAGGTGCAGCGGGCGATGGCGACCAAGTCGATGTCGGCGGCGCGCAGCACGCCGATCATCGCGTCGTTCCCGAAGATGTTCATCCCCTTCGTCGTGGTCATCCCCGGGATGATCGCCGGCGTCGCAGTGTCGGAGGTGGTCGCGCTCAAGGCGGGGGAGGACGCCGGCGTCGAGTACAACGACGCGATCCTGCTGCTCATCCGCGACGTGCTGCCCAACGGTCTGCTGGGGGTGGCGATCGCCGGTCTGCTGGCCTCCTTCATGGCCGGCATGGCGGCGAACATCTCCGCGTTCAACACCGTCTTCAGCTACGACCTGTGGCAGACCTACGTCAAGAAGGACCGGCCCGACGGCTACTACCTGGCCGTGGGCCGGTGGGCCACGGTCGGCGCCACGGTCATCGCGATCGGGACGGCGATCATCGCCAGCGGGTTCTCCAACCTGATGGACTACCTGCAGACCCTGTTCGGGTTCTTCAACGCCCCGCTGTTCGCCACGTTCATCCTCGGCATGTTCTGGAAGCGGATGACCCCGACCGCCGGCTGGGTGGGCCTGGTCGCCGGCACGGTGTCGGCCGTCGCGGTGTTCGTCGCCAACGAGGTGGGCGTGTTCACCCTGCCCGGCCAGGGCGCGGCGTTCCTGGCCGCGGGGACGGCGTTCGTGGTCGACATCGTGGTCAGCGTCGCGGTGACGATGGTGACCCAGCCGAAGCCGGTGTCCGAGCTGGCCGGACTGGTCTACTCGGAGACCCCGAAGGAGGTGCGCACCGACCCGGACGCGCACCGGCTGCCCTGGTACCAGTCCCCGACGAAGCTGGCCGGCATCGCGCTGGTCATGGTCGTCGCGCTCAACGTGATCTTCGACTGAGAGGCCCGGCATGAGCGAGCAGCAGCAGGAGAAGCACACGGCGGGCGCGTTCGACGTCCGCAACGTCATCGCCGCGCTGATCGGCGCCTACGGGCTCGTGCTGGTCGTGATGGCCTTCGCCGGCGACGCCGCCGAGGAGGCCGACCGCACCGGGGGGCTGGACGCGAACCTCTGGGCCGGCATCGGGATGCTGGTCTTCGCCGCGGCCTTCGCGCTGTGGGCCCGGCTGCGGCCGGTCGTGGTCGACCCGCCCCGGGACACCGACGACGGCGCGTGACCGACCTCGAGGGGCTGCGGGCGTCCTACGACCGGGTGGCCGACGCCTACGTCGGCATGCAGGCCGGCGACCTCGGCCCGCACCCGTGGCTGCGGGCGGCGTTGGCCGCGTTCGCCGAGGACGTCCAGGGGCTGGGTCCGGTGCTGGACGTCGGCTGCGGGCCGGGGCAGGTGTCGGCGCACCTGGCAGGGCTGGGCGTCGACGTCTCCGGGGTGGACCTGTCGCCGCGGATGGTCGAGCACGCCCGCTCGGCGTACCCGCAGCTGCGCTTCGGGGTCGTCTCCGCCACGGAGCTGCGGCCGGAGCCGGGGTCGCTGGGCGGGGTGCTGGCCTGGTGGTCGCTGTTCCACCTGCCGCGGGCATCGGTGCGCTCCGTGCTGGCCGCGCTGGCCGACGCGCTCGTGCCCGGAGGTCAGCTGGCGTGGGGCACCCACGTCGGGGACGGCGAGGTGCAGCGGTCGGACGCCTACGGGGTCGGCGGGGTGTCCTGGACGACGTACCTGTGGCAGCCGGAGGAGATGGCCGCCGTCCTCACCGGGGCGGGGCTGGAGCCCGTCGCGGAGCTGCGCTTCCCGCCGCTGTGGACCGCCCGCCCTCAGGCGCTCCTCGTCGCCCGCCGCCCCGGCTGACCGCCGCTGGGCGCGCGGCCGCCACCCGGTCGATCATCCGGAGCGGTCGACAAGGTGTGGGCCGGGTTCTCGCCGGTGGTCGATCGGCTCGCCGGTGGTGTCGGTGAGGACGCCGGTGATGACCTCGCGCCCGTCGGGGCGGTAGGTGCGCCGGCACCCGTCGTCGGGGTCCCACTGCAGGCGGTAGCCGTGGTGGACCTGGGTGTGGTGCCGTTCGCACAGCAACGCCGTGTTGGCCAGCGACGTCTGGCCGCCGTCGATCCAGTGGACGAGGTGGTGGGCGGCGCACCACCAGGCCGGTGCGTGGCAACCGGCGAACACGCACCCACCGTCCCGCACCTCGGCAGCCCGCCGGATGTGGGCGGGCACCAGCCGGTGGGCCCGGCCGACGTCCAGCGGCAGGCCATCGGGGCCGAGCAGGATGCGGGCCACGTCGCCGTCGCACGCGACCTGCCGGGCCACCGTGTTCGACGTCGTCGCGCCGGAGCCCAGGCGGGTGGCGGCGGGGCGGGTGTCGGGGTCGGCCAGGTCCTCCAGCTGGATCAGCGCGGTCACCTGCGGCTTGACCTTGCGCAGCATCGGCAGGTCCCCGGCGGCCAGGTGCAGCGCCGCCAACTGCACCAGCGCGTCGGCGGCGCGCTGGTCCCGGGACCGCAGGTCACCCTCGCAGCGCCCGGCCGCGGCGATGGCCTCCAGCGCGGCCTCCACCTGTTCGCCACCGGCGGCGTCGAGCTGCCCGCGGATGGCGCGGGACCCATCGGCACGGCGCGAGATCCGCAGCCCCCGACCCTCGGTGGGGTCCACGGGTGGTGCGCCGTCGGGGTCGAGGGCGTCGACGATCTGCTGGCACACCGCGAAGAGGGTCCGCGGCGCGTGCAGCGCGGTCTCGGCCACGAGCCGGTCCAGCGCGGGCAGGTCCGCCCCGGCGGCGTCCCCGGTGGCCCAGACGTCGGCGGTGAGGATCCGCCCGATCACCGCCAGCTGCCCGGGCGTGATGCCGCCGGCCGCAGCCCCGGCGCCCACGGCCGGCATCCGCACGGCCAGCCGACCGGCGGCCAGCACCGCTGCGGCCTCGGGCCCGGACAGGTGGGCGTGACCGCGCAGCCACGGCTTCATCCCGGTCAGCCCGTCGGCGTAGGCGGCATCGACGGACTCGGCACGGGCGACGGTGCGGGCCAGCTCGGCGGCGACCAGGTTCTGCAACCGAGTCAGACCCCGCGCCCGGTCCAGCAGCTGCGCCGCCGTCGTGGTCCCGCCGTCCAGCGAGGTCTGCGCGACGCCCATCACCGCCTCGATTGCGGCGCACACGTCGGCCGGCGGCGGGTCGGGTCGCCGCGAGGCCGCAGCCATCGGGGACGGCACCGCCGGCCGCTCGGCACCCAGCGCCCCGGGGGCGAGGGGCTCGGGTGCCCAGGGTCGGGTGTCGTCGAGCCCCAAGGCACACCTCCCCGTCTGTTCGATCAAGTGTTCGAACAGTACCGCACGCCGGCAGTGTCGGCGAGGCGAATCCGCAGGTCAGGCGTCATTTGACGCTCATGCACCATTCCGGCGGAGAAGTGGTCGGTGAGCGTCGATCGACGCTCGCGCGGGGTGCGGCGACGAGCTGCCGGCCGCATGGCTCGCCGGCTCCGCGACCGGCCCGGGTCAGCGGGACGCGCGGGCGATCGCGTGGGCGGCGTCGAGCACGGCGCCCACCACCTCGGGGCTGGGACGGCGGCCCAGGCGCTCCACCGGGCCCGACACCGAGACCGCGCCCAGCACCCCGCCGGCGCCGTCCCGCACCGGGGCCGACAGCGACGCCACCCCGGGCTCGCGCTCGGCGACGCTGTGCGCCCAGCCGCGGCGGCGGACGTCGAGCAGCGTGCGGGCGGTGAAGGAGGCGGCCTGCAGCAGCGGCGTGACCTCCTCGGCGGGGGCGAAGGCGAGCAGTGCGTGCGCGGCCGAGCCGGCGGTCATCGGCAGCCGGGCGCCGACCGGCACGGTGTCCCGGAGCCCGGAGAGCCGCTCGGCCGCGGCCACGCACACCCGGGTGGACCCGTCGCGCACGTAGAACTGTGCGCTCTCCCCGCTGGCGTCGCGCAGGGTGACCAGGTGCCGGGTGGCCGCCTCGGCGAGCTGGTCGGCGCGGTCGCGGCTGCCCCGGCCGAGCTCGGCCAGTGCCGGCCCCGGCGCCCACGAGCCGTCGGGACGGCGGCGGACGAGCCGGTGGCCCTCCAGTGCCACGGCGAGCCGGTGCGCGGTGGCGCGCGGCAGGCCGGTGCGCTCCACGAGCTCGGCCAGCGTCGCCGGGTCCTCGGCGACGGCGTGCAGGATCGACACTGCTTTGTCCAGCACGCCGACGGGGTTAGGCTGTCCCACGAGCTGATACTTGCATCTCACTGAATGGGATGCAAACGAGCCGGAGGAGGCGCAGCCGTGGGACGGACCCTGGCGCAGAAGGTCTACGAGCAGCACGTGGTGCGACGCACCGAGGGCGAGCCGGACCTGCTCTACATCGACCTGCACCTGGTGCACGAGGTCACCAGCCCGCAGGCCTTCGACGGGCTCCGCGCGGCCGGGCGCACCGTCCGCCGTCCCGACCTGACCATGTCGACCGAGGACCACAACGTCCCGACGACCGACCTGCTGGCCCCCATCGCCGACCCGGTCAGCCGCGCGCAGGTCGAGGCGCTGCGGAAGAACACCGCGGAGTTCGGCATCCGGCAGGCCCCCATGGGCACCCGGGACCAGGGCATCGTGCACGTCATCGGCCCGCAGCTGGGCCTCACCCAGCCGGGCATGACGATCGTCTGCGGCGACAGCCACACCTCCACCCACGGGGCCTTCGGTGCGCTGGCCTTCGGCATCGGCACCAGCGAGGTGGAGCACGTGCTGGCCACCCAGACGCTGCCGCAGCGCCCCGCCAAGCAGATGTCGGTGCGGGTCGACGGCGAGCTGCCGGTCGGCGTCAGCGCGAAGGACATCATCCTGGCCGTCATCGCCGAGATCGGCACCAACGGCGGCCAGGGGCACGTCATCGAGTACCGGGGCACCGCCATCGAGGGGCTGTCCATGGAGTCGCGGATGACGATCTGCAACATGTCGATCGAGGCCGGCGCCCGTGCGGGTCTCATCGCCCCCGACGAGACCACGTTCGCCTACCTGCGAGGCCGTGAGCACTCCCCGCGGGGCGCCGACTGGGACGCCGCCGTCGCCGCCTGGCGCGAGCTGCGCACCGACGAGGACGCCGAGTTCGACCGCGAGGTGGTCATCGACGCCGCGTCGCTGACGCCCTACGTCACCTGGGGCACCAACCCCGGCCAGGGCCTGCCGATCAGCGCCTCGGTGCCCGACCCGGCCGACTTCGCCGACGAGACCGACCGCCGGGCCGCCGAGTCCGCGCTGGCCTACATGGGCCTGACCGCCGGCACCCCGATGCGCGACATCACCGTCGACACCGTCTTCCTCGGCTCGTGCACCAACGGCCGGATCGAGGACCTGCGGGTGGCCGCCGAGCTGCTGCGCGGCCGCAAGGTCGCCGCCGACACCCGGATGCTCGTCGTCCCCGGGTCGGTCGCGGTCAAGCAGCAGGCCGAGCAGGAGGGCCTGGACGCCGTGTTCACCGAGGCGGGTGCCGAGTGGCGCGGCGCGGGCTGCTCGATGTGCCTGGGCATGAACCCCGACCAGCTGCAGCCCGGCGAGCGGTCGGCGTCGACGTCCAACCGCAACTTCCAGGGCCGGCAGGGCAAGGGCGGCCGCACGCACCTGGTCTCGCCCGCCGTCGCCGCCGCCACCGCCCTCACCGGCAAGCTCACCGCCCCCGCCGACCTGCAGGAGGTCAGTGCCTGATGGACGCCTTCACCACCCACACCGGCACCGCCGCCCCGCTGCGGCGCAGCGCGGTCGACACCGACCAGATCATCCCGGCCGAGTACCTCAAGCGGATCACCCGCACCGGCTTCGAGGACGGCCTGTTCGTCGCCTGGCGCACCAACGAGCCCGACTTCGTGCTGAACAAGCCCGAGTACGCCGGCGCCTCGATCCTGGTCGCCGGCCCGGACTTCGGCACCGGCTCCTCCCGCGAGCACGCCAACTGGGCGCTGCTGGACGGCGGGTTCAAGGTCGTCATCAGCCCGCGGTTCGCCGACATCTTCCGCAACAACTCGACCAAGTCCGGCCTGCTCACCGTGGTGCTGCCGGCCGCCGACGTCGAGGCGCTGCAGGACGCGTCCGAGGCCGACCCGACCCTGCAGGTGACCGTCGACCTCGGCGCCCGCGAGGTCCGCTGGGCCGACCGGACCGTCGCCTTCGAGATCGACGACTACACCCGCTGGCGCCTCATGGAGGGCCTGGACGACATCGGCCTGACCGAGCGGCACCTCGAGGACATCGACGCCTACGAGGCGCAGCGCCCGTCCTGGAAGCCGACCACCACCCCGGTCTGACCGCACCGCGGTGGCCGGGCGACCGGCCCGGCCACCGCGGGAACCACCGGACGACGGCGGACGACTCCTCCGGGGACGCTCCCGACCGAGAGGCCCGCCGTGCCCACCCCCGCCACCCGCCTGCTGCTGTCCCTGCTCCTGGCCCTGGGCGCCCTGCTCGCCGCACCGGGGACGGCGCAGGCCCACGCCGGCCTGACCGCCTCCTCGCCGGAGGACGGCAGCACCGTCACCGGCGCCCTGCCCGCGGTGGTGCTCACCTTCAGCGGCACCGTGCGCGGCCCGGAGGTGACCGTGACCGGCCCGGACGGCGGCACCGTGTCCACCGCGGCGGTCGCCGCCGGCAGCACGGTCACCGTCCCGGTGGCCGCCACCGCGGCCGGGGTGCACACGGTGACCTGGGCGGTCACCTCCGCCGACGGGCACGACCTCACCGGCACGCTCGGCTTCACCTATGCCGGCCCCGTGCCGACGGCCGGACCGACCAGCAGCGCCCCGGCGGCGAGCGCGCCCGCGCCGGGCACCTCCGAGGCCGCGGCCGGGCAGCCGAGCAGCACGGAGCCGACCGGGTCCACCGCCGGCACCACCGGCACGGTCGTCGTCGTGGTGCTGGTGGCGGTCGTCGTCCTCGGGCTGGTCACCGCCGGGCTGCGCCGCCGGGCCTAGGCGTCGGGGTCGGCCGGGAAGTCCCGGTAGTAGTCGGCCAGCAGCCGGCCCGGCCGCCCGCCCAGCACCCACACGCTGCCCTTGGCCGACGGCGGCCACAGCGACCCCGCCGTCCCCGGGAAGCGCACCCCCAGCGCCATGAGCACCGACGGGATCGCCCCGCCCTGGCTGCACACCACGGTCACCCCGGGGGTCGGCCGGGGCTCCAGCCACGCCTCCACCTTGTCGATGCCGGCCTGCGGGTCGTCGCCGAAGCCGTCCTCACCCAGCTCCGGGACGGTGCCCAGCGGCAGTCCCAGCGCCCTCGCCAGCGGCGTCACCGTCTGCACGCAGCGCACCGGCGGCGCGGCGAGCACCTCGGTGGGGCCGAAGGCGGTCAGCAGCTGCGCCAGCCGGGCGGCCTGCGCGCGGCCCCGGGCGTCCAGCGGGCGCTCGTCGTCCGGGCCGGCGAAGTCGCCGCGCTCGCCGGCGCTGGCGTGCCGCACCAGCAGCAGGGTCGGCGTCCGGGGCACGTCGGTGCGGGCGAGGTCGGCCAGCACGGCCGCGTCGTGCGGGTGGGTGACCAGCTCCGAGGCCTGCGGGACCGGCAGCCAGCGCAGCTCGTCGACCTCGTCGTTGGCGGCGAACTCGCCTGCGACGTGCTGCATCGTCCAGTAGTCGACCCGCTTGGGGCCGTGCCTGTGGGTGTAGCGGGTCTGCACGCTGCGCCGGCCGACCGCCACGCCCAGCCCGGTCTCCTCGCCGACCTCCCGAACGGCGGCCTGCAGCGGGTGCTCCCCGCCGTCCAGCTTGCCCTTGGGCAGCGACCAGTCGTCGTACTTGGGCCGGTGCACCACGGCGGTCTCCAGCACCCCGCCGGCGCCCAGCCGCCACACCGCGCCCCCGGCGGCGGGCTGCACCCGCTCAGCCAGCGAGCTCACCGGCCATCACCCGCGCCTGGAAGTCGTGCTCGCCGGTCCGGGTCCAGGCGCCGTCGGCACCGAGCTGGAAGCTGCGGACGTCGTCGGCCATGGCGCCGTCGAACATCCGCTGCAGCTGGGCGGCGGCGTGCTCGTCGCCGACCCGGAGCAGGACCTCGACCCGGCGGTCCAGGTTGCGGTGCATGAGGTCCGAGCTGCCCAGCCACCACTCCGGCGTCCCGTCGTTGGCCACGTGGATGACCCGCGAGTGCTCCAGGAAGCGGCCCACGATCGACCGGACCCGGATGTTCTCCGACAGGCCGGGCACCCCGGGCCGCAGCGCGCAGATGCCGCGGATCCACAGCTCCACCGGCACCCCGGCGGCCGAGGCCTCGTAGAGGGCGTCGATGAGCTCCTCGTCGACCAGGGAGTTCACCTTGATCCGGATACCGGCCGGCCGACCCTCGGCGGCGTGCCGCGCCTCGCGGCGGATCTTCTCCAGCAACCCGGCCCGGATGCCGTGCGGGGCGACCAGCAGCGACCGGTAGGTGGTCTGCCGGGAGTAGCCGGTGAGGGTGTTGAACAGGTCGGTGAGGTCCGCGCCCACCCGGGGGTCGGCCGTGAGGATGCCGAGGTCCTCGTAGATGCGCGCGGTCTTGGGGTTGTAGTTGCCGGTGCCGATGTGGCAGTACCGCCGCAGGACGCCGTTCTCCCGCCGCACCACCAGCGCGGTCTTGCAGTGCGTCTTGAGCCCGACCAGGCCGTAGACGACGTGGCAGCCGGCGCGCTCCAGCGTCTTGGCCCAGCTGATGTTGGCCTCCTCGTCGAAGCGGGCCTTGATCTCGACCAGGACGACGACCTGCTTGCCGGCCTCGGCGGCCTCGATGAGCGCCTGCACGATCGGGGAGTCACCCGAGGTGCGGTAGAGGGTCTGCTTGATCGCCAGCACGTGCGGGTCGGCGGCGGCCTGCTCGATGAAGCGCTGCACGCTGGTCGCGAAGGAGTCGTAGGGGTGGTGCAGCAGCACGTCGCCCTCGCGCAGGGTGGCGAACACGCTCTTGGGGCTCTCGCCGTCGGACAACCGCGGGTGCGTGCCCGGCACGAACGGCTCGTCCTTGAGCTCGGGCCGGTCCAGCCCGTAGAGCGCCATCAGCGCCGCCAGGTCGAGCAGACCGGGGACGTGCAGCACGTCGGTCGGGGCGACCTCGAGCTCGTGCATGAGGACGTCGAGGATCTGCGGGTCCATCGAGTCGGTGACCTCGAGCCGGACGGCGGGGCCGAAGCGGCGGCGCTGCAGCTCCCGCTCGAGGGCCTGCAGCAGGTCCTCGTCGCGGTCCTCCTCGACCTCGACGTCGGCGTTGCGGGTGACCCGGAAGACGTGCTGGTCGATGACGTCCAGCCCGGGGAACAGCTGCCCCAGGTGCGCCGAGATGAGGTCCTCCAGCGGCAGGAACACCGACTGCTCGTCCTCGGTGTGCACGGGGACGAAGCGCGGCACGTTGTCGGGCACCTTGACCCGCGCGAAGCGCGGCGCCCCGGTCTCCGGGTCGCGCACCGACACGGCCAGGTTCAGCGACAGGCCCGAGATGTAGGGGAAGGGGTGCGCGGGGTCCACGGCCAACGGGGTCAGCACGGGGAAGACCTGGTCGCGGAAGTACTCGCGCAACCGCATGGCCTCGCCGTCGCCGACCGCGTCCCAGTGCACGATCCGGATGCCGTTCTCCTCCAGCTGCGGCAGCACGTCCTCGACGAACACGCCGGCGTGCCGGGCGACGAGGTCCTGGGTGCGGTCGGAGATGCGGGCCAGCTGCTCGCGGATGGTCAGCCCGTCGGGGGAGCGGACGGTCAGGCCGGTGCTCTGCCGGCGCTTGAGCCCGGCGATGCGCACCATGTAGAACTCGTCGAGGTTGCTGGCGAAGATCGACAGGAACTTCACGCGCTCCAGCAGCGGGGCGCCCTCGTCCTCGGCCAGCTCCAGGACGCGGGCGTTGAAGTCCAGCCAGGACAGCTCGCGGTTGAGGAAGCGGTCGGGGTGCTGGGCGGCGGGGAGGGCCGTGTCGGTCTGCGTGTCGGGCACCCGCTCATCTTCGCCTACGCCGGTGAACGGACGGTGATCACGCACAGGCCGCGCGCAGCGCCGCCCGGGTGCGCGGCCCGGTGCCCAGCCTGGCTGCCTCGGCCAGGTGCGCGGGGGTGTCGACGTCGCGCCGCAGACCCGGCCAGCCGCCGTCCAGCGGCACCGCCCCGGACGCCGCGTGCGCCGCCGCCGACCCGGGCCCGAAGGCGGGGTCCAGGACGCCGTCGGTGACCGCCAGCAGCGTCGTGCCGGTGCCGTCGGCGTCGGCGACGAAGGCCCGCCGGACGGCGGCCGCGGCCGACAGCGCCGCCGCCAGCTCGTCCGTGCGCAGCGCCGGCAGGTCCGAGTGCAGCGCCGCCACCAGCGGGTTCCCGGACGCCCGGGCCCCGTGGTCGACGGCGGCGTCCAGCCCGGCCGGTGCGTCGGGCACCACCCTGGCCCCGAGCGCGGCGGCGACGGCGGCGGCGCGGGGGTCGTCGGTCACCACCCAGGCCGAGGCGACGGCGGGGCAGGCCAGCACCGCGTCCAGGGTGTCGCCGAGCATGGCCAGCACCAGCTCCTCGTGGGCCGCCCGGGTGCCGGTGGGGCCCAGCCGGGTCTTCGCCACGGCCAGCCGCTTGGCGGGGACCACGACCGACCAGCGCTGCACGTCCCCACGCTCCCACACGCCGCCGGGTGAACGGTCGGTGAACGGCCTCGCCGGCGGCCCGGCCGGGGCCTACGGTGCGGCCATGGTGACCGCGCTCGTCGTCCTGGTGGTGGCCCTGCTCGCCGCCTTGGTGTTGCGGGGGCTGCGCCGCCGCCGCGCGGGCTGGTACGCGACCGCCGCGGATCGCCCGGCCGCCGACGCCCGGGGGGCGGTCAACCGCAACGCCTGGATGCTGGGGGGCGGGGGAGGCGGAGGGGGCGGCTGAGCCGGGCGGTCACCGGCGGACGGGGGAGGACCGGGCAGACTGACCCGGTGAGCTCCGACGTCGTCCCCGCCCCGGGGAGCAGGTGGCCCCGACGACGCTGGCGGCCCCGCCCGCCGCTGACGTGGGCGCTGCGGATGTGCCTCGTGGTTGTCTGGCCGGTCGCGAGCCTCCTGTACGACCTCCGGCTGCGGCACGCCGAGCGCATCCCGGCCACCGGCGGGGTGCTGCTGGTGGCCAACCACGTCTCGGTGCTGGACCCGCTGGCCTGCGCGATGCTGGTCTACGACGCCGGCCGCGTCCCGCGGTTCCTGGCCAAGGACGCGGTGTTCAAGGGCCTGGCCGGGACGATCCTGCGCTCGGCGGGGCAGATCCCGGTCTTCCGCGGCACCTCGGCCGCGCAGAGCTCGATGCGGGCCGCCGAGCAGGCCCTCGCCGCCGGCGAGGTCGTGATCATCTACCCGGAGGGGTCGGTCACCCGCGACCCCGACTGGTGGCCCATGCAGCCCCGCACCGGCGCCGCGCGGCTGGCGCTCACCAGCGACGCCGTCGTCGTCCCGCTGGCCCAGTGGGGCCCGCAGCGGGTGCACGACTACCACACCAAGGAGCTGCACCTGCGGCTGCGGACGCGGGCGGAGTACCTGGTCGGCGAGCCGGTCGACCTGTCCGACCTGCGCGCCGAGGTCCGGGCCGGCCGCCCGGTCACCGCCGAGCTGCTCCGCGAGACCACCGACCGGCTGATGGGCCCGGTGCGCGCCCAGCTCGGGGAGATCCGCGGCACCACCCCGCCGGTCGCCGTGCACCCGCGGCCGGGCCGCACGCCCGGCGACCTGCCCGGCTCGGCGGGGGCCGCGTGACCCGCGCCGTGACCAGGGCGGCGGTCCTCAGCGCGGGCAGCTGGGGCACGACGTTCGCCAAGGTGCTCGCCGACGCCGGCTCCGAGGTGACCCTGTTCGCCCGCCGGCCCGAGCTCGCCGCCGCCATCACCGCCGACCGGGAGAACGCCGACTACCTGCCCGGCGTCCGGCTGCCCGACGGCATCACCGCCACCGACGACGCCGCCCGTGCGCTCGAGGGCGCCGACCTCGTCGTGCTCAGCATCCCCTCGCAGACGCTGCGCCAGAACCTGGCCGAGTGGGCGCACCTGGTGCCCGCCGACGCCACGCTGCTGTCGCTGATGAAGGGCATCGAGCTGGGCAGCACCCGGCGGATGAGCGAGGTCGTCCGCGAGGTCACCGGCGCGTCGCCCGACCGGGTCGCGGTGCTCAGCGGGCCCAACCTGGCCCGCGAGATCGCCGAGGAGCAGCCCTCGGCCACGGTCATCGCGTGCGCCGACACCGACCGCGCCGAGGCCCTGCAGGCCGCCTGCCACACCCGGTACTTCCGGCCCTACACCAACCCCGACGTGGTCGGCTGCGAGCTCGGCGGGGCGGTCAAGAACGTCATCGCGCTGGCCGCCGGCGTCGCCGAGGGGCTGGGCTTCGGCGACAACACCCGGGCCTCGCTGATCACCCGGGGGCTGGCCGAGACCGCCCGCCTGGGCCAGGCCCTGGGCGCGGACCCGCTGACCTTCGCCGGGCTGGCCGGCCTGGGCGACCTGGTGGCCACCTGCTCCTCGCCGCTGTCGCGCAACCGCACGTTCGGCGAGCACCTGGGCCGCGGGATGAGCCTGGAGGAGACGGTCGCGGTGACCAGGCAGACCGCCGAGGGCGTGAAGTCCTGCCGGTCGGTGCTCGACCTGGCGCAGGCGCACGGCGTCGACGTCCCCATCACCGAGGCCGTCGTCCGGGTGTGCCACGAGGGCGAGTCCCCGGCGCAGATGGTGCGGGAGATCATGAGCCGGGAGGCCAAGAGTGAGTGACCTCGGCGACGGCACCCGCGTGGTGCGCGGCGGCGACGAGCCGGTGGCCCCGGGCGCCCCGCTGCGGCCCTCGCCGGTGTTCGCCGCGCCCTACCACCTGGGCGAGGACCCCTACGCCACCGACTTCTACGCCCGCCCCGGGCACCCCACGCTGCGGGTGCTCGAGCGGGCCGTCGGCGACCTGGACGGCGGCGAGTGCCTGGTCTTCGCCACCGGCATGGCCGCCATCAGCGCCGCCGTGCTCGCCGTCGCCGGCGCGGGGGACCGGGTCGTGGTGCCCAGCGACGGCTACTACCAGACCCGCGCGTTCGGCGAGGGTGAGCTGACCAGGTTCGGCATCGAGGTGCAGCAGGTGCCCACGCTGCGGATCGCCGAGGTCGCCGCCCGCGGGGACCTCGACGGCGCGGCGTTCGTGCTGCTGGAGACGCCGTCCAACCCCGAGCTCGACGTCTGCGACATCGCCGCCGTCGCCCGGGCCACCCAGGCCGCCGGCGCCGTGCTGGCCGTGGACAACACCACCGCCACGCCGCTGGGCCAGCGCCCGCTGGACCTGGGCGCCGACCTGGTGCTGGCCGCCGACACCAAGGCGCTCACCGGGCACAGCGACCTGCTCATGGGCCACGTCACCGCCTCCCGCAGCGAGCGGGGGCAGCAGCTGCACACCCGGCTCAAGGCCTGGCGGGACCGCACCGGCAACGGCCCGGGTGCCTTCGACGCGTGGCTCGCGCACCGGTCGCTGTCCACCCTGGACCTGCGGCTGGCCCGGCAGGCCACCACCGCGGCCGCCGTCGCCGACCTGCTGGCCGACCACCCGGCCGCCACCGGCGTGCGCTGGCCCGGCCGGCCCGGCGACCCGTCCTACGAGCTGGCGTCGCGGCAGATGCTGCGGATGAACGGCGTCGTCTCGGCGACCCTGGCCGACGAGGCCGCCGTGCACGCCCTGGTGCGGGCCAGCGACCTCTGGCTGGCCGCGACCAGCTTCGGGGGCGTGCACTCCACGGTGGACCGGCGGGCGCAGTGGGGCGGGGACGCCGTCGCCGAGGGGTTCGTGCGGTTCTCCTGCGGCATCGAGGACACCGCCGACCTGGTCGCCGACCTGACCCGCGCGCTGGACACGCTGGTCTGACCCGGCCCGATAGGGTCGCCTGCGATGAGCGCGGGAGCACGCAGGACCAGGGTCGCCGTCGTCTTCGGGGGGCGGAGCGCGGAGCACGCCATCTCGTGCGTCTCCGCCGGCAGCGTGATGGCCGCGCTCGACCCCGACCGGTACGAGGTGGTGCCGGTCGGCATCACCCGCGAGGGCGGCTGGGTGCTGCACGACGGCGACCGGCTGGCCATCGAGGGCGGCCGGCTGCCCGAGGTCACCGGCGGGACGGCGGTCTCCCTCGTCGGCGACCCGGCCGGCCGCGGCCTGTCGGTGCTCGAGCCCGGCGAGGCCTTCGGCCGGCTCACCGACGTCGACGTCGTCTTCCCGGTGCTGCACGGCGCCTACGGCGAGGACGGCACCGTGCAGGGCCTGCTCGAGATGAGCGGCCTGCCCTACGTCGGCTCCGGGGTGTTCGCCTCGGCGGCGAGCATGGACAAGGAGTTCACCAAGAAGCTGCTCACCGCGGCCGGCATCGAGCAGGGCGACCACGTCGTGCTGCGCGACGCCGCCGGTGCGCTGACCACCGACCCGGCCGCGCTCACCCAGGAGCACCGCGACCGGCTGGGCCTGCCGGTGTTCGTGAAGCCCTCCCGCGCCGGCTCCAGCATCGGCATCACCCGGGTCACCGACTGGGCCGACTTCGACGCCGCCGTGGCCACCGCCGCCGCCGTCGACACCAAGGTCGTCGTCGAGGCCGCCGTCGCCGGCCGGGAGGTCGAGTGCGGCGTGCTCGCCGCGGTCGGCGGCGGGCTGCCCGAGACCAGCCTGCCGGCGGAGATCCGGCTGCACGCCGGCGTCGACTGGTACGACTTCGACGCCAAGTACCTCGACGACGCCGTGGACTTCGACGTCCCCGCCGACCTGACCCCCGAGCAGACCGCCGCGGTGCAGGAGGTGTCCCGCCGGGCCTACCTCGCGCTGGACTGCCGCGGGCTGGCCCGCGTCGACTTCTTCCTCGGCACCGACCCGGCCACCGGCGCCGACCGGCTCGTGGTCAACGAGGTCAACACCATGCCCGGGTTCACCCCCATCTCGATGTTCCCCCGCATGTGGGCCGCCTCCGGCGTCGACTACCCGACGCTGGTGGACCGGCTGGTGGCCGGCGCCCTGGCCCAGGGGTGAGGCCGCTCGCCGGCCTGCTGGTGCTCGCACTGGCCCCGCTCGCGGGCTGCTCCGCCGGGGTGACCGGCACGGCGACCCCGGCCGCGACGGGCGAGGTGGGCACGCTGCCCGGCGACGTCGACGGCCTGGGCGGGCTGGTGCTCACCGCGGTGCCCTCCGGCCGCCCGCAGGTCCCCGACGACGAGCTCGACCCGCCCGCCGGCCCCAAGACGCTGGCCGACGTCGCCGGCTACGCCGAGGACGCCGAGCGCGAGGAGGAGGTGCTCACCGACTACGGCTACCGCTGGGGCTGGGAGCGGTTCTGGGGCACCGACGACGACCTGACGTCGGTCTTCGTCGACCAGTTCGACGGCACCGCCGGTGCGGCGTCCTACGCCGACGACCTGGCCCGCAACGACACCGAGTTCTACGGCGGCAACCCCGACCGCGACCCCGACCACCTGCCCGACGGCTGCGCCACGCTGACCGTCGAGGACCCCGCCGAGGACACCCGGCTGACCGGGCCGGCCGCCTTCGCCTGGTGCGCCCACGGCCCCTTCACCGTCTCGGTCGCGGTGGTCTCCACCGACACCGAGGACGCGCTGGCCCAGGTCGACGACCTGGTCGAGCTCCAGCTGGACCGGTTGCCCCGCGGCTGACCGCTCAGCCGGTGGTGACGCCGTCCAGGTAGACCCAGCGGCCCTCGACCTTGGTGAACCGGCTGCGCTCCTGCTGCGCGCCCGGCTCGCCGTCGCGTCGGTAGGAGGCGCGGAACTCCACCGTGCCCTCGACGGCCAGCAGCCCGCCGCCCTCGACCGCCAGGACCTCCAGGCCGGTCCAGCGGGTGTCGTCGTCCAGCTCCAGGTCGGCGGGGCGGGTGCGCGGGTGCCAGCTGGCCAGCAGGTACGGGGCGTCGCCGAGGGCGAAGGCGCTGTACCGGGAGCGCATGAGCGCCTCGGCGGTGGGCGCCGCGGCACCGGCGTGCACCGGTCCGCAGCACTCGTCGAGGGTCAGCCCCGTCCCGCAGGGGCAGCGCCGCGGCCTCACCGGGCCGGGACGGCGCCGGCGATGGTCGGTCCCAGCGCGGTCACCAGGGCGCTGTCGCTGCTGGCCGGCAGCGTGATCTGCACGGCCACCGACCGGTCCAGCGTGGTCCAGGTGATGACGTCGGGGACCGAGGTGTCGACGAACCACGGCAGGCCGGTGATGGTCACGACCAGCGCGTCCGGGGCCAGGTCGATCGCCGGGACCCCGCAGACCAGGACCGATGCCGGGTCGCCCCAGGCGTAGACGTAGGGCGAGTCGGAGTCGACACGTCGACTCGTCTCCCCGGCGACCTCCAGCGGCAGCTGGCTCATCAGCGCCGGGCAGGCGGCGTCGGCCTCCGGGGTGATCTCCGGCGTGTCGACCTGGACCGGGCTGTCGTCGCGCTGGCTGGGGGTCGCGCCGGAGACGTCGGCCACCGGCCCGTCGCCGGGGCCGTCGTCCCCGCTGCCGGGCCCGAGGAGGCGGATCAGCACCAGCAGCACGACGACCACGGGGACGGCGACCGCCGTGGCCACCAGGGCGGCGCGGCGGGTGGGGTCCGACGACCGGCGGGCCGGCACCTCCGGCGCCTCGTCGGCGTCGGGGTCCGGCCCGTCGGGGGTGGTGCCGGGGTCGCTGGTCAGGGGAGGGACCTCAGAGGTTGACGACCGGGCAGGTCAGCGTGCGGGTGATGCCGTCGACCGACTGCACCCGGGCCACCACCAGGCGGCCGAGCTCGTCGACCGAGCCGGCCTCGGCGCGGACGATGACGTCGTAGGGGCCGGTGACGTCCTCGGCCTTGGTGACGCCGGCGATGCCCGCGATGGTCTGGGCGACCGCGGCGGCCTTGCCGACCTCGGTCTGGATCAGGATGTAGGCGTGGACCACAGCAGTTCCCTCCTCGGGCAGGACGTGGGCGCCGCCTCCGGGCGGGCCGGACGGCAACGTACCCCAGCGCACCGGGGTGACCGGTGACGCGCCCCCGGCCGCAGGCCGCCGGCGACACCGTGGCCTCGGTCGGCGAGTTCGGCGTCATCGACCGGGTGGTCGCGCGGGCCGGCACCGCCGCGGCGGCCGTGGTGGGGCCCGGTGACGACGCCGCCGTGCTGCGGGCCCCGGACTCCCGGGTGGTCGCCGCCTGCGACGTGCTGGTGGAGGGCCGGCACTTCCGCCGCGACTGGTCCTCGGCCGAGGATGTCGGGCACAAGGCGGCCGCCGCCAACCTCGCCGACGTCGCCGCGATGGGCGCGGTGCCCACCGCCCTGCTGGTCGGGCTCGCCTGCCCGGCCGGCACCCCCACGGCCTGGCTGGAGGGCGTGGCCACCGGGATGGCCGCGGAGTGCCGTCCGCACGGTGCGGCCGTCGTCGGCGGGGACACCGTGGCCAGCGCCCCCGGCAGCGACGCCGTCGTGCTGTCGGTGACCGCGCTGGGCGACCTGCAGGGCCGTGCGCCGGTGACCCGGGGCGGGGCCCGGCCGGGGGACGTCGTCGCGGTGGCCGGCCGTCTGGGCTGGTCGGCGTGCGGCTGGGCGGTGCTGCGCCGCGGGTTCACCTCCCCGCACGCCGCGGTCGCCGCGCACCGCCGACCCGAGCCGCCCTACGCCGCCGGGCCCGCCGCGGCCGACGCCGGGGCGACCGCCATGTGCGACGTCAGCGACGGCCTGCTCGCCGACGCCGGGCACCTGGCCGACGCCTCGGGCGTGGTGCTGCACCTGGACCGCGGCACGCTGGCCTCCTTCGTCGACCCGGCCGGCCCGCTGGCCCAGGTCGCCGCGGCGCTGGGCGGCAACCCGCTGGGTTGGGTGCTCACCGGCGGGGAGGACCACGCGCTGCTGGCCACCTTCCCGGCCGCGGCCGACCTGCCCGCCGGGTTCGTCCGCATCGGCGTGGTCGAGGACGGCGCCCCCGGCGTGCTGGTCGACGGCGTCGCGGCCGCCGACGTCGCCGAGGGGCTGGGGGAGGGGACCGGGCATGTCCACTTCTGAGGTCTCCCAGCGGCTGGTCCTGCGGCCGGCCGGCTACGACGACCCTCAGGTCACCGAGCTGGTCGAGGCGGTGCAGCAGGAGTACGTGGTCCGCTACGGCGGCCGGGACGCCATGGAGGTCGACCCGGCCGAGGTGCTGCCGCCGCGCGGCCTGCTGCTGGTGGCCGAGGTCGACGGCGTGGCCGTGGGCTGCGGCGCCTGGCGGGTGCACGCCCCCGGGGTGGTCGAGGTCAAGCGGATGTACGTCGCACCGCGCGCCCGCCGGCGCGGGGTCGCCGAGACCGTGCTGGCCCGCCTCGAGGCCACGGCGGCGGCCGCCGGGCACCGCCGCGCGGTGCTCAACACCGGCGACCGGCAGCCCGAGGCGCTGGCGCTCTACGCCCGTGCCGGGTACACACCGGTCGCCGGGTACGGCGTCTACGCCGACGCACCCGGCGCGGTGTTCCTCGGCAAGCAGCTCGGCGGTGGTCCGGAGGAGGGGTCCTGATGGGTGTCGTCACGGTGTCGGCCACGTTCGGCTGCGGGGGCGCGGAGATCGCCCCGGCCGTCGCCGAGCGGCTCGGCCTGCCCTTCCACGACCGGGTCATCCCGGCGCAGGTGGCCCTGCGGCTCGGCGTCCCGGTCGAGGAGGCCGAGGCCGCCGACGAGAGCGTGGTGCGCGGCCTGTGGCGGGTGGTGGCGTCCCTGGGCTCCATGCCCGACCCGGTGGGCGGGGTGCTGCCCGACGCCGGCGTCCCCGACGAGCGCGCCTTCCGGCTGCAGACCGAGCGGGTGGTCACCGACATCGCCGACGGCGCGGGCGGCGTCGTCCTGGGCCGGGCCGCGGCCATGGTGCTGCGCGACCGGCCCGACGCCCTGCACGTCCGCCTGGACGGGCCGCCGGAGCGCCGGCTGGCCGCCGCGGTGGCGCACCTGGGGCGCCCGGCCGACGAGGTGCGTCGAGAGCTGCAGGCCGCCGATCGCGCCCGCGCGGCCTACGTGCGGCACTACCACCGCTGCGACCCCGCCGAGGCCCGGCACTACCACCTGGTGGTGGACTCCACCGCCTTCGACCACGACCTGGTGGTCGACCTGGTCGTGGCCGCCGCGCGGGCGCGCGGGATCAGCGGGGGGCCAGCAGCGGGAGCATGACCCGGTCGACGACGTCGCGCACCAGCTCGTCGTCCAGCGGCCGGCCCAGCACCAGCCAACGCTGCATGACCACCGCCGGGCCGGCCTCGCCGGCGACGGTGCCCAGCCGGGCGGGGTCGACCTCGCCCCGGCCCACCGCGGCGGTGAAGACCTGCACGAAGGCGTCCTCCCAGATCCCGGCCGACCCCTCGCGGAACGCCGCGGCCAGGTCGGGCTCGTGCGGCAGCACGCCGACGACGGCGCGGGCGGCGGCGCCGACCGGGCCGTTCAGCGAGGCGACCATGGCGCCGACGACCTCCAGCAGGTCCCCGCGCAGCGTCCCGGTCGACGGCACGGTCACCTGGCCGCGGTCGGCCTCGGCGATGGTCTCGGCGACCATCTGGACCCGGGAGGACCAGCGGCGGTACATGCTCGCCTTGCCCACCCCGGCCCGGCCGGCGACGGCGTCCATCGACAGCCCGTCCCAGCCGCGCTCGGCCAGCAGCTCCAGCACCGCGGTGCGCACCGCGTCGTCGACGGCGGGGTCACGGCGGCGGCCCGGGCGGAGCGGGGCGTCGGGTGCGGGCTCGGGATCACGGCGGAACTGCACCGCAAGACCTTAGGTCCTCAAGGCACCCCGGACGCCGACGACCCCGGTCACCGTGGGGTGACCGGGGTCGTGGGAGGTGCGGAGGTGCAGGTCAGGCGCGGGTGAGCTTCCCGGCCCGGATGCAGCTCGTGCAGGCGTTCACGCGCTTGCGCGTGCCGTTGCCGAGGACGGCCCGCACGGACTGGATGTTCGGGTTCCAACGGCGCGGCGTGCGGCGGTGCGAGTGGGACACCGACATGCCGAACCCGGGGCCCTTGCCACACACGTCGCAGACGGCAGCCATGGTCGATCACTCCTGGGAGACAAGATTTCGTGGGCGCAGGGAACGAGCCACCCGCGCGGACAACTCGTCCACTGTAGCCGGTCGCCCCGGGCGCTGTCCGCCGACCCCGGGGTGTCGGTGGCCACCGGTAGCCTCCGGCACGTGCTCACGGCGCTGGACGACGCCGCGGTCGGCCGCTGGAGCCGCGCCGCCGCCGACGCGCTGCGCGCCTCGCGCGGGGAGCTCGACGACCTCAACGTCTTCCCCGTCCCCGACGGCGACACCGGCACCAACCTGCTGCTCACCGCCCGCGCCGCCGCCGACGCGGTCGGCGAGGGCGCCGCCGACGGGTCCGCCACCGGCTCGGTGTGGGCCCGCTGGGCCCGCGGCGCCGTGCTCGGGGCGCGCGGCAACTCCGGGGCCATCCTCGCCCAGCTGCTGCGCGGCCTGGCCGACGACCTGGCCGGCCGCGGCCCCGCCGACGGCGCCGCGGTCTCCCGGGCCCTGCTGCACGCCGCCCGCGAGGCCTACGCCGCGGTCGCCGAGCCGGCCGAGGGCACCTTCCTCACCGTGGCCCGCCGCAGCGCCGAGGCCGCCGCCGCGGCCGTGCAGGAGGGCCGGGCCGGGCTGGCCGAGGTGGTCCGGGCCGCCGCCGACGGCGCCCGCCGCGCGCTGCACGGCACCACCGACCAGCTGGCCGCGCTGCGCGACGCCGGGGTGGTCGACGCCGGCGGCGCGGGCTGGTGCGTGGTGCTCGACGCCCTGGTCGCCACGGTCACCGGCAGCGAACCCGACCGGCCGCCGCTGGCGCGCCGCCCGGGCCGCCGTCCCCGGCCCGCGGCCGCCCACCTGCACCAGCCGGCCGCCGACGCCGGCAGCGAGGTGCAGTTCCTGCTCGCCGACTCCAGCGAGCAGGCCGTCGAGCGGCTGCGCACCGAGCTGGGCTGGCTCGGCGACTGCCTGGTCGTGGTCGGCGTCGACACCCCCACCGGCCGGGAGTGGAACGTGCACGTCCACGTGCACGACGTGGGCGCGGCGGTCGAGGCCGGCATCCGGGCCGGCCGGCCGCACTCGATCGCGGTCACCGCGCTGGCCCCCGTGCGGGTCGCGCCGCCGGTGGCCGGTGCGCGGGCCGTGGTCGCGCTGGTGCCCGAGGGCCCGGCGGCGGCCGGGGTCGCCGAGCTGTTCGCCGCCGAGGGCGTGCAGGTGCTCGGCGTCCCGGTGCCGCCCGAGCCCGACGACGCCGGGGTGGCCGCCGAGGTGCAGGCCGCCGTCCGGTCCGCGGTGCTCGAGGCCGGGGCGGACGAGGTCGTCCTGCTGCCCGACCACCCCGCCCTGGTCGGGCCGGCCGGCCGCGCCGCGGTGCAGGCGCGCGGCGAGGGCCGCGACGTCGCGGTGGTGCCCACCCGGTCCCCGGTGCAGGGCCTGGCCGCGGTCGCCGTCGCCGACGCCGGCCAGCGGTTCTCCGACGACGTCATCTCCATGACCGAGGCGGCCTCGGCCACCCGGTGGGCCGAGGTCGTGCTGGCCCGCCACGAGGCGCTCACCTCGGCCGGGCGCTGCCACCCCGGCGACGCGCTGGGCCTGGTCGAGGACGACGTCGTGGTCATCGGCACCGCCCAGGTCGCGGTCACCTGCGAGCTGCTGGACCGGATGCTCGCCGGCGGCGGCGAACTGGTCACCCTGGTCGGCGGCCGGCTGGCCGAGGCCGCCGCGCACCACCTGGCGGCCCGGCACCCCACCGTCGAGGTCGCGGTGCACCCGCTGGGCCCGGGCGCGCGGGCGCTGCTCGTCGGGGTGGAGTGACGTGCTGGACCTGGGCACGCCGCTGGCCAAGGTGGTCGGCACCCGCACCGCGAAGGCCATGGCCGAGGAGCTGTCGCTGCACACCGTGCGCGACCTGGTCCGGCACTACCCGAGCCGGTACGCCCGGCGCGGGGAGATGACCCGGTTCACCGACCTCGAGGTCGGCGACCGGGTCACCGTGCTCGGCCAGGTGCGCAAGGTCGACACCCGGCCGATGCGCAATCGGCGCGGCTCGCTCACCGAGGTCACCGTGGGCGACGGCGACGGCTCGATGCGGCTGGTCTTCTTCAACCACCGGCACGCCCGCCTGGCCGTCGGGGCCTGGGGCCTGTTCGCCGGCACCGTCAGCAGCTGGCACGGCCAGCTGCAGTTCAGCCACCCCGACTGCCAGGTGCTCGACGAGGCGACCGACGCCGAGGAGTGGGCCACGGCGATGCTGCCGATCTACCCGGCCAGCAAGAGCGTCTCCAGCTGGGTGGTGCAGAAGTCGCTCAAGCTCGTGCTCGGCGACCCCGCGGGCGCCGAGCAGCTGCTGGCCGCCGACCCGGTCCCGGCCGAGGTGCGGGCCCGGCACGGGCTGATGTCGCTGGCCCGGGCGATCTGGCTCAAGCACCACCCCGAGACCCCCGAGGACGTCGAGCAGGCCGACGAACGGCTCAAGTGGGACGAGGCGCTGGTCCTGCAGGTCACCCTCGCCGCCCGCCGCCGCGCCGCGGCCCTGGAGCCCGGCATCGCCCGCCCCCGCCGCGCCGGTGGGCTGGCCGACGCCGTCGACGCGGCGCTGCCCTTCGCGCTGACCGACGGCCAGCGCGAGGTGGGGGAGGCCCTGGCCGCCGAGATCGGCCGCGAGCAGCCCATGCACCGGCTGCTGCAGGGCGAGGTCGGCTCCGGCAAGACCGTGGTCGCGCTGCGCGCGATGGCCCAGGTGGTCGACGCCGGCGGCCAGGCCGCGCTGCTGGCGCCCACCGAGGTGCTGGCCGCCCAGCACGCCCGCGGCATCGGGGCGCTGCTGGGCCCGCTGGGCCGGGCCGGGGAGATCGACGGCGACCCCGACGGCACCCGGGTCACCCTGCTCACCGGCTCGCTGCGCGCCGCCGCCCGCCGCGCCGCGCTGGCCGAGGTGGCCGACGGCAGCGCCGGCATCGTGGTGGGCACGCACGCGCTGCTGTCCGAGGGCGTGGAGTTCGCCGACCTGGGCCTGGTGGTGGTCGACGAGCAGCACCGCTTCGGCGTCGAGCAGCGCGACCGGCTGCGCGCCAAGGGCGCCAGGCCCCCGCACGTGCTGGTGATGACCGCGACCCCCATCCCGCGCACCGTCGCGATGACCGTCTACGGCGACCTGGAGACCCTCACCCTGCGCCAGCTGCCCGCCGGCCGCGGCGGGGTGTCCAGCTCGGTGGTGCCGGTGGCCGAGAAGCCGGCCTGGCTGGACCGGGCCTGGGCCCGGGTGCGCGAGGAGGTCGCCGCCGGCCGGCAGGCCTACGTGGTCTGCCCGCGCATCGGCGACGACGACAAGGACGCGACCGGGGGCCCCGACGGCCCCGACCCCGGCGACGGCGCCCCGCCGGAGACCGCGCAGACCTCCGACCGGCGACCGCCGCTGGCCGTGCTCGACGTCGCCGAGGCGCTGGCGTCCGGCCCGCTGTCCGGGCTCCGGGTCGAGGTGCTGCACGGCCGGCTCACCCCGGAGGAGAAGGACGCCCGGATGCGGGCCTTCGCCACCCGCGAGGTCGACGTCCTGGTCGCCACCACCGTCATCGAGGTCGGCGTCGACGTGCCCAACGCGACCGTGATGGTGGTGATGGACGCCGACCGGTTCGGCGTCAGCCAGCTCCACCAGCTGCGCGGCCGCGTCGCGCGGGGCAGGCACCCGGGCCTGTGCCTGCTGGTCAGCGAGGCGCCCACGTCCTCGTCGACCGGCACCCGGCTGGCCCAGGTCGCCTCGACCACCGACGGGTTCGAGCTGGCCCGGCTGGACCTGGAGACCCGCCGCGAGGGCGACGTGCTGGGCGCGGCGCAGTCCGGCCGGCGCTCGGGGGTCAAGCTGCTGTCCCTGCTGCACGACGAGGAGCTGATCGCCGCCGCGCGCACCGAGGCCGCCGCGCTGCTGGGCACCGACCAGGGGCTGGCCGCGCACCCCGAGCTCGCCGCCGCCGTGGCCGCGCTCGACGCCGGCGACGCCGCCGACTGGCTGGAACGGGCATGACGCGGATCATCGCCGGGGCCGCGGGCGGACGGCGGCTGAAGGTGCCCACCGCCGGCGTGCGGCCCACCGGCGACCGCGCCCGGGAGGGCCTGTTCAACTCGCTGGGCTCCCTGCTCGACCTCGAGGGCGCCCGGGTGCTCGACCTGTACGCCGGGTCCGGCGCGCTGGGGCTGGAGGCGCTGTCCCGCGGGGCGGCCGAGGTGGTGCTGGTGGAGCAGGGCCCGCGGGTGCTGCCGGTGCTGCGGGCCAACGTCGCGGCCGTCGGCCTGCCCGGCGCGACCGTGCTCGGCGGCTCGGTGCCCGCCGTCGTCGGCCGGCCGGCCACCGCGCCCTTCGACCTGGTGCTGGCCGACCCGCCCTACGCCGTGACCCCCGACGCCGTGCTCGGTGTCCTCGGCGGGCTGGTCGAGCACGGCTGGCTGGCCCCCGGGGCGGTGCTGGTGGTCGAGCGGCCGGCGCGGGAGGACCCGTGGGAGTGGCCGACACCCCTGCGGGGACTGCGCGACCGCCGCTACGGGGAGGCCCTGCTCCGGTACGGTCGCGCAGCGTGAGGTCAGCATGAGGAGAGCGGTCTGCCCGGGCTCCTTCGACCCGGTCACCAACGGGCACGTCGACGTCATCACCCGTGCCGCGGCGCTCTACGACGAGCTGGTCGTGGCGGTGCTGGTGAACCCCGGCAAGGCCGGGCTGTTCGACGTCGAGGAGCGGATGGAGCTGCTGCGCGCGGCCGTCGCCGACCTGCCCAACGTCGTCGTCGACTCCTTCTCCGGCCTGCTGGTCAACTGGTGCCGCGAGCACGACGTCCCGGTGGTCGTGAAGGGCCTGCGCGCGGTCGGGGACTTCGAGTACGAGCTGCAGATGGCCCAGATGAACCGCGAGCTGGCCGGCGTCGAGACCCTCTTCGTGCCCACCGCACCGCAGGTGGGGCACCTGTCCTCCAGCCTGGTCAAGCAGATCGCCGCGTTCGGCGGCGACGTCTCGCACCTGGTGCCCGCCGAGGTCAACACCCGGCTGGTCGCCCGGCGCGAACGGGAGGGGGAAGCGTGACCGAGGTCGTGTACCGGCTCTACGAGGTCGTCGACGAGCTGGCGTCGCTGATCGAGAACGCCCGCAGCGTGCCCATGTCCTCCTCGTGCATGGTGCCCCGCGACCACCTGCTCGACCTGCTCGACGACCTGCGCGAGGGGCTCCCCGAGGAGGTGCAGCAGGCCGGCGCCATCGTCGAGCAGCGCACCGAGATCCTCGAGCAGGCCCAGGCCGAGGCCGAGCGGCTCACCGGCCGCACCCGGTCGGAGGCCGAGCAGGTCGTGGGCACCGCCCGCCGCCAGCGCGACGAGCTGATCGGCACCGCCCGCCGCCAGCGCGACGAGCTCATCGCCCAGGCCCAGGCCGAGGTCGAGGACCTGCTCTCCCGCGCCGAGGCCGAGGCCGACCGCATCCTGGCCGAGGCCGACCGGCAGCAGGCCGAGCTCCTCGCCGAGGGGCGCGCCCAGCAGGCCGCGCTGGTCGCCGCCGGCCAGGCCGAGCACGACCGGCTGGTCACCGAGACCGAGGTCTACCGCGGCGCGGTGGCCCGCGCCGACGAGCTGGGGGAGCAGACCGCGGCCGAGGTCGCGCGGATGCGGGCCGAGGTCGACGAGTACGTCGACAGCCGGCTGGCCGACTTCGGCACCACGCTGGGCCACATGGTGCGGTCGGTCGAGGCCGCCCGCGCCCAGCTGCGCCAGCCCTGACCGCACCGCACCGCGGGGCTGGGGTAACCTGGGCTGCTCCCGCATGCGCTGCCCTGCACGCCCCGCGGTGAGAACCGACCCCGAGCACAGAGAACCCGTCATGCCTGCTGCCCCCACGCCCCGTCGCGGCGCCGCGTCCACCGACGCCCGGCGCCCCGGTGGCGACCCCTGGAAGGTCGACCTGCGCGAGCTGGGTCGCCGGGCCGGGTCGATGCGTGACTGGGAGAAGACCGTGCCGGCGCCCGAGGGCTGGGGCGTGGAGATGATCGGCGTCCCCGAGGGCGCGCCGGTCGAGCTGCACCTGCGCCTGGAGTCGGTCATGGAGGGCGTCCTGGTCTCCGGCGAGGTCGAGGTGCCGGTCACCGGCCAGTGCGCCCGCTGCCTCGACCCGGTCGAGGACACCCTGCACCTGGACGTCCAGGAGCTCTACGCCTACGAGGGCAGCACCACCGAGGCCACCAGCGAGGAGGACGAGGTCCGCCGCATCGACGGCGAGCACCTCGACCTCGCCCCGCTGGTGCGCGACACCGTCGTCCTCACCCTGCCGCTCTCGCCCACCTGCACCCCGGACTGCTCGGGTCTGTGCGTCGACTGCGGCCAGCGGATCGACGACCTCCCGGCGGACCACTCGCACGAGCAGCTCGACCCGCGCTGGGCCGGGCTCGCCGACCGTTTCACCCCATCGAAGGAGAACTGACCGTGGCTGTCCCGAAGAGGCGCATGTCGCGCTCGAACACCCGCTCGCGCCGCTCGCAGTGGAAGGCCTCCGCGCCGACTCTGGCGCCGTGCCCGAACCGCGCGTGCGGGGAGCTCAAGCCGCCGCACCAGGCCTGCCCGACCTGCGGTCAGTACGACGGCCGCCAGACCATCGCGGTCTGACCTGCCCGTCCAGCACGACCCCGACGTGACCGGCGACCCCACCCCGGGTGGTGCCGAGCACGCCGCACAGGCCGCCGACTGGCTGCGCGACGCCCTGGGCGTCGAGCTGCCCGGCGGCCTGCTCGCGTTGGCCCTGACCCACCGGTCCTGGGCCTACGAGCACGGCGGGCTGCCCACCAACGAGCGCCTGGAGTTCCTCGGGGACTCCGTGCTCGGCCTGGTGGTCACCGACGAGCTCTACCGCAGCCAGCCCGACCTGCCCGAGGGCCAGCTGGCCAAGCTGCGCGCGTCGGTGGTCAACATGACCTCCCTCGCCGGCGTCGCCCGGTCCCTGGGCGAGGGCGGCATCGGCCCGCACCTGCTGCTGGGCCGGGGTGAGACCGCCACCGGCGGGCGGGACAAGGAGTCGATCCTCGCCGACGCCCTGGAGGCCCTGCTGGGGGCGATCCACCTGGGCAACGGGCTGGAGGTGGCCGCGGCGATCGTGCACCGGCTGTTCGACCCGTTGCTGGTGGAGTCGGCCAGCCTGGGCGCGGGCCTGGACTGGAAGACCAGCCTGCAGGAGCTCGGCGCCGCCCGGGGCCTGGGCGCCCCGATCTACCGGATCGAGTCCGAGGGCCCCGACCACGCCAAGAGCTTCACCGCGACCGTGCTGCTGGCCGACCAGCCGCGCGGCGGGGGGCACGGGCGGACCAAGAAGGCCGCCGAGCAGATGGCCGCGCAGAACGCCTGGCGCGAGCTGTCCGGACGGGGCTGACGGCGTGCCCGAGCTGCCCGAGGTCGAGGTGGTCCGGCGCGGCCTGGAGCGCTGGGTCGCCGGCCGCACCGTCGCCGCCGTCGAGGTGCTCCACCCGCGCGCCGTCCGCCGGCACCTCGAGGGCGCCGACCACTTCGTCGCCGACCTGACCGGCGCCACCATCACCGCCGCGCACCGGCGTGGCAAGTACTTGTGGCTGCCGCTGGCCCGTGACGGCGTCGCCACCGGCCGGGTGCTCGTCGGCCACCTGGGCATGAGCGGTCAGCTGCTGGTCGAGAAGCCCGACGAGCCGCGCGAGAAGCACCTGCGCGCGCGCTTCACCTTCACCGACGGCGGCCGCGAGCTGCGCTTCGTCGACCAGCGCACCTTCGGCGGCCTGGCCACCGAGGACGCCGGTGAGGGCGGCCTGCCGGTCCGGGTGGCGCACATCGCGGTGGACCCGCTCGCCGACGACTTCGACGCCGACGCCTTCGCCGCCGCCCTGCGCCGGCGCCGCACCGAGGTCAAGCGGGCGCTGCTGGACCAGACCCTGATCGGCGGCGTCGGCAACATCTACGCCGACGAGTCGCTGTGGCGGGCCCGGCTGCACGGCGCCCGGCCCACCGACAAGCTCACCCGGCGGCAGGTCGACGACCTGCTCGAGGGGATCCGCGACGTGCTGGCCGAGTCGCTGGCCCAGGGCGGCACCTCCTTCGACTCCCTCTACGTCGACGTCAACGGCCAGAGCGGGTACTTCTCCCGCTCCCTGGCCGTCTACGGCCAGCTCGACCGCCCGTGCCCGCGGTGCGGCACCCCGATCCGCCGGGAGTCGTTCATGAACCGCTCCAGCTACAGCTGCCCCAGCTGCCAACCCCGACCGCGCGCCCGGCGCTCGTGACCCGCCGGGTGGTCGCCCTGGTCGCAGGCGACGTGCAGGGCGTGGGCTACCGCTGGTTCGTCCGCGGCCAGGCCGGCGACCGGGGGCTGGCCGGGTCGGCCACCAACCTGCCCGACGGCCGGGTCGAGGTGGTCCTGGAGGGCCCGGACGACGACGTGCACGCGGTGCTCGACGCGCTCACCGGGCCGGCTGCGCCCGGGGCCCCGCGCGACGTGGCGCTGACCGACGAGGACCCGCTCGGCGCGTCGGGGTTCACCACGGCGTGACGGAGATGACACACCCCTGACGTGGGCCGACCGCCGCGGGCTGCGTTGACCTGCGCCCCGGGGGCTGTCACCCTGGCAGCACGATCCCGCGCCCGGCCAGCACGCCCGGACGCACCACCCCCTCGCACGTGGAAGGCCGCTGTCGTCATGGCCAAGGCCCTGTTCGGTTCCGTCGTCGCCCCCCGTGAGCTGCGGGCGGCGGAGGAGATCGCCGCCCTGCGGGCCCGGGTCGCCCGGCTGGAGGCCGAGGTCGCCCAGCTGCGCGCCGAGCGCGACGACCGGATCGCCCGCGAGCTGCTGACCATGGCCGCCCCCGCGACGGAGCCCGCGCTCTCCCACTGAACCGCCCGCGCTGTCGGAGGCCCTCGCTAGCCTGCGACCTGTGCATCTGTCGTCCCTGACGCTCAAGGGCTTCAAGTCCTTCGCGTCGGCCACGACGCTGCGCCTGGAGCCGGGGATCACCGCCGTCGTCGGCCCGAACGGCTCGGGCAAGTCCAACGTCGTCGACGCCATCGCCTGGGTGCTCGGCGAGCAGGGCGCCAAGAGCCTGCGCGGCGGCAAGATGGAGGACGTCATCTTCGCCGGCACGGCCGGCCGCCAGGCCCTGGGCCGGGCCGAGGTGACGCTCACCATCGACAACGCCGACGGCGCGCTGCCCATCGACTACACCGAGGTGGCGATCACCCGCCGCATGTACCGCTCCGGGGAGAGCGAGTACGAGATCAACGGCGACAAGGTGCGGCTGCTCGACGTCCAGGAACTGCTCAGCGACTCCGGCATCGGCCGCGAGATGCACGTCATCGTCGGCCAGGGCCAGCTCGACGCCGTGCTCTCGGGCCGGCCGGAGGACCGGCGCGGGTTCATCGAGGAGGCCGCCGGCGTCCTCAAGCACCGCAAGCGCAAGGAGAAGGCGCTCCGCAAGCTCACCTCCATGCAGGCCAACCTCGACCGGCTGGCCGACCTCACCGTCGAGCTGCGCCGCCAGCTCAAGCCGCTGGGCCGGCAGGCCGAGGTCGCCCGCCGCGCCGCCGGCATCCAGGCCGATCTGCGCGACGCCCGCCTGCGGCTGCTCGCCGACGACCTGGTCGCGCTGCGCACCGCGCTGGCCGCCGACGTCGCCGACGAGTCCGCCGCCCGCGAGCAGCGCGCCCGGGTCGAGGCCGCACTGGCCACCGCCACCGGGCAGCAGGCCGCGCTGGAGGCGGCGCTGGCCGCCGACGCCCCGGCGCTCACCGCGGCGCAGGACACCTGGTTCCGGCTGTCCACGCTGGGCGAGCGGTTCCGCAGCACCGCCCAGCTGGCCGCCGAGCGCCACCGGCACCTCACCGCCCCGGTCGCCGCGCCGGCCGGTCGCGACCCCGACGGCCTCGACGAGGAGGCGGCCCGGGTCGAGGCCACCGAGGCCGAGCTGGCCGGCCAGCTGGCCGCCGAGCGCGCCCGGCTGGCCGCGGCCACCACTGCGCGCACCGACCTGGACTCCGCGCTGGCCACCGCCGAGCGCGAGCTCGTCGCCGCCGCCCGCGCGCTGGCCGACCGGCGCGAGGCGCTGGCCCGGCTGTCCGGGCAGGTCGCCGCGGCCCGGTCCCGGCAGGCGGCGGGGGAGGCCGAGCTCGCCCGGGCGACCGAGGCGGCCGCCGGGGCGGGCGTCCGTGCCGAGGAGGCCGCCGCGCGGCTCGCCGCGGCCGCACCCGGCGCCGCCGAGGACGACGCCGACGACGACCCCGACGACGCCTCCGGCGACGACGCGGGCCCCCAGGTGCACGAGCACGAGCAGGCCCGGGCCGCCCAGGTCGAGGCCGCCCGGGTGGTCGCCGAGCTGGCCGAGGCCGAGCGGGCGGCCGAGCGCGAGCGCGGCGCCGCACAGGCCCGCCGGGACGCCCTCGCCCTCGGTCTGGCGCCGGCCGACGGCGCCGCCGCCGTGCTGGCCGGGGCAGCCGACGGCGCGCTGGGCGGGGTCGCCGGCCCGCTGTCCGAGCGGCTGGCCGTGCACCCCGGCGACGAGGTCGCGGTCGCGGCCGCCCTGGGCGGGCTGGCCGAGGCGGTCGTCGTCACCGGCCCGCGCGCCGCCGCGGACGCCCTGGAGCACCTGGCCGACACCGCCGGCGGCCGCGTCGGGCTGCTGGTGAGCGGCGCCCCGCGCAGCAGCGACGACGACCGGCCGGAGCTGCCCGCCGGCGCCCGGTGGGTGGCCGACCTGGTGGACGCACCCGAGGACCTCCGCCCGGCGCTGGCCAGCGCGCTCGGGCGCACCGTGGTGGTCGCCGACCTCGCCGCGGCGGTCGCCGTGGTCACCGCGCACCCCGGGCTGCGGGCGGTCACCGCGGCCGGTGACGTGCTCGGTGCCGACCGCGCCACCGGCGGGCAGCCCGACGCCCCCTCCGGCCTGGAGGTCCGGGCCCGGGTCGACGCCGCCGACGGCGAGCTGGGCCGGGCCACCGCGCACGCCCGCGACCTGGCCGAGCAGCTCGCCGCCGCCCGCGAGGCGCACCGGCTGGCCGGCGTCCGGGTCGAGGAGGCGGCGACCGCCCGGCGCGCCGCCGAGCGGGAGCGCGCCGCCCGCGACCGGGCGCTGGCCGAGCTGCGCGCCGACCTGCGCTCGGCGACCGCCGAGGCGCAGCGGGCCGACGCCGCCCGGGTCCGCGCCGAGCAGGGCCTGGAGCAGGCCGAGGTCGCCGTCGCCGAGCTGGCCGGGCGGCTGGCGGACGCCGAGGCCGAGCCGGTGCCCGACGAGCCCTCGCCCGCCGAGCGCGACCGCCTGCGGGCCGAGGTCGCCGTCGTGCGCACCACCGAGACCGAGGCCCGGCTGGGCGTGCGGACGGCGGAGGAGCGGGCCCGCTCGCTGCACGGCCGGGCCGAGTCGCTGCGCCGGCAGGCGCGGTCCGAGCGGGCCGCCCGCGAGCGCGCCGAGCAGGCCCGCCGCACCCGGGCGCGCGGCGCCGAGGTCGTGGCGCAGGTGCGGGCCGGGGCCGAGCGCGCGCTGGAGCTGCTGGGGGGCTCGCTGGCCCTCGCCGTGGCCGAGCGGGACGCCCTGGCCGCCGCGCGCACCGGGCGGGAGGCCGAGCTGCTCGCCGTCCGCACCCAGGTGCGCGAGCTGACCGCGGACCTGGACCGGCTGACGTCGGAGGTGCACCGCGACGAGGTGGCCCGGGCCGAGCAGCGGCTGCGCATCGACGCGCTGGAGACCCGGGCGGTCGAGGAGCACGGCATCGAGCTCGACCAGCTGGTCGCCGAGTACGGCCCGGCCGCGCCCGTGCCGCCCACCGCGCCCCAGCTGGCCGCCGCCGAGCAGGCCGGTGACCCGGCACCGGAGCCGGTGCCCTACGTGCGGGCCGCGCAGGAGAGGCGGGCCGCGCGCGCGGAGGCCGGCCTGGTGGCCCTGGGCCGCGTCAACCCCCTCGCGCTGGAGGAGTTCGCCGCGCTCGAGGAGCGCAGCGCCTTCCTCACCACGCAGCTGGAGGACCTGCGCGCCACCCGGCGGGACCTGCTGACCGTGGTCCGGGAGGTCGACGACCGCATCCACGAGGTGTTCGCCGCGGCCTTCGCCGACGTGCAGCGGGAGTTCGTCGAGGTCTTCCAGACCCTCTTCCCGGGCGGCGAGGGCCGGCTCACCCTCACCGACCCCGACGACATGCTCACCACCGGCGTCGAGGTGGAGGCCCGGCCGCCGGGCAAGAAGGTCAAGCGGTTGTCCCTGCTGTCCGGTGGGGAGCGGTCGTTGACCGCGGTCGCGCTGCTGGTCGCCATCTTCCGGGCCCGGCCCTCGCCGTTCTACGTGCTCGACGAGGTCGAGGCCGCCCTGGACGACGTCAACCTGGGCCGGCTGCTGACCCTGGTGGAGCAGCTGCGCAGCACCTCGCAGCTGATCGTCATCACCCACCAGAAGCGCACGATGGAGATCGCCGACGCCCTCTACGGGGTCTCGATGCGCGGCGACGGCATCACCGGGGTCATCTCCCAGCGGCTGCGCCCGGCCAGCTGAGCCTCAGCGCCGCGGCGGCCTGCGCCAGGTCTCGGCGTGCGCGTCCTGGCTGCGCGGGGTGGCCCCGCCCATCACCTGCTGGCTGCTGCGCCGCAGGGTCTCCAGCTTGCGGCCGCGCGCGGCCGAGCCCATCGCGGCGCCCGAGGTCGGGGTCGCGCCGCGGCGGCGGGCGTCGCGGTCGAACCACCAGCTCACCGCCAGCAGGCCGAGCACCAGCACGCCGAGCACCGTCCACACCAGCCAGGTCATCGCGGCACCTCCCGTCGGGTGCGGCAGCGTCTCACAGGTCCAGGTCGACCTGCAGGGGATGGTGGTCCGAGCACGCGGAGCCGTCCAGCACCGCGGCGGCGCGCACCCGCACCTCGGGGGAGACCCACACCTGGTCGATCCGCACGCGGGGCCGGCGAGCCGGGTGGGTGAGCCCCTGCTCGCGGCGCCACAGCTGCCAGCGGCGGCCCTGGTCGGCCCGCGCGCCCGCGCGGGACCACGCATCGGCCAGCCGCGCGCGCAGCGGCACCAGCTCCGCCGCCCCCGGCCCGCAGTTGAGGTCACCGACCACCACCGCCGGGCGGCCCGGCCCGGGCAGCAGCTCGACCAGGGCCTGGGCCTGGGCGGCGCGCGAGCGGGCCGAGTCGCTGGACAGGTGGGTGGCCACCACGCGCAGCGCGCCGTCCCCGGTGACCAGGTCCGCCCGCAGCGCGGCCCTCGGCTCACCCGGCCCGGGCAGCCGCACCGCGGCGTCGTCGGCGACCGGCAGCCGGGAGAGCAGCGCGTTGCCGTAGCGGACGGCGGGCCGGTCGCCGGGGCGCGGCTTCTCGATCGCCGAGGCCCACACCAGCTCCCGGTCCAGCGCGCGGGCGAGCAGCTCCGCCTGGTCGACGTCCTCGCTGCGGGCCCCGTAGTGCCGGTCGACCTCCTGCAGGCAGACCACGTCGGGGTCGGCGTCGGCCAGCACGGCGGCGATGCGGGCCAGGTCGTGCCGGCCGTCGTCGCCGACCCCGTGGTGGATGTTGAAGGTGACCAGGCGGACGGACGTCACGCCCCCACCTTCCCAGGCGCCGTGCCCGGCGGCGCTGTTGCATGGGGGGCATGCGCATCTTCTTCACCGGCGGCAGCGGCAAGGCCGGCCACCACGTCGCCCCGTTCCTGGCCGAGCAGGGCCACCAGGTCACCAACGCCGACCTCGCCCCGCTGGGCCACGACGGCATCGCCGACCTGCGCGTCGACCTCACCGACCTCGGCCAGGTCTACTCCGCGCTGGCCGGTGCGGCCCGGCAGTCCGAGCTCGAGGGCCCGTCGGTGCCCGCGTACGACGCGGTCGTGCACTTCGCCGCGGTCCCGGCCATCCTGCTGGCCGCCGACGCCACGACCTACGCCACGAACGTGCTCAGCACCTACAACGTGCTCGAGGCCGCGACCCGGCTCGGCATCGGCAAGGTGGTGTTCGCCTCCTCGGAGACCACGTACGGCATCTGCTTCGCCCAGGGCGAGCGGAGGCCGCTGTACGTGCCCGTCGACGAGGAGCACCCCACCGTGCCCGAGGACTCCTACGCGATGAGCAAGGTCGCGAACGAGGTCACGGCGCGGTCGTTCCAGGCCCGGTCGGGCGCCGACGTCTACGGCCTGCGGATCAACAACGTCATCGAGCCGCACGAGTACGAGCAGCTGTTCCCGGCCTTCCTCGAGGACCCGGCGCTGCGCCGGCGCAACCTGTTCGCCTACATCGACACCCGTGACCTGGGGCAGATGGTGCAGCGGTGCCTGACCACCGACGGCCTGGGCTACGAGGTGTTCAACGTGGCCAACGCCGACATGTCGGTGGCGGTGAGCTCCGACGAGGTGCGCGAGCGGTTCTACGCCGGGGTGGAGCAGCGCCGTCCCATGGGCCCGGACGAGACGTTCTACTCCATCGACAAGGCCCGCCGGCTGCTGGGCTACGAGCCGCAGCACTCCTGGCGCGACGTGCTGGGGTAGGCCCCGTCAGGCCAGCTCGGTGTCCAGCACCCGGGTGAACACCGGGCTGCCGTCGTCGGCCCGGCTGGTGGCCCAGAGCCGGAACCGGGCGTCCGGGCCGGTGAGCACCAGCTCGCCGAGCTCGTTGCCGAAGAACGGGCCGGCCTGCTTGGACCACTCCAGGCCGGTGCGCCGCACCCGGGCGGCCTTGGTGATGGCGCCGGTGAGCGCGCGGGCCCACCGGCTCCACCCGATCCGGAACCCGACCTCGATGGCGTGCGGTGCCTGGTTGTGCAGCGGGGAGACGGTCAGCTGGTGCACCCGGCTGCGCAGGCCGCCGGGGGAGACCAGCTCGGCGGCGTAGGCGTGGTGCACGTCGCCGGAGAGCACCAGCACGGTGGACGGCGCCCGGCCGGCCTCGCCGCGGGCCACCGACACCAGCGCCCGGCCCAGCCGCTCGAAGGACTGGCCGAAGGCCGCCCAGTGCTCGAGGTCGGCGGCCTGGCGGAGCTGCTCGGCCAGCCGGCCGAGCAGCCGGCCGGAGTGCCGGACGGCGAGGGTCTCGTCCCACCGCTCGACGTCGTGGATGGCGTGCGGCAGCAGCCAGGGCAGGGAGGTGCCGACCAGCACGTGGTCCACGCCGTCGGCGGCGGCCTCGCGCAGCGCCTGCTCGACCCAGTCGAACTCGGCGTCGTCGAGGATCTTCCGGTCGGTCTCGGCGAGCACCCGGCCGGCGCGGCTGTCCACCATCACCAGCCGCACGTGGTCCCAGTGCCGCACGTAGCTCCAGCGGAACGCGCCCGGGTCGCCGTCGGCGCCCTCGGCCATCGCGGTGAGCATCGGCCCGGCGTCGTCCTGGCCCTGCATCGCCTGCCAGGTGGCGTTGTCGGCGAGCTCGGCGGGGGAGAGGTTGCCCAGGTGCTGGTAGACCCAATAGCTGGTCAGCCCGCCGGTGATCCGGGTGCGCCACCACGGCTCACGCTCGATCTGCGTCCGCCAGGCCGCCGAGGTGTTCCAGTCGTCGATCATCTCGTGGTCGTCGAAGATCATCGACGACGGGATCGTCGACAGCAGCCAGCGCACCTCCGGGTCGCCCCAGGACTCCCGGTAGAGCCGGGTGTACTCCTCGAAGTCCGCCGCCTGCGGGCCCGGCGGCTGCGACAGGTCGCGGCGGCCGGCCATCCAGGCCTGGGTGGGCGGGGTGGTCTCGTCGGCGTAGACCTGGTCGCCGAGCAGCACCAGCGCGTCGGGCCACCGGTCCTGCGGCATGCCCGCCAGCTGCGCGGCGTAGCAGTCCAGCGCGTCGGGCGGGATGCCGTCGCGGGCGTCGGCGGAGGCGGGCGTGGCGTACCGGCAGGAGCCGAACGCGATGCGGAAGGGCCCCGGGCCACCGGGGGTGCGGATGCGGCTGGGCGGGAACGGTGAGCGGGCCGGCGGCCAGACGGGGACGTCGTCCAGGTGCACCTCGTACGGCGTGGTGCTGCCCGGCACCAGCCCCTCGACGACGACGAGGGCGTAGTGGTGGCCCTGCACGCGGAAGGTGCGCGCGGTGGTGTCCAGCACCCGCACCGTGCACGGCCGGTCGGTCTCCACCCACACCGTCGCCGACACGGGGTCGACGTGGCGCAGCAGCGGACCCAGGACCAGGCGCGGCGTCGTCGGCACGCGGCCAGCTTGGCCCACCGCGCCCGGTGCCGCCCAGTCCGGGCTGGGAGACTGGTGTGCATGGAGTTCGTGATCATCGCCGTCGCGGTCGTCGTCGTCGCGCTGCTGCTCGGGGTGGGCCTGCTGGTCGGCCGCGGCCGCCGGACGACCCGGCTGGAGGACGGCACCGCTGCCCCGACGCTGACCCGGCCGCGCCCGGGCGACGAGCAGGCCACGACCCCGCCCACCACGGTGCCCCCGGTGGGCACCGAGGACGTCGCCGTCCCGCCGGTCCAGCTGCCCCCGGCGCAGCCCGAGCCGGGGCTGACCTTCGAGGTGCCGCCGCCCTCGGCCGGCCGGCTGGTCCGGCTGCGCAGCCGGCTGGCCCGCTCGCAGTCCTCGCTGGGCCGCGGCCTGCTCACCGTGCTCGCCCGCGAGAAGCTGACCGAGGAGGACTGGGAGGAGGTCGAGGAGACCCTCCTGGCCGCCGACGTCGGCGTCGCCGCCACCACCCAGATCGTGCAGCGGCTGCGCACCCAGTCGCTGGTGCTGGCCACCGGCGACGGGACGGCGCTGCGGGAGCTGCTGGTCACCGAGCTGACCTCCGTCCTCGGCCCGGACCTGGACCGCTCGCTGGCCACCGACCGCGAGCTCGACCGCCCGGCCGTCGTGCTCGTCGTCGGGGTGAACGGCGCGGGCAAGACGACCACCTGCGGCAAGGTCGCCCGGGTCCTGGTCGGCGACGGCCGCAGCGTGCTGCTCGGTGCCGCCGACACCTTCCGCGCCGCCGCGGCCGACCAGCTGGAGACCTGGGGCGAGCGGGTCGGCGTCCCCACCGTCCGGGGCCCCGAGGGCGGCGACCCGGCCTCGGTGGCCTACGACGCGGTGAAGACCGGCCGGGAGGCCGACGTCGACGCGGTGCTGGTGGACACCGCCGGCCGGCTGCACACCAAGCTCGGCCTGATGGACGAGCTGGGAAAGGTCAAGCGGGTGGTGGAGAAGCTGAGCCCGGTCGACGAGGTGCTGCTGGTGCTCGACGCCACCACCGGCCAGAACGGCGTGGTGCAGGCCCGGGTCTTCACCGAGGCCGTCGCGGTCACCGGTGTGGTGCTGACCAAGCTCGACGGCACCGCCAAGGGCGGCATCGTGGTCTCGGTGCAGCGCGAGCTGGGCATCCCGGTGAAGCTGGTCGGGCTGGGGGAGGGCGCCGACGACCTGGCCCCCTTCGAGCCCCGCGCGTTCGCCGAGGCCCTGGTCGGGGGTTGAGTCGGGGGCTGAGCCGGGGGCCCAATCGGGGGCCGGGCGTCAGGTGGCGTCGGGCACCGCGGAGTAGCGCTCCTCGACCCGGCCCCAGCGCCAGACGGACAGCGCCGCGCCCCAGGTGAGCACGAACAGCGCGACGATGCCGAAGCCGACGTAGTCCAGGTCCCACGACGCCAGCCAGGCCAGCGGGCCGTCGGTGATGCCGAAGCGCTCGACGAGCAGGCCGACGAGCACCAGCGAGCCGACGCCGAGGGCGACGGTGACCGACAGCGTGGTGACGGTCAGGTTGTAGAAGACCTTGCGCACCGGCTTCACCAGGGCCCAGCCGTAGGCCCGGGTCATGAGCACGCCGTCGGCGGTGTCGAACAGGCTCATGCCGGCCATGAACAGCACCGGCAGCACGACGATGGCGTACCAGGGCAGCACGAACGCCGCCGACCCGGCGATGAGCACCAGGAGACCGACCTGGGTGGCGGTGTCGAAGCCCAGGCCCATGAGCAGGCCGACCGGGTAGAGGTGCCAGGGCTTGGACACCCGGCGGGTGAACCGGCCCAGCACCCGGGCCATGAAGCCGCGGTTGTGCAGGTGGTGCTCGAGCTGGGCCTCGTCCAGCTGGCCCGAGCGCATGCCGCGCAGCACCTTGGCGATGCCCACGACGGCGACGAGGTTCATCGCGCCGATGACCAGCAGGAAGGCGCCGGCGACCAGGGTGCCGACCAGGCCGAGCACCGAGGCCGCGGAGGAGTCGCCGTCCTGGATGACCCCGGCGACGGACTGCACGCCCAGCGCGAGCAGCACGCTGGCGACCAGCACGACCGACGAGTGGCCGAGGGAGAACCAGAACCCGGTGCCCACCGCGGGCGTGCCGTCGCCGACCAGCTTGCGGGTGGTGTTGTCGATGACGGCGATGTGGTCGGCGTCGAAGGCGTGCCGCACGCCGAGCAGGTAGGCGGTCAGCCCGACGCCCACGCCGAGCACGCCGGCGCTGCCGAGGTCCAGCCGCTGCGGGGCGACCGCGAGCAGCAGCACGCCCCAGCCGAGCACGTGCAGCCCGACGACGACGGCGGCCATGGTGGCGATGCTGCGCTTGTCACGGCGGCTGAAGCCCCGCGCCGGGACGGCGACGGGGGCGGGCGCGGTGGTGGTCACGGCCGGACACTAGTGCGAGGACCTCGCACCTGCACAGGGGTCGCAACAAGCCGGTCCGGGGCCGGCGCAACACGGCCGTAGCACGGGGGCGCGACACGCGCGGCGGAGTTCACGACCGCGAAACACGCCCGCACCGCCGTCGGAAACACGGTGTCGGCACGGTGTTCCGCACACCCCCCACCGCCCCGGCCGATGGCCGACGACCCCTGATCAGGAGGTTGCCGTGGTCAACACCGGCGACACCGCCTGGATCCTCACCAGCGCGGCCCTCGTGCTGCTGATGACCCCGGGCCTCGCGCTCTTCTACGGCGGCATGGTCCGCGCCAAGAGCGTCCTCAACATGATGATGATGAGCTTCGGAGCCCTGGCGCTGGTCAGCGTGCTCTGGGTGCTCTACGGCTACTCGTTCGCCTTCGGCAACGACGTCGGCGGGGGCCTGCTCGGCGACCCGACCGAGTACCTGGGCCTCAAGGGCCTGATGGAGGACGTCACCACCGACGTCGGCGGCTACCCGGTCATGGCCTTCGTCGGCTTCCAGGCCGTCTTCGCCATCATCACCGTCGCGCTCATCTCCGGCGCCATCGCCGACCGCGCCAAGTTCGGCGCCTGGATGGTCTTCACCGGCGTCTGGGTGACCATCGTCTACTTCCCGATCGCCCACTGGGTCTTCGACTTCACCATCACCGAGGACGACGGCACGGTCAGCCACGTCGGCGGCTGGATCGCCAACAACCTGGCCGCCATCGACTTCGCCGGCGGCACCGCGGTGCACATCAACGCCGGTGCCGCGGGCCTGGCCCTCGCCCTGGTCCTCGGCAAGCGCCGCGGCTTCGGCCGGGAGGCCATGCGCCCGCACAACCTGCCGCTGGTGATGATCGGCGCCGGCCTGCTCTGGTTCGGCTGGTTCGGCTTCAACGCCGGCTCCGCCCTGGCCGCCAACAACACCGCCGCGGTGGTCTGGGTGAACACCCTGGTCGCCACCGGTGCCGCCGCGCTGGGCTGGCTGCTGACGGAGAAGATCCGCGACGGGCACTCCACCTCGCTGGGCGGTGCCTCCGGCGTCGTCGCCGGCCTGGTCGCCATCACCCCGGCCTGCTCCGCGGTCTCGCCGATCGGCGCGATCATCCTGGGCGCGATCGCCGGTGTGCTCTGCGCCCTGGCGGTCGGCCTGAAGTACCGGTTCGGCTACGACGACTCCCTCGACGTCGTCGGCGTCCACCTCGTCGGTGGCCTCTGGGGCACCATCGCCATCGGCTTCCTGGCCGACCCCGACGCCCCCGCCGGTGTGGAGAGCCTCTTCTACGGCGGTAGCGTGGACCAGCTGTGGCGCCAGGTCGTCGGCGCCGTCGCCGTCCTGGTCGTCTCCTTCGTGGTCACCTACGTCATCGGGCTGGTCATCGAGAAGACGATGGGCTTCCGGATCACCGAGGAGGACGAGGTCGCCGGCATCGACCAGGTCGTGCACGCCGAGTCCGGCTACGACTTCACCAGCCTGAGCGGTGGGAGCGGGTCCGCCCTCCACCAGGCCACCACCGCCAAGACCGTGGAGGGTTCGCACTGATGAAGCTGGTCACCGCGATCGTCAAGCCGTTCAAGCTGGACGACGTCAAGAACGCCCTCGAGCTGATCGGCATCGCCGGGCTCACCGTCTCCGAGGTCCAGGGCTTCGGCCGCCAGCGCGGCCACACCGAGGTCTACCGCGGTGCGGAGTACCAGGTGGACTTCGTCCCCAAGGTGCGGATCGAGGTCGTGGTCAGCGAGCACGACGCCGCCCGCGTGGTCGACGCCGTCGTGGAGTCCGCCTCCACCGGCCAGATCGGCGACGGCAAGGTCTGGGTCACCACGATCGACGAGATCGTGCGGGTCCGCACCGGGGAGCGCGGGGCCGACGCGCTCTAGTCGCAGCACCCGTCCCGTCGGCCGGGGTGGTGGGGACCCCCACCGCCCCGGCCGACGCCGTTCCCGCCCCGCCCACGGCCCCGCCCACGGTCCCGCTCACGACGAGGTGATCCCCCTGGCACACCCGGCACCGACCCCCGACGAGCTCGCCGCCCTGCCCCGCGCGGAGCGGGTCGCGGCGCTGGACGGCTGGCTGACCGGCCTGCTGGGCGACGCCGTGCCCGCCGGCGACCGCACCGGGGTCGCACTGGCCGCGGTCGGCAGCCTCGGCCGCCGGGAGCCCGCACCGCGCGGCGACCTGGACCTGGTGCTGGTGCACGACGGGCGCCGCGGCATCGGCCAGGTCGCCGACGCGGTCTGGTACCCGGTCTGGGACGCCGGGCACAAGCTCGACCACTCGGTGCGCACCGTCGCCGAGGCGGCCGCGGTGGCCGGGGACGACGTCAAGGCCGGCCTGGGCCTGCTCGACGTGCGGCTGGTCGCCGGGGACGCCGAGCTGGTCGCCGCGCTGCGCTCGGCCACCCTCGCCTCGTGGCGGCAGCGCGCGGCCCGGCTGCTGCCCGAGCTGAAGGAGCTGCGCCGCGCCCGGGCGCGCACGGTCGGCGAGCTGGGCTTCCTGCTCGAGCCCGACCTGAAGGAGGCCTACGGCGGGTTGCGCGACGGGCAGGTGCTGCGCGCGCTCTCCCTCGCCCAGCTGGTCGACGAGCCCCCGGCCGACGCCGGCGAGGCCTACGCGTTCCTGGTCGACGTCCGCGACGAGCTGCGCCGCCGCACCCGCCGGGCCGGCGACGTGCTGGTGCGCCAGGAGCAGGCCGGGGTCGCCGCCGCCCTGGGCCTGCCCGACGACGACGTGCTGCTGCGCCGGGTGAGCCTGGCCGGACGGCGGCTGGCCTTCGTGGTCGACGAGGCGTGGCGGCGGGTGGACGCGGCGATGGTCCGCCGTCCCCGCGGCCGGTACCGGCGGGTGCGCCGCGAGCCGCTGGCCGAGGGCCTGGTCCGGCAGGGCGACGAGGTGGTGCTCGCCCGCGACGCCAAGCCCGCCGCCGACCCCGGCCTGGTGCTGCGCGGGGCCGCCGCGGCCGCGCACGCGGACCTGCTGCTGTCGCCCTACACGCTCAAGGTGCTCGGCGCGCACTCCCCACCGCTGCCCGAGCCGTGGCCGGCCGAGGTGCGCTGGTCGTTCCTGCGGCTGCTGGCCAGCGGGCGCAGCGCCGTCCCGGTGGTGGAGCAGCTGGACCAGGAGGGCCTGCTGGTCCGGATGCTCCCCGAGTGGGACCACGTCCGGTCGCTGCCCCAGCGGCACCCGTGGCACCGGTTCACCGTGGACCGGCACCTGGTGGAGGCCGCGGCGGCGGGCGCGGAGCTGACCCGCGACGTCGACCGGCCCGACCTGCTGCTGGTCGGCGCGCTGCTGCACGACATCGGCAAGGGCCACCCCGGCGACCACTCCGAGGTCGGCGCGGTCGTCGTGCGGGAGGTGGCCACCCGGATGGGGTTCGCCCCGGCCGACGTGGACATGCTCGTGGCGATGGTGCGCTGGCACCTGCTGCTGCCGGACGTGGCCACCCACCGCGACCTCGACGACCCGGCCACCATCGACCGCGTCGTGGAGGCCATCGGCGGCGACCCGGCGCTGCTGCAGCTGCTGCACGCCCTCGCCCAGGCCGACGGCGCGGCGACCTCCACCTCGGCCTGGTCGCCCTGGAAGGCGCACCTGGTCGCGGCGCTGGTCGGCCGGGTGGCTGCGCGGCTGGGGTCGGCAGCCGTCCCCGAGCCGGTGCTGGAGCCCAGCGACCCGCAGGTCAGCACCCCGGCGCCGGAGATCCCGGGCCCGACCCGGCCGGTGACCGTCGGGGTGGAGGACGTCGCCGACGGCCAGCAGGTCACCATCGGTGCGCCCGACCGCCCGGGCCTGTTCGCGCTGTGCGCCGGCGTGCTGGCGCTCAACCAGCTCGACGTCCGGGCCGCGCGGGTGACCGTCGAGGCCGGGTACGCCACCTCGGTGTTCGCCGTCCGGCCGCGGTTCGGGCGGGTGCCGGTGCCCGGGATCCTCGCCGACGGCGTGCGCGCGGCGATGGAGGGCACCCTGCCGCTGGGGGAGCGGCTGGCCCAGCGGGAGCGCGACTACCGCCAGGACGCCGGCCGCGGCGCGCCGCCGCGGGTGGCCTGGTTCGACGCCGAGGCGACCGGGGCGGCCAACACCCTGGTCGAGGTGCGGGCCACCGACCGGGCCGGCCTGCTCTACCGGCTCACCGCCGCCCTGGCCGCCGAGGGCCTGGACGTGCGCGGCGCGACGGTGGAGACCCTGGGCGCCGACGCCGTCGACGCCTTCTACCTGGCCGACCCCTCGGGCACGCCGGTCGACGAGGGCCAGCGCGAGCGGGTCGCCGCCTCGCTGCTGGCCGCGGCCGCCGGCACCGCACCCGACCCGGCCGTGCACTGAGGCTGGATACCCTGGGGAGCCCCTGGTTCCACCGCTGCTGAGGACGTGTTGTGTTCGAGACCCTCTCCGACCGGCTCGACAAGGTCTTCACCGGGCTGCGCGGCAAGGGCCGGCTCTCCGACGCCGACATCGACGCCACCGCCCGGGAGATCCGGATCGCGCTGCTCGAGGCCGACGTCGCGCTGCCGGTCGTGCGCGAGTTCATCGGGTCGGTCAAGGAGCGGGCCCGCGGTGCCGCGGTCAGCCAGGCGCTGAACCCCGCCCAGCAGATCATCAAGATCGTCAACGAGGAGCTCGTCGGCATCCTCGGCGGGGAGACCCGGCGGATCCGGTACGCCAAGACCTCGCCGACGGTCATCATGCTGGCCGGTCTGCAGGGCGCCGGGAAGACGACCCTGGCCGGCAAGCTGGGCCGCTGGCTCAAGGCGCAGGGGCACACCCCGCTGCTGGTGGCCTGCGACCTGCAGCGCCCCAACGCGGTCAACCAGCTCTCCGTCGTCGCCGGCCAGGCCGGGGTCGACGTCTACGCCCCGCAGCCGGGCAACGGCGTCGGCGACCCGATCGAGGTCGCCCGCGAGTCGATCGAGCACGCCCGCCGCACCATGCACGACGTCGTCGTGGTCGACACCGCCGGCCGGCTGGGCATCGACGCCGAGCTGATGGCCCAGGCCGCCGGCATCCGCGACGCCGTGCAGCCCGACGAGACGCTGTTCGTCGTCGACGCGATGATCGGCCAGGACGCCGTCACCACCGCGATCGCGTTCCAGGAGGGCGTCGGGTTCTCCGGCGTCGTGCTCACCAAGCTCGACGGCGACGCCCGCGGTGGTGCCGCGCTGTCGGTCCGCGGGGTCACCGGCCAGCCGATCATGTTCGCCTCGACCGGCGAGAAGCTGGCCGACTTCGACGTCTTCCACCCCGAGCGGATGGCCTCGCGCATCCTCGGCATGGGCGACGTGCTCACCCTCATCGAGCAGGCCGAGCAGGCCTTCGACGCCGAGCAGGCCGAGAAGATGGCCGGCAAGCTGGCCAGCCGCGACGGCTTCACCCTCGAGGACTTCCTCGAGCAGATGATGGCGATCCGGAAGATGGGGCCGATCGCCAACCTGCTCGGCATGCTGCCCGGTGCCGGGCAGATGAAGGAGCAGCTGAAGAACATCGACGACCGGGACCTCGACCGCACCGCGGCGATCATCCGGTCGATGACGCCGGGGGAGCGGAACACCCCCAAGATCATCAACGCCTCGCGCCGGGTCCGGATCGCCAACGGCTCCGGCGTCACCGTCACCGAGGTCAACTCGCTGCTGGAGCGCTTCGCGCAGGCCCAGAAGATGATGGGCCAGATGGCCGGCTCGATGGGCATGCCGGGGATGGGCCCGATGTCGAAGAAGGCCCGCGGCCGCCAGCAGCAGGCCCCGGCCCGCAAGGGCGGCAAGGGCAAGGGCAAGAAGCCGGCGCGGCGCCAGATCGGCGCCGGCCCCACGATGCCGCCGGGCGGGATCCCGGGGCTGCCGCCGGGCCAGGCCATGCCGGACCTCTCCAAGCTCGACTTCAGCCAGTTCAAGGACCGCTGAGCCGTGCACCTGTCGGGGGTGCTGCTGCCCGGGGACGAGACCCGCGACCTGTGGGTGCGCGACGGGCGGCTCACCTTCGAGCCGGTGCCGGGCGCGCCGACGGTCTCCCGGGGCGGGTTCGTGCTGCCGGGGCTGGTCGACGCGCACTGCCACGTCGGCATCGCCCGGGGCGGCGGCCACGTCGAGGACCTGGCCGCGGCCCGCGAACAGGCCCTCGTGGAGCGGGACGCCGGGGTGCTGCTGCTGCGCGACTGCGGGTCGCCGGTCGACACCCGGGCGCTGGACGACGACCCCGAGCTGCCGCGGATCCTGCGCGCCGGCCGGCACGTGGCCCGCGAGCGGCGCTACATCCCGGGTCTGGCCGTGGAGGTGGAGCCCGCGTCGCTGGCCGACGAGGTGCGGGTGCAGGCCCGCCGCGGGGACGGCTGGGTGAAGCTGGTCGGTGACTGGATCGACCGCGGGGCCGGCGACCTGGGCCCGCTGTGGCCCGACGACGCGCTGGCCGACGCGATCGCCGCCGCGCACGCCGAGGGCGCCCGGGTCACCGCGCACACCTTCGGCAGCGACGCGCTGCCCGGGCTCATCCGGGCAGGAATCGACTGCGTGGAGCACGGCACCGGCCTGACCGAGGACCTCATCTCCGAGATGGCCGCGCGCGGCACCGCCGTCGTCCCCACGCTGGTGAACGTGGAGAACTTCCCCGGGTTCGCCGCGGCGGGCGAGGCGAAGTTCCCCGCCTACGCCTCGACGATGCGCCGGCTGTACGCCTCGTCGGGTGCGGTGGTGCGGGCGGCGTACGAGGCCGGGGTGCCGGTGTTCGCCGGCACCGACGCCGGCGGCGGCATCGACCACGGGACCATCGGCGAGGAGGTCCGGGCGCTGCACGCCGCCGGGCTGCCGCGCGAGGCGGCACTGGCCGCGGCGTCGTGGGCCGCGCGGGAGTGGCTGGGCCTGCCCGGCCTGGTCGAGGGCGCCCCGGCCGACCTGGTCGTCTACGACGCCGACCCCCGCGCCGACCTCGACGCCCTGGCCCGCCCGCAGCTCACCCTGCTCCGCGGCCGCGTGGTCACCCCCTCCCGCTGAGGCCCTGCCGCTGACGGACCTCGTGGCGCGGATGCCGGCGGGAGCTCGCCGAGGACGACGTCCGCGCCGTCGTGCGGGCCGAGCGGGACGAGCGGCTGGCCGCGGCCGACCAGCTGGACGCCGCCGGGGCCGGTGCCGCCGCGGACCAGCTGCGCACGGCGGCCGCCGTGCTGGCGGGCCACCTGTAGGGAAACCGTTGGGCGGGGGCTGGGAGACTCCCTGCGTGCTGTTGCGGATGTCCACCCTGTTCCTGCGCACCCTGCGCGACGACCCGGCCGACGCCGAGGTCCCCAGCCACCGCCTGCTCGTGCGGGGCGGCTACATCCGCCGGGCCGCGCCCGGCGGGTTCACCTGGCTGCCGCTGGGCTGGCGGGTGTACCGCAACGTCGAGCGCGTCGTCCGCGAGGAGATGGACGCGATGGGTGCGCAGGAGGTGCACTTCCCGGCGCTGCTGCCCCGCGAGCCCTACGAGGCCACCGGCCGCTGGACCGAGTACGGCGACAACGTCTTCCGCCTGAAGGACCGCAAGGGCGCCGACTTCCTGCTGGGCCCCACCCACGAGGAGATGTTCACCCTCCTGGTGAAGGACCTCTACGGTTCCTACAAGGACCTGCCGCTGTCGATCTACCAGATCCAGACCAAGTACCGGGACGAGGCCCGGCCCCGGGCCGGGCTGTTCCGCGGGCGCGAGTTCGTGATGAAGGACAGCTACTCCTTCGACGTCGACGACGCCGGCCAGGACGCCTCCTACGCCCGGCACCGCGACGCCTACATGCGCATCTTCGACCGGCTGGGCCTGGAGTACGTGATCGTCTCGGCCACCTCCGGCGCCATGGGCGGGTCCCGGTCGGAGGAGTTCCTCACCCCCACCCCGATCGGCGAGGACACCTTCGTGCGCTCGCCGGGGGGGTACGCGGCCAACGTCGAGGCCGTCACCACCGTCGCGCCCGCGGCGATCCCCGTCGACGGCCTGCCGGCCGCGCACGTCGAGGACACCCCCGACACCCCCACCATCGAGACCCTGGTCGCCGTCGCCACCGAGCTCTTCCCTGACGCCGGCTACACCGCGGCCTCGACGCTGAAGAACGTCGTCGTGCAGCTGCGCCACCCCGACGGCACCGCCGAGCCCCTGGTCATCGGCCTCCCCGGCGACCGCGAGGTCGACACCAAGCGGCTGGAGGCCCAGGTCTCCCCGGCCGAGGTCGAGCCGTTCACCGACTTCGCCGCGCACCCGGTGCTGGTCAAGGGCTACATCGGCCCGCAGGTGCTCGGCGCCGACAGCGACTCGGGCATCCGCTACCTCATCGACCCCCGCGTGGTCACCGGCAGCCGCTGGATCACCGGGGCCAACGAGGCCGGCAAGCACGTCTTCGACCTCGTGGCCGGCCGGGACTTCACCTGGGACGGCACCATCGAGGCCGCCGAGGTGCGCGCCGGCGACCCCGCCCCCGACGGCTCCGGCCCGCTGGAGCTCGCCCGGGGCGTGGAGATGGGCCACGTGTTCGCCCTCGGCCGCAAGTACGCCGACGCCCTGGACCTCAAGGTGCTCGACGAGAACGGCAAGCTCGTCACCGTCACCATGGGGTCCTACGGCATCGGGGTCTCCCGCGCCGTGGCCGCCATCGCCGAGTCCACGCACGACGAGCTCGGCCTGGTCTGGCCGCGCGAGGTCGCCCCGGCCGACGTGCACCTGGTCGCCACCGGCAAGGACGCCGCGGTGTTCACCGCCGCGGAGGCCCTGGCCGGCGAGCTGGTCGCCGCCGGGCTCACCGTGCTCTACGACGACCGGCCCAAGGTCAGCCCCGGCGTGAAGTTCAAGGACGCCGAGCTGCTCGGGATGCCGACCATCGTCACCGTCGGCCGCGGGCTGGCCGAGGGCGTCCTGGAGCTGCGCGACCGGGCCACCGGCGAGCGGCAGGACATCCCCGTGGACGGCGCCGCCGCCGCGGTGCTGGCCGCCGTCAGGGGCTGACCCGCTCGACCAGCTCCACCTCGAAGCCGTCGGCGTCCTCCAGGTACGCCGCCCGGTGCCCGGGGCCACCGGCGAACGGGTGGCGGTCGCCGAACAGCAGCCGCCACCCGTGCGCCGCGGCCTCGTCCACCAGGCCGTCGAGCCGGCCGGCGGGGACGTGGAAGGCCAGGTGGTTCAGCCCCGGACGGCGCCGGTCGTGCGCCGTCCCCACCAGGTCCGGCGACTGCTCCAGGACGAGGTAGACGTCCCCGGAACGCCACGACCGGCCACCGGACCAGGCCTGGAACGGCTCGGCGCCCAGCTCGGTCAGCAGCCACCCCCAGGAGCGGACGGCGCGGGTGAGGTCGGGCACCCACAGCTCGACGTGGTGGAGCAGCATCCCGGCGTCCTCCCGTCGTCTGGCATGATGGGCGGTCGAGCACGTGCTGCCGGCGGCCCTCTCACCGTCGCGGCCGCGTGTCCACCCGCTCCGCCCCCGGCGTACCCCCACGCGCCCGCAGGCGCGAGCACCCGAGAACCCGTACGAGGAGTACACCACCCACCGTGGCCACCAAGATCAAGCTCATGCGTCTGGGCAAGATGCGCGCGCCGTACTACCGCATCGTCGTCGCCGACTCCCGCACCAAGCGGGACGGCCGCTCGATCGAGACGATCGGCAAGTACCACCCCAAGGAGGACCCCTCCTTCATCGAGGTCGACGCCGAGCGTGCCGCCTACTGGCTGGGCGTCGGCGCGCAGCCGACCGAGGCCGTCGCCGCCATCCTGCGGGTCACCGGTGACTGGCAGAAGTTCAAGGGCGAGCCGGCCCCCGAGCCGATGAAGGTCGCGGCCCCCAAGCCCGACAAGAAGGCCGCCTACGAGGAGGCCGCCCGCGCCGCCGCCGACGAGCCGGCCGCCGGGGCCACCACCCCGAAGAAGAAGGCTGCGGTCAAGGCCGACGCCACCCCCGAGGCCGAGGCCAAGCTGGCCGAGGACGCCCCGGCCGACGGGTCCGCCGGCAAGACCGCTGCCGAGTAAGACGTGCTCGAAGAGGCGCTCGAGCACCTGGTCAAGGGCATCGTCGACAACCCCGACGACGTCGCCGTCGACCTGATCAACGGTCGCCGCGGCAAGACCCTCGAGGTCCGGGTGCACCCCGACGACCTCGGCAAGGTCATCGGCCGCGGCGGGCGCACCGCCAAGGCGCTGCGCCAGGTCATGACCGGTGTCGGCGGACGCGGCCTGCGGGTCGACGTCGTCGACACCGACGGGCGCTGAGCACCACCCCGCGCCCGCAGGGCACCCCCTCCGACACCGTGGTGGTCGGCCGCATCGGCCGACCCCACGGTGTTCGTGGTGAGGTGACCGTCGAGGTGCGCACCGACGACCCCGACCGCCGGTTCCGCCCCGGCGCCGTGCTGGCCACCGAGCCCGCCGACCGCGGCCCGCTGACCGTCGAGTCGGTGAAGTGGCACTCGGGCACCCTGCTGCTGCGCATCGAGGGCGTCGCCGACCGCCAGGCCGCCGACGAGCTGCGGAACACGGTCCTCGTGGTCGAGGTCGCCGACCTCCCCGAGCTCGAGGACGACTCCTTCTACGACCACCAGCTCGTCGGGCTGGAGGTGCGGCTCACCGACGGGACCGTCGTCGGCACCGTCTCGGCCGTCCGGCACGACGCCGCCGAGCTGCTGGTCGTGCGGCGACCGGGCACCCACGACCTGCTGGTGCCGTTCGTGCGCGCCATCGTCCCGACCGTGGACGTCGCCGCCGGGCACCTGGTCATCACCCCGCCCGAGGGGCTGCTGGAGCTGTGAGGATCGACGTCCTGACGATCTTCCCGGAGTACCTGGCCCCGCTGGGCCAGGCGCTGCTGGGCAAGGCGGCCGCCAGGGGGCTGGTCGAGGTGGGCGTGCACGACCTGCGCGCCTGGACCGACGACGTGCACCGCACGGTCGACGACAGCCCCTACGGCGGCGGGCCCGGCATGGTCATGCGCCCCGAGCCGTGGGGCCGGGCGCTGGCCGACGTGCGCCCGCCGGGCACCCGCCTCGTCGTCCCCACCCCGGCCGGGCGGCCCTTCACCCAGGCCGTGGCCGCGCAGTGGGCGACCGAGCCGGGCCTGGTCTTCGCCTGCGGGCGGTACGAGGGCATCGACCAGCGGGTCGCCGACGACGCCGCGGCGCACGGCCCGGTGTCGGAGGTGAGCATCGGCGACTACGTGCTGGCCGGCGGGGAGTCCGCCGTCCTGGTGATGGTCGAGGCGGTCACCCGGCTCATCCCGGGCGTGGTCGGCAACGCCGAGTCCGTGGAGTTCGACTCGCACGCCGACGGCCTCCTCGAGGGGCCCTCCTACACCCGGCCGGCGTCCTGGCGCGGCCACGACGTCCCGCCGGTGCTGCTGTCCGGCGACCACGCCGCGATCGCCCGCTGGCGGCGCGCGGAGTCCATCCGGCGCACCGCCGACCGCCGTCCCGACCTGCTGGCCGGTGTCGAGCTCACCGCCGCCGACCGCGCCGCCCTGGACGCCGACGCGTGACGGCGCCGTGGGTGCGGCCGACGGCCCGCGTCCTGGTGCTCGACCCCGCCGGCCGGGTGCTGCTGTTCGGCGGCCGGCTGACCGCCCCGGACGCCGTCCCCGGCGACGTGCAGTGGTGGTACACCCCCGGCGGCGGCGTCGAGGACGGCGAGTCGCTGCGGGCGGCCGCCGTCCGCGAGCTCGCCGAGGAGACCGGGCTGGTCGTCCACCCGGCCGCCCTGGAGGGACCGGTCTGGCTGCGGCGGCACGTCGGGGAGTTCGGCGGCCGGGTCGTCGACAGCCGGGAGACCTTCTTCGTGCTCCGCGACGTCGAGCACGTCGTCGACACCGCCGGCCGCACCGAGCTGGAGGTGCTGGCCGACGAGCCGCACCGCTGGTGGAGCCTGGCCGAGGTGGCCGCGTCGGGGGAGCGGTTCGCCCCGCGCGGGCTCGCCGACCTGCTGCCCGGGCTGCTCGCCGGGCCGTGGACCGGCCCACCACAGGTCGTCGACGGCTGAGATCACAGGGCCGCCGCGTCCACCGGCCCGCCGGTGTGGCACGATGGAGCACTGCTGCTGCCGCTCTGCATCGAGCGCGGTTCCCCGGGATCACCTGCCGAGGGCCGCTGCGCGCCCGGCGGGCAGCCCGAGAACAGACACCGCTAGGACTGAGGACTGCTGCGATGAACACCCTGGACGCCCTCGACGCCGAGTCGCTGCGCGACGACATCCCCGACTTCCGCCCCGGGGACACCGTGAAGGTGCACGTGCGGGTCATCGAGGGCAACCGCTCGCGCATCCAGGTCTTCCAGGGCGTCATCCTGCGCCGCCAGGGCGGGGGCATCCGCGAGACCTTCACCGTCCGCAAGGTCAGCTTCGGCGTCGGCGTGGAGCGCACCTTCCCGGTGCACACCCCCGTCGTGGAGAAGATCGAGGTGCTGACCCGCGGTGACGTCCGCCGGGCCAAGCTGTACTACCTCCGCGACCTGCGCGGCAAGGCCGCCAAGATCAAGGAGAAGCGCGAGGTCCGCGAGGCCGTCGCCCGCTGACCCCGCACGTCCCGCACGGCCCGGCTGCCCACGGCAGCCGGGCCGTCGTGCGTCCTGGGCCGGTTGCGCGGCACCGGAACGTACGCTGACCGACGATGAGCACCGACCGGACCCCCGACCCCGCCGACGACGAGGCCGGGGGCCACCGCGCCGGCCGGGGCGACGGCGAGGTCGGTGTCGGCCGGTTCTCCCGCCGCGCCCGCCGCCGGGACCGCGAGGAGCAGAAGAAGGGCTCGCTGCTCAAGGAGCTGCCGATCCTGCTGGTCGTCGCCTTCGTCCTCGCGCTGCTGGTGAAGACCTTCCTGGTGCAGGCGTTCTTCATCCCGTCGGGCTCGATGGAGCAGACGCTGCACGGCTGCACCGGCTGCACCGGTGACCGGGTGCTGGTGACCAAGCCGCCGTACTGGTTCTCCGACCCGCAGCCCGGCGACGTCGTCGTCTTCCAGGGCCCCGACACCTGGACGCCCGAGGTGCAGGTGTCGGAGCCGGACAACTGGTTCTCCTCCGCCGCGCTGTTCCTCGGCCGGGCCATCGGTGTCGCCCCGCCCAGCGAGGACGACTACGTCAAGCGGGTCATCGCCACCGGCGGGCAGACCGTGCAGTGCTGCGACGAGCAGGGCCGGGTCACCGTCGACGGGCAGCCGCTCGACGAGCCCTACATCTACGAGAACACCCCGCTGGAGACCCGCCCCTTCGGCCCGGTCACCGTGCCCGAGGGCCGGTTGTGGGTGATGGGTGACCACCGGTCGGCCTCGGCTGACTCCCGCTCCCACGTGGGCGACCAGTACGCCGGCACGATCGCGGTGGACGACGTCATCGGCAAGGCCTCGGTCATCGTGTGGCCCTTCAGCCGGTTCTCCCTCGTGGACAGCCCGGCCATCCAGCCGCAGCAGGCCGAGGGGATGGCGCTGCAGGGCGACGTCGCCCTCGTCGCGCCGGTGCTGCTCGGGCTCGGCGGCGCGGTCCCGGTCGCGGCCTGGCGGCGACGGCGCCGCTGAACCATTCGCCGGAATGGTCGAGGCCATTCCGGGTGGTGAGGAAAAAAATCACCAAGAAGTGTTCAAGCACCCGCTCGGGTGAGTCGATGAACGGTCTGTCAGTCATCGCACTCGATCGGAGAAATGCAATGTCCAGCACCACGGCCGGCTCGACCCGCGGCGTCACCCGCGTTCTGCTCCTCGCTGACGCCCCGGTCCTGCGCCGCGGCCTGGTCAGCATGGTCAACGAGACCGCCGGCATGCAGGCCGTCGGGGTCCCCGGCGAGGTCCGCCGGGCCCTGACCCTGGTCGAGTCCGCCCGCCCCGACGCCGTCGTCGTCGAGCTCGGCGCCGGCCGCGCGGCCACCCTGAACGTCTGCCGCGACCTGCGCCGCCGCTACCCCCGCGTCGCCATCGTCGCGCTCGCCACCTCCGAGGACCCCGCCGTGGTCAACGAGGCCCTCGCCGCCGGCATCCGCGGCTACCTGCTCATGAACACCTCGCCGACCCTGCTCGGCTGGTCGGTCCTGGCCGCCCGCGCCGGCCGCACCGTCGTCGACCCGCAGATCCGCCGCGTCGAGCCCAGCGAGGTCCCGGTCACCAAGGAGCTCACCCCCTCGGTCCCGCTGACCCGCCGCGAGTCCGACGTCCTCGACGAGCTGATCCAGGGCCAGAGCAACCGCGCCATCGGCCGCAACCTGTTCATCTCCGAGGACACCGTCAAGAGCCACGTCAAGGCCATCCTGCGCAAGCTGGGTGCCCGCGACCGGGCCCACGCCGTCTCCCTGGTGCTCTCCGCCCGCAACGGCGGCAGCTGCACCTGCGGCCACGGCCACGCCGCCTCCGCCGCGGTCGCCGAGACCGACGAGGCAGCCACCGTCTGACCGACCCGTGCGGTCGGGGCGTCCGCCTCCTCGGCGCCCCGGCCGCACACCCCACGGCCCCGAGCCGGTCCCCGTCGTCCGGGGGCCGGCTCGTGTCGTGCTCGTCGTAGGGTCGGGGGGCGATGGCTGCCCCACCCCGTGCCCCCGACGCCCTCTGGTCCATGGAGGGCTCGCTGCGCCGACGCGGCTTCACCGCCGTGGCCGGGGCCGATGAGGCCGGCCGGGGCGCCTGCGCCGGTCCGCTGGTCGCGGCCGCGTGCATCCTCCCGGCCGGACGGCGGGGCCGGGTGCCGGGCCTGGCCGACTCCAAGCTGCTCACCGCCGCCGCCCGCGAGCGCGTCTACGCCGAGGTGGTCGCCCGCGCGGTGTCCTGGTCGGTGGTGGTGGTCGACGTCCCCGAGCTCGACGAGCGCGGCATGCACGTGACCAACATCGAGGCGCTGCGCCGCGCCGTCGGCGGCCTCGACGTGCCGCCGGACTACGTGCTCACCGACGGCTTCCCGGTCAGCGGCCTGGCCCAGCCCACGCTGGCGGTCTGGAAGGGCGACCGGGTGGCCGCCTGCGTGGCCGCGGCCTCGGTGCTGGCGAAGGTGACCCGGGACCGGATGATGGTCGACCTGCACCGCCGGTTCCCGCACTACGAGTTCGACGTGCACAAGGGCTACATCACCGACCTGCACACCGCCGCGCTGGACCGCTTCGGCCCCTGCCCGGAGCACCGGCACCGGTTCGTCAACGTCGCCCGGGCCCGGGACGCGCACGTCGCGCGTGGCGGCCGACCACCGATGGACGATGATGGTCGGGTGCACCAGTCCCCGACGCCCGTGGAGAGTCTGCGATGAGCACCGAGGACCTCGAGAAGTACGAGACCGAGATGGAGCTGCAGCTCTACCGGGAGTACAAGGACATCGTCCGCCAGTTCTCCTACGTGGTGGAGACCGAGCGGCGCTTCTACCTGGCCAACTCCGTCGACCTGCAGGTCCGCGAGGCCGGCGGCGAGGTGTTCTTCGAGCTGAAGCTCTCCGACGCCTGGGTGTGGGACATGTACCGGCCCGCGCGGTTCGTGAAGAACGTGCGGGTGGTGACGTTCAAGGACGTCAACGTCGAGGAGCTGGACAAGCCCGACCTCGAGCTGCCCGACGACCCCGGCATCGCTCGGGGCCCGGGCAGCTGAGGCCCTAGCACGACGGCGGGCGGCCGTGCCCGCCGTCGTCCACACGCGGGGGTGCTGTCCACAGATCGGCCGCGGCGGCCCCGCACCCGCCCGCCCGGCCCGACGGTGGCGGCGTGCAGACCTCACGAGCCGCCCTCGGCGCCCGCGGTGAACAGCTGGCCGTCGACCACCTGGTGGCGGCCGGCCTGACCGTCCTCGACCGCAACTGGCGCTGCGCCCGCGGCGAGCTGGACGTCGTCGCCCGCGAGGGCGACGCGCTGGTGTTCTGCGAGGTGAAGACCCGCTCGGGCACCCGCTACGGGTCCCCGGTGCAGGCGGTCACCCCGGTCAAGCAGGCCCGGATGAAGCAACTGGCCGGCCGGTGGCTGGACGAGCACGACGAGCGGGCCGCCCGGCTGCGCTTCGACGTCGTCGCGGTGCTGCTGGTCGCCGGCCGGGCCACGGTCGACCACCTGCGCGGGGCGTTCTGATGGCGCAGGCGCGCACCTGGTCCGTCGGCCTCGTCGGGGTCACCGGCGCGCTGGTCGAGGTGGCCGTGGACGACGCCCCCGGCGCACCCGGGCTCTCGCTCGTGGGGCTGCCCGACGCGGTGGTCCGGCAGTCCGTCGACCGCGTCCGGGCGGCGGTCCGCCGCTGCGGGTGGTCCTTCCCCGACGGGCGGGTGACCATCGCGCTGTCCCCGGCCGCGATGCCCAAGCAGGGTGCCGGCTTCGACCTGGCGCTGGCCGTCGCGGCGCTGGCCGCCACCGGCAAGCTCGTGCTGCACGACGTCGACCAGCCGGTGTTCCTCGGCGAGGTCGGCCTCGACGGGTCCCTGCGCGGGGTGCGCGGCGTGCTGCCCGGGGTGCTGGCCGCCCGCGACGCCGGCTTCGGCACCGTCGTGCTGCCGGCCGCCGTCGCCGACGAGGCGGCGCTGGTCGGCGGGGTGCAGGTGCTCGCCGCGGGCCACCTGCGCGAGGTGGTCGCGCACCTGCAGCGCCGCGGTCCCCGCCTGGCCCCGCACGAGCGGGCACCGGCACCGCCCCTGCCGCCCGGGCCCGACCTCGCCGACGTGGTGGGCCAGGTGACCGGCCGGCGCGCGGTCGAGGTCGCCGCCGCCGGCGGTCACCACCTGTTCCTGTCCGGCCCGCCCGGGGCGGGCAAGACCATGCTGGCCCAGCGGCTGCCCGGGATCCTGCCGATCCTGGACGACGAGCTGGCCACCGAGGTCACCGCGGTCGCGTCGGTCGCCGGCACGCTGCCCCCGGGCGCGGCGCTGATCACCCGGCCCCCGTTCGAGGCGCCGCACCACTCGGCGTCGGCTGTCTCGCTGGTGGGCGGCGGGTCGGGCCAGATCCGGCCCGGCGCGCTGTCCCGCGCCCACGGCGGCGTGCTGTTCCTCGACGAGGCGCCAGAGTTCCCGCGCACGGTGCTCGACTCCCTCCGCCAGCCGCTGGAACGGGGCACGGTCACCGTCCACCGCGCGCACGGGTCGGCGACCTTCCCCTGCCGCACCCAGCTGGTGCTGGCGGCCAACCCCTGCCCGTGCGCCTCGCCGGCCGGCGACGCCGCGTGCAGCTGCGGCTCGCTGGAGCGCCGGCGCTACCAGGCGCGGCTCTCGGGCCCGCTGCTGGACCGCATCGACCTGCGGGTGCAGCTGCCGCCGGTGACCCGCGCGGGCTGGCTGGACCGCGTCGCGGCCCCCGAGTCGACCGCCGTGGTCGCCGCCCGGGTGCGGGCCGCCCGCGGGGCCGCCGCCGAGCGGTTGGCCGGCACCGGCCTGCGCACCACCGGCGAGGTCCCCGGCCGGCTGCTGCGCGAGCGGTGGCCGGTCCCGCGCCCGGCCCTCGCGCTGGCCGAGCGGGCCCTGGAGCGCGGGGCGCTGTCCCTGCGGGGCCTGGACCGGGTGGTGCGGGTGGCCTGGACGCTCGCCGACCTGGCCGGCCGCACGGTGCCCGGCCCGGACGAGGTCGGCGAGGCACTGGGCCTGCGGCTGCCGGCGGCCGCGGCGTGAGCGCGGTGGCCGAGGGCGCACTGGCGTCGGTGGTCGCCGGCGACCCGGCCGACCCCGGGGTGCGGCAGCGGGCCGGGGCGTGGCTCACCCGGGTGTTCGAGCCCGGCGACCCCGCGCTGGCGCGGTGGGTCGCCGCCACCGGTCAGGTGGCCGCGGTGCGGTCCCTGCTCGCCGGCACCGCCCCGTCCCGGTTCGCCGCCCAGGCCGCGGCCCGGGGCGAGGACCGCAGCCTCGCCGACCTGCTCACCGCCGCGCGGATCGGCGCCCGGCTCGTGGTGCCCGGCGACGACGAGTGGCCCGGCCGGGCGCTGCACGACCTCGTCGTGGCTTCCGACCGGCAGGGCGGCGGGGTCGAGCGCACCGCCGCCCTCGTGCCGCCGCTGGGCCTGTGGGTGCGCGGCCGGCCGCGGCTGGACCAGTTGTCCGACCGGTCGGTGGCCGTGGTCGGGTCCCGGGCCAGCACCGCCTACGGCAACCACGTCTCCGCCGAGCTGGCCGCCGACCTGTGGTCCCGGGGCTGGACGACGGTGTCGGGCGCGGCCACCGGCATCGACGGCGCAGCCCACCGGGGTGCGCTGGCCGCCGGGGGAGCGACGGTCGCGGTGCTGGCCTGCGGCGTCGACCGCGCCTATCCGCCACGCCACACCACCCTGCTGGAGCGGGTGCTCGAGGACGGCCTGGTGGTCAGCGAGTGGCCACCCGGGTCGGCGCCGCTGGGCCACCGGTTCCTGGTCCGCAACCGGCTGATCGCGGCGCTGTCCCGCGGCACGGTGGTCGTGGAGGCCGCCGCCCGGTCGGGGTCGCTGGCCACCGCCAACCGGGCACGGGAGCTCGGCCGGCCGGTGATGGGCGTGCCCGGCCCGGTCACCAGCGCCCTGAGCGTCGGGGTGCACCAGCTGCTGCGCGGCGTCCCGCCGGCGCGGCTGGTCAGCTCGGCGGGGGAGGTGCTGGAGGAGGTGGGCAGCATCGGCGCCGACCTGGCCGACGTCCCCGCGCGGCCCTCCTCGCCGCGGGACGAGCTCACCGACGTCGCCCGCCGGGTGCTGGACGCCTGCCCGGTGCGGATCGGCGTCCCGCCGGAGCGGCTGGCCGCCGTCGCCGGCTGCGCCGAGCTGGACGTGCTGCGGGTGCTGCCCGTGCTGGAGCTGCACGAGCTGGTGGAGCGGGTCCCCGGCGGCTGGCGGGTCACCCGGGACCGCCGGTGACCGGTGGTGTCGACCGGCAGGGCGGAGACTGACGGGGTGGCTGAGCAGGTCGACCCGCAGTGGGTGCGCGGCGGGTGGGGGTACCGCGTGCAGACCCAGGACGAGGCCTTCCGGGCGATCATGCGCATCGTCTCGCTCGCGCCGGGCCGCCAGTACGTGTGGCGTGGCTCGACCGACCGGCGCCACCGGGTGCGCTCCTCGCTGCTCCGCGAGCTGATCGTGGACGAAGCCGAGCCGCTGCCCGACGAGCTGCTGGTGCGGCAGAACGAGCTGGCGATCCTGCGCGAGGCCCGTGCGTGGGGTCTCGCCCCCGAGGTCGGCCCGCTCGCCTCCGACCTCCACCTGCTCGCGCACCTGCAGCACCACGGTCTCCCGACCCGGCTGCTCGACGTCACCCACAACCCGATGACGGCGCTCTGGTTCGCCTGCGAGGGGGAGGACGACGTCGGCGGGGTGCTCCTCGCGTTCGACGTCACCGGCCTGCCGACCTACCCGGCCAGCGACCCCCAGCAGCAGACCGGGGGCCTGCCGTCCGAACCGCTGGCCTGGGGCCTGCGACGTGCCCTCAGGCTGTCCGCGCTCCACGCGCAGCCCTTCCTCGTCCGCCCGACCGTCCCCGATGCCCGGACGGCAGCGCAGGAGGCACTCTTCCTCTCCGGGGTCGTGCCGAGGACCGGCCCGGGCGGCGGCATCGACGGGTTGCCGATCCAGCTCGGGCGCCCGCCGGGCAAGGAGAAGCTGACCGTGCTGTTCGGCGAGGGGCGACGCCAGGCAGGGCGGCCGACGAAGCTGCCGTTCTGCGCGCTCGTCGTCCCGCCCGACCTGAAAGCCACCATCAGGAACCACCTGACGGCGCTGAACCGGCGGCGCAGCGTGCTGTACCCGGACGTCGACGGGTTCCGGGACGCCTACCGCGGGAGCCACGTCGACCTGGACCTGGGAGCTGTCCGGTCGGTGGTCTCCGCCCACGACGACGTGGACGCGGGCACCCGCTGAGAGGTCCCCCCCGTCGCCCCACCGGCCGGGTGCCCGATCGGCGAGCCCGGTTGACCAGGCCCCGGGCGCTCGCGCAGGCTCGGGGACGTGACCGGTCGGACCGCCGCCCAGCGCGCGGCCCTGCCCCCGGCGCTGGCCGAGCCGCTGGACGCCTGGGTGGAGCACCTCACCGCCGGCCGCGACCTGTCCGCGCACACGGTGCGCGCCTACACCGGCGACGTGGTCTCCGTGCTCGACCACCTGGTCCGCCGTGGCGGCACGCAGGTCACCGACCTGGACCTCGGCACCCTGCGCAGCTGGCTCGCGCTCGGTCGCACCCGCGGCGACGGGAGGTCGACCACCGCCCGCCGCGCCGCGTCGGCACGCAGCTTCACCGCGCACCTGCGGCGCACCGGCGCGACCCCCGAGGACGTCGGCCTGCGGCTGGCCAGTCCTCGGGCCCACCGCACCCTCCCCGAGGTGCTCACCGCCGACCAGGCCCGCGCGGTGGCCGAGACGCCCCGCCCGCTGCCCGAGGACGCCGGGCCCGAGCAGGCGGCGGTCGCGCTGCGCGACGCGCTCGTGGTCGACCTGCTCTACGCCAGCGGCATCCGGGTCGCCGAGCTGGTGGGTCTCGACCTGGACGACGTCGACCACGGCCGGCGGCTGCTGCGGGTGCTCGGAAAGGGGCGCAAGGAGCGCAGCGTGCCCTTCGGCGTCCCCGCCGAGCGGGCGCTGCGGGCGTGGCTGTCCGACGGCCGGCCGGTGCTGGCCCGCGAGGGCAGCGGCCCGGCGCTGCTGCTGGGTCTGCGCGGCGGCCGGTTGGACCCCCGGGAGGTGCGGCGCGTGGTGCACGCGGCCACCGCGGCGGTGCCCGGGGCCCCGGACCTGGGCCCGCACGGCCTGCGGCACTCCGCGGCCACCCACGTCCTGGAGGGTGGTGCCGACCTGCGGTCGGTCCAGGAGCTGCTCGGCCACGCTAGCCTCGCCACGACGCAGATCTACACGCACGTGACGGTCGACCGGCTCCGGGCGGTCCACGCGGCGGCCCACCCACGGGCCTGAGGAGGAGCACACGGTGACGGGGACCAGCCAGACCGACGCGCGCAAGGACGACCGGGCCGACACGTCGGCCGCGGACGCCGCCCTGGCCGAGCTCTGGGCGCGGTACGTCTCGGGCCGCGACGCCGCGCTCCGCGACCGGCTGATCCTGCACTACGCGCCGCTGGTCAAGTACGTCGCCGGCCGGGTGGGGTCGGGCCTGCCGGCCCACGTCGAGCAGGCCGACCTGGTCTCCTACGGCACCTTCGGCCTCATCGACGCGATCACCCGCTACGAGCCCTCGCGCGAGGTCAAGTTCGAGAGCTACGCGATGGCCCGCATCCGCGGCGCGATCATCGACGAGCTGCGCTCCACCGACTGGATCCCGCGGTCGGTGCGCATGCGGGCCCGCGAGTTCGAGCGCACCGTCGCCTCCCTGGAGACCACGCTCCAGCGCAGCCCCACCGACAGCGAGGTCGCCGACGCGATGGGCGTCGGCGTCGAGGAGATCCGCAAGTTCCTCGGCCAGCTGTCGCTGGTCAACGTGGTCGCCTTGGACGAGCTGCTCGGCGACGACGAGGGCGGTGCACCCCGGCTGGTCGACACGCTGAAGGACACCTCCGCCCTCGACCCGCAGGCCATGGCCGAGCACGGGGAGGCCCGCCAGCTGCTGGCCCGCGCGGTCGAGCAGCTGCCCGACCGGGAGAAGGTCGTGGTCAGCCTCTACTACTTCGAGGGCCTGACCCTGGCCGAGATCGGCCGGGTCCTCGGGGTCACCGAGAGCCGCATCTGCCAGCTGCACACCAAGGCCGTCCTGCACCTGCGCACCAAGCTCGCCGACATCGCCTGACACCCGGCGGACCGCCCGGTCCGCCGGCGCGTACAGCCCCCCGCGGGCCGGGTAGCGCGGGGCGGTGACCGCGAACCGGCGCCCGCCGCCCACCCTCGTCGACGCCACCCGGCTGTGGGTCGACAGCAGGCCGAGGTACGACGCCGGGCTGCGCTGGGAGGGGGCGACCCTGGCCCGGCTCGGCGCCCGGGGCGAGCAGTGCCTGGACGTCGGCACCGGGCGCCGCGGGCTCGGCGCCCGGGTCGCGGTGACCGCGCTCGGGGCCCGGCAGGTGCGCGCCGTCGACCTGCACCAGGCGTCGGTGGAGTCCGCCCGGCGGGCGCTGGCCGACCTGGGCGACCGGGTCACCGTCGAGCGCGCCGACGCGACCGCGCTGCCGGTGCCCGACGGCAGCCAGGACCTGGTCGTGTCGCTGCACACCCTGCACCACCTCCCGGACTGGACCGCCGCGCTCGCCGAGTACGCCCGGGTGCTGCGCCCGGGAGGCCGGCTGGCCTACACCGAGCTGACCGCCCGGCTGCTGGACGCCCGCTGGTTCCGGCTGGTGTCCCGGCACCCGGCCGACCGGTTCACCGAGGACGAGCTCCTGGTCGGGCTGGAGGACGCGGGGTTCGACGTCCCGGCGCGGACCCACCGCAGCCGCGCGGGGGGCCGGTGGCTGCTGGGCGTGGCCACCCGGCGGTGAACGCCGCTGCCGGGACCGGCGTGCGCGCGGTGCTGGCCGCCGCCCTGGCGCTGCTGGTCCGCCACCGCCGGCGGGCTTACGCGGCGGCCGCGGTGGCCACCGCGGCCAACACCGTGCCCGACGTCCTCCGTCAGGTGCTGGTCTGGGAGGACCCCGACCGGTGGCACGCGCTGGCCGTCGACGTCGTCGGCGTCGCCACCGCGGTCGTGGCCCAGCTCTGGGTCACCGGTGCCCTGCTCGACCTGCCCCGCGGTGGCCCGGCCCGGTGGCGGGGCGCCCTGGTCCGGGGGACGGCGGTCGGCTGGCGGGCGTTGCGCCGCGCACCGGGCACGGTGCTGGCGGGCGTGGTCGCCGGCGGTGCGGTGTCGGCGGTGCTCACCGTCCCCGCCTCGGTCGCCGCCCTGGGGGCGGACCGGGTCCTCGGCCCGCTCGACACGCCGGGTGCGGGAGCCTTCGCGGTGGCGGCCGCCAGCGATGCGCTGGCCAGCGTCGTGACGCTGCCCTTCCTCGCCCTCGTGCTGGTGCTCGTCGGCTGCGCCCCGGTTCGGCCTGGTGACCGGCGGGCACCGGACCGCCCATGACCGCACCGTGGGCCACGACCCGGCTGTCCATCGGCTCCCTCTCGATGTGGCTGGGGACGGTGGCGCTGTTCGCCCCCCGCCGGATGGCCCGCCTGCTGGGGGTCGACGCACGCGCCACCTCACGGGACCGGGCACTGCCGCTGCTGGTCCGCCTCGTCGCCGCACGCAACATCGCGATGGGCGCCGCACTGCTGGCCAGCCCCGCCCCGCAGGCGCGGCGCACCACCGAGGTGACGCTGCTGCTCACCGCGGTCGACGCCGCGGCGGTGCTCGTGGCCACCCGGCAGGGCGACACCCGCACCCGCAGCGCCGTCCTGTCCCTGCTCGTGCTCGCCACCAGTGCCGCCGGCGCGGTGCACTGGCACCGCGACTGACCCGCCGGCGCCGCCGGCGGTGGCGCCGCACCGACGACGCGTGGCGACTGTGGTCCCACCAGGGCACCCCGGTCAGACCCACGGCAGCAGCCGGACCCGCGGGGGAGTGAGCAGCCGCAGCGGGTCCAGGTAGGCCGACGGGCCCGTGCGGGCGCCCCAGTGCAGGCAGGCCGCCGCCGGGCAGCCGGGGTGGCCGGGCAGCAGCACCCCGAGCGGGGACCCGCGGGCCACCGCCTGCCCCGCCGCGACACCCGGCTGCACCGGCTCGTAGGTGGTCCGCACGCCGTCGGGGTGGTCGACGCTGACCACCGGGCGACCGGCGACCAGCCCGGCGAACGCCACCACCCCCGCGCCGGCCGAGAGCACTGCTGCGCCCGGGACGGCCGCGAGGTCGACGCCGCGGTGCCCGGCCCCGTAGACGGTGGCCGGCGGGTCGAAGGGGCGGGTGACCGCGGGGACGCCGTCCAGCGGCCAGCGGTAGAGCCCGGCGGCAGCCGCCGACGGTGCGGCGGACGCCGCCGGGCCCGCCCCGGTGAGCAGGGCACCGGCGAGCACGACGAGCAGGACGAGGCGGAGGACGGGCACCCCGCGACCGTCCCCGCCGCGGGGCCGGCGCGGGGGAGGCGGAGCGGATCTGTGGACGGCGGCCGGGGCTGTGGAGGACCGCGGACGGGGACACCCGGGCAGCGGGTATGCTCGCCCCTGCGACCGGTCCGAGGCCGGTCGACTTCGCGCGTCCTCCTCCCACCCCAGCGGTGGGGCGGCGCCCACCCCGGTCCCGTCCAGCACGGGTGCAGGTGGCCCGCAGGACGCCAGGGCGGTGCACCACCCGGTGCGCCGCGACAACCGGGAAGCGCGGTGGACCGGCCGGAGGGCCGGGTGCCGCGCGTGCACAGAGAGGCGGCGCCACGTGGCTGTCGTCACCATGAAGAACCTGCTCGACAGCGGGGTCCACTTCGGGCACCAGACCCGTCGCTGGAACCCGAAGATGAAGCGCTTCATCTTCACCGAGCGCAACGGCATCTACATCATCGACATCCAGCAGACGCTGGGCTACATCGACCAGGCCTACGAGTTCGTGAAGCAGACCGTCGCGCACGGCGGTTCGATCATGTTCATCGGGACCAAGCGCCAGGCGCAGGAGGTCATCGCCGAGCAGGCGACCCGGGTCGGCATGCCCTACGTCAACCAGCGCTGGCTGGGCGGCATGCTCACCAACTTCCAGACCGTCTTCAAGCGCCTCGAGCGCCTGAAGGAGCTGGAGGACCTGGAGCAGACCGGCGCGATCAACGGCCTGACCAAGAAGGAGCAGCTGGTCCTCTCCCGCGAGAAGGCCAAGCTCGAGCGCTCCCTCGGCGGCATCCGGGACATGAAGAAGGTCCCGAGCGCCGTGTGGGTCGTCGACACCAAGAAGGAGCACATCGCCGTCGGCGAGGCCCGCAAGCTGGGCATCCCCGTCGTCGCGATCCTCGACACCAACTGCGACCCCGACGAGGTCGACTACAAGATCCCGGGCAACGACGACGCCATCCGCAGCGCCGCCCTGCTGACCCGCGTGATCGCCGACGCCGTCGCCGAGGGCCTGATGGCCCGCTCGGCCGCGCAGGCCAACGCCGGCCGCGGTGAGGGCGACGCCCCCGCCGGTGCCGAGGCCGAGCCGCTGGCCGACTGGGAGAAGGAGCTGCTGACCGGTGGGCAGGGCGCCGACGCCGCCGCGCCGGCCGACAGCTCCGTCCCGGCCGCGCCGGAGCAGGAGTCCGTGGTCAGCGAGCAGGAGCAGGCGCCCAACGCCGGCGACCCCGCCGTGACCGAGATCGTCCAGGACAGCACGAACCAGGCGTGACCCGACGGCGCCGCCGTCCGTCCGCGAGGTCGGACGGCGGCGCCGCGGCGTGTCCCCACCCGTTCCCACAGAAGAGGAAGTGACATGGCTGCTGTCACCGCTGCCGACGTCAAGCGTCTCCGCGACGCCGCCGGCGCCGGCATGATGGACTGCAAGAAGGCCCTCACCGAGGCCGACGGCGACTACGACAAGGCCGTCGAGATCCTGCGCGTCAAGGGCGCCAAGGACGTCGGCAAGCGGCTGGAGCGCTCCACCACCAACGGGCTGGTCGTCAGCCGCGACGGTGCGCTGCTCGAGCTCGACTGCGAGACCGACTTCGTCGCCAAGAACACCGACTTCGCCGCGCTGGCCGAGCGGCTGCTCGACATCGCGCTGGAGCACAAGCCGGCCGACGCCGCCGCGCTGCTGGCCACCGAGGTCGACGGCCAGACCGTCGAGAAGCTGGTCGAGGGCGAGTCCGCCCGCATCGGCGAGAAGCTGGTGCTCTCCCGGGTCGCCATCTTCGACGGCCCGACCGCGACCTACCTGCACAAGCGGGCCACCGACCTGCCCCCGGCCATCGGCGTCGCGGTGCAGTACTCGGCCGGCTCCGAGGACGCCGCGCGGTCGCTGGCGATGCACATCGCCGCCGCCCGCCCGCGCTACCTGACCCGCGACGAGGTCCCGGCCGAGGCCGTGGAGACCGAGCGCCGCGTGGCCGAGCAGACCGCGAAGGAGGAGGGCAAGCCCGAGCAGGCGATCTCCAAGATCGTCGAGGGGCGCGTCAACTCCTACTACAAGGACTTCGTCCTCCTCGAGCAGCCCTCCATCACCGAGCCCAAGCGCACGGTGAAGCAGGTCATCGACGAGGCCGGGCTCACCGTCGACCGGTTCGCCCGGTTCGAGGTCGGCCAGTCCTGATCCACGCTCCGGCCCCGTCCCCCGCACCGGGGGGCGGGGCCGGAGGTCTGTCCGGCCCCGGTCGGGCAGGATGCGAGACGACACCACCCGCGAGAGGACCACGAGACCGCCGATGACCGACCAGCTCCCGCTGTCCGCCCCCACCGCCTTCAAGGCCGCCGGCACGGACGGCTACGACCGCGTCCTGCTGAAGCTGTCGGGCGAGGCGTTCGGGGGTGGCGGCGTCGGCGTCGACCCCGCCGTGATCCGTGACATCGCCGAGCAGCTGGCCACCGTGGTCAGCCGGGGCACCCAGGTCGCCATCGTCGTGGGCGGCGGCAACTTCTTCCGCGGCGCCGAGCTCTCCCAGGCCGGCATGGACCGCGGGCACGCCGACTACATGGGCATGCTCGGCACGGTCATGAACTGCCTGGCCCTGCAGGACTTCTGCGAGAAGGCCGGCATCGAGACCCGCGTGCAGACCGCCATCACCATGGGCCAGGTCGCCGAGCCCTACATCCCGCGCAAGGCCATGCGGCACCTGGAGAAGGGCCGCGTCGTCATCTTCGGCGCCGGCGCGGGCATGCCCTACTTCTCCACCGACACCGTCGCCGCCCAGCGGGCCCTGGAGATCGAGTGCCAGGTCCTGCTCATGGCCAAGAACGGCGTGGACGGCGTGTACACCGCCGACCCCCGCACCGACCCCACCGCGACCATGTACTCCGACCTGGACTACTCGACCGTGCTGGCCGACCAGCTCGCCGTCGCCGACGCCACCGCGATCAGCCTGTGCATGGACAACCGCATGCCGATCGTGGTGTTCAACCTGCTCCAGGACGGGAACATCGCCCGTGCGGTCGCGGGTGAGAGGATCGGCACGTTGATCAGCCGGTCCGCCTGAGGCCACCGGCACCGACCACCCCGCACCACCGGCCCGCGGGCCACAGGAGGAGACACACGTGATCGACGACACCCTGCTCGACGCCGAGGAGCGGATGGACAAGGCCCTGTCGGTCGCCCGCGAGGACCTCGGCTCGGTCCGCACCGGCCGCGCCGCGCCGAGCATGTTCAACCGGATCGTCGTCGACTACTACGGCGCGCCCACCCCGGTGCCGCAGATGGCCTCCATCACCGTCCCCGAGGCGCGGATGGCCGTCATCAAGCCCTACGACGCCGGCCAGCTGAACGCCATCGAGACCGCGATCCGCAACTCCGACCTCGGCGTCAACCCGAGCAACGACGGCCAGATCATCCGGGTCAACTTCCCGCAGCTGACCGAGGAGCGCCGCCGCGACCTGGTCAAGCAGGCCCGGTCCAAGGGCGAGGACGCCAAGATCGCGATCCGCAACGTGCGCCGCCGGGCCAAGGAGGAGCTCGACCGCATCGTCAAGGACGGCGAGGCCGGCGAGGACGACGTCCGCCGCGCGGAGAAGGACCTCGACGACCTCACCGCCCAGCACGTGGCCGGCATCGACGAGGCCATGAAGAACAAGGAAGCCGAGCTGCTCGAGGTCTGAGCGGCCCCGCACCAGCCGACGCCGAGCACCCGATGGCCGCCGTCCCGACCCCGCCCCCCGGTCCGCAGCGACCGGGCCGTGGGCGTGCCCGGGTCGCGGAGCCCTCGACCGAGGCGCTGCCGCTGGTCGGCCGGCCGCCGGCCGGCGGCGCCGCACGGCCGGTGCCGCCGCTGCCGCGGGTGCTGCCCACCGTGCCCGACGGCGACGGCCCAGGCGACCGCGACGCAGCCGCCGACGGCGAGGAGCCGCCGGTGACGGCGCTGCCCGACGCACTGGGTGCCGAGGCCACCGGCCGGCCGCCGGCCGAGACCCCCTCGGGCGCCCCCCGGGTCAGCCGGGCCGGGCGCGACCTGGGCGCCGCCGTCGGCGTCGGTGCCGGGCTCGGCGCGGTGGTCATCGCCTCGCTGTTCCTCTACCGGCCGAGCTTCCTGCTCGTCGTCGCCCTGGCCGTGGTGGTCAGCGTGACCGAGCTGGTGCGGGCGCTGGACAACGGCGGCTACCGGCCCCCGCTGCCCCCGGTGCTGGTCGGCGGCGTGCTGATGCTGGGCCTGGCCTGGGTCCGCGGGCCCTCGGGTCTGGTGGTGGCCTTCTTCACCACCGTGGTGGCGGTGCTGCTCTGGCGGCTGGGCGACGGGCCCGTGGGCTACCTGCGCGACACGTCCGCCGCCGTCCTGGTGGCGCTCTACGTGCCGCTGCTGGCCGGGTTCGCGGTGCTGCTGCTGGCGCCCGACGACGGCGCGGCCCGGGTGCTGCTGTTCATCGCGACCGTGGTCTGCAGCGACGTGGGCGGCTACGCGGCCGGCGTGCTGTTCGGCAAGCACCCGATGGCCAAGCGGATCAGCCCGAAGAAGTCCTGGGAGGGCTTCGCCGGGTCGGTCACCGCCTGCGTGCTGATCGGCGTGCTGGTCATCACCCTCACCTTCCACGGGCCGTGGTGGGGCGGGGTGGTGTTCGGCGTGGCGATGGCCGCGACCGCGACGGTCGGCGACCTGGCGGAGTCGCTGATCAAGCGCGACCTCGGCATCAAGGACATGGGCACGCTGCTGCCCGGCCACGGCGGCCTGATGGACCGGATGGACTCCCTGCTGCCCTCGGCGGTCGTGGCCTACCTGCTGCTGTCCGCGCTCGTCCCGGCCTAGAGGGGCGGCGGGTCGCCCGCGCCGCGCGGGCGGGGCCAGGGCACCGCGCGGACGACGGCGTCCACCGGCAACCGGCCGTACAGGTGCGGGAACCGCATCGCCGCCGGGTCCCCGGGCACGCCGGGCTCCCAGCGGACCGGGTCGGTCAGCCGTCGCTCGTCGACCACCAGCAGGACGACGTCGTCCCGGTCGTCGAACAGCCGCTGCGCGGGCAGGTGCACCTGCTCGGGCGCGGACAGGTGCACGAAGCCCACCTCGGGCAGCGGGTCGACGCCGCCCCGGGCCGAGGCCTGCGCCCAGTCGGGCACGGTGATCAGGTGGAGCAGCACGCACCGGACTCAACCACCCACCGACCGACCTAGGCTGCCGTGGTGGACGAGCAGGCCGGACCGACCGAGTGGGGGAGCACGGTCGGGGTCGGGCCGTGGGTGGGCCCGTGGCCCCAGGACCCGCGCTACGACCCGCGGTTGCTGGCCGAGGGCGACCGCCGCAACGTCGTCGACCGCTACCGGTACTGGACTGTCGAGGCGGTCGTGGCCGACCTGGACCGTCGCCGGCACGACTTCCACGTGGCGATCGAGAACTTCGGCCACGACCTGAACATCGGGACGGTGGTCCGCACCGCCAACGCCTTCCTCGCCGCCGAGGTGCACGTGATCGGCCGGCGTCGGTGGAACCGGAGGGGCGCGATGGTCACCGACCGCTACCAGCACCTGCGCCACCACCCCGACGTCGCCGGGCTGCTGGACCACGCCCGGGGTGCCGGCCTGGCCGTGGTGGCGGTGGACAACGGCCCCGGCGCGGTGCCGCTGGAGACCGCCGAGCTGCCCCGGCGGTGCGTCCTGCTGTTCGGCGAGGAGGGCCCGGGCCTGACCGCGGAGGCCCGCGCCGGGGCCGACCTGACCGTCTCCATCTCGCAGTTCGGGTCCACCCGGTCGCTCAACGCCGGGGTCGCTGCCGGCATCGCCATGCACGGCTGGGTCCGCCAGCACGCCGACCTCACCGGCGGTGACCACTAGATCGCTGTGGGTCGTCGCGCCTCCGCGGTGGACGGACCGGCGGGCGGCAGCATGGTCCCGCTCGCCGTGCCCGCCCCGAGGAGTTCCCGTGACCGGTCCCGCCGTCCCGCCGCCGGGCGGGTCACCCGACCCCGGCGACGGCTGGGACGACGGCTGGCTGCCCGACTGGGTGACCGCGACGCCGTCGGGGGAGCCGCCGGCGGCGACGCCCCGGGCACCGGCCCCGCCCGCGGTGCCGCTGGGCCGCCGGGTGGCGGTCGCCGTGGCCGCGGTGGCGCTGGTCGTCACCGCCGTGCTGCTCGCCGCGGTCGTCGGCGGTCCGGCCGCGGTGCCCGCAGCGACCGGTGCCCCGGCGACGCCGTCGAGCAGTGCAGCTCCCCGGGCCGGTGCCGTCCCGCTCGGCTCACCGGGCACGGGGCCCGTGTCCACGGCGTCCGCGCCGGTGTCGGCGTCCCCGGCCGCCGGCGACCCGACGACCGACCCGGTTCCCCGCCCCGCCGCGACGGCGGCCGCGCCCCCGGTCGCGGTCGTCGTCCCGGACCCGCCCGCGCCCACCCCCGCGCCTGCGACTCCGGCGGTCACCGACCCGGGCGTCGCCACCCCGCCGGCCGCGGACCCGGCCGGCCCGGTCGTCGCGGCCCCCACGCACGGCGGCGACACGGGGCCGACCACGGCACCCACGTCGGCACCCACGACGGCACCCACGTCGGCACCCTCGACGGCCCCCACGACGGCGTCCGCGCCGCCGTCGACGACCGCCCCCGCGCCGACCGACCCGACCGGTGTGCCGGACCCGAGCACCCCGCCCGCCCCCGACCCCGGCAGCGGTACCGGGAGCGAGCCCGTCGACCCGGACCCGGTCACCGCCACGGACACCCCCGCGGGCTGAGCGGGAGCGATCTCACCCACCCGGCGGGCGCACGACACCCCCGGGCAGTGGGACAGTGGTGCGGTCATGACTGCCGACACCACCGAGCCCACCGGGGCCCGCGACCCGCTGCCCCTGGTCTTCGAGGCCCCGCGCCGGGCGGCCAAGCCCCCGCGCCACCTCGCCGACCTCACCCGCGAGCAGGCCCGCGCCGCCGTCGCCGAGCTCGGCCACCCCGCCTTCCGGGCCGACCAGCTCGCCCGGCACTTCTACGCCGGGGTGACCGACCCGGCCGCGATGACCGACCTGCCCGCCGCTGCCCGCGCCGACCTCGTCGAGGCCATGCTGCCCGGCCTGCTCACCGTGGTCCGGCACCAGAGCGCCGACGGCGGCCGCACCCGCAAGACCCTGTGGCGGCTGCACGACGGCGCACTGGTCGAGAGCGTGCTCATGCGCTACCCGGACCGGGCCACGGTCTGCATCTCCAGCCAGGCCGGCTGCGGCATGGCCTGCCCCTTCTGCGCCACCGGCCAGGGCGGGCTGACCCGCAACCTGTCGGCCGCCGAGATCATCGGCCAGGCCGTCGCCGCGGCGGCGGCGATGGCCTCGGGGGAGATCCCCGGCGGGCCCGGCCGGCTGTCCAACGTGGTCTTCATGGGCATGGGTGAGCCGCTGGCCAACTACAACCGGGTGCGCACCACCCTCGACGCGCTGCTCACCCCGGCGCCGCACGGCCTGGGCCTGGCGCAGCGGTCGGTGACCGTGTCGACCGTCGGGCTGGTGCCGGCCATCCACCGGCTCACCGAGGAGGGCCTCAACGTCACCCTCGCGGTGAGCCTGCACGCCCCCGACGACGAGCTGCGCGACACACTGGTGCCGGTGAACACCCGGTGGAACGTGACCGAGGTGCTCGAGGCCGCCGACGCCTACGCCCGCCGCACCGGCCGCCGGTACTCCATCGAGTACGCCCTCATCCGCGACGTCAACGACCAGCCCTTCCGCGCGGACCTGCTTGGCCGGCGGCTGGCCAAGCGGCTGGCCCACGTGAACCTGATCCCGCTCAACCCGACCCCGGGGAGCAAGTGGGACGCCAGCCCCCTGCCCGCGCAGCGCGAGTTCGTGGCCCGGCTGCGGGCCCACGGCGTGGCGACGACGGTGCGCGACACCCGCGGCCAGGACATCGACGGCGCCTGCGGTCAGCTGGCGGCCAGCGAGGTCCCCGGGATCCCGTCGGTGGCCGCGCCGCAGCCCGAGCTCGAGGAGACCGTGCCCCTCGGCTGAGCCGCGGCCTCAGCTCACTCCGAGCGCCAGGCGTTCTTCCGGCGGCGCCAGTCCCACACCAGGATCACCAGCAGGCCGGCGGCGATCGCGTTGAGCCAGATGTTCTCGACGTCGCCCTCGTGGTTGGTGAACTGGAACGAGAACAGGATCAGCGCGGCGATGACCACGCCGATGCGACCCTTCTTGCCGGTCTCGCCGTGCCAGCCCCAGTCCTCCGGGCGGTCCGCGTCGTGCACCGGCTGCGAGCCGGCACGGACGATGGCCTCCTCGCGGTTGGACTGGGCGACGACGGTCGCGCTGGTCTGCTGGCCGAGGTGGTCGTTGCCGCTCACCCACCCATCATGGCAGGCCCGCACCCGGCGCACGCGGCAGCACGACGGGTCGGCTTGGATGGGTGCATGAGCGAGCCCCGCACGGTCACCGTCCTGGGGTCCACCGGCTCCATCGGCACCCAGGCCCTGCAGGTCGTGGCGGCCAACCCCGACCGGCTGCGGATCACCGGCCTGGCCGCCGGCGGCTCGGACGTCGCGCTGCTCGCCGAGCAGGCCCTGACCCTCGGGGTCGACACCGTCGCCGTCGCCCGGGCCACCGCCGCGCAGGACCTGCAACTGGCCTTCTACGCGGCCGCCCAGCAGCGCGGCTGGTCCGAGGGCCGCTACCGGCTCCCCGAGATCCTGGCCGGCCCGCGCGCCGCCGAGGAGCTCGCCGCCCGGCCGGCCGACGTCGTCCTCAACGGCATCACCGGCTCGATCGGGCTGGGCCCCACCCTGGCCGCCCTGCACGCCGGGCGGACCGTGGCGCTGGCCAACAAGGAGTCCCTCGTCGCCGGCGGCGCCCTGGTCACCGCGGCCGCGGCCCCGGGGCAGCTGCTGGCGGTGGACTCCGAGCACTCCGCGCTGGCGCAGTGCCTGCGCAGCGGTGCCCGGGGAGAGGTGGCCCGGCTGGTGCTCACCGCCAGCGGGGGGCCCTTCCGCGGCCGGTCGGCCGACGAGCTGGCCGACGTCACGGTCGAGCAGGCGCTGGCCCACCCGACCTGGGCGATGGGCCCGGTGGTGACCGTCAACAGCTCGACGCTGGTGAACAAGGGCCTGGAGGTCATCGAGGCGCACCTGCTCTTCGGCGTCCCCTACGCCGAGATCGACGTCGTCGTCCACCCGCAGTCGATCGTGCACTCGATGGTCACCTTCGTCGACGGCGCCACGATCGCCCAGGCCAGCCCGCCGGACATGCGGCTGCCGATCGCGCTGGCGCTGGGCTGGCCCGACCGGCTGCCCCACGTGCAGCCCGCCCTGGACTGGACGGCGGCGTCGGCGTGGGAGTTCGCCCCGCTGGACGACGAGGCCTTCCCCTCGGTGCGGCTGGCGCGGCAGGCGGGGGAGGCCGGGGGCGTCGTCCCGGCGATGTACAACGCGGCCAACGAGGAGGCGGTGGCCGCCTTCCTGGCGGGGCACCTGCGGTTCCCAGGGATCGTGCAGACGATCGCGCGTACCCTCGACGCGGCGCCGGACCTCGGCGTCCCCACCGCCGTCGAGGACGTGCTGGCCGCCGAGAGGTGGGCCCGGGAGCACGCCCGCGCCGCGATCGCCGGAGGCTGACCCTGAGCACGATCCTGCTGACCGTCCTCGGGATCGTCGCGTTCTTCCTCGGGCTGCTGTTCTCCATCGGCTTCCACGAGTTCGGGCACTTCTACTGGGCCCGGAAGTTCGGCATGCGGGTGCCGCAGTTCATGGTCGGCTTCGGGCCCACCCTGTTCTCCCGGCGCCGCGGGGAGACCGAGTACGGCGTCAAGTGGATCCCGCTGGGCGGCTACATCCGCATCGTCGGCATGATCCCGCCGGCCGAGGAGGGCGAGAGCACGCGCGCCACCCGGATGCGCAGCTTCATCGCCGAGGTCCGCGGGGCGGCGCTCAACGACGTGCTGCCCACCGACGGCGACCGCGTCTTCTACAGGAAGCCCTGGTGGCAGCGGGTCGTGGTCATGTCGGCCGGGCCGCTGCACAACCTGCTCCTGGCCGTCGTGCTGTTCACCCTGACGCTGACCACCATCGGCACCCAGGTGCTCACCACCACCCTGGCGTCCGTGCCGGCCTGCGTGCTGCCCTCCAACGCCGCGACCCTCACCGACGACTACACCGACGAGCAGCGCTGCGGGACCCCGCTGGTCACCACCGGCCCGCAGCAGGGCCAGGTCTGCGAGGAGGGGACGGCGGACTGCGCCGTCCCCGCGCAGAGCCCCGCCGCCGAGGCCGGGTTGCAGCCCGGCGACACCATCACCGCCATCGACGGCCGGGAGCTGGACCCCACCGCCTGGGACTCCTGGACCCAGGTGCAGACCGCGGTCCGCGCCTCGCCGGACCAGCCGTTGACCCTCACCGTGCTGCGGGACGGCGCGGAGCAGCAGGTCACGGTCACCCCCATCCCGAACACCGTGGCCAGCCTGGACGGCGAGGGCACCGTCAGCGCGGGCTACCTCGGCGTGAGCCCCGCCGGCACCCTGGCCCGGCAGTCGATCACCGAGGTGCCCTCCTACTTCGGCAACATCGTGGCCAACTCCGTGGACCGGCTGCTGGAGATCCCCGAGCGCATCCCGGCGCTGTTCGGCGCCGCGTTCCTCGGTGACGAGCGCGACGAGAACGGCCCGATCGGCATCGTCGGGGTGGGCCGCATCTCCGGCGAGGTGTTCTCCCTGAGCCAGTTCAGCGGGCTGGAGAAGCTGAGCTTCTTCCTGGGCCTGCTGGCCAGCGTCAACCTGGTGCTGTTCCTGTTCAACCTGCTGCCGATCTACCCGCTGGACGGCGGGCACGTGGCCGGGGCGCTCTACGAGAAGGCCCGCTCCACCGTCGCCCGCTGGCGCGGCAAGGCCGACCCCGGCCCCTTCGACATCGCCCGGCTCATGCCGGTGGCCTACGTGGTCGCCGGCCTGTTCATCGCGCTGTCGGCACTGCTGCTGGTGGCCGACGTGGTCAACCCGATCACGCTGCAGTAGGCCGCCCAGGTGGGGGACAATGGAGTCGTGAGCGTCAACCTCGGCATGCCTGCCCCGCCCCCGCCCGTCCTGGCCCCGCGCCGGAAGACGCGGCAGCTCGACGTCGGCGGCGTCGGGGTCGGGAGCGACTCCCCGGTCAGCGTGCAGTCGATGTGCACCACCAAGACCGCCGACATCAACGCCACCCTCCAGCAGATCGCCGAGCTGACCGCGTCGGGCTGCCAGATCGTCCGGGTCGCCGTCCCCGACACCGACGACGCCGAGGCGCTGCCGGTCATCGCCAAGAAGTCGCAGATCCCGGTCATCGCCGACATCCACTTCCAGCCGCGCTACGTCTTCGCCGCGATCGAGGCCGGCTGCGCCGCCGTCCGGGTCAACCCGGGCAACATCAAGAAGTTCGACGACAAGGTCGGCGACATCGCCAGGGCGGCCAAGGAGCACGGCACCCCGATCCGGATCGGGGTCAACGCCGGCTCGCTGGACAAGCGGCTGCTGGAGAAGTACGGCAAGGCCACGCCCGAGGCGCTGGTGGAGTCCGCGCTGTGGGAGTGCTCGCTGTTCGAGGAGCACGACTTCCGCGACATCAAGATCTCGGTCAAGCACAACGACCCGGTGGTCATGGTCCGCGCCTACGAGCTGCTCGCCGCGCAGTGCGACTACCCGCTGCACCTGGGCGTCACCGAGGCCGGCCCCGCCTTCCAGGGCACCATCAAGTCCGCCGTCGCCTTCGGCGCGCTGCTGTCGCAGGGCATCGGCGACACCATCCGGGTCTCGCTGTCCGCGCCGCCGGTCGAGGAGGTCAAGGTCGGCCTGCAGATCCTGGAGTCGCTCAACCTCAAGCCGCGCCGGCTGGAGATCGTGTCCTGCCCGTCCTGCGGTCGGGCCCAGGTCGACGTCTACAAGCTCGCCGACGAGGTCACCGCGGGCCTGGAGGGCATGGAGATCCCGCTGCGCGTGGCCGTCATGGGCTGCGTCGTCAACGGCCCCGGCGAGGCCCGCGAGGCCGACCTGGGCGTGGCCTCGGGCAACGGCAAGGGCCAGATCTTCGTCAAGGGCGAGGTCATCAAGACCGTCCCCGAGTCCCAGATCGTGGAGACGCTCATCGAGGAGGCGTTCCGGATCGCCGAGCAGCAGGCCGACGAGGGCGTGACCTCCGGGGCGCCCACCGTCACCGTCTCCTGACCCGGTGACCGTGCTGGGCGCCCGCGCGGCGCGGGTGCTCGGGGCCGCCGACGAGCGGGCGGTGCGGCAGCTGCTGGCCACCGACCCGGTGGCCACCTGCATGCTGGCCGGCCGGGTCGAGACCCACGGCACCGACCCGGCCTCCCTCGGCGCCCCGCTGTGGGGCCTGGACGGCGACGGCAGGCTGGACGCGGTGTGCCTGGCGGGGGCGAACCTCATCCCCTTCACCCGGCCCGGCTGCGAGGCCGAGGCCGCCCGCGCCTTCGCCGACCGCGCCCGGCGGGCCGGCCGGCGCTGCTCGACCATCGTCGGCCCGGTCGCCGCGGTGGCCCCGCTGTGGGAGCGGCTGGAGCCGCACTGGGGCCCGGCCCGCGACGTCCGCCCCCGGCAGCCGCTGCTGGCCATCGACGGCCCGCCGCTGGTCGCCGCCGAGCCCCGGGTGCGCCCGGTCCGGCTGGCCCAGCTGGAGACGCTGCTGCCCGCCGCGGTCGCCATGTTCACCGAGGAGGTCGGGGTCAGCCCGCTGCGGGTCGACGGCGGGGCCGGCTACCGGGCCCGGGTCACCGAGCTGGTCCGGGCCGGGCAGTCGCTGGCCTGGATCGAGGACGGCCCCGGTGGCCCCGAGGTGGTGTTCAAGGCCGAGGTGGGCGCGGTGTCGCGGGCCGCCTGCCAGGTGCAGGGCGTCTGGGTGGCCCCGGCCCACCGCGGCAAGGGCATCGGCCAGACCGGCACCGCCGCCGTGGTGGAGTACGCCCGCCGGTCGATCGCGCCGGTGGTCAGCCTGTACGTCAACGACTTCAACGCCCCGGCCCGGGCGGCGTACCAGCGGGTCGGGTTCCGCGACGTGGGCACCTACGCCTCGATCCTGTTCTGAGGCGTCCACCGTCCTGTCGGGGTCCTGTGCCAAGGTGCCGGTGTGCGCAGATCACGGGGTGCTGTCCTGCTGGTGGCGTCGGTCGTGCTGGCCGGCCCGGTGCTGTCGGCGTGCAGCTCCGACGACCCGGCCGACGGTGCCCGCGCCGCAGCGCAGGCCTTCCTGGACGCCTGGACCGGCGGTGACCTCGAGTCCGCCGCCGGCGACACCGACGACGCCGCGGCGGCAACCACGCTGCTGCAGCAGACCGCCGAGGACCTGCCCGACGCCACGCTGACCGCCGACCTCGGCGAGGTCGCCGTCGGCGGCGACGGCGACACCACCGCCACCGCCACGTGGACGGCGACCTGGGACCTCGCCGCCGCCCCCGACTGGACCTACGACGGCACCCTCGACCTGCGCCGCGCCGACGGCGACGCCCCGTGGCAGGTCGTCGCCGAGCCCACCGTGGTGCACCCGGAGCTGGGGGAGGGCCAGCACCTGCAGCTGGGCCGGTCGCTGCCCGAGCGGGCCCCGATCACCGACGCCACCGGTGCGCCGCTGTTCACCGAGACCGAGGTGGTGAACGTCGGCGTCGACAAGGCGCAGGTCACCGACCTGCCGTCGCTGGCCGCGGCGCTCGGCGCGGCCACCGGCGTCGACCCGGCCACCATCACCGCCGACGTCGAGGCCGCCGGCGAGGGTCAGTTCGTCCCGGTCATCACGCTGCGCCGCGACGCCTTCGAGGCCATCCGTGCCCAGGTGTTCGACCTGCCCGGCGCGGTCTTCCCGACCTCCACCCGGTTGCTGGCCCCCACCGCCCGCTTCGGGGCCGCCCTGCTGGGCCGGGTCGGCGACGCCACCGCCGAGGTGCTGGAGGAGACCACCGGCGAGGACGGCCTGCCGCTCTACGCCGGCGGCGACCAGCTGGGCCTGTCCGGGCTGCAGCGGGCCTACCAGGAGCAGCTGGCCGGCACCGCCGGGTTCACCGTCAGCGTGGTCAGCCTGGACACCACCACCGGCGACACCGGCACGGTCGTCGGCACGGTCGACCCGGTGCCCGGCAGCCCGGTGCAGACCCCGCTGGTGCCCGCGATCCAGAACGCCGCCGACGCCGCGGTGGCCGGCCAGTCGCTGGCCACCCACCTGGTCGTCGTCCGGCCGGGCACGGGAGAGATCCTGGCCGTCAGCTCCAACGAGGCGGCGAACCCCGGCAACGCGCTGAGCGGGCAGTTCCCGCCCGGCTCCAGCATGAAGACGATCACGGCCACCGCGCTGCTGGGCGCCGGCACCGTCACCCCCGACACCCCGGTGCCCTGCCCGGGCACCACCACGGTCGACGGCCGCGAGTTCGAGAACGAGGACCAGTTCGACCTCGGCACCGTGTCCCTCACCGAGGCCTTCGCGCAGTCGTGCAACACGACCTTCATCCAGCAGGCGCTCACCCTGCCCGACGGCGCGCTCTCGGCCGCGGCGGCCGGCTACGGCGTGGGCACCGACTGGCAGCTGCCGGTCGGCATCTTCGCAGGCGCAGTGCCGGCGAGCAGCACCGGCACGACCGAGGCGGCCGACGCGATCGGCCAGGGCGAGGTGCTCATGAGCCCCGCGCAGCTTGCGCTGGTCGCGGCCGGGATCGCCAGCGGCACGCCGGCCGCGCCGGTCGAGGTGGTCGGGGCACCCGCCGCCGGCGCGGCCCCCGCCGGGCCGGGGCAGGCGGTGCTGGACCAGCTGCGGCCGATGATGCGGCAGGTGGTGCTCACCGGCACCGCCCGCGCGCTGGGCGACCAGGGTGAGGTGTACGGCAAGACCGGCACCGCCGAGTTCGGGTCGAACGTGCCGCCGGACTCGCACGGCTGGTTCATGGGCTACCAGCTCGGCGGCCCGCAGGGCGACATCGCCTTCGCCGTCCTGGTCGAGGCGGGGCAGTCCAGCAGCGTCGCCGTCGCGGTCACCGACGCCTTCCTGTCCGGGCTGTCCGGGTAGCGCCTAGCCGCCGGGGTTCAGGACCTGGTTGCCGATGATGACCGCGGAGATCCCGCCGAACACCACGACGGCCAGCACCATCACGCCGAGCCGGTAGCCGCGCACCCGGACCGGCCCGGGCAGCGCCGTGCGGTTGAGCCGGATGAGCAGGATCGAGTAGACGAACATCATGAACCCGCCGACCACCGAGCTGATCACCAGCAGCACCAGCGGCTGGTCGAAGCCCGACAGGAGGACGACGGCGCCGACCACCAGCAGGCCCCAGACCACCGTCGAGTAGATCCGGCTCTCGCTCCACCGCTGGGACCCGGCCAGGTAGGTGACCTTGACGGTGTCGGCGACCAGCCGCGCGGTGTAGTCGCAGATGCCCAGGGCCGCGGCGTACAGCGACACCGCGCCGATCCACCAGAAGAAGGTGCCGAACCAGCTGCCCACGGTGTCGGCGAGCACCTGCCCCTCGACCTGCAGGAAGCTGATGTCGTTGCCGGGGGTGTCCTGGCCGAACACGGTCGCGTAGGCGATCACCGAGGTGGCCGAGATGGTCAGCCAGGTGAGGAACCAGAAGCTGACCAGCTGCTCGGTGTTGGCGACCCGCCACCACCCCTTCCAGCGCCGCAGGTTCTCCTCCGTCGCGGGGAAGAGGAAACCCGTGGAGGGCTTCGCCTGGTCCTCGCCGGTGACGGGGGAGACCAGCCGCGGGATGCGGGCACCCATGCCGAAGCCCTTGTCGCGGATCCAGTTGCTCTGCACCAGGTTCTGCCCCCCGCCGCCCCCGGCGAAGGCGAGCGCACCCAGCACCAGGGCGAGGCCGAGCTGGCTGGGCACCGACCCGAAGTCGGTCACCACCCGACGGGTCTCGGCGACGTCGTCGGCGCCGACCACCGCGACGAAGGCGATGACGACGAACGCCAGCACGGCGCCGACCTTGACGAACTCGACCCGCTCGACGGCGGTGTAGACCACCGGCGACAGGGTCAGCACCAGGCCGATGGAGGCCAGCATGAGCAGCGCGATGAGGGTGACGCTGCCCCCGCCCACCGCGTAGGTGAGCACGGTCGCCGAACTGGTCGCCCAGCCCGGCCAGAGGTTGGCCAGGATCGTCAGCAGGCCGAACACCAGGCCCCAGTGCCGCCACAGCCGGGAGAACCCGGTCAGCGCGGTCTCCCCGGTGGCCAGGGTGTAGCGCTCGATCTCCATGTTGATGAACAGCTGCAGGGTCACCCCGACGAACGCCGCCCACAGGAAGGACAGCCCGACCTCGCTGGCGATGTAGGGGTAGAGCACGAACTCGCCCGAGGCCAGGCCGATGCCGGCGCCGATGACCCCCGGACCCAGCACCTTGCGCAGCGGGCGCGGCTCGGGCAGGTCCGCGGTCCCCGGCATCGGCAGCGCCCCGCCCGCGGTGGGGAAGCGCCGCCCCGGTTCCTGCGCGGCGAGCGGGTCGTCGGTGGGCCCGGCCCCGGGCTCGGTGGTCATGCCACCGATCCTGGGGCCCGCACAGCGGGCACGCAGCCCGGGCTCAGAGGCCGGGCGTCGCCGTCGTGGCCGGGGTGCTGCCGGCCCGGGAGCGCCAGGGCACCGCCCGCACCTCGGCCGCCGAGGCGGCGCCGACGGCCAGCTCGCGCACGGCCCGGTCGGCGGCCTGGTCGAGCACCCAGACCCACGCCGCGGTCGTCCCGTCCTCCAGCTGCGCGGCCAGCCGCGCGGCGTCCACGGCCGAGAGCACGGGGAAGGGCAGCTGGTAGGCGGCCAGGGTCGGCACCGGCTCGGCGCCGCGGTCGGCGACCAGGGCCGCCAGCTGGTCGCGCAGGTCGCGGTGCGCCTCGACGGCGACGGCCACGGGGGTGCGGTCCTCCCCGGCCAGGGCGGCCCCGACGGTGCCGTAGCCCCAGACCGCGACGTGCTCGGCGGCCAGCGCGTCCTGCAGCGCGGCGGTCTCGGCGCGCGCCGACCCGGCCTCCGCCGGCGTGGGTGCGGCGGGGCCGGCGGTGCCCGGGGGAGTGGTGCTCGAAGGGGCGGTCACGCCAGCACCACCAGCTGGCCGCGCAGCCCGGCCGCGATGCTGCCCAGCAGGGCGGCCCGGGCGCCGGTGAAGTCCAGGCAGGCCGCGGCGTGCGAGTCGGCGGCGGTGGTGAGCCGGGTGCGCAGCTCGGCCCGCGGGTCGGCGACCGGTGCGGCCGGGGCGGGGGAGGCGGTGCCCGACCCGGAGGTCGTGGTGGGGGAGCCGGTCACCGACGGCGCCGCCTCCTGCAGCCGCCGCAGCTGGTCCCGGCACTGGTCGAGCACCGCCGGGACGGCCGCGGCGAGGTCCGGGGCGGCGGCCAGGACCGCGTCCACCGCAGCCACCAGCTCCGTCTGCACCGCCACCTGGCCGGCCAGCCGGTCCTCCTGCTGCGGGGTCACCGCGTCGGCACCGGGCGGCGGGTCGGTGCAGGCGGCCAGCGCCCCGAGCAGCGGGAGCGCCCCGGCCGCGACCAGCAGCGACCGGCGGGGGAACGCCCCCGCGGCGACCGGTCGGGCGGGGCGGGTGGACATCGGCCACATCCTGGCAGCTGAGCTGCCGGTGGGCGCGCCCGCCGGGCCGGTGACCCGGCCGCGGGCGGTACCGTGGGCGTCCGCGTCGCGCACGCCGCGACCGCTCGGCGCCCCCGGCGCCTGCCCGGGTGCGCCGGCCGACCCGCCCGACCATCCCGCTCGACCCGCCCGAGGAGGCCCCTGGTGTCCACGTCCCCCGGCTCCCGCTCCGGACCGGTCGCCGCCGAGCGGCTGACCGCCTGGTTCGCCCCGGTGGTCGGCGACGCCGGCTACGACCTCGAGGACCTCGACGTCCGGGCGGCGGGCAACCGCGTCGTCGTCCGGGTGGTCGTCGACCGCGACAGCGGGGTCAGCCTGGACGACGTGGCCGAGGTCAGCCGCGCGCTGTCCGACGTCCTCGACGCCGAGGACGACGACCTGGGCCGGTCGCCCTACGTCCTGGAGGTCAGCAGCCCCGGGGTGGACCGCCCGCTGACCCTGCCCCGGCACTGGCGCCGCAACGTCGGCCGCCTGGTCACCGCCACCGTGGGCGGGGAGCAGCTCGTCGGCCGGGTCGTCTCGGTCGACGACGACGGCGTGGTGCTGGCGGTGGAGAAGGGCGGGGCCAAGAAGGGCCAGGTCCGCAAGCCCGCCGGCAACCGCACGCTGACCTGGGCCGAGCTCGGGGAGGGCCGCGTGCAGGTCGAGTTCAACCGCCCGGCCGGCCACCGCGACGCGCACCTGGTCCACGAGGGCCCCGAGGAGGGCCCCGACGACGACACCGACGACCTCGACGACGACGGCCTCGACGTCGAGCTCGACGCAGCAGAAGGAGAACAGTGAACATCGACGTGACCGCCCTCAAGGCGGTCGAGCGCGAGAAGGGCATCCCGACCGACACCGTGCTGCAGGCGATCGAGACCGCGCTGGTCACCGCCTACCGGCACGCCGACGGCGCCGCCAAGCACGTCCGGGTGCAGATCGACCGCAAGAGCGGCGAGGTCGTCGTGCTGGCCCAGGAGCTGGGCGAGGACGGCGAGGTCGTGCACGAGTGGGACGACACCCCCACCGACTTCGGCCGGATCGCGGCCAGCACCGCCAAGCAGGTCATCGTGCAGCGGTTGCGCGACGCCGAGCACGAGCAGACGTTCGGCGAGTACGCGGGCAAGGAGGGCGACATCGTCGGCGGTGTCGTGCAGGCCCACGAGCGCCGCAACAACGAGGGCACCGTGCTGGTCGACATCGGCAAGGTGGAGGCCAACCTGCCGGCCACCGAGCAGGTGCCCGGCGAGGTGTACCCGCACGGCAGCCGGCTGAAGGCCTACGTGGTCTCGGTGGCCCGCACCTACCGCGGCCCGCAGGTCACCGTCTCGCGCAGCCACCCCAACCTGGTGCGCAAGCTGTTCGCCCTCGAGGTGCCCGAGATCGCCGACGGCAGCGTCGAGATCGTCGCGGTGGCGCGCGAGGCCGGGCACCGCTCCAAGATCGCCGTCCGCACCGCCGTCCCGGGGCTGAACGCCAAGGGCGCCTGCATCGGCCCGATGGGCCAGCGGGTGCGCAACGTGATGGGCGAGCTGCACGGCGAGAAGATCGACATCGTCGACTGGTCCGAGGACGAGGCGACCTTCGTGGCCAACGCGCTGTCCCCGGCCCGGGTCAGCAGCGCGCGGGTCGTCGACGCCTCCGCCCGCGCGGTGCGCGTGGTCGTGCCGGACTACCAGCTGTCGCTGGCCATCGGCAAGGAGGGCCAGAACGCTCGCCTCGCCGCCCGGCTGACCGGCTGCCGCATCGACATCCGCAGCGACGCCCAGCCCGAGACGCCCGACACCGTGTCGCCGGGGGAGGGTCGCGCCCCGCTGCGCTCGGCCCCGCGCCCGGCCGGTACCCCGGCGGGGCCGCCGCCGCGGGGCGGTGCGCGGCCCGGTGCCCGCCGGCCGGAGCACCGCGGGCCGTCGGCGCGCTAGACTGCTCGATGGCCGCCTCGCCGATCCCGGTCCGCACCTGTGTGGGGTGCCGGCAACGCGCTCCGGTCACCGAACTGCTGCGCGTCGTCGTGCGGGAGTCCCGGCTGGTGCCGGACCCCGCCCGTCGGCTGCCCGGACGGGGCGCCTCCGTGCACCCCACCCCGGACTGCGTGCGGGCAGCGGTCCGGCGTCGGGCCTTCCCGCGGGCACTGCGCAGCAGCGCCCCGCTGGGGACCGACCAGCTCGAGGACCACGTCGCCACCCCGTCACCCGACGGCTCCCCGGCGCGGCCCGCACCACCGCAGCACCAGCACCAACCGTCGGACCGGCACCCGGCCGGTCCGCTCGTCGAGAGCAGGACGACCTCGGATGACCCACCCGTGAAGTCGCACCGATGACCATGTACCACTGACGACGAGGTCGCGCGGGCCAGCCGCCGGCCTCACCCCGTGAGGAGACCAGTGCCAGGCAAAGCCCGCGTGCACGAGCTCGCCAAGGAGCTCGGCATCGACAGCAAGGCCGTGCTCGCCAAGCTCAAGGAGCAGGGCGAGTTCGTGAAGTCCGCATCGTCCACCGTCGAGGCGCCCGTCGCCCGGCGGCTGCGCGAGGCCTACGGGTCCTCGGGCGCCCCCGCCCCCAGCGCCCCGAAGCCGGCCCCGCGCCCGGCTGCCCCGGCGCCGGCCCCGCAGGCCCCCGCCGCGCAGGCCCCGGCCGCGCCGGCGGCCAGTGCCCCCGCCGCCCCGAACGCCCCCGCGGCGACCCCGGCACCGGGCCCCCGCCCGGTCGGCCGTCCCGGCGGTTCCGCCCCGCGGCCCGGTCCGCGCCCGGCTCCGCAGGCGCCGGCCGCCCAGGCCCCGGCCGCCCCGGCCGCCCCGGCTCCGCAGGCCCCCGCTGCGCAGGCGCCCTCCGCGCCGGCCCAGCCGCGTCCGGGCGCACCCCGCCCGGGTGCCCCGCGCCCGGCCGCCCCCGGCGGCTCGGCTCCCGGCCAGGGCGGTCCGCGCCCCGGCCCCCGTCCGGCCCCGCGGCCGGGCAACAACCCCTTCTCCAGCGCTCCGCGCCCGGCCGCCCCGCGGCCCGGCGGCGGCGCCCCCGGCGGCGCGCCCGGGCAGGGTGCTCCCGGCCAGGGCGGTCCCCGTCCCGGCCCGGGCGCCGGCGGTCCCCGTCCCGCGGCGGGCCCCGGCGGCCCGCGTCCGGCGGCCGGCCCCGGCGGTCCCCGCCCGGCGGCGGGCCCCGGCGGTCCGCGCCCGAACCCGGGCATGATGCCGCAGCGGCCGAGCCCGGGCATGATGCCCGGTCGCGCGGCCGGTCGTCCCGGTGCCCCCGGTGGCCGTGGCCGCCCGGGTGCCCCCGGTGGCGGCGGCTTCCGTCCCGGTGGCGGCGGCCCCGGTGGCGGCGGCGGTGCCCCCGCGGGCGGTTTCCGCCCCGGTGGTGGCGGTCGCGGTCGCGGCCGCGGTGGCTCGGGTGCCGGCACCGCCGGTGCCTTCGGGCGTCCCGGCGGTCGCGGTCCGGTCCGCGGGCGCAAGAGCAAGAAGCAGAGGCGTCAGGAGTTCGACTCCATGGCCGCGCCGTCGATGGGTGGCGTCAGCCTCCCCCGCGGCAACGGCCAGACCGTGCGGCTCCCGCGCGGTGCGTCGCTGACCGACCTGGCCGAGCGCATCGGCGCCCAGCCGGCCGCGCTGGTGACCGCCCTGTTCCACCTGGGCGAGATGGTCACCGCAACGCAGTCGGTCAACGACGAGACGCTGCAGCTGCTCGGCGCCGAGATCGACTGGGACATCCAGGTCGTCAGCCCCGAGGACGAGGACCGCGAGCTCCTGGAGACCTTCGACCTCACCTTCGGCGACGAGGAGGGCGACGAGGACGACTGGAGCGCCCGCCCGCCGGTGGTCACGGTCATGGGTCACGTCGACCACGGCAAGACCAAGCTGCTGGACGCCCTGCGCCACACCAACGTGGTGGCCAAGGAGGCCGGTGGCATCACCCAGCACATCGGCGCCTACCAGATCGTCACCGAGCTGGACGGCGTCGAGCGGCCGATCACCTTCATCGACACCCCGGGCCACGAGTCGTTCACCGCGATGCGTGCCCGTGGCGCGAAGGTCACCGACATCGTGGTGCTGGTCGTGGCCGCCGACGACGGCGTCATGCCGCAGACGGTGGAGGCGCTCAACCACGCCCAGGCGGCCGAGGTGCCGATCGTGGTCGCGGTGAACAAGATCGACAAGGAGGGGGCCAACCCCGCCAAGATCCGCCAGCAGCTCACCGAGTACGGCCTGGTCGCCGAGGAGTACGGCGGCGAGACGATGTTCGTCGACGTCTCGGCCACCACGCGCCAGGGCCTCGAGGAGCTCGAGGCCGCGGTGCTGCTGACCGCCGACGCCAGCCTCGACCTGCGCGCGAACACCGAGCAGGACCCGCAGGGTGTGGTCATCGAGGGCAAGCTGGACAAGGGCCGGGGCCCCGTCGCCACGGTGCTGGTCCAGCGCGGCACGCTGCGCCAGGGCGACTCGATCGTGGCCGGCGACGCCTACGGGCGCGTCCGGTCGCTGCTCGACGAGCACGGCAACAAGCTGAAGGAGGCCCTGCCGGCCCGCCCCGTGCAGGTCGTGGGTCTCACCTCGGTGCCCCGCGCCGGCGACACCTTCCTCGTCGTCGAGGAGGACCGCACCGCCCGGCAGATCGCCGACCGCCGCCAGGCCCGCATCCGCAACGCGCAGAACGCGCAGGCGCGCAAGCGGATCAGCCTGGAGGACCTCGACGCCGCCCTGAAGGAGAGCCGCGAGCTCAACCTGATCATCAAGGGCGACAACTCCGGCACCGTGGAGGCGCTGGAGGAGGCCCTGATGAAGATCGAGGTGAGCGACGACCTGTCGCTGCGGGTCATCCACCGCGGCGTCGGCGGCATCACCAAGAGCGACATCGACCTGGCGCTGGCCGACGACGTCATCGTCCTGGGCTTCAACGTCCGGGCCGAGGGGCAGGCCACCGAGCTCGCCAACCGCGAGGGCGTCGACGTGCGCTACTACTCGGTGATCTACCAGGCCATCGAGGAGATCGAGGCCGCGCTCAAGGGCATGCTCAAGCCCGAGTTCGAAGAGGTGCAGCTGGGCACGGCGGAGGTCCGCGAGGTCTTCCGGGTGCCCCGCATCGGCAACGTCGCGGGTTCGCTGGTGCGCAGCGGCACGATCGTGCGCAACAGCAAGGCCCGGCTCATCCGCGACGGCGCGGTCGTCGCCGACAACCTGTCGGTGGACTCGCTGCGCCGCTTCAAGGACGACGCGACCGAGGTCCGCGAGGGCTACGAGTGCGGTATCGGCCTGGGGTCGTTCAACGACATCAAGGTCGACGACGTGATCGAGACCTTCGAGCTGCGCGAGAAGCCCCGCACCTGACGCAGGCAGCAGGTCGGCGGATGATGGGCCGGTGTTCACCGGTGCGTTGACCGCCGACCTGCTCCTGGGCGACGTCCACTCCCTCAAGGAGAAGCGTTCGCTCGTGCGGCCCGTCGTGGCCGAGCTGCGGCGCCGCTACGCGGTGGCCGCGGCCGAGGTCGGCGACACCGACCTGCACCGGCGCGTGCAGGTCGGCGTCGCCACCGTCGCCGGGGATGCCGCCCAGGTGGGCGAGGTCCTCGACGCCTGCGAGCGGTTGCTCGCCGAGCGGCCGGAGCTGACGCTGCTGTCGGTGCACCGCCAGCTGCTCAGCTCCGACGATTCCTGACCCGACGACCCGCAGGGGGACCCGATGGCCGACGCTGCCCGGGCACGACGGCTGGCGGTGCGCATCCGCCAGATCGTCTCCGCCACCATCGAGATGCAGATCAAGGACCCGCGGCTGGGGATGGTCACCATCACCGACTCGCGGGTGACCAGCGACCTGCGCGAGGCCACGCTCTTCTACACCGTCTACGGCGACGCCGAGGCCGCTGCCGACTCCGCGGCCGCCCTGGCCAGCGCCACCGGCGTGCTGCGGTCGACCGTCGGCAAGCAGACCGGCATCAAGTTCGTGCCGACGCTGACCTTCGTCGCCGACGCGGTGCCCGAGACCGCCCGCGAGCTGGACGAGGCCCTCGAGCGCGCCCGGCAGGCCGACGAGGAGCTCGCCCGCGCCCGGGCCGGCGCCGCCTACGCCGGCGACGCCGACCCTTACCGCAAGCCCGCCGTCGACACCGACGACGAGGACGACGACGGCGACGAGCACGACGACCAGGACGACGACGTGCTGGCCGAGGACCACCAGGGGAGCGTGCGATGACCCAGCAGCCCGGCACCGAGGCGGTCGACCCCGGCGACGGCACCGAGGCCTCCGCGGTCCTCGGCGGCCGCGTGGAGCCCGCCGACGGCGACCCCACGGCCGGCGGCCGCACGGGCCAGGCCGGGGACGCCGACCCGGGCAGCGACCCGAACGCGGCCTCCATCGCCGCCGACGAGCCCACCGACGGCGGCCCGGCCATCCCGGTCGCTGGCGGGTCGCCCGGGGAGGAGCCCGACGAGGTCCCGCACGCCGACCCCGGCCCCACCGACGACTGACCCGGTGGCACCGCAGGGCGCGCTGGCCGCCGCCGTCGCCGTCCTCACCCGGGCGGCCGACGACGGCGCCGTCGTCGTGCTCTGCGCGCACGTGCAGCCCGACGCCGACGCCCTCGGCAGCACCCTCGCCCTCGCCGAGGGCCTGCGCCGGCGCGGGGCGCGGGTGACCGCGACCTTCCCCGGCCCGTTCGTGCTGCCCGAGTCGCTGGCCTGGCTGCCCGGCGCCGACCGGCTGGTGCCGGCCTCGGAGATCCCGGCCGACCCCGACCTGGTGGTGGGCCTGGACGCCGCCGACCTGCGCCGGCTCGGCGAGATCGGGCCGGTCCTCACCGCCGCCCCCGCGTCCCTGGTGGTGGACCACCACGCCTCCAACCCCGGCTTCGGCGGCGTGCAGCTCGTCGACCCCGACGCCGCGGCCACGGTGGCGCTGGTCGCCGACCTGCTCGACGGGCTGCAGGTCGAACTCGACGCCGACCTCGCGACCTGCCTGTACGCCGGGCTGGCCGCCGACACCGGGTCCTTCCGGTTCGGCAACACCTCCCCGGCCACCCACGGCCTGGCCGCCCGGCTGCTCGAGCGCGGCATCGACCACGCCCGGATCAGCCAGCGGCTGTTCGACACCGCCCCCTTCGGCTGGCTCTCGCTGCTGTCCCTGGCCACCGGCCGGGCGCAGCTGGACCCCGCCGGCCACGGCCTGGTGTGGACCTGGGCCACCACCGCCGAGGCCGCCGCGCACGGCCTGCCCGCCGACCAGCTCGAGGCGCTGGTCGACGTGGTCCGCGCAGCGCAGGAGGCCGACGTCGCCTGCGTGCTCAAGGGCACCGCCGACGGCGCCTGGAACGTGTCGCTGCGCTCCCGCGGCGCCACCGACGTCTCCGCCGTGGCCATCGCGCTGGGCGGCGGCGGGCACCGGATGGCCGCCGGCTTCACCTCCCACCTCGACCGCGACGCCACCCTGGCCGCCATCCGCGAGCGGTTGTGACCCGGTCGGTCCCCGCGCTCGCGCTGCCGGCGCTGGTGGTGCTGGCGGCCGAGCCGCTGTACCTGCTGGTCGACACCGCGGTCATCGGCCACCTGGGCACCGTCGAGCTCGGCGGGCTCGCGGTCGGCGGCGGCCTGCTCGCCCCGGTCGCCGGGCTGCTGAACTTCCTGGCCTACGGGACGACGGCGCGCGCCGCGCGGCGGGCCGGCGCCGGGGACCGGGCGGGCGCGGTGGCCGAGGGCGTGCAGGCCACCTGGCTGGCGCTGGGGCTGGGCCTGCTCGGCGTGCTGGGCCTCCAGCTCGCCGCGGGCCCGCTCACCCGGCTGCTCGCCGGCGGCGACGGGCCGGTGGCGCAGGCCGCGGAGGGCTGGCTGCGGGTGGCCTGCCTGGGCCTGCCGCTGCTGCTGGTGGCGCTGGCCGGCAACGGCTGGCTGCGCGGGGTCGCCGAGCTCGGCCGGCCGGTGCGGTTCGTGGTCGCCGGGAGCCTGGTCTCGCTGGTGCTCAACCCGCTGCTGGTCTACCCCGCGGGGCTCGGGCTCGAGGGCTCGGCGGTGGCCAACGTGTGCGGCCAGGCGGTGTCCGCGGTGCTGTTCCTGGCCGCGCTGCGCCGCGAGGGCGTCCCGCTGCGGCCCCGGCTGCCCGCCGTGCTCGCCCAGCTCACCATCGGCCGGGACCTGCTGCTGCGCGCCGCCGTCCTGCAGGGCGCGTTCGCGGTGGCGGCGGCGGTCGTCGCCCGGTCCAGCACAGCCGAGCTGGGGGCGCACCAGATCGCGCTGCAGCTGTGGCTGTTCCTCGCCCTGGTGCTCGACGCCTACGCCGTCGCCGCGCAGACCCTGGTCGGCCAGGCCCTGGGCGCCGGGCGGGTGGCCGACGCCCGCGCCGCCGCGGCCCGGGTGGTGTGGTGGGGCCTGGGCACCGGCGTGGTGGTCGCCGTCGTCCTGCTGCTGGCCCGGCCGGTGGTGGCACCGCTGTTCACCGCCGACCCCGCGGTGCTCGGCCAGGCCGCCGTCGTCTGGTGGTTCCTCGCGTTCGTGCAGCCGCTGGCCGGCGTCGTCTTCGCCCTCGACGGCGTGCTCATGGGCGCCGGCGACGTCGGCTACCTGCGCACGGTGACCATCGGGTCGGCGCTCGTCGGCTTCGTGCCGCTGTCGCTGCTGTCGGTGCCCCTCGGCTGGGGCCTGCCCGGCGTCTGGACCGGCCTCACGCTGTTCATCGCGCTGCGGCTGGTCGCCGTGCTGGCCCGGGTGTCCGGCGACCGGTGGACCCGTGCCACGGTGGTCCGGTGAGCCCCCGCCGCCCCGACGCCGACGTCCCGCCCGGTCTGCTGGTGGTCGACAAGCAGCCCGGCATGACCTCCCACGACGTGGTGGCCCGGGCCCGGCGGGCGCTGTCGGTCCGCAAGGTCGGCCACGCCGGCACCCTGGACCCGATGGCCACCGGCGTGCTGGTGCTCGGCGTCGGCACCGCCACCCGGCTGCTCGGCCACCTGGCGGGCGACGACAAGGCCTACGCGGCCACCGTGCGGTTCGGGCAGACCACGGTCACCGACGACCGCGAGGGCGAGGTGCTCACCACCACCCCGGCCGGCGGGCTCACCGACGAGCAGGTGCGGGCGGCCCTCGCCGAGCAGACCGGGCCGCTGCAGCAGGTGCCCTCGTCGGTGAGCGCGGTCAAGGTCGGCGGGGTGCGGTCCTACGACCGGGTGCGCGCCGGCGAGCAGGTCGAGCTCGCCCCCCGCTCGGTCACCGTGCACTCCCTGGCCGTGCTCGACGTCCGCCGGCCGGCCCCGGACCTGGTGGACGCCGACGTCGAGGTGGTCTGCTCCACCGGCACCTACATCCGGGCCATCGCCCGCGACGCCGGGGCCGCCCTCGGCGTCGGCGGGCACCTCACGGCGCTGCGCCGCACCCGGTCGGGCCCCTTCGACCAGGCCGTGGCCTGCCCCGTCGAGGACGCCGCGGCCGCGCTGCTGGCCGGTGCCGGTCCCGGCTTCGTGCCGCTGACCGCCGCGGCCACCGCGGTGTTCCCCGAGCGCCGGGTCACCGCGGAGGAGGCCGTCGACCTCGGCCACGGCAAGCGGGTCGTGGCCACCGGCGCACCGGGCCTGCACGCCGCGGTCGACCCCGCCGGCCGGCTGGTCGCCCTGGTCGAGGACGCCGGCCGCACCGCCCGGGTCTCGGTGGGCTTCCCCGCCTGAGCTCAGCGGACCGGCGTCGGGGGCTCCTGCCCGCCCAGCACCGCCGCGGCGTTGCGGGCCGCCAGCACCGCCATCGCCTCCCGCGTCTGCACGGTCGCCGAGCCCAGGTGCGGGGTGAGCAGCACGTCGTCGCGGCCCACCAGGCCGGGGTGGACGGCGGGCTCGTCCTCGAACACGTCCAGCGCCGCGCCCCGGATCTCCCCGGCCTCCAGCGCCGCAACCAGCGCGGCCTCGTCGACGACCGGCCCGCGCGCGGTGTTCACCAGGTAGGCGCCGGCCCGCATCGACCGCAGCGCCGCGGCGTCCACCAGGTGCCGGGTCTGCGGGGTCAGCGGGCAGTGCAGGGACACGACGTCGGAGCCGGCCAGCAGCTCCTCCAGCGGCAGGTGCTCGGCGGGCGGGGCGCCGTCGGCGGCGGGACGGCGGGCGGCGTAGGCGACCTCCATCCCGAACGCGGCCGCCCGGCGGGCCACCGCCTGGCCGATCGCGCCGTAGCCGACCAGGCCCAGCCGGGCGCCGCGCAGGCCGGTGCCGAGCATGAAGTCCAGGTCCCAGCCCCACGACCGGCCCGCGCGCAGCAGCCGGTCGCCCTCGCCGACCCGGCGGGTGATGCCCAGCAGCAGGGCCAGGGTCAGGTCGGCGGTCGCGTCGGTGAGCACCCCGGGGGTGTTGGTCACCCGCACGCCCCGGCGACGGCAGGCCTCGACGTCGACGTTGTCGTAGCCGACGGCGATGTTCGCGACCACCCGCAGCTGCGGCCCGGCGGCGTCCAGCAGGGCGTCGTCCACCCGGTCCAGCAGCAGGCAGACCAGCGCGTCGGCGCCGGCCACCGCCGCCCGCAGCTCGGCTGCCCCCAGCGGCCGGTCCACCGGGGGCTGCACCACGTCGGCGACGTCGGCCAGCAGCTGCACCGCGGCGTCCGGCAGTCGCCGGCTCAGCACCACCCGGGGTCGGTCCACGCCCGGACCGTACGGCGTCAGCGGGCCCGGGGCGCCCGGGCGAGCAGCACGACCCCGGCGACGGTGAGCGTCAACCCCACCGCCAGCACCGGCGCCCAGCCCGGCCGCAGCCGGTCCCCGAGCAGGGCCAGCCCGAGGAGCCCGGGCACCACCACCTGCGTGGTGGCCAGGACCGCGGTCACCGTGCCCACGACCCCCGTGCGGAGGGCGGCGGCGGTCCACAGCGTGCCGGTCACCCCGAGCGCCAGGACGCCGTAGGCCAGCGGCTCGGCGGCGAGCTCGGCCACCGACCCCCACCCGGCCGACCGCACGTGCAGCGCCCGCACCGACAGCGCCACCCCGCCGTAGGCCAGCCCCGCCGCGGCCGCGGTGGCCACCGCCGTCCCCGACCGGCGGACCGGCTCGAGCGCGAGCAGCGCGACCACTGCGGCGGCCAGCAGCGCCGGCTCCGCGGCCGCGGGCAGCGCCGCCGGCCGCCCGGGCTGCGCCGCGGCGGCCACGAGCACCAGGCCGGCCACGACGGCGAGGACCCCTGCGGACGACCGCCGCGGCAGGTCGCGCACCCGCCCGGTCCGGCCGGCGACCGTCGTCACCGCGACCGCCCCGGCGAGCACCGACTGCACGGTGACCACCGGCAGCGACCGCAGCGCCACGACCGAGAGCACCCAGCCGAGGCCGTCGAGGACCAGACCGCCCACGTAGCGGGGCTGGGTGGCCAGCGGCCGCCCCGGCCGCACGCGCCGGCTGCCCTCGGCCTCCAGCAGGGAGGCGGCGCTGTTGACCAGCATGGCCAGCACGGCGGCGGCCAGCGCCAGCTCGGTCACGGCGCCGATGGTGCCCGACGCGGTGTGGCCGGGGGACCGGCGGGGCAGGGGAGGGGCATGAGCGTCGTGAAGATCAACGTGCTGACCGTGCCCGCCGAGGCCCGGGAGCGGCTCGAGGACCGCTTCGCCAACCGCGCCGGGGCCGTGGAGTCCTCCGACGGGTTCGAGTGGTTCGAGCTGCTGCGCCCGGTCGAGGGCACCGACTCCTACCTCGTCTACACCCGCTGGCGCAGCGAGGAGGACTTCCAGGCGTGGCAGGACGGGCAGGACTTCGCCCGCGGCCACTCCGGCGGCGGGTCGGGGATGGCCCCGGCCGCCACCGGGTCGCACGTGTGGTCCTTCGAGGTGGTCACGCAGGCGTCGGCGAAGGGCTGACCGCCGCGGCGTCGGCCACCGAGCTGGCCCCGCGCACCGCGTCGGCCCACCGCCGTTCCCGCTGCGCGGGCGTCAGGACGTCGTCCGCCGTCGTCGTCACGAAGTCGGTGACGACGGCGGCGAAGCGGCCCGGGTCGTCCACCTGCGGGAAGTGCCCGGCGCCGGGGAAGACCTCCAGCCGGCTGCCCGGCAGCAGCGCGTGCAGCTCGTGCGCGTGCCGCACCGGGATGACCGCGTCGGCGCCGCCCCACACCAGCAGCAGCGGCAGCGCCCGGGCCAGGTAGACCCGGTCGGCGGCGCTGACCCGCTGCCCACCGGTGTCCAGCACCGCGCGGGCGGTGTGCACGAACGCGGCGCGCGCGTCGGCGTCGGCCAGGGTGTCCAGCCCGCTGACCACCTGGGTGGTGCCCGGCGGCGTCCAGCGCTGCAGCGGCCGCAGCACCTGCCGGCCCGCGGCCCGGGTCCACCGGTTGAACACCGCCGGCAGCACGTACTCCGCACCCGGCAGGGTCACCGCGCGCAGGGCGGGGGAGACGTCGCGGCCCAGCCCGCCGGAGTCGACCAGCACCAGCCGCTCCACCAGCGCCGGGAACTGGTGGGCGAACTGCAGGGCCACCCCGCCGCCCAGGCTGTGGCCGACCACGGTCGCCGACGACGCCCCCAGCACGGTGAGCAGGTCGCGGGCCTGGGTCGCGAAGGCGCCCAGGCTGTAGTCGCCCGGGGGCTTCTCCGACTCGCCGTGGCCCATCAGGTCCGGCGCCACCACACGGTGGTCGCGGGCGAGCAGGTCCAGCGCCGGGCCGAAGCTGGCGCCGGAGCCGAGGAGGCCGTGCACCAGCAGCAGGACCGGTCCTCCGGTCCCGCCCACCCGGGCGGAGAGGTCGTGGCCGTGCAGCCGGACCCGCACCTGCCGCACGTGCGGCGTCGTCCATGGTGTGACCGCAGGTGACATGCACCCGAGCGTAGGTCGCACCCGGCGGGCCGGGACGTGGTGCGGGTCTAGGGTGCAGGGGGCCGGGCACGTGCCCGGTGCCTGTCCCGGACACTCGAAGTGGGAGCCATGACCGACACGCTCAGCCCCAGCCACACCTCCTCGCGCACCTTCGCCGAGGGTGTGCCGCTGGTGGTGGAGCAGGCGACCCGCCGCCCGGTGGCCGAGCGCGAGCAGCTGCTGGCCGACCCCGGTTTCGGCAAGGTCTTCACCGACCACATGGTCGTGGCCCGCTACGTCGCCGGGCGGGGCTGGACCGAGGCGACGCTGACCGGGTACGCCCCGCTCCAGCTCGACCCCAGCACCGCCGCCCTGCACTACGCGCAGTCGATCTTCGAGGGCCTCAAGGCCTACGCCCAGCCCGACGGCTCGGTCGCGGTCTTCCGGCCCGAGCAGAACGCCGCCCGGATGGCGCGCGGTGCGGTCCGCATGGCGATGCCGCCGGTCCCCGCCGAGGGCTTCCTCGCCGCCGTCGACGCCCTCGTCGACGCCGACCGCGACTGGGTGCCCACCGGCCCGGACCAGACGCTGTACCTGCGCCCGTACCAGCTGGCCGTCGAGCCGTTCCTCGGCGTCCGCCCGGCGTCGGAGTACCTGTTCGTGGTCATCGCCAGCCCGGCCGGCGCCTACTTCCCGCGCGGCGTCCAGCCGGTGTCGGTCTACCTCTCCGAGGACTACATCCGGGCCGCCCCCGGCGGCACCGGCGACGTCAAGTGCGCCGGCAACTACGCCGCCAGCCTGCTGGCCCAGGAGCAGGCCATCGCCGCGGGCTGCGACCAGGTCGTCTGGCTCGACGCGACGGAGAAGAAGTACGTCGAGGAGATGGGCGGGATGAACCTGTTCTTCGTCCTCGGTGCAGGCGCCGACGCCGAGCTGGTCACCCCCGAGCTGACCGGCACCCTGCTGCCCGGCATCACCCGCGAATCGCTGATCACCGTGGCCCAGGAGCTGGGGCACCGGGTCACCGAGCGCCGCTTCTCGGTCGAGGAGTGGCGGGCCGGGGTGGCCGACGGCTCGATCACCGAGACCTTCGCCTGCGGCACCGCCGCGGTGATCACCCCGGTCGGCCACGTCAAGGCCCGCACCGGCGACTTCACCGTCGGCGACGGCACCCCCGGCGCGGTGACCATGGCGCTGCGCGAGCGGCTGCTCGACATCCAGCACGGGCGCGTCGCCGACGAGCACGGCTGGCAGCACACCGTCACCGCCGCCTGACGTGCAGCGCTGGCGCGGCCTGGAGGCGACCCCCGGCGACCTGGGCCGGACGGTGGTCACCGTCGGCATGTACGACGGTGTCCACCGCGGGCACCAGCAGCTGATCGGCGCCGCGGTGGCCAGGGCGCGCAGCCTCGGCCGCCCGGCGCTGCTGCTGACCTTCGACCCGCACCCGGCCGAGGTCGTGCGGCCCGGCTCGCACCCGGCCATCCTCACCTCCGCCGACCGCAAGGCCGAGCTGGTCGCCGAGCTGGGCGTGGACGCGATGTGCGTGCTGCCCTTCACGCCGGAGTTCAGCCGCCTGTCCCCGGAGTCCTTCACCCACACCGTGCTGGTCGAGCACCTGCACGCGGTGGCCGTGGTGGTGGGGGAGAACTTCAGCTACGGCCACCGCGCCGCCGGGGACGTCGCCTCCCTCACCCGCGAGGGACGGCGGTTCGGCTTCGCCGTCGAGGGCCTGGACCTGACCGCGGACTCCGCCGGCGGGGGAGAGGTGACCATCTCCTCCACCTACATCCGGGCGTGCGTGGCCGCCGGCGACCTGGGTGCGGCGGCCCGCGCGCTGGGCCGGCCGCACCGGGTGGACGGCGTGGTGGTCAAGGGCGACCAGCGCGGCCGCGAGATGGGCTACCCGACGGCCAACGTGGAGTCCCCGCCCTGGACCGCGGTCCCCGCCGACGGCGTCTACGCCGGCCACCTGGTGCTGCGCGACCGGGCCGGCCGCAGCGGCCGCCGCTTCCCGGCCGCGATCTCGGTGGGCACCAACCCCACCTTCCAGGGCACCCACCGCACCGTGGAGGCGTTCCTGCTCGACTGGTCCGGCGACCTCTACGGCGAGCACGTGGGCGTGGAGTTCGCCGAGCGGCTGCGCCCGATGGTCGCCTACACCGGCCCCGAGGCGCTGGTCGAGCAGATGGACCGCGACGTCCTCGAGACCCGGCGCGTCCTGGGCACCGTGTAGCCTTGCCCACGGCGTCGGCCCTGCCGACGTGTGTGCATGCTGCCCCCGTGACACCGACCGGGGGCCACACGTGACCTGCCCAGGAGGCACCCATGGCGCTGGAGAGCGCGACGAAGAAGCAGATCATGACCGAGTACGCGACGGTCGAGGGTGACACCGGGTCCCCCGAGGTGCAGGTGGCGATGCTGACCCGACGGATCAGCGACCTGACCGAGCACCTCAAGCAGCACAAGCACGACCACCACAGCCGGCGGGGCCTGCTCCTGCTGGTCGGCCGGCGTCGCCGGCTGCTGAACTACCTGGCCAAGACCGACATCAACCGCTACCGCTCGCTCATCGAGCGGCTCGGTCTGCGCCGCTAGCACGTCGAGGGGACCGGCTCCGCACCGCGGGGACGGTCCCCTCTCCCGTGCGGCACCCGCCGCACGGGCCCAGGCGGCCACGCACCGGCCCTGGTCGCGCACCGCGCACGGCCCGGTCCTCGGTAGTGGCCCCCGGGACGCGGCAGGCACCAGCCCCGCGACCCGAGGGCTTCGATCGAAGACCGGTCCCAGGGACCACCCGGCGCAGACCGCCGAACCAAGAGGGCGCCGCCGCATGCGGCGCAGGAAGAGGACTCACGAGATGTCCGCACCCACCGACACCGTCGACTACGACGCCGAGGACGGCGTCTTCACCGCCTCCGCGGTCATCGACAACGGGTCCTTCGGGTCCCGCACCGTCACCTTCGAGACCGGCCGGCTGGCCAAGCAGGCCGCCGGCTCCGTCGTCGCCACCATGGGCGACACCACGCTGCTGTCGGCCACCACGGCCGGCCGCCAGCCCAAGGACCACTTCGACTTCTTCCCGCTGACGGTGGACGTCGAGGAGCGGATGTACGCGATCGGGAAGATCCCCGGTTCGTTCTTCCGCCGCGAGGGCCGGCCCTCCGAGGACGCGATCCTCACCTGCCGGCTCATCGACCGCCCGCTGCGCCCGACCTTCGCCAAGGGCCTGCGCAACGAGGTCCAGGTCGTCATCAGCGTGCTCTCGCTGGACCCCGACCACCTGTACGACGTGCTCGCCATCAACGGCGCCTCGGCGTCCACGCAGCTGTCGGGCCTGCCGTTCTCCGGCCCGGTCGGCGCCACCCGCGTCGCGTTGATCAACGGCCAGTGGGTCGGCTTCCCCACCCACACCGAGCTCGAGGACGCCGTCTTCGACATGGTCGTGGCCGGCCGGGTCCTGCCCGACGGCGACGTCGCGATCATGATGGTCGAGGCCGAGGCCACCGAGAAGACCATCGAGCTGGTCGCCGGTGGCGCCACCGCCCCCACCGAGGAGGTCGTGGCCCAGGGCCTCGAGGCCGCCAAGCCCTTCATCAAGGCGCTGTGCGAGGCGCAGTCGGCGTTGGCCGGCAAGGCCGCCAAGCCGGTGCAGGACTTCCCCCGGTTCCTCGACTACCAGGACGACGTCTACGCCGCCGTCGAGGCCCAGGCGCACGAGAAGCTGACCGTGGCCCAGGCCATCGCCGGCAAGGCCGAGCGCGAGGACGCCACCGACGCGCTCAAGGACGAGGTCAAGGCCGCCCTGGCCGACCAGTTCGAGGGCCGCGAGAAGGAGATCTCCGCCGCCTTCCGCGCCGTCACCAAGAAGGTCGTCCGGCAGCGCATCCTGCGCGACAAGGTCCGCATCGACGGCCGCGGCGTCACCGACATCCGGCCCCTGTCGGCCGAGGTCGAGGTGCTCCCGCGGGTGCACGGCTCGGCGCTGTTCGAGCGCGGCGAGACCCAGATCATGGGCGTCACCACGCTCAACATGCTCCGCATGGAGCAGCAGCTGGACACCCTGAACCCGGTGACCCGCAAGCGCTACATGCACAACTACAACTTCCCGCCGTACTCCACCGGCGAGACCGGCCGCGTGGGCTCGCCCAAGCGCCGCGAGATCGGCCACGGCGCCCTCGCCGAGCGGGCCCTGCTGCCCGTGCTGCCCGACCGCGAGGAGTTCCCCTACGCGATCCGGCAGGTCTCCGAAGCCCTGGGCTCCAACGGCTCGACCTCGATGGGCTCGGTCTGCGCCTCGACCCTGTCGCTGCTCAACGCCGGTGTGCCGCTGCGCGCCCCGGTCGCCGGCATCGCCATGGGTCTGGTCTCCGACCAGGTGGACGGGAAGACCGAGTACGTCGCGCTGACCGACATCCTCGGCGCCGAGGACGCCTTCGGCGACATGGACTTCAAGGTCGCCGGCACCAAGGACTTCGTGACGGCCCTCCAGCTGGACACCAAGCTCGACGGCATCCCCTCCGACGTCCTCGCCGGTGCGCTGACCCAGGCCCGCGCGGCCCGGCTGCACATCCTCGACGTCATGCTCGAGGCCATCGACGGCCCCGACGAGATGAGCCCGTTCGCCCCCCGGGTGACCACGGTGCGCATCCCGGTCGACAAGATCGGTGCGGTCATCGGCCCCAAGGGCCAGATGATCAACGCGATCCAGGACGAGACCGGCGCCGACATCACCATCGAGGACGACGGCACGATCTACGTCGGCGCCTCCGACGGCCCCTCGGCCCAGGCCGCGGTCGACCGGATCAACGCCATCGCCAACCCGCAGCTGCCCAAGGTCGGCGAGCGGTTCCTGGGCACGGTCGTCAAGACCACCGCCTTCGGTGCCTTCGTCTCCCTGCTGCCCGGCCGCGACGGCCTGGTGCACATCAGCAAGCTGGGCAACGGCAAGCGGATCGCCAAGGTCGAGGACGTCGCCAACGTCGGCGACAAGCTGCAGGTCGAGATCACCGACATCGACGCCCGCGGCAAGATCAGCCTGGTGCCCGTGGTCGAGGGCGGCGCCGCCGAGGCGCCGGCCGAGGCCGCCGCCCCCGCGGGTGAGTGACCACGGCTGACCGCAGCTCGACCGTGACCGGGGTGGGTGCCGACCAGGCGCCCACCCCGGTCGCCGTCGGGCAGACCGAGGTGCTGGACGTCGACGAGGTCGGCGGCCGCGTCGAGCGGACCGAGCTGCCCGGTGGCCTGCGGGTCATCACCGAGCAGATGCCCGGCGTGCTCTCCGCGACGGTCGGCATCTGGGTCGGCGTGGGCTCGCGCGACGAGACGCCCGGGCTGGCCGGCTCCTCGCACTTCCTCGAGCACCTGCTCTTCAAGGGCACCCGCTCGCGGACGGCGCTGGAGATCGCCACGGCCATGGACGCCGTGGGCGGTGAGATGAACGCCTTCACCGCCAAGGAGCACACCTGCTACTACGCCAACGTGCTCGCCAGCGACCTGCCGCTGGCGGTGACGCTGCTCGGTGACCTGGTCACCGACGCACTCAACACGGCCCCGGACCTGGAGTCCGAGCGCACGGTGGTGCTCGAGGAGATCGCCATGCGCGACGACGAGCCCGCCGACGCCGTCCACGACCTGTTCGCCTCGACCCTGTTCGGCGACACCCCGCTGGGCCGGTCGGTGCTGGGCACCGTGGAGTCCATCGAGTCGCTCACCCGGGACGACGTCGACGGCTGGTACCGCGGCCGGTACGCGACGCCCTCGATCGTGGTGGCCGCCGCGGGCCGGGTCGACCACGCGCAGGTCCTCGACCTCGTGCGCGCGGCCTTCGGCGAGCGGTTGTCCGGCGGGGCCCGCCCCGACCCGCTGCGCCTCGGCGACGACGGCGTGCCCGGCGTGCCCGCGCACCGGACCGGCCTGATCCACCGGCGCACCGAGCAGACCCACCTGCTGCTCGGCTCGGTCGGGATGGGCCGGCTGGACCCCACCCGGTACGCCGCCGCCGTCCTCGACGCCGCCGTGGGCGGCGGGATGAGCTCACGGTTGTTCCAGGAGATCCGCGAGAAGCGCGGCCTGGTCTACAGCGTGGGGTCCTCGCTCACCCACTACGCCGGCAGCGGGGTCTTCTCCGTCTACGCGGGTTGCGCTCCCAAGCGCGTCCCCGAGGTGCTCCGGCTGGTGCGGGCCGGGCTCGCCGAGGTCGCCGCCGACGGCCTGCGGGACGACGAGGTGGCCCGGGGCATCGGTCAGCTCAAGGGCGGGCTGGTGCTCGGCCTGGAGGACACCGGGTCGCGGATGAGCCGGATCGGCAAGAGCGAGCTGTCCTACGGGGAGTACCTGCCCGTGCGCGAGGTGCTGGCCCGGCTCGAGGCGGTGGACACCGCCGAGGTGCGTGCCGTCGCCGCGGACCTGCTGGCCCGGCCCACCGCGCTGGCCGTCGTCGGCCCCTACCGGGACAGGGACCTGGAGCGGCTGTCGGCATGAGGGAGTGGTTCACCGAGCACGGTGCCCTGGCGCGCGGCGCGTTCGCGGTCGGCGTGCTGGTGTCCCTCGCCGTGCTGTTCGCCCCGCCGGGCGACGTGCCCACCACCCCCTACGGCGTGGACAAGGTGGTGCACGCCCTGCTGTTCGCCGCCCTGGCCTTCACCGCGCGGTGGGCCGGGGTCGGTCGCGGGGTCACCGCCGTGCTGATGGTGCTCTACGCCGCGGTCAGCGAGGCGCTGCAGGGGACCGACCTGGTGGGCCGCGACGCCTCCCTCGGCGACTGGCTGGCCGACGTGGTGGGCGTGCTGGCCGGCTTGCTGCTCTGGCGCGCGGCCACCCTCGCCCGCCGCTGATCGTCCCGGGGTTGCATCCGGGTCGGGCGCCCGTCAGGGTGCGGCCATGACCTCCAGCAGCCCCGTCACCGCCCCCGCCCCCGACGGCCCGCTCACCCCGGTCGCGGTGCTCGGTGCCCGCGGCCGGATGGGTGTCGAGGTGTGCAAGGCGGTCGACGACGCCGAGGACCTCGAGCTGGTCGCCATGGTCGAGGGCAGCGAGTGGCTGTTCAACGTCGCCGACGCCGGTGCCCAGGTCGCGGTGGACTTCACCCGTCCGGAGTCGGTGATGGAGAACATCCGTTTCTGCATCGACCAGGGCATCCACTGCGTGGTCGGCACCACCGGCTTCGACGACGAGAAGATCGCCACCATCCGGGAGTGGCTGGCCCCCAAGCCCGAGCTCGGTGTGCTCATCGCCCCGAACTTCGGCATCGGTGCGGTCCTGCTGATGAAGTTCGCGGCCGAGGCCGCCCGCTTCTTCACCTCGGTCGAGGTCGTCGAGCTGCACCACCCGAACAAGGTCGACGCCCCGTCCGGGACGGCGACCCGCACCGCACAGCTCATCAGCCAGGCGCGGGCGGACGCCGGCGTCGCCCCGGCACCCGACGCGACCCAGGACGGGTCGTCGCTGCCCGGTGCCCGCGGCGCGGTGGTCGGGGGCGTGCCCGTGCACGCCGTGCGCCTGGCCGGTCTCGTCGCGCACGAGGAGGTGCTGCTCGGCACCCACGGCGAGACGCTGACCCTGCGGCACGACTCCTACGACCGGTCCTCCTTCATGCCGGGGGTGCTGCTGGCCGTCCGGGAGATCCAGCGCCGGCCCGGTCTGACCATCGGCATCGAGTCGCTGCTGGGTCTCTGACGGGTCGGGTGGGGGAGCGCGGACGCGTCCGACACGCCCGCGACACCCCGCCGACACGTGACCTGCCTCCCAGACGGCGCCGGCTCGGAATCCGCTGACCTGCTCGTTCACCCCGCAGGCACCCCCGCCGGACGCCGGGACGCCACCCGGGGGACCCCCCGGGTTTGACGCGCCCCGACCGGTGGCGTAACTTTCTCTCTGCGCCGGGGACGACCGCGAGGTCGGGCCCGAAGCGCCGAGCAGGACAACAAGCCGAGACATCGAAGGCCGGGAGGCCGGGGTTCTTGCGCGTCCGCTCTTTGAGAACTCAACAGCGTGCCGAAAGTCAGTGCCAACTGTTTGACCCCTTCAGGCTTGTGGGTCTGGGGGTTTCTGGATTGATGATCAAGATCTGTCAGGTCTTGGTTCTTGGTCTGGGTTGAATTCATCTACGGAGAGTTTGATCCTGGCTCAGGACGAACGCTGGCGGCGTGCTTAACACATGCAAGTCGAACGATGAAGCCAGCTTGCTGGTGGATTAGTGGCGAACGGGTGAGTAACACGTGGGC